>NZ_CP174370.1:592500-3950242 GCF_046581255.1 Clostridium sp. MB05 | reverse complement strand
GGGAACAAACTCTGGATTATTCCGTGGTAGCTCAATGGTGGAGCACTCGGCTGTTAACCGATAGGTTGGAGGTTCGAATCCTCTCCACGGAGCCATTTTAATTTTAAGAGTTTTATAAGAGTAGATTTAAATCTATTGTTATAAAACTCTTTTTTAATGTGGTTAATTGGAAAAAATGTAACTTTTTTGTAACTTTTAGTTAACGAATTGTAATGACTTGTAGAAAAAAATTATATATAATTAAATTATGGGACAAGTAATATCTAAAAAAGAGAAAGAGTGGGTTTTATGGGGAATAGAAGCAGAGTAATGAGAAAGAAAAGATTTATTATATTTATAGTTGTTTTAATAGCATCTATATTTGCATTATCATTGATTTTTTATGAATTAAAGGAAAATATTTTTTATATAAAGGCAGAGACTTTAGGCAGCAATGTAGAAAATTCTAACGACAAGAGCAATGAAGAAAATGATATAGATTTTGAAAATACTGAACATAATGATAAACAAAAAGATAATGTAGTTAATGATGAGGAAGTTGAAGATGGAGATTTAAATACTTTAGATAATTCAGGTTATATCACATTAGATAAAGATCCCAATGCAGATGATGCCTCAATAGTTCTTCCTAAAACTATGTATGAATGGAATTTTTATAGAGAAGATGGAAGAAAAATTGCGTATCTTACTTTTGATGATGGACCTTCTAAACATGCAACTGAAAAAATTTTGGATATATTAGCAGCAAATAATGTAAAGGCTACATTTTTTACATTAGGGAGTTCAGTTGAGCATAATAATCAAGCAGCAGATATATTAAAAAGGATTGCTAGGGAAGGGCATTCCATAGGAAGTCATGGATATTCACATGATTATTCTATACTTTATCCTAATAGAACAGTAAATGTAGATGCTTTTATAAATGACTTTGAAAAAAATGATAGAATATTGAAGGAAATATTGGGAAAAGATTTTAATACAAGATTAATAAGAATGCCTGGTGGACATGCTAGCTGGAATGGAACAAAAGCATTGGATGAAGTATTGACTAAAAAAGGAATTTATCAAACGGATTGGAATTCATTAAATGGAGATGCAGAAAGCAAGGATTTTCCAACGGAGTATCTATTGAACAAATTAAAGGAAACTGTTGGGGATAAAGATGTAGCAATTGTATTAATGCACGATACTGATGCTAAAAAAGGAACAGTTCATTATTTACAAAGTGCTATAGATTATTTAAAATCAGAAGGATTTGAGTTTAGAACCTTGAAATAAAAAAGGGACGGATATCCGTCTCTTATTTGCATATATAAGAGTATAAATCATTAAAAAAGTTAATAATATTATATATTTAGGGGGAGTAAGATGAGTAAAATATTACTAGTAGAAGATGAAGAAAGTATAAGAGGATTTTTAAAAATAAATTTACAAAGAAACAACTTAGATGTAATTGAAGCTAAAAGTGGTGAAGAGGGCCTGAAACTTGCAGCTATAGAAAAGCCTGCAATTGCAGTTTTAGATGTTATGTTACCAGGAATAGATGGCTTTAAAGTATGCAATAAATTAAGAAATGATTTTCCTGACATTGGAATAATAATGCTAACAGCAAAAGGTCAAGATATGGATAAGATTATGGGATTAGAATACGGGGCAGATGATTATATTGTAAAACCATTTAATCCATTAGAGGTTGTTTTAAGAATAAAAGCATTGATGAGAAGGCTTGGAAATGAGAAAAAGGAAAAGTTGCAATTAGGAGCATTTTTAATAGATATGTATTCTCAGAAGGTTTTAAAGGACAATATAGAAGTAGATGTAACTCCAAAAGAATATTTGTTAATGAAGATATTTTTAGAGAATCCTAATAAAGCTTTCACTAGAGATGAGCTATTAGATTTAGTTTGGGGGAAGAACTATTTTGGAGATGCAAAAATAATAGATGTTAATATTAGAAGGTTAAGGGCAAAAATAGAAGAAAATCCTTCAGAACCTAGATATATAGAAACTATATGGGGCATAGGATATAGGTGGAAGTCATAAAAATGAAGAGTATAAAGAATGAGTTACTAAAAGGAATATTTATAATTATTTTTTCAACTGTTATGTTTTTAAATATTTTACTAATGATATTTATTCGAAAATATTATTATGATAATACTGAAGATCTATTAAAAAATAGAATACAAGTATCTATAAACTTTTATACTAAGTATTTTTCTTCAAAGTCATTAGCTGAAACTATTTATGATAATGTTGATACTTTTTGGAATGATAATAATGCCCAAGTTGAAATTTTTGATTCAGAAGGTAATTTATTAATGGATTCTATTGGAATTAACGATAGTAAGTTAATCAATACACCTGATATAACTAAAGCTATTAAAGGTGAAGCAGCTAGGTGGATAGGAAAAGTTGATTATTATGATAGTAAAGTTATGGCAGTATCATATCCATTAATTATAGATGGAGAAATAATAGGTGTAATTAGATTTATAACTTCATTAGAAGCTATAGATATGGTAATAACTAATATAATCCTTATATTTTTTGCTATATCAATCGTTGTTTTAATATTGGGAATAATATTGAGTATATTATTATCGAATAGCATAATCAATCCAATTAAATATTTAAATAAAGTTGCAGAAAAAATGGGGAGTGGAAATTTAGGAGTTAGAAGTAATCTTAATAGTGAAAATGAAATTGGACAATTATCAAATACTTTAAACTTCATGGCAAATGAGATAGAAAAAAGAGAACAATTAAAAAATGAATTTATATCATCAGTGTCGCATGAGTTAAGAACACCGTTAACAGCTATAAAAGGTTGGACCATAACTCTAAATAATGATGAAACTGATAAAGAAACGTTAAAGTTAGGTTTTGAAATAATAGAAAAAGAAACAGATAGGTTGTCATCAATGGTAGAAGATTTATTAGATTTTTCTAGATTAATAAATGAAAAGATAACGTTAGAATTAGAAAGTGTAAATATAATTGAGTTCATGAATCATATAGAATCTTTTATAAAGCCTAGATCAAAAAGAGAGGGGATAAATTTACAATTTGCAACAGAAGCTGAAGGTTGTATGTGTGTAGATAGTAATAGATTGAAACAAGTATTCATTAATTTGTTAGATAACTCATTTAAATTTACTGAAGAAGAAGGTAGTATAATTTTTACAACGATAAAAATTAATGATAAAATAAAATTTATAATAGAAGACAATGGTTGTGGAATATCTGATGAAGACTTACCTAGAGTAAAAGAAAAATTTTTTAAAGGAAAGAATTCTAAATCTCAAAGTGGCATAGGATTATCAATTTGTGATGAGATAATAAAATTGCATAAAGGTATATTTAATATATATAGTAAATTAGGAATAGGTACAAAGGTTGAAATTATTATTCCAATAAGTAAGGAGCAATAGTATGAAAAAATTTTTATTTATATTTGTTATACTAATACTTACTATGAGTATAGGTTGTAGCAAAGTAAGTGGAAAAGATACACAGGCAATAAAAGCTCCTGATAATAATAATCTTAAAATAAAAGGAGTATGGAGTATAGAAGATATTAGTATACTAGATAATGAAATTGAAAATAAAGAAGAGATAATGAATTTAAAATCTTCTTTAATAAGTATAACAAACAATAAATTTTCTATACTTAATAAAGTGTATTCAAATCCAAAATACAAATTAAAAGTTGTTGATGAGACGTATGTTCTGTCGTATGAATTAAATTTAAAATTAGGAGATGTATTAGAGGAAGAATCAAAACTAGATTTAATATCAATAATAGATTCTAATACAATTGTAGGAGAATTTATTTCAGTAGATGATGAAAATGGATATATATTTTATGATGGAATACTATTTAAATTAGTCAAAAAGGAGAGTAGCCTAAAAGATATAGATTATGATAATAATATGGTTGAGGCAGAGGTAATAAAAGAAGATTACAATAGCGATGTAGGGGTTATGATAGCTTTAAAGACCCCTAGAAAAGAATTAGATAATGGTACCTTTACAGAAGAAAAATATAAAACATTGTGGATATCATTTAAGAATGATAAGCTACAACCTGTTTTAGAAAAGGAAAATATAATATTCCCAAGAATGAATGGAATATGGAGTATTAAAAGTAATTTAATTGAAAATAATGCTGAGCATATAGAATATTTTACTGCTGCACCTTTAGAAGGGAAGCAAGAAATAAAACTAGAAGCAAGCGAGCCTAAGGATGTATATAAAAATATAAACTTCATCTCAAATGATTATATTTCTATTGAAAAATATGAAGGAGATAATTTTCAAAACATATTTCCTATATATCAGACTATTCCTATAGATAATATAAATTCAAAGAAGGGACTTAATATTGAAGAAATATACTCAATTGAGTCTAAAGAAAAATATAAAAAAGATTTTAATTCAACTCTCGATACTTTGTCAGAAGAGAAGAGAAACAGTTTAAATAAAGATATAAATTACAGTAATTTTACTATAAAAAGAATTGAAGGGAAATGGAGCTTAGTTGGAAATATTCCATCAATTAATACAGATTATAATGGAATAAGTTATAGAATATCTTTAAATCCAAGTAAGAAAATATTAAATTATGATACGCTATTAATTTCATGGAAGGATTTAAAATGGAAATTTCCTTTTATAAAGGATGCTTATACATCTCCAACTGGAAGGTTAGCTGTAATATTATCCAATAATAAATTATTGGTATATGAAATGGAAGATCGAGATGTAAAGGGTAGTCCATTAATAAGTATAGAATTAAATGAAGGTGAAGAAGTAATAATGGCTGAGTGGGCTAGTGGTAGTTATGTAGATTCATGGGCAAAGGCATTTAAAGATGGAAAAGAGATAGGCATGGAGGAGGAGTAATATGTTATCAAAAAATATATTGTCTAGTGTTTTAGCTAGATGTTTAATAACAGGTGGAGATTTTGCAGAAATTTTTGAAGAAGATACAATAGATACTTCTATAAGTATTTTAAATGGAAAGGTAGAAAATTCTATATCTGGAAGAACTCATGGAATAGGTATAAGAATTTTTAAAGGTTTTAAAAGTGTTTATGCATACACTAATAATATTAGTTTAAATGCTTTATTGGATACAGCACAAAAAGCAGCATTAGCTCTTGGAGAGTTAAAAGAGGATATAAGTGTAGTGCTTAATGAAAAAACTATATATAATAATAATCCAATTATATATATTCCTTCTTCAATAAGTGCGCAAAAAAAGATAGAAGTTATGAAAATTGGATACAAAGCAGCAAAGGAATATCATGATGAAATAAAGCAAGTATCAGTAGGGTATTTAGATAAAGAACAAAATGTATTAATAGCTAATACAGAAGGTTTATATACAGAGGATAGAAGAGTTAGAACAAGACTTTCAATAAGCTCAGTAGCATCATTAAATGGAGAAAATCAAACTGGTTTTGAAGGACCAGGTGCACATAAAGGATTTGAGTTATTTAATGATATAGATCCAGAGTATTATGGTAAAGAAGCATCTAGAGTTGCTTATACAATGTTACATGCTAAGAATTGCCCAGCAGGTAAAATGCCTGTAGCAATAGATAATGGATTTGGTGGGGTAATATTCCACGAGGCTTGTGGACATTCTTTAGAGGCAACAGCTGTTGCAAAAGGAAACTCAGTATTTACAAATATGCTTGGTAAACAAATAGCATCAATAAAGGTAACTGCAATTGATGATGGGACTATACCTAATGCATGGGGGTCATTAAATATAGATGATGAAGGAAATAAAACTAGAAAAAATGTGTTAATAGAAAATGGTATATTAAAAGGATATTTAATTGATAAATTAAATGGAAGAAGAATGGGGATGGAGGCAACAGGAAGTTCAAGAAGACAAAATTATAAGTTTGCTCCTACTTCAAGAATGACAAACACATATATAGCAGCAGGAACTGATAACGAAGCTGAAATAATTAAATCAATATCAGATGGTTTATATGCAAAAAAAATGGGTGGAGGTTCAGTAAACCCAGTGACAGGAGAGTTTAACTTTGCAGTATCTGAAGGATATATTGTAAAAAATGGTGAAATACAAGAGCCAGTTAGAGGTGCAAGTTTAATTGGTAAAGGTAGCGAAGTATTAATGAATATAGATATGGTAGGCAAGAATTTAGAACAAGGTCAAGGTATGTGCGGATCAATTTCAGGAAGTATCCCAACTAATGTAGGTCAACCTATGATTAGAGTAAAAGAAATTACAGTAGGTGGAAGATAGGGGGAGTAGATGTGGAATTAAAAGTATTTATAAATAAATTATTTGAAGAAGCTAAAAACTCTAGCTTCAATGAATACGAAGTTTATTATGTAGATAGAGAAAGCTTAAGTATAAATGTATATAATGAAGAAGTGGAAAAATACAATTTAACTACCTCATATGGATTATCTTTTAGAGGAAAAATAAATGAAAAAATAGGATATTCATATACAGAAATACTAGATGAAGACGCAATAAAAATGCTTGTTAAAAATGCTAAAGAAAGCGCATTAGCTATTGAAAATGAAGATATACAATTTATTTATGAAGGAGATAAAGAGTATAAAGAGGTCAACACCTATTATAAGGCTTTAGAAAACCTTCCAGCAGATAAATTAATAGATTTAGCACTAAGTATGGAAAGAGAAGCAAAAAAATTAGACGATAGAGTAGTTAGCTTTGGAGGATGTGGAATAGGATATAACAAAGCAAAGTATGGAATAATTAATTCTAAAGGGTTAAATTTAGAGAATAAGTCTAATTTATTAAGCGCTTATGTAGTTCCGATAATAAAAGATGGAGAGAATATGCATGATGGAATAGGGTATATTACAGCTAAATATTTAGATGAAGTAAACTCAAAAAAATTAGCTGATGATGGAGTTAATGAAGCATTATCAAAAGTTGGAGGTAAATCAGTCCCTTCAGGAAAATATAAAGTAATTATAAATAATGAAGCAATGGTTTCATTATTATCTACATTTGCAGGGGTGTTCAGTGGAGATGCAGCTCAAAAAGGTTTAAGCTTATTAAAAGGAAAAGAAGGAGAGGTAATAGCAAGTAAAAAAGTAACTTTATTAGATGATCCTCACTTAGAAGATGGATTAGCATCAGTTCCATTTGACGATGAGGGGGTTTCAACAAAGAAAAAGGATATAATACATGAAGGAAAGCTTATTACTCTTTTGCATAATTTAAAGACAGCTAACAAAGGTAATACAAAGTCTACAGGTAATGGATTTAAAAATTCATATGGATCTCCAGTAGGAGTATCTCCAACTAATTTATACTTAAAGAATGGAGAAAAATCCTTTGATGAATTATTAAAAGAAGTAGGAGAAGGTTTAATAATAACGGACTTTGCAGGATTGCACTCAGGAGCAAATTCAATAACAGGAGATTTCTCACTAGCTGCAAAGGGGTTTTATATAAAGGATGGTAAAAAAGATTATCCAGTAGAACAAATTACAGTAGCAGGAAACTTCTTTAATCTTTTAAAGGACATAGAAGAAGTAGGAAATGACCTAAAGTTCCCTATGAGTAGTATAGGAAGCCCATCTGTTAAAATTAGTGAATTATCAGTAGCGGGAAAGTAATAAGAAAATAAGAAGTAATAACTAGAAGTAGAAGTTTTAGAAAATATATAAGAGCTTTTTAATATATAACAAAAGCGAAGGTATTATCCTTCGCTTTTGTTATATATAATTTTAATTATTTATTTTCTAAATAGTTGCTTCTTATCATTTTATCTGATAATTCAACTATATTTTTATACATTTCTTTTTCTTCATCAGTTAAATCTTCACCTATAACCCTTTGGTTAGTAAGCACTGCAAAGGACTTATTAGTATTTAATAGATTTCTACCCAAAGCAGTATTTATATATTTATCATTTGGTACGCCCATTAGGTATAGTAAAGTAGGCATAATATCAACTTGTCCACCTATAGTTTCAAAAGTCTTTGGTTCTTTAATATCCTTTGACCAAATTATAAAAGGTATAGTAGGATTTCCATTATCTGAATACCAATCTTCTTTATTAGTAAGCTTATCTATTGAATTATTATAGTATTTATGAACCCCAGTATGATCGCCTTCAATAACAACAACTGTATTATCTAGCAAACCTTCTTTATCTAGAAGCTCTAAGAATTTACCAATTTGAGTATCTGTGTACTTAACACTTTCAAAATACCCACCAAGTTCGTTTTGATCAAGCTCTGGATCTAATTTTAGAACTCTTTTTTCTTTAGGTAAGTCAAAAGGTCCATGGCTAGTTAATGTAACTGTAAATGCATAAAATGGATCTTTTAGATTTTTTAGCATTGGAGTAACTTGTCTAAAGTAGCTTTCATCAGATAAACCAAGACCGATTTCTTCGTCTATATTAAATGAATAGTAATCAACAAAATGTTTAAATCCAATACCTGTTAATCCATTTACATAGTTCCAGAAAGAGCCCTTATCAGGATGAATTGCTATAGTTTCATAACCATCTTCCTCTAATAAAAGAGGTAATGAGTTGTAATTAGTTGAAGGATATCTAAAGAAAGTACTTCCTCTTCTTAATGGGAACATAGAAGTATTAATCATTAAATCTGAATCGGAGCTTGTACCTTCATTAACTTGCTCATACACATTAGGGAAGTACAATCCTGTTTTAATTAGTTCATCCATAACAGGAGTTATTTTTTGACCATTTGTTTCTTTTCCAATTATAAAGCTTTCTAAGGATTCAACTTGTATAACTAAAAGATTTTTGTCTTTAAATATCCCCTTATATTGATTATCAGGTAAATTTTCTTTTTGATTAAAGAATTCATCTATCTGAGCTTTTTCATTTTTAGTTAGTTCATACGGCTTAGAATCCTTATAAACATTAACTACATCAAATATGTGGTAACCTATAGATGAAAAGTATCTTGCAGTATTAGTTGGATCATAATTTGAAAATATATATCCATTTTTAACATCTTCATTTTTAAGTACATATAGATTAAAAGGAACGTATCCTATATATAAAATACTTGATAGTAATATAACTATAAAAGTAATAGGGGCTCTCCTTTTAACTTTTGTATAAGATTTTCTAGTAAAGAACACAAATATTCCAAGCACTATAAAATCAATAACTAATAAGAAATCCTTATTGCTAAACATTGAAGATATGGTACCGCCCATATTATCTAAATTTGCTGTTTGAGTTAGTAATAAGGCTGAAGGCATTGTTAAGAAGCCTCTAAAATACCCTAAATCTAATAGTATTAGCAAAGTTATTATTAAATCTATAATAAATAGATATATAACTCGTCCTTTACCTTTAAATAGTAGTGAGAAACTAAGAAAAATTAAAGCAAAGGCATAATAATAATTAATAAATGGCTTTGCTGAATTATATCCAAGAGTAATATCCAAAGTATAAGGATCTTGATTGACTACAAATCCCTGGAACAAGATACCCTTAAAAATAATAGCTGTAAAGGGGATCAAAAATAGTATGGTTCTTATAATGGTATCAAAGCTAAGAGTACTATAAAAATAGTTTTTTATTTTAACAAAAAAATTGTTCAATTTATCACCTCGTTTATATATAATGCTATGCTATTTATGTTTACAATACTTAAATTATATTATAGTAATTTTCATAAAGCAAATTACATTAATATTAATTTTTTAACCAATATAAAAACTAATTTCAATAACAGAGATAATTTTACAAAGTATATTATAACTTAAGAACATTATGTTATAATATTTATATGTTTTTATTTAACATTGATATGGAGGTTATATATGCTTCAATATGATTTAATTATAATTGGAGGGGGAGCATCAGGACTTTCAGCCGGAGTTTCTGCTCTACGAAATGGAATTAAGAAAGTTTTAATTTTAGAAAGAGAAAATGATTTAGGTGGAAATTTAAACTTATTTATACATATGGGCTTTGGAAGGTATTACTTAGAAAAAGATGTTACAGGACCAGAGTTAAGTAGCAAGCTTATTAAAGAATATAAGGCTTTAGGTGGTGTATATAAGGTAAATACAGAAGTACTAGAAGTAACAAAAAACAAGGTTATTTCCTATGTTAATCCACAAAATGGAATACAGGAGATAAAAACGAGCTCTATAATACTTGCTTCTGGGCGAAGAGAAAGGTTCACTGGAAATATAAATATGCCAGTTCATAAATATACAGGTATATTTACTTTAGCTTCAGCACATAGACTTATAAATTTACAAGGATTTTTACCAGGAAAAGAAATTGTTATAATAGGAAATAATAACTGGTCATTAATTATAGCAAGAAGGCTGTTAATAGAAGGAGCTAGAGTAAATGCTATTATAGATGATTCTAGGAATGGATTTTTAGATGAAAATGGGATTAAATTTATAGAAGGTTTTAATATAGATATAATAAAAAACTGTAATGTTCTTGAACTTTATGGCAATGAAAGAATAGAAAGTATAGACATAGAAAATTTAGAAGACGGAAGTATAAAAAATATAGGTTGTGATTCCTTAATATTAACAGTTGGATATTATCCCGAAATATCTTTTATGAAAAAAACAAATATATTATTAGAGGAAAATAATATACCATTAGTTAAAAATTATGAAACCTCTATAAACGGAATTTTTGCATGTGGTACACTTTTAACTGGAGATAAAGGTATATTAAATAGTGGAGAAAATGGTTATGAAGTTGGAAAAATAGTATCAGAGTATATAAAAAAATATATGTATTAAGGGATAAGGGGAATGAATTTTTAATATGCATTCCCCTTAATATTTAATGAATTTATAAATTCATTAAATATTAATAATTGCCCTTTAGCATTTAAATGGATTCCATCAATAAATATATCATTATGAGAATGGTTTAATGTAACAGTATAAAAATCAACATATTTAATATTATATTTATCGCAAAGTTCAATTATACAACATCTTAGTAAAGGAAGTTGTTTTTCGCAATAATCATACGTAGGAGAAGGCATAAATAAATTGTAAGCATCTTCTTTTAATATAGTAGGGGGAATGCCTATTATTATTTCTTTAGTTAAAGTTAATGCCTCCTTTATTATTAATTCTATATTTTCTAATACTGCATTTATTGGTCTATTGGAAAGAAAATCATTAGTTCCTCCCATAATGAAAATCTTTTGTGGTGAAAGGTAGAGGACATCTTCTGTAAATCTATTTAACATATCTGTAGTTGTATTTCCGTTTACACCTTTATTTATTATAGTCAGTGGTTCAATATTAATTAATTTTTCAACCCAATTAACATTCTTATTTACCCCATATCCATAAGTTAAACTATCTCCAATAAAGATAAAAGAATTTTTATTCAATTAAAAGTTCCTTTCTAAAACAATTTATTAAAACAAGTACGGCAAATTAATGTTTTACCACTATTAGCTTTAATAATATTGCTATCATTAATTTTTTTGCTACAAAATTCGCATATTAATATTTTAGTAGTATCGTCAGATTTAATACTAGAAGATTTAGAGTTAATATTTTTTGGTGTCTTAGATGAACCTTTTTTTATTGAAGAATAAATCTTTTTAAGACTAGTTTTTTTTCTGGGTAAAATCGAATAAGAAATTTCAAATTCACTTTCTCCAAAAAACTCTAATTCGAAACGTGGATTTTCTTTGTCGTAAAATTCCTCTGTAATAATTCTTCTTATTTGCGCATCATTAACTATGAGACCGCTTTTTTCAATCCCGTCAAAAATACTTTTAGTTATATTAGCAGTATCAGGATGCCTTTTTTCACTCTTATAATAAACTTTAAGAACAGCTATAAGTGACTCTTCTAGAACTATATCTGGATTTTGTATTCTGGAATAGTATGCAATTTCTTCTTCATAAAGTGCATACCTATCATGAGCTTTTCCAGTATTATAAGGAAGTATTGCTCTACCATCCTTATTATGTAATTTAAAATTAGATTTAGATATGGGTGAACCTGGTACAATTACTTTTGCATAAGAACTCATTATGAAAACTCCTTTAAAATAATATTAATATATCCTTAAAAATCCATTAATTCTAATAAAAAATAATGAATAATTTGTTTATTCAGTATATAATAAACAATGGTAATAATACGAAATAAGCTTTATTTTAATATACAATAATGAACTTATTTTAACAAGAAAACAAATATAAATATAAATTTGTAATATTTTAATATAAATATAATTAGATTAAGAGGTATTAGTTATGGAAAGTAAATTAATATTATCAATAGAATCAAGCTGTGATGAAACATCAGCAGCTGTAGTTAAAGATGGAAGAGAGGTACTATCTAACATAATAGCTTCTCAAATAGAAACCCATAAAAAATATGGAGGGGTAGTGCCAGAAGTTGCATCTAGAATGCATATAGAAGTAGTAAATGGTGTTGTAATGGAAGCATTACAAGAAGCAGGAGTAAGTTTAAATGATATAGATGCTATTGGAGTTACTTATGGGCCAGGATTAGTAGGAGCCTTATTAGTTGGACTACAATATGCTAAGGGGCTTGCATATGCAGCTAAAAAGCCTTTAGTTGGAGTAAATCATATAGAAGGCCATATTTGTGCTAACTATATAGAACATAAGGATTTAAAGCCGCCTTTCGTATCATTAGTAGTATCAGGAGGACATACATTTATAGTTCATGTTAAGAATTATGGTGAATATGACGTTATAGGGCAAACAAGGGATGATGCAGCTGGAGAAGCTTATGATAAAGTTGCAAGAGCTCTAGGATTAGGATATCCGGGAGGACCTAAAATAGATAAATTAGCTAAAGAAGGAAATGAAAATGCAATAGAATTTCCAAAAGCTAATTTTCATGATGAAACACTGGATTTTTCATTTAGTGGAGTAAAATCAGCTGTATTAAATTATTTAAATAAATGCAAAATGCAAAATATAGAAATAAATAAAGCTGATGTTGCCGCATCATTCCAAAAGGCTGTTGTTGATGTGTTAAAACAAAATGTATTAAAAACTTGTAAGAAAAAGAAGGTTAATAAAATTGCAATAGCTGGTGGTGTAGCATCAAACTCAGCACTTAGAGCATCCCTTATTAAGGCAGCAGAAGAAGAAGGGATAGACGTATTATTTCCTTCACCAATATTATGTACAGACAATGCAGCTATGATAGGTAGTGCAGCTTATTTTAATTTTATTAGAGGAGAAGATAGTTCTTTAGATATAAATGCAAAGCCAAATTTAAAGCTATAATCTATAAGGGGGAGTGGTATCGTGAAACTTTTACCACATTCAAATGGTGTTTATAAGGTAAATATGAAAAATAAATTAAAGCCAAAGGATATAATAAGAAATGTAGTAGTAGGCATAGGAATATTAATTACTATAGGATTCCTGTATCAAAGAATAAGTAACTTCGTAGCAAAAGAAAAACTTAAGCAAAGAGTAGATTATGCTAGAGTAGACGATAAAAGATTAGATTATAGAATGAGTGGTGAGGGAAAATATACTGTTATATTTGATGGAAATATAGGAGCTAACTTAAATCAATGGAATAGTATAACAGATACGTTAACTACAGATTATAGTGATATAACTACATTTGTTTATAATAGAAGAGGATATGGATATAGTGATGGTGGTAGCATAAGAACTCCAAAAGAACAAGCAGAGGATTTAAGAATATTACTTAGAAAGTCAGCTGCTCCAGCTCCCTATATATTAGTTGGAGAAGAATATGGAAGCTTAGTGTTAACTGAGTTTGCAAAGGCTTATCCAGATTTAGTAGCAGGGGTTGTTTTAGTAAATCCATTAGTTGAAGATAATATTAATACTGATGAATTTAGAAAGAGCCTTATTGTAGAGAATATAAGAAGAGATATAGAAAAGGTTGGTTCAAGCATAGGATTTACTACATTAATATACAAATTGAATTTGGCTTGTGATACAGAAGAATTTGAAAGTAAACTAGATGAAATAAATTTAGAAGAATTTAAAGTACATAGAACAAAAAGAGATTATACAAGTGCAGTTTGCAATGAGTTAGAGAATATAACTAGTGGGAATAATAATAGTCAAGAAGATAGCATATTTAGTGGAAAGCCATATTATTTAATAGCTAAAGAAGGTCAGGAACAGTTAAAATCACTAGGAGATGAATCTTTAACAAAGGTATATAATACTACATCTAAAAGCAATATATTATCTATGTACGAGCCGGACGCAGTTATAACAGGAATAAGGCAAGTTGTTAAGCAAGCAAATGAAATTGAAAGAGCAGAGAAAAAAATAAATAAGAATTAATTACTATAGAGTATATGTCATATAATTGTCACAAAAAAAGGGTATATTAATAACTGTAAAAGTGATTTATAAATGCTTAGGAGGAGTTTGTGATGAGTGATAATAACATATATGATGTAGACAATTATGAAGAGGTTAGTAATGAAAGGTCTTCTTTAGAGAATACTACAAAGGAAGATTATATTGAGGAAGATACATTACTAGAAAAAAATACTACTTTTGATATGAATAAAAGTAATGGGAATAATAAAAAGGAAAAGAAAAAGGGAAGCTTTAAAATAATAGCAATAGCGCTTATAGCAGGTCTTCTAGGAGGAATTATAGGTGGAGGAAGTATATATTATGGAATGAAGGATAGTAATATAAAGAATCAATCTAGTAACCTTACACCTAATCCGCAAACATTTAATACTCAAGAAGGGGCACTAACTGCAAGTGAGGCTTTCGAAAAAGTTGCTCCAGCAGTAGTTATTGTTTCAGCAAATGGAGTAACAGATTATAGTGGAATTATACCTCAACAAGTAGATGGTATTGGATCAGGATTTATAATAAATGAGGAAGGTTACATACTAACTAATTACCATGTTATAAAAGGAGCAAAAGAAGTTGTTGTAACTTTATCTGATGGTAGGGATGTAAAAGCTAAAGTTATTAATTATGATGAAAATCAAGATATTGCAATGTTAAAGCTAAATGATGATAATATTAAGGTACCAGCAATAGTTCAACTAGGTGATTCTGATGTATTAAAACCAGGGGAACAAGTTTTAGCTATAGGAACCCCTTTATCTAAAGATTTTAACCAAACTATAACAGGAGGACTTGTTAGTGCTGTTAATAGAACTGTTGAAACAAGTAATGGAGTTAAACTTAATTTAATACAAACAGATGCAGCTATTAATCCTGGAAATAGTGGAGGACCACTTATAAATACTAAAGGTGAGGTAGTAGGAATAAATACATTAAAAATGTCAGGTGGAGCAGAAGGAATAGGATTCTCAATTCCAATAAATGAAGTTAAAGATAGAATAGATGCTTTATCTAAACCAATATTAAATTTAGGGGTATCAATAAGAGAAATAGATCAAAAACTTGCAAAGCAATATGATATGCAAGAAGGGTTATATATAGTTGAAGTATCAGATTTTTCTCCAGCAGAAAAGGCAGGATTAAAGAGTGGAGATATAATAGTTAAATTCGATGGACAAAGAGTTAAGACATTTAATGAATTAAGAACTATTAAGAATACTAAAAAGGACGGCGATGTAGTTAAAGTAGAAGCTGTTAGAAATGGTGAAAATAAAACTTTCGATGTTCAATTAGAAGCAAAACAATAATAGTTATATAGTATTAATAACTTAAATATTAAAAAGACTAGTATTTAGAAATAAAATATATCTAAAGATAGAGTATATTTTATTAAGACTAGTCTTTTTTTATTAAAACTATTATTACTTAAATCACAATTTATGGATAACGGAATAGATTATACTATGAGAATTTAAAATTTAAACTTAGGAGGCAAAGTTATGAGCGGAAGAATAGCATCATGCGAATTAAAAACAGGGTGTAATGAACAAATAGAAGCAATCGTTAGATTACCAGAGGAGAAGAGATCAGTTATATTTGGAACAGTTTTGGACAGTAACAGAATGCCTGTAGCAGACGCAGTAGTAAAATTATTACAAATAGTTGATGGATGTAGATATCCTTATCCACTAACTCATACCTTTACAGATTGTCATGGTCAATTTTTATTAGGACCTCTATGTCCAAATACAAAATATATGCTAAAAATATATAAAGACAATATAGTGATAAGATGTGCAGAATTAGAAACTTCATCATACAACGGAAAATGTATAGGCAAACCAGATAATGGTGGACACAAATCTCCGAAACTATTTCAAGACAAAACCTCAAGTGAATGTGATTGTTAGATAACTGAATAGGTAGTAACAAAAAAAAGCTTCTTAATTAATTTAAGAGGCTTTTTTATTATTAGAAATTTTGGTAGAATTGTTTTAGATTAATTAAGGGGAGATAATATGGAAAAGATAATGCTATATATAGTAGGGGTATTCTTTGCAATAGGAGTAGTAGATTATATATTTGGAAATAGATTTAATTTGTTTAAAGGAATAGAAGATGGAGTGAAAAGTATGGGATCATTAGCTTTATCTATGATAGGAATACTTTCTATAATACCTATTATTTCAGATGGTATTACTAAATATATGTTACCTATTTTTAAAAATAGTTTAGTAGATCCATCAATAGTGATATCTTCGTTTATTGCCGTCGATATGGGAGGATATAAAATTACACAAGCTATAACTATGGATAAATCAATGATATATTTTTCAGGAATTTTAATATCATCAATATTAGGATGCACTATAAGTTTTACTTTACCATTAGCATTGGGAATTATTGATGAGAAGTATTTAAACATATTATGTAAGGGTATTCTATGTGGAATAGTTACATTGCCAATAGGATTATTTATTGGTGGGATTTTATTAAAGATGAATTTAAGTAATATAATAATTAATCTTTTACCTATTATTGTAATATCTATATTAGTAGCTGTAGGATTATATAGAAAGCCAAATAAAATGATAAAATACTTTACTTATTTAGCAAAAATGATTGTTATATTAGGGGTAATAGGGTTAGGAATACAAGGTTTTTCATCAATAACAGGAATAGTAATAATAAATAATTTGCTTCCACTTGAAGAAACATTAACTATAGTTGGAAAAATAGCAATTTTTTTAGGTGGAGCCAATGTAATGCTAGAGATTATAAAAAGAGTATTTAGAAATAGTATAAGTAATTTAGAAAAAATTTTAGATATTAATTCAGACTCAGTTGCTGCATTAATTGGAAGTTTAGCTTCAGCAGTAATAGTATTCACTGATTTTCATAAGATGGATGATAGAGGAAAACTAATATGTTCAGCCTTCTCAGTTTCAGGTGCTTATGTATTTGGAGGACAGTTAGCATATGTTGCCATAGAGGCTAAAGAAATAGTATTAGTATATGTATTAGTAAAACTAATAAGTGGATTTTTAGGACTAGCATTAGCACTTAAAATAAGTAAAAAAGAGTTAAGAAAAGTTTCTTAACTCTTTTTAGACTAATTAGCTAATGTAAAATCTGTATTAGTTAATTTAAATATATCTCTGATTCCATCAGTAATATAAATTTTATTATCTTTTGTTACAAAGATTGCATCTGTATTTGGTAAAGTATTTACAAACTTCATTCCTTCCTCAACACCCATTGCAAAAACAGAAGTTGATAAAGCATCACCATCAATTGATTTATCACTTACAATGGTTATTCCAGCAATTTCATTATCATATGGATAGCCATTTTGGGGACTTAATATATGGTGATATTTAACTCCATCTTTTTCAATATATCTTTCGTAAATACCAGAAGTAACTATAGATTTATTTTTTACTGTAATGGTACCAATTATATCACCACGATCGGAAAATGGATTTTGAATACCTATTTTCCAGGACTCACTATTAACTTTTTCACCGTGAGCATATATATTTCCACCTAAATCTATAATTGCACTTTTAACATTATTATTTGAAAGTATGTTAGAAATAACATCAGCAGTATATCCTTTAGCTATACCACCAAGATCGATCATCATACCTTTTCTTTTTAGAAATATAGTTTTCTCAGTATCATTTAACTCTAAATCGTTGTAACCAATAAGCGGAAGTTTGGAGTTTATTTCTTCCTGAGTAGGAACTTTAGCCTCTGGTAAGCCGATATTCCAAAGTTTAACTATAGGACCTACTGTTATATCAAATAGTCCATTAGAAAGCTTAGAATACTCTAACCCTTTTTTTATTAATGTGTATGTATCGGAATCTACTTTAATAGGTTCTATTCCAGCAGATTCATTAATTTTATCTACTAATGTACCATTCTCATTAATACTTAAAGTGCTTTCCAACTTTTTAACTTTGTTAAAAACTTCATCTAAAATTTTCTCATCTTTATTATCGTAAAGAGTAACACTAACAACTGTTCCCATTAAAAGTTCGCTTTTAGAAAGGGGCTCAGAGGCTTTGTTATCTTTTGAACAACTAGTCAAAAGTGAAAGAGAAAAAATTAACAAAATAGATATAGTGAAAAGGTTTAAATGTTTTTTCATCATAATTGATCCTCCTAAATAATATGTCGTTTACCATATATATTATAAATAAAAAACTTTAAAAATACAAAAGACTTTAGGTAAAAACCTAAAGTCTAATATGTTACTAATTATTATTTAGCACCTTCTAAAGCTTTTTCAGCTAAAGTTTTGAATTGATTACTTGAATTTGTAGCACCAGTTACTACATCAACTTTAGAAGCATCTTGCTTTTCAACTAATGAAGCTTCTAATTTTGGGAAAGCTTCTTTTGGATTAGTCTTACTTTTTTCTTTCATTGACGTATTGTAGCCTTCATTAGTAAGCTTGCTACCGTCTTTATCACTAGCTTCATCATATTTAACTGTAGCTATTTTTCCATCTTTAACTTCGATTTCTATAGATCCCTTGTATCCTCTGTCATCAGCTTCTGATTCTTTTTTATATGTTCCGTTTTTTAATCCAGCCTCTTTTTTAGCTTCTTCTTTTTTGTCTCCGCATCCTACAAATACAGTAGTAGCTAATGCAGCAACTGCTAATAAGCTTATAATTCTTCTTGATTTCATTGATAAAATCCCCCTTAAACTTATTTTAAAATATTGAAATATTTCCAATTACTAAATAATTATACACAATATTAAGATAAGTTGATATTCAAATTTCTTATAATACATAAGAAAAACTGATAACGTTAAAAAATATACAATCGATACAACTTATTGTAACATAAGGGTTTAAGCTCAAATATAGGTTTATTTTTCTTGAAAAAAATTGTTAAAAAAACCACAAAAAATAATGTGACCTATATAGACATATTATAAAATAGTGTATAGAATTAAATATGCTATTTTAGAATTATTTATAATGAGGGGATGATGTGCAACATGTCAAAAAATAAGATACTTGTTCTTGGTGCTGGATATGGTGGTGTACGTACTGCTAAAAAGCTAGCTAAGAAGTATAAGAAAAACAATGATGTGGAAATTACATTGATAGATAGAAATCCATATCATACATTAATGACAGAATTACATGAAGTTGCAGGGGGAAGAGTTCACCCTGAATCAGTTCAAGTAGAACTATGCAAAATTTTTGGAAAATCAAAAGTTAACGTAGTTACTGACTTTATAGAAAAAGTTGATACAGATAAGAAAGTAGTTAAAACAACACATGGAGAATATTCATATGACTACTTAGTAATAGGTACAGGTAGTGAACCAGCATTTTTCGGAGTGCCTGGAGTAAAAGAAAATGGATTCACTTTATGGTCATTTGAAGATGCACTAAAAATAAGAAAGCATATACAAGACATGTTTGCTAAGGCAAGCTTAGAAAGAAATGCTGGTAAGAGAAAAGAAATGCTTACATTTATAGTTGCAGGATCAGGATTTACTGGTATAGAAATGGCTGGAGAACTTTTAGAATGGAAAAGTAGATTAGCAAGAGAGTATAATGTTGATGAAAACGAAGTCACTCTAAAAGTTGTAGAAGCTATGGGAACTATCTTAAATATGTTAGATAGAAAACAAGCAGATAAAGCAGAAAAATATATGGTTAAGCATGGTATGGAGATTTTAAAGAACTCTCCAATTACAGAAGTAACTGAGGATAAAATAATACTTAAGAGTGGACAAGAAATTAAAACAAGAACATTAATATGGACTTGTGGAATACAAGCAAATCAAGATTCTAAAGAGTATGGATTAGATACAGCTAGAGCAGGAAGATTACAAACTAATGAGTTTATGCAAGCTGTTGGAAAGAAAGATGTATTTGTAGTTGGAGATATGGCTTATTTTGAAGAAGAAGCAGGAAAAGGAACTCCTCAAATAGTTGAAGCTGCAGTTCAAACAGCAGATACAGTAGTTAAAAATATAATTGCATCAATAGAAAATAAAGAAATGCAAAAGTTCTCAGGAAAATATCATGGATTTATGGTTTCAATTGGTGGAAGATATTGTGTTGCTAACTTAATGGGACTTAAATTATCAGGCTTCTTTGCAATGATAATGAAACATTTAGTTAATATACATTATTTATTTGAAGTAAATGATGTTCATGCTATATATAGTTACCTACAACATGAGTTCTTTACTATGGAAGATAGAAGATCTATAATGAGAGGTCATTTATCATCTAAGGCAAATAGATTGTGGTTAGTTCCATTAAGATTATATATAGGATCATTATGGTTAATTGAAGGTTTAAAGAAATTACTTGGTGAAGGTACATGGGATTCAATGTGGAAAGCTAATAACATAAGCGATTTCTTTAACAGAGTAACTATTGGTGCTGATAGCTGGACTAAGGCTGGAAATGTTAAAATGCCATTTACTTGGTTACAAGATGCAACTTCAGGAGCATCAGCAGGAGCTTCAGCTGGAGAAGCTGCAGCAGAATTTGCAAAACCAATTATAAAGGAAATTCCAGGTTGGTATTCAGCAATAATGCAAGTAATGATGCCAAATCCTGAAGTAGCTGTATGGTTCCAAAGAATTGTTGTATTAATGGAAATAGGAATGGGATTATGTTTAATTGCTGGATTATTTACATTTATATGTAGTGGAGTATCAGCTGGTATGGTAGTAAACTTTATTTTATGTGCTATGGCTGGTTGGGATATTTTATGGTTCTTCTTTGGTTCAATTGCATTAATGGGTGGTGCAGGTAGAACATTTGGATTAGATTATTATATAATGCCATGGATTACTAGGCTTGCAGATAATTTCTGGCATGGCAAGAAGCAACCAATATATAAATAGAATGATATAGGGATTATTAGTTAAAAATATTCTCATATTGCATAAAGATTTTATGAGGTAGAGTTTTTGCTCTACCTTATAAAATTACAAAAGTTTATGTTACAAATTCATCCAATTATATTATAATGGAGATGATAAGTTTATGGTTAAAAAATTAGATTTTGTTATAATAGCAGTGCTAATGTTATTATCCTTTTTACCTGAGATTATTTTAGGTGCTTCAGTAGGTAGGGGGTATAGCAATACATATGCAGAAATAACGATTGCTGGAAAACTATATAAGAATGTTCCTTTATCTGAGCATAGAGGTGAGGACATTATAGAATTAAAAACCAAAGAAGGACTAAATATTATAAAGATAAAGGATGATAAAATAGGTATAATAGAGGCAGATTGTGCTGATAAAGTATGTATGAATCCAGAGTATATAGATAAAGCAGGACAAAGCTTAGTATGCCTTCCTCATAAAGTTATGATTGAAATAAAAGGAAAAAGTGAAGATGATATTATACTATCACATTAAGGAGGAGTTATGAAAAAGACTAGTAAAATAGTATATATAGGATTGTTAGTAGCTCAAGCCTTAGTATTACATATTTTTGAGAGAATGATTCCTGTACCTTTTGTAACACCAGGAGCTAAACTAGGATTAGCAAATTTAATTACTGTTATTGCTTTATATACTTTAAATAGCAAAAAAGATGCTTTTTTAGTATTATTTTTAAGGCTTACATTAGCAACAATGTTTGGTGGTAATTTATCATCATTTATGTATAGTGCAACAGGTGGAATTTTAAGTTTCCTTGCAATGGTTTTGGTAAAGGACTTATTTAAAGATAAAGTTAGTATTATAGGTGTAAGCTCAGCAGGTGCAATATTTCATAATGTTGGACAGCTGGTAATTGCATCATTAATAGTTAGAAACATAGGAGTTATGCTATATTTACCTATACTATCAACAGTAGGTATAGTTACAGGTATCTTTATTGGAATAACTGCAAATTACGTTGTGGAACACTTAAAGAAATTACCGATGTTTAGATAACAGGGGAAAATAATTATATTAACTAGGTGAAATAATACTAAATATATTATTTAGATTGTCACTAAGAAGGTGGATTATAATGGACAAGATTTGGAATAAGTATCCTGAATTAAAGCAAGAACTTGTTTGTGTAATAAATTTAATGAAAAAAAATGTTAAATGCAAAGACAAAAGGATTGAAAACTCCATATTAGAATTAATAGAATCAGGTGGTAAGTTATTAAGACCTGCTTTTGTTTTAATAGGATCAAAATTTGGAAATCCTGATAAAGAAAAGTCTATTCCAACTGCAGCAGTAATAGAAATGTTACATATGGCAACATTAGTACATGATGATGTTATAGATGATTCAAAGCTTAGGAGAGGACAAGAAACTATTCAATCTAAGTATGGAAAGGATTATGCTGTTTATATAGGAGATTATCTTTTCTGTGTATGTTTTAAAATCTTAGCAACAAATTCTTCATTACAGGCTATAAAAATGGATTCAAGAGCAATGTCAAAGATTTGTATGGGAGAAGTTAATCAGTTAAATTCAAGATTTTCTATGAAATTATCTGTAAAAGACTATTTGAGTAGAATATCAGGAAAGACTGCTGAATTATTTTCAATATCACTATATTTGGGTGCAGCTGAATGTGATGCAGATAATAAGATTTGTAGGGAACTTGGAAATATAGGACATAATTTAGGGATGGCCTTTCAGATAATAGATGATATTTTAGATTATGAGGGTAGCGATAAAAGTATTAAGAAGTCTGCAGCAAATGATTTAAAGCAAGGAATATATACAATTCCGTTTATATATGCATATAAAAATAATAAATCTGCATTTGAAGAAATTTTAGAAAAAGACTTTTATACTGAAGAAGAGATAGGCAAAATAATAGACTTAGTTAAAGCAAATGATGGAATTAAAATGGCTAAGGATTTAGCTGAAAAGTATATGAAAAAATGCTTTAAGGGTATAGATAAACTTCCTGAAAATGAATATAAGAATGTATTAAAAGAAATAGCAGAATGGCTATTATTAAGAACATATTAAAGGGTTACTTAGGATAAGTAACCCTTTAATATGTTATTTAATGATTTAATAAAGTCTGAATTAGTTTTATAAAATGATTCAGTATAGCTTATGTATATTGGAAGTGAAACTGAAAAGTCTTCTATTTTAATTCTCTTTATATTAGTTGTAGAGCAGTAGTTATTATATATACTCATAGGTATAAAAGCTACAGCTTTACTTGATAATACGCCATTTAAAGCCGAAAAATAAGAATTAGAACTATAAAGAATATTTACATGCTCTAAATCTTCTTCATTAAAGTTTAAGGCTGAATATAGTGAATTTTTTAAGCAACTTTTATTAAAAGTAAATATTAGTGGCAAATCAAATAGCTGTTCCTTTTTTATAGTGTTAATTGGGAAATTAGAATTGCTTATCAAAACGATTTCGTCAAATCCTATTTGCTTTGTTATAATGCCTTCAAATTCTTCAGGCTTTTTATAACATATATAAATATCACAAATATTATTAGGTAAATTCATGTTTGAACAGCATTCAATAGTATCTGAATTTATTGTGTAGAAATCATATACTTTTTTCAGCTTAGATATAGCTACTGGTAAAATAGTCAGACTTATTGATTCCACAGCTTCAATTGATATGTATTTTTTTTTATTAATAGAGCTTAATATCTCTTCTTGCATTTTATTATAAGCACTAAGTATAGTTTCGCAATGCTTAAATAGAATTTCTCCTTCAGTAGTTAGGGTAACACCTTTATTACTTCTATTTAATAGTTTTACATTTAACTCATTTTCTAATTTTAGTATTTGTTGACTTAGTGCAGATTGGGATAGATGTGCATTTTTCGCTACAGTTGAAATACTTTTAGAATTAGCAACTTGGAAAAAATAATTTAAATTATCTATATGCATAACAATCTCCTAACTAATAATCTGTGTATTTAATTATTATAGTATAATAATCTTTAGAAAGCAAAATTATTTAATATTAATAAATGTATAGGAATAGAGTATAATTTTATTAGATATAATTTTAGGATGTGTTAAAAATGAAGATTAGAAAGAAAATAATAGTTTATTTATTAATAATAGTATTTATTATGGGAGGAATAAGTGTATTTATAAGTAAATCTAATACTAGTTTAATAAAAGGAGATATAGTTATATGGACAAACGATAAGTATTTTTCCTATTTTAATTCCATTTCAAGGGAATTCAAAAAGAATAATAAAAGAGTTAATATAGAAGTAGTTAGTATAAAAGAAGAGGATTATCTAGATAAAATTTTAAATACAGAAAAAAAATTGTTACCTAATATAGTTCATTTAAACTTTATGGAGATAGAGAATATAAAGGATAAAATTAATTTTACAGCTGAGAATAAAGAAATAATAGAAACATATAGTAAAAACTTTAATAAAAGTAGGCTGCAAGAAGTGAAAATAGATGACAATTACTACGCAGTTCCTTTTACATCTAATCCAATAGGGTTGTTTTTAAGAAGTGATATATTAAGCAAATTTGGATATAGTATAGAGGATGTTAGTACTTGGGAGCAATTATTAAAAATAGGAGGCGATATATATAATAAGAGTAATGGTGAAATAAGTATATTCTCAAGCAAGGATAGAGACAATATAAATCTTTTATTAGCGGCTCAATTAGTAGATTTACAAAATAAAAATTATTCAAATAGGGAAATTATAGATAATATAAATTCAATATATAATAGTAATTTTACGAATGATAATAATTATATATGTAGATTAGATTCTTTAAATTTTTATAAGGAGTTAAATGATTCAAATATAGATGGGGTATGGGAATGTAGGAACCCTCCAACATTTAATATAGGTGAAAATAGATTTTATGATATAGGTGGTGAAAACTTAGTAGCATTAAAAATTGACAATGAAGAAGCTATAAAAAGTTTTATTTCATATGCTGCTACTAATAAAGAGCTACTTTCCAAGGAATTATTAAATTCTAATTTTGTTCCAAGTTCCTTATATTCATTAAAGATAAAACAGTTAAATAAAAATATGGATAATTCAGGAAATAACCCTTTCTTAGTATTAAGTAATATAGTAGAAAGGGCACCTGAAATAACGAACTATGAGCTTTTTAAAGATATAGTTTATGATATATACCATTAGAGCCTAAGTATTTTTTCATAGGCCTCTAATGTTTTCATGGCAGTTTGTCTCCAAGAAAATTGGAGACTTCTTTCATATCCTTTTTTAGATAAATCTAATTTTAGATCATTATTATTTAGTAGATTTAACAAGGCACTTTCAAGATCAGACATATTAAAAGGATTTATTAATATACAAGCATCTCCAGTAACCTCAGGGATAGAAGTTATATTAGAGGTTATAACAGGAGTCATACAACTCATTGCTTCTAATGGGGGGAGGCCAAATCCTTCATAAAGTGAAGGATAAACAAAAGCTTCAGCTCCATTATATAGTGTAGGTAAAAGGGAATCTTCTATAAATCCTGTAAAGAGTATATTTTCCTTGGATGATAACTTTTCTACCATATTAACAAGTTTTTTTCCTTCATCTTTAATAGAGCCAGCTAAAAGCAATATATGAGGCTCTTTTAAATCTTTATTTATTTTATCAAAAGCTAAAATAAGTTCTCTAGCATTTTTACGTGCACTAAATCCACCTATGTATAGTATATATGGTTTATCAAAATTAAATTTTTCTTTAATATAGTTTCTACATTGGGCTCTATCTAATGGTTTAAAATTTGAGTTAGCGGCTAAAGGAGTAACAATTATTTTTTCTTCAGGAATATGATTAAAAAACTTTAAAATATCCCTTTTAGAATACTCAGAAACTGTAAGTATTCCTTTAGAGTTATCTATTATAGAAGGCATATTTCTTAAAAATCTCTCTAAGTATCCTCTACCAGTAGTTTCTGGTAAAGTATATGGAATTAAGTCATGAATAGTAACTATACAATTATTCTCATAATTTTCACAATATCCAATTCCATTTTGAGGAATATGATGAATTTGGATATCATTATTTTTTATGAAATTGGGAAAATAGTAGTTCTCATAAAATCCACCATGTTTTTTAGAGGTAAATATTATTTTACTATTTTCTTTTTTAAATCTTTCATAGTTTTTCCCTGTCCAAAATAATGAATAATTATTTTTCTTATCTATATTAAGCAATTCGGTAACTAGATTTTCTGTATAAGTTCCAATACCAGTTCCGTTATATAAATTGATACCTCTAGCATCTATAGATATTTTCATAGTAATCCTCCTAAAATTATCCTATATATTATAGATATTATGATTTTCGTTATATATAACAGGATATTATTAATAATTTAATTATGTGATAGTAAACACAATAAAATATGTATTTTCATATAATGGCATAGAATAAGTCTTAAGGAGAATTACATGGAGATTTCATATATAAAAAATAAGATTCAATCTGAGTATTCCTTAAATATAGATAGTATAGAAAAAGTTAAAAATAGTTATAGACTTAAAACAAATGAGGGAGAGTACGGTATTAAAGTAGTTAAGTACCAATTTCCTCATTTTTATTTTATATTTTCAGCTATAAAGCATTTGGAAAAGAGAGGTTTTAATAAAATACCTAAAATTATTAGTACAAAAGATGACTTTGGTTATATAAAACTTGGAAATTGTTATGCATATTTAACAGAATGGATTAACTCTAGAAATTGTAGCTATAAAAATTTAGATGATTTAACATTAGCAGCAAAAAAACTTGGGGAATTGCATAAGTGTAGTGAATGCTTTACTTTAAGCGAAAATATGATGCCTAGAATAGGATGGTATTCTTGGATTACTGTGTTTGAAACAAGATGCAATGAAATACTAGATTTCAAAAATAGAATTTATCAAAAAGCTTATAAATCTGAATTCGATAATATATATTTAAATACTATAAATGAAGAACTGGATAGAGGAAAGAAAGCAATAGATGAGATAAAATCAAATAGATATATAGAGATAATGGATAAAGAGGTGCTAAAAAGAGGCTTTTGTCATCATGATTATGCTAATCATAATATATTGATAGATACTAATGGAGAGTTAAATATAATAGATTTTGATTATTGTATGCTAGATTCACATATACACGATTTAGCATCGCTATTAATTAGAAGTATGAAAGATGGAAATTGGAATAACGATAAAGCTCAATTAATATTAGAAAATTACTCTAAAACGCACCCTTTATACGATGAAGAAATAAGACTTATGAAAGGCTTTATTAGATTCCCTCAAGGTTTTTGGCAAATTGGTCTTCAATATTATTGGGAACAGCAACCCTGGGGAGAGGAATTTTTAGTTAATAAGATAAACAAATATTTAAAAGATAGAAATGAAAGAGAAAAATTTGTTGATAATTTCTTTAGTTGAGGTGATGAAATGCAAAGTTTAGAACTAAAGTCATATCTAGAAGAAAAAAATATTTATATAGTAAATGACAAAGTAAATCAATCTAAGTATAAAAGTTCTGAGGATATATTGAAACAAGTTGAAAATATAATTTGTTTTCATAATAAAATAGGGGAATATAAGGAAAATTTATTACCTAGAATAGGAGCTTCTATTGGAAGAGAGATTGATAATTATACGGCACAGATATTTTTAATTAGTAAGTATCTTAAAGAAATAGAAAATAAAGATAGTTTAAATTCAATAGATTTTTATTTAATAAAAAATGGAGAACTCTTGCTAAATAAAGGTAAGAAAGCATTAAATCATTTATACTCTAATAACTATAGAAAATTAATTGAACGAAGTATGAAAAACTATGAAATTTGCTTAAGTAGAGTAGATGAAAGTAATTTAACTGTATCAGATGATAATAAAATATTTATAGGAACTATAAAATATTTAACATACAACATTAAAGAACATGATATATATTCATATATAAAGAAAATGAAGAGAAAAGATATAGATATAAGTATAGAAAAAATAATAGATTTTTATGTTAATGAGGAAAATTTAGGAGTTGATAGCAGAGAATATTTAAGGGCACTAAGTTCTTATCCAAATGAGGAACTAAGGGTTTTAGAAAAATATATAATTGGAAAAACAAAGTTGAGTGAAAATGAAGTTTTAGAGAGCTTAAGTAAAGCAAAGAGTATGGATTTTAGGTGTTTAATAATTTAATGGGGGATCTAAGAAATGAATAAATTTAGATATGTAGATAAGGATATATTGTGTCAATATGACTTAAATGAAGAATTTTTAGGAAAACTATCCTTAGAGATAGAAGATATAATACCACTAAGAAAGGTATTTGTTTTACTAACTAATAAAGGGAAGAAGATATTAAAGATTACAGATTCAAGTGAAGACAGAATAAAATTTATAAATGAAGCCCTAAAATATATATCTGAAGAATATAGTGATGTACTTAGTTATTATATAAGTGACAAAGGAGATATAACTTATAAATTTGGTGATAAAACTTATGTATTATTAGATATGATAGAAGGAAGAGAGGCTACATTTACTAATCCAGTAGAAATTGAAATGTGCTCAAAAAGTATAGCAAGTATGCATAAAGCTTCAAAGGGAATATTTAATAAATTAAGTGGAGAAGTTATTAAGGGAAACTTAGGAGAATATTTACCATATCAATTTAGTAAAGCTAAGGAAGATTTGGTGAGTATTAAAGGATATGTTGAAAGATTTAGGCATAAAAGTGAATTTGATAAAATATTTTTAGAGAATGTAGATAGCAATATTAATCAAATACAGAAATCTATGGAGCTTTTAGCTATGTGTGAATATAATTTCATTTTAGAAGATTATAATAAAAGAGTTCTATGCCATAATGACTTAGCGCATCATAACTTTATCGTTGATGGAGATAAGATTAAAATAATAGATTTCGATTATTGTAAAATAGATACTAGATCAATGGATATAGCTAACTATTCTATTAAGGTAATAAAAAATAGTTGCTACGAAATTAATAAGTTTAAATCCATAATAGATTCATATAATTCTATAGAAAAATTAGATAAACAAGAGATAAAATTAATATATGCAATTTTATGTTTTCCAAAAGACTTTGTTACAATATCAAGAGATTATTACTATAAACAAAAGAAATGGGAATATGAAGTATTTATAAATAGGCTAAAGGATAAGATTAGCAATGAAAATTATAGGTTAGATTTCATAAATAGTTTTATATTAGAGATGAATGAATATTTTTATTAATAAACTAAAAGGACATCACTTATTATCTTAAGAAGATGTCCTTTTAGTTTTGCTTTATTATTTTAAGATTTAATAACTTTTTCATAAGCTTTTAAGGTAGTTTCAGCAGTTATATTCCAAGAGTAGTTAGAACTCTTAACAAGTCCTTGCTTAATCATTTCTAACCTAAGTGAATCATCTGTCAAAACTTTTTCTATTGCACAAATCAACTCATCTATATTATAGGGATTGATAAGTAGAGCTGAATCATTACAAACTTCTGGGAGAGAAGTTACATTAGAAGCTATCACAGGTGTGCCACAAGCCATGGCTTCTAGTGGAGGCAATCCAAAACCCTCATAAAAGGATGGATATGCCAATAATTCAGATGCATTATAAAAAATAGGCAAACTTTCAAGGGGAATGAAATCAGTAAAAATAACTTCATTTTCTATATCAAGGTCTATAGTTCTTTTTTTGTATATTTCATATGAAATTCCCTTTTTCCCTGTTATAACTAATTTTAAGTTTCTTTTTATGCTTTTAGAAATAAGAGAAAAAGCTTCTATAAGTCCTAATATATTTTTTCTAGGGCTGAATCCACCTACATAAAGAACAAAATCATCCTTTATGCCATATTCCTTTTCGATTATTTTCTTGCATTCATACTTATCTAATGGTCTATATATATCCTCAGCAGCAAGATGTGTAACAAAAATTTTATCTTGTGGAAAATTAAACTCTTTTGATATATCTTGCTTTGAAAATTCAGAAACTGTTAAAATACCATCACAATCATTTATTATTTTAGGTAGTTCGTTATTAAATATATACAGATATCTATCACTAACGGTTTCTGGCATTCTCAATGGGATTATATCATGCAATGTAATAATTTTGTGACAATTTATGTGGGGAGAGAGACCAACACCATTTTGAGGGACATGATAAATATCTATATTCGTATCATTTAAAATATTAGGAATTCTAACTTCATCCCAAAAGTTAGAATTCGAAGTGGCCTTTACTGGTTCAACTTTAAAATTGTCACTTAAATCTAGAGCTGAATGTTCAGGTAGAAAAACTAAGTAGTCATTAATTTTATCAACCTTATTTATACTGTTTATAAGTTGATAAGTATATGTGCCAATTCCAGTCCCTCTATACCATTTTGCAGCCCTGCCATCTATGCCTATCTTCATGATTTAATCCTTTCACATTGTTTTTAATTTATTATATTAAAGATAGGAATAAAATGTTAATAAAAGAATACATATAGTCATATAAATATAAAGGGGGTGAGCGTTATGATGAGAGAATTTGAAATCGAAAGGCAGTTTGACATTAAAATTGAAGTTATAAAAGCGAATAAAGGAGTTTATTATTTAAAAACTAATAAGGGAGAGAGATGCTTAAAAAAGATAAATTATGGGCCTCAAAAGCTATTATTTGTTTATGGTGCTAAAGAACATTTAATAAATAATGGTTTTAAAGGAGTGGATAAGTATTTTTTAAACATAGACGGGGATCCATACGCCCTAGTTAATGAAGATCTTTATACATTATCAGAATGGATAGATGGTAAAGAGTGTGATTTTCATAACATAGACGAGGTGAAATTAGCATCAAAGACTCTTGCTAGCTTACATGAGGCATCAAAGGGATATGATCCTCCGGAAAATTCTAAGTTAAAGAGTGATTTGGGTAGGTGGACTCACCTTATGAATAAAAGAATAAAATCCTTTGATAAAATGAGAGATATGGTAAGAAAGAAGAATAATAAAAATAATTTTGACTTGCTATATTTAAAATCAATGGAATTCTATAAAGATATAGGTAAAAAGGCTCTAAAAACATTAGAAGAATCAGATTATATTAAGTTATGTGAAATAGCAGAAAGTGAAAAAAGTTTTTGTCACCATGATTTCACATATCACAATATAATTATAGATAAAAATGATAACTGTAATGTTATTGATTTTGATTACTGTAAAAGAGAAGTAAGAACCTTTGATATATCTAATTTTATGATAAAAGTTCTTAAAAGGGTTGATTGGGATATTAATTTTGCTAAAGCAATAATAGAGTCCTATAATGAAGTTTCACCGCTTTTAGACTGTGAGTATAAAGTACTATATGCATATTTACAGTTCCCACAAAGATATTGGAGACTTGCAAATAGGTATTATTATAATGAAGTAAATTGGGGCCAAAATACCTTTGGAAATAAAATAGAATCTATAATAAGTGAACAGGAACTTATGCTTAGATTTTTAGAAGAGTTCAAAAAAGAATATAAGTTAGATTAGAAAAAGTGCCGTGAGCACTTTTTTTATGTACAAATAATTAAAATTCGACATAGGATAATATAAAGCAATATACTAAGAGGTAAAAAATGCAGATAGGAGATTTAGTAGTTAGAAAGTCATATGATAAAGATATCACCTTTAAAATAATAGACATCAAAGAAGATGAAAATGGGAGACCAGTTTATGTATTAAAGGGAATTAGTATTAGAATTATAGCAGATTCAAAAAAAGAAGATTTAGAAAAGGTTGATGGGCAATATATTGGAAGTAAAGAAAAAATATTAAATACAAGAGTTGATGAAGCCATAAAAAAAGCGGTATCAATGAGAGGGGATACAGAAGCTATAAGTAAAATGAATAGCCTAACAAGGGGGAGTAAATCCTCTAAAGTGCAACAAAATAAAGAATTGATATTTGGAAGGCCAGGGAAGATATTGCATATAGATGGTGATAGTGAGTATCTAGAAATGTGCCTTAAAGTTTATAAACAGTTGTCTTTAGAGGCAGTAGGTAGATCTATTCCTGAAAGAAAACAGCCTGAAATAATAGTAGATTTAGTTAAAGAAATAAAGCCTGATATAGTTGTTTTAACAGGACATGATAGTGTTTTGAGAAGCACAGATGACTATTTAAATTTAGATAATTATAGAAATTCAAGATACTATATAGATTCAGTTAAAGCTTTAAGAAATTATAATTCAAGTTATGATGAGCTAGTCATCTTTGCAGGAGCTTGTCAAAGCTGTTATGAATGTATGTTAGATGCAGGCGCTAATTTTGCAAGTTCTCCTAATAGAGTATTAATTCATTGCTTGGATCCGGTATTTGTATGTGAAAAAATAGCATACACAAGAATTGATAAAGTTGTATCTATAATAGAGGTTATAGATAATACAATTACAGGAATAAAAGGAGTTGGAGGATTGCAAACCAGGGGGAAGTATAGAGAGGGATACCCAAGATCTCCATATATTTAAAAATATTTTAACTAATTAAAAATCTACTGAAATCTCAGTAGATTTTTAATTTCTGCACTAAAATGTGACTAATTTCTTAGAAATATATATAAAATGTATAAAAAAATTAAAGATAGGTATAATAGTAAATGTATATTAGAGGGTTAAAAAAGGTAAAAGTTTACATTGACAACTTATATTAAAGGTGATAAAATATAAATTTTATTTGACAAAAATAGGGTTTGGGTGTATAATATAATTAAGAAAGAAGGTGTTTATGATGGAAAAAGTAAAGACTATCGCCGCTATAAAGAGGGATATAGAAGATCATATAGGGGATAAGGTTACTCTAAAAGCAAACGGTGGAAGGAAAAAGATCCTAATAAACAACGGAGTAATAGAAAGTGCTCATCCAAGCATTTTTGTAGTAAGGCTAGAAAATGATATTCAAAGGACAGTAACATACAGCTATTCAGATGTATTAACAAAGACAGTACAATTATATTTTGCTTTATAGAGAATAGAGCTTCGAAAAAACGAGGCTCTATATTTTTTTGTAAAAATATAAAAAAAGAAAGATGGTGGGTTTCCATCTTTCAACTATGGTATAAAAGGGTATTGAGAATTTATGAGAGGTTATATGGTCAATAACCATATTTATAATACGACATATTTTAATATATGTCAACATTTTATTTAAAAAAAAGTAAAAAAAACTTAAATTATAATTATAATTCGACATTTATCAATATAATCAATCCCATAATGTAAATAAGAGTAGTAAAATTGTTGAATTTTGAGTTTTTTATTTTAGAAACATTATATAAAAGTTTGAATAAATATATAGCGTTAGAAATATATTTGATAATAGGTATTGTATGGGAGGGATTATATGTCACAAATAGATGTAATAAAAGAAGTCGTTCATTATGAACAATTACTTAGGGAAAACTTAACAAATCATGTACTAAAAGGAGAATATTTAATAAGAGATTCACAATACCCTGATATGAAACAAGTATTGGGGGTAGATGCAAAAGCTACTATAACAAATAAAGAGACTCTTGGAGACAAGGTTATGGTAGAAGGTCAGTTAAATTTTTTAGTATTTTATTTACCAAAGGATGAAGCTATATCAGAATCTCCATCAAATAAAATACACTCAGTTATTTTTACTGATAAATTTGCCAACTATCTTGATCTTAATAATGATGAACATAATATATTATGCGATGTTGAGTGTGAGATAGAACATATTGAAGCTAATTGGATGAATGAGAGAAAAGTGGGACTTGACGGTATAATGACCTTGAGGTGGGAAGTATACAAGGATGGAGAATTTGAATATGTAAAAGATATAGAAGGCAAAGGAGATATACAAACTCAGAAAAAAGAAGAAATGCTTAACGGAGTAAAGGGAGAAAAAGAAGTAGATCTAATGGGTAAATCTATGTTAAAAGTAACAATGGATAAGCCTGAAATAGAAGAAGTATTAAAATGTTCTATGAATCTTCATAAAAAAGAAATAAAGGTTGTAGAAGATAAAGTATATGTTGGATGCTATTGTAGAATTGAGCTTCTATATAAGGGGAAAGAGAATAAAGAACTTGTAACTTTACAAGATGATGTTTATTTATCAAAAGAAGAAGAAATGCCAGGAATATCAGGTGATATGCTTAGTTCATTAAATATGAATATCAAAGATCATCAATATGCTGTTAATTTAGATGACTTAGGGGAAAATAGAGTAGTTGATATAGAGTTCTTGATTAAGGGAAATGTGAAGGTTTATTCAAAGGATAAAATAGAAATGCTGAAGGATGCATATTGTCCAACTATGAATATTGACTTGGAAAAGGATGCAAAAGAGTTTGGAGCAATACATTCGATAACAAATATGGAATCCATGGTTAAAGATAACGTTGAATTAAGCGGTAAAGATGATAGATTAGAACAAATTATAAGTGTAACAGGAACTCCTTTTATAACAGATAAAATGGTTGAAGATAATAAGGTTAAAGTTGAAGGCGTAGTTAAGATATTAGCTATTTATAAGCTTGCAGGAGATGAATTAAATTACGGAATAGCAAATGGAGAAATCTCCTTCATTACAGCAGCTGATATAAAAGATGCTAAAAAGGGAATGAACGCTTTAATTAAGGTAACTTTAGAAAATATAGATGCTAGTATAGAAGGTAATTCAATAGCTGTAAAAGCTAATGTTGGATTAACTATTAAGCTTTGTTATAAAATGAATAAAGAGTGTGTTGTGGGTGTAGTTGAAGGCCCTGCAGAAGCAAAAGATAAAAAGGCTTCAGTAACCATATATGTTGTTGGTGAAGGAGATACTTTATGGAGTTTAGCAAAAAAATATAACACCACTATGGATGAATTAAGTAAATTAAATGAGTTAGATATAAATCAAAACATAAAACAAGGAGATAAGTTAATAATACCAGGAAGAGCTATATTTTAATATTTAAACCTAGATGAGGATGGAAATCTTTTGGATTTTCATCCTCATTTTTAGTTATATCTAAAAATGGCCTCTTAATTACTTTTAATGAATAAGATTATGTGAGTGTGGATAAAATAAAGATGCATGATAAGAGGTGAGTTTATGTCAGAAAAAATTAAGGGAGATTTAATAATAATTGGAGGGGCGGAAGACAAAGAGGGAGATAAAGAAATATTAAAAAAGGTTTGCAGCTCAATAAATAAAGAAAAAGATGTTATTTTAATAGCCACAATAGCAACAGAATACCCTAATGAAGCTTTAGATAAATACACTAAGGTTTTTAATGGGTTAGGAGTTATAAATATAAAAGGATTAAATATAAAAGAAAGGTCAGATTCCTTAAATAAAGAAAACATTAAGATCATAGAGCAAGCGTCACTTATATTTTTTACAGGAGGAGATCAATTAAGGATAACAAGCTTAGTAGGAGGAACTCCTATTTATGATGCTTTAAAAGAAGCAAGTGAAAGAGGTTGTATAATAGTTGGTACATCTGCAGGTGCATCTGTTATGAGTGATACTATGATTGTTAAAGGAGATGATGAAGAGTCTCCTAGAAAATGCACTTTAAAAATGGCACCGGGATTAGGTTTTGTTAAAGGTATAATGATAGACCAACATTTTGCTCAAAGAGGAAGAATTGGTAGGTTATTAACAGGAATAGCTCAAAATCCTGAGGTTTTAGGAATTGGTATAGACGAAGACACGGCAATAGTTGTGAAAGATACTGGAGAAACTCAAGTTATTGGAACTGGAGCTGTATATTTTTTAGATGCTAGAAATATAACTCGTAGCAATGTATCAGAGCAATATTCAGATGAAGTATTAAGTATGTTTAACGTTAGTTTACATGTATTAAAGGAAGGAGACAAATTTAATCTCCTAACTAAGTTACCTTTTGAGGAGGAAAATTGTAAAGATGAAAATAATAGAGACTAAAGTCTTTAAAGGAAAAAATATTTATTCTCATAAAAAATGTATAAGGATAGATGTTGATTTAGAGGGATATAGCGAAACTCCAAGTAAGGATATAGAAGACTTTAATGAAAATTTAATTAATATGATTCCTGAATTAAATACTCATAGATGTGGTATTGATGAAGAAAGAGGTTTTGTAAAAAGACTAAGAGAGGGAACGTATTTAGCTCATATATGCGAGCATATAATAATAGCTATACAAAATAAATTAGGAATAGATATACACTATGGGAAATCTAGAGAAATAAAAAATGATCATTATTATTTAGTCTATCAATATATATATGAAAATGTTGCTTTAGAAACAGCTAAGCTTTCAATAGATATAATAAATGCTTTAATAAAAAAAATACCAATAAATTATGATGAAAGAATAGAGCTTTTAAAAAGTATTTTAAAAGATGAGATTATGGGACCTAGTACAAGGTCTATATGTGACTATGCTTGTAAAGTTGGATTACCAATTACTAAACTTGGAACTGGAGATTTTTATCAAATAGGATATGGTAAGCAAGGTAGAATAATTGAAGCATCAATTGGGTCAAATACAAGGTGTGTATCAGTAGATATATCTTGTGATAAGATGCTAACTAAGGAATTATTAAGAACACAAAATATTCCTGTTGCAAGAGGTGCAAAAGTTAATAATATAATAAGCTTATTAAAAGAAGCAGAGAATATGGGATATCCAGTTGTTTTAAAACCTCAATATGGAAATAAGGGAAATGGAGTAATATTAAATATTAAGAATGAAAAGGAACTATTAGTAGCTTATAAATCATTGCAAGAAAAGTTTAAAGATCTAATTATAGAAAAACATCATAAGGGGAATGATTTTAGAGTTTGTGTAATAAACTATAAAGTTGTAGCAGTATCATTAAGAGTTCCACCTTGTGTAGAAGGTGATGGAAAAGATACAATATTAGATTTAATAAATAAATTAAATGATAATCCTGATAGAGGAGAAGATCATGAAAAGCCCTTAACTAAGGTTAAAATTGATGATGAGGTTATTAAATGTATAAATGAGCAAGGAAAAGAATTGAATCATATATTAAGGGTTAAAGAGAAAATATATTTAAGAAAAAATGCTAACCTATCTACAGGTGGAGAAGCTATAGATTGTACCGATGTAATATGCGATGAAAATATTAATTTGTGTATAAGAGCAGCTAAGGCATTAAATCTTGATATTTGTGGTATAGATATATGTGCTGAGGACATATCTAAACCTATTTTTAATAATGGTATAATAATGGAAGTTAATGCAGCTCCTGGTTTAAGAATGCATCTTAATCCAAGTAAAGGTAAGGCAAGGAATGTGGGAAAAGAAATAGTAAATATGCTATATGACGGTAAGCCTTTCAATATCCCAGTTATATCTGTAACAGGTACAAATGGGAAAACAACAACTACAAGAGTTATAAGTCATACCTTATCTAAGATGGGATACAGTATAGGAATGACAAGTACTGATGGTATTTATATAAATAATGAATGCATTGATTGCGGAGATGATACTGGGTTTGAAAGTGCAAAATCAGTACTATTAAATCCTGATGTAGATATTGCTGTTTTAGAGACAGCAAGAGGTGGAATGATAAGAAAAGGGCTAGCTTATGATTTAGCTGATGTAGCAGTAATTACAAATATAAGAGATGACCATTTGGGAATTGATGGAGTAGATAGCATGGAGAAACTCTGCTATGTAAAATCTTTAGTTGGAGAAGCAGTTAAAGAATGTGGCTATGTTGTATTGAATGCAGATGATTATTGGAGTAAATCTATTTTAAATAGAATAAAAGCTAATATAATATTTTTTAGTAAGAACTGTAATAATCCTTTATTAAAACAAAATAAGATAAGTAGTATATCTGTATATTTAGAAAATAAAGATATAGTTGTTGTTAATGAAGGTAAAAAGCATATAATATGTAAAGTGGATGAGGTTCCAATAACCTTAGATGGAAAATTAGAGTTCAATATTGAAAATATATTAGCTGTTTGTGGAGCTTTGGTTGGTATGAAAGTAGACTATTGTATGATAAAGAATGGTATTACAAGCTACTTACTAAACTCTGATAAAAACTTAGGGAGATTTAATTGTTATGATGTAAATGGAATTAACGTAATTTTAGATTATGGACATAATTTAGATGGATATAATGCAGTTCTTTCAGCTGTAAGAGATATGAATAGAGGGGCTATATATGGAGTTGTTGGAATACCTGGTGATAGAAGTAACGATATGGCTTTAGATATAGGTAAGATATCATGTGAATATTTAGATTATATAATTGTTAAAGAAGATAAAGATTTAAGAGGTAGAAAAAAGGGAGAAATAGCGGAAATAATAGTTAATGGAATATTAAGTAAAAATAGCAAAAAGAAATACGAAGTTGTATTAAAAGAAGAAGAGGCCTTAGTTAAAGCTCTTAATATAGCTCAAAAAGGAGATACTGTTGTAGTGTTCTTTGAGGATATTGAACCTCTTGTTAGTATTATAAAAGAATTTTCTGATTATAAAGATGAAAAAAGTAATCTAAGTTTTGGTTACACCAATTAGTTGATTAATTATTCCTAGTTTACTATATTATTAAAAAAATATATAATTAAAATAAACTTCAGAGTTAAACTCTGAAGTTTATTTTAAAATATTTATATTATAGTTGAAAGGAAACGAAAGTATGAGAATTAAAGCTTATGCTAAGGTGAATATATCTTTAGATATAATAGGGAAAAGAGAAGATGGATATCATTTATTAGAGATGATTATGCAATCTATAGACTTATATGATGAAATTAGCATAGAAGAACAAAAAGAGGGAATCAATATAAAATGTAATAGGCCTTATGTACCAACAGATGAAAGGAATTTAGCTTATAAAGCGGCTAAGTTATTTAAAGAAACATATAATATAGATAGTGGAGTAAATATATACATAAAGAAAAATATACCTGTTTGTGCTGGATTAGCAGGAGGAAGTACGGATGGTGCAGCAGTTTTGAAAATAATGAACAATTTATTTAATATTAATGCATCCGATGAAGAACTAATGGAATTAGGGTTAAAACTTGGGGCAGATGTTCCTTATTGTATAAAAGGTGGGACTGCTTTATGTGAGGGGATAGGAGAAAAGGTAACTGAACTTACAAGATTTAAAGATAAGATTGTAGTATTAGTAAAACCACCATTTGGAGTTTCAACTAAGAGTGTATATCAAGAATTTAATTTAGATAGAGCCAAAAATCATCCTAATACACAAGTTTTAATTAAAGCTATAAAAAATGATGATTTAAAAACAGTATGCAATAATATGAGAAACTTATTAGAAAACGTAACTTTAAGAAAACATAAAGTTTTAATAAATATAAAAGAGGAAATGAGATATTTTGGAGCAGTAGGAACTATGATGAGTGGTAGTGGGCCTACAGTTTTTGCCTTTTTTGATGATATGCTTAAGGCTCAAAAATGCTTTGAGAAGATGAAAGAAAAATATAATGATGTATTTATTACAAGAACAATTTAATTTATAAGTATAAACCTCCTAAAATATGGTAATAATTTAGCTATGAGGAGGTTTTGTAATATGAAGAAGATTATAGTGGTGATTAGTTTAATGTTTTTTATGTTTGGTATCTCAGGTTGTTCAAGTTCTGTTATTGGACAAGGCTTAGAAGAAGATAGGGAATTAGTTTATGAGGATATAGTTAATGAAATAATAAGATTTCATGTAATAGCTAATAGTGATAGTGAAGAAGATCAAAATTTAAAGTTAAAAGTTAGAGATAAGGTTATAGAATATGTTTCAGGAAATTTAAAAAATTGTCAAGATTTAAGTGAGGCAAGAAAGTTTATTATAGATAATAAAGATAATATAGAATATATAGCTAGAAGTGTAGTGAGCGAGAATGGATATTCTTATGAGGTAACGAGTATGCTTTCAAGAGAAAGTTTTCCAGATAAAGCTTACGGAGATTTAATTTTTCCACAAGGTGAATATGAAGCTTATAGAATTCTTATTGGTGAATCTAAAGGACAAAATTGGTGGTGTGTAATGTTTCCTCCTCTATGTTTTGTTGATGGAACTAAGGATGCTGTTGACTCTAAAAATATTGAGGAAATGTTAATTAATGAAAAAAAATACGACAATAAAAAAAGTAAAAATAAAGATAATAATATAAAATTTAAATCTAAAATTTTTGAGTTTTTATCTAAAAATAATGAAGCAGAGGATAAATAAACTTTAAAAGTTAAAATATAAATGTTGATAAATTTTATTAATAAATTTAAACTATATGATAGATATAAATGTCAAGTTTAGGGGGAAATTAAATGACGAGAGCATTAGCTATGATATCTGGTGGACTAGATAGTATTTTAGCGGCAAAATTAATAAAGGATCAGGGGATAGATGTTATAGGTATTTGCTTTAAATCTTATTTCTTTAGTGAAGAAAGTGCAAAGAAAATGACTAAACAAATAAATATACCACTAGAAGTAATTGATTTTTCTAATGAACATATGAGTATGGTTAAAAAACCAAAACATGGCTTTGGTAAGAATATGAATCCTTGTATAGATTGCCATGCGATGATGATGAATTATTCAGGATATATGTTAAAAAAGTTTAATGCTGATTTTATAATTACTGGAGAAGTGTTAAATCAGAGACCTATGTCTCAAAATAGACAAGCATTAAATATAGTTAAAAAAGAATCAGGCTTTAGTGATAAAATATTAAGACCATTATGTGCTAAAAACTTAGAACCTACTGAAATGGAGTTAAATGGACTTGTAGATAGAGAGAAACTTTTAGATATATCAGGAAGATCCAGGAAAATTCAAATTGAACTAGCAGATAAATGGGGAATAAAGGAGTACCCATCTCCAGCAGGTGGATGTAAGCTAACAGAACCTAATTATGCTGTAAGACTTAAAGATCTACTGTTTAGAAATGAAAATATTACTGAGAATGAAATATCATTATTAAGATATGGTAGACATTTTAGAATTGATGAAAATACAAAGATAATATCAGCAAGAACAGCTGAGGAAGCAAAAGAAATAAAGAAATATTTAGATAAAAATTATACGAGGTTCTTAGTTTCAAATTTCTCAGGATCTTTAGTTGTACTTATTGGGGATGAAACAGAAGAAAATATAGAATTGGGTGCTAGAATAGCAGCTAGATATAGTAAGGGAAAAGATGAAAAAGAAATGGAAGTTAAACATGGAAGCTTTGGAAGTAGATTTACTAAATCCAGAATAGTAAATTCTATAGAGGAAAAAGAACTTTTAAAATATTTAATTTCTGTAAAATAAACGGAGGTAGTAAATGAATAAGAATGCGGTTATATCATTAAAGAGTTTTAATGAATTAGATACAGAAGACGTAATAGAAGTTGTAACACCTGGAGAGTTCTTTGTTACTGAAGATGGATTTAAAGCAGTATATGAGGAAACAGAGATATCAGGTATGGAGGGGACGACAACTATTTTAACAATGTTAGATGATGTATTAATTCTTGAGAGAGAAGGAAGTACTAGTGCAAAAATGGACTTTAAAAAGGGTGAAACATCAATATCCCTATATAATACCCCTTATGGAGTTTTAGATTTACAGATACATACTGAGGATTTAGATATTGCTATTGACAAGAATGGTGGAAATATAGTAGCTAAATATTCTCTTGAACTTGCAGGTCAACCTCCTATAACGACTAAATTAGCTGTAAATATAAAAGCTAATTAATAATTAAAAACCTTAGTAATAAAGCTTTATCTTTATTTGCTTTATCACTAAGGTTTTTATTTTATAATAAAGTGTTCTTATTGAATAAATGCTATGAAATATGGTAATAATATAAAAAATAAGAGGTGATATTGTGAATTGTGCAAATAATTTAGACAAAGCGAGTATAGTTATAAATGTTTTATGTGCACACTTAGGAATTGACGCAACAGAAATGAGTAAAATATTAAAAAAGAAAGAAAATAAATATTTATTTCTTTTGTTATTAAAGAATTATAAATGCCTTGATAAAGAGAAAGTAAAGCAAATGTTAGAAATAATTAGTGATAAGAGCATTAATTATAATATTAATAAAGCTCAAGAAAAGTTATTGATTAATAAGGAGTTTAGAGAAATGTATTTTAAAATAGAAGAGGGTTTAAATAAAATAATATAAAATAAATAACAAAAAAACACTAGATTTTATTGTTTATTTGTGATATTATACTACTTATTGAATTTAGGCATTATAAACCCATCATAAATAGTGAGGTAATTATGATTATATCAAACGGGGGATTTAGTGTCAAGAAAATAAATTAAAAATTTTATTTTTTTGGAGGAATAGTATGAAAACTAAATATGTATTTGTAACAGGAGGAGTAGTATCTTCTTTAGGAAAGGGCATAACTGCAGCATCATTAGGTAGACTATTAAAGAATAGAGGACTAAAGGTTTCTATACAAAAATTTGATCCGTATTTAAATGTTGATCCAGGTACAATGAGTCCATATCAACACGGTGAAGTATTTGTAACAGACGATGGTGCTGAAACAGATTTAGACTTAGGACATTATGAAAGATTCATAGATGAAAATTTAAGCCAAAGTAATAATGTTACAACTGGTAGAATATATTGGTCTGTAATATCTAAGGAAAGAAGAGGAGAATATCTTGGTGGAACTGTTCAAGTTATACCGCATATTACAAATGCTATAAAAGAAAGGGTTTATAGGGTATCTAAAGAAAAAGATGTAGATGTAGTAATTACAGAAATAGGGGGAACAGTTGGAGATATTGAGTCCCAGCCATTTCTTGAAGCTATAAGACAAATTAAATATGAAGTTGGAAGAGAAAATGTATGCTTTATACATGTTACTTTAGTTCCATACTTAGGGAAAGCGGGAGAGTTAAAAACTAAGCCAACTCAACATTCAGTTAAAGAATTAAGGAGTATAGGAATACAACCAGACATAATTGTTTGTAGATCACAAAAGGAGTTATCTGAAGATATAAAATCCAAGATAGGATTATTCTGTAACCTAGAAGCTAGATGTGTTATACAAAATTTAGATGCAGAACATTTATATGAAGTTCCACTTATGTTACATAAAGAAGGATTAGATAGGTTAGTTTGCGAAAAACTTGAACTAGGATGTAGAGATATAGATAATTCTGAATGGATTGATATGGTTCAAAAAGTAAAGAACTTAAAAGAACATGTTAAGATAGCTTTAGTTGGTAAATACGTAGAGTTACATGATGCATATATATCAATTGTTGAAGCTTTAAATCATGGTGGTTTAGCTAACAATTGTAATGTAGAAATTAAGTGGATTAATGCAGAGGATGTTAATAGAAATAATAGTAATGAAGCCTTAGGAGATTGTGATGGAATTTTAGTTCCTGGAGGCTTTGGAGATAGAGGAATTGAAGGTAAAATAGAGGCCATAAGATTTGCAAGAGAAAATAAAAAGCCTTTCCTTGGAATATGCTTAGGAATGCAATGTTCAGTAATTGAATTTGCTAGAAATGTATTAGGATATGAAGGGGCAAATAGTGCAGAAATTGATTGTGAAACTAAATATCCAGTAATAGATATACTGCCTGATCAAAAAGATGTAGAAGATTTAGGTGGAACAATGAGATTGGGATTATATCCATGTAAATTAGATGAGAATAGTACAGCTTATAATGTTTATAATGATAAATTAATTTATGAAAGACATAGACATAGATATGAATTTAATAATGAATATAGAAAAGTAATAAAAGAAGCTGGTATGGATATTACAGGAACTAGCCCAGATGGAAGGTTAGTTGAAATTGTTGAAATTAAAGATCATCCATGGTATGTATCTGTTCAATTTCACCCTGAGCTGAAGTCAAGACCTAATAGACCACATCCATTATTTATTGGATTAATAAAAGCTTCATTAATGAAATATAATTAAAAAATGTTGAAAATACTGAGAGATTATAGAACTCTCAGTATTTTTTATTTAAATAATAGATAGACATATATAATATAAATTTAGTAAAATGATTTGTATAAAAGAATGGTAAAGAGGAATAAGAATTTATGAAAATAAAGAGTATAACTTTAAAATTGTGTTTGCTTTTAATTCTATTCATAATAACTATTTCAGTAGTAATAGGAGTTTGGGCAATAAAGGATACTAATAAAATAGTTCAAATAGAAATTGGAAAAATGAATAATGAAATTCTACAAGAAATATCAGATAATATCTCAATACTCTTATCTAATATTGAAGAGATAGGTAATAATATTGTTGAAGATAATAAATTAATTAGTGTATTATCAATTCCTAAGGAAGAAGTAATGAAGAGAGATGAGGATTTTATAAATGCTGATAAGTATGTAGAGGGACTACTTAATGAACAGGTATGGAAATATGGTAAGTATAACATGAAGCCTGAACTATATGTAATTTCTGAAAACGATTTGAATTTTAGTACCTATGCTAAAAATAAATATAACATAAACTCTATAAAAGATGAAATTTGGTATAATGAAATAGTAGAAGCTGATGGGAATACTGTACTTATTAGTACTTTTGAAGATGAAGAGGGTATAGGCCCATACAAATGTATATTTAGAATGGGTAGATTAATAAAGGACTTAATTACAGATGAAACATTAGGCGTTTTAATAATGGATGTAAGTGAAAAAATGTTATATGATAGATATAATAAAATAATAAAAGATGGTAGAAATATATATATAATAGATTTAAAAGGCGATATAATATCAAGTAGAGACAAAAGATTAATAGGTAATAATTATTATAGAGAATTAGATTATGGACAGCATTTAAAAACTGAGGAATGGTACTCTATATTTGAAAGAGACGGTATAAAGTATATGAAAATGGTGTCAACTCTAGACAGGTATGGATGGTCGATAGTAGAAGAAATTCCATTACATATAGTTAGGCAACCTATAAAGCAAATAACACAAAAGTTCTCATTAACTCTAATTTTAGTAATAATTATATCATTTATAGTTATATATAAAATTTCTGTGTGGGTTACTAAGCCAGTTATAAATATAAAAAATACCATGGGAAAGGTTATGAGTGGAGATTTAAAAGCTAAGGTTGAAGTTGATAGAGATGATGAAATAGGTAAATTAGAAGAATCTTTTAACGATATGGTTAAGTGGTTAGATGATTCAATAGAAGAAATAAAGGAAAAAGAGAAGCAAAAACGTATTGCAGAATTAAGCTTTTTACAAGCTCAAATTAATCCTCATTTTTTATATAATACATTAAGTGGTGTTAGATTTTTAGTTTCTATGAATAAAAATGAAGAGGCAGAGGAAATGCTATATAAATTTTCCAAGCTTCTAAGAAATATACTGCCGAGGGCTAGTGAGTTAATTTCTTTAGAGGATGAAATAGAAATAATTAAGACATATGTAGAACTCCAAAAAATAAGATATCCTAATGGATTTACAGTTGATATTGATATAGATAATAAAATAAAAAGTGTGATGGTTCCAGCATTAATATTACAACCAGTTGTAGAAAATGCTATATTTTATAGTATGGAAAGTGAAAATAATAGAGGGATAATAAAAATAAAAGGATATATAGAAGATAAATTTATAAAATTAGAAATAATTGATAATGGCAAGGGTATGAGCAGTAGTCAAATAAATAATTTATTTAACAATAAAGAGTCTATAAATAGAGTTGGATTAATTAACGTACATGAAAGAATACAACTAAATTACGGAAAAGAATATGGAATAGAAGTTATAAGTAAAGAAGGAAATGGAACAAAGGTTATATTTAAATTACCTAAATAAGGAGGATTTATATGTTGAATATATTAGTTGTTGAAGATGAGGCTCCAATAAGAGAGTGGATAGGATATACTATAAAAAATATTTCAGATGAGTTTAATGTAATAGGTAGTGTAAATAATGGTAAAGAAGCTTATGATCTAGCTATAAGTTCCAAGCCAGATGTTATTATAACAGATATAAAAATGCCAATAATGGATGGAATAGAGTTATCTAGAAAAATAAAAGAATTAATGCCAGAAGTATATATAATAATCTTAACTAATTTTGCCGAATTTTCATATGCGAAGGAAGCAATAAGTTGTGGGGTTTACGAATATCTAATAAAATCGGATATTAGACCAAAGGAATTGAAGGAGATACTAAGCAAAATTAATAATAAAATAAAAGTTAAAATTAATAAAAAAGAAGAAGAGGTATTAGACTCCCAAGAAATTATTAAGTCTAAGAAATATTCCAAATCTATAGAAAAGGCCTTAAAGTATATAGATGATAATTATAAGAATCATATTTCATTAATAGATGTGGCTAAACATGTATATTTATCACATGAGTATTTCTCTAGACTTTTCAAAGAAGAAGTTGGTGAAAATTTTAGTACTTACCTAACAATTTATAGAATAAAAAAAGCTAGTGAGCTTATAAAAAAGACAGATATGAAGATATCTCAAATTGCATTAGAGGTAGGATATTCAAATGCAGGATATTTTTCGAAAAACTATAAAAAGTACACTGGAGTTTCTCCAGAGGAAGATAGATATTGATTACATTATAATGAAATGTCAAATAAATTCTGAAAAATCAATATATTACAAGTGTATATTAGAAATTATACTTTAACAGTAAAATTATATCCAAATAATTATAAATAATATCAATATTATTTATATAAAGTAATCGTTTATTTATGTATAATTATATTAACAAAAAAATATTATAGGTTATTATCCAATGCAAAGGAGCGTAAATGATTAAAAAAATAGATACAATATTAATAGTTTCATTAATATTAGCTTTAATAATATTTTTTGCAACATCCTTAGGTGTTAATATGAATAATAATCTAAAGGAAAGAAAAGATTTAGAAACTTTAAAGATAGCAGTAATTTTTACAGGTAGTGGATTGGGTGATAAATCATTTAATGACTTGATCTATGATGGTTTATTAAAAGCTCAAAAGGAGTTAGGTATAGAATTTGATTATGTTGAACCAATATATCCTGAGGAATATGAAAAGAGTCTAATGGAATTTGCGGAAACAGAAGAGTATCAATTAATAATTGCTATTGGTCCTGAACAAGAAAATGATGTGAAAGCGGTTTCAGAAAGATTTCCAAATCAAAAATTTACTTTAATAGACTCTAAGCTTGAAGCAAATAATGTAAGCTCTATTTATACAAGATGGGAAGAACAAGCATTTTTAAATGGTGTTATTTCAGGTATATTAAGCAAAAAAGAGTATGAAGTTAGTGGTTTTATGCCAAAGGCTGGAATAATATTAGGAATGGAAGTCCCTCATTTAAGAGAAGGAGCAATTGGATTTGAGGCAGGATTTAAATATGTTAATCCTGAAGGGGAAGTTATGTCTGCAGTAGTAAACGATTTTAAGAATCCGTTAAAGGCTAGAGAAACTGCACTTTTAATGTATAGTAAAGGTGTTAAATATATTCAACATTTAGCAGGAGCTTCTGGACTAGGAGTATTTTCAGCAGCAAAAGAATCTGGAGGATATGCCTTTGGAGTAGATGAAAATCAGAATTTTTTTGAACCTAATGTTATAATTTCCACAGCTACAAGATATATGAATCAAATTATATTTAATGAAATTAAATATGTAAAGGATAACAGTTGGAATGATGGTGTTCATTTATCGGGATTAAAAGAAGGAATTATAGATATTACTAGAGAAGGGTCGCAAGTGGAATTAGATCCATATGTAATGAAAACAGTTAAAAAAATAAAATCAAAAATAGTAAATGATGAGTTAACTATACCTAAAAGCAAGGAAGAACTTGATGACTGGGTTAAAGTAAATAAATATAAAGATTAAATGGAGGGGTAAACATGAGAGCATTTGATATTATAGCAAAAAAAAGAGATAATAAAGAATTAAGTAAAGAAGAGATAGAATTCTTTATAGAGGGATATACAAAAGGAGATGTAACAGATTACCAAGCATCGGCATTACTAATGGCTATATATATAAATGGCTTCAGCAAGGAAGAAACAGTTAACCTTACTATGGCTATGATAAAATCTGGAGATGTAGTTGATTTAAGTGAAATAAATGGTATTAAAGTTGATAAACATAGTACTGGTGGTGTTGGAGACAAAACTTCTTTAATATTAGTTCCAATGGTAGCAGCAGCAGGTGCAAAAGTAGCTAAGTTATCAGGGAGAGGTTTAGGACATACTGGTGGAACACTTGATAAGCTTGAAGCAGTACCAGGATTTGATATAAATGTAAGCAAGGAGAATTTTATTAATTTTGTTAATAAATCAGGACTTGTTATAGCAGGCCAAACACAAAATATAGTTCCAGCAGATAAAAAATTATATGCACTTAGAGATGTTACTGCAACTATAGATAGTATTTCATTAATAGCTGCAAGTATAATGAGTAAAAAGATTGCATCAGGTTCAGATGCCATATTACTAGATGTTAAATATGGTGATGGAGCATTTATGAAGACTAAAGAAGATGCTGAAAAATTAGCTGAAGCAATGGTATCTATAGGTAAAGGTTTAAATCGTAATACTTCAGCAGCTATAACTTTAAATGGAGAACCTTTAGGACATGCAATAGGAAATGCATTAGAAATACAAGAAGTAATTGAAGTATTAAGTGACAAAGGACCAGAAGATTTAAGAGAATTATGCTTAAGACTTGGTGCTCAAATGCTTAAATTATCTAATGTAGAAGAAGATGTAAATAAGGGTAGAGAAGTATTAGAAGAAGTACTTAGAAATGGACAGGCTCTTGAAAAATTAAAAGAACTTGTTATAAATCAAGGTGGAGATGTAAAAGTAATTGAAAATAAAGACTTATTTACTATTTCAGAAGTAGTACATGAAGTTAAGGCTCAAGAAGAAGGCTATGTATATGAGCTTAATGCAGAAAAAGTAGGAATAGCATCATTACTAGCTGGAGCTGGAAGAGAAACTAAAGATGATTCAATAGATTATGGAGCTGGAATAATATTAGCTAAAAAGATGGGTAGTTATGTTAATAAAGGAGATTTATTAGCTACAATATACACTAGTGATAAAAATAGAATCGAAAAATCTGAAGAAATGTTATTATCAGCATATACAATTTCAAATGAAAAACCATCTAAAAATGAAATAATATATAAAATAATTGAGTAGTTTAATAAATACAAATAAAATAGATAGGAGATAAATAATGGATATAAAAGAAATCTTAAAGACAGTTGATCATACATTACTTTTACAAACATCAACATGGAGTGAAATAAAAGATATATGTGATGATGGAATTAAGTATGGAGTAGCATCAGTTTGTATTCCACCATCATTTATAAAAAGAGCTAAAGAATATGTAAATGATGATTTGAAAATATGCACAGTTATAGGATTCCCTAATGGTTATAATACAACTGAAGTGAAAGTTTTTGAAACTAAGGATGCAATAGAAAAAGGTGCAGATGAAATTGATATGGTAATAAATTTAGGTATGGTTAAAGATAAAAATTATGATTTTATAACTGATGAGATAAAAAAGATAAAGGAAGCATGTGGAGATAAGATATTAAAGGTTATAATAGAAACTTGCCTTTTAACAGAAGATGAGAAAATTGAGTTATGTAATTGTGTAACTAAGGCTGGTGCAGATTTTATAAAAACATCTACTGGTTTTAGTACAGGTGGAGCAACAATAGAAGATATTGAGTTGTTTAGAAAAAATGTTGGTAAAGATGTAAAAATTAAAGCTGCTGGTGGAGTAAAGAGTATTGAGAAAGCAGAAGAATTTATAGACAAGGGTGCTTCAAGGCTTGGAACAAGTTCTATAATAAAGATAATGAATAACGAAGAAGTTAAAGGTTATTAATATCAAAAATTTTAATATAGGATTCCTAATCATCTAAATAATTTGTAGGAGGCATTCTTATGTATAATAATTTAAAAGAACATTCTATAAATATAAGAAAAAATATAATAGAAATGATAGCTGAGTCAAAATCAGGACATCCTGGTGGATCATTATCAGCTGTAGAAATACTAACATATTTATATTTTAAAGAAATGAATATAGATAAAAATAAATTAGATAGTAAAGAAAGAGATTATTTTGTATTAAGCAAGGGGCATGCAGCTCCTGCTTTATACTCAACCTTGATTGAAAAGGATTTAATTGATAAAAATGAAGTGAAAAACTTAAGAAAGATTGGATCCATTTTACAAGGACATCCAGATAGTAAAAAGATAAAAGCTGTAGACATTTCTACTGGATCATTGGGACAAGGAATATCTAATGCAGTAGGTTTAGCTATAGCTTCAAAAATAAATGAAGATAAAAATAGAGTTTATGCTCTATTAGGTGATGGAGAACTACAAGAGGGAATAGTTTGGGAAGCATTTATGAGTGCAGCGCATTATAAGTTAGACAACTTAGTAGCATTTATAGATAATAACAAACTGCAAATAGATGGGAAAAATGATGATGTAATGAAGGTTCAGCCTTTAGATGAAAAGTTTAAGGGATTTGGATGGAATGTAGAAATAGTAGATGGACATAAATTTGACGAAATAGAAAATGCGTTAGAAAAAGCTAGAGAGTCAAAAGGTAAGCCAACCGTTATTATAGCTAATACCATAAAAGGTAAGGGAGTTTCTTTTATGGAAAATAAAGTTGAATGGCATGGAACAGCTCCTAATAGTGATCAAAAAGAAAAAGCATTATATGAAATAGAAAATGAAATAAGGGAGGAATAAATATGGGAATAGCTACACGTGAGGCATATGGAAAAGCACTTCTTCAGTTAGGAGAAGAAAATGAAGATATAGTAGTTTTAGATGCAGACCTTTCTAAATCTACAAAAACATGTGACTTTGCAAAAGCTTATCCTGAAAGATTTATAAATGCAGGAATTGCAGAGCAAAATCTTATAGGGATGAGTGCTGGATTAGCTAGATATGGAAAAATTCCCTTTGCCAGTACATTTGCAGTTTTTGCATCTGGCAGGGCTTTTGAAGTAATAAGAAACTCAGTATGCTATCCTAAGGCTAATGTAAAAATAGCAGCAACTCATGCTGGAATAACAGTTGGTGAAGATGGTGGCTCTCATCAATCTATAGAAGACATAGCACTTATGAGATCATTACCTAATATGACGATATTAGTTCCAGCAGATGAAAAAGAAACTATAGAAGCAGTTAAGTTTGCAGCTAACTATAAGGGACCTATATATATAAGATTAGGAAGACTTAATAGTGAAGATATATTTGATGATGATTACAGTTTTCAATATGGCAAGGGGATTTCTATAGAGGAAGGTAATGATTGTACTATAATCTCTACTGGGATAATGACAGCTATGGCGAAAAAAGCAGTTTCTAACTTAAAAGAAAGAGGAGTTAATGTAAGATTAATTCATATTCCAACTATAAAACCTATAGATAAGGAAATCATAATAAAGGCTGCCAAAGAAACTAAGTTTATACTTACATGTGAAGAACATTCAATAATAGGAGGACTTGGAGAAGCAGTAGCTAGCGTTACGGCAGAATTTGAGCCAACAAAGGTTATCAAGCTTGGAATAAATGATTTGTTTGGTGAATCAGGTACACCTAATGAATTATTAGAAAAGCATGGACTTACATCTGAAAATATAGAAAAAATTATCAAAAGTTATATATAATAAAATTTAGGGCTAGTATAAGTGAATGAAATAGATATATAATATGGATATAAGGGAAATTTTGCTAATCTCATTAAATGTATAAGGAGAATTGAAATGGCAGTAACTATAGATGATATAGCAAAAAAAGCAGGTGTTTCTTCTGCAACTATATCTAGGGTCTTAAATAATTCATCATATGTAAAAGATGAAACTAAGGAAAAGGTTTTAAAAGTTATAGAAGAAATGAATTATGTTCCAAGCGCTATAGCTAGAAGCCTTTCAAGAAGGGAGACTAGCACCATAGGAATAATAGTTCCTGATATAACAAATCCTTATTTTGGAGAAATAATAAAGGGTATAAGTAAAATTGCAGAAGAAGTTGGTTTAAATATAATACTGTTCAATACTAATAACGATATAAAAAGCGAATTAAAGGCATTGGATGAAGTTAAGAAACATAGATTAAAAGGTGTAATAATGACTCCGGGTTTTGGAGACACTAAGTTCGAAGATATATTTATAGATATTATAAAGAGTACAAGTATGCCTATTATACTAGTTTCTGCAGATTTAAATTATATAAATTTAAATGGAGTCTTTGTTGATGATATTAAGGGTGGATTTGATGCAACTGACTTATTAATAAAAAAAGGTCATAAAAAAATAGGTATAATAACAGGAATAATAAGCTCAAGTTCGGCAATAAATAGAGTAAATGGATACAAAAAAGCATTAAAGGAAAATAATTTACCCATAATAACTAAATATATAAAAGAAGGAAAATTTAATCTAGATAAAGCTTATGAAATAACTAAAGAGTTTTTAGAAATGGAAGATCCACCTACAGCATTAATTGCATGTAGTAATATGATGACTTTAGGTGCAATTAAAGCTTTATTTGAAAAAAATAAAAAGATTCCTAAAGATATGGCTTTAGTTGGTTTTAATAAAATTGAATTCATAGATATAGTTGGAATTAATTTAACTTATGTAGAGGATTCACCTATAGAACTAGGAAGGTCAGCTATTAAACTACTTTTAGAGATATTTGAATCAGAAGAAAAAAATAAAATAACTCGTATAAAAATACCACCTAAATTAATTTTAAATGGATCTGAAGAAAAAGTAAGTAAATAAAACTTTAACTTTATTTGTAAGCGGTATCAATCGCAAGTATTATAATTTAAAACGATGCATTTCTTTGTAGATCAAAGATTGCTATATATTATTTTATGGAGGGATTATTATGAAAAAAAAGCTAATAGCACTAACACTTTCAGCACTTATGGTTACTGGTTTAGTAGGTTGTGGTAACAAAGGTGGAGAAGCACCAAAGGAAACTAAAAAAGACTTAAAAGTAGGTATGGTTACTGATGCGGGTACTATTGATGACAAGTCATTTAACCAAGGTACTTGGGAAGGTATAAAGAAGGCACAAACAGATTTAAAGGTTGAAACTAATTATTTAAAACCAACTGGAACAACAGAGGCTGATTATATTAAAGAAATAGGAAATCTTTATGACACAGGATATAAATTTATAGTTACTCCTGGATTTAAATTTGAAACAGCTGTATTTAAAGCACAAGATAAATATAAAGATGCTAAATTTGTAATACTAGATGGTAATCCACATAGTGGAGACTTTAAACCAGTTGTAGCTGATAATACAGTTGCTATATTCTTCGCTGAGCAAGAAACTGGATTCTTAGCAGGTGTTGCAACAGCACTTCAATTAAAAGAAGGAGAACTAGGATTTATAGGTGGTATGGAAATACCAGCACCTCAAAAGTTTAACTGGGGATTCCAACAAGGTGTTAAATATGCTAATGAAAATTTTGGAACAAAAATGAATATAAAGAAAGAAAATGTAGTATATCAAGGATCATTTGATAATGTTGCTGCAGGTCAACAATTAGCTGCAACTATGTTTGATAATGGAGTTAAAGCAATATTTACAGCAGCTGGTGGAGTTGGAGTTGGAGCTATAAATGAAGCTAAAGCTAGAGCTAACGCTGGAAAAGAAGCATGGATAATAGGTGTTGACAGTGACCAATATGCAGATGGTATTTATAAAGACAATAAATCTGTAATATTAACTTCAGCTATGAAAATGATAGATACAGCTGCTTATGATATGATTAAAGCTGAATTAGATGGAAACTTCCCAGGTGGAAAAACTTTAATATTTGATGCTAAAAATGATGGTATAGGACTTCCAAAAGAAAATCCTAATTTAAGTAAAGAAACTTCAGATAAAGTTGATGAAGTACTTAAACAAATTAAAGACGGAAAGATTACTGTATCAGATAAGCAAGGAGATTTAATTAAGTAGTTTTATAAGGAAATTTAAGGGTTTAGCCTTTAAATTTCCTAAATTAAGTATTAATAAGGAGAAAGCGGTGAATTATATGGAATATGTAGTAGAAATGCTTAACATTCGAAAAGAGTTTCCAGGAATTATAGCAAATGATAATGTAACTTTACAGCTAAAAAAGGGAGAAATCCATGCTCTTTTAGGAGAAAACGGTGCTGGTAAATCTACATTAATGGGAATGTTATTTGGAATGTATCAACCAGAGGCTGGAATAATAAAAGTAAATGGAAAAGAAGTGAAAATTTCTAGTCCGAATGTAGCAAATGATTTAGGAATAGGTATGGTTCATCAGCATTTTAAACTAGTTGAAAACTTTACTGTAACAGAAAATATTATATTAGGTCTTGAACCAAAAAAATTCTTAACAGTTGATGTAAAAAGTGCAGCTAAAAGAATAGATGAGTTATCAAAAACTTATGGATTAAATGTTGACCCATATGCAAAGATAGAAGATATATCTGTTGGTATGCAACAACGTGTTGAAATCTTAAAAATGTTATACAGAAACGCTGATGTGCTTATTTTCGACGAGCCAACGGCAGTTTTAACTCCTCAAGAAATAGAAGACTTAATTGAAATAATGAAAAACCTTATAAAAGAAGGTAAATCAATAATATTAATTACACATAAGCTAAAAGAAATCAAAGCCGCTGCAGATAGATGTACTGTTATAAGAAGAGGTAAATGTATAGGAACAGTTGATGTAAAAACTACTACTGAAGCTGATATGGCAAAAATGATGGTAGGTAGACAAGTATCCTTTAAAGTAAATAAAAAACCGTCAACCCCAGGGGAAGAGGTATTAAAAATTGAAAATTTATCAGTTAAAAATAATAAAAAAGTATTAGGATTAAAGGACTTTTCTTTAGAAGTAAGAAAAGGAGAAATAGTTGGTATAGCTGGTGTAGAAGGAAATGGACAGACTGAGATAGTTGAAGCTATAACGGGAATGAGAGAAATAGAAAGTGGAGCAATATTCTTTAACGGAAGGGATATTACTAAAACTTCAATAAGAGATAGAATTGACGATGGAATAGCACATATTCCAGAAGATAGACATAAAAGAGGACTAATTCTTGATTATACTATGGAAGATAACATGGTTCTTAAAGTTTATAAAAATGAACCGTTTTCTAAAAATGGACTTATAAATAGAAGTAAAATAACAGAATATGCAAATAACATTATAGAAACCTTTGATGTAAGATCAGGTGAAGGTGGAAAATCTATGGCTAGATCTTTATCAGGTGGAAATCAGCAAAAAGGAATAATTGGACGTGAAGTTCAATCAAATCCAGATTTATTAATAGCTGTTCAACCAACAAGAGGATTAGATGTAGGATCAATAGAATACATACACAAAAGGCTTGTTGAGCAAAGAGATAGTGGGAAAGCTGTACTTTTAGTATCACTAGAATTAGATGAAGTACTAAACGTTTCAGATAGAATTGCTATTGTTAACAATGGTGAACTAATAGGAGTAGTAAATGCCTCTGAAACAGACGAAAACGAAGTTGGATTAATGATGGCAGGAATAAAGAGAGGTGAAAGCTAATGGAAAAAAATCAAGGTTTAAAATCTGTAATGGCTGTAATCTTAGGTCTTATTGCAGGTGCCATATTAATGGTAATCATGGGATTTAATCCTGTTGAAGGGTACGAGTATTTATTTAAAGGCGGATTAATGAACCTAGAGAGAATAGGTAACACTATAGCTACTGCAACTCCATTAGTACTTACAGGGCTTTCAGTTGCCTTTGCATTTAAAACAGGATTATTTAACATAGGGGCTCCCGGACAAATGCTATTTGGAGGATTTTGCTCAATTGCTGTAGGTTTAACACTGGATTTACCTAAAGCTTTACTTGTTCCTATAGTTGTATTAGTAGGAATCTTAGGAGGAGCATTATGGGCTACAGTTCCAGGATTATTAAAGGCTAAATTCAACGTTCACGAAGTTGTATCATCAATAATGATGAACTGGATAGCTTATTGGATAGTTTACTATAACATCCCAAAATATTTTAAAGGAGAATTCTTAGAAACTGAATCAAGAATGTTACCAGAAACAGCTACTTTAAGAGTTTCTTGGTTATCAAGTATATTTAGTGGATCATATATAAATTTAGGGATTTTCTTAGCAATAACAGCAGTTTTTGTTGTTTGGTTTATATTAAATAAAACAGTTTTAGGATATGAATTAAAAGCTGTTGGATTTAATAGATTTGGAGCAGAATATGCTGGTATGCCTGTTAATAGAAATATAATTGTTTCTATGATGATAGCTGGAGCATTATCAGGTCTTGCAGGTGCTATACAATATACAGGTAACGCAAATATAATGCAAATAGGAGTTATGCCAACTCAAGGTTTTGATGGAATAGCAGTTGCATTACTTGGAGCAAGTAACCCTATTGGAGTTTTCTTCTCAGCGTTATTCTTTGGAGTACTATATGTTGGAAAAGGATTTATGAATGCTGCGGTAAAGGTACCACCAGAACTTGCAGACACTATAATGGCAACAATAATTTACTTTGCAGCAACAAGTATGATAATGGATAAAGTAATAAAAAGATTTAAAAAATCAAAAAAAGATGACGATTCAAAAGGTAAAAATAGTTCTGCTGAAAGGGTGGTGGAAAAATAATGTGGAGCATAATACAACAAATTTTTCCATATGCAATTTCTTTTACAGTGCCTCTTTTAATAACAGCGTTAGGAGCACTTTACTGTGAAAGAAGTGGAGTTATAAATATAGGATTAGATGGACTTATGATAATAGGTTCATTTGCTGGAGCATTAACAGTATCAAAACTACAAGCAAACGGAGTTGCAGGGGCTTTATGGATAGGTCTTTTAGTTGCAACTTTAGCAGGAGTTTTATTCTCCTTATTACATGCATTTGCAAGTATAAACTTAAATGCTAATCAAGTAATTAGTGGTACAGCAATAAATATGATAGCTGGAGCATTAACAGTATTCTTAGCAAGAAATATGACTGGTAGTGGTAATATAAGAGTAACAAATGGATTTATTCCAAAAGATATACCAGTATTATCAAATATACCTGTAATAGGGCCACTTTTCTTTACTAAAACTTATGCAACAACATGGCTTGTAATAGCAATTTTAATACTAAGTGTATTCTTATTATATAAAACAAGTTTTGGATTAAGATTAAGAGCTTGTGGGGAACATCCGCAAGCGGCAGCGGCAGCTGGTATAAGCGTATTCAAAATGAGATATATAGGTGTTATGATATCTGGAGGATTATCAGCTTTAGGTGGAGCTATAATATTAGTAACATATTCTGGTGAGTTTAACGGAAATGTTGCTGGTCTTGGATTCCTAGCTTTAGCAGCATTAATATTTGGACAATGGAAACCTATGGGGATACTAGGAGCAACTTTATTCTTCGGATTTGCTTCAACTATAGCAAACGTATCTCAAGTTATACCATCATTAGCATCTATACCAGGTGTATTATTGAAGATTTTCCCATACGTTGTTACTTTAATAGCATTAGTACTATTCTCTAAATCATCACAAGCTCCAAAGGCTTCTGGTGAACCATTTGATGCTGGTAAGAGATAAGAAAGGATATGGAGGTTTAAGCTATGAAAATATTTATAGATACAGCAAATGTAGATGAAATTATATCTGCAAATGATATGGGGGTGATTTGTGGTGTTACCACAAATCCTTCTTTAATAGCAAAAGAAGGAAGAGATTTTAAGGAAGTTATAAAAGAAATAACTACTATAGTTGACGGACCTATAAGCGCAGAAGTAATTAGTCTTAAATATGATGAAATGGTAAATGAAGCACTTGAGCTATCTAAAATTCATCCAAACATTGTTATAAAGGTACCTATGACTATAGATGGACTAAAGGCAGTTAAAATATTATCTTCTAAGGGAATAAAAACTAATGTTACATTAATATTCTCTACTGCACAAGCTTTATTGGCTTCTAGAGCAGGAGCTAGTTATGTAAGTCCTTTTATTGGAAGAGTAGATGATATAGGAAGTAAAGGTATTGAACTTGTAAAAGAAATTGCATCAGTTTTTAAAACACATAATATAGAGACTGAAATTATAGCTGCAAGCGTTAGAAATCCTATACACAGTATAGAAGCTGCTTTAGCTGGAGCTCATATAGCTACAATACCATACAATGTTTTAGTACAAATGACTAAAAATCCATTAACTGACATAGGGATAGAAAAATTCTTAAGTGATTGGGAAAATAGTAATAAGAAATAGCGAAATATATAATTTTATTATATGGTATGGTCATTAACTGTTAATTTAGTTTTTAATCATATTAATGAAGTAAAAGCATTAATATCATTAAAGTAATAAATTTTAAAACTACTTTTATTAACGACATCTGAAGTATTAACTAGAGATATTATAATTTATATCGAAGTACTTTAGATGTCTATTTTTATGGTTATTATTAATAATAACATAAATAAAAAATTAGGAGGGGTAAAATGAGAATTAAGGGAAACCTAAAAAAATTCTTAGCTTCTGCAGTAGCTTTTACTTTTATAATGGGTAATTTACCAATGAATTTAGTAAAAGCAGCTGCTGAAGAATTAAATACTGAAACAGTTCAAATTCTTGCAACTACAGATTTACATGGAAAATTTGTTCCATATGATTATGCAAGAGCAACAACATCATATGGAGGATTAACTCAAATATCAACATTAGTAGACCAACAAAGAGAGAAAAATCCGAATACTATACTTGTTGATAATGGAGATAACATTCAAGGAAATTACAATCATTTATTTTTAAATGATGAAAAAAATCCTATGATGCTAGCAATGAAAGATATAGGATATGATTCATTTAATTTAGGAAATCATGAATTTAATTTTGGTATGGACAAGTTATTTAAAATAACGAATCAAATCAAAGATAATGTAAAGGTTTTATGTGCCAATTTATACAAGGATGGAAATAGAGTTTTTGATGCATATACAATCAAAGAATTGCCTAATGGAATAAAGGTTGCAACAATTGGCGTTGCTACTCCACATATTGACAAGTGGGATGGACCAAATTTAGTTGGTTATACACCTACTAATCCAACTGAAGAAGTTGCGAAGGTTATCAATGAAATAAAAGCAGCTGGTGGTGCTGATGTATATGTAGTTACAGCACATATGGGGTTCAATGGTGAATATGGCAAGGGAGATTCAGCAAAGGAACTTGCTGAAGCAAATCCTGATGTTGATGTAATTGTTATGGGACATAGTCATGAAACCAATGTTAATAAAACTGCTGGAAATGCAATTTTAATTCAACCAACCAATAATGCTGGAAGTTTAGGTAAAGTAGAAATCACTTTAAAAGCAACTGAAAATAATGGATATGAAATAAAAGATAAAGTAGGATCATTTATATCTGTAAATAAGGATGTAGCTGAAGATAAAATTTTATCAGAAGCTTTAAAAGAATATGACAATAGAGCAAAGGCAGATGCTAGTATCGTTATTGGTAAATTAGAAGGACCAAGTTTAGCAGACAAAAATGAAATAGCTGATATTCCAGAATCTTTGGTTAGAGATCAAGGTATAACTGACTTAGTAAATGAAGTTCAATTATATAACAGCAAAAAACACTTAGAATCAAAGGGGATAGATCCTAATACAGGATATCAAGTGTCTGCAGCAGCATTATTTGATGCAAGTTCAAATATGTTATCTGGAGACATAAAGAAATCAGATGTATCAAATATATATAAATATGATAATAAGCTTTACACAATAAAAACAAATGGAAAGCAACTTAAGAGATTTATGGAATGGACATCATCCATATATAATACATTTAAAACTGGAGATTTAACAGTATCATTAAATCCTGATATAAGATTGTATCAATATGATATGTTTGATGGTATTAGTTATGAAATAAATATTTCTAAGCCAGCAGGAAAAAGAATTGAAAATGTAAAGTTTGAAAAAGATGGAAAAGCTGTTGGAGATAATGATATAGTTTATTTATCAGTAAATAACTATAGATATGATTCAATACTTAATGCAACTACAAATCCTGTATTTGAACCAGGAACACATGAAAAAATATATGATACAAATAATGATAAAATCTCAGATATGAGAGATTTAATAACTGATTATATAGTTAAAGTTAATGATGGAACTATAAAAAGAAATATAGATAACAACTGGAAGTTAACAGGAGTCACTTATGATGAGGCCTTAAGAGCACAAGTAGTAAAACTAGTTAATGAAGGAAAATTACAAATACCTAAATCAGAAGATGGAAGAACTCCAAATGTAAAGAGTTTAACTTGGAATGATGTTTTAAAGGCTCTAAATACAAAGAGAGTTGATATAATGAGTTTCAATGATTTTCATGGAAATGTTGAAGAAAGTGGTAAGAATGTAGGAGCTGCTAAATTAGCAACTGCTATTAAAGATAGAACATCTTTAAATGATTCAACAAATTATGAAGCAATCCCATTATCAGCAGGAGATTTATATCAAGGAACTGCTATATCTAATTTAACTCATGGAGCACCTGTAACTGAGTTCTTAAAGGAAATAAAATTAAAGGGATCAGCAATTGGTAATCATGAATTTGACTGGGGAAAAGAAAATATACAAAAATGGGCTAAAGATGGTGAATTTGAATTCTTAGCGGCTAATATCGTTGATAAGGCAACAGGAAAAGCTGTAGATTGGGCAAAACCTTATAAGATTATTGAAGCAGATGGTTTAAAAATAGGTATAATAGGAATAACAACACCAGAAACTGCTTATAAAACAACACCAGAAAATGTAAAGGATTTAAGTTTCTTAGATCCAGCAGAAGTAGTTAATAAATATGCGAAACAACTAAAGGAACAAGATAAAGTAAATGCAGTAGTTGTACTTTCACATTTAGGAGCTAAACAAGACACTGCAACAAAAGAAGTAACTGGAGAAGCAGTAGATCTAGCTAAGGCTGTAAGTAATGTAGATGGAATAATAGCAGCGCATGACCATCAATTCACTAAAGCAAAAGTAAATAATATAAATATAATTGAAGCTGGATATAATGGAAGAGGATTAGGAACACTTTCATTTGATTTTGATGAAGCTGGTAAGCTTTTAGCAGTTAGTTCTAATTTAGATGAACTATATAAGAGAAGTGCAAATATAGCTCCAGATGAAACTGTTTTAAATATAGTAAATAAGTATAGAAATGAATTAAAACCTATACTAGATGAAAAGATAACTGATTTAAGTATTGATTTAGATCATGATAGTTATAATGGATTAACACCACTTGGAACAGTTATAGCAGAAGCAATGAGAAAAATAACTAATTCAGATATAGCTATAACAAATGGAGGTGGAATAAGAGCTCCATTATCAGCAGGTGTTTTAACAATGGGAAATTTATATACAATAATGCCATTTGATAACACTTTATTTACAATGGAATTAAAAGGTTCAGATATTAAAACTGCTATAGAACATGGAATAATGCCAGGCAATATGGGATGGGGTCAATTCTCAGGAATAAAGGTTTGGTATGATCAAGATGCTAAAGCAGGTGAAAGAGTTACATCTATTAGGTTAGCAGATGGTACACCTTTAGATATGAATAAATATTACAAGGTAGTAACTAATGACTTTATGGCAAGTGGCGGAGATGGATATAACTTTAGTAATGCAAGAAATATGGTAGATACTAACTTAGTTATGAGAGATGAGATAATAAAAGAGTGGAAAGCTAATGGTGTAAATACCAAGATACAAGAACTTTTAATAGCTGGTGTTGATGATACAAAGGATAATACAAAACCTGAAGAAGGCGGAAATACAGGAGAAAATGGAAGTACAGGAGAAACAGATAATAATGGAAATAAGGGGGATAACAATAACCCAAACAATTTACCAGCTACAGGAGGACAAAATCCAATAAATTTATTAATATTTGCTTTATTCATATCTGGAGTTGGATATGTTATGTTTAGAAAGAAGACAGAAGAAAAAGCAAGTTAGTAATAAACAGTTGTTTAATGGACTATCTTATAATTTAAGATAGTCCTTTTAAATATGTAAGTATTAAAATGATAAATTAGGAAATAATAGTAATAAAGCAATTAATAAAATTATCTTGAAAAATTAATTATATTAATTCATAATATAGGTACATATATAAAATCTATGAGATTCATATCTTTAAATTTATATCTGAAAATATCCCAAGTGAAATTAATAAACTATTTAAAACTTTGATTTGTATCATAGTTAATTTTATTAACTATAATTATGCTATAAATAAAAATAATATATGGAGGTGTAGTTTTGACTAAAGAAACATATGAAAGAAAAACTTTAGCAGAATTAAAAGAAATAGCCAAAGAGCTTAATATAAAAAATATAAGTAAGCTTAAAAAAAGCGAATTAATAGATGCAATAATTGAGAATTCACCAAAAAGTATAGAAAAGAATGGTGTAATATTACAAGAAAAGATAACTCCTAAGGTAAGAGTAGAAGATATAAGCGCAACAAATAATCCTTTTACTAAGGAAAATAAAGAAGAAAATAAAGAAGAAAATAAAGAAGAAAATAAAGAAGAGAAAAGAGAAAGATTAAAGGTTATGATAAATGAATCTAATACTGCAAAAGGAGTGTTAGAGATATTAGAAAATAATAGCTTTGGGTTTTTAAGATGTAACAATTATCAAACAGGTGAAAATGATATTTATGTATCTCCTTCTCAAATAAGAAGATTTAATCTTAGAACTGGGGATGAGGTAGAAGGAAAAGTTAGAGAAGCAAAAGAAGGAGAAAAATTCAAGGCATTACTTTATGTTGAAAGAGTAAATGGAGAAAATCCTGAAAGAGCTGTTGGAAGAAAATCTTTTGAGACTTTAACGCCTATTTATCCACAAGCAAGATTACATTTAGAAACTGATAATGAAGGTGATTTATCATCAAGACTTATGGATATAATTTGTCCTATAGGTAAGGGACAAAGGGGAATAATAGTTGCTCCTCCTAAGGCAGGTAAGACTACTTTATTAAAGAAAGTTGCTCAAAATATATCTAAAAATTACCCAGATGTAAAGCTAATAGTTTTACTTATAGATGAAAGACCAGAAGAAGTAACAGATATGAAGAGATCTATAAATGGAGATGTTATTTATTCAACTTTTGATGAGGAGCCTCAAAACCATGCTAAGGTTTCTCAAATGGTATTAGAAAGAGCTAAAAGAATGGTTGAACAAGGAAAAGATGTAGTTATATTATTAGATAGTTTAACAAGATTATCTAGAGCATATAATTTAACTATTACTCCAACTGGTAGAACTTTATCAGGTGGATTAGATCCAGGAGCGTTAATAATGCCTAAAAAGTTCTTTGGAGCAGCAAGAAACATAGAAGAAGGTGGAAGTTTAACTATACTTGCAACTGCTTTAGTTGATACAGGTTCTAGGATGGATGATATGATATTCGAAGAGTTTAAAGGAACAGGCAACATGGAAGTGCATCTAGATAGAAAGCTTCAAGAAAGAAGAATCTTCCCAGCAATAGATATATACAAGTCAGGAACTAGAAAAGAAGACTTAATTCTATCAGAAGAAGAAAAAGAAGTTGCATATTCTATAAGAAGAGTTATGTATAGAGATGGAAATGTAGAAAATGTAACAGAAAAATTAATAAATATGCTTTCTAAAACTAAAAGTAATAAAGAGTTTATAAGTATATTTACAAAAAGTGAAATAGAAAAGAAATAATAAAATGCGTATAAGGGAATTACTCTTATACGCATTTATTACTTTAATATTAATTTATCAGCTAAATCTACTATACTTTGTTTAGAATAACAAGAAGATAATTTAGATAGTTTAAAACGCATTTGTTCTAATTCTTTAGGGCTAGAAATTAAATTATCTATTTCTAAATTTAATTCAAGTAGATTATCTACATATAGGGCATAGCCGTTAGAAGTTAAAAATTCTACGTTTTCTGTTTCTTGTCCAGGAATAGCAAATGGAATTAATAAAGGTAAGTTTTTATTTATAGCTTCACTTACTGTCAAACCACCAGGTTTACTTATTATTAAATCAGAGTATTCCATTAAAGAATCTATATCTTTAGAAAAACCTAATATGTGAAGTTTTTTATCTTTAATTGAATACTTATATTCATTTAGTAAAGTTTCTTTTAGATTTTCATTTCTACCACAAACTACCGTTATCCTAAGTTTATTTGAATTATTTAACAATTCTTTTAAAACGTAAGAAATATTTTTTAGTCCCATGCTACCACTCATTAATAAAATATTAAAGTAATCATCATTTTTAGCAGTTTTAACGTCAAAATTATTTTCTAAAAATTCATCTTTTACAGGAATTCCAAATGGAAAAATTATTCTAGAATCTATTCCTCTATTAGATAACTCTTTTCTTGTATATTCACTTGCTGTTATATACGCATCTATATTCTTATCAATATAAGTTGAATGAGCTTTAAAATCCGTTACTATAACTATAGTTGGTTTATCTAGGCCTTTTCTTTTAAGAGAGCCCATTATATTTACAGCAAATGGATGAGTAACCAAGATAATGTCGGGATTAGTAGAGTTAATAAGCTTTAATAATTTTTTTCTAGTAAAAGAAAATACTATAGATAGTAATTTATTTGTAAACTTTGTATCTGTAATTTTGTATCCAACCCCATAAGTTTTAGGAAATAATGAAGCTGATATTTCATATCCTGTAATAAATAATCTAGTTAGAATTTTACTATTGTTCTTTAAAAAGTCATGACGTATTATTTCGTAACCAGACTTTTCAAAGGAACTAGATATAGAACTTGCTGCTTGATTATGACCTTCTCCTGTAGAAGTAGTTAATATTAAAATTTTCTTCATGATCATATAACACTCACTTTTCTAAAATAACATAATAAATAATTACCATTATATTATAATACAAATTTTAAAATAAAGCATAGAAAAGTAAAATTCTAAGAGAAATTTAAGAAACAAAAGAAAAATTTAAGAAATAAAAGAAAAATGGGAAAGACTAAGTCTTTCCCAGAATTTCTATTTGTTAAGATTAAATCTCTTATTGAATTTGTCAACTCTTCCGCCAACATCAATGATTTTTTGTTTACCAGTGAAGAATGGGTGGCATTTAGAGCATATTTCTACTTTAAGTTCATCTTTAACTGAACCAGTTGTAAAAGTATTTCCACATGCACACTTAACTACAGCTTCGTGGTTGTATTTTGGATGTATGCCTTCTCTCATATTTTTCACCTCTTTCGACTACTTAAATAACCATTTGAGTATATCATAGGAGCATAGTTGAGTCAAGTTGGTTACATAATAAAAATATCTTTGATTAGTTGTAATATAAAATGCTATAATCGTAATATATCTAAGGAAAAGGAGACGTATTATGAGTAAATTATATTTTAGATATGGAGCTATGAATTCTGGAAAATCAACACATCTTATGCAGGTAGCACACAATTACGAGGAAAGAGGAATGAAAGCTATACTAATGAAACCTTCTACTGACAAAAAGGGTGGAGAAAATTTAGTTTCTAGATTAGGTGTTGAGAGAAAAGTAGATTTAGTTATTTTTAATGATGACAATATATTGGAAAAGGTTCAAGAATATAGAGATATCAACAAAGATATAGATTGTATATTAGTAGATGAAGTACAATTTTTAAAATCAAATCAAATAGACCAGCTATTTGAATTAGCAGTTGTATTAGATATACCGGTGATTTGTTATGGTTTAAGAACTGATTTTAAAATGCAAGGTTTTGAAGGAAGTACAAGACTACTATTACTTGCTCATAGCATAGAAGAAATGAAAACAATATGTAAGTGTGGAAGAAAAGCTGTGCTGAATGGAAGAAAAATTAACAATAGATTTGTTTTTGAAGGGGAACAAATTGCTATAGATAATGTAGATGATGTAGAATATGAATCTTTATGTGGACACTGCTATTTTAAATACAAAAATAATTTATAAATAGGAAGAGTGGTAAAATGAAAAAGTGTGATGTTGGAGGACAAGCTGTTATAGAAGGTGTTATGATGAGAGGGAGTAAAGGCCAAGCTACTGCTGTTAGAACACCTAATAAAGAGATCGAAATAGATTTTAAAAAGATAATTCCTATAACTAAAAAATATAAATTTTTAAATATTCCTTTTATTAGAGGCATATTCGTACTTGTTGATTCATTAATTACAGGAATAAAAACATTAAATTATTCAGCATCTTTTTTTGAAGACGAGGATGAAGGTGAATCAAAATTTGAACTTTGGCTTAAAAATAAGTTTGGCGAAAAAAGTAATGACTTAATAATTGGTGGAACTATGATTTTATCTTTTGCCATTGCTATAGGACTATTTGTAGCTTTACCTACTGCAATTGCATCCTTGTTTAAATTATTAAACTTATCTCCTATAGCTCTAAATTTAATAGAAGCTATAATTAGAATAATTATATTATTAGTTTATATGTACTCTATAAGCAAAATGGATGATATATATAGAGTATTTCAATATCATGGAGCAGAGCATAAATCAATATTTTGCTATGAGGCTGGGGAAGAGTTAACTGTAGAGAATGTAAAAAAATTTAGTAGATTTCACCCTAGATGTGGGACTAACTTTTTATTTTTAATTATGTTTGTAAGTATAATAATATTTACCTTCACAGGATGGGGAGGATTTTTAGAAAGATTAACATTAAGAATATTACTAATTCCTGTGGTATCTGGAATTACGTACGAGTTAATAAGATGGCTTGGTAAAAATAATAATAAATTATCTAAAGTAATAGCATATCCAGGTTTAAAGCTTCAAGAACTTACAACAAAAGAACCTGATGATGATCAAATAGAAGTTGCTATTGCAGCTCTTATGAGTGCAGAGGGAATAAAGCCAAAAGAAAATACCATAGGTGAGTTACTTCAAATAGGCTCAAAGAGATTAAAGAGGAAAAAAATAGAAAACTATATGTTAGATACACAATTATTATTAGGAAATGTTTTAGCAAAGGATAAATTGTATATAATAACAAATAGAGACAAGAAAGTTTCTATTAATGACGAAAAAGAATTTTTTAAGTTAATAGAAAAAAGGGAAAATAGAATGCCTATTAAGTATATTTTAGGTGAAACTGAATTTATGGGTTTAGATTTTAATGTAAAAGAAGGAATTTTAATTCCAAGAGGAGATACAGAAGTTTTAGTTGAAGAGTTATTAAAGCTTATTCCAGAAGATAAAAGTTTAGATGTTTGTGATTTATGTTCAGGAAGTGGTGCTATCGGAATAGCTCTTGCTCATTACAGAAAAAATATAATGGTTGAAGAAATAGATTATTACAAAACTCCAGAAGAAGTAACCAAGGAAAATATTATTAAGCAGGGTTTAGAAGATAGAGTTAAATTTGTTAAAAGTGATTTATTAAAAGAGCCTATAGCTAAAGGAAAAAAATATGATATTATTGCATCAAATCCACCATATATAAGAGAAGAAGAAATAAGTAATTTAATGAATGATGTTAAAGAGTATGAGCCTCATACAGCTTTAGATGGAGGGGTAGATGGATTAGACTTTTATAGAAGAATAATAGAAGAAAGTAAACTTGTTTTAAAAGAAAATGGAATACTTGCATTTGAAATAGGTCATGATCAAGGTGAGGAAGTTACAAAACTGATGAGTTTATCAGGCTTTAATAGATTGAAAGTATTTAAAGATTTGGCAGAATTAGACAGAGTTGTACTTGGTTACTTTACTTATTGATAAATTTCTATCTTTTGTGATATAATAGGTAGATGTTAAAAAATATAGTACGGAGTGATATTTATGTTATTAGATAAATTGGCTTTTATAGAAAATAAATATGATGAATTATCTGTAAAGATATCAGATCCTTCAATTATGGCTAATCAAACAGAATGGAGAAAGCTATGTAAGGAACACGCTGATTTAGAAATTATAGTTAATGCATATAAGGAATATAAAACTGTTGTAGAAGATTTAAGTGCAAATAAAGAGATGTTATCAGAAGAAAGCGATAGAGAAATGAGAGAAATGCTTTCAGAAGAAATATCAATGCTAACAGCTAGAGAAGAAGAGTTAGAGAAGCATATACAAATACTTCTATTACCTAAAGATCCTAACGATGACAAGAACGTTTTTGTAGAAATCAGAGGGGGTGCAGGTGGAGATGAAGCTGCTTTATTTGCAGCAAATCTTTTTAGAATGTACACAAGATATGCTGAAACTCAAAGATGGTCAGTAGAATTAATGAGTGCAAATGAAACTGATATAGGTGGATTTAAAGAAGTAGTATTTATGATTAAAGGTAATGGAGCTTATTCAAAACTTAAGTATGAAAGTGGAGTTCACAGAGTACAAAGAGTTCCTGATACAGAATCAAGTGGTAGAATTCATACCTCAACAGCAACAGTAGCAGTTTTACCAGAAGTTGATGATGTTGAAATAGAAATAAGCGAAAAAGATTTAAGAATAGATGTTTATAGATCTTCAGGTAATGGAGGACAATGCGTTAATACAACAGATTCAGCGGTAAGAATTACACACTTACCAACAGGAGTTGTTGTTGCTTGTCAAGATGAAAAGTCTCAATTAAAAAATAAAGAAAAAGCTATGAAGGTTTTAAGATCTAGATTATATGAAGCTGCAGAAGCTGAAAGAAGTGCTGGTATAGCAGAAGATAGAAAAAGTCAAGTTGGCTCAGGAGATAGAAGTGAAAGAATCAGAACTTACAACTATCCTCAAGGAAGAGTTACTGATCACAGAATCGGATTAACACTTTATAAGTTAGAATCATATTTAAATGGTGATATAGAAGAAGTGATTAATGCATTAATTACAGCTGATCAAGCTGAGAAAATGAAGAATATGGGTAATACTGACGCTATTTAATAAAAAAAGCCTTGCATTTAATTATGTAGGGCTTTTAAAGTAGGTGGGAAGAATGAAAATAAACAAAGCATTAAAAAAAGAAAAGAACCATAAAAAGCAATTCTTTATATTAATGTTAATATTATTTACAATACTTCCTTTAGTAGCTTTCTTATCACAAATTAATGGTATATTTTTATGGATATATTTAGCTATAATAGAATGTTTAATAATAATAGCTTGTATAACAAAGCTAAATTATCATAGGCTAAAATTTACTTGTAACAACAATAAGCTTAAGTTTAAAAGTGGATTGTTTTTTAAAGAGTCAGTAATTATATGTGATAAAGTGGCAGTGGTACATACAGATAGAACTAAGGAAGATATGGATATAATACTAATAACTACTGTTAAGTTTAGAAATAAATATTTAAAAAAAATAACAAAAGGATTTATTAAAAGGTATCCAGAAGCTGCAGAAGAATATTTAAAGGCTAAAAAAATAAATCCAGAAGAAACATACTATTTCCAAGTTATAAAAAGAGGTGCTCTTAAAAAGTATAATTTATTAGATGAAATATATAAAAATTGTGTTAGGGCATCCTACACATCTTCAGCTATAGAAAATATAAAGATAGCTAGAGAGCAAATAGAAATATAAAAAGAAAGAAGGTAAGACTTTTGGAAACAAAGGTAGCTATTATAAAAGATATTAATGATGATATTAAATACATAGAAGAAGCAGCTAAAATTATAAAGGATGGAGGAATTGTTGCATTTCCAACAGAAACTGTATATGGATTAGGAGCTAATGCGTTAAATGTTAAAGCTGTAGAAAAAATATTTAATGCGAAAGGAAGACCGCAAGATAATCCTTTAATAGTTCATGTTTCATCAAAGGATATAAATAATTTGGTAAAGAATGTACCAGAAGTAGCACAAAAGCTTATAAATAAATTTTGGCCAGGGCCATTAACAATAATATTAAATAAAAAAGAAATAATTCCTAGTAGAACTAGTGCTAATCTGGATACAATAGGTATTAGAATGCCTGATAATGATATCGCATTAAAGCTTATAGAGTTATCAGGATGCCCGATTGCAGGTCCTTCAGCTAATATTTCAGGAAGACCAAGTCCGACAGAAGTTGAAAGATGTATTGAGGATTTAAATGGAAGAGTTGACTATATTGTTGGAGGAAAAAGAAGCAATGTTGGAGTGGAATCTACTATAGTTGATTGTACAGTTAATCCACCAGTAGTATTGAGACCTGGTGGGATAACATTAGAAATGTTAAAGGAAGTTAATAAATATATAGATATTGATGAAGCTATAAAAGGAAAACCAAATGAAAATTTAAAGCCCAAAGCTCCTGGAATGAAGTACAGACATTATGCACCAAAAGCAAAATTAAAAATAATAAAGGGAAATAAAGAAAAAACTATTGAAAAAATTAATGAAATGGTACAAAATTATATAGATAATCAAAAAGAGGTTGTAATATTATCAACTGATGAAATATATAATAATTTTAATGGTTGTAAAGTAATTTCTTTAGGAAGTGAAAAAAATCTATACGAAGTAGCAAGGAATCTTTTTGAATCACTTAGAACTTGTGATGATTTAAATGTTGATGTTATTTTATGTCAGGCTTTTGATGAAAAAGGTGTAGGGCTAGCTATAATGAATAGATTAAATAAGGCATCAGGTTTTGATATAGTAGAAGTATAATTAGGGAGGGAAGGGGGAGACCTTTTCCTTTTTATTATATAAAATTTACCATTATAATGGTTAGGAGGTACATTCTTATGAAGATAGCATTAGGCTCAGATCATGGTGGAGTTGAATTAAAGGAAGAAATAAAAAAATATTTAACTCAAGAAGGATATGAAATAAGGGATTTTGGAACTAGTTCCAATGAATCATGTGATTATCCAGATTATGCTATACCAGTAGCAGAAGCAGTAGTAGCAAAAGAATTTGATTTTGGAATTTTAGTATGTGGAACAGGAATAGGAATAGGAATTGCAGCAAATAAGATTCCAGGTGTAAGAGCAGCTTTATGTAGTGATACGTTTAGTGCACATGCCACAAGAGAACATAATGATGCAAATATATTAACTATTGGACAAAGAATTGTTGGGCCTGGATTAGCTTTAGACATAGTAAAAACATTTTTAAATACTAAATTTGAAGGTGGAAGACATCAAAATAGAATTAATAAAATAACAGAGTTAGAAAAAAGATATAATAAATAATATAATTGTTAATGCAATAGGAGGAATATAAATGAGTAAAGTAACACAAATAGATCATCCATTAATATTACATAAGTTGGCTTTTATAAGAAGTAAGGAAACTGGTTCAAAGGATTTTAGAGAACTAGTAGAAGAAGTTTCAATGCTTATGGCTTACGAAGTAACAAGGGATTTAAGTACAGAGGAAGTAGAAATAGAAACTCCAATTTGTAAAACAAAGTGTAAGATGTTAGCAGGTAAAAAAATGGCTATAGTTCCTATCTTAAGAGCAGGCCTTGGAATGGTAGATGGTATGCTAAAGCTTATACCAGCAGCAAAGGTTGGTCATGTAGGATTATATAGAGATGAAGAAACTCTTCAACCAGTAGAATACTTCTGTAAGTTACCTCAAGATATAGCAGAAAGAGATGTAATAGTAGTAGATCCAATGTTAGCTACAGGTGGATCAGCAGCAGATGCTATAACTATGCTAAAGAAGAGAGGAGCTAAGAATTTAAGACTTATGTGCTTAATAAGCTCTCCAGAAGGTATAGAGTTTGTTCAAAAAGCTCATCCTGATGTAGATATATATGTTGCTGGAATAGATGAAAAATTAAATGAACATGGATATATAGTTCCTGGGCTTGGAGATGCAGGCGATAGATTATTTGGAACTAAATAATTAAATTAATATAAATAAGGAGTAGCTTTTTATAAGTTGCTCCTTATTTAATGTCGAGGAAAGTATAAAAATTTAAAGTTTTGAAAATGTGATTATATAAGGCTTTTAGTAATTCAATGTAAAAAAGTAGAGTTGTTTTATACTTTCCTAACCTTCAGTTTGTAAGTGACATATGTAAGTTTGCGTTGACTTGGAGCGGAGCGAAGGAATAAGTAAACTTACATATGGCTACTTTTTTATTATTGAGCATAAAAAAGATATCTCAAATATATTTAAAAAAGTTAGATTAATAGAGTTTAAATGTAGAAAAATTAAGGCTTAAGATAGAGCAATATTTGTTTATTTGCTAGTAAGAGTGTATAATTATATAAGCATTGAATTTACGAAAATATGTAATAATTAAACTAGAATAAAGCTTATAAAAAATAGAAATAGTAAATATTAATAATGGAAATAATTTAATTTATATATAAATCAGGAGGAATCTAGAATGAATAAGAAAAAAGTTATAACTATATTTGGAACCAGACCAGAAGCTATAAAGATGGCTCCTTTAGTAAAAGAACTAGAAAAAAGGGAAGGAATAGATTCAAAGGTTTGTGTAACAGCACAACATAGAGAAATGTTAGATCAAGTATTAGATTATTTTGATATAAAACCAGATTTTGATTTGAACATAATGAAGAGCAAGCAAACTTTAACTGGAATAACTAATAGGGTTCTAGAAGGATTAGAAGAAATATTTTTAGAAGAAAAGCCTGATATGATACTTGTTCATGGGGATACGACTACTACATTTTCAGGAGCACTTGCAGCCTTCTATCAACAAATTAAAGTTGGGCATGTTGAAGCAGGTCTCAGAACCTTTGATAAATATTTTCCATTCCCTGAAGAAATGAATAGAAAACTTACGGGAGCATTAGCAGATTTACATTTTGCACCAACAAAAGGTTCTAAAGCAAATCTTTTAAGAGAAGGTGTTAATGAGAGAGATATCTACATAACTGGTAACACTGTTATTGATGCTATGCTTCACACAGTAAAGGAAGAATATATATTTGAAAATGATATACTAAACACGATAGATTTTGAAAATAAAAAAGTTATAATGATTACTGCTCATAGAAGAGAAAATTGGGGGCAAGGAATAGAAAATATATGTGATGCATTAAGTAAGATAGTAGAAGAAAATAAGGATGTAGAGCTAGTATATTTAGTGCATTTAAATCCAGTTGTTAAGGATGTTGTAAACAGAAAATTAGGAGACAAGGAAAGAGTTCATTTATTATCACCATTAGATACTAAAGAAACTCATAATTTAATGAATAAGTGCTTTATGGTAATGACCGATTCAGGTGGACTACAAGAGGAAGCACCACACCTAGGAAAACCAGTATTAGTTCTTAGAGATGTAACAGAAAGGCCAGAAGCAGTTGAATATGGAACTGTAAAATTAGTAGGTACTGATATTGAAAAGATAATAACTGAAGCTAATAATTTAATAAATAACAAAGATGAATATACTAAAATGAGTAAGGCGGCTAATCCTTATGGAGATGGTTTAGCATCAAAGAGAATTGCAAATATAATTGAAAATTATTTTAACATAAGAACGTTAGAAATAGAGGAATTTTTAAGATAGATTTTGAAAATTATGGTTGAATAAAAGGGATAAAGTGATATAATTAAATTGTGTTAATTGTTTAACAAATTAGATGATTCTGACTATTATATGGAGGAGATGTGGATTATGAGAGAAGTTATAATTGCAAGTGCAGTAAGAACTGCTATTGGTTCATTTGGAGGAGCATTAAAAGACGTATCAGCAGCAGAATTAGGAGCAGTAGTAATAAAGGAAGCTGTAGCTAAAGCAGGTATAAAGGGTGAATTAGTAGAAGAAGTTGTAATGGGTAATGTTATTCAAGCAGGACTTGGACAAAATGTTGCAAGACAAGCAGCTATAAAAGCTGGATTACCAGTAGAAGTACCTGCTATGACAATAAATAAAGTTTGCGGATCAGGTTTAAGAACGGTTGCATTAGCAGCTCAAATGATAAAAGCAGGAGACGCAGACATAGTTGTAGCTGGTGGTATGGAAAATATGTCTCAAGCACCTTATCTATTAAAAACATCTAGATGGGGCCAAAGAATGGGCGATGGAAAAATGGTTGATTCTATGATAAATGATGCCTTATGGGATGCATTTAACAATTATCACATGGGAGTAACTGCAGAAAACATATCTAAAGAATGGAATTTAACAAGAGAAGAACAAGATGAATTTGCACTTAACTCACAATTAAAGGCTGAAGTTGCTATTAAGGCAGGTAAATTTAAAGATGAAATAGTACCAGTTGTTATACGACAAAGAAAGGGAGAGCCAAAGGTAGTTGATACTGATGAATATCCAAGATTTGGTGCTACAATTGAAGGAATGGCTAAGTTAAGGCCTGCATTTATAAAAGATGGCACAGTAACTGCAGCTAATGCATCTGGTATAAATGATGGAGCAGCAGCTTTCGTAGTTATGAGTGCTGAAAAAGCAGAAGAATTAGGTATTACACCATTAGCAAAAATAGTTTCCTATGGACAAAAAGGATTAGATCCTTCAATTATGGGATATGGACCTTTCCATGCAACAAAAAAAGCTTTAGAAGTAGCAAATTTAAAAATTGAAGATTTAGATTTAATAGAAGCCAATGAAGCTTTTGCAGCTCAAAGTTTGGCAGTTGCAAAAGATTTAAATTTTGATATGAGTAAAGTTAATGTAAATGGAGGAGCCATAGCATTAGGCCATCCAGTTGGAGCATCAGGTGCAAGAATATTGGTTACATTACTTCATGAAATGCAAAAGAGAGATGCTAGAAAAGGTTTGGCAACTTTATGCATAGGTGGAGGAATGGGAACAGCTCTTATAGTTGAAAGAAAATAACTTTATATATAAAAGCTCTCGATATAAAATCGAGAGTTTTTATTTTGATATGAATTATAAAGATATTAATAGATAATAATAATAAATGAGAAAATATAATATTTACAATATAAAAGTGATATGTAGAACTGTATAAAATTTAAAGTAATATCTATAATAAGATTATTAAAACCTATATAACTGTTATATATATATAAAATATAAATACATACAAAAATATTTAGGAAAAATTATAAAGAAAAAAACTAAAAAATGAATAATCGAATAAATATTTATTCATCCTTTAAAATAGGCACTAATAAATTATTACAGTATAAATGAATAAAAATTCATATAAACAAACAAAAATTGAAAAAAATGTAAATTTAATTTGAAAAAACTATTATGAAAATGATAACAACGGTAAAAATCTATATTTATAATATTCTGAATATTCTTTAAAATGAATAATAATTCTTTGATATTACTACACTAGAAGAAAATAGATGTAAAAATGAAGTTTGTTAAGTAAATAGAACTTAAATACTTAAAATCGTTAAATATAGATGTTAAATGTATTATATGAATAAATATAAGATTTTCATTAATGTTTTTAGAGTAATATAATAACAAGAGTTAGTTGGGAGTGAGGATAAAATGAGTAGAGAAATGAATAAGTTAATTTCTAATATGATAAAATATGATTTAATAGCAGGATTCATTTTTGTACTTATATTATCCTTTCTAATAGACTTAAAAGTGGCTTGTGTATTTTTATTAGGATTAATAGTATCATTAACAAATTCTATAGTTAGTGGATTAATCTTAGAATATTCTTTAAATAATGGTAAAAGTATATTTTTAATTCTTGGATATATTATAAGAATATTTACTATCATTGTTATAGCATTGCCATTTTTAAATAACTTAATACAACTTATATCATATCTTACAGGATATTTATCACATTTTGTTTTGATAGTATTCTATTGGATAAAAACAGGGAAAGGAAGTGATTAAGTGGAACCACTAGAACCAATATGGTCTTATGTTGCTGGGCCAATTAAGATTGAAATAGTTCCAGAGGTGGTAATGCAGTGGATAACCATTGTGTTAATAGCTATTATTGCTATATGGTCAACAAGAAATATGAAGCTCAGACCTAATAAAAAGCAAGCAATAGTAGAATCTATATATACTATGTTAAAAAATGTAGTAACGGCTAATATGGGAGAAGAGTTTTTAGACATTATTCCTTTTATAGGAAGTTTAGCGGTATTTTTATTGTTTATGAATTTTACTGGATTAATAGGACTTCCTGTACCAACAAAGAACTTTACTGTAACAGTGGCATTAGCCTTAATAACTTTTTATATGGTACAATTTTATACTATACGAAAATACGGTTTGAAAAGTTATTTCGGAGGGTATACATTCCCTCTTGCTATAATTACACCAATAAATATATTAGAGAGAATAATGCTTCCAGTATCATTGGCACTGAGACTATTTGGTAATATACTAGCAGCTACATTCTTAGTAGAATTGTGTTATGAAGCATTGCATCACATAGGATTTATAGCACAGATAGGAGTTCCTGTACCATTACATGCATATTTTGATATTTTTGACGGTGGTATTCAAACAGTAATATTTGTAATGTTAACGATGATAAATATTAAAATGATAGCAGAACATTCAGGACATACAGAACATTAATTTTTAGTTAAGTATTATATTAATTTATTAATTATATAATTATTATATTGTTTTATATTAAAGGAGGATTTTATTATGGAAATATCAATGAGAGCATTAGGAGCAGCTATAGCTGTATTAGTAGGTATAGGAGCTGCAATTGGAATAGGAAATGCAACAGCTAAGGCTGTAGAAGGAATATCAAGACAACCAGAAGCTAGTGGTAAGATAACTACTGCATTAATGCTTGGATCAGCTTTTGCAGAAGCAACTGCGATTTATGGCTTATTAGTATCAATCCTTTTAATATTCGTTGGAGTAAAATAGTGTCTTATGGCTCCAGAAGGGAGGTAGTTATATATGTTAATGGAAATAAATCCTAGCACCCTTATAGCCACTATAATTAACTTTATTATTCTTTTTGCAATTTTAAAATATTTCTTTTTTGCTAAGGTTGAGGCTATTGTTAGTGAAAGGGAAAATCTGATTAATGACCAACTAGATAATGCAGAAGAAGAATCAGAAAAAGCAAGAATGCTAGCAATAGAAAATGAAAGAGTATTAAAAAATGCTAGAGAAGAAGGTAAAAAAGTTACTGAAAGATATAAACAAAAAGCAGAAAAAATATATGAAGAAATAGTTGAAGAGGCTAATCAAGAAGCTAAGGTTATTTTAGAGAGGGCAAAAGTAGAAATCAATAGAGAAAAGGAAAAAGTAGAATATCAATTAAAGAAAGAGGCTATAGATTTAGCTATTGAACTTTCTAAAAAGGTTATAGAGAAAAATATAGATGAAGAAAAGAATAGAGAGTTAATTGGAGAATTTATAACCAAGGTAGGTAATTCATAATGTATGAATATTTAGACCGTAGATATGCATTAGCTCTTTACGAAGTAGCAGAAGAAAAAGGAAAAGTTCAACAGTATCTTCAAGATTTAAGAGAAATTTGTAACCTTATAGAAACAAATAAAGAATTCTACGAAGTAATTAAACACCCTCAAATTAGTACAAAAAAGAAAAAAAGGACTTTTATAAATATATTTAAAGGTCATATAGATGAGGAATTATTATCATTTTTATTAATTCTTATAGAAAAAGATAGAATACTTTATTTAAAAGAAAAGTTAAAGGAAATGGAAAAAATAGATTTAGAGAGAAAAAACACTCTAAATGGAATAGTAAAGACTACAGTTCCTTTAAATGAAGAAGAGTTCAGTAATTTAAAGTCTAAATTAGAAGAAAAGTATAATAAGAATATTATACTTGAACAGATTATTGATGAAAGCATTCTTGGAGGAATATACGTAAGAGTTAATAATGATGTTATAGATGGAACAGTTAAATCTAAATTAGATGAGCTAAGAGATTTGATGCTTAGAACAGAATAGAGGTGAAGGTATGAATATTAAGCCTGAAGAAATAACTTCCATAATCAAAAAGGAAATAGAGAGATATGAAAAAGAAATAAAAACTGTAGACTCGGGTACTATAATTCAAATTGGTGATGGTATAGCAAGAGTTTACGGGTTAGATGATTGTATGGAAGGTGAATTATTGGAATTCCCTAACAATGTTTATGGAATGGCTTTAAACTTAGAGCAAGATAACGTAGGTTGTGTTCTTTTAGGATCAGAAGAAGGAATAAGAGAAGGCGATATCGTTAAAAGAACTAATAAAATTGTTGAAGTACCAGTAGGTGAAGCTTTATTAGGAAGAGTAGTTAACTCATTAGGAGATCCTATAGATGGAAAAGGTCCTATAAATAATTCTGGTTATAGATCGATAGAAGTACCAGCTCCTAGTATTATAGACAGAAGCTCTGTTAATGAGCCTTTACAAACAGGTATAAAAGCAATAGATTCTATGATACCGATAGGAAAAGGCCAAAGAGAGCTTATAATTGGAGATAGACAAACAGGTAAAACAGCTATAGCTTTAGATACAATATTAAATCAAAAAGGTAAAGATGTAATTTGTATTTATGTTGCTATTGGACAAAAACAATCAACTGTTGCAAATATAGTTAATACTTTAGAAGAGTTTGGTGCATTAGATTATTCTATAGTAGTAAGTGGTACAGCTTCAGAATCAGCACCATTACAATATTTAGCTCCATATGCAGGATGTAGTATGGGTGAATATTTTATGCATCAAGGAAAAGATGTACTTATAATTTATGATGACCTTTCTAAGCATGCAGTAGCTTATAGAACAATGTCATTATTACTTAGAAGACCACCAGGTAGAGAAGCATATCCAGGAGATGTTTTCTATATTCACTCAAGATTACTAGAAAGAGCAGCTAAGCTTTCAAAAGAGAATGGTGGAGGATCTTTAACAGCTCTTCCGATAATTGAAACCTTAGCAGGTGATGTAACAGCATATATACCAACTAACGTTATCTCAATAACAGATGGTCAAATATTCCTAGAAGCAGATTTATTCCACTCTGGACAAAGACCAGCAGTAAATGCAGGTATATCAGTATCAAGAGTTGGGGGAAATGCTCAAATTAAAGCTATGAAACAAGTATCTGGTACTTTAAGATTAGAGCTTGCACAATATAGAGAGCTTGAGTCATTTGCTCAGTTTGGATCTGACTTAGATAAAGATTCTAAGAAGAGATTAGAAAAGGGCAAGAGATTAGTAGAGATATTAAAGCAAGATCAATATTCACCTATGGCAGTTGAAAAACAAATAGTAATTTTATATGCAATAGTGAAAGACTTTTTATCAGATGTCAAAGTTAGTGATGTTAGAAAGTTTGAGAGAGAGCTTTTAGAATATATGGATACTCATAATAGAGAATTATTAAAGAAAATAGTTGAAGTTAAGTCTTTAACTGATGAAATAAATGTAGAATTAGAAAAATCTATATTAGAGTTTAAGAAAATATTCTTACAAGATGCATAGCTTAAATAGCTATGCACTTCTTTAGGAGGTGGAAATTTGGGATCAGCAGGACTTATAGAAATAAAAAGAAGAATAAAGTCGGTTGAAAGTACAAGAAAGATAACAAAAGCTATGAATCTTGTAGCCACTTCTAAACTTAGAAAAACAAGGAAAGAACTTAATGATAATGAACAATACTATAGTTTATGTCAAGAAATATTAGATAATCTAATGGCTGTTTTACCACAAGATTATGAAAGTCCTTTCTTTAAAGAAGATTCTAAGAATTTAGATAAACTATATATTGTTATAGCTTCAGATACAGGTCTTTGTGGAGGCTTTAATGGTAATATAGCTAATATAATGAATGAAATGATTAAAGATAAAGGGTCATCAAAGGTAGTTGTGGCAGGAAGTAAGGGAATTTCTTATATGAAAAAATACGGATTTGATACTGTAAGAGAATATGTAGAAATTCCAGATATCCCTACTATAAAAGAAGTAAGGGCTATATACGAAGATTCTTTATATATGTTTAAAAGGGGAGAAATTGGAGAAGTTAATATAGTTTTTACAGAATTCATATCCCCAATAAAGCAAGAGGTTAGAATAGAGAAATTATTTCCTTTGGAAATAGAAAGTAAAGAGTCACAACAATTTTTAATTGAGCCTAGTTTAGAAGAGGTTTTAAATTCAAGTTTAGATGCATATTTTAAAAGCAAATTAAGAAGAGCTATGTTGCATTCAAAAGTTAGTGAGCAAAGTGCTAGAATGACTGCTATGGATGGAGCAACACGAAATGCTAATGATATATTACAATCTTTAAATCTTAAGTATAACAGAATAAGACAAGGAATGATAACACAAGAGATATCTGAGATTGTAGGAGGAGCAGAAGCTCAAAAATAGTAAGGAGGTATTGCTATGCCTGAAAAAGTAGGAAAAGTAGTTCAGGTAATTGGACCTGTAGTAGATATAAAATTTAATTCAGATGATTTACCTAATATCTATAACGAAATAAGAATAGATATGGAAGAAAAGTTATTAGTAGTTGAAGTTGAACAACATATGGGAGATGACATTGTTAGAACTATAGCTATGGAATCTACTGATGGATTAAAAAGAGGTATGAAAGCTGTTGACATGGGAAGATGTATATCTGTTCCCGTAGGTAGGGAAGTTTTAGGAAGAGTATTTAATGTTCTTGGTCATCCTATAGACAATGCTGGTAATGTAGAAATTAAAGAGATGTATCCAATTCATAGACCAGCGCCTAGCTTTAAAGAACAAGCATTAGAACCACAAATGTTTGAAACTGGAATTAAAGTTATAGACTTATTAGCTCCATATCAAAAGGGTGGTAAAATAGGTTTATTTGGAGGAGCTGGAGTAGGTAAAACAGTTCTAATACAAGAGCTTATTAATAATATAGCTAAAGAACATGGAGGTCTTTCTGTATTTACAGGGGTTGGAGAAAGATCAAGAGAAGGTAACGACTTATATTATGAAATGAAAGAATCAGGAGTTATCGATAAGACAGCTCTAGTATTTGGTCAAATGAATGAGTCACCAGGAGCTAGAATGAGAGTATCATTAACAGGTCTAACTATGGCTGAATATTTTAGAGATCAAGGTCAAGATGTTCTTTTATTTATAGATAACATATTTAGATTTACTCAAGCAGGATCAGAAGTTTCTGCTTTATTAGGAAGAATTCCTTCAGCTGTTGGATATCAACCAACTCTTGCAACTGAAATGGGAGCACTTCAAGAAAGAATAACATCAACTAAGAATGGATCAATAACATCTGTTCAAGCAGTATATGTACCTGCAGATGACCTTACAGACCCAGCTCCAGCTACAACATTTAGTCACCTTGATGCAACAACAGTTTTATCAAGAAGTATAGCAGAGCTTGGAATATATCCAGCAGTTGATCCATTGGAGTCTAATTCAAGAATATTAGATCCAAGAATAGTAGGAAGAGAGCACTACGATATAGCTACAGAAGTTAAAAATATTTTAGAAAGATATAAAGAGTTACAAGATATAATTGCAATCTTAGGTGTAGATGAATTATCAGATGAAGATAAAAAAGTAGTTGCAAGAGCAAGAAGAATTCAAAGATTTTTATCTCAACCATTTACAGTTGCGGAGCAATTTACAGGAATGCAAGGTAGATACGTTCCAGTAAAAGAAACAGTAAGAGGATTTAAAGAGATTTTAGAGGGCAAGTATGACGATCTTCCAGAATCAGCATTTTTATTTGTTGGATCTATAGAAGAAGCTATAGAAAAAGCTAAGACCTTAAGATAGGGGATGATGTTATGAGTAAAACTTTTAGTGTAACTATAATAGCCCCTGGAAGAGAAGCTTTAGTAATGGAAGCAGAAAGATTGACTACTTTAACTAAAGATGGTGAAATTGAATTTAGAGCAAATCATACTCCAATAATAGTAAGTACTATTCCAACTACAACATTAGTAGTTAATGGAGGTAATAAGCAAGAAATGTTTACATCATCAGGAATAATTTATATAAAAAATAATGAATTAAAGTTCTGTTGTGATGCCGTAGAGATGCCTTCAGATATTGACATTGATAGAGCACAAGAATCAAAGGTCAGAGCGGAAAGAAGATTAAAAGAAGGTAAGGATATAGACGTTGAAAGAGCTAAAAGATCATTAGCAAGAGCAAATGCAAGAATTGGTACCTTAGATACGAATAATTAACTTTAAGATTAAAAATAGAGTAATAAAAGAATTATGAAATTCTTTTATTACTCTATTTTTCATTTTGCTAAAATACTATAAGTGTAAATAGTGACAATTAATCACAAAATTCAACCTAATCTATATATTATATTATAGCTATAGATTTTGAATAAAAAAGAATAAATTGGACAATACTTAAAAAAGAAAGGTATGGGGGGGAATTTATGAAAAAAGTCATAAAAGTTATATCTTCTTTAATCTTCTCTTTGTTAATTATTGGGGCATTTCCAATTAAATCTGAGTCCATTTCCAATAAATTTAATTTAATAGAAACTCAGTTAATGGATACAAATGACTTTGTTGAAAATGGCGTTAAGATCGAATATAGTGTAAATAAATCTATATATAAAGAGAAAATTCTAATTGAAGAGCAATTAAAAAAAGCCTTTGGAGAAAATGTAGATATAAATAATAATAGTATTATTTATAGAGATGACTCCAAAGAAATAAAAGTATTATTATGGAGTGATAATGAAAATACAAAAGTTCAAATCACTTATATAAATAATAATAAAAACACCAATACTCTTGAAATTAGAAAAAAATTAAAAAAAATCCAAAATATTTCGGCAAAAAATATAAAATATTTTGATTTTGTAAGGGTAAAAATAATAGAGGATCAAAAACAACATCTGTTGGAGGTACTAAGGAACAATATAAAACAGGATACTTTAGAAATATTAGATATTTATAATGGTTCTGTAGCAAAGGGAAGATTATATGATGGAAATAGAATCAGTATAGGTCATATTAAATATGATACAGGAGAATATCTAATTATAGGAACACCAGTGATATTCGTAACATACTAACAATTCATTATGGAGGATAATATGGAAAAAATTGTGGTTGAAGGTGGTAATAAACTAAGAGGTGAAGTGAATATTAGTTTAGCTAAAAATTCTGTTTTACCAATAATAGTTGCAGGTATTTTAAGTCCAAATGATATTATTATCAATAATGCACCTATGTTAGAAGATGTAGTAGTTTTAACAGATTTGTTATTAGGAATGAACTGTGATATAGAAAATGACTCAAAAGGTAATTTAAAGATAAATACTTCTAATATTAAAGCAATTGATATGAATACTGAGTTAATAAGAAAAATGAGGGCATCTTTTCTAATTATGGGACCAATGCTATCGAGATTTGGAAGATGCAAAATTTCCATGCCTGGAGGGTGCAATATAGGTAGTAGGCCTATAGATCTACATTTAAAAGGATTTAAGCTTTTAGGAGCAGAGATTGAAATAGGACATGGTTTTGTAGAAGCAAAGGCTAAAAAACTTAAAGGAAATAGAATATATTTAGATTTTCCATCTGTAGGGGCAACTGAAAATTTGTTAATGGCGTCTGTTTTGGCTGAAGGCACAACAATTATAGAAAATGCTGCAGAAGAACCAGAAATATGGGACTTAGCTAATTTTTTAAATTCAATGGGAGCTAAAGTTCAAGGAGCAGGAATGGGGAAAATAACAGTAGAAGGCGTAGATTCTTTGACTGGGATAAGCTATAAACCTATATATGACAGAGTTGAAGCAGGAACCTTTATGGTTGCAGCAGCTATAACAAATAGTAAGATAATCATAAATGGAGCTAATGAAGACCATTTAAGACCTACAATAGAGAAATTAAAAGAGTGTGGAGTAAAGTTTGAGAGTATAAAAGAAAATGTTATGTTAGTTGATGGAACAGATAAAAAGAGACCTGTTGATATAAAGACATTACCGTATCCTGGTTTTCCAACTGATATGCAAGCTCAAATGATGACATTATTGTCGGTAACAAAAGGATCAAGTATTATAACAGAAACGATATTTGAAAATAGATTTATGCATGTTGCAGAATTAGTAAGAATGGGAGCAAATATAAAAATTGATGGAAGAACAGCAATTATAGAAGGAGTAGATTCTTTAACAGGATGTGATGTTAAAGCTACTGATTTGAGAGCTGGAGCAGCTATGATACTAGCTGGGTTAGTGGCTCAAGGAAATACAGAAATTAGTGATATATATCATATAGATAGAGGTTATGTGAATATAGAAGAAAAATTTAGAGGCTTGGGAGTTAATGTATATAGAGTTGATAAATAGATATATTATAAATAATTATAGCTATATTAGCCTAATTAAAGAACTTAGATTTATTCTAAGTTCTTTAATTTTATACTTTAATATATAGGAAAGCATAAAGATTTGAAATTTTGAAAATATCAATATATAAGGCTTTTAGGAATTAGATCTAGAAAAGTAGATTTGTTTTATACTTTTCTTACCTTCAGTTTGGAAGTGGACATATGTAGGTTTGTGTTGATTTGGAGCGGAGCGACGGAATAAGTAAACTTATATATGTTCACTTTTTTTATTATAATGATTTAAATAACTCAACATAAAGAATAAAAAATAAAGTATAATTAGGAAATTTTAACATATATTAAATTGTATTAGTTAAAGGGAGGCGATGTTTTTGAAAAATAAAATAAGTTCAATGAGAGATTTAGTAGAACTTGGACTTTTCAGTACTTTAGTTTTAATATTTATGATTGTAATTCCAATGATTGTAATCAAATCTTCTTCAGTAAGTGCATTAGAGGAAATTTCTCAAAATGGTATAGAAGATAATGTTGGTTCAAACGAAAATAAGTTTATAACTTTATCTGGAAATGATGTTATAAAAGTTTATATAACTAATGAAGACAAGATAGTAGATATACCTTTAGAAGAGTACGTAAAGAGCGTAGTTTCAGGAGAAATGCCAGCAAGCTTTGAAATAGAAGCTTTGAAAGCACAAGCTATAGCAGCAAGAACTTATGTATCTGCAAAAATAACTAGACCCTGTAATAATGCTAAAGGTGGCGATGTTTGTGATACTACACATTGTCAAGTGTATATAAGTAAAGAAATTAGGTTAGAAAAATGGGAGAATAGTAGTAGTGAGAACTGGTCAAAAATTTCAGAGGCTGTTGATGCTACAAAGGGACTGGTTTTAGCATATAATAGTGAATTAGTTCAATACCCACAATTTTTCTCTACAAGTTCAGGAAAAACAGAAAATGCTGTGGATGTATTCTCGAGCGATGTTCCTTATTTAGTTTCTACTGAAAGTAAAGGGGAAGAAATAGCTCCTAAATACACAGATGAATCCAAATTTAACATAGATGATTTTGTAAATAAAATAAATTCCAAATACGCAGATGCAAATATTAGTAAGGATAATTTACAAGGTAATATAGAGATTTTATCTAGAAGTGATGCTGGTGGGGTAAAAGAAATAAGATTTGGTAAAGCAAAAGTAAAGGGAACAGATTTCAGGTTATCTTTTGGCCTAAACTCAACAAATTTTGATTTTAAAATAAGTGGAAATGAAGTAATATTCAATTGCAGGGGCTATGGACATGGAGTTGGTATGAGCCAATGGGGAGCAAATGTTATGGCTAAGGATGGTAAAAAATATGATGAAATTTTAAAACATTATTATACAGGTATTGATTTAAAGGAAGTAAAATTTAATTAAGAATCATAAGTATGTTTAAGTAAGTAGTAAAAAGTAATGGAAATTTAATTAAAAGTTTTAATTTTTAAAAGACAATATACATGTTTATTTTAAATAGGCATATATATTGTCTTTTTATATTTTACATATTTAAAGTGAATACAACAACTAGTTAGATGATAGTTTAGATGAGGTTTTTTGTTATTAAATGTAGAAATTTGATGTAAATAAATCAATTTGCATTTGTATTAATTTATGATAACGGGCAAGAATACAAAAAGGAGGTGTTGATATGGACCAAAATAAGAAAGACAAGGTAAAAGACTTTTTCAGAAAGGAGGGCTTTTATTTAGTACTATTCCTTTGTTTGTGTGTAATTGCAACTGTTGCAGTAGTTACAACGAAAAGAAATAAAGCTTTAGAACAAAGTAATAAAGCAGAAAATGAATTCACTTTAAATATTGATGATAAATCTACTTCAGAAGTTCAAAAGCAAAATGCTGACAGGGTTGAAAATAATCAAAACAATGAATTAGCACAAGAACAAGAGGTAGCATCTACAGAACAAGATGTTAATGTTTCTGCTGGAACGAATGTAGAGGTTAAATTTAAAAAACCTTTAGAAGGATCAATTGCAAGAGAATATTCTTATCCAAAGCCACAAGCTATGAGTGATGGAAGCAGTAGGAATATTAGAGGAATAGATATAAAAGCTAGTGTTGGAACTGAAGTTAAATCTGCTGCAGTGGGAGAAGTGAAAGAAGTTTCAAGCAAAGTTGAAGAAGGAAGCTATGTAGTTATTGCTCATGCTAATGGATTATATACAAAGTATTGTAATTTATCCAAAGACATAAGAGTAAATGTTGGAGATAAAGTAACAGAAGAAACTGTTATAGGAACTGTTGGAAACAGCTCAAAAATATTTACCAATGATGAATTCGGTGAACATTTGAATATACAAGTTCAAGATGTAAATGGAAAAGATTTAAATCCAACAACATATTTTACATTTAATCAAGAATAATAAATAATTCATCAGTCATTTGGTTTAAATGACTGATGAATAAATTAGATACTAATGGTCACATATTAATAGTTTATCCAAAGGGAGGTAATATTTTGAAGGATTATATAGAAGAAAGAGTTTTAGAGGTTGCTAAATATATAATAGATTCTAAAGATACAATTAGGAAGACAGCTAAGGTATTTGGAGTTAGTAAAAGCACTATTCATAAAGATATGACAGAAAGATTACCAAAGATAAATCCAGCTATAGCAGAACAAACTCACTCTATATTAGAGTTAAATAAAGCAGAAAGACATATTAGGGGCGGAAAAGCCACTAAAATGAAATATAAAACAGCAGAGTAAGTAAATGATTACGAATTTAAGTACAAACATATTGAAGGATTACCATATTCCATATATAATAATAAATATGCTAATAATGCAAAATAAGAGAAATTTTGAAAGATTTTATAGTGCGAAAAGAGTAGGAGTGAACAAGGAATGTGGTTTTGGAGAAGTGGGAGCGATCTAGGAATAGATTTAGGAACAGCAACAGTTTTAGTTTATGCAAAAGGTAAGGGGATAATATTAAAGGAACCATCAGTTGTTGCAATAAATAAAAATAATAATAAAATACTTGCTGTTGGAGAAGAAGCAAGGAAGATGATTGGAAGAACTCCAGGTAATATAGTTGCAGTAAGGCCATTAAGAGATGGTGTTATATCAGATTATGACATAACTGAAAAAATGTTAAAAGAATTTATTAGAAAAGCATATGGAAAAAGTAAAATTACAGCTCCTAAAGTAATGGTATGTGTTCCATCACAAGCAACGGAGGTGGAAAAAAGAGCAGTTATTGATGCTGCCAGAAATTCTGGAGCAAAGAAAGTACATTTAATAGAAGAACCTTTGGCTGCTGCAATTGGTGCAGGATTAGATATAACTAAACCTAGTGGCTCTATGGTAGTAGATATTGGTGGTGGAACTACTGATATAGCTGTAATATCCTTAGGGGGAGTTGTAGTAAGATCATCAATAAAAGTAGCTGGAGATTCATTTGACGATGCTATAATAAAGTATGTACGAAATAAGTACAAGATAATGATAGGTGAGAAAACGGCAGAAGAGTTAAAGGTAAATATAGGATCAGCATTTAATGGATCAAGAAACTTAACTGCTATGATGAAAGGTAGAAATTTAATTACTGGATTACCAGATGAGGTTTCTATTACATCAGAGGAAATAATTTATGCACTAAAAGAATCAGTATCGTTAATTGTCGATAATGTTAAATTTGTATTAGAAAAAACACCACCTGAACTTGCTGCTGATATAATAGAAAAAGGCATTTTAATGACTGGTGGAGGATCTTTATTAGATGGATTAGATAAGCTAATAGAGCATGAAACAGGAGTCAATGTCGATGTTGCTAATAACTCTGTAGAAGCAGTAGCAGAGGGTACAGGCAAGGTTTTAGGATATCTAGATAAAATAGAATCTAGTCTATCAGACAAGGAAATAACTTTGATAGAGTAGTAGAATATTATACATAGTATATATAATTGATTGTAAAAGGGAGTATTTTATTGCTCCCTTTTATTTATTAACAATCTTATATGCTTCAATAATTGAAGAAGAAATCACTTTAGCCATTTCCATAACTAAATTTAGACGAATGCTTCTAGATGTGAAAATTTCTGCATTTTCACTTGAATCTATTATTCCTATTATTGAGGCAATTCCAACATCAGGTAAATTTTTACCAACACCTTTTCCAGGATGTATTGGATAATCTCTGGTATGTATTTCACCAATTGAGCTATATTCACCTAAGCAAGCATCTATACCTATAGTTAAGGATTTAGGATGCAATTTATTAATTTCATTCAATCTTTTATTTATATTTAAAGCATGTATTGGAGATTCTATTGTTCCGTACACTGGGAGAGGGAAGGCTTTTTCTGTTAGAAATGTGCCAACCATTGGACCTAAGCAATCACCAATACATTTATCTGTTCCTATACAAACTATTATAGTATTTTCCGTAATATAATTTTTAATAGAATTTGCTATTTCAATATGAGAATTATAAGAGTTATATAATACTTTACGCTTCACTAAAATTCACCCCCGCCATAAAAGTATATGTTTGATAAAGATTAATTATAATAAAATGTATAAAAATCATAAAAGAGGAAATTAATCAAATAAAAGGAGATGAAATAGAATGAAGAGATTACTATTTTCTACCATTACCATAATAATTAGTATAGTTATCCCAATATATTTTTTATTAGTGTGGGAGCCATTAAAAAGTGAAGAAGTTATTAGTGAAAATGTAGTAAAATACAATAAAGAAGAAGAGTTTATTAGTGAGGAAAAAAATAAATCTACAATTATTATAAATCAAGTAGATTCCTCTAATAATTTGTTTGGACATTTAGATAAAGCTAGAAAAGAAAAAATAAATGTATTAATTAGAAATTTAGCTATAGTAGATATAATAAAAGTTAATGACTATTTTTCGTATAGAGAAAATACAGTTAACATTACAAAAGGTATGTCTTTAGTAAAGCAAAGAATGTCAAATAAAGAATATGAAGAGTTTAAGGATATTATAAGTGATTATATTGATTTAGATATTATAGAAAAAGAAGTATAAGAAATTATTATTTAAAAAATTATTTTACTTATAGCAATATATATTTATTAAAAATTATTACAAGTTGAAGGGATGTTTATTTAATATCTAATATAGAATAATTATGACAGAAAAATTGTTAATAAAAAAGATATTAGTATTAATTAGAAGAAAATAAAAGAAAAACAGAATAAATTAAATATAGTTTCTTTAAATGAGTGAAAATTGTACTTGAAATTAAGATATAATAAATATATACTAATCATTGTCGGTTGAGAAGATACAAAGTTTACTTAACTGAAATTAAATAAATTTTAAACGGGGGAGTTCCCGAGTGGCCAAAGGGGGCAGACTGTAAATCTGTTACGTTTCGTTTCGATGGTTCGAATCCGTCCTCCCCCACCATTTGAAATTTATTAATTTATAATATGCTGGCATGGCTCAACGGTAGAGCAGCTGACTTGTAATCAGCAGGTTGTAGGTTCGATTCCTATTGCCAGCTCCATAAAATGGGGGAGTTCCCGAGTGGCCAAAGGGGGCAGACTGTAAATCTGTTACGTTTCGTTTCGATGGTTCGAATCCGTCCTCCCCCACCATTTTATAAAATTTTATTCTTATGGAAGCATAGCTCAGCTGGGAGAGCATCTGCCTTACAAGCAGAGGGTCACAGGTTCGATCCCTGTTGTTTCCACCATTTTAAAAATTAAATATGCTGGCATGGCTCAACGGTAGAGCAGCTGACTTGTAATCAGCAGGTTGTAGGTTCGATTCCTATTGCCAGCTCCAAATGTGGGGGAGTTCCCGAGTGGCCAAAGGGGGCAGACTGTAAATCTGTTACGTTTCGTTTCGATGGTTCGAATCCGTCCTCCCCCACCACAAAAGGCAAGTTTACTTGTCTTTTTTTATATTTTTAAATAATTTAATATTTTATCAGTTAAAGAATCTAAATATGTAATTATTTTAGGTTCTGTAGTTGACTATTAATATTAAAGATGATATAATCTGAAAAGTAAAATTTGATATTAGTTCTTATCCAGAGAGGCGGAGGGAAAAGGGCCCGATGAAACCCGGCAACCTACTTCAGTAATTTTGAGTGTGGTGCCAATTCCTGCAAAGTAATTTTGCAAGATAAGAAAGATTATGACTTTTAACATCTCTTCTTATCGAAGAGATTTTTTTATTTTATAAATTAAATTAATTAGAATTAATATCAAATAAAATGAAAGGAGAAATGAAAATGAGAAGATTATTTACATCAGAATCAGTTACAGAAGGGCATCCAGATAAGATCTGCGACCAAATTTCAGATGCTGTATTAGATAGTATTTTAGCTAAAGATCCTATGGCAAGAGTTGCTTGTGAAACAGCTGTTACAACAGGAATGGTATTGGTTATGGGAGAAATATCAACTAATTGTTATGTTGATATTCCAAAGTTAGTTAGAGAAACTGTAAAAGAAATAGGCTATGATAGAGCTAAATACGGTTTTGACTGTGAAACATGTTCAGTACTAACATCAATAGATGAACAATCAGGTGACATTGCTATGGGTGTTGATGAAGCATTAGAATCTAGAGCAGGGCAAAAAGATGATGTTGAAGCAGTTGGAGCAGGAGACCAAGGAATGATGTTTGGTTTTGCAACAAATGAAACAGAAGAGTATATGCCATTACCAATAGCTATGGCTCATAGATTATCAAGAAGATTATCAGAAGTAAGAAAGAACGGAACTTTACCATACTTAAGACCAGATGGAAAGACTCAAGTTACAGTTGAATATGATGATAATAAAGTTATAAGAATAGATGGAATAGTAATATCAACTCAACATAGTGAAGATGTATCTCAAGAACAAATAAGAGAAGATTTAATGGAGCATGTAATTAAAGCTGTAGTTCCAGCAGAATTATTAGACGATAGCACAAAGTATTACATAAATCCAACTGGAAGATTCGTTGTTGGAGGACCACAAGGAGATAGCGGATTAACTGGAAGAAAGATAATAGTTGATACTTATGGTGGATATGGAAGACACGGTGGTGGTGCTTTCTCAGGGAAAGATCCAACTAAAGTTGATAGATCAGCAGCATATGCGGCTAGATGGGTTGCTAAGAATTTAGTAGCAGCTGGAGTAGCTGATAAATTAGAAATTCAATTAGCATATGCAATTGGTGTTGCTAAGCCAGTTTCTATAGAGGTAGAAACATTTGGAACTGGAAAGAAATCAGAAGAAGAAATAATTTCAATAGTTGAAAAAGTATTTGATTTAAGACCAGGAGCTATAATAAGAGATTTAGAATTAAGAAGACCAATCTACAAGCAAACAGCTGCATATGGTCACTTTGGAAGAAATGATTTAAACTTACCTTGGGAAGATTTAAATAAAGTAGAAGAAATAAAGAAGTATCTTTAAAATAAAAAATGCTCCAATTTTGAATTGGAGCATTTTTATTTATACTAATACTTTACCAGCAACTATAACATTTTTTACATTTATGTCTTCATCAAATAAAACCAAATCTGCATCGAAGCCTTCTTTTATAAGACCTTTTCTATCTTCAACTTTACAATGTCTAGCAGCATTAAAAGTTGCCATTTTTACAGCTTCGTTTAATGAAAGACCAACATTTTTATATACATTTTTAATAGCTTTATCTAGAGTTAATATTGAACCAGCTAAGCTTCCACTTAAAAGTCTTGCAGCTCCATCTTTAACAACAACCTCTTGACCTCCTAATGCATACATACCATCAGGCATCGCACATGCCATCATTGCATCAGTAACTAATAAAACTTTATCAGTTGTCTTTTGATTGTAAGCTATTCTAAGTGATGGATATGATATATGGATACCATCAGAAATTGTTTCTGTAGTTACTTCGCTATCAAATATAGCACCTACAACTCCAGGTTCTCTATGAGCAAATGGTGTCATTGCATTAAATAAGTGAGTTGAGTGGCAGCAACCACATTTAATTCCTTCCATAGCTTCATCGTAAGTAGCTTTAGTATGACCTATAGAGCAAACTATTCCTTTTTTTGATAACTCTTTTATTAATTCCTTAGCGCCAGGAACTTCAGGAGCAATTGTAATTGATACAACAGCATCTTCAGCATCTCCTACCATAGCATTAAAGTTTTCTATTGTTGGAGGAATCAAAAAGTTAGGGTTTTGAGCTCCAATAGCTTTTGGGCTTATGAAAGGTCCTTCAAGATGAGCACCTAAAACGATAGCACCATCAGTACCATTTTCTTTAGCTTCTTTTATAATTTCCATTGATTTTCTTATATCATCTATTGCTACAGTCATTGTAGTTGGAGTAAATGAAGTAGTTCCATGTTTAACTATAGTTTTAGAAATCTCATTAATTGCTTCAAATGTGCCATCCATCGTATCATGACCACCAGCACCATGGATATGAACATCTATAAAGCCTGGAGATAAATATAATCCTTCTGCATCAATTATTTCATTATCATTCGTATTCTTTGGGTTTATTTCTTTGATCTTTCCATTTTCAATTAAAACAGATCCCTTTTCTATCTTATCAAGATATATTATGTTGCAATTTTTTATTATCATGTAAGCACCTCCATATTGCTAATATTGTATAATATTAAGAATTTAAAATTTTTAAATTATGATATAATTATATAATAAAATTGTAAATATTAAAATATCATTGAAAGATTTGGAGAGATAGCATGGAATTTCTAAATGGAATAGTAGAATCTATTGTATTCAAAAGTGATGATACAGGTTATGTAGTATCAAAAATAAGATCAGATAAAGAGTGCATAAGTGCAGTTGGGATAGTTCCTTTTTTAAAAGAAGGGCAATATGTTAAATTAAAAGGACAATGGGTATTACATAAACAATTTGGGCGTCAATTTAATATAGAAGAATATGAAGAAATACTACCAGATTCTGTGGAGGGGATTGAGAAATATTTAAGTACTGGAATAATTCACGGAATAGGGCCTATAACAGCGAAAAAAATTGTCAAAAAGTTTAAAGAGAAAACATTAGATATATTAGATAACAATATAGAAAGATTACAAGAAGTTGAGGGTATTGGAGAAAAGAAGTTTAAGATAATATATGAATCATATATAGAACAAAAAGATTTAAAAGATATAATTATATATTTTCAAGGGCATGGTATGACTACAAATCAGTGTATAAAAATATATAAGAAATTTGGAGTAGATGCTAAGTCTATAATTTTAGAAAATCCTTACATACTTTCAGATGAAATATCAGGGATAGGGTTTATAACTGCAGATAGGATAGCAAAAAGCCTTGGTATAGAAACAATATCACCATTTAGAATACAAAGTGGCATAAGATATATATTAAATCAATTTTCAGCAGCTGGAAATACATATATGCCAAAAGAAAATTTAATAAATGAAGTATCAAAGATTTTAGTAGTTCCATCAGAGCTAGTAGAAGAAAGTTTGTATAATTTAGCTTTAGAAACAAAGATAAAAATTGAAAAGATAAATGATATAGAAGCAATATTTTCGCTACCATATTATTATTGTGAGCTTGGAGTAACAAATAAAATAATAACATTAAGCATAGAAAATTTTAGGACTATAAATTCAGACATTGAATTTGAAATTGAAGCTTTTGAAAGAAAAAATAATATAAAATTTGCTTCTTCACAAAGAGAAGCAATAATTGGAGCGTTTGAAAATGGAATAGAAATAATAACAGGGGGACCAGGAACAGGTAAAACTACGATAATAAAATCTATAATAGAAATATATGAGAATAGTGGAATGAAGGTTTTATTAGGAGCCCCAACAGGAAGAGCGGCTAAGAGAATGACTGAATCTACTGGAAGAGAAGCAAAAACAATACATAGATTGCTAGAAATGGGAGTAAGTGAAGAGGAAAATTCTTATTATGGAAAAGGAGAATCAGAACCATTAGAGGCAGATGTAATTATAATAGATGAGGCATCTATGATAGATATAATGCTTATGCATAGTTTGCTTAAAGCTATAAAGCTTGGAACAAGATTAATAATAGTTGGAGATGTAGACCAACTTCCTTCTGTTGGTGCTGGAAATGTATTAAAAGATTTAATAGAAAGTAATTTTATAAAGGTAGTAAGACTTAGAGATATATTTAGACAAGGAGAAGAAAGTCTAATTGTGACAAATGCCCATAAAATAAATAATGGAGAAATGCCATACATAAATAGAAGAGATGGAGATTTTTTCTTTGAAAATAAGGAAGACCTTGATGAAATATTACTTACAATAATTGATTTAATAAATAGAAGATTACCTAATTTTAATAAATCCTGGGATAAATATAGAGATATTCAAATACTAACACCTACAAGAAAAGGGATACTAGGAGTACAAAATTTAAATAATAAACTTCAAGAAATCTTAAATCCTAAATCTAGTAATAAAAGGGAAAAGGAATTAAAAGATGTTATTTTTAGAGAAGGTGATAAAGTGATGCAAACTAAAAATAATTACTCTTTAAAATGGATTAGAATCAATGGAGAAGGAGATAATGAAGGTGTAGGGGTATTTAATGGTGATATGGGGTTTATAAAAAGTATAAACGAAGAAGAAAAAACAATGACAATAATATTTGATGATGAAAGAAAAGTAGTTTATGACTATATTTATCTAGATGAATTGGAGTTAGCTTATTCCATAACAATACATAAAAGTCAAGGAAGTGAGTTTAAAGTAATAATTACACCTGCTTTTATGGGATCTCCATTTTTAATGAATAAAAATTTATTATATACAGCTATAACTAGAGCAAAGGAATTAGTAGTTGTGGTTGGAATCCCTAAGGCTTTAAAATATATGGTTTCTAATACAAAAAGTATGGAAAGATATTCTTCACTTAGAGATAGAATTGTAGATATTACAAGTAAAGATATTTTTATTGAATAATGAGGAGAGGTTAAATGTTAGATAAAAGGTTAATAAGCCTTAAAGAATTGAATGATTGTAAATCTAAGATAAATAAATGGTATAACAAGCAATCAAAAATATTAACTATTATAACTAATCCATACAATACTGCATTAGTGTATTTAGATCTAATAAGTTCATTATTAAAAGAGAATAAAAGAATATTGTATGTATGGGGTGAAACAGATGTAAATAAAGAAATAATAGAAGGTTTAAAAGAGAATGAATTAAAGTTTAAATATTCTTATATAAATGAAAAAGAAGGAAAAGAAAATTTAATTTTTACAAACTTTAAAAATATTAATAAAATAAATGATTATTATGATTTATGTATAATTGATGATATAAGTAAATTTTCTACAACTTCAAAAGAAGAGATTAGAGAGTACATGGAATACTTATACCTATATAGCAATAGAATTTTAATATTATCTGTAGAAAAAATAGTTAGTATGGGAAGAAGTATATTTTTATCAGACTTAACAAGAAATAAACCTTTTGTAGAGCCTAGGATAATAACTACTAGAGTAAAATTAGATGAAGATATGCCGTACACGCTATATGACTATTTAATGTGGTTTAAAAATAACAATAGAAAAGTTATAATTTTTATTCCATCGGAGGAAAAAATAAGTAAACTATATAATTACTATACAGAGGATTTAAAGATTGAAGATGTAAAAATAATCAAATTTTTAAAAAATGATAACCTAAAAAAAATAGATTTGCTTTACAAATCAAAAAACAGAAGCATATTTGTAATTACAAACAATATAAGAAGTTATGTTAAAGATACAAATGATATAGATATAGTAGTACTATTTTCAGACGATATATTTTATAGTTACAAAAAGATAATATATTTTTGTGCTGAGGTAGGAAAGAACATTAGTAATGATAGTAGAATAGGGGAAGTTCTTTTGGTGTCTAAAGAAATATCAGAAGACATGGACAAGGCTAAGGAAATAACAAGGGGTTATAACAAAGAGATATGGGAAAAAGGTTTATTAAATTATTAAAAGTATTTATTAATGAAGTATTAGATATACTATATCCACCTAAGAATAAATGTATAAGTTGCGATAATGAGTATATTGGTTTGTGTAAGACTTGTCAAAAGAGAATAATGAGAGTAAAAGAAAGTTCTAAAGTTTTATCATATGGATACTATAGTGGAGTAATGAAAAATTTAGTATTAGAATTTAAATATAGGAAAAACTTTTTGGCAGGAAATATATTAGCAAATTATTTATATGAATTAATAAAAGAAAATAATATTAAAGCTGATGGGATTTTTTTTATTCCAAGCAGTAAAAAGTCACTAAAAGAGAGAGGATTTAATCAGTGTGAATTTATAGCTAAAATATTAGGGGATAGACTAGATGTACCAGTTTATAAAGATATAATAAAAATAAAGAATATAAAAGAACAAAAAACATTGTCTAAAGAAGAAAGATGGAAAAATATAAGTGGAGCTTTTGAGGTTGTAAGCAATATTAATATAAAAAATAAAAAGGTAATTTTAATAGATGATGTGGTAACAACTGGGGCAACATTATTAGAATGTGAAAAATTATTTATAAAAAATGGAGCTTGTTCTATAAAAATGTTGACAGTTGCCAAAAGTTATATATAATAATTAATGTAAAGCTAGGTCTGTGGATGAAAGTCGATGCTAGTCGCAGGCGAAACGATCCACGTAAGTTGGAAAAAATTTCTAATGAGCATGGTGCGGTATAGAAGTAAGTCCTACCAAGAAAATTGAGAGAGTTAGTAGTGAGAGGTTAATTCCGAGTAGCAAAAGCTCCAGTAGGCGAGTGTGGGGGCAAAAGCCAGGTCAGCTAGTTTTAAAAAATATCCATTAGTTTTAAAAACTAATGGATATTTTTTTAGCAAAATTTATAAAATATAGAGAAAATAGAAGTTATGTTGAGTAAAATAAAGCGAATTTTCTGTCAATTAGCCTTGAACACTCTTGCTTAAAAAGATTTCAAGGTGGTATAATATATATATAAAACAAATAAAAATTTTAAATCTACTGAGTAAGATTTAATCTTACAGAGAGGGGATGAACTTATATGAAAGTTTCAGTAATAGCAAAAAATACTACAGCAACACCAGCATTAAAGGATATGGTGGAAAAAAAGCTTTCAAAGGTGAAAAGATACTTTGATCCAGAAGTAGAGGCAAAAACTACTTTATCAGTACAAAAAAATAAACAAAAGGTAGAAATTACAATACCATTTAATGGAGTAATATTAAGAGCAGAAGAATCAACTGAAGATATGTATAAATCAATAGACTTAGTAGTTACAAAATTAGAAAGACAAATTAGAAAGCAAAGAACAAAGTTATCTAGAAGAAATCATGAGTCATTAAGATTCCCGCAGTTAGATGAGGCTACTTTAAGTGATGAAGTGGTAGAAACCAATGGGGAGGTTGTTAAGGTTAAAAAGTTTGGAGTTAAGCCTATGTCAGTAGAAGAAGCTGTACTTCAAATGGAATTAATAGGACATAACTTCTTTGTATATCAAGATTCAGATGAAAATAAAATATGCGTTGTATATAAGAGAAAAGATGGAGATTATGGTTTATTAGAGCCAGAATACATTTAATTAATAAAAGGAAGTGCATTGCGCTTCCTTTTTAGTTATAATATTATTAAAAAGGAAGTTATTCCTTGAATTAATTGTTATTAAAATGGTATAATTTATAAATGAAATTTAATAATTAGAATCTTTAGGTACGATAAAACTAATCAAATAAAATAAAACGATTGGAAGGAAAATAAGTATGGGATTTTTGGAAAAAGTATTTGGTTCATATAGTGAAAGAGAAGTAAAAAAGTTACAAAAAGTAGCAGATAAAATAGAAGAACTAGATGAAAGTATGCAAAAGTTATCAGATGAGGATCTTAAAGCTAAAACTGATGAATTTAAAAAAAGAATACAAAATGGAGAAACTTTAGATGACATCTTACCAGAAGCCTTTGCAGTTTGTAGAGAGGCTGCATGGAGAGTTCTAGGAATGAAGCATTATAGAGTTCAACTTATAGGTGGTATGGTTCTTCACCAAGGAAGAATTGCAGAAATGAAAACTGGTGAAGGTAAGACTTTAGTTGCAACATTACCACTATATTTAAATGCTTTAACAGGAGAAGGAGTTCATTTAATAACAGTTAATGATTACTTAGCAACAAGAGACGTAGAATGGATGGGTAGGCTATATAATTTCTTAGGTTTAAGCACTGGCTGTATAGTTCATGGTTTAACATCTGAACAAAGAAGAGCAGCTTATGGAGCAGATATAACTTATGGAACTAATAACGAGTTTGGTTTTGATTACTTAAGAGATAATATGGTGATTTATAAAGAGGAAAAAGTACAAAGAAAGTTAAACTTTGCAGTTGTTGACGAAGTTGACTCAATACTTATTGATGAAGCTAGAACTCCACTTATAATTTCAGGAGCTGGAGAAAAATCAACTAAGTTTTATAATGTTGCAGATAACTTTGTAAAGCAATTATTAGCAGAAAAGGACTATACAATAGATGAAAAAGCTAATTCTGTAATGCTAACTGATTCTGGAGTAGAAAAAGCAGAAAAAGCATTTGGAATAGATAACTATGCAGATGCAGAGCATTTAGAGTTACAACATTATATAACTCAAGCATTAAAAGCAAATTATGGAATGAAGATAGATAAGGACTATATGGTAAAGGATGGTCAAGTAATAATAGTTGACGAGTTTACAGGTAGACTTATGGAAGGTAGAAGATACTCAGATGGACTTCATCAAGCTATAGAAGCTAAAGAAGGAGTTAAAATAGAAAGAGAATCAAAAACTCTTGCTACAATAACATTCCAAAATTACTTCAGAATGTATAAAAAGTTATCAGGTATGACAGGTACAGCATTAACAGAAGAAAATGAATTTAGAGAAATCTATGCACTAGATGTTATAGTTGTTCCTACAAATAGAGCTATTGCAAGAGCAGATAGAAGTGACTTAATATATAAAAATATAAAAGGTAAGTATAATGCTATTATAGAGGATATAATAGAAGCTAATAAAAAGGGTCAACCAGTTTTAGTAGGTACAGTAAGTATAGAAAGGTCAGAATATTTATCATCTCTCTTAAAAAAGAGAGGGGTTAACCATAAAGTACTTAATGCTAAGTATCATGAGCAAGAAGCTGAGATAATTTCTCATGCTGGAGAATTAGGTAGTGTTACTATAGCTACAAATATGGCAGGTAGAGGTACAGATATTAAGCTTGGAGAAGGCGTAAAAGAATCTGGTGGATTAAAGATAATTGGTACAGAAAGACACGAATCAAGAAGAATAGATAATCAGTTAAGAGGTAGATCTGGTCGTCAAGGAGATCCAGGGGAATCTGTATTCTATATATCATTAGAAGATGACTTAATGAGAATATTTGGCTCTGAAAAGATTCAAGGTTTAATGGATAAATTAGGTTTAGAAGATGATGAAGCCATTGACCATAAAATGGTGAGTAAGGCTCTAGAAAATGCTCAAAAGAAGGTTGAAGGTAATAACTTTGATATAAGAAAGAATCTTATAGGGTATGATGATGTTATGAACATGCAAAGAGAAGTTATTTACAAGCAAAGATCTGAAGTTCTAGAAGGTAAGGACTTAAGGGAACAAATTAACGGAATGGTAAATGAAATAGTTTCTGATGCTGTTAAGGCTCACTTAGATGGTGTAAATGAAAATTATGAAGAGGAAATAGGAAAACTAATTCAATACCTAGAAGATATATGTTTACCTCATGGTACAGTTAAAAGTGAAGATTTAATAGATTTATCTAATGATGAAATAATTACTAAATTAATAGATATATTAATGAAAGTTTATCTTGAAAAAGAATTAGAATTTGGTGAAGAGCAATTTAGAGAAGTTGAGAGAGTAATACTTCTTAGAGTAGTAGATCAAAAGTGGATGGATCATATAGATAATATGGATCATTTAAAACAAGGAATTGGATTAAGAGCATATAAGCAACTAGATCCAATACAAGCATACCAAATGGAAGGTAGTGCTATGTTCGAAGAAATGATAAATGGAATAAAGTTAGATACAATTAAGTTCCTATTCCATATTCAAGTTCAAAAGCCTGTTGAAAGAGAAAGAGTAGCAGAAGAAACTTCAGCAAGTCATGGCGAGGGTGGTTCAGAAACAAAGAAACAACCAGTTAGAAATGAACCTAAGGTAGGTAGAAATGATCAATGTACATGTGGAAGTGGTAAGAAGTATAAAAATTGTTGTGGAAGAGAAGTTTAAAAAAGTGCCTACATGGCACTTTTTTAAAACTTTAATATATTAATAATAAATAAAAAAAGATAGGGTGATTATATGATAATTAAGTTAGAAGCAGAATTACTAAAACTTAATGATATAAAAAAAGTTACAAAAGAAATGGGGGCTTCTCTTTGACAAGGAAGCACTTGAAAAGCAAGTAAAAGAGTTAGAACTTCAAATGCAAGAAAGTGGATTTTGGGAAGATATAAAAAGAGCTGAAGGAGTTACAAAGGAAAGTAAGAGAATTAAGGATAAAATAGACAGATACGAGTCATTAGTTTCTAGAATTGATGATGTTGAAGTATTATCAGAATTAGTTGATGATGAGGATCAAGAATCTATTGATGAAGTAATAAAGGAAATTAGATTAATAGAAAAAGATGTAGAAGAATATAGAGTAGAATTACTTTTATCCGGGGAATATGATAGAAATGATGCTATATTGAATTTACATGCTGGAGTTGGCGGTACAGATGCAAATGATTGGACTGAAATGCTTCTTAGAATGTATACAAGATGGTGTGAGAAAAAAGGATTTAAAGTTGAAACCATTGATTATCTAGAAGGTGATGAAGCTGGAGTAAAAAGTGTAACATTAAAAGTTAAGGGTGAATTTGCTTATGGCTATTTAAAAGCAGAAAAGGGAATACATCGATTAGTAAGAATATCTCCTTTTAATGCTAATGGTAAAAGGCAAACTTCTTTTGCGTCAATTGAAGTTCTACCAGAGCTAACAAAAGATCAAGATATAGAAATAAAATCAGATGACTTAAAAATAGATACATATAGGGCAAGTGGAGCTGGTGGTCAACATGTTAATAAGACAGAATCTGCAATAAGAATAACTCATATACCAACTGGAATAGTTGTTCAATGTCAAAGTGAGAGAAGCCAATTTTCAAACAAGGATACAGCAATGTCGATGTTAAAGTCTAAGCTTATAGAATTAAAAGAAAGAGCACATAAAGAAAAGATAGAAGACTTAACAGGAGAGTTAAAGGATATGGGATGGGGAAGCCAAATAAGGTCATATGTATTCCATCCATATAATTTAGTTAAAGATCATAGAACAAATGAAGAAACAGCAAATTTAAATGCAGTTATGAACGGAGAAATAGATAACTTTATTACAGCTTATTTAAAAAATAGCAATTAAAAGGATTTAGCAAAGCTAAATCCTTTTAATTATCCTAATTTTCTCTTTTTTATATGATTTATAAAAGGTGCAGAAACTAAGAAGCCGAATAGAATAGCAAATATAAATAAAGAAGCTTTACTATGAAAAAATACAGTAAACGGACTATAACAGTAGGCATTTATTTTATCTTCTATAACATTATAAGCACTATCTATAGCATCAGTACTTATATGTTCAACGGTGTCATTAGGGGTATGAATTTTAGACATATCGCTATGACAAAAGCTTAGAGCATCTATACCTAAATTATTAAAGCTTGCATGATCACTTGAATCCTCATATATAACATTTGTAGATACATTATTTTTCTTAGAAATCTTTTCAATAGACTTTAAAAGCTCTGATTCATTATCTTTAAATGAGGCTCCAAGCATTAAAGTAAGAGGATAGTCTTTACTACCAATCATATCAAAATTTACTACTTGAGCTCCTTTTAATTTATCAATATTGCTTTCAGCAAAACTTTTAGAGCCTAGCAGTCCAAATTCTTCTGCATTCAAAGCTGCAAAAATAATATCTCTCTTAGGAGTTCCATAATTAGATAATGTTTTTTGAAGTTCTAATAAAAATGCAGTGCCTGATGCATTATCTAAAGCCCCATAATAGGTATTCTTAAGTCCATCTTGGCCTAAGTGATCGTAATGAGCAGTTAAAACAAGTGGAGGAAGATTCTTAGAAGATCCTTTTAAAACTCCAACTATATTTACTAAGTCTTTTTCACATGTTGAAAATGGTAAATTAACAGATACAGTCAATCCTTCTCTTATAGAGTCTAATATTTTATTATAGGTATTAGTAGTTATTAAAACCATCATGTCATACGGGAAATTATTTATAAATGAACTTCTAAATGAAAATTCATTATTAGGAGCAACATAAAATAAACAATTACCGTCTTTTGTTATTACTTCTATAGAGTTTGTATAAATATTTACCTTATCCTCTTTAGAAAAACTTAAATTATGAATTCTAAAGTTAATCATATCTTCTTTATAATCAACACCATATTTTAAGGATTCTATAACTTTATCCTCTGAAGAAACTTTAAGATAAGGAGAGCTATTATTATTTATTGGACATGTTGTTTTAAAGTTTTCTTTAAAACTTTCATTAAGTGGAACTAATTTATTATCTTCAAAGTTTTTTCTTATTATTTCTCCCACAAGTAAATTTCCATTACTACCTGCTAGTCTACCGCCGTAAGTTTCTGAAGATAATATAGCAATATTTTCCTTTACGTTATCAGCATTAAATGGCGAATATGTAACGTTAAAAAATATAGAAGTACATAAAAGTACTAGACTGGTAATTAGTGATATTGAATAAAATATTTTCTTTTTCATAAAATATACCTCAAATAATAGTTATATTTAATACTATTACGTGAGGTATAAAATTATGAAAATAAATAAAAATAAGGAGATATATTTAAGCTTTTTTATAAATGAGCTCTATAAATCCATAAATTAAAGAAGACAGAATACAAATATAAATTAGAATGTTTATTTGATTTGTAACAATTGAAAAAACACCACCAACTATTGATGAAAATAATATTATACAATTTATAAATTTGGACAATCCTGATTTATTAATTATTATTTCTTTAGTTGATGATATAAGAATTAATATTAAGGTTAAGAAATATAAAACATATCTTAAAGTATTAGAAAATTCAATTATGTAATATTCATTTAGAATTATAAAAACTATGAAGAATATAAGTAAAATATTTATTATCTTATTAATTAAAATTATAAACTTATTCATATACATCACCCATCTGTAAAAATTTTACAATTATAATTATAAACCTTATTTTACATAATATCAATATTGTAATTGTATTTAATATTTAATATTTTATATATGTGTGCACAAAAAATGAATTATATGTTACATAAATGTGCAATATTGTATTATAATATCATTATGTAAATTTTGGAGAAAAATTTCTAATATATTTTAGGAGGACTTTATGGTTGATATTGTTGAAAGATTATCATCTGAATTAGGAATAAGTATGACTCAGGTAAATAACGTAATAACTTTACTTGATGATGGTAATACAGTTCCGTTTATTTCAAGATATAGAAAAGAGCAAACAGGTGCTTTAAGTGATGAAGTATTAAGAAAATTTCAAGAAAGACTTACATATCTTAGAAACTTAAAGGATAGAAAAGAAGATGTGTTAAGACTTATAGAGGAACAAGGGAAATTAAATGATGATATATTAAAAGCTTTAAAAAGCGCTAAGACATTGACAGAGGTAGAGGATATATATAGACCTTATAAACAAAAAAAGAGAACAAGGGCTACTATGGCATTAGAAAGAGGGTTAAAACCACTTGCTGATATAATATCTGGTGGTGAATTTAAGGGAGATGTTAATAGTGAGGCAGTTAAGTTTATAAACGAAGAAAAAGATGTTAGTAGCATAGAAGATGCAATTAATGGTGCTTTGGATATAATAGCAGAAGAAATATCAGATGAAGCAAAATATAGAAAATGGATAAGAGAATTAGTATTCAAAGAGGGAAAGATACAATCAACAGGAGAAAGTGATGAACATACACCTTTTGAAATGTATTATGAATATGGTGAAGAAATATCTAAAATACCACCACATAGAATTTTAGCTATAAATAGAGGAGAGAATGAGAAAATATTGTCTGTTAAGATAGCTGTAAATGAAGATAAAATAATAAATTATTTAGAGAAAGAAATATTAAAAAACATTACAGCTACTGATGAATATTTAAAAATAGCAATAAGAGATTCATTAAAAAGACTAATATATCCGTCTATTGAAAGAGAAGTTAGAAATGAACTTACTAACAGAGGTGAAGAAGGAGCTATAAAAATATTTAAGGAAAACCTAAAAGCATTATTAATGCAACCACCTATTAAAGGAAAAGCTGTTATGGGGTATGACCCAGGGTTTAGAACAGGTTGTAAAATAGCTATACTAGATAGTACTGGAAGATTTTTAGATAAGTCTACAGTATATCCGACAGCACCACAAAATAAAGTTAAAGAAACTAAGAAAATATTAAAAGAATTAATAAACCAATATAATGTTGAAGTTATTTCATTAGGTAATGGAACTGCTTCAAGAGAATCAGAAGAAGTAATATCTGAAATAATATCTGAAGTAAAAAAAGAAGCAGGAAAAGAAATAGCATATGTTATAGTATCAGAGGCAGGAGCATCAGTTTATTCAGCTTCAGAACTTGCTACAAAGGAATACCCAGATTTAGATGTTACGGTTAGAGGAGCTATTTCTATAGGAAGAAGATTACAAGATCCTATGGCAGAATTAGTTAAGATAGATCCAAAGGCTTTAGGTGTTGGACAATATCAACATGATGTTACTCCTAAAAAGCTTGATGAATCTTTAAAAGGTGTTGTTGAAGATTCCGTTAATAAAGTTGGAGTAGATTTAAATACTGCAACACCATCATTACTTACTTATGTTGCAGGAGTAAATTCAAGTATCGCAAATAATATAGTAAGTTACAGAGATGAAGTTGGTGCATTTAAAAGTAGAAAAGAATTATTGAAGGTTAAAAGGCTTGGACAAAAAGCTTATGAGCAATGTGCAGGTTTCTTAAGGGTTATGGAAAGTAAAGAATCTTTAGATAATACATCAGTACATCCAGAGTCTTACGATGCTGCAAGAAATTTAATACAATTACTGGGATATACTAAAGATGATTTAAAAGAAAATAATCTTAAAGATATAGATGAAAGAGTAAAGGATAAAGGGCTTTTAAATATTTCTAAAGAACTAGAAATTGGGGAACTTACTCTTTCTGATATAATAAAAGAGCTTAAAAAGCCAGGCCGTGATCCAAGAGAAGAAATGCCAAAGCCTATTTTAAAGACAGGAGTAATTGATTTAAAAGATTTAGCAGAAGGTATGATACTTATGGGAACAGTAAGAAATGTATCAGACTTTGGAGCTTTTGTTGATATTGGAGTTCACCAAGATGGTTTAGTTCATAAAAGCCAAATGGCAGATAGATTTGTAAAGCATCCGTTAGATATTGTAAAGGTTGGAGATATAGTAAAAGTTAAAATATTGGAAGTAGATAGTAAAAGAAACAGAATTTCCCTATCAATGAAAGGAATAAAAGAAGAAGATTGTTAAAAATCTGCTTGCAAAAATGTATAATTAAACATATAATAATAGTATAAATAAATTATCTTCAGGGCGGGGCGTAATTCCCCACCGGCGGTATAGCCCGCGAGCTAAATTTTAGCATGATTCGGTGAAACTCCGAGGCCGACAGTATAGTCTGGATGAAAGAAGGTAAGTGGTTAGATATTGCTTGATATTTATTTTAAGCACATCTTATTTCTTATGGATTTTATGCCCTGATATATTTTATATATCAGGGATTTTTTTATTAACATGAATCTAAATAAGATAAGATGGTAAAATTAATAAAGAAAATTGTTAAAATAATATCATTTTATTGAAGTGATCTAACCTATTGCCCCAGAGGATAGACTTTTGGGAGGAGAAAAAATGAACAATCAACAAAACAAAAACCTAAACAAATTTATTAAAATTTCACTTTTAGGTGCAATAGCAGTAGTGCTTATGTACTTCGATTTTCCAATACCGTTTTTACCATTTCCATGGCTTAAGATTGACTTAAGCGATATTCCAGCACTTATGGGAGCATTTGCATTTGGACCAATGGCAGGTATTGTTGTAGAATTGATAAAGAACTTATTGATTTTAATAGTTAAGGGAACAGCAACAGGTTTTGTAGGAGAAACAGCTAACTTTATAGTAGGTATTTCTCTAGTAGCTCCAGCGGCATGGGTTTATCACAGAAATAAAAGCAAGAAAACAGCTTTACTTGGAATGATTTTAGGAATAATATCAATAGAAATTGTAGGAATATTGGCAAATGTATATTTCTTATTACCGGCATTCGGAATGCAAATGGCAAAAGAAGAGTTAATAAGATATGTTACTTTAGGATTACTGCCGTTCAATGGTATAAAATCAATATTAGTATGTGGAATAACTTATGTTTTATACAAAAGGGTTTCAGTAGCAATTTTTAATGTAGATTCAAATTTTGACAATTGTAAAAAGAGAAAGTTAAATTCAATATAGCAATAGGGCTAACTGTTAATTTGTTTAATAGTTAGCCTTATTTATATTTATTATGTTTTTTAGATGTTTATTTTAATACACCGTATTGTATAAATAAAAATATCTTTATTAAATTGGAAATATAAAATAGTTGCATATACAACTAAATATGATATAATCTAAAATGGTTGTATATGCAACTATTTTGAAAGGTAGGTAAACATAGTGGGAAACTTGAAATGTGAAAATATAGCTAGATATATTTCTCAAATACAAAGGAAAGCAAATATATTTTTCTTAAAGGAATTATCCCATTTAGGAATTGGATATGGGCAATTTCTTTTTTTAATGGAACTATATAAAGAAGATGGCGTAAGACAAGAGGATTTATCCGAAAAACTTAATATAGATAAAGGCACAACTGCAAGAGCTATAAAAAAGTTAGAATGTGAGTCATTTATATATAGAAATGAAGATAAAAATGACAAAAGAGCTTATAGAGTTTTCTTAACAGAAAAAGGAATTGAATTAAAGGATGATATATATATAGTAGGTATAAAGTGGGAAAATAATCTCACTAAAAATCTAACATTAGAAGAAAAAAATATTATGTTAAACTTACTGAAAAAATGTATATAGATAAAATGTATATAGACAAAATGTTAAAAAAGAGGTGATTTAATGGGAACTCAACAATTACTTGCAAATGAATCAATAGGTAAATTATTATTGAAGTATTCTGTACCTGCAATAATAGGTATGATTGTAAATGCTTTATATAATGTTGTTGATAGAATATTTATTGGAAATATACCAGAGGTAGGTTCACTAGCTATTACGGGAGTTGGCGTAACTATGCCTATTACAACTATAATTCTTGGGTTTGCAATGCTTATTGGTATTGGTGCTACTACATCCATATCAATAAAACTTGGGCAAGGCAAAAAAGAGGAAGCATCTAAGGTAATTGGAAATGCAATAACTTTATCAGTAATTATTTCAGTTATATTAACTATTATAGGATTAGTTTTTGGCGATGTAATACTAAGTAAATTTGGAGCAAGCAGTGAAACTTTATATTATGCGAAATCATATATAAACATAATTTTACTAGGAACAATATTTAACTTAATAGCATTTACTATTAATAATACAATAAGAGGTGATGGAAATCCTAAATTATCAGCAATTATCATGGTAATTGGGTGTATAACAAATATAGTTTTAGATGCAGTGTTTATTTTTATATTTAATTTAGGCATACAAGGTGCAGCAATAGCAACTGTTATATCTCAGTTTTTAACTGCAGCTATAGGAATTGGCTATTATGTCAGTGGAAGATCTAACTTAAAATTTGTTAGATCAAGCTTAAGGCTAGATAAAGAAATAACTATTAAAATATTATCAATAGGGGCAGCTCCTTTTTCTATGCAAATAGCAGCAAGCTTAGTTCAAGTTATATCTAATAATGTTTTAAAGACATATGGAACTGATTTAGCAATAGGAGCAATGGCTACTATATCATCAGTAGCATTAATGTGTTTAATGCCTATATTTGGTATAAATCAAGGAGCACAACCTATAATTGGATTTAATTATGGAGCAAAACAAGAGGAGAGAGCTAAGAAGGCTTTTAAGCTTTCAGCTTTAGTAGCTACAATAATATTAACATTTGCATTTATAATAGTTCAAACATTCCCAGAAGCCATAATAGGAATATTTAATAAAGATCCTAAGTTTATGGAAATATCAGTTAAAGGGATGAGAATATACTTGCTTATGCTTCCTATAATAGGAATATCAATAACAGGATCAAATTATATTCAATCTATAGGAGAAGCAAAAACAGCAATGTTTTTAAGTTTACTTAGACAAGTAATTTTATTGATTCCATTTATATTAATCTTACCAAGAATTTTTGGATTAGGACTAAATGGAGTTTGGATTGCACAACCAGTTAGTGATGTTTTATCAACTATAATAACTGCATTAATATTAGTAAAAAGTATGAGAACAAAAGAAGAAAAAGAAGAGCCATTAATAAAAAAGGCTAATTAATAGAAAAAAGGTATAAACTTTACATAGAGTTTATACCTTTTTATTATTAAAGTAAGTCATTAAAATAGCATCTTCTTTAGTATCTTCATAATATCCTTTTCTAAGACCATTTTCAATAAAAGAAAATTTTTTATAAAGATTTTGAGCAGAAATGTTTGAAGCTCTTACTTCTAAGTTAATTAATGAACAACTTAGATCATCACATATGTTTATTAGTGAAGATAATAATTTACTACCTACTCCAAGTTTCCTATAGTTTGGATGAACAGCTATGTTAGTTATATCAGCTTCTCCAACTATAATCCAAACTCCAACGAAACCTATAACAGAGTTTTTTTCTATATCTTTAGCTATTATATATTTAGCTAATGGATTACTTAATTCACCTGAAATGGAACTTCTACTCCATGGGGTAGAAAAACATAAGTTGGTTATATTTAAGACGCCATCAATATCTTCGTCAGTCATTAAACTATAGCTTACCTTCATTTTCTAAAGCTAACCTCTTTTCTAGTTCCCTCTGAGCTTGAGGCTTTTTTAAATAAAATGGAGAAGAATTTAATTCATCATATTTATTATCTAGTAATAATTTAATGCCTAAGTCACCTAAAGATGAGGCTCTTATTACACTTAAATGATTAGGTGCAAAAGAAGCATTAGGAAGATTTTTTGATAAATAATCTCTATGCTTAATTAATCCATCACCTGTAAATATCACTTTTTCATTTTTGATTTTTAATAACTCAATTAATTCATCTAACTCAAGGGCAGAATAATCAATTAAAGCTTCTAAGTTTCCATTATTGTTTCTGTATAGACAGGTATATACACTATCTCTTAAAGCATCCATTATAGGGCATATTATTCCATCAAAGCTTATAAGAGAATATGCAAGAGCATCTAAACTTGATACACTAATATAAGGTTTATTTGACCCAAAACTTAAGCCTTTTATTGTAGCCATGCCAATTCTTAAACCTGTAAACGAACCTGGACCTTTTGAAACAACAAATCCATCTACATCATCAATCGATAGATTTGAATCTTTTAATAATTTATCTATAATATCCATTATCAAAGTTGAATGTTCCATTTTATTATTTAATGTATATTCGGCTATTAAAGCATTTTCACTTAAAAGTGCAGCGGTTGCTACTTTAGAAGCTGAATCAATACTTAAAACTATCATAAATTTAACTCCTTTATATAATTATATCGGTCTCCATATGGAGCAATTGAAATTTTTCTGAAATTTTCGCCTTTTGATAAGTCCTTCTCTATTAAAATATGTAAATATTCCTTAGGTAAAATTTCTTCTATGTAATTAGCCCATTCAATTATAGAAACACCTTCTGAGAATATATAGTCATCAAATCCAATTGCATAGATTTCATCTGGATCACTAACTCTATAAACATCAAAGTGATATAGTTTAAGCCTACCTGAATCATATTCATTAACAATAGTAAAAGTGGGGCTAGTTATATGTTCATCAATGTGTAATCCTTTAGCAATTCCTTTAGTTATATGTGTTTTACCAGTTCCTAAATCACCAGTTAAACAAATTATATCACCTGGATTTAAAAGTTTACCTATGGAATAACCTATATTAGTAGTTTCTTCCAAATTATTAACGTAAAAATGCATAAATGATCTCCTCTCTAAATATTCTATATTAATATATTCTATCCAAAATAATAAAAAAAGGAAAGTTAAAATAATATACATAATATGGTAAAATGAATTGAATTGTAGTAAAATATAAATAATTTACTGTATAAGTAATTTGTAATTTTTATATATTAATGATAAGATATGATAAAAGTAGAGAGAGATTATACATTCCTCGGAGGAAAATTTTATGAAAAAATTAACATATGCGTTAGTTATTTTTACTTCTATTTTATTTTTAGGACTAACTTTTTCTTATAATCCATTAATGGCTAATCCTACTGATGAGTTAGATGAGCAAAAGGATATTTTTTTAAACATATTAACTGTTAATAAAGAACAATATAAAATGGTTAAATCATTAGTTGGTGATAAACATAGTATTGAATATCTATTAAATACTGAAAAGGACATTAAAGCTTTTCAGGTTAATGATAATGTTCTAAATAATATCTTGAATATGGATTTATTTATATACAATGGATTGGGATATGAAAAATGGGTAAATGATATAATAGAAAGTTCTAAAAACTCAAATTTAGGAATTATAAATATGAGTAGAGGAATAAGGCCAATGGTAACAGAGTTAAAAGCAGTAAATGAAGAAAATCCATATTACCTATTAGGGTTTAATGAATATAAGATTGCACTATATAATATAAAATCTTCACTACAAGAGAAGGACATTAAAAATAGAAGCTATTATGAAGATAATTATAATAAGGTTGTTAAAGAATTAGATGATTTCTTGGCAAAGGCAAAAGAAGATTTAAAGAAGTATAAAGATTATATTATAGTTACAGATACAGATAAATTTGACTATTTGTTTAGAGATCTTGGAATACAAGCTAAGAAAATAAAAGATAATAGCATAAAAAATATTATTAATGATAGAGATATAAAGGAATCTAACATTGTATTTGTTCATGATAATGAATTAGGTGACATAGATGATTTAAAAAATAAAATAAAAGTCGATTGTATTTATATAGAGTTAAACACAGAAAGCAATGATAATGTATTAATTGATAATACAAGCAAGTTAATTAATAGCATAAAAACAAAAACTAATATTAATAGTTGATTTTTATGTCTACATAAGATATAATAGTTATTGTTGCAAAGGGGTATAGCTCAATTGGTAGAGTAGCGGTCTCCAAAACCGTTGGTTGTGGGTTCAAGTCCTACTGCCCCTGCCAAGTAAAAGCCAGCGATTTTAAATCGTTGGCTTTTTGTTTTGTTATGTTATATTATATAGTTATAGTTAATAGGTAATATAGTATTAAAATGAGACTTCATTATAAGTAATGAATTATTATCTTGACAAAGATTAAAATATCATGATAGAATAATTTTTGTTGGAGGGGTATAGCTCAATTGGTAGAGTAGCGGTCTCCAAAACCGTTGGTTGTGGGTTCAAGTCCTACTGCCCCTGCCATAAGAGAGTGTAAGATTTTACACTCTCTTATTTTTTCATGTTTTTTATTAGATTAAAGTCAACTGCAATTATTTATATAAAATTTGCCAAAATCTGATATAATTAATAATATATTTTAAAATTTATCTATGAGGGATGAGTATGAGGAAAAAACTATACAAGGTATCGTTTATAATTTTTATAAGTATTACTCTATTAATAAATATAAGTTATGATGCATTAGCATTAACTAATGAAGATAAAAATATTAATTTTAAAAGAATTACAATAGAGGATGGTTTATCTCAAACATCTGTTGAGTATTTATTTCAAGATAGTAAAGGGTACATGTGGATTGGTACAGCTGATGGATTAAATAAATATAATGGTAATAAATTTGAAGTATTTAGATATAGAAAAGATAAACCCAATAGCATAAGTGGTAATTATATTTCTGCGATAAATGAAGATAAAGAAGGTAATATATGGGTTGGAACTTCTAGGGGATTAAATAAAATAGATATTAATACAAAAGAAATAAAAATTTATTTACCTGGAGTAGACGGATGTAATTTGTCAAACTATAATGTAACAGAAATTTTAGTAGATTCAAAAGGTGAGATATACATAGCTACAGAAGATGGGTTAAATATTTATAATAAAGAAAGTGATAACTTTGAAAGGCTATATAACTCTAGTGAAGAAAAGAGCTCTTTAAGTAGTCAATTTGTTTATTCTATTGTTGAAGATTCTTATGGGAATTTATGGGTAGGAACAGAGGATGGATTAAATAAAATTGTAAATAGTTCAAAAGAAATTATAAAATATTACTCTAATGAATCAGTTAATTCAATTAGTGATAATTTTATTTTTAAATTATATGCAGATAAATCAGATAATTTATGGATTGGTACATATAGTGGAGGGTTAAATAAATTAAATTTAAAAACGAATGAAATAGAAACATTTATCAATGATCCTAAAAAAGATTCATCTATACCTGGTAATTTTGTAAGGTACATATTAAGGGATAGTAGAGGTCTTTTATGGGTAGCAACTAATAATGGATTAAGCAGATTTGATGAGAATGAAAAAAAGTTTATAACATACGAATCAAAAATATATGATCCTCAAAGTATAGTAAGTAATAATACATTAAGTTTATTTGAAGATAAATCTGGAACTTTATGGGTGGGAACCTATGATGGAATAAGTTTATTTAATCCAAAAACCTCATTTAAAAATTATAAGAATGATCCTTTTAATGCTAATTCGATAAGTGAAAACATGATTGCTGGAATATATGAAGATGATGATGGGCTTTTATGGGTAGGTACAGTACACGAAGGATTAAATGTAATAGATAGAAAAAAAGGTGATATAACAAAATTTAAAAGCTCAGATGATTTTAATTCCTTAAGTAATGATTATATTAGAGATATAGCGGGAATTGAAAATGAAATTTGGATCGCAACAGAACATGGATTAAATAAATATGATAAAAAAACCAAAAGCTTTACTAGATATTTTAACAATCATGATGAAAATAGTTTAGTCTCTAATGACGTAAGAACTTTATATATTGATGATGAGGGACTTTTATGGATAGGCACTAGAGATGGGTTATGTACTTTCGATAGAAAAGAGACCTTTAAATCATATAAAAATATTTTACTTAGTAATGAGATAACAGAAAATATATTTTCTGATATAGTACAGGATAAATCTGGAGTTATATGGATAGCATCTGGCTTAGATGGAGGTCTAATAGGTTTAGATAAAAAGACAGGAGTTATAAAAAACTATAGAAATAATGAAGACGATGAAGAAAGTATAAGTTTTAATGCAATAAAATCAATTGGAGTAGATAATAAAAATAATCTTTGGATAGGAACGCAATATGGACTAAATAAATTTAATAAATACACAGAAAAATTTCATAGATACACAGAAAGTGAAGGTTTATCAAATAACTTTATATATGGAATTTTAATAGATGATAATGGAAATCCATGGATGAGTACAAATTATGGAATATCTAAATATGATGTAGATAAAAACAAGTTCATAAATTTTAATGTTACTGATGGATTACAAGGAAATGAATTTAATGGTTTCGCCTCCTTTAAAAGCAAGAAAGGCGAAATGTTCTTTGGTGGAATTAATGGACTTACTTGTTTTTATCCATATGAATTAGAAGAAAAAAAGTTTTCTCCAAATGTAACTATAGATAAAGTTTATAATGGCGAGAAGGAATTATTAGATTTATCAGATATAAATATAGATTATAAAAATAACCATATACAATTTAATTTTTTTATGCCTGATTATAGAAATGTTAGTAAGATTCAGTATTCGTATAAATTAGAAGGACTGGATGAAAATTGGATTTTTTCTGATGATAGAAATTATGCAAGTTATACAAACCTAGATTCGGGAATATATACCTTTAAAGTAATTGCTAGAAACTCAAGTGGTGAATGGAGTATTCCAACTTCTGTAACATTTAAAGTTGGAATGAAGCCTTGGGAAACACCAATAGCATATTTAATTTATGGAATAATTATAGTTATAATAGTATACATAATATGGAATAGAGTGAAAATATTAGATAGCTTAGTAGAGCAAAGAACACAAGAGTTAAATAATAAGTTTAAAGAGAATAAGGATCTGTATGATAAACTTATTAAAAATGAAAAATATAAGAATAATTATTTTGTTAACTTATCTCATGAGCTTAGAACTCCACTTAATGTTATTATATCTACTCAGCAATTAATAACAAAACTAAATGAAGAGGATAAATTAATATCTAAAGAAAAGTTAGATTATTATATGACGACATTAAGAAGAAATTCGGATAGATTACTAAAATTAATAAATAATATAATAGATACATCAAAAATTGAATCAGGTTCATATAAGCTTAAAATAGAAGAAAATGACATAATTTATTTAGTGGAAGAAGTTGCATTATCTATGAAAGACTTTGTTGAAGCTAATGGAATAGAGCTCATTATTGACCCAGAAGTAGAAGAAAAGGTAATAGAATGTGATGAAAGTGAAATAGAAAAATGTATAGTAAATTTAATTGGAAATGCTGTTAAGTTTACTCCAAAAGGAGGAAAAATAGAAGTAAGAATAGTGGATATGGGGAAATTAGTAAGAATATCAGTTAAAGATTCTGGAATCGGAATAGATAAAAAATATCATAAAGCAATATTTGATAGATTTGGACAAGCTTATAATGATATATCAGAAGAACATGGTGGAAGTGGACTTGGATTAACACTAACAAAACAATTAGTAACACTTCACAATGGAAATATAGTTGTTAAGAGTGAGCCAGGATTAGGTAGTGAGTTTATAATTATATTACCAACTAAGCAAAATACCAAGTAATTAGAAATAGATTGAATATTAAAATGGTTACATTTTTTTATTGTCTGATATAATATACAAGAGTAATACTATCTTGACACTACATATTCTCAATGATAATATGATAGATATATGGGTACATGGATTTTTACTGTAAAGTAGATAATACCTAAATTAGGGTGATTTTTATCTTAATTTAGGTATTTTATTTTCCAATGCAAGGAGAATGAGAGAATATGATTGTAGAAAAAATATTAAACAATAATGTTGTTGTCTCAATAGATCCTAAAACTAAAAACGAAGTTATCGTTATGGGATCTGGAATTGCTTTTAAAAGAAAAGTAGGTCAAGAAATAGAAGAAGACAAAATTGAAAAGATATTTGTAGTAGATGATAAAAGAATGGGAAATAAGCTTAAAAAACTTATAAACCAAATACCAGATGGTATATTTGAATTGTCACATGAAATTATATCTTATGCTAATAAACAACTAGGTAGAAATTTGGATAAGCAAATATATATTTCTTTATCAGATCATATTGCATTTGCAATTAAAAGATATAAAAGTAATGTGCAAATAAAAAATGATTTTCTAAATGAAATAAGAAGAATACATAGGGAAGAGTATAAAGTTGCATTATGGGCTGTTGATTATATAAATAAAAGATTAAAGATAAACTTGCCAGAAGACGAAGCAGGGTTTATTGCATTACATTTAGTTAATGCAAGTTATCAAGAAACAGCAAAAGAATCATTAATATCAACTAATATAATTAAAGGGATTTTGAATATAATACGATATTATTATTCAGTTGAATTTGATGAAGAAGATATAAACTATGATAGATTATTAACCCACCTTAAGTATTTTGCGAAAAGAGTGATTACAAATAATCAAAATGAAGATAATAATAGTGAATTTTTAGAAATGGCATTAAAGAGCTATCCAGAGGCTTATAATTGTGCTGAAAAAATAAAATTATATATAGAAAGTAGTTATGATTACAAAGTAAATGAAGATGAAATAGTATATCTAACAATGCACATACATAGAGTTATTTCAGTGTTAAGAAATAATCATTAGCACACACAATGGGACTTAAGCTAAATATTTTGATGCTTAAGTCTTTATTTAAGTGTAGAGTTCTTAGGAGGAAACATGAATACTATATTTTTAAAGAAGTCATTTGGAATACTTCAAAGAATCGGTAAATCTTTGATGTTACCAGTTGCATTATTGCCGGCTGCTGGACTTTTAATAGGATTAGGCACAGTATTACAAAATCCAGATATAATAAATAATATTCCAATTCTAGCAGGGGATAAAATTCAATTAATAGCAAATATAATGTCATCTTCTGGAAATATTATATTTTCTAATCTTCCTTTAATTTTTGCTGTAGGAGTAGCAATAGGAATGAGTAACGGAGATGGAGTAGCGGCATTAGCATCAATAGTTGGATTTTTAATAATGAATATGACTATGGGAATAACTGCAGGCGTAGACTTATCACAGGTTGGTAAAAATCCAATGTATGCTACTGTATTGGGAATTCCTACTCTACAAACAGGAGTGTTTAGTGGAATAGTAATGGGAATAACTTCAGCAATAATATATGAAAAATTTTACGATATTAAATTGCCGGAATTTTTAGGTTTTTTTTCAGGGAAAAGATTTGTACCAATAGTCTCAGCTATATCAGGTGTCCTATTAGGAATTGTAATGGCAGGAATATGGCCACCAATTCAAAATTTTTTACTTAACTTTTCTAGAAGTATGATAGGAGCAAATGAAACAATTTCGGCATTTATATTTGGGGTAGTACAAAGAGCATTAATACCCTTTGGATTACATCATATATGGTATAATCCATTTTGGTATCAATTTGGTGAATACACAAATTTAGCAGGTCAACTTGTAATTGGAGATCAAGCAATATTTTTTGCTCAATTAAAAGATGGAGTTGAGTTTACAGCAGGTACATTTATGACAGGCAAATTTCCCTTTATGATGTTTGGGCTTCCAGCAGCAGCTTTAGCGATGTATCATGAAGCTGATGAGGATAAGAAAAAATTAGTTTCAGGAATATTATTTTCAGCAGCATTAACATCATTTTTAACAGGTATAACAGAACCAATAGAGTTTATGTTTTTATTTGTTGCACCAATATTATTTGCGATACATTGTGTATTTGCAGGATTATCTTTTATGATAATGCAGCTATTAAATGTAAAAGTTGGATTAACCTTTTCAGGTGGACTTATAGACTTTATATTATTTGGTGTATTACCTAACAGAACAAAATGGTGGTGGGTAATAATAGTTGGAATAATATTTGCAATTATATACTATATAGGTTTTAGATATGTAATAAGGAAGTTAGACTTAAAGACTCCTGGTAGGGAAAGGGAAGAAAGTGAAGTAGATATAGATATATCAGATGGAGATTTAGCTTATAAAATTTTAGATGCCTTTGGAGGCTCTAAGAATATAACATATTTAGATGCATGTATAACTAGATTGAGGGTTACTGTAAGAAACTTGAAATTAGTAAATAAGAGCAAACTTAAAACTTTTGGATCAGCAGATTTAATGATAATAGGAGATAATATACAAGCTGTATTTGGACCGAAATCTGATATGCTTAAAGAGCAAATGAAAGATATTATTAATGGAAAAGAAGTTATAGTTAAAAAAGAAAAGAAGATAGACCTAATTAAAAAAGGAATAAAGATTGAGAGTTCAATTATGATTCCTGTCACTGGAAAACTTTTAAGGTTAGAAGAAGTTCCTGATGAAATATTTTCTATGAAACTTATTGGTGATGGATTTGCTATAAACCCTAAAAAAAATATTTTAATATCGCCTATAAAAGGTACTATATTAACTATATCACCTACAGGTCATTCAATAACTGTTAGAGGATTAGATGGATTTGATATATTTATTCACATAGGAATAGACAGTATAAATTTAAAGAGTAATGAATTTAAAGCATTTGTTAAAGAAGGAGACTTAGTAGAAGAAGGTGACTTGTTAATAGAGTTTTCATTAGAGGAAATGATAACAAAACTAAAATCACCTATTATACCAATAATATTTAAAGGTTTGCCAAAAGAAAAAATTATTTATTTTAATAGTGATATAGATGTAATTTCTGGAGATATAAATAAAGTAGAAATACATAAAAAATATGATTAATTAAATATAACAAAATATCTATAAATTACTAAGTATACAAATTTATATTCAGGTTAATATAATAATGTAAACAAAAGAACTTTTAAACGAGAGGGAGTTCAACTTTAAAAGTATGTTTACAAAACCAAAAGCCAAGGGAGGGATTACAAATGGCAAAAACATTAGTTCCAGAAGCAAGACGAGGGTTAAGCGTATTCAAGAATGAAGTTGCAGCAGAGTTAGGAGTACCATTTAGTGATTATAATGGTGACTTAACATCAAAACAATGTGGTTCCGTAGGTGGCGAAATGGTAAAAAGAATGGTTGAACAATACGAAAATTCAATAAAGTAAGCCACAGGAACAATTTAACTAGGGTTTAATAGACAGGATGGATATACCGCCAAAGAATTAAGTATTGTAACCATTCAAAAAAAGAGAAGGCTATTTCAAAATAAAAACTATGTTTTAATTTTGAGTAGCTTTCTTTTTTAATTTCTAGGAAAGTATGAAAGGTTAAAGTTTTAAAAATGTGATTATATAAGGATTTTAGTAATTCAATGTGAAAAATAGATTTGATTTATATTTTCCTTACCTTCAGTTTGTAAGTAAACTTACATATGTCTACTTTTTTATATAATAAAGTTATGATAATAATATATAACATTAAATTTATTCTTATAATATATTAGCATGAAAAATAAAGAAAATGCATAAAAAATAGAGATAAACTAATTTAACATCAAATTATTGTACTAAATAAAAGTAGCAATAAACTCAGTATTAGTGTACTATTTAATTAATACACTAATACTGTCGAGAAAGGAGATAAGCTAATGGTACTTGAATTAAATTCAAAGGAGCCTATATATCTTCAAATAATTGCTTATATAAAAAAGAAAATAGTTTCAGGTGAATTAAGAGGGGGAGAGAGAGTCTTGTCAGTAAGAGAATATGCAACTGAATTAAAGGTTAATCCAAATACAGTACAGAAAGTCTATGCAGAGTTGGAAAATCAAAATTTAATATATACTCAAAGAGGAATAGGAAAATTTGTTACGGAAGATGAAAATATAATTAATGATTTAAGACAAGAGCTATTTAATGAAACTATAGATAAATTTATTGAAGACTCTAAAGCACTAGGATTCACAAGACAAACAATATTAGCAATTATATCAGAACGATATAAGGAGGATAAAAATGAGTAATTTATTAGAGGTTAATGATATATGCAAAAAAATTAAAGGAAAACAAGTTTTAAATGGACTGAGTTTCAATTTAGAAAAGGGTAAAGTACTAGGAATTATGGGGCCTAATGGCCAAGGAAAAACAACATTATTAAATATAATACAAGGTTTTCTAAAAGTTGATAAAGGAACTATAAAACTTGATGAAATTTCAATAGGAACAGAAACTAAAAAATATATTGCTTTTTTACAAGATAGAAATATTTTTGATAAATCAATGAAAATAAAAGATGCTATAAATTTATACTCAGATTTTTTTAAAGATTTTAATAGAGAAAAAATGAAAAATTATTTAAAGTTTATGAGTTTAGATGAAAATGCAAAAATAAGAGATTTATCAAAGGGAATGAGCGAGAAATTTAGCTTATCTTTAACTCTAAGTAGAAAAGCTAAGTTATATATGTTAGATGAGCCTATATCAGGAGTAGATCCTGTTTCAAGGGAGAAAATTCTTGATGCCATATTAGAAAATTTATCAGAAGAAAGCTCCATGATAATAACAACGCATTATATTGGAGAGCTAGAAAGAATTTTTGATGAAGTTGCATTTTTAGGAGAAGGTAAAATAATAGAAAGTGGAGATGCAGAAGAACTAAGAGAAAAATATAAATCATCAATAGATGAAATTTATAGAAAAGTATTTGCAGAATAAAAGGGGGAATTGCATATGAATAATGTTTTAAATATTTTAAAATATAATTTCGGAAAATATAATTCAGGAATAAGCAAAATATTATATATTATAGCTTTTATAATTTTATGTTTATTATCCTTTGGAACTTTCATAAAAATACCTTTTATAGGAGAGATTGTTTCAGCAATTAATATTGCAGTTATTTCAACATTTTTAGCTGTTAACCTAATAGTATCAATAATAAAGTTTTCATTACAAATTTCTAAAGAGCAGGGGAAACTACTATTTACATTACCAGTTAATTCATGGGAATATATAATCGCTAAATATATAGAATTTGCAATCTTACAAGGCAGCATAGTTCTTGTAGTATATATAATATCAATTTTCTCAAGAAATTCTATGGCTAATATAATTAATTTAGTTTCAGCATCAACTGCCTTTGGAACTTTAATTGCATATATTATAATTACGTCATTTATAACAATCTTTTCATCATATATTCATAATACAGCATTGTGTGTACTAGCAGTTATATTTTTAGGTGGAATTATCCAAAGTACTGTTGAGATAATTAAATGGATTATAACTGGATTACTTCCATACGTTTATTTAAGAATAGGATCTTTTATAGAAATTGATTTAATATCAACAATGTTAGGAGCAGTATGGCTAGTTGTTATTGCTTTATTATCAGTAAATCATTTAGATAAAAAATTAGATATTAGATAGGGGGAAATAATATGAAAAAAGTTGTAAAAATACTATTGGCTTTATCACTAAGTACAATACTAGCAGGATGTAGCATAAAATTTGGTGTTGAAAGTAGAAAATCAAGTAATTATTCTGGTAAAAGTATAAATCAAATAGAGTCTATCGAAGGAATAAATAATCTTAATATAAATATAGATGTTAGTAATGTTGATATCAGATATTATGAAGGAAAAGATATAGAGATTTCTGGAGTACTAGGAAATTTATCTAAGGGAGTAACTGTAGATAGAAACTCTAGTGAGTTGGATATAAATGAAAGGGCTAATAGAAGTGTAAGCATTAAGAAAGATACAACAAGTAATTTAAAGATTAATATACCAAATAGCTATAATGGAAATATAAAGCTTACATTGGGAGTTGGGGAATATAAAGTAAATGATGTAAAAGCTGATAATATGAAAGTAGAAACAGGTGTAGGTAAATTAAGTATGAGCAATATATCATTTAATAGATTGGATTTAGAAAGTGGTGTTGGAGAAGTTGATATTGATACAAAAGAGAAGACAGGGGAAATAATTATTGATGCAGGGGTCGGAGATATTAATATAAAGCTAGGTAATATAAATGGTAACTTAAAATTTGATGGTGGCATGGGGAGCACAAGAATAAGTATCCCACCTGATGCACCAGTAAATATAAAAACAAGTTCTGGACTAGGAGAAAGTAAGGTAACTGCAAAGACATCAGGAGAAAATAAGTACACTTTCGATGTTAGTATGGGAATTGGAGAATTAAATATAACAAACTAATTGTTTGCAGGTGAATATCACCTGCATTTTCTATTTTAAAATATCAATACAAATATAAATTTTATTAATTTAATTTGTTATAGTTAATAACTCAATAATACGTTTTATTATTGTCTATTCAAAAGAAAAATGATAAAATGAGAACAAAAGTTCGTTTGAAATATTGAAAATAAAGGTGATAATATGAAAAAAGTTAAGATATTACAAGCTGGAGATTTACATTTTGATACTCCATTTAAGGATTTAAATAAAGAAATATCACTAATAAGCAAGGAAGAGCTTTTAGAGGTATTTAGCAAAATAATTAGCTTATGTTTAGATAATTGTGTTGATATTTTATTATTAACTGGGGATATTTTTGATAACTTAACAGTAAATAAGAAAACATTAGTTTTTATCAAAGACCAATTAAAGAGAATAGATACTATAAAAGTATTTATAGCACCAGGAAATCATGATCCATATAATGAAAAATCATTTTATAAAATGGTAGATTGGCCTAGTAATGTACATATTTTTAAGGGAAATGTTGAAAAAGTGTTTTTAGATAATTTAGGTGTAGTTATATGGGGAGCAGCATTTAATTCCCATCATATCCAAAAAAGTATGCTTAAAAATATAGAGGTTGATGATAAGCTTATAAATATTATGACTATTCATGGAGACATATCTAATAATGATGAAGGAAATGAGTATAATCCAATAACTTTAAGGGATATAGAAAATAGTAAATTAGATTACATAGCAATAGGACATAGACATAATTACAGTGGTATATTAAGAGAAAAAAATACTTGTTATGCATATTCAGGATGTCCGCAAGGAAGAGGATTCGATGAACTTGGAGATAAAGGAGTAATAATTGGGGAAGTATCTAAAGAAACTGTAGACTTAAGGTTTATTAAAACATCTAAAAGAAATTACTATGTAATAGATATTGATATAAGTAATTCTATTAGTTACGAGGAAATTAAAGATAAAATACTAGCCTCTATAAATGAAGAAGAAAGAAATAACAATTTATATAAAATCATTTTAAAAGGAGAAATAGAATCATACATAAAATTAAATGAAAATGTGATACTTGAAAAAGTAAAAGATTACTTTTATTTTGTAAAAATAGTAGATAATACAGAAGTTAAATTAGATTTTGATAAAATATCAAAGGATTATTCAATTAAAGGAGTTTATGCAAAGAAACTTCTAGAGAAATTAGAAGATGATAATTATGATGATGAAATTGTAAAAATGGCTTTGAAAATAGGAATACAATGCCTATCTGATGAGGAAGTGAATTTAAATGATTATAAATAAAATACATATAATATCTTTTGCTGGTCTAAAGGATAAAATAATAGATTTAACTGATGGAATAAATTTAATATATGGTGAAAATGAAAAGGGAAAAAGTACAATTCAAAATTTTATAAGAATTTGGTTATATGGAATGAGTTCTAAAAGGAGTAAAGATATTAAAAATAATGATAGAGTTAGATACATGCCTATCGATGGGGATAAAATAAGAGGAGAACTATATGTTTTTCATAATGGAAGAAAATATATTATAAGAAGAAGCTTTGGAACAACTAAAAAAGAAGATATAGCAGAAGTTTTAGATGCAGAATCAGGGGAAGTAGTTTTAAATATACCAAATGATGAACCAGGAAAATATTTTTTTAATGTAAACTCATCAACTTTTGTAAAAACCTTATTTATAGGTCAATTAGGAGTATCCATATCTAAAGATAAGGAAGAAGAAATAATAGATAAAGCTGCTAATCTATTAGGAAGTGGAGAAGAAAAGGTATCAGTACAAAAGGCTTTAGAAAAATTAGAGGTTATAAAGAAGTCTCTAACTACTTCAAGGAAAACAGGGGAATTAGATTTACTTAGAAATAAATATAATTCATTAATTGAAGAAAGATATGAAGGATATAAACTATCGGAAGATAACATAGAAAAAGAACAAAGATTAATAAACTTAAAAGAAAAAAGAGAAGGGTTAAGAAAAGAACTTAAAAATTTAGATATATATAAGAAATATATGAAAAAAATAAAGCTTCAAAAGGAATATGAAGAAATAACTGAGTATTTAAAGAAGAGAGAGGAACTAATAAAGAAAGAAAGATACATTGAGGAGAGTATTTCCTCAAAAAATGGAGTAATAGATGAAGGATTATTAAATGATATAAAAGACGAAAATTCCTTATATCTTAGTATCCTAGACATGTATAAGGAAGCAGAAGAAAAATTAATTAATAGTAAAGAGATTTATATAATAAAGAAAAATGAGTTTAAGGATATATTTTTTATAGATGATTTATCCAGTGAAGATAAAAATAAATTTATAAAATCTGTTATGGAGCAGGAAACTTTAAATGAGAAAATAGAAAGCCATGATTCTTTAGTCGATGATATAAATATAATAAAGAATGATATACAAAAAAAGAAAGAATTTATAGGAAGTTCAATAAAGTTTAATGAAATAAGAGAAGAAGTTGGGAATCTATTAGAAAAATACGAAGACAAATTAAAAGAGCTTAAGTTTAAAGTTGAACATTATTCACATAGTTCAAAGGATGAAAATATTAGTAATAAAACTGATAATAGATATAAGTATATAAATATTTTCATTGCTATAGTATCTATTTTATTAACATTAACTATTATTAAAAATAACTTACTTTTAATAATACCTTTATTTAGTCTATTAATATTTTTAATCTTCAAATTCATAACTCTAAAAATAGCAAAAAAGTCTACTGGCAAATTAAATAGTAATATATTTAGCATAGATAAATTAGAAGAAGCTATAAATGAAATTGAAAAAGAAATATTTAGATATACAAAGGTAGTAGGGGCAACTTCATATGAAGATTTTATTAGAAAGATAAAACTTTTTGATGAATTTACTTTATACGAGGAAAAGCAAAATATAAAAATAAATGAAAAAGAAATTCAATTATCCTTAATAGATATAAAGGCTATAAAAAATAATTATAGAATTAATGAGGAGTATATAAATCACATATTAGATTTAGCTCAAACATCAGATGTAAATCAAGTAATATGTATGTTATCGGAATATGAAAAAGTTAGTAAAGAAATTTTATCAATAAAAATAGATATAGAAAAGGAAGAAGAGTCAATAAAAAAATTAGAAAAAGAACTGGCTATAAGAGAAAAAAGAATTAGGGAAAAGCTAGAATTTATTGGTTTAGAAGATATAGGTTTATTTAGTTTAGAAGAAAAATTACTAGATCTGAAAGAAAAAATAAATCAAAGGCATGAAATAATAAGAAGTTTAAAAAGCATAGAAGAAACCTATAAAGCATTAACTAAAGATAAGGATATAGAAACAATAAAAGAAGACTTAAAAGATATAATAAATGAAAATATAAATTATACTTATTCTTCAGAAGAAGAGATAGATAAACAAGTATCATTGAAATCAAATGAATTAATTGAAGCTGAAAAGACTATAAAAGATGTAGAAAATGATATAAATAATAGGTTTATAGGAAAAAGATTTATACCACAAATTGAAGAAGATATAGAAGAGGTTAAAGAAAATATTAATAAACTTGAGATTAAACTGAAAGCAATAGAATTAGCTATAGAAAAAATGAATGAAGCTTTAAGAGAAGTTAGGGGAAATTTCGGAAATATTTTAAACTCTAATGTTATAAGTTATTTTAAGGAGTTAACAGCCGAAAATTATGATGATGTCATGGTTTCGGATTCATATGAGATGAAAGTAAGGAAGGGGACAGAGGTATTACCTGGTGGTATATTAAGCAATGGAGCTAATGATCAACTATACCTATCGTTAAGATTAGCTTTTATATATATGATATATAAAGATATAGAATTTCCAGTTATATTAGATGATGCATTTATTCAATATGATGATAATAGAACGGAAAAAGCAATTGATTTAATAGTTAGATGCAAATTTAAACAACTAATAATATTTACATGCCAAAGAAGAGAGGAAAGTATATTAATAAATAAAAATATAGAAAGTAATTATATTTATTTGTAGTATTGACAATAATAGTATAAGAGTATAGAATTATATCAGTAAATAATGCGAATCATTTGCAAGAAGAGGTGAAAGAATGAAGAAAAAGTTATTAGCTGTAACTCTTATACTAGGAGTTATACTTTCCTTTTCTGGATGTATAAATAAAGGGAATAATGATAATGGAGAAAAATTAAGAGTTGGGGTTACTATAAGTCCTCTTAAGGATTTCACAGAAGCTATAGGGGGAGACAAAGTAGAGGTGTTTTCAATAATCCCTAATGGAAGTGATGCACATAGCTTTGATCCTAAGCCAAAGGATTTAAAGGACTTAATAAACACTGATATGTTTATATATAACGGACTTGGAATGGAAGAATGGATTGATTCTGTTTTAGGAACTATAGAGGGAAAAAACATAAAGATAGTGGAAGCAAGCCAAGGTATAGATTTTATAAATGCATCAGAAGAAGATTTACATAGTGATGAACATGGAGAAGAAGAACATAATCATGGAGGAAAAGATCCTCATGTTTGGTTAAGTTTAGAGGGCGCAACAAAGGAAGCAGAAAATATAAAAAATGCTTTAGTTGAAATAGACCCAAAGAACAAAGAATACTATGAAAAAAATTATCAAAAATTAAAAGAAGATTTCAGTACTCTTCAAGCTGAATATAGAAATAAGTTTTCAGAATTAAAAAATAAGGATTTTGTTACTGGACATGCGGCCTTTGCTTATTTATGTAGAGATTTTGGATTAACTCAAAAAAGTATAGCAGATGTATTTGGAGAAGGAGAGTTAACGCCTAAAAACTTAGAATCTCTTATAAAGTATTGCAGAGAAAATAATGTTAAAGTAGTATTTAACGAGTCAGCAGCAAGTTCAAAAGAATCAGAGACTTTAGCAAAAGAAGTTGGAGCAAAGGTAGAAAAAATATATAGTCTTGAAACTAAAGAAGATGATAAGAGTTATTTAGAAGGTATGAAATATAATTTAGATACTATATATAACTCATTAAAAAAATAATAACATTTAAAAGAGTGGATTTAATTCTACTCTTTTTATAGTATAGAAAATTATAAAATTTCTACTTTAGTAACCTTAAGTGTGGATAGTAGTTTTATGGGACTTGGAGCGAAGTGACAGAGTAAAGAAAATTACTATCCACACTTTTCAATTAGATTAAATATATTTTCATTAGATTAAATATATTTTCATGTGGTAAAATAATGGAATAAGGGTGGTGTAAATATGAGCAAAGCTTTAGAGTTTTATGAAGAACAAATAGAAAAATATAATAAAGATATAAAAGAGTTAAATGGTGATATATCTAAATTTTCTATTTTAAGATTAATTATAGTTATAATGGTAGCTATAACTTCTTATTATTTTTATAGAAAAGAAAATATTATTTATTTAATTTTATCCATATGTATATTCGTGACAATATTTATTTTAGTGGCCTATTATCATAATAGAAAAATAAATAAGAAAAAAGAATGTGAAGTATATGTAAAAGTAAATGAGACTGGAGTTTCTAGAATAAATGGAAGTTTTAAAGATAAAGAAGACAATGGGGAAGAGTTTATAGATGATAAACATGCCTTTATAAATGATTTAGATGTATTTGGCAGAAACTCTCTTTTTCAAATGATAAATTCAACTAAAACCAAATTTGGTAGAATAAAATTATATGAGATGCTAAGCTTGAAAAGGACTCCTAGTAAAGATGATATATTAAAAAAACAAGAGGCAATTAAAGAACTAGGAGATAAAGTTGAGTGGAGACAAAGGTTAGAAGTTAAGTCAACTCTTAAAAAAAGTGGATCAAAAGATATAGATGATCTTTTAAAGTGGGCAAAGACAAGTGGAAATATAAATAAAGCATTTGAAATAGTTCCATATTTATTTATAGGACTTACTATGATCTCTTCATTATTAGTAATTTTAAGAATATTACCAATAAGTTATCTGATATTAATATTCATGATTAACTATCTTGTTGTAAAAATACTTACAAAGGATTTAGTACCAGTAATAAAGTTATTTGATAAACATAAAAAAGACATAGAAGCATACACAAATTTATTAATATTAATAAATCAAGAAAATTTTGATTCTAAACTTTTAAATGAATTAAAATCAAAGTTAAATAGTATTGAAAGTCAAAGTTGTGTTGAGAAAATGAAAGCTCTTAAAAGATTAGTTGATTGGTTAGGTGACAGCTCATCTAATGCATACTATCTATTATTAAATGTAACAGTATTATCTGATATCTTTATATTAAGAAATTTAGAACAATGGAAAAGAGAAAATGGAAAAAATTTAGAAAATTGGCTTAATATAATGGGAGAAATTGAAGCATTGTCAAGTATAGCTAATATTACATTTGACTTTAAGGAATGGAGTTATCCTACAATAAGTAATAGTAATATAATAGAAGGAATAGATATAGGTCATCCTATGCTAGGAAAAAAAGCTGTTGTAAATAGTTTTAAATTAGATTCACAGGCAAAGGTAGCATTAATTACAGGTTCAAATATGTCAGGAAAAAGTACATTCTTAAGAACTATAGGATTAAATTTACTATTAAGTTATATAGGTGCTCCAACTTATAGCGAAAGCTTTAGTTGTGGAATTTTTAGTATATACACATGTATGAGAACAAAGGATAATTTAGAAGAAAGTATATCATCATTTTATGCTGAAATACTAAGAATAAAAATACTTATAGAAGCAGCAAAAAAAGGGGAAAAGGTATTTTTCTTATTAGATGAAATATTTAAAGGAACTAACTCAAAAGATAGGCATGAAGGAGCAAAGGTTCTTATAAATCAATTAGTAAATAATAAATCTGTAGGGATTGTATCAACCCATGATTTAGAATTATGTGATTTAGAGAAAACAAAGGTTTGGTTAAAAAACTATAATTTTCAAGAGTATTATAAGGAAAATAATATAAAATTTGATTACAAACTAAGAGAAGGAAGAAGCAGGACTCAAAATGCAGTTCATTTAATGAAGCTAGCTGGTATTGATTTTAATGATAACTAGAAAAGTGAAAGTAGCAAAGTCTTGCTACTCTTTCTTTTTAAATTTATTCAAGTAGAAATCCCATTTTATAGTGAAAAGTATCAAGAAAAATGGCATAATATACCTATGAGTATAATTGATTGAGGGGTATATCAATGGCGTTTATAATAATTGATTTAGAATTTAATAATTTAGAAGGAATACATAAGTATTATCCAAATATATTTAAGGAATATCCAAATTTAAAGAGTCTAGAGCTAGATAACGAGATAATAGAAATAGGTGCGATAAAACTAGACAACTATATGAAACCAATGGAAGAATTCAAAACATATATTAAACCATCTTTAATTACTGTATTAAATCCCAAAATATCTGAAATTACAAATATAAAAGAAAGTGATTTAGAAAATGGAGTAACATTTCAGGATGGTATAGAACAGTTAGCTACTCTTATAGATGAGGGAGATATTATTTGCTCATGGGCGAAGGATGATATTATAGAAATAATAAATAATGCAATATATCATAAATATGATAATTTAAACTGGTTAAAAAATTATCTGGATATACAAGAATATTCAACTAAGATATTAGCTAAAAAGAAGTCTTTAAGCTTGAAAAATGCTCTTGAAGAGTTGAAAATAAAAGTTGATAATGATAAATTGCATGATGCGTTAAATGATGCTATATATACTTCCCTTGTTTTTAAAAGAATATATAACTCAAGAGTATTAAAAAACTATATTATAAAAGATATTTATAATATGCCAGCAGTAGATGTTAAGAACTTAGAAGAATATGAGCTAGATGTAAATAAGATTAAAGAAAAATGTCCAAAGTGCAATATTGATTTACAAATTGAATACAATTTAAGACCTATAAAATGGAGATTTGTTTCAATAGGAAAATGCCCAAGATGCAATAATAAGGTTATTAATGAAGTGATAATAAAAAAGACTTTTACAGGTGAAGAAGTTTACAAGGAAATTTCTACAATTATTAATGAGGTAGAATATATGAATTATAGCTATAGGATGGAAAAGTAGATCATAAATTAATAAACTATTAAATAATTAAAATTTTAAAACAATTACATTATAATTATGATAAAATGTATATGTGATCGAGTTTTAAATTTGATGTATGGGAGAATGATAAAATATGAATATAGCATTTTTTTTAACACCTAAAAATGAAGTTATATATGAATATTTAGATGCAACTATGAGACAAGTTATAGAGAGAATGGAACATCATGGATATACAGCTATTCCTTTAATAGATAAAGAGGGAAAATACGTAGGAACGCTTACTGAAGGTGATTTGCTTTGGAAACTTAAAAGTACACCTGATTTAAATTTTAAAAATACAGAAAATGTAAAAATTATAGATATTCCAAGAAAAAGAAAACATAAGAGTGTTTCAATAAATTCAGATGTAGAAAGTTTAATTTCACTTTCTACAAACCAAAATTTTGTACCAGTAGTAGATGATGAAGGAATATTTATTGGTATAATAAAAAGAAGTGATATAATTAATTATTGCTATGGTGAAATGATAAAAAAGAAAATAGTATAATTTTAAATATAAAGGAGGATTGGTTATGATAATAGTTATTTCTCCTGCAAAAACTTTAGATTTTGAAGAAAAAGATAATAACTTACCAATGAATGAACCAAGATTTTTAGAAAAATCCAAGAAGATAATTAAGGAACTTACTAATTTTGATAGCTATTCTTTAGAAAAGCTTATGAAAATAAGCAGTAAACTAGCAGTATTAAATAAAGAGAGATTTGAAAAATGGACAACTAATTTAGAAACTTCCAAACAAGCATTATTGGCTTTTAGGGGAGATGTATATAGAGGGATGGATGTAGGAAGTTTATCACATTCAGAACTTTTTTATGCAAATGATCATTTAAGAATTCTATCTGGATTATACGGAGTATTAAGACCTTTTGATGGTATTAGTGAATACAGATTAGAAATGGGAACAAAGCTATCTGTAAATAATTTTAAGGATTTATATGAGTTTTGGGACGATACTTTAGAAGAAAGCATTTTACAGGAGCTAAATACTCATAAAAATAAAACTTTAATAAATTTAGCATCACAAGAGTATTTTAAAGCTATTGAAGGTTTAACTAAAAGTCAAGAAGTAAATGTAGTTACTCCTATATTTAAAGAGTTTAGAGGAGATAAGTACAAGATAATATCTTTAAATGCAAAGAAAGCTAGAGGCATGATGACTAGATATATAATTCAAAATGAAATAGAAGATATTCAAGAGATTAAAAAATTTGACTTAGATGGATATCAATATAATGAAGAGTTATCTACAGAGAAAGAACTTGTATTTACAAGATAATTAACTTAATAAATTAAAAAATATACCCCGCCTTTTTAGGTGGGGTATATTTTTTAAGCTTGTTCATAAGTTTGGACAATAAGATTAAACTCATTTTCATCGGTTATTTCACCAAATTCATCTGATGAAATTCCAGGGTAGTAATATAAGATGAATTTATCATTAGAATCTTGAATGTTTTCTAAGACTATATATAATCTATCATCTTCACAGTTTTCTAATGTGGCTAAAACTTTATATCTACTTGCTTTACCTGTATTATTATTAGTTAAATCTAAAATGAAATCTTTATGGGACCTAACATTTAATTTAGATTTATCACAATTTTTTATATATGAGTTAAATCTACAACCACTGCAACTTTTAAATTTACATTCTTTTATGCAATTTAAACATGAGCATTTGGAACAATTGCTAAACTGATTAAATGCCTCAAGGTTATTTTGTTTATAGTCTGTTAAATTTAATATGGTGTCATCTTTTTTAAAGAAGCTAAATTTTTTATTTCTAGCAGAATACTCTCCATAATTTAACATTTCCATATACTCCTTTAAAATAGGGAGCTTAGAATAATACTTTCTTTTTCTTAAGATACTTTCATCAAGAAAGGGGCTGACTTCACTTATTGCATATGTTATATCAGTATAAACTTTTCCAATGCTATCCTTTTCCTTATTTATAAAATCAATAGTATTTGACATTTAATCACCTAATTTAAGTTTTTGTATTTTTCAAGTTCTAAATCTAAATCAACAGTATCTAAAGCTTCAAATTCACTATCAAATGTATCAACATCTTTAAGCTCACCTAATCCGTTAGCTAAGGCTTCATGTTTTTGAATTTTTCTTTCTATGCTATCAATTTCTATAGAATTTGATTTTGTTTGAACATTGGCAAGAACTTCATTAACCTTTTGTGTAGCTTGTGCGTTACTATATCTAGCAGCAGCTTCATCCCTATAATTTCTTGTTTTTTCGATTTCTGATTCTAATTCAGCAAGATTTTTCTTAATCGCGTCAGCTTGGCTTCTTGCAGTTTCATAACTAGATTTTAAGCTTTCATATTTCTTTTCAGCTTCAATTTTCTTTGCTAACGCTCTTTTAGCTAAATCTTCATTATTTTTAGAAAGAGCTAACTTAACTTTATCATCAAAATCTTTTACTTCTAATTGTGAAGCTTCCATTTTCTTTTTTATTTCATGTGCATTACCAATTATTTGAGCAGAGTTTAATTTAGCTGAGTTAAGTTGTTTTTCCATATCCCTAACTTTTTGATCTAGTAATTCTATTGGATTTTCCATTTCGTCTAAAGTAGAATTAACTTTTGATTTAAACATATTTGACATTCTTGTAAAAATACCCATAATGATCCTCCTAAAATTAATATTTTCTATTTTTTAAATAAGCTTTTACTACAACAACTATAATTATAAAAATTAGTGCTACGGTAAATATTGATCTAAAAGAGAAACCAGATTGCCCTCTGCCAAATCCAAAATGTCTCATAGCAGATAAACCATAAGCTATTTCACCAAAAGATGACCCACCACCATAACTATTTGTTGTATTCTTATAATCTTTATCTTGGGTGCTTTTGTTTTCATTTGAAGAACTATCTGAACTATCTTTCTTCTCATTATCAGTAGTGCTGAATGAACCGGATGAGAAGTTTTTAGAAGATCCAGATTTTCCTTTATCTACATCGCTAAATGAACCACTCTTATATCCATTTGATGAAGTAGACTTTGAATCTGAACTTTTAGTATCAGTTTTGTTATCACTTGTTTTAGAACTAGTAGAGCTACTAGAATTACTTGTTTTAGAGCTACTAGACCCATTACTAAAAGATCCACTTTTAAAAGAGTTTGAAATATTTGATTTTCCACCACTAGACTTAGAAGTACTGGAACTAGATTTAGAGCTAGAGCTAGATTTGGACCCTCCAGAACTTGTAGGTTTAGCAGATACAGTTATCTCTCCATGAGTAACATTATCAAAAATAGATATTGTATCAATTAGAAAACTAGAAGTTAGAAAAACAAAAGTTAAAATTAAGGTAAATATTAGTTTTGTATTCTTCCTTTTTATATATGTCACCTCCAAGAATAAAGATTGTATTTATATATTATAGTAAAAAATGTAATTCCTCAAAACTGATTTAAAGGCAAATTTGGGTAAAAAAATAAGAAATATCTCTTAAAACTTACATTTGCTTTTAAAATCGTAATTATACTTATATTTAGAGATAATATTAAACTTATTAAGAGTTAATACATAACCTTTTAATGATATTTTCTAAACTACTTAATTTAATAATATACTTAATTATAGCATATTTAAATTCAATAATAGTAATGCTATATTTAATTATTAAAATATTAATAATCTTAAATACTTGTAATCAATATCATATTATTCTAAAATTAATTTATGATACAACAATTTTAAGGAGTGAAATACATGACAAATCAAAATTTTGAAGAAACAATGGGGGATTTATTAAAAGATTTCGATGTTAAAAGAATAAATACAGGAGATATTTTATCTGGTGAAGTAATCGATGTTAATGATAAAGAAGTTATGGTAAATATCAACTATGCATTCGATGGAATTATTTCTAAGGAGGATTTAACTAATACTGATAAAAATCCAATGGAAGTCGTAAGTAAAGGAGATAAAATAAAAGTATATGTTTTATCTCCTAATGATGGAGAGGGATATGTTAAGCTTTCAAGAATAAGAGCTTTAGAAATAACTGAAAAAGAAGAGATTGAAAAAGCTTTTAATAATGAAGAAAACATAACTGTATATGTTAAGGAAGAAGTTAAGGGTGGATTAGTTTCTTACTACGGAAATACAAGAATATTTATACCAGCTTCATTAGCTTCAAGAGAAAGAATAGAGCTAAGTACATTAGTAGGAAAAGAAATAGAAGTTAGAATTATAGAGTTAGATTTTAAATCAAGAAGAATAGTTGCATCAAAGAGAGTTTTAGAAGATGCTATATATGAAAATAAGAAAAAAGAGTTATGGAAATCAGTTAAATCAGGAGAAAAGAGAACTGGGGTAGTTAAAAAAATAATTAGAGCTGGAGCAATAGTTGATATTGGAGGAATAACTGGCTTAATTCATTTAAATGACTTATCTTGGGGCAGAGTACACAGAGCAGAAGATGTAGTTAATGTAGGCGATAAAGTTGAAGTATTTATTGGAGAAGTAGATAGTAAAAATCAAAGAGTATCTTTAATATTAAAAGACATAGATAAAGATCCATGGGAGACAAATGGAGCAAACTTAAAAATAGGAGAAATTTTAGAAGGCAAAGTTGTTAAATTCCTTAACTTTGGAGCATTTGTAGAGTTATTTCCTGGAGTGGAAGGGTTAGCTCATATAAATGAAATATCAGAAGAAAACATAGCTAAACCATCAGATGTATTAAAACTAGGACAAAATATAAAAGTTAAAGTTTTAGACGTTGATAAGGCTAATAAAAAAGTATCATTAACTATAAAAGATGCGGAAGAAAAATCAAAGGAATACTTACAATATAATGATTCAGATGAAGGCGTATCCTTAGGAGACTTATTTAAAGGATTATTTGAAAAATAAAGAATTAATTAAAAAACTCCCAAATGGGAGTTTTTTAATTTTTTGTAATTAAGAAATGATTAATTATAGAATTAAGCAATATAGTTACTAATTTAATATTATACTTTTTCAATTTTTAACATATTAGTTCCACCAGTAGTAGCGCTTGGCATTCCACCAGCAATTATTATATCATCACCTTTTTTAGCAAATGATAAATTAGTTGATACCTTTTTTGCTTCACTTAATATTTCATCAGTAGTAGTAAATATTTCGCATTTAGTAGGAAAAATACCAAAATTAAGGTTTAATCCTCTTCTAACTTCTTCATAAGGAGTTATGGCTATAATAGGACATTTTGGTCTGTATTTAGATATAAGTTTTGCTGTTGCGCCACTATTAGTAGCAGCAACAACTGCTTTTGCATGTAAAAGGTTTGAACTTCTACAAGCAGAATGACTAATTGCTTCAGAAAATGAAGTTAATGATGGTTCTTTTAACCTCTTATTTAAATAATTATAGTCTAAATTTGCCTCTGTTTCTATTGCAATTCTAGACATAGTTTCTGCAGCTTCTATAGGGTAATTTCCACTTGCGCTTTCTCCACTTAGCATTATTGCATCAGTTCCATCGAATATTGCATTACATATATCGCAAGCCTCTGCTCTAGTAGGAAGAGAGTTTCTGATCATAGAGTCTAACATTTGAGTAGCTGTTATAACTATTTTACCAGCTTCATTACATTTTCTAATTATGTTCTTTTGAATTATAGGAACTTTTTCAATTGGAATTTCAACTCCCATATCACCTCTAGCTACCATAATTCCATCTGAAGCTTCTATAATGGAGTCAATATTATCTACACCTTCTTGGTTTTCTATTTTAGCAATTATTTGTATATAATTTCCACTATGGTTTTTTAGTACATTTCTTACATCTTCTATATCAGAAGCTTTTCTTATAAAGGATGCTGCAACAAAATCAATTTTATTTTCACAGCCAAAGACTAAATCTTCTTTGTCCTTTTCTGTAATTGAAGGTAGATTAATCTTAACATTAGGAACATTAACTCCCTTATGGTTTTTAATAGTTCCTCCTACAGTTACCTTACATTGAATTTCGTTGCCTTTAACATTTTCAATTCTAAATCTTAATAAGCCATCATCAACTAAAATTTCACCACCAACTTTTACATCTTTGTAAAGGTCTAAATAAGATATAGTACACTTTTTATTATCTCCAAGAATTTCATCTCCACAAATAAATGAAAAATCTTGTCCTTCGTGCAATTCAACTCCATCATTTATAAAATTATGAGTTCTAATTTTAGGACCTTTAATATCCAATATAATTGCAGTAGGAGAGTTCATGTCTTCCCTGACTCTTTTTATAAGATCTATTTTCTCTTTATGTGTTTCATGAGTTCCATGTGAAAAATTTAATCTAGCAGCACTCATTCCAATTTTAATAAAATTTCTTAGAGTTTCTTCATTATCACTTGCAGGGCCAATTGTAAAAATCATTTTTGTTTTTTGCATAAAAATCACCTCACACTTAAAATTATTATGATGATAAAATTAAGAATATTTTGAATAATTATAATAAAAAAATAGAATTTAAGTATCATATATACTATGATATACTTAAAGCTATATAATAATTCTAACATAGTTTACTAGGAAGGGAGAAAAAAACATGAATATTTTACAAAATTTAGAGCCTAAAAATGTTTTTAGATACTTTGAAGAAATATCACAAATACCTAGAGGATCAGGTAATGAAAAAGCCATAAGTGATTATCTAGTTAATGTTGCTAAAAAATTAAATTTAGAAGTTATTCAAGATGAGGCACTAAATGTTATTATAAAGAAGCCTGGAACAAATGGGTATGAAAACTCCAATACTGTAATACTTCAAGGTCATATGGACATGGTTTGCGAAAAGAATAAAGGAACAAATCATGATTTTGCAAAAGACCCATTAAAATTAAGAATTATTGATGATATGGTTTATGCAACAGACACAACTTTAGGATCAGACAACGGAATTGCAGTAGCATATGCCTTAGCTATATTGGATTCAGCTGATATACCACATCCACCACTTGAAGTTTTAATAACAACGGATGAGGAAACAGGAATGTCAGGAGCAATGGCAGTTTCAAAAGAGCATATAAAGGGTAAAATATTATTAAATCTAGATAATGAAGAAGAAGGACATCTTTTAGTAAGTTGTGCTGGCGGTATTAGAAGTAAGCACATTCTAGATGTAGAATTAGAAGAAGTAAATACTTATAATAGTTTTTTAAATATAGCAGTAAGAGGATTAAAGGGTGGCCACTCTGGAATGGAGATAAACAAAGAAAGAGGAAACTCTAATAAAATAATGGGAAGAATTTTAAAATCTTTATCATCAAATATAGATTTTAGATTAGTTTCATTAAATGGTGGATCAAAAAATAATGCTATACCAAGAGAAGCAGATGCATTAGTAGCAATAAAAGCAGATGACATAGAAAAAGCTAAAGATATAGTAATTAAGTGGAATGATATTTTATTAAATGAATTAAAAACACAAGATCCTGGAGTTAATATTTCTATTTCAGAAAGTAATGAAGTTATAGAAAAGGTATTTACAAAGGAATCAACTGATAAAGCTATTAATTTATTATATTTAATACCAAATGGAATAAATACAAATAGTTTAGAGATAGATGGATTAGTTGAAAGTTCAACTAATTTAGGTGTAGTTACAACTAATAAGGATAAAATTGAGTTCGATAGCGCTATAAGAAGTTCTGTTGCATCATTAAAGGACGAAATAGTTTTAAGAAGCAAGACTGTAGCAGATATCATAGGAGCAAAATTTAAAACAACTGCTGGATATCCAGAATGGCAATATGATAGCGATTCTAAAGTAAGAGAAATTTGCCAAGATGTGCATAAGAGAATGTATGGAAAAGATGCTAAAATAGTTGCAATACATGCAGGTGTTGAGTGTGGACTATTTAATGAAAAACTAGGTAAACTAGATATGATTAGCTTTGGACCAGATCTTTATGATGTACACACACCACAAGAGCATATGAGTATAAAATCAGTAAAAAATGTTTGGGAATACTTATTAGAAGTTTTAAAAGAATTAAAGTAATTTTATGAATAAATAAAAATATATTTAAATAAAAAATAGTTAGGCTAGAAATTTAGCCTAACTATTTTTTATAGCTTTAATATTTGTACTTTCAAGAAATTTTTGTATTATAAAAAAATATATTAAATAATTTAAAAAATAAATTTACATAATGAATATTATTAAATGCAAAAGAATATATATTAATATAAAAGTGAGAGGGAGGATAAAATGAAGTACACGAAATATCAATACAAAAAGAAAAATGAAGGAGCAAAATTTTTAACTTCCTTGATTATGACTACTTTAACAGCAGTAGTTATAGGAATAATTGCAGCTTGGATATTATTAAAAATTATTCCTAATATAAATAATAGTGGAATAGCTGAAGAACCTGGGATAAATGTAAGTAATAATACAGAAGTTAACACACAAGTAAAAGAACAGAAATTTTCACTTATACAATGCGGTTATTTTTCAAAAGAAGATAATGCAAAACAGGTATTGGCTAAAATAAATAGCGATTTAAATTCTTTTATAGTAAAAGATGAAACAGGAAAGTTTAGAGTTTTAGCTGGAATATTTAAAGAAGAAGAAAGTGATAAAATAGTAGAAAAGCTAAAGGGAAAGGGGATAGAAAATGCTAAGATAAGCTTAGCATTAGATAAAAATGATAAAGTTCAAGGACAAATAGGTGCTATAACAGAAGGATATTTACAAATAATAAACACTGTAAGTGAAGATGAAGTGAAAGGTATAAATACAACTGATTTCAAGAAATGGACAAAAGAGTTAGATGAGATAAAAAGTGGGGATGGAATAGATGTTTTAAAGGAATATAAGAATCACATAGAAGCCTTACCAGAAGAAATAAGCAAAGAAAATACTGTAACTGAGTTAGAGTATATTTATTCAGTATTAAGCAAGATTAAAAAGTAAAAAAACAAGCTTTGGATAAAAATTACAAAACTATTACAAATAAATAAAAATTAAATAAAGAAAGGCAAAGCCACTTGTTTGAAATCTTATATAATGATAAACTATATAAGATATAAGATTGGTATAAGTGGCTTTGCCATTATATCTATGCATTGCTAATTTAAGTATTTTAAGATTTGCGTGTTTAAACCATACCATTTTGTCAATACTATAAAATATGTATAAAAATAGGATGTGATAGGTTTGAAATATGTTTTAGCGTCAGGATCAGAAAGACGACAAGAACTATTACACAGAATAGTAGATGAGTTTGACATAATAGTAAGTGACTTCGATGAAAGTAAGGTTTTATTTAAAGATAATATAGATAATTATGTAATTAATTTAGCTAAAGGAAAATCCCTTAGTGTTAAAGAGAGTCTAAGAGAAGATTCTATAATAATTGCAGGGGATACGATTGTTGTTTTAGAAAATAAAATCTTAGGCAAACCTAGTAATGAAAATGATGCGTATAACATGTTAAAGTTACTTAGTGGAAAAACTCATAGAGTTTATTCAGGAATAGTAGTTATAAACATGTATAATAAAAAAATAGAACAAGAATCTCTTTATACAGAAGTAAAATTCTCAAATTTAAGTGATGAAGAGATAAAAGCTTACATAAAAACTGGAGAGCCATTTGATAAAGCAGGAGCTTATGGAATACAAGGGTATGGTGGAGTATTTATAGAAAGTATAAATGGTTGTTATTACAACGTAGTAGGATTACCGTTAAATCTTTTAAATAAAATGCTTAATAAGGTTAAATAGTAATAATTAAGGGTATATTTATTAATAAAACTATTATTATTTTGAGGTGTAATTATATGAATAATAGTATAAAAGTTATAGATATACCAAAAGAAGAAAGACCTATAGAAAAATTATTGGTTAATGGACCTGAAGTATTAAGTAATGCAGAACTTCTTGCTGTGATTTTAAGAACAGGAACAAGAGGAGAAAATGTAATTTCACTAAGCACAAGGATACTTTCTGAGTTTGATGGACTAAATGGATTGTTGGAAGTAGGAATTAGTGAAATAACCAGTCTAAAGGGAATAAAAAACATAAAAGCAAGTCAAATTTTAGCTGTGGTAGAACTTTTTAAGAGATTTAATACTTTAAAGCTAACCAGAACAAACCAAAGAATATCATCTCCAAATGATATAGGAAGGCTTTTAATAAATGAGATGATGAATTTAAAACAAGAAGTGTTAAAACTAATAATGTTAGATACAAAAAATAATATTATAGGTATTAAGGATGTATTTAAGGGAAGTTTAAATGCATCAATAGTTCATCCAAGAGAAGTATTTAAAGAAGCTCTTAAAAAAAGTAGTTCAAGCATAATAGTTTGCCATAATCACCCTTCAGGAGATCCTACGCCAAGCAAAGAAGATATAAATATTACAGTAAGATTAAAAGAGTGTGGTAGAATAATGGGGATTGATTTATTGGATCACATAATAATTGGAAAAGAAAAATTTATAAGTTTAAAAGAAAAAGGAATAATATAAACGAAAGGGGAATTCATATGGGATTTTTCAGTAGTAATAAGGACATGGGAATAGATTTAGGAACAGCAAATACACTTGTGTTCGTTAAAGGAAAAGGTGTAGTTTTAAGTGAGCCTTCAGTAGTGGCTATAAATAGTGCAACAAGAAGACCTTTAGCTGTAGGGGCTGAAGCTAAATTGATGATAGGAAGAACTCCAGGGAATATAGTAGCTATTAGACCATTAAAAGATGGTGTTATAGCAGATTTTGATATAGCACAAACAATGTTAAAAAAATTAATTGAAAAGGTAAGTAGTAAAAGTGCATTTACTAGCCCAAGAATTATAGTTTGTTATCCATCAGGAGTAACAGAAGTTGAAAGAAGAGCAATAGAAGAGGCGGCTAAATTTGCTGGTGCAAGAGATGTAGTTTTAATGGAAGAACCTATGGCAGCTGCAATTGGAGCAGGACTTCCAGTTGGCGAGCCAACTGGAAGCATGATAGTTGATATTGGTGGCGGTACAACAGAAGTTGCTATAATCTCACTAGGGGGAATAGTTACTAGTAAGTCATTAAGAGTAGCTGGAGATGAATTAGATCAAGGAATAATGGCATATATAAAGAAAGAATTTAACTTAATGATAGGTGAAAGAACAGCAGAGCAAGTTAAGATGGAACTTGGTTCAGCATATAAAATTGATGATGAAGAAATCAGCATGGATATCAAAGGAAGAGATATGATTACTGGATTGCCAAAAACGGTGACAGTTACAGATACTCAAATTAGAGAGGCATTAAAAGAACCAGTATATGCCATCATTGAATCAATAAAGACAACTTTAGAAAAGACACCACCTGAATTAGCAGCAGACATAATGGAAAAGGGAATAATGTTAGCTGGTGGAGGAGCTCTACTAAGAGGGTTAGATATGTTAATTAACCACGAAACAAACATGCCTGTTCATATAGCAGAATCTCCACTTGATTGTGTTGTTTTAGGAGCAGGTAAGGCATTAGATAACTTTGATGAATTAAGTAAGAGTCAAAGAGGTCAATAATGAAGCTTCTAAAAAATAAACTGGCAGTTACTATAATAGTGCTGTCAGTTGCCTTTTTAGGCATAATTATTTATACAATAAATAATGAACAAAAACAGTTTGTTTCAAGTGGTGTAGGGAGCGCTGTAAATCCTCTTCAAAAAGTAGTTTATACAGTAAACAGCAAAATAAAGGGAACGGTAGATTTCTTTCTAAATTTTTCAAAGGTAAAAGAAGAAAATGAAGAATTAACTAAAGAAAATATAGAATTAGAAAACAAGTTATTAGAATACGATAAGCTAAAAGAAGAAAATGATAGATTAAGAGAAGTTTTAAATTTTAAAAATTCAAAGAATAATTATGAATATTTAGGCTGTGAAATAATTGGATATAGTGGAGAAAGCTTCTCGAGTGGATATATAATTGATAAAGGTGAAAATGTAGGGTTAAAGAAGGATATGGTTGTTATATCTAATAAGGGACTTGTGGGACAGGTTACTACTGTTGGATCAAATTGGGCGAGAGTTGAAAGTTTATTAAATGAAAATATAGCAGTTTCCGTAATGGTAAATAGCACCAGAGAAACCACTGGAATACTAAAAGGATATATAACACATAGTAGTGAAAATTTAACTAAAGTTACTAATTTACCTATGGATTCAGCAATAAAAGAAGGGGATGTCATAGTTACTTCTGGCTTAGGACAAATTTATCCAAAGGAAGTTAGAATAGGTGAAGTAACTTCTGTTGAGACAGATGAAGTTAAGGTGATGAAAACAGCTATAGTTAAGCCATATGTTGACTTTAACAAATTAGAGGAACTTTTTGTTGTTATTCCAAAGGAATCAAGAGAAGTAAAATATGATAATTAGAGGGTAGTATATGAAAAAATGGGTTTTAATTTTAATTTCATTAGCACTTTTAATACTCGATAATTCTCTTATGCCATTTTTCGCTATAAAAGGGGCATTTCCAAGTTTACTTTTTACTTTCGCAATAGCTTATTCTATAATAAATGGAAAATCAGAGGCAGTATTTATAGGTGTAACTACAGGTTTAATGCAGGATATATTTTTTTACAATGGGTTAGGAATAAACGCTCTTGTAAATATGCTTATTTGTTTAATTGCAGCCTTTATAGGGGAAAATATCTATAGAGAAAAAAAATTTATACCGGTAATATCAGTTATATTTTTATATATAATAAAGGTATTAGCTATATTTGTAATATTTAAGCTTGTTGGGAGAACAATAAATATCGAAGTAGGAATAATTACTGCCTTATATAGTGCAGTAGTAATGTTTTTAGGGTATAATTTTGTTTTAAAACTTTATGATATAAAATATAAAAACAGGTCATGGAGGTTTAAATGATAGTAAATAAACCGAAAAAGAAAAAAAAGATTTCAAGATATACAGTTTTAAATATTATAATGCTAGCACTTTTTACTTTAATAATGTCAAAGCTTTTATATATTCAGGTTTATAAGCATGAAGACTATAAGGAAAAAGCTGATATTAGTTCAACTAGGTTTATAGCAGAAAATGCACCTAGGGGTAAGATATACGATAGTAATGGAAATGTTCTAGCAACTAATATTCAAACATTTACGCTAACTTATACTAAGCCAAGTGATGAAAAAGAAAATTTTTATGAGACAATGGATAAGGTTTTTAAAATTTTATCGGAGAATGGAGAAAAGTTTAAAGACGATTTAATGCTTAAATTAGATAGTAGTGGGAATTTTTACTTTGATTTTAAAACTGATGATATAGAAACTAAAAAAATAGTTGAAGTAAGATTTAAAAGAGATAGAGGTTTAAATGAGATAATAGAAAAAGAAGAGTTTCCAGATAAAAAATCTGATTTTACTGATGATGAAATCTCAAAGATAGATAGTGAACTTTTAAAATTATCTCCAGAAGAAACTTTTTATCAATTAGTTAAAGTATATAATATGCAAGAACTTATAAATCCAGCTCCTGTTCAAGAGGAAGGTGAAACTGATAAAGCCTTCAAATCAAGAGTCGAAGCATATGATGATAAAATGAAAGCTTACAAAGATATATCTGGAAAAGAAATACTAGACGAGCTTTTAAAGACATATTCAATAAACGATATAAGAAACTATATAGTAGTCAAGGATGCAATAAAAATGCAAAGTTTTAAAGGCTACAGAGCAGTTACCATTGCATCTAATATAAAAAAGGATACAGCTTTTGTAATTTATCAAAAATTAAATGATTTACCAGGAATAGATGTTAGAGAAGAACCAATTAGATACTATCCATATAATAATCTTGCTTCTAGTTCAATAGGATATTTATCCTCTATTGATGGATCGAAAGAGGCAAATTATGAATTGAGAGGATACGATGTATCATCAGATTTAATAGGGGTAGCAGGAATAGAATCCTCCTTTGAAGATCAATTAAAAGGAGTTAAAGGTGGGACTACAGTTAAGGTTAACTCTAAGGGAAGGGTAACAGAAGAACTGTTTAAATTAGATTCCTACCCAGGAAATAATGTACATTTAACTATAAACAAAGATGTTCAATATGCAGCTGAACAAGCTATGAAAGATACAATGGAGCGTATTAAAGGTAGTGCACCTAATGCAACTAGAGGTTCTGTAGTTGCAATAGAAGTTAATACTGGAAGAGTAATTGCTATGGTTAGTTATCCAGATTATGATCCTAATATCTTTTCAATACCAGGAAGGCTAACAGAAGATTTATCTAAGCAATATTTTAGTCCTGATATAGACAGTTTTGCTAAGGAATATATGAAAAGAACTGGAGCTACAGGAAATATTGATGAGTTATTTCCAATAGATGAAAATACAGGGAAAAGAAAAGATGGAATAGATGTTTATCCAAAGAGTTTCTTCAATTATGCCACTCAAGGCTCATTACCTCCAGGATCTGTATTTAAGCCACTTACAGCTGTAGCAGGATTAATGGAAGGTGTAGTTACTACAGGAGAACCTATGAATGATACTAGTGGTACTTGGAGTAAGGATGATTTACCGGAAGTAAGAAGAAACTTTCAAGGAGTAGCTAATGGAGCCACTGATTTAAGAAAGGCATTACAAGTGTCATCAAACTATTATTTCTATGAATTGGGATATAGATTATATAAGCAAAATGGTGGAGATATAAATAATGGAAATGTAGAGGCCCTAGATTCTTTAGCAAAATATGCTTGGAAATTTGGATTGGGTGTAGACCCTGATTCACCTGAAGCAGAAAATCCATCAACAGGAATACAACTACAAGAGGATTTTGGGCAAGTATATAACTTTTATTCTTGGAAGAAGAAAATGGTTGATCTGCCAATGTTTGAAATTGTTGATGCATTAAAAGTCGGAAACTACTATAGATATAGTTTTGTTCCTCTTAATATAGAAGATAATGAAAATGATTCAGATGAATTAAGAGAGGCTAAAACAGCCCTTAAAAGTCAAATGAAAGATACATTATCTAAAGTTGGTACAGATGAAGAAATAAGTGATAATACAAAGTATGCTGAAAGTCTTCTACCATATATAAAGAAAATTATGGATCTTTCACCTCAATACAAAAATGCAGTTTTAGAAGCATCTAAAAAAAGAAGTGTAGATATAGATGAGGAAGCAGGAGTTATTTCAGATGCTATTGCCTATTACATTATAAATAATATGAGAATTCAAATATTAACACCTGGACAAATAGTATCAAGTGCAATTGGGCAAGGAATGAATAACTTTACACCTGTTCAACTTGCTAATTATGTGGCAACTTTAGGAAGTGGTGGAACAAGATATAAAGTTAGTATTGTTGATAAGGTAACGTCGCCAACAGGTGAAGTTATAAAGGAATATAAGCCAGAAGTTGTTGATAAGTTAGACATACCAGAAGACTATCTTCAAGCAATAAAGGATGGTATGTATAAAGTTAATACAAGTCCAAGTAACGGTACTGCGTATAAATCTTTCAATAATTTCCCAATTAAGGTTGGAGGCAAAACTGGTACTGCTGACTTTAGTACAGATGAGCAATATGTTATTCAAGGTAGATTAGCTTATGGTAACTATATAAGTATGGCACCTTTAGATAATCCTCAAATAGCTATTTTTTCAACTATTTATGATGGTGGTAAAGGTAGTGAAGGAGCTACAATTCATAAAGCTATATATGAAGCATTCTTTAAGGATGAATTATTAAAGCTTGATCCTTCGTATGCTTCTAAATCACAATCTTTTAAAAAATATGTAGTAGACTCACCTCTTAAAGATAATAAGAATGATAGCATTAAGTTAGATAATGGAATAACAAATAATAGTAGTTCAAATACAAATAACCAATAAAAACCATGTTTTCACATGGTTTTTTTTATTTTACTATAAATTATGTAAATTATTGTTGTTAAATGATATAATGTAATTGTATAATTATAAATGTGTAACAAAGTTTATAATTATTGAATCTTTGATTATTGGTGGAGGGTAGCCAATGAATGACGATAGAATTCAGATAAAAGGTACAAAAGAAGGTATCAATGCAACTATTAATATGGAGAGATTTAGCAACTTTGATGATATGCTGGGAGTGTTATTAGATAAGTTAACAGCAGGAAAAGGATTTTACAAAGGAGCATCTCTTAAAATTACTGCTAATTTAAAGAATTTGAATGAATATGATATATGTAAATTAAAAGATATTTTATTTGAAAAGATACAAATAAAAGAATGTATATTTGAAGAAATAAAAAAAGAAGAGCAAAAAGAAAGTAAAATTTTTAATGGCGTATATGAAGGAAAAACTAAATTTATAAAGAAAACAATAAGAGGTGGACAATTAGTAAGGTATCATGGAAATATTGTTATAATAGGTGATATAAATAATGGAGCTGAGGTTTATGCAGGTGGAAACATAGTTGTTTTAGGAACAATTAAGGGCCAAGTGCATGCTGGAGTAGGGGGAAATAAAAAAGCTATAATTTCAGCTTTCAATCTTCAACCAGAAATACTTCAAATAGCGGAGATAGTTACTATAGCACCAGATGATGGTGTTAAACCATCATATCCAGAATTAGCAAAAATTAAAGATGATATAATCGTGGTAGAGCCATATTTACCAAAGAAATATATATAGCGTTGGAGGGAGAAAAAATGGGAATTTCTATAGTTATTACATCAGGTAAGGGCGGAGTTGGAAAAACAACAACTACAGCTAACATTGGAACTGCTTTAGCTGCACTAAATAAAAGGGTGGTAGTTGTAGATGGGGATACTGGTCTTAGAAATTTAGATGTTTTGATGGGACTTGAAAATAGAATAGTTTATACAATAACAGATGTTATAGAAAATAGATGTAGACTTAAACAGGCTTTAATAAAGGATAAGAGATATCAAAACTTATGTTTACTACCTACAGCTCAAACAAAGGATAAAGATGATATTAGACCACAAGATATGTTGAAATTAATAAATGAGTTAAAAGAAGATTTTGATTATATCCTAATAGATTGTCCAGCTGGAATAGAACAAGGATTTGAAAATTCAGTTATTGGTGCTGATAAAGCAGTAGTTGTAGTAAACCCTGAAATAACATCAGTAAGAGATGCAGATAGGGTTATTGGTAAATTAGATGCAAAAGGACTAGAGGATCATTCAGTAATAATAAATAGATTAAATTATGAAATGACTCAAAGAGGAGATATGCTAGATATTTCGGATATAATAGAAACTCTATCAGTTGAATTATTGGGCGTAGTTCCAGATGATAAAAACATAACAGTTTCAACTAATAAGGGAGAACCGATAGTACTTGATGATAAATCATTATCAGGACAAGCTTTTAAAAATATAGCTAGAAGATTAACTGGTGAAGAAGTTCCTCTTTTGGATTTAAAACCAGAAGGAGAAGGATTTTTCGCATCAATAAAGAAGTTATTTAAACGTTGATAGGGGGTTATGAGAGGTGGAATTTTTTAAGAAGTTTTCAAATAAGCCGACACCTAAAGAGGTGGCAAAAGATAGATTAAAGTTAATATTAATACATGACAGAGGTGATTTGCCTCATGAAACCCTTGAGAAAATAAGAATAGAGATACTAGAAGTGTTATCTAAATATATAGAAATAGATACTGAAGATGTTGAAATAGCTGTAAGTAAATCTGAGAGAATGGAAGGGAATAGTCCAGCTTTAGTAGCTAATATTCCTATAAAAAATATAAAGCAGTCATAAAAAGGAAAATTTAAAGAAAAAGTATGAAAATGCTTTTTCTTTTTTTGATAATTTAATTAATATTTTATTAAATTTTAACTATTTATTTAAATTGGTATAGAGAAAGATATGTTTTTTAGATATAATAAATCTTAGGTTGAAAGATGGAGGTGAAATATGTTATCAAAATTTAAGATAGACTTTAAAAAATTAAAAGAGATAGATAAAGTAATTCTATTTTCTATGATAGCATTAATGATATTTGGAATAGTTAATATATACTTAGCAAGTGCAGCAGAATATGGTACTTTATTTTTAAAAAGGCAATCTATTTGGTTTGTGGTTTGTTTAGTAGCATTATATTTTGTCGTAGCAATTGATTATACATTCTTAAAGTCATATACTCCTCTTTTTTATTGGGGCTCTATACTTTTGCTTATAGTTACTATTTTTATAGGAACTGATATAAATGGAGCAAGAGGTTGGATTAGACTTGGACCATTATCTTTTCAACCATCTGAATTAGCCAAAATGGCTACAATAATGATGTTAGGTAAGACTTTAGAAGAAATGAATGGAACTATAAATGAATGGAAAAACTTTTTAACTATGGCCTTTTATGCGATAGTACCAGCTACTTTTATAGTTATACAACCAGATATGGGGATGACTATGGTTTTATTCTTTATAGTTGTAGGAATATTTTTTATTGCTGGACTAGATATAAAGATTATTGGTGGAGGCTTATTGTCGCTACTTTTAGTTGTTATACTTGTTTGGAATTCCGGATTAATTCAACCATATCAAAAAAAGAGGCTAACGTCATTTTTAAATCCTGAATCAGATATGTCTCAATCTGGATATCAACTAAGGCAATCACTTATAAGTATAGGAAATGGTGGAGCTTTTGGATTAAAGGGTTCTACTACTAAAGACAATTCTGTAGGCTATGCAGCACAGTATGTACCTGAGGTACAAACAGACTTTATATTTGCTAGTATAGGAGAGCAATGGGGACTAGCTGGAGCAGCATTTTTACTATTGCTATATGGACTTTTAATTTCTAAGATGATAGCTATAGGAAGAACTGCTAAAGATGCCTTTGGATCAATTATATGTGTTGGTATGGTATCATATTTTCTATTTGCACTAATGCAAAATATAGGTATGACTATAGGACTTATGCCTATAACGGGAATAACATTACCTCTTCTTAGTTATGGAGGAACTTCATTGCTTACAACAGTAATGTCAATAGGATTAGTTTTAAATGTAGGAATGAGAAGAAAGAAAATATACTTCTAAGTTGCTAAGAATTAGAATTTGGAGTAGAAGAAAAAGCACTCTAAAGTTTTAAGTTTAAAATTTTTATAGCTCTATTTTTAGTGGCTAGGAAGTTATAAAAGTTTAGAGTTTTGAAAATGTTAATATATAAGGCTTTTAACAATTGGATTTAGAAAAGTATATTTATTTAATACTTTCCTTGCTTTCAGTTTGGAAGTGGACATATGTAAGTTTTGCGTTGACTTGGAGCGGAGCAACGGAATAAGTAAACTTATATATGTCCACTTTTTTATTTTAATAATACATCTTATCTTAATTATTACTTATATTTTAAATTCTAAATTTTAAATTAGGATAGCATAAATAGGCGGTATCCAAAATATAAATACAATATTAAGAGTTAGGAGTGAAGTGTATGGGGGTGTACAGAGAAGAGTATAAAGAATACTACGAAGGAATAAGAAAAAAAGTTAAGAGCAAAACAAGTAAGTCTAATAAAGCTATTAGCGCTAGACAAGATATATATCCAAGTGTTAGAAATGTACAAAATTTTACTTATCAAAGAGGAAGCTATGGATTAAATACTAAAAAAGGTAACATGAGATATATAGATAAATTTATAATTAGACTGATATGCACTTTTTTATTGTTTTTATTAGTTTTTATTTTAAAAACTATACCTAATAGCAATGCAGAGAGGCTTTATAGTATGTGTAAAACTACAATTAGTACAAATTTTAAATATGAGAGCTTATTGCTTAGTATGGATAAGATGGGGATTAACTACAAAGAGGTAGTTGATGTTATAGAAGAAAAATACACTGATGTTATGAGTGAAATTAAAAAACTAGATAGTGGAGTTCCAAGCTTTAAGGAAGATGGAGAAAAAACAGTTGAAGAATCTTAACATGTAAGAATAGAAACTCAATAAATTAGTCTAATAATTAAAATATATTATAAATAGAAGGTGATTAATAGAGGAACACAGCAATTTTTAGGGAGATATAAATGAAAAGAGAAACTAGAAAAATATTTGCAGAAATAGTGTTAATAATATTAGTATGTAGTTATAATAGTATGTTTATATTTGCACTCATTTGGGTATTTTTACATGAACTAGCACATATATTAGTTGCATTAAAATTTGGATGTAAATTTTATAATATAGAATTCCATGTTTTTGGGATAAGGGCAGAACTTTCAGATATAGATAGTTTAAAGGATAAAGAAAAATTGCTAGTGTATTTAGCAGGAGCATTTCTAAATATATTTATTTCAATTTTATTTTACATTATAGGTATTAAATATCCTTCTAATTTTATAGAAACTAGTATGAATTTAAACATAGGTTTAGCAATATTTAATTTATTACCTGCATACCCACTAGATGGATCTAGAATACTTGAAATACTTCTTTCAAAAAAGATATTATTTAAGAAAGCACAAAAAATAATTAGCATAATTAGTTATTCAATAGCTAGCTTATTTATTATTATATCAACGATTATTTATATATTTCTACATAGTCTAAATATTAGTATGATTATAGGTGCGATAATCATAGTTTATATTACTAGAATAGAAGAGCACACTACAATGTATATAACTATGGGAAACGTAGTTAAAAAAAGAAATAAACTTTTAAAAAACAAGTATATAGAAAATAAATCCATATCAGTATATTACAAGCAGGGGCTTGTTAATGTATTAGCTTTAGTTGATAGAAACAAATTTAATACATTTTATATTTTAGATGATGATATGAAACTTATCTATATATTAAATGAAGATGAGTTAATTGATGCTTTAAAGGTTTATGGAAATATGACTTTAGAAGAGTATATAGAGAAGAGATAGTTGATATATTTAATAGAATTGATTTATTAACTTTATATAATGAGTAATAGATTTACTTTTTAGATGCATATATGCTAGAATAGAAAAGATATAAAGGAAGTATAGAGATATACTTCTTTTTTAATGGATAATTCTCACTTTTAGGAGGAAAGATTATGAAGAAAATTACAGACCATATTTTACATAAGGTTGAAAAGCCATCAAGATACGTTGGCGGTGAATTAAACCAAGTAGTTAAGAACCCAAAAGATGTTGATATAAGATTTGCATTTTGTTTTCCTGATGTATATGAAGTAGGAATGTCTCATTTAGGTACAAGAATACTTTATCATACTATAAACGGAAGAATGGATACATATTGCGAAAGAGTATTTTCACCATGGCCAGATATGGAAGCTGAGCTTAGAAAAAATGAAATACCTTTAATGACTTTAGAAACAAAAGATCCTATTTCAGAGTTTGATATACTAGGATTTACGCTTCAATATGAAATGAGTTATACAAATATATTAAATATGCTAGATATGGCCGGTATTACAATAAGAGCTTCTGAAAGAGGAGAAGATGAACCGATAATTATGGCTGGAGGGCCTTGTGCATACAATCCAGAGCCTTTATATGATATAGTAGACTTCTTTGAAATCGGTGAAGGCGAAGAAGTTATGGATGAAGTTCTTGATGTGTATAAGAAGTATAAGGGAAAAGGAAAAAAGAAAGAATTTTTAAGAGAAATATCAAAAATTAAAGGGGTTTATGTTCCTTCTTTATATGAAGTTACATACAAGGAAGATGGAACTATAAAAGAATTTAAACCTAAATATGATGATGTTCCAGCTAGAGTTAAAAAGAGAATAGTAAATAATTTTGATAAAGTAGATTTTCCATTAGATATGATAGTTCCATATTCAGAAATAGTACATGATAGAGTTGTTTTAGAAACTTCAAGAGGATGTACAAATGGATGTAGATTCTGTCAAGCTGGTATGATTTACAGACCAGTTAGAGAAAAAACTACTAATACATTATTAGATCAAGCAAGAAAAATGATAGATGCAACTGGATACCAAGAAGTATCATTAGCATCCTTAAGTATTTGTGATCATTCAGATATACAAAATCTTGTAAGTAATTTAATTCTAGAACATGGTAGTAAAAATGTAGGTGTAGCCCTTCCATCTATTAGAGTAGACGCCTTTTCTGTAGATTTAATTAAAGAAATACAGAAGGTTAGAAAAACAGGGTTAACCTTTGCGCCAGAAGCTGGATCTCAAAGAATGAGGGATATAATAAATAAAGGATTAACAGAAGAGAGAATATTAGAAGCAACTAAAAATGCTTTTGAATCAGGTTGGAGTACTATAAAGCTATACTTTATACTAGGGCTTCCTTACGAAGAAATAGAAGACGCTGCCGGAATAGGTGAACTTGCAGAAAAGATGGCAAATGTTTATTATGGTATTCCAAAAGAAAAAAGACAAAAAGGATTAAAGATTAATGTAAGTACATCAATACTAGTACCAAAGCCATTTACTCCTTTCCAATGGGCTCCTATGGCTAGCCCAGACGAAGTTTGGAATAAAATAGATGCAGTAAAAGGTGCTATAAAATCAAGAGCGATACATTATAACTATCATGAGCAAAAGACTTCATTTATGGAAGCTGTTTTTGCAAGAGGAGATAGAAGAACTTGTGATCTATTAATTAAGGCTTTTGAAAAAGGAGCTAAGTTTGATGGGTGGTCAGAGCACTTTAATTATGATATATGGATGGAAGCAATGCAAGAATGTAATATAGCTGAAGATTTCTATGTATATAGAGATAGAAACTATGATGAGATACTTCCGTGGGACTTTATAGATATTGGAGTAGATAGAAAATATCTAGAAGTAGAAAATGAAAAAGCAAAAAGAGCAGAGCTTACACAAAACTGTAGAAAAGGATGTACAGGTTGTGGAGTAAATGTAAACTTTAAAGAAGGGAAGTGTTTTGAAGGTGCGTTATGTAATTAAGTTTACTAAAGAGTCTAGTGTTAAGTTTATATCTCATCTAGATTTAATGAGAACAATACAAAGAGTAATAAGAAGAGCTGATCTTCCAATGGAATATTCAAAGGGGTTTAACCCTCATATGGCATTATCAATAGCACAACCTTTATCTGTTGGAGTTTATTCTGATGCTGAGTATATGGATATAGTTTTAGTAGAAGAATTAGAGGAAAAAGAAATAGTAGATAGATTAAATGCTAAAACAGCAGCTGGAATTAAGTTTTTAACTGCAAGTAAAGTAATAAATAAAGAGGGAGAAAAGAAATTACCTCAAACAATGGCTTTAGTAGATGCGGCTAGATTTACAATAAAAATGCTTTGCTCTGATTCTAATAAAGTTGAAAGCAATATGGCTAAACTCATTAGTGAGCCTGAGTGGAACACTATAAAGAAAAGCAAAAAAGGTGAAAAAGAAGTAAACTTAAAGACTATGATAAAAGAAATGAAATATTGGATAAATGATGATGAATTAATTTTAAATGTATTAATATCATCAGGAAGTAGAGAGCATCTATCACCAGATTTAGTAGCAGAATATATAAAAAGTAATATTTCTGAAATAATAGAAGATGCTTTTGTAGATATAAAAAGAGAAGAAATGTATGTTCTAAATAATAATAAGTATATGCCAATATATAAATGTATTTAGGGAAGTGTATCTTATGAGAGAAATTTTCATTGAAAGAGATGAACCGCTTTTAAGAATTGCTATAAAAGATAATGGGGTTTTAAGTGAGTGCTTTGTAGAAGAGCACTCGTCAGGTCCTAAGTTTGGTGAAATATATAAAGGGAGAGTTAAGAATATAGTTCCAGCTATTAACTCTATTTTTATAGATATTGGCTTAGACAAAGAAGCTTATATGTATTTTAGCAATGAAATAAAAAGTGAGGGAATAAAAAAGGGTGATGAGTTACTTGTTGAAGTAATAAAAGAGCCTATAAATAATAAAGGTGCCAAAGTAAGTAAGAATATAAGTATTCCAGGAAGATTTATGGTGCTTACATTAGGTGAATCTGGAATAAATTTTTCTAAAAGAATAAATAGCATAGAAGAAAAAGAAAGAATCAAGAAGGTTATTAATGATATAGATGGATATGGGATAACCATAAGAACAGAAGCAGTACATGCAAGTTATGAGGATTTATTAGAAGAAAAATTGAACCTTTTAGAAGAAATTAAATTAATTACAAAGAAGTTAAAATACAGCTTGAAGCTAGGAAAAGTTTACGGAGAAAATATTATTTTAAATAAAGTAATAAGAGAAAATATAAATACTGAAAGTAAAATAATAATAAACCATGAAGAAGACTTAAATGAAGTTAAAACTTTATTAGAATCTAATGATAAAATAATTATAGAAAAATTTAATAATAATAGAAGCTTATTTGATTATTATGGAATAGAAAAAGAAATTTTAAAGTTAAGACACAAAAAGATAGCTTTAAATTGTGGAGGAAATATAGTAATTGACAAAACAGAAGCTATGTATGTAATAGATGTAAACTCATCTAAGAATATTAAAGGCAGAAGTTTTGATAAGACTATATTAGAAACAAATATAGAAGCAGCAAGAGAAATAGGAAGACAAATTAGGCTTAGAAATCTTGCTGGAATAATAGTTATAGACTTTATAGATATGAGAGATTTCTCTCAAAAAGCATTAGTTATGGATGCTTTAAAAGAATCTTTAAAGAAAGATAAAGGAAATATAAAAATTTTTCCATTTACAGAATTAGATATTGTTCAAATAGCAAGAAAAAGAAGAGGAAAGTCAATATATGAATATTTAGAAGAAGGCTGCAAAAGGTGCAATAAAGAAGGGTATGTTCTAAAGTTATCTTATATAGAAAAGTTAATAAGAAATGAAATTATTAAATGTGAAGAAGAAAACTCAATTAACTCATTTTATATAGAGTTAGATAGAAATTATGAAGAAATTGTAAGAGGAGATATCTTTTCGTTTTTAACTAATACTAATTCATTAAATAAGGAAATTTATATGAATTTTATAGATGGAATCGAAGGTTATAAAATAGAGCCTTTAATATTTAATAGTCAAAAAGAAAATATAAAAGATTTCAAAGTAAATGGCTATGAAAAATATGAATAAACTTCTTTACAATCTATGTAATAGTATGATACAATATCAAATGTTAAACCGCACATAAGAGGTTTTTATTTAAACAAAGTTTAGAGCTTTGTACCTCGGTTGGCGAGACCGTAATAAGAGGAGGTGTTTTTAATGTACGCAGTATTATCTACAGGAGGAAAACAATACAGAGTTCAAGAAGGAGACGTAATATTCGTTGAAAAACTTGACGCTGAAGTTGACTCAACAGTTGAATTAACAGAAGTATTAGCTGTTTCAAACGGTGAAGCTTTAAAAGTTGGTACACCAGTTGTAGAAGGTGCTAAGGTTGTTGCTAAAGTTGTTGCTCAAGGCAAAGCTAAGAAGATCACAGTATTCAAGTATAAGGCAAAGAAGGACTACAGAAAGAAGACTGGACACAGACAACCATACACTAAATTAGTAATTGAGAAAATCGAAGCTTAATTATTATGATTAAGATAAGAATTTTAAAAAAAGATGATTTACGCCTTGGTTTTAAGATAAAAGGTCATGCTTTATCAAGAGTTGAAAGAGAGAAATCAGGAGATGCATATGATTTAATTTGCAATTCTGTTTCAGTACTGTCTCAAAGTTCCTTAATAGGAATTGAAGAAGTATTAAAGCTTAAAGTTAAGTATGATATAAATGATGGATTTTTACATATTAATTTATCAGATCTTAGTAACGAGGATATAGAGAAGTGCCAAGTTTTACTTTTAACATTTGAAAAAAGTATAGAAAGCTTGATACAATCTCTTAAATTAAGTTTTGGAAATGACAAATACAGTGAATATATAAGATTGTTGAAAGAGGAGGTGCAATAGTATGTTAATAATGAACCTTCAATTATTTGCCCACAAAAAAGGGGTAGGTAGCTCAAAGAACGGTAGAGATTCAGAATCAAAGAGATTAGGAGTTAAAGCTGCTGACGGGGAGTTCGTTTTAGCTGGTAACATTTTAGTTAGACAAAGAGGAACAAAGATTCATCCAGGAACTAATGTTGGTAAGGGTGGAGATGACACTCTATTTGCTAAAGAAGACGGAATCGTTAGATTTGAAAGAATGGGTAGAGACAAAAAGAAAGTTAGCATTTACCCAGTGAATGTTGAAGAAATAGCAGAATAATATTATTTTTTCTAAAAAAGCACCCTGATTTAGGGTGCTTTATTTTGTAAGAATGAAAATGGGCAATTGACAATGAATAATCCTTGCCCATTGTACACTGTCAATTGTCCATTTATTTAATGGATTAGAAATTTATTTCATTATGATATAATAAACATTGAAAATAATGAAATAATATAAAATAAGTATGTATTTATATTATTATAAATAATTTTAGAAAGATAGGTGATTTTATGTTTATAGATAAGGCTAAAATATTCGTTAAATCCGGTAATGGAGGAAACGGATGTGTATCATTTAGAAGAGAAAAATATGTTCCACTAGGAGGAACCAGACGGAGGCGATGGAGGAAAAGGTGGAAGCGTAATATTTGAGGTAGATCCAGGTTTGACTACACTTTTAGACTTTAAATATAAGAAGAAGTTTACAGCCGAAGTCGGTGGAAAAGGTGAAGGATCAAAATGTTATGGTAGAGATGCAGATGATCTTAAAGTTAAAGTTCCTATGGGAACAATAATTAGAGATTTTGAAACTAATAAGATTATAGCAGACCTTTCACATAAAGATGATACTTTTGTAATTGCAAGAGGAGGAAAGGGTGGAAAGGGAAACTGTAAATTCTGTACACCAACAAGGCAGGCTCCACACTTTGCAGAGCCAGGTATGCCAGGTGAAGAAAGATGGATTACTTTAGAACTTAAGTTACTTGCAGATGTTGGATTAGTAGGATTCCCTAATGTAGGAAAATCAACTTTCCTTTCAACAGTAACAGCAGCAAAACCAAAGATAGCAAACTATCACTTTACAACATTAAAACCAAATTTAGGTGTTGTAAAAGCAGAAGGTATGAATGCTTTTGTAATGGCAGATATACCTGGAATAATTGAAGGTGCATCTGAAGGTGTAGGGTTAGGTTTAGATTTCTTAAGACACATTGAAAGAACTAGATTACTAGTACATGTAGTAGATATATCAGGAATAGAAGGTAGGGATGCCTTTGAAGATTTCGTAAAGATAAATGAAGAGCTTAAGAAATATTCAGTTAAGCTTTGGGATAGACCACAAATAGTTGTAGCAAATAAGGCTGATATGCTTTATGATGAAGAAGTTTTTGAAGATTTCAAAAAGAAAGTGAATGAGTTAGGCTTTGATAAAGTTTATAAAATGTCTGCAGCTACTAAATCAAATGTTGAAGCAGTGATTAAAGAAGCTGGAAGAATGCTTTTAGAAATTCCAATAAAGGAATTAGAAATAACAGATGAAGAAAGATTTGTACAAGAAGAAAGAAGATTTACATATGATGTATCTATAGAAGATGGAGAAGAAAATAATAAAGTATATGTAGTATACGGATCATTTGTAGATAGATTATTAGATTCAGTAAATATTCATGATGCAGATTCATTAAGATATTTCCATAAAGTATTAAGAAACAAAGGCGTATTTGATAAGCTAAGAGAAATGGGAATAGAAGATGGAGATATGGTAAGACTTAACGATTTTGAGTTTGAATACATTTTATAGGAGGAAAAATAATGATAACAGGAAAGCAAAGAGCTTATTTAAGAGGGCTTGCTAATAATTTAGATCCAATATTTCAGTTGGGAAAAAACGGTATAGAGGAAGCTTTTTTAAAACAATTAACTGAAGCATTAGAAGCAAGAGAACTTATTAAAATAAAGGTGCTTGAAAATAGTGGATTAGCAGCAAGAGAAGCATCAAACTATATATGTGAGAAAATTGGCTGTGAAGGAATTCAAGCTATAGGAAGCAAAATAGTTTTATATAAAAAATCCTCAAAAAAACCAAAGATAGAAGTACCTAATAAATAAAGAGTTTTATTATATGAAAAAAATTGGCATAATAGGAGGAACTTTTAACCCTATTCATTTAGCACATATTTATATAGCATATGAAGCTAAGTGTCAATTAAATTTAGATAAAGTGATTTTTATGCCAGTAGGAAGTCCACCTCATAAAAGAAAAGAAGGTATTTTAGAGGCTTCCTTAAGGTATAGAATGGTAGAAAAGGCTATACAAAATTATGAGGATTTTGAAATAAGTGATTATGAAATAAAAAAAGAAGGTTATAGTTATACTTATGAAACTTTGGAGTATCTTAAATCAAAAGATAATGAGCTATATTTTATAACTGGTGCAGATTGCCTTATAGATATAGAAAAGTGGAAAAATCCAGATAGAATATTAGAGTTTTCTAAACTTGTAGTATTTAATAGAGCTGGATATAACAAAGAGTTATTAAAAATTCAAAAGGACAAAATAGAAAAAATATATAGCACAACTATTAACTTTTTAGATATAATGGACTTAGAGATTTCATCATCTATGATAAGAGATAGAATAAAGAAAGGGAAAAGAATTGATTTCTTTATTCCTAAAGATGTTTTAGATTTTGTTATAGAAAATAATATATATAATTATTGTGATTATATAAAATAGATGAGTTTGAAAGAGATATTTAAGGAGAATATATATGATTAGTATAGATGAAATGAAAAGCTATCTTAAGAAGAACTTAAGAGAAAGTAGATACAATCATGTTTTAGGAGTAGTTGAGACAGCTGTTAAATTAGCAGAAATTAATATGGTAGATAAAAAAAAAGCTGAAGTATCAGCTTTGACACACGATATAGCTAAGAATATGACTATATATGAATTAAAGAATATTATAGATAGAAATAACATAAAGTTATCTTATGATGAGGAAAAAACTCCTGAGTTATGGCATAGTGTTGTTTCACCAATATTAGGAAAAGAAATTTTTAAAATAGAAGATGAAGAAATACTAAGTGCAATGAGGTGGCATACTACAGGAAAAGAAGATATGAGTAAATTGGATAAGATAATTTATATAGCAGATATGATAGAGCCAAGTAGAAGTTTTCCTGGGGTAGATTTAATTAGACAAGAAAGCTTTAATGATTTAGATAATGGAGTTCTTCAAGGGTTAACTCATACTATTAAATATTTATTAGATAAAGGGTTTCCTATTGATATAAATAGTGTAAAAGCTAGAAATTATTTATTGATAAATAAGTAATACCAAATACTATTTAAACTATTAAAAAAATCAGAGAGGAATTAAAGGATGGGTAATAGGAGAGAGGATCTGGGAAATAGGGAAAGAAGAAGACCTTCTAAAGAAGAGCAAATAAAAAGAAAAAAAATACAAGCTAGAAAAAAGAAGCTAAAAAGAAAAAGAATTACTACAGCAATAATAACAATTCTATTAGCTTTTATATTAGGAACTGCCTTATATATTTATACATTTTTATCAGGATTAAAAACTAATAATTTAGGAACAGGCATAGCGCCAGCATCATCTAAAGACCCTGTAAATATTTTGATTTTAGGTATGGATATAGGTGATGCAGGTAATCAAGGAAACAAAGAAGGTAGAAGAACTGATACTATAATGGTTTTAAATTATAATCCTAATACTAAAAAAGTTCATTTAGTTTCAATACCAAGGGATACTCTTATTGAGGTAGATGCATATTTAGATACTGGGGAATTTAGAAGGTACTGGAAGATGAATGTTGCATATGTTCTAGGTGGAGAAGAAGAAGTAAAAACTCATGTTGAAAAGTTACTAGGTGTAAATTTAAACTATATAGTTGAAGTAGATTATAATGCGTTTAGAAGCATAATTGATGCTCTAGGTGGAGTAGACATGTATATAGAACAAGACATGTTTTATGATGATGATGTACAAAATCTTCACATAAACTTTAAAGCTGGAGAAAATGTTCATTTAGATGGAAAGAAGGCAGAAGAGTTCTTTAGATGGAGAGAAAACAATGATGGAAGTGGATTGGCAAATGCGGACTTAGATAGAATTAAGAATCAGCAACAGTTTATGGGTAAACTTGTAGATAAGGCTTTAAGTCCAAGTATAGTGTTTAAAGCACCTAAAATATTAAAAGCCATAAGCGAAAATGTTGAGACTAATATTCCAGCTAAGAATTTAGTATCTCTTGGAATGAAGATTATAAGATTAAAACCAGAAGATATAATTATGAAAACTCTTCAAGGAGAAACAGAATATATTTATGGAGAATCCTTCTTAATTGCTGATAAAAATTCAAACAGAGAGTTAATAGATGCATTGAATGCAGAAAGTTCTTCATCAGTTCCTAATATAACTTCAATAGAAAAAAATAAGCTAAAGGTTTTAGTTTTAAATGGAACTAAAATAGATGGATTAGCATCAACTGCAAAAGAGCATCTACTTTCACTAGGATATACTAACATAGAAGTAGGAAATACTGAAGAAAGTATAGACAAAAGTATAATACAAACCAATAATAAAGACTTAAAAGACTTACTTAAAAGTGATATAGATATAGAAAAGTTTGAAAAAATAAGTAAAGCAGAACATAAGCAATATGATGTTGTAATATTATTAGGTAAAGATTATAACTTATTTGGAAACTAAAAGGTAGAAAACTTAAGGTTTTCTACCTTTTTACTAGGAGGAAAAATGAGTACTATAAATAAGATTGTTGAAAAAGAATACGAAGGTAGAAAAATTAGAGAGTTTTTAAAAGAAGAATTAGGACTATCTTCTAGATTAATAAGAGGGGCTTCAATAGATAAAAGAATATTTGTAAATAATAAAGCGGTAAAAATGAATTATGTGCTGAAGGCAAATGAAAAAGTATTAATAGATTTAGCGAAAGAAGAAACACAGAATATAGATCCTGAAAAAATAGATATAGACATTGTATATGAAGATGAAGACATTATAGTTGTAAATAAAAGCCCTAATATGGTAGTTCATCCAACTAAAAGGTATCAATCAGGAACTTTAGCAAATGCATTAATGTATTATTTTAAAGAAAGTAATCAAAAATGTATTGTTAGATTAGTTAGTAGGTTAGATATGGATACTTCAGGACTTATTATAATAGCTAAAAATCAATATGCTCATATGGAGCTATCCAAAGAAATGACTTTAAACAAAGTTGAAAAAAGATACCTTGCAGTAGTACATGGACATATGGAAGATCAAGAAGGAACTATAGACTTACCTATTTATAGACCAGAAGAAGAAGGAACTATAAGAAGGACTATTGATGAGAGAGGACAAAGAAGCATAACTCATTATAAGGTTATTGAAAGATTTAAGGATTCAGATTTGGTAGAATGTTTATTAGAAACAGGTAGAACTCATCAAATAAGAGTTCATTTAAGTTCATTAGGGCATCCTATTTGGGGAGATACTTTATATGGTAATGAAGCGGATGGAGAAATAATAAATAGGCAGGCTCTTCATGCATATGGATTAGATTTTAAGTCTCCAAGAACTAAAAAAGAGTTAAGTCTTAGAGCAAAGCTACCAGAAGATATAAAAAAAATAATTGAATATTTAAAGTAGATTTTATAATTGTATATAAAAAAAGGACTTATATAGTTTGCTGTTGCATACAGTAAAACTTCTATAGTCCTTTTTTTATATAATTTATCTGAAGTTTGGTCTTTTTTTTCTTAGATTTCTTCTTTTTATAGAAAAATAAATGTAACGAATAAGAATTATTAAAATAACTATTGATACTAATATTACTGAAATATTTGATTGATTAAACAATGAAGAAAAGCTTTCTTTAATTTTTGCCTTAAGGTCATATTTTCTATCACATCCACTTACTAGATCAATTGATGAAATATTTTTTCCATTAACATTTACCTTAGCTTTAAAAAGAGTATCTCCATTAGAAATATCTTTTTTACTTATATCTTTATTTACATAATCTATAGAATACGTAGGCGCTTTTTCAAGTTTTGGCTTAGTATAATATAAATCATCCTTAGCAACTAATGGAATAGTGAGGTCATCATTAATTTTATATTTAGAGAGTACATCATTTTTGCTTATAAGCTTTATAGTTTCAAAGTTATCAAATCCATAATTAAATAATGGTCCTATATTAGTATAGAAGTTATCTTTATCAGTTGCATTTAGTAATGCAGTAACTAATAATTGTCCATCTTTTAAAGCTGAAGCGGTGTATGTATGATTAGATTCTGGAGTATATCCATTTTTACCAGTATAGGCATATTGGTAAAAATATGGGCTATACTCATTAAAAAGCTGGTTTCTATTAGTTGCCCATTTTTCACTACCATCAGAAAATGGATGGTTAACATACTTATGGGAATCTGTTCTAGAAATTCTTACATAATCTTCATTTTGTGAAGCTGCTCTCATTATAAGGGCTAAATCATATGCTGTAGTTAAGTGACCTTCCTCATGTAGTCCACTAGGATTTTTAAAATTAGTATCCAGTGCTCCTAACTCTTTAGCTTTATCATTCATAAGTTTTGCAAATGCTTCATTAGATCCTGCAACATGTTCAGCAAGTGCTTCAGCACAATCGTTTCCAGATTCTAACAAAAGACCAAGCAGAAGTTCTTCTACAGTATATACTTCCCCTTTAGCTATACCAATTTTACTTCCATCTACTAAAGTTGGTTTTTCACCAATAGTAACTTTATCTGTTAATTTAGTATTTTCCAAAACTATTAATGCAGTCATGACTTTTGTTGTTGAGGCAGGCTCATATTGAGTATGCTCATTTTTTGAATAAATAACTGTACCTGTTTTCTCATCCATTAAAACTGCACCTTCAGAATATACAGTAGGTAATTCTGTAGCTTTTGCTGTAGTAGTAAAAATACTAGTTACAACTATAGTGGATAGAAATATTTTCCTCATAAATTTTTTCATATAAAATCTCCCCAAATAAACTTATTGCATATAGACAAAAATATTTTATCAAAAAAAAGATTGTCATTCTATAACTTATGAATATTTAAAGTAAAATTAGGTATAATTTTAATAAAAAGTTAATAATTAAAATGAAAAATTATAAAAGTGAGGTATTTTATGGAGAAGATAATGAAAAAATTTGTAAACAAACGTAATGTTACGTTAATTATATTAGCAGTATTATTTTTAGCAACATCATTTATTTTATATGGAAAAAATAAATCTAAAGTGTTTAAAGATGATTATATGAAAAATATATTTGTAGATGAAGAGGATATTAACAATGAAAATAAAGTCACTAATATTAATAAGGAAGAGATAAAATCAGTAAAAGATAAAGAAGAAAGTAAAATCTCAATAAATAATAAGATGATAGTAGTAGAAATAAAAGGAGAGGTTGTTAATCCTGATGTATATGAATTAAGTGAAGGAAGTATAATTAGAGATCTAATTAATAAAGCAGGAGGGTTAACTAAAGATGCAAGTATAGATAAAATTAATAGGGCGGATAAGCTAAAAGCAAACCAATTAGTAGTAATACCAAACAAAGAGAGCAATGAAAATACAAGCATGGCTACAACATCGAATATATCAGGCAGTACATCAGAGAATGGAGTAATAAATATAAATACAGCAAACTTAGATGAGCTTAAAAAAATAAATGGAGTAGGAGAAGTAAAGGCAAAAAATATAATTGAATATAGAGAAAAAAATGGAGGGTTTAAATCTATAGAAGAAATTAAAAATATAGAGGGCATAGGAGAGAAGACATTCGAAAAATTAAAAGATAAAATAACAAATTAATTTAATAAAATTAAGGAAAGTTTTATATTATAGTAACCATATTTATGATAGAATTTAAATATATAACTTCTAAATTAAAAGGGGGAAGGGTTTTGGACATATTTTTAAATACTGTTATGAATTTAGGCCTAAGTTTATTATTTGGAGCAGTAGGGATATTAGTATTAGTAATTGGATATAAGATTTTTGATGCAATAATACCTGCTGATTTTAATAAAGAGTTAGAAAAAGGTAATACAGCAGTTGCTATTTTTTTAGCTGGGGCATTAATTGGCATAGCAATAATAGTATCACAAGTTGTAAAATAAGTTGTTTAAATAATGGGCAAGGGATAAATATCCTTTGCCCGTTGGCACTTATATGGCAGTTATGTGACAGAGACTTTTAAAATAAGTTCTTTAATGTTATAATAAAATGAATTTAGGAAAACATAGAAACAAAAGATTAGAAAAAATCCTAGGGGGAATTACTATGATAAAAAAAATAGTAACAATATTAATTTGTGGATTAATTACTACATCACTAATGGCTTGTAGTAGTTTAAGTGATAAGAAGGTAAAGGAAGAACCAGCACCAGCTAAAGTTGAGGAAAAGCAATTTATAGGAGAAGGTGAGTGGGCAAAAAATTATACAAAGGATGAAGTAACAGCTTTAAATAGTGAAATATTTACAAGAGTTGAAGAGGTAGCTAACTTTTATGGATTAGAATACTCTAAAGAGGAAAAGGTAAAAGAAGAAAACGGAGAAACAGTGAATAATAATAATATATACGTAGATAATTTAAATCCAGAGCCAAATAGAATGGAAAGTATGTATTATGGATTTAAAATTTATGGTTCGGATATGTCTAAAGGAAGCTTAAATTTTAAAATAGGATTTAAGCTAGATATAAACCAAATAAAGACAGAGGAAAAATTTGATTTTGCAGAAACTTCAATAGCTTCATTTTCAGAAGCGATGACAAATGACAAGGAAAGAGATTACTCTGATTTAAATAAGCAGATAATAGATATAGTTTTAAATAAAAAATCAGAGGGAACAATAGAAACTAACTTGAATGGTTTAGTAGAAACTATAACTATAAAAAATGACTTTTTATTATATAAGTTAGATTCTAAAAAATATGACTTTAAAAAGTAATACATATTTAAATTTATAATTTAGGAGGATATAGAATTGGTAGATAACGAAGGGTTAGAAATGAACAACGAAGATATATCTAAAAAAGGTGATGTAAACAGAGAAATAGATTCAAATGAATATTTTGAAGATAATTCTATTAACGAAGGTAAAATAATTGAAGCTGTAGATGAAGAAGAAATTCAAAAAGATGAATCTAAGGAAGATATCAAAGATATAAAATTTGTAGAAAGAATCTTAGCTACAATAATAGATCAAATAATATCTTTATCAGTAGCATTAGTTTTATTAATTGTGTTTGATTTTACACTAAAATTATTAGGATTTTATATTGCTGAAAGACAACCAATGTTCCTAATAGTGTATATCATAGTTAATATAATTTATGCTCCAATTTGTGAGTCAACAGGACTTAAAAAAACTATAGGAAGAAAACTAGTGTTAAAATAAACATTAATTAGGAGATAGAATGAGAAAAGGAAGTACAGTACAAGTTAAAATAGATAAAACAGAATTTCCATCAGTTGGAGTAGGCACTCTAGAAGGAAGAAAGATATATGTAAAAGGTGCTTTTCCTGGGCAATTAGTAAGCGGAAGAGTTAAGAAGAAAAGAGAAGGCTATGCAGAGTTAAAGCTTTTATCAGTTGATGAAAAATCAGATTATGAAATAGATAAGCCTTGCGAACACTTTGGAGTATGTGGTGGTTGTACATCACAAAACTTAACTTATGATAAGCAATTAGATTTTTTAAGTGAAGAAGTAAAAGAATTATTTAAAGATGCCAATATCCCTATGGGAAATTACTTAGGTGTTGTAGGAAGTAAAGAGCAATGGGAATATAGAAATAAAATGGAATTTACCTTTGGAGACTTTGAAAAAGGTGGAGAATTAACTCTAGGTATGCATATGAAGGGAAAATCTTTTGGTATTATAACAGTTGATAAATGTATGATAGTTGACGAAGATTTTAGAACTATAATAAGAGAAACTGTTAATTACTTTAAGGATAAAGAATTACCATACTATAGAGTTATGAAAAGAGAAGGATATTTAAGACACCTAGTAATAAGAAAAGCTATAAATACTGGTGAATTAATGGTTAATTTAGTTACTACAACTCAAATAGATTTTAACTTGAAAGAATATGTAGATTTACTAAAGGAACAAAATTATAAAGGTGAATTAGTATCTATACTACATACTGAAAATAATTCTTTTTCAGATGCGGTAATCCCAGAAAAAGTAAATTTATTATTTGGTAAAGACTATATAATAGAAAATTTACTAGGTCTTAACTTTAAAATATCTCCATTTTCATTTTTCCAGACAAATACTAAAGGAGCAGAAAGTCTTTATAGTATAGTTAGAGATTTTATGGGAGAATCAAATGATAAGGTAGTATTTGATCTTTACTGTGGAACAGGTACAATAGGTCAAATAGCAGCTTCAAATGCTAAAAAGGTAGTAGGAATAGAGCTTATAGAGGAAGCTGTAGAAGCAGCAAAGGAAAATGCTAAGTTAAATGGATTAAATAATTGTGAGTTTTTAGCCGGAGATGTTGCAGAGATAATAAAAACAGTTAAAGATAAACCAGATATTATAATATTAGATCCACCAAGAAGTGGAGTACATCCTAAAGCATTAGAATATGTAATAAAGTTCAATGCTAAGGAAATAATTTATGTATCATGCAATCCTAAAACTTTAGTAGAAAACTTAAAGGACTTAATATCATCAGGATACACAATAGTTGAAAGTTGCGTTAAGGATATGTTCCCAAACACGCCACACGGTGAAGTTGTAATAAAGCTACAAAGAAAGCAAAGTTAGAACCTTGAGAAATCATGGTTCTTTTTTTATTTTCTAGAAATTAGTGAGCCTTTTGATGAATATTAATATTATAAATGCACATATTATTTAGTTTTATAATATATATATCATTAATAAATATAAATTAGCTTAGTGATTAAATAATTAAAAGGGGGATTCAATTTGGGTGAGCAAAATAATAATGGCTTAGAAATCAAAAATAATTCTACTAATGGTATGGCAATAGTTGGACTTGTTTTAGGTATTGTTTCATGGTTTTTAAATTTTTGGGGAATCGTTGGAATATTAGCAATAGTTTTTTCTGCAATTGCTTTATCACAAGTTTCAAATACTTCTCAAAAGGGAAAAGGTTTTGCAATTTTTGGTCTAGTATCTGGTATTATTAATCTCCTTTATGCCTTTATTGTAATAATGTTTATACTTTAGTGTTTTTAGGGAGAGGAATATGAGATAAAATTTAAAGAACAAATAATCACAGAAATAATACAAATAATTAATGAAGATTTAATAAGAGACTTAAAATATTATTTGAAGAATAATACAAATTTAGATAGCATTTACCAAGGTGTAAATAAATATGAGGAAAATTTTAACTACTAAATTATAAGATTTCGTATTAAGAGATACGAAATCTTATTTTTATGTTCAAAGGTTTAGTTAAAGTGAACATAAAACGTAAAATTTACTTCTTAAGAATGGCCTAAAATGGTGATTGTAATTTATTTTATAAAAAATTTTTTTATAAGTATGCCAAGAAAATATGTCGTTTTTTTCTTTTTTTTCAATACATAATATGACATAAGGAAAGTGTTTTAAGTGATAAAATTATTGTAACAAGCTTGTTATAACAATTTAGTTGCCGACTCAATATTAATATAAAAATATTAGTAGAGGTGAGAATGTGAATAGGAGGAAAATATTAAATCAATTAATTTCAACTTCTGTAATTTTTACAATGTGTTTGTCAGCAGTACCCACTATGCATGCTAAAGCTAGTACAAATATATATGTAAATCCAGCAGCTCAATATCAAACTATGGAAGGTTGGGGAACAGCTTTAGCATGGTGGGCAGACATTGTTGGAGGCTGGTCACAACCGAATAAAGATGCAATTATGGATACACTATATGATGCTAATAAAGGACTAGGTTTTAATATTGCAAGGTATAACATAGGAGGAGGGGAGAATCCTAATCACCAGCATATGAGGGCAGGAGGAGAAGTACCTGGTTTTCAACCAGAAAATGGGGTATGGGATTGGAATGCAGATGATAGACAAAAAAATATTTTATTAGAAGCAAATAAGAGAGGGGCTAACATACTTGAAGCATTTTCTAATTCACCACCATATTGGATGACAAAGAGCGGTTGTACTTCAGGTAAAGGATTAGCACCTATATTTGGAGTTAATAATCTTCAAGATTCTAAGTACACAGATTTTGCTGATTATTTAACAGAAGTTGTAAAGTATTTTAGGGACTATGATGGAATTAATTTTACTACCTTATCACCTATAAATGAGCCTAATTCTCCTGCTTGGTGTTATAATGGTGCACAAGAGGGATGTCATTGGGATAGAAGTAATCAAAATACTATTATGAAAGAAGTCGGAAAAAAGATAGAAGAAAAAAATCTTGATACAATACTTTCTGGACCAGAAGAGAATACTATTGATGAAACTATAGATTCATATAATTATTATGATAATACAGCAAAGTCATATATTTCTCAAATAAATACTCATTCTTATGCTGGTAGTAAACGTTATGAACTTAAAGAACTCGCAGCAAGAGAAAATAAAAATTTATGGATGTCAGAGTATGGATGTGGAGGAGATTGGAGAGAACCTATAAGTTCTCATGATCATTCTTCTATGAAGTGGCCATTGAGGCTTGCAAATACAATAACCAGTGATATAAATGATATGGGAGTTCCTTCATGGGTTTATTGGCAGGCTGTAGAAGGTGAAGAAGGAGCTGTATCAGGAAAACATTCATGGGGACTAATTCACGCAACCTTTGAAGGTGGAAAAGAAGAATATTGGTATACTAATCAATATTACGTAATGGGTAATTACAGCAAATTTATAAGACCAGGTGCTAAGATTATAAATTCAGGTAATAATAAGACTGTTGCAGCTTATGATGAAAATAATAATACATTAGTGTTAGTTGTGACAAATGATACAACTTCAGCACAAGAATATAATTTTGATTTATCAGCATTTAATACTTTAGGAACAAGTGCTAATGTATACAGAACATCTTTTAGTGAAGCTTTAAGTAAGGTTAATGATGTAAATATTCAAAATAAAGCTTTGAGTGTTACAGCAAACCCTGAGTCAGTTACAACGTATGTAATTCCAGATGTTAATTATAATGGTATGAAAAGTATAAATGATACTATTGTTGGAAATCAGCAAGAAAAATTCAACTATGTGGGAAACTGGAATTACAAAGCAGGTATATCAGCTTTTTCCAATGACTGTCATTGGACTGAGACAGCAGATAGTTATTTTGAAAGCAAATTTACAGGAACTCAAGTATCTCTATATGGAGAAAAGAATACTTACCATGGCATAGCAGCAATATCTATAGATGGTGGGCCAGAGGTTAAAGTAAATTGTTATGCTCCAACTAGGGCAGATAACACTTTATTATATACAAGTCCTCTATTAGAATCAGGGGAGCATACTATAAAAGTAAGAGCAACTGGAGAAAAGGATCCTAATTCAACGAGTATAGTATTAACAGCAGATAGATTAGATGTGTATAATGATGGTTTAAGGAACCCGATAAATTTAGCATTAGGAAAACAAGCTACAGCAGATAGTGTAGAAGGCCGAAAAAAACATTACGCTAATAATGCCACTGATGGTCTTACAAATACGGAATGGATTGCTAATGATGGATATTGGACTCACTGGTTACAGGTAGATCTTGGTGATATTTATAGTGTGGATTCAACTGAGATAAATAGAGAATCTAATGGAAGCCCATATAAATATTACATTGAAACATCTACAGATGGAGTTAATTGGGCTATCATAAGTGATAAACGACAAAATATGAATGCAGACAATATACAAGCTGATGAATTTAATGCTATACAAGCTAGATATGTAAGAATACAATTTACTGAAGTAAATGGATGGGTTAGCTTAAGAGAATTTAAGATTTTTGGATATTAATAGATAAAGAGAAGTATATCTAATTAATAAAAAGCTATGTTTTAGATTAATTTTAAATACGAGTTTAAATTGTAAAACGTAGATAATTACAAAGCTTTTAAAGATATAAACTTTAGATGAAAATCTTAAGTTTATGTCTTTTTATTTTTAGATATATGTTTTCTATAAAGTATTATTAGAGAAATAAAAATAAAGTTGATTTTTAAATGATTAGTAACAAAAGAGTACTCATACCTGTTTTAGTTATGGTTGGTGTCAAGAAGTAATATTCACTTAGATGCAACACTAAAAGGAGAATGGTGTTAAGATAATAGAGTTATTGTATATTTAGAAGATGTTGTTGAGAAATTATGGCTTATGTTTAGAAAACAATATATAATAATATATTAAGCAGTGAGAATATAAAAATTAAGTAAGTTAAAAATAGAGCTATATGCCTTCTAGATAGTACAAAAATTTTTGGATTTTATTGGTTTTTAATTTGATACTTTTTTATTAGAAGTAGATGGACAAGTATTATCTTTAGAGTAACAATATTTAAAAGTACAGTCATTTGCTAATCTATTTAGTGTGATATATAATCTTTATTTGAGCTTTTAGTAATCCAAATATAGAATCGATTATTATTAGTTTATAGGTTATGGTTAATGATGTATAAAGATATAAGCATCTATAAATTATTTTTAAGCATTTATTTGTTCGTCAAATATAATTATAAACATAAGATAAGATGATTGGAGGGGAAATATGAATTTACTTAAAGAACTTTTTAGAAGTAATCCGGATAGATATGTATTCGATAATTTTGGATTTATACATATAGTAATTTTGATAATAACATTTAGTGGTTGTTTTATTATTATAAAGAAGAGAAGAGTGTTTAAAGAAAATAGTATTCTCTGTAAAAAAATTAAAAATACTATGATAATAATTATGCTAACACAACAAGTTATTTTATATTTATGGTATATATTATCAGGATATAATACATTAAGCCAGGGGCTACCACTTTATAATTGTAGAGTGGCTATTATATCAATGGCTATAGGGTTATTAATAAATAATAAAGCGTTAAAATCATTAGGAGTATATTGGGGGTCTTTTGGAGCAATTTTCGCACTAGTAATGCCGGGCGTAGATCCATTTAAATTTCCACACTATACTCAAATTTCATATTTTGTAGGTCATATATGTTTATTGTGGTCTGTAACGTATATTTTAGTAATTGAAGATTTTAAATTCACAGTTACAAGTTTAAAAGAAATTTTAATATTCACGAATGTTTACCATGGAATAGTTTTTATTATTGATATAGTAATTGGAGCTAATTATTGTTATTTAATAGAGTCACCTATAAGATTATTTATGAACATGCCACAATTATTATATACATTTACTTTTATGATGATATTTAATATAGCTATTTTAGTAAACTATAAAGTTTGTAAATCACTCTTATATAGAATATATAAGAGTGATTTACTCTAATATGAACAACTAAATTCAAATCATTTCTATAATAGCCATTAACAAATATTATGTTTCTATATTTTTTACTAATTATAATAATATGATTACTATGATACGAAAATACAAATTTATAGTGAGATTCAGAATTTTTTTCATTTTAATTAAACGGTGTAGCTAAAAACTTATCTACAAAATCTAGTTTAAATCTATCTAAATCCTATTGAATGTAATAACGCCTTACTCTAGACCAGGTCTCCTTTTTATTATTTTTATATTTTCCCAATTTACATATTTGATCTTCATGCAATTTAGTAAATATTTAATATGATAAATATAACAATATGTTACAAGAATAAAACAAATTATAAAAAATGATATTTGTTTTATTAATTTATAAAAATAGGTTTTAAATAAAAAAATATTATAAAATTATATTAGGTAAACTAACAAAAATTAATTGATATAGGGGGATTGTTTATGTATAAAGTAGAAATAAATGGAGTTCAAATGAAATTTATAAGAGAATTCTTTGACAATTATGAAGATAACAAGGTTAAGCTTATAGTAAACGATGATAGCAATAGAATAAAAATAGTTTATTCAGCAGAAACAAGCTTAACAGCTAATGAGTTAGAGGCTTACTTAAAATCAGAGTTTAAGACTAAGTCAAAATATGGAACAACACTTTATTACACACTTAATGTTAAGTAACATATTAAAATAGAAAATAAGCTTATTTTTATAAATTGGAGGAAAAATAAATGAAGTTTTCAAATGATTTTTTATTTGGAGCAGCATCTGCATCATATCAAATAGAAGGGGCTTGGAATGAGGATGGAAAGGGGCTATCCAATTGGGATGTGTTTTCTAAAATTCCAGGAAAAACTTTTGAAGGTACTAATGGTGATATAGCAATAGATCATTATCATAGATATAAAGAGGATATAAAACTAATGGCAGAAATGGGATTAGAATCTTATAGATTTTCAATTTCATGGCCTAGAATAATACCAAATGGAATAGGAGAAGTAAATCAAAAAGGGATAGAATTTTATAATAATATAATAGATGAATGTTTAAAATATGGGATAGTTCCTTTTGCAACTTTATATCATTGGGATTTGCCACAAGTATTAGAAGAAAAAGGTGGGTGGACAAATAAAGAAACAATTGAATCTTTTGTAAAGTATTCTGAAATTTGTTATAAAGCTTTTGGTGATAGGGTTAAGCATTGGATTACATTTAACGAAATAGTAGTATTTTGTGGATTAGGATATTTGGCAGGGGCACATCCTCCAGCTATAGTAGGGGATATTAATAAGTATTTCCAAGCTACTCACAATGTATTTTTAGCTCATGCAAAATCAGTTGAATTGTACAAAACATTAAAGCAATATGGAGAAATAGGAATTACACATGTATTCTCACCAGCCTTTAGTATAGATGATAAGGAAGAAAATTTATTAGCTGCAGAGCATGCAAATAAAGTAGATATGCATTGGTATTATGATCCAATATTAAAAGGTGAATATCCTAAGTATGTTGTAGATCTTATTAGTAAAAAAGGTATTACTATTGATTGGACCAGTGAAGAATTAGAAATAATAAAAAGAGCAGCAGATAAAAATAATTTTATTGGACTAAATTATTATCAACCTCAAAGAGTAATGAAAAATAATATAGATGAACAGGTTGAAAGAAGTAGGGAAAATTCAACAGGAGCGCCTGGAAATCCGTCTTTCGATGGATTTTATAGAACAGTTAAAATGGATGATAAGCAGTACACTAAATGGGGATGGGAAATATCTCCTGAAGCATTTTTAGATGGATTAAGAATGTTAAAAGAAAGATATGGAGATGTGAAGATATATATAACAGAAAATGGATTAGGAGATGAAGATCCTATTATAGAAGGTCAAGTAGTGGATATACCTAGAATTAAGTTTATAGAAACACATTTAAGAGCTGTTAAAAGTGCAATTAAAGAGGGAATAAACTTAAAAGGCTACTATGCATGGTCTGCTATAGATTTGTTAAGTTGGTTAAATGGATTTAAAAAACAATATGGATTTATATATGTTGACCATAAAAATAATTTAAATAGAAAGAAAAAAGCCTCTTTCTACTGGTACAAAAACGTAATAGAGACAAGAGGAGAAGATATTTAGATATAAAATTTAAATATACTTACATTGGCTGAAGTCTTTATTAATATAGATTTCAGCCTTTTATAAATATCTATTTAATAGTATAAAAATTTGTTTATATCAAGTTGGTAAGAAGGGTGGAGTAATATGAGTAAATATTTAGGAATTGATATAGGTGGAACGTTTATAAAGTATGCCATTGTTGATGATAACTATAAAATATTAAAGAAGTGGAAAGTTGAATCTATTAAATTTGATACAAAAGACAAATTTTATGATTATATGTGCCAAAATATCAGCGAATTAGAAATGATAGAAAGCATTGGAGTTAGTGCACCAGGGCTTATAGATGAATATGGAAATGTAAAATCAGATGCTGCTCCAAATGTAAAAATAATGCGTAATTCAAATATTAACGAAGAAATATCAAAAAGAACAGGTAAAAGAGTACTTTCTATAAATGATGCAAAATCAGCAGGGCTTTGTGAACTCAAAATTGGAAATGCAATGGGTAAAAAAAGTTCAGCTTTTCTAATAATAGGTACAGGCACTGGGGGATGCATTTGTGATGAAAATGGTGTTATATATGGAAATGATAGCTTTGCAGGTGAGTTTCATCATTTAACTTATTTTGATAATTTAAATAAAAGGTTTAATAAAATGGGAGATACTGCATCAATAGTTGGATTAATAAATATATATAATGAAAAGGTAAATGAAAGTGATAAAGCTTTATATGGCAGAGATATTATTTTAAAATATCTAAATAAAGAGAAATTAGCTATAGAAAGTATAGAGCAATGGATAAATAATATAGTTGCACAATTAGTGACAATAACAGCATTTTATAACCCTGAAACCATATATATAGGCGGAGGAATATCAGATGAAGAGTGGCTGATTAATATTATTAATACTAAATATAAAGAAGTGTGCAATAAGAATTTAGGAGAGTATATTAAAACGAAAATAGATAGATGCAAATATAATAACGATGCTAATATACTTGGTGCCATAATAAATGTAAAATGTAATGCTTAAATGAACTTTTATATTGTTAATAGGAATTTTAAGTGGTATAGATATAACTATGTACATTATTTTTAATTTAAGAAAAGGGGATTAGTAATGTTTAGTTATAATAAAATACAAAGTTTGAATGAATTGGAATTATCACTCTATAACTATATAATGAAAAATAGTGAAAAAGTAATTTACATGAGGATAAGAGAATTAGCAAATGAAGCTCACGTATCTACTACAACTATATTAAGATTTTGTAAAAAACTAGATTGTGAGGGCTTTTCTGAATTTAAATTAAAATTCAAAATGTATATAGAAGAAGGTGGAGGAAAGGAATTAACAGATAACACTTCAATGATAATTGACTTTTTAAAAAAAGCACAAACTAAAGACTATAGAGAAAAAATAGATATGGTTTGTGATGAATTAAATGAAGCAAGTACTATAATATTTGTTGGAATAGGCTTTTCAGGAATACTTTCTAAGTATTCAGCAAGGTATATTTCTGCTATAGGAAGAAATGCAATATATATTGATGATCCATTTTATCCGATTAATTTCAAATACACAGAGAATTATGTAACGATTGCCTTTTCTGTTTCGGGAGAAACACCAACTGTAATAGATCATATAAATGGCTTAAAGAGAAAAGGTAGCAAAATCATAAGTATAACTAATAATGAAGATTCAACTTTAGCAAAGATATCTGATATAAATATTGGATATTATGTGCAACAAGAGAAAACAGAAGAAAACGATATTACCACTCAAATTCCTGCATTATATATCATTGAAACTATAGGAAGAAAATTATATAGAAATTATAAGGGTAGATGATTTTTCATCTACCTATTATTTTTTGATAACAATATGTATTTTATAAGATTTTTAAATTTATAGTATTTAATTAAATTATATTATTTTAATTAATACGAGCAGAGAAATAATATAAGAAATATGTTTTGAAGGAAACAATTTGTTACATAAATGTAACAAGTTATAAAGAGTTGAGGTATGTTTTTTTAAGTTTTGAAAATGATTACAAGGGTATTTTTATAAGTTATAATATGAACATCAAGGGAGAAAGGAGGAGGTAATCTTGATTTATGAAAAACTCGATAAATTTAAAGATGGGTTCTTATGGGGAAGCGCTTCTGCAGCATATCAAGTTGAAGGATCTTATGATATTGACGGAAAAGGCTTGAGTATTTGGGATAAATTCACTGAGATACCAGGCACAACTTACAAAGGAACTAATGGAAAAGTAGCAGTAGATCACTATCATAGATACAAAGAAGATATAGAATTGATGAAGGAGATGGGATTAAAAGCCTACAGATTTTCAATAGCATGGAGTAGAATTTATCCGAAAGGAAGAGGAGAGGTAAATGAAAAAGGTCTAGAGTTTTATGATAAGTTAATAGATGAACTTATTGCTAATGAAATAAAACCAATTATAACTATATATCATTGGGATCTACCACAACACCTTCAAGAGTTATATGGAGGTTGGGAATCTAGAGAGATAATAGGGGATTTTAATAATTATTGTATAACTCTCTATAAAAGATATGGTGAAAAAGTTAAATACTGGATAACTTTAAATGAACAGAATGTATTTATACTTTTAGGATATAAAATTGGAATACATCCTCCTAAGGTACAGGATGATAAAAGGATGCTTAAAGCGAATCACATTGCAAGTTTAGCTAATGCGAAGGCAATAGAATCATTTAGACAATATGTATCAAATGGAATGATAGGACCAAGCTTTGCTTTTACTCCTAATTATGCTTATACATGCAAACCAGAGGACGCTTTAGCTAGAGAAAACGCTGAAGATATGAATTGTCATTGGTGGTTAGATGTATATTGTTTTGGAAACTATCCAGCATTTGCATTAAGTAGATATGAAAAACAAGGGATAGCGCCAGAGATTGAGGATGGAGATTTAGAACTTTTAGAGAGAGGAAAACCTGATTTTATAGGGATAAATTATTATAGAAGTGAAACGGTTGAGGCAAATGCGATAGGTGGACTTAATAATTTTGAAGAAATAAATACATCAGGTAAGAAGGGAACTGCTAAAGATTACGGAATACCTGGTAGCTTTAAGAGTATAAAAAATCCTTATTTAGAGAGAACGAATTGGGATTGGGAAATAGATCCTACAGGACTTAGGATTGGCATTAGAAGGATAAATAGCCGATATAGACTACCTATATTAGTTACAGAAAATGGACTTGGAGAATTTGATAAGCTTGAAGATGGGGACATAATAAATGATGAATATAGAATAGATTTCATAAGAAATCATATTAAAGCTTGTAAAGAAGCAATAACTGATGGAGTAGAATTATTAGGATATTGTACATGGTCCTTTACAGATTTATTAAGTTGGCTTAATGGATATCAAAAAAGATATGGATTTGTTTATATAAATAGAAATGAAAACGATGAAAAAGATTTAAGGCGTATAAAAAAGAGAAGTTTTTATTGGTATAAAAATGTTATAAGAACTAATGGAGAAGAGCTTTAATTATATTTTTAAGAATAAATTTTAGGAGGGATTATAATGAAAAATATTTTATTAGTATGTGCAGCAGGAATGTCAACAAGTCTTTTAGTAAATAAAATGAAAGGTGCAGCAAAAGAAAAAGGAATAGAAATAAATATTGAAGCTCTACCAGTTTCAGAATGCTCAAGAGTTATAGATAAGGTAGATATAGTGTTATTAGGACCACAAGTAAGGTTCCAAAAACCACAAGTAGATGCATTAGTTAAAGGAAGAATACCTGTAGAAGTAATAGATATGAGACTATACGGAACTATGAATGGTAAAGCAATTCTAGAAAATGTATTAAAAACACTTGGTTTATAATCAAGATTTTAATAAATAAGTAATATTTATGAGGGGGAATAAATATATGAGCATTATGACGAGATTTGAAAATGGCATAGAAAGATTACTTGTACCTGTAGCAACAAAATTAAATTCACAAAGACATATTTGTGCAATTAGAGACGCATTTATCCTAACATTTCCATTAACAATGGCTGGGTCATTAATGGTATTATTAAACTTTGTTTTATTATCACCAGATGGATTTATAGCTAAATTATTAAAATTAGGCACTTTAATACCTAATTTAGCAGATTATCAAGCAATATTTGCACCTGTATTAAAAGGATCTTTGGATATTTTAGCAATTTTAATAGTGTTTTTAATAGCAAGAAACCTTGCAAGAACCTTAGGTGCAGACGACTTATTAACTGGACTTACTGCTGTTTCAGTTTTCTTTATTATATATCCAGCAGGTAAAGATGGGGCAATTTCAACTCAATATATGGGACCTCAAGGATTATTCGTTGCAATAATTGTTGGCTTATTAGTTGGAGAAATATTATCAAGACTTTCTAAAAGTCCAAAGCTTGAGATAAAAATGCCTGAACAAGTACCACCAGCAGTTGCAAGAACTTTTAAAATATTATTTCCAATAATAATAGTAACAATTAGTTTTTCAGTTGCAAATTTCTTGTTATTAAAGGTTACTGATGGTGGTGGAATTCATACATTAGTTTATAATGTATTACAAAAACCATTAACTAAATTAGGAACAAGTGTATTCTCAGTTATTGTATTTGCAGTAGTATCTAACTTGTTATGGATAATGGGAATACATGGACCAAATACAGTTGCAGCTGTAAGAGATACTATGTTTGCTGAAGCTAATGCAGCTAATTTAGCTTATGTACAAGCTAATGGGAGTGCATGGGGAGCACCTTTTCCAACGACTTGGGCATTAAATGATGCCTTTGCAAATTATGGTGGATCAGGAATGACATTAGGGTTAATAATAGCAATATTTATTTTCTCAAGAATGAAAGATCAAAAAGATATAGCAAAACTATCAATTGCACCTGGATTGTTTAATATTAATGAATCAGTAATATTTGGCTTACCAATAGTATTAAACCCAATATTTATAATTCCATTTCTACTTGTACCAGTAGTAAATATTTTAATTGGTTATGGAGCGATTATGTTAGAAATAATCCCACCAGTAGCATATGGAGTACCTTGGACTACTCCAGGACCATTAATTCCATTTTTAGGAACGGGAGCGAATTTTATGGGACTTGTTGTGGGATTAGTTTGCTTAGCTGTTAGTGTTCTTATATATGCACCATTTGTTATTGCATCTAATAAGGCAGCTGCAAAAATGCAAGGAACTCAGGAGTATTCAGATCCAGAAAGTATGTAATAAAAAATAATGCATTCAGAAGACCAATTAATTAGTGCAGAAACTATAAAAGATATAGCGGTAGAACTTGTAGAAATGAGCATAATATTTAAAAAGAATTAAATATAAATCTTAAATAATAGAGGTAGTATCAGCAAAAAACTGGTACTACCTCTAGATTTTTTCTTAATAACTATGAGATAATACTATAGTAATTATATAATAAAATAAAAATGTATATAATTAAGGAATAATAAATCAAAATAAAGAATAAATAACAAATATATTATGTAAAATTTTTAGTGGAGGAAATATGGTATTAGATATAAGTAGCATAGATATAAATGTTTTAAGGTTTATAAGTGATAATCTATCAAGTCAAATTATGGATAAAATAATGAGTTTTATAACAGCATTAGGAAATGGTGGGCTTATATGGATAATCATAGGGGTAATCTTATTATTTAGTAATAAGTATAGAAAAATAGGAATCACAATGTTAGTAGCCCTTTTGATAACAAGTTTATTTGGAGAGGTAATTATAAAAAATATAGTAAAAAGACCAAGACCTTTTATTACATTTCCTAATATAAAAATTATGATAAAGGAACCACTATCATATTCATTTCCATCAGGACATACAGCGTCTTCATTTGCAGCAGCAGTTGTACTTAGTCATTATATAAAGAAATGGAAATATCTATTTTACTCATTAGCATCACTTATTGCATTTTCTAGATTATATCTTTTGGTCCATTATCCTTCTGATGTGTTAGGAGGAATAATATTAGGAGTTGTATGTAGCTTAATTACTATTAAAATAATTGATAATATTAAATTAGAAAGGCTGTCCAATGAGTGATGGCCTTTTAAAATTATTAATAAATAAGCCTTAAGTATGCTTTTCGTAAAAAAGTACAAAAAAAATGTTAGTAATTGTGATAAAATACTATTGAATAAAAACGTTTTCACAAGTATAATTTAAATATAAGATAAAGGAAATATATAAAATAAGAGTTTTAATTTTTAGTTTTTTGGAAACGTTACCTGTTTCATGAATGTTATGAAAATGTTAAAATTTTTATCCGGTGGGTGAAACTTATGTATGAGTTAGAAAACTCTTTTCAAAAAATAAGTGAAGAAATTCAAATTCCCTTCAAAATAAGTAAGAAAGATGGATCTGTAATAGCTGATTTTATGCAAAGAAAAAATTGTAAAGTTATTAGTAGTATTTTAAAAATCTCAACTGAAGAATTGCTATTAGAAACATACGATAATTATAGTAATTGTATAAGTTTGTTGAAATACTGTTTAGAACAACAGCTAAGCAATGTAGTCAAATCAAAAGAAGAAATAATAGCAGATATAATAAAGGGAAAAGAATTTTCCAACGATGTTCTACAAGAAGTTATTAAGGATAAGCCCTTTAAATTAATACTTATTTATTTGAGGGACAAGCACTTTAAAGCTCTAAAATTAATAGAAAAAAATTATTTAAGAAACGAGAGTATAATTGTATATCATGATGAATATATTCTTATAGTAAGCAAAAATGATATTAGTAAGGAAAAAATTAAAGAATTATACATTGAATTAAAAAAGAATGTAACAGAAGAATGTTGTATAAGTTATTGTAAGATAAATGAATACAATGAATTTAAGGATAAATTTGAATATCTTAAGGAAAATTTAGAAGTATGTCTAAAGTATAATTTACCATCGGAAATATATACAGAAAATTCATTATTATTAGAAAAAATTATAAAAAATGTAGATGAAAAAGAGATTAACAGAGTATATAAGCAATATAATGAGGTTTTTTCTAAATTGGATGATGGTTTAATAAAAACTATAGAGATATTTTTCAGTGAAGGTCTAAAGATAAGCGAGTCTGCAGATAAATTATATATTCATAGGAACACTTTATTTTATAGAATTGATAAAATAAAAAAAATAGTTAATTATGATATATCTAATTTTAATGAAGCAATAGAATTTAAAATATTATTTTTACTTTGGAAAGAAGCAAGATTTAAGAATAAAGTTTAAAGTTTTGTGGAAACGGTACCGGTAAGGTTACCTATAAATAATATCATTAATTAAGTTAATAAGCCTAAAAAGGTTTATAAATATAAGAGTCTAAAATTAGATTTTGGGAGGAATTTATTATGGTAAAACGTTCAAAATTGTTAGCAGTTTTAATTGCTGGTGTAATTGCAACAACTTCTTTAGTAGGTTGTGGTGGAAAGAGTGGTACAACAGGAAATAAAGATGGAGAAAAGAAAACATTAACAGTTTGGTCACACTTCACAGCTAACGAAGTTAAAGAATTTGAAAAAGTAGCTAAGTCTTGGGGAGAAGAAAACAACGTTGAAGTAAATGTTGTTGAAGACCAAGGAAAGTTCCAAGAAATGATCCAAGCTTGCCAAAGTGACAATGGTCCAGACCTTATATTAGGTGTACCACATGATAATTTAGGAACATTCCAGAAGGCAGGAGTTACTGCTGAAGTACCAGCGGGTATGGTTTCTGCTGATAAATATACTTCTCAAGGGATAGTTGATGCTATAACAATAGGTGGAAAACAATATGCTATACCGTTTGCTCAAGAAACAACAGCAATGTTCTATAATAAAGATAAAGTTAAAGAAGTTCCAAAAACAATGGAAGATTTAGTTGCAATGGCAAAAGAAACTGGATTTGAATATGACGTAAATAACTTCTTCTTCTCATATGCATTCTTATCAGCTGGTGGTGGATATGTTTATAAGAATAATAACGGAACATTAGATCCATCAGATATAGGACTTGGAAATGAGGGGTCAGTAGCAGGACTTCAATTTATTTCAGATTTAGTTAACAAGAATAAGTTAATGGCAGCAGATATAACTGGTGACATAGCTAAAGGAGATTTCACATCAGGTAAAGCTGGATTCTACTTCTCAGGTCCATGGGATGTTGCAGGTGCCAAAGAAGCTGGATTAAACTTTGGTGTAATTCCAATGCCAACTTTAAATGGAAAAGTTCCACAAACATTCTTAGGTGTTCAAACTGCATTTGTTAATGAAAATTCAAAGAATAAAGATATAGCTTGGAAACTTATGGAGGAATTTGTTAATAAGGGACAAGATATAGTATATAAAACTGGTAGCAGAATTCCTGTAGCTAAAGGCTATACAGTTGATGATGAATATACAAAAGCATTTATGGAACAAGCAAAAGTTTCTATGCCAATGCCAAATATAGTAGAAGTTCAAGCTATGTGGGAACCAGCAGGAAATAACTTAAAGTTATTAACTTCAGGTCAAATAGATGCTAAAACAGCTGGAAAGAATATAGTTGATCAAGTAAAAGAAGGCATTAAACAAATAAAATAGTAGATGCAGATAAATAGAGATAGGTGATTTACCTATCTCTATATAAAATAAAGGGGGATTTAACATGGGCATGAAGAGTAAAAGTCATAAAGCTTACTATTTCTTAGCACCAGCACTTATTTCAATATGTATATTTACGTTACTTCCAGTATTATCAACAATATACTATGCTTTTACTGATTATACTCAGTTTTCAAAAGGCGAAATTAAATTAGTAGGATTAGCTAATTTTATAGAAGTATTAACCGGACCTTTTAAAGAAACATTTTTACCTGTATTTGCATGGACAATGATTTTTGCTATATTATCAACACTTGGATGCTTTTTCTTAGGATTAATAATAGCATTAGTTTTAAATAATCCTAATATAAAAGAAAGAGGGTTTTATAAAGGAATATTAATTCTTCCTTGGGCTTTACCAGCATCTGTTGCAATTTTATCTTTCCAAGGTTTACTTAATGGAAGCTACGGACAAATAAATAATTTACTAATGCAGTTGCACATAATACAAGAACCTATAAAATGGTTAGCAGATCCTAATTTAGCTAGAATGAGTATAATATTAGTTAATATATGGCTTGGATTTCCGTATATGATGAATGTTTGTTTAGGATCATTATCAGCAATACCAGAAGTTTATTATGAAGCAGCTATGGTAGATGGTGCAAGTAAATGGAAGCAATTCACAAGTATTACATTACCAGCACTAGCTAAAACTGCTTATCCACTAGTTATATCATCTTTTGCATTTAACTTTAATAATTTTGGACAAGCTTTTTTAATAACAAATGGAGGACCTCCAAGATTAACAACACAGTTTGCAGGGTACACAGACATACTAGCATCAGTAAATTATAAACTTTCAATACAATTTGGAAGATTTGATATTGCAGCAACACTTAGTATAATAACATTTATAATAATTGCATCAATTTCATTTATTCAAATGAAAGCGTCTGGCCAGTTTGAGGAGGTTGATTAATATGCAAACAGAGGTAAATTTAAAGAGTATTTCAACAAAACAAAAAAAGGTAAGATATAAAAAGAAATTAAGACCTGATGAAATTAGAACAGCTTGGCTTGGTAGAATTTTTATATGGATAATGATAGCAATAACATTAGTTCCTATAGTAGCTGTAATTTCTTCTTCAATGGCTAAAGGACAAGCGTTTACTCAAACAACTTTCTTTCCAACGGAATGGAGTTTGGAAAATTATAGAAAAGTGTTTGAAAAAACAAACTTCTTATTATGGCTAAAAAATTCACTAATAATTTGTACAATAGTAGCAACAGTTCAATTACTATTATCTGTACCAGCAGCATTTGCTTTTTCAAAATTAAGATTTTGGGGAAGAAAAAATGGATTAATGAGTTTATTAATACTTCAAATGTTCCCAGCAACTATGGCGTTACCAGCAATAATGGGGATAGTTTTCACATTAAATTTAACAAACAAACCATGGGTATTAATATTAATACTAGCAGGTGGAAGTGCTTATAATATATGGCTTTTAAAAGGAGCAGTAGATGGAATTCCAGAGGAGTTAGTTGAAGCTGCTTATATAGATGGTGCATCAACATGGAAGGTATTTACTGTAATAATATTACCATTACTTAGAAATATGTTAATAGTTATATTCTTATTTGCCTTTATAGGAGCTTATAGTGAATTTATGTTTACTTCAGCAATATTAAAAAATGCAGAAGTACAAACTATAGTAACAGGACTTCAAAAGTTCATTAAAGATCAATTTTCTGCAAATTGGACAATGTATTCATCAGCAGCAGTAATGGCGGCTTTACCAATAGTAGTAATATTTATGCTTTTACAAAAATATATAGCATCAGGGCTAGTTTCAGGATCAGTAAAAGAGTAAAAAAGTAATCTTAACTTAAGTGTTATGGTACAAAAAATTGAATAATAATGAAGTTTATATCGAATACTTTATCGAAACTTGGAGGGAGTTATGATAAACATAAGAGATATTGCAAGAATAGCAGGGGTAGGGGTTAGTACAGTATCAAGAGTAATTAATGATCATCCAGATGTAAAGGAACAAACTAGAGAAAGAGTATTAGAAGTAATAAGAGAAAATAATTATATACCGAACAATAGTGCAAGAAATCTTAAAAAAAATAATACAAATAACATTGGGGTCTTAATAAAAGGAGTCTTTAATCCATTCTTTTCAGAAATGTTAGATTATATAAGTAAAAAGATTTCTAAGGCAGGGTATTCAATGATATTAGAGCATCATGATTACTTAAGTGATGATGAAATGAATAACCTAATATCTATGATAAAGGAAAAGAGATTACAGGGTGTGATTTGTTTGGGTGGAAACTTTACAGAAGTAAAAAATGATGATTTTAATGATATTGATGTACCTGTAGTATTAACTTCTATAAATCATAAATATGGAAAAGAGTTTTCAAATTTTTCTTCAGTATCTATAGACAATGAGGAGGCAGCTTATTCTGCTACTAGATATCTAATAGAGTTTGGACATAAGAGCATAGCTATAATGCTAGGTGATGAAAATGACTTTGGAATTGGATATCTAAGAGAAGCTGGTTATTTAAAAGCATTAGATGAAAATAATATTAAGTTCAATGAAGGTTATAGACTTTTAGGACGTTATGATTACAGAGGAGCATACGAAGAAACTAATAGCTTATTAAAATATAATAAAGATATAACAGCTATATTTGCTATATCAGACATAATGGCTGTAGGGTGTGCAAAAGCTATAAAAGATAATGGCTTAGAAGTAGGTAAAGATATTTCAATAATGGGGTTTGATGGGATGGATATTAGTGAATTCTATAATCCTACAATTACAACAGTTGTACAACCTAAAGTAGAGATGGCAAAAATAAGTGTTGATCTATTGTTAGACCTAATAGCAAATAAAACAGATAACAAGCACATAATACTTAATACTGAGCTTGTGCAAAGGGAATCAACTAACTTTAATATGAATAAATAGAAATATTTAGCCAACTCATAATAGTAATATCTTTGATGTTATGAGTTGGTTAATATAAATAATATAGATTTAAAATGAATTATTTAAAACTCTCACGAATATTTATAAAAAATCTCTTATGAAAGTAATAAGTCTATTATCAAATAACCTTCATAAACGTAGTAATTATAATATAGAATAGGCTTTATGAGAAATGAGGTAAAATTTATGGAAAGAAGTAGTGGCATATTAATGCATATTTCATCACTACCAGGAAAATATGGAATAGGGACATTTGGAATGGAAGCCTTTGACTTCGTAGATTTTTTAAAGAAAAGTGGACAAAAATATTGGCAGATACTACCTTTAGGACAAACTAGTTATGGTGATTCACCATATCAATGCTTTTCAGCATTTGCAGGTAATCCATATTTTATAGATTTCGAAATATTAGAAGAAGAGGGGTTATTAGAAGAAGAAGATTATTCTAATTTAGATTATGGATTAGATGAAAATTGTGTAGATTATGCTAAGTTATTTGTAAATAAAAATAAAGTACTAAAAAAAGCATACCATAATTCAAAGAATAAATTTAATAATGATATAGAGGATTTCAAAGAAAAAAATAAGTTTTGGTTAAATGATTATTCTCTATATATGGCTGTGAAAAATCATTTTAACTTAGTTAGTTGGCAAAAGTGGGATGATGATATAAGATTAAGAAAAGATGAAGCCATAAATTATTATAAAAAAATGTTAAAAGATGAAATTGATTATTGGGTATTTGTACAATATATGTTCTTTAAACAATGGCATAGTTTGAAGAAATATGCTAATGAAAATGGAATAAAAATAATAGGAGATATTCCAATATATGTTGCAGAAGATAGTGCAGATATTTGGAGCAATCCTAAGTATTTTAAAGTCGATGAAAATATGATTCCAATAACTGTTGCAGGTTGTCCTCCGGATACTTTTTCAGCTACTGGCCAACTATGGGGAAATCCTATTTATAACTGGGATAATTTAGATAGAGATGGATATGGTTGGTGGATTGATAGAGTTAGAGAAAGTTTTAAATTATATGATGTAGTAAGAATAGACCATTTTAGAGGGTTTGAAGCATATTGGGAAATACCATATGGAAACAAAACAGCAGAATTTGGGCAATGGACAAAAGGGCCTGGAATTAAATTATTTAATGCTATAAAAGATAATCTTGGAGACGTGAATATAATAGCAGAAGATTTGGGAATGATGACAGATGACGTAATAGAGCTTAGAGATAAAACAGGATTTCCTGGAATGAAAATTTTACAGTTTGGATTTGGCGGAGAAGATAGTGTAGACTTACCACATAATTATCCTGTTAATTGTGTGGCTTACACAGGTACACACGATAATGATACAAATTATGGGTGGTATAATTTAACTGGAAGTAAAAATGAAATAGAAAAAGCTAAAAAATATTTAAATTTAACTTATGAGGAAGGAATAGCAAGAGGATTAATAAGAGGAGTTTGGGGAAGTCAAGCTTATTTAGCAATAACCACGATGCAAGATTTTTTAGGATTAGGTAATGAAGCTAGAATGAATTTACCTTCTACATTAGGTGGCAATTGGACTTGGAGAGCTTCAAAAAAAGATTTAAACGATAAATTAGCAGAGGAAATATTTGAATTAACTAGATTATATGGTAGATAATTTAATTAAATTATAAATAAATCCCCGATAAAAGTTATAAATAAAGCTCATGGAGAATATTCTCTATGAGCTTTATTTATAATAATATTAAGGTACATAATATTTAAAGAGGTGATTTAAAATGAGAGTCCTAGTAATGAGTATAAATTTAAGAGCAAGTTGGGTACACTCTTTAAAAGAAAAGAGAATGGTGGTTAGAAGTATAACTCAAAAGTTAAAAAATAAATTCAATATTTCTGTAAGTGAGATAAGCGATCAAGATATTCATCAAAGTATTGTAATTGGAATTTCAGGAATATGTGCAACTAATGCTCAAGTAGATTCTACTATGGAAAATATAATAAATTTTATAGAAGAAAATACAGATGCAGAGCTTATAAAAATAGATAAAGAAGTAATAATGTTTTAAAATTTATAAAAATAAATTTTAAAATGTTGTTGACAAATATAATTAATAATCGTATATTAATATCAATATAAAAATTAAATATTTTGATTACGTTTCTTATCAAGAGTGGTGGAGGGACTGGCCCTGTGAAACCCAGCAACCTGTAATAGGATTATAAGATAAGTCTAATTAATGTTGGACTAAAACTATATTCTATTAAATTTGGTGCTAAATCCTGCAGCTTTAAGCTGATAGATGAGAGAATAAATTAGTATGTGAGTAATTATACGCACTAGAGATTTATTCTCTAGTGCGTTTTTTGTTTTACTTTAAGTTTCTTTAAAGGGGGAATCAATTGTGATAGAAATTAATAACTTAAGTAAAAGCTTTGACAAAGTAGAAGTTATAAAGAATGTTTCGCTTAAGATAGAAGAAGGACAAGTGTATGGAATTATAGGACATAGTGGGGCAGGGAAATCAACTTTATTAAGATGTATAAATGGGCTAGAAAGTTATGAAGATGGATCTCTTACAGTAATGGGTAAAGAGGTTAAAGATTTAAGTGGAATTGAGCTTAGGGAATTTAGAAAAGATCTTGGTATGATATTTCAAGGGTTCAATTTATTAAATAGAAAAAATGTATTTGAAAATGTAGCATTACCACTAGAAGTTTGGGGTTATGAAGAGGAATATAAGGAATACAAAGAAAAATGCAAGAGAAAAGGAGAAAGTTTTTGTAGTTACAAAAAGTTTAGAAAAGAAAAAATATATAATAGAGTAACTGAACTTTTAAAGTTAGTTGGACTTTCAGAAAAAGCAGATGCAAAACCATCTAATTTAAGTGGAGGTCAAAAGCAAAGAGTGGCTATAGCACGAGCTTTAGCATTAGAGCCTAAAATTCTACTTTGTGATGAGGCTACATCAGCATTAGATCCTAAGATTACAAAGGATATATTAGAACTTCTTTCAAAGATAAATAAAGAGTTAGGAATTACAATAGTTATTGTTACCCACCAAATGGAAGTAGTTAAAGAGGTTTGTGAAAAAGTTGCATTAATAGAAGGGGGCATTTTAAAAGTACAAGGCAATTCAGAAGACTTATTCTTAAAACCAGGAGTATCGCTTAAGAAGTTTTTAGGTGAACAGGATGAAGAACTACTACCAGCGATAGGGATAAACATAAAATTATTTTTTCCAAGTACATCATCAGAAAATGCGCTTATCACGAGAATGTCAAGAGAGTTAAATATAGACTTTTCAATAGTTTGGGGCAAATTAGAAAAGTTTAGAGATGATGTACTTGGAAGTTTAGTAATAAACATAGAAGAGGAAGATAAGGAAAGGGTAATAAATTATTTAGAAAAGAAAAATGTAATATTGGAGGTGCTTAGCTAATGTCAGATATATTATTAAAGGCTCTGGGGCAAACAATTATAATGGTATTTTTCTCAACTGTATTTTCAATAATATTAGGATTTGTACCAGCAATAATCTTAATAGTTACAGAGCCAAATGGATTAAAGCCAAATAAGTTTATTTACAAAATATTAGACACTATAATAAATATCCTAAGAAGTTTTCCATTTATAATATTAATGGTGTTTATGGTACCTTTAACTAGGTTAATAGTAGGAAAATCAACAGGAATACAAGGTGCAATAGTCCCTTTAACTATAGCAGCTGCTCCATTTGTAGCAAGAATAATAGAATCTGCCTTAAAAGAAGTAGATCCAGGTGTAGTAGAAGCAGCAAAATCTTTTGGAGCATCAAATACTCAGCTAATATTTAAGGTTATGCTTAAAGAAGCTGTTCCATCAATAATTTCTGGATTAACTTTAACTGTAATTAGTATAATAGGCTATTCAGCTATGGCAGGAAGCGTAGGTGGTGGCGGACTTGGGGATCTTGCCATAAGATATGGTTATCAAAGATATCAGACAGATGTAATGATTGTAACAGTTTTAATTTTAATAATAATTGTACAGGTGTTGCAATCTTTAGGAAATTACTTATATAAAAAACTATCATAATAAAGTTATAAAAATAATTAAAATATAAAAATAAAAGCAATTGATATAGGAGAATAAATTTAATTAAATAAAAATTAAAGAAATTTAAATTGTCTAATTTTAAATGTCAATTGTACATTAAAAAGGGGGCTTTCAATATGAAAAGAAAATCAATATTAACATTATTATTAACAGGGGCTTTAGTAATAAGCTTAGTAGGTTGTGGAAGTAAGGGAAAAGAAACAGGCTCAGCAGCTGAAGATAAAACAATAACAATAGGGGTTACACCGGTTCCTCATAAGGAAATAGTAGAACAAATTGTACCAGATCTTAAAGAAGAGGGGTACACATTAAAAATAGTAGAATTTACAGATTATGTAACGCCAAATACAGCCTTAGCGGAAGGGGAATTAGATGCGAACTATTTTCAACATATTGCATACTTAAATGAGACAAATGAAAGTAAAAAGCTAGATTTGACTTATACAGCAGAAGTTCATTTAGAACCAATAGCAGCATACTCTAAAAAAGTTAAAGGTATAAATGAAATAAAAGATGGGGCTAGAGTTGCAATTCCAAATGATCCATCAAATGAAGCAAGAGCATTAAGACTATTAGAAAAACAAGGACTAATTAAACTTAAAGAAGGCGAATTAGTAACGCCTAAGGACATAACAGAAAATAGTAAAAACTTGAAATTTGATGAATTAGAGGCAGCTCAACTACCAAGAGTATTAGAAGAAGTAGATTTAGCTGTTATAAATGGTAACTATGCTATAGAGGCAGGATTAAATCCATCTAAGGATTCATTAGCAATAGAAGATAAAGATGCAGAAGCAGCAAAGGTTTATAGAAACATATTAGCTGTTAAGAAGGGGAATGAAAATAGTGAAAAAATTAAAGCTTTAACAAAAGCTTTAACATCAGATAAAGTTAAGAAATTTATAGAAGAAAAATATAATGGAACAGTAATTCCAACTTTCTAAATTCCATATTCAACTATTAATGGTTAGGTATTAAAGGGATAAGAGTGAGTAGTAATGTTTTGATAGAACCTTACTACTCACTCTTTAATTTGTATGAAGAATTGATTTAATCCTTTTATGATATAATAGCAAATATATCAAAAGGGATATGTTTTATTGTTGAAGAAAAGAATGGATAGGTGAGATAGTATGGAGAAGTTATATTATAAAAATCAATATATAAAGGAGTTTGAAGCAGAGATTATATCTATAAAAAATACAGATAATAAGTATCATGTAGCGCTAGATAAAACAGCATTTTTTCCAGGAGGTGGAGGTCAATCCTGTGATTTAGGAGAGATAGATGGAAAAACTGTAATTGATGTCTATGAAGAAAAAGGAATAGTTTATCATGTTCTTTCAGAAGAAATTATTAATAAAAGATGTATTAAGGGAAAAATAGATTGGAATAGAAGAGAAGATGGTATGCATCAACATTTTGCTCAGCATGTACTTTCTGGTTGTTTCTTTAAATTATTTAATGCAAATACAGTAAGTGTTCATTTAGGAAGGGAAATTAGCACAGTAGATATTGTTGGTTATTTAAATGAAGATCAAATAAGAAAAGCAGAAGAAATGGCAAATGATATCATAAGGCAAAATATATTAGTTGAATTTATGACACCTGAAGCTAATGAATTAAAAAATCTAAACTTAAGAAGAGATTTACCAAATACTGAAGATGAAATAAGAGTAGTTAAAATAGGAGAGCTTGATATTAATGCTTGCTGTGGAGTACATCCTGCCAAAACATTAGATTTAAGAATGATAAAAATTAAAAAATATGAAAAAAATAAAGGTAACACTAGAATAGAATTTTTATCAGGAGAAAGAGCAATTAAAGATTCTTTGAGTAAAGATAAAATATTAAGAGATATTTGTTTTTATTTAAGTAGTAGTGAAGAAGAAGCATTAAATAGCATAAAAAATTTAAAAAATAATATAGAAGATTTAATAAAAGAAAAAAAGAAAATAGATGAAGAGCTTATGCAATATGAAATGGATGAGCTACTTTTGAATTCTAATAAACATGGAGAAATCATAATTTTAAAGAAAATATATGAAGAAAGAGATATTAATTATGTTAGAAAGCTTCTTAATAAATTAAATGATAAAGATAATGTAATTAGTTTAATTGCAGTTAAAAATCATAATAAGATAAATGTATTATTTGGAGCTTCTAAAAATATGGATTTTGTAAATATGGGTGATTTATTAAAAAAATCAATTAAATTTATAAATGGAAAAGGTGGGGGAAATAGGTTTCTAGCGCAGGGCTCTGGAGATGATATAAATATTGATGAATTTTTAAACCATGCTTATAATGAAATAAAAGAAAAATTAATTTAGTTAAAAAGCTACTTTGAAATATATAAAGATTTCAAAGTAGCTTTTCCTTTTATTAAGGTAGTATCACTATATGCATAGTAAATACTATTAATGTACGTGAGATTATTGGATCATAAGTATTGTATTGAAGAAGAGATATTGCTAAATTAAACTTTCTAGCATTATCATTATTTGATATAATAAAATTAATAATAAATAATCTTTTTAGTGTTATGCTTTTCGAAATTTTATTATCCCAAAGTTGATGTTTTTTTATTTTATTTATTAAAAGTACAAGCTTTTGCCTTAATATTGATGTGTGAAAGTTGAGTTATATAAATTATAATTTTAAATTGCCATTTTCTTTAAACTTATACAATTTATAATAATAATAATGGATATATTTTACTTTTATATTGTTATTATAATTTCAAAGGAAAGTATTTAGATTCTGTCAAATCTATTATATTTTATTATATTTAGAGTTCAATGTTAATATAACTTAGCAAAACTTTAAATTATACTAGGAGGAATGTAATGAATAATTCTAATATATTATCTTCATTAAAAATTTTATATGTTGAGGATGAGCCAATTACAAGAGATTATGTTTCAAGGTATTTGAAACAACAAGCAGGAAAAGTTATATTGGCTGTGGATGGAAATGATGGCATAAAAAAATTCTCTGAATTTGATCCAGATATAATTATAACAGATTTAGCTCTTCCAGATATGAGTGGAATTGAAATGATGTCAAAAATAAGAGAAAATAAAGTTAAATGTCCTGTCATAATAACTTCAGCATTATATGATTCACAAACTATTTTAAAGAGTATAGATTTAAAAATAGATAAATATTTAGTAAAACCAATAGACTTGAATATCCTATTGGAAACATTATTAAGTATTTCAGTTCAATTATTAGAGGAGAATCACGGTGTTCTTATAATAAATGAGGAGTTTATTGTTTCAAAGGAAAACAAAGATAAGTTGGAGCTAGATATAAGGAATATATATTCCAAATATTTAAAAAGTGTCACTGGAAAAGGATCTAAAACGATACAGGTTTTTATAAAAGGAAAAGTAATAGAAATTGTTTCAAAAGAAAATTTAACATTAATTGAAGAAAGTTTACTTAATGCAGGAAGACATAGTAAAGACGTTGAAATTATTAGAAAAGTTATATATGAGAATACGAAATTACTTATTGAAAATGAATTAGAAAAATTAATTGGTAGAAAAGTGGTGATGGATAAAGTCGAAATTTATCCATATGAAAAATACGAAAAAATTAATTTTAATATTAAATAGTAAAAATAGTTAAATACTAATAATATTCAGTATATAAAAGAAGCTGTCACACTAAAAGATACAAACACAATATATTGCTATTTAATAAAATAGCTTATACACTATATTGTAGTTAAATTTCTTTGCGCGACAGCCCCTTTTATAGTCTTTTGGTTTATTTTACTATAACATAAGCATGTTTCTAAAGATTATTTAAAAAAATTAAATAGAATTATATTTAATATTAAATTTTTTTATATAGCAAATTTTAATTATATAATAAATTTTAGAAAAAAGTATTTACAAAATATTATCTCTTTGATATAATCAAAACATAGAATTAAAGTTTAAAATTATAATTTGTATTGCTAAGGAAAAATAGATATATTTTTATAAGCTGTTTTTTTATATAAATTATAATTGAAATTTAAAATTTAATATTTTATGGACTAGCTTTTTAAAACAATTTTGAAGTTGCAATTTATAAAGCCCATAACAAAAATTGAAATAGTTTTTGTTATGGGCTTTTTTTTATTAAAAAAATTTATTTTGAAAGGTAGTAAGTATTATAAAGAGAGGATATTACTATGATTAAAAAAATTAATTTATTTGTTCTATTAGCTTTTTTTATGAATATACTTGTTCAGGGTTTAAACTTAAAGAGTGTATCGGCCAATGAAAATGTAAATTTAGAAATTAACCTAAAAAAAGCTATTACAGGAACTGCGCCGTTCAATACTATGGGCATGGGACCGGGGCTACATCCTGGAGATGATTATAGTGATAATGATAATTATGTTCGAACAATGGACATAATTACTTATGAGATTCACTATTCAGTAAATCCAGCAGGAGGAGTGGCAAGCAATACTGTTATAACAAGTACAATACCACTTAATGCTGAAGGAAAAACTGTCGCTGTATGGGAAGATAAGTTAACTACTATGTATCCAGGGCTTATTATTTCAGATGGTGGAAGAACTTTAACTTATAATATTGGTAATGTGACAGCGGGAAATGCTTATACATTTTCACCTACTGCAAAAGTTTTAACCACTGCAGGAAATGGAGAGGCATTTTCATTATCAGCATCAATTAGTGCTGATAATGCGAATGTAAAAACTACACAACCGTATACAGCTACAGTATCGGCACTACCGAAGGTTGACTTAAGTAAACAGACAGATGGAAGCTTTGATGCACTTGGGCCTAACGGAGAAAAAGGAAAAGTTTATACCTTTGCTATTGGACTTACGATTGGTGATGGAAAAGGTGGGGAGGCTGTACCAGGTACAATAACTTTTACAGATGATTTGAGTAATTTTGGATTACCAAATGCAAGATTGTATAACTTTGATGGTAAACCAGCGGTTGGAGTTAATGGAGATGGTAGATGCCTAGTATCTTTACCAAATGGGAGAACTGCTACTACTCAGTACGATGAATTTTCAGTATCAGGAACACCAACAATATCAGCTACTCAATCTTCACCAGGAGCAAATGTAGACATAAGTATTAGCAATATAGATCAAGAAGGGAGATATTTCCCAACAAAAAATGCAAATGGTACGGCTATTTCAGCAGATAAAAAATATATATTTGCAGGATATATATCACTTTGGGTTGATTACAATGATATTCCTGTAGGTTATACCGATGTAATTAACAAATATACAAATTTATCTTTAACTGGAGTAAGTGGAACTCAAAATTATGGGGGGCAGCCAGAACCTTTAGATAATAATGTGATTAAATTTAATGTGTATAGAGCACCAGAGGGAACAGGAAATTTTTCTGCAAATTATCTTATGTACACCATAAGTGCAGATGAGTATAGGAATTTACCTACTCAAATGGATATTTTATCAGGTGATGGAGTAGTGTATCCGGGGCAGGTATTTGGATTGACTGCAACAAGCGGTAATGGGGGAAATATTCCATTAAATAATTATGAAATGCTTATTAAGATAGATCCAAGCAGGCTTAAGGTTACTGATTTGCAAGGTAAACCAGGTGTTGCATATGTACTTAAAGGTACCCCTGGATTAGATGATATTCTACAAGTACAATATGGAACAGGTACCTATGATAATTTTGATATACAACAAAATGACAATGCTAAAGATGCAACTTGGTATAATAGCACTACAGAAGCTTTAGATTCAGGAAGTGGACCTATAAATAAGGTTAGGCTTATTACAAAGCCAGGAAAAAGCCTACCTGTAGGTGCTGATAATATTATGTTTGGAGTAAATGTTGCAGCTTTAAATAATCCGATTAATACGGTAATACCTTCAGTTATGGCTGTTAGAGCTGACGAAGTAAATAGTGGAAACTGGCAAATGTCGAATTATGACCCAATAAATCATAACAGAAATTTAGGGGATAGGGTATTTATAACAGAAGTATTATCTAGAATACAAAAAGATACAGAGCCATCTGGAATTAAGACTTCTGAAGTTAATAAGGAAGTTACTTTTAAGATAACTCCTACATTAACTACAGATTCTAGATATACAAATGTTACTACAGTAGATAATGTTACTGTAACAGATACATTGCCAAAGGGGCTTACGTATATTCAAGGAAGCGGTAGTTTAGAACCAGACAGCGTAGTTAAAAATCAAGATGGAACCACAACTATTCAATGGACTTTAATAAATGTTAATATAAATGCACCTATTGAACCAATATTATATAAAACCATTGTTGATTTTAATGTTAAAAATGCAACGGTTTTAGAGAATAAAACGGTTATTAGTACACCATTAGACAGCAGTGCAGAAGCATTTAGGACTTCTAAGTATGGATTAAATATTGTAAATTTAAGTGCTTGGGGTATAGGTAAATTTACACCTGAACCTACTGTTGAATTAGGTGATGATTTAACATACACCTTAAAATATGCAGTGTTTAAGGAAGAAGCATTTAGTGATTTTAACCTCATAGATATACTTCCTTATAATGGAGATACAAGAACTCCTGCAAGTAATTTTAACGGCGGATATACAATTAAAGAACTTTCAGGAACTAATGGAGAAACTTTTTATTTTACAACAGATCCTCAAAGTAGTATAAATAGAGATCCTTCATTGAATACAAATACATGGATACCATATACACCTGAGGTAGCTACAGGTAAAAACATTACAGCTATAAAAATTCATGCAAATACTCTTACTTCTACTGATGGAGCAAAAGAAGTTACAGTTAAATTAGCTCCAGCTAATAATAAGGGTGGAGATATATACACAAATAATTTTAGTGGTAGAGTTTCAAATGTAAATGCTATTGTATATTCTAATGATGTTCCTATAACAGTGGTTTCAAGTTCTATAGGCGACTATGTATGGAATGATGCAAATGGTAATGGAGTAAAGGATTCAGGTGAATTAGGAATTCCTAATGTAACAGTAAATCTTTTAGATCAACAAGGTAATAAGATAGCATCTACTGTAACGAATAGTGAAGGTTATTATAGCTTTAACGAATTACATTCAGGAAGTTATCAAGTGAAAGTTGATGAAAGTACATTACCTAATAATTTGATTCAAACTTATGATTTGGACAAGGTTTTAGATAATTCAACAATAATTCAGCTTGATGCTAATACACAGAATCATGATGTAAATTTTGGATATAAAGAAAAACTAGGAAATCTAGTAGTAAAATACTTGGAGCAAGGAACAAACAAGGAGCTTGCACCAGAGGTTACAGGCAAGGAAAAAGTAGGAACAGATTATACAACAATAGCAGAAGCAATAGATGGATATACATTAGTAAGTACACCATCAAATGAAACAGGAAAGTATGTAGATGGAACAGTAGAAGTAATATATTATTATGCAAAAACAATACCATGGACACCGTTAGAGCCAGCTGAAAGGTTAGGAAATCTAGTAGTAAAATACTTGGAGCAGGGAACAAACAAGGAACTTGCACCAGATGTTACAGGTAAGGAAAAAGTAGGAACAGATTATACAACAAAAGCAGAAGTAATAGATGGATATACTTTAGTAAGCACACCATCAAATACAACAGGACAATATATAGATGGAACAGTAGAAGTAATATATTATTATGCAAAAACAATACCATGGACACCGTTAGAGCCAGCTGAAAGGTTAGGAAATCTAGTAGTAAAATACTTGGAGCAGAGAACAAACAAAGAACTTGCGTTACAAATAGGAGATAAGGGTTTAGTAGGAACAGAATATTTCACAACAGCAAAAGATATTGATGGATATGAGCTGGTTGCAGTACCAAGTAATGAAAAAGGTAAGTATATAGATGGAACAGTAGAAGTAATATACTTCTATTCTCCAAAAAAAGTAACTATATCACAAAGTACAGCGCCACAAAACACAGTGCCACAAAAAGTATCACAAGGCACAGTACAGCAAGATAAAATTGAAGAAGAAGCACCTTTATTGCCAAAGACTGGTGAAGAAGGTTACATTTTATATTATGTTTTAGGGGCATTGTTTTTAATCGCTGGATTAAGACTAACTTCAAGAAAAAGTAAAAAAATATAGTGTAATTTAATAATGAGACCTCTATAATGTATTCTATTTAATATATTATAGAGGTTCTTTTTTCAGTTTTAGAGTTTATATAATTTGTATTACATGTTGTATTAAGGAATTGAACTTATACAATAAAAGTAGATTATATGAAATTGTTATTTTATTGAATAATGATATTTCTTTTTGGGATTAGTGAGCTCCCAGAAAGAAGTTTTGTTTGTCTTGTGCTATTAACAATATTTCTATTAAGAAAAATTTTTTCTTAAACTAAATGAATGAATCTAAGTAATTAATTATAAAAAAAATTACTATTTATTAAGATGATATAACTAAAAAAATTTATTGTCGTAAATAGCTAGTACTTTTTTATATTTGTAAAAACAACAGATATAAAAATTAATTTTGTAACCAAGTTTAAATATCTTCAGTATACTAAATTAAGAATCAATATAATAATTGTATATTTATATATCTGCATATTTATATATAAAGAACAGGAGGGATGGAAGTGGCAAAGTGGGTACTAGATGCAGGACATGGTGGCAATGACCCAGGGGCAATAGGTAAACATGGTAGAAGAGAAGCAGACGTAGTTTTAGAAGCAGTGTATGAAGCAAAAAGATTATTAGAAAGAAACGGAGAAATAATATTACTGACTAGAGCATCAGATGTAACGGTAGATTCAAAAGATAGAGCAAGTATAGCTAATAATTGGAATGCAGATTACTTTATTAGCTTCCACATGAATTCCTTTGTTGAAGAGTCAGTAAAGGGAAGTGAAATAGTAATATTCGAAAAAGGCCATAAATCAGAAGAATTAGCAAAATTTATAAAAGATGAGCTACTTGCAAATCTAAAATCTAATGATAGAGGAATAAAAGAAGCTAGCTATACTGTTTTAAGAGAGACAAGTATGCCAGCAGTTATTATAGAAGCTGAATTTATATCTAATGAAGACATAGAAAAAAACTTTAGTAGTATTAAATACGGGTACATGGTAGCCAAAGCTTGTTTAGCTATGGTTGATAAGGTTTTACTAGATGCTCCACCAAAAAAACCTAAAACTCCTACAAGAGAAGGCTGGAGAATTTGTATAGGATATTATCAGGATTATGAAGAGGCAGAAGTAGAATTAATGAAATTAAATAAGAATGGATTAAAAGAAGCTTATATTGTTCCTTATCCAGAAGAAAGTAAATAAGTAGCAGTTTAGAAAATAATTAAGCTGATTTTAATATGTAATTAGTAGACAGTTTCGAATAGCCTAATTATCTAATTAAATTTTCAAACAAGGATAAGTTTGTTTAACTCTAATATATTTTATTTAAATTTAATTTTAGACATTAATCTATAATTTAAAATTAGTATGCTAAAAAATTAAAAGCTATAATTCTGTATTGATATACGTGAAATTATAGCTTTTTTATATAAGTTTATTCAGAGTAAACAAAAATACATGATATTAAAATATTAAAAAAATAATAGCTCTTAAATGGATTAAAATATTAATTTTTTATTTTAGTGTAAAATTTTAAGTTAGAGAAATTATAAGAATTAACTATGTTACATGGTATAATTTGTATATAAAATAACTTAGATTAATGAATAATTGCAATTGATTGAGAAGGGAGTTATATTCTAAAAAGGAGTTTTCATGGAGATAATATTTGAGTTTTTATTTACTATATTGATTGAAGGCTGTTTTGAGGTGATTTCCAGTCAAAAAGTTAATATTGTAATTAGAAAAATTATTTTAGGCATTATTACACTTTTTTATGTTTGTTTAAGCATATTATTTATTATACTTTTGGTTAAAGTTAATAGCATTGTAGCTAAAATGATTTTGGGTTTAGCCATAACATTAATTTTATCAATTCTAATTAAGTTATGGGTAAAGTTATATAAAAACAAAGTATTTTAAGCAATGCATAATTTTAATTTAAGACTAGCTATTTAAATTATTAAAGGTGATGTTTTTGTATTATTAGTTAAAGCAGCTTTTAACTAAATCGATATTATAAAAAATTTTTAATTATTATATGCAGAACATAGGAGTTGATATTATGGAAATTAAATATAAAAATACTATTGAAGACGTTGAAATTTTCTGTAATTACTTTAGTGAGAAGTTCTTAAAAGGATCTTTATATATAGAGAAATTTCTTCTAGTTGCAATACCTTTTTTTAGTGGAATATATTATTCAAATGTAGAAAATACTAGTCTATATTTTTTTACTAATTCTGTAGTAATGACAATAATAGTAATATATATGATATTTAAATTAGAACCTAAATTTAAAAGAAATGTTGCAAAAAAACAAGCAATTAAAATGTTTAATAAGAACAAATATTTTTCTAATGAAAAAACTTTAAGCATAGATAATGAATCAATTATTGTAAAATATGATAATGATAGTTTAGAAATAAAATTAAATAAAGGTATTGTATTAGATGTACTTGATAAATATATAATAATAATAGCTACAAAAAAAATAGGCTATGAAAGAAACTTAATAATTCCTATTAATGTATTTAACAGTGAAGAAGAAAAAAATGAATTTATTGAAAAAATAAAATCAATTATCTATGAAAGGAAATTATTATGAGTATTATAGATGTTATTATTCCTTTAATTTTTATTGTTATAACCCTTGATCAATTTAGATATATAAAGAAATTATTAGTAAGGACAAGAAAAAGCTTTACTGAAATATCTATTGTAGTACTAGGTATATTTATTTTTATAGGTATTACATATTTTTATGCAAGGACTTGGATTCACTATATAATAGGAGTATTAGGTATTTTTATGTTTATAAGTATGTGGATTAAACAGGGGATTACCTTGAATGGTTTTACATCAATGTACAGGTATAAACCGTGTATACTATGGAGTGAAATTCAAAAAGTTTCGGTGATTTATGGAAAAGATATAAAGGTTAAATTATTTGGTGGCTTTATGGAGCAAGCCTTCCGTTTTAAAAAGAGTGATTATGAGAAAGTTACTGATATTTTAAGAGAAAAGCTACCTGCACAAGTACACTTAGATTTGATATATAATAAAGAATAGTAAAAAAATCTACTGATGTTTCAGTAGATTTTTTTAGAGGAATTTTATAGATTAATTTTTTCTATCATTAAAAGCTTGTATATTTCTTCTTCATCAAGAGTTTCTTCTTCTATAAGATTCATAGCTAATTTATTTAGAGTTTTTTTATTAGATTTAAGCAATTCTAGTGTTTCTTCATAAAGAGAGTTTACTAGTTCCCTACATTCTTCAACTACTGGATTTCCATAACTATTTGAAAGAGGACCTAGGCTTGAAAGTTTTAATAGTCCTAAGGTTTTACCCATACCATACTCTGCGATCATAGACATAGCTATTTCTGTAGTCTGGCTTAAGTCACCTTGAGCTCCAGTTGAAATTTTATCAACTCCAAATATGATTTCTTCAGCCGCTCTACCTCCTAAAAGAACCATAATTCTATTTTTAAGATAATCTAACCTTTGGTAAGAACTATCTTTAGGAATAGTTAATGTGTATCCGCCAGCTCCTTTAGTAGTTGGAATAATAGTTATTTTTGAAACTTTATCCTCTGGAGTTTTGAATATAGAAACAAGAGCATGTCCAGCTTCATGATAAGAAGTTAATAGCTTATCTTCTTCAAGATAATGACTTCTTTCTTTTTTTTCATGACCAGCAAGAACAATTGAATAAGCTCTATTTATGTGGTCTTGTCTTAATAATGTTGAATTATCTTTTGCTGCAATTATTGCAGCTTCATTAATCAAATTTTCTAATTTTGCACCAGAGAAATAAGCTGTTTTTCTAGCAATATCCTTTAAGTTCAGTTTATCATGTGGCTTATTTTCTAAGTGTAATGAAATTATTTTTTCTCTTGCACTAATATCAGGTAAGGCTACTTCTATATGCCTATCAAATCTACCGGGTCTTAATAAAGCTGAGTCAAGAGTGTCTAGTCTATTAGTTGCAGCAATAACAACTATACCTTCCTTTTCACTAAAGCCTGACATTTCTGTTAATAAAGCATTTAATGTTTGATCTCTTTCATCATTTCCACTAGAGGAACTTGAGCCACCTCTTTTTTTACCTATTGCATCTATTTCATCTATGAAAATGACAGCTTTACCTTGAGACTTTGCTTTTTTAAATAAATTTCTTATCCTAGCAGCACCAACCCCTACGTAAACTTGTACAAAATCTGATCCACTTAATGCATAAAATGGAACATTTGCTTCACCTGCAACAGCTTTTGCTAGTAAAGTTTTACCAGTTCCTGGAGAACCATAAAGTATTACACCTTTAGGCATTCTTGCACCGTAATTTTTATATTTTTCAGGATTTTTAAGAAAATCAACTATATCCATTAAGCTTTCTTTAGCTTCTTCATTGCCAGCAACTGAATTAAAGTTAAATAAATTATTAGTGTCTTCAGAAAAATCCTTAATATCTAAATTAGTTATACTTGATGCTCCAAGATTTTTTTTCTTTAGAGAAATAAAAACTATTGCAATAACTGATATTAAAAGAATGCTAGAAGAAATTGTTTTAGTAGGACTCATTACATTCGTATCTAGTACTTCTATATTGTTTTTTAACAACTCCTCTTTTAACGTAGGACTATTAGGATTATTAGTTGAATACTTTGATCCATCTTTCAAAAATATAGTTAAATTAGAATTATTATTAATTACTACTTTAGAAATATTATTAAGGGTTATATCTTCTAAAAAGCTTGAATATTGTTTACTATGGTTAGCTTTAGATGCAATGCTTGTATATCCTAAAAATATAGTAGAGAAAATTGCAGTAGCTATTGGTATCCAAATTAAATTTTTCTTTAGTTTGTTCATCATTACCTCCTAAATAGAAGATGAATTTTCAAGAATATTGTAACACTTTAAAATATTTAGTCTACTTAAAATCATATAATTTTCCAATGTAAGTATTGGTTCATTTGTAAAATCAAAATAAATCTTTTAAGTTCATTATAAATGGAGTATACTTTAAGTAAAATAACTGACTAATTAGACTAATATCTTTAATAAGTAATATAGCAAGGGGAGATTTTATAAAATGATTAACTCAACTGCGTTAACATCAGAAGATATTATTGAAATAGTTAATTTAAAATGCAAAGAAAAAGGAATAGAGGTAACCCATATAGAAATAACTAATGGAATAAAATTTTCAGGGAGAATAAATGCTAAAATAAATAGCAGTTTTAATGGTACACTATATATAAGAGAATTTGTTCATAATAAAATAATACTAGAACTAGATAGATTAAATATAACAAGCTTTGGAGTTTTAAAAAAGGCCAGTAATATAATTTTAAAAGCCATGATAAAGCTTCTTGGAGAAGATTATTTAAATATAAAAGGAAACAATATAATTATTAATTTAGAAAAGATAAATAGTGATAGTATTAGTTACAATAAATCAAATATATCAAACACATCAATAACTGATGTATATATTAAGGACAAGTACTTATATATAATTGGTACAAACTTAGATATGTATTTAAATGCATAAACGACTTTTATAATAGGAGGTAATTATGAATATATCAGGAATTAAGGTTTTGTTAACAGGAGATGATTTACTTAGTATAATAAATGATTTTGTAAAAGTAGACGGGTTAAATTTATCAAATATTGAAATTGGAGAAGAAATAAAATTACAAGGAAACTACAAAAAAGGGTTTAACCTAGAATTTATTGCAGGAGTAAAGCTTAAAAGAGTAGAAAATGGAATTATACATGGAGAAGTGTCATCCTTTAAAATAGCAAAAATGAAAATATTTTCTTTAGTAAGAAAAATGGCCTTAAAATATGCACTTAAATCACTAGAAGAAAAAGGTATTCATTATGAAGCTGGTAAGGTAGTAATAAACTTAAAAAGTATATTAAAGAATGTACCATATGTAGATTTAGATATTTCAGATATACATATTAAACAAGATATATTAAATGTAGATGTATCAAATATTAATATTTCCTTAGATGGAAGCATAAAGAAGGAAGAAATAGAAGTTGTAGAAGTAGAAGAAGTAGTTGAAGAAATAAGTGAAGATATAGAAAAAATCAAAGATTGTTATAGTAGCGGCAGAGAATATTTAGAAAATAAATTACCTCAAAAAATAAAGACATATAGTGATTATCTATTTATAATACCTGATATGACAGCTTTGTTATATAGACTGTTAAAGGATAAGAGAGTATCAGTAAAAACTAAGCTGATAATATCAGGTGCAGTTGCATATGTAGCATTTCCAACAGATATTATACCTGACAACATTCCTTTTATAGGTAAAATTGATGAAATAGCAGTAGCATTCTTCGCTTTAGATAGAATTGTAGCTGACGTACCAATTAATATAATATTAGAAAATTGGGAAGGAAAAAATGATATAATATTAGTTATTAAAAACATACTAGAATATGTAACTAACTTTACTGGAGCAAGAAATGTTGAGAAAGTATATAACTTTGTAGAAGAAGTAATGTCGTTGTAAAATTAGTAGATCTAGTTTTAAGGAGGATAATTTTGAAGTACTATTCAGTTTATAGAGGAAAATCGGAAGTACCTAAAATATTTACAAGCTGGGAAGAATGCAAAAAAGAGGTAATAGGACAAAAAGGAGCCATATATAAAAGTTTTAAAACAGAAAAAGAAGCCATTGAGTTTTTATCTTTAATGGCAAGTGGAAGAAGCGGAAGCAAGGAAGTTAGAAAAGAAGAAGAAACTTTAAGTGAAAAGGGTCTTATTATATATGTAGATGGAAGCTTTATGCTTGATAAGGGAAATTTTTCTTATGGATTAGTAGCTATAAATGATGGAGAAGTAATACATAAAGAAAGTGGTGTAGGCTTTGACGAAGAAGCTATACCATTAAGAAATGTTTCTGGAGAAGTTTTAGGTGCTATGAAGGCTGTAGAATTTGCAGATAAAAATAATTTTAAAGAAGTAACAATAGCTTTTGATTATCAAGGTATTGAATGTTGGGCTTTAGGCACATGGAAAAGAAATAATAAGATAACAGCTTCATATCATGAATTTATGAAGGAAAATATGAGAAATATGAAGGTAAAATTTAAAAAGATAAAGGGTCATAGTGGTAATACTTACAATGATATGGCAGATAAGTTAGCAAAGGAAGCACTTATAAAGTAGTTCCATAAATTTCATGGATAAAGACATTAATATTACTAATAATAACTATATCAACTTTAAAATAATTATAGAGGTGATTTATATGTCAAAAATGATGAGAAATATGGCTGCTGGAGCAGTATTAGGTGTGGCAGTAAGTGCAATGATTTTACCACAACTAGATAAAAAGTCTCAAAGAAATATGAAAAGAGCTGGAAGAAGGGCTATGAATATGGCAGGAGACGCATATGACACAATAATGGGTTATATGAAATAAAACATTTAAAAGAGTAGGAAAATCCTGCTCTTTTTTCTTTTAATATTAAAGTTATATTGCAATTTTAAGTGGATTTAATTACAATATTTTTAATTTATTCCATGAATTAAATAAGTTTAATAAATAAAAAATAAAAAAATTATTGCAAAATTTATAATTTGACGAAAAACATCTAATTTATAGAGTGATTTATAATAATAACTATTTAAGTTTGTTAAATTATGATATAATTGAATAAAAACAAGAAAATTATTAATATATAGGAATGAAAAGGAAGAGTATTGATGGAAATTCTTGCATTAGGGGAAAAAATAAAGAGAAGAAGAAAAGAATTAGATATGACTCTTAAGGATTTAGCTGGAGATAGGATTACCCCCGGCCAGATAAGTTTGGTAGAATCAGGTAGATCAAATCCTTCTATGGATTTATTAGAATACTTGGCAGGTGCATTGCAAACTTCGGTAGAGTATTTAATGGAATCTGAAGAAACTCAAGCTGAGAAGATTAGTATTTACTATGAACAAATTGCTCAATCATACATTCTATCAGGAGATTATATAACAGGAGAAAAATATATAGAAAATGCTTTATACTATGTAGAAAAATATAACTTAGAATATAGAAAAGCCAAGATCCTATATCTGCGTGCTCAAATATATGTGGAAAAGAATGAGTTGACTTTGGCTCAGCAATTTTTCTTATCATCAAATGTAATATTCATTAAAAATAATAACTATGAAGAAGTAATAAACACTTTTTTAAATTTGGGAAAAATAACACTACATTTAAAAGCATACTATTCTGCAAGTAGTTATTTAAGACAAGCTGAAAAGGTCTACTTAGATAACAATATAGGAAATGATTCATTACTTGGTGAAATATACTACTATATGGCTAAATCCTATTTTAAGACTGAGAATATAGGAAAGGCTATAGATTATTCTTTTTTAGCAAAAAGTAAGTTTGAACAAGTTCATAATAGAGAAGAATATGCTAAGACACTTCTATTAATATCAGAAGAGTATAATAAAAAAGGTGACTTATCTAATGCTATAAAATATTCTCAAAAGACTTTGGAAGTTTACAAAGAGTTAGAAGAATTAAGCAATATTTCAGAAATAGAAAACAATTTAGGAAAGCTATTTTATGAGTTTGAAAATATAGAAGAATCTTTTAAGCATTATGAAATTTCCAAAGAAATTAGAATAAGAAGAAAAGACACTAAAATAATAGATACATTAATAAATATCTGTGAGAATTATATTAAATTAAAAAACATTCCAAAGTGTGAAGAAGTGTTAGAAGAAATAAGTTATTACTTAGAAGAAGATGATATGGGAAGATTAATAGATTTAAATATATTATGGTACAGAATTTATACTATAAAAGAAATGTCTAAAGAAGCAGAGTATATTTTATTAGATACATATAAATTAGCTAAAGCAAATAATTTGTATAATCAAGCTGGACAATTAGCTATTATGATAGGTAAATTCTATATAGATAATAAAAAAGATTTTGAAGCAGCTAAATATTTAGATGAGGGAGTTAATATTTTTAAGGAAATAGGAATACTTAAAAATTAATTCAAGCGGGGGTTTTAAATGGAAATATTATCAACTGGAGAGAAAATAAAGAGGGCACGAATATATCAGGGGATAACTTTAAAGGAATTATGTGGAGATAAGGTGTCCATATCAAAGATGAGCTGCATTGAAAATGGTAAGATAAAAGCTGATAAAGAGATTTTATACTATATATCTAATAAGCTTGGAATTGATTATGACTATTTAGTTAGAGATGTTGAGGAACAGATAGTTAGCAATCTTGAGTTAATAAGAAACAATTTAGTATCAGAAGATGAAATAGATAATGTAATAAATCATAATTTAAAGTATGCATTAGAATATTCCTATAATGATTTAGCTTTTGAACTTATACATAGACTATTTAATTTTTATGTAGAAAATAATAAAGTTGAAAATATACAGCTAATAATATCACAATATTATGACTTATATCAAAAGAACAATACTCGAGAGAATACAATAATTTATTATATAGATATGGCTACATTTTTTTATAGCATAAAAGAGTACAATGAAGCTGTAAATTATTATAGTAGAACAAAAGATTTTATAAAAGATTCTAAGGATTTTGATAAAATAAAGTACGCTTATATTTGCTATAAAGAAGGAAAGTGTTATGCAAAATTAGCATTTCTAGAAGAAGCATATACTTCATTAAAAGAATCAGTAAAATATATTGATTATGTTACTGATTCTATGGAAAAGGGTGACATATATCATTGTTTTGCTATAGTTAGCATAAGATTAAAGAAAAAAGATGCTGATAAGTATATAAATATGGCTTATGAATATCAAAAAGAAGATTCAATGGTTATGGCAATAGCAAAAGGAAAAAATAGTGAGAGCTATTTTTATGTAAATGAAAGAGAAAAAGCAATTCAAGAAATTAAAGAGGGAATAAGTTTATTTCCATCTAATAATAAGAATAAATATGTTAAGTTTTTAAATAAGTGTATAAGAACACTATATAATAATGAAGAGTATGATTATGCTTATGAAATTTCAGATACAGCCTTAAACTATGCTATTGATACAGATGATATAGTTTTAATAGAAGATGCTTATTACTTAAAGGGAATGATTTTACAAAAAAAAGGCTTATATGTTCAAGCAGAGATGTATATGAACTTGTCTTTAGATTCTCTTTTTAAATTTGGTAATAAAGAAAAGAGATATAAAAGGTACTTGGATATGGCAGATATGTATTATAAGCTAGGAGAAGTAAAGGATTCATTAAAATACTTTACATTAGCTATGAAGGTAAGTAAAGATTAATAAAAGGTAGTGTAGCACTACCTTTTTAACATTTAAGAATATTTATTTATATGGATGAAAAATTGATGTTAAAATACTTATTAATGAATACTTTGATAAAATACCAGGCATAAAGAATAAGCCTCTCATTGAAAATCAATCCTTTCTAAAATTTGAAAGTTATACTTATAATTAAATTATAATGAAATATAAGTATAAAAGAATTGACTTAAGTGTTAATATTTAAGTACATTTAAGTTATTAAAATTTAAAAAAATAATTTTAAAAAGTACAAAGAAACCATGAAATTTGGTTTCTTTGTACTTTATTTAATATTTTTTATTAAAATTAACTTAGCTGCATATCCTCTAAGTTCTGTTATTATATTTAATATGGTATTTTTCTTTGAGTACTTAAAATCTATTTTAGGGAAAGATGCCTTATGCAAAATTTCTTTTTCTTCCTTGTTTAACCTGTCTGGTGATCCCATAGATAGCCAGTAATTATAAGAAGATCCAACCTTTTCACTAATTTCATAAGTTATTATTCTAGAGGATTTTTTTATATTTTCAATATTTAAAGAAAATTTTCTTTTATATATTTTTCTTTTACCTCTTTTAGTAAATATATCATCATATTTTTGAAGTTCATTTATTTCATCTGTATAAGAATAAAGTAAAATACAGTATTCATCATCTTTTTTTGTAACTATATAGCCGTTTTCCATAGCAACAATTTCATTGCCTAGCTTACTAAGCAAATAATATGCATAATATGAAGGCTTTCTAATTCCCATGTCATTAACAAGTCCTGGAGCACCTATAAATACTTCATTAGTTAAACTAATTTCTTTTTCTAAAACATCAAAAGCTCTTAAAAAGCTTAAGGAGTCTTTATTAAAGATGGTATTATGAATTATATAGGGAAGCATATAAGTTGTATCATAAATTTTGTTTAAATTTTTAGTACATATAAAGTTATCTTCAATTACATCTAAATTACAATCCTCAATAAGGAAGGGTTGTAATGATGTTTTTATATCTGAAGATATAGCAGGAGTAAATTGAAATTTAAATTTAGATATATCAATATAGTCTATTTCTGAGAAATATTCAAAAAAGCTATTTAAAACTTGCTTATATTTATCAGACGTAAAATTAGAGTTATCAATTAATATAATAGGCTTTAAACCTATATAATCTAAAAATTCTATAACACTCTTTGCTTTATTCCAATTATAGAAATCAGCCTTAGGAAAAACCCCCATATCACTATTAAACATATTTTCAAGTCTTGCATAACTAAAATGAAGCTCCTCTTGAATTTCTTCTAGTATATCTTTGTTATCTTCGAGCAATAAATCAAAAGCATCATCTAGGTTTATTACTTCACTATAGCTTTTATCAAAGTCTTTTAGGGTTGTATCCATATCTATATGAATTTTCCAAAGTTTATTTTCATAATTAAATCTTTCATAATCTTCTAATTCATATGAAAGATATTCTAGAGCATCTTCTAATTTTAACATTTCAATTGATTTAATTTCTTCAAGTTCAGCATCGGTCAATTTATTTTTTTTCCTAAACTGAAGAGGAGTACAATCGTAATAATTTTTAAAATTTTTATTTAAATATCTGACATGAGAAAACCCAACTTCATCAGATATATCAGAAATACTTAAATCACTATCTAATAATAATTTTACAGATTCTTCAACTCTAGTAAGATTAACTAAGTCAGTAAAGCTGTATCCAGTAGCATATTTTATTTCATGTGATAAATAGTGTGGACTTAGAAATTCTTTTTTAGCTATTTCTTGTAATGTAATATTACTATCATAATTATTAAATATATATTTAGAAATTCTATGATATCTAGCAAGTTGTTCTGTTTTTTCTTTTAGCTCTTCTTTTTCATAAGTAAGATAATGAAAATTATTTATAAGATGATAAAGTAAATCAACTAAAATAGATTCTATTTCTTTATCATAATCATCTATTTTTTGAACTGATTCACATAAAAGCTTCACTAGAAAATTTCTAAGTAAGTCATATTCATCTCCCTCTTGAGCTCCATCATCAGTGGAATTTGTATAAAAGAATATATTATTTATATCTTTATAGTATTTTTCGAAAAAGTAAGGATCTATATGAAATATTAAAACCTTGTTATCCTCATTACTATAGATTCTATGAGATTCATCAACATTTATAATTTCAAGTTCTTTTTCTAATACTTCAAATGAGTCTGTATCTATATTTACATTTATACTTCCTTTTAGAACATATAATATCTCGATTGAGTTGTGCCAATGTATTGGGTATTCTTTGATATTTGCATAGGATATTTTAACTGGAGAATCTAGTGGATATGTTATATACTCTTTTCTCATAAAATCACCTCTTTTATAACTAAATTAAACTATAATTTAATTATAGCCTATTTTATATAAATAAGAAAATTTTAAGTGGAAAATTCAAAAAATATACTTTGACTTACTTTGACTTTTGTATTAATATATAAATATAGAAGAAAATAAAATTAGTAAAAAGGTAAAGATAAGGAGGAGTGAAGCATGAATATTGAGAAAATGACATTAAGAGTACAACAAGCTCTAAATGATGCCAGTTTAGTAGCAGTTAAATATAATCATCAGCAAGTAGAGTTAATACATTTATTTACAGCATTAGTTCAACAAGAAGGTGGGCTAATACCTAACATAGTAACTAAAATAGGCATTAGAGTTAAATCATTAGAGGAAGATTTAATTAAAATATTAGAAAAGATGCCAAGGGTTTTAGGTGAGGGTGCTAACTCTTCAGGTGTTTATGCAACAAGACAAATAGAAGAAGTTTTAGTAAAAGCAGAAGAGATAGCTAAGAAGTTTGAAGATTCTTATATTAGTGTTGAGCATATAATGCTTTCAATAATTGAAGTAGATAAAGGTGGAGAAGTTAAAAACTTATTAAATAAATATAATATAAATAAAAATACTTTTATGGAAGTTTTAAAAGAAGTTAGAGGCAATCAAAGAGTAGAAACACAAGATCCTGAAGGAACTTATGAGGCTTTAGGAAAGTATGGTACTAACCTTACAGAGCTTGCTAAAAAGCATAAGCTTGATCCTGTTATAGGAAGAGATGATGAAATAAGAAGAACAATAAGAATTCTTTCAAGGAGAACTAAAAATAATCCAGTATTAATTGGAGAACCAGGAGTAGGTAAAACTGCTATAATAGAAGGTTTAGCTGAAAGAATAGTTAAAGGAGATGTACCAGAGGGGTTAAAGAATAAAGTTATTTTCTCTTTAGATATGGGTTCATTAATAGCTGGAGCAAAATATAGAGGTGAGTTTGAAGAAAGACTTAAAGCAGTTTTAAAAGAAGTTCAAAGTAGTGAAGGAAGAATAATATTATTTATAGATGAGATTCATACTATAGTTGGTGCAGGAAAAACTGATGGAGCTATGGATGCTGGTAATTTAATAAAACCATTATTAGCAAGAGGAGAACTTCACTGTATAGGTGCTACAACCTTTGATGAATATAGAAAATATATGGAAAAAGATAAGGCATTAGAAAGAAGATTTCAACCAGTAATTGTAGATGAACCAACAGTAGAAGATACTATATCTATACTAAGAGGTTTAAAAGAAAGATTTGAAATTCATCATGGGGTAAGAATACATGACTCTTCATTAATAGCAGCTGCAAAATTATCATATAGATATATTCAAGATAGATATTTACCAGATAAAGCTATAGACTTAATAGATGAAGCTGGAGCTATGATAAGAACAGAAATAGATTCATTACCAACTGAACTTGATAATATAAGGAGAAAATTATTCCAATTAGAGATTGAAAGAGAAGCTCTAACTAAGGAAAGTGATGAAGGTTCTAAGAAAAAACTATCAGTATTAGAAAAAGATATAGCAGAGTTAAAAGCTAAAAATGATGAAATGACAGCAAAATTTGAAAAAGAAAGAGATGCTATAGTAAATCTTAGAGATTTAAAATCTAAACTAGATGGTGCAAGAGGTGATTTAGAAGCAGCTCAAAGAAATTATGATTATAATAAAGCTGCTGAAATACAATATAGTTTAATTCCAGCATTAGAAGAAGAAATAAAGCAAAAGGAAGTAGAAGTAAAAGAAAGCTATGAAGATGCTCTCTTAAAAGAAGAAGTAACAGAAGCAGATGTTTCAAAAATCCTTTCTAGATGGACTGGAATACCTGTTACTAATTTGTTAGAAGGTGAAAGAGAAAAGCTTTTAAGGTTAGAAAACGAAATGCAAGAAAGAGTAATTGGGCAAGAAGAAGCAATTACAGCAGTGTCTAATGCAATACTAAGAGCTAGAGCAGGATTAAAAGATGCAAATAAACCAATAGGGTCATTTATATTTCTAGGACCTACAGGGGTAGGTAAAACAGAACTTGCTAAAACTTTAGCTAGGAATTTATTTGATGCTGAAGAAAATATAATAAGAATTGATATGTCTGAATATATGGAAAAACATTCTGTATCTAGATTAGTTGGAGCTCCTCCAGGATATGTAGGCTATGATGAAGGTGGCCAACTTACTGAAGCTGTTAGAAGAAATCCGTATAGTGTAATATTATTTGATGAAATAGAAAAAGCACATGAAGATGTATTTAATATTTTCTTGCAAATCTTAGATGATGGTAGATTAACTGATAATAAAGGAAAAACAGTTGACTTTAAGAATGCTATAATAATTATGACATCTAATATAGGAAGTAACTATCTTCTAGAAAATAAAAGCGAAGAAGGCATAGATGGAAATATAAGAAAACAAGTTATGGATGAAATGAAATTAAGATTTAAGCCAGAGTTCTTAAACAGAGTAGATGATATAATAATGTTTAAGCCTTTATCAGAAAATGGAATTAAAAAGATAATAGATATTTTCTTAAGAGAAGTTTCTAATAAATTAAAAGATAAAAATATTACTTTAGAAGTAACTGATTCTGCGAAGACAATAATGGCAAGAGAAGGCTATGATGTAGTTTACGGAGCAAGACCTTTAAAGAGATATATTCAAAATGCACTTGAAAATAATTTAGCAAGAAAAATTATAAAAGGTGAAATAGGTTATGGATCAAATGTTATTGTAGATATTGAGGGTGAAGAAGTAATCATAAAGGCTAATATATAGAAAATTAGAAAAATATAAAAAGTTAAGGATTTCACCTTAACTTTTTATATTTGAATTACTTATATTTAATTTTTAAACAAAAAATTATTGACAAAATACGACTTGATGATGTATCATAAACAACGTAGCAAATTTGCGTGTTTAGCTCAGCTGGATAGAGCAACGCCCTTCTAAGGCGTGGGCCAGGAGTTCGAATCTCTTAACACGCACCATTTAAATTTATGGTTTACTAGCTCAATCGGTAGAGCACTTGACTTTTAATCAAGGTGTACCGGGTTCGATTCCCGGGTAAGCCACCATTTTAAATGATGTTTGTATTAGCGAAAGTGGCTCAATGGTAGAGCGTCACCTTGCAAAGGTGAATGTTTCGGCTTCGAGTCCAGTCTTTCGCTCCATAAAAAAGAGAAGTGTTTATAACTTCTCTTTTTTATTTTATTATTTTATAGTAGACTCATATTGTTGAACCATTCTCTTAACCATTTCTCCACCAACGCTACCGCATTGCTTAGAGCTAAGGTTTCCATTATAGTCAGTGAAAGGTACTCCCATTTCGCCAGCTACTTCATTTTTGAACTTAGCTAATCCATTTTTAGCTTCGGGTACTAATTTCTTTGCCATAATAAATCCCTCCTTAATTTGATACACTGAAATACAGATTATTTTAATGTAGATTCATATTGTTGAACCATTCTCTTAACCATTTCTCCACCAACGCTACCGCATTGCTTAGAAGAAAGGTTACCGTTGTAATCAGTGAAAGGTACACCCATTTCACTAGCTACTTCGTTTTTAAATTTAGCTAATCCATTCTTAGCTTCAGGTATTAATTTTTTTGCCATAATAAATCCCTCCTTAAAACTTGTAAAAGTTTTGTATTGAGTTTGTTTTACAAAGCTTGTTTAACTTTGTACTATTATATTATGTAAATAAATTCTTAATAAACTATTAAATTTAAGACATTAAAGGGAAATGACTCTTAAGTAAGAAAAAAATGGTACAAACCATAAAAAAAGGTTATTTGAAAGACATTTTCAAATAACCTTTTATAATATTTAATTATTTCTTTTTTGCATTTTAAATATTGCTATCACAACAGGTATAGAGATTAGAGCTGATAATACTGCTTCTGCAATGCCGTTAGTACCTACTATAGATAATAAGGCGAAGGTGACGGTACCTCTAGAATAGGATGTAATAGAACCTTTTTCCATAAGTATAGAAGCATAATCTTTAAAATAAATTAAGTAAATACTACCAAGAACTCCTATTGTATTAGTTAATGAACCCAAAATAGCAGCAATACCTATAGAGATTTTACGATTTTTAAATTTTGTTTTTAAAAAGCTGTAAATATAATAGGAAACTACTCCTATTAATACTCTAGGAAGTATAGAAACTAATGGGTTATAAAAAAATGGAGACATTGGAGTAGGAGTAGTTATATTTTGATATATTGAAAATAATCCAAAAATAAAACCGATTGCAGCTCCTGCTACAGGCCCTTCTATTATAGCTCCAATTATTACAGGCAAATGTAAAATGGTTAGCTTAAAAAGGGGCAATGGTATAAAGCCAAGTCCTGTTAAGCCTAAAAATAAACAAATACCTGATAGCATTGCAACTACTACCATCTTTCTAACATTTTCACGAGATTTTCCCATCCCTCTGGTGTTTAACATTTTAATTCCTCCGTTCTTATTCCATTTAGGATATAATTCGGCAAAAAATGAATTTTTGCATTAAGTTCAGTTTCCTTAGAATACCGACTACTTTATTTTATCATATATACATAAACTGTAAAGAGAAATATTTAGACTTAAAAAGACTATAAAATAATAAAAGAAAATTTTAAAAGATATTGTAATTTTATTATACTTGTTATAGTATATATATAACAAGTATAATAAAATTAATGAGAGGGAGAATAGCATGTTAGATATAATAAAATTTTCAAAGTCATATAAAAATGGTAAAAAGGCTGTAAATGATATTTCAATTACTGTAAAGGCTGGGGAAATATTTGGTTTTATAGGTCACAATGGAGCTGGAAAAACAACTACTATTAAATCTATAGTTGGAATTTTAGAATTTAATGAAGGAGATATATTAATAGATGGAGTATCAATTAAAGAAGAACCGATTAGTTGTAAGAGAAAGATAGCATATATACCAGATAATCCAGATATTTATGAATCTTTAACAGGAATACAATACTTAAATTTTATAGGCGATATATATGAAGTTCCAAAAGAAGAAAGAGAAAATCTAATAAAATTTTATTCAGAAAAGTTTGAAATAATGTCAGCATTAGGAGATTTAATATCATCTTATTCACATGGAATGAAGCAAAAATTAGTTATAATTTCTGCTTTAATTCATAATCCTAAACTTTTAATTTTAGATGAACCATTTGTTGGACTAGACCCGAAAGCATCACATATTTTAAAAGAAGAAATGAGAAAGCTTTGTAATGATGGAGTAGCGATATTTTTCTCTACTCATGTTCTAGAAGTAGCAGAAAAGTTATGCGATAAGGTAGCAATAATACAAGATGGAAATATAGTATCTCAAGGTAAGATGGATGAAGTAAAAGGAAATAGTTCATTAGAAGATATATTTATGGAGTTGATAGAGAATGAGTAAATTAGGAAATATTTTAAAAATTAGATTTATTAATTCTAGTGGTATTAACAAGTTTACCAAAGAGAAATCAAAGACAGAAAGAAATAAGGCTATTTTTATAACTGCTACAATTGGATTTTCTATAATTGTATTTTTAGTAATGGCAGTACTATATTCAGAACTTTTAGCTAAGGGATTACAACAATTAGGACTATTAGATATACTTTTAGTTATGGGTTTTATGTTAAGTTCAGCAATGATACTTTTTACATCTATTTATAAGGCTCAAGGAATATTATTTTCATTTAAAGACTATGATTTGCTGATGAGTTTACCAATTAAGAAAAGTGATATTTTAATTTCAAAGATGATGCATTTGCTAGTAATTAATTACTTTTTCTTATTATTTACGTTACTACCACCAGCAATAATTTATTTTAAATATACAACAGTATCACCTGTATTCTTTCTAAATTTATTATTAGTATTTTTAGCATTACCACTTATTCCAATAGTTATATCATCTGTGGTTGCTTTCGTGATAAGCTATATTTCATCACGATTAAGGCATAAGAATTTGATTATTACTTTAGGAACTTTAGGTGTTGTATTTATTATATTTATAATATCCTTTAGATCAGGTGACCTTATACAAACATTAGTAGCAAATAGCGCATCTATTAGTGATGGAATTTTAAAGATTTATCCACCAGCAATTTTAGCTGTAAAAGGATTAACTAATGGTAGCTTTATAGATATTTTATTATTTTTATTATTATCAATTTCAGTATTTGCATTATTTGTGCTTATATTTAACAAGAGCTTTAAGAGCATAAGTGCAAGACTTCAAGAAAGTTACAAAAGGGCTAATTATAAATTAAAGGAAATGAAAAGTTCTTCTCAATTAATGGCGTTATTTAAAAAAGAAATAAAGAGATATTTTGCTTCACCTATATATGTAGTAAATACCATAATTGGACCATTATTATTATTAGGAGTTTCAATAGCAACTTTATTCTTAGGAGAAGACGTAATTACAACTATATTTGAAGTAGAAGTAATAAAAGAAATTATGCCTTTATTTATTATAGTTATTGTATGTGGAATTTTAGCTATGTCTTGCACAACCAATTCTTCAATATCATTAGAAGGAAAAAAATTATGGATATTGAAGTCAAGTCCTATTAAGCCAGTAGAAATATTTAAGGCTAAGATAATGATGAATTTAATGTTAATTTTACCAAGTGTAGCTATTGCAGATATTATATTTACATTTTCATTAAAACTATCAATAAATCAACTAATATGGCTTATTATTATTTCAATACTATATTCTTTCGTAGTTCCTATACTAGGAATAATAGTTAACTTATATTTCCCCAATTTAAATTGGGTTTCCGAAACTTCTGTAGTAAAGCAAAGCGCAAGTGTTTTAATTCAAATGCTTATATCAGCATCAGTTATAGCAGTTCCTGTAGTTATATTTATATATGGTAATATATCAAATGTTACTATGTTTTTATTAGGTGTGTTAATATATGAAGCATTATTATTAGGAATATTAATGACGCTTTTAAATACTATTTCTGTAAAGTTATTTAATAGACTATAATTAAAAACTGACAATTACTTTTAGTAATTGTCAGTTAAATTTACATTATCTCAGATTTATCAGGCATTATAAGGGCACATCCTAAATAGAATATTAATCCTATAGAAAAAGAACAAAGAATTATTAATAGAGCTAAAACCCTAATTAATGTTACATCAGCATTAATATATTCTGCAAAGCCAGCACATACACCAGCTACTCTTTTTTGAGCAGAAATTTTATAAAGTTTTTTATTCATTATAACCCCTCCTCAATGATTTTATTATAATAAAGGCTATATACTTATATTATACTTTATTATTCTAATATATAATGTAATTATAGTACAAATTTTTTCTTAAGTTTTACTTTAGATAAAACTTAAAAAAATCTTAAATTAATTATAGACAAAAGAGGTGATTTAGTGATTTTGAGGATAGACTTCGATTCGGAAGTTCCAATTTATATTCAAATAAAAAATCAAGTCATTGAAGGAATAGCAAGGGGAGAGATTGAAATAGATGAAGAATTACCTTCAGTTAGAGCCTTAGCTGAAGATATAGGGGTAAATATGCATACTGTAAATAAGGCTTATACCATGCTTAAAGAAGAAGGATATATAAAGATTGATAGAAGAAAAGGTGCCGTAGTTTCTTTAAGTTTAGAGCAATCCATGGAGAGGTTTAAAGAAGATTTAAATGATAACTTATATTATTATATGGCTCAATGTTTTAATAGAGGTATAAGTAAAGATGAAATTAAAGATTATATAGATGAAGTATTTTTAGATTTTAATAAAAAGTAGGTGAGGATTAGTGGAAAATATAATAATTTTAGGAAGCACTATTTTTGTAAGTATAATTCTATTTTTTTCAACTTTTCTTGTAAATAAGTTTTCTAATAATGGAATTATTTTTGGAGTTAGAGTTCCTAAGGAATATGAAAAAGATGAAGATATAGTTAGTCTAGAAAAAGAGTATAAGAAAAATTATTTAATATTTATTTTACCACTAATTATTATAATTAATATACTTGTATTCTTTACTTCTAAGATTTCTATATTTCTTTTATTAACAATTATTTTAATTATAGTAACTAATATTCCTATATTTATTTATTGGAAAAAAACAATGAGGCTTAAGGAAGAAAAGGGCTGGAGAAGCCTTGGTAAGAATGTAGTTCTTGTGGATACTACAATTAGAAAACCAAAAGTAAAAGATGATGATGTTGTAATAAAAACTAAGACTTTTTTATTATTATTAATTATTCCTTTAATAACAGTTATATTAACTCTTATCGCTTATAAAAATGTACCAGATCCTTTTCCCATTCATTATAATGGCGAAGGAATAGCTGATAGTTTTGTAAATAAAGAAGGTTTTAAAGGATTTTTTTACTTAGTTTTATTTCCGACCTTATTTCAAGTTGGAATGATAATTTTTTTAACTGTAATGAACAAATTTGCTATAAATAGTAAAGTTGAAATTAATAGTGGAACATTAGAAGAAATTAAAAAACAAAGAAAAGTTTTTAAAAGAGTTAACTCTATACTTTTATTTATAATTGCTTTAGAAATTTCAATTATGTTTGCATTTATACAATTTTGCACTATTTTTTCTTGGAATGTAAATATTATAAATATAATTTTCTTACCTGTAATATTAATAACGGTAATTATTTTTACAGTTATAATCTATAAAATAGGCCAAGGTGGAAAAAATGTTAAATTTAATAAAGAAGATAAAGAAATATACAGAGATGATGATAAAAACTGGATATTTGGAAACTTTTATTATAACAAAAAAGATCCAAGCATATTTGTAGAAAAAAGAATAGGTGTTGGATGGGATGTGAATTTAGGAAATCCAATAGGAATGATTTTTATGGGATTACCTATAATTTTAATATTAATAGTAATAATATATTTAGCTGTAAGAGGAATATAATAAAAAGCGAATAAGGGGTGGATTTATTTTGCAAAGCTGTATGATTATATTAACTTCAAATATTATTATAATAACTATGGTTCTTTTATCATATTATTTGAATAGTGCTTCTAATAAGGGGATATATTTTGGAGTTAGAATTCCTAAAAAATATCAGGAGTCAAGTGAAATAAAGGCCTTAGATAAGGACTATAAAAGAAAGATACTTTATATATTTGGGGTTTATTTTGTAATAACTAATGTATTTATAATTTCTAATTTGAAAGCTAGTGAGTCTATATTGTCCATGATAATGACAATATCATTAATAGGAGCTCTTTTAATTCACACCATTTTATTTGGTATTTACTATAAAAAAATAAAAGAATTAAAAGAAAATAATAGTTGGAATTATAAAACAAGTAATGTTGTAGTTGTAGATACAACATTAAGAAAACCAAAGAAAAATGAAAAATATAAAGCACTAAATCAAAAATTTTTTTTAATTCCAATCTTAATTTCTATTATTATTTTAGTATTAACTATTTTAAGAAGAGAATATATTTTAAATATGAATCCATATGATATTTATAAGATACCTGTAAATCAAATTATAATGTGTATATTTATATTTGTACTAATTAAGATAACATTAAATTCAAAAGTTGATTTAAATAGTGGAAATATTGAGATAGCAGTAAAAAGAAAAAAGAGATTTAGAAGATTAATTTCTATATTTATATTTATAACTGAAATTGAAATGTTGTTATTATATTCAACAATACAACTTGGAATAATTTATGAAATTTATACAAAATCATTAGAAGGATTTATAAATATTGTTATATCAATTAGTATGTTAATATTTATAATTGCATTTATACTAATAGGACAAGGTGGAAGAAATATAAAAGAAGATAGTGAGGGAGATGACCTATATAAAGATGATGATGATAAATGGGTATGGGGAATGTTTTATTACAATAAGAATGATCTAGCATTGATGGTTGAAAAAAGAGTTGGAATAGGATACACAATTAATTTTGCTAATAAAAAAGCAATAATATTATTAGTTTTACTTATAGTATTAATAATTATTTTTTCTATATATGATTAGAAATTTAATGTTTAAATTTAAGAAGGGGGATTAAATATGGTCAGTATCTTATCAATTACTTTTATGGTATTTAGCTTATTAGTAAGTGTAGGACTACCTATAGGAGGGCTTATATTTTTAAAAAAGAAATATAATGTTAGTATAAAAATATTTTTTATAGGAGCTATAGCATTTTTTGTATCAACACAACTTTTAGAAGCACCAATACATTTTTATTTCTTAAAGTTCAACAATACTACATCAGATTTTTTATTAAATACACCAGTAGCATATATGTTATATGGTGGACTAATGGCTGGAATATTTGAAGAAACAGCAAGGTTTATATCTTTTAAGTTTCTAATAAAAGATAGAGATTTATTAGGAGGAATAACATATGGAGTTGGACATGGTGGAATTGAAGCTATATTGATTGGAGGAATAGGCAGTTTAAACTCAATAGTATACGCTATGTTAATAAATAGAGGTGGATTCGAGTCAATAATGGAAGGAGCATTAGTTCCAAAGGAAGTTATTAGTGCAACTTATAATCAATTTGTAAATAGTAGTCCATTTATATGGGGCGCTCCTGGAATTGAAAGAATATTAGCCATATTAATTCAAATATCATTATCTATTATAGTTTTATATTCAGTAAAAGAAAGAAAATACATTTACTATATAATAGCAATATTATTACATGCAGTAATAAATTTTCCAGCAGTTCTATACCAATTAGGAATAATTAAAAATATATTTATAATTGAAGTTGTTTTGCTAATTGAAGTAATAGCCCTATTAGTATGTATATTTAGAATTTTTATAAAAAAGTTTAATAATATTGATGAAATATTATAAAAAAACCGTTATAATATTATTAAATTAGTAAAATTATAGGTGGATTAATAGATTTCTATTTTTATAGGAATCTATTAATTTATCTGGAATAATAGGGGGCAAAATTATGAAGGATATTATAATAAGAAAGGCTATAGTTGGAGATGAGCCTAAAATATTGAATTTAGTAAAAGAAGTTTTAAGTTTTTATGGACTAGATTTAAATCCAGAATGTGAAGACTTAGATGTAACAGATATATATAAATATTATTTCAATAATAATGGGGCTTTTGAAGTAATAGAGTTTAAGGGAAACATAATTGGAACATATGGTATTTATAAAATTAATGAGGATACTTGTGAATTAAGAAAAATGTATTTAAATCCAAGTTTCCAAGGAATGGGGTTTGGAAATATAATGATGGAAAATTCCTTTAAACTAGCTAAGGCACTCAATTACAAAAAAATAATACTACAAACAAATTCAGTTTTATATAAAGCGGTAAAGCTTTATATAAAATATGGATTTAAGGACTTTGATGATGATGTATGTTCTAGATGTGATATAGCAATGATAAAGGATATTGTTTAATAAAAAAACTTTTTAATGCTATTTAGTTCTATCTAAAAGAAGGGAGAGTTTATGAGATATTACAACACTGATATGGAAAATTTAAAAATAAGAGAAGCTATAGAAGATGATACTCAACTAATATTATCATTAATTAAAGAAATAGCAGAATATGAAAACATGTCTAATGAAGTTATTGCAACAGGGGAAACTTTAAGAGAATCTATTTTTGAAAATAATAGGGCTGAAGTAGTTCTAATAGATTTAGATAACAAAACTATAGGTTATGCAGTATATTTTTATAATTTCTCAACATTTATTGGAAGAAACGGATTATATATAGAAGATATATTTATAAAAAAGGAAGCCAGGGGTAAAGGCATAGGTAAGGAAATATTTAAGTTTTTGGGTAAGAAGGCGAAAGAAGAAGGATGTAAAAGAATGGAATGGGCATGTTTAAATTGGAATGAGCCTTCAATAAAATTTTATAAGTCTTTAGGAGGAGTTCCAATGGATGAGTGGACAACCTATAGACTTACTGAAAAAGAAATAGAAAAACTGACTGAACTAAAATAAATATATTACAAAATATTTCATTAAAAAAATTAGTAAATAGCTATATCATTAAACGGATAATATAGCTATTTATTTTTTATTATAAATTTAAAACATAATAATGTTTGTATTAAAAGTATCTTAAATTTCTTTTGTCAAAATAAACCCCTTTTAAACCGATATGCTCCATAAAATTTATTGCAATATCAAAATTTTTAGAGATGCTTCTATAATTATGTGCATCTGAACCAAGAGTAACATATTTTCCACCTAAATCTGTGTAAAGTTTATATATATCTGTTAAAGAATCTTGTGCTGATTTTATATGAAGTCTACTTGAATTTAACTCTAGAACCTTACCCTTACTTATTAAAGTAGTAAAGATTTCAGCAAGTAAATCTTTAAATTCTGAAACTATAATTTCTTTATTATCAAAGGAACAATATCTACAAGGATAATCTATATGTGATAAGGCATCAAAGTTATTATATAACTTTACACATTTAAGCATATCTTCGAAATAATAAGAAAAAAAATCATGTTTGTTGTGGCCTTGATTAATAAACTCAGCATAAATATCTAAGTTTCTAACTGCATGAATAGAGCCTAAAATAAAATCAAAATCATATTTAAAGGCTATAGATTCATTTTCTAGAAGTTTATTTTCAGTTAATCCAATCTCTATTCCTAATTTCACCTTATCTGATCTATAACGTTCGTAATCACTAAAGTATTTAGGTATGTCAAATCTAAACTCATTGTCTAATGGATAATCTAAATCCATATGATCTGTTATTATTATTCCAATATTTTTATTTTCACTAAAAGATATTGCATCTAATATATTCATAGTGCTATCTGTAGAAAAACTAGAATGCATATGACTATCAAATATCATAAAATCTCTCCTTCATATTAGCGGTTTATTTTCAAATTATAACATATAATTCTTATTGAGTTATTATTATATAAAATATCCTTGATAAATATTATTATTAAATATAAAATTAAATCAAAGTAAAAAATATAGATAAAGGTGTGTTATTATGAAGAAATTATTCGAAATAAAAGACTTAGTATTTTACAAAGAAGAATTTTTAGATGATTTAAGTGAATTTGAAGATATAATATCTATAATAGAAGAACTTAGTGGAGAATTAACATATGAGGAAATTGAAGTAGTAGGAATGAATGATTGCTGTGACAAGACAAATAAAAATTATATAGTTGAAATACCAGGATTTTTAGATGAGGATGATGAATTTATAACAAAATCAGAGGCTGAACAATTAATTAATTCTGGTAAAGAGAAAATGTTAGACTTATTTGTAATCAGACTTTATAAATGTGTAGAGTGTAATAAATGGATAATAGATATTTTAGAGTAAAGAGAGTTGAGCGTTTTGGAGAAATTTTATGAATTATTAAAAAAATTAAAAGAGTATGTATCCATTATAAGTAAGGATATTAAAAGTTTAAATTTTAATAATATTAAAGAATTTCTATTTAAAAGAAAAATTTTAATCCTCTTTATTTTTTTGTTTTTTATTCTAATAGGTTTTAGAGTTGGTAGTTACAGAGCATCAAGAGATATAGTACTAAAAAATTTAGAGGTAGCTTTAAAAGAAAACAAGCCCCAAAAAATATATAGAAATATTAGAATTGAAGAGAAAAAGATAAATAAAAAAGACTTAGAGCCATTAACTCAATATTATTCAGAGAATACTACACAAGTTGACAATATAATAAATGAACTAAAAACTAGTGGAAAGAGTGGACTTTTTCTTTTAAAAGAAGATAAAAGGCTATTGGGAAATAATTATATAATAGAAATTGAGTCCGTGGCTATAAAAGTTAATACAAATTTTCATGAAGCTAAAGTTTATTTAGATGATGATATTATAGCTGCAACAAAGATAAAAAGAGGTCTAATTCCCGGGAAATATAAAATAAGAGGAGAGTTAGATACATTGTATGGTAAGATTTCTGAAGAACAAGAAATATTTTTAATAGAAAATAAGGAATTTAATTTAAATTTTAAAGCAGTAAATATAAATTTATCATCAAATTTTGATGATGCAAATGTATTTATAAATGATGTAGATACAAACAAAAAGGTGAAAGATATAAAAAAATATGGGCCTTTACCATTAAATAAAGATATCTATGTACATTTAGAAAGAGAGTTTCCATGGGGATTAATAAAAAGCGAAAAAGTTCCTATAGGGACATTACCTGATATAAAGATAAATATAGATATGGTTAATGATGATTTAATTAAAGATATAGAAAACTTATCAAATAGCTTTTATGAAAGTGTTTTTAATGCTTTAAATTCAAATAATTACTCTTTGATAGAAAATGCAGAAGAAAATGCAAAAAGTAAGATTTATGATAGCATAAGAAGGGAAAGTTTATTTTTAAAAAACAATTATGAGCTTAGTGAGCTAAAAACAGAAATAAAAAGCAGTGAATTTGCTTATGAAAATAATACATATAAAGCTAATATAGTTATAAACCTAAATTATAGTGTAAGTAAAAAGCTTATTCCATTTATTAAAAGTAATGTTGATGAAATGTTTTTAACTCAAATGAAATATGTTAATGGAAAATGGGAAATAACTGATGTACAAAAGTTTAATTTAGAGTAAGGGTAGGTGTAATACTTATGAATAAAAAATTAAGAGCGATAACATTATCAATTGCAATAATTTTTTCTAGTAATACAATTGCATTAGCAGAAAATAGTAGTTCATTACAAGATAAAATAGATCAGAATACAAATGATATTAATAACCTAGAGAACGAAAAGGATAAGGTAAATAGTGAAATAGAAAATCAATCAAATGAGTTACAAGGAATATTAAGCCAAATAAATGAAAAAAGTAAAGATTTAGAAGCAGCAAAGTCTGATGTAAATTCATATCAAGTTAAGATAGATGAAGTTCAAAATGAAATTAATAAAATAAATAATGAAATTGCAACTACTCAGGATGAAATTAAGACTAAAGAAAATCTTATATTACAAAAAGAAGAAGAAGGTAAGAAAATAAAGGAATCATTAGATAAAAGGGTGAGAAGCTATTATAAGATGGATGTAACTTCAAACTACATATATATGTTATTAAAAAGTGAAAGCATAGTTTCTCTTTTTAATAACATAGAAAATATATTTAGAATAATGAATTTAGATAAAGATTTAATAAAGTCAGCTAAAGAACTTCAAAAGCAATTAGAAGAAGAGAAGGTTGAAATTGCAAAAAAATTAGAAAAGATCGAAAGTGATAAGAATGAAGTAGTATTAAAGCAAGAAGAACTAAAAGATGCACAAAAAGAATTTATAGTTAAAGAAGAATTTCATAAAAATAAAATGGACGAACTCCAAGGCCTAGAATCACAAAAGTCAGGCTTAATCTCATCTTTATCAGGTAAGGAAAAGGAAATAGAAGACAAAATTGGAGATTTGGTTTCATATAATAGAGAATTACAACAAGCTTTAGATGATATATTTAATCAAATAAATAATGGAAATAACGGTGGAAATAATTCAGGCGGTAATAACTCAGGAGGAGACAACTCAGGAGGAGGTAACTCAGGTGGAGATATAACTCCAGGTGATCCAAGTAGTGAAAGCTTTTTAAGACCAGGTAATGGTATAGTAACTGATCCATATGGACCAAGAATAAATCCTGTAACAGGTGAATCTGGATTCCATACAGGTGTTGATTTAGGAGATCCTTCTGGAGCACCTGTAGCAGCATCAAAAAGTGGGGTAGTCGCATATTCAGGCTGGATTTCAGGATATGGAAATACAATAATAATAGATCATGGTGGTGGAGTTCAAACTTTATATGGACATAATCGTGAGTTACTAGTTGATGTTGGACAAACTGTTGCGAGAGGCCAAACTGTTGCGAAAGTTGGATCAACAGGAATGAGTACTGGGCCGCATATTCATTGGGAAATAAGAGTTAATGGACAACATACAAATCCAATGGGATATTTATAAAATTAATTTTGAAAAAGACTTCTTTAGTTATTTTTATATACTAAAGAGGTCTTTATTTAAATAAAAATAAAGAACCTGCACAAGAAATTGCACAGGTTAAAGGGTTTTTATGTTCATTTAAGAAAGGGAATAAATGAACATATGTGGGGTTTTATTAAAACTGCTAATAATAAATTACTAACAGTAGTATGGGCTGGTAAATATAATGTTATATAATTAATAAAATAATTGTAAAATTTATATATTTATTATATTATATTTAGTCATAAAATCCAATAGTTTTTATAAAATTTATCGAAAATAAGATTTTTTTAGAAAATATTATCATTTTAGAAAATAAAAATATTTAAAAATATATAAAATATATAGAGATTTACACAAAATAAGTTATATAATATAAATTGAGGTGATTTAAATGATAAATTTAAAAAATGAAGATATATTAAGAGATACACCTGACTATGAAGATTACACTGAAAATGAAGCTAAGTTATCAGTTGAAGAAATGAGAGAACTTGGCATGCTAAAGTGTGGGGGATGTTGTAGTAGTAAAGGTAGTGGATCAAAATGTGGTTGTAAAAGTAAGAGAAAATAATATCATATAAAGGTATTTTATAATAGATAATTGTAAATGCTCTTAATATAAATATAAAGCTATAGGAGGTATTAGGTGTGAGAAAACCTAGCATATTCAGTAGAGATTATGAGAGGAAAATGAGAAAACGAAGAAGAAGAATAGCTATTATTTTAGTAGTAATATTTTTAGTAGTTGGACTTTTATTTATGAGAATAGCTATGAGCAGCATAAATATGGATACACTTAGAAATAAAGTCCAAATGTGGATTGATGAAGATAAAATTTCAGAGGATAAAAACAATGCAACTGATAATTTAAATAATAGTGAAAATACTGAAGTAGTTGAAGAAGCACCTAAAGAACCGGAAATTAAGCTGATTGAGCTTAAAGTTAATGATAATGCTATACTAAAAGTAGAGTATGAAGAGATAAATGGTGAGTTAAAGTTTAAGGAAGTAAAAGATGTTCCAAATAATATTTATTATTCTATAAGTCAATCTAAAAAACTAATTTTAACTATAGATGAAAAACAAAATATGAAGTTTTTTGATATAAATAAAAAAGAAACAACTTTAACTAAGGATAAGTATATTGCTCCTAATGGAGAAGCATTTAATAAGGATTCAGTATTAGAAACGTATAAAGGATACTTATGGAATGTAGAGGGGAAATTTATAACTGATACAAAAATTGCATATGTAAGTAATGTTCCTTATTTTGGATATGATTTAAATAAATACATATGGGTTATAGATTTAAATAATAATAGTCATACAACATTGTGGAACTCTAAAGGAAAAGAACTTAAATTTGGAGATTTCAAAGACAAAGGATTAGAAGTTAAAATTGATGGCAATGTTAAGTATATAAGTCCTAATGGAGAGTTAATTAACTAAAGGAAAAAATTAACCAAACAAATATTTGAAAATAATTAATATTATATGGTATAATAACGTAGTTATATCAATTATGATAGTATCTTACTATTTTAGGAGGAAGAGTACAATGGAAGCTAAAATGGAAAAAATAGAGAAGAATGTTGTTAAGTTTGAAGTAAAGGTTGAGGCTGAAAAATTCCAAGAAGCTATAAAAAGAGCTTACAATAAGAATGTTAAAAGTTTTAACATTCCAGGATTTAGAAAAGGAAAGGTTCCTATGGCTATAGTAAAAAAATACTATGGAATAGGAGTTTTAATTGAAGATGCAGTTAATTTTGCTATAGAATCATCATATTCAAAAGCATTAGAAGAAAACAGCATAATTCCTGTTGATTATCCAAAGATAGATGTAATAACAGCAGAAGAAGGAAAAGATTTTGTATATACTGCAGAAGTTACTGTTTATCCAGAAGTTGAATTAGGAGAATACAAGGGATTAAAAGTAGAAAAACCATCATATGAAGTTACAGAAGATGCAATAAACGAAAAGTTAAAAGAAATGCAACAAAAAAATGCTAGAGTAGAAAATAAAGAAAATGGAGAAATTGCTACTGGTGATACAGTAGTTATAGACTTTAAGGGCTTTATTGATGATGTAGCATTTGAAGGTGGAGAAGGTAAGGATTATTCCTTAGAAATAGGATCAGGTACTTTCATAGACACTTTTGAAGATCAATTAATAGGATCTAAAGTAGGAGATAAGGTAGAAGTTAATGTAACTTTCCCTGAAAACTACGGTAGAGAAGAATTAAATAATAAAAAAGCTAGATTTGAAGTATTAGTAAAAGAAATAAAGATAAAAGAGTTACCAGAAATAGATGATGAATTTGCTAAGGAAGTATCAGAGTTTGACACTTTAGTAGAGTTAAAAGAAGATATCACTAAGAAAATGGAAGAATCTAATAAGGTTAGAGAAGAAAAAGAATATGAAGAAGCAGTAATAAAAGCTGTTGTTGAAAATGCAAAAGTAGAAATACCAGCTGTAATGGTTGAAAAAGAAATTGATACAATGGTAAAAAATCTAGAGCAAAGACTTCAATATCAAGGATTAAATCTAGAACAATACTTCCAATTTACTGGAACAGATGCAGCGAAAATGAGAGATTACATGAAAGAAAATGCTGAAGTTAAGGTAAAAACAGATTTAGTTTTAGAAGCTATAGAAAAAGCTGAAAATATAGATGTAACTGAAGAAGAGTTAAAAGAAAAAGCTAAAGAAGTTGCAAAAATGTACTCAGCTGGAGAAGATGAAAAAATGGTTGATTTATTAATGAACAGCCAAAAAGCAGCACTTGTAGCTGATGTTAAAGTATCAAAGACTATAAACTTCTTAGTTGAAAATAATAAATAATATATAAAAGTAATTGCCAGAATAAAATTCTGGCAATTATTTCAAATATCCATTAACAAAATAAATAAAATTTTATATAATTTAATATAATTAGTTTTTTATTAATATGGATATATTATAAAAGAAGGTAGAAAATAGAGAAGGAGGGAATAAAGAATGAGTTTAGTTCCTATGGTTGTAGAGCAAACTAGCAGGGGAGAAAGATCTTATGATATTTTTTCAAGATTATTAAAAGATAGAATAATTATGTTAAGTGGAGAAATTAATGATAGCATTTCTAACTTAGTAGTAGCTCAATTATTATTTTTAGAAAGTGAAGATCCAGATAAGGATATATACATTTACATAAATAGTCCAGGAGGGTCAATAACAGCAGGAATGGCTATTTATGATACAATGCAATATATTAAGCCGGATGTATCTACTATATGCATAGGCATGGCAGCTTCAATGGGATCATTTTTACTTTCATCTGGAGCAAAAGGAAAAAGATTTGCATTACCTAATAGCGAAATTATGATTCATCAACCTCTAGGTGGATTCCAAGGTCAAGCAACAGACTTTGATATACACGCTAAGAGAATATTAAAAATTAAGGAATCATTAAATAAGATATTAAGTGAAAATACTAATCAGCCTCTAGAGAAAATCAAAGCAGATGTTGAAAGAGATTATTTTATGTCAGCAGAAGAAGCTATGAATTATGGGTTAGTAGATAAAGTGATTACTAAAAATGATAAAGGTAGCAACAAAATATAGTTCTATCTTAACCTAAGTGAGGTGAATTTATGGCTAAATATGACGATAAGAAACAACTGAAATGTTCTTTCTGTGGAAAGAATCAAGAACAAGTTAAAAGATTAATAGCTGGACCTGGTGTATATATATGTGATGAATGTATAGATTTGTGCTCAGAAATAATAGCAGATGAATTTGAAGAAGGTATTGAATTAGATACATCAACAGTTCCAAAGCCAAATGAAATAAAAAACTATTTAGACCAGTATGTAATTGGTCAAGAAAAAGCTAAGAAATCACTATCTGTTGCAGTTTATAATCACTATAAAAGAATAAACTCAAATATGGTAGATGATGATATTGAATTACAAAAGAGTAACATACTTTTATTAGGTCCTACAGGTTCCGGTAAAACTCTTTTAGCTCAAACATTAGCTAAATTTTTAAATGTTCCATTTGCAATTGCAGATGCAACCACATTAACAGAGGCTGGATATGTAGGGGAAGATGTAGAAAATATTCTATTAAAATTAATTCAAAATGCAGACTATGATATAGAAAGAGCAGAAAAAGGAATAATTTATATAGATGAAATAGATAAAATTGCTAGAAAGTCAGAGAATCCATCTATTACTAGAGATGTTTCCGGAGAAGGTGTTCAACAAGCCTTATTAAAGATATTAGAAGGAACTACAGCTTCAGTACCTCCACAAGGAGGAAGAAAGCATCCACATCAAGAGTTTCTTCAAATAAATACAGCAAATATATTATTTATTTGTGGAGGAGCATTTGATGGAGTAGATAAAATAATAGAAAAGAGAACTCAAACAAGTTCTATGGGGTTTGGAGCAAATATAGCATCTAAGCAAACTAAAGATGTAGGTAAGTTACTTAAAGATATAATGCCAAGTGACTTATTGAAATTTGGTCTTATACCGGAGTTTGTAGGTAGATTACCTGTAGTAGTAACTTTAGAATCATTGGATAACAATGCTTTAATAAATATATTAACTCAGCCTAAGAATGCTTTAGTTAAACAGTATAGAAAGTTATTTGAAATAGATAATGTTGAGCTAGATTTTACTGAGGATGCATTAAAGGCAATAGCTAATGAGGCTATTGAAAGAAAGACAGGAGCCAGAGGCTTAAGATCTATAGTAGAGGAAATGATGACAGAAGTTATGTTTGATATTCCTTCCGATGAAACTATATCTAAGGTAATTATAGATGAAGGTTGCATAAAAGATAAAAGACAACCAGAAATAGTTAGATTAGTAGAAGGGGAAGTAAGACCTCAACTAAAAGCTAAGAAAACTAAAAAAAGAAAAGGCATAGAAACTGCCTAATATAAAAACATCTTATTGTTAATAATTAACTTTAGGATGTTTTTTATTTTATATAAAACTTATAAAACATAATATTTTGGAGAAAAATCATGGTAATTAATCCTTTTTTTATAGAATATTAACTTATGATTAAGTTAATAATATGTATATGATTAAGAGAAGGGAGGGACGCATTTACTTTTTAAAAGTTTAATGCAAAATTTATGACCGAAGTATTAGTAGTATTACAAATAACAACAATGCTAGTGTTTATATATTATATGGTTAATAACAATAAAGGACATAGTAATAATAAAGTTGTTATAGAGAAAGAAAACATAAAAGAGATGGATAAGTTAAATAAAATGAGGAGCATTCAATTAACCCAACCATTAACAGAAAAGAGTAGACCAAGTAAGTTTGAAGAAATAGTTGGTCAAGAAAATGGAATAAAAGCATTGAAAGCTGCTTTATGCGGACAAAATCCGCAACATGTTATAATATATGGGCCACCAGGGGTTGGAAAAACAGCAGCAGCTAGATTGGTATTAGAAGAAGCTAAAAAAATGGAAAAATCTCCTTTTAAGAAGGAAGCAAAGTTTATAGAAATAGATGCAACAACAATAAGGTTTGATGAAAGAGGAATAGCAGATCCTTTAATTGGTTCAGTACATGATCCAATATATCAAGGGGCAGGGTCATTAGGTATTGCAGGAATACCTCAACCAAAGCCTGGGGCAGTTACAAAAGCTCATGGGGGCATCCTATTTATGGATGAAATAGGAGAATTACATCCAATTGAGTTAAATAAGCTATTAAAAGTATTAGAAGATAGAAAAGTATTTTTAGATAGCTCTTATTATAGTAGTGAAAATCCCAATATGCCAGATTACATAAAAGAAATATTTGATAATGGATTACCAGCAGATTTTAGATTAATAGGCGCAACAACAAGAAGTCCGGAAGAAATAGTTCCAGCAATAAGATCAAGATGTGTTGAAATATTTTTTAGATCACTTCATCCAGAAGAAATTAGGACAATAGCAAAAAATGCAGCTAACAAAATAGGATTAGATATAAATGATAAATGCTTAGACTTAATTTCAAAATATTGTACTAACGGTAGGGATGTTGTTAATTTAATACAACTTTCGTCCGGAGTTGCAATGAATGAAAATAGAAACGATATAAATATAGATGATATACAATGGGTTATAGAAAATGGAAACTACACACAGATTCCTGACAAGAGAATAAGGGAAAAACCAGAAGTAGGAGTCGTAAATGGGTTAGCTGTTCACGGTGCTAATATAGGAATATTAATGGAAATAGAAGCAACAGCTAAAAGGGTATCACATAGAATAGGAAATTTAAAGGTTACTGGAATTGTTGAAGAAGAAGAAATAAGTAGTAATAATAGAAAGATTAAAAGAAAAAGCACAGCTTACTCATCCATACAAAATGTTCTTACAGTGTTAAATAATATATTTAATTTAGAATGTGAAAATTATGATATACATATAAATATTCCTGGTGGAATGCCTGTAGATGGTCCATCAGCAGGTGTAACAATAGCAACTGCTATATATAGTGCTGTAAATAAAATTAAAATAGATAATAAGGTTGCAATGACTGGTGAAATAAGTCTTTTAGGAGAAGTTAAACCAATAGGTGGAGCAGGAGCTAAAATATGTGCAGCACAAAAAGCAGGAGCAACTAAAGTGATTATACCAATAGAGAATTGGCAAGATAATTTTAAAGATATAAAAGACATAAAAGTAATACCAGTAAAAAATTTAAATAAGGTAATAGAAGAAGTAATAATAAAAGAATCAATATCAGAAGAGTTAGTAGTTAACAATAATCTAGATATATTATCTGCTAAGGGAGAAAATAATTAAATTTAAAGAAAAAATCTGTTGAAAAAGCAACAGATTTTTTTCTTTAAATTTCTAATAAAAAATACTAAATTTTCATTTAACATTATTGTCCATTGCTAAATTTCAACTATGTATTATAATATTAATAAATCTATAATAATAATTAATATCATTTATTTTAAATAGAAAAGTAAATTATTAGGTATTACTTAGTTCAAATAGATTGAAAAATAATAATTTTATGTGTATACTATAAAAGTTACATAATAATACAAGGAGGATGGGAATAAATGAGTGAACAATTAATAACTCTGCCTTTGATTCCTCTAAGGGGAATTAGTATTTTTCCTAATATGATAATACATTTTGATGTAGGAAGAGAAAAATCTAAAGCAGCTATAGAAGCAGCTATAGAAAATCAAACAGATATATTCTTAGCAACTCAAAAGGATTATGAATTAGAGGAACCGTCTATTGGGGATATTTATAATATAGGAACTATATGTAAGATTAAACAAATAATAAAGTTACCTAACGATATAATAAGAGTGCTAGTAGAGGGTACAGATAGAGGAGAAATTAAAGGGTTAGATACAGAGAAACAATACCTACAAGTTTGTGTAGAAAGAATAGAAGAACCTTCTAACGATGAGTATGAAGATATTGAGGCTTATATTAAAACTCTTAAAAAGAGTTTTAATAATTATATGAAGGCTTCAGGAAATATAAAAAATAATGTAATATCTATTTTTGATAGTATAAAAAACTATAGTGAATTAATAGATGTAGTTGCATCTTATGTAATTTTTGATGAAGATAAAAAACAAGATATATTACAAGAAATAGATTGTATTAAGAGAATAGAAAAGTTATTAGTTATAATAGAAAATGAAATTGAAATACTTAATGTTGAGAAGAAAATAGGTAAAAAGCTTAGAGAAAGTGTTGATAAATCACAAAAAGAGTATTATATAAGAGAGCAAATAAGAGTTCTTCAAGAGGAAATTGGAGAAGAAGATGATGATAAGAAGGAAATTTCTAAATATGAAGAAAGAATAAAGAAAGCTAAGCTACCTAAGCATGTAAAAGAAAAGGTTGAAAGTGAATTATCAAGATTAAAAGCTACATCAGGGCAAGGTTCAGAAAGTAATGTTATAAGAACTTATCTAGATTGGATATTAGATATACCTTGGAATAAATCAACAAAGGACAATTTTGATATTAAAGAAGCAGAGAAGATTTTAGATAATGATCATTATGGATTAGAAGAAGTAAAGGAAAGAATAGTAGAGTATTTAGCTGTTAAACAATATACTAATAGCTTAAAAGGACCTATAGTATGTTTGGTTGGACCACCGGGTGTTGGTAAGACATCAATAGCTAAATCAATAGCTAATGCAACAAATAGAAAATTTGCTAGAATGTCCTTAGGTGGAGTTAGAGACGAAGCTGAAATAAGAGGGCATAGAAAAACTTATGTTGGAGCAATTCCAGGAAGATTAGCTTATGTTTTAAAGGAAGCTAAGGTTAACAATCCACTTATTTTATTAGATGAAATAGATAAATTAGGATCAGACCATAGAGGAAATGTTTCAGATGCACTTTTAGAAGTACTAGATAGCGAACAAAACAATACTTTTAGAGACCATTATTTAGAGCTAGATATGGATTTATCTAAAGTATTATTTATAACTACAGCAAATTCACTAGATACAATACCAGCGCCACTTTTAGATAGGATGGAGATTATAGAGGTATCAGGTTACACTTATGAGGAAAAATACTATATAGCCAAAGATTATCTTGTACCTAAGCTACTAAAAGAGCATAAACTAACATCAGAGCAATTTAAAGTATCAGAGAGTGCAATTAAAGAAATTATAAATTGCTATACTAGAGAAGCTGGTGTAAGAAGTTTAGAAAGAGTTTTAGGAAAATTAATTAGAAAAACTCTTACTGAAATGATAAAGAATAATAAAAAAACTATATCTATATCTGCTAATAGAATAGAAAAATATCTAGGAAGTAAAATTTATACATTTGATATAAAAGAAAAAGAAGATAGAGTTGGAGTAGTAAAAGGAATGGCGTGGACTGCAGCTGGTGGTGATACATTGCCAGTTGAATCTGTAATTATGAAAGGAACAGGTAAATTAATACTTACAGGGCAACTAGGTGATGTTATGCAAGAATCAGCAAAAATTGCATTTGGATTTGTAAGAGCTAATTCAGTGAAATATGGAATTGATGAGGAATTCTATAAGAACACGGATATTCATATACATTTCCCAGAAGGCTCTATAAAGAAGGATGGACCTTCAGCAGGTGTTACTATAATTACCTCTATTGTTTCAGCATTAACAAACAAAAAAGTAAGAAGTAATGTAGCTATGACTGGAGAAGTTACTTTAACAGGAAGAGTACTTGCTATAGGTGGATTAAAAGAAAAGTCAATAGCAGCATTTAGAGCTGGAATTGATACTATAATAATTCCAAAAGAAAATGAAAAAGATTTAATTAAAATACCTGCAACAATAAAAAATAAGCTTAATATCATTGCAGTGGATCATGTTAATGATGTATTAAATAAAGCTATAATTGGAGTTGATACTATTGATTAAAATTAAAAACTCAGATTTTGTTATATCTGCAGTTAAAAGAGAGCAATATCCTATAACAGGTTTACCAGAAGTAGCTTTTGTAGGACGTTCTAATGTTGGGAAAAGTTCTATAATAAATGCTATAACTAACAGAAAAAAACTTGCGAAGGTTAGTCAAACACCTGGTAAAACAAGATTAATAAACTTCTTTATAATAAACGGAGATGAATTTTATTTAGTAGATTTACCTGGATATGGGTATGCTAAGGTTTCAAAAACAGAAAAGGCAAGTTGGGGAAAGACTATTGAAACATATTTAAATGGTAGGGATGAATTAAAAAGAGTAGTTCTTTTAGTAGATTCTAGACATAAACCAACAGCAGACGATATACAAATGCATGAGTGGATTAAATTTTATGGGTATGATGAAGTTGTTATAGCTACTAAAAGTGATAAACTTTCTAATAATGATTTAAGAAAAAGCGAAAAAGTAATTAGAGATACATTAAAATTAACAAAAGATGATAAGTTATATTTCTTTTCTTCAGTAAATAAGAAGGGAAAAGATGAGTTAATAGATAATCTTTTTAGAGATATAATTGAGAATAAAGAAATAGAAATTTAGTAATATTATTTAAGGAGCTTATAGATAATTCTATAACTCCTTTTTTATTGTTAAAAATTTAAAATATTACAATAAAAAACAGTGGCAATTATTATTCGAGAGAATAGTATATATTATAAAAATAAAAAACTAAAAATCCCAAGGAGGAGTAAGTTATGGAAATGAATGAAATTCTAAATGGTTTAAATTCATGTGACTTTAGCGATAGTACTACAAGCGGCATATCACCAACAACATGTACTAGTTCAGGATCTAGCTGTAGCGGATTTGGCAACGGATTTGGCGGCGGATTTGGTTGTGGATTCGGAAGTTGGATATGGATTCTTTTAATACTATTCTATAGTGGAGGATTTGGTAGAGGAAATAAAATGATGTGTTGCTGTAAGAAAGAAATGAAACATGAATCTTGTTGTGAGCCATGCTGTTGTGATGGTGGCGGAGGATATGGAGGATATGGCACTGGAAGTGGAAGTGGAAGCTGCTCATCTTATCTATTCTTACTAGTAATTCTATTCCTTTGCAACGGTTGTTCAGGTTTTAACAACTTTGGAAGCTGCGGAAACGGAAATGCATTTAGCGGATGCTGCTAATTTAAATTAGAAAGGAGAGATAGTCATGTCAAAAAAACATCATGGAGAAAAATATGAATGCTGCTGTTGTGAACCAGTATCATGCTGTGGAAGTGGAAATGTATTTAGTGGAGTAAACAGTTGTGTTGCACCTATAATATTCTTATTAATAGCATGTGGTTCAGGTGTTTTAAATAATAATTGTTCATTCTTAATAATTTTATTATTCTTACTATGTGGAGATTGTTTCGGAAACTTATTTGGTGGAGATGGATTCGGCTACTAGTATAGAGGATGGAGGGCACTGCCCTCCAAAAAAATGTTCAAAATCATAAACATATTAGATAGTTTTACATATAATAAATCAACAGAGATTTAATAGGAGGAACCTAGATGTCAAAAAAGAAGAATAGACATAAAGGGGAGAGAATAAATAATGAGAATTCTAGCAATAGAATTAATAATGCTCCATTTGGTATAAATCCTGCTCAGCTTATGAGTATGTTAGGGGGCAATATAGATATGGGTCAAATCGGCAATATGCTTTCATCTATGAAGATGGATGGATTAGATTTAAATAATTTTAACCTAGGACAACTAGGAAATAATGCACCCAATAAAGGAAGCAGTACAAGTAATAGAATTGGATTTGACTTAGGGTCACTACAAGGCATGATGAACAATTTAGGCATGGGAGGATTTAATTTAGGAAATAATAATTCTCAAAATCTAAATTTTAATAATCTAAATTCAGAAAATGATAATAATTTAAACATAGCAAATGAAGAAAATAATAATTCAAGAGATGAGTCAATATATTATGATGAGAACATACAGATGTTAGTCGCTATAAAGAGCATAGTTGACTCTAAGAAAGCTATATTTTTAGATAAGGTAATAGAAGCATATAATAATGGGCATTTTAAATGAAGTTTCAAATAATGACTTTAAAGAGTATAAAAAAATAGTATTATGTAAAGAATATTACTGTACCGGAGAAGTATTCTCCTATAGCAAATGAAGAGAAATCTTCATTTAAGCTAAACCCCCCCATCCCCCTTTTAGGCCGCTAATAGCGGCCTTTTAATTTCATAATTTTTTTATTGAGGATATTTTAAGAGAACCATAGCCGTCTTCTTGAACAGTTAAATAGAGCACTAACTCTTTAACAGAAGATGAATCATTTGTATTTTTAACACATTCAAATGATAATATCCAATTAATTCCTAAGGAATTTCCGTTAGTATCCCATTTAAAATCAGTAAAATATCCATTTTGAAAAGAGTATCTAAAATTTTCTTTATCTAGCCCCCATAGTGTTGCCAGTTCGGTGCTTTTAATATTTGAAGTAAAAATGTTAGGAGCTTCGGAGAGTTCGTAAGGTGCTTCGATTATATCTATAAATCCTTGAATAGATGAAAGACCGGGGACCTTGGGCTTTGAAAATGTTATATCTTTTAAATATTCTCCTAAAAACATAAATCCCTTTGTAGACTCATCTCCTTTACTAGAAGATAAAGATAGCAATCTAGGCGTTTTATTGTTGTTAGAGTCTAATATTCCTATTATATTATCATTGGACACAAAAGTATTTATAAATTCGGATCCATTCCATGAAAATACATAATTAATTGGAGTTTTGTCTTTGGATAATCTAGCGATTACCTCAGGTATATTATTTCTAGATAAATCAATCATATCAACTTTCATAGGCCATTTTGAAAGGGAATCTCCAAGTAATTTTGAACCATATCTATTAACTAGTGAATAATTTTTATCTTTAATTTTTATATTTAATATGTAGCTATTACTTTCCTTAGATATTTCAAATTTATCACTTTCACCATCACCATTTAAATCAAAATCAGTATCATTTTTAGAAGTTAATGGAGTTATAGTTTGAATTGAAGCAGAATCTTTAACAAAAAAATAAGTAGATGAAACTAATACAAAAAGTATCAGAAAAGTTAGTATATAAGATAATACTTTATTTTTTTTTATAATTATAAACTTTGACATACAATCACCTCATTTTATTATATGAAGGTGATTAGTAATTAATTCAATATAAATAAAAAGCTAGAAATTAATTAAAATTTCTAGCTTAATTACTTATTGACAATCTTTACATAATCCGTAAAAGAATATTTTGTTTGATAAAACTTTATATTCTGAGCACTCCTCAGCAGTACGATTAAGAGTAGAAAATGATACGTTTTCTAAATCATTTACCTTACTACAGTTTATACACTGAATATGAGCATGTTCATGTGAATTAGCATCATATCTAAAATTACCTTCACCAACATTAATTTCTTGAACTAAGTTAACTTCTACTAAAGTCTTTAATGCTTTATAAACTGTAGCTAAACTCATAGTAGGATATTCAGGTTGAAGTGCTTTGTATATAATTTCTGCAGAAGGATGTTCATTTGTACTCATTAAATATTTATAAACTGCTAATCTTTGGGGAGTAAGTTTAAGTTTCTTTTCTCTAAAGATAGAAGTTATATTCTCCATAATACACCATCCTTTTATATTCTTTCTACAATTATATAATAGAAAATGTTATAAGTCAATATGTATTTTTTAGTAGCAAATACTAATAAATAATAAATATTAATTATTAGAAAATTTCATATTTTATAACAAAATCTTCTTAATAAGTATTGTAATTCTAAATTTAATATGATAATATAATGTTGAGATTGTTAATAAATTAACAACTTATAAAATTATCATATTTAAAAAGTATGAAATAATAATATCATAAAAATTAGCAATAATATATAATAAATATAAAATATTTATGAGGAGGAATTGGAATGTCAAAATATAAGGTTGGTGACGAATTAATTGTAATTAGTAATGCTTCAGAGGAAAAAGTTAAATTAAGAGAACTAACACAGCTTACAACAGATGGAGATTATGCCCAAATATCATGGGGATTGAAAATAGTTAAAGTTGAATATGACAAACCATATGTAACTTTAACATATAGAAACTTAGATGGTGAATTAAATAAAGTATTTGCAGAATGTAGAGATATAGAAAATTTTGATCAAGAGATGGTTTTAGAAAAAGCACTTCTTAAAGCATTTACAAATGAAATAATAAATATATCAGTAGTTAAAAATAGTAGCCATTGCAAAAGATAAAAAAGGAGAGTAATCTCCTTTTTTAATTTTATAAAAAATGTAATGCATTCTTTAAAATTGAATAGTATTATTATATAATTATTATAAATTAATAATTGAGGATGAGAAAATGGATATTTTTATAGCAAGGCAAGGAATATACGATGTAGAAGAAAAAGTAATAGCTTATGAATTGCTTTATAGAAATTCATTAAAAAATAGCTTTAATGAATCTATAGAGGATGAAGTAGCTACATATAAAGTAATAGAAAATATATCTTCATTTGGACTTGATACATTAACTGACAATAAGAAAGCTTTTGTTAATTTCCCAGAGAAGCTAATAGAAAAAGATATTGCTACATTATTACCGAAGGAAAAAGTAGTGATAGAAATATTAGAAACAGTGTATCCATCTGAAGAAATAATAGAAAAGCTGCTCTTATTGAAAGATATTGGATATTATATAGCATTAGATGATGTGGTAGATGAAAATCATGTTACAAATTTTATTGGAGTTATAGATATAGTAAAGGTTGATTTTATACTTTCTTCAAGGGAATCAAGAAAAAAGATAGCATTTATATGTAAAAAAAATAATATTAAGATGTTAGCGGAAAAGATAGAAACATTAGAAGACTTAGAGGAAGCAAAAGAGTTAGGATTTGATTATTTCCAAGGGTATTATTATAGTAAACCATCTATATTTTTAGGGAAAGATATTGCAATTAAAAATACTAGTATTTTTAATATATTAGTGGAATTAATAAGAGAAGATTATGATTTAGACAAGGTAGAATATATAATGAAGACTGATATTGCACTTACATATAAGTTTTTAAGATTTATAAATTCATCTTATTTTAATTTTCTTCAGGAAATAAAATCTATAAAGCAAGCTATTATCTTAATAGGGAAAGAAGAGCTTAGAAAGTGGTTATCAATTTTATCAGTTGTAGAGATTTCATCAGGAAAAAATGATGAATATGCAAAAAACATAGTAATACGTGCAAAATTTTGTGAGGGAATAGCTAATATATTATCGCCTAAAGATAGGGCATCAGCATTTATGGTTGGATTATTCTCTAATTTGCATCTAATGATGGAAAAAGATATTGAATATGTTGTAGAAAACCTACCTGTTAATGTAGAAATAAAAAATGCCTTAATGGGAGAAGAAAATTTTTTAAGAAGTATATTAGGATTAGCCTTAGCTTACGAAATATTAGATAATGATAATATAAGAATTCAATGTAATAAATTAAAAATTAAGCAAGGGTTACTATGGGATGTATATTGTGGTTCTATTGAGTGGAGTAAAAATATAGGGAATTAAGTCGATAATTTCTTTTCAAAAATATCCAGAAAACACTTTCTTTTACCAAAAAGATGTACTATAATATAAGAAAATTCTGATTTCGTTTTCACGTATTGGGTATTGGGAGGGGAAGTTATGAGTAAGTGTCCATTTTGGTCAACCAATAAAGAAAAAGTAGGTTGCTACAATGCATGTCCAATGCATTCGGTAAGTAATGAAAGTGAACCATGTCCATTTAAGGAATTTTTATCTTCAAATAATAAAGTAACATTTGTTGATAATATGGATGAAGACTTATTTTATTCACAAGATAGATATTTAAATTATGATATGAATGAAAAAGTTATTAATTATTAAAAAGAGTGCATAAGCACTCTTTTATTTTATACATTTATGAAGTAGGTCTTGTTTTAATGTCCATAATTCACTAGATAAATCAACATAATAAGTATGAGGATTCTCAAATCTTAATATTTCAGGCCACATCCTTAGACTTTCACTTTTTGAAAACTCTTTTATTTCTAAAACGGAAGGACTAGTATAAACTTGAGATCCTTTATCAAAAATTTTAACCATTAAATCTTTAACATAAAAGTTAGTAACTAACTTTCTTTTCCAAGTTTCTATAGGGTGAAATATTTCAAGTGGCTTAGATTCATCAACAGCCTCATGATTTAAAGCTATAAGGTCAGCAATTGCATTATTTGTCTCTTTATCATAAATTCTATATATCTTTTTAAAGCCTGGGTTAGTTATTTTTTCGCTATTTTCACTTATTTTTATTTTAGGAATAATTTTATCATTATTTTCTACGGCCACAAGCTTATAAACGCCACCGAAAACAGGCTCTGATTTAGCAGTAATTAATCTTTCACCAACACCAAATGAATCTATGCAAGCACCTTGATTTAAAACATCTCTTATAATATGTTCATCTAATGAGTTGGATACTATTATTTTACAGTCAGGATATCCAGCTGAATCTAAGAGGTTCCTACATTTCTTAGTTAAATAAGTTATATCTCCAGAATCTATTCTAATTCCCTTAGGTCTTTTACCTATAGGTTTTAATACTTCATCAAATACTTTTATAGCATTTGGTAATCCGGATTTTAATACATTATATGTGTCAATGAGAAGTGAACAATTATCAGGATATACCTCTGCCCAAGCTTTAAAAGCCTCGTACTCTGTATCAAATAGTTGAACCCAACTGTGAGCCATTGTTCCAACTGCAGGTACATCAAAATATTTATCAGCAATTGTACATGCTGTTGAATCACAACCTCCAATTATTGAAGCTCTAGCACCATAAATTGCACCATCATATCCTTGAGCTCTACGAGAACCAAATTCCATAACTGTTCTACCAGCAGCAGCTCTACATATTCTATTAGCTTTAGTAGCTATAAGAGTTTGATGATTAATAGTAAGTAGTATCATAGTTTCTATAAATTGAGCTTGAACAACAGGACCTTTAACTATTACTAATGGTTGATTTGGAAAAACGAAGTTTCCTTCAGGTATTGCCCAAACATCACATTCAAATTTAAAGTTCTCTAGGTATTTTAAAAATTCCTCTGAAAATAAGTTTTTACTTTTTAAATAATCTATATCTGATTCAGTAAATTTCAAATTGTTTAGATATTGTATTAATTGATCTACACCAGCCATTATACAGTATCCACCGCCATCTGGAACTCTTCTAAAATACATATCAAAATATGCAATTTTATTTTGGATCTCTTTATTAAAATATCCATTAGCCATTGTTAGTTCGTAAAAATCTACTAACATAGTAAGATTACGTTCGTTAGTAACATCAAATCTAATTAAGTTTTCCATGTTTTTCTCCTCTTATAATAAATAACATTCAAAATAGTAAATTCATTAATTCATAGAGTACATTAATATATAAATATATTGTACATCTATACATAAATTATTACAATATAGTTATTTGTACTATAAAAAGGTTAATAATATAAGATAAAAAGGAGGCAGTATGAAGATTAGTTTAGATAAATATCAAGATGAAGCCGTATATATAAAAGATAAAAATGTATTAGTAGTTGCTGCACCAGGATCTGGAAAAACTACTGTTATAATTAACAGAGTAAATTATTTAGTAAATCAGTTAAGAGTAAAATTAGGAAATATAATAATAATAACTTTTACAAGAGCTGCAGCTGATAATATGAAAAATAGGTACAAGAACGTATTTAATAGAGAGATTGCACCTTTTTTTGGAACTTTTCATGGATTGTTCTATAAAATCCTTTTAAGGGAAGGTTTTAACATATCAATAGTTGAGGGAGGAGTTTCTCATAGAATAATTAAGTCTGTATTATCTAAGTATTCAGATGATGTAAGTGAAGATAAAATAAAAGAGGCTTTAAATAATATTTCATTTTTTAAAACATCATTAAAAAATATTGAAGACTTTACTCCAACTATGGCTAAAGATATTTTTATTGAATGTCTTAACAAGTATGAAGAATATAAGTCAAAGAATGGATTTTGGGATTTTGATGATTTATCTATAAAGGTTATAAATTTATTTGAAAATGATAATAGAGTACTAAATAAGTATATAAGCGTATTTAAATATATTTTAGTTGATGAATTTCAAGACTGTGATGAGTTACAAATGCGATTTTTAAAGCTTATAAACAAAGAAAACTCTCTATTTGCTGTTGGTGATGAGGATCAATGCATTTATAGTTTTAGAGGATCTAAACCTGAATATATGGTAAGCTTTGATAAAAATTTTCCAAGTGCTAAAAAAATATATTTATCTATTAATTATAGAAGTAATGAAAATATAGTTGAAGCTTCAAAGGAAATAATAAAGCATAATAAAAGTAGAAATAATAAGATTATACATTCGTATAAAAGCTCAATTGGAATAATAAAGTTTAATACTCCATATGATGAAAAAATGCAAGGGGAAGAGATAGGTAATATAATAGAGAAATCTATAGATGGTTTAAGTGAAAATGCAGTATTGTATAGAACTAATATGGAGGCTAGAAGCATGATAGATACATTTACTCGTAGAAAGATTCCATTTGTGCTTTTAGATAAAGGATATAATTTTTTTGATCACTTTATATGTAAAGATATGCTTTCATACTTAAAGCTTGCAATTAATATAAAAGATAAAGAAAATTTTTTAGCAGTAATAAATAAACCCTTTAGATATATTAGCAAATCAAATTTAGAATATATAAGAAGATCCTTTGAAGATAAATCACCATTTGATATTTTAATAGAAAAAAATGATACGCCGCCATATCAAGCCAAAAAACTTAACGAATTGAAGAGAGACATAAGTTATCTTAATAAGTTATCTTTATCTGGTGCAATACAGTATATTATTTCTGAATTAAATTATATAGATTACTTAAAAGATTATGGAGAAAGATATAAACAAAGTATAGAGGAATTAGAAGAAATATTAGAGGAATTTAAAAGTGCAGCAGATGGATTTAAAACAATAATGGAATTACTTGGACATGTAGAAAGAGTAAAAGAAAAAATAGAAGAAAGTAAGGAAGTAGAAGAAGGAGTAATTTTAAGTACAATTCATGGTGTTAAAGGTATGGAATTTAAAAATGTTTTTATAATTAATTCAAATGAAGAAACAATACCCCATAAATCATCTATGGAAGATAATATAGAAGAAGAAAGACGACTATTTTATGTTTCTGTAACCAGAGCTATAAATAATTTATATATATTCTCTCCTAAAACTCAAAGGGGAAGATTTAGAGATATATCTAGATTTGTTATTGAAGGTGGTTTTAAGGAGATAAATAAAAATGAGGATTATGGAATAAAGGTTAACGATATAATTCATCATAGAACTTACGGAGATGGTAAGGTTTTATCAATAGAAAAGGATGTAATTAAAATAGATTTTGGTGATTACTTAAGCAAAAGTTTCTCTTTAAAGGTGCTTATGGAAAATAATCTTATTATAATAATAAACTAAGTGTTCACTATTCTTTTTTTAGGATGTATAATCTTATTATGGTAATAAAAGGGGGATTTGTAAGTGGCTTATATTTTAATAGGAATATTATTATTTGTTGTACTTTATTTCGTTATAACATTTGCAGTAGAAAGTGGAGTTTATTATGCCCTACTTAAATTCGAGAAGGTTAGAAAAAAAGATGATATAGATAATTTTTTAAAAGATAATGATAACCTTTAATAGATAATATATGATAGTAAATTATGAGGTGATAGCAAATGAATAATGTAAGTTTAAAGGATATTAAATTTGCACTAGATGTAGGAACAAGATCTATTATTGGAAGTGTAGGAATAGTAGAAGAGAATAGATTTAATGTTATATGTGAAAAGTACTTAGAGCATGAAGAAAGAGCAATGGTAGATGGACAAATTCATGACATAGAATTAGTAGCTAAAGGTGTAAAAAAAATAGTAGATTATATAGAGGCAGAAATAGGAATCCAATTAGAAAATGTTTCTATTGCAGCAGCAGGTAGATTTTTAAAAACAATCAATTCTCAAGGAGAAATGGAATTGGATTCAGAAGAAGAAATAACAAAGGAAGATGTAAGAAAGTTAGAACTAATAGCTCTAAAGAAAGCTGAAAATGAAATAAATAAGACTACAGAAGGAAAGTTATATTGTGTTGGGTATTCTGTAAAAAACTATTATTTAAATGGATTTGTAATATCTAATTTAATTGGACATAAAGGTGAAAATGTTTCTGTAGAAGTAATAGCAACTTTTTTACCTAGATCAGTAGTTGATTCATTATATACAGTTATGAAAAAGGTTGGACTTAGAGTAAGTAATTTAACTTTAGAACCAATAGCTGCAATAGAAGCGGTTGTTCCTAAAAATTTAAGGCTATTAAATATAGCATTAGTTGATATAGGAGCTGGAACATCAGATATAGCTATAAGCTCTAAAGAAAGCATATCTTCTTATGGAATGGTTCCACAAGCTGGAGATGAAGTTACAGAAGCCATAGTTCAAGAGTACTTAGTTGATTTTAATACTGCTGAATACATAAAAAGAAGTTTAGAAAAAGAAGATGAAATAACATATATTGATATACTTGGTTTAGAAAATAAAATAAAATCAGAGGATATAAAGAAACTAATAAAGCCAACAGTTAGAAAAATTGCTGAGGGAATAGCTGCAAAGATAATAGAGTTAAATGTAAATAAATCACCAAGTGCTTTATTTTTAGTTGGTGGTGGAGCACATACTCCAGGAATAATTGATGAGCTTAGTGATAAATTAAATATGCCAATTCAAAGAATAGCTATAAAGGATAGAAAGTCTGTAGTTGAATGTATTAGTGATAATAATTTAGGCTCGGCAGGGGTTACAGTTTTAGGTATTGCATTAACAGCTTTAAAAAATGGTGAAAATGATTTTATAGATGTAATTCTAAATGGTAGTCCAGTAACTATGTTTAATTCACATAATCACACTATTATGGATGTTATAATTCAAGCAGGTATAAATCCAGTTATGCTTATAGGGAAAAATGGAAAGAATTTAAGATATAAGTTAAATGGTGTGAAAAGAATCGTATTTGGTGAAAAAGGAAGAAATCCAATTATAAAACTTAATGGCAAATTAGAAAGTATGGATAAGAGAGTTAAGGCTGGAGATGATATAGAAATATCTTATGCTATTACAGGAAAAGATGCAAAATCTAAAATAGTAGAACAAATAAAGGAGTTTAATAGTATAAGTATATATATAAATAATAATTTAGTTAGTCTAGAGCCTATAATATTTGCTAACGATAGTATAGTTAATTTAGATTACTTTATAAATGAGGATGATGATATTAAGATAATACTTCCAAAGTCAATTTCGGATATAAAAAACTATGTAATAAAAGAAGAGGTAGTTATAGAAAAGAATGGTATTAAATTATTAGAAGATTATGTTGTTAATGAAGGTGATAAGTTAACATTATATTATAATGATTCACTGAGTAATGAAGTTTCTGTTGAAGTAGATAAAACTTTAAGTACAAGTTATTCAAAAGAAAATGATAAAAAAACTAACGATGAAAATTATAATGAGATTAAAGTAACAGTTGATAATAAGTTAGTAACACTTAGTGGACAAAAAGATTATATATTTGTGGATATTTTTAACTATATAGATTTTGATTTAAAAGAAGCAAAGGGGATAATAAATTTATTCCTAAATGGAAATAAGGTTGGATATACAGAAAAGTTAAAATCAGGAGACCATATTGAAATATTATGGAGTTAGACTTTATTAAAAATCAAATATTATAGCTATAGGAGTGGTTGGGTGAAATAAATAGGGGGCAAAAACATGAATTTTAAAAATCAAGCAATAAGCCTAAAAGAGGAGCTAATAACCATAAGAAGAACACTTCACCAATACCCTGAATTAGGTATGGAGGAATTTGAAACATCTAAATTTATAAAAAACTTTTTGAAAAATGAAGGAATAGAATTTATAGAAGTTTCTAATACAGGTGTATGTGGGATAATAAATGGAACTAAAGAAAGTATTAAAATTCATAAAAAAACTATAGCTTTAAGAGGAGATATAGATGGATTACCAATTGCAGATAAAAAGCAGTGCAATTATTCATCAAAAATTATAGGAAAGATGCATGCATGTGGACATGATGCTCATACTACAATATTACTTGGAACAGCTAAAATATTAAATAAAAACAAACATTTATTTAGTGGAAATGTAAAATTATTATTTGAACCAGCAGAAGAAACTATAGGTGGAGCTAGGTTTATGATAGAAGAAGGTGTACTTGATAATCCTAAAGTTGATTGTATATGTGGGCTTCATGTTGAAGAAACATTAGAATGCGGAACAATAATGGTTAAACATGGAGTGGTTAATGCAGCATCTAATCCATTTACAATTAGGATAAAGGGCTCAGGTGGACATGGAGCTTATCCTCATACAACTGTTGATCCAATTGTTATAGCTAGTCATGTAGTATTAGGGATGCAAACAATAGTGAGTAGAGAAATTAATACAATGAATCCAACTGTTATAACAGTTGGTAGTATTCATGGTGGAACAGCAAAAAACATAATACCGGAGGAAGTAGAAATAAGTGGTATTATACGAACTATGAGTAAAGAAGATAGAGCTTTTGTTAAAAAGAGATTAGTTGAAATTGTTGAAGGAATATGTAAATCTTCAAGAGCGAGTGCAGAAATTCATATAGAAGAGTCATATCCAAATCTTTATAATAACGATAACATGGTCGACTTATTTAAGTTGGGAGCAGAGAAAATAATAGGAAAAGAAAATATATTACTTCAAAAAAATCCCAAAATGGGAGTAGAGAGTTTTGCTTATTTTGCAAATGAAATACCAGCAGTATTTTATTTTTTAGGTTCAGGAAACAAAAATAAAAATATAATTTATCCTGCACATAGTAGCTTATTTGATATAGATGAAGATTGCTTACCATTGGGGGTTGCAATGCAATGCCAAATAGTATTTGAATATTTGACAAGAAGCTAATTTAATATTAATCTATAACAATGGAGAAAATATAGTTAGAATACTAAAAAACTAGGAGTGATTAGTTTGAGAATAGAAATAGGCACAAATGAAGCAGGTCAAAGATTAGATAAATTTTTAAGAAAATTATTAAAGGATGTTCCTTTAAGCAAAATTTTTAAAGCTTTGAGAAAAGGCGATGTAAGGGTTAATGGTAAGAAGCAAAAAGAAAATTACTCTTTGCAAATAGATGATGTAGTAGAAATAAAATATATACAAAGTAATAAAGAAAAGCCGGAAGAAAAATTTATTAAAGTTAATGCTAGAGGAATGAAAATTACTTATGAAGATGCTAATATACTAATAGTTGAAAAGTGGCCTAATATTTTAGTTCATCCTGATGAAAAAGGAAAAGAACCAAGTTTAACTGATTATGTTTTATCGTATTTAAATGAAAAGGGAGATTACTTACCTGAAAATGAATTAACATTTACTCCTGCACCATGTAATAGATTAGATAGAAATACTTCAGGAATAGTTATATTCGGTAAAAACTTTGAAGCTTTAAGATCAATGAATGAAATGATAAGAGAAGGCAAAGTGGAAAAGTATTACAATACCTTAGTTAAAGGTAAAATAAAAGATGGATTATATAAAGGATATATTCATAAAAATGAAGAAGCTAATATATCAAAAATATATGATGAAAAAATATCAGATTCAAAAGAAATAGCAATGGAAGTTAAAACTATAAAAACAAATGGAGCATATTCATTTTTAGAAATAGATTTAATAACAGGAAGAAGTCATCAAATTAGAGCTCATTTATCACATTTAGGAACTCCTATAATTGGTGATAATAAATATGGAGATAGAAAATTAAATTCATTTTTTGCAAATAAGTTTGGACTTGATTGTCAATTCTTATACGCTTATAAATTGATTTTTAGAGATGCACCAGATAAATTAAGCTATTTAAACAACAAAACTATAATAGAAAGCTTACCACCAGTATTTAAGAAGATTAAAAATGATGTGTTTAAATTCACAATAAAATAAAAGGTGATTAGGTATGGAACAAAAATCAGCCGGACGTGGCTTTTTAATATTATCAATTGCAGGTATTGCTGGTAAATTATTATCAGCAATATACGTTCCTTTACTAACAGGTGTATTAGGAGGGACTGGTTACGGAATATACACAGGAGGATATGATATATTCGTTTTCTTAATTGCGATAACTAGTTTAGGAGCACAACCTGCAGTAACTAAAGTGGTTACTGAGCTTAGAACAATGGGAAATCATAAGGATGCACTAAGAGCACTCAAGTTAGCTAGAAGGTATTTGACTATTATTGGAGTAGTAATAGCAGGAATATTTGCGATTATAGCTTTTCCATTGGCACGAATAATAGAAAGAGAAGAATCAGGGCTAACGTTAGTATTTTTAGCTCCTGCAATAGTTTTCGCTGCAATTTTAGCTGCGTATAGAGGTTATATGCAGGGTATAGAAGAAATGGAATCATTAGCCATATCTCAAGTTTTAGAACAACTAGTTAACGTTGTCATAAGTCTTGTTTTTGCAGGTGCTTTAATTTATATTACTGGAAGTGAAAAATGGGGAAGTGCAGGTGGAACTGTAGGTACATCCATTGGAGCCATAGTGGCAATAACTTATATAATATACATATATAAAAAGAAGAACTATAGAGAAGAGGCTGAAAGAAATCATGATCCTAGTAGAAGGAGAGTTTCAGATAAAAGGATAGTAAAAAAGCTATTTATGTATGCAATTCCTATAAGCTTGGTGGCAGGAGTTCAAAACTTTGCTGGAGTTATAGATACTTTAACATTAGGAATAGGGTTAAAATCTGCGGGGCTAGGTGACCAAGTATATAGTTTATCAGCTACATTATCTTATTATAAAACTCTTGTGTATGTTCCATTAGCTATAGTTACAGCACTTGGAACATCAATATTTCCAAAGGTAATTCAAGCTTTTGTAAATAAGAATAAAAAAGAACTAAGACAACAAACAAGTTATGCATTTAGGATAACATATATAATAGTAATACCGGCAACCTTTGGACTAGCAATTTTAAGTAAAGAAATATATAAATTCCTATTTAATAACACTTCTACAGGATATACATTACTTATGTATGGATCATCTTTGCTTATATTTATGTCCATAACAACTATACAAAATGTTATTCTTCAAGGAATAAATAAATTGTACTTAATAATAGTATCTGCAAGTGTAGGATTAATAGCAAAAATAGCTATAAATCTTATATTAATTCCAATTCCAAGTATAAATATAATGGGAGCAGTAATAGCAACCTTTGTGTCATTTGTTATACCTGCATTAATAAATCACAGGAAGATAGAAATGTTTTTTAAGGTTAAGATACCAATAATAAAGCAAGCAATTGTACCAACAATTTGTTCTATATTAATGGCTATTGTAATATTCTTAGTAAAATTCCCAATTATTAAAGTTGCAGATATGATTGGTGGAGGAAAGGTAGCAATAGCTATAGCAACATTAATTTTAATAGGTATAGGTGGCATAGTTTATTTATATACAATGGTTTACTTTGGAGGAATAAGAAAAAAAGATTTAGATTTAATTTCACCAAAACTTTTTAGATTCTTACCAAGAAGAATAAGAAAAGAATTAATTTAAGTATAAAATAATAAGAAATTAAAATATAATTAAATTAAGTTAAAAAATAAAGGATGGAAATAAGTTTAATTTCTATCCTTTATTTTTATAAATTTAAAAGAAGATTTATATTAGCTATTGTTCTTCAATTCCAAAGAAACTTAAAAATGTAAATATAATAAATGTTAGGCTAATTATTATTAAGTTTTTAGCTATAAACATATTACTAAGGAAATTGTTTGTAAATACTTTTAGTATCATAAATATTAATATTGATAATAGTAAAAATATACTTATATTACTTTTAGATAAATCTAAGTATATATGCTTTTGAACTTCTCTAAGATTTATAAATAAGCTTACACTAGAGGTTATAAATATACTTATGGCATAGCCCATTATATTTACTCCAGGTATTCCAACAAATATAAATAAGCATATAATTTCTAGTAATGAAACTATTAAGGAATTTTTTAATATTACACCTTGTTTATTTAATCCATTTAGTATTCCAAACATTGTGCTTGCAGTAAAGAATATAGGGGCACTTAATGAGGCAACTTTTATATATTCTCCTAAGTCATCTCTTCCATAAAACATTTCTCCTAGAGAGTGAGGAATAATATTACAAATTATAGTTGTAGCAAGTCCAAGTAAAAATGCTATTTTCATTACCTTTTTAATTCTTATAGTGGCATTATAGTAGTCACCTCTGCTTAAGGTTTCTGACAAATCAGGAACTATAAGAGAGTTTATAGACATAATAACTATCATTGGGAAGGTAACTATTGTTAAAGCCATTCCAGTAAATTTACCTATCATGCCTAAAGCTGTTACAGAATCAAATCCAGCAGCAGCTAACCTTCTTGGTACTAATAATGTTGAAGCTGTACCAAACAAATTACCTAGAAATCCATTAACACACAAAGGAAGTGCAATTACTAATACATTAAATAATAATTGTGAAGCTCTCTCTGGTTTTTTAACTGATGGAGTTACTTTTCTAGAGAGATTTTTATAGTAAATGTACAATAAAATTAAGCTTTGAAGCTCTCCAATTGCTAGAGACAAATAAGCTAAAGTTACTAAAGAAGTAATTGAAGTAGCCTTAAACATATAAATTAATAGTGCAATAGTAATAATACGCATTGCTTTTTCTAAAATATCTATAAATGAAGGAACTACTATTTTAGAAACCCCATAAAAGTAACCTTTTAATATGTTAGATAAAGCTATAAAGACCATAGCTGGACAAGTTATTCTAATAGCATTAACAGTTCTCATGTCATGTATTCCATATTTACTTATGTAAGGAGACAAAAAGAATACCATAATACCTATAGCAATTGCCCATATTACATTAAAGCTAGCAACTGTTTTTATAGTTTTACTTATATTATTATATTGACCTTTAGATTTGTATATTGCAGATACTTGTGATATTGCAGCTATAATTCCAGCAGTCATTAAACAAATGAAAAGGTTGTATATAGGCATTACTAATCCATATAGTCCCATTCCTACAGGACCTATAAGTTTTGATAAGTAAATTGAAAATATAAATCCTAAAACTCCAGTAGTTATATTAGATGCAGTAAGAAGAAAAGAATTTCTTACAAAACTATCTTTTTCCAAAGTCTATCACCCCCAAATTAGTACATTTATATGTATTCTAAAATAAAAAGAAATATACCATTAGTAACCATTAAGAAAATAAATGGAATAGAAAAAAATTAAGTAATTCTAAAAGTAATAATTTATATATTTCAAAATATAAATTAAACATAAATAAAAAATTAGGGGGAGCTCATGAAAAGGTTTATTAAATTTTTACTTATTTCAATTATAGTAGTGACTATAGCCTTTGGGATTTTCAAGGTTACAAATAAATATAATTTAGATATTTTAAATAAAAATATAGATTGGTCAATAAGCCTTAAAGGATGTGAAGGAGCTAAAAGTTTTGATTTTGATGAAGAGGGTAATTTGTATCTAGCATTTGATGATACAATTAGAATAGTAAATAAGGATGGTAACGATGGGGTTATAATAAGAGAAAGTAAGTTCAACATTTTAGATATAATATATAATGATAAAAAGTTATACATATCTACAGATAACAGGATACTGGAGTATGATATAGATAAAAAATCATATAAAGAGCTTGTAAGTGAAATACCCAATAATGGTATAAATAAAAAAATAAATTTATTACTTTATGAAAATAAGCTATATTTCTCAGTTGGAAGTAATACAAATGCTGGAATAGTTAATGAAAAAGGAGAAGCCTTTGACATAGCAACAGGTGAATGGATATTGTCTGGGAATAATTATGGAGAAAATAAAACAGGAGCTTTTTCACAATATGCAGTGACTACAGAAGTTGGAGAAAAAGCGCAATCTCAAAAGTTAGGGAATGCAGCTATATTATCTTATGATTTAAATAATGGAGAAATAAACTTATTTGCTCATGGAATTAGAAATATAAAGGGATGGGACATAGATGATAAGGGAGAAATAAAGGGAATAGTAGGGGGAATGGAAGATTTACCTCCAAGAAACATAAAGGATGACAAAGATTATATATATAATCTACAAAAGGAAGATTGGTATGGATGGCCAGATTATAGTGGGGGAGATCCTATAACATCACCCAGATTTACAGATTTAATAAAACAAGAATACCTAATAAAAAATCATCCAGATAAAAATCCAAGTAGTCCTATATATCAAGATAATGATGTTTCATCACTACAAGGGCTAGCTATAGATAAATATGGAAAATGCTTTGATAAAAATACTATGATATTTGGAAATAATAAAAAAGGGTTTATATATGCATTAAATGAAAATGGTATAGTAAAAGATTTAGTTGATTTAGGTGATAAGAGTAGGATAGAAAAAATATTATTTTACAAGGATAGCTTCTACGTATTAGATAGTAGTGCTGGATGCTTATATAGCCTTAAATCAAATGAATCGATAGGAATTTTTAAGTTACCTAAGATATTCTGGATTTTTTCTATAGTATTTGTAATAGTAATAATAATATGTGTATTAATTAAAAATAAAGAACATAAGATAAGTAGTGCTAATAAATAGATAAAAGGAGAAGAGTTGAGCTCTTCTTTTTTTATTTATAGGAAAGGATAAAAGCTTAAAGATTTAAAAATTTAACAAAAAGTATTAATAAATTTTGAGATTAATAAATATAAATATAATATAACTTATGTAATTGGAGGTAAAGTGAGATGGGTAAAACAATAGTACTTAATTTATCAGATGTAAAATTGAATGGAGATATACTAGATGTTGGAGAAAGTTTTGGAGTTATATATAATATATCAAAGGATGTAATGGATGAAATTTCAGTAGATTATGTGGGAGCAGAAAATTCAAACAGGCTTAAGGAAGAAGATTATGATACTTGCACAATGTTTTTTCATTTAAGTAAACTATGGAATAATTCCTCTAGATTAAAATTAATTGAAGAAGTAACTAAATATATTAGGGTTGGAGGATCAATATATATATGGGACATAAATAAAGAAATTAAGAGTATAGTAAATAACAAGATAATGGCTGTACTACCATCAGGTAAGGTAAGGGAATTTGAATTTAAAAATTTAAATCCTTTAATAAAGTCAGATATGGAAGAAAATAAAAAATTTCTTGAAAAATACTATGAAATAGAAGAAACTAAGTTATGGGAGGATATACATTTTATAAAGGGTATAAAACTTTAATTTTGAAAGGAAGAAGATACTTATGAAAATTTTACTTACAGCTATAAATTCTAAATTTGTCCACAGCAATTTAGCTGTTAGATACTTAAGAGCTTTTACAAAAGATATGAATTATGATTGTAAAATTAGAGAGTTTTCTATAAATGATAGAGAAGAAAAAATATTAGAAGAAATAATAAAAGAAAAACCTAATGTAGTAGCTTTCTCTACTTATATTTGGAATATAGAAATGATAAAAAAATTATCAAATCTTATAAAACTTGTAGATGAAAATATAGAGATATTATATGGAGGTCCAGAAGTATCTTATGACAGTCAAAACATACTAAGAGAGCTAAATGGAGAATATATTATTGAGGGAGAAGGAGAGAAAACATATAGAGAATTTATAGATTATAAGTTAGGGGAAAGAGATATAAATTCAATAAGAGGTTTTTACTACAAAAAGAATGGTGACATAATATCAAATGGAAAAAGACCTCTAATGAATATGAATGAGCTAGTTTTTCCTTATGAAGAAGATGAAATCTTAGATAATAAAATAGTATATTATGAAGCCTCAAGAGGATGTCCTTTTAATTGCAAATATTGTTTATCATCTACAACTCATGGAGTTAGGTTTTTAGATATCGATAGGGTAAAGAAAGAATTAAAATATTTTATTGATAAGGAAGTAAGGCTTGTTAAGTTTGTAGATAGAACTTTTAATTGTAATAATAAATTTACAATGGCTATCTGGGAATTCCTTATAAATAAAGATACAAAAACACAATTTCACTTTGAAATATCTGCAGATATATTAAAAAAATCAGAACTAGATCTTTTAAGAAAAGCACCAAAGGATAGATTCCAATTTGAAGTTGGAGTTCAAACAACAAATGATGATGTACTAAATAGAATAAATAGATTTGTTAACTTTAGTGATATTAAGGAAAAGGTTGAAGAACTTCTTCAAATTAGAAACATAAAACAGCACCTAGATTTAATTGCAGGCTTGCCAGGAGAAGATTATAATTCATTTAAGAAATCATTTAATGATGTTTATAGTATAGAGCCAGAAGAAATTCAATTAGGGTTTTTAAAGCTTTTAAGGGGTTCATCTATGAGAGAAGAAGCAGAGGAATATGGAATGAAGTATTCTCCATATCCACCATATGAAATATTGAAAACTAATAATATAAGTTATGATGAATTAATAAGGCTTAAGAAAGTGGAGGAAATGGTCGATAAATATTATAACTCTCAAAAGTTTAGTAACATAATAAAATATTTAGTAGAGAAGTTTGATAATCCTTTTGATTTTTATTATAAATTGGGTTCTTATTTTGACTCTAAGGGATATTTCAATAGAAATATAGGAAATAGTGAGTATTATAAAGTATTTTTAGATTTTAATATGGAGATATTAAAAGAAGACAATTTTATATTAAATCAAATTTTAAAATTTGATTATTTAAGATTTAATAAAAAAAGGGGAATACCAGAGTTTATAGAAAAAAATTTAGATAAAGAAGAAGAAAAAAATATAAAAGAACAATTAAGAGACTTATATTCTTTTAAGGATTATCATTTAGAAGTCTTTAGTATAAATATACATAAATTTATGCAAGATTCTATTATAATTATGGAAAAAGATTACTACTTATTTGGACATGGAGGTGATGTTATAAACGTAACTGATAAATTAAAATAAATTCAAAAAAATTTTAAAATTTAAGTCAAATAAATAAAGAAAACAATTACAATACTTGAAAAATTGTTCTTATTTAACTAAATGAAGAATAAAAATGTTGAAAAAAATATTAAATCATGTATAATGGATAATAATAAAGAGTAATTAATACTATATAAAGTATTAATTGCTATATTATTATTTTACAATAATAAAGGTGGTGAGATTTTGGCATTAGAAGCAATAAGTGAAATTAAAAGAGCTGAAGAAGAGGCAGAGAAGCTAATTCAAGAAGCTACAATAAGTTCAAAGGAAATATTAAAGAATGCAAATATTAAAGCTGAGGAAGAATATAATAAAATTTTAAATGAAGCAAATTTAAATAAAAGTAAAATAATTTCTGAAGCTGAAGAAACAGGAAAATTAGAATCAGAACCTATATTAAGAAAAGGTGAAGAAGAAGTATTAAGCATTAAAGGTATTTCTGATGAAAAGAAAAATAATGCTATTAATTTAATCGTTGAGAGGATAGTGAAGATTCATGGCAATAGTTAAGATGAACAAATTCACTTTGCTTACCTTTGAATCTAAAAAACAAGATATCTTAAAGAAAATACAAGGGTTATCTAATGTAGAATTTATTAATTTACAGGACGAGGAATTCCTTGAAAAATATGATGAGTTGAAAGGCTTATCTAATGATGATATAGATTTAGAGTGTTCAAAGTATGAAGAAAATTTATCAAAGGCTAAATTTGCCCTAGAATTTCTCGCAAGATATGTTCCTAAAAAATCAGGAATAAAGGCATTAAAGGAGGAAAAGCTAACGTTAACCTTAGAAGAATTAGATAATAAGGTTAAAAGCTCAAATTGGAATAAAGGCTATGAAAAGGCAAAGGAAAGAGAGTCGCAGTTAGCAAGTCTAGATTCAAAGGTTACAAAATTACAAACAGAAATAGATACATTAACTCCTTGGCAAGATTTAGATGTAGCTTTTAATGAACTAATACAATTAAAAAATACATCTTATTTTTTAGGTACTATAGCAAAATCTTATGAAGATTCATTAATGGAACAATTATCAAATGTATATGTTGAAATAATATCAAGAAATAACAATGATATTAATCTTTTAATTTTATCTAATAAAGAAGATGGAGAAAATGTAGCAGAAATTCTTAGAGGTTTTGGATTTAGCAGTTTTAAAACAGAACATAAAGATGTTCCTATGAAGCTTATTTTAGATTTTAAGCATCAAATAGAAGAGTTGCAAACAAAAAAATTCTTTGTTCAAGAAGAAATTGCAAATTTAGAAGAAGATTTAAGAAATTTAGAAATAGCTTATGACTATTTTGTGAGTAAAGTTGAAAGAATTAAAGTTTCAACAAATTTCTTAAAAACAAAAAATATATGTGCAATTCAAGGTTGGATAGCACAAGAAGATATTGAAAAACTAAAATCTATATGTAGCGAAATTCTTAAAGATGATTACTACATAGAATTTGAAGAAGTAAAAGAAGAAGAAATAGATGATGTACCAATAAAACTTAAAAATGGTGAACTTGTATCAGCTTTTGAAAGTGTAACAGGAATGTACAGTTATCCAAAGTATAATGAAATTGATCCAACTCCATTACTTGCACCATTCTATTTAATATTCTTTGGAATGATGGTAGCAGATGCTGGTTATGGATTAATAGTTTTAATAGGATCTGGATTAGCACTTAAGTTTTTAAATCTTGATGATAGCAAAAAAGATTTTGCTAAGTTTTTCTTCTACTTAAGTATTCCAACAATATTTTTTGGGCTAATTTATGGATCAGCATTTGGAGATGCTATAAAACTGCCAACACAAATTATAGATACTAACAAAGATGTAAATACAATATTAATTTTATCTTTAGCATTAGGTATAATACAAATATTCTTTGGATTATTTATAAAAGTATATAATCTAACAAAACTTGGTAAAGCTAAAGATGCATTTTATGATGCAGGTTCATGGATAATTACATTAATATCAATAGGTGGATTAGCAGCAGTTAAATTTTTAAACTTACCAGCTATTTTAGGGACTATATTTACAATAACTATGGTATTTGGAATGATTGTTATAGTTTTAACAGGTGGTAGAGACGAAGAAACTAAAGGGGCACAAATAGGTCAAGGTTTATATGCCTTATATGGTATAACAGGATATGTAGGTGACTTAGTATCATATACAAGACTTATGGCTTTAGGTTTAGCAGGTGGATCTATTGCAGGAGCGTTAAATTTATTAATACACACTCTTCCAGGGGTGGCTGCAATAGTAATAGGACCTGTATTGTTTGTACTATTCCATATATTTAACTTAGGATTATCATTACTTGGAGCTTATGTTCATACAGCAAGACTTCAATATGTTGAATATTTCTCAAAGTTTTATGATGGTGGTGGAAAACCGTTTAAAGCATTTAAAGGTTCAGAAAAATATATAAAGATCAAAAGAAATTAGGAGGAATTATAAAATGGAAATGTCATGGATTCAATTTTTTGTAGAAAATAATGGTGGATTAATATTTGCAGCTATGGGAATAGCTTTAGCTGTTGGATTATCTGGTATAGGTTCAGCTAAAGGTGTTGGAATAGTTGGTGAAGCTGCAACAGGATTAGTTACAGAAGAACCAGAGAAGTTTGGTAAGGCATTAGTTCTTCAACTATTACCAGGTACACAAGGTTTATATGGTTTCGTTATAGGATTCTTAGTATTTACTAAAATGGCTTCAGGTATGCCACTAGCTCAAGGTTTATACTTATTAGGTGCTTGCTTACCAATAGCATTTGCAGGACTTTGGTCAGGTATAGCTCAAGGTAAAGTTGGAGCAGCAGCTATTCAAATATTAGCTAAAAACCCAGAACACAATACAAAAGGTATTATATTAGCTGCAATGGTTGAAACATACGCATTATTAGGATTCGTTATTTCATTCATGTTAGTAAGCAAAGGATTCTAGGATTGGAGAGAATAGGCTATGGCAAGTGTAAATAATCTAACTTCAAAAATACTTAGGGATGCTGAAGAAAGAAAGGAAAGTATTTTAGCTTATGCTGAAGAAGAACAAAGTAAGATTCTTTCTAAAAGAATAGCTAAGTCCAAGGAGCTTGAAAAAGAAATTATACAAAAGGCTGAGCTTGAAGCTAAAACAAAAAAAGAAAGAATTTTATCTTCTGCTTCTCTTAAGGTTAGAAATGATAAATTATCAGCGAAGCAAGAAGTTATAGAGGAAGTTTTTCAAAAAAGCATAGATGCTCTATTATCTATATCAGGAGAGGATTTCTTAAGATTTATAAGAAATTCAATTCTTTCTCTTGGAGTAATAGGAGAACAAAAATTAATTCTAAACAAAGATGGAATGGAATTAGTAGATATTACTTTTATATATGAATTAAATCAGGCACTAGGAGAAAAAGGAAATATAAAATTAAGCTCAAAAGAGGGTAATTTTAAAGGTGGATTTATCCTTGAAAGTAATGGTATAGAAATTAATAACACATATGAAGCTTTAGTAAGTTCATTAAGAGATGAATTGGAGTTTGAAGTAGCAAGAGTGTTGTTTAGTTAAGGAGGGTAAGAGATGGATGTAATGAAATTTACCCAAGCTGTATCAAGAATATGGGTTTTAGAAACAAGACTCCTTGATAAAGCCAAGATAGACAGAATGATAGAAGCTCCATCAGCAAATGAAGTATTAAGAATACTAAATGAAACAGAATATTCAAATGCTTCAGCTAATGTAAAAAGGTCTGAAGATTATGAAGAGATTTTAACAGCAGAACTTAAAAGGATATATGATTTAGTTTATGAAATAAGTCCAGTTAAAGAAGTTGTTAAACTAATGAGTCTTAAATATGACTATCATAATATCAAAGTACTTTTAAAAGGAAATGTATTAGGAAAAGATTTATCTTCAATGCTTATACAATTAGGTAATTTAGACTTACAAGAAGTTAAACATAAAATAGATGGAGATAATTTTAAAAGCTTAAATGGAAACCTTGGAAAAGGAGTTCAAGAAGCAATGAAAGTTTTTGAGGAAACAAAAGATCCTCAAAAAATAGATATAATAATAGATAAATATATGTTTAAAGAATTAGTAGAAATAAAAAATCAATTAAACTATAAATTCATAGATAATTTAGTTAAAGCAATGATAGATTCTACTAATATAAGAACTTTACTTAGAATAAAGAAACAAAATAAAGGAAGAGACTTTGCACAAGAAGTAATAGTTGATGGTGGAGCAATAGATAGTAGTAGAATTATTTCACTACTTAATGAATCACCAGAAAATATAATGGCTAAGCTTCAAAGTACTATTTATTCAGATTTAATAAAAGAAGGTTTTGAAGGATACATAGCCACTGAATCTGCAAGTCTTTTAGAGAAATTAAGTGATAACTATATAATGGAATTAATGAAAGGTTCTAAGTTAGTTACATTTGGACCAGAAAAAATATTATCTTATATCTATGCAAAAGAAACAGAAATAAAGGTAATAAGAATTATAATGGTTGGCAAGCTTAATAATATTGCTGAGGAAGTAATAAGGGAAAGGCTGCGTGATATATATGTATAAGAAAATTGGAGTCGTTGGAGATAAAGATTCAGTTTTAGCATTTAAAGCTTTAGGAATAGATGTATTCCCTGTTATAGAAGCGGATGAAGCTAGAAGAGCAATTGATAGATGTGCGATGAATGATTACGCAGTAATATTTGTAACTGAGCAAGTAGCTCAGAATATAGAAGAAACTATAGCTCATTACAATGAACAAATGCTTCCTGCAGTAATATTAATTCCAAGTAATCAAGGGTCATTAAATATAGGGCTAAAGAGAATTAGTGATAGTGTGGAAAAAGCTGTTGGCGTTAATATTTTATAGGAAGGTAGGTTAGTAAGTTGAAGACCGGAAAGATAATTAAGGTTGCAGGTCCTTTAGTTGTTGCTGAAGGAATGGAAGAAGCAAATATATATGATATGGTTAAGGTTGGAGATAATGGACTTATTGGCGAGATTATAGAAATGAGAGCTGATAAGGCATCAATCCAAGTTTATGAAGAAACTACAGGAATCGGTCCTGGGGATCCAGTTGTTACAACAGGAGAACCTTTAAGTATAGAATTAGGACCAGGTCTTATAGAGTCAATGTTTGATGGGATTCAAAGACCGCTTGATGCAATAGAAAAGGCTGCAAATTCACCATTCTTAAAGAAGGGTGTATCAGTTAAGTCATTAAATAGAGAAAAGAAATGGGAATTCAAACCAACTGCTAATGTAGGAGATGTTGTAGAAGCTGGAGATATAATTGGTACAGTTCAAGAAACTACAGTTGTTCTACATAAAATAATGGTTCCAGTAGGAATAGAAGGAACTATTAAAGAAATTAAAGCGGGTGAATTCACAATAGAGGAAACAGTTTGTATCATAGATACAGTGGCTGGACCAAAGGAAGTAATGATGATGCAAAAATGGCCTGCAAGAAAAGGTAGACCATTTGCAAGAAAAATGAAACCAGAACAACCAATGACAACAGGACAAAGAGTTATAGATACATTCTTCCCAGTAGCTAAAGGTGGAGCTGCTGCAGTACCAGGACCATTTGGAGCTGGTAAAACAGTTGTTCAACATCAGGTTGCTAAGTGGGGAGATACTGAAATAGTTGTTTATGTTGGATGCGGAGAGCGTGGTAACGAAATGACAGACGTTCTTAATGAGTTTCCAGAACTTAAGGATCCAAAAACTGGTCAAAGCTTAATGAAGAGAACAGTTCTTATAGCTAATACTTCTAATATGCCAGTTGCCGCTAGAGAAGCCTGCATATATACAGGAATTACTATAGCTGAATATTTCAGAGATATGGGATACTCAGTTTCAATAATGGCTGACTCAACATCAAGATGGGCAGAAGCATTAAGAGAAATGTCTGGTAGACTTGAAGAAATGCCTGGTGACGAAGGATATCCAGCTTATCTAGGATCAAGACTTGCCGATTATTATGAAAGAGCAGGCAAGGTTGTATGTTTAGGTAAAGATGGTAGAGAAGGTGCTGTAACAGCTATCGGAGCAGTTTCACCTCCAGGAGGAGACCTTTCAGAACCAGTTACACAAGCAACACTTAGAATAGTTAAAGTATTCTGGGGACTTGATGCACAACTTGCATATAAGAGACACTTCCCATCAATTAACTGGTTAAATTCTTATTCATTATATGCAGATACTATTGATACATGGATGAATAATGAAGTTGCTTCAGATTGGGGAAGCTTAAGACAAGAAGCTATGACTATATTACAAGAAGAATCAGGACTTCAAGAAATCGTGAGCCTTGTTGGTATAGATGCATTAAGTGAAAAGGATAGATTAAAGTTAGAAGTTGCTAAATCATTAAGAGAAGATTACTTGCAACAAAATGCTTTCCATGAAATTGACACATATGCTTCATTAGATAAACAATATAAAATGCTTAAGCTAATACTTTTATTTAAAAATGAAGCTGAAAGAGCTTTACAAGCTGGAGTTTACTTAAATAAAATATTAGGATTAGATGAAGTTAGAGATAAAATTGCTAGAAGTAAATACATTCCAGAAGATCAAATAAATAGAATGGATGATATTGCTTTAGAATTAAAGGCTATTATAGATACATTAATCAACGAAGGAGGGGTTCTAGATGCTTAAGGAATACAGAACAGTAACGGAAGTTGTTGGACCTTTAATGGTAGTTGAAGGTGTAGAAGGTGTTAAATATGATGAACTAGTTGAAGTGGAACTTCAAACTGGTGAGCATAGAAGAGGTAAAGTTCTTGAAATAAACGGATCAAAAGCAATGGTACAGCTTTTTGAAGGTTCTTCAGGAATTAACTTAAGAGGAACTAAGGCTAAGTTCTTAGGAAGACCTCTTGAACTTGGTGTATCAGAAGATATGTTAGGTAGAATCTTTGATGGTATGGGTAAGCCAATTGATAATGGACCTAATATAATACCAGAACAAAGAGTAGATATAAATGGAGAAGCTATAAATCCAGTATCTAGAGATTTCCCATCAGAGTTTATCCAAACAGGTATCTCTGCAATTGATGGATTAAACACTCTAGTTAGAGGACAAAAGTTACCTGTTTTCTCAGGTTCAGGGCTTCCACACAAAGAATTAGCTGCTCAAATAGCAAGACAAGCGAGAGTTTTAAATTCAGACTCTAACTTCGCAGTTGTATTTGCAGCTATAGGTATTACATTCGAAGAGTCACAATTCTTCGTTGATGAATTCCAAAAAACTGGTGCTATAGATAATGCAGTATTATTTATGAACTTAGCATCTGATCCAGCTATCGAAAGAATAGCTACACCAAGAATGGCATTAACAACAGCTGAATTCTTGGCTTATGAAAAAGGAATGCAAGTTCTTGTTATAATGACAGATATCACAAACTATGCAGAAGCATTAAGAGAAGTATCTGCAGCTAGAAAAGAAGTTCCAGGAAGAAGAGGATATCCAGGATACCTATATACTGACCTTTCTACATTATATGAAAGAGCAGGAAGAATTAGAGGTAAAGAGGGTTCAATAACTCAAATTCCTATATTAACAATGCCAGAAGATGATAAGACTCATCCAATTCCTGACTTAACTGGATATATTACAGAAGGACAAATAATTCTTTCAAGAGAATTATACAAGAAGGGGATTATGCCTCCAATAGATGTTCTTCCGTCATTATCAAGACTTAAGGATAAAGGTATTGGTAAAAATAAAACAAGAGAAGATCATGCTGATACAATGAACCAATTATTCTCAGCTTATGCTCAAGGTAAGCAAGCAAAAGAATTATCAGCAATATTAGGAGAATCAGCTTTATCAGATATAGATAAGCAATATGCTAAATTTGCAGAAGCTTTTGAGGAGCAATATGTTTCACAAGGCTTTACAGCAAATAGAAGTATAGAAGAAACATTACAATTAGGATGGAAACTTTTAAAGATACTTCCAAGAACAGAGCTTAAGAGAATAAGAGACGAGTATCTTGAAAAGTATATGCCAAAGGGAGATGAAGAATAGCCATGGCAAGATTAAATGTCAATCCTACTAGAATGGAGATGTCTAAGCTAAAAAAGAGATTAGTAACAGCTACAAGAGGACATAAACTTTTAAAGGATAAGCAAGATGAGCTTATGAGACAATTCGTTAATCTTGTTAAATACAATAATGAATTAAGAAAATCTGTAGAAGCAGAGCTTCAAGGGTCTCTTAAGGACTTTGTTATGGCTAGAGCTGTTATGAGCTCAGAATTTCTAGAAGAAGCAGTGTCTTATCCAAAGGAAAGTATATCTGTTGAAGTAGGAACTAAAAATATAATGAGTGTTAATGTTCCGGAAATGAATTTCCATAGACAACTTGAGGGAGATGAAGGAAGTATATTTCCGTATGGATTTGCAAGCACATCATCTGAACTAGATGATTCAATAGCGAAACTTTATGGAATATTACCAAAGCTATTAGAATTAGCAGAAGTAGAAAAATCAACTCAACTTATGGCTGATGAAATAGAAAAGACTAGAAGAAGAGTTAATGCTCTTGAATATATGACTATTCCTTCATTACAAGAAACTATAAAGTATATAAGAATGAAGCTTGATGAAAATGAAAGAGGAGCTTTAACTAGATTAATGAAAGTTAAAGATATGATACAAGCAAGAAATTAAAAGCGTCCCCTAGAAATAGGGGCGTTTTTTATTTAGTATGATAAACGTAACTGTTTTGTAATTGATAATCCAAGCTATTAATAGTATAATAAGATAATGATTTAATTAACATAATAAATAAGTAGCATTTGAGAGTTAAGGAGTAAATTATGCAATATATACTATCTTTTATATTAGCGTTTTTAATAGTTTATTTAATAACACCATTTTTAATTAAACTATCTTTTAGATATAGTTTTACAGATAAACCAACTAAAAGGAAAAAACATAGGGGCGAAACTCCACTTTGTGGTGGGTTATCTATGTTTATAGGTTTTTTTATAGTATATTTTACAGTTAATAATTATACACCATTAAGAGAAAAAATTTGGATATTAATAGGATCATCATTAATTTTATTAATAGGATTAATAGACGATAGTTTTAAAACCAGAGGAAAAGAGTTTCCTATATATCCAAGATTAATAGTTCAATTATTAGCAGCATTTATTATATTTAAAGCTGGAATAGTTTTTAGGGGGTTTGCAAATCCATTTACAGGAGTGTACGTAGAATTATCAGGAGCTATACAATTTTTGCTTACAATTACATGGATATTTGGAGTAACAACAGTTATAAACTGGTCTGATGGTATGGATGGATTAGCTGGTGGGCTATCATTAATTTCATCTATAACTTTTGTTGGAGCTGCTATAATATTAAATCAAAGTGAATCTATTAGTATGTCATTAATAGTATCTGGAGTAACTTTAGGATTTTTACTATATAATAAGTATCCAGCAAAGATATTTATGGGTGACTCAGGTGCAAATTTCTTAGGATTTATTTTAAGTATAATAGCACTAGATGGAGCCTTTAAACAGGCAACACTAGCGAGTTTATTTATACCTGTTTTAGCATTAGCAATACCTATTTTTGATAATCTTTTTGTTATAGTTAAAAGATTTTTAGATGGAAAGCCTGTATATCAAGCAGATAGAAGTCAAATACACTATAGATTAGAGGCAAAGGGATTTACTCCAAAACAAGTAGTAACATATATTAATATGGTTAGTTTAGCCTTTAGCGCCATATCAATAATATTATTATTGATAAAAAGGTAATAGAACTTAAAAATAAATATAACATGGAGCTCCATAGGAGTTCTTTTTTTATATAGAAATTTAAAATATAAATTATAAATAGATTTAAATTAGAAGTTAATAGAGAAAGTTATAAATACGTTGACTCGCAAATATTTAAATGATATTATATTTAGAAATATCTAAAAGGGGGCGGAATATATGTATAGAGGTAAAATGGTTAAATTAAGGGCTTATAAGGAAGAAGATATAGAAAGAGCAACACAATTTATAAATGATGAAGAAGTTAAAAAGCTTTTGGATTCTAATGTTCCTTTTCCAATTACTAAGTGGCAAGAAGAGGAATGGATAAAAAGTAGAAAAGCAGGAGGAGACTTCACTTATGATTTTGCAATTGAAGATATAAAAAGTGGTAAATATATAGGTGGGTGTAGTATTAATGAGTTGGATATAAAAAATAGAAATTGTGTAATAGGTATAATGATTGGCGATAAAGAGTATTGGAGCAAGGGATATGGAAGTGATGCTTTAAGAACTCTGCTGAAATTTATATTCGAAGAAATAAATATGAATAAAGTAAAGTTAAAAGTATTTTCTTTTAATGATAGGGCTATAGCATGTTATAAGAAGATTGGATTTAAGGAAGAGGGCATATTAAAGAAAGAGCTATATAGAAATGGAAGCTATCATGATGAAGTACTTATGGCTATCTTTAAAGAAGAGTTTTTAAAAACAGTAAATTAATAATAAAACATTTTAATATACATTCAAATAAATAAATTTTAAAGCTGTGTCTTAGGCAAATTGTCATTAAGATATAGCTTTTTTATTTTTTAAAAGGAGAATAAAATAGATATAAAAGAATATAAATTTTTAGTGTGATATAAATAACAATATCTAATCTTATATATTTAAAAATAATAAAAAATATGTTAATATTTAATTAGTTGAAATATTTAGAAAATTTATAAAATTAAGAAAAATGGGGGAGATAATTTGAAAGATATATGTGGCAAATTTAAAGATTTAGAATTATTTATCCAAGAAGGAAACAACGATGAAAGCTCATTAATCGCTGTATTGCATCACGCACAAGGCTTATATGGATATCTTGGAAGAGAGGTACAGGAATATATAGCGGAGAGGTTAAAGATACCTGTATCAAAGGTCTATGGTGTAATAACATTTTATTCTTATTTCTCCACAGAACCAAAAGGAAAATATGTAATAAGTATTTGTACTGGAACTGCATGCTTCGTAAGAGGTGCTTGTGACATCTTAGAAGACTTTAAAAAAATATTAGGAATAAAAGAAGGAGAAACAACATCAGATGGACTATTTACATTAGATACATTAAGATGTGTTGGATCATGTGCAATTGCACCTGTAGTTCTTGTAAATGATAAGGTATATGGATACTTTACTAAGCCTCAAGTAAATGAATTAATAAATAATTTAAGGGAGCAAGGTTAGTATGGAAAGAGTAGTTAATTATAGTGATTTATTAGAAAAGGTTGAGAAATGTAAAAAAAATATAGAGGTTAGACAAAATCCTGATAAATTTAATAAAGGTAATATAAAAGAAAGGCATATACTTATTTGTGGTGGACCTGGCTGTAAAGCATCAAATGCAGATAATATTTTAAGAGCATTTAATGAAGAAATATCTAGATTAAATCTAGAAAATGATATAAAAGTAATAATGACAGGATGTTTTGGATTTTGTGCAAAAGGGCCAGTAATAGAAATTATGCCTGATAGAGTATTTTATATAAAAGTAACAGAGGAAGATGTTAAAGAAATAATAGAAAGCCACATATTAGAAGGTAGAGTTGTTGATAGGTTACTTTACGAGAATGAGGAAACGAAAGAAAGAATAAAAATAAAAGAAGAAATCCCATTTTATAGGAAGCAAGTGAAAATAGCATTAAAAAATTGTGGAGTTATAGATCCTGAAAATATGGAAGATGCATTAGCAGTTGGAGCTTACACAGCATTAGGAAAAGTTCTTACCACTATGACTCCAGAAGAAGTTGTAAAAGAGATAAGTGAATCAGGTCTTAGAGGAAGAGGGGGCGGTGGATTCCCAACAGGTAGAAAGTGGGAAACTGCTAGACGAGCTATTGGAGATATAAAATACGTAATTTGTAATGCTGATGAAGGAGATCCAGGAGCTTTTATGGATAGAGCTATTTTGGAAGGAGATCCTAACTTAGTTCTTGAGGCAATGGCTATTTGTGGTTACGCTACTGGATCAAATAATGGATATATATATATAAGAGCAGAATATCCCTTAGCTGTTCATAGATTAAAAATAGCAATAGATCAAGCAAGGAAGCTTGGATTATTGGGGAATAATATATTAGATACAGGCTTTAATTTTGATATTCAAATCAAATATGGAGCAGGTGCTTTTGTATGTGGAGAAGCAACTGCATTAATACATTCAATTGAAGGATTAAGAGGAGAGCCTACCATGAAACCACCAAGAACATCAGAAAAAGGACTGTGGCAAAGACCTACATGCGTTAATAATGTAGAAACTTTTGCAAATGTTAGTCAAATAATTAACAATGGGGCAAAGTGGTATAGCTCAATAGGAGCTGAAAAATCAACTGGAACAAAGGTATTTGCCTTAGCAGGTAATATTAATAATGTTGGTCTTGTAGAAATCCCAATGGGAATGCCTTTAAGAGACATAGTATACGAAATTGGTGGAGGAATATTAGGAGATAAAGAGCTAAAAGCCATACAAACTGGTGGACCGTCAGGTGGATGTATTCCAAAAGAATATCTAGATTTGCCTATAGAATATGATACTTTAACATCAATTGGTTCAATGATGGGATCTGGTGGAATGATAGTAATGGATGAAGATAACTGCATGGTTGATATAGCAAAATTTTATTTAGAGTTTAGTGTAGATGAATCCTGTGGTAAGTGTACCCCTTGTAGAATAGGAAATAAGAGAATATTAGAATTATTAAAGAAAATCACAGAGGGAAATGCTGTGGAAGAGGATTTAGAAAAACTTAAAGAACTATGTGAAGTAGTTAAGGAATCATCACTTTGTGGATTAGGAGAAGCAGCACCAAATCCAGTTTTAAGTACCTTAAGGTTTTTTGGTGAAGAATATAAAGATCATGTAGTAGAAAAGACTTGTATAGCAGGGGTTTGTAAAGGATTAGTTAAATATGAAGTTGCAGATAACTGTATAGGATGTACAAAATGTTTAAGAGCATGTCCTGTATTAGCTATTAAAGGAAAGATTAGAGAAAAGCATGTAATTGATGTTAAGAAGTGTATAAAGTGTGGTTTATGTTATGAAGCATGTCCGACTAAAGCCATAATAAAAACAAGCTTAGGAGGTGAAAATTAAAATGGTAAGTATAAAGGTTAATGGTATAGATTTAGAAGTTGAAAAAGGGACAAGTATGTTAGATGCAGCAAAAAAATTAAATATAAATATTCCAACATTATGTAATATGTATATGGCAGATGGAAACACAAGAAATTGTAAGGGAACTTGCAGAGTATGTTTAGTTGAAGTAGAAGGCTGGAAAAGATTAGCTCCTTCTTGTGCAACAGAAGTAAAAAGTGGTATGTCAATTAAGACTAATTCTATTAAAGCAATTAAAGCAAGGAGAACTATTACAGAATTATTGTTATCAAATCATTCAAAGGACTGTCTAAATTGTGACAGAAATACAAATTGTGAACTACAAAAATTAGCAGCAGATTTAGGTATTAATGATGATAGGTATGAAGGTGAACGTGTAAATTTTGATTTGGACATTTCAGATGGATTTATAAGAGATAGAGATAAATGTATATTATGTAGAAGATGTGTAACCACCTGTAATGAAGTACAAAAAGTACATGCTATAACAGTTGCTGATAGAGGATTTGGAACTAATATTTCAACATTTTCAAATGATCCTATAAAAGATACGAATTGTACTTATTGTGGACAATGTGTAGCAGTATGTCCAACTGGTGCACTAAGAGAAAAGAGTGATTATAAGGATATTTGGAGAGTTCTAGATGATTCTAATAAATATGTTGTTGCTCAAATTGCACCAGCTGTAAGATCAGCTCTTGCAGAAGAATTTGGACTACAATCAGGGGAGTTGTCTACTGGTAAAATTGTAAGTGCATTAAAAATGTTATCGTTTGATGAAGTATTTGATACTAATTTTGCAGCTGATTTAACAATAATGGAGGAGGCAAATGAATTTATAGAGAGGTTTACATTAGGAGAAAATTTACCACTTATAACTAGTTGTTGTCCAGCATGGGTGAATTATGCTGAAAATAATTATTCAGACAATATGAATTTTGTGTCAAGTTGCAAATCACCTCAACAAATGTTTGGGGCTATAGCTAAAAATTATCTTCCACAAGAGCTTTCAATAAAAAGAGATGATTTATTTGTAGTATCAATCATGCCTTGTATAGCCAAGAAGTTTGAAGCAAATAGACAGGAAATGATTAGTAATGAAGGCATAAAGGATGTAGATTTAGTTATAACTACAAGAGAACTTGCTAAGATAATAAAAGAAGGTGGAATAGATATAAAAAGTTTACCGGATGCAGAATTTGATAATCCATTAGGAGTGTCAAGTGGAGCAGGAAGTTTATTTGGAACTAGTGGAGGTGTTATGGAAGCTGCCCTTAGAACATCTTATGAATGGATAACAGGAAAAACATTAGAAAAAATAGATTTTGAAAATGTTAGAGGGTTAGAGGGACTTAAAGAGGCTACAATAAGCTTAAATGGCAGAGATATTAATGTAGCTGTTGTCAGCTCCCTTGGAAATGCTAAAAAAATAATGGACGAAATAAAAAATGGAAAATCAAAATATCATTTTATAGAAGTTATGGCTTGCCCAGGTGGATGTATTGATGGTGGAGGACAACCGTTTATAAAATCTGATAGAGAGATATTAAAAAGAAGGATGAATGCTATATATAATGAAGATAAAAATAAGAAAATAAGAAAAGCGCATGAAAATCCTATGATAGATAAGTTGTATAAAGAATATTTACAAAAGCCAAATAGTTATATAGCGCATCATATATTACATGTAAATTATAAAAAATAAGATATTATTAAATATAGTGAAAGGGTAGAAAGGAAAAAAATAATAATGCTTAAATAAAAAGGAAACTATAGGTTTCCTTTTTTATTACAATAAAATCAGTAAAAAATAAAATATGAGTAAAAATATGAAAAAAAGCGGGTTAGTCGAAAAAAAAGTATGGAAGAGAATAACAATTGATAGTATAATTGTTATAGTTAAAAGAATATAGTATTATAACTAATTAAGAATAATTTACAATAAAACTTTATAATTATACATATGGAAAGGGTAAGATATGATAGAAACTATATTAATTTCATTCATATTTTGTAAAATAAAAGGTTTTAAATTAAAACCTTTATTTAAGAATTGGTCCATATATCCAGTGATGGTAATGGAGTTAATTTATTTAATTGTACAAATTAATATTTTTAGGGAAAATTATGTTGTAATAAACTATGTTGGCATATTAAAAACTCTATATTTATGTTCTTACTTACCACTAATATTTACATATAAACAGTATATATCAGCTATACTAGGATCAGTATTTGTTATGATTGGAGGAATATTAAATGATGTAGCAATTTGGGCTAATAATGGATATATGCCGGTATTTCCTACACTTTCATATTTTACTGGATATGCAAAGCCAGACGCCTTTAATAAAGTAAACGATATACATATATTTGGAGACTCTACAACAAAATTAAAACCTTTAACAGATATATTTGATATAGGATATAGTGTACTTAGTATTGGAGATATATTTATTAGGTTATATGTTTTCATAATAATATATAATGTAGTAAAATTATTAAATAAATCAAAAGAAGAAAAAATAAGTGTTTTGTAAAGGAGACAAAAGATGCTAAGATTATATCCAATAGAATTTTTTTTAAGAGCGATACCAGAAAGTTTTATAGTTATATTTGCAGTTTATATTTTCTCGAAAACAGAAATAAATAAGAAAAAATATTTAATAACGAGTATAATGTTTTCGCTAATTATTTATACTGCTAGAATGTTACCAATAAGCTATGGAGTACATATGATTTTATCTGTCTTAATTTTATTATTTATAATAATTTCTTATAATAAGATAGATGTTATTAGTGCGATAAAAAGTATTATATTTACATATTTAGTTCAACTAATATCTGAAGCAATAAATGTTTTAATACTTAATCTTATGGAACTTGATTTAGAAACTTTATTTAAAGATCCAATTAATAAAACTTTATTAGGAATACCATCATTGACAATTACAGCAATTATAATATCAATTTTTTATATTATAAATAAAAAAAGAAGGAAGCTTAAAAAAATATGAATTTAGAATTAATATGTAAAAATATATCAAATAATTTAAAAAATCAATTAAATCTAGATGAAGATAAGACTAGTATTATAGAGTATGGATTATTTGCATTTTTTCATATGAGTATATCAATATTATTAGTTGCAATAATAGGAACAATTTTTAATGTAATGATTGAAGCTTTAATAATTTCCTTTGTTGTAGCTATTTTAAGAAAATTTTCAGGCGGAGCACATGCAAGTACAGCTTTTAATTGTGCAGTAGTTGGAGTATTAGTATCAGTAATCCCAGCTTATATAACTAAAAATATAAGTTTCAATAATAATTATATAATTTTTATAGGAATTATTTTATATGTTATTTCACTAATAATTATTTATAAGTTAGCACCTGTGGATAGCCCTAATAAGCCAATAAGAAAAGAAGAAAAAATAAAAAGTTTAAAAAAAGGATCTATTATAATATTATCTACTTACATGATTATTGTGGCGTTTAATGTAATTGTATATTACATAGGTAAAAATGAAATTTTCTTGTTATATTCAGCTTGTATATACATAGGATTATTATGGCAAGTATTTACATTAACCAAATATGGGCATATTTTAGTTAATATAATAGATTCTGTATTTATAAAAATCTTTTATATGATAAGGGGGGAAAAGAAATGAAAAGATTAAATAATAAAGTATTAATGGCAGTAGCTGCTTTTGCTACAGTAATCGCATCTGTAGTATCTACATCAGCATGCTTCTGGGCTATGTATCAACCAGAAGAACCAAAGGCTTTAAGAGATGAGTAATTAAATAAAGGTCGGATTTTTCCGATCTTTATTCAAATGATTATGAGGTGAACAATTTGAATAAAATAGATAAAGACAAAAGAAAGCAAATAAATGATATAGTTTCAATAGTAAAATTAGCATCATTAATGTTCACAGCTATTATATTTTTTCAATATTTTTTTAATGATAATGAGTTCTTAGATAATTTAGTGTACCAACAAATTATGTTTATGGCATTAGGGGTTGTGATGCTATTATTATTAGCAATATATGTGTTATGGTCATTTTCATTAAATGATAAGATAAATAAAAAGAAATACAGAAAAATTATCTTTATAGAAAATTTAGTTTTTATTGCGATATTCTTTGGAGCAGTAATCTTTTCAGGAGGTTATCAAAGTGAATATAAGTATATATTTTTATTTATAATAACTAGTTCAACTATACAGTTAGGATTAAGGAATGGATTAATTGTTGCTTCAATATCATCATTTTTAATTTTGGGAATTGATATTTATTATGGCTCTTACTCATCTGTTAATAAGAGTTTTCAAAATGATTTGATATTATCAGGAATATTTTTCCTCACAGCATGGCCTTTGGGCTTTTATGTTAAAATTGAAGGGGAACATATAAGTAAATTAGAAGAGCTTGTAAATAAAGATGGATTAACAGGAGTATTTAATCATAGGTATTTCCATGATGCATTGAAAGAGAAAATAACATTATCAGAGAAATTAAAAGAAAAAGTTTCTATGATATTTGTTGATATAGATTATTTTAAACATTACAATGACCTATACGGACATCAAAAAGGCGATGAAGTTTTAAGATGTATAGGAAATATATTAAAAGAAAATATGAGAGAGCATGATATTGCAGCTAGATATGGAGGAGAAGAATTTGCAATAATATTACCTAATACTACTGAGGAAGAGGCAATATTATTTGCAGATAATATAAGGCATATTATAGAAACTACTAAGTTTTATGGAGAGGAAAATCAGCCAAGAGGATCATTAACAGCTTCTATGGGAGTTTCTGTTTATCCAGATAAAGCTAAAAATGATGTAGATCTTATAAAAAGTGCTGATGATGCTCTATATAGAGCTAAATTTTTTAATAAAAATAGAGTTGAAACGTATACATCGATATTGGATGAATTAAAAAATGATATTGATGAAAAAGACATAGAGTTAGTTACATCAATTAAAACACTTATAAGCGTTATTAATGCTAAGGATAAATTTACATATGGTCACTCGGAGAGAGTAGTATTATACAGTAGATTATTAGCAGAAAAATTAAATCTAAACAAAATAGATAAGGATACACTAATATATGGAGCATATATGCATGATATAGGTAAAATAAATATATCTCAAGAAATACTAATGAAAAAGATGCCACTAACATCTGAAGAGTGGGAGATAATAAAGCAACATTCAGAAAATGGTGTTGAAATTATTAGACCAGTTAAATCATTAGAAAAGATGATACCAATTATACTACATCATCATGAAAAGTATAATGGTATGGGGTATCCAAGAGGGCTAAAAGGTGAAGAGATACCTTATTTAGCAAGAGTACTTACAGTAGTAGATAGTTTTGATGCAATGACATCAAATAGACCTTATAATAAGAGAAAAACTTATGATGAAGCTATTATAGAATTAAGAAAGTGTAGTGGAAGTCAATTTGACTCAATTATTGCAGAAAAGTTTATAGAAGTAATACAAGAAAATAAAGATAAATTAGATAGTTTAATTTAAGTGGGAGGAAAAATGCTTCTCACTTTTATTTTATATAATTTAGAAATAGAAAATATATAAGATACTTAATTATAGGATTTATTAATATATGCTAAAATATAATAAAAATATATTTTAAGAGAGGTAAGGCTAATGAAAATAGGGATAATTGGTTTGGGAAACATATGTGAAAAAGCTTATCTTCCTGTTATTACGGCTATAGAAGGAATAGAAATAGTTTTTTGCACTCGTAATAAGGAAAAGTTAAATAGTTTATCAAAGAAATATAGAGTAAGTGAAGCGGTATCCACAGTAGATGAATTAATTAGTAGGAATATTGATGCTGCTTTTGTTCATACATCAACAGAAAGCCATGTTGATATAATAGAAACGCTTTTAAAAAATAATATTCATGTTTATGTTGATAAACCTATAAGTTACAGTTATGAAGACAGTATAAGAGTTTCTAAATTAGCAGAAGATGCAAATAAAATATTAATGGTAGGATTTAATAGAAGATTTGCACCTATGTACTCAAATCTAAAAAACTATGTTAATCCTTCAGTTATTAAACTAGAGAAAAACAGAGTAAATAGTCCGAAGGATCCAATAGTATTTGTTTTAGATGATTTTATTCATGTTATAGACACACTAAGGTTTTTATCAGGTGATGATATAGAAACAATAAATGTAAATGGATCGAAAAAAGATGGATTAATTTATAATTTAGTTGTTACAATGACTACTAAAAATACAACATGTATAGCTATGATGAATAGGGATAGTGGGGCTAATGAAGAAGAACTGGAATATACTTCGTCAGGGAAGAAGGTAATAGTTAAAAATTTAATGGACTCAAAGATATTGATAAATAATGTAGAAGAGAATATAAGATTTAAAGATTGGGATACTATCTTATATAGAAGAGGTTTTGAAAGTATAATAAATGAATTTATAAGGGCTGTAGAATCAGGGATACAGCCAAATCCAACAATAGAAGATGCTTTGGAAACTCATAAAATATGTGATGAAATTTTAAAGAAAATAGATGAAATTTAATAAGGAAGTGAGATTTCTCTCACTTCCTTATTGAATTTCTATGTGATTATTTTTTAACCTTTTATTTGTATGTTCTTTCATAAGTTGATAAGCAACACTAAAGGTTGGAATTCCAATCAGCATACCAACTAATCCTAAAGTACTTCCGCCAACTAACATGGCAAGCATAACCCAAATTGCAGATAATCCAACAGAATTACCAACTACTCTAGGGTATATTACATTACCTTCAAATTGTTGTAAACATAATATAAATACGATGAACCAAAGTGCTTGTATAGGATTAATTATAAGAATTAAGAATACAGCAGGAATTGTTCCTATAAATGCACCAAAAACAGGAATTAATGCAGTAACTCCAATAAGTACACTAATTAATAAAGCATAAGGCATAGATAAAATATTCATACCTATAAAGCAAAGACCTCCTAATATAAAGGCTTCAATGCATTGTCCAGTTATAAATTTGGAAAAGGTTATATTTGAAAGCCTACCTATGTTTATTATCTTATCAGCCAAAGGTTTTTTTGTAAAAGCATATAAAAGTTTTTTGAAATTATATATTAAAGTTTCTTTACTAGCCAGCATATAGATTGTTAATACTATAGAAAGAACAAAATTTATAACTCCGCTAGTTATACTTACAGTAGTATTTAATATTCCTGTAAGAGATGTTGTTAGCAATTGTCCAAAAACCTTAAGTAATTCCCTCCAAGTGCTGACTAAAGTATTATATACATTTTCAAGTATTTCAGTTGATGAAGCATATTGATTAATTAAAGCTTCAAATGATTTTATATAGTCAGGAACAGTTTCAAGTAAAGTTGATATACTGGAAACAAGCTGAGGAATAACGAATAAAGCTAAAGCTATTATTAGGCCTATAACAGTAATAAATGTTGCTAAAATAGATAGAGGTCTTTTTAAGCATTTAACAAAACTAGATTTTTGGTTATCTAAAAAATAGAATACTTTATTCTCAAATAACTTCATTGGTAAATTAAGAACAAATGCCATTGCAAAAGCAATTATAAATGGCTTTATAATTCCTAAAATATTTCCGAATGTAGATGATATATACTTTATATTTAAAAGTATAAAGTAAAGAATAATTAAATATGTTCCGAGTAAAATATTTTGTTTAAGTTTATTATTTACTTCCTTCAAATTTACACATCCTTCAATTGTTTGTTAAGAAATATTATACAGATAATATAATTTTAAAACAATAATGTTTTTGACATTAGATATAGATACTAAATCATTTGTAAAATAAAAATATTATATATATAATATTTTATAGAGCATTAAAAATAATGGAGTTGGTATTATGAGTAAAGTAAGAGTAAATAAATTAACAACACTAGCAGATACAAAATATTTAAAGTTATATAATGCAGAATACATAAACAAAAGTGGTACTTTAAGAAATTGGAGCATAGCATCAAGAAAGAATTTAGAAACAATAAATAATAAATTTTTTAATGGTGGAAATGAAACAATAGACGCTGTAGTAATAATTGCAAAGCATATTAAAGAAGAAAAGCTAGTTATAATAAGACAATTTAGAGTACCTATAAATGATTACGTTATAGAATTGCCAGCAGGTCTTATTGATGGAAAAGAAAGCTTTGAGGAAGCGGTAAAAAGAGAGCTAAAGGAAGAAACAGGATTAGATTTAATAGAAATAGATTATACAAAGACAAAAGAAAAAGTATATGTTTCAGTAGGTATGACTGACGAATCAGTTGCACTTGTAAATTGTCTTTGTGATGGTATTATGTCAACTGAAAATTTAGAAGAAGATGAAGATATAGAAGTTATGATGCTATCAAAGAATGAAGCAAGGGAACTTTTAAATTCTAATGAAAATATAGATGTAAAAGCATTACTAGCAATACAAAATTTCATAATTAGTTAAAGCTGAAGTTTGGGTGTTTATTACACCCTTTTTATTTTATATAAATTTATAGCCTTTAAAAATGTTCTTAATTATAAGGATATAGGACTTTTCTGGAATAGAATCTAGAAAAAGAGACAAAATATTAAGGATTATTGTATATAGAGGTGCTGGATATGAAAGCTAAAGATATAAACAATAAAAGAGAATATTTCTATAATTTTGGAATGGATGAAGATATAGTTGAAAATGTAAAAAGTCATCTTAAATATATAAGAGAAAAGGGACATTTTAAAGGAGAAAATAACTTAAAAATATATTATGAAAAATTTAAAGTGAAAAATGAAATGGGCAAAATTATTATTTCTCATGGATTTACAGAGTGCATAGAAAAGTACACAGAAATAATATATTACTTTATAAAAGAAGGATATTCTGTTTTTATAATGGAGCATAGGGGACATGGTAGATCAGGAAACTTAGGTAAAAGACATGAAACTCAAGTTAACGTTGAAGATTTTAATTATTATGTTGATGACTTGAAAAAATTTATAGATAATGTAGTGAAAAAAAGTAATAATATATATTTATATTCTCACTCTATGGGGGGAGCTATAGGTGCAATGTTTTTAGAAAAATACCCAGATTATTTTAAAAAAGCCGTATTGTCTTCTCCAATGCTAGAAATATCAATAGGTAGAATACCTAATTTCTTGGCAAGAATAATTAGTAAAATAGTTATTTTACTAGGTAAGGGAGATGAGTTTATATTTGGGAATATGCCCTTTGAAAGTACTTATGATTTTTTATTTTCACATACATCTAATGAGAACAGGTATAGGAGTTACTATCAAGAAGTAATATGTAATTCAAATATTCAAAGAGGTGGAGGCTCTTTCGTATGGTTATATGAATCACTTAAAGCAATTAAATCTATATTTAAAAAAGAAAATATATCTAAAATAAATATACCAGTTTTAATTTTTCAGGCAGGGAAAGATTCACTAGTTGGCAAAAAGGGAGAGAATAAATTTTCTAAGAAGTGTAAATCCTGTGAATTAGTTAGATTTGAGAATGGAAAACATGAACTTTATTTAGAAAATGACGATATACTAATTCCATATATAGAAAAAATATTTGATTTTTTTAAAGATAAAACTTATTAATATATGAAATTAGTAAAATAATAATGCAGTTATCTAAATGAAACAGGATATATAAAGAAATATTCCTGTTTTTATTATAAAAAGTATTATTACTATTAAAATATGATATTATATAATTTGTAAGGAGGTATACTACAATGGATAATATACTAATGTTAAAAAATAAAAGTGGAAGTACAGTAAAAGCAAGTTACAAAGTGCTTGATTTAAGTTATATAGAAGAAATAATGAAATTACAAGACATAATAATGGAAGACCTAGAAGATAAGCAATTATATGCTCCAACTGATAAAGAAGAATTTATAGAGTATTTTGAAAAGGGAGCAAAAGTAATAGGATATTTAGATGAAAAAGATGATTTAATTGCAATGGCAGTTTATATAAAAAAAGGATATGAAAAAGGAAACTATGGTTATGATTTAGACTTAGAAGGTGAAAGTTTGCTTGATGTAGGACAAGTTGAATCAACTGTAGTTAGAAGTGATTATAGAGGTAATGGGCTTCAAAAAATACTTTGTGGGAAGGTTGAAGATATAGCAAAAAATGAAAAAGTTAAGCTATTAACGTCAACAGCATCACCATATAATAAATATAGTGTAAATACATTTAAAAATTTGGGATATGAAATTAAAAGAGATAAAATTAAATATGGTGGACTAAGAAGATATGTATTAGTAAAAGAATTATAGATAATATGGAGGAGAATATGAAGAGTAAATTTGATTCCTTTGAAATGGCCATGTTAATAAAAGAGATATATGCAAATACAATGAATATAATAAGTAGTAGCCTAAAAGATAGTGGATTAACCCATCAGCAGATAATGGTTATAAAAATAATTGGACATAACAAGGAAGTTACAATTTCACAACTTTGTGAAGAAATGTCTTTAGCAAAAGGAACAGTCTCAGGAATTGTACAGAGGTTAGAGTTAATGGGATATGTTGAGAAAATAAAACATGAAGGAGATAAAAGAAATACTTATGTTAGATTTTCTAGTAAAGGATTAGAATTTGCTAAAGAATTTAGAAGTAAAATAAACGAAAGCTTTGATAAGGTGTTTGATAGTTTTACTGATGAAGAAGGGCAAAGAGTAATGGAGGAGTTAAGAAGGATAAAAAATAAAATAAAAAATATTCAATAAGATAAATTAGTAGTTAACTAATTTATCTTATTGACATATTTCTATTTAAAGATTATAATAGTTTGCATACAAACTAAATAGTTTGTGTGCAAACTAAAGTTGGAGGGATGAAAAATGGATTCAAAATTAATTTTGGCTATAGTAACAATAACATTAGCTCTAGTATTTTATACAATAGGAGTATTTGGAGAAAGGAAAGCAAAAAGCTTAGAAAAAAAGCATGTCATGATTTTTTGGCTAGGTCTAATTTTTGATACATTAGGAACATTAACAATGAGTAAAATAGCACAAGAAGGAATAAAAGAGGCATCTAATATTTCTCAAACAATACATGGTATTACTGGAGCATTAGCTATAGTATTGATGTTATTTCATGCTGGATGGGCAACATGGGTTTTATATAAAAATGATGAAAAGAAAAAAGCTACATTTCATAAATTTAGTATTACAGTTTGGTTAGTTTGGTTAGTACCTTATGTAGTTGGTATGATAATAGGAATGATGTAAAAGTAAGGCTTATTCGTTTGAATAAGCCTTTATTTTATAAGAAAATAAAAAGTAGAAAAATTAAGATAATAAAAGTTATTAAATAATAATTAGGAATTATAAGTCAAATTAAAAAAAATATTAGTTGATTAAATCTGAGCAGTTTAGTATGATATAATTAATTCAGAGTGAACTAATAAGAATTAAATAAACTTAAATAAACTTAAATATAAATAAACTTAAATATAAAATTAAGGAGATGTAAATATGAGTGATGTTTTATTAAATATAGATGGGTTAAAGACAGCGGTAGAAGGAAAGGAAATATTAAAGGGGTTAAATTTAAAAATAAAAAAAGGTGAAATACATGTAATTATGGGACCAAATGGTGCTGGAAAGTCAACACTAGCAAATACATTAATGGCTCATCCAAAATACAAGCAAGTTGAGGGCGAAGTTACATTTGAAGGTGAGGATATTACAGAACTTAAAACTGATGAAAGAGCGAAAAAAGGATTATTTTTATCATTCCAACATCCAGAAGAAGTTCCAGGAATAACTGTTGAAAACTTTATAAGAAGTGCTAAAACAGCAAAGGACGGACAATTACTTAAATTCTTAAAGTTTGATAAAGACTTAAAGAATAATATGAAAGAGTTAAAAATGGATAATGAATATGCAAAAAGATACCTGAATGTAGGTTTCTCAGGTGGAGAAAAGAAGAAGAATGAAATTTTACAAATGCTTATGCTAAATCCTAAGCTTGCAATATTAGATGAAACAGATTCAGGATTAGACGTTGATGCTATAAGAATAGTTTCACAAGGGATAAAGATGTTTGCAAATGAAGAAAATGGAGTTTTAATAATAACACATAATACTAAGATACTTGAAAATTTAAAAGCTGATTACGTTCATGTTTTAGTTAATGGAAAAATAGTTAAAACAGGAGATGCAACATTAGCTAAAGAAATTGAACAAAATGGATATGAAGCTTTTAAATCAGAAGCAGCAATGTAGTGTGGAGGTGAGCACTTTGGAAATAAAGAAAAAGACTTATGTAGATGATATGGATAGAGGTGTCTACGATGTAAAAAATGAAGACAGATTTGACTTTAAAGCTGATAAAGGATTAACAAAAGAAATCGTAGAAACTATATCCAAAGAAAAAGATGAGCCAGAATGGATGAGAGAATTTAGATTAAAATCTCTTGATATATATAATAAAATTAAGCTTCCAACTTGGGGACCATCATTAGATGAGTTAGATATGAATAATATAGTTACTTATGTTAGACCAAAATCAAAGCTTAATGAAAACTGGGAAGAGGTTCCAGAAGATATTAAGAAGACTTTTGATCTTTTAGGAATACCAGAAGCAGAAAAAAAATCATTAGCTGGAGTTGGAGCACAATATGATTCAGAGGTTGTTTATCACAGTATAAGAGAAGATCTTGTTAAGCAAGGTGTAATCTATACAGATATGGAAACTGCAGTTAAAGAATACGAAGATATAGTTAAAGAGTACTTTATGAAATGTGTTGCACCAAGTGATCATAAGTTTGCTGCACTTCATGGAGCAGTATGGTCAGGTGGATCATTTGTATATGTACCAAAAGGTGTTAATGTGGATATACCACTGCAATCTTATTTTAGATTAAATTCACCAGGTGCAGGACAATTTGAACATACTTTAATAATAGTTGAAGAAGGAGCTACTCTTCACTTCATAGAAGGATGCTCAGCACCTAAATATAATATGACTAACCTTCATGCTGGATGTGTTGAGTTATTTGTAAAAGAAGGAGCTACTCTTAGATATAGTACAATTGAAAACTGGTCAAAGAATATGCTTAATTTAAATACAAAGAGAGCAATAGTTGAAAAGAACGGAAGAATAGAATGGGTATCAGGATCATTTGGATCAAAGATATCAATGCTTTATCCTATGAGTATTTTAAGAGGTGAAGGAGCAAGAGCCGAATTTACAGGAGTATCTTTTGCTGGTAAAGGACAAAACTTGGACACTGGAGCTAAGATAATTCATGCAGCACCAAATACTTCTTCAACAATAAACTCAAAATCTATTTCTAAAAATGGTGGAGAAGCTACTTATAGAGGAGTTGTAAAAGTAAATGCAAATGCTTATAACTCTAAGTCTGTAGTATCATGTGAATCATTAATGTTAGATAATTTATCTAAATCAGATACTATACCAGTTATAGATTTAATGAACGATGATGTTGAAATAGGACATGAAGCTAAAATAGGTAAAATAAGTGATGAAGCTATATTCTATCTAATGAGCAGGGGAATAAGCGAAGAAGAAGCTAAATCAATGATAGTAAGAGGATTCGTAGAGCCTATATCAAAAGAATTACCGCTAGAATATGCAGTAGAAATGAATAATTTAATTAAGCTTGAATTAGAAGGGAGCATTGGATAATGGTTAATGATTTAAAATTTAATAACTTAAATAAGACTCCTGTAAGAACAAAAAGCTGGTTAAATGTTAATGATGTAACATTAAGAGATTATAAAGCTCCTGAAATAGGAAACTTTAATAATGTTAAAATAACTGGTGAATATTTAGAGGGAGTAACAATAGAAAAGCTAAATAAGGAAAATGTATTTCCATTAAATAAGAAGTTTATCTATGGAGTTTCAGATGAAATAGTAAGCCAAGGTGAAATGGAATTTAACCAAGGCTATATAATAAATATAGATAAAAAGGCAAAAATAGAAGAGCCAATAATAATAGAATTTAATATGGATAAAGATAACAATACATTAGTTGATAACATATTACTAGTTGCAGAAGAAGAATCATCTGCAAAAATAATAGTAAAATACAATTCTTTAGATGATAGTGAAGGATACCATAACGGAGTATGTAAGATTTTTAGCAAGAATAATAGCAATATTCAAGTTGTTAAAGTTAATTTATTAAATAACAATACTATGAATTTAGATTCAAATCTTTCTGATGTTGGATACAATGGTAAAGTTGATTTTGTTTCAATAGATTTAGGTGGAAGAAACAGTATTACAAACTATCATGGTGATTTACTTGAAGATAGTTCAGAGTCATCACTTAGCTCAATTTACCTAGGTGGAGATAAGAAGATTATAGATATGAATTATGTTATGACTCATAAAGGAAGAAGAAGTAAATCAGAAATAACAACTAAGGGAGCATTAAAAGGAGAAGCAAATAAAATATTCAGAGGAACTCTTGATTTTAAAAGAGGAGCTTCAAGAAGTGTTGGAGTTGAAGATGAATATTGTATGATATTATCTCCAAAGGTAAAGGGAAAAGCACTTCCATTACTACTTTGTGAAGAAGATGATGTATCTGGAGAACACGCAGCAGCTTCAGGTAAAATAGATGAAGGAAAACTATTCTACTTAATGAGTAGGGGATTTAGCTATAATGATGCTAGAAGAGTTATTATAGAAGGAGCATTTAACCCTATAATAGATAAAATAGAAAATGAAAAAACAAGAGAAGAAATTCTTGCTTCTATAAAGGAATGTTTAGATAATGAATAATAAAGATTTTTTTAAAGATTTTCCTACTCTAAATATAGAGAAAAATGGAAAAAGAATAGTTTATTTAGATAGTGCTGCAACTACACAAAAGCCAAAGGAAGTAATAGAGGCTATAAAAGAATATTACGAAAAATTTAATGCGAATCCACATAGAGGAGCATATGATTTAAGTGTTGCTGCTACAGAAGCTTATGATGAAGCAAGGGAAAAGGTTAAGAAATTTATAAACTCAAAATATAGAGAAGAAATAATCTTTACTAAAAATGCTACAGAAGCATTCAATCTTTTAGCAATGTCATATGGAATGAACTTTATAAATGAAGGTGATGAGATAGTAATTTCAATTGCAGAACATCACTCTAATTTGATTCCATGGCAACAAGTAGCAAAAGCTAAAGGTGCAATTCTAAAATATATGTACACTGATGAAAATGGTGAACTTACAGAAGAAGAAGTAAAAAGCAAAATTACTGATAAAACTAAATTAGTAAGTATAACACATGTATCTAATGCTTTAGGTACAATTAATCCAGTAAAAGAAATCGCAGAATATGCACATTCAAAAGGAGCTGTAGTTATAGTTGATGGAGCGCAAAGTGTTCCACATATGAAAGTAGACGTAAGAGATATAAATGCAGACTTTTTAGTGATTGCAGGACATAAGTTATTAGCTCCTATGGGTATAGGAGTATTATATGGTAAAAAAGAATTACTAGAAAAAATGCCACCTTTAATGTTTGGTGGAGATATGGTAGAGTATGTATATGAACAAGAAACTACATTTAATGTATTACCATATAAATTTGAAGCAGGAACTCAAAATGTTGAAGGTGCAGTAGGATTATCAAAAGCAATAGATTACTTAAATAATATAGGTATGGAAAAGATAGAAAAGATAGAAAAAGAATTAATGTCTTATGCTTTAGAAGAAATGAATAAGCTACCATATGTAAAAGTTTATGGACCAAGAGAAGTTGAAAAAAGAGGTGGAGTTTTATCCTTTGAAATAGAAGGAGTTCATCCTCATGATGTAGCATCAATATTTGATACTTTTGGTGTTTGTATAAGGGCTGGTAATCACTGTGCACAACCTCTGATGAGATATATTGGAATAAATGCAACATCTAGAGCAAGTATATACTTTTATAATACAAAAGAAGATGTTGATAGATTAATAGAAGCAGTAAAGCAAGCATATGATATGTTTGCAAAATGGAGGTAATATTAATGGATTTAAATGCTATATATACAGAACTTATAATGGAACATAGCACTTCAAGACATAATAGAAGAAAGCTAGAGAATCCAGACCTATGTGAAAAAGGCCATAATCCAAGTTGCGGTGATGAAATAACTTTAGAGCTAAAATTAAATGGAGATATTATAGAAGATTTAGCATTTACTGGTCAAGGGTGTGCAATATCTCAAGCATCAACATCAATGATGATAGATTTAATAAAAGGAAAAAATAAGGAAGAAGCATTGAGCATTGTAGAGACATTTATTGGAATGATAAAAAGAGAAATAAATGATGAAGATGAGCTTGAAGCTTTAGAAGATGCTATAGTTCTTAAAAATATATCAAATATGCCAGCTAGAGTAAAATGTGCAGTACTTGCTTGGCATACACTAAAGGAAGCTTTTGGAGAAGAAAGCTAATAAAAGGTTAGGAAACTTTTGATTTCCTAACCTTTTATTATAGACATGTGGAATAATCATTAGTTTTAGAAGATATAGATTAATATATATAAGTATTTTATAATAATTTAAAAAATTAAGACTATTTAATCTGTAGTGTTAAAAATACGTATTTGAAAGAGCAAGCTTTTATATGATAGAATTATCTTACTATATTTTAAATTTAAGGAGAATGAATAAATGGAAGGAAGTCCCGGGAGTAGTTTTATTTTAATTTTGATATTAGTAATTATTAATGCATTTTTTGCATCAGCAGAAATGGCAATAGTATCATTAAATAAAACCAAAATAAACATATTAGCAGAGGAAGGAAATAAGAAGGCAGGATTATTAAGAAACATACTAAAAGAGCCGAATAATTTCTTATCTACAATACAGGTTGGAATAACATTTGCAGGTTTCTTTGCATCTGCATCGGCTGCAACATCAATTTCAGTTGGATTTGCAAACATATTAAAGGAAGTTAATATTCCTTATAGTGAAAGTATTGCATTAGTTATAACAACAGTAGTTATTTCATATATAACACTAGTTCTTGGGGAATTAGTACCTAAGAGAATAGCACTTCAAAATTCAGAAAAGGTTGCAATGTTTTCTATAAAAACAATAATTTTAATATCAAAAATAACTAAACCATTTATATGGTTTTTATCATTTTCAACTAACCTTATTCTTAAGATTTTTGGATTTAAAACAGAAGGAATTGAAGAACGAATATCTAGAGAAGAGATTAGAAGCTTAATAGAAATTGGTGAAGAAAATGGTGCTATAAATCAAGTTGAAAGAGAAATGATAGATGGAATAATCGAATTTGATGATACTACAGCTAAAAAAATAATGACACCAAGAACAGAAACGTTTTTATTAGATGTAGATGATGATATTAGAGATTGTATTAAAACTATCTTAGATGAAAACTTCTCAAGAATACCTGTATATGAAGAAGAAATAGATAATATTATAGGTATATTGCACATGAAGGATTTATTTGCAAGTATCGTTGAAAAAGGTATAGATAATGTAAAAATAAGAGATCTAATAAAAGAGCCATGTTTCTTTATTGAAACAAAGAGCATAGATGACGTATTTAAAGAATTAAAAGATAAAAAGGCTTATATAGCTATTTTAATAGATGAGTATGGTGGATTTTCAGGTATAGTAACAATGGAAGATATCATAGAAGAAGTAATGGGAGAAATACTAGATGAGTATGATGATAATCTAGATGTTGAAAAAATAGATGATAAAAATTATATTATTAGTGGTCTAATGACTTTATCAGATATTAATAATTATTTAGATATAGAATTAGAGTCAGAAGTTGCTGATACAATAGGAGGATTCTTTATCGAAAAACTTGGAGAGATTCCAACTACAACTAAAAATTGTGAGGTAATGGAAGGCGATATATCATTAAAATTATTAAAATTGGATGAGAGAAGAATAGATAAGGTTCATTTAATTATAAATAATAAAGACAAAAGTAGAGATAGAAGCGAAATTAAGGAATAAATAATGTTCTTTTAATGTATAATACTTCTTAGTATTATAAAAAATACTATAAATGAGAGTAATATTACGCAAAAATATTTAGTTCAGATGCATTAAAGTTATATATTTTAAATTCAATTAAATGTGCATAAATTTATTTTATTAAAGCAAAATAAACTTAGTAAAGTAAAGGAGTGTATTTAATTATGAATGAAAAAATAATGTCTTTTAACGATGAGAATGGGAAAAAGATAGATTATGCAATATTAGAGCAAAGGTTAATATGTGGTAACGAGTATGTGGCAATGGCTCCAGTTAAAGACAGATCACATATTGAAATATATAAGATAAAATTTGATAAAGATTGGAATGAAAGCTTAAGTGAGGTAGAATCTCAAAGTGAGATAAATATGTTTAAGCAAGCTTCAAAATTAAAGTTTTAGTATAAAAAATAAGTCAGTGTATTCTAGTAATACATTGACTTATTTTTTTATATAAAGAAAGGTAACAAATAAAATTATTTATGAATAACATAAATTAAAACAATAATTGTAGGAGTAATAAATAATGAATGCTTATAACTTAATAATGAAGATTCAAGGAAGAATGCAAGATCCTGTATTTGCAGAAAGATTTAACAAAATAGTATCTGACTTCAATGGTATTCCTGGGGTTCAGCAAGAAGTAATGAGAATAGCTCAAATAGAAGATGAAAAGAAGAGAGAAAAAGCTATTTCAAAGCTTCCAGATAGAGCTAAGAAATTAGTTAGAGAATTGAACTCATTATTAAACGAATAAATATATTAATATATATTATAAAAATTATTAACAAAAGAATGAAGATCTTCATATTATGTATTATAAATCATATAACAAGGAGATAAAAAAGATGGAAGCGAATTATGAAAATTTAGAAGAACTAATAAAGAAAATGCAAGAATATGATGACGAAAAATACTTTGACGAAGAAAATGATTATGAAGAAGATAACGATAAAGAAAATAAATACTATGAATATGATGACTATTATGAAAAAGATAACTATTATGACTATAATCATAAAGATGAAGATGATGAAAAATGCGAGCATCATAAGAAGCATGAAAGATGTAAAAAGCATGAACATCATGAGGAATGTGAACATCATGAACATCATGAGGAATGCGAACATCATGAGCATAATGAGAATAGGTGTAGTAAAGGAAATTGCAGAGAATGCTTCGAAAAAGGATTTAGAGAAGGATTTAAAAAAGGATTCAAATGTGGATTCATTAAAGGTAAAGAAGAAGGATTTGAAAAAGGATTTAAAAAAGGCTGCAAAGAAGGATTTGAAAAAGGATTTAGAGAAGGATTTAGAAAAGGCTTTAAAGAAGGATTTGAAAAAGGATTTAAAAAAGGCTGCAAAGAAGGTTTTGAAAAAGGATTTAGAGTTGGATTTAAAAAGGGTCGTGAAGATGCAATTAGAGATATAATAAAGTGCATAAAAAAGATAAGTGAAAAAGATAAAGATAAAGATTGTGATAGAAATAAAAATAGCGATAGGCATAGAAATTCTTGTTGGAGAGAATGCTAAAGTAAAAAATATAGCCTAAATATTACAGGCCAGTATAACTTTTGTTATACTGGCCTATTTTTAGAATTATTTTAATATTTACTTCATATTCATGAATTAGAGGTGAGAAATTTATGAAAGAATTTTTTATATTACAAAGACCAAGTAAATACTATGATATGAACAATTTCGAACAATTTGTACCTATTATAATAACGATAATAATACTACTAAGTTTAATTATATATAAAAATAAAATAAGAAATAATAGTAAAATTGAGAAGCTAATAAGGTATTCTTTAACCATTATATCTTTAGCTATTTTTATGCTATATTATTTAATAATATGGACAATAATAGGTATAAAATTAGATAACTTACCCTTACATCTATGCTATATATGCAATATATTATGTGTTATTTTAGGATTTACTAAGAATAAAAAAATATTTAATTTTGTCATTATATTAGGAGTAATGGGGGGGATAGGAAGTTTAGTCTCAATGGATACTTCATTATCTAGTATGTATTTTAAATATTATCAATTTATGATATCTCATATTTCAATAATAATAATTCCTATATATTTCCTTTTAATACATAAATATTATTTATATAAAAGAGAGGTTATAGAAGTATTTATAGTATTAGAAATTTTAGGTATATCTATGGGGTTTTTCAATTTTATATTTGAAACAAATTATTTTTTTGTAAGTTTTAATTCAAATCTAGCTGCGAAGGGAACTATATTAGAAGGGGTAGGAGAAGGGTATAATTATTTTATAAATTTAGAATTAATAGCTATAGTATATATGGGTTTCTGTTATTTATTTGTAAAGATACTTGAAGAAAAAAATAATAGAAAGTCAAAAGTTTTAGATAATAAACACGATTATAATTGAAGGGATATAGTATTTAGTGTAATATAAGTATATAAAACAAAATATGGAGGATAAAAATATGAGCAATGTAGCAGTAGCTTTTTTAATAACTTTATTTGCTGGACTTGCAACAGGTATAGGTAGCTTAATTGCTTTCTTAGCAAAGAACACAAATAAGAAATTTTTATCCATAAGTTTAGGTTTCTCAGCTGGAGTTATGATATATGTATCAATGATAGAGATATTTAGTAAAGCTAAAGCTTCATTAGTGCTAGCTTTAGGAGAAAAGGGTGGAAATTACGTAACAGTAATTTCATTTTTTGCAGGTATGTTTTTAATTGCAATAATAGACAAGTTTGTGCCTAGTGGAGAAAATCCCCATGAAGTTAAAGCACTACCATCAGAAGGTAAAGATGAAAAAAATACAGATGCTCTTTTGAGAACAGGAATATTTACTGCATTAGCAATAGGGATTCATAATTTCCCAGAAGGATTAGCTACTTTTGTATCAGCTTTAGGTGATATGAAAATCGCAATACCAATAGCAGTTGCAATTGCAATTCACAATATTCCAGAAGGAATATCAGTGTCAGTACCAATTTACTATGCGACAGGTGATAAGAAAAAAGCATTTATATATTCTTTTTTATCAGGTATGTCAGAACCAATTGGTGCAATTGTAGGATATGTATTTTTAAGAAATTATTTTAATGATTTAACATTTGGAATAATATTTGCTATGGTAGCAGGTATAATGGTATTTATCTCATTAGATGAATTATTACCAGCAGCTAAGGAATACGGTGAGCATCACCTATCTATATATGGACTAATTTTAGGAATGATAGTAATGGCAGTAAGCCTTTTATTATTTATTTAAAAAATAAGATTGTCAAAATATTTGTTATTTGGACGATCTTTTTTACTCTATAGGAAATCATAAATAATACATAGTAAAGAGAGGAAGAAAATGAAAGTAAATTGGAATAGTAAGTACACAACAATAGCAATTTATTCATTTATAGTTGCAATTTCAGTTATAGTATTTTATTTAGCCATATCACAGGTATCTATTTTTACAGATAAACTTGATTCTATATTAATAATTATGCAGCCTTTTATTATAGGTTTTTCTATTGCATATATAGTTAATTTTTTATTAGACTTCTATGAAAAAAAAGTTTTTCAATTAAAGTACATAAAAAAATTGAAAATAAAATCAACAAGAGGTTTGGCTATATTATTTTCTTATATAACAGCATTTTTTATAATTGGTATGTTTATTAAGTTTTTATTACCACAGCTTATCGATAGTGTAGTAGGATTGGTAAATGATATACCTACCTACATAATAAATTCTAGAAAATTTTTTAATGAAGTAATAATAGAACTAGATTTACACGAAGAGAATTCTCAAATATTAATAGATAGCTTTAATAACTTAGTTAACTATGTAATAAGATTTGCAACTAATTTAATACCAGCTTTAGGAGGATTTGTTGCTCGAATTCTTTCAAGTATATGGAATGTAATTTTAGGGATAGTAATATCAGTATATTTATTAATAGATAAAGATAATCTTTGTGCATTAAGTAAAAAGGTTACATTTGGATTATTTCCAGAATCCTATGCAAATGAATTAGTAAAGCTAGTACATAAAAGTAACTATACTTTTGGAAGATTTTTAGTAGGAAAGATTATAGATTCAATGATTATAGGAGTATTAACATTTATAATATTAACAATATTTAAAATGCCATATACACTTCTAATATCGGTTATAGTTGGAATAACTAATATTATACCTTTCTTTGGACCATTTATAGGTGCTATACCATCCTTTATAATAATATTATTTGTATCACCAGTTCAAGCACTATGGTTTTTATTGATAATATTCCTTATACAACAATTAGATGGAAATATAATAGGACCAAAGATTTTAGGAGATACAATAGGAATATCAGCATTCTGGATATTATTCTCTATATTAGTAGCAGGAAAATTATTGGGAGTAGTTGGGATGATAATAGGAGTTCCATTATTTGTAATAATATATTCAATAGTTAAAGAATTTATAGAAAATAAATTAAGAAAAAAAGGATTAAAGATAGAAACTAAAGATTATATGAAATAAAAAAAGCTACTGATATATAAAAATATCGGTAGCTTTTCTGTTACCAACCACCAGAGGAACCACCACCACCAGAAGAACCACCGCCAAAGCCGCCAAAGCCACCACCTCCGCCAGAAGAACCACCAGGGCCGCCTCTTCTTCCAATATTACTCCAAAATATAATTTTTAGAAGTGTGGAGGATATTCTGGCACCATTAAAAAACATGTCTATTGCAAATAAAACTATTAAAATTCCAATTAAAATGCCTCCTGAAAAATTACTAGAGGATTCATTTCCTCCATTTGGAATTTTTATATCTAGTGATTTGTCTAAAGTAACATCATATTCTTTTGCAATTAAATCAGTAAAAGCACTATAACTTTTAATAATTCCAGAACCATAGTTCCCATTCTTAAAATCATCCTTTGCTAAAGACTCCATAACTCTATTACTTAGTGCATCTGGTATAGCTCCTTCTAAGCCTCTTCCAACTTCAACTCTCCAATGTCTATCATTTATCGCAACTAAGATTAATAAGCCATTATCTTTAGACTTTTGACCTATTCCCCAATTGCGAAATAAGTCTATGGCATAATCCTCAATAGGAACATCATTTGTAGAATCTATAATTACTACAACCCCTTGAGCTCCAGTTTTATCTTCAAGCTCTTTTCCTAATGATATAATAGTTTCTATTTCTTTAGAACCTAATATACCTACATAATCATTTACATATTTATAATTTGTAGGTAAAGGATAGTTAACACTAGCTAAAGCAATTGAAGAAAAGCAAAATATTATTAAAAGAGAAGATAATGATATTTTTTTTAGTTTATTCAATGTATTCATAGCTATCTAGAAAAATCTACTGAAGGCACTTCACTAGCACTATCACTTGCTTTATAAAGAGGTTTTTCTTGAAAACCAAATATTGAAGAAATTATATTAGTAGGGAATCTTCTCCTCGTAGTATTATAATTAGTTACAGCTGTATTATAATCTTGTCTTGCAACAGCAATTCTATTCTCAGTTCCTTCCAACTGAATACTTAAGTCCTTAAAGTTTTCATTGGACTTTAAATCTGGATACTGTTCAACTATAACTAATAATCTAGAAAGAGCATTAGATAATTGAGTATCTGCATTTGCTTGTTCTGATATACTTGATGCTCCAGATAATTTACTTCTTGCATTAGCTATATCAGTAAATATATCTTTTTCCTGAGAAGCATATCCTTTAACTGTACTAACCAAATTAGGTATTAAGTCAGATCTTCTTTGCAATTGCGTATCTATATTAGACTGGGCGGTATTTACTAGTTGTTCTAAAGATACTAATTTATTGTAGCTAAATATTATAGGTAAAACTAATACAAGAATAACTATAATTACAGTTATTAGCGATTTAGATACATTTTTCATAAAACAATACATCTCCTTTCTACATATAAATTATTATATGTAGAAAGGAGATGTATTATTAATATTCATACTATATAAGGAGAATATATTAGATATATTGAATTTATATAAATTTATTATCTAAGAATTTCGATAGAAGTGTGAAGTTTTTCGTATGGAAATTAATGGGCTTGAAAATTATAATTATAAATGTAAACGAAATCAAATGGGTATTAAGTATTTTATAAAAGATGGAGGGTTAATATGAAAAAAGTTAAAAGATTACTTACAATGGTAATGGCTACCGTTATGGTTACAGCTTCATTAGTTGGATGTGGAGGAAATAAGGCTACTACTGAAGGTGGTGGAACTTCAAAGGGAGATAAAGTTAAGGTTGGAGTATGTTTATACAAATTCGATGATACTTATATTTCAACAGTTCGTCAAAATCTAGAAAAGATTCAAAAGGAAAATTCAGATAAAGTTGAATTTACTTTTTATGATGGAAAAGGTGACCAAGCTACTCAAAATGATAGTATAGACACATTACTTCAAAAAGATGTAGATCTTTTATTAGTTAATTTAGTTGATACAGGCGCTGCACCAACAGTAATAGATAAAATTAAAACTGCTAAAAAGCCTGTAGTACTATTCAATAGAGAGCCATCAGCAGATGCAATAAAAGCATATGACAAGGCTATATTTGTAGGAACAAATGCAAAAGAAGCTGGAGTTATGCAAGGAGATATACTTTCAAAGGTATGGGAAAAAGATACAAAAGCTGTAGATAAAAATGGAGATGGAGTACTACAATACGTTATGTTACAAGGTGAGCCAGATAATCCAGAAGCAGTTGCAAGAACTAAATATTCAGTTTCTACTTTAAATGATAAAGGAATAAAAACTGAAGAGTTAGCAAAACAAGTTTGTAACTGGGACCAAGCTTTAGCTCAAAATGCTACTGAAGCATGGTTCTCAAAATTTAGTAATAAGATTGAAGCTGTAATAGCTAACAACGATGGTATGGCTCAAGGCGCTATAGCTGCATTACAAGCTCAAGGATATAATAATGGTGATGCTGCAAAGACTATTCCTGTTTTAGGTGTTGATGCTACAGCAGCAGCTCAAGATTTAATAGCTAAAGGCTTTATGTTAGGATCAGTTCTTCAAGATGCAGAAGGAATGGCTAAAGCTTTATATGAAACTGGAATGAATTTAGCAGCAGGTAAGAGTGCTATAGAAGGAACTTCATATAAGTTTGATGATACAGGTGTTGCTGTACGTATTCCATATCAAGAATATATTAAAAAATAATATATTATATAGAATTAAAAAACTGCATAGTATTTGTTACTATGCAGTTTAATAAATAATAGAAAAGTGGTGAAGTAATTTATGGCAGATACAAAATACGTTCTTGAAATGATAGATATATGCAAGGAATTTCCAGGGGTTAAAGCCTTAGATAAAGTTCAATTAAAAGTAAGACCAGGAACTGTACATGCTTTGATGGGTGAAAATGGAGCAGGTAAATCTACTTTAATGAAATGTTTATTCGGGGTTTATATTGAAGATGGTGGAGAAATTTTAATAGACGGTGAAAAAAGCAAATTTTCTAACCCAAAGCAAGCCATGGATAATGGAGTTGCTATGGTTCACCAAGAATTAAATCAAGTTTTACAAAGAAACGTTATGGATAATATATGGCTTGGAAGATATCCAGGAAATGCTGGAATTGTAAGCGAGAAAATAATGTATGAAGAAACTAAAAAAATATTAGATGAACTAGAAATAGAGGTTAATCCTAAAGTTAAGATGGCAAAATTGTCTGTTTCTCAAAGACAAATGGTTGAAATTGCTAAAGCAGTTTCTTATAATGCTAAAATTCTTGTTTTGGATGAGCCAACATCATCATTAACTACAGAAGAAGTTAATCATCTATTTAGAATAATAAATAAATTAAAATCTAAGGGCTGCGGTATTATATATATTTCTCATAAAATGGAGGAAATACTAGAAATTTCTGATGATGTTACAATAATGCGTGATGGTAAATGGATAGATACAATTCCTTCTAAGGATCTTACTACAGATAAAATTATTAAATTAATGGTTGGTCGTGATTTAACAAATAGATTTCCACCAAAGACAAATAAACCAGGAGAATTAATATTAGAAGTTAAAAATCTAACAGGTACATATCAACCTTCAGTACAAAACGTATCCTTTGAACTTAAGAAAGGGGAAATTTTAGGGGTTGCAGGACTTGTTGGATCAAAAAGAACGGAGCTTTTAGAAACTATATTTGGAATTGCTGGGCACAGTGAAGGTGAGATAATATTACATGGTAAAAAGGTAGAAAATACAGATTCAAGAAGAGCAATAAAAAATGGGTTTGCATTATTAACAGAAGAGCGTAGATCTACAGGAATATTTGGACAACTTGATATAAAATTTAATACAATAATTGCTAATATAGATGGATATAGCAAGTTTGGTATATTAGATAATAAAAAGATGACAGAAGATACTAAATGGACAATAGATAGTATGAAGGTAAAAACTCCAAGTCAAAAAACGGCTATTAGAAGTTTATCAGGAGGAAACCAACAAAAAGTAATAATAGGAAGATGGCTCTTAACTAATCCAGAAATACTTCTATTAGATGAGCCAACAAGAGGAATAGACGTTGGAGCTAAATATGAAATTTATCAGCTTATTATAGATTTGGCTAATAAGGGCAAAGGGGTTATAGTTGTATCCTCCGAAATGCCAGAATTATTGGGAATTTGTGACAGAATACTTGTAATGTCAAATGGAAAAGTTGCTGGTGTTGGAGAACCGGACAAGCTATCACAAGAAGATATTATGACTATGGCTGCAAAATATATTTAGAATAGAGGTGTAACTTATGAATAAAGTTAAATTTAATAAAGAGTCTTTACAAAATTTCCTACTAAATTATGCATTATATATAGTACTATTTATGATGATAGTATTCTTTGTTATAAAGGAACCAGGTTTCCTTTCACTAAAGAATTTTACTAATATTTTAAGCCAAGCATCAACACGTGGAATACTTGCCTTAGGAGTTGCAGGATTAATAGTACTGCAAGGTACAGACCTTTCTGCAGGGCGTATATTAGGATTTACAGCTATAATATCTGCATCATTGCTACAATCAACAACTTATGCAGCTAGAATGTATCCAAATTTAAAAGCATTACCATTAATAGTACCAATGTTTATAGCAATAATAATAGGTGGTATATTTGGGGCCATTAATGGATTTGGAGTTGCAAAACTTAAGGTGCATGCTTTCATAATTACATTAGGCACACAACTTATAGCGTATGGTGCATCCTGTTTATATATAGATAGACCGCCATTAGGAGCTCAACCAGTAGCTAACTTAGATGAAAGATACACAAACTTTGTTAATGGTTCTTTAAAATTAGGAAGTATTGAAATACCATATTTAGTTTTTTATCTTGCAATTGTTGCAGCTATTATGTGGTTTGTATGGAATAAAACTAAATTAGGTAAAAATATGTTTGCTATCGGAGGAAATCCAGAAGCAGCAGCAGTTTCAGGTGTTAACTTAGTAAAAAATATAATGATTATATTTATAATTTCAGGTGTGCTTTACGGACTAGCTGGGTTCTTAGAGGCAGCAAGAGCAGGATCTACTACAACAAGTACAGGTTTTAACTATGAACTAGATGCAATATCAGCCTGTGTTGTTGGGGGAGTATCCTTTACTGGAGGTATTGGAACAATACCAGGAGTTTTAATAGGTACAGTTTTACTTCAAGTTATAAATTATGGATTAAACTTTATTGGAGTTAATGCTTACTGGCAATATATAATAAGAGGTTTAATAATAATAGTAGCTGTTTCATTAGATGTAAGAAAATATATAGCTAAAAAATAATTAAAAAGGAAATGATGATAAATGGAAAAAGAGGCTATAAAGGAAAATGAAAGTAGCTTATCTAAAAAGACAATGAGAGATACTATATATGGAAATTTAGATGTATCGGTTAAAACAATGGATAGATTTATTGCAGTAGTATTGATATTATTAACATTTTCAATTGTAATAGGTGTATTAGTATAAAAAAATAAAATTATTCATAGAAATAGGATGAGATTTAAAATATTCATCCTATTTTTATTTTTTGATAATATCCACATAAAAATATGATATAATTAATTTTGAAGATTTGGAATATTTTATGAGCTAGTATATATTTATTTTAATATTGTTTACTGGAGGTTATTTATGGGGTTATACAAGTTGATGATTGTAGATGATGAAGAGGAAATCAGGCTTGGAGTTATTAAGAAAATTAATTGGGAAGAGCATGGATTCATAGTCGTAGGAGATGCAGAAAATGGACAAGAAGCCTTAGAAATGGCAGAAAAACTGCATCCAGATGTTATAATGACAGATATAAAAATGCCTTTTATGGATGGATTAGAACTAGGTAAAAAAGTTACGGAAATAATGCCTTCTACTAAAATAATAATATTTTCAGGATCAGATGACTTAGATTATGCACATGAAGCTATTAAAATTAATGTTGTTGAGTATGTATTAAAACCAATTAATTCTATGGAACTTATAGAAGTTTTAAAAAGGCTAAAAGAGAAATTGGACAAAGAGTATAATGAAAAAAGAAATATGGAAACTCTACAAAAGCATTATATAGAAAGTATTCCTGTAATAAGAGAACAGTTTTTAATTGGAGCTTTAGAAGGTAGAATTACTAATGAGGAATGGAAAGAAAATGAAAAACAATTAGGATTAGATTTTATGAATCAGTACTTATGTGTGGCATTGATAAATATTGATGGTCTGCCTAAAGAACAAGATAGTTCGTTAGTTTCTATATCAATTAAGAATATAGTAGATGAGACTATGCAGAATTATTGTAAATTTATAAGCTTTCCTTATTTAGACAAAATAGTAACTTTGTTATCTCTTGATGAAAAGGTTAACATTATGAAGATTATAAAGATGTTAAATGAAGTCTGCAAGATTTTTGAATGTGTCTTCGGAAGCACAGTGTCTATAGGAATAGGTAGAATATATAATAATATTAATGAAATAAGATTTTCCTATAGAACGGCGCAAAGTGCTTTAGGATATAGACTAATATTAGGAAATGGCAAAACAATATATATAGATGATGTAGAACCAGATAACTCAATACAGCTTCAATTTGACGAGCAAGATGAAATAAAATTTCTAAATGCTATAAAGTTATCATCACAAGATGAAATAAAAGAAATCGTAGAAAGTATTTTTAAAAAAGTAGAGGAACATTTTATATCATTAGATAAATATAGAGTTTATATAATGGAAATAATGACAGCATTACTTAAATTAACACAAGCTTATAATATAGATATAAGAGATATATTTGGAGAAGACTTTAATTGTTATTCATATTTAGATAAATTAGATTCAATTAAAGAAATAAAAGAATGGTTTATAGAGAAGGCAATAAAATTAAATGAATTTATAAAAAAAGAGCGCGTCAATTCTTCAAAGTTATTAGTGGAAAAGGCTAAGGACTACATAAAGAATAATTATAGTGATTATGAAATATCAGTAGAAAAGCTTTGTTCAAAACTACATGTGAGTCCTACATATTTTTCTACTATATTTAAAAAAGAAACTAATATGAGCTTTGTAAATTATCTCACAGATATTCGTTTAGAAGAAGCTATAAAGTTGTTAAATACAACAGATGATAAAACTTATATAATTGCTTCAAAGGTTGGATACCAAGAAGCAAATTATTTTAGCTATGTATTTAAGAAAAAATTTGGTATATCACCATCAAGATACAGAAAGAATTGAGTGAAATAAAATGCTAAATTCTGTTAGAAGTAAAATAATAAAATATTATAAAAAAGCTAGTATACAATATATAATATCAATATCATTTACAATAGTAGCAGTTGTTGGAATGATAGTAGTTGGTGGAGCTCTTTATTTAAGATTTACAAATTCAACAGAAGAGATGGTATCAAAAAATAATAAATCCATACTAGAGCAAGTAAACTTAAACTTAGATACTTATTTGCGAAAAATGATGAAAATATCAGATACTATATATTATAGAGGAATAAAGAAAAAAGATTTATCCTTTGAAGATATAAATAAGGAAATGGATTTGATTTATGAGGCCAATAAAGACTATCTTATAAGTATAAGTTTATTTTCGGATTATGGTGAAATAATAGCGTCTTATCCATTACAGCAATTAAAAAATAATGTTTATGCAATGGAGAGTGAATGGTTTCAAAGTGCAATAAACAAAAGAGAAAATTTACATTTTTCAACTCCACATGTACAAAATTTGTTTTATGATCCTAATTATAAATATACTTGGGTTGTATCCTTAAGTAGAGCTGTTGAATTAACTGAAAGTGGTAAAACAAATGGTGGAGTTCTTTTAGTAGATATGAATTTTAGTGGTATTGAGCAAATATGTAAAAATGTTGATATGGGGAAGAATGGATATGTTTATTTAATAGACAGTACTGGTGAAATAATATATCATCCAAGGCAACAATTAATATATTCAGATTTAGTAAAAGAAAATAATTATGATGCAGCAAATTATGAAGATGGAAATCATATAGAAAAATTTCAAGGAAATAAGAGATTAGTGACTGTAAAGACAGTTGGATATACTGGGTGGAAGATAGTTGCCATATCTCCAATGTCAGATATTACAGCAGATTATTACGAAATGAAAATATTCGCAATATTTATAATGTTCTTTGCGATTTTTACTTTAATATCAATTAATATGTTTGTATCGTCTCGTATAGCTAATCCAATAAAATCTTTAGAGAAATCAGTTAAGCAGTTTGAAAATGGTATAGCAAATTTAAATATATCAGAAAGTGGCTCTTATGAGATACAACATTTAGGAAAAGCTATAAGATCCATGGTAAATGAAATGAACATATTAATGGATAATGTAATGAAGGAACAAGAAGAAAAGCGAAAAAGTGAATTAAATGCATTACAAGCACAAATAAACCCCCATTTTTTATATAATACTTTAGATTCTATTATATGGATGATAGAGAATGAAAATTATGATGGAGCTATAGTGATGGTAACAGCTTTAGCTAGGTTTTTTAGAATTAGCTTAAGTAAGGGGAAAAATGTAATAACTGTTAGAGATGAATTGGAACATGCTAGAAATTATTTAACAATTCAAAATATACGTTACAAGAATAAGTTTACTTATGATATAAAATCAGAGGAAGAAACTTTAAATCTTACTAGCATTAAGTTAATAATTCAGCCTTTAATTGAAAATGCAATTTATCATGGAATGGAATATATGAGTGGTGATGGAGACATATTAGTAAAATCTTATATTAAAAATAATGACCTATATATAGATATTATTGATAATGGCTTAGGGATGCCTCAAGAGGTAGCAGATAAACTTTTAACCAATGAAAGTAATTCCCAAAAGAAGGGTTCTGGAATAGGGTTAAGGAATGTACATGAAAGAATACAATTGTACTTTGGAAAAGATTATGGATTACAAATATATAGTGAGCCTGATGAGGGCACTACAATAAGAGTCCATATGCCATGTATAGACTTTTACAGTATTAAGGAGAATAAATAGTGAGATTAAAAAAGAAAGCAGTTTTTATATTTCTATTTATCATGCTTATCTCATCTTTTATATTACTTTTAAATAAGGAAAATAAAAAAGAGGTTAAAGTGTATGATGTTTCAGTAATAATAAGAGGAAGAAATAGTGAAAGCTGGAGGATAATAAAAGAAGGAATGGATCAAGCAGCTTCAGAAATGAATGTAAATATAAGATTTCTAACTTTATTAGAAGAAAATAGTGTTGAGGAGCAAATTGAATTAATAGAGAGAGAAATAAGTGATGGAACAGATGCAATATTAATATCACCAGCAGATTACAAGCAGATGGTAGATAAAATAGAAGATGTAAGAAAAAAAGTTCCTATAGTCCTATTTGAATCCAATATAGAAACTAAACAAAATATTCCATATATATCATGTGATAATTACAAGCTAGGAAAAAGTCTTGCAGAAGAAGTTGTTAAAAATGGAAATACAAGAAATAAAATTTATATTGCAAAAAGTGATCTAACGTGCAGTAGTATAGACGAAAGATATATGGGTTTTATGGAGGAGATAAATAAAAGTAAGAATAGCTGTGAACTTTTAGATTTACCAAAAGATGAAGGGGAATTTTATAATAAAATTAGATCTATTATAGATAAAGATGATAAGAAGGTAATAATTGCATTTGAACCTAACCTTCTAGAGCGTATTGGAAAAGCTAAAAAATATATTGAGAATAGTAATGATATAAAATCTAATATTGAGCTATATGGTACTGGAAGTACAAGCTTAATAATTTCTTTAATTGAGGAAAATGTAATAAATTCAATTGCAATGCAAAATGAATTTAATGTAGGTTATTTAAGTGTAAAAACTTCTGTATCAGAAATTGAGGGAAAGGAAATTGATAAGAGTGTGATAACATCAACAATAATTAACAGCAGAAACATGTACTCTAAGGAAAATCAAAGAATGCTATTTCCATTTGTTAGATAAAAAATGTTTTATGGGAGAGGTTAAGGTGAAAAAGGGTAAAAAATTAATTAGTTTATTAAGTATGATCTTAATATCAACTCTTGCTGTAGGCTGTAATAAAGAAACTAACATAAAATCAAAGAAAGAAATAAAAATAGGGGTAACACTTTATAGGCAAGATGATGTCTTTATATCTACAATTACTAAAAATTTAGAAGAAATAGCTAAGGAAAATGAAAATAATAGCAAATCTAAAATAACTCTTGATGTTGTAGATGCAAAGGGGAGTATAATAAATCAAGGTAATCAAGTAGATAAATTTATAAACCAAGATTATGATGTTATATGTGTAAATTTAGTAGACAGAACTGCTGCTGCGACTATAATTGATAAGGCAAAGTCAGCTAACATACCATTGATATTTTTTAATAGAGAACCTGTAGAAGAGGATATGAATAGATGGGATAAAATATATTATGTAGGTGCACAGGCAGAACAATCAGCAAGGATGCAGGCTGATATAATAATAGATCAGTGGCTTTCAAAAAAGGATTTAATAGATAAAAATAAAGATAATAAAATTCAATACGTTATGCTTGAAGGAGAACTAGGACATCAGGATGCTTCTATAAGAACAGAATACTGTATAAGAGCTATTACTGAAAAAGAAATTCAAGTAGAAAAACTAGCAGATGATAGTGCAAATTGGCAAAGTGACCAATCTATATCTAAAATGAATCAGTGGATTAAGAAATTTGGAGATAGTATTGAGGTGGTATTTAGCAACAACGATTCTATGGCACTTGGAGCAATACATGCTATAAACTCTAGTAATGAATTCACTAATAAACCTTTAGTTGTTGGAATAGATGGAATAAAAGAAGCAATGGAGTCGGTTAAGAAAGGTGAAATGACTGGAACTGTAATAAGTGATGCTAATGCACAGGCTAAAGCAATTTTTGATATCTCTTTAGCAGTATCTACTGGAAAAAATTTAGAAGAAATAGAGGGAATTAAGGATAAAAAATACATTAAAATACCACATACTAAAATAACAAAAGATAATGTAGATTCATATATTGATAATAAATAAGTGTTTTAAGAGAGTAAATTCTGAATTTTACTCTCTTAAAATATACCAAAAAATACCGTTCAAATATATAAATTAAATCTATAATTTATATATTGACAATAGAAAAAATGATGCTATAATTAAATCATAGTAATCCGATATGAATTAGAGACGATGAAGAGGGAAAGTAATTAATGATAATTATCACAGAGAAGGTTAAGTTGCTGAGATAACCTATAATTTTATTAATGAAGTGCCCCTTGGAGTTTAAGTCCCGAATTAAGTAGGGGTTTATGGGATCTCCCATTATAGAGATAAGGTATTATTGTACCGAAGAATGAGATAGATATTTTATAATATCTAATCAGAGTGGAACCGTGGAAGTTTGCCTTCTGCCTCTGTATAGCACAGTGGTAGTAGGTTTTTTTATTTATAAAATTGCTTAAAATATTTAAGTGATTTTATATAAAATAAGTTGCAGGCCAGCAAAAAAATAATAATAAAATATAAATACTAGGAGGAAATAAAATGAATATTAATTTGATATTAGCTATTATTTTATCAATAGCAGCACTTTATATAATTTATTTAGTAAAAGCAAAAACAGGAAAGTTTTCTTATGCAACTTTAACAGCATTAACAATAGGTTTAATACTAGGAGCTGTGTTTAAAGAAAATATAAAATTCCTTGAAGTTGTAGGTAAGGGGTATATATCATTAATTAAGATGATAGTAGTTCCTTTAGTTATGGTATCAATAATAACAAGTATAATTAGACTTAAAAACTTAGATACTTTAAAATCAATCGGTATTAAAACATTAGCAATATTACTTGGGACAACAGGGGTTGCATCAATAATAGGAATAGTTATGGGTAAGATCTTTAAATTAGGAGAAGGAATAAGCTTTGTTGGAGCAGAAGGATTTAAAGCAAGAGAAATACCAGCATTCTCAAAGGTATTATTAGACTTTTTACCATCAAATCCAGTAGCTTCGATAGTTAACAATCAAATAATCCCAATAGTTATATTTTCACTTTTCATAGCAATAGCTTTAGTAATTGAAGATAATAATAATCCAGAAAAGGTTAAACCATTTAAAGATTTTATATTATCAACTTATGAGTTAGTTTTAAGTATAACAAGAATAGTATTAAAATTTATACCATATGGAGTTTTTGCACTAATTGCAACAACTGCAGCAACAAATGGAATGGATACAATAAAATCATTAATTAATGTTATATTAGCAGTATATATAGCTTGTATATTACAAATAGTATTAGTTCATACTCCTTTAATAGCATTTGTTGCAAGAAAAAATCCATTAAAGTTCTTTAAGGATATATTCCCAGCTCAAATTGTAGCTTTTACAAGTCAAAGTAGTTATGGAACATTGCCTGTAACAATTAAGAGCTTAGTAGAAAATGCTAAGGTTTCTGAAAATATAGCAAGCTTTGTAGCTCCTCTTGGATCAACTATAGGAATGAATGCTTGTGGTGGATTATATCCAGCAATAGTTGCAATTTTTGTAGCAAATGTATTTAATGTTGATATGACAATGTACCACTATTTCTTAATAGTATTAACAACAATTATATCTTCAATAGGTATAGCAGGGGTTCCTGGTGCAGCAACTATGTCAACAACGGTTGTATTATCAACTTTAGGATTACCTATAGAAGGTATGGCAATGGTTATGGCTGTAGATGCGATTATAGATATGATGAGAACAGCAACAAATGTAACTGGATCAGCAGTAGCTGCGTTAGTAGTAGATGAAACAGAAAAAAGAAAAATAGATAAAAAAAGTATAAGCAATAAATAAGGAAATAAAAGGTGATTAGAATAATTTAAATTATTCTAATCACCTTTTTAACATATAGAACTTATTTAATTAAGATACTAAAAATTATTTAAATAATAAGTTTTGTTTATATAATAATTAAATAAAAATTAAGAACTTTATTACATATTGTGTATAGTATATTTTTAGTATAAAATATATGTTAAAAAGTAGATTTTTTTAGGGAGGATAATATTCTTGAATAAGGGTGGAATTAGATTATATTATAAAAATCAAGAGGAACTTAGTTATGCTTTAAGAGACTATATAGATGATTATTTTGAAGGTAACATAGAAGATGAAGCATTAGAAGAAAAGATATTTATGGTCATAGAAGCAAACAAAGCAAAATTTTATAAAGACAATGAAATAGCTAAGAAGCCAAAACAAATTTTGGGGAAAACTAGATTAAATGTATTAGAACAAATAATAAAGAAAAAAGGGGCGAATAACCTAAAAAATTTATAGTAGTATGCAATAATTTATATTTTATAAAACTTTAAATGGTTCCACTAACATTTTGTAAAGTACTTTAATAATAATTGAAAATTATCAAGGAGGAAAAGTATTAAAACTTATCCTCCTTTTACCATTTAGTTTAAGTGTTTTAAAGTTTCTATATTAAACCCAAACATTTCAGGTATTAAGTTTTTCATATTTATATAATCTAAACTAAAATAATAGTTGGAGCCTTTAGTGAATAATTTTAAATATTTTCTAAGGTTTTCTTTAGACTTATCTAAATTACCTATTTTCTCGTAACATATTCCAAGTAAAAGATATATTTCTCTAAAAGCATCATACTTATCTAATAACTTCTCACCTATTAAAATTGCGGTATCATATTTTCGCATTTTAAAGTAAGCCTTTATTATTGTAAAAGTAATATAACTATTTATAAAAAAATTATCACTTAGGTAAATTGCTATAATATAATTATCTATAGCCTTTTTTAGATTCTTTAAAAGGAAATACTCATTTGCCAAGTTGTAGTAATACAGATAATCTTTTTCTTCATCTTTGTAGCTTAAGTATATAGAAATATTTCTATTACATCTATCATATAATTTCTTTTGATTTAAATCGTAGCCATAGTTATATAATATAATATCTAGGTTTAGAATATTATTTTCATAAGAATCAGTATATATTGAGTTTTTTATAGTTTCATTAATTTTTCCAGAAAAATAAAATCCACAATTATTCTTAATTAGCCTAAGTAAATATTCACCGCAATAAGGTTTGTTATCAATTATGTTTATAAGTTTTAATCTAAAGCCTATATGAGAAGATTTATCTAATATATTTTTTAGAGTATAAACTTGAGTAATATCTAATGATTCATCACAATCAATGTATAAAATCCAATCTTTAGTTGCATTTTCTAGCGCCTTATTTCTTGCTAAGCTAAAGTCATTATTCCATGGAAACTCTATTATATTAGCATTAAATTTTTGGGCTATAGTAATTGTATTATCAATAGATCCAGTATCAATTAGTATTATTTCATCAGCAATATCTTCTATGCTTTTAAGACATCGTAATATGTTTTCTTCCTCATTTCTAGCTATAATACAAACGCTTAAAGTATCCAAAGAAAATGTACCTCCAACAAAAGCTCTTCTATATATAGAATATGATAATACATAAAATCTGCTAACAATAGAAAAATAGATAATATTATTTATTTCTACTTAAAGCTACTTATTAGAGGTTATTTTATTAAAAATAATCATAATATGATAGTTAAAAACAATAATTAAAGATAAACTTTTCTTATATATTTATTTTTTTATATGCAATATATAAGAATGTACATAAGCTAAAAGTTTAGGATTTAAAAGTTTCTATGAAAAATAGAAGTTTTACTATCATCTTCAAAATCTTTTAATGATGTTATATGGAGCTTTTCTAAAACATTATCCATTGTAGAACTATGAGTAGCTACTTTTATAGGAGAATTATAAGCAAAATTATCTACTGATATTTTTCCTTGTTCCCTAGGAATAATTGCTTTAGGTCCACCAACACAACCACCAATACAGCCCATGCCTTCTATAAAGTTTGCTTCTATTTCACCATTTAATGCCTTACTTAATAATTCTTTACATTCCCTAACACCAGAAGCCTTAATAGGTTTAAAGAGTTTATATTTTTCAGGATAGAGTTCACTAACAGCTTCTCCTATAGCTATAGATACACCACCTGTACGAGCATATAATCTACCACCTCTAGAAGCATAGTCTTTAGAAGGAATTCCCTGCAATTCTTCAGGATTAATTTCTAATAATTTGAAGATATTGTCTAGCTCTTGAAAGGTTAATACAAAGTCGATATCACCAACTAAATCAGGTTCCTTTGCTTCAGCTTTTTTTGCTATACATGGTCCTATAAAAACAACTTTAGCCTCTGGATTTAATTTCTTTATCACCCTTCCAGCAGCTATCATTGGTGAAACAGAAGGAGACAAATCGGGAACTAATTCTTTATATACCTTTTTAAGCATACCAACCCACATAGGGCAGCAACAAGAAGTAATCATTAGATCTTTAGGGCCATTAACATGATTGTTAAACTCAACAGCTTCTTTAATTGTAAGCATATCAGCAGTAAAAGCAACTTCAACCATATCCGTAAAGCCTATTTTAATAAATGCTGCACGTAGCTGATCCATTGATACATTGTCTCCAAATTGCCCCATAATTGCAGGAGCAACAGCTGCTATAACCATTTTATTATTTTTTATTAAATCCACAATAGGAATGGAGTCAACTTTATCTAATATCTTACCGTATTTACAAGAATCTACGCATAAACCACAACCAACGCATAAATTGTAATCTATGTATGTTGATTTATTATCTTCATCATATAATATTGCATCAAATGGACAACTTACTTGACAATTAAATTTTTTATTATCATCTTGTTTACAATTAACACTACAACTATCAAGCTTTTCTATAAACCTTTTATTAACCTCATAATTAGTAATTGCTTTTTTTAAGTTATATATATAATTATTATCAAAGTCTATTGATACTCCACAAAGCGATGTAATTATTTTAAAAGTTTCTTGTGGAGAAGTTTCATGGCATACCATAATTCTAGAAAGAGTTTCATCAAAGTTGTCTTCATAGTAAGATCTTATTAAGCTATCAAAAAGATCATTATATTTATTATGCATTAATATACCTCCAAATAATAAATTTTCTATAGTTTAGTATACATAGTTTACTAATTATTAATACTAAGAATTTTACAATATTATAATAATTATAGAATTTAATTAATATCTATATAATTTATAGATATATATAAATACTTTTATTTCATTAATATATATTATTTGGTTCTTATTAATATATTTAAAACTTAATTCTATTATAGACTTCCTCATTTTCAAAATACAAACTTAATTGAAAAATGTTTATTTATATATAGACTAATTTGCAATTATGTTTTATTATAAATATATAAGGAATAATTTGGAGGTATAATTATGGATAATGAGTTTTTTTGGAGAGCTTCTATAGATGAAATAGAAAAGGGATTTGTAGAAACAGAAGAATATATAAAATGTATAGTATGTGAAGAAATATTTATTAAAGGAAGAATATATGAAATAGGTGGTAACTTATATGATGCAAAAAAGACTGCTGAGCTTCATATAAAGGAAAAGCATAAATCTATGTTAAGTTATTTATTAAATATGAATTCACTTTATACAGGGATATCATCATCTCAAAAAGCAGTAATTGAACTAATAGCTTTAGGACTTACAGATAAAGAAATAGCAGCAAAGTTAGGTATTGCCAGTTCTACTATTAGAAACCATAGATATAAATTAAGAGAAAAGGAAAAACAAGCTAAGTTATTTTTAGCAACTATGAATTTACTTGCTAAAGATACAAATAGAGATATAAATGTGTTAGAAGAAGATGTTATTTGTGATGCACACAAAGGAGCAACAACATTAGATGATAGATTTAATATAACTAAGGAAGAAAAGATTAAGGTAATAGAAACTTATATAGATGAAAATGGTGCGTTAAAAAGCTATCCAGCTAAAGAAAAGAAGAAAATTATACTATTAGAAGAAATAACTAAAAACTTTAATGTAGGAAAGAAATATTCTGAAAAAGAAATAAATAGAGTATTAAAAAGAATATATGAAGATTATGTAACAATAAGAAGAGCTTTAATTCAATATGGGTTTTTAGATAGATCTAAAGATTGTAGTGAATATTGGGTGAAGGAATAATGATAAAGAATTTCTTAGAATTAAATAATGATGAAAAAATTTTAGCATTAGAGTTTATAAAGAAAAATGAAAATACTGATTTATCTTTAGTTGAAATTGAGGAAGAGATTAAAGGGAAGTTATGCAATTGTGGAGAAGGTGTCTTATTCTATTTTGATGAAAATATAATATCAGGTAAGATATCAGTTATATTAGAATTAGTAAATAAATTAAAAACAGTTTATATAACTGGATTAATCTGTCCATTAGATAATGAAAAAATATTAAAATCATTAATTAATGAGGCATTAGAATTATCTAATAAATATTATGCTAATAAGGTTTTGCTTGGGATAAGAAATAGTAATTTGCTTAATTTGTCTGAAGATATTGGACTAAAAATAAGTTATTCATCCTTCAATATGATTTTAAACAATAGAGAAAAATCAAATGATGTGTTAGATAAGATCAAGTTATCAAAAGAAAATATTGAGGAATATGTTGATGTATATAATAAGTCTTTTATGGATATGCCTCATGGAACTTATATAGAAATAGAAGATGAAAAAGGCTATTTGTCAAATAAAAATGACAATGAAGATTATTTTATTGTACTAGATAAAGATGAAAATATAGGTTTTTTAAATACAATTATTAATGATAAAAAAGCTTTTTTTGATATAGGATTAATAAAAGAGTATAGGGGAAAAGGCTATGGTAAAAAATTATTAGAAACAGCAATACAATTCTTAAACGAAAAGCAAGTGGAAGAAATTTGTTTAACAGTAATAGAAAAGAATAGTATTGCCTATGAAATGTATAAGAGAAGAGGGTTTAAAGTTTATAATAAACTAAGTGATTGGATAGAATTAATGTAAATTCAAAGGGGGGCGCGAAACGCGACTTCCTTTGAAAATTGTGAAAATTAATTTTTAAAATAGTTAAGTTGAGTGGAGTAGTATTCATATCTTAACTAAATAATGAAGCTATTGACAATAGAAAGTGTGGTGTCTATGGTTATTATTTAGGATTAAGAATGAGGAACCGTACCATAAGTAAATGAGGTCTTTTGTAATACAGTGGTTCAATAAGATTCGACTCCACCATTTAAATGTACAAAAAAAGAGGATAAGGTTAACTTCTAGGCGAATCCATTATTTTTAGGATTCGCCTTCTTTTCTTCTACAACTAACGCCTTACGTTAGTTAAATAATATAAAAAAAGTAGAAAGCAGATATTTGTATCTGTTTTTCTACCATTTTACAAACTTGTTATTAATTATTGTTGTTTTGTTTCATGATGAAGTGGTGGTGGAACTAGCCAACCTTTATCTTTCATGATTTGTAATAATGCTGCACCATCTTTTGCTTTTTTTGCACCCATTTGGCCAAATAATAACCCAACATCTTCACGAATTGCTTGACTCATTCCTTGACTACTTGCTACAACAGCTGCTGCTATATCAGCAGCTACTATATAAGCTATTTGTGCATCTTGCAATCTCGCGCCAACTGGAATTTGTTCAAGGTCTGCTTCAGGTCGTTCTGCTGGTGTGGGTGGAAGCGCGATATCGTTATGCAGTAATACTTCTTCTATGTCTTTGATTGATGGTTTGATTGATGATTCAATTACTTGTTTTAAAAATGCTTTTAACTCTTGGTCACCAGTATGATTAATAAAAACTTGATAACTGTCTAATGCACCTTTTGAAACTGATAAAGAGCTCCATAATCCAAATACCTCGCCATAATGTAAAGGCTCATCTTTAGGATTTCCACTTAAAATTCCCATAATAATATTACTTCCTTTCGTTATTAGATTCATAGAATTCTCCTTCTCATAGAATAGTCACAAAACTATTATTTGTCTAATAGTAGATTTTATACATATGATGTGGTAGAAGACTTGTTAATTATGAGAGAGAAAGTAGTAGCAGCAATTACGAAGATGCAGAAGATTTATACCCCTTCATCAATGCAATGAAGGCTCATAATATATTAAAAGACCTCACTTACTACCGATACGGAGAAGCGTACCTGTGGAGAACCAAACTTAAAAGAAAGATATAAAACATTAAAATCAAGCCAATAATATAACATAATAGAATTTGCTTATGATATAATTGGTTTAGTGAATTTTTTGAAGTGTAGATAAATAGGACTTTGAGGGAGGGTTTATGAATAAGAAATAAATAACTTTTCTGATTATATTTACATTAATCGCAAAAAAATAAACTTGAAAATATAGATTTTAAAGATTTGATTATTAAATTAAATGAGTGGTTTTTAGATACAGAAAAAGATGAAATATATCCTAACCTTAGGAAGTGGATTAGATATGAATCTTTAGGAGAAAATGCAGATATCAAACGAAGAACCCAAGGTGAAAACCTTAATATTATTTCAAAGCTAAACTGGTATGAAGAGAATACTAAGCCTAAATATGTTTATGCGATTATATGAACAACGTCGAGTAAATCATCTATGGCTTCTAGAAAATATGAATTATGTTTTTTACTATAAATCTCAAACTCATTGGAGTTTGGGATTTATTTTTTTGTAAAAAATGAAGCTGTGCATTAATTACTTAGTGCGACAGATCCTAGTAACCAAATAAATATAAAATCTTGCTGAGAATGGCTTAATAAAAACCTCTAATTAATACAAAAATCTGGGATATTACGGACAAACATTAATGTCCTAAATTTTTCCATTTTTCTTGTGGTTAACAAACTTATATTTACTTATATTATGTAATATTAAGGGTGATTAAAAAAATATTGCAAAATAATCCTTAATATGACATAATAATTGTATATATTAACCATATCGGTATCGAATTTTATAAAATTCAGGAGGTGAGATCTTAAGCATATACTCTTTATAATTAATGCTAATGATAAAAGGTTTTCTTATATGGCTTATAGAATATTAACAACTATTTGATAAAGGAAGTGAAGAATAATGAAAAAAAATTTTAAATTTATGGTTGCAATTTTTTTAACATGTATTTTAGTTTTTAGTGGAGGTATATATCTATTAAAAAAAGAAAAAGTTAGTGAAAAGTTTACTCAGGTATTTGCATTTGGAGACAGTTATTCTGACAATGGAGAAGCAAAAAAAATCAGCGCACAAATTATGGCAAGCGCTAATAGACCTGATGATGCATATTTAAAACCTTCTGATGAATTATATTGGAAAGGTAGATATTCAAATGGTCCTACAGCTGTTGAAGTATTAGCAGAAAATTTAGGTGTACCATTAGTTAACTATGCCACAGGTGGCGCAACTAGTGGAGAAAAAAACTATTCTGAGTGGATGGATCACTTAGGAAATACAGGGGTTCTCGGACAAATTGAAAAATTCGAAAATAGTTTAAAGGAAGGTAAGGCTGATCCTGATGCATTGTATTTTATTTTCGCTTCTGCCAATGATTATTTTTCGTTCATGGATTATTCATTACCAGGTACAGTTGAAGATGTGGCAGATAAAGCTGTTGATAATATAAATAATGCTATTAAAAGATTAGTCACACTTGGAGCAAAAAACTTTTTTGTAGTAAACAGCAGTGATTTATCACTTGTACCTTATGAAATTACTAGCAATAGAACAGAATCTGCTGAAGTTTTTGTAAAACATGTGAATAAAAAACTTCCTGAATCCATAAAAGAATTACAAAAAAACTCAAATATAAAAATAATGATGTTTGATCTCCCTGCAATTAGTGACAATATAATGAAAAATCCAAGCAAATATGGATTAGTTGAACTAGATAAAGAAGCTCAAAGTACTTATCCAGAAGTTAAACCAGCAAGTGCTAATCCAGAACAATATTATTTTTGGGATGAATGGCATTATACTTCTACTGTGCATAAAATCTTGGGAGAAGAAATGTATGATAAGGTGAGAATGTTTAAATAAAGAAACATAATATAAGGAGGTAGTTACTCTGATTAAGAAATTTAAAAGTATTAAAACTCAATTTTTAATTATTACTATATTTATTATAATATTAGCACTAGCAATTGTTGGTATTAGTATTAGCTATCAAGCAAATACGCAAGCTAGAAAAGATTATCTTAATAATTCTCAAGAACAGATGAAATTGGCTGAGCATTCTATCCAGACTTTCTATGATCAAATTGATAAAAATATAGATATGCTAGCCACTAATCCGTTAATAGTTCAAGCAAACAAGGGTAATATTACCAGTTATGTCAATACTACGGAAGATACTAAAATGACACCCTCTAAGAATGGACAAATAGAACGTGACATTTATAATATATTTGATCAATATGCAAATTCACATCCGGGTACCATGTATGTTTATTTGGCTACTAAAGATGGTGGTTATCTAAATTGGCCAGAAACTAATATATCAAAAAAATATGATCCAACTTCTAGGGATTGGTATCAAAAAGGTATAGAAGGAAATGGGGAAATAATAAGAACAGCTCCATACAAAGCCGATACTGGTTCAATGATTATAAGTAATGTACGTTCATTAACTGATTCTAATGGAAATATATTAGGTGCAATAGGAATTGATGTTGAACAATCTGTTATTAGTGACATGTTAAGTAAAATGAAAATAGGTAAAACAGGCTTTTATATGCTTGTACATAATACAGGAATGATTATGGCAGATGGAAATAATGCTGATAATAATTTTAAAAATATAGAAGAAATTAATATACCAGGAGTAGAAAAAGTATTGTCAAAAGATTTAAAGTCTTTCGATGTAAATATTAATCAAGAAAAATATATTGGTAATACATATGAAATAAAGGGTACTGACTGGGTTTTAGCATCTTTTATGTCAGAAAATGAATTAATAGCAAGTGCTAAAAAAACATCTTTTATAGTCTTTGTTATTTCAATATTTATGTTAATTCCAACATTTATTTTAATTAACATTAGTACAAAGCGAATTACTAATCCAATAATTAAATCTTCTGAATATTTAAAAATACTTGCAAAGGGTGATTTCTCTCAAGAACTTGATTATAAATTATTGTCAAGAAAAGATGAAATAGGGTCAATTACCAATGGTATTAATAATATGAAAAGTTCATTAGTGAATTTAGTGGATAGTATTAAAGCAGAATCCTCCGCTATGGAACAGAAAGTCAATAATATTGTAGATAATGTTCAGATATTAAATAGTGACTTACAAGAAATATCTGCAACTACAGAAGAATTAGCTGCAAGTATGGAAGAAACCTCAGCTGCATCTGAACAAATGTCAGCAACTTCACAAGAAATGGAAACAGAGATTAATTCCATAGCGCAAAGATCAGAAAAAGGTGCTATTGCTGCTAATAAAATTAGTAAAAGAGCAACTTCTATTAAAGAAAATGCTACTATTTCTCAAAAGAAAACTGCTGACCTACTTCTTCATACAAAAATGCAACTTGAGCAAGCAATAGCAGATTCAAAGGTAGTTGGCGAAATCGATATTTTATCTAAAGCTATCATGGATATAAGCGAAAAAACTAATTTGCTTGCATTAAATGCTGCTATTGAGGCTGCAAGAGCTGGTGAATCTGGAAGAGGGTTCTCTGTTGTTGCTGATGAAATAAGAAAGCTTGCAGAACAATCAAAAGATACAGTGCTAAAAATACAAGCTGTAACAACAGATGTTATATCTTCAGTAAATAATCTTTCTAATAATTCTAACAATTTATTAACCTTTGTATCTACAGATGTTGCTAATGATTATCAGGTGATGTTAGATGTTTCAGAAAAATATAACGAAGATGCTAAGTTTATAGATGAACTAGTAAGAGAAATTAGTGATACTTCGGAGGAACTTTTTGCTTCAGTTAAAGAAGTTTTAGGAGCTATAAATAACGTGGCTTTGGCCGCTAACGATGGAGCCTGTGGAACTACAACTATAGCAGAGAGAGTTTCCAAAGCAAATGATAAATCAACTAATGTTATGCAGGAAGTTTTAAAGTCAAAAGAAAGTACTGATAAATTAGAACAAGAAGTAAATAGATTTAAAATATAATCTATTTTAGAGCGTGTAAATAAAATTTTTTACATTAGGGTATGGTGAACGGTATCATAAGTAAATGAGTTTATAGCCTTAGTCAAGTAATATAAATGGCTAAGGCTATTTTTGTTCCTTAAAATTGTATCATAAGTAATATTTTTGCAAAATATGTTATGATAAGAAGAGACAGGTAAAAGGTAAATGGGAATTTATAGAATTAATCAATTATAGAATTAGGAGGTAAATAAATGAATATTTTTGCTGATTATCCTACTGGAATACATGAGAATCCTTTTAATATAAATGCCAAAGGAATTTATTTTGCATATTTGACTAATCGGGAATGTTGCTTGTCATACTTATCAGAGCAATTAGACGATTTTGGCTATATTAATAAAAATCTATATCATGCTATGCCAATGGGATACACCAATTTATGGGTTCTTGAAAGAATATTTGTTGTAAATTCCGAAGGAGTTTGGAAAATATTTAAAAATGAAGAAAATACTCATATATTATTTTGTATAGAAGATAATGGACAATATAAGTTGATTTCACAATCTGAGTTATTAGAAATAGTTCATTGGAATTTTGAAAATCAGAATAGCTCTATAAAAGAGGAACTTTCAAATTGGTGTATATTACTCAAAAATGCTAAAGAGAAACTGCAATGTACGAAAATATCTGCAGTTGGCACAATCTTACTAGAAAACTATTATTGGCATTAGCAGATTGAATTAAATATTGAGTGGAGTAGTATTTTAATTTAACGGACTAGACAACAAATTCCAACTTGTAGGGAAGATTAAAAGAGGTGTAATTAGTGGAATATATACAGGAGAATAAAATAGAAAACCTCACTTTAAAGTATTCACGGAGAAACGTACCATAAATAAAAGAGATTTTTACTAAAATCGGATAATTAAATATACAATTTAGGTTGCAATTGTATTATAATACGAAATAGTTAAATAAGAATTTTTATATCTTTATATAAGAAAAATAGAAAGGTTGGAATAAAGATGATAAGACCGGTTGTAAATGATATATTATTCCTAGGACAGAAATCAGAACCTGCTAATAAAGCTGATGTAGCAGTTATTGATGATTTAGTGGATACGTTAAGGGCTAATTTAGAGTATTGTGTTGGTATGGCTGCTAATATGATAGGAGTTAAAAAACGCGTATTGGTTTTTAGTATAGGGGATATCATAGTTCCTATGGTTAATCCAGTTATATTAAAGAAAGAGAAAGCTTATGAGACAGAAGAAAGCTGTTTATCTTTAACTGGCTTCAGAAAAACAATGAGATATGAAGCAATTGAGGTAGAATATCTTGATAGAAACTTTAAGAAGCATAAACAAACATTTACTGGATTTACTGCACAGATTATTCAACATGAAGTAGACCATTTCGAAGGTATAATAATTTAAGAGATAAAATTGCTTATGATGAGATTTTTAAAATAAAAAAGATATTTAAGAAAAAGGGGTTACTATGGCTAAAGTACGAAAAATGATTGGAAAAGCAGATTCACCATATATTGTTTCTCTTATGAGATTAATAGAAACACAAAGCAAAAATACAATTGTAAAATGGTGTAATGAATATGCAAGGGAGAATATTCTACCTATTTATGAAAAAGATTATCCTGAGGATTCTCGTTTAAAAAGTGCATTGAATGCAGTTAATGAATGGTTAGAAGGAAATATGAAATTAACAGAGGCAAAGAAAATTATTAAGGAAGTTCAAATAGCTGCTAGAGAAGTAGAGGAAAATCCAGCTGCACAAGCTGCAGCTAGAGCAATTGGAGCAACAACGGCAACAATTAATACTGTAACGAGTTCTTTAGGACTTGCATTTTATGGTGCTGCAGCAATAGCATATTCATCTATTGGTGTTAATGAGAAGAGTGAGGTTTATGATGAAATTGCAGCAAGAGAGTGCAAAAATATGGAGGAAGATTTACGTAAAATTTCTATAATAAATGAGCCTAATCCAGCAAAAATAAATTGGAATTGCTAAATATGAAAATTTATTTAAGAATACGCAGCATTGAATCTGCGTATTTTCTATATGAAAACAGAAGAAAAAAAGCTACACTCTTAGCCAAGTTATTAGCAAGAAGTGTAGCATAAAAAGTTTTACTTTTTATATCCAAGACATTGATATAAGTATAATATAAGAGCTGCAACGGAAAGTATTTTACATTTCTTGATTGTGCTACAGCTACATTGTCTACATTAAGTGTTCAAATAATATCTTAATTCCTATACCTATTAAAATAATTCCACCAATTATTTCAGCATAATTTTGCACATACTGTCCAAGCTTTTTGCCAAGAAAAACTGCCAAGAAGCTTAATACAAAAGTAGTTATTCCTATTATTGTTATAGAAGGAATAATACTAACACTTAGAAATGCAAAACTAACTCCAACTGCTAAAGCATCGATGCTAGTTGCAATAGCTAATATAGTTAGCTTCTTATAAGAGAATTCATCTCTTTCACATTCTAGAGGGACATCATTCTCTCCACCACGTATATCCCTAATAGATTCTATTAACATTTTTCCACCTATAATTCCAAGTAGTATAAAAGCTATCCAATGATCAAAAGATTTTATATAGCTTTCAAAATATCTACCACACCACCAGCCTAATAAAGGCATAAAGGCTTGAAAGCCACCAAAGAATAAGGCAACTCTAAAAGAGTATTTAAATTCATCTTCTTTTAAGCAAATACCTTTAGCTAAAGAAACAGCAAAGGCATCCATAGATAAGCCTATTCCTGTCATGAAAATTGAAAAGAAACCCATAATATGTAACTCCTTTATTATAGAATTTATTTCAAAATACTAATTAATATTTAGGATTTTATTGACTTTTATAGATGATAAACAAATAAAAAAGACCTATACGTAGCAAAGCTACGCATAAGTCTCGTTATTCAATACTAAGCCAGAACCAAGTTCAATATGTTGACTTAGTAACTCATTCTAAAATAGAGCTAACTACTCCCCTATACATAAAAAAAGTATTTATTACATCTAAATATGATATCAAATTATAATGAATATATCAATAGTTAAAATGAAATATATAGATGATTAGTAACAAAAAACATTAAAGTAAAAATCTAAGAGAATTTTGTTATAACACCTTTTATTATCATAAGATACAAAATAGAAAATATAATTTAAATAAGAATGTTTAAGAAGGAGTGTTAGTGTGAGTAGGATTAAGATATTTACTGGACACTTTGGTAGTGGTAAGACAGAAATTGCAATTAATTATTCTATTAAGAGGGCTAAAGAAGGTAAAAAGGTAGCATTAGTTGATATGGACATAATTAATCCTTATTTTTGTGCAAGAGATATTAAAGAAACTCTAGAAAATCATTATAAAATAAGGGTTATAAGCTCTAGAAAAGATTTAGTTAATGCAGAACTTATGGTGCTATCAGGAGAAATTTTATCTGTATTTAACGATAAATCTTATGAAGTTATATTTGATATTGGTGGAGATGATGTAGGGGCAAAGGTTCTGGGTGTGTATAGCAAGTACTTTGAAGATGAAGATTATTCAATGTATTATGTTTTAAATAACTCAAGGCTAGAAACCTTAAATTGTAGCATGGCAAGTAAATATCTAAAATCTATAGAATTATCTAGTAAGTTAAGAGTTACTGATATTATATCGAATACTCACATGATGAAGGAAACAGAATATAAACATATATTGAAAGGAGATATAGAATCTTTGAATTTATCTAAGTTTTTAAGCATTCCTTACAAATATACTGTGTGTACCAAAAACTTTGAGAAGGTAATAGAAGATAAAGTTAATGGAGAAGTGTTACCTATAGAATTATATATGGACATGCCTTGGGAATAATAAGGAGGAATCAAATGGCTAAGGTTATATTTAAAGAGGAAATATGTAAAGGGTGTGGGCATTGCATAAATATATGTCCTAAAAAAATTATAAGTTTTAAAGAGAATTTTAATAGCAAGGGATATCACCCAGCTGGAATAAAGGAGAATCTTATGAGTGAATGTATAGCTTGTGCATCTTGTGGGAAAATTTGTCCTGATTGTGTAATAACGATTGAAAGGTAGGAGATAACTATGGGTGAAAAGTTTCTAATGAAAGGAAATGAAGCAATAGCAGAAGCTGCTATTAGGGCTGGATGCAAATGCTTTTTTGGATATCCTATAACTCCTCAAACTGAATTAATAGCATATATGGCAAAGAACATGCCAAAGGTTAATGGAGTTTTTTTACAAGCAGAAAGTGAAATTGCAGCTATTAACATGGTATATGGTTGTGGAGGGATAGGGGTTAGATGTATGACTTCATCATCTAGTCCTGGAATAAGTTTGATGACAGAAGGGATATCATATTTAGCAGCTGCACAAGTACCTTGTGTAATAGTTGATGTAGTTAGATGTGGTCCAGGTCTTGGTGGAATACAACCTGCTCAATCGGATTATTTATTTGTAAATAAAGGATTAGGACATGGGGATTTTAATATACCAGTTTATGCGCCAGCATCTATTCAAGAAATGATAGATTTAATTTGTGAGGCATTTGATGTAAGCGATTTATATAGAACACCTGTAATGATAATGGCTGATGGTATGCTAGGACAAATGATGGAAGGTGTTGAATTTAAGGATAATAAAAAAAGAGTATTACCAGAAAAGAGTTGGGCTGCAAATGGTTTAGGAAAGAGAAGTAAACATAATATAATAAATTCATTGGAGTTAAATCCAGAGAAGCTTGAAGAACTTAATATGGAGCTACAAGGAAAGTATAAAATAATAAAAGAAAATGAAGCTAAATATGAATTATATAACTGTGAAAATTCCTGTGATCTAATATTAGTTTCTTATGGGATAACGGCTAGAATATGTAAAAGTGTTATAAGTCTTGCAAAGAAAGATGGAGTGAACTTAGGCTTAATAAGACCTATAACAACATGGCCATTTCCTAATGAAGCATTCACTAAAACATTAGGAAAATGTAAAAATGGTTATTTGTCTGTAGAAATGAATTGTGGGCAGATGGTTGAAGATGTGAAGCTAGCTGTAAATGGAAAAGAAGAAGTTAGATTCTATGGTAGAACAGGTGGAATTGTACCAACAGTAGATGAAATATATAAATATATAAAATCTATTATTGGAGGTATATAAGATGAGCATTGTTTATAAACCAACAAAGGTACTTTTAGATGTTCCTACACATTATTGTCCAGGATGTACTCATGGAATAATTCATAAGTTAGTAGGAGAAGTAATAGAGGAATTAGAAATATTAGATAAGACTATAGGAGTTGCATCGGTTGGATGCTCTGTACTTGCATATAATTATTTTGCTTGTGATATGTTCCAAGCACCACATGGAAGAGCACCAGCAGTGGCTACAGGTATAAAAAGAGCTAATCCAGATAAAGTAGTTTTTACTTATCAAGGAGATGGGGATTTAATAGCAATAGGTACTGGGGAAGTTATTCATGCAGCAGCAAGAGGAGAGAATATAGTGACTATCTTTGTAAACAATTGTATATATGGCATGACAGGAGGACAAATGGCACCTACAACTTTAGAGGGGCAAGTTACTGAGACATCTCCATATGGAAGAGATATTAAAGTACAAGGATACCCAATAAGAGTATCAGAAATGATAGCAACATTAGATGGGGCATGTTATGTTGAAAGAGTAAGTGTAGATAATATACCTAACCTAACCAAAGCTAAAAAAGCTATAAAAAAAGCCTTTAATAATTCAATTCAAGGATTAGGTTATTCTTTTATAGAGGTATTATCTACATGTCCAACTAATTGGGGCTTATCTCCAGTTGATTCTTTAAAGTGGCTTAGAGAAAATATGATTCCATATTATTCATTAGGTGTTAAAAAGGATTGTAAAAAGGAGGATAAGTAGAATGATTAAAAAAGAAATTATATTTGCAGGTTTTGGGGGACAAGGGATATTAACAAGTGGAAAGCTGTTAGCTTATGCAGCTATGGATAAAGGATTAAGCGTTTCGTGGTTACCATCATATGGACCTGAAATGAGAGGTGGAACAGCAAACTGTTCAGTTATTATTTCAAGTGAAGAAGTTGGGTCTCCTGTTATATCAGAAGCAGATGCAGTTGTAGCTATGAATAAGCCTTCTTTAGATAAGTTTGAAAAACTGTTAAAGAAAAATGGAACTTTAATAATAGATTCAGATATGATAAAGGATGAAGTGCTTTTTGACAATGTAGAAGTATATAAAATTGATGCTGAAACAAAGGCAGAAAGGCTCGGAGATAAGAGAAATGCTAATATGATACTACTTGGATTTTTAATTAAGAAAATAAATATAATTTCAATAGAAGATATTCTAAACTCTATTAAGAAGTATGGAAAAAAAGAAAATTATGAATTAAATAAATTAGCAATAGAACTAGGAGCAAAAATAGCAGAAGAAAAAATTAAAAATATCTAGAAATTATAATAAAAAAACCTCTTTTGAAAATAATAAGTATGATAATATTATAAAGAGGTGATTAATATGGATTTAATTTGTCTATGTAAAGGTGTAGAAAAAGATGTAATAGTTAAAGCTATTAAAGATGGTGCTGATACATTTGAAAAAGTTCAAGAAGCAACTGGAGCCGGAACAGGATTTTGTGGAGCAAGTAGATGTAGAGATAAAATAGAAGCTTTAATAGAAGAAAACAAATAAAAATATTACTAAAGAGCTTTGGAGTTAATCTAAAGCTTTTTAATTTCTTAAGATTTAATTAAATATGCTAAAGTTAGAATAATTTGTAACGAAAATGTCAATAAATCATTTTATAATAATAGTATAAGTATAATAAGGAGGTGATTTAATGATGAAAAAAATAGATACTAATAAGCACTGTAGCTTAAATAAATCCATAAGAAACTTATTTTATAAAAAGCAGGATATAAATAATTCAATTTATTATACTGAAGAAGAAAAGAAAGTTTTAACAAGTCAAATAGAAAAAGATATTTATGATACATGGAAAAAGATAAGATATACCTAAAATAAATGAAGAATAAAACATAATGTATCTAAAATATAATAAAGTGATAGTAAAGTTATATAGGAGAATATATTTTAGTGATCAGTAATAGTAAAGTTCATATTAAAATTTTAACAATCCATTACAACTATAAAAACAAGGTTAATAAAATAAGAGGAAATATGGATAAAATTGAATATTATTTTTGAATAAGAAGTTAGAGTTATTATAAATTCTGACTTCTTATTTATTTTAAAGATGATAAAATAAATATAATAAACTAAGTATTGTATAAGGAGAATAGATATGTTTTTTATAGGGATTTTTGGAATAGAAAATAAAGAAAAAGAAATTAAAGTAATAAATAATTTAACATGTAAGAGTTGTAATAGATTAAGTATGGCTAGAGTTATAAAGAATTATGAATTTTTCCATTTCTTTTTTATACCTATTTTCAAATGGAATGAAAAATACTATGTAGAATGTGGAAGTTGTAAGAAGATATTTTCTATTTCAAAGGAAAAGGGAAAGATGATAGAAAGAGGAGAAAATATAGATATAACATATTGGGATTTAAATGAAGTTAATGATGCTTATGGTTATGATTATAATATAAATAGTGTTTGTAAAAGTTGTGGTAAGGTAGTTGATTCAGAATATAAATATTGTCCATATTGCGGACATGAAATTAAATGATAGTTTAAATTAGATATTTAGAATATCTTCATAATACCTTCAAAAGAATTTGATAAAGTTTATATTATTATATATATGACTGAATATTAAAAGAGGGAGGTTTAAGATGAGCAATATTTTAATAATTGAAGATGAAGAAAGTGTAGCTAATGTAATAAAGGCATATTTAGAAAAAGATAAATATAATGTAAAGGTATGTAACTCTGGAATTAAAGCATTAGAAGTTTTTAAGGAAATAGATTTCCAGCTTGTTATATTAGATTTAATGCTACCAGATATAGATGGAGAAGAGATTTGTAAAATTATAAGAAGAACTTCTAATGTGTATATATTTATGTTAACATCAAAAGCTAGCTTAAATGATAGAATTGTTGGCTTAGATATAGGAGCTGACGAATATTTAGTTAAGCCATTTAGTCCAAGAGAACTTACAGCAAGGGTAAATGCTTTATTTAGAAGAATAAATACAAATAATAAAATAAGTGATATTTTTAATGATGGAATACTAAAAATAGATTATGAAAAGAGAATAGTAGAGCTTAAAGGCAAGGAAATACCATTTACACCAAGTGAATTTGATATTTTATATACTCTATTAATTAATAAAGGAAAGGTTTTATCTAGAGAGCAATTAATTGAAAATGTGTTTGGGATTGATTTTGATGGATATGATAGAACTATAGATGTACATATAAAAAATATAAGAAAGAAAATAGAGGAAGATACTAGAAATCCTAAATATATCTTAACAGTAACAAAGGTTGGATATAAGTTCGGTGGTGATATATAAATGCAGAGCATAAGAAAAAGACTAAGCATATTATTTGTAATATCATCCATTTCAGCAATTATATTAATTATATTATTTGTTAATATGACTATAAATAATAAGTTTAATAAATATATGATAGATGTTCAAAATAAAAGAAATGAAAGAATAGTTTCGTACTTTGAAGAAGCATATAAAAGAGATAAAAGATGGACTGAAAATTCTGGAGTTGAGCTAATGCATGAAGCATATATGGGAAATTATTGCTTAACTTTAAGAGATGCTGATGGAAATGTAGTTTGGGGAATGGATCCAGCTGATATAAAAGATAATAGTCATTTAAAAAATATGAATATAGAGGATAAGGGAGTATATGTTACTAAGAACTTTAACATAGTACTAGACGGAAAAATTGTGGGAAATGTAGAGTTAGGTCAATATTCTTCTATATTATTAACAGAAGAAGATTTAGAGTTTAAGTCATCTATAAATAAAAGTATAGTATTAAGTGGTATAGGTACAATATTAATTATAATTATAATAAGCTTATATATTTCAAAGCAATTATCAATTCCAATAAAAAAGGTAGCAAGTATATCAAAAAGACTTTCAAGAGGAGATTTTGAAGCAAATTCTAATGCAAAAAGTGACATTGAAGAGATTGAAGAATTAAGGGAAAGTATAAATATATTAGGTGAGAAGTTAAAAAATCAAGATATGTTAAGAAAAAGGCTTGTGTCAGATATATCTCATGAAATAAGAACTCCACTTAATGTTCTGCAAAATAATTTAGAAGCAATGATAGATGGAATTTTTCCAGTATCTAATCAAAGATTATCTTCCTTAAATGATGAAGTAATAAGATTTGGAAAGTTGTTAAATAACTTAGATGTATTAAAGGAATTCGAAGATGAAAGTATAAATTTGGAATTTGAAGAAATTTTATTAGATGAATTTATTATTGAGTTAGCTGAAGATTTTTATTTAGAGGCTAAAAATAAAAACATAAATTTTGATTATAGTATAGAAAAAAATGAAACTTACATTATTCCAGGAGACAAAGATAAGTTAAGACAAGTATTTATAAATTTAATAACTAATGCAATTAAGTTTACAGGCAGTGATGGAGTGGTAAGAATTAATTTATATAAAGAAAATAATAAAGTTATAGTAGAAGTTGTAGATACAGGAGAAGGAATAAAAGAAAAGGATTTACCTTTTATATTTGAAAGATTATATAGAGGAGATAAGAGTCGTCAAAAAGTAGAAGGTAATGGTATAGGCTTAACAATAGTAAAGAAAACACTAAGTTTACATTATGCTAATATAGAAGTAAAATCTAGTGAGGGTAAAGGAACAACATTTAAGATTATTTTTGACAATGTAATAATGTAAATAAGAGAGTGCTTTATAATTTCCCTATTTACTAGCATAATATATTAAAAAAGATTTATATATTGCATATGTTAATAGTAGAAAGTTATTAGAATTAGTAAATTTAGTAAACTATAAAGGGGTGCGCGTTTTGTGCACCCCTTTATATTTATATACTGAGAGAATATATAATTACACAAAATTATATATTTTTCATATTATAATAGTTTTGAATTTTACATTAAGTGACGTTCTAATACCAAGATTATTAAGTTAATACTTATTATATTGGTATCAGAACGCCATTTAAATTTTTATTGATATTGAAATTGAAATTATTAGCTTAAAAGTATTTAATTAAAACTAATATATTTATTTAGAATTCCATCAAAATCAATATTATCTATGTCATCAACTACTTCAATTATACAAAGAATTTCACCGTTTTTAGTTATTGCATACCCACCAGGATTATTGAAGTTTAATTTGATTTCAAATATTGATTTTTGCCCAGTAAAGGATTTTACCACACTTCCATCTTTAATATTTGATATTATATATTCACCTTCATAATTAGTATAATTATTTAAATCTATAGTGAGATTGAAGTTTAGATTATTTTTTGCAACTAATATTAGTGGTTGAAATTCATTACCTACACCATTGATAATAGCAGTCTGAAATTTTTCAGTAACTTTTGAAGTTGTAATTAAGCTTTCTGGGTAAGTAGGGGAATCATTTAGTGGAACAGCACAACAGCTAGGTCCATTACTAGCACTAGGAAGTGATGGATCATACTTAGATGAATCCACTGAAGCTAGGTCATCAACCACCTTAATTACTCCTCTAATCATTCCCATCCAACAACTGAAATTTATATCTTTGTCATCAGGTGTAAACTCTATTACATTTTCACCACTTTTAAGTTTTTGTTGAATATTTAATGAGTTAGCTACTATTGAATTGTTACAATAGTTAAGGCTTTCCCCATTAATGACCCACTTAACAGGTATTCCCTTTTGAACATAAAATACATTAGGGCTGTAACCATTATTATTAGCAGTCATATTTATAACTTGAACTCCATCTTCTATAACTGCTTTAGAGGAATCTGTGCTAGCATTTGATGCAAAAGAATTTTTCATCATAAAGCCTAATGGATTTAAATTTATTCCAGAAAGAGCTAAGCCTCTATTACCCATTATTATTCCTAAAACTATAATAAGAACACCACTAAACTTAACAAGTTTTTTAGTATAGCCTTTGCTTAAGAAACCAGAAATTGCACCAAAAGTAAGCATTAGAGGAACAGTACCTAAAGCAAATATAAACATTGATAAAGCTCCTTTTAATGAACTTCCAGTACCAAGAGCGAAAAGCTGCATAGTTTGAAGTGGACCGCAAGGCATAAATCCATTTAAAAGTCCTACAATGAAAGGTGAATTAAATTTTCTTTTATACTTAGATAAAAAGTTAGGAATTCTTATACTAAACTTTCTAAAAAATTTAAATCCTGATATGTTTAAACCCATTATAACCATAAATATCCCAGCAAATATTTGAATGAATGCTTTTGCAGTAATTGATAATGAAAATACTGATCCTATACCACCGATTATTCCACCTAAAATAGTATAAGAGATAACTCTACCAACATTGTATAATAGAGAAGGAGTTATGGATTCAAGTTTGGATTTACTTTCTTTAGCAAAAGATAAACTTTGAGAGAGCATTATACCTCCACACATTCCCACACAGTGGATGGATGTAAATATACCAACTATAAAAAGAAAAGCATATGAAGCATTACTAAGTTTTGATTCCATATCAAAACCACTAGTTCTGAATCCAAGAATTAATATAATAAATATTATTGCAAGTATTCCTATAAATTCAAAATTGCTTGAAGCTTCAGTAGAATATCCAGCTTTATTTATAGCTTTTTTTATTTCATCTAGATTGCATAGATTACTATCATATTCAAGGTCTATTGTTTCTTTAGTATAGTTTGATTTGGCGCTTATTACGCCATTAATTTTTTTCACAGAGTTTTCAATTCTTTTTTCACAAGATGTACAAGTCATTTCATAAACTTTAATTTTTTCTCTTTTAATACTCATAAATATCCTCCTAATTACTAATTAAAAAAAGTATATTAAATAATTGTGTTATTTTTATGAAGATAATAATAGAGCTATTAAATAAAATTAAAAATGAGCTTAAAGTTGCACCTAAATATGAATATGAATTAATGAATAGATGCTTATGTGAAATAGAAAACTAAAGCAATCTAATAAAATTAGTGGTTTAATATATACATAATAATTACAGTATATGGGGAAAGTAATAATGGTTTTTAAGTAAAAGATTGAGATAAAGGAGAAATAAGTTATGTATAATAAAATAAACTTACCATATGCATTTAATGCATTAGAGCCCTATATAGATGAAGAAACTGTAAGAACTCATTATGAAAAACATCTACAAACATATGAAACTAATTTAAATAAAGCTTTAGAAGGATATGAAGAATATACAAAAGGAAAAACATTAGATCAATTAATAAAAGATATAGAAGATCTACCAGAGGCAATAAGACCAGGTGTTGTAAACAATGGTGGAGGAGTATCAAATCATAATTTATATTTTTCAATACTTTCACCAACTCCTAAAAAAGCTCCAGAAGGAAAGCTACTTGATGAAATAAATAAGACCTTTGGAAGTGTTGAAAACTTAAAAGAAGAATTAAGTAATGCAGCTATAACCCAATTTGGATCAGGATATGGTTTTTTAGTTAAGGATAAGGATGGAAAATTATCTATAGTTAAAAGAGTTAATCAAAACTCACCTGTAATGGATAATCTTATACCTATTTTAACAATAGATGTATGGGAACATGCTTACTACTTAAAATATAAAAACTTAAGAGCTGAGTACGTTAAGAATATATGGAATGTAATAGATTGGGAAAAGGTTGAAGGTCTTTACGAAGATTGTCATAATATTTAAAAACTAATGAAAAGTACACCAAACTAGTAATTTGGTGTACTTTTTTATTAATTAAGCCCATGAGTAAATATTAAAAAATATAACTATAATTAATGGTATTACTAATTATATAGAAGAAATAATAGATACATTTATTTTAATTAAAAAGCATAAGTTTAGTTAAGGGTTATGTGTCTCAAAATTTAATAAGACTTTGATAAACAGTAATTTAGATAAACTATATTTACTATATAAAGAAAGTAAAAATTAATCTATAATATTAATATAATTATTAAAAAATTAAGGAGCTAGGATGAGTAGTAAATGGGAAGAAAAATGGTTTGAGGATATAGATTATTTAAAAGAAAATCTAATAAAAAGACATAAAAATTTATTTTTTAATATATCAAGCGAAGAATTTGAAGAAAAAATAAACTATTTAAAATCAATTGTAAATAATTTAGATTACGATGATATGAAAGTTGAGTTAAGTAGAATTGTTGCATCGGTTAAAGATGCACATACTTCTATTATTTTTCCAGTAAAAAAGTATTTACCTTTTAAGTTTTATTGGTTTCAAGATGGAATATACATAATAAAAACAACTGAAAAATATAAAAATCTGTTGTACAAAAAAGTGATTTCAATTGAAAACACATTAGTATATGAAGTTATAGATGAGCTAAAAGAAATAATATCATGTGAAAATGGTTTTTTATTTAAAGAACAAAGTATGAAATATATGCAAGCTGTGGATATACTATATGGGTTATTGTTAATAGATTCAGTAGATAGAGTTAATATTCAATTAGAAGATTGTGAAATTAACGTAGAAACTTTGTCCTTAGATGAATTAATATATAATGAAGAATATAAATTGCCTATGTATGCAAAAGATGAGTTTAAAAACTTTTGGTATGAGCATATAGAGAATACAAAAGAAATATATATAAAATATAATTCCTGTAGAGAAGGTGGATCCATAAAATTAAGCGAAAAGATAAATGAAGTAATAGAGTATATTAATGAGAATTCAATTGGAAAACTAACTATAGATTTAAGTAACAATTTAGGAGGAGATTCTAGATTAATTAGACCGCTTATAGATTTTATTAAAATAAACACAAATATAAATAAAAAGGAAAATTTAAGAGTTATAATTGGTAGAGGAACTTTTTCTTCAGCATTATTAAATGCTTATGAATTTAAGAATGAAACTAATGCAAAACTTATAGGAGAGCCAACTGGTGGAAAGCCTAATTGCTATGGAGAAATATTAAAATTTCAATTGCCAAATAGTAAATTTATAGTTACCTATTCAACAAGGTATTATAAATTAATAGATGATGATTCTGTTATAGCATTATATCCAGAAGAAATATTTTATAGAAAAATAGAGGATTATAATAAATGATACCATTGAGAGGTTTATTTGATAGTAGAGAAAGTAGTTTTATTAGGAAGAGAATAATTTATTTGTTACTTACTTTAGTTGTAATGTGTTTAGGTTTAGCCTCAAGAAGATATATTGATTATTTGCCTAGTTTTATTGCAAATTATGCAGGGGATACCTTATGGGCAACAATGGTCTACCTTGGAATTTCTTTTCTATTTAAGAAGCTTTCCATAAGGAAGGTTACAATAATATCGTTAATTTTTTCTTATACAATAGAAATTTCTCAGTTATATCAAGCAAGTTGGATTAATGAAATAAGAAGCACTCTATTAGGATCATTAATATTAGGACATGGTTTTTTATTCTCTGATTTAATTTGCTATACTATTGGTATATTTATAGGGATAGTAATAGATAAACTAATATTAAGGATAAAATTTGATTAATATTAATAAACTCATATACTAATAAATATATAGATAGGAGTTGCAATTTTTTTAATATAAATTTAAAAGTATTGTTTTATATGGAGTTAAAACAAATTAGCATTAAGACAATAAGAATTTAATTATTTCATAATTATAGTATAAATATATTAAATTAATTTTAAGGTATATAAGGAGGAGAGTTATGATAAATTTTGCACATAGGGGAGCAAGCTTTGATTATCCGGAAAATACAATACTTTCTTTAAAAGAAGGAATTAAAGCAGAAGCAAATGGATTAGAAATAGATGTTCATAAGACTAAAGATAATGAAATTGTAGTTATTCATGATGAAAACATAGAGCGTACTTATATAGGAAGAGGCTTAGTTAAGGATTTTACACTTGAAGAGCTAAGAAATTTTAAAAGTAGAAAAAAGTTATTTAGAGAACATCCAGAATGTTATATACCAACATTAGAAGAGGTTTTATCCTTAGTAAAAGGACAAGATATAACATTGAATATAGAGTTAAAAACTGATGAAATTCATTATAAGGGAATAGAGTCAAATGTAATTAGCTTAATAAATAAATATGAATTAAATCAAAAAGTAATTTTATCAAGCTTTAATCATGATTCTATAAGAATAGCCCAAAATTTAGATGGTAGTATAAAGACAGCGATATTATATGATAATCATATAGATGATGTAATTAAATATGCAAAGGACTTAGGTGTAGATGCAATTCATCCAGACTTAAGGCTTGTATCAAAGGAATTAATTGAGGAAGCTCATAAAAATAATTTAAAGGTAAATATATATACGGTTAATAATCCAATGTATATGAGATTACTTATTAATAATAAAGCAGATGGACTATTTACAGATTATCCAGAGTTATTAAGTGAAATATTAAAAGAAGAAAAAATATAAGATAATATAAAAAGCTAATTCATTTTAAAATATGTTCTTAATTAAGGATATATTTTAAAACGAGTTAGCTTTTTAACTTAGGATCTATTAGATATTTTTTATAATATGAGAAAGTTTTTATAATTTTATATTTCTTTAGTAAATATTTCATTAAGAAGTTTTAATCTTTGAATATTTACTATATTTATATGTTAATTACATTTCAACGAATTTTATAATATGGTTATTTACTTTATCCATTTCTTCAATAAAAGCACCATGGCCACTTTCAGTTAATGGAACAAGAGTAGAATTCTTAATATTTTTATTCAAATACTGAGCAAATTCGTATGGGCAAATTTTATCATGTGTTCCATGAAGGATTAATGTAGGAATTTTTATATTAGGTATATCATTAAATAATCTTTCATCACGAAGACTCATTAATCTGTTGTCTTAATAAAATATTTCATAGAGGTCTCCTATATAAAATTTATTTATAGTAATATATTCAATTATAAGTAAACATGTTAATGAACATACTAATATTCTAAAGAGACCGTAACTTTTAATAATAATTAATTTATAAGAAATAATAAATTAACTAAATTATAGGGATTTTAGATGAATTATAATTATAAAATATAGAATACTATACAAATTAGGAGAGAATTTATGAAAATATATAATTATAGCCAATGTGATACATTAAAATCATGTATCCTGTGTTATCCAGTAAATTTTAAGATAACAGATAAAAGTAGCAAATATTATAATAAAATAGATTATGATTTACTTTATAATCAGTATAATACATTTATAAATTTACTAAGTGAAAATAATGTTAAGTTAAATTTCATTGATATAAGTAAAGATGCTACTCAACAAGTTTTTACACAAGATGTTGGCTTTGCAATAGGTGATGTACTTTTTATAAGTAGAATGAAAGAAAATAATAGAAAAATTGAAACTAACTATTTTAAAAGATTTGTAGAAGAGAATAATATTAAGTATTATGAAATGAATAATAATATAGAAGGTGGAGATGTACTTCCATATGGAAATGTTATCTTTGTTGGGATAAGTGATAGAACAACTATATGTGCAGCTAATGAGCTTCAAGATATTTTAATAAAGATGAAAATTAATTTTAAAGTAATTCCAATTTATTTTGATACTAGCAAAATACATTTAGATTGTGTATTTAATACTTTAGATAAGGATAGTGGAGTTATATCACCTTATGTTTATGATAGAAAAATAATAGAAGGACATATAAAAAATTTATATGAAATATCAAAACAAGATGCTGATGAATTAGGAACAAACTACGTATATATAGGAAATAAGAAGTTGATAAGTAGCAATAGAAATGTTACTGAAATGCTTAGAAAAAAAGGCTACGAAGTAGAACTTATAAACTATAGTGAAATAATCAAAAGTGAAGGAAGTTTAGGTTGTTCATGTATGTTTAATCTAAGAGAATAAGAATGTATATTAATGTTTAACTAAATAAAGTAGAACATAACTACATATTTAGGAATAGAATATAGTAAAATTTTTATGGAGGAAAACTATGCTAAGTCGTCGAAGATATGTTAGTTTATCTTTAGAATTGCACCTATTTTTTGCACGAATCATGAAAGAACACTCTCTTTTTTTAGAGGCAGGATTTACACCTAAAAATACTAAACTTTCTAAGGAAGCAGATGATTATAAAGTACAATTTGAAAAACTTCTATTAGATGTAGTTAAACTAAGTAATAGGAAAGTTAGAGAATGTGTACTAGATTCTGGAGAAATTTTTACTGATTATACATTAAGCACAGAAAGAAAAACAGAGTACTATACAGGAATAGAAATAAACTCTAAAATAACTGTTATGGAATCAAAGCTAGAAGGTAAAGATAATGCAGAATTTGATGATAAAATAATAAGTTGTGTAAAAAAACTTAATACTAGAGCTATAAAATTACTAGATGGCCTTATAGATTTAAAGATGAGGGTCTTAAATGGAATGTTATCTTGTAAATTATTCACAGTAAATTATCCTTTGCTTATTGAGCATATATTACGTGAAGCTAATTTATATCGTTCATATATATGTGCAATTGAGAATAATGAGGATATTGAAACAGAAAATATCAGAGATACTGAATTATTCTGGGATCAAATTATGATGGAGCATGCCTTGTTTATTAGGGGATTACTTGATCCAAGTGAAGATGAATTAGTAAATACTTCAAATAATTTTGCAAAAGAGTATGCTGATTTAATTGAAAAAGCAAATAATATGACTTATGCAACAATGTCAACTATTACTGATGAGACATTAATGGAAACAATCAAATTAAGAGATTTTAAGAAGGCGGGTACGGAAGGAATAGATGCCTGTAAAATAAAATCTATAATATTACCACTTCTAGCTGACCATGTATTAAGAGAAGCTAATCACTATATACGCTTATTAAAAAAGTGTGAAGAGATGGATTGATATGGGTAAATATATAATTAAAAACAAAACATAGTTGGAAATGCAGTATGAAATTAAGAAAAAGCTAAAATTTTTAACTTATGGAAAAGTAATAATAACCATCATAAATTAGGTGGTTATTATTATTTTATAAAGATAAAAAAGAAATAGGAAACATTATTACGGTCTCCTATTACATACATTAAAATTAATTTTTAAAGATAGAACTAAATTTATTAAAGGTTTTTTTTATATCAAAGCCATTGATTTCTTGTAATTTTATATTACTTAACTCTTCCTTTAATAATTCTAATTCATTTTCTTTCTCAATATATATCGTTTGAAGTTCATTTAATTTTTTTTCCTTATCTAGGAGACTATCTTCAAGAAGCCTTATACCTTCATTTAATTCATTTTTGTTTTTATTAAACTTTGCTAGATTTTCACTTACTGCCTTAAATTTGCTTTCATAAGACACCAATTTACTTTCTTTTTCTTTTACCATATTATAAAGCTTCTCAATTAAAATATCTCTTTCTTCTATCTCTCTTTCAACTATATTACTTTTGTAGTGTTTATCTTCTTTATTAAGTGCTGATATAAAATATTGAAGATAAAATAAATAACTATTATTTTTATTGCTTCTATGAACTATTCCATAAATATCATCAATTACTAAACAGTGAGGATAATCAACATTTTTTAAAAATACTTCGCCTCTGCATATATCCTTATTATTTTCTAAGAAATTTGATGAATAGGTTAATTTAGATATATTTTGTGACTTTACTAATTCAACTTGAGGAGGAAGACTAAATACATTACCTCCATCAATAGAAACAGTACTATAAATTTTGTTATCTTGAATCCATAAACACCAAATATGGTTACCTATTATAAAAAAAGAAGAAGAGATAATATTTCTATCACTAAAAATACTATTATAATTATAAGATGATAATTTACCTTCACAATGTATTAATGAATACATATTATTGTCATATTTTTTTATATAAAGGGAGTGCATTTTGTCTTCAAAGGATAATAAAGAATATTCCTCAAAGGGAGAAGAACAGTCATCAATTACATAAAATTTAGACAAACTTCCAGAATAACTATCTAATATTCTATAGCCTAGAAGATAATTATTCTCTTGTTTCTGATACATAATATATAATATATTTTCAGTTGAAGTATGAATATAAAATGGAGTGCCATATTTAAAATTAACATAATCAATTAATTTTGGTGAAGTTAAATTTCCGTTCTCATCAACTATTTGAGAAGCTATTGTTAGTATATTAGTTGTTTTATTGTAAATACTGTAAAATAAAAGTAATTCATTTTTATAGAAAAGAGTTTTAAAATAAATTTCTATTTTTTCTTTTTCATCATTTTCAATAAGATAGTAGCTATTCCACTTTTTATAGTCGTATAAGTTCATAATTAAGTTTCCATCTAAATCTTCATAAACAAGGCATATATTATCATTTGGTAATATATTTACTGAAAAATTTCCAGTAGTCGCTTTTGTCAATGTGATATAATTTGACCACATTTCTCCTTTTAAAATCTTATATACAATACCAAATCTTTTATCAAATAAAAAATTCCATATAGTACCATTAGATTGTTTTAGAATATACATATTTCTTTCCAGTGATACCATGAATTTCACCTCTCTGAATAAATCTCTTTATATAAAGTATGCATATTATATAGAATGTTATAACCTTATTATTTATGAAATTACAAAAGTTTTTATTATCTAAATGATATAAAATAGAACTTTAAAATAAGTCTCTGCAAAATGCAGAGACTTATTTTTAAAATTATAATTATGCAGGATTACAATTGCTTCCTGAAGGTGGATTACAATTTGGAAGCGTGAAGGTACCTGTAAATACTAATACACATGCAGTAGAACCAGAACCACGCGCAGCAGAAACAGTTGCAGTTACGCAATTACAGTTTGCCAACTTAGTTTTTATAAGTTCACATGCAATAATAGCTTCTCGTTCAGTACATTTATTACAAACAACGTTATTTACGCATACACTACCCTCACAGCATATTCGTATAGAACTATTAGGAGGCTGAGTGCATTGTTTTGGTTGTCCTGTAACAACATCTGCATTGGCGATAAATGGAATTGTACCAGCTATCTTTATATCAAACCTTGGTGTTCCATTACAACAACATTCTTCTATGAAACAATTTAAGCAGCCTAAATCAAATAATATTCTTGGATTAGCAGCATTTGGGTTAAAATGAAAATTTGTTGCTAAATCTGTTGAACAACAAAATGGTACAACACGACTTTCAGGATCAGCGCATGCTGGGCTATTATCAGTAGTACAAGGAGGTGGATTAAGTGGATTATTAGTAGGAGTACAAGGAGCTGGATCAACTGACATCTCTACATCTACTATTTCTCCATCTACTATTTCTTCATTATTCAATGTAACTGCGATTTGTTCGCTTAAAGTATTCATTTCATTCATTATATCTTGGATATTTTTCATATAGATTCTCCTTTTATAAATATTTAGTTTAAATAATTCTTTATAAGATATAGTATGTATTTTGAAAAAAAATGTACCTAATATAAGAATTGATTCCTGCATTTATAATGTAAAACATATTATGGATATAGTTAGAGTTTACAAAAAATTATAGTGAATATAGTGGTAAATTTTTACTAAAATATGTTGACAAAATTTACAACAGAATATAACATATAATTATAAACGATTACAAGAATTAGGGTTGTTACTGAAGAAGGCAATACCTAAACAAGGAATAATTTTTGGTTTTCCTTGTTTAGGCGTTGCCTTTTTTAGAATATTGTAGTCGCTAAGAAAAAAATATTATTAAAGGAGAGAGGAATATGGCTTTTAGACTTAATAAAAAATCAATAGGAGCAACAATATTAGCTGCTACTTTGGTTTTAAATTTATCATCTGTAAACGTTCTTGCTGTTGATAAAAGATCGGAGGTATTAGAATTTAGTAATGTGCTAAATGTATCTGCTAACCCAACTAATTTATTATATGGAGATTATTCTACTAATAAGTATAATAACTTCTCAGATATGGGGGCATGGCATGGATACTATTTACCAGAAAAAGGTGCTACAAATCTTTATGGAGGATTCGCTGGCCCTGTAATTATAGCAGAAGAGTATCCAGTTAACTTAGGAGATACTATAAGTAAGATTAATGTTATAAATGTAGACAATGGTCAGAGTTATGATTTAAGTAAAGCAGAAGTAAAATTTGATTATTATCCAGGAAAATTAGTACAAGTATATGATTTACAGGATTTTAAATTAACATTAGAATTAATATTTGCGACTAATAGAAGTTCATTAATAGAAACTAAAATAGAAAATAAGACAAACAATGAATTAAATCTTAAATTAGAATGGACAGGAAATATATTTAATCAATTTAAAGAAAAAGAAGGTGGAAAAGTTTACGACTTAGGTCAAACTTTAGAAGCTACTAAAAATGGTGTTCAAGTTAATTTTTCAGATATAAGAGAGACTTGGAGATTCTTCTCAACAGAAGAAACTAAGTTTGTTGTAAACTATAAAGGAAATGTTGAAACAGCTTTAAATGGAAATTCTTATACAACTAAGCTTAAGGATGATGTAAAAATAGGAGCTGGGGAAAAGTTTGAAACTTACTCAACACAAAGTTATACATTTACAAAAGAAGAGTTAAGTGCTGAAAAAGAAAAAGTTAATGATTTAATATTAAATCCTAAGAATCATTTTGTGGCTAATAACACTCGTTGGCAAGGATATCTAGATAAGACATTTGCTAATGCTGAAAAGACTGCAGACAAAAGCTATAAAAATGCAGCTGTAAAGTCTATTGAAACATTAACAACTAACTGGAGAAGTTCGGCTGGAGCATTATTACATGATGGAGTAGTTCCTTCAATGTCATACAAGTGGTTTATTGGAATGTGGGCATGGGATTCATGGAAGCAAGCTGTTGCAACAGCTAGATTTGATGGGGAGTTAGCTAAAAACAATATAAGAGCTTTATTTGATTATCAAGTAACAGAAGACGATGCTATAAGACCACAAGATTCTGGAGCTATTGTAGATTGTATTTTCTATAATAAAGATGGTGCTAGAGGAGATGATGGCGGAAACTGGAATGAAAGAAATTCAAAGCCAGCACTAGCAGCATGGTCAGTATGGAATGTATATAAGGCTACAGGAGATACAGCATTCTTACAAGAGATGTATCCAAAATTAGTTGCTTACCATAACTGGTGGTACACAAATAGAGATCATGATCAAAATGGTATAGCTGAATATGGTGGAATGGTGCATCAGGACAATAATAGTAAGGATGAAATAATAGCAGCAGCAGCATGGGAAAGTGGAATGGATAATGCTCCGAGATTTGATGTTCAAGGATATGGAGAAGGAGATACTGGCATAGATGTGTTTGAGAATAAAGATAAAAATGGAACTCTATTAGGATACTCAATAAACCAAGAGTCGGTAGACTTAAATTCATATCTTTATGCTGAAAAAGGATTCCTAAAATCAATGGCTGAGGTATTAGGAAATACAGGAGATGCTAAAAAATATGAAGAGGAAGCTAACAACGTAAGAAAATATGTAAGTGAAAACATGTTTGATGAAGAAACAGGATTCTTCTATGATTTACAAATAAATAATGATGGTTCAGAAAAGAAAATATTAGTTAATAGAGGAAAAGGACCAGAAGGATGGATACCATTATGGGCTAAGATGGCAAAACAAGAAGAGGCAGATAAAGTTGTAGATAATATGCTTGATGAAGGGAAATTTAATACATTTGTACCTTTTGGAACTGCATCACAAGATAATCCAAGCTTTAATGCAAGTAAGTATTGGAGAGGACCAGTTTGGTTAGACCAAGCTTTATATGGAGTTGAAGCACTACAAAATTATGGATACTATGATGATGCTGTAAGAATGTCTAAAAAGATGTTTGATAATGCAGAAGGATTAATGGGAGATGGACCTATTAGAGAGAACTATAACCCATTAACAGGAGAAGGATTACACACTAAGAACTTTAGTTGGTCAGCATCAGCATATTACCTAATGTATCAAAATACATTAGCTGGTAACTCAACAACGTCACAAGAAGGATTAGCTATTCCGAAAAAAGAAGTGCCAGAAACTAAGCCAGAAGTACCAGAAAAACCAGAAACTAAACCAGAAGTACCAGAGAAAACAGAAACACCTGGTGATACAAATAATGATTCAGGAAAGACAGGAAAACTACCTAAGACAGGATCTGCTGTTGGAACAGGAATCTTAACAATGTTAGGAATTGGATCAATTGGAGCTGGGGTGTTACTAAGAAAGAAGAGAAGAAAATAAATATAGAAACAACCTGTTAAAAGAAAAATATAAAAGGTAGTCCCATAGGAAGAATGTATAACTTCTTTCTATGGGACTACTAATTATATTTGTACTCTGTAATATAAATCATAAAATATTGCATTGAGTTTTAAATAGCTGCTATGGGCAAGCTGGAAGTTTAAAAGTACCTGTTATTTTTACAAAGCAATCTCCTGTATTAAATGATAGAGCAAGGTTTGACACAAAAACGCTAGCGCAATCGAAAACAATTTTAGACTGAGAAATTACTGCACCCTCATAGGTACATTTATTACAAATAACTCTATCTACACATACACTATTAGAACAACATGTAGCTATCGTAGAATCACTAGGATCAGGGCAAACTCCAGTATTATCAATATCTATATTTACAATAAATGGAATGCATCCAACTATTCTTATATCCCACTTTGGGACTCCATTACAACAACATGGTTCAATTATAGCTTTTAAGCATCTTGGATCTAGTAGAACTTTAGGCCGTTGAGAAAGAACAGGAAGAAAATTTCCAGGTATAGGCACAGAACAACAAAATGGTATATCACGGCTAGCATCAGTAACCGTAGCACAAGTGGTTGCAGTATTTGCGCACGAAGGACCACATTGAACTGCAGCTTCTAATTCTTCTATTTCCTCTAATTCATTGTTTATTGTTACTGCAATTTGTTGACTGATATTATTCATTTCTTTCATATAGATTCTCCTCATATATTATCTTTCGAAATAAGAACTTATATAATATATTATGCAAAGCAAATCCAGTTGTTCGTTCGATAAGAATATTTTCAAGTAGATTGATGAGTCAATATATGATAATTTGACCATTATTTTCTTTATATATTTTATATGTAATTCCTAATCTTTTATCGTATATAAGGTTCCAAATAGAGCCATTAGATTGTTTTAGAGTATACATTTTCTTTTCTAATTACATTATTTTACCTCTCAAATTAGTTATATTTATATAGAATATGAATTTATTATTTAACTTTATAACTGTAGCACATCTTAAAAGAAAAATATAAAAGGTAGCCTCGTAGGAATAATGTATAACTTCTTCCTATGGGACTACTAATTATATTTTTACTCTGTAATATAAATCATAAAAGATTACATTAGGTTTTAAATAGCTACTATGGGCAAGTTGGAAGTCTAAAAGTACCTGTTACTTGTGTAAAGCAATCTCCTGTATTAAATGATTGAGAAAGTGATGACACGAAAACGGTATCGCAATTGAAAACAATTTTAGAATGAGAAATTACTGCATCCTTATAACTACATTTATTACAAATAACTCTATCTACACATACACTATTAGAACAACATGTAGCTATCGTAGAATCACTAGGACGAGGACAAACTCCAGTATTATCAATGTTTACGTTTATAATAAATGGAATGCACCCAATTATTCTTATATCCCACTTGTGAACTCCATTACAACAACATGGTTCAATTATAGCTTTTAAGCATCTTGGATCTAGTAGAACTTTAGGGGCTCCAAGAGTAGGAAGAAAATTTCCAGGTAAAGGTACAGAACAACAAAATGGTATATCACGGCTAGCATCAGTAACCGTAGCACAAGTGGTTGCAGTATTTGCGCACGAAGGACTACCTTGAACTGTAGCTTCTAATTGGTCTGTTTTTTCTAATTCATTGTTTATTGTTACTGCAATTTGTTTACTGATATTATTCATTTCTTTCATATAGACTCTCCTTATATATTATCTTTTGAAATAAGAACTTATATAATATATTATGCAAAGCAAATGCAGTTGTTCATTCGATAAGAATATCTTATATCTATGCATTTAATTATGGAGTTTTATCAGCGATATAATTAAAATATTATATTATGATTTTAGATATATAATATTAAGATATTACTACGGAAATACAAAAAATTAATATATAACAAAATAATCTTTACTAAATTTGTTAAAAATAAGAAATTTTTAAGAATTTAATAAGGGAATTTTATACTAATTAGGATATAATTATTGCATATGATAAAAATTATGTAATCTAGGGGGAATAATAATGAAGTCGTTTTTTAGAAAGGGTATGCTAACTACTTTTGTAGCTTTAATAATAACTAGTTTATTTTTTTCGACTGTAACAGTAAAAGCTAAAACAAGTGAAGCTGAAAATTATGAAATAAAAGTTAGTTATGGAATTCAAGGCAAGTATAGAGCTATGAAGTATATACCTGTAACTGTAGAAGTTAATAGCTTAGAAAAGGATTTTACAGGTGAGATAGAAATAAGAGTGGCTAGTTCAAATATGGGAACTTATGATGCTTATAGTAAGGAAGTTTCATTAACTAAAGGTGAGATAAGTAAAGTTGTAATACCTGTAAAAGTATTAGAAAATTCAAGCAAGATGACAGTTAATGTTGTTGAAAATGGAAAAGTTTTAACTCAAAAAAAGGCATTGGTTTCAAGTGGAAGAGTAACAGAAACAAATATTTTTACAGGGATTTTAACAGATGATGCTACTTCACTTGGATATATAGGAAGTGTAAAATTTAACACTAATAAGGGCTTTGATGGATTAATTGAAAATGTAACTTTAGATGAAAATATAATAGGAGAAAATAGTTTAAACATAGATGGATTAGATGTAATTATAATAAATAACTATAATATGTCTAATTTAAAGAAGGAGCAGTATGCTGCATTAAATTCATGGATTAGCAAAGGCGGAACTTTAATATTAGGTTCTGGCGCAAATGAAGCTAAAACTATAAGTGGAATAGATAAAGATTTCTTACAAATAAAATCTAATGGAGTTAAAGAAGAAAATGTAACTTTAGTTGAAGATAACTTAAAGCTTATAACTTCTAATTTAGAAATTAAAGGTGCAAAAATTAAAAATGGGACATCAGAAAAACCATTAGTTTATTCTATTGAAAAAGGTAAAGGTGAAATATTAATAACAACTTTTGATTTAGGATTAGAACCATTAATATCGTCAAAGGATGCAAGTAAATTCTTAAGTGTAATGCTTACAGATGCAGCAAATGGGATTTTTGATAAGAATATGAATGGTAAATATATGGGACAGGGATATTATAGAGCTACAGAGCTTGTAAAGAGTATTCCAATAAATGAAATAGTAGGAACAAAGACATTAATTGTAGTATTTAGTTTATATGCTTTAATTATAGGAGTTGTACTTTATATAGTTTTAAAGAAGTTAAATAAAAGAGATTTAACTTGGATAGCTGTTCCAGCAATTTCAATTATATTTGCATTAGTTATTTATTTTATAGGTTCATCAACAAGAGTGAATGATGTAATTTTAAACCAAAATAATATAGTTTCAGTAGATGAAAATGGTAAGGGAGTAGCAAAAGGATATATAGGAATAGGAACAAAGTATAAAGAAGATGTAATTATAGAAAAGCCAGAAGATTTAACAATGAGTTATTTAACAGAGGATATGCATTATTATGGTGATCCAGAAGAAGAAATAAAGGATAGATTAAGGGTAAAAACAACTTATAAAGGAAATAATTCTTACTTTACATTTGCAGATAATGATGCACTAGATATTAAAACATTCGAGGTTGTAGGCAAAGAACAAGTTGTGCCTAAGATTGATTCAAACTTTAATTTATCTGATGGAAATTTAAATGGAACTATAAAAAATAATTTAGATACAAATATAAGTAAGTTAATTTTAGTTGCAGGACAAAATGTATGGGACTTTGGAGGACTATCTAAAGGAGAAGAAAAGAGTATAGAAGGATCAACTGCAGCTGGAGGAGCTGGACTTCAAGCTTATTCAGATACTTTGAGGCAAAAGTACTATGATGCAAGATGGAATAATAAAGAAAAGATAAAAGCAGAGGAATATAAAAATATTTTAAGAATATCAAGTTTATTAGCAACGATTTTTGAAGAGGTAAATATAAATAAAGAAATAAAGCTTATTGCTATTACTGATTTACCTATAGAGTATGGGATGGATTTTGGCAAAAAATCTATATCAAAATTTGATACAACAGCAATACTACAAGAAGTAAATATTGATTTTAAGAGTGAAGATGGCACCTTAAACTTTCCTGATGGATTCTTCGCATATAAAGTTGATACTGCTAACTCATCTGCAAATGTCCATTTCGACGAATACAGTGGCTTTATATATGGACAAGGGGAAATAGTATTTGACTATAAAATTGATGACAATATTTCTGTTACAGAAGTTGTAGTAAAGCCAGGGGTTGACAGATTGGGTTATAATGGTGGAGATAATGGAGAAAAGTTTATATATAACTATAAGACAAATAGTTATGAAAAAATATCAATGGCTCAAGGCTTTGAAAAGATAGAGGATATAGGAAACTATATTGAAAATAATACAGTAAAAATAAAATTAATTGTTAATGATACGAAAGGGCAATCAACAGTCCCAAGAATTGCTATTAAGGGGAGGGAAAAATAATGTTAGTTATAAAGAACCTTGAAAAATCCTATGGTAAGTTTAAGGCATTAAATGGATTAAACTTAGAAATAGAAAAAGGTGAGATATTTGGATTTATTGGTCCAAACGGAGCAGGAAAAAGTACTACAATGAAAATAGTTTCTGGATTACTTTCCCCAGATAGTGGTGAAGTTTATGTAGATGGAATAGATGCAATAAAAAATAATAAAGCATTAAAGGATAAAATAGGATATATGCCAGACTTCTTTGGTGTTTATGATAATTTAAGAGCTATAGAGTACCTAGAATTTTATGCTTCTATATACGGAATTGTTGGTGAAGAAGCTAGAAAGTTATCAATGGATTTACTAGAACTTGTTAACCTGCAAGATAAATGGGATGCAAATGTAGATGGCCTATCAAGAGGAATGAAACAAAGATTATGTTTAGCTAGATGCTTAGTTCATAATCCAGAATTATTAATATTAGATGAACCTGCTTCAGGTATGGATCCAAGAGCAAGATTTGAAATGAAGGGTATATTAAAAAATCTTAAAGAAATGGGGAAGACTGTAATAGTTTCTTCTCATATACTATCTGAACTTGGAGAAATATGTACTAGAATAGGAATAATTAAAAATGGATCTATAGTATGTGAAGGAACTGTTGAAGAAGTTATGATTAGGGCATCAGGTACAGCCCCTATTAATATAACTGTTATGGAGGACCCTGAAAAAGCGATACAAGTTCTAAAGCAGATACCAGAGGTTAAAGAGATTTCTTTAGATGGAAACAAAATTACAGCAAGTGTAGCTGGAGGGGATAAAGAAGCTAAGGAAATATTAAAAGCTTTAGTTACACAAGAGGTATCAGTTATAGGTTTTGCTAAAGCAGTGGGCAATTTAGAAGATGTATTTATACAAATAACAGAGGAAAATAATTAGAAGGGGGAGATAAAATGAGAGTAAATCCAGTTTTAAGAAATGAAAGTAAATTAACTGTAAGAACACCTAGATTTACAATTATGTTGTTTATTTATATAGCTATATTATCAGTAGGAACACTATTGTTTTACAATTCCTATAGTAATGAGATTTATGCAAGTGGATTGAATATGCAAGGTTCCGTAATGCTTTATATAGGTATGGCAGTAGCTCAAGCTGTACTTTTAATGTTTATAGTGCCATCATTAACATCAACTTCAATATGTTCAGAAAAAGAAAAGCAAACTTTAGATATATTACTTTCCACTAGATTAAGTCCATTTCAAATAATAATTGGTAAGTTATTAGCATCATCCCTTAAGGTAATAATGTTAATAGTATGTACAATACCATTATATGCAGTTTGTGCTTTAATTGGTGGAGTAAGAATAAGTAATATATTAGTGCTTATATTGTCATTTATAATTAACACAATATTTGTTGGATCAATAGGAGTATTTGTTTCAACATATGTTAAGACATCAAAAGTTGCAACAGCTTTAACTTATGCAATAGTATTATTCTTATTTGTTGGCACTGTAGTAATAGCATATATAATTTGGATTATTACTATGATGAGATTAAATGGAGGCCCAATGTCTACAAGACCGACAATATCACCTATAGCATATTTAAGTCCAGCAATTGGATTTATAAATATGTTATCAAATCAAGTAGGATTTGGGGGAAGATTCCTTTATATGATTCAAGAACTAGGGATTTCAAAGTATGCTGAATATATATCAATAGGCATTCAAGGAGTGCTTAGTATTATATTGCTATATTTAGCATCAGTAAGATTAAATCCACTAAATAGAAAGAGAAATAAAAAGGTAAAGAGTAAGGCAAAGAGGAAAGTAAAGGAGTAGAGCTATGAATTCTTTAAATAATGAAATATTAACCTTTATAAAAAAGGCATCAAAAAGAATTAGAGCTAACTTTATAATAAATTTAAGCATAGTAGGTTCAAAATACCTACTATGCTTAATCTTATGTTTACTATTAATATCTTTATTTATAACATTTCCATATGTTGAGGAAGTTTCATTTAGTGTTCTATCTATAGGTTTAATTTCATTAATAATATATGGATTTATAAAATCACCTGATAAAAAGAGGGTTGCTTTAATAGTTGATTCAAAAGGATTAAAAGAAAGAGTTACTACTTCTTTAGAATTAATAAATGAAGAAGATAATATTTCAATTGCTCAAAAGAAGGATACTGTTTCCTTTATCAAAAATTTTAATATAAAAGATAATTTAAAGATAAAAGTAGATAAGAAGCAAGTACTTTTAGTTTTAGGACTGGTTCTAACGTGTTTAATAACTTCTTATATAGACACTACGGCAAAAAGGGAAGCGAATTCAATTAGAGAATTTAATAAATATCAACAAGAATTTATTAAAAAAGTTGAAGAAGAAAAGAAGTTAGTTGAGAAATCAGAAGAGTTAACTGAAGAAGAAAAAGAAGCTATAAAAAAGATATTAGAAGATGCAAAAAAGGAATTAAAAGAAAGTGAGAAAAAGCTTGATATAAATAAAACTCTAGAAAGAATGGAAAAAAAGTTAGAGGATAAAAAGAATGAAGCTAAGAGTGATAAAAGTAAAGCTGCCATAGAAAAGACCCAGAAGAATTTATTAGATAAGTTTAATAAAGATAAAGAAGAAGGCGCAAAGAAGGACTTAAATAAATTAGTCAATGAGCTTATGAAAAAGAAAGAGGGAAAAGAGCTTTCAGATGCAGTATTGTCTAAGGATAAGGAAGCTCTAGAGAAGGCTTTAGGAAAGCTAAAAAAATCCCTGGGAAATATGAGCAGTAGTGAATTAAATAATTTATCAAAAGCTCTTGCAAATGCAGCTAATAGTGTAGATGATGAAAACCTTGCAGAAGCCTTAAGTGAAGCTTCAAATTCAGTTTTAGATGGAAAACTTGATGCAGAAAGCCTAAAGGATGCTATTCAAAATTCACAAAATAATAGTAGTGGAAATAAGTCAGGAGATAAAAAGGGTGAGGGTCAAGGTCAGGGAGAAGGTCAAGGTGAAGGCCAAGGCGAAGGAAATGGAGATGGAAGCGGAAACGGAAGTGGAAGTGGAAACGGGAATGGAAATGGAAATGGTCAAGGTGGCGGATGGAATACTGGAAGTAATGAAGGTACCGAAAATGATTTAGACAATAAAAAAGGAGAGCAAATATATATTCCAGGAAGAGAAGTTGGAAATGACGAGAATTTAACTGGAAATAAAAATCAAGACGGAAACTCTCAAACAATAGATACTCAAAATGGATTAAATTTAGATGGAAATAAAATTAATTACGATAAGGTAATAGGAGATTATACTAACAGTGCATTAGATGGGGCTAATAATAGTAATCTTCCAGAGAGCTTAAAGGATCTTATAAAAGATTATTTTGAAGGATTAAACTAAGAGGTGAGAAAGATGGAAATAAGTGAAAAAGAAATGATAGAAGTTTCAGAAAAAATAAGAAGATGTGAAGAAGAAATTTCTAAAGGAATAATTGGACAAAAAGAAATAATAAGAAGTGTTTTAATTGCTATTTTTGCAGATGGTAATGTGCTTTTAGAAGGTATGCCTGGAATGGGAAAAACTCAATTAGTAAAAACAATAGGAAAGGTCTTAAACTTAAGTTTTTCTAGAATACAGTTTACACCAGATTTAATGCCAGCAGATGTAGTTGGAACAAATATAGTAGTTAAAGAAAATGATAGAACTTTATTTAAATTTGAAAAGGGACCAGTGTTCACAAATTTACTATTAGCTGATGAAATAAATAGAGCAACTCCTAAAACTCAATCTGCATTACTTGAAGCCATGGGAGAAAAAACAGTAACAGTTGGTAAGACAACTTACGAAATGGCAAAGCCATTTATGGTGCTTGCAACTCAAAACCCAATAGAGCAAGAAGGAACATATCCATTACCAGAAGCACAATTAGATAGATTTTTATTTAAGCTTAATGTAGATTTTCCAAATCTTCAAGAGCTTAAAGAAATTATGGATTTAACATTAACTAATAACAAAGTTGAATTTGATGCTGTTCTTGAAGGTGATGAAATATTAAAGATAAGAGAGATAATTAGAGAAATAAAACTTGCAGAAGCAGTTAAAGAATTTGCATTAAAGCTTATATTAGCAACTCATCCTGAAATCCCAGAAGGATCAGAGTTAGTTAAAAGATATGTAGAAGCAGGAGCTAGTCCAAGAGCTGCTCAAGGAATTATAAGTGGTGCAAAAGTAAGAGCTGTTATGGAAGGTAGACTAAATGTATCCTTTGAGGATATAAAAGCATTAGCTTATCCTGTTTTAAGACATAGAATAATACTAAATTTTGATGCTATAACTGAAGGTTTAACAGAAGAAAGTATTATAGACAAGATACTAGAAGACTTAAAGGTTGTGTAGAGAATGAGCGAAAGGGTATTTAATAAAGACTTTTTTAAAAAGCTAAATAAAATAAATATGCATATAAATTTTAAACTTTCCTCAGGTACACAAGGGGGAAGAAAGTCAAAGGCAAAAGGAGTTTCTGTAGAGTTTTCTGATTATAGGGAATATGCTCCAGGTGATGATTTTAGACGAATAGATTGGAATGCATATGGTAGATTTGATAAGTTTTTTATAAAAGTTTTCATGGAAGAAAGAGAAGGAGTTTTTAATTTCTTTGTTGATAAAAGTAAGTCAATGGATTATGGAAATGAAAACAAAAAAGATATTGCATTGAAAGTAGTTGCTGCTTTAAGTTATATTGCCTTAAATAATCTAGATAGAGTAAATATAAGCACTATGGATAGTGGTGATATACAAAGTATAAAACCAGCAGCTGGAAACAAAGCCTTTCAAAGAATATTAAGAGATCTAGAAAATATTGAATTTGATGGTAAAACAGATCTTACAAGTAGTATAAAGAAAAGGCCATTAACTCCAAGAGGTGTATCAGTAGTTGTATCTGACTTTTTAAATAATGAAGGATTAAAAGATTTAGAAGAGGCTCTTAAGTATTTAGCATTTAAAAAGCAAGATATAATATTAGTTCAAATACTATCAAATGAAGAAATTAATCCAGAGTTTAATAATGAAATTACCTTTATAGATTCAGAAACGGGAGAAAATGTGAAAATGAGCTTAACTCCAAGTTTAGTGAAAGAATATAAAAACACTTTGAAAGCTTATAAAAAATCTATTGAGGATATTACAAAAAAATATGGTGGTAAATTCATAAGTGTAAATTCATCTATGGAAATAGAGGAGATAATATTGGGTGAGTTTAGTAAGAAAAGAGTATTGTATTAGGGGGAGGAAGTTATGGGATTTACAAATTTATGGCCCTTATTCTTATTAATAACAATTCCTCTTTTAATAATACTTTATATATTAAAAAGAAAGTATAAAGAAGAGGTTATATCTTCAACACTTTTGTGGAATGAAGTTTATAAAAATACTAGAGCAAACACTCCATGGGAAAAGCTAAGAAAAAATATTATGTTACTTTTACAAATAATAATATTACTTTTACTTATTTTTAGTTTAATGAGACCTTTTTTAAACTTTGGAGGTAAGAGTTATAAAAATATTATTTTAGTATTAGATAATACTGCAAGTATGAGTGCTGAATATGGCGATGATACTAGGTTAGATGAGAGTAAGGCTTTAGCTAAAGAGCTTTTACAGTCAACAAAAGATGATACTAATACTTTCATAATAAGCTTTGATGGAAGTAGTAACCTACTTCAAAATGGAGATTTTAATAAAGAAGTTTCTAATGAAATAATTGATTCAATACCTCAAAGTTATAACACTGGAGATATAAATGATACTTTATCTTTTATAAAAGCTATAGGTCAAGGTATTGAAGAAGAATATGAAGTTATAGCTTTTACAGATAAAGAACTCTCATTAGGTGATATAAATGGTAAGGTTGTATCATTAGCTAATTCAGGAATAAATGCATCTGTAGACAATGTATCTCATAAATTCCTAGAAGATAAGGTAAGAGTTATAGCAACTATAACAAATAGAGGAACAGGAGTTTATGAAGGTGATTTTTCTCTTTATGATGGAGAAGATCTTGCTGCTGTTGAAAGCTTACAATTACAAGAGGGAGAAAATAAAACATTAACTTTTGATTTCCCTAACGTAAAGGGCGAAGTCTTAAAAGGAGAGTTATCTAGAAAAGATATGATTTCTGGAGATAACACTTATAATCATGTTGTGGGAAAGAAAAAAGTAAATAAGGTTCTTATAGTTACAGAACAAAATGTATTTTTAGAAAGAGCCTTTGGAAGTATTGAAAACACAGAAGTATATAAGACTAATGATGCATCAAATTTAACAAGTGCAGATGCGTATGATTTATATGTATTTGATAATGTTACTCCTGATATAATACCATCTAAAGGAAGTATATTATTTATTAATCCAACGTCTAATGAATTCTTTAATGTTGTTTCAGGTGGTGAAGGGGGAGAGGCTAAAGCTGTTATAGGAGAGCTTTCAAAGTACTTAGAGGATACAACATTTACTGCAGCTAAGTATAATGCAATAGAAATTCCTTATTACGGAAGAGGCTTCTTAAATATAGATGATAGTTATATAGGTTTTAAGGGAGAAGTTGATGGAAGAAAAATAGCTGCTTTATCCTTTGATCTTCATAATAGCGACTTTGCACTTAAAAAAGAATTTCCTATATTGATGTATGAACTTGGAGAAAATTTAATATCAAGTGGAATGGTATATAAAAGTAATTTTAAAGCTGGAGAAAAGATAATAGCTAAAGGAGTATCATTAGATAACAAGATTACTTTAACATATCCAAGTGGAAATACATTAGAAATAAAATCAGGAGATGAGATAAAAGAAGAGAGTGAACTTGGGGTTTATAAGCTAAATGTTTTAGAAGAAAAGGAACTATTTTCAGTTAACTTTCCATCAGAAAAGGAAAGTAACACTAATATAAATAATATTGGTGAAAGTGAAAATATAAGTAATGCAAAAGCTGATTTAAAAAGAGGTTTAAATCTTGCTCCATTACTTATAATATTAGCTATTTCAGTAGTAGCTTTTGAGTGGATTATGTATAAGAGAGGAAATTAGGAGGCAAAGAAGAGATGAAGATAGAAATAGGAAATTTGTACTTTTTAATATTGATTCCAATTATTTTTGCCTTTATGTATTATAGCTTTAAAAAATATAAACCATGGAGTAAAAATGAAGTTGCAATATTTATAAGTAGAATATTAATTTTTACACTTTTAATATTAGCATTTGGAAATATAACTATAAATTTAAAGGGAAGAAATATATCAACGGTATTCTTACTAGATGTATCAGAAAGTGCAAGTGATTTTGAAGAATCAGGGAAGGATTTTATATCTACAGCTATAGAGTCAATGCCAAAAGGAAATAAAGCAGGAGTAGTTTTATTTGGTGATAACTCAAAAGTTGATAAAGTATTAAATAAGAAAAAAGAATATAAATCTATAGATGATAAACCAATAAGGACAGCAACAAATATCCAAGAAGCAGTAGAAAGTGCTTTAGCTTTATTTGAAAGAGGTGGATCTAAAAGAATAGTCTTATTAACTGATGGTGAAGAGAATCAAGGTGATATATTAAAATCTATACCATTAATTAATGAACAAAAAATAGATTTCAAAGTTTATAAAATCACCGGAGAAAAAGGTGATGAAATTTATGTTGATAATGTAAAGGTACCAGATAATATATCAGTAGGAGAGGAATTTTCAGTTTCTATTGATATAAAATCAAATTATGCAACAAAGGCTAAGCTCACATTATTTTCAGGTAGAAATAAAGTAGGAGAACAACAAGTACAAATACAAAAAGGAAAAAACTCTTTTGTGTTTAAAGATAAGCAAAGTTCAGGAGGCTTTAAGGGGTATAGGGTATTAGTAGAAGCAGAAGGAGATACAAACAAAGTTAATAATGAATTTAGTACTTTTACAAACGTGATGGATAAGCCTAATATTCTTCTTATTAATGGAGTTAAAGGTGACTCGAAAGCTTTAGAAGAAATATTATCAAATTCAGGTGCTAATATTAAGAAAATAGTCCCAAGTTCAGCACCAAGAACACTAAATGAGTTATTAGAATATAAATCAGTAATTTTAAATGATGCTCATAGAGATGATTTAAATAATGGGTTTATGGACAATATAGAAGCTTACGTAAAAGATTATGGCGGAGGATTAATTACCTTTGGTGGTGAAGATTCCTATGCTCTCGGAGGGTATAAAGATACTTCACTTGAAAAAGTATTGCCTGTTTATATGGATAAGAGGGGGAAAAATGAAGTTCCTTCAATAAGTATTAACTTAATAATAGATAAATCTGGTAGTATGAGTGCTGAAGGTGGTGGAGTTAGTAAATTAACTTTAGCTAAGGAAGCTGCAATGAAGGCATTAGAAAATTTAAGAGAAGTAGATGAGATATCAGTAATAGCTTTTGATGATACTTATGATGAGGTTGTACCTCTACAAAAAGTTGGAGATAAAGAAGCTATAAAGGAACTTATATCAGGGATTCAAATAAGAGGAGGAACATCAATTTATCCTGCACTTGAACAAGGTTATAATATGCAAATGCAAAGTAGTGCAAAAATAAAGCACACAATATTATTAACAGATGGTCAAGATGGATATGGGTTTGATAATTACGCTAGTCTTCTTAAGAACTTTAATGATAATAATATTACTCTTTCAACAGTAGCAGTTGGGGAAGGAGCTAATGCAGATTTATTAAATCAATTAGCTTCAATAGGAAAAGGAAGAAGTTATTATACAGATATATATACTGATATTCCTAGAATATTTGCAAAGGAAGTTCTTTTATCAGCAGGGACATATATAATAAACGAAGAATTTACTCCTAAGATATTAAGTAACCATGAAATATTAGCAGGAGTAAAAACATCAGATGGAATTCCAAGTTTACTTGGATATATAGGAACCTCTATAAAAGAAAATGCAGTTGAAATATTAAGTTCTAATCATGATGAGCCAATACTTGCAGCGATGCAATATGGAATAGGAAGAACAGTAAGTTTTACATCAGATGTTAGTGGGCAGTGGAGTAAAAATTATTTGACATGGGAGCATGGACCACAACTTATAAAAAACATGGTTTACTTCACTATTCCGAAATACGGAGAAGAGGGAAAACTTAATATTAGCCAAGAAGGAAATGAAGCAAAAGTAGAGTTTTATAATGATAAGATATCTAAGGATGCTAAGGTTAAAGGGATATACAATGGGGAAAATGGAGAAGAAGGGGAATTCGAATTAAGTCAAGTTGAACCAGGAAAATTTGAAGCAAGGATACCTTTAAATTCATTAGGATTCTATAATTTTAATATAAGAGAAGAAGAAAGTGAAGAAATAAAAAATAACTATAAAGGAGCATTTGCACTTCAATATTCAGATGAGTATAAGTTTAATACTAATGGAGAAAAGTTAGATGTAGTAGTTAAGGAAACAAAGGGAAGCTTTATAAATAAGCCAGAAGAAGTTTTTGAAGGAAAGCTTCAAAGGGAATATAAAAAGATAAATTTAACAACTCCATTAATAATAATGAGCATTTTACTATTTATGATTGATATAGCTTACAGAAGGTTAAATATAGACTTAGTTAGATTCTTTAAGAAAAGAAAAGATAAAGTTAAAAAAGAAAAAATAGCTAAAAATAATAATAACTCTGTAAAAAATAATGAAATTAATATAAAGGAAGAAAAGAAAGTCACAAAGAAAAATAGTATGTCAGAAAATAGTAAAGCAAAAAATAAGATTAATATTAAAACTAGTATTGAATTTGAGGGGCAAAATCTAACTAAAGAAAACGGAAATAAAGGCAAAATAATTAAAGAAAAAGAAAGTAAAGAATCGAAGAAAAAGGTAGTGAAAGAAGCTCCAAATAAAGAAACATTAGATACAAGTGCTCTTCTTAAGAAAAAGAGTGATAGAAAGAAGATATAAATTAAAAGGATGTATGATTTAGAGATTAAATTATATATCCTTTAATTTTTTTTATTACATCAAACAATAATTAATTTATGAGATTAGTATAAAAATTTTTATTATATGTATCAAAATCAGCTTAGTATAAATACTTATATATTAACAATAATTTAATAGGAGAAAACCATATGCAAATGATGGACATGCTTTTTAAAGGGCTTATGGGAGGCGGAATGCCTAATATGGGTGGAGGAAATCCACTAGGTGGCTTAGGCGGAGGAAACCCACTTATGAATATGCTATTAGGATCTATAATGGGCGGACCTATGGGAGGCCAAAACCAAATGAATGGAGGCAATAACCCATTATCCATGTTAATGAATGGAATGGGAGGAATGAATGGTTCAAGCAATGGTATGAATGGACAAGGTAATGGGATGAATCAATTGTTAGGAATGTTAATGGGTGGAAATGGTATGAATATGCCAAATCAAAATAGAGGGAATATTAATAACAGAAATAATAGCAATAACCCAAATAATATAAATAATAATAATCCTTTAGCAGCGCTTATGAATGGAATGGGTGGAATGAATTCAGCAGGAGCAGGTGCTCAGCAAAGAAATTCAGGCAATGGTAGCGTAGATATGAACCAATTAATGAGTATGCTAATGGGTGGAGGTAGTCCTAATAGTTCCACTTCAAATAATAGTGCTAACAATATGGGTAATAGTGGAAACGGAGCTAATAATATGGGGAATAGTGGGAATTCACAAATGGATCCATTAGCTATGCTTTTTAATGCTATGAATGGTGGCGGTACTAATAATAATGTTAATTCTAATGCAAATAGTAGTAAAAGACATTCTTCAAGTAGTAGGCATCATAGAAGTAGAAGATAATTTAATATTCAAGCATTAAAATAAGTATTAGCTCAAATTAGAGTTAATACTTATTTTAATTTACTTAACATAATATAAATAGGTATTAATCTAGGGATTTTATATTAAAATCCTTTTTTCTTAGCATCAACACCACTTTCATTAAGAGCTGGTTCTTCAACAGTAAAATTATAATGATTATTAGCAAATTGATTTTGAGTTTTACTACCGTTTTTTAAGTAGTTTTCTTTAGAATGAACTTTTTTATTATGATTTTTCATATTTTTGCCTCCTAAAATATATATGTTTCAATTAATAATTTATATAATTAAAAATAGTAGTATATTAAATAGTTGATATACTTATTTAAGTAAAATAGGAAAATTGAAATCATATATATTATTTAATATTACCTTTATAGTATTAGGAGATTAACAAAAATTATTAGTTAATTAAATTAAGAAGAAATGAATTAATAAAATAGAACTTATAAGTTAAAAAATTTCAATAATAAACTATATAAAGGTTATTTTTATATGAGAATTATTCCATTTACTGTATAATGATTGTATATAATTTTATTTAGATACACTGGAGGTAAATATGATTAGAATATTATTTTTAGAAGATGAACCTAATATATTAGAAGTTACAACTGAATATATGAAGATGCAAGGATATGAAGTTACCTGTGTATGTAATGGAGAAGAAGCATTAGAAATTTTAAAGAAGGAAGATTTTAATTTAGCGATATTAGATATAATGGTTCCCAAAGTTACTGGTTTAGAAGTGCTTGAATATATAAATAAAAGCAAAAAAAATATGGCAACAATTATGCTAACTGCACTTGGAGATGAACAAACTCAACTTAAAGCCTTTAATCTTAAGACTGATGATTATGTAATTAAACCATTTTCTCCATTATTATTATTAAAGAGAATTGAAGCAGTTTTAAGAAGAAGTTTTACAGAAAATACTACTGATAAAGAAAAAAATGGATTTTATATAGATGAGGATACTTATCAAGCTTACTATAATAATGAAAGTTTAAATTTAACATTAAGTGAGTTTTTGTTGCTACAAGCTTTAATGAAAGAGCCTAATAGAGTCTTTAATAGAGAACAATTAATAATGAAAATATTCAATGAGGATTATATTTCAAATGATAGAATAATAGATGCTCATGTTAAGAACTTAAGAAAAAAATTACCACACAATTATATTAAAACAGTAATAGGTATTGGGTATCAGTTTAACAAGGAGGTATTTGATGAATTTATCTAAAAAAACATTTACTTATAGTGCTATACTTTCGGGAATAATTATAACATTAATAATAGTTTATTTTGTACTTATGTTGCCTTCATTATATGTGGATCATATAAAAAAGAGCAATTTTAAATCTATGCAAAAAATTCAGGAAAGCTACATTAAAGATAAAAATTATAATAATGTGTATTCTCCTAATCCATCTGGAACAATGAGTATTAACATTCCTAAAGATGGAAATTATATATATGCATCTAATGGCTTTGGTACAGCAAAGCTTACTATTAAAGATGATGAGTTAGTTAAACTAATAGATAAAGTCAGATACTATTCAAATAATATTGATGAAGCTAAAGAACTTGAAAGTTATGATTTCAAATTTTTTGATGTCATAAAGGAAAGCTTTAATAAAAAAGTTTTTAATGAAGAGTTTCCTATAGAAGTTGAATTTACTAAAAGTAATAATAACAATATATTTAAAGATGGATCATATAAAATGAATGTTGTTTCAGAAGATACTATTATATATGAATTCAATAGCTTTGACGGAATAAATTATTATACAACATATTCCGCTATAAGTCTTAACAGTGGAGATATTGTACTTTCAATATTATCTGTGATGACACCTAAGATAGAGGAAGTTAGAGCTATAGTATTTCAAAGTTTACCAATGATTATATCTGTATCATTATTAATAATATTAGTATCGACTTATTATTTCTCTAGAAAGATTATAATACCTATTAAGAAGCTAGCAAATCATGCTGAATTTATTAAGAACAATAATATAGAGAATGTTTATCCTATAGATATTAAGGGTGAAGATGAGATAGCTATTTTAGGAAATACGTTAAATGAATTATATAGTAAGTTAAATGAAAGCTTTAAAAGTTTAGAGGAAAAAAATAAATTATTAATTGATGAAAATAAAAGACAGGATGTATTTTTAAGAGCTTCGTCACATCAACTAAAGACACCGGTTGCAGCAGCATTATTACTAGTAGAAAGTATGATAGATGAAGTTGGTAAATATAAAAATACAAAAGAGCACTTACCAAAGGTTAAGGTTCAGCTTCAATCAATTAGAAAAATTATAGATGAGATATTGAATCTTAATAATAAAGAGATGAATAAGAAAATGATAAATATTAAAGAATTAGTAGATGAGATTTTAATTCAGAATGAAATTCAAATGAAATCAAAATTTATAAGTATAGAAAAGGATATTAAAAACATTACTTTAGAGACAGATTATCATTTAATTTATAAGATTATAGACAATTTAATTACCAATGCTATAAATTATACAAATGAAAAAAATGCTATAGAAATAATATTAAATGAAAATAATATTAAAATTATAAATTATGGAGCTCATATAGATGAAGAACTTTTACCTAATATATTTTATGCTTTTGTATCAAGTAATTCAGAAAGTAGGGGAAGTGGCTTAGGGCTTTATATAGCATATTACTACTCAAATTTATTAGGATATAAAATAGAGATTAATAATATAAATAGTGGAGTTGAAGCAATAGTAAATTTTATTTAAATATAAAATAAAGCTACAAAACATTTGCATATTAAATTCATAGGAAATTCATACCAAGATAATATACTTATAGTATAGAAGTCAGGAAAAAGGGGGAGCGATAATGCTTACTATAAATAATTTAGAAGTTAAATATGGAAAAGAGGTAGCTTTGTTAATAAAATCTCCTATTAAATTTGAAGAAGGAGATAGAATAGGAATAATAGGTTCAAATGGAGCTGGAAAAACTACTTTAGTAAAATCTATATTAGGACTTATAAACTATAATGGAACCATTCATACAAGTATAAAACCAGAAGAAATGTCTGCACATATGCAAAGTAATAATTATGTAGATACAATGCCAGTTAAGCATATTATTGAAGCTATTTTAGATACAAAAATTAAGAATAATAAAAAGTTGCAGGACTTAATTGACTTCTTCAATTTTAATGAGTGCTTAAATAAAAAGTATAGCGTACTTTCTGGAGGACAAAAGCAAAGGCTTACTATAATATTAGTTTTAATTCAAGATTCACCTTTAGTTTTCTTTGATGAAGTTACATCAGGCCTTGATTTTGAGACAAGACAGCAATTAATGAATAAAATTGAAGAATGGTATAGAAATAAAAAAACAACAATTTGTGTAGTATCTCATTATTATGAGGAACTAGAACAATTAACCAATAAAATATTAATATTAGAAAAAGGACGAGTTATTGATTTCGGAAGTAAAGAAGAATTGTTTAAAAAGTATTGTGGTAAATCAATAATAATTTTGGCTAATACAAGAGAAAATATTGAGATTACAAAAGATTTTAGAAAAATAAAATCACCAAAGCATTTAATAGCAATTTCTTGTTTAAGTGTAGAAGAAGAATTAGAAGTATCAAAGCTTTTAATTGAAAAAGATATAAGCTTTAAAAGAAGTAATTCAGATATAGAAATAATGAGTATTAATGCAAAGAATAAAAATGAGGTTTATAGTGAGGAGGATGAAAAACTTGAAAGCAAAATTAGTTAGATATAATTTAGTTAAATATGAATTTAGAAATTTAGTAGGAAATATATTTGCAGTAATATTTGGAGTTATCTTTCCAATATTTATGTCTATTTTTTTAGGAAATATAATTGGTGGAAAAGCTCCAGAAGAATTTAGAGAAATTATAATGACTAATATTTTTATAAGTAACAGTTTAATGATTCCTTTAGCCACTGTATTTATAGGATATTCAGCAACATTTTCACAAGAGCTTGAAAAAAGTATTCCTCTTCGTTTTAGGTTGTTTGGATATAGTGAAAAAAGCTTAGTTGCTTCCAAAGTAGTGGCATATTTAATTTTTATGACTATAGCATTAGCCATATATACAATAGCAACTTTTTTAGCATTAAAAATACAAGTTCCATCATTAAGTTCAGCATTGATTTTAATAGTTTCATTATATTTTCTTGCTACGGTGTTCTTTGCATTGGCACATGGAATATCTTTATTTTTTAAAAAGTTTGGTCCAACCTATGCTATAACTATGATACTTTATTTTGCAATAATGATACTAAGTGGAATGTTTGGAGTTCAAGCAAAGGATTTTCCAGCTCCATTAATGAAAGTAGCATATTTATTTCCAACAACTTATATATGTGGTGAGTTCATAGATTTTTGGCAAAAGGGTAGTTATAATTTCATGCCATATATACAATCATTAGTATTATTTACTGCTATAGCCTTAATAATTTTATTTTTAGCTATAAATCATGATTCAAGATATAGCCATGGAGATAAAGTTTCAGTTATAAAATAATGATGACTTTATTTTATAGTATGAAAATTTAAATGAAACTAAAAAAGGTTATATTTATTAGATAAATATATAAAGATAATTTATGTTAATAAAGTTTTAAGAGAAGTGGATAATTGTTTTAATTACTCACTTCTCTTTAGTTTATTTAATTATATATAAAAATATAAATGTTAATTCTCTAGTAATATTATGTAATTTGATAAAATGCAAAAAAATAAATGATTTAATTGTTTTAAAATGTTATAATCATTAGACGTAATGTTAATATTGATATGTAGGGGATTAATACGAAGATTTCAAGTATCAATTGTCAATTTTTAAAAAGTGGGTGTTTAAATGTCAAATAACAGATTTTTACCAATCAGTAAAGAAGATATGCAAGAACGTGGATGGGAACAATGTGATTTCATTATAGTTACAGGGGATGCCTATATAGATCATCATAGTTTTGGAACAGCAATTATTTCAAGAGTATTAGAAGATGCAGGATATAAAGTTGGTATAATCCCACAGCCAGATTGGCATAGTACAGATGATTTTATGAAGCTTGGAAGACCAAGGCTTGCTTTCTTAGTTAATGGTGGAAATATGGATCCTATGGTTAACCATTATACCGTAAGTAAGAGAAGAAGAGAGAAAGATCTTTATACTCCTGGTGGAAAAATGGGAGCAAGACCAGATAGGGCGACAATAGTTTATTGTAATAAAATAAAAGAAGCTTATAAAAATATAGATATTGTTATAGGTGGATTAGAAGCAAGTTTAAGAAGATTAGCTCACTATGATTATTGGGATAATAATGTAAGGAATTCAATGCTTATAGATAGTGGTGCTGACCTTTTAATATATGGAATGAGTGAAAAGCAAATTGTAGAAGTTGCAAATGCTTTAAATGATGGATTTGAAGCGAAATACATAAGGCATATAAATGGAACTACATATACTATAGATTCACTAGATGAAATTTATGGTGATTATAAATTATTACCTTCAAGAGACGAAGTTACAAAAGATAAAATGAAATATGCTGAAGCTTTTAAAATACAATATGAAGAGCAAGATCCTGTAAGAGGAAAAGTTCTTGTACAAAAGCATGGGGATAGATATGTAGTTTGTAATACTCCAGAAATGCCTCTTACAAGAGAAGAGTTAGACAAGGTTTATGCTCTTCCATATACTAAAGAATGCCATCCTATATATGATGAATTTGGTGGAATTGCAGCTTTAGAAGAAGTTAAATTTAGTATAGTAAGCTCAAGAGGATGCTTTGGTAACTGTTCATTTTGTGCAATTACTTTCCATCAAGGGAGAGCTGTTCAAAGTAGAAGTGAATCATCTATATTAGATGAGGCTGTTGAAATAACTAATCTTAAGGATTTTAAGGGATATATACATGATGTTGGAGGCCCAACTGCAAATTTTAGAAAACCAGCTTGTAAAACTCAGCTTACTATAGGTGCGTGTAAGAGTAAGCAATGTTTAACTCCAAAGCCATGTAAGAACTTAATAGTTGATCATAGTGAATTCTTAGGACTACTAAGAAAGATAAGGAAGCTTCCTAAAGTAAAGAAGGCATTTGTTCGTTCAGGATTAAGATATGATTACATAATGGCAGATAAAAATGATACATTCTTTAGAGAGCTTGTTGAACATCATGTTAGTGGACAATTAAAAGTTGCTCCAGAACATGTTGCAGCTAATACTTTAAAGTATATGGGTAAGCCTTCAGGTGATACTTATGATAGATTTAGAGAAAAGTTCTTTAAGATTAACAAGCAGTTAGGTAAAGAGCAATATTTAATTCCATACCTAATGTCAAGCCATCCAGGTAGTGGATTAAATGAAGCTATAGAATTAGCTGAATATTTAAGAGATACAAAATATCAGCCAGAACAAGTTCAAGATTTTTATCCGACACCAGGAACATTATCAACGGCTATGTTCTATACAGGTATAAATCCGATAACTGGTGAAGAAGTGTATGTTCCAAAAACAAGAGAAGAAAAAGCTATGCAAAGAGCACTTCTTCAATTTAAAAATCCTAAGAACTATAACTTAGTTTATGATGCTTTAGTTAAGGCTGGTAGAGAAGACTTAATAGGAAATGGACCTAAGTGCTTAATAAAATCAAAAGCTGATAGATATATGGCTAAAATGAAAAAAGAAGAAGCAATAGCTAGAGGAAATTCAAAATCAAGAAATTCAAATTCAAAACAAAATACAAAATCTAATTCAAAATCAAGTTCATCTTCAAAATCAAACTCAAAAGCTAAGTATGGAGATTTTAAAGGAAAAGGATCAAAGTCAAGAAGTAGCAATAGTAGAAAAGGAAGATAAAAATTAAAACATATTATAAGAATCCTATAGCCAAAGGAGAATAAGTAAATGAAGAAGAGTTTTAGAATAGATGAATTTATATTGAAATATCCACATGTAGAGGAAAAAATTAAAGATAATAATATAGATGTTGAAGTTTTAAAAGATATTTATAATGATTTTGTAGATTATGAGATGTCTTATGAGAATCAAGCAGATTTTATATCTAATATTTTACGTTCTCAGCCAATGATTCATTCAGTAAAATCAAGAATAAAGGAACCAGATAGATTAATAGAAAAAATTATAAGAAAAACTGAAGATAGAAAATTAAAATATGGTGAAGACTTCCAATTTGCTTTAGAGAATTATAAAAATCAAATAAATGATTTAATTGGGATTAGAGTTATACACATATTTAAAGATCAGTGGCAGGATATTCATGAATTTATAACTAAGACTTGGAAGGTTATTGAGGTTACTGCAAATGTTAGAGAAGGAGATAATACTAAGAAGTTTGAAGAACTTAATATTGAGGTTAGATCAAGAATATCAGGATATAGATCAGTTCATTATTTAGTTGAGTTTTATCCAACTAACGAAAAAGTTATAGCTGAAATTCAAGTTAGAACAATATTTGAAGAAGGATACGGAGAAATAGACCATAGGCTTAGATATTCTCATGTAGAAATACCAGAAATACTAAAGTCAAATCTTCTTTTATTTAATAGAATTGCAGGAAGTGCTGATGAAATGGCATCTTTAATTAATGATCTTAGTAAAGAATGGTTTAATAAAGAAGAAGAATTTTTAAAAATAATAAAAGAGCAAAAAGAAGAGATAGATAAACTAAAGAGTTTAAAGTAAAAAATAAGAAGATTTGAATTACCGACACCAACAATTTAAAATCATTTTTAAAAGTAAAAAAGTCTACAAATACGCTGGTCTCAGCAAGTGCTACCAAAGATTGGAAAGAAAGAGTGCATAAAAAAGTATCATAGATGGAGGGATGCCCGAAAAAAGGTATCCCTAATATATATCTAAGAACGTGAAAATAGCCCATTTTAACAGGGGCGCAACTTGAAGTTTACAAAGTGCATTTCCAGAAAGATAGAAAAAAACACTTTGTTTTGATAAGATTTTAGTATCAAAACACAAGGGGGAATCACATATGAATTTTGGTGAAAAATTATTCAAATTGAGAAAAGAAAAAGGACTGTCTCAGGAAGCTGTCGCAGAGCAAGTAGGTACAACTCGTCAGGCTATAAGTAAGTGGGAAAATGGTCAAGGATTTCCAGAAACAGAAAAGTTAATGATGTTGGGTAATATCTTTGAAGTTTCTATTGATTATTTATTAAAGGATAATGAATGTGAGAATATAGAAAATAATGCTGGTTATTATGTTAGTAAAGAAGTTGCCTATGGATATTTAACTAACGAAAAAAGAAATGCTAAATATATTGCTTTAGGGTTTAGTTCATGGATATTAACCGGTGTACCATATCTCATGTTACAAAATAGCTGGAGAATCGTAGTAATGGCTGTATTCATTGTTTTGGGAATATCATTCTTCGTTGTAGGTTGTTTAAAGGATGAAACAAAGTATGCAGTTTTGAAAAAAGAACCGCTTATCTTTGATAGTAATTTTATTAAACAATTAACAACTGAATACGAAATATCTAAAAAGAAATACCATGCTCTTTTGTTAGCAAGTGTTATTTTAATTGCTGGTGGCATTATTCCTATTTTTGTTACTTTAAAAGGAATGGGCTTCGGAGACATTTTAAGTGAATATCATGCGATATCGTTTTTGATAATAGCATTTGGATTCTTTGGATTTGTTCATTCTGTTTCTCATATGGAAGCATATGAGTTTCTAGTTAAAAACGATGAATATTCAAATAGATTTCTTGTGAAATTTAGCAGGAAATTTAAAAATAAATTTGATAAATTCTAATATACAGTCAGTAAATTCCATGGAGTTTACTGACTTTTTCTTACCTGTAAATGAAAAAATGCCATTTTATAAATACAAAGGAAGGCGAATAAGAGCCAGTGACAAATCATTGGTTTTTCAGCACGTACGCTCCTGTCCCTATTCCTTATGGTATTGCTGGTGCTGAATCTGGGACAGTTCATGCGTACAAACTAGAAAGCGGGCTTTATTGTGAGTTGACAGGTAAGATAATGCATGATTCCTATGTGGAGTATGTTCTGCTCTACGATATGACAGCAAACTGCATTTCCATAGAAAACGTATAGTTAGAGCACAGCAAGCTCCGACTTATGAAAAATATGAAGTTTATTTAATATTAAATAGTTATTTTTTTATTTATTACAAATTATATATTGACTAAATATAGATAATAATCTATATTAAAATGTGTTATAAATAGATAACCATCTATATAATTTATGTTTCATATATAGACAATTATCTATATAAGGAGGGTGTTATGATTAAGAACTATGAGAAGAATATAAAAATATTTAAAGCATTAGGGGAAATAAATAGAGTAAAAATAGTTGATATGTTAGCTACAGGAGAAAAATGTGCTTGTTTAATATTAGAAAGTTTTCATTTTACTCAGCCAACACTTTCTCACCATATGAAGGTCTTAATGGATTGTGGGTTAGTAAAGTGTAGAAAAGAAGGTACTTGGATCTATTATAGTTTAGATATTGATGTAGCTGATGAACTAATGAGATTTTTAAATAGTATTTTAACTAATGAGCAAAAATGTATATGTAGTTCAAAATGTATAGATAAAAATAATGACTTTCAAATAGGGGAGTATAAATGAAGAAGGTAGATTTAACTCAAGGTAATGTACTAAAGGTGTTAATAACTCTAGCATTACCAATAATGGGAAGTTCTTTTTTACAATTTACTTATAACTTAGTAGATATGTTATGGGTTGGAGGATTAGGAAGTAATGCTGTAGCAAGCATAGGGTCTTCTAGCTTTTTTATAGGGCTAGGTTATTCAATTGGTTCCTTAGTAGTTATAGGAACAGGAATAAAGGTCGCTCACTCTATAGGAAGAAAAGATGATAAAGCTGTAGAAGAATATATAGCATCAGGAGTTATATTAAATGCAATTATAGGTGGAATATACTGTTTAGTATTAATATTTTTTGGTAAGAACTTTATACAGTTCTTAAACTTAGATAATGCTATAGTTGAAAAAGAAGCTTATATATATTTAGCTATAAGCGCACCAATGCTTTTCTTTTCATTTTTTAATACATTATTTATTAGAATTTTTAATAGTTTTGGTAATAATAAAAGTGCTCTTAAGATAAGTGCTATTGGAATAATAATAAATATAATTTTAGATCCTATATTTATATATACTTTTAAACTTGGAGTTACAGGGGCAGCACTTGCAACATTATTAGCAAACACAATAATGTTTTTACTATTTATTATAAAAGCAAAGTCTATATTTAATTTTAACTTCAAAAGTGGTATAGATTATATTAAGATTAAGGAAATTACAATATTAGGTCTTCCTATGACCTTTCAAAGAGTTTTGTTTACTTTAGTTAATATAATATTAGCTAGAATAATAGGTGGATTTGGATCAGATGCTATAGCAGCACAAAAAATAGGACTACAAATAGAATCTGTAGTTTATATGGTGGTAGGTGGATTAAATGGTGCTATTGCTGGTTTTGTTGGACAGAATTATGGGGCTAAAAGATATGATAGAATAAATAAGGGCTATAATACAGCTGTTGGAATAGGTATGGTTTATGCTTCAATTATAAGTATTATATTTATATTTATGCCTGAAATATTGGTTAAAATGTTTATTAGAGAATATAATACTATATTTATTGCAAGTAATTATTTAAGAATAATAGGATTTTCTCAAATTTTTGCCACTATGGAAATGGTATCTAACGGAGTGTTTACAGGAATGGGATATCCTAAGATACCTGCACTTATAAGTATTATTTTTACTATACTTAGAATTCCAATAGCATTAGTGCTTATAAATTATTTAAATGAAGACGGAATATGGTGGAGCATATCAATTTCAAGTATTTTGAAGGGAACTACAGCATATTTGATTTATAAATTGAAAATATGGAAGGAGTATAAAGATGTTAGATGTGATTAGATCACTTGAATATAAAAAGAGATTATTGAGAGGGAACTTCGGAGTTGAGAGGGAGACCTTAAGAGTAATAGAAAATGGAGAACTAGCTTTAACAAAACATCCTGAAGTATTTGAATGTAAAATTAGTCATCCATATATAACAACTGACTTTTCAGAAAGTCAAATAGAACTTATAACACCAACATTAAATACATTAGAGGAAGTTTATAGTTTTTTGAATTCTCTTTATGATATAACAGCATTAGAGCTTAAAGATGAATATCTTTGGCCACAATCAATGCCTTGTAGCATACCAGAAGATGATTTAATTCCTATTGCAGATTACGGGAAATGTGATAGTGGTGCAGGGGCAAGTGATTATAGAAAAAAGCTATTGAAAAAGTATGGTGGTAAAAAGCAACTAATATCAGGAATACATTATAACTTTTCATTTAATGAAGAGCTAATAATGGACTTGTACAAATTAATTGGAAATGGTAAGGAATATAGAGAGTTTAGAGATGGAATATATTTAAAAGTGGTTAGAAATTACTTAAGATATAGATGGTTACTTATATACCTTTTAGGTGGCACAACTATAATGCATGAGACATTTGGTGAAAAGTGTGTAGTAAATTTAGATAAGATATCAAATGATAGCTTTACTAATGATGGAGCTATATCTTATAGGAATAGTGAATGTGGGTATAAGAATCAAATAGATTTATATCCAGATTATAGTTCGGTTAAGGATTATGTTTCAAGTGTGTATAGATTTATAGATGATAGGCTCATAGATAGTCATAAGGAACTATATACACAAATAAGATTAAAAGCAATAGATAATAATAGATTTTTAGAATCTTTATTAGAGGATGGAATAAATTATCTTGAAATAAGAAGTATTGATATAAATCCATTTAGTAAAGCTGGAATATCATTAGATGATTTAAACTTTATAAATATATTTACTATATACTTACTTGCTAAAGAAGAAAGCGATTATAAGAACTGGCAAGAAGAAGCTCAAAATAATCAAAATATAATTTCTATGTATGGTCAAATGGATGTAACTTTATATAAAGACGGAAAAACTATATCTAAAAATGATTGGGCTATGAAAATATTAAATGAAATTAAGAACATGAATGATGATCTGTGTTTAGGAAAAGAAGAAATAATAAATAATATGATAGAAAAAATATTAAATCCTAAATTAACTTACGCAAATAGAATATCAGAAATGGTGAAAGAAGAAGGATTTATTGAAAGTCACATTAAGGTAGCTAAAAAGTATCATGAAGATGCTTATAAAAATAGATTTAAATTAGAAGGTTTCGAAGATTTAGAGCTTTCAACACAAATATTAATGAAGGAAGCTATAAAAAGAGGAGTTAAGGTAGATATAATAGATAGAAGTGAGAATTTTATTTCTCTTAAGAAGAATAATCATATAGAGTATGTAAAGCAGGCTACTAAAACATCTAAAGATAGTTATATATCTGTTTTAATGATGGAGAATAAAGTTGTCACAAAAGAAATTTTAAATAAAAATAAAATAAATGTTCCTAATGGATTTGAGTTCTTTTCTTTAGAAGATGCTTTAGAAAACATCCATAAATTTATTGATACACCTATAGTAGTAAAGCCAAAATCAACTAATTTTGGAATTGGTATATCTATATTTAAAGAGGGAGCAAAAGAAGAAGATATTAAAGAGGCTTTTGAAATAGCTTTTGCAAATGACAACACAGTTTTAGTCGAAGAATTTATTAAAGGAAAAGAATATAGATTTTTAGTTGTAGGAGATAAGGTGCCAGGAATTCTTCATAGAGTTCCAGCTAATGTTATAGGTGATGGAAATAGTACAATTAAAGAACTAGTAGAAATAAAAAATAAAAGCTCTCTTAGAGGAAAAGGGTATAGAACTCCATTAGAAAAAATAAATTTAGACAATAATGCTAAGTTATTTTTAAAGCAAGAAAATAAAGACTTTGATTATATTCCTAAGCAATATGAAATAGTATATCTTAGAGAAAATTCAAATATTAGTACTGGCGGAGATAGTATAGATTATACGGATTTAATTCCACAAAGATTTAAAGATATAGCTGTTGAATCAGCTAAAGCAGTAGGAGCTAATATTTGTGGAGTTGATATGATGATTGAAGATTACAATGATGAAAATTCAAATTATTCAATAATAGAATTAAATTTTAATCCTGCAATTCATATACATTCATACCCATATAAAGGTAATGAAAGAGAAATTGCCAAGGAAATATTAAGTTTATTAGAATTAATAGAATAAATAATATTAATTTATTTTAAATAGTAAAAGTATCTTATTATGTTAAAATTATAATAATAACATAATAAGGTATTTTTATTTTGTGCAAATACTATATCTAAAATATATCTGTAGAAATGTTATTAGTAAATATAGTAAAATAATTAATGTGTAAAATAAGAAAATATATAAATTTTTTATAAAAGGAGTGAAAAAATTGAAATATAAAGTTAATAAAGAATTTGTATTAAGTACTACTAAAATAATATTAGAGTTTGATAGTCCGACAGGATTTTGCTTTGATATTATTAAAGTAATAGAAGAAATCTCAACTAATTTTGGTTATAAGTTTGAAACTACAAACAAAGGATGTGGAATAATAACAATTCCAGGAGAAAAAGATGAAAAAGTTATAGGGCTTTCAGCACATGTTGATACATTAGGTGCAATGGTTAGGTCAATAACTAATTCAGGAACATTGAAGTTCACATTGTTAGGAGGGCCAATTCCAGCAACTTTAGATAGTGAATATTGTAAAGTAAGAACTAGGGACGGAAAAATATATACAGGGACTTTTTTAAGCACTAGCCCAGCAGCACATGTTTATCCTGATAGTAAGGAAAAAAAGCGTGATCCAGAAAATATGGAAGTAAGGATTGATGAAAAAGTACTTTCAAAGAAGGATGTTGAAAATCTTGGGATATGTCCAGGGGACTTTATATTTATTGATCCGAAGACCACTATAACAGAAAGTGGATTTGTAAAATCAAGATTTATAGATGATAAAGGTAGTGTAGCAGCTTTAATGGGGCTATTAGAAATTTTTAATAGAGAAAATATAATACCTAACTATACAACGAAAATATTTATATCTACATATGAAGAAGTTGGACATGGAGCATCATATATTCCAAAAGATATAACTGAAATGATAGCTGTAGATATGGGATGTATTGGTGATGATTTAAGCTGTACAGAATATGATGTTTCAATTTGTGCTAAGGATTCAGGTGGTCCTTATGATTATAATATGGTAACAAAGCTTATAGATCTAGCAAAGAATAATGATATAAAGTATGCAGTAGATATTTATCCTATGTATGGATCTGACGTTGGAGCAGCATTAAGAGGTGGCAATGATATAAGAGGAGCTCTTATAGGGCCAGGAGTTCATGCATCACATGGAATGGAAAGAACTCATTATGAAGCATTAGAAAATACAATAAAATTACTTATAGAATACTTAATGAATTAAAACTATTTAAATATATAATTAAGTAAATATTAATGATTTTAATATTTAATATTAGGCTTATATTAAGAAAGATGGGGGAGAGAATTTGTGTATAAAAATATAATATTTGATATTGGGAATGTATTGTTAAGCTTTAATCCAAAAGAATATCTTAAAGAAAAAATTCAAGAAGAGAAATTAGAAAATTTATATAAGGAAATTTTTCAAAGTGAAGAATGGGTTATGTTGGATAGAGGTACAATTAAAGAAGAAGAGGCAATTAATAATATAATAAAAAGAAATACAGATTATAGTAATGATATAAAGTTAGCCTTTAAGGATTGGTATGATATATTAAAGCCAATTGATAAAACTATAGAAATTTTGCAGGATTTAAAAAATAATGGGTACAATATATTTTACTTATCTAATTTTCATGATTTAGCCTTTAATCATGTGAAAATGAAAAATGAATTTTTTAATCTTTTTGATGGAGGAGTAGTTTCTTTTGAAGAAAAGATTATTAAACCAGAAGAAGATATATATAATTTGATTTTAAGTAGATATAAATTAATAGCAAAGGAATCAATTTTTATTGATGATACTAAAATAAATCTAGAGGGAGCAGAAAATGTAGGGATAAACACCTTATTATTTAGCACACCAGAGAATTTAAAGAATGATTTGAGAGAATTAAATATAAATATTTAATAAATTACTTAGAGATTGTATTTAAAGATATTTTTAAATACAATCTCTATTTTCAATGTGGAGGAAAGCATAAAAGTTTTGAAAATGTGATTATATGAGGCTTTTAGCAATTAAATTTGAGAAAGTAGATTTATTTTAACTTTTCTTACATTCATTTTTTACGTGGACATATGTAAGTTTGCGTTGGCTTGGAACGGGGCGACGGAATAAGTAAATTTACATATGTCCACTTTTTTAATGTTAATTGTTAAATATAATGTCATAGGGTAAAATAATATTATTATAATATAAGTTTTCATGCTTTATAACACAATATTTTAAAGGAACGAGGTAAACTAATGAATATAAATAAATTTGAAAATATGAATTTAAGCAAAGAAATTCTTAAGGCTTTAAATAACTTAGGTTTTGAAAATCCTTCAGAGGTTCAAGAAGAGGTTATTCCACATATATTAGATAGAAAAAATTTAGTTGTAAAATCACAAACTGGTAGTGGAAAAACTGCAAGTTTTGGTATTCCACTATGTGAATTAACAAATGTTGAGGAAAATAAAATTAAGGCATTAATACTAGTTCCAACTAGAGAACTTGCAATGCAAGTAAAGGAAGATATATCTGATATAGGGAGATTAAAAAAAGTAAGATGTGCAGCTATATTTGGTAAGCAACCATTTAATGAACAGATAAGAGAACTTAAACAGAGAGTACATATAGTATGTGGAACTCCAGGAAGAGTAATAGATCATATAGAAAGAGGAAACCTGAATATAGACAATATAGAGTTTGTGGTAATAGATGAAGCAGATAAAATGCTGAATATGGGATTTATAGATCAAATATCAGAGGTTTTAAGTAAGCTACCAAAGTCTAAAAATACAGCATTATTTTCAGCAACGATACCTAAGGAAATAGAAGAATTATATTTAAATTATATGAGTAATCCAACTGTACTTGATATAAAATCTAAGGTTTTTAATAAAGATAAAATATCTGAAAGATATTTGAGAGTAGAAAAAGAAGATAAGTTTAAATATTTATTAAAAACCCTTTATGCTTGGACTGATGAATCTGCAATAATATTTTGCAATACTAAGGACTCAGTAAGAAGCTTAAGCTCGTTATTAAAAAAAGAAAAAATTAATGTTAAAGAATTGCATGGAGATATGGAGCAAAAAGAAAGACTAATGACTATGAACGACTTTAAAAATAAGGAGTTTAAGGTTTTAGTTGCTACTGACATAGCAGCAAGGGGAATTCATATAAGTCATATAACAAATGTTTTTAACTATGATATTCCTATGGAAAAAGAGAGTTATGTACATAGAATAGGAAGAAGTGGGAGAGGGGAAAAAAAAGGGCTTGCAATATCTTTAGTTTCAAACTCTGAAAAGAGATTTTTAGATGAAATAGAAGAATATATAAATTATAAAATAGAAGAAGCAAAACTTCCTTCTTATGATGAAACGATAAATGGAAGAAAAGAGTTCTTTGAAAATCAAAAAAATGATTATGGAAATAAAATAAAATCTAAAAAGAATATTCATAATGAAGTAACTAAGATTCATATAACGGCTGGGAAAAAGAAAAAAATTAGAAATATTGATATCCTTGGAGCTCTAAGCAATTTAGATGAATTAAGTGGAGAAGACATAGGAATAATAGATGTTCAAGATGGACATTCATTTGTTGATATTCTTAATGGAAAGGGAAATTTAATATTAAAGAAATATAAAGAGATAAAATTAAAAGGAAAATCAGTTAAAATAAGCAAGGCAAAGAATAATTAAAATAGGTATTTAAATTACTTGAATGATATGTTGAAAAAAATGTATAATTATGATAAGGAAAATCTTTATAAATGTGGGGATGGTGAGCAATTTGAAGCTTTCAAAAAAAATAGCTACACTTTTACTATATTCCACGGTAACAATATCTATTATTATTAGCATGATGTTTATATTCATAACATATCATTTTAAAAATAACTCAAACCAGGTTATTATAAATTATAAGTTAATACTTTTTGCTATTATTAGTTTGATATCTTTTGCTAATATAGGAGTTTATATATTTATAAATGAAAAAATTATAAAAAGATTAGGATTAATAGAAAAATCCATAAAAAAGATAATAACTTCTACAGATATACATGATGAAAGCTTAGAAGTAGATGAAATAAGTAAACTTTATAATGAAATGAATACAGTAATGAATAAACTTATACATACAGAAAGTTATTTGAAGCAAGAAGAAAAAAATTATACAAATATATTAGATGCAATGTCAAATTCCTTTTTCCATTTAAAAGCAATAGTTGATGATGATGGGGAATATATAGATGGAATAATTGTTGATGTTAACTTAGCAGGGGTAGAGCTTTTAGGGCTTTCAAAAAAGGAAATTATAAATAATAAGTTTTCAGAAGTATATAAAAACTTCTCTAGGTATAAAATGCAGATATTGCAAATATTAAAAAGAACAAAAGAATCAAAATCTGAATGTGTTGCAAAAGAAATAAATATTGGAAATGATAAGTGGGGAGTAGTATCGATATACTCACTTAAAAAGGGATATTTTTCTATAATAATAAATAATGTAACGGAAATAAAAAAGTATGCTGAAGATATGACTTATTTAGCGAACTATGATACTTTAACAAATTTATTAAATAGACATAATTTATTAGAATATTTAATAGAGTTAGTAAGTCAAGAAGAAGAGTTTAGTATATATTTTATAGATTTGGATAACTTTAAAAACATAAATGATACTTTAGGTCATAATACAGGAGATGAAGTTTTAAGGATTGCTGCTGATAGATTAACAGAATTATATTCAGATAATATAAAGGTTGGAAGATTAGGTGGAGATGAGTTTATAATAGTTAAAAAAGGACAAAATGATATAAATAATATAGAAAATTTAGCTAGAAATACACTAGACCTTTTAAATAAACCTTTTCAATTTAGTAGATATAGTTTTAATTTAAAAGCAAGCATAGGTATAAGCAATTATCCTAATCATGCAAAAGATGTATTTACTTTATTAAAATATGCAGATATATCTATGTATGAGGGTAAAGAAGAAGGCGGAAATACATTCAAAATATTTTCAGAGGAAATGTTAGAGAAGCTAAACCTTGAGAGTAGATTAAGCTTAGCAATAGATAATAATGAGTTTGAAGTTTATTATCAACCTATTTATGATGTAAAAAAAGACAAAATAGTAGGTGCTGAAGCCTTGATTAGATGGATGAGTCCAAGTGGTATAATTCCCCCTATTAAGTTTATACCTATAGCAAAGAAGAATGGAGATATAGTAAGAATAGATGAATTTGTATTAAAGGAAGCTTGTAAATATTGCAATAAAATAATAAGCCTTGGAGAAAAAGACTTCAAAATGTCAGTAAATATTTCCCATGGATTGTTAAATAAAACTGATTTTGTAGATAAAATTATTAGTATAGTAAATGAAGCCAATGTAAACCCTACATCTATAAAATTAGAAATTACTGAGGATGAAATAATAGATGATACTGAATTTACAGTTAATATCTTAAATAAACTTAGAAAGCTAGGTTTTAGGATAGCTTTAGATGATTTTGGAATTGGATATTCTTCATTTAATCACATAAAAACATTACCATTAGATACAATAAAAATAGATAGAAGTTTATTAATTAGCTTAGAGAAAGATGCTAAAACATTTTCTATTATAGAAACTTTAATTAATTTAGCGCATAGTTTAGATTTAGATATAGTATGTGAAGGAGTAGAACTGAAAAGTCAAATAGATTTACTTAAAAATATAAATTGTGATAGGATACAAGGGTTTTATATAAGTAGACCTTTGAATTTAAAGGATTTCGATGAATTTTTACTGGAATTTAATAATATGGATATAAAAGATATAGATGTTAATAAGCAAACTAGTATAAATTTTTAAGATTTAAATAAAGTTAAAATAATCTAGATAGAAAGAAGGGTTTTTTATGAAGATAATAAAAAAAGATGGAAGACTAGAAGAATTTAATGTTAAAAAGATAAAAACCAGCATAGAAAATGCGGCAAGAGATTCAGGAACAATGTTAAATGAATCAGATTTGAAAATACTAGTTAATGATGCTGAAAAAACTTTACTAAAAACAAGGAAGGATTCTTTAATTACTTCAAGTTATGAAGTAATAGGAGTAATTTTTGACATATTAAAAAGAGACGGATTTAATTCTATTTTAAGATCTTATTTAGAATTTGATAAATAGAGTAACTAATTTGATACATTAACACAATAAATTCATTTATAATTAATGTTATGTTATAATCTAATTAGCTTTAATTATAAACGGAGGATTAAGAATGTATAAGTTAGTAGCAATAGATATGGATGGGACTTTACTTAGAGAAGATAAAAGTATATCAGAAAGAACTAAGAAAGCCATTCAAGGAGCAAGAGAAAAAGGTGTTACAGTAGTTTTAGCTACAGGAAGACCAATAGAAGGTGTTTTGAGATATTTAGAAGAATTAGAAATGTTTACAGATAATGATTACGTACTTAGTTATAATGGAGCTTTAGTTCAAAAGACGAAAAGTAAAGAAATAATAACTAAGGTTGCGTTAAAAGGAGCCGATTTACATTATTTAAAGAAGCTTAGTGATGAATTAGATGTAAATATTCATGCGTTTTGGGAGAATAAGGGCTTGATTACTCCTAAGAATAGTAAATATACAGAAGTTGAGGCACAAATTAATAATATAAATATTCATGAAATTGATATAGATCCTATAGCAGATGATGAAGTTATGATAAAAATAATGATGATAGATGAAGCTGAAATATTAGGACCAGCTATAGAAAAATTACCTAAAGATGTATATGAAAAGTACACAGTTGTAAGAAGTACACCATACTTTTTAGAATTCTTAAATAAAGATGCTAATAAAGGTGTAGGAGTAGAATTATTAGCTAAACATTTAGGAATAAAAAGAGAAGAAATAATAACTTTAGGTGATGCAGGGAATGATTTGCATATGATAGAATATGCAGGACTTGGAGTTGCAATGGGTAATGCTTTTGATGAAATAAAAGAAATTGCTGATTATATTACTGATACCAATGAAAATGATGGTGTTGCAAAAGTAATAGAAAAATTTATATTAGAATAAAATAATTAGTATTAAAGGAGCTGTCGACCAATGATTTTTAAATCGTTGGTCGACGGCTCCGTTTTTGTTTTATTTAAATTTATATGAATTTTCTCTCAAAGTGTCATTTTTGAATATTTCTAGTTTCTCCATAATATAAACCTCTCTTTATAAATTATTATTTTTCTATTTTCAAAGGACCTCTACGAAACGTTAGCCCCTTGTAAATCCTTGATTTTACTAGGTTTATTAAGGGTTTTATCAGATAAAAAATATCTATCTACTGTTTAAATATGCAGAAATCTATAGTTTTTAAAAAAATTTTACGTAAATTGAACTATAATATAACCTATTTCATTTTTCTAATTGCTTTTAAGTATTTTTAATGAACTATTGTCAAAATATAATCATATAAGTATATATAATAGATAAATACAGAAAGAAGGATGATTATGTGTGGAATAACAGGATTTGTGAATTTTAAGGAAAACATTAAAGATAATATTGGAATATTAAAATCTATGACTGATACACTAATTAATAGAGGACCAAATGCAGAAGGAACTTATATATCTAATAATGTAATGTTTGGACATAGAAGATTAGTTGTAGTTGATCCAGAAGGTGGAAAACAGCCTATGAAGAAGGTTGTTAATGGTAAAGAATATGTAATTGTATATAATGGAGAATTATATAATACTGAAGATTTAAGAAAAGAGCTTATCAAAGATGGATTTACTTTTGAGGCATATTCTGATACTGAGGTGTTATTACTTTCATATATTAGATGGGGAATGGATTGTATTAAGAAATTTAATGGTATTTTTGCATTTGCTATATATGATGAGAAGGAAAAGAGAGTTGTACTAGCAAGAGATGCAATGGGAGTTAAACCATTATTTTATACAGTTAAAAATGGAACATTTATATTTGGATCAGAAATAAAGGCTTTATTTAAACATCCATATGTAGAGCCAATAGTAGATAAAGATGGATTAACAGAATTATTTGCATTAGGACCAGCAGTTATTCCAGGAACAACAGTATATAAAGGAATAGCGGAAGTTAAACCAGCTCAGTATATACTTGTTAGGGAAGATGGTATAACTAAAGATATGTATTGGGAACTTAAAGCAGAAGAGTTTAATGAAAGTAAAGAGGAAGCGGTAGAGCATGTAAGAGATTTGCTTATTGATTCTATAAAAAGACAATTAGTTGGAGATGTTCCATTATGTACATTTTTATCAGGAGGATTAGATTCATCAGCTATATCAGCTATTGCAGCAGAGGAATATAGAAAGAAAAATAAAATTTTGACTACTTATTCAATAGATTATGAGGATAATGAAAAGTACTTTAAATCATCATTATTTCAACCAACTTCTGATCAACACTTTGCAGAAATTATGGCAGAATATATAGGTAGCAATCATAAAAATGTTCTATTAAATCATAGGGATTTAGTAAATTCATTAAATAATGCAGTTTTAGGAAGAGATTTGCCGGGAATGGCAGATGTAGACTCCTCTTTATATTTATTTTGTAGAGAAGTAAAAAAAGACTTTGTTATAGCTCTATCTGGAGAATGTGCAGATGAGTTATTTGCTGGGTATCCATGGTTCACTAATGAAGATATGATAAATGCTAATACATTTCCTTGGTCTAGATTTATAGGTGAAAGAAAAGCAATATTAAGTCCGGAGCTTAAAGATTTAAAAATAGAAGAAGTTGCAAATCAAGCTTATTCAGATACTTTAAAAGAGGTTCCTCATTTAAGTGGAGAAAATAAACTAGAGCATAGAATGAGAGAATTATTTTACTTAAATTTAAGATGGTTTATGGTTAATTTATTAAACAGAAAAGATAGAATGAGTATGGCAAATAGTTTAGAAGTTAGAGTGCCATTTGCTGATTATAGATTAGTAGAGTATGCATTTAATATACCATCAAATATAAAGCTATTAGATGGAAGAGAGAAGGGACTATTAAGAAAATCATTAGAAGGAATATTACCTGATAATATAATATATAGAAAAAAGAGTCCATATCCAAAGACACATAATCCTATATATACAGATATGGTTTGTAATATAATGACTAAAGTTTTAAATGATAAGTCATCTCCAATATTAAATATAATAGATGAAAATAAAGTAAGAGAAATAGTTAATACAAAGGGAGAGTCATATAAGACTCCTTGGTATGGACAATTAATGACTGGACCACAAATGATTGCTTATTTAATACAAGTAAATAACTGGTTAGAGACTTATAATGTAAAATTGATATAGTTTTTTATAGGATCATGTAATTTATTTTAATTATATGATCTTATTTAATTGGTTCTGTTAGACATTTTCCTATAATAGAGACATTTAATTAAATCTACATATAAAAGGCCTATTTTTTGGATACTTTGCCAATTTATTTATATTTATATAAGGAGTAAAATTTAATAAGGAATAAAGGGGGAAAGACTTATGGGAAAAGAATTAGATTTAGTTTTACAAGAAATAATAAATGATTTTAAAAGTATAGATGAGGTAGCTGGAATAAGTTTCGCAGGTTCATCAACTTCAAAAAGAGATGATAAACTGTCAGATGTGGATATAGATATCTTTACTTATTCAGATATTTCAGTGGAAGTGAGAGAAAAAATAATTAGTAAATATGCTGCTTACAAAGAAGTGGGCAATGATTATTGGGGACAAGGAGATGAATTTATATTAAGAGATAAAAATACTCCTATTGATATAGCTTATTTCGGAATTGATTGGATAGAAGATACAATAGAAAATATCTTAGTCAAATATAATGCTTCAACAGGATATACAACATGTTTTTGGCATAATATAAAAAATGCAAAAATTATTTTTGATAGAGAAGGAAGATTGAATAAATTAAAGGATATGACAAATATTAATTATCCTAAGGCACTTAAGGAAAATATTATTAAAAAGAATTATCCATTATTAAAGAAAAATATTTCTTCTTATTATAATCAAATAAGTAAAGCAGTAAGTAGAGAAGATTTAAATAGTGTTAATCATAGATTAGCAGGATTTTTAGCAAGTTATTTTGATATAATATTTGCTATTAATGAAATGCCTCATCCTGGTGAGAAGAGACTAGTGAGTATTATAAAAAATTCCTGTACTAAAATACCAATGAACTTTGAAGAAGATATAAATAATATTTTAAAAGCTTCAAGTAGTTTAAATAAAGATTTATTATTGCACTTGGATTCATTAATAATTAATTTAGAGGAAATTTTATAATTAAAATTCAGTTGTTGTATGTTTAATTTATCAGAATTATAATATAGATAAATAATTTAGTTAGGATGATATTATGGCAACAGTAATTTATAGAAATGGAATTATAAAAGAAAATATAGATATAAATGAAAAATCAGAGGATGTAGTTGGTTATTTATATAATTCAAGTAATTTTAAAAGAATAAGTGAAGAAGTTTTAACAAATATTCATAAAGATATAATAATAAAAAGTAAGGATATGATATTTTTAAAAATACCATTTATAGTGGAAGGAAATAAGGTTTTAATAGATGCAGTTATAGAAAATGATGAGTTTATAGTAAATTATGAAGATGATACCTTAATAGAGTTTTTAAATGAAAAAATATCTTTACATAAAAAGGTTGATAAGAATATGCTTTGCTTATTTTTGTTTCAATATTTTTCATATGCATATACAGAAGAATTATTAAGTATAGAAGAGAGAATAGATAATTTATTTGAAGAAGCAGTTTATAAAGGAAATGTAGATAATAAAGAAATACTAGAAATGAAACGAATAGTTTCATTAATAAAAAGATTTACTTTATATTACAAATCTATGATAACTTATTTAGATGATGAATTTAGTGGATTAGATCTTTATGATAAAGTTTTATTAGTTTTAGATAATACATTAAGCTTAGTTGATAATATTCAAAGCTCTATATATTCTTGTATAGATATATATAACTCAGAATTATCAAATAAGATGAATAAAACTATGCAATTATTAACTGTAATAACAGTATCAACTTTACCACTAACAGTAGTGTCAGGAATATTTGGAATGAATTTTTCAAATATGCCTTTAATAAGTAGCAACAATGGATTTTATTTATCTATTATTATTACTCTTATAATTATAATATTACAAATACTATACTTTAAAAGAAAAAAATATATATAAATATAATAAGCATATACTAAATATAACCAGTATATGCTTTCTTTAATTTCTATGAAAGTATAAAAGTTTAAAGTTTCGTAAATATGATTATATAAGGCTTTTAGCAAGTTAATGTGAAAATTTAGATTTGATTTATACTTTTCTTACCTTCAGTTTGTAGGTTGACATATGTAAGTTTGCGTTGACTTGGAGCGAAGCAACGGAATAAGTAAATTTACATATGTCCGCTTTTTTATATTACATTAAATATCTAATTCCTATTGTTTTATAATCTTTAATATATATTCTTGGAGCTCTTCTTCCTATAAGGCAAAGAACTTCATAGCTAATTGTATTTAATAAACTTGCCATATCCTCAGCGTCAAATTTAACATCACCATCTGATCCTAATAATATAACTTCATCTCCAAGAGAAACATTCTCTATATCAGTTATATCTACCATAAATTGATCCATACAAACATTTCCTATAATAGGAGCAAGTTTTCCATTTATAATAACTTTTCCTTTATTAGAAAGACCTCTTGAATATCCATCTGCATAACCAACAGGTAAAGTTGCAACTATAGTTTTTCTTTTAGTTTTAAAAGCCTGACCATATCCTATATATTCATTTTCCTCAACTTCTTTAATATGAATAATTTTTGTTTTCCATGTTAAAACAGGCTTTATATTAAAGTGTTCTTTATCTACATAATTTGAAGGGTAGTAACCATATTGAATTATTCCAGGTCTTACACAATCATAATGACTTTGAGGTAAATCAATTATTGCTGCGCTATTAGATAAGTTTTTCTTATTAACGTTAACACCATTTTCAAATAACTTATCTAAGAATGAGTTATAAATTTCAATTTGATTTAATGAATAACTTTTATCTTTAGAATCAGCAGTAGAGAAATGAGAAAAAATACTTTCAATTTTTAAATTGCTTAAATTAGAAATATTTAGTATATCATTTATACTAGCATCATTTTTTCTAAAACCAATTCTACCCATTCCAGAATCTATAGCTATGTGTATAGGTATTATTTTGTTTAAGGCTTTTGCTTTATTATTAAGGTTTATAGCAAATTCATAGGATGATACAGTTGGTTCTACATCATATTCAAGCAAAGCATCTATAGCATAATTTTCGCTAATTCCAAGTAGCATTATAGGAGATTTTATATCATTTTCTCTAAGCTCTATAGCTTCAACTATATTTGCAACAGCAAGCCTTTTAATACCATTATTAATTAAAACTTTAGATATTTCTACAGCTCCATGGCCATAGGCATTAGCTTTAACAACTCCAATTATTTCACTATCATGTGATTTATTTTTTATTTGCTCTATATTATATATAAAATTATTTAAATTAATTTCTGCCCAAATTGGATGTAATAAATTCATATCTAAAACTCCTTACTATTATTTGACTTATTAGCAATACTGTTGATATTATTATATCATAGACTGGTTCTTTGGTAAGTATCAGTTTTTGTATAATTAATAGTATCAGATGGAGAATGAAAATGGATATTTTAACTATAGCTTTAGACAACAATAATAGTGTTCCTTTATATATACAATTATATAATTTTATAAAAAACGAAATACAAAATGGGAACATAGAATCTAAAAGTAAGCTACCTTCAAAAAGAAAGTTATCTAAGCATTTAGAAATTAGTCAAAATACAATAGAATCAGCCTATGAGCAGCTTATTGCAGAAGGGTATATTATATCTATTCCAAAGAAGGGTTATTATGTATCAGAATTGCAAGGAGTTATTAATATAAATAATAATATTAAAAGAAAAGATAACAAAAGTACATTTAGAAAAAAATATAAGTATGAATTTTTTTCAAGTAGAGTAGATTTAGAAAGTTTTCCTTATACGATATGGAGAAAAATAAATAAGGATATTATTAATGAAGAAAACAGAAATTTATTACAAATAGGTCATTCTCAAGGAGATAGAAACTTACGAGAAGTTATTTCTAATTATTTGAGATTTTCTAGAGGAGTTAATTCAACTGCAGATAATATAGTTATTGGGGCTGGAACTGAATATTTAGTACAACTTTTAATAAATATTTTAGGAAATAGCAAAATATATGGAATGGAAGAACCAGGATATTATAAAATAAGAAAAATATTAAAAAGTCATAATATAGATGCTAAAGCTATAAAAATAGATAATCAAGGAATTAATGTAGAAGAACTATGTAATAGTAAAGCTGATATAGTTCATATAACGCCTTCTCATCAGTTTCCAACAGGAGTTATTATGCCTATAAGTAGAAGGATGCAAGTATTAGCTTGGGCTAAAGAAAAAGAAAATAGATATATTATAGAAGATGATTATGATAGTGAGTTTAGGTTTGAAGGAAAACCAATTCCTGCACTTCAAAGTTTAGACACAGATGGAAAAGTTATATATTTAGGTACTTTTTCAAAATCCTTTGCTCCTTCTATTAGAATAGGGTATATGGTGTTGCCAGATGAGTTAATAAAAATATATAGAGAAAATTTTAGTTTTTATGCTTGCACAGTTTCTAGAATAGATCAACAAGCATTATATAGGTTTATAGAAGAAGGGCATTTTGAAAGACATTTAAATAAAATGAGAAATATATATAAGAAAAAAAGAGAGTTTTTAGTAGCATCAATAAAAAGATATTTATTAGGAACAGAAATAATAGGAACAAACTCTGGGCTGCATTTACTATTAAGAGTTAATAATGGTATGAATGAAGAAGAATTAATAAAAAGAGCAGAAGAAAAGGGAATTAATATTTTAGGTTTATCAAGGTCGTATTTTAATGTTAAAGTTGATACGGCTACAGTTTTTTTAGGGTACGCAAGTTTAACTTGTGAAGAAATAAAAGAAGCTATAATTCAATTAAAAGAAGCATGGAATTTATAATATATATATATATGTTTAATTAAAATATAATTAGGAATAATAATATAAGTAATAATAGCAACTAGAAGGAGTTTATATTATGGCTTATATTAACTTTAAAGAAGAAGTAAATGTTTCAAAGATACAACTAGAAAAAAGACTTAAAAATAATGAAAAATTGTTTAATGAAATTAGATTAAACAAAAACTTACCAAAAGAATATGTTCCAAATGAAAAGTATAGTTATAAGGATTTTAATGAATCAGTTTTTGGTGGTGGACATCCAAAATCAGAAGATGAATTTGAAGAAATAAGTAATACTGATATAGTATGTTCTAAATTTATTAATTGTAGATTTTCTAATATAAAATTTAAATCCTGTAGATTCATTGGATGTCAATTTAGTAATTGTGATTTTATTGGTGGAGGGGTAGTTTTTGAAGAATGTATTTTTATTAAACAAGAAAGTGATGTAATACCAAATCTTAATAAAGAAGATAATTTTTCATGTGAGTTTAATCAATGTAAAATATATGCAAAGTTTTTAAGTTGCAACTTAAGCCATTTAGTGTTTGATAAATGTGATTTAAAGGATACTAATTTTGAATTAAGCGATATGACAGGTGTTATGATTTTCTATTCAGATTTAAAAATGATAATAATTATAGATACAGATTTATCAGGAGTAAAAATAGTAGCTTCATATATAGAAGACTTAGAATTTAGAGATAAATATAAAAGTAAATTAGATGAAAAATCTTTTATAGACAAGGTAGAACCAAAAAAGAAAACAAGAGATGAGTATGAAGGAATTTATACTGTATATGAAACTATAGCAGATAAATTTAAAGAAAATAATTTAAATAATAATTTTGGTGAATATTATTATTTATGCAAAAAAATACAAATGAAAACTTTAAACCCATTACCTAAAATAGTTTCATTTCTTAGCTTAGTAACTTGTGGATATGGTGAAAGACCTTTATATGCTGCATATTTTTCATTATTTATAATATTTGTATTTTCAATATTATATTTAATATTTGGAATTAAAGTAGATGAAGAAATAATAAGATATAGCTTAGGAAATAAACCTACATTAACAGAGTTTTTAAAAGACTATAACGAATCCTTAAATTTAAGTACTGGAATGTTTGCCGGTGTTGGGCTTAATGAAGCGCAACCAGCTCCAATGGCATATATGCTTAGCAATATAGAAATGCTTCTAGGAGTTTTGATGATGGGTATCGGAATAGGGGCATTAGTTAAAAAATTAGTAAGATAAAAGTTAAAATATAAAAAGAGGTGTATCAAGCACCTCTTTTACTTTTACATTTTTATTCAATTTAACTACCACTTAATTAAATTCTTCTTATATACATAATTAATAATACTTCTTCGAAATTATTATGTTAAATAATTGAATAAAAGTATTATAATGAAATATTTCTTTAATAAAGAATAAAAAAATATCGTTTTTCAATAAGAAACTCTTGATAAATAAATTTTGAAGTGATAATATATATTTAATTCAGGAAGAAATATAGTGTAGAAAACTAAACTGTATTTATAGTAATTTAAATAACACTTTCATAAAGAAAAATAACTAAGGTTACGAAATAAATAGTTGTGATAAAAGTAGTTAAGATAGTAAACACTATGGTTAGATAAAAAAATAACTATAGGAGTGAAGAATGAGTATGGAAGTTGTAAAAGTTAAAACTGATGAAGGTAAGGAAAGATACTATCTTGCAGATAGTAACGGATTACCTGTTGAAGCAGTATTAAAATTTATTAGATTTAAGGATAATACAAACTACTCAAGAAATACTTTAAGAATGTACTGTCAGCATTTAAAGTTATATTTTGAATATTTGGAGCAACGAGAAATTAGTTTTCAAGATGTTACAATAGATGATTTAGCTTTATTTGTTAATTGGCTACAAAATCCTTATGAAAGTTTAAAGGTTATACCAGCACACCCTACTGATACAGCAAGAACACCAAGGACAATAAATATTGTTATAAATACAGTATTAGCTTTCTATGATTATATTTTAAGACATGAAGAATATAGCAATAATATATCAGATAGACTTAAAAAGTTTGTATCTACACCAAGTAGAAATTTTAAAGGATTTTTATATGGTATAGCTTATGATAAAAAGAAAGTTACAAGCAATATATTAAAGTTGAAAGTTCCTAAGTCAAAACCTAAAACTTTAGCTAAAGCTGAAATTACAACACTTATAAAGACTTGTAATAATTTAAGAGATAAGTTTTTATTAACATTGCTTTATGAAACTGGCATACGCATCGGCGAAGCCTTGTCATTATGGATTGAGGATTTTGATGTTAGCGATATGGTCATTGACATTAAAGATAGAGGTCAGCTTGAAAATAATGCTGAAATCAAAACCGTATCAAGTCCAAGAAGAATAGATATATCACAAAATCTTGTAGATATGTTTATGGAATATGTAGCAGAATATCATGCTGATGATGTTGAAACTAATCATATTTTCATTAGAATTAGCGGTAATAACAAAAATAAAGCTATGACTTATACGGATGTTGATAATTTATTTAGAATGTTAAATAGAAAAACTAACATATATGTTACACCACATATGTTCAGACATAGTTCATTAACCGTTCTTAGAATTGCTGGATGGCAACCAGAGCTTTTAAGAATAAGAGCTGGTCATAAAAATATCTATACAACAATGAATACTTATATACATCCTTCGGATGAAGAAATATCGAGAGAGTTTGATAAAACTCAACCAAATTTAGAATTAGATATTTATAGCGAAGGAGAATAATACGTATGAGTAATTTACAAAAGATAGATAATCAACAAAGTAAATATGATGAAATAATTGAATATCTTAAACAAGATAATGGATATTGGTTAAAAAATGATAAATGGGATATAACAAAAGAATTCTTCATTGGGGGAAAAGTTAGAAGTCAAAGATATATAGATTTTTCAAATATAAAAAGTGCTTCTTTAAAAAATGAAATCAAATATTTTTTTGTATATAAATTTAAAGAAAATTTCCTAACCAATAGAGGAATTGTTCGTTTAAATACATCATTAAAATATTTCTCAGAATTTTATATTGAAGATTCATTATTAGAATTAAATAGAGAAAAAACATTTATAAGGTGGAAACTTTTTTTGATAAATAAAGGCATTAAATTTGATATAAATGAAAAAAGCTATTTTGGGTTTTCAAATTATTTAATAGATTTTATTCAAGCTTTCTATGATAACAGAGAGGAAATTGAAAAAGATATATGGTATTCAAAGAATATTAAAGGTGCTAGGATGCCTGCAAGTGGAGTTAATCACACTAATAATAATTCCATTAATTTTACTAAAATACCTACTTACTATAGAGAGACTGTAAAAGGATATTTTAAAACTATAATAACTAAAAAAAGTTGGAATCATTGTTTTCAGATATTAAATAACTTAAATTACTTCTTTGGAAAATTCTACTCTAATAACTATACTGATGGATTCATAGAGAATTTAACAAGGCAAGATATAGAGAATTATTTGTATTGGTTGGGCAATGATTATGAGGATAAAAATGCTACTTACAAGAGTAAATTTATATCTTATGTGCGAACATTTTTAGAATATATTCAAATGGCTCAGTATGATAAAGCACCTAAAAAGGAAGTATCGTTTTTAATATTCCAAGATGATATTTCAAAGAGAGAAAGGCTACAAGATGAAATAAAAAGAGTTAAATTTGTTCCAGAACCCGTATTAAAGCAATTAGATAATAACATTATGGATATAGATAGACCACAATTTATCCAAATTTATATTTTACTTCGTGAAACGGGATGGCGAGGAACAGATATATTGAATCTTAGATATAATAATTGTTTAGAGCAGATATGGAATAGTAAAGAACAAACTTACAACTATTATCTTTGTGGAGAAATAACTAAAACGGGTATAGCACAACTTAAAATTCCTATAAGAGATAAAGTTGCTGAAATGGTTCAAAAATCTATTGGTAAGGCTAAATCGTTAAGCACAGAAGAAAATAACCCTAATAAGTATTTATTTAATATTTATGAAGGAAAACTAAAAGGTAAACCGTTAGCGAAGCAAAATTTACTACAAACTATTAATAGGCTTATCAAACAAAAAAATATTAGAGATGTTAATGGTGAATTGTATCATTTTAGATTACATTCTTTAAGGCATACAAGAGCTAAAGAATATGTAGAGCAAGGTATGGGTATAAGTGTTATACAATAGATTTTAGGTCATCAAAGTTTGCAAATGACGGTTCATTATGCAACTGTTAGTGAAAATATTCTTTACGAGAAATTGAAGAATACAGAGGATTTGGAGTTATTTAAAGTTAATACTGAAACTAATGAATTAACATCAATAGATACTTCAACTGATGTTGGTGAAAATCTTGTTAGATATGAATATGTTAAAAAGAACTTAGATGCTGTTAGAGTTCCATTTGGAGTATGTTTTAAACCGTCTAAGTTGCCTTGTAAGCAACAGATGAACCATTGCTTAACTTGTGCAAGTTTCTGTACTACAACCGAAAATATTCCTGAATATGAGGAAGAAATAGAAAAAGTTAAATCTCAAATAGAGATTAGTAATAGATGTGGTAGAGAACTTTGGGCTGAAAAGAACAATCAATATCTAAATATATTGGAACAAACCTTACAAAAGGTAAAGGAGCAAAAGTTGGTTCATAAAAACGGTAAGTCAAGGGAGGATTCATAATGTCTGGAAGTACTAAAGGATTAAAAGAATATGCAAAGCATAAAAGTAAAGTGACTTTAGAAAGAGTTGATAAAGCCATTAGAGAACTTTCGTTGACGGAGCAAAAGATTAACTTTAATAGTGTTTCACAGTTAAGTGGAGTTTCTAAGACTTATCTTTACAATAACGAAGAAGTTAAGAACAGAATCGAGGAGCTTCGCAAGAAGCAACTAAGTAAAACTATGAATCAAAGAGCTAAGTATGATAAAACTTCCAAATCAAAAGATATTATTATAATGGCTAAAGATAAAAAAATAAAAGAATTGGAACAAGAAAATAAAAAGCTCAAAGAACAATTAGAAGTTCTTCGGGGGAAATTGTATGAGAAAATGTAATGTACACAATTGTATTATTATGTTCATTAATGGGGGAGGGGTAAATATGCTTTTAGGCATTCTTATTGAGGGTTCTAAAATTATATTATTGCTATCAATTCTAGTCACAGTAAAAGAAATTCTAAAGTTTTTGAAAGATAAAGAAAAATAAATATTTATGATTAAAACTGCATAGAGTAGTTCTACACAATTTAATCATAGACTACATAGGTTATATGTAGTCTATGATTAAATCAAGTAAAATAAAGCTTTGTGTCGAGATATACACGAGATATAAAAAGGAGAGATTAAAGTGGAATTAAAAGAAGAAAAATTTTTATCTAAGGTATTATCAGTAGTTCTTAATATTAGTATTTTATTTGGAATAATCCTTACAATTAGTTTGTTTTATACAATTTTTTATAAAGGAGGAATACAAGAGTTTATTATAAATAAAGGCTTAATTACAGCATTATTAGTGATAGGAATAAGTAGTTTATTTTATATAGTCTTTCAACTTAGAGGTATAATAAAAACTTTAGTAAAAGGGGATCCATTTGTTAGATCAAATGCAGTAGCTTTCAAAAAGATTTCATTAGCATCATTAATTATATCATTATGCTATTTTTTTAATTTATTCATAAATTCTAACCTTAAAGAGTTTAAGTTTATATATGTTGATAATATGGGGATTCATACAGATATGGAAGTTTTCATATTCTTATTTGCAGCAGCATTTATATTTATATTAGCAAAGGTTTTTGATAAGGCAGTTACTTTTAAAGAGGAAAATGATTTAACAATATGATGAAGGAGAAGAGTATGGCTATAATTGTGAACTTAGATGTTATGATGGCAAAGAGAAAAATATCCTTAAATGAATTAGCTGAAAAGGTTGGAATAACAAATGCAAATCTTTCTATATTAAAAAACAATAAAGCTAAAGCAATTAGGTTTTCAACTTTAGAAGCTATTTGCAAGGAACTTAATTGTCAGCCAGGAGATATCTTAGAATATATAGATGAATAAAAAGGAGGAGCATAGATGGTCAATGCTGTTTGTTTAGTTTTAATGAAGGATGAAAAGATTCTTTTATTAAAAAGGTCAAAAAATAGATTACCAGTTATAATAATGAAAGGAGAAGAAACTCCAGAAGAGTGCGTAAATAGGTGGAAAAAAGGATCTATTGAAGTAGAAGATGCACAAATTATTAATTATAACAAAAAAATTAATGTAGATGAGTATAATATTAGTTTAATATTTATGGATGCTACTAATTTAGATGTGAAATTAGTAGATGAAAATTTAGCTTTTGAAGAATGTAGATGGGCAAATAATATCAACAAAATTGAAAATGAATTTTTAAAATATATAGTATTACAGTGTAATCTAAATAATTATAATTCTATTGCAGTAGAAGCATTAAAAGATTCTATTAACATGAAAAAAAATTACAAGATAAAAAATTCCATACTAAATATTGAAAAAGAGAATATGGATACCAAAAAGGCATTAATGCTTATAGCACTTTCTTTATTGTTTGGAATATTATTTTCTAAATTTATTTTTGGATATTTAGGTATTTCTTTAGTAATTTTAAATATTTTAATGATAGCAATTTTCTTTGTTACAGTTGGAGCAAAAAATAGAAATTTATTAGGATATTTTTTCATATTATCAAGCTTTCTTCTGTCCTGTAGTTACGCAATTTTTACAAATGATTTATTTAGAACATTAAATTTATTTGTAGTTCCAATATCCTTATTCTCAGGATTTTTATTATTAAGTTATAATAATATTCCCTTTAAGTTATTAAGTTTTGGAACTGCTTTTCTTGAAATAATAGTAGGGCAATCTGTAGAGAATTCATTTAAACTTCCTAAAGTAGTTAAAGCTTCCTTGAAGAAAGATACTTCAAAAAAAGAAAATAATAATATTAAATCAATATTAACAGGTATATTAATATCAGTACCTTTAATTATAGTATTGGGAAGCTTACTAGCTGGAGCAGATGAGATTTTTAATTATTATTTAAAAAATATATGGACATATATAAATATACAGAATTTTTATGAATTAATATATAAAATTATCGTAGCACTAATAGTAATGTTTTTAATCTTTGGTTTATATTATAGTTTAAATTCTACTAAAATAAAGGAAATAGATAACAATACTACAAATAAGCCTTTTAATTCAGTTACTGTAATAACAGTCTTGATATGCATAATTGCTTTATATTTAATATTTACTAAAATACAAATTTCTTATTTATATTTAAATAAGGAGTTGCCAAATGGATTTGACTTTGCAAATTATGCAAGAAAAGGTTTCTTTCAATTAGGTACTTTAGTAATAATAAATTTAGCTATAATAACATTAATGATTTTTAAAACATCTACTAACAGTAGCATTATGAAAAAATCTTTAAATTCTTTATATAGCATAATAACATTGCTAACTATAAACATGGGAGCTTCAGCTATATACAAAATGAATTTATATATAGAAGCATTTGGTTACACTAGATTAAGAATTTTAGTGCAAGTTTTTACAGTTTTTTTATGTCTAGTGTTAATAATATTAATGATATTTATATGGAGCAAAAAAAGTTTGTTTAAACCAATATCTATTGTTGGGTTATCTATGTATTTGTGTTTAAATTATTTTAATATAGATAATTATATAGCAAAAAAGAATATGGAAATTATGAATTCAAATAATGAAATAGACGTATGGTATCTTATTACATTATCACAAGATGCATATGATTCTATAACAGAAGGATATAAGCAAGGAACGATAGAAGATAAAGATTATAAATATTGGAAGAATAGAAGGATTGATAAAAAATTAAAGTGGTATGAATACAACTATTTTAACAGTAAAGGAAAATAAAGAAGAATAAAATAAGTAAATTATAAAAAGGAGTTCTATAAAAATAATCTTTCTATTATTTTTATAGAACTCCTTTATTTTGTTTAAAGTATTCCTAAATCAAATTTCCAATTAAGAATTCTTAATACAGATTCATTTATACGATCTTCTGTAATTACTCCATTTTTTAAAGCTTCTAATACAGAGTGAATTTGAATATGAAAATCTGATGCAATTATTAAATCATTGCCAGCAGTTATTGCAAGTACTGCCGAAGTAGAATCTCCTATATACTCCTTTATAGCATCCATTTGTAAATCATCAGTCATAATAATTCCATCATAATTCAATTCATTTCTAATAATTTTATGAACATTAGGTGAAAGAGATGCTGGAAGATTTTCATCCATAGATTTTACTATATTATGAGAAACTAATATACTTTCAGATCCTGCTTCTATGCCTGCTTCAAATGGTAGAAAATCAGAATTTTTGAATGTATCATAGCTTCTTTCGTCAATAGATATACCTGTATGAGTATCTATATTATTACCATAACCAGGAAAATGCTTTAAAGTAGAACCTATTTTATTTTCTTTCATAGTACTAACTACTGTTTTTATATATTGAGCTGTTTCTAATGCATTTTTACCAAAGGTTCTTGGATAAATATAATCATCTGGATTTATAGATACATCACAAACAGGAGCTAGATTAACGTTGATTCCTAAACTTTTTAGTAAAGTGGCTTTTTCTTTTGTGTCACTAATTATTAAAGGGTATCCTCCTTCATTATATAAATCCTGAGGAGAATAGAAGGGAATAGCTCTAAACTCAGAGTATCTGCTTAATCTATTAACTATTCCACCTTCCTCGTCTATTCCAATAAGTAGCTTTATTTTAGATGAATTTTGATATTCTTTTATAGTATTAGTTAAAGATTCTTTTGTTTCGTTATTTATGTTAGCATCAAATAAAATATATCCACCAATATAATATTTTTTTAAATCTTCTAATGCACTATCTTTTCTACATCTAACGAAAAACATTTGTCCAACTTTCTCTTCTAAGGACATTGTTTTAAGTAAATTAGAAGCTTTTTCTCTATTTGATAATGAATTTTTTTCAGGTATAGAATAAGGATTTGACTCATTGTTAGAATCTTCATTTATTATATTATAATTATTATTTAAGAATTTATTTATTAAAAATCCTGATAAAATTGATAAGATTATAAACATTAGAACTAATAAAAATTTTTTCATAATTAAATTCTCCAAGTGTTATTTTAATATATTATAAATAAGAATTTTATTAATATATTTCTCTGTATACTATGATTATAACCCAAATTAATTGCTTTATATTCAATGTAGTAAGCTTTAAATCTGAATATGAGTCTTAGAAAGTTATTTATAAGATTATTAACTATATGAAATGGTAAAGAACTTCCAAATTGAAACGATAGTATAATTAAAGCTAAGGGGGAGATTTTATGCAAATTCAAAGACTAAATAATTGGAACAATCCAATATATAATAAGCTTAAAGAAGCTTCAGAAAATCAAAAGAAAGAAAAAGTAGAGGATGGAAAAAGTATCACTATAGAAAAATCCTCAAATCAAATAATAAAAAACTTACAGAGACTAAAAGAAGATTTTAAAGAACAAAAAAGAGAGCTTCAAGAAACTGAAATGGACCCTAAAGAAAAAAGAATGAAGCTTGAAGAACTAAATAAAAAAATTGCTGAAATAGAAGCAGAAATACAACAAATGAGATTAATAGAAAAAGAAAAAGAGGCCTTAGAGAAACAGCATAAGCTAGAAGAAAAAAATAAAAAGGATGAAATTATTAATTCTAAAAACAAAATGAACTTTAATGAAAATATTGATGGAATAATAATTGAAGACAGCCTAAAGAAGTTAATAGCAGCTAAACATAAATTAAGAAATGCAAATGATTTTGGTAAAACTAAAGCAGTACTAGAAGTAGAAAGAGGGTACTTAAAACTTACTGGAAATGAAAATTCTTTTGTTGATAAGCAATATGCTAAATTAACTAAAGGAATAAGAGGAATAGAAAATAGAATTTTATATGAAGTAGGAAAAGCTAACAAAGAAGTTAGTGATAATTATAAAGATAAGAAAGCTTTCAAAGATGAAAATAAAAAAGAATAAAGTATAAATTATTTACAAAGGGGAAATGTAAAGTTATAATGTTACTGGTAACAAATAAATAAATGGCATTGAAAGAGAAGAGTATATAGAATTTTAATTTAAAGAGATCTGGGGAGGGTGTAATCCTAGAAGTTAAATCTATAGAAAGAAGCTCTTGAGCTATAAACTGAAAAAGCATATATTTGCAAGTAGGTTTATGGGATTCTCCCCTTAAAGAGAATGAGTGGATTAATTTTTAATTAATCAATTTAGGTGGTAACGCGGAATTTTGTCTTTCGTCCTAAGGTTTTTAGGATGGAAGACTTTTTTATTTATATAAAATTTTAAACTACGGAAGGAAGATAAATATGAGTTTTGAAAAATTAGCAGAATTAATATTTCCAAATGTTGATAAGACAATAGAAGATTATACTTCACAATATCCAAAAAGAAATTTAAAAGAAGGTGCTGTTGTTTCTAGATATGCACCATCACCAACAGGATTTCAACATATTGGAGGGGTTTTTGCAGCCTTAATAAATGAAAGGTTAGCAAGTCAAACAGATGGTATTTTTTATTTAAGAATAGAAGATACTGATCAAAAAAGAGAAGTAGAAGGTGCAATATTAGATACAATTCAAACAATGCATAACTTTGGAATGAATTTTAATGAAGGAATGACTGGAGATAATACATCTAAAGGAGAATATGGTCCATATAGACAAAGTGAAAGAGCTGAAATCTATAAATCTTTTGCAAAAGATTTAATTAAAAAAGGTTTAGCATATCCTTCTTTCGATACACCAGAAGAATTAGCAGAACTTAGAGAAAAACAAATTGCAGCTAAAATAACTCCAGGATATTATGGAGAATTTGCTAAAGATAGAAACTTAAGTCCAGAAGAATATATAGAGAAAATTAAAAATGGTGAAAGTTATATAATTAGATTTAAGTCACCTGGAAATATCGAAAATAGAGTAGAGTTCCATGACTTGATAAAGGGAGATATAAGCTTCCCAGAAAATAATCAAGATATAGTTATAATAAAGGGAGATGGACTTCCTACATATCATTTTGCACATGCTGTAGATGATGCCTTAATGAGAACTACTCATGTTATTAGAGGAGAAGAATGGCTATCATCTTTACCTATACATGTTCAATTATTTGATGTATTAGGATTAGATAGACCTAATTATGCACATATACCAACAATAATGAAAAACGATAATGGATCAAAAAGAAAATTATCAAAAAGAAAAGATGCAGAAGCAGCAGTTTCATATTACAAAGAAGTTGGATATCCAATGGTATCAGTAATTGAATATTTATTAAACATAATAAATTCGACATTTGAAGATTGGAGAGCTGAAAATCCAAGCTTAGATTATCATGAATTCCAAGTTGCTTTAGATAAGATGAGTAAATCAGGAGCTTTATTTGATATAGTTAAATTAAATGATGTAAGTAAAGAAGTTATTTGTAAAATGAAAGCAGATGTAGTTTATGACTATTATACAGCTTGGGCTAAAGAGTACGATAAAGAGATGTATGATTTAGTAACAGCAAATGAAAAGATGTCAAAAGAAATCTTCGATATAGATAAAGAAGGTCCAAAACCAAGAAAAGACTTTGCAAAGTGGGATGAAGTAAGAGGGAAGGTTGATTATTTCTTTGATGAATTATTTAATAAAGAAACATCAGAAAATGTTGAACTTCCAAAGACTTTAAGCTTAGAAAATGCAAAAGAAGTAATAAAAGTATATAAAGATAAATTTAACTTTAATGCAGGAAGTCAAGAAAATTGGTTTGAAGATTTAAAGGTTATTGGAGCAGAACTTGGATATTGTGCTAATAGAAAAGAATATAAAGCAAATCCAGATGCCTTTAAGGGAATGATTTCCGATGTTGCTGGAGCTGTAAGAGCTGCTATATCACATAGAAGTAACACTCCAGATCTTTATACTTTAATGCAAATTATGGGTGAAGATAATGTAAGAGCGAGATTTGAAAAGTTTATAAATCTATAAGATAAAGACTATGGATTAAATTTTGATTTCATGTAATTTTTTATTATAACGAAATTTACAATTTAATTCATAGTCTTTTTTATAAGAAATGTAAAAATAATTATTATCTTTAAAAAAGTAAAATTAACTATTGAAAGATAATTAAATAATTATGTAAAATAATAATAGGAAATTTATAAAAGGAGATGAACTTATGGATAATTATAATGTAATACTTGAATGTTTTGAAAAAAACAATGAGCCAATGAATGCTACTGCAGTTGCAGAAAAGACAGGAGTAGACAAAAAAGAAGTTTCAAAAGTTATGGATAAACTAAAGAAGGAAGAAAAGATTTATTCTCCAAAAAGATGTTACTGGCAAATAAAAAATGACTAAAAGATTTTTAAAGGACTGAAATAGTCCTTTTTTCATATATATTACAAAATAAAAATAAAATTTTGTATACAAATATCAATATAAAATATAAAATATATTATATAAATAATGGTAATAATGTAATGCTTTGTTATATATTTATAAAGTATTTATGCCATTAATTATCTGGAAGGATGTGATGTTTTATGATGAGTTTAGTAAGAATTAATAGAAACTATATTGTTGTTAATGGGAAGGTGACTACAGTATAGCAATAAATTAAATATCCTTCCCAATATGTTTTATTTTGGGAGGAAAAATGAATAATAAAAACTTACTAGAATTAGGATTAAATGAAGGATACATTAAGGAAGCAAGTATTTATAATGAAAACTTATATATAGGAAGAATTTCAGTACAATACAAAGATATTTATAAGGTTTTTACAGAAGAAGGAGAAGTATTTGCGAGGGTATCTGGTAAATTATCATATTCTTCAAATAGTATCTTAGATTATCCTGTAGTGGGAGATTGGGTATTATTAGATAGAGCAGATAATAAAAATGGAGATGCTATAATTCATAAAGTGTTATCTAGAAAAAGCTATTTTTCAAGAAAGATTGCTGGAAGTAGGTTTGATACACAAGTTGTTGCAGCAAATATTGATTTTACATTTATATGTATGGCATTAAATAATGATTTTAATATTAATAGGCTTGAAAGATATATAGCTGTAGCATGGGAGAGTATGGCAATACCAGTTATAATATTGACTAAGTCAGATTTATGCGAGGATATAGATGAAAGACTTAGGGAAGTTGAGGAAGTAGCTGTAGGTATAGAAATATTAGTAACTTCAAGTTTAAATGGAAATGGATATGAAAAAGTTAAAAAATATATTAAAAGTGGAATAACAATAGCTTTTATAGGCTCATCAGGAGTAGGAAAATCTACTCTTATTAATAAGTTATTAAATAGAGAAGTATTAAAAACTAATTCAGTAGATGAAAATGATAAAGGAAGACATACAACTACTCATAGAGAGTTATTTCTATTAGAAGATGGAGGAGTAATTATAGATACTCCTGGAATGAGGGAGCTTGGGTTAATGTCTGCCGATGTTGATAAGTCCTTTAGCAATATTGAAGAATTAGAAAGACAATGTAAGTTTTCTGATTGTACTCATAGAAATGAGCCTAAATGTGCAGTGAGAGAAGCTATTGAAAAAGGGGAGTTAGATCCAGAAAGACTAGAAAGATATAGAAAACTAAAAAAAGAAGAAGAATATAATTTATTAAAGTCTAAGCAACAAGAGAAGCAAAGAATTAAAAATATGATGAAGGGTAAGAGATAAAATGAGTATATATTTAAAAGATATTAATGAAGATAATTTATTAGAATGTGCACTCTTAACCACTAATAAGGATGGGAAAAATTATGTTTTTGAAGAATTTGTTGCCTCAAATGCTTTTTCTATTGCACAATCTAAAATTCAAAAAGGATGGACTGTAAAAGCAATATATAATGATGATTTAATAATTGGGTTTACTATGTATGGATATTGTTATGAGTATGATTTTTATGAAATATGTAGGTTTATGATAGATCATAAATATCAAGGCAAGGGATATGGAAAAATTTCATTAGGTAAAATAATTGATGAAATGAAGAAGCTTAAGGATTGCAAAGATATATATATTTCCTTTGATCCAAAGAATAATATTGCTAAAAGTCTTTATGAAAGTATTGGGTTTAAAGACACAGGAAGAATTATAGAAGATGAATTATTATACCAATTAACAATATAAGAAAATAAAGTTAAAAATAAAAGAAGATAGATATAAGAGAGAGCAATTCATATTATGAGATGCTCTCTTTTATTAAGCAATTAGAATAAAAATATTATACTAAGAAATTAAAATAAACAGTATGAAAAAAATTAATAAAAAATAATTGATCTTAAATGTAACTTTTAATGGAACCTTTAATTTAAGATATACGTCTAATTAAGTGAAGATAAGTTAACATAGCTATGTTAGAAGGGGAGGGGATATGTAATGAACACTTCTAATATTATTCCTATAGGAGTATTTAATAAATTTAAAGATGAAAAGCTTAAGAAAAATAATGTTAGATTAGCTATAGATGGAGATAGAGAGGCATTTAATAGTTTAATTAAAGAAAATTTAGATTCTCTATATATTGTAGCTAGAGGGATTTTAAATAGTGAATATGATATAGAAGATGCTATTCAAAGCACTATATTAAAAGCTTATGAGAAAATTTTATATTTAAAAAATGAAGAATTTTTTAAAACATGGATAACAAGAATTTTAATAAATGAATGTAACAACATAATAAGAAAAAATAAAAAGATTACTTATATTGAAGATTCACAAATCAATAATGAAATTTATGAGGATAAATATAAAAATTTAGATTTAATTAAAGCAATGAATTCATTAAATTCTGATTTAAAGATAACTATGTGGCTATTTTATTTCAATGATATGTCCATAGAGGAAATAAGTAATACTTTAAAAATACCTAAGGGGACTGTAAAGTCTAGATTAAATAGAGGGAGAGAAAAGATTTATAATATTATGATTGAAGGTGATAATCATGAATAAGTATGATAAAGATAAAGTTAATGAAGCTATCAAAGAAGAAGTAAGAGATATTAAAATAGATATGCCAGATACTCTTAAAAGTAATGTGCTGAAAACTTTGGAAAACTTACCGGATAGAAAAATAAAAAGAAAAAGTAATTTTAGAAAAGTATCTGGATTAGTGGCTGGAGTTATAATCTGTATGTTAGGATTTAATATATTTATGCCGACATATGCAGAAAGCTTACCACTTATAGGCCCTACTTTTAAAAGTATAAATGATGCTATAGGCGTTGGTGATAAATATGTAAAAGGCTCTAAGAATATAAATATAACAAAAAAATACGAAGATACTACAATGACAATTAAAAATATTTACTATGATGGAGTTGAACTTGCAATAGCATATGAGTTAAAGTCAGAAAAGGGATTTGATGATAAACCTATAATATTCCCTATTATAAAAAGTGGATTTAAAGATATAAATTATAAAAATGAAGAAAATGACGGTGAGTTCATAGATGAAAATACTTATGTTGGACTAGCATCTTATGCACTTACAGAAAATGAATTATCAGATAAGGCAAAAATAGAATTTATAGTTAATGATTTATATGGAAATTGGGCTGGATATTATCCTGAAAAGTTCAAATTTAAGTTTTCTATAGATTCGAAGGACATGGGAAAAGAAAAATATAAAGTAAATAAAGAAATAAAATATGATGATAGTATATTTAAGATTAAGGAGCTAATTACATCAAAACTAAATACTATTATTTATTTAGATACAGATATACAGTTTGTAAAGGATAATGAAAATAATTCAAAGAATTTTTGGGAAAAGTACACATTGAAATTTTGTGTGCAAGATGATAAAGGAGTTCCTTTAAGTATGATAGGGGGATCAGGTCGTGGAAAAAATGTAAATGATGAAAGAGTTAAAGGAGATTATTATTGGAGATATGAAGGTATTCCTGAAGAAACAAAATCAATAACTCTTATACCTGTTATAAATGAAAGTAATTATAATAGAGAATTAATGATAGAGAAAATTAATAAAAATAGTGAAACAATAATGAAGTTAGAAACAGGAGAAGAGTATATTATAAAAAATATTGAATTTAAGGATGATAAAACTGTAATAGATGTAAAAGTTAAAAAATATATAGATAGGTTGGATAATATAGGAGTTGAAGTTTGGGATGAAGAGAAATTAGAAAAATATAAAAGCTCTAATAATGGTCAAGAAGAAAATTGGTATAAGGATACAAGAGATATAGAAATTATAGAAACTAAATTTAATGGGATAGATGATGGTTACAACTTCACCCTAACATTACCAGCATTGGATAAGAATAAAGAGTATTTTATCACTAAGATGAGTAGTGGAGATAAAATATTAGAAAATGAAAAAATAACTATTAATTTAGATGAATAATTTCTAATAATATATAAATATCATTAAGCTAAAGATACTGTATTACTATAACTTTGTAATACAGTATTTTTATTGATTTTTTTAGTAAGACTATGTAAAGTTATATATTTTTTAATTTTAAAGGCAAATAACTAAAACTCCTTGAAGCAAACCAATAATAGCACCTAAGACTAGTCCTAAAATTTCAATATGTTTTAATTCTTTTTTTGCAACTTTAATTATTATATCTTCAAGTTGCACTAGGTCTAATTCATTAATTTTTTCTTCAACAATTTGTTGAATATTTACCTTTTCTTTTGCCTTTAATAATAAGTCATCACTAATTTCATTAATTGCAATTGGAACTTCCTTATCTAAAATTTCATCAATATAAGGAGAAGCCATCATTCTAAAAGGCATAGGTATAATATTTAATTTCTCGTTTATTATATTTTTTATTTTATCTGTTATGTAGGAATTAAAATCTTCCCCATCAGAACTTTTAAGAGCTTGGTTTAATATATCATCTATTGAGAGCAATTCATTAGAAATTATTTCGCCTATATTAGCAGCAATTTCATTTTTTCTTTTAGGAATTAGTCCTAAGATTTCAATATTTAAAATTGGAATTTTAACTGGGGTAATAGGTCTAAATAAAAGCTTAATAGCCAAAATGTTAGTTATCCAACCAATTAATCCCCCAACTATAGTTAACATCGAAATAGTAAATAAAGTATTCATTTAAGTAAGCCTCCTAATTATGTAAAACTTATAATCAATAATGCTAAATTATATATAAATAACTTAGCATTAAATAAAATAATAAAACCTATAGATAATTTTATAGGCAATATATAAATTTTTCAAGGAAAATTTGACTGATTAGTATAAAAAATTGAGATTTAAATTATAAATTAAAAAAGGTTGCTTTTGAGCAACCTTTTTACAAAAATATATTAATTTAGTTTCAATTAAGTATCATCTTATTTTAAAATTCATTAATTATAGTTTAAATGAGCTTTTTAATGATACGATTCTATTGAATACTAATTTATCATCAGTAGTGTACTTAGGGTCTACATTAAAGAAACCATTTCTTACTAATTGGAATTTATCTTGTGCTTTAGCTATTGTAGCAGTAGTGGCTTCTATGAAGCCTTCTAATACTTCTAATGAATTAGGATTTATTTGTTCTAAGAAGTGCTTACCCTCATTTTCAGGAGCATCATCTAGTATTAATGGCTCATAAAGTCTAAATTCAGCAGGCTTAGCACTGTTAGCGTCTACCCAATGAATAGTTCCTTTAACCTTTCTACCAGTAAATCCTGAACCACTCTTAGTTTCTGGATCATAAGTACAATGTAATTCTATAACATTGCCATTTTCATCTTTTATAACATCATTACATTTTATAAAGTAAGCACCGATTAATCTAACTTCATTACCAGGGAATAATCTAAAATATTTTTTTACAGGTACTTCCATAAAATCATCTTGCTCTATATATATTTCTCTTGAGAATGGAACTTCCCTAGTACCAGCTTCTTCATTTTTAGCGTTGTTTGGAATTGGTAACATTTCTGTTTGACCTTCTTGGTAGTTTGTTATAACAACCTTTAAAGGTCTCATAATAGCCATAGCAGCATTAGCTTTTAGTTGAAGATCTTCTCTTATGAAGTATTCAAGCATTTGTGAATCTACAACTGAGTTTGCTTTTGAAACACCAATAGCGCTACAGAAGTTTTTTATAGCTTCAGGAGTATATCCTTTTCTTCTTAATCCTGATACTGTAGGCATTCTTGGGTCATCCCAACCATCAACAATCTTTTCATCTACTAATTGCTTAAGTTTTCTTTTACTCATAACAGTATTAGTAATGTTAAGTCTTGCAAATTCTATTTGTCTTGGGGTGCTTTCCATTTCACATTCTCTTACGAACCAATCATAAAGTGGTCTATGATCTTCAAATTCTAATGTACAAATAGAATGAGTTATTCCTTCAATTGCATCTTCAAGTGGATGAGCGAAATCATACATAGGATATATACACCATTCATCACCAGTATTGTGATGAGTAGCATGTGCTATTCTATATATAATAGGATCTCTCATATTTATATTAGGAGAAGCCATATCTATTTTAGCTCTTAATACCTTTTCTCCATCTTTAAATTCACCTTTTTTCATTCTTTCTAATAAATCAAGGCTTTCTTCAGTAGTTCTGTTTCTATAAGGGCTTGCTTTACCTGGCTGAGTTAATGTACCTCTGTGTTCTCTTATTTCTTCAGGTGTTAAATCACATACATAAGCTAATCCTTTTTTTATTAAAAGTTTTGCTTTATCGTACATAATATCAAAGTAGTTAGAAGCAAAGTAAATATTATCCCAGTTTCCACCAAGCCATTTAACATCCTCTTTAATTGAATCTACATACTCAGTATCTTCCTTAGTTGGATTAGTGTCATCAAATCTTAAGTTAAACTTTCCATTAAATTCTTTTGCAAGACCTGAGTTTAAAACTATTGATTTAGCATGACCTATATGTAAATAGCCATTTGGTTCAGGTGGAAAACGAGTGATAATCTCATCATGTTTCTTGCTTTCTAAATCTTCAATTATTATGTTTCTTATAAAATTAGATGAATTAATTTCATTTGACATATGCATACCTCTCCTGTACAAATTTATCTTTTTATTAGGTTTATATAATTAGTTATATACTATTTTTTACTTTTAAATCAGTTATTATATTTATTAGTGATTATTAATAAAATTATGTATATATCTATATAATAACACTTTAGTTTTACTTTTAATTTTAAACCAAGGAAGAAAAAAAATAAAGATATAAGTATGGTAAAATAAAGTTTTTTATGAGTATTTAACCAAAGGTTATGATATTTTTAGTTTATTTTCTTTATATTGTAATAAAAGTAAATATAGTGAAAGTGTTAATTTTAGTATATAATTATATTTATAAGAAATAAAGCTATTATTTAAGGGGGAAAAGAATGAAGGGAAAATTTAAAAGCTTTTTTGCTGCCGTAGGATATTTACTTTTGGCTTTTGTTATTCAGATAGCTGTTTTTGTAATTGGGGGAATAGCTATAGGAATATATTATGTTGTAAAAAGTCTGACACAAGATGGAGCAGAATTAGTAAGTAATTTAGACAATATGGATGTGATGATTAATCAAATAATAGGATTAACAAGTACCATGCTATTAATTTCTTCTATAGTAACTGTATTAGTATTTATGCTAATTTATAAAATAAGAAAGAAAAAGCTAAAAGAAGAAATTCTTTTAAGAAAAACAAATAGCACAAATATAATTATTGCAGCTGGATTAGGACTATCTGTATGGCTTTTTAATTCAGGAGTATTAACTTTAATTCAAAATAATGGACTTTTACCATCATATTTTGCAAAGATGGAGGAAATGCTTTCACCTTTAAGTGATGGAAGTGTATTTATAGCAATATTAACTGTAGGAATAGTTGCTCCATTTGCTGAAGAATTTTTATTTAGGGGGGTAGTATATAAAACATTAAGTAAAAATATATCTTTAAAATGGACAATAGTAATACAAGGAATATTATTTGGAATTTATCATGGAAATCTTATTCAAGGTATTTATGCAGCGTTTTTAGGTATTATATTTGGATTTGTGACCTATAAAACTAAATCATTGATACCAGCTATAATAATGCATATGGTAAATAATACAATTGCAGTAATATTGCCAGCATTTATATCTGAGTATCTTATGTCAACTGGTACTAATATAGGTTTTATTGTAGTTGGAAGTATAGGTATGATAATATCACTTTTCTTTATTACAAAGAAAAATATTATTAATGATAATAAAATAGAAAGCTTTGATAACTACGGTAATTTAAGTTAATTTTTGAAAGCTAGTATGAATTTGAGAAAATTTATACTAGCTTTTTAACTTGAAAAAAAGCAGTCAATGATATAAAATGATACTAAACAATAATAAATGATAACATATAGTTATTTGAAATTATGAGAGGGTGAGCGATTTGTTTATGGAAGAAAGACTAGAGGATATATTAGAATTGTTAAAGAAAGATGGAAAAGTTAAAGTTAAGGATTTAAGCGAAAAGTTTAATGTATCAGAAGGAATGATTCGTAAAGATTTATGTAAATTAGAGAAGTATGGTAATATTAAAAGAACATATGGTGGAGCGATTTTAGAAAGAAGAATAATTCATAATGACAATACAACTTCAAGAATTATAAGTAATATTAAAGAAAAAGAAAAAATTGCAAAGATGGTTATAGATGAGATAGAGGAAAATGATGTAGTATTTATGGATATTTCTAGTACAAATTATACTGTTGCAACTATGATGTATTCATTTAAAAAGAATATAACATTAATAACAAATATGAATAGAATTGCTATGGCTTTTGATTCAATACCAAATGTAGAAGTGATACAATTAGGTGGTATTTATAATAAGAAAACAGGGGGAACTATAGGAACTTTTACTGTAGATGAGATCAAAAAATTTAAAATAGATAAAGCATTTATTGGGGTTGGAGGAATCAATATAGAGGATAATTTTGTAAGTAACTTTAATTTAGTTGAAGTAAGTACAAAAGAAGCACTTATAAAAGCAAGTAAAAATAGATATTTAGTTACAATAAATGAGAAGTTTTATAATGATGGATCATATAAATTTTCTACACTAGATGAAATTGATTATATAATTACAGATAAGAAACCAGATGATAATATAATAGAAGGTTTAGATAAGTATAATGTAAAAATAATATTTTAAATAATAATTGGGAGTGATAAAGCATATGATAAAATTTATAGCATCAGATATGGATGGAACATTATTAAATGAAAAAAACGAAATAAACAAAGAATTTTTTGATATTTTTAATAAGCTTATTGAAAAAGATATAATATTTGCAGCCGCAAGTGGAAGACAATATTACAATTTACTAAAAAGATTTGAAAATATAAAAGATAAAATGATGTTTATAGCTGAAAATGGAACCTTTGTTGTATATAACGGGGAAGAAATATTAGTTAATTCACTAGAGAAGAAAGTTGCAATCAATCTTATAGAAATAGGTAGAAAGATAAAAAATTCATATGTTATAGTTTGTGGTAAAAAATCAGCTTATATAGAAAATGCTGATGAAAGGTTTGTAAAGGAAACAAAAAAATATTATGAAAGATATGAAATAGTTGATGATTTAACTAAGATAGAGGATGATATACTTAAGGTAACTATATGTGATTTTTCAGGCTCTGAATTCAATAGTAATAATTACTATAATGAATATAGAGACAAGCTACAAGTTACAGTATCAGGTGAAATTTGGCTTGATATAACTGCTAAAGGTGTTAATAAAGGTGTAGCTATAAATAAAATACAAGATATGTTAGGGATAAGTCATAAAGAAACTATGGTATTTGGTGACTACCTAAATGATTTAGAAATGATGGGAAGTGCTTATTATAGTTATGCTATGGAAAATGCACATGATGATTTGAAAAAAGTGTCTAGATTTATTGCAAAAAGCAATAATGATAATGGAGTAGTAGAAGCTATTAAAGAAGTTGTTGGAATATAAGGGAAGGGTATTTACACTGTGAGAATAAATAAATTACTTAGTAATTATGGTTATTGTTCTAGAAAAGAAGTAAATAGATTAATTGAAGATAATAGAATAAAAGTGAATGGAAATATATGCGAAAAAGGTCAATGGGTTGAAGAAAGTGATGATATATTTTTAGATGATAATAAAGTAAAGCCTAAGGAGAAGATATATATAGTTTTAAATAAGCCACCAGGAATAATATGTACAGCTTCAAAAGAAATAGAGAATAATATAATAAGTTATTTAAATTATAGCGAGTATGTATTCCCAGTTGGTAGGCTAGATAAGGATTCACAAGGATTAATTTTAATGACAAATGATGGTGAAACGGCAAATAAAATATTATCTTCAGATAGCTATCACGAAAAGGAATATGTTGTAACCTTAGATAAAGATTTTGATGATAATTTTATTGAAAAGATGTCATTAGGGGTAGAAATATTAGGGGGAGTGACAAGACCTTGTAAAGTAAAAAGAATAGATGGTAATGTATTTAGGATAATTTTAACTCAGGGATTAAATAGACAAATTCGAAGAATGAGTAAAGCTTTAGGATATAATGTTATTAAATTAGAAAGAATAAGAATTATCAATATAGAAATACAAGGCTTAGCGTTAGGAGAATGGAGAATTATAAATAAGGAGAAAATTAACGAACTAATTGAGCAAATTTAATTAAATGTATAATTAATCTACATAAAATAAAAAAATATTTCCAAAATAGGACTTTAGTCCTATTTTTTTATGACTATTTTTGAAGAATATAGGACTTTAAAATTGTAGAAAAAAGTATGAAAATATAAGTATAGGGTATTTTGTTATAATTTAGGTAAATTTAGGGGCTTTTAATTTAGATTAAAGGAGGCTTAGTATGAGTTGTATTGAAATAGATGAAGTTCTATCAACTACAGTGTTGTATGAAGGTTTTTTTAATTATAATGAATTCTTTAAAATTTCCAAGGAAAAAATACATAAGCTTTTATCTATAGCTAGTAAGTATAATGAAGATTATTGCAGTGATTCGGACTTAGAGAAGAATGAAGTATATTTAAAAAATGTAAAAAATTGCTTTTCCAGAGAGTTTAGATATAAATTCAATGACTATATTTCAATTAATAAAATTAAATACTCATCATTTAATAGAGAAGTTAGTTATTATGAAATTTATGAAATAGTAGATGAAGAAAATGATATTGATAAATTAATATTATTTGGATCATATACAGGGAATAATAAAAATTTTATTGAAATATTTTTAAATGGGGCTCTAGTAAAGAACATAAAAATAAAGCTTGTAAGTAAAAAGAATATTTGGCCTAATTCTTCAGAAATAATATTTGAGAAAATAAGTAACAATTGAATTGCAAAGATATTAATGGTAAATCCGTAGATCAGTATGCTTAATCTATGGATTTTTTGCATGTATAAAAATAAGCTTTATTGACTTTTAGATAAAAATTAATATATTATAACAAAAAGAAAGAAGTAAAGGGGAAAGGGCATGGATCATAAAGAAATAGTAGATAATGTTATAAAACATATAAAAGAAATAGATTATAAAGCTAAGGAAAAAGCGAAGATTAGGGTCGATTCTTTAGCAAAGCCCTTAGGAAGCTTAGGAAAGCTTGAAGATATTTCAATTAAGCTATCTGGAATAACAGGAAAAGTAAAAAATAAAATAGAAAAAAAATGCATAGTAATATTTTCATCTGATAATGGTGTAGTTGAGGAGGGAGTTGCTTCAGCTCCACAATATGTTACATTAGCACAAACTATTAATTTTTCAAAAGGGCTAACAGGGGTAGCTGTTCTTGCAAAGGAAAATAATACTGATTTATTAGTAGTTGATATTGGGGTTAACTGTGAAGGTGAAATTCCAGGAGCTATTAATAGAAAAATTCGTAAAGGAACTAATAATATAGCAAAAGAAGCAGCAATGACTTATGATGAGTGTATTGAGTGTATTTATATAGGGATTGATATGGCTAGAGAAGCTAAAGAAAAGGGATATCATATACTTGGCGTTGGGGAAATGGGAATTGGAAATACAACAACTAGTAGTTCTGTTTTAGCTTCATTAATAGGATGCGAAATTGATGAGGTTGTAGGAAAAGGTGGTGGCTTAACAGATGAAGCCTTTGAGAAGAAAAAATCGGTTGTTAAAAGAGCTATAGAAATAAATAATCCTGATACTGATGATCCTATTGATATAGTATCTAAAGTAGGGGGATTTGATTTAGCGGCAATGGTAGGATTATTTTTAGGAGGAGCATATTATAAGGTTCCTGTTGTAATAGATGGATTTATATCAGCAGTTGCAGCTTTGGTTGCAATTAAATTAAATATACTTGTTAAAGAGTATCTTATACCATCCCATTGCTCAAAAGAAATAGGTTATAATATTGCAATGAAACATATGGATTTAGAGCCTATGCTGAATCTAGATATGAGATTAGGGGAGGGAAGCGGGTGCCCAATAGCCTTTTCTATAGTTCAGTATGCTTGTGCTATGATGAACAACATGGCAACTTTTAGTGAGGCAGAAATAGATCCATGTTATTTAGAAAAGGTTAAAGAAGAAAGAAATTATATTGTAGATAGGAGAATTTAAATGAAATTAGGACTTATTCATATATATTGTGGAAATGGAAAAGGAAAAACTACAGCAGCTATGGGACTAGGAATAAGAGCAGCTGGTAGGGGATATAAGGTTTTACTTACTCAATTTTTAAAGGATAATGATACAGGTGAGTTAATATCTATAGAAAAATTAGGTGAGAATTTTCATATATTATTTGGAGAACCTATGAAGAGATTTTTTAAATATTTAAGTGAAGAAGACAAGAATTCTGTAATTAAGGAACATAGAGAAAGATTTGAAAAGGTTACTAAAAAGGCCGTAGAAGAAGGCTATGATTTATTAATTATGGATGAAATCATGGCATCATTAACTTATGGAATATTAGAACTTGATAAAGTGGTTGAATTCTTAAAAAATAAACCAGAGAATTTAGAAGTTGTTTTAACAGGAAGAAATCCAGATAAGGCTTTAATTGAACTAGCTGATTATGTTTCAGAAATCAATCCTATAAAGCATCCATTTGTAGATAAAAAAATTCCTGCAAGAGTTGGAATTGAAAAATGATTGTTTTAATAGTAGGTGGTGCTAAAAGTGGTAAATCAATGCTAGGACAACACATAGCTAAGGAAATAGAAAGTATAAATGGCAAGCTATATTATGTTGCAACTATGAAACCCTTTGATAAGGAAGATTTAAAGAGAATAGAAAATCATTTGCTTGAAAGAAAAGACTGGGGATTTGAAACTATAGAGCAAGATAAAAATATAGAAAATATATTAAAATATATAGAAAAAGAGGATACTCTATTAATAGATAGTTTAACATCACTAGTAACAAATGAAATGTTTATAGATAATAATTTTGTATTAGAAGTTCAAGAAAAAATTTTAAATGAAGTAAAATTGATTTCAAACAAGACATCTAATGTTGTTATAGTAACAGATTATTTATTTAGTGATAGCATAGTATATGATAAATATACAGAAGCCTTTAGAAGGGAACTTGGAAAGTTAAATAGAGAAATAGCAGAAATATCTGATGTTGTTATCGAGTGTTCATTTAATAATAAAATAGTACATAAGGGAAAGGATTATATAGGAAATTTATTATGAAAAAGTATATAAATGCTTTTATAATGGCAATAAGTATGTTTACCATAATACCTGTACCATATAAAAATTGGGATGATGAAGGGGTAAGGCATATGATGAAGCTTTATCCCTTAGTAGGGTGTTTAGTTGGTTTAATATGGTTTAGTATCTATAAGATAAGTAGTCTTTTAGGACTATCACTTATATTAATTAGCGCAATTACAATGGTAACACCGTTTATAATAACTGGAATGTTACATTTAGATGGATATATGGATGTATGTGATGCTCTTTTATCAAGAAGGGATCAAAAAGAAAAAATAAGAATATTAAAAGACCCAAACACAGGTGCCTTTGCAGTAATTTCTTTAGGAATACTTTTTATAATTAATTTTGCATCAATATATACTTTAGTTGAAAAAGGAATAAATGTTATTGCTTTAATTATTATACCAATAATTTCAAGAAGTCTTATGGGACTTATGCTTTTAAAGAAGGAATCCATGAAGGAAAGTTCTCTTGGATCGTATTTTAAAAAGGGAACAGGAAAGATAGATATAATGATAATATATATTTTGTTAATTATATCAAGTATAACATTAACACTTCTTATAGGTATTAATGGAGTTATAGTTTCAATAAGTATGATAATTTCGGCTATAGTTTCAGTAAATAAAAGCACAAAGGAATTAGGTGGAATGTCTGGAGATAGTGCTGGGTATGGACTAGTTATATCAGAAGCAGTGGGTATATTGATTTTAGCAATTTTAGGCATCTAAAAATGAATAACAAGTCAAAGATGGGAAGTATATTTTGAGTTAGACAAGGAAACAGGTTCCTCAGATAGTAGCACTATCTGAGGGGTCTGTTGACGCAGTATAACACAAAATAGACGAACATTCTGACTTATTTATTTTTTGAAGATGCCTTATAGTGTGGAGGTGTTAATTTTGGTACTTATATTTGGTGGAGCTTATAGCGGTAAACTTCATTGGGTTAAAGATAATTTTAATATAAAAGAAGCAGAAATATATTATTGTGGAAGCTCAAACAATAGTAAAGAAATAGATTTTTCCAAAAAAGTTATAAATAACTTTCATAAATTTACTTATGAAATTACTTTAGATGATAAAGATCCACTTGAGTATATTATAGATAATGAAAAACTTTTTGATAATAAGATAATAATATGTGATGACATATCAGAAGGTATAGTTCCACTTAAAAAGGAAGAAAGATTATGGAGAGAAAATACAGGTAAGTGCCTTCAATATCTAAGTAAGAAATCTAATAAGGTATATAGAATATTTTGTGGAATACCAATGGTGATTAAGGATGAATAATATAGAGGTTTACTTAATAAGGCATGGAAAAACTCTTTGTAATGAAAAAAAATTATATTGTGGAGAAACTGATATACGCTTAAGTGATAATGGAATAAAGGAGCTCAAAGGATTAAAGTCAGATATTTCATACCCAATTTGCGATAAATACTTTACAAGCGGAGCAAAGAGAGCAAATGAAACTTTTGAAATACTGTATCCTGGTGAAAGCTTTAATGAGTTAAGAGGTTTTTTTGAATATGATTTTGGTGACTTTGAGATGAAATCCTATGAGGATCTAAAAAATAATAAAAATTATATAAAATGGATTACAGATGAAATAGGAAATGTAAGTTGTCCAAATGGAGAAAGTAAAATTAATTATAGAAATAGAATAAAGAAAGAGTTTAAAGATTTTATAAATATGCTTATAAGTAATGGATATAAATCAGTTTTAGTAGTTTCTCATGGAGGAACAATAGGGACTATTTTAGAACTATTTTTTGATAATAGTAAGAATTTTTATAGTTGGCAACCTGATTGCGGTGAAGGTTATAAGCTTAATATAGAAGTAGAAAATAGTAAATTTACTATAAATGAAGTTTTAAAATTAAAAGAGGGAATAACATGATTGAATTAACAATAGGATATATATTAGATTTAATAATAGGAGATCCTCAAAATCCAATTCATCCAGTAAGATTAATAGGAAGTCTTTGTAAGAATATTGAAAAGTTATTTAGAAAGCTATTTAAAAGTTCTCTAAAAGTTGCAGGTGGGTTAACTTGGATTTTTTCTGTAGCTATAGTATTTTTTATAAACTATATAATTGTAATTTCTAGTTTTAATATTAATAGAATTTTTGGAATAATTATAAGTGGAATAATAATTTATTTTTCTATTTCAACTAAAGCTTTAAAAGTAGAAGGATTAAAGGTAGTATCCTATATTTTAAAAGATGATATAGAGGGAGCTAGAAAACAATTATCATATATAGTTGGGAGAGATACAAAAAGCTTAGATGAAAAAGCAATTTTAAGAGCAGTTGTAGAAACAGTTGCAGAGAATATGTCAGATGGAGTTGTAGCACCTATATTTTACGCTGGACTTTTTGGAGCTCCAGGTGCAATGGTATATAAAGCTATTAATACTATGGATTCAATGTTTGGCTATAAAAATGATAAATATAAAGATTTCGGGTTTTTTCCTGCAAAGTTAGATGATGTATTTAATTATATACCAGCTAGATTAACAGGATTACTTATAGTTTTTGTATCATTATTGCTTAACCTTAATTATAAAGAAAGCTTTAAAATTTATTTAAGAGATAGAAATAATCATAGTAGTCCAAATAGTGCTCATCCAGAAGCAACAGTAGCAGGAGCTTTAGGACTTAGGCTTGGTGGAGCAAATTATTATTTTGGTAAACTAGTAAAAAAGCCAACTATAGGGGATGAGTTAAAGGAAATAGAAGTTAGGGATGTTTATAAAACTAATAATATTTTATACTTAGTATCATTTTTTAGTTATTTATTAGCACTTAGCTTAACAGTAATAGGGAGGCTTTTGTAATGAGTAAAGTAGTTCATGGTGGAAATATAGAGGAGCTATCAAGAAAGTATAAATTAGATAAAGATAAACTTATAGATTTTTCAGCTAATATAAATCCAATCGGAATAAATACTAATATTAAGCTAGAAATGATAAAAGCTTTAGAAGAAGTTGAAAGATATCCTGATATAACTTATTATGATTTAAAATTATCAATAAGCGAGTTTGAAAAAATAAATATTGAAGACTTAGTATTAGGTAATGGTGCAGCAGAGGTAATATTTAATTTAGTAAGAGCACTAAAACCTAAAAAGGTACTTATTCCAGCACCAACCTTTGGAGAATACGAAGAAGCTATTTTAAGTATTAATGGGGATATAGAATATTATATTTTAGAGGAACATAATAATTGGAACATAAGTGAAGATATATTAAATTACATAAAAGAAGATATAGATATGATATTTATATGTAATCCTAATAATCCAACAGGAGTCTTAACTAATAAAGATTTAATAAGAAATATTGCAAAAAAAGCACTAGAAACTAATACAACAGTAGTAGTAGATGAATCTTTTTTAGATTTTATTGAAGCTAGCGATAACTATACTTCTTTAGATTTAATAGAGGAATATAAAAACATATTTGTAATAAAGTCAATGACTAAAATTTTTGCAATACCAGGGATTAGAATTGGATATGGAATATCTAAAAATGAAGAGATATTAGAAAAAATAGTTGAGGTATCAGTACCTTGGAATGTTAATGTAGTGGCAGAGAAAGCAGCTATAATAGCTTTAAAAGAAGAGGAATACATAAAAGAAACCATAAATTATATAGGAAAAGAAAAAAACTATTTATTTAGTGAGCTAATGAAAATAAATAAGATAAAGGTTTTTAAACCATCAGTTAATTTTATAATGTTTAAAACTTTAGAGAATATAGATTTAAAGAAAATTATGCTGAAGGAAAATTTAGTAATAAGAAGCTGTGGTAATTATAAAGGTTTAAGTGATAACTATTATAGAATTGCTGTTAGAACAAGAAAAGAAAATGAAAAGTTTATTTGTACCTTAAAAAGTCTAATAAAATAATATTTTTAATTGACATATTATTTTATTAATAATATAATCAATTTGAAATTTAGGCTATATTTAGATATATTAGGTGCTTTTTAAAGCTTAATAGGGAATCAGGTATTATTCCTGAGCTACCCCAGTAACCGTGAAATGGACGAAATCTATTAATGCCACTGCAAAAGCGGGAAGGTTAGAAAGTAGGATGAAGTAAAGCCGGGAGACCTGCCTTTTATATGCGAACTGTTATCTTCTGAGGGTGAGATAATAGGAATACTATTATAGTTTTAAATTATATTTAATGGATTATACAAGCTATTTTTCTATTAGTTTATAATTTAGAATTAATGAATATGTATTTTAGGCATACTCTTAGTATGTCTTTTTATTTTGTGGAAAAAATAAGCTAATTAGAGCTATTTTTTCTATGAAGTGCAAGCCCTAATAACAAAAATTAGGAGGAATAATAATGAAAAGAAGAAGTAAAATTCTTTCAGTAGTTTTAGTTATGTTGTTTTCTTTAGCTTTATTTGCAGGCTGTACAAAAACTACAAAAACTATGACAGACAGAGAAGGTAATGAATTTACGTTACCAAAGGAAGTTAATAAAATAGTATCAACTGCACCATCAAATACAGAGGTATTAACAGCATTAGGATTAGCAGATAAATTAGTTGCAGTAGATAAATATTCAAAAGGTATAGAAGGTGTAAAGGATGATTTAACTAAGATAGACTTTAGAAATCCAGACGCCGAAACTATAATATCATTACAACCAGATATAATTATTGCATCAGGTCATAATAAAACCGGTGACAATGATCCTTTTGCTCTAGTTAAAGAAGCAGGAATACCAGTAGTATATATTCCAAGTAGTTCCAGTATTGACGGAATATATAAAGATATAGAGTTTATAGCACAAGTAACTAAGTCAGAAAAAAAGGGAAAAGAAATTGTTGAAAACATGAAAAAGGAAGTTGATGCTATAAAAGCTATTGGAGATAAAATAACTGACAAGAAGAAGGTTTATTTTGAAATAGGTTCAGGATCAAAATTAAGTAGCTTTGGTCAAGATACTTTCTTAAATGAAATGATCCAAATAGTTGGAGCTGAAAATATATTTGGAAATGAAAAATCATGGATATCACCTACTCCAGAATCAATAGTTGCAGCAAATCCAGATGTTATATTAACAAATATGCCAGATATGAATGGAATAAAAGCAGTCGATAATATAAAGAGTCGTGATGGATGGGATAGTATAACTGCTATAAAAGAAGGTCAAGTTTATGCAATAGATCAGAATTCATCAGCAAGACCGTCTCAAAATGTAATTAAAGCTTTAAATGAAATGGCTAAGGCTATTTATCCAAATGAATACAAATAAAAAGAATAAAACATTGATGATACTATCAATACCTGTAGTATTTTTAATAATATGTATTGGAACTTCCATTGGAAGTTCCAATATTAGCATTATGGATATTATATCAATAATATCTCATAAAATTTTCAACACTCAATTATTACAGGGTATTGAGGCAAAGGATGTATCTATAATATGGAATATCAGATTACCGAGGGTTTTACTAGCATTTTGTGTTGGAGGATCCCTTGCAGCAAGTGGAGCTGTAGTGCAATCTGTGTTGAAAAATCCATTAGCTTCACCTTATACATTAGGAGTATCATCAGGAGCTTCACTTGGAGTAGGACTTTTAGTAGTTTCAGGAATAGCTATCCCCTTCCTAGGAAACTTCTCATTACCTTTAGTTGGATTTATATGTAGTTTATCAACTATGGGAATAGTACTAACCTTTGCAAGTAAGGTAGATAAAGAGTTATCTAATAATACAATTATTTTAACAGGTATGGTATTTTCTTTATTTTTTAATGCTCTATTAACAACATTAACAGCTTTATTTACAAACAAGATTGAAGCTATAACTATGTGGCAAATGGGCTCTTTTTCAATGAGAGGATGGAGCTATGTAAAGGCTGGGCTACCTTTTTTTATAATAGGGATAATTGGCGTTATGTTTTATGCTAAGGAAATGGATGTATTAACTTTTGGAGAAGAGCAAGCAAAGTCAATAGGAGTAGAAGCAGAAAAAGTAAAGAAATATCTTTTCATATTCGTAGCAATATTAACAGGTGCAGCAGTTGCCATAAGTGGTACAATAGGCTTTGTTGACTTAATAGCACCTCATATAGTGAGAAAGATCTTTGGTTCAAAGCATTCTTATGTGATACCTATGTCAGTTGTATTTGGAGGAGTATTTATGGTAATAACTGATTTAATTTCAAGAATTATTATAGTTCCTTCAGAGCTCCCAGTTGGAGCAGTAACAGCTATGATAGGCGCACCATTTTTTGCTTATTTATACTTTAAAAAATCAAAGTAGGTGACTTAGTATGTTAGAAATAAAGAATGTTAGTTGTGGATACAATGGTATTGATGTAATAAAGAAAGTTAGCTTCAATATAAATAGAGGAGAAAATATATGCATAGTTGGGCCAAATGGATGTGGAAAAAGTACTTTATTAAAAGCTATTTCAAACTTAATTTTATTTAATGGGAATATATCATTAGATGGAAAAGATATAAAAACCTTAAAAAGAAAGGATTTAGCAGCTAAAGTTGCTTTAATGACACAAGCTTCTAATATACAGTTTCCTTATACTGTATTTGAAACAGTAGCACTAGGAAGATATGCCCATATAAATAGTATTTTTTCTAGATTAAATAAAAAGGATGAGGATATAGTAAATAATTGTATAGAACAGGTTGGATTATTAAATATAAAGGATAAGTTAATAAGTCAGTTATCAGGTGGTCAGCTTCAAAGGGTTTTTTTAGCAAGAGCTTTTGCACAAGATCCAGAAGTTATACTTTTAGATGAGCCTACTAATCATTTAGATTTAAGATGCCAAATAGAAATATTAGATTATTTAAAAAAATGGGCTAGAGAAAATAATAAGATTGTTGTAGCTGTTTTACATGATTTAAACTTAGTTCAAAACTTTGGGGATAGAGCTATTATGCTAAAAGATGGAACTCTTAAAGGTGAAGGAAATCCAAAAGAAGTTTTAAATAGCAATGATTTAAAAGAAGTTTATGGAATAGATATAAAGCACTTCATGTTAAGAACTTTAGAAAAATGGAACTAGAAGGGGGAGATTTAAATGAAAAAGAAGTTTGTGATGTCTTATAGTTGTGGAAAGGATAGTACTTTATCTTTATATAGAATGATAAAAGAAGGGCATGAACCAGTAGCTTTATTAATAACAGTTGATAAGAAGGTTTTAAGATCATGGTTTCATGGAGTACCAAAGGACTTATTAAATCAAGTATCAAAATCTTTAAACATTCCTCTTTTATTAGTAGAGTGTCAAGGAGAAAAATATGCAGATGCTTTTAAAAATGCTTTGATTAAAGCGAAAAATGAATTAGGAGCAGAAGGTTGCGTATTTGGAGATATAGATTTAGAAGCGCATAGAACTTGGTGTACTGATAGGTGTAATGAAGTAGAAATAGATGCTATATTCCCACTTTGGCTTGAAGGTAGAGAAAAACTAACTTATGAATTTATAGATACTGGGTTTAAAACAGTTATAAAAAATGTTAGATTAGATGCTTTATCTACTGAGTTCTTAGGAAAAGAACTTACTCATAAAGTTGTTCAAGACATAATTAAAACTGGATCAGATGCTTGTGGAGAAAATGGAGAATATCATACCTTTGTATTTGATGGTCCACTATTTAAGTTTCCTATAAGATTTAAGGAAAATGGAATAATTACAAACGAAACCCATGGATTTTTAGACATAGTGGGTGTTATTAATGAGTAATAATATAATGTTACTTGGAACAGCTTCATCTGTAGGGAAAAGCACTATAGCTACAGCTTTTTGTAGGTACTTTAAAAATAAAGGTTTAAATGTAGCACCTTTTAAAGCCTTAAATATTTCATTAAATTCCTATGTAACAGAAGAAGGATTAGAAATGGGAAGGGCACAAGTTGTTCAAGCTGAAGCCTGTGAAATTAAACCAAGGGCTTGGATGAACCCTGTACTTTTAAAACCTAGTGGAAATATGAAAACTCAAGTAATTGTTAACGGAAAAGTAAAGTGTAATATTGATTCTTACAAGTATAAGGATTTAAATAAAGAGTTGAAGGAAATAGTTAAAGAGACATTTTATAAAGTTTCTAAAGAGTACGACTTAATAGTTCTTGAGGGTTCAGGAAGCTGTGCAGAAATAAATTTAAAAGATAAAGATATAGCAAATATGTCTATGGCTGAGGCAAGTGATTCACCTGTAATATTAGTATCTGATATAGATAGGGGAGGGGTATTTGCTTCAGTATTAGGAACAATAATGCTTTTAGATGAAGATGAAAGAAAAAGAGTTAAAGGTGTTATAATAAATAAGTTTAGAGGTAATACAGAATTTTTTAAGCCTGCAATGAAGCAGTTAGAAGATATAATAAAAATACCAGTACTTGGAGCTATGCCTTACTTTGATTTAGATATAGAAGATGAAGATAGTGTAACTGAAAGATTAAGTAATAATAAAGAAGGAAAGTTAGATGTAGCAGTTATAAGACTTCCTTACATGTCTAACTTTACTGATTTTAATGCTATAGGTAGATTAAAAGATGTTTCTATAAGATATGTAAAAGAAGTTAAAGATATAGGAAACCCCCACCTTTTAATAATCCCAGGAAGTAAAAATACAATAGAAGATTTAAGAGCTATAAAGAAAAATGGATTGTTTGAGAAAATTGTAAATTTAAAAGAAAAAGGAACTATAATATTTGGGGTTTGTGGAGGATATCAAATTCTTGGTAACACTATAGAAGACGGTCTAGGAGTGGAAGGAGATATTACTTCAGAAGGTGGATTTGGATTTTTAGATATAGATACTAATTTTAATAAAGAAAAAACAACCAAACAATCAAATGGGAAAATAATTTCTAATATAATTCCTGCTTTGCAAAATATAGATGTTTTTGGATATGAAATTCATAATGGAGTTAGTAATATAGGGAGAAATTCAGTTCCATTTATCGAACTAAACAATAATGAAATAGCAGGAGTTTCTAATGAAACAGGAACAGTTTTTGGAACTTATATTCATGGAATATTTGATGAAGGAGAATTCTTAAATTCATTTATTAAATACTTAATAAAACTTAAAGAATTAGAAAATATAGAAGAAGAAACTTTAAATTATAAGGAATATAAGTTGAAACAATATGATGAACTTACTAAAATACTTGAAGAAAATATAAATATGAAAAAAGTAGAAGAAATAATTATAAATAATTTAAAAAGAAAAGCTTAAGAATCTTATAAATTCCTTAAGCTTTTCTTTTTAAGAGTACAATATAATTAAAATGTTGTAAAATAAATATTAAGTTATATATCTATGATTAATAAAATGTTTTTTTATGAGATAAGATAAAATTATGGGGGAGGTATTAAGAGTGAAGGAAAGGTATAGAATGTTTATAGAGAAATATAATTTAAGTGATTTAAAAGGATTGGATTTAATGTGGTTTGCATTATTTCCACTATTAAATATAAATTATGTTATAGCTAGCTCAATTGCTGAAAATGGTAAAAATCTTAGTATAGCTTTAGATAAAAAAATACCATTTTTATCGATATTTATCTTTCCATATATATATTGGTATATATATGTTTTTGTAGGATTGACATTCATTTTATTAAAAAATCGCAGAAACTATATGAGAGCTCTTTTAGCCATATCTATAGGTATGTGTGTATGCTATTTGATTTATTACTTATTTCCAGTTGAGATAGTAAGACCAACTATTATAAGTAATAGTTTACCAAATAAACTTGTCAGTATAATTTATGAGAATGATAGGCCATTTAATTGTTTTCCTTCAATACATGTATTAAATACCTATATCATTATGAGATATACAAGCAAAAAGGATAATAAATCATGGTTTTATTATACACAAACTATAGGAATATTAATAATTCTTTCTACTTTATTTATAAAACAACATTTTATCTTAGACGGAATAGCAGGTATAGTTTTAGGTGAAGTTGTTATAGTAGCCTTTAGAAAAATAGAAGACAAGCATTTAGATAATATATTATTATTGCCATATAAATTTATAGAGAAAATTAAAAAGAAAAACGACATACCTATAAATTAAAATATGTGGTAACAGTTTTATTTTAGATTAATAATATATAATTAGATTAATATGAGATGAGAATTTATAAAAGTAGATTCTCATTTTTAAATATCTAGGAAAGTATAACAGTTTAAAGTTTTGAAAATGTGATTATATAATGCTTTTAGTAATTCAATGTGGAAAAGTAGGTTTATTTTATACTTTCCTTACCTTCAGTTTGTACGTGGACATATGTAAGTTTGCGTTAACTTGGAGCGGAGCGACGGAATAAGTAAACTTACATATGTCCACTTTTTTATTATAAAGTTATAAAAATTATTTATAAAATTATAAAAAACTATTTACAACTAATAATAATTATTATATAATAAAAGCATCAAATAAAGTTTATATAAAATTAAATATATAAATAATGTGGAATTTAGGAGGAGTTTAAATTATGAAGAAATTTGTTTGTACAGTATGTGGATACGTTCATGAAGGGGATATGGCACCAGCACAATGTCCAGTATGTAAGGTTGGAGCAGATAAGTTCGTAGAACAATCAGGAGACTTAGCATGGGCAGATGAGCACAGAGTTGGAGTAGCAAAAGATGTAGATCCAAGAGTAATGGAAGGATTACAAGCTAACTTTGTAGGAGAATGTACAGAAGTAGGAATGTACTTAGCAATGTCAAGACAAGCTGATAGAGAAGGATTCCCAGAAGTAGCAGAAGCATATAAGAGAATAGCATTTGAAGAAGCAGAACATGCAGCTAAATTTGCAGAATTAATTGGAGAAGTAGTAGTAGCAGATACAAAGGCTAACTTACAAGCAAGAGTAAATGCAGAACACGGAGCTTGCCAAGGAAAGAAAGATTTAGCAACATTAGCTAAACAATTAAACTTAGATGCAGTTCATGATACAGTTCATGAAATGTGTAAAGATGAAGCTAGACATGGTCAAGCATTCAAGGGATTATTAGACAGATATTTCGGACAAAACTAATATATAAATAACAAAAAGGTTTAGTACAAGATGTACTAAACCTTTTCTATTTTATTTGCATCTTCAATATTTTTATCTAGAATCATATTATAGGATAAGCCAAATAAAATTAATAAACCACCAATTAGTTTGCCTATAGAAACTGTACTATAAGAAAAGTAATCTATTAGAATTCCTATAGAAAGTTGACCAATGAATACTAATAGAGATAAAGAAAAGGATGATACCTTGGGAGTTGTATAGTTAGATAATAAAACTACTAATATTCCAATAGCACCGCCTAAGTATGCATAGAATGGAACTGATGAAAAAGATGAAGTTCCAATATTTATATAATCTCTAGTTAGTATGAAAAATAAGAATGATGTAATTAAACCAGTTAAATAATTTATGAAAGTGCCCTGAAATGTTCCTATTTCCTCTGCTATTCTAGAGTTAAATATTCTTGATATAACTACTGAAACTCCAGCAAGAATTGCTAATAAAATATAAAAATAAAACATAAATCCTCCTTTTATAAAACAGCCATAATGACTATTCCAAGTATAATAATAGAAACTCCAAATATCTTTTTTCTTTGAAATTCTATTTTTTGCATTTTCATTAGTCCAAAATTATCTATAACAAGTGATGAAACAGTCTGCCCAAGCAAACCTAGTGAAATAGTTAAAGATGCTCCTAAAGCACTAAAGCTTATAGTATTAAATAAAACTGTAAATACTCCTATAACTCCAGCACTATATAAAATAATTGGAATGTTTTTAGATAATTCAATTTTATATTTTTTAAAAAGTAAGACTAAAGTTAATATGATAAACCCAACAATATGAATAATTAGAGTGGAGGTGTAATTACCAATATAACTTGATAAAATACCATTAAAGCTAATCATTATAGTTATTAGTACTCCAGTAAATAAAGATAGAAAATTATACATACTATTTTCCCCCTAAGCTTTTTAGATTAATTTATCATAAATGAATTAATTTTTATTAGGACATATGTCATAATTAAGATATAATATATAATTAATTTGATTATTTAAGGAGTTTATATGAATAAAGTAAAAGATTTAAGCTTATTAGATAAATATATATGTACTCATAATATAGGTAATTTGTTTAATGATTATATAAAAGAAAACTCAGAGATTCTTCTCTTTGATAAAAGAGAGTTAATATTCAAAGAGGGGGAGGAGATTACTCATCTAATGTTCTTTGTTGAAGGAAAAGCTAAAGTTTATATGACGCTTAAGAGTGGGAAATTACTTCTACTAGACTTTTATAAAGAACTAGATACATTAGGAGATTTAGAATTAATAACAAATGATATATCTAGTTGTAATGTTGAAGCTCTGGATCCTTGTGTTTGTATAGGAATACCAATAAGGTTTCTAAGAAATAATTATAATAAAGATATAAATCTGTTGAACTTTTTATGTAATTCTTTAGGGAAAAAATTAAAGAAATCATCTAAAAACTCAACTATTAATTTGCTTTATCCTTTAGAAAATAGAGTAGCAAGTTATATTATTTCTATAGGGATTAATAAAGAAAGTAAAGCTTTTAGGTTTGATGAAACACTAACTATAATTTCAGAACTTTTAGGTACAAGCTATAGGCACTTATCAAGAACATTAAATAAATTATGTGATAAAAAAATAATTTGCAAAAAAGAAGATTTTTATATTATTTTAAATTATGATAAGCTTGAAGCTCTATCAGCTGATGTTTATAGATGATTATTTACATAGATTTTACAAAAATTATATATAAGAAATTTACATATGATATAATTAAAATATTCAATTGCAAGAGGAGAGATAAGCATATGAAAATAAAGAAAATATCTGTACTTTTAGCAGCTTTAGCTTTAACAGCAGGGCTAGTAGGATGTACTGCACCTAGTACAAATCTACCTGAAGGAGATGTTAAAATAGTAAATCAACAAACTCAAGGAGTAGTACAATTACTATTAGAGTCTACTGATTATGGGAAAGATAAAAGTACTGTAGCATCAATGTTATTACCAAAAGATTCGCAATATGATATAGATTTCTATATTGAAAGATATGAAAATGGACAATTAATAGAAACAAAGGAGCTTATTAAATATACTACAGATACTATAGATAAAAATTCACTAGTTAATATAATAATGAATACAGCTAAGGCTAATGATGGCGAAGCAGATAGATCTATATACTCAATTGCAGAAGTAGATAAGGAAAAGACAACAGATGAAAAAAATCCAGAGTATAAAATGACTAAAATCTATGAGAAAAGTATAGATTTTGACTCAAAATCAGAATTAACTAAAATAGGTAAAAACTTAGGTGAGGAAGTTACATTAGTTGGGTTAGTTAAATTTAAGGAAGATGACTCGGAAAAATCAAGTATAAATTTAGATTCATATAAAGATGAAGTAGGAAAATATCATTCAGCAGACATAATTAAAGTTAAGGTTACTAAGAAATAATAAGCATTAGAATTAGGTATTAATATATATAATCTTATAAATTTAAAAATATAGTTTGATAGAATTTCTATAAATCTGTATAATAGTTATGAATTATAATAAATGGAGTGAATTACATGAGATTAAGGAAAAAAACATGGGCTAGACCAGAATTAGAAAGTTGTGATTTTTTTGTAATAAATCCAAGTGAGTATAAAGGAAAGTGGAATGGCTTATTTAGCAATGATAATCCTATATATTTAGAACTAGGATGTGGTAAAGGTACTTTTATAGCTGTACATGGATCAGAAAATGAAGATATAAACTATATGGCTATTGATATTAAAGATGAAGTACTAGTGTTAGCGAAAAGAAATATAGAAGAGGCATATAAAGATAAAAATATAGAAATAAATAATTTAAAGTTAATGGCACAAGAAATAGCTTTAATTAGTGATATGCTGATTGCAGAAGATACAATAGATAGAATATACATAAATTTTTGTAATCCATGGCCAAAGGAAAGACATAAAAAAAGACGACTTACGCATACTAGACAACTAGAAAATTACAAGAAGTTTTTAGTTGAAGATGGAGAAATTTATTTTAAAACAGACGATGATGAATTGTTTGATGAATCTATAGAATACTTTAAAGAGGCTGGATTTAATATTGAATATATTACTTACGATTTACATAAAAGTGATTTTATAGGAAATGTTCAAACAGAACATGAAAGAATGTTTAGTAATCAAGGAATAAAAATTAAATTCTTAATAGCAAGAAAAGGATAAATTAAAGAAGAAAGAGTTAAGTGAAAGAAAATATTATTGGATATTTTATAATTAACATTTGGTTATTTATTAACACTTAACTCTTTTATTTATTTTAAATTTTTAATCTAGTAATTAAATCTACTGTATTTAAAAATATATCCACTTCTTTTACTGAATTATATAATCCGAAGCTAGCTCTTACCATACCTGGCATTTTACAATTTGGATCAACTAAATGCCTAGTTGCTTCTAAATCACTTAATTTTAATAGTCTTTTTACATAAGGATGTGCACAAAAGGCACCTTGCCTTACTGCAATAGCTCTAAGGTTTGCTAAGAGTTTTGCAACTTCAGCATTATACATTCCTTCTATATTAAAGATTACTATACCTAATCTATCTGATATATATTGACTATCTCCATAAGTTACAACTCCTTTTATAGAGTTTAATCCATTTAAGGTTCTTTTTAATAACAATCTTTCATTATCTTCAATATCCTCAAATCTAATGTTTTCCAATTCTTTCATTGCTTGAACCAATGCAATGGCGCCAAAAAAATTAGGACTCCCAGCTTCATTCTTTTCTGGAGTAGATAATAAGATTTCTGAGTCATCTAATACAGAGTCAACAGTTCCACCACCTTTTAAGTCTGTATCTAGTCTTTCAAAAGTTTCCTTAAGTCCAACTATTGCACCACTTCCAAATGGTGCATACATTTTATGGGCAGAGAATACTAAAAAATCTATTGACTCATCTTTAGAATTTCCGGAGATATTAATCTTTTATGAGCTACTATTTGTGCAGCATCAACTATCAATTTAGCATTATAACTATGAACAAGTTTTGAAATATAGGATAAGTCATTAACATATCCTGTTACATTTGAAGCAGCAGTGATTGTCACATATTTTACTAATCCATTATATTTTTCTAGTAAGTATTGTAACTCATCTAGTTTTAATCTACCATAATTATCGACTTCTATATATTTTAAATTACATTTTCCTCTCCATGGGAGGTCATTAGAGTGATGCTCCATTCTTGTAGTTATAATTACATCATTTCTATTTTCTATTAATATATTTGAGAGTCTATTAATCCCTTCGGTAGTATTGTTTACGAATATTACAGTGTACTTATCTTTTGGAGCATTTAAAAATTCTAGTATATAATCTCTACACTGACAATATTGTTTTGTTGAATACTCTGATTTCTGTCCAAGACCTCTACCTATAGAACCATATAATGTACATGCTTCAGTTATTTTATTTATAACACTTTTAAAAACAGGAGTTGTAGCAGCATTATCAAAATTTATTGGTATTATTTTATTTTTATCTAATATAGGAACTTTTTCATCAAGACCTATAAATAAATCTCTTAAAGAATTATTTGTTGAATTACACATAGCATTACCTCCCATATATTCTATTCATTTGACTGAGGTATGGTGATATTAAAGTAAAAAACTAGATGGTTATAATCTTATATTAGGTAACATATATAAATATAAAACATATACTTATAATGAAATATTTTTTGGAGGAAATATATGTATTATAATAATTTAAACAGACAGCAAGATGATGATGATTTAAAATTTATGCCTTTAAATATAAAAGAACCTTTTTTAGATAAGGATTCTAATTGGTTTCCTATAGTAAATATGACTTCACCAAATATAGGTGGCATGACAAATAATTTTATGTTAGGATTTGCAACTCCTATGGCTAATGGAAACATTGACGACAATCTTTTAAAAACTATTGAGTATACACCAAATATTAAATATAGCTACACAGATGAAGATGGACTTAATACTTATTATACAAATAATACTTCAAATAACATGAATGGAAGAAATAATAATCTCAACAATACTTTAAATAATATGTCAGAAAGTAGTTATAATCAAAATGACTTACAAGGTAGTATTGATGGATATATGTCCAACACTATGTTATCAAGAAATTCATTTAATAGTATGAGCAATGTTACACCACAAAATACTCCTGGAAATAATAATTATAATAATCAAAGTAATTTTAATTTAAATTATCCATCAGAAACAGAGTCAGGAGAATTATATTCATATAATAAGGATATTAGTTGTAATAAAAATTTAAAGAATATGCCTCCAAGTGGAATGGGAACAAGTCCAGGAAGTCCAGGAATGGCTCCAAGTGGAATGGGAACAAGCACAGGAGGCGCAGGAATGGCTCCAAGTGGAATGGGAACAAGTCCAGGAAGCACAGGAATGCCTCCAAGTGGAATGGGAATAAGTCCAGGAAGCACAGGAATGCCTCCAAGTGGAATGGGAACAAGTCCAGGAAGCACAGGAATGCCTCCAAGTGGAATGGGAACAAGTCCAGGAAGCACAGGAATGCCTCCGAGAGGAATAGGAATAAGTCTAGGAAGCATAGGAATGACTCCAGGAGGAATGGTAACAGGTAAAGGAAGCTCAAGTGGTACTATTAGTGAAATAAGTATGGGTTATGGCGATATGTATAATTTATCAGGTGATATGATTAATAGTAATCAAAATATAGATTATACTTATAATTCAAGTAAATATATGAAAAGTTATACAAATGTAAATGAAGAAAATAAACAAAATACTAGTGACAGGGATAATATAATAGAGCCACCTCATATGGAAGTATTAAGGCAATTAAATTTAGGGGATGACCATGATAGTATTTCTAGAGATGTTAAGGAAAAAGAAGTAAATAAAATATTCAAGAAAATAGAAGGAGAGCATGGTTTTATACTAGGAACATTAAAAATATATAGAATTCCTTATTCAATTAGTAGTTTATTAGTTAAAAAAATAATTAAATTGACTTTAGAAAATTGTAGGAAAGATGGAGGTGAATAAATTTGTTGTTTCGTCAGAACTTACCTAATTTACAAAGTAAAGTAAGGTTCTTACATGCAATTCCTTCTGGACCAGCTGTAGACTTGTATTTAAGTGGAATCCTATTAGGAAAAAAATTATCTTTTTCAGATATATCATGTTATGAAAATATAGCACCTGGAAATTATAAAGTTCAAATATATATATCAGGCACTTATGATATGCCGCTATTTACAAGTGATATAGATATTTTACCTGATACTAGTTTAACAATTAATATAACAACTTTAGGGGGAAATATTAATATATTTGTCTTAAATGATGCAAATATGCCTGCAAGTTTAACAAATTGCTTTTTAAGGTTTATTCATTTATCACCTAATTCACCATTGTTAACATTATCTTTGCCTAATGACATAGCCCTTTTTGAAAATGTAGAATATCTAGAAACTACTGGTTATTACACTCTATCTCCAGCTATATATGATTTTAAATTAAGTTTTGCCGCTATATATGGTCTTGCTAAATATATAAGTCAAAAAACACTTAGAAATGGAAAGTTTTATACAATTTATATAATAGGATTATTAAATAACGAACCACCTATTGGATATCTTATGGTTGAAGATGGGGCAGACTAAAAAAATGACTGTATCTTATTAGATACAGTCATTTTTTAATGAACATAAATATGACTTAGTGGGATTATACATATTCCTAAAAATATTGAAAAAATATATATTTTGTTATACCCATATTGCCTTGAGGATGGGATAAGTTCTGCAAAAGAAATATAAAGCATTATACCTGAAACCATAGCAAATATTATAGCTAGTATTATCTCATTTATATATGGTCTTAAAAATAAAAAAGCTAATAAAGCACCTATTGGCTCTGCAAGCCCTGAAAAAAGAGTATATTTAAATGCTTTATATTTGCTTTTAGTAGAGTAGTATATTGGCATAGCAACAGATATTCCTTCAGGAATATTGTGAAGAGCTATAGCTAAAGCTATTGATATTCCAAGAGTAGTATTTTCATATCCAGAAACAAATGTTGCAATACCTTCTGGAAAGTTATGTATCATTAAAGCTATCATTGAAACAAAGCCCACTCTATATAATTTTCCAGAGGGTGCTGAAGGAGAAGGCCTTGGTTCATCAGGAATGAACTTATCTATTAACATTGCTATAAATGCACCAGATAATAAGAAAATTATTGAAAAAATAACTCCGTTAAGTTTGCCATTAGATTTACTAAGGGTTTCTTCAGCGGACATAAATAAATCTGTAAAAGAAACAGTGATCATTACTCCAGCAGAAAATGCTAAAGCAAATGTAATAAGTTTTTTGCTTTCACCTTTAGAGAAAAATACAATAAAAGCTCCAATAACTGTTGACATTCCAGCCATTAGTGAAAGTAATAGTGGAATAAAAGAGTGATAATCAAACATAAAGTACCTCTCATAAAAATTAATAGTTTAAAATATATTAATAAATATATTAGACTAGAAAATAGACTATGCAATATATACAAAATTTTATAATATATAATAGAAGAAATATTTTAATTTAGGAGAAAAAAGATGAGGAACTATAGAATAGAAGAAAAAATTGAAATGATTCCTGTTATGTATAAGATTTTAATTGGAAATTTAAAAAGCAGAAAAAATAATTTTAAGAATTTAAAGTATGGGGAAAATATAAAACAATATTATAGAATTTATAACGGAGATAGGGATAAGCCTATAATATTTTTTATACATGGAGGAGGATGGTGGCATGGAAGTCCTAAAACCTCTAGCTGTATAGGGAAATTTTTTAATGATTTAGGTTATACAGTAATTCTTCCAGCCTATAGACTAGTTCCATTATATAAATACCCAATACAAATAAATGATATATTTAAATCTATAAAATGTTATTTATCTAGTGAAGAAAATTTAGAAAGTAGAAAATTTATAGTTGTAGGATTTTCAGCAGGTGGAGAGCTTGCAACAAATCTAGTTTTTAATTCTAAAAAACAATTAGAGTTTGGAATAGATAAGAGTATTTTTAAAGGTATGATTACATTAGCTGGTGTTCTTGATTTTGAAAAGTGTATTTCAAAACATTCTATAAGATTAATCGAAAATTATGCTGGAAAAGAAATTGATTTTAGTGAAAGTAATCCAATAAATTTATTAAATGAGAATATTGATATACCAGTTTTATGTTTACATGGAGATAAAGACCCATTAATAGATATAGATAACTCTATTAGTTTTATTAATAAAATAAATAGTCTAAATGGAAATGGAAAGCTAAAAATATTAAAAGGAAAGCATCACTCTGATATTATATCATTAGTAATTAATAAGGGAGAAAAAGAATCTAAAGTAATTTTAGATTTTATAGAAGATGTATGGAGAAAATAAAAGAAAGAAATTATCTATTAGATAATTTAAAAGTTATATTAATATTTTTTGTAGTCTTTGGTCATGTGATAGAGTATTACATAAAAGACAATGATATATTGATGAGTATATATATTTTTATATATATCTTTCATATGCCACTTTTCATTTTTATATCAGGATATTTTTCTAAGAATTTTTATAGAATGAAGAGAAAGTCAATTAGAAATTTACTAATACCTTATATAATATTTAATATGATTTGGTATTTAGCTGTGTATATAGGCACAAAAAAGGCTATGTTTTCTGTTTTATATCCAGGCTGGACTCTTTGGTATTTATTAAGTCTATTTTTTTGGAGAATAACTTTAAAATATATAATTAAATTTAAACATATTTTACTAGTTAGTTTTATAATAGGAATTTTAGTAGGATTAATACCAAGTGTAGGAAGTGTTTTATCTTTTTCTAGAACAATAGTATTTTTACCATTTTTCTTAATGGGATACTATACAAAAGAAGAGCATTTAGAAAAGATTAAAACATTTAATAAGGGATTTTTTATTGTTGGAATATCAATATTTTTAGTACTTGCAGTTTATATTGTAAAGAGTAATTTAATAGATTATAAGTTTTTATATAATTCTTATTCTTATAGTGCTCTTGAAATATCTTTATTTAAGGGAACTTTATTTAGAATATTTTTTTATATGTCTGCTATAATATTTAGTATATGTGTAATAAATTTAGTACCCAAAAAAGAAAAGTTCTATTCAAATATAGGAAAAGCAACTATGAATATATATGTTTTTCATATATATTTGGTTATGATAGTGTACTTCTTTATTCCTAAGTGGAATATGGGAATTACAAAAAATATATTAATTATAATAAGTCCATTTATTATAATATACATTTTATCTCGAAAGAGAGTAAATAAAGTATATGATGGAATATTTTATCCTGTAAATATAAGTATAGATACAGGAAAAAAATCAATTAAAAAATATAAAGATATAAATAAAAAAACTCATTAAATTGTTTAATGAGTTTTTTTATTTTATAAGTTTGTAAATTAATAAAATAAAAATTTATTTATAAGTTATAAGAATAAAAAATATTTACAAATAAAATTAAAGATACTATACTAGTGTATATACACTAGTATTAAGGGGGATTTTATATGGACAGCAGAGAAAAAATTAGGAAAATGGTCTTTGCAGCAGTTCTAACTGCAATTGCAATTATAATTCCAACACAATTTGGATTTTTAAAAATAACAATAGGTCCATTTACAGCTACAATTGCATCACATGTACCTATGTTTTTAGCAATGCTAATATCACCATCAGTAGCAATATTTGTAGGATTAGGATCGGCATTAGGTTTTTTTATAACAACTCCATTAGTGGTTGCAGCAAGGGCATCTATGCATATAATAGTAGGTTTTGTAGGTGCGTTAATAGTAAATAAGGATAAAAATTTCAAAAAGTCTATTGCTATAACAGCGCCTATTCATGGGATATTAGAAGGGCTTATAGTTATACCATTTGGTTTTTCATTCTACCAATTTATAGTTGTAGTAATAATAGGAACTATAATTCATCACTTCGTAGATGGTGCTATATCATATGCTTTAGTTAAATCTTTAGCTAAAGCAAGAAGAAAAGATTTATACGAGGTATTTTCAAGTGAAGCTGCATAATATATTTAATATAATCAGTAATAATAAAAAGTCTGTTTATAAAAGTTAAACAGACTTTTTATTATGAAAAACTATATGAAGTTTTTATATGCTATTAGTTTTATTTTAAAATAATTAAGAAACATATATTTTTATTTTAGATAAAGTGATATAATTTTTAATTAATGGGAAATAATTGGAATAGTATTATATAGTTTGGAGGAATTAGCATGGAGAGTACATCACTTATTCTAGAAGGTGGGGGAATGAGAGGCGTTTATACTGCAGGTGTTCTAGACTTACTATTAGATAAAGAGATAGATATAAAATACTGTATAGGCGTATCAGCAGGAGCATGTAATTGTGTTTCATACATATCTAAGCAGCATAAAAGAAATTATAGAGTAAATATAAATTATGTAAATGATAAGAGATATTTAAGCTTTAATAATCTAATTAAGACTGGATCAGCTTTTGGGATGGATATGCTTTTTGATATTATACCAAATCAATTAGAACCTTTTGATTATGAAAAATTTAAGAGTTCAGGAGTAAAATTTTTAGTAGGAGCAACAAATTGTGAAACTGGTAAACCTGAATTTTATAATATCAAGGATTTTAGTGATGGATATGATGCATTAAAAGCTTCTATTTCATTACCATTAGTAGCAAAGATAATTGAGTTTGATAATAAAAAATTATTAGATGGTGGAATAGCAGCACCAATACCAATACAAAAAGCCATAGATGATGGAATAGAAAAACATGTAGTTATTTTAACGCAACATAAAGGATATACAAAGAGTAAGACAAAGATGATGTCTATAATTAAGAGAAAATATAAAAAACATCCAGCTCTTATTGATGTTATGGAAAATAGATATAGAATATATAATGATACATTAGAAAAGTTAGATAAATTAGAACAGGAAGGGAAATGTTTCGTTATAAGACCAAGTAGTCCTCTAGATGTTAGTAGATTTGAAAGAAATAAAGATAAATTAGAAGCTATTTATAATAAAGGATATGAAGATGCAGAGAAATTATCAGAAGAGTTAATAAAGTTTCTTGAAAAATAACAATTAAAGAAAAGTATAAAATTATTATTTAAAAAGGAAAGTAATTATATAGTTACTTTCCTTTTATATTTATTTATATATAAAATTAATGAAATTACCGTACTATGATATAATTATTCTATATTATGTAAAATATTTTGAGGTGATGTAATGAAGATTTTTCATATGGGAGATTGGCATATAGGAAAGCTTGTTAATGGATTTTATATGACAGAAGACCAAAAATTTATAATAGAACAAATTTATAAAGCAATTGAAGATAAAAAACCTGATGTTGTTGTGATTGCAGGTGATTTATATGATAGATCAGTTCCACCAGTTCATGCAGTTGAATTATTAAATAATACTATGAAAAGAATAGTTAAAGATTTAAATACTAAGGTAATAGCGTTAGCAGGAAATCATGATAGTAATGAAAGAGTTGAATTTGCAAGTTCATTATTAAGTGATAGTGGACTATACATAGTGGGAAATCTAAAAAGAAAAATAGATAAAATAGTTTTAGAAGATAAGTATGGAAAGATTAATTTTTATCCAATACCATATGAAGATGTACCAGTTGTTAGAGACTTATTTGAAGATGAAAATATAAAAACACATGATATGGCAATGAAAAAAATAGTTTCTGAGATATTAAATGATTTTAATGAAGAGGAAAGAAATATTGCAATAGCTCATGGATATGTAACTCAAATGAAGGAGGATAATTTTGAGGTTTTAGAAGAAAGCGATTCAGAAAAGCCTCTTTCTATAGGGGGGACCGAGTATATTAACTCAAAGCATTTTGAGAAGTTTAATTATACAGCTCTTGGACATCTGCACGGACCTCAGAAGGTAGGAAGTGATAAGATAAGGTATTCAGGATCTCTTATGAAATATTCATTTTCAGAAGTGAATCAAAAAAAGGGAATAACTATTGTAGATATAAATGAAAATGGAGATGTAGATATAGAAATTTACGATTTAAAGCCTAGAAGAGATTTTAGGGTTAAGACTGGTACATTAGGTGAAATTATTAAAGGGGTTGATAATTCATCTGAAAATTATGAGGATTATATTAAAGTTATACTAAAAGATAAGGGTGAGCTTTTAGATCCTATGGCAAAGCTTAGAAGCATATATCCTAATGTCATGGAGCTTACTAGAGAGGAAAGAGTTTCAAGAAATAGTAGTAGAAGTGTGGCAACTAATATAAAAGAAAAATCTAAAACAACTTTATTTAAGAATTTTTATGAAGATATAATGGATGAAATTTGTAGTGAAGATGAGATAAATATCATTGAAAAGATAATAGAAGTAGCAGAAAAGGGGGGAGAATAAGGTGAAGATAAGAAAGCTTATAATAACAGGTTTTGGGCCATATGCTGAAAAGCAGGAATTAGATTTTGAAGCAAATCTTGATGGAAAGAATATGTTTGTTATAACAGGAAATACTGGAGCTGGAAAAACTACAATTTTTGATGCTATAAATTTCGCTTTGTATGGAGAAGCAAGTGGTAGTGAAAGAGATGGTAAAAATTTAAGAAGTGACTTTGCTGATAAATCAACTCCAACAGAAGTAGGACTATGGTTTTCACTTAGAAATAAAGATTATTATATAAAGAGATCACCACAATATTTTAGAGCTAAGCAAAGAGGTGATGGCTTTACAGAAAGTAAGCCTTCTGCTGAAATAAAAGTTGGAGATAAGACAGTATCAGGACCAAAAGAAGTTACTAGGTTAGTTGAAGAAATATTAGGAATTACATGTGAGCAATTTAAACAATTAGTTATGATTCCACAAGGTGAATTTAAAAAGTTATTAAATTCAGATAGTGATAAAAAAGAAGAAATTTTTAGAAAGATTTTTGGAACTAAGATTTTTTCAGATATACAACAAAATATAAAAATAGAAGCTAATAATCTTAAAAAGTCTATAGAACAAATACAAAGAGATAGAGAAAATAGAATCAAGGCATTTTCATGCAAAGAAGATGATGAAGATTTAAGAAGAAATATAAATGCTAAGGATTTGAATATAGAATTAATACTTTCAAAATTTAAAGATACCATAGATAAAGATGAAGTAGAGGAAAATCTAATAAAGGAAAAGTTGAAAGATATTAATATAGAAATTAATAATATTTCAAAAGAGATAGTTTTAGCTAATGATATAAATAAAAAGATAGGTAATTTAGAAAATTACAAATATGATTTGGATAAATTAAATTTATTAAAGCATGAATATGAAGCTAAAAGTATAAAATTAGAAAGTGGTAAAAAAGCTGTAACAGCTTTAGGATTTGAAGAAAAATATAAAGAAAAGAAAATATCATTACTTAAAGTAGAAGAGAGCTTAAGAAAAAGTGTAGAGAATTTAAGTAGATATAAAAAAGATTTTGATGATGCAGAAAGAAAATTTAAAATAGAAAATGAAAAAGAAGATTTGAAAAATGATTTAAGAAAAAAGCTTGATGAGATTGAGAAATTAAAGGAAAAGGCTTCAAACTATCAAATTAATAAAGAAAAGTTTGATGAGTTAAAGAGACAATCTCAATATATTATTGAAAGAATTAAACAAATCGATTTAGAGAGAAATAAGAATAATGATTTAATAAAATTATTGTTAGAAGAGCTAGAAAATATAAATAAGTTAAAAGAAGAAAAGAATACTTTGGATATAGAAGAAATAAATTATATATCTAAACAAGAAAAGCTTAATAAGCTTTTAAGCGCTTTGGAAAAATGCAAATTAGAAAGTCAAAGACATGTAAAAGGAACAGCATTTTATGAAAGTGCAGATAAAGAATTTAATGAAAAGAAAAACAATTATGAGCAGCTAGAAGAAGCTTTTAGAAGAAATCAAGCAGGGATACTAGCTAAAGATTTAATGGAGGGTGAAAGTTGTCCTGTTTGTGGTTCTACTCATCATCCAAAGCTTGCAGTTATTGAAGTTGATAGTATAAATGAATCAGCAGTAAAAGAAGCAAAAATAATAGCAGATAAATTCTATGAAAAAAGAGAATCTTATTATAGAGAACTTACTAAGATACAAGCAGAAATAAATTCACTTAAAGAGGAAACGATAAGGCCTATATTTATAGAAATATTTAGTGAAGAAGATTTTAAAGATGATATTGAAAGGTCTATAGAAAATGTTAATACTGAACTAAAAAATAATTATAGTTATTTAGATAAAATAATTAATAGAAAAAAAGAAATTGAAAAAGTAGAGTCATTAGGATCAACTAAACTAAAGCAAAAGCAAGAAATAGAAAAATATACTGAGGAGTTAAGAGTTGAGCTAGAAAATAAAAATAAAGAGCTATTAGCAAAAGAGGGAGAATTAAAATCTCAAGAAGCTAATTTACAAAATATAGTTAATGAGTTTAAAGGAACTATAAGAAGCGTTAAAGATTTAGAAGAAGAACAATGCAAAGTAAATAATAATCTTGAAAAGCTAAAAGAGGATTATGTAAAGGCAGAGAAAGACTTTAATAATATAAAAACTATTTATGATAAAGAAAATGGTAATAAGAGCTCTTTAGAAGTAATGACTGAAAATGTAAAGGTAGAACTAGATGAAGCTTTGAAATTCTTTAAAGAAAAAGTTTTACAGTTAGGATTTAAAGATTATAATGACTATTCTTCAAGTAGAATGACAGAGATAGAAATTGATGTATTAGAAAAGGATATAAATAAGTTTAATATGACATTGTCTAATGCTGAAAAAGTTTATAGCTTGTCTTTAGAAGAATGTAAGAATTTAAAGAAAATTGATATAAGAAGCATAGAAGAAGTTTTAGAAATTAAAAATGGAGAAAAGATTAGTCTAGAAAAGGCTGAAAAAGAAATTTATTTAAGAATAAGTCAAAACAAAAAGATCATTGGAGAATGTATTAACTATAATAAACTGATAGAAGAAGATGAGGATAAATACAAGACCGTAGGTAAGTTATCTAAAATAATAAATGGAGATAATCCGAGAAAGATAAGTTTTGAAAGATATGTTTTGGCAGCATATTTTGAAGATATAATTGAAGCTGCTAATATTAGATTTTCACAAATGACATGTAATAGATTTGAACTTTTAAGAAAAGAAGAGTTAGGAGATAAGAGAAAAGGTCAAGGCTTGGACTTAGAAGTATTCGATAACTATACAGGTAAATCCAGAGATGTAAAGACTCTATCTGGAGGAGAATGTTTTAAAGCATCATTATCTATGGCATTAGGGTTAGCAGATGTAGTGCAAAGTTATTCAGGAGGAATACAACTAGATACTATGTTTATAGATGAAGGTTTCGGAACATTAGATCCGGAATCCCTTGATTCAGCTATTGAATGTTTAGTAGATTTACAAGATGATGGAAGAATTGTTGGAGTAATCTCTCATGTTCAAGAGTTAAAAGATAGAATAGAAACTAAACTTGAAGTAAGTTCAACAAATAAAGGCAGTAAAGCTGTTTTTAGAGTTTAAGTATTAAAAGCAATAAATAGATTTGTTTTATATAAATCTATTTATTGCTTTTTTATAAATTTGTTTTTCTATATTTAGTAGGAGATATTGATAAAAACTTTTTAAAGGTTTTAATAAAATATGATACATCACCAAATCCAACTTCGTAAGCAATTTCTGTTATAGATAAATTTGTATTAAATAAAAGTAAGGTCGCCTTTTGAATTCTAAAGTAATTAATATATTGAGTGCAAGTTTTACCTGTTTGAGATTTAAAGAATCTTAAAAAATGATATTCACTATACTGTGCTATATCAGCTAATTCTTTAATAGTTATAGGATTTTTATAATTGGTTTGAATATATTTAATAACTTCTTTTAATTTTCCAACTTTAATTAAATCACTATAGTTTTCAGAGCTTACATTTAGGCTAACATAACCTTCTTTAAAGATAGTAGAAAAAATTAAAAATAATTCTCCTTTAATCTCTAGTTGAAACCCATAAGCTTTATTACCGTAGCTTTCTATTAAATTATTAAAAGCATTAACTATTTTAGCATGTCCTACATTTGATATGCTTATAACATTTTTAAAAAATAGTTTATTTTGTACTATAGGTGTTACAAAATTAATTTGAGAATAGTCTAAAGTATTTCCTTCTATTAAAGAAAGGTTAAATACAAGTGCTATATAGGAAATCTTAGTATTTTCTTTACCTATCATATAATGAATAGCTCCTTTAGGAATAATAATAAAATCTCCATTAGTTACACTAAATATTTTAAAATCTATACAAATTTCTGCAGAACCATTAAGTATGTATATAAACTCCATTTCATCATGCCAGTGGGAGTAAAAATCAGCTGAGTTTGTAAACTCTACATGATAGACCTCCATCGGTAATTGCATGTTTCCATGATTAACTTGTTCTTTAAGTTGTAAATAACTTTTATTATCCATAATATCTCCTTCAAATAAAAAACGCAGAATTGTTATAACTGTAAGCAATTTTCAACGAGAAAAATAATTCTAATAACAGTATAATACAAAAAGAAATAAATTTCATTATGGCAGAACATCTTTATGATGGTGGAGGTGACTATGAAAGTTGAAGCGAAATTAAGAGGAGAGTTAAAGAGAATAACATGGCCTTTATTTATAGAAAGTGCACTTTTTTCTTTATTGGGTAGTGTGGATACAATAATGTTAGGAAGATATTCTGATAACTCTGTTGCAGCTGTAGGAGTAGCTAATCAGATAATATGGATGCTCAACCTTATGTTTGGAATAATAACAGCTGGGACATCTATTTTGATTGCGCAATATTTAGGCGCTAAAAGTAAGAAAAAAACTATAATTCAAGTTGCAGGAATATCTATTGGTGTAAATACAATTATAGGTGTAACTATAAGTTTTATAATGTTTTTTGGTGGAACTGGAATGATGAAATTATTAAATAGTCCACCAGAGTTAATAGATTTAGGAAATCAATATTTAAAGATAGTGGGTGGATTTATATTTATTCAAGCAATAACTATGACTTTTACAGCTATATTAAGAGCTCATAGTTTAACAAAGATATGTATGAATGCAACTATTATTATGAATCTTGTAAACGTAATACTAAATTATATACTTATATTCGGTAAGTTTGGTTTTCCTAGCATGGGAGTTTCGGGTGCAGCTTTAGCAACTACTTTAAGTAAAGTTATAGGATTAATAATTTTAGGAAAGGCAACTTATGATTTAATTTTAAATAAGTTTAAGATGTCTATGTTTAAGCCTTTCCCAAAAATTCATCTTATTAATATACTTAAAATTGGAATTCCATCAGCGGCTGAACAAATTTCATATAATTTATCTCAATTAGTTATAACAAGTTTTATAAATCTTATAGGGGTAAGTAGCATGGCTGCCAAAAGTTATGTAGGGACAATAGTTTGTTTTAGCTATATATTTGCATCAGCAGTAGGTCAAGGTGGAAGTATATTAATAGGGAACTTAGTAGGAAATAAAGAAGATAATAAAGCATATGATTTATGCATTTATACATTAAAAAAAGCAGTAGTAGTATCAATAGTTATGAGTTGTATAATAGCCATTTCAGGAAAAGGTATTTTAGGGTTTTTAACAAGTAGCTCAGAAATAATATCAATAGCAGTAACAGTATTTGTAATAGAGATAATACTAGAACCGGGAAGATGTATAAATATAGTTGGAATTAATGGATTAAGAGCAACAGGAGATGTTAGATTCCCAGTATATATAGGAATATTTTCAATGTGGACATTTGGAGTTGGGCTAGCATATATCCTTGGAGTAAAATTTAATTTTGGACTTACAGGAATATGGATAGCATTTGCTATAGATGAATGGTTTAGGGGAATATTAGTATTAATAAGATGGAAAACTGGAAAATGGAAGGGAAAAGGATTCGTTAATAACTTATAAATTGTATTTTTAAATTTTTTATTATATATGTAACGATTGTTACCGAATTCCGATTAAAATCCTCATATAATGTAATCATAAAAGAAATAAATTAAGATTTAGATTATCAAGGAGGATTTTTCAATGGAAAATAAAATGTTTTGTTTCCAATGCCAAGAAACAGCAGGATGTACTGGATGTACAAAATTTGGAGTTTGTGGTAAATCACCAGATTTAGCTAGAATGCAAGATCTATTAGTATATACAACAAAGGGATTATCTGAGATTACAACAAGGTTAAGAAAAGAAGGAAAAGAAATTTCAAGTGAAATTAATCACTTTATAACATTAAATTTATTTACAACTATAACTAATGCTAACTTTGATGATGAAATATTCTATGGAAGAGTAAAAAGAACTTTAGAGATAAAAGAAGAGTTATTAAATAAATTATCAAACAAAGATGGCTTATCAGAAGCTGCAAAATGGACAGCTAATACAAGAGAAGAATATGATACAAAATCAGTAAATGTAGGTGTATTACAAACTGAAGATGAGGATATAAGAAGTTTAAGAGAACTTATAACTTATGGACTAAAGGGTCTATCAGCTTACATGAAGCACGCTAATGAATTAAGCTACGATGATGAAGAAGTAAATGCATTTATGCAAGAAACTTTATCAAAGATGTTAGATGACACTATGGGAGTAAATGACCTTGTAGCTTTAACTTTAGAAACTGGTAAGATTGGGGTAAGTGGTATGGCTATACTTGATAAAGCTAATACAGAAACTTATGGACATCCAGAGGCGACAAAGGTTAATATAGGAGTAGGAAATAATCCAGGTATATTAGTATCAGGACATGACTTAAAAGATTTAGAACAATTATTAAAGCAAACAGAAGGTACAGGAGTAGATGTATATACTCACTCAGAAATGTTACCAGCTCACTATTACCCTGCATTTAAAAAATATACTCACTTTGTAGGTAACTATGGAAATGCATGGTGGAAGCAAGCTGAAGAATTTGAAAGCTTTAATGGACCAGTATTAATGACAACTAACTGTATAGTTCCACCAAGAAATAGCTATAAAGATAGAATCTATACAACAGGAGCAGCTGGCTTTGTTGGGTGTAAGCATATAGAAGGTGGAGATGGAGCAGCTAAAGATTTCTCAGAAATAATTGAACATGCTAAGAAATGTCAAGCACCAGTAGAAATAGAAAAGGGAGAAATCATAGGAGGATTTGCTCATAACCAAGTAATGCAACTTGCTGATAAAGTAGTAGATGCTGTTAAATCAGGAGCTATAAAGAAATTCTTTGTAATGGCAGGCTGTGATGGAAGAGCTAAATCAAGAAACTACTATACAGATTTTGCAAAAGCATTACCAAAAGATACTGTAATATTAACAGCAGGTTGTGCAAAATATAAATATAACAAATTAGATTTAGGTGATATTGGTGGAATTCCAAGAGTATTAGATGCAGGACAATGTAATGATTCATATTCATTAGCATTAATAGCATTAAAGCTTAAAGAAGTATTCGAACTAGAAGATATTAATGATTTACCATTAGCATTTAACATTGCATGGTATGAACAAAAAGCTGTTATAGTTTTATTATCACTATTATACCTAGGAGTTAAGAATATCCACTTAGGACCAACACTACCAGCATTCTTATCACCAAATGTTGCTAAAGTACTTGTTGAAAACTTTGGTATTGGTGGAATAACTAACGTTGAAGATGACTTAGAGATGTTTTTAGCATAAAATATATATAATAGATAAATTTAAGAGAAATAGTTATAACTATTTCTCTTAAATTGCAATATATATTTTAGGAAGGGAAACTTTTATGATAGATGTTTTAAAAAATACCTGTTTTTTTAAGGGAATTTCAGAATTGGAAATAGAGGAAATATTAAAGAGTGAATCTTATATAATAAAATCATATAAAAAAGGAGAAGTAATAGCAAATCAAGGAGAAAAATGTAATAGTTTATCTGTAATTATTGAAGGTAAAGCTGTTATTCAAACTATATATGAAAATGGGAAAGTATTAACATTAGCAAATTTTAATGTAAGTGATGTTTTTGCAGAAGCTCTATTATTTTCTAAAGAAAAAGAATATCCTGCAACTGTTATGGCCGGTGAGAATTGTAAGGTATTATCCTTTCCGAAAAAAAGTGTTTTAGGAATAATACAGAAGAATACTAAATTCACAGAAAATATATTGGAGCTTTTATCACAAAAGATAGTTATATTAAATAAAAAGATTAATCTTATAGAACTAGACTCTATAAGGAGAAAAATATGCAAAATATTACTTGATAATTATAAAAAGAATAATACATTTTCTTTTAAAATATCATCTAAAAAAGATATGGCTGAAGAACTAGGAATCCCTAGACCATCTCTTTCAAGAGAACTTATAAATATGAGAGATATGGGGCTTATAGAATTTACTTTAAAAGAAATAATAATTAAAGATCTTGAAGGATTAGAAGATGAATTTTTTATAGAATAGTAAAATAATTAGGCAGACTCTATTTATAGAAGTCTGCCTAATTATTTGGTATATATAAATTGTAAAGAGATAACTTAAATTAACCCGTGTAATAAATATATTATAATAGAAGTTTTTAAATAATTAAATACGATTTTTGAAAAAATATCATAACAAATTAGTGAAGTAATAAAATTTGTATAATTTTGACGAGCTTAAATCAAAAAGATTCTGAAAATTTCATATACATAAAGAAAACTATATGATATAATTTTAGCATAATGTATTTAATGTGCTAAGGAGAACTAGAGTTAAGCACAAAAATAAGAATTGCATTCTTATTTTTGTGCTTTTTTGTTATTAAAATATATTTTAATGGGGGTATATATATGTATGATGTTGCCATAATTGGAGCAGGAATAATAGGAGCTTCTATATTTAGAGAGTTGACTAGGCATAATTTAAAAGTAGTAGCCATTGAAAGAGAAAATGATGTAGCAATGGGGACTACTAAAGCTAATTCAGCTATAATCCACTCAGGATATGATCCTGAAAATGGAACATTGATGGCTAAATATAATGTGAAAGGAAATGAAATGTTTGAAAAAATATGCGATGAGTTATCAGTTCCTTTTATAAGAAATGGTTCATTAGTATTGGCTTTCAATGATGATGAAATGAATTTAGTACAAGAACTATATAACAATGGTTGTAAAAATAAAGTTAGAGGATTGAAAATATTAAACACTCAGGAAGTTTTAGAAAAAGAGCCTAATTTAAATTCAAGTGTATTAGGAGCATTGTATGCTCCAACGGGAGGAATAGTTGGACCATTTGAATATACTATAGCTTTAATAGAAAATGGTATTGCAAATGGAGGAGAAATTAAATTAAGAAGTGAAGTTGTAGGAATAAGTAAAGATGATTTAGAAAATGATGTATTTAAAATTAAAATAAATGATGGAGAGGTTATAGAAACAAAATATATAATAAATGCAGCTGGGGTTTATGCAGATAAAATTCACAATATGATTTGTGAAGAAGAATTTAAAATAACTCCAATTAGAGGAGAATATTATGTGATTGATAAAAATCAAGGAAAGCTATTTAATAACACAGTATTTCAATGTCCATCAAAGCTTGGTAAAGGTGTTCTTGTTACACCAACTGTGCATGGTAATTTAATAGTTGGACCAAATGCAGAAACAATTATTGATAAGGAATCCGTAAAAACAACAGATGAAGGCTTAGAATATGTAAAGGAAACGTGTTTAAAAACAACTGATAAAATTAATTTTAGAAATGTAATAAGGAATTTTGCAGGTCTTAGAGCTCATCCTGATAGTGGGGATTTTATAATTGAAGAAAATAAAAAAGTTAAGGGTTTTATAGATGTAGCAGGTATGAAATCTCCAGGATTATCATCGGCACCAGCTATAGCAATAGATATAGTAGAAATGTTAAAAGTAAGTGGACTTAAAATAAGCAAAAAACAAGAATTTAATCCATATAGAAAACAAATTAGATTTATGGAATTATCAGAAGAAGAAAAGATTGAGTTGATTAAAAAAGATAGCAATTATGGAAAAATTATATGTAGGTGTGAACAAATAACTGAAGGTGAAATTATTGATGCTATTAAAAGATGTTTTGGAAGTGTTTCCTTAGATGGTATAAAGCGAAGATGCAGACCTGGAATGGGAAGATGTCAAGGTGGTTTTTGTGGTCCACGTGTTCAGGAGATAATATCTAGAGAACTTAATCTACCTTTAGAGGATATTGTTTTAGAAAAAGATGGTTCATATATTTTGACTGGGAAATCAAAATAGGGGGGGGAGAAGTATGAGATATAATTTAATTGTAATAGGTGGAGGGCCAGCAGGACTGGCAGCTGCATATGAGGCTTACTTAAATGGTGTAAGAAATATTTTAATAATTGAGAGAGATAGAGAGCTTGGAGGAATATTAAATCAATGTATCCATAATGGATTTGGGCTTCATACTTTTAAGGAGGAACTTACAGGACCAGAGTATGCGGATAAGTTTATAAAAATGGTAGAGGACGTAGATATTGATATAAAACTAGATACTATGGTATTAGAAATAGAGGAAAGTAAAAGAGTTCATGCAATAAATTCTAAAGATGGATATATGATATTAGAAGCAGAAGCAATTATATTGGCTATGGGCTGTAGAGAGAGAACAAGAGGAGCTGTGAGTATACCCGGTGATAGACCATCAGGGATATTTACTGCAGGGGCAGCTCAAAGATATGTAAATATTGAAGGATATATGCCTGGTAAAGAGGTAGTTATTTTAGGATCTGGAGATATAGGATTAATAATGGCTAGAAGAATGTCTTTAGAAGGGGCTAAAGTAAAAGCGGTTGTTGAGCTTATGCCATATTCAAATGGACTTAATAGAAATATAGTTCAATGTTTAGAAGATTACAATATACCATTATATTTATCTCATACAGTTGTTGATATAGTAGGAGATAAAAGATTAGAAAAAGTAATAATATCAAAGGTAGATGATAATAGAAAACCTATTAAAGGAACTGAAATAGAGTTTAATTGTGATACATTATTATTATCAGTTGGCTTGATACCAGAAAATGATTTATCTATAAAGACAGGTATTGAATTAGATAAAAGAACTAATGGTTTGATAGTAACAGAAAATATGGAAACAAGCCTAGAGGGAATTTTTGCTTGTGGTAATGTAGTTCATGTACATGATCTAGTTGATTTTGTTACTGAAGAATCTAAACATGCTGGAAAGGCTGTTTCAAAATATTTAAATAATAATTTAAAAAAGAAAAAATATTTAAATATAAAAAATGGTAAATCTATAAATTATACAGTACCACAAAAAATTTCTATAGAAGATATGGATGATAAATTAACTATTTTTATGAGAGTAAATAATGTTTATAAAAATAAAGTTTTAGTTATTAAGTCAGGAGATATGATAATATCAAAATTTAAAAGAAAACACTTAGCACCATCAGAAATGGAGAAAGTTATTTTAACAAAGAAGCAGTTAGAAAATATCGAAGAGGATTTAATAATTTCTTTAGAGGAGGGTGAATAAAGTGGAAAAGGAGCTTATTTGTATTTGTTGCCCTATAGGATGTCATTTAAAGGTGGATGTAGAAAATAAGAAAGTCACTGGAAATAGTTGTAAAAGAGGAGAAGCTTATGGAATTGATGAAATAACTAATCCTGTTAGAATTATTACAACGACTGTGAAAATATTAAATGGAGAATTACCTGTTATTTCTGTTAAAACTAAATTAGCAATACCAAAAGCTTTAACATTTAAAGCTATGGAAGCTATTAATGATTTAACTCTTGAAGCACCTATAAAAATAGGGGATATAATTTTAGAAAATATACTAGGAACAGGAGTAGATGTAGTAGCGACTAAAACTATAAAAAAAGCATAATTATAATATAAATTAAAAAAAGAGTAAAATATTAAAATTACTCTTTTTTTAAAAGTAAATAAGTAATAAAATGGCAAAATATACAAAAAATGGTTGACAATCTATTTTCGCTATAGTACCATATGTATATGGATGCAAAGAAGTCTATTCTGTAATTTGGTCACTTGGAATAGATGGAGCCAGTAGTGAACCCACTCCAATTTATATATTATAGATTGGAGTTTTTTTATTTTAATTATTAGGAGATAAATATATATGATTAATATTATTTTAGAAAACAAAAATGAGAGCAGCATTATAGAAAAAAATGAATTAGAAGATGAAAATATTGTAAATGATAAAGAAGCAAGTGAAACTTTTAAAAGAAGAAGTAAGAAGAATAAAGAAAAATCCTTTTTAAAGAGGGCATTATCATTGAAAATGATAAAAAATTATATAATATTTATTGTATTAACAACAATATTTGTTTTAACTTTTCAAAGTATAAAAATAAGAATTAACACTGATTATATACCTACTTTATTTGGAAATACCTATTTAAATGTATTAAGTGAAAGTATGGTACCAGAGTTTAAATTAAATGACTTAGTAATTGGAAAAATAGTTAATGATACAAAGGAAATAAAAGTAGGAGATATAGTCACTTATAGAGATGGTAGGATGCTAGTAACTCATAGAGTTGTTGAAGTAAAAAATGGAGGCGAAGCCTTTATAACAAAAGGTGATGCAAATGAAGCACTAGATGCTAATATAGTTCCCAAAGAAAACTTAGTTTCTAAATATAAATTTAATATCCCTTATCTAGGATATATAATAGCTAAATTTCAAGATTTAAAATTTTTGGCTATTATGGGAATAGTATTTATGTACTTTATAATAAAGGAATTAATAATAGAGATTAAAAAGGTAAAGAAAAATAAAAATTTTCAATTAAATAATTAATAAGTCAATCTTAATGGGACTTTGAAGCATAATCTGTATATGGTCACTTGGATTATGTGGAGTTAATAGTGAATCCACACCATTAATATTATATAAAAAATATATTTTAATGGAGGATTGTTTTATGAATAAGAAAATTGCAGCTTTACTATTAGCTGCCGCTTTAACAACTGGTATGGGGGGATTTGGTACTTATGCATATTTCACAGATAGTGATACATTAACTGATAATGTAAACATCACTATGGGTACATTAGATGTAGATGCATATTGGGCTACAGATGCTGGAAAAGATACATGGAAAGCAACATCAAAAGCTACAGAAGTAAAATCAACTAATGCAGAAACACTAACATTTGAAAATGTTAAGCCTGGAGATACATTTGAGAGAGATGTAGTTATAGCTAACCAAGGTTCTTTAAAAGCTGATACTACAGTGGAATTAAAGAAGAATTTACCACAAGGTTTAAAGGTTGAATTAGTAGATGTTACTTCACAAACTGGAAAGGTCGCAATAGATCCAAATTATGCAAATAGATTGTACGAAAATGGTGTTGGAGCTCATGGTGGATTTATAAGAGCAACAGTTAAAGTTACAGTAGAAGAATCAATGAGTAATGAGTGGATGGGGAAAGCCTTTGAGCTAGGTGCACAAGAATTCATAGTTGTTGGTGCTCATCAAACAATTTATTAATATAAATAAGATAAGGATGCAGGTTTTGCATCTTTATTTTACTATATAGGAAATTATATTTTTAAAATCTGTGGATAAATTATTTATAGCATATAAGTTATTAAAATTAGCCCTTGTGATTACGCAAGTATTATATCAACAAAAATCTCTAACAGAGACTATTATCTAAAATATATTTCTCAATATTTCAATAAAATCTATCTTTATTGAATAATTTGGTAAAATAGGTAAAAAATATAAATATTTAAGAGGGGTGAATATGTTATTTAAGAAGTTATTAAATAGTGTGTGCTTAGCTTTAGTTATTGTTAGTTTAAGTAAGAATATTTATGAAACAAAAGCTTATTCTTTACAAGATGGTGTAGTATTAGAAGTTGTTGGAGAAGGTTATGAAAGCCTATTTAATGAAGAAAAAGATGGGCTATGGGCTCCAGGGGATACAAAGACAAATTCATTTATAGTATATAATAATTCTTCAAATGATATAAAGCTAGAGATAATTACTTTTGAAAATAACATAAATTATGAAGGAAATGATGATAAGAATATATTAGTAAAAAATTCATCAATAAAAATTACTGATGAAAATGGCAAGGTTTTATATACAGGAAGTTTAGAAAATCTATTTAATAAATATGAGATGATAAATGATGATGTAATAATACTATCAGGAGAAAATAAAAAATTAAATATGACAATTAATATAAATGAAAATCTAGGTAACGAAGCACAAGATGTATATGAAAACTTAAAGTTTCTAATAAATTATAGTAACTTAAATAGATATACAAATAAAAATGGTGGAACTAATAAAAATTTACCTAAAACAGGAAGTGAAATTAATTCAAGTCTGTTACTAGGTATAGGGAGTTTATTATTAGTTGAAGGTATATTTATTTTAAAGAGGAAAAAAACACAGGTATAAGTTGTTAAAATATATTGAATTATTTAAGAATAAGATACTAAATATAATTTTAGTATCTTATTTTTTACAACAAATACGAATAATGATTATGTATAATTGACAAATTTACGTACTAGGGATAAAATTATAATAACTTTTTAGGTTATATAAAAAATTATAATGAATTTTGATAGGAGTTGAAGTTAATGAAAGCCATTTTAACAGTAATAGGAAGAGACAAAGTTGGAATAGTAGCAGGAGTTAGCAATGAGTTGCTAAGATTAAATATAAATATCTTAGATGTAAATCAAACTATAATGGATAAGTATTTTACTATGATAATGATGTTGGATTTAAAGGAAGCTAATTCAGATTTTGATAAAATTAAAAGTTCACTTCTAGATAAAGGAGAAGAACTTGGGGTAGATGTTAAAATTCAAAGAGAAGAAATATTTAACTCAATGCACACTTTATAATTGGGGGAGAAGTAATGAAGAGTAATAATATATTAGAAACTATAAAGATGATAGAGGAAGAAAAGCTTGATATTAGAACAATAACAATGGGAATTTCTTTATTAGATTGTATAGATTCAGATGGAGATAAGGCGAGAGAAAAAATTTATAATAAAATAGTTACATCTGCTAAGGATTTAGTTAGAGTTGGAAAGGAAATCGAAAATGAATTTGGTATTCCAATAGTAAATAAAAGAGTTTCTGTAACTCCGATATCAATAATTGCAGGAGCAACTGATGAAGAAGATTATGTAAAGTTTGCACAAACTCTAGATAAAGCTGCTGAAACCTTAGGAATAGACTTTATAGGAGGATTTTCAGCACTAGTACAAAAAGGTTATACAAAAGGTGATAAAATCTTAATAAAATCAATACCAGAAGCTTTAGCTAAAACTAGTAAGGTTTGTTCTTCTGTAAATGTTGGATCAACAAGATGTGGAATAAATATGGATGCAGTTAGAGAAATGGGAGAAATTATAAAAGAAACAGCAGAATACACCAAGGGTACAAAAGGTTTTGGATGTGCTAAATTAGTAGTATTTTGTAATGCTGTTGAAGATAATCCTTTTATGGCTGGAGCATTTCATGGAGTTGGAGAAGCTGATAAGGTTATAAGCGTTGGTGTAAGTGGTCCTGGAGTTGTACAAAGAGCATTAGAAAAGGTTAAAGGAGAATCCTTTGATGTAGTTTCAGAAACTATAAAGAAAACTGCATTTAAAATTACAAGAATGGGACAATTAGTTGCACAAGAGGCCTCTCAAAGATTAGGAGTGCCATTTGGTATAGTAGATTTATCTTTAGCACCAACACCTGCTGTTGGAGATTCTGTTGCACATATATTAGAAGAAATGGGACTTGAAGTAGTTGGAACTCATGGAACCACAGCAGCTCTTGCATTATTAAATGATGCAGTTAAAAAAGGTGGAGTTATGGCATGTAGTCATGTAGGTGGACTAAGTGGAGCATTTATACCAGTTTCAGAGGATGCAGGAATGATAGATGCAGTTTTAAATGGATCATTAAACTTAGAAAAATTAGAAGCTATGACTGCTATATGTTCAGTTGGATTAGATATGATTGCAGTACCTGGAGATACGCCAGCAGAAACAATAGCGGCTATGATTGCAGATGAATCAGCAATAGGAATGATTAATAATAAAACTACAGCAGTAAGAGTTATACCAGCACCAGGTTGCAAGGTAGGAGATTTAGTTGAATTTGGAGGACTACTAGGAACTGCTCCTGTAATGCCTGTAAATAAATATTCATCCTCTCTATTTATACAAAGAGGTGGAAGAATACCTGCACCAATTCACTCATTTAAAAATTAATAGATATTTATGGATAATTATAATTTTAAAATATAATTATCCATTTTTTATTATAGAAAGTTAAAATATAACTTTACTAAAAATATATTGTATAGAATTTAATAAATATGTAGATTAATAATCTATAATAGATTTATAAAAATGATTATAGCGGTTATTTGAATATGTATTATTATAAAAAACTAAATATTATAGTCTTAATTCTTTTATTTAAGTTAGATTAATACTAATTTTACTTATATCAATAAATATAGTACTATTTAATTGAATTTATAATACTCATTAAAAATTGTATAGAGGAGTATTATAAATAAAGTGTTTTAAGGTATATACGGGGGAATATTATATGAGAAATTTAAAGGCTTTATCAAAGCAAGGGTCTAATATTAAACCCAATGAAGATAAATTAACTATAGTTGATGGGGCTGCATGGATATTAGATGGAGCAACAGGATTGACAGGTAAAAGGATTACTGAAAAGGAAACTGATGCATTATGGTATGTTGAAGCTTTAGATGATTACTTAAGAAATAATATAAATAGTTCTATGGACATTAAAGAGATAATAAAAAATGGTGTCAAAGAAGTAAAAGCAAGGTATTCAATGTATAATGGATTTAGTGATTTAGATGAGGTAGATTATCCTTGCGCAGCATTAGCTTTAGCAAGATTTGATGATAGAGAATTAGAGTATTATGTAATTGGTGATTGTACTTTAATTTATAGTGAAGATAATGGTCAGATAAAAGAGGTTGTTGATAAAAGATTAATAGAATTAGAGGAAAATATATTAATAAAAATGTGTGAAGTTAGTAAAATAAATAATATATCAGTTTTAGAGTCAAGACAATACTGTAATGATGAGGTAATTAAAGTAAGAAAATTAAAAAATAAATTAAATGGATATTGTATATTAGAGTTAAATGAAGATATCGTAGATAATGGCATATTTAGTAAAGTACCTATAAATAGAGAACTTAATATTTGTATTACTTCAGATGGATTTTCGCAGTATTATGATACATTTAACTTAACAAAGGATTATAAAGAATTTATAAGATTGGTAAAAGAAAATAATATAGAAGATTTATTTAAAGGTTTAAGTGAAGAGCAAGAAAAGGATAGTGAGTGTACGCGTTATCCAAGGTTAAAGAAAAAAGATGATTCAAGTATCATTTATTTTGAACTATAAAATTTACAATTTGGATAAATATGGTGTATAATTAATAGGGAATAATTAGCAAAAGAGAAGGCGATAAATAATGCTTTCTCTTTTATTTTAGGGGGAAATTATGAGGTGCGTTGTAATACACGGTAGTCCAAGAAGAGGTAATACTTGGACTGTATTAAACTTAGCAAGAGATGAAATGAAAAAGTATGGTGAAATTGAGTTTGTAGATATTGAATTAAGGAAAGAAAATATACCATAGTGTAATGGTTGTTTTGCATGTATTTATAAAGGTGAAGATAAGTGTCCACACAATGAAAAAATAAATAACATAGTACAGGAAATTGAAAATTCAGATGCTGTTATAATGACTTCACCTGTTTATTCAATGCAAGTTAGCGGACTTTTAAAAACATTCATAGATCATATGTCTTATAACTTTCATAGGCCCAAATTCTTTACAAAAAAGGCTTTAGTGATTACTACTACTGCAGGGGCAGGACATAAAGTTTCAGCAAAATACATTAAGGATGTTTTATATTATTGGGGATTTAATCTTGTAGAAATGATACCAATAGCATATAGGGGAACAGAACTAAGTAATAAAAATATAGAAAAAATAAAATATATATCTAGAAATTTTAGTAAAGACTTAGTATCTAAAAAAATACACAAACCAAAAGTAAAATCTATCTTTATGTATAATTTATGGAGAAGATATAGTGAAGTACCTTTTAAAGAAGGAGATGCAGATTATAGATATTGGGAGAATTCAGAGCTTTCAAAATTTGTTTATCATCCAGATATTGAAATTGGAATTTTTAGAAGAGTAATAGGTAACTTTACTTATAATATTATTGGAAGTAGCAATAAAAAGTAGTATAATTTGGGGGCTTAGTAATGGATATAATAAACGAAATATATTTAGAATGTAGTAAACTATGGTGGCAAGCTGATAGAAATTTCAAGTTAGATATGAAGAAATATACAAAGATAGATAAGAAAAATAAAGAAAATAAATTAGATAAATATATAGATTTAATAATTCAAAAAATGAAGGACTTTCCACAGGAAGATAATAAAAAGGAAAAGTGGAAAAATGATTTTGATAAAATCATAGATGATTTCATTGAAAGTGAAGAAGATGCTTTTAAACTTGGAATAATAAATAAAAATCTAAAGAATGATTTCTTTAATAGTACTAAAAGCTTTATAAAAGAAGCAAAAAAGTTTAATAAGAGCTTAAGTTATAGTGATATAGGACAGGCTATGAGGAATGTTTGGATAATAAATATTCTTCAGGCATCATTTGGGCAGAAGGTAGAATTTTCTAAAGCTATCTTTGGATATAGTATGCTATATCCATATACAGATAATTATTTAGATAATATAGAAATAGATATAAATAAAAAAGAAAAATTTAATTATAATTTAAAAAAACGCTTAAAAGGAGAGCTTATAGAAGATAAAAATTCTTATGAAGAATCGGTTTATACATTAGTTAGTTGTATAGAGGAAATATTTAAAAGAGATGTTTATACTGAGTTATATGAATCTTTACTTTTAATTCATGAAGGGCAAATAAAAAGCCTAATGCAACAAGAAGGGAATAGTATTCCTTATGAAGATGATATTTTAGGTATATCTATTGAAAAAGGTGGCTCATCAGTATTAGTAGATGGATTTTTAACAAAGGGAAAACTTGATAAAGAGGAAGTATCATTTTGTATTTTTTATGGATTTTTACTTCAGATTGCAGATGATTTACAGGATTTAAAATTAGATATAAAAAGTAACCATATAACTATAATGTCACAGTTAGCACCTAAATATAAATTAGATAAAATATCAAATAAATTAATAAATTTTACAGTAAAACTATTAAGAGATGCTAATTGCTTCAAGGGAGAGAATATAGTTGAATTAAAGGAGCTTATAAAAACAAATTGTATAATGCTTATATTATTTTCAGTAGTATTAAGTAAAGATTTTTTTACAAATGAATATATAAATATTATAGAAGAATATCTTCCGTTTTCAATTAAATATATAGAGAGTATAAAATTTAAACTTAGAAAGAAATTTAGAAAAATAGAATTTGAAGAAGCAGTTAATTATATATTAGATATTAATTAAAAAGCAGCTAAAGTAATTTACTTTAGCTGTTTTTGATTTTGTCATCAACTGATGGCAAAGCAATATAATTTTTAACTGTTTCAAGAACTGAATCTTCTCCAACATAAACAATTATATCTTGTGAATGTATTTTAAAGTAAGGACCTGGAGATAAGAACAAATCACCATCTCTTTTTACAGCAATTATTGTAGCCTTCGTATTATGCCAAAAGTTAAGTTCACCTATACTTTTATCTACTGCAAAACTATCTTTCTCTACTATACTTTCAAATGGAATAATAGAGCCTACATTTCTTAATTGAGTAGCAAACTCTATTATTGAATTAATATTTTTTTCAAGCTTCGCATCAATTTCTTTTCTTTGTTTTATTAAGTCGAAGGTTTCACTATTTAAGTAAGTAAAATCAGACTTTGTTTTGAATTTATTTAAAAATTCTTTAGCTGAATATTTATCATTTATAATAATGCCACTTTTTTCATTTATAGTAACAACATTCATATCTTTTAATAATGCTAAGGATCTTCTGATAGTTTCAGGAGACACATTATATATACTAACTAAAGTTGTTCTTCCTGTGATTTTACTGCCCTCTAAAAATTCATTATTAATTATTCTATAAGCTATATCCATGGCTATTTTTATATAGTTAGGTGTTTTTGTTTGCTTAGACAATACTAACATCTCCTTCCAGTAAAGATTCTAACATACAATATAAGAAAGTAAAATACTTATAGAGAGTTATAATTTATAAATATGTATATAAGTTCTATTAAAGTTTCTAAATTTAATATAGTATTTTAAATTTTGTAAGTTATATAGTTATAAGATGAGTTTAAAGAACCTATATATGTAAAATTAAAAACTATATTATTCTAATTCACCATTAAACTTGTATTTTGAATTTTAACTATTGATTTTAATTTAAATATAGATAATGTAGAATATTAATTAGAACATATATAACCTATTTCTAGAAGTAGAATAAATACTAAATTTATAGTGAATAATTGGAATATAATATATTTTAAAGTGTTTAGCGGACTAAATATTTTAAAATATATTAATTTATAGGTTTTATATAATTGAATTTAAAATTTAATTAGCCTATAATTAAGGCATTAGTTGAATTTAGAGGTACTGCTATGAATAAAAATTTAGAGTTAGAAAAAAAAATATTAAAGGGAAAAAGGGAAAAGATAACAAATGAGCTTTTAGAGAAAAGAAAGAATCATGAAATTATAGAAAAGAAATTAAGAACTTTAACAAAAGAGTCAAAAGGAAATTATAATGAAGAAAAAGAAACTACAGAAAAAATATACTCTGTATTAAAAAAAGATATAAAGAATTATGAGGAAGCTTTAAGGGTTCCTTATTTTGGCAGAGTTGATTTTAGAGAATTAAGAGGGGAAGACGAAAGTATATATATAGGTAAACAAGCTGTAAGTTCAACTTTAGATGGCGAGGAAATAGTTGTTGATTGGAGAACACCAGTAGCAGATTTATACTATAGTGGAACTGGAGGTTACGCATATTATAAATCTCCAGTTGGAATTATAGAAGGTAATTTGTCTTTAAAAAGAAAATTCCTATTTAAAGAAGATTCATTAACAGATATATTTGACGAAGGAATAAATGAAATAATAATAAAAAGTAGTGATGAAGGTAGTGACTTAGTAGATGAATTTTTAAAAATAAATCTTGAAGAAAGTAGAGGGAAAAAACTTAAGGAAGTTGTTGCTACAATACAAAAAGAACAAAATGATATTATAAGATGGCCTAAAAATCTACCGATCATAGTCCAAGGTTCAGCTGGTTCAGGGAAAACTACCATAGCTTTACATAGATTAGCATATTTAATATATAGGTATTCTGAAACTATAAAAGGAAAGGATATATTAGTTTTAGCACCTAATAAACTGTTTTTAGATTATATTTCTGATATATTACCTAACTTAGGTGTAGATGAGGTAAAACAAACAACTTTTCAGGAATTAGTATTAAAATACTTAAAGCTTAAAACAAAGGTTAAAGGAAAAGACGAGAAGTTAAAAGAACTTATAGAATCTACTGATAGTGAAAGATGTAAGTTTATAGCAAACTCATCTAAAATAAAGGGAACATTAACTTTTAAAACAATTATAGATAGATATATTGCTTTATTAGAAGGAGATTCTGTTGACATAACAGATATAGTTATATGCGATTATATATTATTTAATAAAAGGGAAATAATGAGGCTTTATCTTAAGGATTTAAAAAGTTATCCAATAAATAAAAGAAAAGATGAAATTAAAAGGTATCTAAGTTTAAAGCTTAAAGAGAAGATAGAAATACTTTGTCTTCAAATTGATTTAGAGTGGGATGCTAAAATTAAAAATATAAAGCTTAAGTTAGAGGATGGGGAAGAGAGAAGAAAGAAATTAATAGAAGTATATGCTAAAAGAGATGAAATAAAAAATAACATAAGGAATAATTCAAAAAAAGAAATTAATGAGTACTTTAAAAAATGGAGAGGAATAACTTCTAGAGAGATATATATAGATTTATTTAGAAATAAAGAGTTTTTTGAACTTGCAACTTTAAATAAAATACCTAAAGAACTATCTGAATTTATGAAAGATGAAGTTATAGGTAATTATGAAAAAGGTCTTATAGATGAAGATGATTTAGTACCACTTTTATATATCAATATGCTATTAGAGGGAGTCGAAGAAAAAGATAAATATACTCATATAGTAGTTGATGAAGCTCAAGATTATAGCCCATTTCAAATTTACTTAGTAAATCATTTTACTAAGGGAAATTCTCTTACGTTAGTTGGTGATATAGCTCAAGGAATATACTATTATAAGGGGATAAAAAATTGGAGTGATATAGTAGATAAAGTCTTTAATGGTAAGGCAACTTATATGCAGTTAACACAGAGCTATAGATCAACCGTTGAAATAATAGATTTTGCAAATGGTGCTTTAAGTTCACAAAAGTTAGACTTAAAGAGTGCAAAGCCTGTATTAAGACATGGAGAAGCACCAAAAATTATTAAATGTATTAATGAAAAAGAAGCAGTACAAAATATAAATAATATAATTACAGAGATTATGAATAATGATAAAAGTAGTATAGCTATTATTACAAAGGGATTAGAAGAAGGAAAAATATTAGAAAAGCTTATAAAAAAACATTCAACATATAAAGCAACTCTTATAAAGGGGAATGAAAAAGAGAATAAAGATAATATTTTAATAATTCCATCCTATTTAACAAAAGGCTTAGAATTTGATGCAACAATTATATATAATCCAAGTGATACTAACTATAAGGATATTCTTTTAGATCAAAGACTATTATATGTTGCTTTAACAAGAGCATTGCATTATGAATATATAATAGAAATCGATAATATAACAGAAATGATAAAATAGAAAGTTTTTTGTAGAGTAGTTTAAAGTTTAGGCGAAAGTATATACTAAATCGTCAAATTTGATAATTGTTTGACAAAACTCTTTATGATAAAATATTTCTAGAATACATGCACAGAAAAGATTAAACTCGGAGGTAGGTATATGTTACAAGAAAAATTAAAAAATAATATTTATTGGATAGGTGTAAAAGATCCAGAGTTAAGAGTATTTGATATAATAATGGAAACAAAAAAAGGAACAACCTATAACTCTTATGTAATAAATGATGAGAAAGTAGCCATAGTTGATACAGTAAAGACTGGTTTCTATGATGAATTTAAAAAGAATTTAAAAGATATAATTGGAGATAAAAAAGTAGACTATGTAATAGTTCAACATACTGAACTAGACCATAGTGGCTCATTAATAAAACTAATAGAAGATTATCCAGAAATTAAGGTAGTAGGATCTAAAGCAGCATTAAATTACTTAAAAAATATATTAAACAGAGATTTTAATACTTTAGAAGCAAAAGAAGAAATATCTCTTGGAGAGACAACACTTAAATTTATAAATGCTCCAAACTTACATTGGCCAGATACTATATTCACATATGTAAAGGAAAGGAATTTATTATTTACATGTGATTTTACAGGTTCTCATTATTGTCCAGAAGGTGGAATAACTGAAAGCTTAAATGAAGAATATTTTGTAGAAATGGAATATTACTTTAATTGTATTATGGGACCATTTAAGAGATTTGTTTTAATGGGACTAGAGAAAATAAAAGATTTAAATATTGAAGTTATAGCACCAAGCCATGGACCAGTTCATGTTGCAAATATAGATAAAATATTAAACTTATACAGAGCATGGGCAACAGAAGCACCTGTAGATAATAAAAAAGTAGAAATTTTCTATATTTCTGCTTATGGAAATACAGAGATTATAGCTAACTTTATGAAAGAGAAGCTAGAAGAAAAGGGATTTAAAGCTGATGTTACAGAGATAACAAGCATTCCTCTAGAAGAAAGTATATCAAAAATAGAAAAAGCAAAAGGATTTATGGTTGGTTCTCCAACTATTAATCAAGATGCAGTAAAGCCTTCTTGGGACTTACTATCATTAGTTAATCCAATTATAAATAGAGGAAAAGCAGCTGTAGCTTTTGGATCTTATGGTTGGAGTGGTGAAGGAGTTAAGATGCTAACTGCAAGATTAAAGGATTTAAAGCTTAAAGTTGTAGATCCAGGATTATCATTCTGCTTTGTACCATCAGAACAAGATTTTAAAAATGCAGAGGAAATGGTAGATAAATTTATAGAATTAATGTAATAATCTTAAGGACGTATGATTTTGAAATCATACGTCCTTTATTTTTTTACAATAAGATGAAAGTGCTAGTATAAATAAATTCTTATATACATCTAATAGGTTAAATGTATAGAAACTAAATTAAATTTAAAAAACTATTCCCTAAACAAACACATTAAGAATATCTATATAATAAATACTAAAAAAGGGGGGAAACTGCTTCTTAATAATTGCATTATGCAATTTGTAAGATAGGAAATATATGAGAAAAGAGTTGACTTCACAAGAGGTAAAATTTAATTTTAATTTTAAGGAAGGTAATTTTAAAGGGAGTGTAACAAAAATTCCTGAAATAGATAGTGAGTATGAAAAAATTGCTAGAGCTCTTAGCATAGATAAAGAAGGGTACAATCTTTATTTAATAGATTCATTTTCTAAAGAAAAACTAAAGAAGCTAAAAGATTATATAGAGGAGCAGTATAAATATCTGAAACCTCCAAAGGATATTTGTTATGTTACATTAGAGGATGATAAAAAGCCAGAAGTTTTATTTGTTAATAATGGAAGAGGTAAAAAGTTAAAAGATACTGTTGAAGAAATAAGAAAGTATTATATAGAAATAGTAGAAGAATTTTATAACTCTTCTACTGACAATGAAAAAGATGAGATTATAGAAGAAATACAAGGGAAAAGAAATGATTATATAAGTGAACTAATTGAGATGGCAAAAAAAGACGATTTTGAAGTTAAAGTTACGAATAAAGGATTTGCATTCATTCCTTTAATAAATGAAAAAGTGATTAGTGAGAGAGAATATGATAACTTAGAAAAAAATAAAAAAGAGGCCATAGTTGCAAAAGCGTCAATTTTAAAGAAAAGAGCAGAGATAGTCTTAGGAAAGCTTAAGGATATAGAGAGTAAATCCATTAAAAAACTTAAAGAAATATATAGTAATTTTTTAGCAAGTGAAATGGAAGTCTATAAGGATGAAGCTTTAATGGGATTTATAGATGATGATAATGCATACGAGTATTTAGAAAAATTATTTATATCTATTGAAAAAGATATTATAAATTGTTATACAATGGATATGGATGAAGATGAAGAACAACTTTATGAAGTTATAAACAAATATAATATACATTTGTTAGTAGATAACAGTTTAAGATATACTCCACCAGTTATATATGAAGAAGACCCAAATGTAAATAATTTAATGGGACTTATAGAATACGAAAATCGTAATGGAGTTTATACTACAGATATATCTTTAATAAATGCAGGTACCTTATTAAAAGCAAATGAAGGTTGTTTAATATTAAGAGTAAATTCTCTTGCTAACAATGCGTACGCATACTATCATCTAAAAAAGGCATTGATGTCTAATAAAATAAAATATGATATATCAAAATCATATGTTGAATTAATATCAATTAATGGATTAAAGCCACAACCTATATCTATAGATGTTAAAGTTATATTAATTGGAGACCAAGAAACTTATGACACATTGTATAGTTTAGATGAAGACTTTGGAAAGTTATTTCCTTTAAGAGCAGAATTTAATCCTATAGTTGAAGTAAACGAAAATGCTAGTTCTTATATAAATAAGTCAATATTAAGAAAAATAAAAGAAAATAATCTTATGCCTATTACAGAAGATGGAGTAAATGAAGTAATAAAATATTTATCCAGAATGGCAAGTAGCAAGACAAAAGTAAATATAGATACTATGGAAATAGAAAAATTAATAATTTTATCAAACGATAATGCTAAAATTAGAAAATCATCAATGATAGAATCGAGAGATATAATAGAAATTGCTTATGCTACAGAAAGAATAGAAGATGAATATGATACGCTTTATAAAGACAATAAGATTTTAATATCCGTTGTTGGTAATCGAGTTGGAGTTATAAATGCTTTGGCTGTTCTAGACACTGGTTACCATTCTTTTGGAAAGCCAATGAGAATAACTTGTATTGCCCAAAAGGGAAGTGGAAGAATTATAGATATCCATAAAGAGAGTAGGTTAAGTGGAAAAATACATGAAAAATCAATAAATATACTAAAGGGACTTTTAAATAATATATTAAATCCATATGAAGAGCTTCCTATAGACTTTTATTTAAGCTTTGAACAAACTTATGGTTTAATAGATGGTGATAGTGCATCAGTTGCAGAAGTTATATGTATTCTGTCCGCTTTAAGTAAAAGACCAATTAAACAAAATATTGCAGTAACAGGATCTATAAATCAATTAGGAGAAGTCCAAGCAATAGGTGGAGTAAATGAAAAGATAGAAGGATTTTTCAGGGTTTGTAATTTTTTAGATAGGGTTAACAATAAAGGTGTGTTAATACCTTCATCAAATAAGAACGAACTAATATTAATTCCAGAAATTGAAGAAGCCATAGAAAAAGGGGATTTTCATATTTATATAATGGATGATTTAAATGATGCAATAGAAACTTTAATCTTGAATAAAGATGAAACCTTAGAAGAGTTTTATTTAAGTATAAAATTAGAAATTGAAAAATATAAAAAAAATAAAGACAAAAAAGAAGAATAGGATTAATGAAAGAAGAATTAACAATGATTAATATATGTTAATTCTTTTTTATATATAGAAAGAATTATAAATTTGTAAAAAATGTATTATTTCATTTGACTATGAATAAACTAATATGTTAAAATTATGGAAAAAGAAGGAAAAACAAAACAGAATACATTTGAGGAGGTGAAATACTCTAAAGTAAATAACTTTAGGGTGATTTATATGTATCTAAAATTCGACAAAAAAGAAGACAAACTAATTGTTAGCTTAATGGGAGAATTGGACCACCATAGTGCCGAAGAGGTAAGAGTTAAGATAGATGATAGAATAGATAGAGATAACATAAAAAAAGTTATATTAAATTTTAATGGCGTAACATTTATGGATAGCTCAGGTATAGGTGTTGTAATAGGAAGATATAAGAAAATGCAAAATAGAAATGGAAAGCTATGTGTAGCAGAAATTAGTAGGACTGTAAATAAAGTTTTTGAAATATCAGGTATGTATAAAATTATTGATATATATAGTAATTTAAGTGAAGCAGTAATAAGTATTTAATGGAGGGTTTAAAATGGTAGATAATAAAATTAGTATAGAATTAATGAGTAAATCCCAAAATGAAGGATTTGCAAGGGTTTCAGTTGCTGCATTTGTATCCCAATTAGACCCAACCTTAGAAGAATTAACAGATGTAAAAACAGCGGTATCAGAAGCTGTAACAAATTGTATAATACATGGTTACGAAAATAAAAAAGAGGGAACAATTAAAATAGAAGCTAGTATAAGTGGAGATGAAATAACTATAAGCGTCGAGGATTTTGGTAGAGGAATAAAAGATGTAGAAAGAGCAATGGAGCCATTATACACTTCAAAACCGGAATTAGAAAGGTCTGGAATGGGATTTACAGTTATGGAAACATTTATGGATAGCTTAGAAGTTAAAAGTGAAGAAGGTAAAGGAACTAAAGTTGTAATGAAGAAGAAATTCAACATAGTAAGTTAGGTGAAGTATATGGAGAATGGAAGTGTAAGAAAAGGGGTATATAATTATGAAGAAAATTCACAATTGATACCTCTAGCCAAAGCAGGTAATCAAGATGCAATGAATAAAGTCATTGAAATGAATTTACCTCTTGTATCATCCATTAGTAAAAAATTTCTTAATAGGGGGTATGACTACGAAGATATTTTTCAAATAGGATCTATAGGACTAGTTAAAGCTATAAATAACTTTGATGATAAGTTTAATGTTAAATTTTCTACCTATGCAGTTCCTATGATAATAGGTGAAATAAAGAGGTTTATAAGGGATGACGGAATAATTAAAGTTAGCAGAAATGTAAAAACCTTAGCAAGGAAGTTACATTTTGACAAAGAACAATTAACTAAAAAATTAGATAGAGAACCAACAATTGAAGAATTATCTGAATTTTCAGGTGTTGATAAAGAAGAAATATTATTTGCGATAGAATCTTCAGCTAGTATGCAATATTTATATGATACTATTCACCAAGATGATGGAGCGCCTGTTTTACTTATAGATAAACTAAGCGAAAAGGGTGAAGACGATAGTGATATGATAAATAAAATTGCACTAAAAGAAGCTTTAAGAAGTCTTGATAGTAAGTCAAGGCAAATAATAATGCTCAGATACTTTAAAGATAAAACTCAAGTACAGGTAGCAAAAATGCTTGGAATAAGTCAAGTTCAAGTATCTAGAATAGAGAAGAAAGTGTTAGTTTTGATGAAGCAAAAGCTACAAGAATAAAAAAATAAAAATACTAATGACAATAAAGGAATAAAAAAATGAATAAAGTATATTAAAAATCTTTTGAAACAAAATCAAAAGATTTTTTTGTTTTTTTCAAAGATATTCCAGTGTTATATTCGCAATAATTGGAATAATAAAATTATACATATTTAGAAAGGAGTAATAAATATGGCTAAAAAAAAGACACCTAATGAACAACAGATAATGGATAAATTTCAAACTATAGCTAATCAAACAAATCCTAAACCTAAGCTAGTTAGAAATTGTGTAAGAGCATTTTTGGTTGGAGGTGCAATTTGCACAATTGGTCAGATTTTACAAACACTTCTAATTAAATATGGATTTCTAGAAGATGACGTAAAAATGATATTACCGATAATAATGGTATTTTTAGGAGCTTTATTAACTGGAGTTGGTATATATGATAAAATAGCTTCATTTGGAGGTGCGGGAACAGTAGTTCCAATAACAGGATTCTCAAATGCTATTGTAGCACCAGCTATAGAATTCAAAAAAGAAGGTTTCGTATTTGGTGTAGCTGCAAAAATGTTTACCATAGCAGGACCAGTATTAGTATATGGTATAGGAAGTTCAGTAATAGTAGGTATTATTTATTACTTTATTAAACTATTAACATAAGAAAGGTGAATTGCTATGAGTGATAAAAATTTAAATATAAAAAAGGTTGGAAAGCAAACTGTAAAGCTTCAAAACCCTCCTAAAATAATAGCAACGTACTCTATTGTTGGACCTAAAGAAGGCGCTGGTCCATTAAGCAGTTATTTTGATGAAATATTAAATGATGATATGTTTGGAAAAGAAAGTTATGAAAAAGCTGAAAGTGAAATGATGTACACAGCAATAATGGGAGCAATAAATCGTGCAAATTTAAAAGAAGAAGATATAGACTATTTGTTTGCTGGAGATTTATTAAACCAATTAACATCTTCATCTTTTGCTGCGAGAAAATTAAATATACCGTTTTTTGGATTGTATGGAGCATGTTCAACAATGTCAGAATCATTAAGTATAGCTTCTATGATGATGGATGGTGAATTTGCAGACTATGTTGTAGCTTCAACATCTTCACATTTTAGTTCTGCAGAAAGACAGTTTAGATTTCCTTTAGAATATGGAGCACAAAGAAGTCCGCTTGCTCAATGGACAGTAACAGGCTCAGGAGCAATGGTGTTAGGTAAAGAAGGAAATTTCCCAGAAGTAACTTATATAACTACAGGGGTTGTTAAAGATTATGGAATAAAGGATGCTAATAATATGGGAGCAGCTATGGCTCCAGCTGCTGTAGATACCATGGCAATGCATTTTAAAGATACAGGAAGAGATCCTAAGTTCTATGATATAATAGCTACAGGCGATTTGGGTAAAGTTGGAAAGGAAATTACTTGTAAGTTATTATTAGAGTATGGTTATGATATAAGAGAAAATTATGTAGATTGTGGAGATATGATATTTGATGATGACATTCAAAATACAGATTCAGGTGGAAGTGGTTGTGGATGCTCTGCCGTAGTTTCTTCAGGGTGTTTCTATAAAAAGTTAATGAGAAAAGAAATAAAAAATCTATTGTTAATTTCTACAGGGGCATTAATGAGTACAACTTCATCACTACAAGGTGAAAGTATTCCAGGAATTGCACATGCAGTAGCTATAGAGTTTAAAGAAGAATAGAAGGGAGAAACTAATATGGAATATGTAAGCGCCTTTATTGTAGGCGGAATAATATGTGTAATAGGTCAAATACTTATGGATACAACTAAGTTAACTCCAGCAAGAATATTAGTAATTTTCGTAACAGTAGGAACTATATTAGGCGCATTCGGTATATATGATAAATTAGTTGATATAGGAGGAGCAGGGGCTACAGTACCTTTACCTGGCTTTGGGAATACTCTTGCTAAGGGAGCGTTAAAAGCTGTAGATGAAAAAGGATTAATTGGTGCTTTTATTGGAGGCATAACAGGAACAGCAGCAGGTATAACGGCAGCAATTTTCTTTGGATATATAATGGCTTTAATATTTAATCCAAAAACAAAGTCTTAATATATAATTATAGAAAATATTGCAAATTAATACTTTAAAAAATTAACCTAACAACTTATACTATAAGATGTTAGGTTTTTTATTATAGAAAATTAAGTAAAAAAGATGATATAATTAAAATAAGTATAAAAATAATAGGAATAAATGGCGGATTTTTGAAATCGGGAGGGGAATAATGAAAAAGTACTACGGAAATACCTGGTTGAAAGTAGTTGAATTATTAGAGAGCAATATTTATAAAGGTCTTTACCAATATGAGTGTGATATTAGAAAAAATGAGAACGGAGATAATAAAATTTATTTACCATACTCTAGAGGAAAAGTAAAATTAATATTAGATATATTTAAACAAAAGTATCTATATGTATTCTTAGCATTTATAATTTTCTTTTTACTAAACAAATTTAATATTATGGCAATATTAACAATACTATTATTATTACTTAATTTAGGTTTGAAATTTCATCATGAATTATCTAAGGAAAAAGAGATAGAGATTTTACAAAATCTAAATACATCACAAGCATTAGTTTTAAGAGAAGGTGTTGAGAGATTAATAGAAGCTGAGGATTTAGTTACTGGAGATATAGTATATTTTAGAAAAAATTCATTAATTGCAGCAGATATTAGAATTATAGAAAGTGAAAATATTAAGGTTGATGAAAGAAGTATAACTGGAGATAAATTCTTAAAAGATAAATATTCTGTTAAGTTAGATGGTGAGGTTACATCTATAGGAGATATAAATAATATGCTTTTTAGAGGCTCTTTAGTAAAAGAAGGTTCTGGAAAAGGTATTGTTGTAGAAACAGGTAATAACACTCAACTAGGTAAATTAATTAGAATAATAGATAATTCAAAAAGTAAAAAAGATATCACTATAAATAAAATAGAAGAAATGATATTTAAAATAGGATTATGCTTAATTTTGATACAGACTATCTTAGCTGCTATATTTCCAGGGAAATTAATAGAGAAAAAACAGCTATTTGCACAGGGGATATTTGCTATAATTTGCATATTTATACCTCTAATAATAACATACTATGGAAAATATATAAAAAATAAAATGTTAGAAGATGAAATTGAGTTAACTAATTTTTCATCTTTAGATTTAGTTGATAATCTAAAAATAATATTTTTAGATAAAGTAGGAACCATAACAAAAAAGGAATTATACTTAGATAAACTTTATACAAATGAACAAATATATAATGCTAATTCAATAGAGAAAAGTGATATAAATATAAAAAGACTTTTAGATATATCTATTCTTTGTAATAATGCAAAATATAATAATGAAAATAATTGGTCTAAGGGAGATATGTTTGAAATTGCATATGTAAAATATGGAGTTGAAAACTCAATTTTTAAGGCGAATTTAGAGAATAAGAATAGAAGAAAGTTTGAAATGCCAAGAGATTCTAATAAGAATATGGTAACAACAGTAAACAAAAATAGAAATGGTTATAGAGCAAATAGTAGAGGAAATTTAGAAACTATATTAAGTTCTTGTACTCATATTCTTATTAATGGAATAGAAAAAGAACTTACTTCAGAAGATATAATAAAAATTAAGCTTGCAGATTTAAACTTTTCTAAAGAAGGGCTAATAACAGAAGGCTTTGCTTATAGAAGCTTTAGCTACGAGCCGTCAGAACATGAAAATGTAGAAAGTAACTTAGTTTTTGTTGGAATTATGGCATTAGCAAATCCTTTAGTTGATGAAGTTGCTGATGAGATTCAATATCTTATAGATAATGAAGTTTTACCAATAATATTCAATGATGATAATAAAATTTCAGCAGAAGTACTAGGAAGGAAAATAGGACTTATATCTTCTTCAGAGCAAATATCATCAGGAGTTGAATTAGATTCATTAAGTAACGAGGAGATACTTAAGGTTGTATCTAAAACAAGAATTTTCTGTAAGCTTAATCCAGAACAAAAACATAAAATAGTGTCTTTATATAATATGGATGAATATAAGTTTGCGATAGAGGGAGAAACATTAGGCGATATTTCTCTTATAAGCCTAGCTCAAATTGGTATAGTAAAAGGAAAAATATCAATGCTCTTAAAGAAAATAGGAGATATATATACTGAGAAAAGTAGTATTAAAGCATTTCTTAAGTTAAAAGAGGAACATAAAGAAGTAGAAAATGGAGTAAATAAAGGTGTAAGTATATATGTTTTAACAATATTAACAGAAATAGCATTTTTTAATGCAAAGTATTTTTTTACAAATGGAGTTGGAGTAGATGAATACTTTATAATACTAATGAATTTCTTACTTCTTTCACCTATAATACTTATAAACATGATATATGGGAATGTTAATTTAAGAGGTAAAAAATTAGTTATAAAAGGTATTTTATTTTCTATTATTCCTGTAGTAGCAAGTTATTTTATAAAGGATAATTATGATGTCATAGGATTTTTATTGATAGGTATTATGCTTATAATTGATACATTAGTTAATAGTAAAATCTTTAAAAGAGGAAGATACAAAGGGGTAAAACTATTTTTAATATCTATTTTAATTTATATAGCATCTATATTCTTATTAATTTTCTTACAGGGATTTTCTTATTCCATTTTAGTAATTATTGTAATATTTTGGTTAACGATTATTTTCTTATTAGGAGATATAATTATAAAAAAATGGTAAAACTTATTAAATGAGGTGATGCCATTTGAATTATGAAGAAAAGATAAATATACTACCATATATATTTTTAATCTTTATTCTATCTACTTATATATTTACGCTTTCATATAAAAACAAGTGGCTAGCAATATTAATTGCTAGCTGCTTTTTTATAATACTCATATATAAAACTGAACTTAATTTTTCAATTATAATGCTGATATTTTTCTTTATACCAATAGTAAATAATATTCATTATAATGATATAGATATAGTAGGAAATGAAGAAGTTAGAATAACATCAATAAACTCATACGGAGCAATAGGAGAAGTAAAGGGGAGAAAAGCATATTTATCTGGCAATATAAAAGGTATTAGTTTAGGAGATAAGCTTATATTAAACAGTGATTTTAAAAAAGAATTAAATAGAGAAAAAGGTATAATTGGGGAATATAAAGTTAAGAGTTTTAAAAAATTAGACATAGATTTAAAGGCTAGAATATATAAACTAAGAGAGAAGATATTTGATATATTGAAAGAAAAACTTGGCTATAGAAGAGCTGCTATAGTAACATCAATATCATTTGGCTATACTGAATTTCTTGATAGAGAAGACAAAGAAAATATGAAAAGTCTAGGAGTGCTTCATGCTATATCTGTATCTGGTCTTCATATGGTGCTAGTTTATTCAATATTAAAAAGAATATTTGGAGAAAAAATAGCTCCATTTATTTCAATAATATATGTGATATTTACAGGGGCAGCCTTATCGACAGTAAGAGCATATATAATGATGTTGTGTATGACCTTTGCAACCCCACTAAAAAGAAATTATAACCCACTTGCAGCATTATCTATTTCTGGAATCATAATAACTTTATTTAAGTCTTATAGTATCTTTGAAGTAGGATTTCAGTTAAGCTTTTTAGCAACTCTTGGAATAATATTATTTAATAAGACTATAAATAAAAAGTTATATAAAATACCTAAATTCTTAAGAGAAGGAATAGCTATATGTATATCATCACAAGTTTTTACATTTCCAATATTGGTAGGTTGCTTTAGGGAATTTTCATTAGGATTTTTATTAGGTAATTTAATATTATTACCACTAATTAATATAGTTGTAGTATTAGGAAATATACTAGCTTTAGTAATGAACTTTGAAATATTATTTAATTATATTGCTTTTTTAACTTATTATGTGACTATGTTTATAGATATAGCAACTGAATGGTTACTTAATATAACACCTAATTATATATATCTAAATGAAATTATAAATATAAGTTATATGGTTATGTTAATTACAGTATATTTTTATAAAAAAGGATATAAAAAGGTGATATACTTTCCTACAGTTATACTAATGTATTATTATATGCTAATATATTGTCCACTTCCTAAAATTGAATATTTTAAAGAAGGTGCTATTTCATTAAGTTACAAAGGCGAAAGAGCTGTATTTGGATTAAAAAGTGGTATAGATTTAGAGAAAATTAAATTAATCACTTTATCTAAAAATGCATATAAGGATTTTAATAATATAAATATAAATAGTGAATTTAAAATATTAAAATATAATAAGGATATAGTGCTAAAAGGAAAATATAAGACCTATTTAATCAAGACATCAACAGGGAAAAATACTAGCGATTATGATATAATAGATTTTAAATCAGGAAATTACAATAAAATAATTTTACTGAAAAATAAGGTTTTAGTATTAGATTAAGGGAAGGTAGATTATATTGATAGATTTTGATGCACTAGAAGGGGAAATAAAGAAAAACAAAATAGATAATTCATATATTTTTTGTGGATTAGATGAAGAACTTATAAAAGAAGGAATAAATTTAATTGTAAATAATGCTGTAGATAAATCACTTTTGGATCTTAATTATATAAGATTAGATGGTATAACTACAAATTTTGATGATATTATAAATGCTTGTGAAACTATGCCCTTTATGGGAGAGAAAAAGGTAGTAGTCGTGTATAGAGCAGCTTTTCTAAAAGATAAATCAGATAGTTCAGGAACAAAAATTTATAATGAACTACTTAAATATTTAAAAGATATACCTTCATATACAGTTCTTATTATGTACTATTTGTTTAATGATAAGAGGGATAATCCAAGAAAAAATAATAGGATTAAGTCTCTAGATAAAGTATCTAAAGTTGTACATTTTGATAGGCTTAAAAAAGATAGATACTATAAAAAAGTAGAAGAAGTATTTAAGTCATATGGAAAAGAAATAGGCAAAATAGAAGCAAGATATTTTGCAGAGAAAGTTCAAAATAATTTTGATATTATTAAAAGAGAAGCAGATAAAATTATTTCTTATACTGAAGGCAAAAAAATAACTAAGAATGACATAGATAAATTAATAGTGAATTCCAGTGAAGATGATATATTCGATTTAGTAGATTTAATATCTCAAAGAAAAGTCGAAAGAGCCATTGATTTGTTAGATGAGTTATTATTAAAGAATGATCAACATATGCTAATTATAACTAATATAGAAAATAACTTTAAAAGGTTATATGAGATTAAGATACTAAGTAAAAATGGATATGATGTTAATAGCTTGGCTAGTAAGTATAAATTACCTACGTTTGTATGTGAAAAGATTATTAGTCAATGTAATAAATTTACCATGAATCAATTACAAAAATTAATGGAAATTTGTTTAGAAACAGAAAACAAATTAAAGTCATCGGGAGTTGACAAGACCATGGAAATGGAGTTTATGCTTTTTAATATATTTATGGTAAAGTAATTATGTAAAATAATAGCCGGTCCAAAGGACCGGCTTCTTATTTGATTACGCCATAGCGTTTAACTTTGCAGCTAATCTTGATTTCTTTCTAGCTACCATGTTCTTGTGACATACTCCTTTTTGAGCTGCCATATCTAATGCCTTAACAGCCTTAGGGAAAAGAACCTTAGCTTCTTCTGCATTGTTTGCAGTAACAGCTGTTTCAAACTTCTTTATAGCAGTTTTTAAAGCTGATTTAATCATTCTGTTTTGAGAAGTTTTAGCTTCTGTAACTTTAATTCTCTTTTTTGCTGATTTAATATTTGCCATTCCAAATTCACCCCCTTAATAATTTTATAGGGTCTCTTTGCAGTTTTGGGGAAATCTGCGTTCGAGTTCGTTTTTAACATACTAGATTATATCATTGAAAGTTTATAAGTTCAAGTATTAAATTATAACATTAAGGAAAAATAAGAAAGAGGTAAAAAAGTTTGGAGGTATTTTTATGGTAAATGTAAGAACAGATTTAGCTATAGAAGCAAAAGATATGTACACAAAGGAAAATAAAAGAGAGTTAGATGGAGTAATTGTAGAAGAAGAACAAGAGGAGGATATAAAAATAACTACAGTAACAATAGAAAGCGATGAAGCAGGAAAAGAACTTGGCAAACCAAAGGGAAATTACATAACTATAGATTTCCCTGAATTCACACATTATGATGGAGAATCTATGGATAAGGTATCAAAAGTTGTGGATAATGTATTAAAAAGATTAGTTAATATGCCAGAAGAAAAAACAGCCCTAGTTGTAGGTCTTGGAAACTGGAAAGTAACTCCAGACGCTTTAGGACCTAAAGTAACAGAGAAGATTATGGTAACGAGGCATTTAAAACAAGTGATGCCAGATGCAATAGATGATTCTGTAAGACCTGTTTGTTGCATATCACCAGGTGTTTTGGGTATTACAGGAATAGAAACAGGAGAAATAGTAAAATCCTTAGTAGATAAAATTAAACCAGACTTAGTTATATGTATAGATGCTTTAGGATCAAGAAAGTTAGAGAGAGTAAATAGAACTATACAAATAAGTGATACAGGAATTTCACCAGGAGCAGGAGTTGGAAACCATAGGATGAAAATAAATGAGGAAGTATTAGGAGTAAAAGTTATTGCAATTGGAGTTCCAACTGTAGTTCATGCTTCAACAATAGCAAATGATACTATAGATTTATTATTAGATGAGCTTATAAGTAAATCCGAAACAGGAAAAGAGTTTTATAACATGTTGAAGTCAGTAGACAAAGCTGAAAAAAGCAATTTAGTAAAAGAAATATTAGATCCATTTGTAGGAGATTTAATGGTAACTCCAAAGGATGTAGATGCTGTAATTGAATCATTATCTAAAATAATAGCAAATGGAATAAATATGGCTGTACAACCCAATTTAGATATGGAAGATATAAATAAATTTATGAATTAATTAAATAATTTTAATAAAAGTATTAATAATTATGTAACTCCCCTAATATAAATATTATAGAGAAGGGGGAGTTGCCGTTGTATTCATTAAGACAAACTATGCCTAATAAAGAAAAAGCGAAGGGCTTTAGAGGAAAATCTTCCTCTACAAAGTTCAATTTTAATATGGGATATATAATTATCATATTAGGAGTTGTAGTGTTTTTTGCGAGATCTGTTGGCGTGATAAATAAATATAATGAAAGAGGTGGATATGCATATGTCCAACTTTTGAATTATGGAATGCCTCTTGTGAAAACTCAAGCGTATGATGAAACAAATTATAGTGAAAATAAAATATCAATTAAAAAAGTTGCATTAGAAGCTTTAGGGTTAAGTAATATAAATGCAGCAGATATAATAGCAAATCAAATAGCTTTATTTAATGATAGTAGCCTAGTAGAAAATGATATAGGTAATCATCTACCAATACTAAAACCATTTAAGCTTAGTGATACAAGTGTCACTAAAATTACACCAGAAGAAATTGCAGAATTAAATAAAATAAGTCCAGCTTATGATTCAAGCTTAAAGAAGACTTTAGATAACAGTAAGACAAGGGTACTTATATTCCATACACATACAACAGAAAACTATTCAGAATCAGCTTCAGACACAATAGAGAGTGATTGTAACGTAGTTGGGGTTGGAGAAGTTTTAGCTAAGGAATTGGAAGAAGGATATGGAATATCAGTAATACATGATAAAACAAATCATAGCGTTGTATATAATGATAGCTATAAGAGATCTAATGAAACTTTAAAAAAATATTTAAATGAGTATGGAGATTTTGATTTAATAATTGACTTGCATAGAGATGGTGTAGATGGAGCTAAAGCAGCTACACTTAAAAATTCATATACTATTAATTTAAATGATCAAAATTTAGCGAAAATGATGTTTGTAATAGGTGAAAATAGTTCGACTTACGAATCAAACAAAGCGTTAACAGATAAACTAAACGGTATTGGGAATAAATTATTCCCAGGACTTATGAAGCCTACTTATGTTTATGAATTTGCAGCAACTTCAATTAATCAGGGGTTAAGTAACAATTCTTTATTAATAGAGTTTGGATCAAATGTAAATACTTCTCAAGAAGCTAGATTAAGTGCAAAATATATGGCAAGAATATTAGCAGAGCATTTAAATAGATAATTGAATAAAATTTAGTAAATATGAGCATCCTTATAGATATTAAAAAACTAGGGGGTGCTCTTTTGTTTAATAAAAAAGTTTTAATTGGAACAATAATATTTTTCTTAGTAGTATTTATTGGATTTATACAAATTAATATAGTAAATACTAGAGCTTTATCACCAATAGGTAATGGAGAAGATAACTATGAAATAGTTAAAGAAGAATTTGGAGAAGATTTTGAAGAGTTTATAAAAGATAATGCAGAAGTTAAAATATATAAATCAAATAATGAAAATGAAAGTCCAACTATAAAAATAGGTGAAAAAGATCTTAGGATAAATACTAATAATCCTATAACTAATAAATTTTATATGTTAGGTAGTAGTATATACAATTCCTTTACTAGTATAAAGAATAAAATTAATGGGAAAATAAAAGGGAATAATGATGAAAATAAAAATAGTGAAGAAAAGAATAGTAATAATGAAAATAGTTCAATAAATACCAATAAAGATAAGCTGGATAATATAGTAGATGATTTTTTGGAAAATTAAGTTAACTATAGTAATTAAGATATATTCATAACTTCACATTTATATTGACATATATCATATCCTTTATGATATAATTTACCTTGATTTAATTATAATGGGGGTGAAGTGACTATTAGCTTAAAATAAGGTAATAGTTTTATATATGAGTAGTAATAGACAAAAACATATTAGAAATTTTTCAATAGTTGCCCATATAGATCATGGGAAGTCAACCCTAGCCGATAGATTATTAGAAGCCACAGGAACTCTTACACAAAGAGAAATGGAAGAGCAAATTCTTGATAATATGGAAATAGAAAGAGAAAGAGGAATAACTATAAAGTCTCAAGCTGCAAGACTTATATATAGAAGAGAAGATGGAGATGAATATATATTAAATTTAATAGATACTCCAGGACACGTAGATTTTACATATGAGGTTTCAAGAAGCTTAGCTGCATGTGAAGGCGCGGTTTTAGTAGTTGATGCTACTCAAGGTGTTCAAGCACAAACTTTAGCCAATTGTTATTTAGCATTAAATAATGACTTAGAAATAGCACCAGTAATAAATAAAGTTGATTTACAGTCTGCAAGACCTGATGAAGTTAAACAAGAAATAGAAGATATTATAGGAATAGAGGCAGAAGATGCTCCAATGATATCTGCAAAAACTGGTTTAAATATAGGTGATGTTTTAGAAACAGTAGTAGCAAAAGTACCAGCACCAGATGGAGATGAAGATGCACCTCTTAAAGCACTAATATTTGACTCTTATTATGATAGTTATAAAGGTGTTGTTTCTTATGTAAGAATTTTTGATGGAGTAGTTAAGCCTGGAACTAAGATTAAGTTAATGGCTACTAATAAGGTTTATGAAGTAACAGAAGTCGGAGTATTTACTCCTAAGACTTTACCAATATCTGAATTAAGAGCTGGAGATGTTGGGTATATTGCTGCATCCATTAAAAATGTAAGGGATGCAAGAGTTGGTGATACTATAACAGAAGCTGATAGACCAATAAAAGAAGCATTACCCGGATATAAACCTGCAGTTCCAATGGTTTATTCAGGTATTTATCCTGTAGATGGAGCAAAATATCAAGAATTAAAGGACGCATTAGAAAAACTTCAAATAAATGACGCTGCTTTAAGTTTTGAGCCAGAAACATCTATAGCTTTAGGATTTGGTTTTAGATGTGGATTTTTAGGTTTATTACATATGGAAATAATTCAAGAGAGAATTGAAAGAGAATTCAACTTAGATATTATTACAACAGCTCCATCAGTAATATATAAGGTAATAAGAACTAATGGAGAAGTAATAGAACTTACTAACCCAACCAATCTTCCAGAGGCTACAGAAATAGAGTATATGGAAGAACCTATAGTTAAAGCAAGTATAATAGCACCATCTGATTATGTTGGAGCTGTAATGGAATTATGTCAAGAAAGAAGAGGAACTTTCATTGATATGCAATATTTAGAAGAAACAAGAGTTTCAATTAACTATGATATACCTTTAAATGAAATAGTATATGATTTCTTTGATACATTAAAATCTAGAACAAGAGGATATGCATCATTAGACTATGAATTTAAAGGATATACACAAACTGAATTAGTTAAGCTTGATATAATGTTAAATGGAGATGTTGTAGATGCCTTATCTATGATAGTTCCAAGAGAAAAAGCATATGAAAAAGGAAGAGGAATAGCTGAAAAGCTAAAAGAAATAATTCCAAGACAAATGTTTGAAGTTCCAATTCAAGCAGCAGTTGGATCAAAGATAATAGCTAGAGAAACAGTTAAGGCAATGAGAAAAGACGTTCTTGCTAAATGCTATGGTGGAGATATATCAAGAAAGAAGAAACTATTAGAAAAGCAAAAAGAAGGAAAGAAGAGAATGAGGCAAGTGGGATCAGTTGAAATACCACAAGAAGCATTTATGGCAGTACTTAAAGTAGATTAATAAATTTAAATATGAAAAAGGCTAAGCTCAATTAAAGAGACTTAGCCTTTTTCGTAGATAACTATAAGAGTAAGGTGGTAATATTATACTTTATTATATTAAAAATAGTATTGTTTGTTCATGAAATATAAAACTATTTTAAATATATATTTTCTATATAAGAATATAGTGTTGATAAATCATAATTACTTGCAATTGATTTTAAATAAGGAATAAATCTATAGTTATCCATTTCTATAAACTTAGAGACTCTAGGATTTATTCTAAAATAATTAGATTTTAGAAACTCCTTACAATACATATTTTCTAAATCAGACATACCATCCATAAGAAGTGATAATAAAGGTGATTTCATCTTAGTAAATGGATGAAAAGACCATTGTAATATTCCCCATTTTTCTGTTTTTCCCTTAATTCTTTCAGGACTATCACCAGTACCTATAGAAAGTAGTCTTATTTGTTTAAAATCATAGGTGTTACCAAATGCTGAAAGGGTAGCTAATAATGAAATAGCAGTAGGTGAGTTAGCAATTACTCCACCATCTATAAAGTCCTTGTAGGATGGAAAGTATGTAGGAGCAGCTGAACTTGCTAGTATTACATCCTTAACACTAAAGTCAGAAGTTGAATTTTTAGAAAGATTATTAAAAAAAACTGGCTCCCAAGATGGTTTATTAACTCCCTTTACATCAAAAGCAGGAATAAAAATATATTTCTTTAAATCACTTATTTTAAGATCATCGCTAAAATAATTTGAAATAATATTTTTTAAGTTAGTATTACTAAATTTTGGCCTAATTAAATTAAAGTGAGATGGTGAAAATATTTTTTTTGCTACAGGAATGCTATACAAGTTGTTTAAATCTTTAATAGAGATATTATTAGCTAAGAGAGCAGCTATTATTGAACCTGTAGAAGTACCAGTAAACAAATCTATTTCATCTAAAAAGCCAGGATATTTATGACAAACTCTAGAGAGAATTTCAACGCTTAAAGCTCCTTTAATACCACCACCATCAAATGCAAGTATCTTAAAAGTTTTCAAAATAAATGCTCCTCATAAATTAATATATAATTAATTTATTCTAAATTATTTTTATTGCTAGTTATATTTATAAATAAAATTCTTTACTTAATAAATATATTTTGTAATTAAATTTTAGGATTATAAATATATATAAATTGTATAAAATTTTAGGTGAGGTGGATTTATGTTAGAGGCTAATTTAAGAGATATAAAAAAGAAAGGGAAAACTTTAAGGAATTTAGGAATGGTAACAGGTACTCTTAAAAGAAAGAATGGAGAAATATGTCTAATATCAATGATTGGGCATAAGCTAGAAACACATCTTTTAAGAAATGGTTTAAAATCAAAAATTCAATTGAATTTTGAAAACAATATAATAAATACAAGAATAGAGAGAGTTCAAAAAGATATAATATTTCATAATGTAATCAATATAGATTTAGTGGAATTATAGGAAATAGGAGAATAGATTAACATGTTTAATCTATTCTTCTATTTTTAGCTTTAAATTTTTGTTTAGTTATGTATAATAGCAATAAAGAGAAATTTACTTATAGAAAGAGTGATAATAAAATGAAAAATTTAAAGGAAATAGCCCTTTATATACATATACCTTTTTGCAAGCAAAAATGTTTTTACTGTGATTTTCCATCATATGCTTCAATAGATTATCTTAAGGAGGATTATGTAGAAGCATTGTGCAAAGAAATAAATGAAAAAGTAACAGATTATAAAATAAAAAGTATATTTATAGGTGGAGGAACTCCATCATATTTAGAAACGCATCAAATAGATAATTTACTAAAAACAATAAGTAACCTTAAATTAAATAAAGATATAGAGTTTACAATGGAGTGTAATCCAGGTACCTTAGATGAAGAAAAATTAAAAACTATGATAAATGGCGGAGTAAATAGAATAAGTATGGGGTTACAAGCTATTCAAAATTCCTTATTAAAAAATATAGGAAGAATACATAGCTTTAAGCAGTTTGAAGAAAATTTCAACTTAGTTAGAAAAGTTGGATTTAAGAATATAAATGTAGACTTGATGTTTGGATTACCAAACCAAAGTGTAGATGAATGGATAGAATCATTAGAAACTATAGCAAAATTACAACCAGAGCATATATCTGCATATAGCTTAATTGTAGAAGAAGGTACACCGTTTTATAAACTTTGGGAAAGGAATAAATTAATACTTCCATCAGAAGAAGAAGAAAGAAGTATGTATTCAATTACTAAGGAAATATTAAAAGAGTATGAATATAATCAATATGAAATATCAAATTACTCTAGAAGGGGATATGAATGTCTTCATAACAAGGTTTATTGGAAATGTGAAGAATATTTAGGACTTGGTTCAGCATCAAGTTCGTTTATAAATGGAAAAAGGATAAAGAATATAGAAGATGTAAAATCTTATATAGAAAAGATTAATAAAGGAGAATCTATTGTTGAGGAAGAGTTTCAAAACTCACAAAAGGATGATATGGAAGAATATATGTTTATGGGACTAAGAATGATTGAGGGAATAAATATAATTAAATTCAAAGAAAAATTTGAAATAGATATTAACAGTATATATAAAGATGTTATAGATAAAAATATAAATAAAGGACTAATTACATTAGAGAATAATAAATTAAGGCTCACTGAAAAGGGAGTGGAGTTATCAAATGGTGTTATGAGTGATTTTATATTATAAAATGATTTATATAGAAAAATTAAGAATGTAATAGAAAAATTAAGAAAAATAATAATAATTTAATATGTTGAAATTATATTATTTAATTTATACTTTTATGAAATTGACAAAAAAGCTAATAAGGAATATATTGATATTGTAGTCATTAGCACTCAGTAATAATGAGTGCTAACAGATAGAGGTGATGTTATGGCTATTGATGAAAGAAAAATAAAAATACTTCAGGCTATCATTAATGACTATATCATGACAGGTGAACCTGTTGGTTCAAGAACAATAGCTAAGAAATATGATTTAGGAGTTGGGTCAGCTACAATAAGAAATGAAATGGCTGATCTAGAAGATATGGGGTATCTAGAACAACCACATACATCTGCAGGTAGAATACCTTCAAATAAGGGGTATAGACTATATGTAGATAAGCTAATGGAAACTGGAAGGTTAACTCGTGAAGAGGAACTAAAAATTAAGGAGTACATTATAAATTCAGCAATGTATGAGGTTGATAAGATAGTTAAGAAAGCTTGCTCATTGTTATCAGAGCTTACTAATTTAACTACAGTAGTGCAAACTCCATCTGTAAGAAGTAGTTATATAAAATCTATTCAATTACTTACTATTGACAGTCATAATTTGGTTTCAGTTATAGTAGCAGACAGTGGAGTTATTAAGAATCACAGAATAAGGGTAAATAATATGCCAAGGCCTGAAACTATTCAAATGATAAATGAAGTCTTAAATTTAAGGCTAAGAAATTTAACAATTGAAGAAATTAACTTAGAAGTAATAAACAATCTTAGAATGGAACTGAAGGGTTTTGATGAAGTTTTTAATGGGATACTGCCAGCTTTATATGAAACCTTGAAAGAGGCGAATAATACAGAAGTATTTGTTGAAGGTACAACAAATATATTTAACTATCCAGAATACAACAATATTGAGAAAGCAAAAGAAATCCTTTCTCTTATAAATGATAAGGATAGTTTAATAGATTTGATAGAGCCAGGTAATGATATTACCATTAGAATAGGAGAGGAAAATTATTTTCCAGAAGCTAAAGATTGCTCTATAATATCTGCTGAATACTCTTTAGATGGCAGACCGATAGGGAAAATAGGACTAATTGGACCCAAAAGAATAAATTATTCAAAGGTTATTGCCATTATGGGGCAAGTTATGAAAGAGTTAAATAAAAGCCTAAGAAATCAAATTATAGAATAAAAGAGATGAGGTGTTGTTGTGGAAGATAACAGAGAAGTGAGAGAAGATTTAAAAGATGAAGCAATTGAAACAGAAAAAAATGAAGATATAAATTCTACTGTTGAAGCAGAGACAGATGAATCTTCAGATGATATAGTTGAAGAAATCTTAGAAGAAAAAAATGATAAGGAAAATGAGCTAGATATTATGAGAAAATTAAAAGACGAAAATAAAAAACTAAGTAACGAACTAGATGCTTTAAAAGAAAGATTGCTTAGGATATCAGCTGAATATGAAAACTATAGAAAAAGAACAACTAAAGAAAAAGAAGGTATTTATACAGATGCTTGTACAGATGTATTAAAAGAAATGATACCAGTATTAGATAATTTAGAGAGAGCTATAGCAGTAGATGGAAACGTAGATGATTTAAAAAAGGGTATTGAAATGACTATAAAGGGATTTAAGAACTCTTTTGAAAAATTAGGTGTTGAAGAAATAGATTCAACTGGAGAGTTTGATCCAAATCTTCATCAAGCTGTTATGCATATAGAAGATGAAAATTTTGAAAAGAATTCTATAGCTGAAGTATTCCAAAAGGGATATAAAAGAGGCGACAAAGTAATTAGATACACAGTAGTAAAGGTAGCTAATTAATATTGATATAAACAAAATCTATAAATTGAAAGATATAGTTTTTAGGAGGAAATAAATTATGGGAAAAATAATAGGAATTGATTTAGGAACAACAAACTCATGTGTAGCTGTTATGGAAGGTGGAGAACCAGTAGTAATAAGCAACTCAGAAGGAGCAAGAACTACACCTTCAGTAGTGTCATTCCAAGCTAATGGAGAAAGATTAGTAGGTCAAGTAGCTAAAAGACAGGCAATTACAAATCCTGATAAGACAATAATATCAATTAAGAGACATATGGGAACAAACTATAAAGTTAATATAGATGGAAAAGATCACTCACCACAAGAAATATCAGCAATGGTACTTCAAAAAATTAAAGCTGATGCAGAAGCTTATTTAGGAGAGTCAGTAACTCAAGCTGTTATAACAGTTCCTGCATACTTTAATGATTCTGAAAGACAAGCAACTAAAGATGCTGGCAAAATAGCAGGTTTAGAAGTTTTAAGAATAATAAATGAACCTACAGCTGCAGCTTTAGCATATGGTTTAGATAAAATGGATACTAACCAAAAGATATTTGTTTATGATTTAGGTGGTGGTACATTTGACGTATCTATCCTAGAATTAGGAGATGGAGTATTTGAGGTTTTATCAACAAACGGAGATACTAAGCTAGGTGGAGATGACTTCGACCAAAGAATTATGGATCACATAGCAGATACATTTAAGGCTGAAAATGGAATAGATTTAAGAAGTGATAAGATGGCACTTCAAAGATTAAAAGAAGCTGCTGAAAAGGCTAAGATTGAATTATCATCATCAATGCAAACTAACATTAACTTACCATTTATAACAGCTGATGCAACAGGTCCAAAGCATATTGATATGAATTTAACTAGAGCTAAATTTAATGAGTTAACTCATGACTTAGTTCAAAGATCAATAGAGCCAATGAAGAAAGCATTATCAGATGCAAATCTTTCATTAAGCGATATAAATAAAATAATATTAGTTGGTGGATCTACAAGAATTCCAGCTGTTGTAGAAGCAGTTAAGAACTTTACTGGAAAAGAACCATCAAAGGGAGTAAATCCAGATGAATGTGTTGCTGTTGGTGCAGCTATTCAAGCAGGTGTATTAACAGGAGAAGTTAAGGATGTATTATTATTAGATGTTACTCCATTAACATTAGGAATTGAAACTTTAGGTGGAGTTGCTACACCACTTATTGAAAGAAATACTACAATTCCAGCTAAAAAGAGCCAAACATTCTCAACTGCAGCAGATGGCCAAACATCAGTTGAAATTCACGTAGTTCAAGGTGAAAGACAAATGGCAGCTGACAATAAGACATTAGGTAGATTTACTCTATCAGGTATTGCTCCAGCTCCAAGAGGAATTCCTCAAATTGAAGTTACATTTGATATAGATGCAAATGGATTAGTTAAAGTATCAGCTCTTGATAAGGCAACTAATAAAGAAGCAAATATAACTATTACAGCTTCAACAAACTTAAGTGATTCTGAAGTAGATGCAGCAGTTAAGGAAGCAGAAAAATTTGCTGAAGAAGATAAGAAGAGAAAAGAAAAAATAGAAGTTAAAAATAATGCTGACCAAGTAGCTTATCAAACAGCTAAGACTTTAGAAGAGCTTGGAGATAAGGTATCAGCAGAAGACAAGGCTAAGATACAAGCTAAGCTTGATGAATTAAACAAGGTTAAAGATGGAGAAGATTTAGAAACTATAAAGAAAGCTATGGATGAATTAAATCAAGAATTCTATGCTATATCATCAAAGATATATGCAGATGCAAATGCTAATGGAGCAGCAGGAGAAGGATTTGATCCAAATAATATGGGCGGAGCAGGTGCAAGTCAAACTCCACATGATGATAATGTAGTTGATGCAGACTTTGAAGTTAAAGACGATAAATAGTTGTAACTTATTATTCTAATATATATAATATATGAGGGAAGGCTTGAGTCGTCTTCCCTTTTATAAAGTTTAAAATTAAAAATGGTGGTGAAGTAGATGGCAAATAAAGACTATTATGCATCCCTTGGAATTGAAAAGGGAGCTTCAGATGAAGAAATAAAAAGAGCCTTTAGAAAGCTAGCTATAAAATATCATCCTGACAAAAACCAAGGTGATACAGAAGCAGAGGATAAGTTTAAAGAAATAAATGAAGCTTATCAAGTGCTTTCAGATCCAGAAAAAAAAGCTAGATATGATCAATTCGGAAGTGTAGATTTTGATGGAAGTGGATTTGGTTCAGGTGGATTTGGTGGCTTTGACTTCTCAGAAATGGGAGGTTTTGGAGATATATTTGATAGCTTCTTTGGTGGCGGTGGTGGAAGAAAAAGAAATGGACCACAAAGAGGTGCTGATTTAGAATACACAGTTAATTTAACATTTGAAGAAGCTATATTTGGTGTAGAAAAAGAAATTTCTATAAATAGAAGCGAAAAATGTGAGTCATGTAAAGGAAGTGGAGCAAAAACAGGTACTTCTGCAAAGACGTGTCAAACATGTCATGGTCAAGGGCAAGTTAGAGTACAAAGGCAAACTCCATTAGGAAGCTTTGTTAGCACATCAACTTGTAGTACATGTGGTGGAAGTGGTAAAGTTATAGATGAGCCATGTACAACATGTCATGGAAAGGGAAATGTTAGAAAAAATAGAAAAATAACTGTGAATATTCCAGCTGGAGTTGATACAGGAAATGTAATGCCACTTAGAGGCCAAGGAGATCATGGAACTAATGATGGCCCAGCAGGAGATTTATATGTTAGAATTAATGTTACTTCTTCTAAAAAGTTCACAAGAAAAGGAAATGATATATATATAGATGCTCATATTTCTATGGGAAAAGCAGCATTAGGTACTGAAATAACTGTTGCAACTGTAGATGGAGATGTAAAATATATAATTCCAGCAGGAACACAATCAGGAACCTTATTTAGATTAAAAGGAAAGGGCGTTCCAAGAGTAAATTCATCAGGAAGAGGAGACCAATATGTTAAGGTTATAGTTGATATTCCTAAGAATTTAAATGAAAAGCAAAAAGAGGCTTTAAAGGTATTCATGGAATCTTGTGGAGAAAATATGGGGGAAGGAACTTCTCATAAAAAAGGATTTAAAGATTTATTTAAATAAAAGGATTAGCATTTGCTAATCCTTTTTTCTTTAATGGATATAAAATAAAGAGTTTAAAAATTTGAATTTATATTAAATATTTTTATAAAAATTTTTACATTATGGATAATTAATATTTACAAATAATTATTATCGTATATAATAGAGATATATAATTTTATGAGATTTTGTAAAAGATAAAATAGAAATCTTAAAGCGAGGAGAATGATAAAATGAAAACAGTTAAATTTCAAGGATCACCTATAACATTAGAAGGAAATATATTATCAGTTGGAGATAAATTTAAAGATTTTTCAGTGGCAACAAATGATTTAGGAGAATTTACTTTAAAAGATACAAAGGGAGCAAGAGTGTTTTTAACAGTACCATCAATTGATACTCCAGTTTGTGATATGGAAGTAAAAAGATTTAATAAAGAAGTAGATAATTTAAATGGAGTAACTTGTTATACAGTATCAATGGATTTACCATTTGCTCAAGCAAGATGGTGTGGCTTAGAAGATGTAGAAAAAGTAAAAACTTTATCTGATTATAAAAGCAGAAGTTTTGGAGAAGCTACAGGAACATATATTAAAGAATTAGGTTTATTAACAAGAGCATCATTCGTTGTAGATTCAAATGATAATGTAACATTTGTAGAATACTTAGATGAGATTACAAGTGAACCAAGTTATGATAAAATTTTAGAAGCAGCTAAAGCAGTAAAATAGCAAAATAATATAAAATGCAAATTAAAAGTATTTGGTTAATCCGGATACTTTTAATTTTTATAATTTTATTTAAAAGGACTTAATTACTTTAGCTTAATATATAGACAGAAAGTTAACATAAGTGTAAAATAATAAATTAGTCAAAGTATGTTTGAAAGGACTGATTTAAATGCAAGGAACTTGGATAGAGGTTAGAGTTATAACTAAAAGTGAGGCACTAGAACCTGTTTCAGGAATATTTTATGGATTAGATTGTAAAGGGGTTGCGATTGAAGATCCAAATGACATATTAGAAAGAGAGCAAGGGCCATTAACTTGGGATTTTGCAGATATAAATGTATTAGAACATAAGGGCGAGGTTGCTGTTGTTAAAGCTTATTTTTCAGAAGAAGATAATATAGATGAAATATTAAAGTATATAAATGAAAAAATGGATGAACTTAAAGAACTTGGAATTGATACAGGAGTAGCTAAAGTAGAAAGTGAAAAAATGTTCGAAGAAGATTGGGCTAATAACTGGAAAAAGTATTATAAGCCAACTAAGATTGGAGAAAAAATAGTTGTAAAACCTATATGGGAAGAATATAATCCACAGGGAAAAGAACTAGTAATAGAACTTGATCCTGGCATGGCTTTTGGAACAGGTACCCATGAAACAACAAGAATGTGTATTCAATCCTTAGAAAAGTATGTAAAAGAAGATAGTACCGTTTTTGATGTTGGATGTGGATCAGGAATACTTGCTATAGCTGCAGCAAAACTTGGTTCTAAAATGGCTGTTGGCGTTGACTTAGATCCTGTCGCTGTTGAATCTGCTAAAGAAAACGTTGGATACAATAATTTAGAAAATATACAAATACTATATGGTAATTTAGTAGAAGTAATTGATGGAAAAGCTGACATAGTTGTCGCTAACATAATAGCAGAAGTTATATGTATTTTAACAGAAGATGTTAAAAGGGTTCTAAGTAATAATGGATACTTTATTACTTCAGGAATAATACATGACAGGGTAGATATGGTTACTAAGAAGCTTGAAGAAACTGGCTTTGAAGTGGTAGAAATAAATAAAGATGGGGAATGGAACTGTATAGTTGCCAAAGTAAAGTAGTTTTAAGGAGAATGAACAATGCATAAATTTTTTACTCCTAAAGAAAATTTTATAGATAAGCAAGCAAAAATTTTAGGTGATGATGTAAAACATTTATATAAAGTACTAAGGCTAAACGAAGGGGATAAAATAGTTTTAAACAATTGTACTGGTGAAGAATTTCTAGCTACTATATCATTAATAACTAAGCAAGAAGTAATAGTTGATATAGAAGAAAAACTTCAAGTAAACAATGAAAGCAATGTAAAAATATATTTATTTCAAGGATTACCTAAGGCTCAAAAGATGGATTTGATAGTTCAAAAAGGTACAGAGCTTGGAATTACTGAGTTTATACCAACCTTAACAGAAAGAGTTGATATAAAGCTAAAAGGAGATTTTAAAAAGCTAGATAGACTAAATAGAATTGCCTTAGAAGCTGCAAAGCAAAGTAAAAGAAGCTTAGTTCCTAAAGTAGTAGATCCAATAAGTTTTGAAGAAGCATTAGATAAAATGAAGAATTTAGATATAGTTATAGTTCCATATGAAAATGCTGAAAACTTTGGAATAAAAACTTTATTTAATAAGACTAATATTGATATATCTAAAATTAATACTGTTGGAATATTAGTTGGTCCAGAAGGTGGATTTGAATCAGATGAAATAAATAAACTAAAAGAAAATGGTGCTTATATAGTAACTTTAGGAAGTAGAATTCTTAGAACTGAAACAGCAGGTTTTGTAGCTACTTCTTTAGTTCAGTATGAGCTAGGAGATTTAGGAGGAAATTAATAATGAAAGTTGCATTTTCTACATTAGGCTGTAGAGTTAACGTATATGAATCAGAAGCAATGGCTGAGAAGTTTATAAGAGAAGGCTATGAAGTTGTAGATGCTAGTGAAGCAGCTGATGTATATGTAATAAACACGTGTACTGTTACTAATATGGGTGACAAAAAATCAAGACAAATTATAAGTAGAGCAAGAAGATTAAATGAAGGCGCTATAATTGCAGTTGTTGGGTGCTATTCACAAATAGCGCCTAAAGAAGTTTCAGAGATACCAGGTGTAGATGTTGTTCTTGGAACTAGGAACAAAGGTGATGTAGTTTACTATGTTAATAAAGCTAAAGATGAAGGTAAATCACAAGTTCATGTTGAAGGTGTACTTAAAAATAAAAAGTTTGAAGAACTTAATATAGAAGAATACCAAGATAAAACTAGAGCTTTCTTAAAGATACAAGATGGATGCAATAGATTTTGTACATATTGTATAATTCCTTATTCAAGAGGATCAGTTTGTTCAAAGGATCCTAAGAAAGTATTAGAAGAAGTTAATAAACTTGCTGAACATGGCTTTAAAGAAATAATTTTATCAGGGATACATACAGCTTCATATGGATTAGATTTAGAAGGTAAAGTTAACTTGATAGATATAATAGAAGAAATTGAAAAGGTAGATGGAATAGAAAGAATAAGAATAGGATCAATTGAACCAGCATTCTTTACTCCTGAAGTTATAGAAAAGATTAAGAAGTTTAAGAAGCTATGTCCACATTTCCATTTATCATTGCAAAGCGGGTGTGATTCAACACTTAAAAGAATGAATAGAAGATATACGGCACAAGAATATGCTGATTCAGTAAATCTTTTAAGAGAAACTATGCCTGATGTATCTATAACAACAGATGTTATTGTTGGGTTCCCAGGAGAAACAGAAGGGGAGTTTAATGAAACATATGAATTCTTAAGAAACATTAAGCTTACTAAGACTCATGTATTTAAATATAGTCCAAGAAAAGGAACTAAAGCAGCAGATATGCAAGATCAAATAGATGGTAGCATAAAAGAAAAAAGAAGTAAGCTATTAATAGAATTAAGTAATAAAAATGAAAAAGAATTTATAGAAAAGTTTATAGGAAAAGAAATGAATGTACTTATAGAAACAGAGGTTAAAGGGCAAGAGGGTGTGTATGAAGGGTATACAAGAAACTATATAAAGGTTCAAGTGCCGTGTTCATGTACAGATGTTACTGGAAAAATAGTAGATATAGAAATAACAGAGTCAAAAGATGAAGTAGGAATAGCAAAACTTTTATAATTTATAAAATAGTATAGTAATTTTAATTTAGCTATATCTATACAAATTAATTATAAATAATTTTCTTAATAATTAAGAGAAGGGTGGTGAATTTATGGATTGTATTTTTTGTAAAATTGCAAATGGTGAAATTCCGAGTAAGAAGCTATATGAAGATGATAAAGTTATAGCTTTTCATGATATTAGCCCAGAAGCTCCTATTCATTTTTTAGTTATACCTAAAGAGCATATTAAAAGTGCAAATGAATTAAATGAGCAAAACTCAAATATTATTTCACATATTTTCATTGTTATTAATAAGTTAGTAAGAGAACTAAAAATAGACGAAACAGGCTATAGAATTATAAATAACTGTGGGAAAAATGGGGGGCAAACGGTAAGCCACTTGCATTTTCATGTCTTAGGACAAAGAGAATTAAAGTGGCCACCAGGCTAAATAGTTTCAATCTAGATATTGACTTTAATATGTGTCTATTGTATAATATAGCGTGTGTTATTAAGCCCGTAGCTGAGTTAAATTAATTAATTTGAGCTAGCGGAGGGAGGGATAATAGATGTCAGAAATAAAAGTTGGAGAAAATGAAACACTTGAAAGTGCATTAAGAAGATTCAAAAGAAAATGCGCAAGAGCTGGAGTTCTTTCAGAAGTTAGAAAGAGAGAACACTATGAAAAGCCAAGCGTGAAGAAAAAGAAAAAATCAGAAGCTGCTAGAAAGAGAAAGTTCAAGTAAGAACTATTTTGGTTTAAAATTTCACTAAAACTTAATTTAATAAGCTATTATTGGAGGCTCACTTTAATCCAATAAGTGTGAAGGTATTGATTTCGAATCAATATATTAAGGTTGAGGACCATAAGGTTATATATTTTAGCAAAAATAAGTGTGAGAAATTATTATACTTGAATTTTAAAGGGAAATAGACAGGATTTAATTAATCATATTATTTGAGAATGTAGATCTTGTTAAATTACCTTCCTCAGCAGTTAAATAAAAGAAAAAATAAAATTATTAAAGAAACGGCTACACCATAGGTGTTAATAACATTGAAGATATAGCTAAGTCTTAATGAACTTAGTAATGACATTTTAAAGTCAATTGATAAGAAAAATATTAACTAATAAATAAAAGCAAAAGGAACTATAATTGCAGTTCCTTTTGCTTTTTTATTTTTAAAATTTATAAACAAATTATGTGTAATTTTCTATATATTCTTATCATAAAGTACTATTAGGAAAAATATAAGGAGAGAAAATTATGCAAGGAAAAATAGAAAAAAGTAGAGAAGTTATAGCTGAAAAATTTGATTTACCTAAAGATATAGTTTTAAATGTTCCTAAGATAACAATTATAGGAAATGATGAAATAACAATAGAAAATCATAAAGGAATAATATTGTTTGAAAGAAACATCATAAGAGTAAACACCAAGGTCAAAGTAATTAATATTGAGGGAGAAAACTTCGAAATATTATATATTGGAGATTCTACAATTACTATTAGTGGCAAATTCAAATCTATATCATACGAGGTGTAATATGGCTGGGGGAGTTTTTGATAGTGGAAAGGTAGTAGTCGAAATTAACATATTAAGACCAGAAAGACTTTTAAACATATTATGGAGTGAGAATGTAAATGTTATAAATGTTAAGCGAATAGATATAGCAACTATTAGAGTAACAATAAACTATAATGACTATAATACTCTGGTAGAAGCTGTTAAAAGGCTTAATGGAAAAAGTAAAATTATAGGAAGTTCAGGGATTTTATTTTTTATAGGTAGGTTAAAGAGTAAGATGTTTTTAGCTTTGGGTGGTGGAATGTTTATAATATTACTACTATATTTCTCCACTTATATATGGAGTATAGAGATAAATACTAAAAAGAATGTTGCTCCTTATGAATTAAGACAACAATTATATGACATAGGAATAAAGCCAGGAATAAGCAAAAAGAAAATAAAGGTTAAGGAATTAGAAAAACAATTAGAGAATATGAATTCAGATATACTGTGGTTAAGAGCGAGGATAGAAGGTTCTACATTAAAAATATTTATAGAAGAAAAGGTTAATCCTCCAGAAGAAAAGGAAAGAAAGCATGGGAACCTAGTTGCAAAAATGGAGGGGGAAGTAAGGAGGGTTTATGCATTTTCAGGAAGATCTGCAGTTCATATAGGTGATTTAGTTAAACCAGGAGATATAGTTATAGAAGGTATTAACGGAAAAGAAGAGGAACCTTATGAAGTTATACCAGAAGGTGTTGTTATGGCAAATACTTTTTATGAAAAAAGTATGAGAATTAAAATAGAAGGTACAGAATTAAAGAGAAATGGAAATAAAGATAGTGATATATATCTAAAAATATTCGGAAAAAAAATTTATCTTAAAAAGGCTATAAAAGAATTTAAAGAATATGATAGAATAGAAGAGAGTGGAAAAATACTAAATAAAGTTAAATATTTTCAAAAAGAAGAAGTTGCAGTTCAATTAACTGAAGAAGAAGCTGTTAATAAAGCATTAAATAATCTTGAAGAATCTCTTTACAACAATTTAACTAGAGAGGCTAAAATAGTTGATAGGATAGTAAATTCAAAAGAAGATTCAGATGGAAATATAATAGTTAATGTAGTTTTTGTAGTAGAACAAAATATAGTTAATAATGATCCTGTAGATTATTAGTATGGATTAATATTAACTATAGAGATTAGAGGGTGATAGACGTGGTTTTAGATAAAGAAAGCAAAAATGAAAACAAAAATGAAACTAAAAAAGAAGATAAAAAATACAAAAGAATCTTTATTTATTTATCTGTATTTTTAGCTATATACTTACTTCTATTAACTGTAATTGCACCTAAAAAGCATAATTTATCTGTTGGAGATATAGCACCAGTAGATATAAAAGCACCTATTGATACAATAGATGAAATTGCAACTAAGCAAAAAGAAGAAGAAGCTATGGCTAAGGCAAGAGAAGATAAGCAATATATTGTTAAAAGCGAAGTTAAAACACAAGCAATTGAAAATGTTAAGAAATTATTTAATAAGCTTGCAACTGAAAATTCGTCTACTAAAGAAGAGAAGGATAAAATAGCTGAAGTAAAAAAGATAGAAGAGTTTAGCTTAACTGATGCTGAATATAAGACATTAGTTGAATTAAATTCAGCAAAAGTTTCTGAGGTGCAAGAATTAGTAGTAAATGTATTAGAAAGAGTCTATAAAGAAGAGATAGAAGAAAATAAGTATGAAGATTTATTAGAGGCAAAGGGAATAGCAGATACTCAATTATCTAATAGCAATATAGATAGAGGCTTAGAAGAGGTTTTAAAAAATATATGCTATACACAAATTAAGCCTAATAAATTTATTGATAATGATAAAATAGAACAGTCAATAAAAGAAGCTCAAAAAAGTGTTCAAAAAGAAATAATAAAGAAAAATCAAATTATAGTAAAAGAAGGAGAACCTGTAACTCAAAGGCAAATAGAAATATTAAAAGAATTAGGCCTTTTAAATAGTGGTACAACAAAGAATTACTTTTCATCATTTATTTCATTAGGAATATTAGTATCATTAGTATTATTCATTCAGTATGGCTACATATCTAGAGAAAGACCAGATATATTTAAAAATAATAGAATGATAATACTTATAAGCAGTATTAACCTTATAATACTTATAATTTCTATGGGACTTAATATAATTTCACCATATTTAATACCTTTGGTATGTAGTGCGATGTTAATGACTATATTAATAGATTATAGAATATCCTTAATAATTAACTTACTTAATATAATTTTTATATCTATAATAGTTGGCTTTAGCCCCGGAGTTATAATTTTATCTATAGTAAATGTTGTGCTTGGATCAACTGCACTAAAGAAGGTTCAACAAAGAAATGATATAATATATTCAACTCTGTATATAACTATTATATCTTCTGTAGTTACATTAACTTCAGGAATGTTAGCCTCAAATGATTTAAAAGAAATATTTATACAAACAGGATATACAGCTATAGGTGTTTTAATTTCTGGAATATTAGCAGTTGGATTATTGCCATTTTTTGAATCAATATTTGATGTAGTTACTAATATAAAGTTATTGGAACTATCAAATCCTAATCAGCCATTAATGAAAAAATTATTAATGGAAGCACCAGGAACATACCATCACAGCATGATGGTTGCAAATCTAGCAGAAGCCGCTACAGAAGCAGTAGGAGGAAATCCAGTAATGGCTAGAGTTGGAGCATATTATCATGATATTGGAAAAACAAAGAGACCGTATTTCTTTGGAGAAAATCAAATGGGGAAAGAAAACCCTCATGATAAGATAACTCCTAATTTAAGCACATTAATAATACTATCTCATCCAAAAGATGGACTAGAGATGGCTAGGGAGCATAACATTCCTAAGGCTATTCAGGATATAATGGAACAGCATCATGGAACTACATTAGTTAAATATTTTTATTATAAACTTAAAAATTCTTCTGATAAGCCTGAGGAAATAAAAGAAGAGGATTTTAGATATCCTGGACCAATACCATCTACAAAAGAGTCAGGAATTATAATGCTTGCAGATAGTGTAGAAGCAGCTGTAAGATCTATCAGTGAACCAACAAAAGGCAAAATAGAAGAGATGGTAAATAACATAATAAATGACAAACTAAATTCAAGACAACTTATAAATTGCGATTTAACCTTAAAAGATATAGAGACTATAAGAAAAAATTTCTTGAAAACTTTAGATGGGATATATCATCATAGAATTGAATATCCAACAGAAAAGAAAGTTAAATAATTATTAATGTAATTTTATAAAGGATTCGAGAGGGAGGGGTTATAGTGCCTTTCCCTTTAAATTTAAACTAATTTAAAAGGAGATAAGTGATGTTATATACAGAAAATAGACAGGACAAATTAGAAGTTACAGAGGATTTTATAGAAAAAATAACAAGTGTATGTGATTTTGCATTAAAGGAAGAAGGGGTAAATTGTCAGTATCAAATTTCTTTATTATTTGTTGACAATGAAGAAATAAAAGAAATAAATAATGAAACTAGAAATATTAATAGAGAAACTGATGTACTATCATTTCCGATGTTAGATTTTAATGAGGGGAAAGTATTTAGTGACATGTATATAAATTATGATTTTGATGAAACATATAAAGATGGTGATGAATTAGTATTAGGGGATATGGTTTTATCACTAGAAAAAGCCTTAGAACAATCTAAGGAGTATAGACATTCATATGAGAGAGAAGTTAGTTACTTAGTAGTTCACTCAATATTACATCTATTGGGGTATGATCATATGGATGAAGATGATAAGAAAAAAATGAGGGAAAGAGAAGAAGAAATATTAAATAAATTAGAAATTAGAAGATAATAATATATAGTGAGGGGAATATATGAAGATAAAAAAGCTGGTAGAGAGCTTTAATTATGCAATAACAGGAATAATAGAGACTGTAAGAACTCAAAGAAATATGAAAATTCACCTGTTTGCTGCGTTATCTGTACTTTTAGCATGCTTCGTAATCGATATATCTAAAATGGAATTTCTTATTTTAGCAATTACAATTACAGTAGTGCTTGTAGCTGAAATAATAAACACTGCAATAGAAGCAACTATAGATATGTCAACTAATCATTACCATCCTTTAGCTAAAATAGCAAAAAATGCAGCTGCAGGAGCAGTTTTAGTTACAGCAATAAATGCATTACTTGTGGGTTATATAATATTTTGGGACAAAATTTCATATATATCTTATGATGTAATACATAAGATGAAAGAATCAGAGCCATATATGATATTTATAGCATTAGTTTTTGTAATTATTGCAACATTAATAGTAAAATCTATTTTTGGAGAAGGAACTCCATTAAGAGGTGGAATGCCAAGTGGACATAGTGCTCTTTCTTTTTCTATAGCCACAGCAATTTCTTTAATAACAGAAGAACCTATATGTATAGTCTTAAGTTATGTAATGGCATTAATAACAGCACAAAGCAGAGTAGATTCTAACGTTCATTCAATATGGGAAGTTATTGTAGGAGCATTGTTCGGAACATTACTTACTTTATTAATATTTGTTATATTTAAAATTTAATTTACAAATACTTTTATATATTAAAAACTTAACAACAATGCTTTAATTTTAGGAAAGTAATGATATAATAAAAGATACAATAATTTTGAAATGGAGGAATTAAAATGGATTATCAAATTCTTGTGGAAAAAGCTTTAGAGGCTAGAGAACTAGCATATGTTCCATATTCCAAATTTAAAGTAGGAGCTGCAGTATTATTTGAAGATGATAAGATATATACAGGGTGTAATATAGAAAATGCATCATTCGGTGCAACAAATTGTGCAGAAAGAACTGCAATATTTAAAGGAGTATCAGAAGGAAATAAAGTTATAAGAGCAATTGCATTAGTTGGAGATATAAAAACTTATACAACTCCTTGTGGAATATGCAGGCAAGTTTTAAGTGAATTTATAGAAAATGAAAAAACTCCAATAATATTAATAAAGAATAAAGATGATTATAAAGTTAAAACCTTTGAAGAAATTATGCCAGGAGCATTTACAAAAAAGGATTTAGAGAATTAGGAGGAAAGATGTTTAAATCAGGATTCGTAACAATAGTTGGAAGACCAAATGTAGGAAAGTCAACTTTATTAAATCAAATAATGGGAGAAAAACTGTCTATAGTATCAAATAAACCACAAACTACTAGAAATAATATACAAACAATATTAACTGGTGAAAATCATCAACTGGTGTTCGTAGATACACCAGGAATACATAAGCCTAAACATAAATTAGGAGAATACATGGTGAATTCTGCAAAGGATTCTATAAAAGAAGTAGATCTTGTTCTATTCTTAATAAATCCAGAAGAAGAAATAGGAAGAGGAGATAAGTTTATAATAGAAACTTTAAAAAATCAAAAGGCTCCTGTTTTTTTAGTTCTAAATAAAGTTGATGAATTTACCCAAGAAAGAGTAGCTAAAACTCTCCAAATGTATTCATCAGAGATGGATTTTAAAGAAATAATTCCAATTTCAGCATTAAAGGGAAAAAATGTTGATAAATTAGTAGAATTAATGATCGGAGCAATGCCAGAAGGACCTAAATATTATCCAGATGATATGATTACAGATGTACAAGAGAGATTTGTAGTTTCTGAAATAATAAGAGAAAAAGCATTAAGAACATTAAGAGAAGAAATACCACACGGAATTGCAGTTGATATAATTCAAATGAAACAAAGTCCAAGTGGAACTTGGCATATTGAAGTTGATATGCTTTGCGAAAAAGATTCTCATAAAGGGATAATAATAGGTAAGAATGGGCAATCACTTAAGAAAATAGGTGAAAGTGCTAGATATGAAATTGAAAAGTTTTTAAGAAGTAAGGTTAACTTAAAGATTTGGGTAAAAGTCAGAAAAGAGTGGAGAGATAACCAAAACCTATTAAAGGAATTAGGATATAAGAAGGTTAAGTAAAATAAGGGGTTGGTATTTCTGTCACTACATAAAGTAAATGCAGTAGTTTTAAAAACTAAGGAATTTAAAGAGAATGATAAATTAGTATGGTTATATACAGAGAATTTGGGAAAAATAACAGCTATAGCAAAAGGATCTAGGAAAAGTAAGAGTAAATTTTTATCTCTTACTTTACCTCTATGCTATGGAGAATATGTTTTATTTAAAGGAAAAAGCTTATTTAATCTTCAAGAAGGTAAGATAATTAATTCCTTTCAAGGTCTTTTAGATAACCTAGATAAGCTAACTTATTCATCCTATATTTGTGAATTAATAGATATATGTGTAGAAGAAGGAGAAGTGAATAGAGAGTTATTTAAAGATTTTCTAACTTGTATGTATTTACTTAATACAGATGCATTAGATTATGAAATTCTTATTAGGTCTTTTGAGCTTAAATTATTAAAAGCAACTGGATATGGATTAAACTTAGAAAGCTGCGTAAGTTGTAGGAAGAAGATATCGGTGTCAAATTATATATCTTTATCACATTATGGAGGGGTTTGTGAGGAGTGTTCAAGAGAGCATGGAATTTATATATCTAAGCCAGCATATAATGCAATAAGATTTTTGCTAAAGACACCTATGGATAAGATATATAAACTAAATATAAATGCAGAGGTAAAAAAAGATATAAGTAGGGTGACAACCTTTATTATATCATCAAACTATTCTAAAAAGCCTAAGAGCTTAGAAATGTTAAATTATATAAAGGAGTGAATAGATATGGGAATAACATTAGAAAAAGTAGATAAGGTAAAGGAAAGAACTGGTGTTAGCTATGCAGAAGCTAAGCATGCCCTTGAAATTAATGATGGAGATGTATTAGAAGCAATAATATATATAGAAGGAATGAAGGGAATAAAGCCAGATTACATAGAAGGTGAGTTTGGTAAAGAAGGTAGTACTGGTAAAGAAAAGTATGAAACTGTTGATGAACTAAAAAAATGGTTAAAGGACTTAATAAATAAAGGAAATGTTACAAGAATTAGAGTTATCAAAGATGATAAAGAAATTGTAGATGTTCCTGTTAATGCAGGTATAGCTGCAGGAGTAATAGCTATAATTATACCACCTATATTAGCATTTGTTTTAATAGCAGCAGTAGTTACAAAAATAACAATAGAAATAACTAAAGCGGATGGTAGTGTTGAAGTTGTTAATAAATATATTAGTAAGGCTGTAGATGATATAAAAGATGCAGCATCAGATGTAGCTTACATGGTTAAAGATAAAGTAAGCGAAGTGAAAAATGAAAAATTTAAAGGTGATATAAATAAAAATAGTAAAAAGAAGTCAGAGAAAAATGAACAAGTAGATGAAAAAGTATTTACATATACTGTTAATTTTGAAGATGAGGACTAAATTAAAGTAAATTTGAGATAAACAGGAGAAATAAGAGAATAAAGTAAACAGAAAAGGAATATTCAGCTAATATGACTAATTTTTCAGAAAATTAAGTATAGTCAAACTTTTATAAAATGTTATAATTAGAATGTAAATATCAAACTAATCTAAATTATCTGAATATTCCTTGTAAAAGCAGAAAGAGGGATAAAGTTGAAATTATCACAAAGGCAAGAGGAAATCATAAGGATAGTAAAAGAAGGACAGCCTGTTACAAGTGAAACTTTAGCTGATAAGTTAGGAGTAACTAGAGCAGCATTAAGAGCTGACTTAGCTATTCTAACAATGATAGGCATATTAGATGCTAGACCTAAGGTTGGTTATGTATATTTAGGAGAAGCTCATAATACTAGAATATTAGAAAATATTTCAAAAGTTCTAGTTGGAGAAATAATGTCTAAACCAGTTACAGTAAGTGAAGAAACTACAGTGTATGATGCAATCGTATTCTTATTCTTAAATGATGTAGGAACTTTATTTATAGAAAATAATGGGATATTAGTTGGTGCTGTTTCAAGAAAAGATTTTTTAAAAACTGCTATAGGTGGAACTGATATACATAAGGTTCCTATAGGTGTAATAATGACTAGAATGCCTAACATAATATGTGGATATAGCGATGACAGTGCATATAGCTTAGCAAAAAAAATTATAGAGCATGAAATTGATAGTATTCCCATAGTAGAAAAAGTAGAAACAGCAATTAATGAAAAAAATCAATTTAAGATAGTAGGTAAAATATCTAAGACTAACATAACAAAACTTTTTGTTAAGTTAGGAGAAGGTAATTAAAAAATATGGGTTAATTATTTAGGGTAACTACAGTGCTATTAGTACTGTTAGTATATATATTCAATTTGATTGAACGGAGGAGTATTGAGATGGAGAAAAAGAAGTATGTTTACCTTTTTAGTGAAGGCAACGGGTCAATGAAGAACCTTCTAGGAGGTAAAGGGGCAAATTTATCAGAAATGATTTTACTAGGAATTCCAGTACCACAAGGATTCACAGTTACAACAGAAGCTTGTAACAAATACTATGAGGATGGGAAAGTAATCGCACAAGAAGTTATTGAAGAAATTCACGAAAAAATAACAGAATTAGAAAAGATAACAGGAAAAGAATTTGGTAGCTTAACAAAACCGTTATTAGTATCTGTAAGATCAGGGGCAAGGGTATCAATGCCAGGAATGATGGATACAGTATTAAATCTTGGTTTAAACGATAAATCAGTAGTTGCTATGGCGGATTTAACAGGAAATCCAAGATTTGCATACGATTCATATAGAAGATTTATACAAATGTTCTCAGATGTTGTTATGGATATTGAAAAGAGATTATTTGAAAATCTAATAGATGAGCTAAAAGAGGAAAAAGGTGTTGAAGTTGATACTGATTTAACAGCTGATGATTTAAAGGTATTAGTTGCTAGATATAAAGAGCTTTATAAGAAAGAAATGGGAGAAGAATTCCCACAAGATCCAAAAACTCAATTAATTGAATCTATTACAGCTGTATTTAGATCATGGGATAATCCAAGAGCTATAGTTTATAGAAGATTAAATGATATTCCAGGGGAATGGGGTACAGCAGTTAACGTACAAGAAATGGTATTTGGTAATAAAGGAGAAACTTCAGGTACAGGAGTTGTATTCTCAAGAGACCCAGCTACTGGAGAAAATAAAATATATGGTGAATATTTAATGAATGCACAAGGTGAAGACGTTGTTGCGGGTATAAGAACACCACTTCCAATAGCTAAATTAGAAGAGCAAAATCCAGTAATATACAAACAATTTACTGATATAGTTCATACATTAGAAAATCACTATAGAGATATGCAAGATATGGAAATCACAATTGAAGAAGGAAAGCTATACTTCTTACAAACAAGAAATGGTAAGAGAACAGCTCAAGCTGCATTGAAAATTGCAGTTGACTTAGTTGAAGATGGAATGTTAACTAAAGAGCAAGCAATATTAAAAGTTGATCCAGCTCAATTAGATTCTTTACTTCACCCAGCATTCCATACAGAAGACTTAAAGAATGCTACACCAATTGCAAAAGGACTTCCAGCATCTCCAGGAGCAGCTTGTGGTAAAATAGCTTTCACAGCTGAAGAAGCAAAAGAAAGAAACGAAAAAGGAGAAGCTGTTGTTTTAGTAAGACTAGAAACTTCACCAGAAGATATCGAAGGTATGATAGCTGCTAAAGGTATTTTAACAGTTAGAGGTGGTATGACATCTCACGCAGCTGTTGTTGCTAGAGGAATGGGAACTTGCTGTGTTGCTGGTTGCGGAGAACTAAAAGTTAATGAAGAAGCTAAAACTTTAGAAGTAGGCGGAAAAGTTTATACAGATAATGATTTTATTTCAATAGATGGTTCAACTGGTAATATATATGGAGAAGCTGTTAAAACAGTTACACCAGAAATTTCAGGACATTTTGCTACATTTATGGGATGGGCAGATGAAATTAGAAAATTAAAGGTTAGAACTAATGCTGATACTCCAAGAGATACTAAGCAAGCAGTAGAGTTTGGAGCAGAAGGTATAGGATTATGTAGAACAGAGCATATGTTCTTTGCAGAAGATAGAATTATGGCAGTAAGAGAAATGATAGTTGCTAAGAATGAAGAACAAAGAAGAAAGGCTCTTGAAAAATTACTTCCAATGCAAAGAGAAGACTTTATTGGAATTTATGAAGCTTTAGAAGGAATGCCAGCAACAATAAGATTCCTAGATCCACCACTACATGAGTTCTTACCTCATAATAATGAAGATATAGCTGAATTAGCTAAAGATTTAGATATAACTTTCGAAGAGTTAAAAGCAACTGTTGAAGAATTACATGAATTTAACCCAATGATGGGGCATAGAGGATGTAGATTAGCAGTTTCATATCCAGAAATAGCTGAAATGCAAACTAGGGCTGTAATTGAAGCAGCAATAGAAGTTAGAAAAAACAATGGCTATGATGTAGTTCCAGAAATAATGATTCCTCTTATCGGAGAAATAAAGGAATTAAAATATGTTAAAGATGTAGTTGTTAAAACTGCAAAAGAAGTTATGGAAGAAAAAGGTGTTGAACTAGAGTATATAGTAGGTACTATGATAGAAATACCAAGAGCTGCATTAACTGCTGATGCAATAGCTAAGGAAGCAGAATTCTTCTCATTTGGAACAAATGACTTAACTCAAATGACATTTGGATTCTCAAGAGATGATGCTGCTAAATTCTTAAAGGATTACTATGATAAGAAGATTTACGAGCAAGATCCATTTGCTAAACTAGATCAAACAGGTGTTGGAGAGCTAGTTAAGATAGCAGTAGAAAAGGGTAAATCAGCTAGACCAAATATCAAGCTTGGAATATGTGGAGAGCATGGTGGAGATCCATCATCAGTAGAATTCTGTCACAATATTGGATTAAACTATGTATCATGTTCACCATTTAGAGTTCCAGTTGCAAGACTTGCAGCTGCACAAGCACAAGTTAGAAATAAGAGATAATATATTAAGAGGAGGTTTTTAGCCTCCTCTTTTTTAGTTTAAAATTTTACATCATAATATTTTGTAAATGCATTCATAAGTTCATAGGTAAACTCTAATTGGTTTTCAGTCCTATCTAACCCTTTTTCAAGGAGGGCGATAAAAGAATTTTTATTACATTTCCTTATATTCTTATAGTAATCTCTAGATAGTTTCCAAAATTTTTGAGGAAAAGCAATATAAGCTAATATATATTTAAAATCTGAAGAAGAGAGAGGATTTTCTTCCATATAGCTATCAAGGATATCTAGGGTTAAATTAATTTGCCAATTTGTATTTTCTCTTTTTAGCAATCGTCTTAAAAAATAAGAAATATCTCTTGAGCAATAGTCCATTTTACATTTATCAAAATCAATAAGTGAAATATTGTTACCATCTATTAAGATATTTTTATTTACATAATCACCGTGACAAAGAGATGCTGAAAGTTCATCAGTGATAATTGAAGAAGAAACTTCAAATGAAATCTTAGCTAGTTCTAGATTTTCATTGACATTCTTTAGGAATATTTTGGAGAACCTATCATTATACTTATGAGCATCATTTATACTAATTAGTAGTTGATTAAAATGTTTTGATATAGTTTCATTGTAATTCTCTAATCCTTCTCTAGAGCTACTGCCTTTAATTGGAGAAAAATTTTTAGAAGCTTTATGTAATTTTCCTAGAGTTCTTGAGGAAAGTAAAACATTGTCTAAATTATCAAAATCACATTTTTCACCTTTAAGCCAAGGGGTTAAAATAAATAGCATATCTTTATATTTAACATACCTATTTCCATCTATAGTTGGCAAAAGCTTTGGAACGTGGATTTTATTTCTATAACACCATTCCATAGCTGAATATACATATAAAAGATTACCTTCATCATAGTAAACCTTTTTTAAGCAATAACTTCTATTATTAAAATCTATTCTATATACAGCTCTTTGCTTTTCTGTATCTTTAAATTTAATACTAATTATAGATGCATTTTGAAGATTGTAATAAGATAAAATATTAGATTTTATTTCATTAAGAGGAAGCAACTCATCCTTTAAATCTGATACTAAGTTTTCCATTATTCTCTCCTTATAAAATTACTCATTATTAAGATATTAGTAAAAAAAAGAAAATATACTTGGTATTAAATATATTATTATAAAATATGTTTAAATAGAGGAAAATAGAGAAAAATATAGAATATGTAATATAGAGGTGAGATATATGAATGTGAGAGAAAAAATAGAGGGTTTCGAAAGGTTGACATTAGTTCCTCAAGCTACTTTTAGCAATTCAACTTTAGGTAGAAAAAGACCAGAAGAAAATGATACAGTAAGAACTTGTTTTATGGTTGATAGAGATAGAATTGTTCATAGTAAATCTTTCAGGAGGTTAAAACATAAAACACAGGTCTATATAAAAACTTTTGGTGATCATTACAGAACAAGATTAACTCATACATTAGAAGTATCTCAAATAGCTAGAACAATTGGAAGTGGAATTGGTTTAAATGAGTCTTTAATTGAAGCTATTGCATTAGGACACGATTTAGGCCATGTAGCATTTGCACATAATGGAGAAGAAGTATTAAATGATTTTTTAGGTGGGTTTAGACATAATGAGCAAAGTGTGAGGGTTGTTGAAAAGCTAGAAAAGAATGGATTAGGATTAAATTTAACATTAGAAGTAATAGATGGAATACTACATCATAGTGGACTTGAAAATGGAGCCAATAAAGCTAAGACATTAGAAGGAAGAATTGTAAAAGTTAGTGATAAAATAGCTTACTTAAATCATGATATAGATGACTCAATCAGAGCTGGATTGCTTAGTGAAGATATATTACCCAAAGAAATTATAAAGGTTTTAGGTAAGACACATTCCCAAAGAATTGAAACTTTAGTAGTAGATGTTGTAAAAAATACTACAGATGCATTAAATAATAATGATTTAGATATTAAATTTAGTAGTGAAGTATGGGAGGCTATGACAGAACTTAGGAGATTTATGTTTAAAAATGTTTACTTAGGGGATATTTTAAAGGTAGAAAGAAATAAAGCAAAGTTTATATTGGAAAACTTAATAAATTACTATTATAATAATGAAAATGAATTGCCTGATTTATATAAGGAGGTAGCGGCAAAAGAGGGGCTAAAAAGAGCTGTTGCAGATTATATAGCTGGCATGAGTGATGATTATTGCTTAAATACATTTAACTCCCTATTTGTTCCTAAATTAGTAATATACTAAGTTTTTGGAAAATAAGAAAATATTATTTTAAAAGGAATTTTAAAGCTTATAAAGAATATAAATAAAGATGATTCATAAAATTTCATAAAATTTTATAAAATTTTTATTTTAAAGAAGGAAATATAGAAAAAATGTCGAAATTAATATAAGTTGACGAAAATTATTGGTAAGGAGGTGAATCTCCTTGCAGATTTCTGAAGAGATTCTAGAAAAGATAAAAGAACAAAATGACATAGTAGATGTAATATCTGAGTCAGTTAGACTTAAAAGGTCTGGAAGAAACTTTTCAGGACTATGTCCATTTCATAATGAAAAGTCTCCGTCATTTTCCGTATCTCAAGATAAGCAAATATATAAATGTTTCGGTTGTGGGGAATCAGGAAATGTAATTACTTTTATTATGAAAAATAGAAATATGCCCTTTGTTGATGCAGTTAAGTATTTAGCTGATAGAGCAAATATTCCAATAGAAAATGATAGAGGAAGAATAAGTCCTACTGCAAAAAAGAGAGAAATACTCTATAAAGTCAACGTAGAAGCAGCTAGGTTTTTTTACTCAAATTTAAGGTCAACAAAAGAAGCAAAGGAATATTTTTTAAATAGGGGCATAAAAGAAGAGACTATAAAGAGATTTGGGTTAGGCTTTGCAAAGGATAGCTGGAATAGCTTACTTTTTTATTTAAGAAAGTTAGGTTATAAAGATGACTTACTACTTGAAGCTGGGTTAGTTTCAACTTCTGAGAAAACAGGGAACAGGTATGACAGATTTAGAAATAGAGTTATATTTCCAGTTTTTGACTATAGGGGGAAGGTAATAGGATTCGGAGGAAGAGTTCTAGATGATTCAAAGCCAAAGTATTTAAATTCACCTGAAACCTTAGTTTTTCAAAAAGGAGTCAATTTGTATGGATTAAACTTTGCAATAAAAAATAAGATGTCTGAAAGATATTTTATTATTGTAGAGGGCTATATGGATTTAATAACTCTACATCAATATGGAATTACAAATGTAGTAGCTTCTTTAGGAACAGCTTTAACTACAAATCAAGCAAGATTATTAAAGCGCTATGCAGATAAGGTTATAATATCATATGATGCTGATTTTGCAGGTCAGGCAGCTACTATGAGAGGGCTTGATATATTGAAAGAAGCAGGCTTTGATGTTAGGGTCTTAAGTATTCCTCAAGGAAAAGATCCTGATGAATATGTAAGAAGTAACGGAAAAGAGGCATTTATAAAATTAATAAAGAGCGCTGAAAGCTTAATCGATTATAGGCTTAAAAAGGCTGAAGAAGGAATAAATCTTAAAGATAGCAATGATTTAATTGAATATGGAAAAAGGGTTACAGAAATATTAGCAAATGTTAATCCAATAGAAAAAGATGTCTACATAAAGAAGATATCAGAAAATACATCTATACGGGAGCAAACATTATATGATTTATTGTCAAAGAAAATGACAAAAAATATAAAAGAAAATAATTTTACGTATAATAAGGAAGATAATGGAACAAAATTATATTTAGAGCCAGCTTTTTTAAAAGCTGAGAGATCTTTAATGAAGTTATGTTTAGATGAAGACTATTTTGATTATATTAGTAAGTTAATAAGCCAAGAAGAGTTAATTCTTCCAGAACATAAAGAGATTTTTTCTATTATTAAAGATGCTAAAAAGGGAAACATAAATAATATAGTTACCTTTTTAGAATCAAGATGTACAAATGTAAAAACCATTGAAGAAGTTGTTAAAATAAAAGAACAACATGTGTTAATAGGTAATAATAATAAAAAGTTAATACAAGATTTTATCAAGCAATTAGATAATTATAAATTAAACCAAAAACTAGAAGAATTAAAGCGTAAGCAAAAACTTTTAGAATCAGAGGGCAAAATTGAGGAATCTATACAAATAGCAATTGAGCTTAAAAAAGTTAATGAGCAGTTAAAGAGAGGTGCAAAGTAGCAGTTGGTAATAACGGAAGGAGGTAACGAAATGGTAGATGAAAAAACAAAAGCTAAACAAGTTAAAAAAGATAATGAGGACAAAAATAGCAAAATGAATATAGTTAAAAATCTACTAGATAAAGGAAAGAAGAGTGGTACTTTAACATATAAGGAAATAATGGATGAAGTTGAACATATCGATTTAAGTCCAGAACAAATAGAGAAAATTTATGAAGTGTTAGAGTCAATGGGAATAGAGGTTATAGGTGATGCTAATGGCACCGATGCAGTTGAAGAAGAGTTAGAATTAGATTTAACTATTCCAGAAGGTATTGCTATAGATGACCCAGTAAGAATGTACTTAAAAGAAATTGGAAAAGTTCCTTTATTATCCTCAGAAGAAGAAATAGAGTTAGCTAATAGAATAGAACAAGGGGATCAAAGAGCTAAGAAAAAATTAGCTGAAGCAAATTTAAGACTTGTTGTAAGTATTGCTAAAAGGTATGTTGGAAGAGGAATGTTATTTTTAGACCTTATACAAGAAGGAAATTTAGGACTTATAAAAGCTGTAGAAAAGTTTGATTATAGAAAAGGATTTAAGTTTTCTACTTATGCTACATGGTGGATAAGACAGGCGATAACTAGAGCAATTGCTGACCAAGCAAGAACTATTAGAATACCTGTTCATATGGTAGAAACTATAAATAAGCTAATAAGAGTTCAAAGACAATTGTTACAAGAGTTAGGAAGAGATCCTTTCCCAGAAGAAATTTCAAAAGTTATGGATTTACCTGTAGATAAGGTGAGAGAAATCCAAAAAATAGCTCAAGAACCAGTATCTCTAGAAACTCCAATAGGTGAAGAAGAAGATTCACATCTTGGAGACTTTATACCTGATGATGATGCTTTAGCACCAGCAGAAGCAGCTGCATTTACAATGCTTAAAGAACAATTAATAAATGTATTAGATACTTTAACACCTAGAGAAGAAAAAGTATTAAGATTAAGATTTGGATTAGATGATGGTAGAGCAAGAACCCTTGAAGAAGTTGGTAAAGAGTTTAATGTTACAAGAGAAAGAATAAGACAAATAGAAGCAAAGGCTCTTAGAAAATTAAGACATCCTTCAAGAAGTAAAAAATTAAAGGATTATTTAGATTAGCACCAAAAGGTGCTAATTTTAATTTAGCAAGGAGAAGAAATATGGAACTAAGCGAAAGATTAAATTTTATAGTTAAAAATATTGAAAACACATCAGTTTTAGCAGATATAGGAACAGATCATGGTTATATTCCTTTATATGCATTAAAAAATGGAATTTGCAGCAAAGCTATTGCAGTAGATATAAATAAAGAGCCATTAGATAAGGCGAAACTAAATGCTATATTAGAAGGAATGGGAGATGAACTAGAATTTAGGTTAGGTGATGGACTTGCAGTTTTAGGTCAAGGTGAAGTTGATGTTACTGTTATTGCTGGTATGGGAGGAAATTTAATTAGAGATATACTTGAGGCACATATTGAAAAAGTAAATGATATGAGCTATTTAATACTTCAACCAGCACAAAATCCTGAAGTGTTAAGAGAATATCTTTATAATAATAATTATGAAATAATAAGCGAAGATCTTTGTTTAGATGATAATATATATTATGAACTTTTTAAAGCAAGAAGAAAGGAAGGGGAAGCTACTAAATTAGATTCAATATACTATGAAGTAAGCCCTAAATTCCTTATGAGTAAGCATCCTTTAATGAAGGAATATTTAATTTCAAAAGTAGAAAACTATAAAAAGATACTTGGATTTATAACTGAAAGTACAGTTAATGCAAGTGAAAGAAGAAAATTAGTAAATGAAAAAATAGATGTAATTTCAAATATGATTAATTTTCTATAAGGAAGATGATATATGAAGAAAGTTAAAGATATTATAAATATAATGGAAGAGTTTGCTCCTGTTACATTAAAAGAAGATTTTGATAATGTAGGCCTTATGGTAGGAGATAAAGAAAAATCAGTAAAAAAAATACTTTTAGCCTTAGATTGCACCTTAGATGTAATAGAAGAAGCAAAAGAGAAAAAAGCTGATTTAGTAATAACTCACCATCCTCTTATATTTAAAAAGCCCAGTAGTATAACTACTGATACTTTAATAGGTAAAAAGATAATAGAACTTATAAAAAATGATATAAGCTTATATTCTAGTCATACTAATTTAGACTCTGCAGAAGAAGGTCTTAATGAAACTATAGTAAATATATTAGGATATGATTCTAAAGAGCTTATAGAAACAAATAAAAAGGCTAGAAATAATAATGAGGGATTAGGAAGAATTGTTAGATTAGAAAATGAAATAGAAATAGAAGAATTAATAAAAAATATAAAAGAAAAACTAAATATAAAATCTTTAAAATTAGTTGAAGGTTGTAAAAAGATAAAAAATATAGCTATTATAAATGGAAGTGGCTCTAGCTTTTTTGAAACAGCTTATAAAAAAGGTGCAGATTGTATAATAACAGGAGACACCACATATCATTATGCATCTGATTATAAGGAAATGGGAGTATCGATAATAGATACAGGTCATTTTTCATCAGAATGGATTGTATTTTTATCGGTAATGGAAAAATTAAATAATAAATTATCAGATATAGAAATTATAATATCAAATAAAAGTGAAGATCCTTACACATTTATGTAAGGATTTTTTACTTTGTATTAAATTATAAAAATAAATAAATTATTGATAAATTTTTAGGGAAAATTGCATTCATACAGTACCTTGGAAATTTTTTTATATACACAAACTTAATATTACAATCATATAATAGATAATAAGAATATTATTTTGGAGATGAAGTATGGGGAAATCATATCATAGAGGAAAAAGTAAATCGTGGACCAAAGTCTTTCAAAATAGCTTTAAAGATTTATGTGATGGAATAGTAAAGAAATTTAATGGAGGAGTTGTAATTAGGCCAAACTGTTGTAATCGTGGAGCTAGAATATGTATATATGTACTTATTGTAGTAACTCTCCTATTTTCAGGATTGGGGTTTTATTCTTGGGTAATATTAGGAATGTTAATATTAGTACTACAATTTGTTTAATTTGTAAAAAATATCATTTGTGTTATTAATTAAGTTATGGTAATATAGTCTTTGCGAGTAAGACATGCAATCGCTGCTAGACTAGATCTAGGAGAGGAAAGTCGGAGCTCCATAGGGCAGGGTGCTGGATAACGTCCAGTCAAGGCGACTTGAAGGAAAGTGCAACAGAGAGATACCGCCTAATTTTTAGGTAAGGGTGGAAAGGCGAGGTAAGAGCTCACCAGCATCATGGTGACATGATGGCTATGTAAACCCCACCTGGAGCAAGGTCGAATAGGGAAACATTTAGGGGTTGCCCGCCCCGTTTCCGGGTGTACTGCTTGAGCTTATTGGTAACAATAGGCCTAGATAGATGATTGCTTAATACAGAACTCCGCTTACGGCTTATCTCGTAACATGAAAAACACTAGGGTGATGCCTAGTGTTTTTCTTTTTTAGATAAAACTTTAAAAGTCCTCAAATTTTTCTATTATCCATAAAGGATCGAAGCTAATAATATATTTATCAATTCTATAGTATGCTCCATATTTATCTCTATAATAGGATAGAGATTCATTTAAAAACTCTTCAGTTACATCAAAAAATTCTGCTATTTCATATTTATTAGGAATTCCTTTCTTATAGCAAGTAATTAAATTATCTATGCTAATTAGCTTTTCATATCCCCATCTTCTTGCAATTATTTCTTGCTTCCTGTTATTTATTTTACTTTGATCAGTTATATTTCCAACTGTTTTATGGTAATGTCCTAGCTCCTCAGCTAGAATACATTTTTTTTCTTTGTTAGTAACTAGTTTTTTATTAATAGCAATTCTAATTCCCTTACAGTACCCATCTTTAGTGATTAAATTAGCTTCTTTAACTATTACACCTAAATTATCAGCTTCTTTTAGTAAATATTCATAATCCATAAAGCCACCATTAATTATTCCAGAAATCATCATTATCCATTATATTTTCATCATGAATATAATCTTCCTTAGTGAAACTACCATCTTTATCATGGGCAGCCATAGGAGAAGAAGAATCAATAAAATTATTTTTAATATTGATATTTCGTTTAAATTCTAATAACTTTTCTGAATTCTTTCTTTCTAAATCAAATAGTAATAATATTTTTTTGGTTAATAAGTCATAATATGAATTCACAAAATTAGTCTTTATTGTATTACTTTCTATAGAGAAGTTATCTATAGGTATTTTATTTAGTTTTTTAAACTCTAATTCCTCATATTCAGAAAGTTCTTCTATATTATCTCTTATTAACTTTAGTGACATATTATCATTTAGTTTCAATATATTATTAATCAACATAGTTAAATCTGAATTTAGTAATGATTTTTCAAGTTGATTTATATCTATAGTATTTTCAAAATCTTCATCTTTAGATATTAAATTAGTAAGTTCTATGATTTCTATATTAAAAAAATCGGCAATTTTAGTTAAAAGAATATTATTAGGAAGAGTTCTTCCACTTTCAATATCACCTAAATATGATCTAGATATATTTAGAGCCTTAGCTAGATCAGATTGGGTGAATTTTTTTCCTTCCTTCAAACTTAATTTACTTCTTAATTGTTTAATTTTAAAACCTAATTTATTACTCATAAGACACTTACCTTTCTAATTTATGGTTAAATTATACGTCTTTTACGTCATTTTGTCAAATATATTATGGGAAGTAAAGGAAAAATAATATAGAATAAGATATTTTTAAAATTAGAAGAAAAAAGACGTAAATATAAAATAGACAACTACGTCCAAAAGACGTAGTATTAATATCAAGAAAAGTAATTATTACTAAAGGGGGAATGAAGATGAAAGATTTATTTGAAAATCTACCATGGTATAAAAAAATTCAAGTTTTAAGAGTTATTAATGGATGGTCTCAGGCAGAAGCTGCTGAAAAATGCTTTACAGTACAAAAGGCCTATTGGACTTGGGAGTGTGGACAAGTATATCCACGTAAAAATAGTAGAAGAGCTATTTCACAAGCTTTTAGAATTCCAGAAAGTGATATCTTTGATTAAGATTAAAGGGTAATAGAGTTATTTATAAATAAGGAGAAAATTATGAGTAGTTTAAATGAAAAGATTAAGTTAGTAGAAAAAAATTTATATGACTATAAGAAAAATAAAATAGAGATAAAAAATATGTATTTAGATTTAGAAATACTAGAAAACGACTATAGAGGTGTTGGAAGTATAGAATATGGTGAGAAAAGTAGCAAGACATATAAATTTAATAGTAGCGTTGAAAATGAAATAGTAAGAAGGGAAGAAGATATTAAAGATATTAAAAGAAAAATTCGTTTAAAGGAAATACAAGTAAAAAGAATAGGTGACACCATAGATGTTTTAAGTGAAAGAGAAAATTATATAATAAAGGAATTTTATTTTAATAATAATCAAATTAAGTATATATCAATGGATTTAAGTTTAGCAGAAACTTATTGCTCCACATTAAAGACTCAGGCTTTAAAAAAGTTAATTAATTATAATATCTTATTAAATTCATAGTATTTTCTAAGGAATCTATAAGATATTAAGAAAATACCGGTGCTATAATGATATTGTAGAAAATAATGAAAAGAGGCACTTGGTACTTAGTACTATAGGTGTCTCTTTTCATTTGAAGGAGGTGATTATATGAAAAAAGTTGATAATAAACTTCATTAGCTACTAAAAAATAATATAGTAGAAAGATAATTCGAGAATATTAAAATCTATTAAATATTAATATTCTCTGGAGGTAGCGAATGATTATAGATTCTATTAGAGACTTTATAATGACATGTCCACACCTTAGTGCTATAGACAATATTATTAATGTAAATGTGAATTATTTAAATAATACGTCTGATGTATATAGCATTAATCAAGAGCCTGATGAAATTGTTATAAAGAGATATATAAATGGTGACTCTTTAAGAGAATATAATTTTATTCTTATGAGTAAAGAAAATTATAGTGAAGATGTAATGAAGAATATAAAAATATCGAGCTTTTATGAAAAATTCTTAGAGTGGTTAGAAGATCAAACTGATAAAGAGAATTTACCGATTCTAGGAGAAAATAAAAAAGCAATTTCAGTTGAGGCTATAAATAATGGACATGTATTAAAAGTCGAAAATGATAAAGTTACTTATCAAATAAAATGTAAATTAATTTATTTAAGAGAAGGAGAAATGAAGTAATGGGAGTTAAAGAAAGAAAGAGTTATGCAAATTATTTAAATGTAGGAAAGGAAACAGAAGAATATGTTTTAATGGGGGCTGGATTCATTGAGCTAAATGAAGCACCAGCAGCACAAACAGCATCAAAGAAATATATTAATGATAAATCAGCATCAAAAGCAATAATAGGTTATGATTGGTCAACTGCCTTTAATACAGATATGATAAGAAGTGAAAAAGCTATTGAGTTTATATGTGAAATTGGAGAAATACAAAAGATTGGTAGTGAAGCAGAAACAAGCTATATAATAGTAGATTTAGACAAAGCTGTAGCAGGTGAAGGTATTACAAATACATTTAAAGCAAGAAAGTTTAAAGTAGCAGTAGAAGTTGCATCATTTGATAATAACGATGGTCAAATGGCAGCTACAGGAAACTTATTAGGTATAGGTGATATGCTTGCAGGTACATTCAATACCACAACTAATACTTTCACAGTAGATCCAGCAGTTAAATAGGAGGGCATTATGATAATAAATGGAACTGAAATAGGGGATTTAGATATTTTTGATGCTACTGTAGCAGAAAGATATGAAAAGACATTAGAAAAAGTTAATGAATCCCAAAAAGGATTAGAAGGATTGAAAACATCCGTTATAATAAGAAAACAATGTGAGACAGTATTCTTTGTATTTGATGAATTATTTGGAGAGGGAACTTCTAAAAAGCTATTTGGAGATTCTGTGAATTTGATTACATGCTTAAATGCCTTCGAGACTTTAGTTGAAGAAATAAAAAATAAGAATGAGGAAATAGATAAAATTTCTTCAAAATATTCTCAAAATAGAGTACAAAGGCGTAAAAAATAATGAATATTCTAATAGATTTATTACCTAATAAGGTAAGTATTGAAGAGAATGAATACGAAATTAATAGTGATTTTCGTACTTCAATTCTTTTTGAATTATTGATGCAAGATGATAATTTATCGGAGGAAGATAAACTTTATTATGCATTAAATTTATATTACCCAAATTTACCTCAAAATATTAACAAAGCGGTAGAAGAAATATTATGGTTCTATAAATGTGGAAAAGAAGTTGATAGTAATAGCTCATCAAGAGGAAAGAATAAAGTAATAGGTCAGATATATAGCTTTGAGCATGATGATGATTATATATATTCAGCTTTTCTAGATCAATATGGAATTGATTTGCAAGATATAGAATTCTTACATTGGTGGAAATTTAAAGCTATGTTTAAGGCTTTAAAAGAAGACAATGAGATAGTTAAGATAATTGGTTATAGATCTATTGATTTATCTAAGGTAAAAGATAAGAGTCAAAGAGAATATTATAAAAATATGAAAAAACTCTATGAAATACCTAAGAGTAAAAATGAATTAGAAAAAATAAATGAAATTGAAGAGGCTTTACTTAATGGTAAAGACTTAAGCAAAATACTATAGAAATGTAAAACAAGCACTTATTTTATAAGTGCTTGTTATTTTTTACAAGAAAGTAGGTGAGAATGTGGGAGATAAGAAGAACGATATTGTAGTTTTTAATAATTACGAAGAAGCTAAAAAAGTGTCTAAGGATTACGAAAATGCTATTGATAACTCAAGTAAAGCATTGTCTTTAAATTTATCAGATACTAAAAAATCAATGGATGAAATTAATGGGGAGTTTATAAAACTAAGTCAAAATATAATTAATTATCAGCAAACGATGTCAATAAATTTTTCGAATACTGGTAATGAAATAAGTAAATTAGCAGAGAAATCATCTGAAGGAATAAAGGATAATAGTGAAGAGGCAGAAAAGTCGTCAAATATTTTTAAAACAATTGCAGAAAAAGGGAAGGACATATTTTCTAATATAATTACATCAGATACGACTAAGTCTATAATTAATTTTGGAAAAGAAAGTATTAATCTAGCTAGTAATCTAGAAAAAATAGATAATACAATGGAAAAATGTTTTCCAGAAGAGGCATCTAATATTACTGAATGGTCAAAAAATGCTGTTACTGCTTTTGGAATGAGTGAGATAGAAGCAAAGCAATTCAATATAAGCATGGGAAATGTATTTAAATCAATGGGTATTTCTAGTGGGGAAGCTATTAATATGTCTCAAGGAATTATAGGGCTTGCAGGGGATTAAAATTAGTTCCATATGCTAGAAATAGCATATTAAAAATGTGGTGAACTTATAAATATAAGGTGTGCATAAGATTAATTAATATATGTGCTATCGGTGAAAAGCTAAATTATAGATTTATATTCAATTTATAAAATGCCAATACCGAGCCAAGCTTAAAGAGAAATCTTTTTGAAGGTGTAACGACTAGGATAAACGACCTAAGTATTAATAAATATAAGGTTATGAAATCTGTAGATCTAAAATGAAAGGGTTAGATCGAAGCGCCACACATCCTAAATGGATGAAGAGATAGTCTATTCCGTTTTAAATATTACGAAAGTAACGGTGATTAAGTTTAGCAGTTTCTATAATATTGGACATGAAGAAGCTTTTAATGTCATACAAAGTGGGATATTAGGAGAAAGTGAACAATTAGAGCAACTTGGAATTAATATGTCTGAGGCCAATTTAGAGGCTTTTGCACTATCTCAGGGTATTAGTAAGTCATATAGTGAAATGAGTGAAGCGGAAAAGGCTACATTAAGATATAACTATATAATGAGTAATACCTCAGATATACAAGGAAATTTTGCAAAAAGTAGTAATTCACTATCAAATCAATTGATGTTATCAAGAAAAAGTATTGAGCAATTGAGTATAGGATTAGGTAGTGCACTTATACCTATGGCTCAAGGAGTTATTGCAGAATTTACAAATATGACTGTAGAATTAAATAATGCATTTAGTGAAGGTGGACTAAGTGGTCTAGCAAATAACTTTGGAAGTATTTTTGCTGATATGATAACTGGAATATCAGAGAAAGTCCCAGAGATAGTAGATTCAGCAGTAATAATTATTCAATCATTTATCATAGGTATACAAGAAAATTTACCGCAAATAACAGATGCAGCTATAAGTATAATCGAAAGCTTAATTTATGGTATATTCGAAATGCTTCCATATATTTTGGAGTTGGGAATAAATCTGATTGATTGCATAGCAACTGGAATATCAGAGGCGCTACCTAATTTATTACCAGCATTATTAGGTATATTATTATCACTTATTGATATATTTATCATAAATATGCCAATGATAATACAAGCAGGAATTGATCTTATAAATGGATTAATATTTGGACTAATAGGTGCTTTACCTATACTATTAGAACAAGCACCTATTATAATTCAAAATTTAGTAGATGGGTTAATAATAAGTATTCCAATGCTTATAAATGCTGCCTTGGCAATAATAAATGGATTGATAAGTTTTATAACAAATCCAGATAATTTAAATATTCTATTAATATCAATGTTTAAATGTATTGATTCAATTGTTAATGGATTAATAATTGCTATACCTATGCTAGTTGATGCTACAGTTGCTATAATAAATAAATTAGTCGAATTTATTACAACACCAGGTAATCTATCTAAAATAATTCAATGTGCTGTTGAATTAATAATGAAACTGATTGAAGGACTAATTAGAGCATTGCCATCATTAATAGATGGTGCAGTAAAAATAGTAGGAGCTCTAACTGATGCTTTATTTAGTACAGATTGGTTTTCGGTTGGAGGTGATATATTAGCTGGAATAGGAAAGGGATTATTAAATGGAGTAGGGAGTATTGCAAGAAATGTAGGATCTTCATTACTTGGAGGCATAAAATCTGTTTTAGGTATTAATTCCCCATCAAGAGTTTTTAGAGATGATGTAGGAAAATATCTGGCTCAAGGGATAGGCGTAGGATTTATTGATGAATCCGAAAATGTAGAATCAGATATGTCAGATTCTTTATTAAATTTGACATCTAATATGAGAACAACTGTAGAATTTGAAACATCTAAAACATCTCTAGGAATGATGAGTAGCTTAACTAGTTCAGGAAGTAATGAAACAATTTTTGATAATAATGATAATGAAGTATTTATTATTAAAAATTACATGGATAGTGACGAAATATCTGAATATACTTATAGAAAAGTAGATAACAAATTTGCATTAGCTGGAAAGAGGGTGAGATAATGCTTATTAATAATATTGATATAAGTAAATTTAAAGCAAAGTTATTAGAGAGGTCAATACAAAATTCAAATTTTGAAGTTAATAGCATATGGCTAGATAGTTCTAGAGAACCCTTTATAGATAAAAATTTTACTTATAAATTTAAAAAATTAAGTTTTAAGCTAGATCTTATATGTAAGGATAGTAATGAACTTGAAGCTATTAAAAGTAACTTAACTAAGGAATTAGCAATTGCAACTATAAAATTTGATGATATAGATTTTTATTATAGGGGATCTGTAACTGGTGATATTTCAGTGGCTTATATAATGCAAGGAAATGAAACACTAGATATAAATATGTTAGTAGTAGCAGAATCTAAAGAAGTTATTGACCATATGGATGGTTTGCTATCAAAGAGTATAAATATTGGTGGGAATATAGAAATTCCAGTATTATTAGAAATAATCCCCACTATTTCGATGCAAGAGTTAATTATTCAAGGGTTAAGTGAAAAGCCCATAATTATTAAAAATTTAGAGCTAAATAAAAAGGTTACTATTGATGGAGAATTATCTAAGATAACTCAGGATAATATAAATAAATTTAAGGATACTGACTTATGGGAATTTCCAAGGCTACTACCGGGGAAAAATACAATAACATTAAATAGGAACAATTGTAATATTACCATTAGATATAAAGAAAGATGGATATAAAATAATGTTGATATAAAAAGAGCTTTAAAGCTCTTTTTATATTTTAAGAAAGGATGATATACATGAAGTTAAGTAATGAAAAATTAGTAAATAGTATAGAAGTATTATCAAAATTAATTAATATGGATTTAAATATTAAAGCAAGCTATATGATAGCAAGAAATATAAGCATTATTGAAAAAGAAGTATATATATACAATACAGAAAGAGAAAAGCTTATCAATAAATATGGGATAAAAGATGAAGATGGTAAGTTAAAATTAAATGAAAATAACACAATTCAATTAAATCCAGAAAGTATTGAAGATTGGAATAGGGATATAAAAGAATTATTTGACCTAGAAATTAATGTGAATACTGAAGAAATAGACAGAGAAGATTTGTTTAAATGTAATTGTGAAATATCGCCAAGGGAGTTAATTTTAATAGATTATATGATTAAGTAACATTAATTTAAATAAATAGAAGGGAGGTTTTTCATTGTTACAATTATATGATGCTAAATATGATATTAATAAAGTTAAAATAGAAGGATTAACTAAATATAAAGACTATAAGATAGAAAGTGTTTTAGATACAGGAGATAAAACACTTTCTTTTTCTTATCCAAGTTCTTTTTCAAGTAATATTTTAGAAGAATGTTATATAAGAAATGAAACTGATGAATTTGTAGTTAAAGAAACAAAAGATGATGGAAAGTGGAAATCTGTAGTTGCAGTAATGAATGTGGAGGATCTGGAAGGGCAAGCCTGGACACATTTTGATTCTACAAATCAAAGTATTAAAGACTGTTTGAATTTAGCTTTAGTAGGAACAGGTTGGACAGTAAAAATGATAAGTAATATAGATAAAAAAAGAACTGTTAGAAAAACTAATTGTTCCAGCTGGGATTTGATACAAGAAGCGAAAAAAGTCTATAGAGTGGAGTTAGAGTTTGATACTGTAAATAAAATTGTAAAAGTTTATGATAAAATTGGGACTAAAAAAGGAACATATTTTATAGATTCACTGAATTTAAAGGAACTAGAAGTAGAAACAAATTCTTATGATTATTTCACCAAAATTATTGCATTAGGTAAAGATGATATTAGGGTTGAATTAGTAAACGACCAATATTCGAATAAGATAAAAACTTTAATTTGGAAAGATGAAAAATATACAGATATAAATTATTTGACTGAGGATGCTAGATTAAAGTTAAATGAATTATCTAAGCCTTATAAAAGTTATAGAGCTAAAATTATAGATTTGGCTAGTATAAGTGAAAAGTATAAAAATATCTTGGACTATAAACTGGGGGATACAATAGTACTTATATCTAAAGGCTTAAAAATAAAAGAAGAACAAAGAATAGTTAAAATAACTGAGTATCCAGATAATCCTATAAAAAATGATTGCGAAATGGCAAATGCTATTCTTAGTTTTAAGGATTTACAAAAGGAATTTAAAGATTCATCTAATACTGTAAGCAATATTACAGAAAATAATGGGAAAATATCTGAAAAAGCTGTGCAAGGAGCTGTGCAAAATCTTACAGTTAATAAAGCTGATATAAATGATTTTAATGCGGCAGAAGGAAGAATAGGAACTTTAGAAGCAACAACGGCTAAATTAACAGATTTAAAAGCCATAAATGCAGATATAGATTACTTAAAATCAAATAAAGCAAGTATAGAATGGTTAGATGCTTTATCTATAAAAGCAGAAATATTAGAAGCTAAGTCAGCAGAGATAGAAAAAGCACATATACAGGATTTAGATGCTGTTAAATCTAACATGGAAGAGTTAAAAGTACACACTATAAATGCTATTAGAGTTGATATTAAAACTTTACAAGCCGATAAAATTGGAGTAGATAAATTAACTGCCATTAACAGTAATTTTCAGACTATTAATGGTGAAATAGGAGAAATTAATAAAATTATATCACAGGATATAGAGACTGATAAATTGGTGACAAATGTTATAGATGCCATAAATCTTAATGCATCTAGTGCAAAAATTAATGGTGCAAAAATTCATGATTTAGATGCAAGTGTTATAACAACTGGAAAATTAAAATCTGAATTAATAGAGTCAGAAAGTATTACAAGTGAGAAGTTAGTTATAGGTGATTTGTCTAATATATGTAAGATAGATGCCAATTCAGGTATAACAATGAATAATGAAACTATAATTAATTCAAGTGATAGATATAAATATTTTAAAATAGGTTCAGGTGAAAGTAGCCTAATATCTCTATCAACTTCGAAAACATTAGATTTTGATATTGATGATGAATACATTGTTTCATTTTTAGGCTCAAAAGATGGACAAAATATGAGTACCTATTTTGCTATTAGATATTTTTATGAAGATAATGCCTATACTGATGCAGCTAATAATACTATAGATATTAATTATGATCCTAATGAAAATTCATTTATATCATCTTTATGTACTGCAACAGTTAAAATAAACAGCAAACCTATAAGTGGGAAAAAATTAAAGGAAATAAAATTCATACTTCTAAAAGATAATTCACAAACGGGAAGTTTTTATGCAAAAGATATAAAATTGTATAAAAAAAATAATGGCTCCTTGATAGTTGATGGTAGTATTGATGCTACTAAAATAAAGTCTGAAAGTATTACTGCAAAGCAAATAGCAGCAGGTACAATAGTAGCTGGAAGTTCAATAATAGCTGATGGTGCTATAACAAATGCTAAAATTGAAAATGGTAGTATAGATAATGCTAAAATCAAAAATTTAGATGCTATTAAAATAACAACAGGTGACATTGTAGCGAATAGAATGAAAGCTAACATAATAGATGCTGTAAATGGAAGATTTGGAACTGCTACCATAAATGAAGCTATAATTGGTAACTTATCAGCTTCAAAGATTAAAGCAAGTGTAATAGAAGCTATAAATGCAAATATAGGAACAGCGTATATAGATACTGGTATTTTTGATACGATAAATGCAGGTAAAATATCAGGTGGCAAAATAAATACCAGTATTTTATCAATAGGGTCTACCAGTGGTTCTTTAACCATCTCTGATAATACAATTCAAATAGAAGATACTCAAGAAACTCCAAAGGTTAGAGTTCAAATTGGTAAAGATAATAATAATAATTATGGTATATTAGTTGCTAATGCTGATGGGGTTGTTATATTCGATAGTGATGTTGGTGTTTATGAAGCAGGTATAGACGACCAAGCTGTATCAGCTGATAAGATAAGAAATGAAGCTGTTGGTGTTAATCAATTAAATTTAAAAAATCTTTTTGTTTCAGATAGTGCTTTTATAAAAAATATTCAAACAGTAGATTTAAAAGCTGAAAGTATTAAAACTGGTACTATATCAAATGATAGATTAAATTTAAAGGGTTTAATTTCTTTTGATTCTTTATCTTCTGATTTTGATGGAATTTTTGATTTAAGTAATCCAACTCAAACTTATATAAATGGTAACAAAATATTAACTGGAAGTATTACAGCAGATAAAGTAAATACTAGAGGATTAGTTGCAAAAGATGAAAGTAATAATGTAACTTTTGAAATTGATAACATCAATGGGGATGTTATTATTAGTAGCGGGTTATTTAGGTCAAATAATTATACTCATAACAGAAGTGGATATAAAATAGATAAAGAGGGAAATGCTGAATTTAATAATGCAGTATTAAGAGGAAATGTTATTCTACCTAATGCCGGAATGACAAATGATTATGATATGGGACAAATAGTAGGTAGAAATCTTTGTAAACAGAAATGGGAAGGTAGTTCTTCTTTTATAGTAACAATACATGATAACTACACTTCAATACGAAATGATGAAATAGCAGAGGATGAAGCTGTTTATTGTATGTTGACAAAAAGTTTAGATAAAGGCGAAACATATACTTTAAGTATTAAACTAAGAAATAATAAATCAAACGAAATAGTCTTAAAAGAAAATATAATTGAGGGCACTATGAATTATCCTAATAATGAACTTTTAAGGAGAAAAACCACTGCTAATGAATGGGTTATTTTAACAAGTACATTTGTTGCGAGTAGAACTAATATTTGCGGAATAGCTTTTGAAAATACGGATTTTGATTTTAGTTTAACACAAGTGGTAGATGTAGAATGGATTAAACTTGAAAAAGGCGTTGTCGAAGATCCAACATGGATACCAGCTCCAGAAGATAGTTTAAACCCAGTTAGAATTTGGGCTGGTTCTGATGAAACTGGTAAAGATACTGCTCCTTTTAGAGTTATGCAAGATGGTTCGGTATATGCAACTAAGGGTAATTTTGAAGGAACTTTCTCTGGAGAAGTTAATGTTGGAAATATAAAGATATTTGATACAAATACTTCGGATAGTTATATTCAATTGAAAAATAATACCAATACAGAAATATTAGCACAAATATCAGGTGAAAAAGATACATTTTTTAGTAGTAATTTTTATGTTAGAAAAAATCATAAAGCATTTAAAGATAAAATATTTAGTATTGAAAATGATTCTGATGGATTGAATGACAAGATAGTAATGAACGGAGAATTAATATTATTTGGCGATGATGATAAAAAATTTTCTACATCCCCTTTAGACCCATATGAAGTATTTACATTTAAGAATTTAGAAGGAGAATACTATCAAAGATTTGAAAGTGGAGTTGAATTTATAAGCAACAATATGTGGGCTGATTATGATTTTACTTTTTCTAGTAATAAAAAACCAACCGCTGTAGATATACAGGGAGGATTAAATATAAGAGATAAACTTACCATGGGGGATAATGGAATGAAGATAGTAGGTCAAAATGATAACAATGGAAAGGGATTTGATTTTATAGTTATATAAAACAGAAAAGAGGTGGTAAAATGGCTAATATAGTAGGAACTTATTATAGTAATCAGAGTTACAATCCTAAAATAAATTATAGTGTAAATTATTGGCAAACAGGAAGAACAGCTAATACTGTATCATATAAATTTACAGTTAGCTATGCTAGACAAAATGGTTCTTATTTATATGATGTATATATTAATTATTCTATAGGTGGACAATCAGGAAATGTACTTTTAAAAGCAAATAATGACGGAACAGCATCTACATCATGTACTTTTGATGTAACTTGCTCAACAAATGCTAGTGGCGGTACTTTATATGCTAGAATATATTCTTGGTCTAATACAGACAGTACACATTGGCAAAATAGCTTTGATACTGGAGATAAAGATGTAAATAAATCTACATTTAATACAGCTCCATATTGGGGAAGTGGAGCTGTTATTAATTTAAGTCCAAATGGAACTGTTAGAGAAGATACATCTTCGGTAACGGTTTCTTGGACAGGGGCTTCCGATGCAGAAACTACAAGCGGAATGAAATATAAAGTAGATAGATATATTAATGGTAATTTTAGTGCTACAGTTGTAAACGGATCAACATCAACCTCTTTAACCGATAATATAGGAAGTGGAAATAGTGGGAATGTTTATAGTTATAGAGTAACTCCAACGGATAATTATGGAATTAGTGGTAGTACGTTAACAAATTCTCAATCATTAACTAAAAATACTTTGTATGGGGCAAGTATAAGTGGTAGTCCATCTATAAATAATAATACATCAAGTTTTTCAGTAAATGTATCTGGTGGTAGTAATAGTATGGGTAGCGGTAATATAAGTAGAAGACTATCATCAGGAAATGTAAATATAAATAATGCTTATATAGGCACAGGAAATATAACTGTTAGTATTTATAGAAGTGGAACTGTACCAACAGGTGCTTATATTGCTTATGAAGACATAAGAGGACTATTTAAAGATGCAACAAATCAAAGTGGTAATTTTCAAATTAATTTGACTACTTATAATGATTTTGGAAGTAGTTCTCCATCAACTATTACAGTAAATGTTGACTTAAGAGACACGCCTAATCCACCATCAAATATAAGAATTACAGGTACAAAGACAGTTAATGGTATTAGCTACTATATTCCATCACTTCAAGAGCTAACTTTAACCTGGAATAATGGTAGTGATAAAGTTAATGGTAGTAGTTTGAAGTATGAAATACAAGGTTCTACAAGTGCTTCAACTGGATGGAAAACATTAGCATCGGATATACCAAGTACAAGTAGCACGACTAGTAGTAGAATTAGTATTCCTACTGATTATTTTAATGGTGGAGGAAATTATTATTTTAAAGTTATAGGTTATAATGCTTTTAATTTATCTAGTTATGTTATTTCATCAGCTATAGTTTTACACAAATACTCTTCTCCAACTATTAGTTTAGGAGTTGCAAAGAGAACTACAAGTCAACTAATTATACCAATTACAACAAGCTTAAATACCTCATTGCCAAATATAACATATAATGTGTCTAATTCAACAGAATCATTAAGAAAAAGAAATTATAGTTTAAAGTTTAAGGGGACAAGCACTTTTATAAAACCTAGTACACAGCTTACAGCTTCTCCTCAAACTGTGACAATTACTGGATTAGTGGCTGATAAAGAATACACGCTATCAGTTGTTGTTAATGATACTAGTGGATTAACTACTAATGATGTTATTACTGAATTAAATATTGGAAAGTATATTCCTATAGTATCAGTTAGAGATAAGGGATTAGGAATTAATGCTTTTGCTGATGATACTTATAAGGTTGTTGTAGGTGGAAATGCTAAGATAACAGGGCAATTAATAGTTGATGGACAATTAAACCCTAGTAGTATAATGATACCAACTCAAGGAAATATAGCTGCTGAAACAGGAATAACTAGGCCTTTACAAACAGGATTATCTTTAAGACAAGTATATAATAATGGATATCCTACTAATTATGGTAATGCCATTACTATAAAAGGACAAGGAGATAGTCAGTTAGTTATGGGATGGAGTGGCACATCAGGAGGGAATGCTAATTTATATTATAGAAACAAAAGAGATGCTAGTGAGTCTAATTGGAGTGATTGGGCTACTATTTACACTACATCTAATAAACCTTCTCCAAGTGATATTGGAGCAGCCTCAACATCACATGATCATGCTAAGATAGTAGTTACTAATGGTGGGGGTGTTTATGAAGGAAATGGAGATGCAGCAAATTCAACTATAGCTAATTTACAGGTAAAATCTTGGTATGGAATTGGGTTTGCTCCGTCTATTTCAGGTCAGTCAGTTCCACAGAATGAAAATGCAGTATGGATCAATGTTAGAAATGGCGGGATTGGCTGTAGAGGAGATTTAAATGCTGGAGGACAAATTACAGGGAATTCACTAAAAATAAGCGGTTCTGCATATGTACAAGGTACTGGATATGTATTAAATTCAAAAGAATATGGGAGAACTGATATAGTAGCTCCTAGAATAAGCAATTTAAATACGAGAATGAATAGTGGATGGTATGGATGGAGTTTAGGATCAGCAGGTGCACCTACAGATTATGGAATTCTTTTAGTAATTCAATGGAATGAAAATGCAGATTTTGTTCAAATAGCTTTTGGTACTAATAATGCCATGTGGACTAGGTGGTATGTAAATGGCTCTTGGCAAAGCTGGAGCTTAAAATAAGGAGATAAAATATGAATAAAGTATTTTGTAATAAAGAAACGAATATGGTTGAGCAAATAATAAATATTGACATTGACACAAGATTTGAAGAGAATTGGTTTTCAAATTGCTATGTTGTAGATGATATTAATAATGAAATAAATGCTTATAATTTAAGGTACAATAAGGAGATGAAGAAATTTGAATCTGTTGAAGGAGTACCAGATTTCGAAGAAGCTATATTTGAAGAATCAGAAAAAGATTTAAAAATAAAAAGCTTAAAAGAAGAGTTAGAGATAACTCAAGATGCTTTAAACGCCATATTGATGAACTTATAAAAATGGAAGGATGATGTGAAATGGCAGCTTATTTAGCTTTACAAATTAGTAAGAGAAAATTAGATTATATAGCAGTAGTGAATAAATTCTCAAAATATAAAGATGATATTGATTCTATACTAGAATCTGAAGGAAAAGAAGCTTTAATTCAAGTAGAGGCGAAATAATATAAGGCATAATTAGAAATAATGTATTATGCAAAAGCCAGTAGATTTAATTATAGAAGATAGCAAAGAAGCAATATATTCAATTCTAAATAATAGTGGTTTATCAATAACAATTATAAACATGATGTTAAAGGAAATTAGTGACAATGCTAATAGACAAAATTGTGAATATTTATCTTTGGTTAGAAAAGATTATAATCAAGCCTTAAAATCAAAAAGTGAGAAAATTGATGTAGAGAAAGAAAAAATAAAATAAAGTATTGCATAGTTAATAAATATACTATTATAACAAAATGTATATGTAAGTAATTCTTCTAATATTTTCAGCAATAAATAAGGTTAATAATATAAAATGAAATAGAATATTCTATATATAAATAATTTTAAGTATATCAAGATAGATTTTCTTTAGTTTTGTATATTTAATTTAATTTTCATAATGTTATTTAATATCAGGTAGAAAAGTAGTATTTACTAAAATCCACCTGGCAAAATAATTAACTACTTGATATAGATAATAAATTAAAGGCAAGTTCAATGTCAATTAGAGGTTTATAAATTAAAAAAGAGCTTATATTTTAAGCTCTTTTTGATTTAAAAATAAAGTGCAAATATTAGTTGAATTATGGTTATAAAAAGTAAGTTTTTATAGTATTAGATAGTATAAATATATTTATAAGGACTTAGCAAAAGATAAAATATTTAAAAGAAAAGTATTAGTAAATACTAAGTTATTTATTGATAAAGAAAGTAGGTGTAAGATGGATGAATTAATGCAAGTAGCAGTAGGTCAAGGATTAGGATATGCATTATTTGTTTTTCTATTACTTTATGTACTTAAAACAACAGGAGAAAGAGAAAAGAGATATCAGAATTTATTAGACACACTTGCAGATAAGTTTAATGTTGTAGAAGACATTAAAGAAGATGTTAAAGAAATAAAGAATAAAATTGAGGGGTAGAGATGTAAAATGGAAAATTTAATTATCTTAATCTTGATTTCCTTGTTAGCAGAAAGTGTTTGGGAAACTTTAAAAATGGTATGGCAAAATGGAAAATTATCTATAGACAGGATAGGGGCATTAGCAATTGCTTTATTAATAGCTATTGGTACAAGATTAGATTTATTATCATTATTAGGTATAGAAACTAGTATTCCATATTTAGGGGTTGTATTAACAGGTATATTAATAAGTAGGGGATCAAATTTTATACACGACTTATTAGCTAAAGTAGAAGTAATAAAGCTTAATAAGTAGAGAATAAGTTTTATTATAAAATTATTATTTAAGGTGGAAATTATATGTTAAAACAAATGTTAATAGATGAACATAAATATAAGGAAAAATGTCCATATTATATGGAACCAAAAGGAATATGCATTCATAATACAGCTAATGATGCTAGTGCTGAAAATGAAAGAAATAATATAAATAGAGTAGATAGTAATTCAGAGGTATCATTTCATATAGCTATAGATGATAAAGAAGCTATTCAATTAATACCATTTAATCGAAATGTATGGCATGCTGGAGATGGATCAAATGGTGATGGTAATAGAAATTATATAGCAATTGAAATTTGTTATTCTAAATCTGGCGGAGACAGGTTTATAAAAGCAGAGCAAAGAGCAGCTAAAGAAGTTGCATCATTATTAAAACAATATGGATGGGGAATTTCTAAAATTAGAAAACATCAGGACTTTAGTGGCAAATATTGTCCTCATAGAACATTAGATATGGGATGGCAAAGGTTTTTAAATATGGCACAGGCTGAATTAGGTGGATCAAGTAGCGCAAATATATCTTCTATTCAACCTGAATCAAAGCCACAACCACCTGAAATAGAACAATATTTATTTTTAAAACCACACATGAATAAATGGAATGTATATGCTACAAATGTTAAGCCTACAATAGGAAATGAGTGTGGGACTCTAGCACCTTCAAATTACGGAGGATTAGAATATAAAATATTAGGAAATTCTCAAAAAGATGTTTATACAATTCAAACTAAATCTTTTGGTATAGTAAATATATACGTACCTAAAGATGGTGACAGTGAATTTTATAGTAAGGGAGAGTCAAATCAGCAACAGGAGAAACCACAACAAAGTAAAAAGCAATATCTGAATCTTAATCCTCAAGTAAACAGTTGGAGAGTATATCCTACAAATGTTGCTCCTATAATAGGAAATGAAGTAGGATTTTTAGCACCCTCAAGATATGGCGGCTTATCATATGAAATATTAGGTAATCCACAAAATGATGTTTATACTATAAAAACTGAAACTTTTGGAATTGTTAATATTTACGCTTCAAATGATGAGGATAGATTAATAACTTTATATTCAATATATTAATTTTAAAGGTAGCATTTAGAAGTAATATTCTAGATGCTACCTTTTTTAATTTTTTTATTAATAACTTAAAAAATGAAATTATTTTAAATTGAAAATTTTTAATTATTTATATATCAATGAAAAATAATTAAAAATTAAATCTTACATAAATAACACCAGGTAGAAAAGCAGTATGTATTAAAATTCTACCTGGCAAAATAATTAACTACTTATACAGATAATAAATCAAAGACAAGTTTTATGTCAATTAAAAAATTAAGTTAATATAGAATATATTAATATTTTATTTAAAAAATTTTTGTTTATTTTTTAAATATTTTTTGAATTTAAGAGAATACTATATGTAACCAATGAAATGTTACAAAGGAGGAATTCTTATGGGCCAAAGTGATAATGTAAAAGAAAATAAAAATGGTAGTATTTTAGGCTGGATAGGAAGATTAATAATTGTAGCAATTGTTTTAGGATTAACATCCTTCTTCACTCCAGGATTTAGTATTAATGGATTATGGTCATATCTATTAGCAGCAGTAGTAATAACTGTATTAGATTATTTGGTGGAATCATTTATGGGAGTTGATGCTTCTCCTTTTGGAAAAGGATTAAAAGGATTTGTTATTGCTGCTATAATATTATATGTAGCACAATTCCTTGTACCTAATATGAGGGTATCTATATTCGGAGCAATAATAGCAGCTTTAGTTATAGGAGTATTAGATGCAATATTCCCAAAGAGAGTTATGTAATTATAACTTAGTAAAAAATTACTAATACTAATAGATAACTATAAAAAATATTAAAGGATTAAGATAGCTTTATCTTAATCCTTTAATATTTTAATAAAGATTTTTTTAGATTTTGTAGAATGGATTAAAATATAAAAATCAATTATATATACTAACTTAAAAGTGCCTACTTGTTTTATTAGTTTATGTTTTCTATACTAAAGATAAATTAGCTATTAATGAAAGGAGACATTTAGATGAAAGATTTATTTACACCATATAAATTAAAGGGGCTTGAATTAAAAAATAGAATAGTTTTTCCACCTATGTGCCAATATTCAGTAGAAAAAAAGGATGGAGTAGCTACTGAATGGCATTATATGCATTATGTAAGTAGGGCTATAGGAGGCACAGGGTTAATAATTATTGAAATGACAGATGTTGAGCCAGATGGACGTATTAGTGATTATGACTTAGGATTGTGGTGTGATGAGCAAATAGAACCATTAAAAAGAATAGTGGATGAATGTCATAAATATGGAGCAAAAGTGGCAATTCAGATTGCTCATGCAGGTAGAAAGGCAACTGATGCCGAAGTTCCAGTTGCACCATCACCAATTCCTTTTGATGATAAATGTAAAACTCCAAGAGAATTATCTACAAATGAGGTTAAGGAAATTATTGAAAAGTTTAGATTAGCAGTTAAACGTGCTGTTAAGGCTGGATTTGATGCCATAGAAATTCACGGAGCTCATGGATACTTAATACATCAATTCCATTCACCATTGACTAATAAAAGAAATGATGAATATGGAAAAGATTTAACTAAGTTTGGAGTAGATGTAATTAAAGCAGCAAAAAGTGAAATGCCAGAGAATATGCCATTAATTATGCGTGTTTCAGGAAAAGAATACGTTGAAGGTGGATATGAAATTGAAACAGGTATAGGGATTTCTAAAGAATATCAAAAAGCAGGAGCAGATATTTTCCATATTAGCGCAGGCGGTGAAGGGCCAATAGCTTCTGCTGGAAAGCCTGGTACTCATGCTGCATATCAAGTTCCTTTAGCAAGAGCTATTAAGAAAGCATTAAATACAGAAGTTATTGCAGTTGGAAAGTTGGATGAACCTGAAATTGCTAATGCTGTAATTGGGAATGAGGAAGCAGATCTTGTAGCTATAGGAAGAGCTATGTTTAGAAACCCTTATTGGTCATTACAAGCTGCAGTTAAATTAAATAAGGAAACTGAAATACCTAAACAATATTTATTAGGCTTTCCAAGAATTATGCAAAGTAAATAAGGAGAATAAAATGGGAGAGTTGCAATGTCCAGCAATTTATAAGCATTTTAAAAGTAACTATTATGCTGTTATGGGAGTTAGTAAACTGATAGAAAATAAAGATCATATTAAAGAAGCAATAAAGCTACAGACTTTTCATACAGAACTAAATTCAATAATAACTATATATAAGATGGATGACTTATATTTTCACTTAACTGATGATTCTAAAGAATTAGTGTTATATAAAGCTCTTTACGATGATAAGGGAATATATGCAAGACCTATTGATATGTTTTTAAGTGAAGTTGATAAAGAAAAATATCCTAACGCTAGTCAAGAATATAGATTTGAATTATTTAAATATTAATAAAAATAGACTAGAGAATATAAATTCAGCAAGTAGAAGACCAATAATCTACAATTAGATTATTGGTCTTCTAAATTTCATTAAAGCTTTAGATATTTATGTATATTCTTATCTGTTTCTAATATGTGAAATTTTATCCAATTAGAAACAATATCTAAAAGATCATTAATAGACTTTTTTTGATCTGTATCTATAGAATATAAATCAAATCCGTTAATCTGTTCTATAAATGCATCATGAGCAAATTTGTGAGATAGAAACTTAGAGTATCCATTTTTTTTCATAAATTCTTCTTCTGTCTTAAAATGATAAATTGTATAATTTTTTAACTCTTCAAGTATAGTAATGATTTTATCATACTTATCATCATCTTTATTTTTTAATAATAGTTCATAGCAATTATCAAGGATATTAAATAATTCTTTATGTTGCTCATCAATAATTTCTATGTTTACAGAGTATTTATCAGACCAAGATCCCATTTTATAGCTCCCCCTTCTACAATAATGAAATATAAAACTATTATAACTTTGGTACAGGGAATAAACAATAATAAACTAGAAAATAGTGGAATAATTAATCTTTAATTCACTATAAGAATAACAAAAATTTAATTATTTAATATACATAATATTGAAATAGTCATTAATAAGAAGATATAGATTTTGTGTATAAATTGTGTCAAAGGAAGAAATGGTAAATCTAAAGTAAAAAATAAGAAAAAATTAGTAAAAATTTAATTGATTACATTGACTATTGAGTTTTATGAGTATATATTATGAATATAAGTAATAAAATGGTTTAAATACATAAAGACTTTTATCAGGTTTAATTTATATATTAAACCTTGATAGTAACAAATTTAATACATTTTGATAATATATTTAAAATAAATATAAGTTTTAGGAGTGAAACTATGGAGATTTTAAGGGTGCTAGTTGGTAGATTTAGCGACAAAGATGTAATAAGCTACAATTTAAGAAATTCAAGTGGTTTTGGAATAAATGTTTTAAATTACGGTGGAATAGTAACAGATATATTAGTACCAGATAAAGATGAAAAAATTGAAAATGTAGTTATGAAATATAAAGATATTAATTTATACGAAGAGAACCCATCATATTATGGAGCCTTAATAGGAAGAACTTCAGGTAGAATAGCTGAAGGTCATATTGATTTAAATGGTAAGGTTTTAATGTTTAATAAAAATTATGGAGTAAACCAAGGTCATGGAGGAAAAGAAGGATTTAATAAAAAATTTTTAGACTCTAGAATTAACGAGGATGATAAAGAAGCTTATGTTGAATTTTCCTATTTAAGTCCTTCAGGGGAAGAAGGTTATCCGGGTAATTTAAATGTTATAGTAAGATATACAATTACAGAAAACAATGAGTTGAAAATATCTTATAAGGCAATAAGCGATGAAGATACATTAGTTAATTTAACTAATCATAGCTATTTTAATTTAAGTGGAAATTGTAAGGAAGATATTTTAAGCCATTATTTATATATAGATAGTGATTTTTTAATTGAACTTAATGAAAATCAAGTTCCAACTGGAGAACTTATCAATATAGAAGGCACTCCATTGGATTTTACAAGTCCTAAAACAATAGGTAGAGATATAGAAGAGGAAGATTATCAACTTAAAATAGGACAAGGATATGATCACCCATGGATATTAAATGGTGGAGATGATGTAAAACTTAGACTATATCATAAAGGATCAGGAAGAATTATGGATGTTTATACAAATCAAAATAGTGTTGTATTATATTCTCTTAATTTTCCAGATAATGAGTCTTTAGAATGTGGAAAAAGGGTAGGAAAAAGAGATGCTTTAGCTATAGAAACTCAAAGTCCACCTATTGGAAAAGATAATATTTTTGCGAAGTATTCAATATTAAAAAAAGGTGAGGAATACAATAAAGAAACAGTTTATAAGTTTTCAGTAATATGAAAATATTTTAGATAATAGAAGGAGATGTAACGAAATAATTTTTGATACATCTCCTTTTAAGTTATATTTTTAATAAATATCATTTTTTCTAAAGTTACTATATAAAATATAAGTAGATAACTATAGGAGAGGTTTTTATATGCATAAAAGATTATTTTATGATGTTTTTATTGGCTTACTATCACTAATGTCTGCAATAATGATAATATTAGAGCTTATGTATAAACTACCTACTATTGTGATAGAAACCTTTTATTATATAAACTTAGTTGTTTGTTGTATATTTTTTATTGATTATATAGTAAGATTAACATTAACTAAAAGGAAAATTATATTTGTTATTAATAACATTGTAGATTTAATATCTATAATTCCTATTATAGGAATAGGAAAATTAATTTATATATTAAATTTAGATGAAGGAATAGACTTAAAAATATTATTTAAAATAATTAAAGTGATTATTCTTATAATATTAATAGTAAAATTTAAAAATAGAATAAGGGAATCAGTAAGATTAAATAAGTTTAACTATATGTTAATTTTGACTACTATTATAATTGTATTAGGAGCTGTATTTATTGCATTACTAGAAGACATTAGTTTTGGAGATGCTATATGGTGGAGTTTCGTTACATTTACTACAGTTGGATATGGTGATGTTTTGCTTACTACAAATTTAGGAAGAATAGTAGCTATTTTATTAATGATTTTTGGAATAGGATTTATAGGTGTAACAACTAGTACAATTGCAGCCTATATAATAAATAATGATGGAAAAAAGAAAAGAAAAAAAGATTTTAAGGATGAAACAATAGATTTCATTAAATATAAAATAGATAATTTAGATTCACTATCTGATTCAGAATTAGATAAAATTTATGAAACCTTAAAAATATTGAAATCAAACAAGAAAAATTAAAGGGAAAGGAAAGAAGAAACTATATGAAAAAGAAGTATAAAATAGGAATTATAATATTAGCATTTTTAATTCTTATTTTTTATTTAAGCTACATATATTTATTTAAATATATAAAGAAAATAGAAATAGACTCTGTTATATCTAATGAAGAAATAACTGATGAAGAGGAAATATTAAATGACTTTATAAATGAAAAGCTAATGAATGATTTAAGTGGTATATATACTAATTATGTTAATATTTCAACAGAAGGAGATTTAACGAAAGGGCATGATATTTTATCAGAATCTCAAGGAATGATTTTAAATTATTATTTATATAGAAATGAAAAAGATAACTTTGATAGATCCTTCAATTATTTAAAAGAAAATATGATTTTAGATAATGGATTAGTTAGTTGGAGAATAGAAAATGGAAAAAGTTCAGAAGTATCTGCTACTATAGATGATTTAAGAATATCTGAATCTTTAATAGTTGCAGCAGAAGAATTTGACAAATTAAAGTATAGATATTATGGATTAAAAATATCAAATGGAATATATAAAAACTTAACACAAGAAAATAGGTTAATAGATTTTCATGATGGATATGGTAAAAGTAATGTAACAACTTTATGCTATTTAGATCTGTCTGCAATTAAAACTTTATCTCTTTTAGACAATAAGTGGAATGATGTTTATAGTAAATCAATGGAAGTTATAAATAATGGATTTATAAGTAGTGAATTGCCTTTATATAGAAAGTATTATGATGGTAATATTAGTGAATATGACAATGAAGAGAATATAGATACTTTGCTGTCTGTTTTAGTTATTTTGAATAAAGCTGAAGCAAAGGAAGATGTAAATGAAAGTATAAAATGGATAAAGGATAGGCTTAAAACCTTTGGATATATATCTACTTCTTATAACATTAATAAAATAGATGAAAGCAAAATTGAATCAACATCAATTTATGCTAATATAGCTCAAATTGCAAAAGTTATAAATGATGATGAGCTATATACAATGGCTATAAATAAAATGAAGAGTTTTCAAGTGAAAAATGAAAATAGTAATATATATGGATCATTCGGAAATGAAAAAACAGAAGAAGTTTATTCTTATGATAATTTAAATGCCTTACTAGCTTTTAGAAGAAAATTTAATAAATAAGTTTAATTAAGAAAAAAATGTACCAAAATCATTATTTGATTCTGGTACATTTTTTTATAATCTTTTAGCATATGTAGAAAATGTAAATTTATCAGGTCTATGTCTAGATTCTGTGTATTCAAATAAAGATCCGTCTTCTAAATAAACGTAATTTTTTATTATTGCAACTAAATTATAGTTCTTTAAATTTAAAAATGTACTATCTAATTTAGAAAAAGGTTCTATAGAAACTATTTTTTGAGCACCTGCAATTTTCAATGAAAGTATATTTTCTATGTAATAATAAATTGAATTACTTGCAATATCTTCGTTTAAATCCGTAACTATGTCTTTTAAAAAATAGTTAATATCTAATATAGTTTCTTCACCATCTATTTCTCTAGATCTAACTATGTAAAATACCTTGGAACCTAGCGAAAAACCGGTCTTTTTCGAAAGTTTTTCATCAACTATTAATTCCTGAAAGTTATGTACAGTGGTTGAATAACTTATATTATTTGTTATAGAAGCCTCTTTAAAGCTTTGTAATCCACCAACTAAAAATTTAAGTTGTTTTTTTTCTAAAATAAAAACGCCCTTTCCATGAACACTTGCAACTAGACCTTCGAAAGACAATTGATTTATTGCACGTCTAACTGTATTTCTACTTACATTAAATAATGTCGTTAATTCATTTTCAGATGGAAGTTTTTCACCAGCCTTAAATTCATCATTTAAAATTTTATTTTTTAAATATTCATATATTTCCGTGTACTTCACTTGTTTCATATAGCTTAAAATCTCCTTTAGAGCATATTATATAATATATTATAGCATCATAAATTAAAAATAAAATACAAAAAGGAAATAATCTTGTTTAAACAAGTGTTGACATACTTGTTTAAACAAGATATAATGTAATCGTAATCAAAATAAATTGTAAGGAGAGTGTGCTATGGGAAAGTTTAAACAAGAAGCATTAGACTTGTTAGAACTTATTGGAGGGAAGAATAACATTGCAAGTGCAAGTCATTGTGTAACTAGATTAAGATTTGTATTAAAAGATGAAAAGGTTGCAAAGGAAAAGGCAAAGGAAATCGAAAAATTACCATCAGTTAAAGGTACATTTATAAATGCAGGTCAATTCCAAGTAATAATAGGAAATGGTGTACAAGCTTTTTATGATGATTTAATTGAAGTATCAGGATTAAAAGTGCAATCAAAAGAAGAAGTTAAAAAAGCAGCTCAAAATAATATGTCATTGATTCAAAGAGTTATAGCAGGTCTAGCTGAAATATTCATTCCAATTTTGCCAGCTATAATCACAGGTGGTTTAATTTTAGGATTTAGAAATGTAATTGGTGATTTAGCTATTTTTGGAGATGGAACTCAAACTCTTACACAATTACACCCGATATTAGCAGAAATCCATAGTTTTTTATGGATTTTAGGAGAAGCTATATTCCATTTCTTACCTGTAGCAGTAACTTGGTCAACAGTTAAAAAGTTTGGCGGGTCAGAGATATTGGGAATTGTATTAGGTATTACTTTAGTATCACCTCAACTTTTAAATGCTTATGGATATGCAGAAGCAGTACAAAATGGAACAGTTCCTTTTTGGAATTTTGGATGGTTCACTATAGATAAGGTTGGATATCAAGCACAGGTAATACCGGCAATTTTATCAGGTATAGTTTTATCTAAGATTGAACTTACATTACGTAAATATATACCAGATGTATTAAAGCTTATAGTAATACCATTTGTAACACTTTTAATTACAGTTTTATTATCATATATACTAATTGGACCAATTTCAAGAGAACTTGGTAATTATATAGCAATTATATTTAATTATTTATTAACAGGACCATTTAAAATAGTAGGTGCAATAATATTTGGATTAACTTATGCACCATTAGTTATAACAGGTTTACATCATACATTTATAGCAGTAGATCTACAATTGATTGCTAATGGTGGAACAATGATTTGGCCACTTATAGCCTTAAGCAATATAGCTCAAGGAGCATCAGCTGTGGCAATGTTAATTATATATAAGAAGAATGCAAGGATTAAATCAATTGCAGCATCAGCAGGAATATCTGCATGGCTTGGAGTTACAGAGCCAGCTATGTTTGGAATTAACCTTAAATATAAGTATCCATTTGTAGCAGCATTAATTGGTTCAGCTTTAGCAGCTGTTGTATCTATAATGTCAGGAGTATTAGCTAACTCAATAGGAGTTGGAGGATTACCAGGATTCCTAGCAATTCAACCTCAATATTGGGTACCATTTATAATAGCAATGGGTGTAGCAGTAGTAGTTCCTATAATACTAACTTTTATATTTAATAAAAAATTTGGAACAGATATTGAAAATTTAGAATAATTAATTGTGGTTGTAGTAATATTGCTACAACCATAGTTGTTAAGAGGTGGAGTAAATGAAAGAGCAAAATTGGTGGAAATCTTCAGTAGTATATCAAATTTATCCTAAAAGCTTTAAGGATAGTAATGGAGATGGAATTGGAGATATAGTTGGAATAATAGAAGAATTAGATTACTTAAAGGATTTAGGGGTGGAGGTACTATGGCTTACACCTATATATGTGTCACCTCAAAATGACAATGGCTATGATATAGCAGATTATTATAATATAGATAAGATGTTTGGAACACTTGAAGATTTTAAAAGATTATTAGAAGAAACTCATAAAAGAGGAATGAAGTTAATTTTAGATATGGTAGTAAACCATACTTCAACAGAGCATATTTGGTTTAAGGAAGCTCTTAAGGGAAAAGATAATCCATATCATGATTTTTATATATGGAGAGAAAAGCCAAATAATTGGAACTCTAAATTTGGAGGATCAGCATGGCAATATGTAGAAAGTTTAAATGAATATTACCTTCATCTCTTTGACATAACTCAAGCTGATTTAAATTGGGAAAATCCAAAGCTTAGAGAAGAAATATTCAAAATGATGAGATACTGGCTTAATATTGGAGTAGATGGATTTAGATTAGACGTTATAAATCTAATATCAAAGGATACAAGATTCTTAGATGATGATTTTACATCAGCTACTAGAGATGGTAGAAGATTTTATACAGATGGTCCTAAAATTCATGAGTATCTAAAATTAATGAACAAAGAAGTTTTTTCAAAATATGATAAGATAATGACAGTTGGAGAAATGTCTTCAACAACTATAGATAACTGTATAAAATATACTAATCCTAATAATGAAGAATTAAGTATGACATTTAATTTTCATCATTTAAAAGTAGACTATCCTAATGGAGAGAAGTGGAAATTAGAACCATTTGATTTCAATAAATTAAAGGAGATTTTCTTCAAATGGCAAGTTGAAATGGAAGAAGGAAATGGTTGGAATGCTTTGTTTTGGTGTAACCATGATCAACCTAGAATAGTATCTAGATTTGGAAATGATAGCATATATAGAGAGAAATCAGCAAAGATGCTTGCTACAGCAATACATTTAATGAGAGGAACTCCATATATATATCAAGGTGAAGAAATAGGTATGACAAATCCAAACTTTAATAATATTGAAGATTATAGAGATATAGAATCATTGAACGCATATAAGATATTATTAAATGAGGGAATTGATGAAGAAGAGGTTTTAAATATATTAAAAAATAGATCAAGAGATAATTCAAGAACACCAATGCAATGGAATGGTGAGGGAAACTCTGGCTTTACTACAGGCTTACCTTGGATAAATATTTCAAAGAACTATAAAGATATAAATGTAGAGTTAGAAAAAGATAAATCCAATTCTATATTAAATTACTATAAGAAATTAATAATATTAAGAAAGAATAATGAAATAATTTGTGAAGGAAGTTTAATACCAGTTTTAGAAGAACATCCAAAAATATTAGCTTATATTAGAGAGTACAAAGGTAAAAGAATATTAGTAGCATGTAATTTTTATGGAGAAAAAACTATGGCTTCTCTGAAGGAGTTAATTAATGTAGATACTAGTATTATTTTAAATAATTCAGATGAAAATAAAATTGAAGAAGAAAATATATTTTTAGGACCATATGGAAGTATAGTAATTTCATTTTAATAATAAAAATTGCTTGTGATAAAATATATTTGTAATAATTTATTAATAAAAACCATGTATAGAAAGAAGCTTAGGATCTAGTTATGCATGGTTTTTAGAGTTATATAGTACTTTTGTTCATTTTACAATAGGTTTATTTATATAATACTTTTAATAAATATTGAAAAGTTATAGTATATAAATTAAAATAGAATTATAAAAACATATTATGCAGATGTGGCGGAATGGCAGACGCATCATCTTGAGGGGGTGACGAGGGAATCCTCGTGCGGGTTCAAGTCCCGCCATCTGCACCAAATAAAAAATAGTATATAGATAATAATTAAATTATTATCTATATACTATTTTTTATTTTATAAATTATTTATTAATAATATTGAAATATTATTTGATAAGTTTACTATTTAATCCTTATTTTGATAAACTAAAATAGGGTGATAATATGAAGATTAATAGGTTATTTGAAATAATCTATATTTTATTAGATAAAGAGAATACTACAGCAAAAGAGCTTGCAGAACATTTTGAAGTATCTCAAAGAACTATTTATAGAGATATAGAAGATTTATCTCAGGCTGGAATTCCTATTTATATGAGCAAAGGTAAGGGAGGAGGAATAAGTCTTTTATCAAATTTTGTGCTAAATAAAGCTATATTATCAGAAGAAGAAAAGAGAGAAATACTAGCAGCTATGCAGGGGCTTAGTGCTATTAATGAAAATGAATTTAATGGGGCATTATCCAAACTAAGTTCATTTTTGGGTGGAAATAATGAAAATTGGATTGAAGTTGATTTTTCAAATTGGGATAAAAATAATGATTTAGGAGAAAAGTTTACAACTATAAAGAGTGCAATAATAAATAAAAAATTATTGAGTTTTAAATACTTTGGTGCAAATGGAGAATCATTGAATCGTATTGTTGAACCATTAAAATTAGTATTTAAAGGGCAAGGATGGTATTTATATGGATATTGTAGAAAAAGGAATGACAATAGGTTTTTTAAACTGACAAGAATAAATAATTTAAATACTCTTTCAGAAAATTTTATAAGAGTTATACCAAATAAGGTTTTAATAGAAGAGGATAAAGAGTATGACGATGCATTAATAAATTTGAAATTAAAGATAAATAAAAAGATAGCATTTAGAGTGTACGATGAATTTCCAAACTACTCTTTAGATGAAAATGGTGATTTTATAGTTAATTTGAAACTTTCTAAAGGAGAATTATTATTTGGATATATCATGTCTTTTGGAGAAAATATAGAAGTAATTGAACCAGTATATATAAGAGAAGAATTAAAAAAACGATTAAAATGTGCATTAAGTAAATATTAATATGACAGTATGTTGTCATATTAATTATTGTAATATTTATCTATAAATATTAATAAGGAGAGAATTATGGATAAGTTAGATTATAAAAAGGAATTTAAAGAGTTATATATACCTAAGACAAACCCAATGGAAATTGCTGTACCATCAATGACATTTATAATGGTAGATGGAAAGGGAAATCCAAATGATGAAGATGGAGAATATAAAAAGGCTGTTGAACTATTATATGCTTTATCTTATACAATTAAGATGAGTAAGAAGATTAAAAATGAATTAGAAGGCTATTTTGATTATGTTATACCACCTCTTGAAGGATTATGGTGGCTAAAAGAAGATGGAGATATGAATTTTACTAAAAAAGAAAAATTTTTTTGGACTTCTATGATACGTCAGCCTGACTTCGTTACAAAAGAGATATTTGAATTTGCTTGTAATGAAGTTAAAAAGAAAAAGCCTTATATTGATGTATCTAAGGCAAGGTTAGAAATATTTAAAGAAGGATTATGTGTACAATGTATGCATATAGGACAATTTGAAAATGAATATATAACTACTAAAAAAATTGAAAAATATGTTGAGGAAAATAACTTGATTATAGATATTAATGGATTTAATGAAGATGGAAAAATTAGAAGGCATCATGAAATATATCTATCAGATCCAAGAAAAATAGATAAAGAAAGGATGAAAACAGTACTTAGACATCCTGTCAGGAGGAATCTATAGTGGATATAATTACATTAAACCATAGTAATATTGATGACGAACATATATGTTGTTCATTATCTGATAAAAAAGGTGAGTGTGGAGTTTATTTAAAAAAGAAATGGTTAAAAGATAGATTTGAAGATGGATTAATATTTAGTAAGTTAAATGTAAGAGGTAAGGTCTTTATTGAATATATTCCTATTGAAAATGCATGGGTACCTATTGAAGGTAATAATTATATGTTTATAAATTGTTTTTGGATATCAGGAAAATTTAAAGGAAATGGATATGCTAATAAATTATTAAATGAGTGTATTGAAAATGCAAAGAAAAGTGGGAAATATGGTATTATAGCTCTTTCGTCAAAAAAGAAGATGCCATTTTTATCAGACCCAGAATATTTAAAATATAAAGGCTTTGAAGTATGTGATAGTGCAAGCCCATATTATGAATTGTTATATTTTCCTTTTTCTAAAAAATATGATATGCCTAAATTTAAAGAATGTGCAAAGAAAGGAAAAACTAATGAAAAGGGATTTGTTTTATATTATTCTAATCAATGCCCTCATACAGATAAATATGCTAATCTGATAAAGAAAATTTCGGAAGAAAGTGGAGTTGAGTTAAAGTTAATTAAGTTTGAGACTAGGGAGCAAGCACAAAATGCACCTTGTCCTTTTACAACGTACAGTTTATTTTATGATGGAGATTTTATAACTAACGAAATTTTATCTGAAAGTAAGATTAATAAACTCTTTAAAGAAAAAGGTCTAGTTTAGGGATTAGGAGAGTTGAGTATGGATTATATACCTGCAAAAAGCATAATTTCAGAATATAGAGAAAATAATAACTGGTTTGGATCTAACTATAATATGAATATATATAAAGGCTGTAGTCATGGTTGCATTTACTGTGACAGTAGAAGTGAATGTTATGGTATTGATAACTTCGACATTGTTAGAATAAAAGAAAATGCACTTGATACTATACGAAAAGAATTAAAATCAAAAAGAAAAAAAGGAGTAGTTGCAACTGGGGCAATGAGCGATCCATATAATCCATTTAAAAACAAATTTCTTTTAACACGCAATGCCTTAGAAATTATAAATGACAATGGATTTGGAGTAGCTATTGCAACAAAGAGTGATTTAATTACAAGAGATATTGATATTTTAAAAAGAATTAAAGCACATTCATCTGTACTTTGTAAAATTACAATTACAACAGCTGATGATGAGTTGTGTAAGAAAATTGAACCTAATGTTGAAGTTACTTCTAAGAGGTTTGAAGCAATAAAAAAATTATCTGATGAAGGAATTTATACGGGAATATTATTAATGCCTATTCTACCATTTATTAATGATACAGAAGAAAACATAATTAATATTGTGAGGCTAGCAAAAGAAAATGGAGCAAAATTTATTTACCCTGCTTTTGGAGTTACACTAAGATCAAATCAAAGAAATTATTTTTTTGATAGGCTAGATGAATCTTTTCCAAACATTAAAGAAAAGTATATAAAAAACTTTGGGAATGAATATATGTGTGCAAGTTTAAAAGCTAAGAAGTTGTATAAAATTTTTGTAAATGAGTGTAATAAGTTAGGATTACTTTATAAAATGAGTGATATAATCTATAGTTATAAAAAGGAATATAATAATGAGCAGTTAAGTTTATTTTAAATTAGTTGCAAATATATTTAATATTTTTATTGATACCTTAATTAATTTTAGGTATCTTTTTATTTTTAAATAAACAACATAAAGCTAATTTTTTGTACAAGCATATTTTATATGTTATTATAATTATAAATAATCATAATATTAGGAGGATAAGATGATAAAAGCAGTATTATTTGATTTAGATGGAACATTAATAGATACAAATGAGCTTATTTATGATTCTTTTTATAAAACTTTTAAAAATAAGTTAGGAATAGAATTAAAGAGAGAAGAAATTGTAGACTTCTTTGGAAGACCTCTAGGAGATCCTTTTAAAAAACATGCTAAAGAAGAAGATGTAGCAGATTTAGTTGCTTATTATAGAGAATACAATGAAAGTATTCACGACAATATGTGTTTTGCTTTTGAAGGAGTTAAAGAGCTTTTAACTAATCTTAAAGAAAAGGGAATTAAAATAGGAATAGTAACATCAAAAAGAGCTGAGCTTGCAATAAGAGGTATGAAGATAGCTGGAATATATGATTTTATAGATATTATTATAACTCCAGAATCAACAGAGCTTCATAAGCCTAATCCAGATCCAGCACTTAAAGCATGTAGTGATTTAGGAATTGAACCTAAAGAAGCGATTATGGTTGGAGATAGTCACTATGATATATTCTGTGGTAAATCTGCAGGATGTAAGACTTGCGGAGTTAATTATACATTTATAGGGATAGAAAAGTTAAAGAAATCAGAACCAGATTATTTTATAGATAGACCAGAAGATATTTTAAACTTAATATAACTATAAATTAGGAGGATAAAATGAAGAATATAGTAATTTTAGATGGAAAGACTTTAGGGAATTTAGATTTTACTAAGCTAGAGGATTTTGGAGAAGTAACTTATTATGATACTACAAAGCCTGAAGAAGTAGTAGAAAGAATAAAAGATGCTAATATAATTTTAACTAATAAAGTAGTTTTAAATGAAAATAATCTAAAAGAAGCTAAAAATTTAGAACTTATCTGTGAAACAGCTACAGGTTTTAATAATATAGACATTGTATATGCTAAAGAAAATAAAATAGCAGTTACTAATGTAGCAGGATATTCAACTAATACAGTTGCTCAACATACTTTTGCAACAGTTTTATCCTTATATGATAAAATTTCATACTATGATAGTTATGTTAAATCAGGGAAGTATTCAAAATCAGGTTTATTTACTGATTTAACTAAACCTTTTTATGAATTAGAAGGAAAGACTTGGGGAATTATAGGTTTTGGAGCTATAGGAAAAAGAGTAGCTAAAATAGGAGAAGCTTTTGGTGTGAATATTGTATATTACTCAACATCAGGAAAAAATTCAAATTCAGATTATAAGAGAGTTACCTTTGAAGAATTGTTAGAAGCATCAGATATAATTTCTATTCATGCACCATTAAATAAAGATACTCAAGGATTAATAAATTATGATGCTCTTAGCAAAATGAAAAAATCAGCTCTTTTAGTTAATATGGGTAGAGGTCCTATAGTAGTTGAAGAAGATTTAGCAAAGGCTATAGATGAAGAATTAATTGCAGGGGCTGCCTTAGATGTATTTGAAGTAGAACCAATAAAAGAAGATAATCCGTTAGCTTCTCTAAAGAACAAAGATAATCTAATATTAACACCTCATATTGCTTGGGCCAGTGTTGAAGCAAGAAATAGATTATTTGAAGAAATTATAAAAAATATCAAAGCTTTTTATAATGGAGAAATAAGAGGAAGAGTAGAGATTTAAATATAGAAACATTATAAGAAAGTATATATTCATTTAAGGTTAATTTAAAGATTTAATTATAATGCGTAAGTCACTCAAATATGAGATGATTTACGCATTATTTTAATTTCTATGAAAGTATAAAAGTTTAAATTTTTAAATAGGTTGAGATTTTTTAAAAAATTATATATAATGTCTTTATAACTTAATAACGTTCGGTTGAAGGTAGCGGGAGAGTGATTTTTTTAATCCACCGAAGAAGTAAATCTTTCAGGTATTAGGACCGTTACTGGACGAACCTCTGGAGAGACTCAGATGAGCACCGAAGGAGCAAGGTAATTTAATTAATTTAAGTTACTGAAACTCTCAGGTAAAAGGACAGGGGATAAGATAGGGCTATAAATATATTTATTATAGCTTGTTTACCTATCTATTCTCCTCCGTAAATTTTAATTTAAGGGGGATTTTTTTATGTTAAATCAAATTCAATCAATTTTAAGTGGGCTAAATAATATTATATGGGGTCCACCACTACTTATACTTTTAGTTGGAACAGGGATATATTTAACCTTTAAACTAAAATTATTACAAATATTTAAACTTCCTTTAGCTTTAAAGTATATTTTTTCAAAGGATGAAGAAGGAGACGATGAAGCTAGAGGAGATGTTTCAAGTTTTGGAGCACTTTGTACTGCATTATCAGCAACTATAGGAACAGGAAATATAGTTGGAGTTGCAACTGCTATTAAAGCTGGAGGACCAGGAGCATTATTTTGGATGTGGATAGCAGCTTTTTTTGGAATGGCAACAAAATATGCAGAAGGCGTATTAGCTATAAAATATAGAGAAGTAGATGCAAATGGACAGATGTCTGGAGGACCTATGTATTATATTAAAAATGGTTTAGGTCTAAACTGGTTAGCTAAACTATTTGCTATATTTGGAGTAGGAGTTGCCTTACTTGGTATAGGTACATTTGGACAAGTTAAGTCTATTGCAGATGCTGCACAAATAGGATTTAATATTCCTTTAATTGTTACAGCAGTAGTAGTAACCATACTAGTTGCATTAGTCACATTAGGTGGAATAAAAAGAATTTCTAGTGTTTCAGAAAAGATAGTGCCATTTATGGCTGTATTATATATATTAGGTGTTATGTTAGTTTTAGTATTTAATTATAACAAAATACCAGAATCAATTAGTTTAATAATTAGAAGTGCATTTAATCCTGAAGCAGCTTTAGGTGGAGCTGCTGGAATAACTATTTCAATTGCAATGCAAAGGGGAATAGGTAGAGGGGTATTTTCTAATGAAGCAGGTCTTGGAAGTGCACCTATAGCAGCAGCTGCTGCTAGAACTAAATCACCTGTTAGACAAGGGTTAATCTCTATGACTGGAACATTTATTGATACAATTATTATATGCACAATGACAGGACTTGTAATAGTTATTACAGGAAGTTTCAATGGAAACTTAGAAGGTGCAGCATTAACAACTGCTGCATTTGAAAATGGTTTGCCAATAGCTACATTAGGAAAGTATATAGTAAATATAGGATTAATATTTTTTGCCTTTACAACTATATTAGGATGGAATTACTATGGTGAAAGATGTATAGAATATTTATTTGGAGTAAAAGGTATAAAGCCTTATAAAATTATTTTTATAATTTTAGTTGCAGTAGGTCCATTTTTACCTCTAGAAATGATATTTATTATAGCAGATATAGTTAATGGTCTTATGGCTATACCAAACTTAATTGGATTAATAGGATTAAGAAATGTGATAGTAGATGAAACAGAAAAGTTTTTTATAAATAATAAAGTGGTTAATTGTGTTAAATTTGAAAATTAAATAGCTTCATTAAAGTTAGGAGTTTTAAATTAAGTTTTAAGACTCCTAATTTAGTTCTTAAATATTCATTAATTATTCATTAAGTTTTCATATAAATATTTAAGTGATGTAAATTTAAAGTATAATATATATGTTCTAATTAATAATCTACATTATCTATATTTAAATTAAAATAAATAGTTAAAGGTGAAAATACAAGTTTAATAGCAAATTAGAATCATATATATATAATAAAATACTTCTAAATAAATAAACAATATTATAAATTAGTTGATTTTGGAGGTGATAAATTGAAGTGTAGAGGAACTTATAATGGGGTTAATGGATACAGAAAAAAAAAGAGTAAAGGTAAAATAATAAGATTTTTTTTAAAATCAATATTTTTTATAATATGTATATTTAGCATATTTTCTATAGTATTCACATTTACAAATAAAAACGGCAAAAATATTTCATTATCTCATGAAGTAGTGTTAAGTTACATAAATGTTGCTGATGAATTAAGCAAAGAAGGATATCAATTAAATTGGCAGGAGATAGCGGCAATAAATGGAGCTGTTAATGAAGGCGAATTTAATATTAATAATAAAGATCAATTAAATAGTATAGGCAAGGCTTTTTTAAAAAAGAACTCTTCTAATGATAGTATTGGGTTAAGAAATTTTGACTCAGCAATTAAGGAGCTAAAATTAAATGAGAAAAAAGAAAAATTAGCCAAAGATTATTTAATAGAATTAAAGAAAAACTATCTTCATAGCGAATTAGATAAAGAAAAAATACAGTTTATAGAAAAGGTATCAGATGGTGCATATAAGAATTATAAAAACTATGGAATATTGCCATCAATAACTATTGGTCAAGCTATATTAGAATCAGGGTGGGGAGAGTCAGAGTTATCTTCAAGACATAATAATATTTTTGGAATAAAAGCTGATGCAAGTTGGAATGAAGAAAAGGTTAATATGAAAACTAAAGAAAATCATAACGATGTTATTGTAGGGGATTTTAGAGCTTATAACAACATAAGCTCATCGATAGAGGATCATGGAAAATTCTTATGGGAAAATGAAAGATATGCTAAAAATGGGCTTTTTGAAGCAAAAAATTACAGAGAACAGGCGCAGGTACTAGAAGATGCAGGATATAGTACTGCAAAGGATGAAAATGGAAATTTAATTTATGGAGATAAATTAATTAGAGTAATTCAAGAAAATAACTTAATGATATATGATACAAAGGTACAGAGAGGAGAATAGAGCATCTAGATTAAATGCTCTATTTTATTTTAAATTTATGTTCATTTAAAACTAAATCAATTTCTTTTTTAGAGATTGAATCTACTCTTATAAAAAAGTTTCCTTTATTTATTATACTAATAAATTTATTAACTATATTTTTATCTCCTTGCACCTCAATTTCAACCATACCATTATCCATGTTACGAACCCAACCAGTTAAACTAAGAGAAGACGCATTCATTTGACAAAAGTATCTAAAGCCAACTCCCTGAACCCTACCTTCAACAATAATATAGTATCTAGTCACATTATCACTCCTTAAAAACTAATTATAAAAATTATATCATAAATGTCAGATTATTTTGAATATAATTATGTAAGCTTACTAAAAAAATGGTATAATTTGAATGAGAATTATATATGGGAGGGCATTTATATGGAAAGATCACTAGTACTAATAAAACCAGATGCTGTAGAGAAAAATATAATAGGGGAAATAATAAGTAAATATGAGGAGAATGGGCTTAAAGTAGTTGCATTGAAAATGGAAAGGATATCAAAGGATTTTGCCTGCATGCATTATGAAGAGCATATTGGTAAAGAGTTTTTTGAATCTTTAATAAAATTTATAACTAGAGGACCATTATGTGAATTAATTTTAGAAGGAGAGAATGCAATACAGAAGATTAGAGAAATTAATGGGAGTACTAATCCTGAAAAAGCAGCAGAAGGAACTATAAGAAGACTATATGCAGCAAGTAGTATGGAAAACTGTGTTCATGCTTCTGATAGTATTGAAAGTGCTAAGAGAGAAATAAAGTTATGGTTTGGAAATTAAAATATTAAATAAAAAAGTCGTTAAGGCGAGCTTGTCGAGCCGTCGACTTTTTTATCGCATGTGCATTTCTGAAGCTTGCCTGAGGAAAATCTTGCACGCGAACCATATTAATATTTTTACTCTTTAGTAGATAACTTTAATAACTAAATATCTTACAATACTTATCAACAATAAATATAAAAATATAATTTCATAAAGAGTAAAAAGGGGTTACATAAAGTACCCCTTTTAGTCTATTTTTACTTTTAACCATGCATCATCATAAAGCTTAATTTTATTTCCTAAATCTTTAAATATTTCACACTTATCAAGGACTTCTTCAGGAGGATAAACTGTTTCATCTTCTTGAGTTTCTTCGTCTAATAGTTCATAGGCAGCCTTATTAGGAGTAGCATATCCTATATACTCAACATTTTCCTTTGCATTTTCAGGATCAGATAGAAAGTTTATAAATTCCTCAGCTTCAGATTTATGTGGAGCTCCTTTTGGAATAACCATAACATCAAACCATTTATTGGAACCTTCTTTTGGCACTACATATTGTAAATTTAAGTCTGGAGCTTCTTCTTGAATAAATATAGCATCACCAGAGTAAACTGTAGCAAAAGTAGCTTCGCCATTTATCATTTTATCTTTAACTTCGTCCATAACATAAGATTGAACTAAAGGTTTTTGTTTTATTAATTCTTTTACAGCGTCATCAAGCTCATTTTTATCTACTGAATTTAATGAATAACCAAGTCTGGCTAATGAAATAGCAAGTGTATCTCTTATGGAGTCAAACATAAATATTTCACCTGTATATTTAGGATTCCATAAAATATCCCAACTATCTACTGGTTCATCAACCTTATCAGCATCATATATTATTCCTATTGTACCCCACATATAAGGAACTGAATATTCGTTATTAGGATCATAAGGAAGATTTTTAAAGTCATCACCTATATTTTTAAAGTTTGGAATATTATTAAAATCAACTTTTTCTAACATATCTTCACTTATCATTTTTTCAACTATATAATCAGAAGGAAAAATTAAGTCATAGGTGCCAGGACTATTTTTTATTTTTTGATACATAATTTCATTTGATTCATAGGTATCGTATATTACATCAATTCCAGTTTCTTCTTCAAACTTAGCTATTAAATCTTCATTTATATAGTCACCATAATTAAATACATTAAGAGTTCTTTTGTTCTTTGAACTATTTTCTTCATTACTGCAGCCTACAAAAGAAGTAGAAATTAAAAATAATGAAGATAAAATAGCAATTGACTTCTTAAGCTTTTTCAATTTTATCACCTCTAGATGTAAATTCTTTTCTATTAGCAATTAATAGAAGAGTTAATACAGTTACAAACATTAAAGTTGAAAGGGCATTAATTTCAGGTTTGATACCTCTTCTTGCCATAGAATATATCTCAATTGAAAGATTTGTAACTCCTGGACCAGCTGTGAAGAAACTAATAACAAAATCATCAATAGACATTGTAAAAGCCATTAACATACCAGCGAAAATTCCAGGTTTAATTTGAGGTAATATTATTTTCCTTAATGTATAAGATGGAGTTGCACCTAAATCTAGTGCAGCTTCTTCAATATTTTCAGGTAGCTGTCTAAGCTTAGGTAATACAGCTAATATAACATAGGGAATGTTAAATGTAATATGAGCAAGTAGCATAGTAGTAAATCCAAAATCTAATTTTGTAAGTGGTCTAATAAAAATGAATAAGCTCATTAAAGAAATACCAGTTACTATATCTGGATTTAATACAGGTAAATAATTTATATTTAATAAAAGAGCTTTCTTAGGGCCTCTCATTTTATTTATTCCAATTGCAGCAAGTGTACCAATTATTGTAGCTACTATAGATGAAATAATTGCAATAACAACTGTAAAGAATAAAGCTTGCATGATTCTTTCGTTATTAAAAAGCTCCCCATACCATTTTAATGTAAAGCCAGACCATTTTCCCATAGTCTTAGAATCATTGAAGGAGAATACTATTAAGGCAACTATTGGTGTATATAAAAATATAAATATAAGTAATAAATAAAACTTTTTTATAAAGTTTTCAAATTTTTTTACCATAATTGACCGCCTCCTTCTTTAGCATCTGAATTATCAAACTTGCTCATTATAGCCATAGAAATTAATATTATTATCATCATAAATATAGAGATAGATGAACCAAAGTTCCAATCTCCCATCATAGTAAATTGTTGCTCTATTAAGTTACCTAAAAGCATATATTGTCCACCACCAAGTAATCTTGAAATTACAAAGGTAGAAACAGCAGGCATAAATACCATTGTTATTCCTGAGACTACTCCTGGCATACTTAGTGGAAGAACTATTTTTCTAAAAACTTCTTTTCTATTAGCACCTAAATCAGCAGCAGCATTTAATAAGTCTTTATCCATTTTTGTTAGTACAGTATATATTGGAAGAACCATAAATGGTAGAAAGTTATATATCATACCAAGAATTACGGCACCATCATTATACAAGAATGTAAATGGACCTACCCCCAAATAACCAAGGATATTATTTATAAATCCATTTTTACCTAAGATAGGTAACCAAGCATAAGTTCTAAGTAAAAAGTTCATCCACATTGGAACTATGAACAGCATTATTAAAATACTAGCTCTAGAAGGCTTCATTTTAGATATAATATAAGCTACAGGGTATCCTAAAATTAAGCACCATAATGTAGATAGTAAAGCAAGCCACAAACTTCTTGTAAAAACTTTTATATATTGAGGTTGAAGTAGTCTTGTAAAGTTTTCTAAGGAAAATGCATAATTTCCATCAGGTGTAGTTATAGTAAAGCCGAAGAATAAAACTATTAATAATGGAATTACAATAAATAATGCACTCCAAACTATAAAAGGAGATGCAGCAAAATTTTCATTAGTTTTTTTTGCCTTACTCATTATTAGAAACCTTTCTCATAATATGAATATCTTCTGGGTAGATATCTAATCCTATAACTGAATTTACTTCGGCAAACTTAGTGTTATGAATTATCCATTTATTATTTCCTTCTTCAACTTCTATTTCATAGTGAACACCTTTGAAAATTATAGACTTTACAGTACCCTTTAACATTCCTTTATCAGAAGATACAATTTTTATGTCTTCTGGTCTTATAACTACATCTATTAATTCATTTTTTTCAAAACCTTTGTCGACACATTCGAATGTTTTACTACAGAATTCAACTTTAAAATCCTCTAGCATAGTACCCGTTAATATATTACTTTCACCAATAAAGTCAGCAACAAAGGCATTAGCAGGTTCATTATATATATCTTCAGGAGAACCCATTTGTTGTATTTTACCTTTATTCATAACTATTATAGTATCTGACATTGTTAATGCTTCTTCTTGGTCATGAGTTACAAATATGAATGTTATACCAAGCCTTTGTTGTATTCTTTTAAGTTCAATTTGCATTTCTTTTCTAAGTTTTAAATCTAAAGCACCAAGGGGTTCATCTAAAAGAAGAACTTTAGGTTCATTAACTAAGGCTCTTGCAATAGCCACTCTTTGTTGTTGACCACCACTTAAAGATTCTACACTTCTTTTTTCAAAGCCGTCTAGAGAAACTAGTTTAAGCATTTCTTTAACTTTTTTATCTATTTCATTTTTAGAAGTTTTTTTAATTTTTAATCCAAATGCAACATTTTCATATACATTCATATGAGGAAATAATGCATACTTTTGGAATACGGTGTTTACTTGCCTTTTATATGGAGGTAAAGTAGAGATATCAGTTCCATTAAATAAAACTTCACCTTTATCAGCATCTTCAAAGCCAGCAATAATTTTTAATGTTGTTGTTTTTCCACATCCACTTGGACCAAGTAATGTTAAAAATTCATTCTTTTTGATGTTTAATGTAAGGTTATCTAAAACGCAGTTATCCTCAAAAGATTTAGAAACACCCTTAATTTCAATTATATTTTGTTCCAAAATAAACACCTCTTTCTATAGATTTAAAATGATGGTGGAGTACTTATCCAAATTACTTTAGCTTGTGTTTTTCCTCCATTTGAAATATAGTGATTAGATCTAGGTTTAAAGTAGAAGCTTTCGCCTTTTTTTACTTTAAATTTCTTTTTACCTAAATGTAATATTATAGTTCCAGATAAAACAAAGCCAAACTCTTCACCTTCATGAGGTTCCTCTTCTACATATTGACCACCAGGTTCTAAAGTTATCATAATTGGCTCCATTTCATTTTTTTGAGCATTAGGTATAAGCCACATAAGCTTGTACTTTAAATCTTCATTTTCAGTTTCAAACATATCTTCATATGTATAAGTAACCTTTTCCTCACTAGCATCACTAAAAAATTCTGTAAGATTAGTTCCAAGAATTTCTAGAATATCTATTAAAGTTGCTATTGATGGAGAGGTTAAGTCGTTCTCAACTTGAGATATAAATCCTTTTGAGAGCTCACATCTATTAGCAAGTTCTTCTTGAGTTAATTGTTTTTCAATACGCAATCTTCGTATCTTTTCACCTATTTCCACAATTACACCTTCTACCTTTTTAAATTTTATAATACTAAACCTTAAGTTTAAAATTACTAAACAAACAATAGATATTATATATATTTATTGTGTATAAATCAATATTTTTTTATAAAAATTATATAGAAAATTTTAAATATTTTTTTCGCTCAAAGTATTGGTTCTATTTAAGTACAGTAGATTATAATAAATTTGAGTTTAATAAAACAACACTTGAAGTTTACTAATACTAAGTAAAGAATTTGATTGAAAATTAAAAGGTTTTTTATTTTAAATTTTATTTAGTAACATTTGGATATAAATTAATATTATTAATAAAATATTAATTTTAAATTACTTCATTATTGCATTAGAGGTAGATTACTTGATAAAAGAATAAATTTATGAGATAGTAGACTATATATTATCTGGAAGAATAAAGTAAATATCAATGGGTGATAAAATGAGTAAAAACTTTAATTTGTATAGAAGAAATGGTAAAAAGATTTATATAAGACAACCTAAGTTTCATGAGCTATCTTTTGTGGAAAATCTATGGGGTGATAAAGAAAATATGGTTGAGGCTGGAGGAACTTATTCATTTCCAAGAGAAAAGTGGGAGATGTTTTATAATAAAATGGTGCAGCCTTCGGATGGGAAAAATTTTTATTGTCTTATTTATACTTCAGATGATAAGACTATAGGAGAAGTTAGTTTTCATGGATATAATTCCGCAACTAAGGTGGCTAGAGTTAATGTAAAAATCCATCATAGTTATAGAAAAAATGGTTATGGTGAAGAGGCATTAAGGTTAATCTTAGAATATTATTTTTTAGATTTTGGTGGAGAAGCTATAATAGATACAGTAATAACAAATGAATCTAAGAAATTATTAAAGAAAATAGGATTCGATGAAATAAGTAGCTTTAAAAATAAATCAACATATAAGTTAACTAAAAAGAATTTTTTAAGTTTTAAGATAAGTAATAAGAAATCAGTAGCTGTTTTAGCATACGATAACATGGATATGTTAGAATACTCAATACCTTTTAATATCTTTAGTAAGGTAAATGAAATATTAAGGGAAGATTACTTTCAAATATACTCTATATCAGATAAGAAAAATATAAATATAAATAATATGTCTATAATTATTGATAAAAATTTTAATGAAGATATAGACAAGCCTAATATACTAGTGATACCAGGAGGAAATAAATTAGATAATCATATAAATGCTAACAATTTGAGTAGATATGTAGTATCAGCATATAATAATTGTGACTATATAACGACATTTTCTAATGGATTATATTTTTTAAGAGACTTTCAAGATATGGACGGAGTGTTAATACCAGAATCTAATTTGGAAATAAAGGGGACAGTCAAAGTAAATAGATCTTTTGTTGACAACGGAAAGCTAATGTTTGCTTCTAATATTATGGGAAGTATAGAGTTATGTGTAGATATTGTTAAAAAGCTTGCAGGAGAAGAAGTAAGTAAAGAATTGTGCAAAAAGATAGGGATCTTTTAATAATAGACAATTTATTATATACAAATTATAATGAATAAGACAAAATAAGTTTTATTGGCAATTGTCCAAAATAGAGGAGAAGATAAATATGCTAAAAGGTAAGATTCATTCAGTTGAAAGTATGGGGCTTGTTGACGGACCAGGGATAAGAGTAGTCGTGTTTTTTCAAGGGTGTGCATTAAGATGTCTTTATTGTCATAATCCAGATACATGGAATGAAAAGGGTGGAATAGAGTATACTGCTGAAGAATTGGTAAAAAAAATAAAAAGATTTAAAAGCTATTTTACAACTTCTGGTGGTGGAGTTACATTTTCAGGTGGAGATCCACTTAGACAACCAGAATTTTTATTAGAAGCACTTAAGTTATGTAAAGCAGAAGGAATACATACATGTTTAGACACTTCAGGTGTTGGTTTTGGAAATTATGAAGAAATATTAAAATACACGGATCTAGTATTATATGATGTGAAGCATTTATCTGAAGAAGGTTACAAAGATATGACTGGTTACAAAATAGATGAAACAAATAAATTTTTAGATGATTGCAGAAAAGCTAAAACTAAGCTTTGGATAAGACAGGTTGTTGTACCAGGGAAAACAGATAGTGATCAATATATGTTAGAGCTTAAAGACTTTGTTGATTCACTAGAAAATGTTGAAAAAGTAGAATTGTTACCGTATCACTTATTAGGTGTAAATAAATATGAATCATTAGGAATAAAATATAGATTAGAAGAAACTCCAGCAATGGATAAAGAAAAGTGCAAAATCTTAAAAGAAAAGTTTTTTAAGGAATTCTAATATTAATTTATTTAGTTTAGCTTAGCGAAAAACTCTCTATTTTTAAATAGAGAGTTTTTCGCTATATTTATATATAAATATTTATGTGCTAAATATTACTTTTTTATCAAGTTAGAAAAATATCCAGCTGGAATTAGCCCTTTCCTCATTCCTTGTATAACAGTTAAATAAGTTGCAGCTGTATCAAATCGTGCATCATGATAATTTCCACTACTTTCAAAAAGTTCATTTGATTTATTACTTATTTGTTCTTCATTGATTTGAAGAAAATCTATAACTTCTGAAAGTTTAGGATTTTTTATATTGCCAGATGGACTAGGTAGGTTACATAGTGATTTGTAGTATGCCATAGTGCAAAATGTATTTTTAGGCTCCCATGTAGCATCTATAAGTCCAGCTTCCCAAAGTTGTTGTAATTCATGTTTTAGAAATTTTATATCAAATTGAACATTATGTCCAATTATAAAATCTGCATCAAAAAAATCAGGCATAAATTCATGAACACAATCTAAGAATTCTTTACCTTCTGAAAGATCATATAATTTTTCAAGTGAAAATCCATGAATTGCTTCAGCACCTTCGTCCATACTATCAACAGTAAAGAAAAAATTCTTTCCAGTAGTTTTTTGTGGTTTTGTTGAAGCATCTATAACTATATAACTTAGTTGGCAAATATTACCTGGTTTTATACTTGTTGTTTCAGTATCAAAAAATAATAGTTTCATTTTATCCTCCAAAGATTAGTTTTACTTATTATATAATAACACAAAATTAAAAAAAAGTCGTAAGTTATAAAGTGTATAACCTCAGTTAATTAAGAAATTAAAATAATAAAAAATAGCCAATAGAGAACTATTAGCTATTTTAAAATTTATTTACCTTCAAAAGCGTTAGATATAACTTTCAATAATTCAAGACATGTTTCTAATGTTCTTTTATTATCATCTAAGTCTGGATTAAATTCTACAAAATCCATTGCTCTTACTAATGAAGTGTTAATAATAGTTTCGATTACCTGCTTTCCTTCAGAGAAGGATAATCCATCATCAACAGGAGTTCCAGTTCCAGGAACACATGAAGGATCTAAACTATCAATATCGAAACTAAAATGAATATTTTTTATATTTTTCTTGTTTATAGTTTGTAAAAGTTCCTTTAAGACCAATTCTATGCCCTTGATTTTAATATCTTCCATGGTCCATACATTAAGATTATATTCCTTGATTAATTCAAGTTCACCTAAATCTAAGTCTCTGCAACCTAATAAAAATACATTTTCAGGTTTAACCTTTCTACTAGAAAAATAAAGGTTAGTCAAAATTTCATGACCAAATCCCATGGAACTAGCTAAAGGCATTCCGTGAATGTTTCCAGATGGGGAAGTCTCGTGTGTATTTATATCACCATGAGCATCCACCCAAATTACTGCAAGATCTTCAGCAAAAAATTTACTTGAGCCAGCGATACTTCCAAGAGCTAATGAGTGATCTCCTCCAATAACTAAAGGAAGGTACGAATTTGTTAAAGACTCATAAACTTTATCAGCTAGTCCAACATTTGATCTCACAACTTCATCTAAATACTTCATTTTGTCATTAGCTGCGTATTTATCATTTGAAGAAACATTTTTTACATGAACTTCGCCCATATCACAGACTTGGTGGCTTTTATTAAAGATATCTAGAAGGTTGTTCTCTCTTAAAACTTTTGGCCCATTTTCAACTCCAGGATTATCACATCCATAGAATATAGGCATATCAATAATACTAATATTCATAAAACAAACCTCCGATTTGGAATAAATTTTTTAGGGCAATAAATATATATTAATAGCTTAAAACTAATATGTAAATAAAAAAATATAAAAAAATTATTACAATTATATAATTTTTAAGTATATGAAGAAAATATTAAATAAATATATATTATATTTATACTTTTTTGTCTTAAAATGTGAAAAAAAATCAAAATAGAAAGAAAAAATTATAATTCCTATCTCGATTTTAAATTATTTATAACCTCTTAAATAAATCTAATATATAGTTTATTTATTCCCTTAATAAATTTTGTTATTCTTTATTAAAGATAATAAAAAGGAGCTAATGCTCCTTTTTATTTATTGAGTATTTATTTATGATATCATTTCACTTAATTTTTGAAGTGCTTCTTCTCTTTTATCAAAAGAAAATTTATTTTCTTTTATATAGTTTTGATCTATTTCAGGTAAATTTGATATAGGTTTAGAATCTGAATAAACTTTCTTTTGAGATTCAATTATGTTACCAGTTTCATCTGTTTTAAATAAACTAATATAACCATTTTCTTCACCTAAATAATATTTATTTGGTTCTAGAATAACATTAGCAACGCTATCACGTTTGTAAACTAATTTATTACTATCCCATTCCGATAGTACATATCCTTGTTTTGAGAGTTCTTGTGACAATTCATCTTTAGTAAGATTTTCATTTAAAGTTAACGTATCTTTTAAGTTAAGTAAGGTTTCTGACATATCTATATTATCACCAGTTTTAAGGGTAATGTAGATATTATCACTTAAATATTTAGCATTTTCACTATATACAGTTTCATTTAAAAAACTATTGTTTGATCCTTTATTAGGATTAGTAAAATAATCAGTAATAAAATAACTTATGCAAAAGCAAATTGCTAATAAGGAGACAACCGAAACTAATATAGCAGCTTTTTGTTTTTTATTATAATTTCTTTTTTGTTTTTGAGATTTTAATGTTGAGTTTTCTTTATTTAAATTATCCATATTTATCACCTCTTATTCCTATTATTAACAAATAAATGTTAAATTAAACCATAAAATTTAAAAAATTATATATATTATGTAAGAAGTATATAATATGAGTTTATTTTATATTTATAAAGCAAATAATTTATAATATATTAGTGAAGATCATCGGTTGTTATTAATTTGTAACAAATATTACAAATTAATTTGGTATAATAGAATGAATATTGTTGTAAGAATATAAGCCTTGGTTATATAATAGTAAGGTAAAGGGAGGAATTAGGATGAGCGAAAATGATTCATTAAAGAAAAAAAGGCAGAATAAAAAGAAAAAGAATAAAAAAAAGAAAATTATATTAGTATCTATATTGAGTGTACTGGCAATAATTATAGCAGTAGTATGGGGGTATTATAATCATATTAGAAATAAAATTTATGTTGAATATAAACCCGAAAGTAAAAATCAAGCTAGTTACAAAGAAGTAGATGGAATTACAAATGTATTATTAATTGGGACAGATGGAAGAACCTTGGATGAACCAGCTAGATCAGATTCTATTATTATAGCAACTTTGGATAATAACAATAAAAAAGTTAAGTTAACTACAATAATGAGAGATACACTAGTTAATATACCCGAGTATGGAGAAAATAAGATAAATGCAGCCTTTGCTTTTGGTAGTTCTGAACAAGATGAAAAGGGAAATCTTCGTGGAGCAGAAGGTGGAGCAGCTTTATTAATGGAAACTATACAAGAAAACTTTAACTTAAAGCTAGACAAATATATTATAGTGAATTTTTGGGGATTTGAATCTATAATAGATGAAATCGGTGGAATAGAGGTAGATATAAAAGATTATGAGATAGAGGAAGTAAATAAATATATAGGTGAATCAACAGGCGTACATTCACCACCAATAACAGAAACTGGACTTCAAAAAGTAAATGGACAGCAAGCTTTATCATATGCAAGAATAAGATATGTTGGAAATGGAAACTTTGAAAGAGGAGAAAGACAAACTAAGGTCTTATATCAAATTGCTTCTAAGTTAAAACAGGTTAATCCATTAAAATATGTAGGAGTAGCTAATACTTTAGCAGAGCAAGTTAAAACTAATATAGATATTCCAGAAGCATTAAACTTAGCATATACAATTTATAAGTTACCAGATTTAAACTTTGAACAATTACAAATACCACAAGCTGATCTTATTGCAAGAGATAACTTGTATAAAGATAAGGGATGGTGCTTATTAATAGACTTTGATCAAAACATAAAGGTTTTACATGATTTTATATTTAATAATAAGCTACCAAATCCAGATGAGTTTGATTTATTAGCAGTTCAAAATGTAGCAGCAAGATATAATGCAGAAGAGGCTAGATATAATTCTATATATAACATAAAACCAGAAGATTTTAATGATAAAAATACAGATAAAATTCCTGAATCAACTCCAGGTAATAATAAAGAAAATAATAATGGAGGTGAAACACCAGGAGGTGGAACACCAGGAAGTGGAACACCAGGAGGTGGAACACCAGGAGGTGGAACACCAGGAGGTGGAACACCAGGAGGTGGAACACCAGGAGGTGGAACACCAGGAGGTGGAACACCAGGAGGTGGAACACCAGGAGGTGGAACACCAGGAGGTGGAACACCAGGAGGTGGAACACCAGGAGGTGGAACACCAGGAGGTGGAACACCAGGAGGTGGAACACCAGGAGGTGAAACACCAGGAGGTGGAACGCCAGGAGGTGGAACACCAGAAGGTGGAACGCAAAGGTAATAAAAAAGTATTTTAAGAGCTTTACACTCAGTAAAGCTCTTTCTATTAAAAAAATGTAAACAACAGGTATTTAATTTAATAAATATGTTATAATCATAAGATAAATAATAGGGAGGTGAAATATGTCAAATTATTTATTAACTAAAATATTAAGTATTCCTGCAATATTAATAGCTTTTACTGCACAAGGTTATGCAAAGGCGAAAATGGCAGATAAATTAGGTGATAAAACACCTAGATTTCAAGGGAGACTAACTTTAAATCCAGCAGCTCACGTAGATTTAATGGGGTTTGTTATGATAATATTAGTTGGATTTGGTTGGACTAAGCCTGTAGATACTAATCCAAGTGCATATAGAAGAGGTTATAAGGATGCAATAAAGGTAACTTTAGCAGCACCTCTTGCAAATTTATTAGTAGGATTTTTAGGGGTATTTATATTTGCTATATGGACTAATATAGGTTATAGGTTTACGTCTTCATCAACATATGGCATTATTGCTATAGCATTAAAATTTATATCTATAATAAATATAAATCTATTTATATTTAACTTAATTCCAATACCTGGACTTGCAGGCTTTGAATTATTTAGAGAAATAAGTCCTAAAAATTTCTATAAAGTTGCAGATAAGCTTTATCAATATCAAATGTTTATACTTTTAGGAGTAGTTTTAGCAGGACAATATATATTGCAAATACCATCTAGCTTAATATATAACTTGTTTAGCTTTATATCGTTTTTAATTGTAGGAATAATATTTTAATATAAAAAGTGGATTCAATAAGAATCCACTTTTGTATTTTTTTATTAAATATTTAAATTGCCTCTATTATAAGTTCCTTGCCATAGATTTCTTTAAATTTCTCACTAGCTCTTAAAGCTTGGCGAATTTCGAAATCTACATCTATATCTGAAGAAACCTTAAGTGTTACAGTTTCTTCGTCAAAATTGACATTAAGATTTTTAACTGCACCAACAAGGCTTCTATCTAAACCTTCTGCTATTTTAATAAGAACTCCGATTAGTTTAACAGACCTTAAATCTAATTGATTTATTACTGAAGAAAATGGAGCTAAAGGAGTTTGATAACTATTAAATCTATGAGAGGCAGCAATAGCAGCACTCATAAGTACTTCTTTTTGTGTTAGGCCATTTATATAAGAATTTAATATTATATAAAATGAATGCTTATGATGACCATAATAATTTATACTTATTCCACAATCATGAAGCATAGAAGATGTTTTTATTATATGTGAGAATTCATCTCCTAGATGATGCAAAGGCTTTAATGCATTAAATAAGTTGAAAGTCAGATTAAATACATTAGAAGCATGATTTTTATCACTGTTTAGAGTGTCTAATATACCAGTAATACTGTAATCTAAGATATCATTTGGTATAGAGTATTTACTATGTAGATATTCATACATCAAACCTTCTCTAAGTCCACGACCAGATATTATTATTTTACTACATTGAACTAGGTTTGCAATTTTCTTAAAAATTGCTGTACCACCAACTATAATATCAGCAAGCTCAGGTTCAATTCCTTCTAATTTTTGTCTTTGTTTAAAATCCTTACATTTTAATAAGTTGAATATTTCTTGAACATCTAAGTCAGAAAGTTCATAGTTATGAGGTATATCAAAAGGATATCTTTTTCTTACTCTATCTATTTTACCTATATTTCGAACTGTTGATGCAATTCCAATTATAGAATCAAACTTAGTTTCTGTAAGCCAACTTATATCATTTAGTTGAGATGATATAAAGCTAAATGCATCATTTAAATCTTGTGTAGATATTCTATCTTTTAAATTAAATTTATAAGTTAAATTAACACTTCCTACAGGTAAAGTAATTTTTTTTATTACTTTATCACCTTGAACCCATGCTAAGTGGGTATCTGTCCCTGCAACTTCGACCATTAAAGAATTTTCAATATAAATACTTCTTTTTATACCAAGGAAATTATAAGAAATTTCTTCATCACAACTTAAAACTCTTATATCTATATCTAACTCTTTTTTTATAAGGGGAAGAAGTACATCTTTATTTTTAGCTTCTCTTAGAGATTCTGTAGCTACAGCAAATATTTTATTTGCTCCAGAAACAGTACAAAGAGATTTATATGCACGCAATGTAGAAAGTATAGTTTTAAAATTTTCATTACAAATGCCATAATCAGTAACTAAATCGTGACATAATCTAATAGAAGTTTTTAATTCGTCTATTATTTTAAAATATCCATTTTCATTAACTTCAGTTAACATAAGTCTAAGAGAACTCGGACCTATATCAATAATACCAACCCTATCCATATAAACTCCTTTAATAAATACTATGAAAATTATTTTATTTATAGATATTATATCACTTTAATTAATAAAGTATATAAGTTGCAATAAATATTTTAAATTTAACTAAATTATCTTTGAAATTGATAGTATTTAAGTAAAGTCAGTATTTCAGCAACTTATATAAAAAAATTTAAAAATATATATGCTTTCAATTTTGCCATTTTACTTAAATAAGACTATTAACTTTTAATCTTATGAAACCATAATGATGTAAATTATTAATTGAAACATATATATGTTAACTAAATATATTTATATATAAACCTCTTTTAGGTTGACAATAAAAGTTTCATTTATGTATAATGTTTATATTAAATTGTAATAAGTTTATTATCTATGAAGAGAAGAGTACTATATTTGATTCTTTAAGCGAGTAAGGAATTGGTGTAAGCCTTATAAGATAAAATATTAGGAAGAGAGCCTTGGAGATAGCTACTGAAAATTATAAGTAGGATAGTTCGTATAGCTGCGTTAAAGCGTTGAGTGGCATTTTATGCAATCAGAGTGGTACCGCGGAATTTAATCCGTCTCTTAATTATTAAGAGACGGTTTTTTATTTTTATAAATCAGCATAAATTAAGGAGGATAAAAATGGATTATAAAAAGAAAGTTGCAGAAGCGATAAGTAATCATATTGATATGGATATTGAGAGTATAGAAAAACTTATAGAAATTCCACCTAAAAGTGAAATGGGAGATTATGCATTTCCATGCTTCCAATTAGCTAAAGCTTTTAGAAAAGCACCTAATATGATATCAGAAGAATTAGCAGAAAAAATAAATAAAAATGGGTTTGAAAAAATAATAAATGTGGGACCTTATGTTAACTTTTTTGCAGATAAAAGTGTCTTTACAAAGAATACAATTGAAAAAGTTTTAACTGAAGGTGAAAATTATGGTTCTTCTAATGTAGGAGATGGAAAAACTGTTTGCGTGGAATACTCATCACCTAACATAGCAAAGCCATTCCACGTTGGACATTTATTTACAACTGCAATAGGTAATTCTTTATATAAATTATTTAAAAAAGAAGGATATAATGTTGAAGGAATAAACCATTTAGGCGATTGGGGAACACAATTTGGAAAGCTTATATCTGCTTATAAAAGATGGGGAAATGAAGAAGCATTAGAGAAAAATGCAATAGATGAGCTTTTAAGAATATATGTTAAATTCCATGATGAAGCTGAAAAAGAACCTTCCCTTGAAGATGAAGGAAGAGCTTATTTTAAAGCATTAGAGGATGGAGATAAAGAAGTAGAGGCATTATGGAAGAGATTCAGAGATTTAAGTTTAAAAGAATTTGAAAGAATTTATGAGATATTTAACGTCAAGTTTGATTCATATGCTGGAGAAGCCTTTTACAACGATAAAATGGATGTAGTAGTTAATGAATTAAGAGAAAAGGGATTACTAGTAGAAAGTAATGGAGCTCAAGTTGTAATGCTAGATGAGTATAACATGCCACCTTGTATAGTTCTTAAAGGTGATGGGGCGTCAATATATGCAACTAGAGATTTAGCAGCAGCAATGTATAGAAGGAAAAACTATGATTTTCATAAGTGTATATACGTTGTAGGAACTCCTCAAGCTCTACATTTTAAGCAAGTATTTAAGGTTTTAGAGCTTGCAGGACATGAATGGGCAAAAGACTGTATTCATGTTGGATTTGGTCTTGTAAAATTTGCAGACAGAAAGCTTTCAACTAGAAAGGGAGAAGTAATTTTATTAGACGATTTAATAAAAGAATCTATAGATAAAACTATAGAAACTATAAATGAAAAAAATCCAAACTTAGAAAATAAAGAGGAAGTTGCTAAAAAGATTGGCGTTGGAGCAGTAGTATTTACTTACTTAAAAAATTCAAGAGAAAAAGATATAGTATTTGACTGGAAGGAGATGCTTTCTTTTGAAGGAGAAACAGGTCCTTATGTACAATATTCATATGCAAGAGCAAATAGTATTTTAACAAGAGCAGGAGAATTAAAAGGAAATCCTAATTACTCTAAGCTTACTTCTAAAGAAGAATTTGAGTTAGTAAAAGTAATAGAAGGATTTTCAAAACAAATACATTTAGCTATAGAAAAATTGGAACCTTCAATCGTTACAAGATATGCAATTGAAGTAGCTAAATCCTTTAATAAATTCTATAATGCTCATTCAGTATTAAATTTAGAGGACGAAGAATTAAAAGAAGCTAGACTAAATTTAGTTAAAGCTACATGTCAAGTTATAAAAAATTCTTTAGAATTATTAGGAATAGAAGTAGTAGATAAAATGTAGATAATTTCAAGGGGATACGTAAAGTCGTATCCCTTAATGTATTTTCGAGGAAAGTATAAAAGAGAATAATATTGTTGAAGACTTTAAAGTATTATTATGATATAATCAATGAAAATTGAAGAGAGGAGTGGATACTATTTTTAAAAATATAAAAAATAAAGATTTATTAATAACTATTGTTTTATCATTACTGATAGGCTTAGTAGGATTTAAGATAATAGAAAATTATTCGTATTTCTTCAATATATTAAATAAATTATGGTCATTACTTTTACCAGTCATATACGGATTAATATTTGCATATGTTTTAAATCCTTTAGTAAAGTTAATAATAAGAAAATTTAATTTAAAAGAAGGATTAGCAATACTTAGTGCATACTTATTACTATTAGCTTTAGTAGCATTAACTTCTGTATACTTTATTCCTAATATGGTAAATAGTGCAATAGATATAACTAAGAATATGCCAAGTTACATCCAAGAAGCTCAAGGATGGCTAAATAAAATTTTAAATAATGAATCAATAAAAGAAATTATATCTGCTACAGGAACTATGGATAATATTAATCAAGTTATAACTCAAATTGGAGCAATGGCAGTAGCTTTATTAGAAGGTTCATTAAATTATATAGTTAAAATTTCAAGTGAATTAGTAAAAATATTTTTAGGATTATTAATTTCAATTTATGTTTTAGTTGATAAAGACAGACTAATAAGAGAAACTAAAAAAGTATTATTTTTAATATTAAAAGAGAAAAAAGCTATAAAATTAATTGAGGCTACTAGAATATATCATAATATGGTAGGTACTTATATAGGTATTAAGGCTATAGATTCATCAATTATTGCGGCTATGGCATTGGTTCTGTTAACTATAGTGAAATCAGAGTATGCATTTCTATTAGCTGTTATCGTCGGAGTAACTAATATGATTCCATATTTTGGACCTTTTATTGGGGAAATAGTAGGATTTTTATTTAATGTATTTGTATCACCAACAAAAGGATTAATTGTATTTTTAGTTTTACTAGTATTACAATTATTTGATGGATGGTATCTAGATCCTAAATTAATTGGTGATAAAGTAGGTGTTAGGCCATTTTTCATAATTTTAGCTGTATTAGTAGGTGGGGGATTCTATGGAGCTTTAGGAATGCTTCTTGCATCACCAACAATTGCAACTATAAAAATATATTATGAAAGATTAATGAAGAAAAATGAAGAATTAGTAAAGCTTGCAGATAAAATTTAGTTTAATGTTAAAAAGGCTTAAGGGAACAAAAAATAAATTCCCTTAAGCCTTTTACTATTTTTTCTTTTCAAGTTTAATTCCATTTTCCTTATCTTCATACATTGGGCAATGATTAGAGCAACTGCCACAATTACAGCCACCCTTAGAAGATTTTCTTACAGTTTTATATATTGTAAAACCAGCGAAGGCTACAATAATTAAAGTAATTAATATTTCCACAGAAACACCTTCTTTTATATAAATAATTTAGCTATGTTAAATGCTATAAATGAAACTACCCAAGCTAGAACTAGTTGATAAGAACTTGCAAATAAAGTGAATTTTGCTCCATATTCTTTCTTCATCGCACCTATAACTGATATACAAGGAGTATATAGTAAAACAAATACTAAGAAAGATATTGCAGATGCAGCTGTAAAATATGCTGGAAGCATTAAGGTTAAATCACCAGCAAATATGATTCCCATAGATGCAACAACAGTTTCCTTAGCTAATAATCCTGTTAGTAGTGATACTGAACTTTGCCAGTTACCGAAACCTAAAGGTTTGAATACTGGAGCTATTATGTTTCCAATTGAAGCTAAAATACTATCATTAACATCAACCATGCCAGAAAAATTAAAGTTTGATAAGAACCAAATAACAACGCTCATAGCAAAGATTATAGTTCCGGCTTTAATTAAAAAGCTTTTAGCTTTTTCATAAACTTGCTTACCTACACTTTTTAATGAAGGAGTTTTATATTCAGGTAGCTCTATAATAAATGGTTCTTCATCCTTTTTAAATAAAGTATTCTTAAATATTATTCCTAAAATAAATGCTAATATAACACCTAGTAAATATAAAAGAGCAACTACTAATCCAACATAGTCAGGGAAAAATACTGCCGCAAATACAGCGTAAACAGGTAATCTAGCATTACAACTCATTAACGGAACTAATAATGCGGTAAGTTTTCTATCTTTTTCACTTTCTAAAGTTCTAGCGGACATTATTGCGGGAACCGTACAACCAAAACCAACAATCATAGGTATAAAAGCTTTACCTGAAAGACCCATTTTTCTCATTAGTTTATCCATTATAAATGCAACTCTGGCCATATAACCACTGTCTTCAAGTACAGAAATACAAGCAAATAATGCAAGAATTATAGGAAGTAATACAACTATTCCTCCAACACCAGCCACGATACCATCAACAATAAGTGATTGGAACCATGGAGATGTATTAGATAATAAATCTGATAGATAAGGTAAAAGTGAATCATTTAATAATCCATCTAGCAGATCAGATAAAGGTTGTCCTATCCATGCAAATGTAATTTGAAACATTAATGCCATTATTATTATAAATATTGGATATGCAAGGAAGGGATTTAATAAGAAATTATCTAACTTATCTTTAAAAGTAGTTTTAGATTTATCTACAGTTTTGTTACATTTACTAAGCATATCTTCAATAAATGCATAAGCTTCTTTTTCATCTTTGAATTGATAATCATTATCATCTACATTTCTTAAAAAATTACCAGATTCTAATGCATTTTTAATAGCATCAATTCCTTGAGCTTTAGAAGCTACTATTGGAATTACTGTTACTTGCATAAGCTCTGATAGTTTATTGTAATCTAAATTAATACCTTTTTTTTCTGCTACGTCTATCATATTTATAGCTAATATGATAGGTTTTTTAAACTGCTTTAATTGTGTTGTTAAATAAAGATTTCTATCTATATTAGAAGCATCAATTATATTTAAAATAACATCAACTTCATCAGTTTCTAAAAAGGCTTTAGAAATTTTTTCTTCATTAGAATAGGTATCCATGGCATATATACCAGGTAAATCTACCATTTTAATATTACTAAAAAAACCTTCTTTTTTATCAATTGTAACTCCAGCCCAGTTCCCAATTTTTTGATTAGAACCAGTTAAATAATTAAAAAGTGTAGTCTTCCCTACATTTGGATTTCCAAGTAGTGCTACTGTTGTCATTCGTATTCCCCCTATACAGCTAAAAATATATTTTTAGCGTCACTTTTTCTAATTGCTAAATCAAACCCTCTAAGGTTAACTATTATTGGATCACCTAAAGGAGCCACTCTTTTAAGTTCAATTTCAGTTCCTTCGATGCAACCTAGCGCTAATAATCTTTTAGCAAGTTTATCATCACCACTTATAGATTTTATTATAGCTTTTTCTCCCAAATTTAAATCACATAGACTCATACCATCCACCTCGTATTGAAAATCATTATCATAATATTATAATATCAAAGTGTGAAAAAATAGTCAATACTTTTTGTTATTAATTGAAAAAAGTTATCAGTAGAAAATTGTAAATCACTTAAATATAATTATCTTAAAAAGAACATATAATAACTTACATAATATTATATAAGTAGAAAGATTTTAAATTTTATTTGTTTTTACATTGTTATAAAAGGTGATATAATATTATAAGATAAACTAAGGAACTTAAAGGTGATAATGATAAGGAAGAAAGAGTGGTAACGTGATTATTAGAGAAAATATAATAGAGGTAGATTCTTTAGCAAGAGATTTCATGCTAAAAACTAATATAATTAACAGGCCTCCTGAAGAACTAATATTTTTTGATTTAGAACACTATGTTTATAAAAAACCAAAATGTATAGGTGTTTTTGGAGCTTGTATTTATGAAAAAAATAAATTATATGTTACTCAGTATATGATAGAAAATAAAGGGGAAGTAATACAAATATTAGATTTGGCTAAAAGATATTTTTTGAAAATGAAAAGAAAAGGAAAAAAAGCAATTGTTACTTTCTCAGGAAACAATGATTATACAGTAATAAATTATTTGTTTAAAAAATATAGAATAGAATTTAATTTTTCTAAGGAATTTGAAGATATAGATATTCAAAGAGAGTATGAAAAGGAAAAGGGACACTCTATAGGATTGAAAAATTTGGAGAAGGAATTCGGGATTCATAGAGAAGGAGATCTTATTAGTGGCTCTAATCTAGCAAAAACTTTCAATAAGGTGTTAAAAGATAGAGAATATATTTTAAGAATGCCTAAAGAAAAGATAGAAACAATCCTTTTATACAATGAGCAAGATGTTACTAATTTATATAGCATATATATGAAATGGAAAGAGTATGTAAATTCAGAAGAAGAACAAAATGAAAAGCAAGAAGTTGACAAAGCAGTTGAGAGTAATAATACAGAGGATAATGTAAATAAACAAGAAGACTTAAATAAACAAGAAGAAGAGAATATATTATCAAGTGAACAAAAGGATGCATTAGAAGAGTTAAAATAGATTTAAATATTAATTTAAGAATAAATTCTTAAATGATAGATGCTCCTAAAATTTTAGGAGCATCTATCATTTTATAGAGTTTCCATCAGAGGTAATTACTATATTACAATCTTTATCAGTTCTATAAATGCAAGTTTCTTTAATAAGAGATAATACTTTATTAGTGGGATGTCCGTAACTGTTATCATTTCCAACAGAGATTACTGTAATAGAAGGGTTTACTGCAGTAAAGAAATTTTTTGATGTGGAGCTAGAAGAACCATGATGCCCTATTTTTAACACATCAGATTTCAAATCAAAGCCAGCATTTAGAACCTCCTTTTCAGAAAACTCCTCTGCATCACCAGTGAATAAAAATGAAGTACTACCATAAGATATTTTTATTATAGGAGAGTAGTTATTTAAGTCATCATAATTCTCTGAAAGTGGAGAAAAAACTTCTACTTTAGTATTTTCACCAAGGTCTATTGAGTTTACATTAGCTTTTAAAACCTTAATTTTCAAATCTTTTCTAATTAGTGATTCGACCATGGTTTCAAAGGCTTTTGTTGAACTTTCTACTTTGGGAGCATAAAAGTTTAAAACCTTAAATTTATCAATTATATAGCTCATATTTCCTATATGGTCTTCATGTGGATGAGTTGCTACTATATAATCAAATTTATCTATATTCAAAGATTTTAAGTATTTTAATAACTTATCTTTTGAAGTGCTAGAACCGGAATCTATAAGCAGATTTTTAGAGTTTACTTGAACTAATATGGAATCACCTTGGCCAACATCTATATAATGAACTTTCATGTTTTTATTATCATTTATTGATACAGGTTTACTATTTTTAAAGCTGCATTGAAATAGAAATATTACTAGAAAAAGGTTAAAAATAAGATAAATTAATTTTTTCTTCAATTTTAATCTCCTTAAATTGAATTTAGTACAATTCTTATTTAAATAACTAAATTAAATACATAATTTATAGCATATCTATATTATAAACATAATAAAATAAAAATATAATTGAAGAAAAAAATATATACATTTATAATAATATAAGAATTAAATTATGGCGGTGAATAAATAATGAGTTTTTTTAAAGTGTTTAATTATGGTTTGTATATGATATATATGCATTTAAAAAGTATAAAGCTTTGGTATATAAAAAAGACTAAAGGGAAAAAAGCTGGAGTTGAGTACAGTGGACGAGTTGGTGAAAAGTGGGCAAAATATACAATACACAAAACACTAGGGATGAATGTGACAATAAAGGGAAAAGAAAATATTCCAAATGTTCCATGTTGCTATATAGGCAATCATACCAGTATTTTAGATATACCACTTCTTATAGATTCGGTAGGTAAATGTATGGGATTTGTTGCAAAACAAGAAATGGCTAAAGCACCAATTTTGGGATATTGGATGAAACAATATAATTGTGTTCCATTAGATAGAGAAAATGCAAGAGAAGCCATTAAAGTCATAAGACAAGGGGCGGAAAATATAAAAAATGGTTATAGCATGGCTATATTCCCAGAAGGAACGAGAAGTAAGGATGGAAAGCTAAGAGACTTTAAAAAAGGTAGTTTGAAATTAGCAACTATGGCTAAATCACCAATAGTACCAGTGTCTATAGATGGAGCTTATAGAGCATTTGAGATAGATAGAAAATTTAAATCTATAGATATAACTATTACATTTGGAGAGCCTATATATACAGAAAATTTAACTAGAGAACAAGAAAAAGGTCTTATGGATAAAGTTAGAGAAGTAATAGCAGAAAACTTAGGACAAGAGTAATAAATAAACCATGGTATTGATTAAAAACAATATTGTGGTTTATTTTTATAAAAATTAACAGGATTTACATATTATTATTATATTATAGAGAATAAAATTCGTTTATATGGTAGATATTAATGCTTGTATACATAAAATAATTCGAGAATTTAATAAATTTTTAAAAATATACTTAATAAAGAGGAGTGATTACGTTTTCCTTAATTAAATTTATTGAAAAGTCATAATAATTTTGGAAAATGAAAAAAGATTATTCCTAAACTTGCATAATTTATGTTATAATATAAAAAATTAATGGAAAAATGAAGTTTTTAACCTATATATATTTCAAAAAAAGGGGGGCTATTTATGCGTAAAGAGTTTTCAATAAGTAATGATAAAGTATTAATTAATTTTACAGCTAAATATTGTAGCACTTTCGAAGAATTAGTTGAAAGTGAAGGATTCAGAAGGGTTATAGAGAACTATTTAAAGAAGTCAAAGAAAAAAGTGACATTAAGTTGGAGATATTTAAAAGAAGGGTTAAAAACAGAAGATATATCAGAAATTTCTAAGCATTTATCAAAGATAGTTAAATATTGTACTGTTATGAATGTAGAAGAAATAGTAGAAGCCAATTCTTATTATAAGGATTTATTTAAAGATAAAGATAGATTTATAGCTTTTATAGAAGACGTATATTTATTCTGGAGAAGACTAGAAAGATATACAATAATTCATAGTAACAAACGTCAAGATGGGTTATCAGCAGTTAGCTTTACTCAGGCGAATACAGCATTATCGAATTTAATATTAAAATTATATAGAAAAATAGAAAAGAATACATTAGGATTTAAGGCAAATGTATTCAGACAAATTCCTGTTAGTGGAAATGCTTCTATAATAATTAATAAAATTTTATGGCCATTACCAAATGGCTATGAAGCTTTAGAAGATATAGAGTTTATTGATAGTATTTTATTAGAAAGTCCATTTATAACTTATCCAAAGAAGAATACAAGAAGTGGTATGTTTACAGAGATCGATCATAATCCACTATCATATGCTTCTTTAAATAAAGATCATTGGTTTTGCTATCCTGCTAAAGTAGGAGAACTTATAGCCTTTATATATTTCCATAGAGATTTCATGCAGCATGGAATAACTTTATGTAATTTGTTTGAATTGGCTAGATGTGAAGAATATAGAGGTAGAAAACCAGATTTAGTTTATGTATTTGGAGCAACGGATGATGAAAATGAAGATAAAACTGTATTTTATGATGATAAAGAAAATGACATTATGTTAGGATATGTAAATCATTCTGTTAATATTGATTACTTTGGATATATGAAGAAAATGACTCTTACATTACACAATTTAGTAATGATTAAGAGAGGATACCTACCTATACATGGTGCTATGGTTAATATTGAACTTAAAGATGGAAATACAGCTAATGTTGTAATTATGGGAGATAGTGGTGCTGGAAAGTCAGAAAGTTTAGAAGCATTTAGAACTTTAAGTGAAGATTATATAAGTAATATGACTATAATATTTGATGATATGGGTACTTTTAAAGATGTTGACGGTAAAATCATTGGGTATGGTACAGAAATTGGAGCTTTTGTTAGATTAGATGACTTAGATCAAGGATATGCATTTAAGGAAATTGATAGAAGTATATTTATGAATCCAGATAAAATAAATGCAAGGCTAGTTATGCCAGTAGCTCCATATAAAGAGATAGTAAAAGGGTATGAAGTAGATCTATTCTTATATGCTAATAACTATACAGAAGTTAAAGCTGGGGAAAATTCAATTGACTATTTTGAAAATCCTGAAGAAGCAATAAAGATATTTAAATCAGGAGCTAGAATGGCTAAAGGAACAACTTCTGAAAAGGGATTAGTTGAAAGTTATTTTGCAAATCCATTTGGACCAGCACAAAAACAAGCGGAGATGGATATTCTAATAGCTAAGTACTTTGATAATATGTTTAAAGGAAATGTTAAAGTTGGCCAAATAAAAACTTGTTTAGCATTAGAAGGTCAAGAAAAAGAAGGACCTAAGAAAGCTGCAATAGAGTTATTTGATATTATAAAAAAATTTAGAATAAATTAAGATTAATAATTAGAAAGTCTACTTTCAAAGTAGGCTTTTTAGTTGTACAATATAAGTTGATGTATTAAGGCCTAATTAGAAATATTTAATAAATTATTAATTGTTAGTAATTGATTTGTAAAATTGTTTTTATGAGGAAAGGATATATATGAAAAAAGTATATTTAATTTTTTTAATTGTAATTATATTTATTTTAGGGTTAAATCTATTTAAAAAACATCAATTAAGTGCTAAATATTCAGAGACTATAGGAGCTAAATTTGTAGAAAACTTAAATTTACAAAGTGAAAATGAAAACGATAAAGAGCGGGTTAAAGATTTGCCATATGATTTATCTTTTTACTCTGAAAATAATAAAATAGAATTTAATAAAAAGGTATTATATAAAGATAATAGATCTTATATGCCTTTATCAGAGTTTTTACGTTATTTTGGACAAAGTGAAGAAGTAGATTCAGATAATATTAGAATTTCTAATTTAGTAGATATAGATGTAAAGGAAAAAACTTATACGGAAAATGAGGTAACTACAAAATTAAGAGGAGCGTTATTTAAAGAAAATAACGAATATTATGTATCTTTCTTTGACTTATGTGAGATGTTAAACCTTAATACTTATTGGGACTATAACAATAAATCAATATACATATCTAAAAAAGAAATAAAGAATTTTAAAAATAAAGATAATAAAGATAATAAACATAAAAAGAACAAAAAGAATAAAAAAGCATTTATTAGATTCGAAGATTTTACTGCTGGAGATTTATACATAACTAAATCAGCTCTAGAAAAAGTAAGAGCCGTAGCAGATTATATGGATGAAGAAGATGCAAGTTTTAGCGTAGCATGGATTCCTAAGTATGTAAATAATACAAATCATATATATAATGACGTTTCCCAAGATGAATCTATGATAAATTCAAATTTTGTATTTACTCTTGATTATTTATTAAATAGAGGAGGAAATATAGGTTTACATGGATATACTCATCAATATGGAGATAGTAATAGTGTTTCAGGATCCGAGTTTGGAGATAAAGGTTATAATAAAGAAAGTGAAATAAGATCACGAGTAGAAAGCGCACTGGAAATTGCAAATAAACTTAATATTCCTATTAGTTATTGGGAAACACCTCACTATAGAACTAATGTTGAGCAACAAAAAATATTTGAAGAGTATTTTAAAATAATTTATGAGCCTTCTATAAAAGTGTACAACAAAAAAATAATTACTAGTAAAACAAATGGAGTTACAAAGTATATCCCAACTCCTTTAAGTTATGTAGATGATGATAAAGCAAGCACTATGATTGATAGAATAAAAAACAAAAAAGATAATGAAGAATTAAGCTTCTTTTATCATTTAACTATAGAATTAAAAGATATAGATATATATTTAGATAAAAATGGACGTGTTATATATAATTATAATGAAGATTCTATTTTAAAACAATTAGTTAAGTATATTAATGATTCAGAATACATGTTTGAAGATATTAATAATTTATAGAAATTAAAAGAGTGTGGAATTTTCCACACTCTTCTAATTTAAACTAAATACACTATATTATAGTAATTAATTAGAACTCATAAATCTATCTTTAGCAAAGAAAGATAAAGAGTACACTCCTGATATACCTACTAAAGAATAAATGATTCTGCTAAAAACAGTCATTGTTCCAAATAGTGTGTCAACTAAATTAAATTGGAAAAATCCAATTAATCCCCAGTTCACAGCACCAATTATAACTAATATAAGTGCTATTGAATCTAAAACTTTCATAAAAAACACTCCTTTTGAAATAGGTTTACAATATATAGTCTTACCTAAAGAAATGTTTTTATGTATTTTATTTTAAATAGTTATGTTTCTATCAATAGGTTGCTCTAGAGATATAATAGTATCTGTTCTTTGAATACCACCAATTGAATTTATTTTATTAAGCAATATGTTTTGAAGATCAGAAATATTTCTACAAACTACTTTAGCAAAAATTGAATAGTTTCCTGTTGTTAGATGTAGTTCAACAACTTCCTTTATTCTAGACAACTCATCAAAAACAGAATCAAAAGATGATGTTTTGTCTACATATATTCCAACAAAACAACATACATCATAACCTAACTTAGGCAAATTTAAAAGTATTCTAGTTCCTTTTATTATTCCTAGCTCTTCCATTTTCTTCATTCTTACATGTATTGTGCCGCCACTTACATGACAAATTCTTGCTATTTCTAAGTAAGGAGTTCGGCAATCTTTTATTAGTAAATCTAATATTTGTAGATCTAATTCGTCTAATTGATAGGCTGGATTTAAACTCATAAAATCACCTCTTATTAACATTTTATAATTTCTTTTTATATTCTATCAAATAATTAATTAAAATAGAAGGGATTTATAATAAATTTAATAAATAAAATAAAAAAAATTAGTATTTTAGCAATAATAAATAACAGAATATAGAAAGTATATACTATTAAGAGTGATTAGTGTAATTTATTGCAAACATTTAAATCGTATATCTCTTGAAAATAGATAACATTTATTTTAATATAGTAATATAAGCTTTTAAAGGAGGAGTAATACCGTGGGCATATTTTTGAGCATAGTATATTTTGCAGTACTTATTGGATTAATGATAGTGCTATTTACCTTAGGAAGGAAGTATGTATTTTCTAAAGTGAGAATAAATAAATGGATTCCTTTAGCGATATCATTAGTTTTATTTGCATTACAGTTTTTTATTAAGACAACCAATATTAATATGTGGTTAAATATTTTACTTACTTTAGTAATAGTTTGGTTCTTTTTATGGTTTATGGATATTCAAACTACAGGTGGACCAAAGAAAAAAGAAAAGAAAATAGAAATTAGACCTAAGGCTAAACCAAATAGAGTAAAGCATATGCAAAATCAAGATAAATAATTTTGAAGATTTGAAGTTAAATATGGCATACAATTTATGGGAGACATAATATTGTATGCCATATTTATTTTATACTTTTCTTACTTTAAGTTTGCGTTGATTTGGAGTGGGGCGACGGAATAAGTAAACTTATATATGTCCACTTTTTTTATGGAGACATATTTGCTGTACTATCATTTATGAATATTGGTGAGCTAAAACCGATTTTATCATTTTCTTCAATAATTTTAATTATATACCATGTCTCATTATTTTCTCTTTTATGTTCATACATATATTTAATACTACTTAAATTAATGTTTTCTATAGTTCTAATAACATATCCTTTATTAGTTATTATTTGAATTTCTTTTATCTTATACTTGATATCCTCTGTAAAAATCATAAATCTAAGTTTATTAGAAGATATAGATATTTCTTCTCCCATAAAATAATCATTAATAGTAAAATAAAGTTTTAAATACCTAGACTCAGTAGAGTAAGTTCTCCTTTCTCTAAAGGCACCTATAATTTCTGATGAAGATAATTCATTACCTATATAGACAGTTAAATTTTCAGAGTCACCAAAATTTATTTTATGATTATCTTGACCATTTATAGCACCTAATTTCCAGCCATCATCTAAAAGGCTAAAGTAATATTTTTCATGTCTTGTATATTTACTAGCAGGATTTCCATTACCAACTTCAATAGAAGTTATTAATTTATTTAGTATAGGACTATAAGGTAAAGCTTTAATATTTTTATGAGGATGATTAATAGCAATAAAAGCATCAGGATTGTTTAACATCCATAATGTAAGTAAATTTAAATCTTTAACTACTCCTGTAAAAAAGGTAGAAGAATTTACTATATTTAAATCACCATAAAGATAAGTTTTACATTCAAATCCAACTAAAGGTAAAAATTCATCATATTTCTTTTTAGTCTTAGAAGCATAAACTTTAGTTCCTTGAAATTTAGAATATTTATCATCTTTAATAGATATTTCATCTGATAAGAAGGAATTATGATCTGTTATAAACATAAAATTTAATCCAGCCTTGTACCCATACTCATAGGCTTCACTAGGAGAGCCTCTTCCAGTAGAAAAGCTAGTATGACAATGTGGAATTCCATAATAAAACTTTAAATTATCTTGATCAAAAGCTTTTAAACTCGTATGTTTTTTTTTCCCCAAAATAAGCTCCTCAAAAATTATTACTTATTCTATATATAGTATTGAATAGTTATAAATAATGACAATAATATTCTCTAATGATAAAATAACTTTATAAAGTAAATTTGCTAGGTCTGAGAGGAGAAAATTTAAAATGATAAAAGATTTTAATGATAGAAAACCTTTAATAGATAAAACTTGCTATATATCAGAGAGTGTTGATATAATAGGAGAAGTTGTCATTGAGAAAAATGCAAATATATGGTTCGGAACTAGATTAAGAGGAGACATGAATAGAATATATGTAGGAGAAAATACTAATATACAAGAGAATTCTGTCGTTCATGTTGATTTTCACTATGAAACAAATATAGGAGAAAATGTAACCATAGGTCATGGAGCTATAATTCATGGTTGTACAATTTCAGAAAATGTTTTAGTTGGAATGGGATCAATAATATTAAATGGAGCAAAAATAAGTAGAAACACTATAATAGGAGCAGGTTCCTTGATACCTCAAGGTAAAGAGTTTGAAGAAGGAGTTCTTATTCTTGGAAGCCCTGCAAAGGTTATAAGAAAATTAACAGATGAAGAGATTGAAAGTATAAAAAAGTCAGCAAATAACTATGTAGAGTTAAGCAAAAAATACTTATAAATTTAGGAGGAAAAATGATTAATATAGGACAATATAATGTTTTAGAAGTTAAGAGAGAAAAGGAATTCGGATTTTACTTAGGTGATGAAGATAAGATTGATGTTCTTTTACCTAAGTCAGCTACAGAAAATAAAAATATACAAATAGGAGATAAGGTAGAAGTATTTGTATATAGAGATTCAAAAGATAGACCAATAGCAACATTTAAAAAGCCTTTAGTAACAGTTGGAGATGTTGCCTATTTAAAGGTAGTATTTCAAACAGAATTTGGTGCTTTCGTTGATTTTGGATTAGATAGAGATATTTTTGTTCCTATAAAAGAGCAAAGATTTAAATTACAAGTAGGAAGTAAGTATTTATTTTATGTTTACTTAGATAAAACAGGAAGATTAGCAGCAACTACAGATGTAGAGGCATACTTACAAAATGCAATGGAAGAAGAAAAAGAGTTTAAAGTTGGTGATGAAGTTGTAGCACAGGTTTATTCAAAGACACCAGCAGGAACTATTTATTTAGCAATAGACTCTAAATATAAAGGGTTAATACTTCCAAATGAATATTATACAGATGTTTATCCTGGAACAGAAATGAAATTAAGAGTTAAAAGAATATATGAGGATGGGGTTATAGGATTAACTCCAAGAAAAACAAGGTTAAGTGAAAGAGATCAAATACAAGAGGATATTCTTAAATATATGACTAAGAATGGTGGATTTATGCCTTTTAATGATAAGTCAAAGCCAGAAGATATTAAAGCTACATTTAATACAAGTAAAAACTATTTTAAAATGGCTTTAGGTGGACTTATGAAAAGTGGCAAAATAGTTCAAGAAGAAGAGGGAACTAGATTAAAATAAATACTAAACTAAAATAAATAGTTAAATAAAGAAAGAAATTAAAATGAGGCTTAAGTAAGTCTCATTTTTTTTGTATATAATTAAAGGTTCAGAGAAAAATAGATACAAAAGGTTTTTTAGTTGAGATATTACATAATAACTATTGAAGAAAGCACAATATAAAAGTATTAAATTAAGGATGATATTTATGAAAAACATACTAAATAGAATAAATTACTCTATCCTAGCAGTAGGTCTATTTCTATTAATAAGTTTAGTCACCTTATTCCTATCTCCTGTAATAGGTATGGCAGATAACGGGGATTATTACAGAATTATAAGTCAAAATGATTTATATCATTTATCAAAGGATAATGAAGATATATTCTTTGGATATTTTAATAAAAATTATGGAATATATAAGTATAATAATGAAGCAGAAATAACTCTTATATCTACACAATCTCAATTTATTAAATTAGCACTATTTATAGATAAATTAGTAACAAAAGATTATATTTTCGATATAAGAATACTTGCGCTAATATACGTAATAATACAAGCAACAGCTATATATTTAATGACTAAGGTATTGGTAGAAGAAGTAGGAAATAACATATATAAATTTATAATTGTAGGTTTAATTACTATTATATTTTCAGATACTGCTTATATAGCTTATTATAACTCTTTTTATGGAGAGGCTGTTAATATATGCTGTTTTTTATATAGTGCAAGCTTACTTTTATATATGTGTAAATTTAATAAGTTTAATGTAGTGAATCTAGTATTATTTGGACTATCTACATTTTTGTTTTTCGGATCAAAGCAACAATTGGCTCCTATAGGGCTATTAGGAATAATAATGCTAGTAAGAATTTATTTTTTTAAGAAAGATATAAAGATTAGAACAGTCTCAATATTAATAATGGCAGTATTTTTAATAAGCTCTATATATTTTTATAAATCTATACAAGGAGATTTTGATTATATAAACAGATATCATGCTATGACTAGAGGAGTATTATTAAATGAGCCAAACCCAGAAGAAATTTTAGAGGAATTTGGCATATATAATCAATATTCTCTTTTGCAAAATGAAATATTCTTTGAAAAAATTCCAATGATAAATCCTGATGATGAAAAGCTTAAGAATGAGTTTTATAGCAAGTATTCAGTATTTACCATACTTACATACTATATAAAAAATCCTAAAAAATTAACTAAGATGACAGATTTAGCTTTTGAAAACTCTTACTCTATAAGACCTAAGGTTATGGGAAACTATGAAAAAATAGAAGGTAAGCCCTTTGGAAAGCAATCAAATCTCTTTGTGCTTTGGAGTAGCTTCAAGGAAAATATACTACCAAAAGGATTAATAATGTCAGTTGTATATATATTAGTATATTTAATCTTTGCATATAAAAGATATAGAGATTCTATGATGAATAATGATAGAAGTATTTTAATTCTTGAAGAAAGTTTAATATATGTATTTCTAGTAGGATTATCCCAAATATTTATATCTATAATAGGTGCAGGGGATGCAGATTTAGCAAAGCATGTGTTCCTTTATAACTTAAGTTTTGATTTGATGTTTTTATTTACAATAAGTAGTTTCTTAAAAGATAAAGGTAAAAAGGAGAGGTCTTAGTGGTGAAAGAAGAAAGTCAAAGAAAAAAAGTAGATCTTTATATAAATGCACTAATATCATATTTTTTAGTACTTTCTATAATAATTACATTTATAAATTTTAAAGATGATTTTGAAAATTATATTATGTTAACAATTCTTATGATAATTGCCTTAGTAAGCTACTACTTTAATGTAACTATAGCATTAGTATTAACATTAGCAATAGATTTCATATATGGAACTTATAGTCTATACAAAAATATATCAATTGGATACACAATAAATAATACTGTATACATTTGGCTTATATTAATTCCAATTACTTCCTTGATTGTTTCACTAGTTTCAAAAAATATATTATTACTTCAAAATGAAGTAAAGAAATTAGAGATCCTTAATGAAGAACTTGTAATGATAGATCCACTTACCGGAGATAGAAATATTAAGGCTTTTGATAATGAAATGCCAATTTACATAAGTATGAGTAAGAGATATGGAATACCTATTACAATTATGATTGTAAAATTTAAATATAGTGATAGATTAAAAACTATAGTCGGGAAAAATTATTTCAATAAAATATTAGTAAAATCCTCAGAAGTGTTAAGTAAGTCTTTAAGAGTTGAAGACAGAAAATATATTTTAAATGATAATACATTTGTTTACATATTAATTTCTGATAATAAAGGAGCAAAAGTAATAGAAAAGAGATTAAAAAAGAATATATCTAATATAGAAATGAAAAATAGCAAGTTTAAGAAAAATGTAAATATAGAAATTCAAGTTGGTTTTTATACATATGATGGAGAAGTAGATGAACCTTTAGAGTTATTAAAAAATGCTGAGAAGGAATTAGAATATGATTTATAAGAGAAATAATATAAAAATATTAATTATATTTTTAGTAATATTTAATATATTTTTCACTAGGGATTATATATGCGCTAAAGAAAATGAAAAAATATACGTAATGCTAGATGAGGTTTATCCATTTGATGATTTAAATCTATTAGTAGAGAAAATAGATTATTTATATGATAAGGGTTATCCTTTTATAATGTCTGCTATGCCTGTATTTAATAATACAAATTCAAATGCAATGAGAAGATATGCAGAAGTTTTACGATATGCTCAAGCGAAGGGTGGAGCAATAATATTACATTTTCCATATATATATCAAAAGGATAGTGTCAATGCAGGTATAGATGATATATTAGGCAAAATGACAAAGGCTAATAAAAATTTCTTAGATTATTTAGTATATCCAAGTGCAATATATGTACCAGAGGACTTGCTATATTATAATGAAGCATACAAATATTTAAACACTTCCAATACTATATTTTTAGACACTAAGAAAGAAATAAAAAAAATAGATGTAGATAGCTTGAGGAATATAGATAACATTATAGAAAAAATACCTATAGAAGATTTTTACTATAAGAATAGTTACTTTAATAATAAAGCAATTACTTTAAAAGGAGATATGGATATAGGAGAATTTAAAAATAATGTACAAATGTTAGATAATAAAGAAGTTTACTTTGATAATTTTAAATATGTAAATACATATATCCATTTAGGAGATGATATTTTAGAGAGACATAACGGTAGTATTAGTTTAAATAATTCTAATGTAACTCCACAAAAATTTATATCAATAGAAGAGTTTGAAAATATGGTGGGCAATAAGATAGAAAATAAACCTATAGAAAATAATAGGATAAATTTATTCTATGCAAATAAGTGGATTATTTTATTAACTATATTAGCTAGTTTTATATTTATAATTATAGTAATTAGAAATAGGAACTTGGATAGAAAGAAATTTTTAAAATAGGGAGTATAGGTATGAAGATATTTGATTATGTAATTTTATATTCTCTTATAGTTATTTGGTTAATAATTTTAATTAATGTGATTCTTGTTATAGGAGGATACTTTTATTATTTAGATATTATGAATACAAGGCTAGATGAAAGTTTAGATGAATACCCATTTGTTTCAGTACTAGTTCCTGCGCATAATGAAGGAAAAGTAATAGAAAAGACTGCAAGATCTTTATTAGAGATTGATTATCCAAAGAATAGGTATGAAGTAATAATAATAAATGATAATTCAAGTGATAATTCAGCAGAAATATTAGATAGAGTAAAAAAAGAATATAGTGATAGAAATTTCATAATTATTAATACTGATAAAAATACTGGTGGTAAAGGGAAGTCAACGGCATTAAATATTGGATTTTCAAAAAGTAAAGGAGAAATATTAGCAGTGTATGATGCTGATAACACTCCAGAAAAAGAAGCTTTAAAATATTTGATTCAGACACTAATAAAGGGTGATAATCTTGGAGCAGTTATAGGTAAATTTAGATGTAGAAATAAAAATGTAAATATACTTACAAGCTTTATTAATATAGAAACCTTAACATTTCAATGGATGGCACAAGCAGGTAGGTGGAAACTGTTTAAGTTATGTACTATACCAGGAACAAATTTTGTAATAAGAAGAAGTATATTAGAAGAAATAAATGGATGGGATACAAAGGCAATAACTGAGGATACAGAGCTCAGCTTTAGAATATATAGGATGGGATATAAAATAAAATTTATGCCATTAGCAGTAACATGGGAACAGGAACCACAAACATTAAATGTTTGGTTTAAGCAAAGATCAAGATGGGCTAAGGGAAATACTTATGTGGTAATTAAAAATTTTAAGTATTTATTTGATAAAACAGCAGGAGCCACTAGATTTGATATATTTTATTATATTCTTATTTATTTTTTCTTTTTATCTGCAACTATTGTGTCAGATGCAATATTTGTACTAGGTGCTATTGGATTGGTTCATATAAATATACTAGGTTATAATACAATTCTTTGGATAATGGCTTATTCAGTATTTGTTTTATCTATATTGGTTGCCATATCAACAGAAAAAGGACAATTAACTATAAAAAATACTTTTGTAGTAATGCTTATGTATTTTACTTATTGTAAGTTATGGGGAATAGTAGCAGCCCTGGGGTTTTATAATTACTTAAAAGATGTGATATTTAAAAGAGAAGCTAAGTGGTATAAAACAGAGAGGTTTTAAAGGAGGAAAACAAATGAAAAGCTATAGGGTTAGTTTGAGAAAGGCAATACATATACTAATATTATCCTTTTTGTTAGTATCGATTTTTAATTTAATAACTTTTGCAGCACCTAAGAACTATAATGTAGGAAAAAAATCATATATAAAGAAAGAAACTATCAATAATGATTTTATATTTAAAGGAGTTTTTACAAGTCATAGCATTTATTTTAATATAGAAAAATGGTGGAGCGTAGAAAAGATAGAAGCAGAAATTAATTTATCCATAAATCAATTAGTAGATTTAACTAAGGATTCATATATAACTTTTAATATAAATGGAGTACCATTTTATTCTTACAAAATAGTATATAATCCAAATGAAGAAATTCAAAGTTTAAGAGTTAATATTCCGAAAGACAACTTAAAGGAAGGAATTAATGAATTTAAAATTGACGGATATTCTAGAATAACAGATAAACCATGTACTGATGATATTAATAATGCTAATTGGTTAGTAATAAAAAAGCAATCTCAAATAAATATAGCTTATAAGGAAAAACTTGTAGATAATAGTATAATGAATTTCCCATATCCATTTTTAAAATCAAACCAAAATGATTCGCAAATAACTCAAATAGTTATACCAGATGATTATAGTGATAATCATTTAGAAAAAGCTTTGTTAATTTCAACTTATTTAGGAAAAGAAGATAAAAGTAATCTTTACAAAGGAGAATTATTAAAGTATTCAGATCTAAAAAAACAAAATAATGAAAATAATATTATTTTTATTGGGAGTAAGGGATCACTTCCAACTGAAATAAATAATCTATTTAAAAATATTAATAATATAGACCTATCAAATTCAGCATTAATAAAATTAGGGGATTCTCCTTACAAAGGAAATGCTGAAAACTCAAAATTAATGTTAATAATATCAGATAAAGAAGATTATTATTTAAAGGCTATAAAATTTTTAATGAACAAAGAAATTACTACTCAAATAAGTAGTGATACATTTATTATAGATGATAGTATTAAAGAAGAAACACAAGTAAAAGATCTAGAAAATAGGATAACCTTTGAAAGTTTAGGATTTACTCATATACAATTTAAAGGACCTTTTAGAAGGACAGGAACAATTTCATATTTTTTACCTAAAAATAAAGCTATTGCAAGTGGAGCAAAAATAAAATTAAATTTTAGATATTCAGAAAACCTAGATTTTAATCGTTCTTTAGTTACCATTTATATAAATGATATACCAATAGGTAGTAAAAAGTTAGAAAAGGAAAATGTAGCTTCAGATGAATTAGAAGTTCAAATACCTACAGATGTTATTAATAGCAATTATATAGAAGTAAAGATAGCCTTTGATTTAGAAACTATTGGATCTTACTGTGAAATAAGGCAAGAAGAAATGCCATGGGCATTAGTAAATGGAAGCTCATATATTAATTTAGAAACTAAAGATTTAACAGGATATTTCTTTAATAAGTATCCTTCACCTTTTATAATAGATGGTAAATTTAATGAACTGCTTTTTTCAGTTCCTGATAACTTAAGCTCTAATGAACTTATAGCTGTAGGTAGAGTTTTTGCTTTAATAGGTAAGGACATAAGATATAACAATGGAATTTTTGAAGTTTCAAGATATTCTGCTTTAAATGGAAGAGAAAAAAATAAAAATTTAATAGTTTATGGAACTCCAGATTCAAATAAGCTAGTTAAGGATTTAAATGAAAAACTATGGTTTAAATATGAAGATAATTATAAATTTTTTATTAGAAATGAGAAATTATATTTAACAGAACCATTTAAATCTAAAATAGCATCTTTTCAATTAGATTCATCACCTTATAATAATCAAAAGGCAATGCTAGTAGTAACATCTCCTAATAAAGATGTGTTATTAGATTCCTTAGCTTATTTAGGTGACTCTAGTAAAATAGATAAGCTAATAGGAGACTCAGCAATAATAGATGAGTACGGAGATTTAAGAACATTTAAATTTAAGAAGGATGAAGAGAAGCCAGTATATGAAAAAGTAAAAAAATTAGATACTGCTGGAAGGGGCTTACTTGGAATTATAGTCCTAATAATTATATTCTTTACTGCTTCAACAATTATGTACTTTATAAAAAATAAAGAAAAAAAGAATAAGTAGTTTCATAAAGGACATATTTATAAAAAAACTATTATAAGATAAAATACGATAAATAATTTATATAATTATCGTATTTTATCATTGACTTTAACACTTTATTATGATAAAGTATTAATATAAGGAAGCGGATTCGGATATAAATATTAAAGGGGGATTTAATAATGAGTTTATTAAAAAAAATATTATCAAGTTCTTTAGTTGTATTAATGGCATTTGGATTAATTTCATGTGAAGGAAAAAAAATGAAAAATTCTATAGATAAAGATGAATTAATTTTGGGGTTTGATGATACTTTTGTTCCAATGGGATTTAAAGATGAAAATGGAGAATACACAGGTTTTGATATAGAACTAGCAAAAGAAGTTGGAGAAAAATTAGGTAAAACAATAAAATTCCAACCTATAGATTGGAGCATGAAAGAAACTGAACTTAATAACGGAAATATAGATTTTATATGGAATGGATATAGTGTAACAGAAGAAAGAAAAGAAAATGTTGAATTTTCAAAAGTATATTTAAATAACAGACAGGTTATTATAACATTAGCTAATTCAAAGATTAACTCAAAAGCAGATTTAAAGGGTGCAACAGTAGGTGCACAAAATCAATCAAGTGCTGTTGATGCAATAGAGGCAGATAAAGATATAGTTAAAAGTTTTAAAGATAGCAAGGTAGTTACATTTGAAACTAATAATGAAGCCTTAATGGATTTAGAAGCAGGTAGATTAGATGCTGTTGTAGCAGATGAAATTTTAATTAAATACTATATAAATCAAAGAGGAGCTGAAAAATATAAAATATTAAATGATGATTTTGGAAAAGAAACTTATGCAGTTGGTATGAGAAAAGATGATAAAGAGTTAGTAGAAGCATTTAATAAAGCTTTAGATGAAATAATTAAGGAAGGCAAAGCAGGGGAAATATCTAAAAAGTGGTTTGGAGAAGATATAATAGCTAAATAATATTTAAAATAAAATTCTAAAAACTTGCTCATATGTAATTACGGAATCATCATATCAACAAAGATGTCTAACAGAGCCTAAGATTAAAGACATTAATTAAGAAAGAGGTGCTTATTTTGAATTTATTAAATGAAGTCATAGCTCTTATGCCACAAGTATTAGAAGGGTTTAAAGTTACTATAGAAATATTTATAATGACTCTTATACTATCTATTCCACTAGGAGTAATAATAGCTCTAGGTAGAATTTCTAGAATAAAGATTTTAAAATCAATAACAGGAGCATATGTATTAATATTAAGAGGAACACCTCTATTACTACAAATTTTATTTATATTCTTTGGATTACCTTTATTAAATATAAGTATTCCAAGATTCCCAGCAGCAATTTTGGCAATGGTTTTAAATTATGGTGCTTATTTTGGTGAAATATTTAGAGCAGGAATACTTTCTATAGATAAGGGGCAATTCGAAGGTGCTGAAGTACTAGGATTAAGTAAAAAAGATACTTTTTTTAGAATAATAATGCCTCAAGCATTAAAAAGAATATTTCCTCCTGTAGCAAATGAAGTTGTTACTTTAGTAAAAGATACAGCATTAGTATATGTAGTTGGGTTGGACGAGCTTTTAAAAGTTGCTAAGATAGCATCTAATAGATTATCTTCCATAATGCCTTTTGTAGTTGTAGGAATTGTTTATCTAATATTTAATGGTTTCTTAACTAAAACATTAGAAGCTATAGAAAGAAAATTTAATTACTATCAGTAAGAAGAATATATAATAGGAGGTGTTTTTATGCTTAAAATTCAGAGCTTGAAAAAAACTTTTGGGAAAACAGAAGTTTTAAAAGGTGTAGATTTAGAAATTAAAAGTGGTGAAGTAGTAGTTATAGTTGGATCTTCAGGAGAGGGAAAAACTACATTACTAAGATGTATAAATGGCTTAGAGTTTTGTGACGAGGGTACAATAGAAATTGATAATAAATTTTTATGTAAAGATGGAAATTATAAAGAGAAGGTAGAATTTAATGAAGCAAGAAGAGAAATAGGACTAGTATTTCAAAATTTTAATTTATTTCCACATATGAGTGTTATAGAAAACTTAATTGAAGCTCCTAAAAGAGTTTTAGGACAATCAGAAGGAACGGCAAATAGAAATGCTTCAAAAATTTTAGAATTTTTAGGATTAAGTGATAAATTAAATAATTATCCTTATGAATTATCAGGAGGTCAAAAACAAAGAGTAGCAATAGGAAGGGCCTTAGCACTAAATCCTAAGTTAATGTGTTTTGATGAACCTACATCAGCTTTAGACCCAGGATTAACAGGAGAAGTTGCTAATTTAATAAGAGGACTTGCTAAAGATGGAATGAGTATGCTTATAATAACTCACGATATGGCATTTGCAGAGAAGGTCGCGGATAAAATATATTCAATGAAAGATGGTATTTTAAGTGAAGGAAACATTTTTTAGAATTAAGATTATAATTAATAATTATAGATAGAAATTAAGTTTAAAATTAGTATGAAATTTTTCATGATAAATTAAAATAGGGTACATCTAAAGAAGATGACCCTATTTTAATTTTATAGTTAAGCATTCATTATTAATAATTATCTATGAATTTTTTTATCATTCATTCTAAAAAAGATTTTTACTACTTCATTTATCACAAATGGAATTAAAGATATTAATATTACAATTCCCCAATCTTTAAAGTCTAAGGAGTATACTTTAAAGATATTAGCTGTAAATGGCACTGTAATTATTGTAAATTGTAATAAGATACCGAATAATAAGGAGGCTACTAACCATTTATTTTTAAACACTCCAACTTGGAATAATGACTTAGATTCATTTCTTACAGAGAAGGAATAAAATAATTGAGAAACACTAAGTACAACAAACGCCATAGTCTGTGCATGTCTTAAAGAATCAGGATATAGGTATTCACCTAATACAAAAGCAAATAGCGTTGTTGCCCCTATTAAAACTCCATTTATAATTAGCAATTTACCCATTCTTCCTGAAAATAAGCTTTCTTTTTCGTTTCTCGGTGGAATATCCATAACTCCCTTATCTCCAGGGTCTACTCCTAGTGAAAGGGCAGGGAAACTATCAGTAATTAAATTAACCCAAAGAATGTGTATTGGTAAAAGTGGTGATTCCCAATTAAGTAGTATAGCAAAGAATAAAGCAACTACTTCACCTAAGTTACAACTTAGCAAGAATAAAATAGACTTCTTTATATTATTAAAGATATTTCTTCCTTCTTCTACAGCTTTTACTATTGTGGTAAAGTTATCATCTGTTAAAACCATATCAGCAGCACCTTTTGCAACATCGGTTCCTGTAATGCCCATTGCAACTCCTATATCAGCACTTTTTAATGATGGAGCATCGTTAACGCCATCTCCAGTCATAGAAACAATGTTTCCATGAGCTTTAAATGCTTTTACAATTTTAACTTTATGCTCAGGTGATACACGTGCAAAAACTTTATAGTTATTAACTATCTTAGTGAATTCTTCATCTGAATAAGTATCTATTTCACTACCTGACATAGCTTCTGAAATATCATTAGCTATTCCAAGCTCCTTAGCAATAGCAACAGCAGTATTTTTATGATCACCAGTTATCATTATAGTTCTAATTCCAGCATTTTTACTAACTTGAATAGATCCCTTAACTTCTTCTCTTGGAGGGTCTATCATTCCCATAAGACCTACAAAAATTAAGTCCTTCTCTAGATCATCTATTGCAACATGTTCATTTTCTATAGTTTTATATCCTAAAGCTAAAACTCTTAATGCATCATCAGACATTGAATTTGAAGCCTTAAGAATTTTATCTTTTTCTTCTTTTGTAAACTCTTTAATTTCTCCATTTAATAATATTTTATTTGATATTTTTAAAATGCTATCTATGGCTCCTTTGGTGAAAACATTAAAGCCTTTATCATAAGTATTTACAGTGGTCATAAGTTTCCTATCAGAATCAAATGGAATTTCATTGACTCTCTTGTGGATATTGTTTAGCTCATCTTTAAATATATTAACTTTATTTCCAACATCAATTAACGCAACTTCTGTAGGATCACCTGTTTGAACTCCATCTTTTGAAGTGGAGTCATTACATAAAACCATACCATCAACTAAAAGTTTACTTTCATTATTATTAATGTCGATATCATCTAAGTTTATAATTTCATAGTTAACGTAATATTTTTTAACAGTCATTTTGTTTATAGTAAGAGTACCAGTTTTATCAGAACAAATAATAGTTACAGAACCTAATGTTTCGACTGATGGAAGCTTTCTAATTATAGCATTTTCTTTTATCATTCTTTGAACTCCAAGAGCAAGAACGATAGCTACTATTGCAGGTAATCCCTCAGGAATAGCGGCAACTGCTAAGCTAATAGAAGTCATGAACATTTCAATAAAATCTCTGCCTTGAAACATAGAAACTATAAACATAATTATTGAGATACCAACAGCTAAAAATCCTAAATTTTTACCAAGTTGAGCTAATTTTTTTTGAAGAGGAGTTACATTTTCATCTTCGTTATCTAACATTTTAGCTATTTTACCAATTTGAGTATCCATACCTGTAGCTACAACTATGCCCGTTCCTCTACCATAAGTAGCGAGAGTAGACATAAATGCCATATTATGCTGATCACCAATTGGAACATCTTTCTCTTCTTTTATAACTTGAGAATTTTTTTCAGAAGGAACAGATTCTCCTGTAAAGGCAGATTCCTCAATTTTCAAATTTGCAGACTCTATTAATCTTAAGTCAGCAGGGATATATCTTCCTGCATCTATTATAGCTATATCTCCAACAACAACCTCTTCTGATGGGATTTCTATAACTTCACCATTTCTTTTTACTAAAGCCTTAGGGGTAGACATATTTTTAAGAGCTTCTAAGGCTTTTTCTGCTTTGGATTCCTGAATAACTCCAATTATAGCATTAATGAATATTACGATTAGTATTATTATTGCATCACTAACTTCTCCTACTATAGTAGAAATTATTGCTGCAATGAATAAAATATAAATCATAACATCATTAATTTGAGCCAGAAAAAGTTGAAAAGTAGACTTTTTCTTTTTTCCTTGGAGTTTGTTTGGACCATTTTTTTCTAATCTTGTTTTTACTTCTTCTGAAGAAAGACCATTAATCAGATTAGATGATAATTCTTTTACTATTTCTTCAGAACTTTTATTAAACCACATTTAAATACCTCCAAACCTTCTAAAATTTGTAAAATTAAATTCCTTATATAAGTATAGCATAATTATTTTAATTAATATTAATACATGGAAAAAAAAGTGAGAAAAAAACTAGTTGTTAATGATATAATATTCTATAGAGAAAGGGTGAAGAATATGGAAATAAGTAGAGTAAATAGAAAAAGTCCTATTAAACAAGATAGAAGAGTAGTTGCAGAAAAAAAAGATTTTTCACAAAGTTTTAATCAAGCTAGGGAAAGAAAGTCAGAAGAGCAATTAAAGCAAATGATTGAAGAAATACATAAAAAAGGTAATAGATTAGTAATTACTAAAACATATGGGGATGTCATAGCATATAAAAAGTTGATAAAAGAATATCTAGAGTCCATTTTAAGATTTATGTATGATACTAAAAAAGATATTAGCTTTTGGCAAACTCAATATTTTATAACAGTAGATACAATAGATGCAAAGCTTGAAGATTTAACTAAATCTTTTTTAACTGGAGAAGTAGATAACTTAAACATGGCAGCATCAATAGATGAGATTCAAGGATTAATAGTTGATATATATAGATAATATAAATAATAAAACTATAAATGATAAATCTCTTAAGCATAATACATTTAGTAATAGACAGATAATTTCAAAAATTTAAAGATTACTTGAAAATTATTATCAATAAGGCTATTATATAAATAATACATAGCAATAAAAGGAGGTATTTATGGTAAAAAGATTTATTAGTTATTATAAACCATATAAAAAGTTATTTTTCTTAGATATGTTTGCAGCACTTATAGCAGCAGCATGTGATCTTGTTTATCCTATGATGACAAGAACTTTAGTAAATGATAGTATTCCAAATAGAAATATAAGAATGCTAGTTATTTTTGGTGTTACTTTATTAGTTATATATATAATAAAAGCAGCTTGTGGATACTTTATGCAATATTATGGACATGTTATGGGTGTACATATGCAAGGTGATATGAGGAAGGATATGTTTTTACATCTTCAAAAATTACCTAATACTTATTTTGATAATAACAAAACAGGAGATTTAATGAGTAAGATGATAAATGATCTTATGGAAGTGTCAGAGCTTGCTCATCATGGTCCAGAGGATTTATTTATTTCTCTTGTAATGTTAATTGGATCATTTACAGTATTATGTACAATAAATATACCATTAACACTTATAATATTTGCATTTATACCATTTATAGTTTTATTTACATGGAAGCAAAAAAATAAAATGCTAAGTGCTTTTATGGAGACCAGGGTAGAAACATCATCAGTAAATGCTAATTTAGAAAACTCTCTTTCAGGAATAAGGATAACAAAGGCTTTTGTATCACATGACCATGAAATTGATAAGTTCCAAAATGGAAACAACAGATTTAAAAATGCTAGAGCAAGAGCATATAAGGTTATGGCAGAATATTTTGCAGGAGTAGGTTTTGGAATAGACATACTAGATTATGTGGTATTAATAGCAGGTGGTATATTTACATACTTTAATATTATAAACTTAGGAGATTTCTTTGCATATCTTTTATATATAAAATTATTTACTCAACCAATTAAAAAGCTAGTTAATTTTATGGAACAATATCAAAATGGAATGACTGGTTTTAAAAGATTTGTATCAGTAGTAAATGAGAATGTTGAAAAGGATGGAAGTTTAGAACTTAAGGATGTTAAGGGAAGTATAAAATTTGAAAATGTACATTTTAGTTATGATGAAAAGAATATTTTAGAAGGCATAGATTTAGAAATAGAAAAGGGCAAGATGTTAGCTTTAGTTGGGCCATCAGGTGGTGGAAAAACAACGTTTTGTAATTTAATTCCTAGATTTTATGATGTAACAGAAGGAAATATTTCTATAGATGGATTAAGTATTTATGATACTACTTTAGAGTCTTTAAGAAAAAATATAGGAATAGTTCAACAAGATGTATTTTTATTCACAGGTACAATAAAAGATAATATATTATATGGAAAACATGATGCAACTGATGAAGAAATTATAATAGCAGCTAAAAGAGCAAATATACATGAATTTATTATGAATTTGCCAGAAGAATATGATACTTATATAGGAGAAAGAGGCGTTAAATTATCAGGAGGACAAAAGCAAAGAATATCAATAGCAAGAGTATTCTTAAAAAATCCACCTATTTTAATATTAGATGAAGCTACATCTGCATTAGATAATACAACAGAATATATGATACAAAAATCTTTAGAAGAGCTTTGCAATGGAAGAACTACTATAGTAGTGGCACATAGATTATCTACAATTAAAAATGCAGATGAAATTTTAGTGTTGACAGATCAGGGAATTGAAGAAAAGGGAAGTCATGAAATACTTCTTGAAAAAGGTGGTATTTATAAAGAACTTTACGAATCTCAATTTGCACATTTAAAAAAATAATAAAATATATTAATTTGGGAAAAATAAAAGGGTAAAAGCACCCCTATAACCTATTGACTAAAAATGATAAATTGTGTAAAATTAATTGGAATAATACCCCATATGGGTATGATAGGAGGATAATTTATATGGTTCAACATATATCTGAAGTAGATTTTAATGAAGTGGTATTAAAATATGAAGGAGTTGTTTTAGTTGATTTTTGGGCAACTTGGTGTGGTCCTTGTAAAATGATAGCTCCTGTATTAGAAGAAGTAGCTAATGAAGTAAATAATGCTAAATTTGTAAAAGTGGATGTGGATGAAAATCCTAATTTAGCAAATAAGTATCAAATATCTAGTATCCCAACTTTAATGGTATTTAAAAATGGTGCTCCTGTAGACACTTTGGTTGGGTTTATGCCAAAGGACTCTTTAAAAGCTGCAGTTATTAAGCATCTGTAATTATAAAGAGGTAGAAAAGTGAGCGAAAGATATGATATTGCAATAGTGGGCAGTGGTCCAGCTGGTTTGTCAGCAGCTTTAAATGCAAAAATAAGAAATAAAAAGTTTATTATTTTTGGTTATAGTAATTTAACTAATAAGCTAGTTAAAGCCCCAAAAATTAATAACTATTTAGGCTTTTATGGAATGACTGGGGAACGCATTAAAGAAATCTTTCAAGAACATTTAAATGCTATGGATATTGAGATAACAGAAGAAAGAATTAATAGTATTTATGCAATGGGAGAGTATTTTGCTTTAATGGCTAATGATAAAACCTATGAAGCAAAATCAGTTATTATAGCAACGGGAATAGAATATACAAGACCTATTGAAGGTGAAGAAAAGTACTTAGGTAAAGGTGTAGGGTACTGTGCAACTTGCGATGCACCTTTATATAAGGGAAAAGTAGTAACAATAATAGGGCATAACAAAGAGGCTGAAGAAGAAGCAAACTATGTTTCAGAATTAGCAGGCGAATTATATTATATTCCTATGTATAAGAATAATTATAAATTAAAAAACAATATAAAAATAATTGAAGATAAGCCTAAAGAAGTTGCTGGAGAGTTAAAGGTTAATAGATTAATTTTAAATAATACAGAGTTAGAAACTGATGCTGTATTTATATTAAAAGATTCCATATCTCCAGGGCAATTAGTACCAGGTTTAAAAATAGAAGATAATCACATTGCTGTTGATAGACTTATGAGAACTAATATACCAGGCTGCTTTGCAGCGGGAGATTGCGTAGGTAAGCCATATCAATATATAAAGTCAGCAGGTGAAGGGAATATTGCAGCACTTAGTGCAGTTAAATATTTAGATTCAATCTCTAAAAACAAATAAAGTTAAATTGAGTGTATAGTACTTAAAAAGTGCTATACACTTTTTTTATGTGGAGGAAAGTATAAAAGTTTGAAAATGTGATTATATAAGGTTTTTAATAATTTAATGTAGAAAAGTAGATTTATTTTATACTTTCCTTACCTTTAGTTTGTATTTGGACATATATGATTATACTTTTTATAATATGTACAAATTATTAAGTTTAAAGAAATTTAGACAAATAATAAATATTGTCTAAATACATTTTAAAGTAGGCAAACTATAATGTTAATTAGAAAGACAAATAATCTAGAAGGAAAGTTGAGGGATCATTTTATGAGTAAAAAAACAAAAAAAACTAACATAAATCCTCTATTAGCAGTAGGTGCAATTGCAGGGGCAGCTGCAGTAGCTACAGTAGCAGCTAAAAAATTAAAAAATAATGAAGGAAAAAAATCAGCATTTGTAACTTTTACAGAAAATTTTGATGATAATAAGGAAAGACAAGTATACTTTGTTGGTGGAGGATTAGCATCATTAGCAGGAGCTGCATACTTAGTTAGAGATTGTAATTTTAAAGGCGAAAATATTCATATTATTGAGGGTATGCATATTTTAGGTGGAAGTAATGATGGTGCAGGTGATCCTGTAAATGGTTTTGTATGCCGTGGTGGTAGAATGTTAAATGAAGAAACATATGAGAACTTTTGGGAATTACTTAGAAGTGTTCCATCATTAGATATGCCTGGCATGAGTGTTACTGAAGAAATACTAAATTTTGATCATTTACATCCAACACATGCACAAGCTCGTTTAATTGATAAATTTGGTGTTATACAAGATGTAGAAGGTATGGGATTTAATAATGCTGATCGTATAGCACTTGGTAAATTAATGATTACTAAAGAAGAAAAATTAGATGATTTAACAATTGAAGATTGGTTTAAAGATACACCACATTTCTTTACAACAAACTTCTGGTATATGTGGCAAACTACATTTGCTTTCCAAAAATGGTCTAGTTTATTTGAATTCAAACGTTATATGGAACGTATGATATTTGAATTCTCACGTATAGAAACATTAGAAGGTGTTACTCGTACTCAATATAATCAATACGAATCAGTTATAGTTCCATTAAAAGCATATTTAGATGGATTTGGTGTTGATTTCAGCATAAATGAAACAGTAACTGATTTAGATTTTAAACAAGGTGAGGGAATAACAGTAACAGCTATTCATATAGAAGATGAAGAGAGAGAAAAAGTAATTGAACTTAAAGATGGAGATATATGTATTATGACTAATGCTTGCATGACAGATAGTGCAACACTAGGAGATATTAATACTGCGCCTGAGTATAATCCGGACAAGCCAATATCAGGGGAGCTTTGGTCAAAGGTTGCTAAAAAGAAACCAGGTCTTGGAAATCCAGAACCATTTTTTGGGCATCCAGATGAAACGAATTGGGAAAGTTTTACTGTAACATGTAAGGGAAATAAATTATTAAAACTTATAGAACAATTCTCAGGAAATATACCAGGAAGTGGAGCTTTAATGACATTTAAGGATTCGAATTGGTTAATGAGTATAGTTGTTGCAGCTCAACCTCACTTTAAAAATCAGCCAATGGATACAACTATATTCTGGGGATATGGACTTTATACAGATAAAATTGGAGACTATGTAAAGAAACCAATGAGAGAATGTACTGGTGAAGAATTATTAATTGAACTTTTACATCACCTACATTTCGAAGAGCAAATAGATGAAATTATGGATACAGTAGTAAATGTAATCCCATGTATGATGCCATATATTGATGCTCAATTCCAACCACGTAAAATGGCTGATAGACCAGAAGTAGTTCCACAAGGGTCAACTAACTTTGCAATGATAAGTCAATTTGTTGAAATACCAGAAGACATGGTATTTACTGAAGAGTACTCAGTACGTGCAGCTAGAATTGCAGTTTACACATTATTAAATGTGAAGGATAAGAATGTTATTCCAGTAACTCCTTACAAGAAGGATCCAAAAGTATTATTAAAGGCAGTTAAAAAATCTTATAGTTAGAATATTTTTATAAAGATATTAAATTAACTTATAAATAGAAAACAGAAACTTTAAATCCAAAACCACCCTATTAAGTAGATATATAATATTCTTAATAGGGTGATTTTTTATGATAAGAAAAATAAAAATAGTTGAATATAGGCTTAAAGAAATTGCTGAAGAATTAAAGATTAATAGGTTAATTAAAAAAATAAAGAGTTAGAAAGGAATACTGAAACAAGGATTACAGTTTATAAATTATTAAGTGTAAAAGATAAAAAAGTAATTTCAGTAATTCTATAAAAGAAAGATTTAAAAGGTCTATTAAAGTTCCTTAAAAAATCTTTATGAAATGCTTTACATTAAAGCCGCTTTAAGGTTTATAATGTTAAAGTAAATTTATAAAAATTTAAAGGAGGAAATTTATATGAAAAAAAGAATTTTATCATTATGCTTAGTAGGAATATTATCATTTATACCAGTAGGATGTGCCCAAAATAAAGCTAAAGAAACTAAAGGAACAAAACCAGTTGAAATTTATTTAACAAGACATGGTAAAACTATGTTAAATACAACAGATAGAATGCAAGGATGGTGTGATGCTCCACTTACAGAAGCCGGTATCGAAGTAGCTGAATACCTAGGAAAAGGACTTGATGCAGAAGGAATTAAATTCGATGCTGCTTATTCTAGTGATAGTGGACGTGCTATAGAAACTGCTAATATAGTCTTAGATAAAAGTGGACAGCCAGATTTAAAAGTAAATCAAAGTAAAGATTTAAGAGAAGTATCCTTTGGAATTTATGAAGGGGAAAAAACTGAAACTGCATGGGCAGAAGTAGCAAAAGCTAACAATATGACTTTTGAGGAATTTATGGATACTTTCGATATGCCAAGAAATTTAGATATGAATGCAAAAATGCCAGAAAATGATATGGCTGAGAGTTCTGAAGAACTTGCAAATAGAGTAAAACCTGCAATGGATAAAATTGCAAAGGAAACAGAGGATAATGGTGGAGGAAAGGTATTAATTGTATCACATGGTATTACAATAATGAGTTTCTTAGAGCAAATAGCACCAGGAAGTACAGAGGAGCTTATTTCAGGATTAAAAAATGCTAGTGTATGTAAAGTTGTTTATCAAGATGGTAAATACACAGTTGAATCTGTAAATGATATGAGCTATGTAGAAAAAGGGAAAAGTGAAAAATAGCACTATAAATTTAGAATATGTTATAAAGCTAAGACTTAATTATAAGTCTTAGCTTTTTATGCTGTGAATATTATTGTAAGATATATAGAAATAATACAGTGGCAAAAGGGTAGTCCTTTCGCCACTATATTTTAGTAATGTAGGTACTTTGTTTTAAACAAAAGTACCTACACTACTATAATATAAATCAAATAATCTCAATCCAAGCCTGAAAATAATCATAAGGGTAATCAGAAGCTAAGTATTGAGCTAAAATTATTCCAGGTTTAGAATTAATTGAATGAATATAATCAAGATGCTTATCTAGAGTTAATTTATCAATAATATCATCTTTAACTGGTAAAAGACAGGTTATGTAAGTATGTGGAGTATTATCATTTTCCCATAGAGCTTTTTTAGAGGTATCAGGACTATTTACTGAAATCGTACCATAATAATTTATACTACACTTGGTAAAGTCTGTTACAAAGGACAAAACATGTTGATTTTGAATGTACTCAAGTACGTTTTCTGTTTCACTTAAACGTAAGTGTACTATTTTATTAAATTTTGGAGTGGAAATTGAATAAGGCCTTTCTTGCAATTCCCTAAATAGTTGAATTTTTTCTAAAGAATAATTTATTTTATTTAAAGTTTTATTTAAATCTTCTATTTTATTTTGAATTTCAGTTTGCGATTCTTTTAATAAATCTTCGTTATCATCAATGCCCATCTGCAATATATTTTTTAATCTTCTTATAGGTAAATTTAAGCTTCTATAGAACTTTATATCACAAATTTCAAGTAAATTATCTGTACTATATTCACGATAATCGTTTTCATCATTTCTTATAGAAGATATTAAGCCTTCACTTTCCCAGTATCTTAATGTTGATTTTGGAATACTAAAAAGTTTTGAAATTTTATCAATAGTACATGTTTTACTCATTTTTATCACCATAGATTATTTTAACTTTTATACTTTATATAGTCAATTGAGTTAATAAAAATTAGATATAAAAAATTCAAAAGAAATGCTTTACATTAAAGCGGCTTTAAGGTTTATAATTTAATCAAATAAAGGAGGGAATTATTATGTTTTCAAAATTTCAAATATTTCTAGAAAAGTTTGTTGGGCCTATTGCCCAAAAGATGTCAGAAAATAAGGTTGTTCAGGCATTGACTAATGGTATGATGTCAGTATTACCAGTATCATTAGGTGTTGCTTTTATAGCTATTGTAGGAAATTTGCCAATAGGTCCATGGCAAACATTATTAGAAAACTTAGGGTTAACGCAAGTAATCCAAGATTTACTTAATATTACTAATGGATTATATGCTATCTATATTGTATGTACAATAGCATATGAAACGGCTAAAATTGAGGATGAAAATCCTATTACTGCTTTAATTTTAAGTTTAGCTTTTTTCTTAGTTTTAGCACCACAAAGTCAAATAGAATTAGCTCCAGGGGAGTATGCAGCATTCCTTAAAACTTCATCTATTGGAAGTGAAGGAATTTTTGTTGCAATGATTGTTGCAATATGTGTTACACGACTATATAGCTACTTAATGAAGAAAAATATAAAAATCAAGCTTCCAGATTCAGTACCACCAATGGTAACTGATTCATTGAGTCCAACTTTTGTTGCTATGATTATTTTTGTACTAGCATTTGTAGTTAAAGCAATATTTATATTTACCCCATATGGAAATGCCATGGATTTTGTAAATACTGTAATTACAAATCCAATTACTAATGTAGGTGTAACTCCATTGTCTATAGTACTAATATTTACTTTTGCTAATATACTATGGTTTTTTGGTGTTCATCCAAGTGCTATAATAAATATTTTTTATGCAGTTGCAGCACCAGTTTTAGTTGCAAATGTAGGAGCATTTTTAGCAGGAGAACCTTTACCATATTTAGAGATGTTATTTATGCTTAGTATACTTATGATTGGAGGTACTGGTAATACATTAGGACTTGCAATTAGTATGTTATTTGCAAAATCAGAGCGTTTTAAATCAATGAGAAAGTTAACACTTATACCAAGTATTTTTAATATAAATGAACCATTAATTTTTGGTATTCCAATTGTTTTAAACCCAATATTCTTTTTACCTTTAATATTATCAACTGCTTTAGGTGGAGGTATTATTCATATATTTTATAAAATAGGATTTTTAAACTTTTATAATCCAACTATTGAATTACCATGGGTAACACCACCAATTATTGTAGAGTGGGTAGAAGGAGGATTCCGTTTTGCTCTTGTTATGGTTGTAGTAATAGCAGCTTTAACTTTATTATACTTACCATTTTTCAAAATGGCTGATGAAAAAGCCCTTAAAGAAGAGAGAATGCAAGCCCAAGAAGTAAGTGGGCAATCTCAAGAGATAAGTGGGGAGGCCTAACCAGATGACTTTTCCAAAGAATTTTTTATGGGGAGGAGCTATTTCTGCCAATCAGTGTGAAGGAGCTTATAACGTTGATGGAAAAGGTTTAAGTAGCGCTGATATTGCAACAGTATGTAATCCCGAACATAAAAGAGAATATACAAAAGGAGTAATAGAGGGAAAATATTATCCATCTCATGAAGCTATAGATTTTTATAATAGATATAAAGAAGATATAGCAATGTTTGCAGAAATGGGTTTTAAATGTTTTAGATTTTCAATAAACTGGCCACGTATTTTCCCTAATGGAGATGAACTTGAACCAAATGAAGAAGGGTTAAAATTTTATGATTCTTTACTAGATGAATTAGATAAGTATGGAATAGAACCGATAGTAACAATTTCTCATTATGAGGTTCCTTATAATTTGGTTGAAAAATACCAATCATGGAAAAATAGAAAAATGATAGATTTCTACGTTAATTTTTGTGATACATTATTCAGAAGATATAAAGATAGAGTTAAATATTGGATGACATTCAATGAAATAAACGTAATAGGATACAAATCATTTTTTTCAACAGGAATTAATACAAACAACACTGAGTTAATAATGCAAATGGCTCATCATCAATTTGTAGCTAGTGCTAAGGCAGTATCATTAGCACATAGCATATCTAGTGATATGAAAGTTGGAATGATGCTTATGTATGGACCATCATATCCTCGTACATGTAATCCATTAGATATCATGGAAGCGATAAAAGATGATGATGAAACCTATCATTATTCTGATGTACAAGTTAGAGGCAAGTATTCTAATAAATCAAAAAAATTATTTAAAAGCAATGATATTAAAATAGTAATGGAGCCAGAAGATGAAGATATTCTAATGAAAGGGAAAGTAGATTTCATAGGCTTTAGCTATTATATGTCTTGGACATCTGGGATAGATGTTGAAGAAGTGAACGGAAATATGACTGAAGGTGGAGAAAATCCTTATTTAGAAAAGAGTCAATGGGGATGGCAAATAGATCCTGTTGGATTACGTATAAGTTTAAATAAGTTATATGAACGTTATGAAAAGCCTTTATTCATAGTTGAAAATGGATTAGGTGCAAAAGATGTTCTTACTGAAGATGGTAAAGTACATGACGAATATAGAATAGAATATTTGAGAAGACATATCCAAGAAATGGGACGTGCTATTGATGAAGATGGTGTTGACTTAATAGGATATACTCCTTGGGGATGTATTGACTTAATAAGTGCAAGTACAGGGGAAATGTCTAAGAGATATGGTATGATTTATGTAGATAAAGATGATAAAGGGAATGGAGCATTAAAACGATATAAAAAAGATAGTTTTTATTGGTATAAAAAAGTCATTGAAAGTAATGGAGAAATTTTATAATTTAGAAATTTAATTTAATAATAATTAATAAAAAATTTTGATATTATAAGTATAAATGAGGGGAATTAAAAATGTTTAAAAAAAGAAAGATTACGAATATATTAGCTGGTTTAACAATTTGCATTCTTGGTAGTGTGATAACAGGATGCGGCTCAGGAAATAAAAGTACACTGGATACTTCAAATGTAACACTTATAACTAAGGTTAGTCCATATGGTGAAGTGGGATATGCTATGGTTTGTGATTTTGGAGATACAGTTGATTCAAAATATTTAGATACTAAAAATTTTAGTGTAGAAACAACTGTTGACAATAAAACTGAAACTAGAAATATTACAAGAGTATATACCAATAGTGAAATAGCTATATCAGATGAGTCAAAGGATGGAAAATATGTTGTAATTGAGTTAAATCCAGAAGATGCTAATGCGACAACACTTGGATTTAATGAAGAGGCATTTTTAAATTATAGAAATGAAATTAACTATACAGTAACTTTAAAATCTAATATAAAAACAAAAAATGGCAATGGATTTAAGGCTACATCTGATAAAGTTAAATATTCTAATATAGTTACTCCTGTTGCAGATGATTTTAAAAAGTTAACTTATAAAGATGCATCTGGAAATAATATTAATTATGGATTATTCGAGCCAAAGAAAGAAGACGGAAAGAAATATCCATTAATATTATTCTTACATGGTTCAGGTGAAAGAGGTAGTGACAATCTTATGCATTTAATTGGAAATCAAGGTGCAACAGCTTGGGCAGAACCTGAACAACAAGCAAAAAATCCAGCATATGTATTAGCTCCACAAGCACTTGCTAAAGAAGAGTTAACAATGTATTGGGTAGAAGAGCCAAATTATACAACAGTATTAAACTTATTAAAAGAAACTATTGATAAGTATGATGTAGATAAAAATAGAATTTATGTTGTCGGAATGTCTAATGGTGGTATTGGAACTTGGAATGTAATTGAAAAGAACCCAGACTTATTTGCTGCTGCAGTTCCTATTTGTGGTATTGGAGATGTTAGTAAAATGAATCTTGGAGATGAGTATAAGCCAGTAAGTGATTTTACTAATTTTGAAAAGATAAAGAATATGCCAATTTGGATTTACCATGCAGTTGATGATCCATTAGTCGATGTAAGATATAGTAGAGATGCTAAAAAAGTAATAGAAGAATTAGGTGGTACTAAAGTTAAGTATACAGAATATCCAGAAGGTACTGTATTGCCAATGGGACATTTTTCTTGGGTTCCTGCACTGCAAGATCAAGAAATGATAAATTGGTTATTTAGCCAAACAAAATAGAATTTATCTTTAGATTTTGAATTTTTAGACGAAAAATAGCATTTAGTGCACAATGAATAGATTAAATATAGTAAGGTAATGGAGAGGAGTTTTAAATATGAAAAAGATACTTTTAGTTTGTAACGCAGGTATGTCAACAAGCTTACTAGTAAATAAAATGAAAGAAGCTGTTGCAAAGGAAAGTGAAGAATATCAAATAAATGCACATCCGATTTCTGAAGTTAAAGAGAAGGGAGCAGATTGCGATATTATTTTACTTGGACCACAAGTTAGATTCCAATTAAATAAGGTTAAAGAGATGTTACCAGGTAAAAAGATAATGGTAATTGATATGGCAGCTTATGGAACTATGAATGGAGCAAAGGTTGTTGCAGATGCAAAGAAAGAAATGGGGATATAGATAGTATGCAAAGCACAGAATTAATAAGCTTCCAAATTATTTCTGCCGTAGGAACAGCAAGAAGTATGTATATAGAAGCTATACAAGAGGCAAAAAAAGGAAACTTTCAAAAAGCACAAGAGTTAATAGATGAAGGCGAAAAAATATTCAATGAAGGACATCACTGCCATGGTGAGCTAATTCAACAAGAAGCTGCAGGAAATAAAACAGAATTTGAACTGTTATTAATGCATGCTGAGGACCAATTAATGGTTGCAGATGCTTTTAAAACAATTTCTGAAGAGTTTATAGAAGTTCACAAGGCTTTAAAAGGACAATAGATTATTGAAATCAGAAGCTAAAACAATATAGTATTTCATACAGTTAAAAATTTAAATATAAGAGTAACGAGACTATATATAAATTTATATAATTTATTAAATATTACTGGAAATTGTAATTTCCAGTAATATTTTTTAAAATAAGATAATTTATCTTTTTATTAATCATAAATTATAAATTTTCTAAATAAGGTTGATACACCATAAATGCATGATTTTCACATATATATTCATCTTTAATTTCATCACCATCTAGATTTAAAACTTTTCTATATATAATATTATTTCTAATATAATGTCCAAAAAAGCCAGGTGTTATAGAATGTTCTTTTTCATAAACTTCATATTCATAATTGCAAACTTCAGTAGAGCGCCATTCACCTATAAGATTATCTTTAGTAAGATACAGTTTCAGCTGATAAGGCTTATTTGTAGTGTTTTTAATTTCTAAGTCTAAATAGTTAAAGTAGCAAGTGGCACCAGAGCCAAAAGGTTGAGTTCTATTAATATCAGGGAAAACATCATGACTGTGTCTATATCTTTCAGTAACAGCTAGAGGTGTATGAAGAGTAATCCAATAAAGTAAGTTAGATAATTGGCAAAGACCTCCACCAACACCAGGTTTAAAATCTCCATTTGGACAAAGAATTACACCATCCTTATAACCTTTTCTATAAGTAGGCTTTCCAATAAGTTTCCAGTAAGAAAAATACTCTCCAGGCATAATAACAACACCATCAAGCTTTTCTAATGCAAGCTTTAAATTTTCAACCTTATTATGTTGCAAATACATATCTACATTCTTTAGCTTTCTATAAAGAGGAGTGCTATGTCTAAAAATTATATGTTCTAATTGTTCTTTATAAATATTTTTACTATATGAATTTTTAGAGAACCACCAGTAAAAATACTTTCTCACCTTATAGTAAGTTTGTCCTAAAAACAATCTTAATCTACCACGATTAATAGGTTTTTTCTCAACATAGGACATAAATTTCCCTCCTAAAATATAATAAAATATGCTTGTGAAATAATAGAAAATGTAAACAAGTAGTCATGTTAAATAATTTAAGTCTTAATTTTGTAATCCATAGAAATAAAAATGGAAGTAATTCAGTATACTGAATTACTTCCATAATTATTTTGTTTTTTATATATTTATTTCATAATTATTTAGTTTCTTCACCCATTAGTTCACTTATAAGTTCTTTAACAGAAACTATTTTATCTATTCTATAGGCATTAGCACCACAGAAAACTAATCCATTTTCAAGATCTCCTTTAACTGCATTAATTAAAGCTAATGATATACAATATGGAGTATCTGCAGGATTACAAGGAATTAAACAATCATAACATTTAGTTATTTTAATTTTTCCCTTACTAACCCTTTGAGTAAATTCATTGAAAATAGCTCTTCCTGGCATTCCCACTGGACTTACAGTTATTTTAATATCTTCCTTCTTGCAGTTTACATATGCTTCCTTAAAATTAGGATGAGCATCACATTCATGAGTTGCTACAAATCTAGTTGCCATTTGAACTCCACTAGCTCCAAGACTTAAGTATTTAATCATATCTTCATGAGTGAATACACCACCAGCAACTACAATAGGTATATTTGTGTTAAACTCATTTTCAAATATTTTGACTTCTTTCATTATATTTAAAACATTATTATCGAAGTTTTTAATTTCATCTTGTAGATTGTTAGCTTTAAATCCAAGATGACCTCCAGCCATTGGACCTTCAACGATTATTGCATCAGCAGTTCTATTAAAATGCTTTTTCCAATATCCTAAAATTACTCTTACAGCTTTTGAAGAAGAAACAATAGGAGCTATTTTTATAGAGCTTCCTTTTGTAATTTCAGGTAGATTTAGTGGAAGTCCAGCACCAGATATAATTAAGTCCGCTCCAGCTTCAATTGCTGTTTTAACATGCTCAACGTAATTGTTCATGGCAACCATTAGGTTTACACCTATTATTCCATTTGAGCTTATTTCTTTAGCTCTTTTTATATGTTTTGATAAACCCCTAAGGTTAGCTTTTAATGTATTAGTTTCAAAATCATCTTCCATATAACCTGCATGAGCACCAGAGATAACACCGATGGCACCATTCTTTGCAACATTACCAGCAAGATTTGATAGAGATACTCCAACTCCCATTCCCCCTTGAATTACAGGGACTTTAGCTATTAAATTACCAATGATTAATGGTTTAATATTCATAATTTTACTCCTTTAAATTTACTAAATAATACTTTGACAATCAAAGTATTATTTAATAGTATAATCTAGAAATTTAAAAAATACAATAATTAAAAAAAAGTTACGAATCTTGACAAATTAAAAAAATGGTATTATTATGATGGTATTACTTTGATAGTCAAAATATTTGAGAGGTGGTGGAAGAAGCGAAGAGACAAAAATATATATTTCAACCAACTTTTAGTTATTTAATTGGACTTATATTAACATCATATATACAAGTATAAATTTAAAAAAAATAGTAACTTAATATACGAAAAAACTTTGATTATTAAAATATTTGATGAATACAATTTTGTGTGTTTAAATATCAAATTTTAGAAAGAGGCGTTAAATGAAAGGCGTAAAAGTAGTTGGATTAGGTCACTATTGTCCAGAAAACATTATTAGTAATAAACATTTAGAGAATATAGTTGATACTACTGATGAATGGATAATAAAAAGAACAGGGATAAAAGAAAGAAGAATATCTACTGGAGAAGGAACTGTTGAATTAGCTTATAAAGCGGCTTTAGAAGCCTTAAAAAACAGCAATTGTAGTAAAGATGATATTGATTTAATAGTAGTAGCAACAACTTCACCAGATAAAATAATGCCATCTACAGCATGTAGTGTGCAAGGTCTTCTAGGTTGCAAAAATGCAGCAGCTTTTGATGTGTCAGCAGCATGTTCAGGATTTGTATATTCCCTAATTGTGGCATCTAGTTTAATTAAAGGTACTGATAAAAAAAGAGCTTTAGTAATTGGATCAGAAGTTTTATCTAGAATAGTAGATTGGACTGATAGGGGAACTTGTATACTATTTGGAGATGGAGCTGGAGCAGCAGTAATTGAAATTTCAAATGATGAAGAAGGTATTATAAGCACTTGTTTTTCATCAGACGGAAATTTAGGAGAGAAAAGTTTAGTTGGAGGCCAATTAGAGCTTAATACACCTTTTGCAAAAGAAAAAAAATTTGAAAAAAGATATATAGAAATGAAAGGTGCAGAAGTTTTTAAATTTGCAGTATCAATATTACCTCAAATAGTTAATGAACTATTAGAAAAGGCAAATGAAGATATAGCAAATATAAAATATATAGTACCTCATCAGGCAAATTTAAGAATAATTGATGAGGCTGCAAGAAGATTAAAATTAGATAAAGATAAGTTTTATGTTAATGTTGATAAATATGGTAATACTTCAGCAGCAAGTATTCCAATAGCATTAAGTGAGCTTCTTGAAAAAGGTCTAATAAATAGAGGAGATAAAATAATTGTAGCTGCCTTTGGTGGAGGATTAACCTGGGCAGGAGCATTAATTAAATTTTAGGAGGATTTTAAAATGGTATTTGAAAAAATTAAAGGCATAGTAGTAGAACAATTAGGAGTTAACGAGGAAGAAGTAAAATTAGAAACTAGTTTTATAGAAGATTTAGGAGCAGATTCATTAGATTTATTCCAAGTTGTAATGGATCTTGAAGATGCATTTGATGTAAAGGTAGAAAATGTTGAAAATATTAAAACTGTAGGAGATGCAGTAAAGTATATAGAGAATGCTATAGAAAAATAGAGTGGAGGAAATCTCATGAACAATAATATTTGCAAATTGTTAAATATTAAATACCCTATTTTTCAAGGGGGAATGGCGTGGGTTTCAGATAGTTCTTTAGCAGCTGCAGTATCCAATGCAGGTGGACTTGGAATAATAGCAGGAGCAAATGCTCCTGCAAGTTTCGTAAGAGAAGAAATTAGAAAGACAAAAGAATTAACTGATAAACCTTTTGGACTTAATATAATGTTACTTTCAGAGAATGCAGGTGAGTTAGCTCAAATTGCAATTGAAGAGGGAGTTAAGGTTATTACAACTGGAGCAGGAAACCCAGGAAAGTACATTGAAAAATGGAAAGAAGCGGGAATAAAAGTTATTCCTGTAGTTGCATCAGTTGCATTAGCTAGAAGAATGGAAAGAGCAGGAGCAGATGCAATAATTGCAGAAGGTTGTGAAGCTGGAGGTCATATAGGAAAGTTAACAACAATGGTTTTAGTTCCTCAAGTTGTAGATGCAGTAAATATTCCTGTTATTGCAGCAGGTGGAATAGGTGATGGAAGAGGAATTGCAGCAGCATTTATATTTGGAGCAGGTGGAGTTCAAGTTGGAACAAGATTTTTAGTTGCAGATGAATGTAATATACATGATAACTATAAAGAAGCTGTAATAAAAGCTAAAGATATAGATACTGTTGTAACAGGTAGAATTACAGGACACCCAGTTCAAGTTATAAAAAATAAACTTGCAAGGGAATACTTAAACCTTGAAGGTAAGAACGCTTCGATAGAGGAATTAGGTGAGTTAGGAAAAGGGGCTCTTAGGAAAGCTGTAAAAGATGGTGATGTAGAAAGAGGATCTCTTATGGCAGGTCAAATTTCAGGAATGATTACAAAAAGACAAAGCGCTAAAGAAATTATAGAAGAAATGTTTATGGAATATGAAAAGATAAGAAAGAGCCTTTAAAGAGGAGGAAGTATGAAAACAGCATTTATTTTTGCAGGTCAAGGATCACAGTATATAGGAATGGGAAAAGAGTTATATGAAAACATTCCAAGATGTAAAGGAATTTTTGATAAAGCAAATGATATTTTAGGTTTTGATATAAAGGAATTAATATTTAATGGTAGTAAAGAAGAATTAGATATTACAGAAAATACACAGCCAGCGATTTTATTAACTTCAATTGCTGCTAAAGAAGCCTTTGAAGAAAAGGGCATTAAAGCAGATGTTGTTGCAGGCTTAAGCCTTGGAGAATATTCTGCTTTAGTAGCATCTAAAGCTTTAGATTTTGAAGAAGCTTTAGCTTTAGTTAAAAAGAGAGGAAGATTTATGCAAGAAGCAGTTCCGGTTGGAATTGGTTCAATGGTAGCAGTAATAGGATTATCCTTAGAAAAACTAAAGTCAGTTTTAGAAAGAGTAAGAGAAGAAGGCGTAGTAGAAATTGCAAATTACAATACAAATAATCAAATTGTAATTGGTGGAGAAAAAGAAGCAGTAGAAAAAGCTAAAGAGTTATGCTTAGAAGCAGGGGCTAAAAGGGCTATAGAATTAAAGGTATCTGGTCCTTTTCATACTTCCTTATTAGAAGAAGCTTCAATAAAACTAAAAAAAGAACTTGAAAATATAAAATTTAATGATCCTAGTATAAAAATTATATCTAATGTTACAGCAGACTTTATAGAAGATAAAACTAATATAAAAGAGTTACTTTTTAATCAAGTTAAATCATCTGTAAGATGGAGCGAAAGCGTAGAAAAAATGCTTGATATGGGTGTTGATACATTTATAGAATTTGGACCTGGAAGAGTACTAAGTAGTTTTATAAAAGAAATAAGTAGAGAAAAAGGTTTAAAGGTAAGAATTTATAATGTTGAAGATATTAAATCCTTAGAAAAAACATTAGAAGGGATAGGTAGTTAAATGCTTAAAAATAAAAATGCAATAGTTACAGGCGGAACTAGAGGTATAGGAAGAGAGATAGCAAAGACATTAGCTGAAAATGGAGCTAATATTGCAATAAATTATAGAAATTATAATGAAGAAATAGAAAGCCTAATAGAAGAATTAAAAAGCTTTGGAGTAAAGGTAGTAGCAGTTAAATGTGATGTAAGTGATGAAGGGGAAGTTAATAACTTTATAAAAGAAGTTAAAGATAACTTTGAAAGCATAGACATCTTAATTAATAATGCAGGAATAACTAAAGATGGATTAATTATAAGAATGAATGAAAAAGATTTTGATGATGTTATAAACGTAAATTTAAAAGGAACCTTTAACACAACAAAAGCTGTTTCAGCAGTAATGGTTAAGCAAAGATATGGAAAAATAATAAATATATCTTCTGTTGTTGGAGTAACAGGAAATGCAGGACAATGTAATTATGCTGCATCTAAGGCTGGAGTTATAGGCTTTTCAAAATCTGTAGCAAGAGAACTTGCAGCTAGAAACATAAATGTTAATGTTATTGCTCCAGGATATATAAATACAGATATGACAAAAGTATTACCAGATAGAGTTAAAGAAGAAGTTTTGAAAACTATTCCTATGAAAAAAATAGGAGAGCCGAAGGAAGTAGCTAATTTATCTTTATTCTTATCATCTAATTTATCTGATTACATTACTGGTCAGGTAATAAATGTAGATGGTGGAATGGTTATGCTTTAAAAGGAGTGAATTGTTATGAAGAGAAGAGTAGTAATCACAGGATTAGGAGCTATAACACCAATAGGTAATTCAATAGAAAGTTTTTGGAATGCTGTTAAAGAAGGAAAAAATGGTATAGATAAAATAACATTTTTTAATACAGAAGACTTTAAGGTTAAAGTAGCAGCAGAGGTTAAAGACTTTAATGCTGAAGATTACTTAGGTAAAAAAGATGCTAAGAGGCTAGATAGATATACTCAATTAGCATTAGTAGCTTCTAAAGAATGTATTAAAGATAGTGAGATAGATTTAGATAATGTTGATAAAGAAAGATTTGGAGTAATATTTGGATCAGGAATAGGTGGACTTTCTACGATAGAAAATCAAATAAAAACTTTAGTAGCTAAAGGCCCTAATAGAGTTTCACCTTTAACTATACCAGCATCAATATCTAATATAGCAGCAGGATCTATAGCAATAGAATTTGGTCTTTTAGGAACTTGTTTAAGCGTTACCTCAGCTTGTGCAACTTCAACTCATTGTATTGGGGAAGCATACAGAAGCATAAAGGATGGATATTTAGATAAAGCAATTGTAGGTGGATCAGAAGCATCTATCTGTGAATTTGGAATAGCAGGGTTCCAATCTTTAACAGCTTTAAGTAAAAGTGAAGATATTAATAGAGCATCTATACCTTTTGATAAAGATAGAAATGGCTTTGTAATGGGAGAAGGTGCAGGTGCATTAATTCTAGAAGATTTAGAAGGTGCTATTCAAAGAGGAGCAAAAATTTATGGAGAAGTTGTAGGCTACGGAACAACTTGTGATGCTTACCACATAACTTCCCCAACTCTTGATGGAGATGGAGCTTATAGAGCAATGAGAGATGCGATGAAAGATGCAAATTTATCGCCAAGTGAAATTGGATATATAAATGCTCATGGTACATCAACAGAAATAAATGATAAAGTTGAAACATTAGCTATAAAAAAAGCTTTTGGTGATTACTCAAAAGATGTTTATGTAAGTTCAACTAAGTCTATGACAGGACACTTACTTGGAGCAGCTGGAGCTGTAGAAGCAATAATTTCTATAAAAGCTTTAGAAAACAGTTTTATACCAGCAAATATAAATTATCTAAATCCAGACGAAGAATGTGACTTAAATTTAGTTGTAAATAATGGTAAGAATGAAGAGATAGAATATGCTATGTCTAATTCACTAGGTTTTGGTGGACATAATGGTACAGTTATATTTAAAAAATGGAGAGGAAGATAATAATGCTAAATTATGAGCAAATAAAAGAGTTAATAAAGTCAATAGATTCATCTTCCCTTAGAGTTTTTGAATTAGAAAGTGAAGGAATTAAATTAAAGCTTAGCAAAAATGAAGAAGGCTTTAAGGAAAGTTCAAAAGAAAACAAAAAAGAAACCCAAAAAGAATTTAAAGCTTCTGAAAACAATTCAATAATAGTAAACAACAAAACTGAAATAAAAGAAGAAGCTAATATAGAGTCTATCAAAGATGAAAACTTAAAAGTAGTTAAATCACCTTTAGTAGGCACATATTATTCATCAGGAACTCCAGGGGGAAAACCTTATGTTAAAGTAGGAACTAAGGTTAAAAAAGGTGATGTTATTTGCATAGTAGAGGCTATGAAAATAATGAACGAAATTACCTCTGAATATGATGGAGAAATAGTAGAAGTTTTAAGAAGTGATGAAGACATTGTGGAGTTTGGAATGGAATTATTTAAAGTAAAGTAGGTATAGAGATATGGATATAAAAGAAATTATGGAAATAATTCCTCATAGATACCCATTTTTATTATTAGATAGGGTTGAAAGCTTAGAGGATAACAAAATAGTAGCAATAAAAAATGTAACTATGAATGAGTACTTTTTCCAAGGACATTTTCCAGTAGAGCCAGTTATGCCAGGGGTTTTAATTGTAGAAGCACTTGCACAAGCCGGAGCAGTAGCCCTTTTAAAAAGAGAAGAGTTTAAAGGGAAAATTGCATACTTTGGTGGAATAAATAATGCTAAATTTAGAAAAAAAGTTGTGCCTGGAGATACTTTAAAACTAGAAGTTGAGCTTACTAAAATAAGAGGTGCAGCGGGTATAGGAAAAGGAATTGCTTATGTAGATGGTAAAAAGGTCTGTGAAACAGAATTAACCTTTATGGTAGGATAGTAAAGAGGTGTTTTTATGATTAGAAAGGTTTTAATAGCTAATAGAGGAGAGATAGCAGTTAGAATAATAAGAGCTTGCAAAGAGCTTGGAATTAAAACTGTCGCTATTTACTCAGAAGCTGATAAGGATGCTATGCATACACAGCTTGCAGATGAAGCTATTTGCGTTGGAAAGCCTAGATCAAAGGACTCATATTTAAATGAAAGCAATATTATAAGTGCAGCAGTTATAACAAAATGCAATGCAATTCATCCAGGGTTTGGTTTTTTATCTGAAAATGCTGAATTTGCATCTATATGTGAGGAGTGCAATATAAAATTTATTGGACCAAACAGTAAGACTATAGGCATTATGGGAGATAAATCAAGAGCAAGAGAAATTATGAAAAGTGCTAATGTTCCAGTAATCCCAGGAAGTAATGGTATAGTTAAAAGCATTGAGGATGCATATATAGAAGCTAAAGAAATAGGTTATCCAGTAATGATAAAAGCAGCCTTAGGAGGTGGTGGTAAAGGTATTAGAATAGTTCATAAAGAAGAAGAACTTGAAAATGCTTATTTTACTGCCAAATCAGAAGCTAAAACAAATTTTGGTGATGATACAGTATATATTGAAAAATTTATAGAAAATCCAAGACATATAGAATTTCAAATTTTAGGTGATGAATATGGAAATATAATTTACCTAGGAGAAAGAGATTGTACTATACAAAGAAGAAATCAAAAGGTCTTAGAAGAAGCCCCATCATCTATATTAGAAGATAAGTTAAGAGAAGAAATGGGGAAAGTAGCAATTAATGCAGCAAGAGCTGTGAATTATGTAAATGCAGGAACTATAGAGTTTCTAGTAGATAAGCATAGAAACTTTTATTTTATGGAGATGAATACAAGAATTCAAGTAGAACATCCAGTTACAGAAATGATAACATCAGTAGATATTGTAAAAGAGCAAATAAAAATTGCAAATGGAGAAGAATTAAGTATTTCTCAAGAGCAAGTAGAAATAAAAGGTCATGCAATAGAATGTAGAATAAATGCAGAAAATCCTAAAAAGGGATTTGCACCTTCTCCAGGGAAAATAGAATTTTTAAATTTACCTGGAGGTAATGGAATAAGAGTAGATACGGCAGTCTATTCAGGATATACAATTCCACCTACTTACGATTCAATGATAGCAAAGTTAATAGCTCATGGTAAAGATAGAGAAGAAGCAATTAATAAGATGCTTAGAGCCTTAGATGAATTTGTAATTGAGGGAATTGATAATAACATAGAATTCCAAATAGAAATTTTAAATAACGAAAAATTTCGCTTAGGGGACTTCGATACTAGTTTCATAAGCAAAGAATATAATTTATAGTTGGTGAAATTATGGGGATTTTTAAAAAGAGAAAGTATGCAGTAATTAATTTAATTAAGGAAGAAGAAAAAGACGTACCAGTAGTTCCAGATGGGACTTGGGTAAAGTGCAATAAGTGCGGAAAAATTTTATATAAAAAGTCTTTAGAAGAAAGCCTTAATATATGCAGTAATTGTAGTTATCACTTTAGACTAGGTAGTTATGAAAGAATATCACAAATTTGTGATAAAGGAAGTTTTAAAGAATTTAATAAATACATGGAATCAAAAAATCCAATGAATTTTCCAAATTATGAAGAAAAGTTAAAAGTTAATAAAGAAAAAAGCGAAGTTACTGAAGCTGTGGTAACAGGAGAAGGAGAAATTGGAGGAAATAAAACAATTATTGCAGTTATGGACTCAAACTTTCTAATGGGAAGTATGGGTACTGTAGTAGGAGAAAAAATAACATTAGCAGTAGAGGAAGCAACTAAAAGAAAGCTCCCTATTATAATCTTTACAGCTTCTGGAGGAGCTAGAATGCAAGAAGGGATATTTTCCTTAATGCAAATGGCTAAAATAAGTAGTGCACTTGCAAAACATAGTAAAGAAGGACTTCTTTATATAACTGTATTAACAGATCCAACTACAGGTGGAGTTACAGCAAGTTTTGCTATGCTTGGAGACATTATACTTGCAGAACCAAATGCATTAGTAGGTTTTGCTGGAAGAAGAGTAATAGAAGGAACTATAAAAGAGAAATTACCAGAAGATTTTCAAAGTGCTGAGTTTTTATTACAAAATGGATTTATAGATAATATTATAAAAAGAGAAAATTTAAAGAGCACTCTTTCAACTCTTCTTAAATTTCATAAGATTAGGGAGGTGTAGTTATGGTTAAAAAAATTAAAGCTTGGGATAGACTAGTAATTGCAAGAATGGTAGAAAGACCAACTACACTTGATTATATAGATAAAATATTTACAAACTTTTTTGAGTTACATGGTGATAGATGTTTTAAAGATGATAAATCAATAGTAGGTGGAATAGGTCTTTTAGATGGAAATCCAGTTACTATAATAGGAATACAAAAAGGAAAAGACTTAAAAGAAAATATGGAAAGAAACTTTGGGTCACCTCATCCTGAAGGCTATAGAAAGGCATTAAGGCTTATGAAACAAGCAGAGAAGTTTAATAGACCTATTATTTGCTTTATAAATACATCAGGAGCTTATTGCGGTATTGGAGCTGAAGAAAGAGGGCAAGGTGAAGCAATAGCGAGAAATTTAATAGAAATAGCTCAAATAAGAGTACCTATAATCTCTATAGTAATAGGAGAAGGTGGAAGTGGTGGAGCTTTAGCCTTAGCTTGTGGAGATAGAGTATGGATGCTTGAAAACTCAGTTTATTCAATTCTTTCACCAGAGGGATTTGCTTCAATACTTTTAAAAGATCCTTCAAGGTCTAAAGAAGTTGCAGAAACTATGGGAATAACTTCTTATGATCTTTTAGAAGGAGGAGTTATTGAAAAAATAATAAAGGAACCTAAAGGTGGAGCACATAAGAATGTAGACTTAGTTGCAAACTCAATTAAGGAAGAATTAATAAATGAAATAAAAGTGCTGGAAAGCAAAGATAGAAATAAGCTTTTAGAAGAAAGATATTTAAGATTTAGAAATTTCTAATTATCTTTTACTAATGATTAACATTTTAAAACATTAATGGGGTAATAATGCTTGGTACTATTTTTAGATTATAAGCTAACTTTTTTGTTTAATACAAATGAGTTAGCTTTATATTTATTTTAAATATGAATTATAGTTAAAAGCATATTTTATATGTACAAGAAATACAATTAATTATATAATTTAATTACATATAAACTCAAATCAATAGAAATCACATCAAATTACAACATGACTTACTAAGTTACCCAAGTAAAAAAACATAATTTTGAAAACGTATAACATAAGAGGTGTAGTTAATGAAAAAGTGTATCTCTTAGTATTGGCTTAAATAAATTTAATTTTTAGAAGGTTATTTAAATGAGAAATAAATAAAAAATAAAGGAAGGTAAAAAATGTTAATCAAAAAGAGAAGCACATTAAAACCATCAAAGTTAATATCAATAATTGTATTAGCTTTAATGTTAGCAATTGGAGGCTTTCTACCTGGAAGCACTTTGACAGCTAAGGCAAATCACTTTACAGAAACGAAGATGTATTCTATTCATCTTTTAAGTACGTATGAAAGAACTGTAACTTATAATTTAGCTCCAGGAACTGTGATTGTTATGTATCCTAATAGTGATAGAACTGTATTTACGTATTTATGGGCAGATGATTTAGTAAAAAATAATACAGTGCAAACTGTTGTAATGGCAGGGGTTGGAAGTAGTTCATTAGGAACTGCAGCAATGGCAAAACAAATAGCAAATGAATTGGGAGAGCCTGTAGCAGGGATAGTTAGTGGCTGGGGGGACTCTACTATCTGGTATTATGGCTCTCAAGGATATTACGTAGGTAGACCTAATAATATTGATGGGACATACTATAGTAATTCAGCTTCTTATAAATTATATTCTCTATACTTAGATGGCGCTCGTCCACAAAGAGTTATAGGACATAGTAAAGGAAGTATGGATTCAGCAAATGCATTATTCAGACTCAAAAATGAGGGAAAAAATTCTATGTATAGTGAAACAAGTTTTATTTCTTTAGGAATAGGAGTAAATGTACCAGAAGGAGTTTATAATTATAGAGGTTACTTGGGAACAGAGGATTCTTTAGGTGCTACAAATACGACAAATGAGAATGGATTAACAATGCTGAAGGGTAGTGAGCATCATATTAATCCAACCTATTCTAAAAATTTACCAGTAACAGCAGATATGTTAGAGAAGATAGTTTGAATTAAAATTATAATGTATATAAATTAGAAAGAATTAATCAAAAGATTCTTTATGAATGTATAAGTTGAATATTGTTAATGTTAGGAGGTATATATAAAAGTACCTCCTTCATATTTTAGGGGGAATTAGTTATCCTAATAATATTTGACTAAGAGCATTCTTAGAGTATAATAATAAAAAAGAATACTAATAAGGGGGAATTTAAGTGAAGAGAAATGATTACATATCATGGGATGAATATTTTATGGGGGTAGCAATACTTGCAGGAAAAAGAAGTAAGGACCCTAGCACTCAAGTTGGAGCTTGTATAGTTGATAATGACAATAAAATATTAAGCCAAGGATATAATGGACTTCCAAGAGGCTGCTCTGATGACGAATTTCCGTGGAGTAGAGAAGGAGATATGTTAGAAACAAAATATCCTTATGTAGTTCATGCTGAGCTTAATGCTATTTTAAATAGTAGAGGAACCGACCTTTATGGATCTAAGATTTATGTTGCCCTATTCCCTTGTAATGAGTGCGCAAAGGCTATAATACAAGCTGGGATAAAGGAAGTTGTTTATTTATCAGATAAATATGCTGATACTGATATTGTTAAGGCTTCTAAAAGATTATTAAATGCAGCTGGAGTAAAAACTACAAAGTTAGAACCTAATAATAAAAATATAAATATATCTTTAGATATAAATGATATTTAATTAGTAAATATCAATCACGTAGAAGATGATTTCTCTATTAAATGGGAGTCGTCTTTTTTATTTCTTTATATTGGAATTAATTATATAATGTAGATAAGTTAATAAATTAGAGGAAGAAAAAATGAATATCAAAAATATTATAGAAAAATTTAAGTTAAAAATAAAAGTAGTTTATTTAGCATATAAGAATAAGGATACTCCAATAATTGCAAAAATATTAGCTGGTATAACTGTAGTATATGCTTTATCACCAATAGATTTAATACAAGATTTTATTCCTATCTTAGGATATTTAGATGATTTACTAATACTACCTTTACTAATATACATATCAATAAAACTCATACCGAAAGAAATCATAGGGGAATGTGAAGAAAAATCAAAGGAACTTTGGACAAATGGAAAGCCTAAGAGCTGGATATATGGAATTCCAATAATTGTTATTTGGATTATATTTGTAGCTTTAATAATATATAAGCTTTTTATCAAATAAAAGTTATTAATATAAATAATTAAATTAAGAGTAAATATTTAAAGTGTAAACATATAAAAAATTCTATGTTTACACTTTGGAAATAACTCAGTAAAAGGTGTTAACAATTGTGCCTTATAATGAGAAGGAAATAATAATGCTTTGGGAGAGAAATATGAGAGAGAATATATTAATTATAGAAGATGATAAAGATATAAGTGAAATCTTAAGATTTGCTTTAATGAAGGAAGGATATAAAGTTAAAGTAAATCCTAATGGGTTACAAGCTGAAGAAGAGATAAAAAGATTTAATATTACTAGACATAATGTAAAATGATATAGATGGACTTAGTGTTTGTAGAAATGTTTTAAACTTTAGGAAATCTTAAGGCTTTATAAAGTTGAAATTAATAATTTAGTAGTATTATTTATATAAAGTTTTAATTATCGTTAATATACATTTAGCGTAAAACTAAAGAGAGGAAATAATTACATGAAAATATTAATTTTAACAAGCCGTTTTGGAATGGGGCATTATTGTGCTGCAGAGGCTATTAAGGAAGAATTACTTGAATCTAATACTGACGATATTATTGAAGTTGTAGATATCGTAAAGGTATTGTTCCCTATTATGTATAAACTAGTTTATAGATTCTTTAATCTTTTTATATGTAGATTTTCATGTGTGTACAACTTTATAAATAGTTTTGCTATGAAACATGAAAAAACTTGCTTAAGGAGACGAAATTTAAATAAAATAAATTCTCTAATTGAAAAATATAATCCTGATTTAATAGTATCTACATGGTCTGCATGTTCTCGCTTTATTTCAACTTATAAGGAGGAATATGAAGACGATATTCAACTATATACACATATTACGGATATTACAGCTCATGATGGATGGATTGCTAATAAGACTAATATGTATTTTGTAGCAGCGAGAAGCACAATGGAACTCCTTTTATCAAAAGGAGTTGCTGCTGAGAAAATTATTATAAATGGAATACCTGTAAGGAAATCATTTAAAAATGAAATGGAAGTGCAATCTATTAATGATAAAAAGAAAATCCTAATAATGGGAGGAGGGCTTGGGTTAATAAGAGGCCTTGATAATATATTAGAAGAATTATATGAATCAAGCGGGGTTCATATTACAATTATAACTGGTAGAAATAAAAAGTTATTAAAAAAGATTAAAAAAGATTACCCTAAAATAGATGCAGTTGGTTATACAGATGAAGTATATAAATATATGGAAAGGTCAGATTTACTAATTACTAAGCCAGGAGGAATTTCTACTTTTGAAGCTATTTACACGACTACACCGTTATATATTATTAAACCATTTCTATCTCAAGAGGTTGGAAATGCTGAATTTATTGAAAAAATGCTTATAGGAAAAATTGCTTGGGAAAATAACTCTAATATATCTGAAGATATTATATCTTTAATAAGTAACGATAGGCTTTTAGGACAAATGAAATATAATATGCAACATTTGAAGAATGAAATTTCTGAATTTAAACTAAATGAAGTTTACGAAAGGAATGTGAAAAAAGATGTGGATAATTATATTGATAATTATAACGATAATATCTTTAATAATATATGGAGTAATTCCTACATTAATTTATAGAATATGGAATAAGAAACTAAAAAAGCTTAGGAGAGAAAAAGAAATAGAAAATATATACTTGACATTTGACGATGGCGTTGACAATAAATATACTACAGAAGTTCTTAAAGTCCTAAAGACTTACCAAGTTCAAGCAACGTTCTTTGTTGTAGCGGAATTTGCTAAAAATAATCCTGAAATTATTAAGGAAATAAAAGAAGATGGACATGTAATAGGACTACATTCATTAGAACATAAAAATGAAATTTTTCAGACACCATGGAATATAAGAAAAGATTTTTCAAAAAGTATGGATATATTAAAAGAACTTGGTATTAAACCGAAGTTTTTTAGACCTCCTTGGGGGCATTTCAGCTTGGCGGCTATAAAGGAAATAAAGAATTTAAATTTAAAGATTGTTCTTTGGAATGTAATTGTAGGAGATTGGAAGGCAAATATAGATGCAACAACTATAGCAGATAGATTGCTTCGTGAAACAGAAAGAGGAGATATTATCTGTCTTCATGATGGTCGAGGAAAAAATGATGCTCCGAAAAGAACTGTTGAAGCATTAGAGATAGTTCTTCCAATTTGGAAATCACAAGGAATTACCTTTGGAACTTTGGAGGAACTTTATGAACAAATGTAAAAAACTAGTGAATTTATTGAAAAATGGTGGGTTATTTATAATAATTGTTATAGTAACATTCAAAATGATTTTTTTCAATGCTGACTTTAAAGAGATTATAAAAACAGTGTCAGATGTAAACTTAGTATATATTGCTATTGGCATAGCTGCTATGTCTCTTGTGGTTCTTTGTGAGGCTATAAATATAAGGCGTAGTTTAAAGAGTTTTAAAGAAAGGGCAACACTACTTGAATGTGTACAGTATTCATTTACGGGAATTTTTTTCAGTTCTATAACACCGTCAGCCACTGGGGGGCAGCCAATGCAGCTTTATTATATGCATAAAAAAAAGATAGATATTTCTAATGGCATGCTTGCGTTACTAATATGTCTTGCAACATATCAACTTGTTACCGTATCAATGGCAATTATGGGAGTAATAATAAAATTTGAATTTTTAAAAGGAACTCTTGGAAAGTTTAGTATATTACTATTTTTAGGGATTGGGTTAAATGTAATTTTATTAGTATTAATATTGGTATCTATTTTTTCAAAAAAGCTTATTTTTAAAGCTGTAAACTTATGCGTTAAAGTTTTACAACACTTTAATTACCAAAAATCTATAATATTTAATGAAAAGGCATTAATAGAGATAGAGAAGTATAAAAAGGGTGCAGATTATATTAAAAATGATAAATTTTTTATAATTAAAACTATTCTTACTACCACGGTACAAATTTTAGCATTGCATAGCATCCCGTTTTGGATATATAAATCCATTGGAATGTCATCTGGGTCTTTAATTCAATTCATTTTGATTCAGTCTACCTTATACATTACAGGTGCAGCATTACCGTTGCCAGGTGCGGTAGGAATAGGAGAGAAAGGGTTCTTAATATTTTTTAAGACTTTATTTCCAATTCATCTAATAAGTTCTGCTATGCTACTTAGTAGAGGTATAAGCTTTTATTTAATGGTCTTAATTAGTGGTATAGGAGTTATGGTTTTACAGATAAATTTAAATAAAAATTTAAAAGGTGTAGAACTTTAGCTAATTAAAAGGTTAAGTTAAAATTAATAGAATTTGACTAAGGAATATAATTATGGATGGGAAATGAGAGGTTTATATAAAAGGATGAAGAAGTTGATATTAGTATTTTTAATAATTATAGCATTATATGTGTTTGTCGTTTGGCAGAATAATAGTATTGCAATTTCTAACTTTAATTACTCAAGCTATGATGTGCCATCTAAATTTAATGACTTTAAAATTGTACATATTTCTGATTTGCATAACAAAGTGTTTGGAAAAGAGCAATCAGAAATATTAGAAGAAATAGAAAAGTTATCGCCAGATATTATTATAGTTACAGGTGATTTGATAGATAGGCGTAGATATAATTTAGATAAAGCAATGGACTTTATTAATGGTGCAATAGAAGTTGCTCCAATTTATTATGTTTCAGGAAATCATGAAGCATGGTCAGGAAAATATTCTGAAATAAAGGATAGCTTAATTGAAGTAGGAGTTAATATAATAGATGATACTAAGTTAGAGATTACAAAAGAAAATAGTACTATATATCTTTTAGGATCATCTGATCCATCTTTTCTTACCTCGAATTATACAGATGGGACAGATATAAGTAATATGGAGGAATATTTAAGTAATTGGTCAAATATTGAAGGCTTTAAGATACTACTTTCACATAGACCAGAGCTGTTTGATTTATATTCTAAAAATAATATGAATTTAGTTTTTTCAGGACATGCTCATGGAGGCCAAGTTAGGATTCCATTTGTAGGAGGAATTATAGCTCCAAATCAAGGGTTTTTCCCTAAATATACTAGTGGAAGTTATAATAGTGATAAAACTACAATGTTTGTTAGTAGGGGATTGGGGAATAGTTTATTTCCAGTAAGAATATTTAATCCACCAGAAATTATATCAGTAACATTAAAAGGATATAATTAAGAAATTACTAATATAGAATATAAATTAAAGAGTTAATTATGCTACTTAAATTAGAATTCATGGAGGAATTATGTATATAGATGCACACACTCATTTAGATTTTTTCGGTGAAAATATAGAAAAAGCAATTGAAGATATAAATAAAAATGAAATACTAACTTTAGCAAATAGTATGGATATTAAGAGCTATATAAAAAATAAAGAATACAGTAAAAAGAGTAAATTTATTAATCCATGCTTTGGTATTCATCCCTGGAAAGCAGCAGAATATAAAGGGAATTTAGAAGGTCTTATACCTTATATAGAAGAAAGTGAGTTAATAGGGGAGATAGGTTTAGATTTTTTCTGGGTAGAAGATAAAAGTACTTATGAAGCACAAAGAAAGATTTTTAATTTTATACTAGAAGAAAGTATTAAAAGAAATAAGTTTGTAAGTATCCATACAAAAGGAGCTGAAGAAGAAATTTATAATATTCTTAAAAGGAATAATTATAATAAAGCTATTATACATTGGTATAGTGGTGAAATAAGCACTTTAGAAAAATATATTGAGCTTGGATGCTATTTTACAATAAGTGTAGATATAGGGTATTCAGAAAAAACTAATGAAGTTTTAGATAAAATACCATTAAATAGATTACTTATAGAAACTGATGGTCCAACAGCTTTAGAATGGGTTAATGGAGAATATGGATATCCAAGTGCAATAATAGATGTAGCTAAAAAGGTTTCAAATTATAAGAATATAGAGCTTAATGAATTACTAAAGAATATAGAAGGTAATTATATTAGAATAATTAGTTAGGAGAATTTTAATTTCAATGCCTATAATAAAAATAATCATAGGAGCTTTAGGGATTATAGTTGTATTATTTGGAACTAATAAGGGTGAGGGATGAAAAGCACTTAGAGAATTAAGCAAAGTAAATCGTTGAAACTTAACTTAGAAATGGATTGTGTAATATATAATTATTATACAATTAATAAAATTATTTAGTTGATAAGTATTATTGATTAACTTGACATTTCTAATAAAAATGAATAAAATGGAACTATAAAAAGTAAATAGATATCTGGGGGGGCGGTGAACTGCCTGAGATAAAGTTGATACTATTTTGACCCATGAACCTGATTTGGATAATGCCAACGTAGGGAGATTATTTGTTATTGAATTTTAATATACAAATTGAACTATAATACAGTATTTCTAATCAGAGATACTGTATTTTTTTACTATATGGACATATAAATAAAATCAAATTTGTTTACTTTTAAATATATTTAGAGGAGGAAAAGACTATGTCAGTTTGTAATGTAAGTCTTCAAGTAATACCAACAGTTAGTGAGGACAAGATTTATCCTGTTGTGGACAAGGTTATAGAATATATAGCATCCACTGGAGTTAAGTATGAAGTTGGAGCTATGGAAACTACAATGGAGGGGGAGCTTAGTGAATTATTAGAAATAGTAAAAAGGGCTCAAGAAATTTGTACTGAAGAAGGTGCATCAAGAGTAGTATCTATGGTTAAAATAGATTATAAAAAAGAAGGCGTGACAATGGATGAAAAAATTAAAAAATATAGGTAATAAACTAGCACCTATAGTATTTATTATAATTTTATTAGTTTTATGGCAGCTTATAGTAACTATTGGGGGCATAGAAAAGTATATAATGCCAGCACCAACAGATGTTATGCAAACATTAGTTAAAGATTTTAAAGTTATGATACCTCATACTTTAACTACATTATATGAAGGTATGATAGGATTTTTAATAGCAATAGGATTATCTATAATACTAGCAATAATTATGGATATGATTCCACTAGTAAAAAGAGCTTTATATCCAGTACTAGTTATATCTCAAACTATACCGACAGTTGCTCTTGCGCCATTATTTATAATTTGGTTTGGATTTGGTTCACTTCCAAAGATAATAGTGGTTGTGCTAGTATGCTTTTTCCCAATAGTAATTAGTATAGTTGATGGGTTAGAAGGTGTAGATAAGGATTTAATCAATCATTTTAAATTAATGGGGGCATCTAAGCTTAATGTTTTTATGCATTTAAAGTTACCTTATGGAATGATAAACTTCTTTTCAGGTATGAGAATTGCAGCAACTTATAGTATTATGGGAGCTGTAATTGGAGAATGGCTTGGAGGAGAAAAAGGTCTTGGGGTATATATGACAAGAGCCAGAAGTGCTTATGCATTAGATAAAATGTTTGCATCAATAGTAATAATAGTAGTTATAAGCATGGCAATATTTTTTATAGTTACTTTGATGGAAAGAGTATTTACTCCATGGAATAATAAAAAATTAAAGATAAAGGAATAAAATACAAAATAATAGATTTTGAGGTGAAATAATAATGTTAAAGAAAAAAATTATATCAGTAGTATTAGCATCTGTAACAGCATTCACACTATTAGCTGGATGTAGCAAAAAAGAAGAAGCAAAAACTTCAGAAGGATTACAAAAGGTTACCGTAATATTAGATTGGACACCAAATACAAATCATACAGGATTATATGTAGCTCAGGAAAAAGGGTATTATAAAGATCTTGGATTAGATGTTGAAATAATTCAGCCATCAGAAGGATCATCATTACAACTTCTAGCTGCTGGAAAAGGTGATTTTGCAGTAAGTTATCAAGAGGATTTAACATATGCAAGAACATCAGATAGTCCACTTCCAGTTAAGGCAATAGCAACAATTATACAACATAATACATCAGGCTTTGCTTCACCAAAGGAAAAGGGAATAACAACAGTTAAGGATTTTGAAAATAAAGTTTATGGTGGATGGGGAAGTCCATCAGAGCAGGCTATATTAAAAGCTGTTATGGAGAAAAATGGAGCTGATTTTAGTAAATTAAAAACAGTTGATGTAGGAACAGAAGATTTCTTTATAGCTACTAAAAATAACTTAGATTTTGAGTGGACATTTGAAGGTTGGACTAATACTGAAGCTAAGTTAAGAGGTTTTGATATAAACTATATACCAGTCAAAGATTTAGATCCAGCATTAGATTACTACACACCAATTATTGCAGCTACTGAGGATACTATTAATAATAAAAAGGATTTAGCTAAGAAGTTTATTGAAGCAACAACTAAAGGATATGAGTTTGCTATGAAAAATCCAGAAGAAAGTGCAAAATTATTAGTAAGTAAAGTTCCAGAAATAGGAGAAGAACTTGCAATAGAAAGTCAAAAATATCTTGCAGATAAATATAAAGATGATGCAGCTGTTTGGGGAGAAATGAAAGATAGTGTATGGGATAACTATACTAAATTCTTATTAGATAATAAGCTTATAAATAAAGATATGAAAGCAAGTGAGGCTTATACAAATGAATTCCTATCAAAATAAGATTTTATTAAAAAATATATCTAAATCTTTTGATGAAATGGAGATATTAAAAGATATTAGTATAGAAGTTAATGAAGGTGAACTAGTATCAATTTTAGGTCCATCAGGCAGTGGAAAAAGCACAATATTTAATATATTAACTAATATTATAAAGTGTGATAGTGGTGAATTAAAAATAAATGGCGATTTAAGCTATATGTATCAAAAAGATATGATGGTTCCTTGGAAAAAAGTTATTGATAATATAGGAATTCCACTTGTATTTAAAGGAAATAATAAAAAAGAAGCTAGAGAAAAAGTTAAAAAGCATATAAATGAATTTGGACTTAGTGGCTTTGAATATAAGTATCCATCACAACTGTCAGGTGGTATGAAACAAAGAGCCAATTTCTTAAAGACATATTTAACATCAAGAGATATTATGCTTTTAGATGAACCCTTTGGTGCTTTAGATTCAATAACTAGAAGAAAGATGCAAAAGTGGCTTTTAGATTTAACTAAAGAAATGAATTCAACTATACTATTCATAACTCATGATATAGAAGAGGCAATATTACTTTCTAATAGAATATATGTAATATCAGAAAAGCCAGCAGTTATAAATGGTGAAATAAAGGTTAACCTACCTAAGGAAAGAAATGAAGATATAGTTACCAGTGACGAATTTGTAGCTATAAAAAAAGAAATATTAAAGCTTATGTAACTATAAGAGAATTAATATTTAAAATATGTAAGTATAAAGTAATTAATATTTAGCAATAGAACTTATACAAGTAGACTTTTCTATTAATGTCTATTTTATAAGTTCTATTTTATTTACTCTATAGAAAATTATCAAAAGTTTATTCTGTCGATAACTTTTGATAATTTCCTTCCTTCAGTTTCCAAGTGGACATATGTAAGTTTGCGTTGACTTGGAGCGAAGTGATGGAATAAGCAAACTTACATATGTCCACTTTTTTATTATAAATACTTTTTAGTTATTGTTTAAACTGAAAGTTACTAATAATTTAAACAAATATGAATATATAGACTTGAGAAATTATATAATTATACCATATATAGTGATTTTTGAAATATAAATACCATATATGGTATAAAAATAAAAAGTCAAGACTTGAAAGTAAATTTTAAATTATGTAATATAGAGAAAGACAAAAAGTAAAGGATAGGTGAAGCATGTTGATAGTTGTTGGTGGGATGATTGGGCTTGGGAAAAGTTCTGTAGCAGAAATTTTAGGGGAGCACTTTAAATCAGATGTATTTTATGAAAGTGTAGATGATAACCCTATATTACCTTTATTCTATAGTGAGAGTGAGGAAGAAATTCAAAAAAAGAGATATCCATTTTTATTACAACTTTATTTCTTAAACACTAGATTTAAAAGTATAAAAGAAGCATTAGTTCATAATGACAATGTATTAGATAGATCAATTTATGAAGATTGGTATTTTGCTAAGAAAAATATGGAGCTTGGTAGAATAAATGACTTAGAGATGAAAATATATGAAGATCTTTTAAATAATATGCTTGAGGAGTTAGAAGAGCTTCCTAAGAAAGCTCCAGATGTAATGGTGTATTTAAAAGGATCCTTCGAAACTGTTTTAAATAGAATAGCATTAAGAGGAAGAGATTTTGAAATTGATGAAAGCTTAAAAGAATATTACCGCTTTATATGGAAAGATTACGATGAATGGGTAGAAAATTGTTATAATGCATCAGAGGTTTTAATAATAGATATGGATAAGATGGATGTTGTAAATAATGAAGCAGATAAAGAAAAACTTATAGAGTTAGTAGAAGAAAAGCTTAGAGAAGTTAGAGATATTGAAGAAATTGCATAAGAAGAGTTATTTTTATTATAATAGAGCAAACAATTTAGTTTGCTCTATTTTTTAAATTTAGAATAATATAGTCTAATATAAAGAGAACCTATAAGGGTTATTCCTAAGAGAGTATATCTTCTATTATTAAAAGTATAGAAGATATATTATCATTCCCATTTGAGAATATATTATAATCGTAAATATAATCATCAAGAGATATTTCTGTTTTATGCTTATTTTGGGTTTCTGTTAAATTACTTTCATAATTTAATCTAGTAATATGAATTGATGTAGTTTTACCAATGGATTTTAGACAATCTATTTCTTTAGGAAATCTAGCATCAGGAATTAAGGCTACATCAAAATCATCTCTAACTAGTGATAATATTTTTAGTAATTCGTTTATTAAAAACATTTCATCTACTTCTCTCATTTTATCTCCTAAATGTTGAAGTAAGGTTCTACCATTATTATCTTTTAATTCATTCCAACCATAAACTTGTGTTGCAACCATTTTTAAATAGTCGGCATAGTGAATAATAAATACTTTTTTACCCTTTCCCTCTAGTATTTCTTTTAACTTCAAAGCTAAAGTATCTTTTCCATGTCCTGCTCTCCCAGAAATTGAAACACACTTCATTAAGGAACCTCCTTCTTATGTTTAATATATATTATATAGCTTTTGGAAAAATTAAATTATTATTTTTATATTATAACAATATTAGTTTTATTTTAAATAGTATTATTCAAATAATTCTTTAGCTTTTAGTGCTATGTTCTCCAAATATTGAAAACATGGGTTTACTTTGTGAAAAGTTTTCATCTAATGCAGCAGCATCTAAATGAATACAGCTTTACTATCTAGTAAAAAGCTATCATCTACATTGTTTAAATCCAATACACCAACTTCAATTGTAGTTACTTTTTTTATGTCTTCAGATACTACATTAGCCATTTCTTTTGTATGACTAGTTTTACTAAAATATAAAATTGATATTTTCGCCATAAATCTAAAAATTATAATTATATATATTATAGAGGCTTATGAATTTATATACAAATTATAGAATTTTAGTGTGTATGAGCGAGAGTTAAATAATATAAATTATTGAGTAAATTTAGCATAAATATATTAATTTTATGATTTGCATATTATAATTATTTGTAATCAGAAAATATCTGAAATATGATTAGATATAATTTATTAAATAACTAGAATTAATAATGAGGGAGGCGTATTTAGTGATAGATTTTTTAATTAAAGTTCTTTCACTAAGATAACATATGAAAAATTTAGATGAAATAAAAGAAATAATAAGTAAAGAGGTCAGCAATATAATTGATAATGAAGTAGATAAAGCTTTATTAAAATATTTAATGGAAAATATTTTAGAAAATTATAAAGTTTTTGATAAGGGACATGGCATAAAACATATAGCAACAGTAATAGATTCATCAATTAAACTATCAAAAAATTTCCCAGTAAATAAAAATATGGTGTTAACTATTGCAGTATATCATGATTTAGGAATGCGTATTGATAGAAAAACTCATCAAATGCATTCAAGGGATATGCTGATAAATGATAAAGAGTTAGAAAGATGGTTTACAAAAGAAGAGTTGACTTTAATGGGGGAAGCATGTGAGAATCATAGAGCATCAAATTCTCATGAACCAAGAAGTATATATGGATATATCGTTTCAGATGCTGATAGAACAACAGATATATATGATATGATAGAAAGATGTTATAACTTTTCAAAGAAAAGCTATAAGGATTTAAATGAAGAGGAAACATATAACAGAGTTTATAATCATTTAGTAGAAAAATATGGAGAAGGTGGATATGCTAAATTTTATTTAGAGGAAAGTAAAGATGTAATAATGAAACCTTACATAGAAGCTCAAGAAATACTTAAGGATGAAGAGCATTTCAAAGTTTTTTATAAGAAAATTATAGCTGATTAGAATTTTGATGGAAATATACAAAATTTAAAGATAATTTCGTAAGAATGACGTAGGAGGAATCCTACGTTTTTCTATATGTATTTTCAATTTTTAAAACTAGGAGTATTATATAATGATAGGATACAAAAGATAGACTAGGAGATGGACAATATGAAGATAAAAAAAGAGTGGGCAATATTATTAACGGTGTTACCTATGACATTTATGACTACCCTTGATAGTAGTATAGTAAACGTAGCTTTGCCAACTATGGCTAGGGAACTTGGAACAACAATGGCTGGAATAGAATGGGTAGTTACAAGTTATTTAATAACTATATGTGCAACTATTTTATTATTTGGTAGATTTGGAGATATAATTGGTAAAAGTAAAGTATTTAAAATTGGAATTGGGGTTTTTACTTTAGGATCTCTTCTTTGTGGGATATCTAATAGCCTCTCAATGCTTATATTATCTAGAATAGTTCAAGCAATAGGTGCAGGAGCCGCAATGGCAACTAATCAAGGAATAATTACAGAAACATTTCCTCCTAATGAAAGAGGTAGAGCCCTTGGAATGACTGGAACCGCAGTGGCTTTAGGAACTATGGTAGGACCTACATTAGGAGGTCTTATAGTATCAGTGGCACCATGGAAATATATATTTTTAATAAATATACCAATAGGAATTTTAGTTTATATTGGAGTAATTAAGGTATTAAACTTTAAAAAGGTTAAAGAAAAAGTTCCATTTGATATAAAAGGAACTATATTATTTATGATTTCAGTTATATTACTGTTTACCTCTATAAACTTTGGGCAAAGTATAGGATATACAAATCCTATAATTATAGGAGCTTTTATTATTTCATGTTTATTACTATTTATATTTATAAAGATAGAGAAAAAAATAGAAAACCCTATGTTAGATATAAGTATATTTAAAAATAAATTATTTTCATTAAGTATATTTTGTGGATTCACTTCTTTTGTTTCTATAGGAGCAATAAATATAATTTTACCATTTTATTATCAAGATGTATTAAAGCTTACTCCAAGTGCAGCTGGACTTATGATGACAGTTTCCCCTATTATATTAGCTATAGTTGCACCTTTAAGTGGATATCTTTCAGATAAAATTGGGAGTGAAAGAATATCCTTTTTAGGGTTGTCCATATTGACATTTGGTATATTCTCATTGACTATACTTACAGAAAATACTTCATTATTAGTAGTGGCTATAGTAGTCGGACTACTTTCATTAGGAAGTGGAATATTCCAATCACCAAATAATTCATTAATAATGTCAACAGTTGATAAAACAAAGCTAGGTATAGCTGGAAGTATAAATGGGTTAGTTAGAAATATAGGAACAACAACAGGGATAGCACTTTCAACAAGTCTTTTATACAGTATGATGAGTAGCAAAATGGGATATCATGTCGTAGGATATATAGAAGGTAGAGCAGATGTATTTATATATGCAATGAGATTTGTATTTACTGGTATAGGATTTATATGTTTAATTGGTGCAATTTTAACTTTACTAAGAGTTATAAATAGAAAATCCAGAATAGAAAATTAATAAATATAAAAGATTTTATAAAAACTACGTAAAAGCTTCAGTATAAAGAATTAACTTAAAATAATAGGATAAATCCTTATATTATCTTATTATCTTAAGTTAATTTTTTTATTTTAGTCACTTAACAAAAGTATAAATAAGAGAAAATATATAAAATCTTTTTTATCTCGTTATTTTTAATTTTTATATGATCTCCCTAAGTATTTTAAAATATATTATCAACAATTCTAAGATAATACGGGTGGAATAATTTGGATGTTGGTGATATAATCTAATATTATATAATTTACAAGGAGAAAATATCATATGAAGCAATATGAATATAGAATCGAACAAATACAAATAGAATTAAAAAGCATAATTAAGACTGATAAAAGTAAATATAACAACGAAATTTCAGAAAAATTAAACTTACTTGGAAAAGATGGCTGGGAATTATCCGATGTAGATGGTACTTGGTTTTATTTTAAAAGAGAACTTAATTGTACAAAGTAAATTACTTTAAAGTTAATAAATTTGGTAGTAATCTAAATGTACTAAACTCAGGAGATGATAGAAATGCGTAAGTGGGAGAGCAGTGGAAAGTATAAAAATATTAACAAAATACTTGATATTATAGGAATTATATTAATTTTGGCTTTAGTTATAATTACCTTTATGTATTGGTTGAATGCACCAGATATTGTACCAATTCACTATAATGCTCGAGGAGAAATAGATGGATACGGCTCTAAAAATACGATATTTTTTCTATTGTCTATAGTAATAATATTATATATAGGATTGTATTTTTTAGCAAAATATCCACAAATATATAATTATGCAGTAAAAATAACCCCAGTAAACAAAGAGAAGCAATATAATATGGCAACTACTTTCATGAGAGTGCTTAATGTTGAATTAGTATTAATATTTTTTTATATTCAATTAAAACAATTTACTTCTATTAGCGGAAATAATAAAAATCTATCTATGGCTTTTTTACCAATAGAATTAATGGTTTTATTTGGAGCTATTGCTTTTTATATTTACAAATCAATTAAAAATAAGTAGATAAGCTTGTGGAGTATAAATTTTTTATTGCAAACACTTTCTGAAAGAAAAGGGTATATAAAATATAAATAATTTAAGATAGTATTAGGAGAATATATTAAAAATGAATATAGAATTTAGAGTAATAGATAGAAGTAATTATAATCAATGTATAGAATTAAAAATAAGTGAAGAACAAAAAAGATTTGTTGCATCAAATATTTTTTCTTTAGTTCAATCAGCATATGAGCCAAATTTATATCCATTAGGAATTTATAAAAATAATGAGATGGTTGGTTTTATTTTATATGATTTTGATGATGAAATTAATGGCTGGTCAATGAGTAGATTTATGATAGATGAAAAGTTTCAAAATCAAGGAATTGGAAAGGTAGCGTTACAAAAGTTTATAGAGTTTTTTATCAAAAAATATGGACATATAAAGCTTTATACAAGTGCTGAAGTTGATAACACTGTTGCAATTGGCTTGTATGAAAAGAATGGATTTAAAAAAATAGAAGTATTTGAATATGAATTTGGTGGAGAAACTTATAAAGAAGTTAGAATGGCTGTTCAACTATAAGAGAGTGCTTACAGAGTACTCCCTATTTATTTCAAAAGACTATATGCATTTTATCTAGAATTAATTTATTTCTTAAAAATAAGTAATTCAGCCTGTATATACCGAGTAAATTTAGTTAAATAATTAGGAGGGAAAATGGAATTTAAAGAAATAACAATAGAAGATATAAAAATACTTTCAAGTATGTATGTTGAAACATTTAATTCTCCACCATGGAATGACGAGTGGACAATTGAAACTGCATCTAAAAGGTTATACCAAATGATAAATTGTGAAGGTTTTTATGGACTTATTGCATATAAAGAAGAAATGGTTGTAGGGATGATATTAGGTAGTGAAGAACAGTTTTTTAACGGATTAATGTTTAATATTAAGGAATTTTGTATTAAGAATGAAATGCGTAATAATGGTATTGGAACAATACTTTTAAAAGAGTTTGAGAACCGATTAAAAAATAGAGGAGTTACAGAAATAATTTTATTTACTTCAAGAGAGGATGGAACAGAGGGCTTTTATAATAATAGAGGACTAAAATCTTATAATGGTATGGTTATGATGGGAAAAAAATTATAACTATATTAGATGAACAATCTTAACATATTGTGAGGAAAAATAAATATTTATTTTTATTAACCTTTATAGAAGAATAAGGAGTACTATGGAAAGTTTAAATATAAGAAGATTCAATGATAATGATGCAGCTATTGTATCAAAAATAATTTGCAGAAATTTTTTAGAAGTAAACATAAAAGATTATTCTAAAGAAGAAATGGAAGCTTTATCACAAATTTATGATACTAATAAAGTATTAGAGATATCTAGTTATGCTCATATGTATGTTGCTTGCATAGATAATGAAGTTGTTGGATGTGGTGCCATTTCAAGTTTCTGGGGAAGAGAAGAGGAAAGTATATTATTAACTATATTTGTTTTACCAGAATTGCAGGGGAGAGGGATAGGCAAATCTATAATAGAAACCTTAGAAAGTGATGAGTATTTTCTAAGAGCAAAAAGAATAGAAATACCGGCATCAATTACTGCATGTGAATTTTATAAAAAAATGGGGTATAACTATAAAAATGGTTTAGAAGAGTTAGATGATGAGAGGAATTATAGGCTAGAGAAATTCAGATAAATTTACTTATTCTAATCATAAATAAGAAATTATTTAGATTTTAAGGAGGATAATAAAACATAATGATGGATATTAAAATGAGGATGGCAAATGAAAATGATGCAGAAGAAATATTAAGAGTATATGCACCATATATAAATGATACAGTTATAACTTTTGAATATGAAATACCAACAATCAATGAATTCAAAAATCGTATTAGAAAAATATCATTAGATTATCCTTATCTAGTTTGCACTTTAGATGAAAAGATAATTGGATATGCTTATTCATATAGATATAAGGAAAGAGCTGCTTATCAATGGAATGTTGAATTATCCGTTTATATTGATAATTCATATTTACATTGTGGAATGGGAAAAGCTCTTTATAGTACTCTTATTGAAATATCTAAACTACAAAATATTCAAAATATATATGGAGGAGTTACATATCCAAATAAAAATAGTGAGAAATTACATGAGTATTTTAGTTTTAAGAAACTAGGAGTATATCATAATACTGGTTATAAATTTGGAAAGTGGCATGATGTTACTTGGTTTGAGAAAAGTGTTGACGAATATTATGGTGAACCCAAACCATTACTTTCAATTAAAGATATTGATGAAGAATTGCTTGACGAAATTATGGCTAAATGTTGTAAGATGATAAAAATATAATGAAAAATCATTTATAGAGGCTATTTATTTTAACTAAATCAGATGGACAAGAAGTAATTACAAATAGAAATCTGTATGGATACGGGATTTGTTATTGAAGATATTGATGGAAGGTGGATAGGCTTTGGGATAAAGGAACATTAAATATATTTTAAGGAGTGACAGTATTGGTAAAAATTAAGCTACAAGATTTAGTAAAAGTATTAAGTGAAGATGTATTAAAAAATAATTCTTGTATTGAAATTAACTTTTGTATTGATAATGATGTAGAATATGAAGATTGTTGGATGGGGAAAATGCCAGATAAGAATAATGTGAATAAAGAAATTTACTGGTATGGATTAGTTGAAGATGGTTCACAAGGCTATGATTATGATTGCTTAGAGGACTTTTTAAATGCAAAAGTATTTAAGAATAAAAGCATATGTGATATTTGGGAAAATATTACTTTATACTCATTAAACGGGTGTGATGTAGAAGAAATGCTTCAATATTAAATTTTTTATAATTTAAATACACAATATCAATATATTATGGGTAATCTTATTATAGAAGAAATGAGAGGGAAATAGTGAGAAAGATATAATTGATAAAAAATATCTACAAATAGATTTTAATGCAAAATCAGGAAATACAACTAGGAAAGCATTTGAAGAAGGTAACAACAAGGTTAATAAGTAATTTGAGGAGAAGATTATTATGAGAAATTGTATTGAATGCAATCATAAGTTCACGTTTCATGATAGACTAAAAAGCATGTTAAATTTGAAAGGATATTTGAAGTGCCAACAATGTAACTCTGTTTATAAACCCAAACCCAATATATATATGGGAATATATACTGGATTAGTTGTTTTTATATCTATTATTGGATTTGATTACGTTACTTTGAGTAATTTTAAATTAAAACTCATATTGCATATTTTTATTTTAATTCTAGTCTTATCTTTGTTTTATGTTTTACCTCATAGATGGCACAAATATACAAAGATTAATTAAATATTAAATTGCTTAAAATACCGTATTATTCAAATGAATATGCGGTATTTTTTATATTTAAATAATAAATGAGTGTAATAGATAAGTAATCTACTCTATATAAGAATGTTTAATTTGAAATTATTGAGAACTAGCTAATAGAATATGATCTTTGAAAATTGAATAATTGGGTATTGAATAAATTATTCTAGATTAATATATCTAATGAATTTTGGGAAAGATAATTTTGCAACAATAATTAGATATAATCAGGAGGTAATTATGAAAAAATATTTAAGTTGTTTTTTAATTTTATGTACTGTAATTACAATGCAGTTATTTGGGGTAAGTGAAGTAAGTGCTAAATCTGTTGTGGAGCTTTCTAATACTTATTTAAGTGCTGAGAATAATAGAGAATTCGATATTCCACAGCTTGTAAGACTACAGCAGATTTCACCTAATCAAATTCAAATAAGCTATGATATGGATGTGGATATGGATCTAGGAACAAAAGCAACTAATTACTGGGTTCAAGATACAAAGAATGTTAAACCAGAACATATAGCTACTCTTGGTAAAAATGATAAGGTTAATGAAACTAATTCGCTTACTGACAAATTAGTTAAAATTAATTCAAAAGATGGTTCAGCAAAAACATTTGTATTAACCTTTAGTCAAGATATTCCTAAAGGAGAAGAATATAAACTAATAATTTGTTATGTAACTGTTAAAGGAGCTCCGCCTTATAATGGAGATAATGGATCGGCTACTTTTGTTGGAATGTAAAGATAACTACATTTTTGGAAAAAGATAAATATTAGACTTAATTATATAGAATATTAATTAAAATACCGTATTATTCAAAAATGAATAGACGGTATTTTATATTTAAATAATAAATGAGAGAACTACATAAGTAATATATCCTATATAATAATGTTTAATTTAAAGTTATTGTGAATTAGATAATTAAATATGATATTTAATTATCAAATAGTACAATATCAAGAAAAATATGTAATTTAATGGATTATTAGTTTATAATTGTATTATGCTGTGTGGGTAATAAAATTTTAGGAGAGAATTTAAAATGAGGTACATGGGAAATAAGGAATTTTGGGATGATAAATTTGCAAATAGAAGTGATAATCCATTAAATCCAGAACAATCATTAGTTGAAAACATTATATATTTTAAAAGGGGTTCTGCTCTTGATATAGCATGTGGTGATGGAAGAAATGCTTTGTTTTTACTTAAAAATGACTTTAAAGTAATAGGAGTTGATTTTAGTAGTGAGGCACTTGAGCGTTTAAGTAGGTTTGCTAAAAGAAATAATTATTTAATAAACACAAAACAAATTGATTTAAGTGTAGCGGATTCATTAAATGATATAGGTATATTTGATAATATATTAATTAATCACTATAGATTAAACAAGGATCAATTTAAAAATATAGAAAATCATATAACTGAGAATGGAATTTTATTTGTTTGTGGGTTTGGGCATAATCATAAAGTTGATTCTAGAATTAGAAAAGAAGATTTAATTCAACCAACTGATTTTCAATATATAAAGAAGTCATTTGATTTAATTAAGTATATAGAAAATGAAGATGATAGAGGTTTTTTTGTTACTTATATTTTTAGTAAGAGAAAAAATTAATTATAACTTGAACTTATTGAAACTTAATTAATAAAACTTAATATTAGAGTATTTCATTATAATATAAACTTTTTAAGGAGTAGTGAAAATCTTATGAATCTTAGTGATTATTTTCAAATAGTATTGCTTTGTGCTTTAATTCTTATAGCATTAATTGGACAACAGTATTATTTGATTAAGGCTTCAATTAATAGAATATATCGTGCTTTTATGTGGATAGCATCAGTTTCTATATTAGTAACTACTTTTTTAAAACATACAGACACTCATGAATTAATATATGGAATAATATATACAGCTTTATTTTTAGTGTTATCATTTATGCGTAAAGGAATTACTCAAAAAGGCTTATCAGGTATTAAAGGTGATTCATGTAAATGGAGTAAAATTAATAGTGTTAAGTTATTAAAGCATAATAATAAAATTAAATTAGTATATCTTCATTCTAGGGGAGAAAGCTATATGTACTTTGATTATAGTGACTATAATAAGTTAATAAAAATTTTAAGGCAGTTCCTTAGTTATGATAAGATTAATATCTATGTCAGAACTTAGTTATTAATTGTTATATGTGATTTTTTTTACATTATTAAATTTTATATTCTAACAGTATAAATTTGCTTAGGTTTCAATTTTGGTAGTAGGACTAGCTAGAACTATATATAAAATTAATAAATATGGAAAGATTGATAGATAATCAGAGGGAGGAGAATTTTGGATAAGTTATCTAAAATACAAAGAAGAATACTTTGTTATTTAGGATTAGCAATAATGTTTGTGTTAATGGGAAATAGCAATAATGTACCAGAAATATTTACTGAAAGAATATTTAAACCTATTAGGGGTAATGGTTGGGGAATTTATTATGCTGGGTTAATCGTTATGGTGGGAATATATTATTGTTTAAAACAACTTAATGAAATAGAAGAAAACTCTATAATTAAGACAACGTTTAGAAGAGTTATTGTAACAGTAGCATTAATGAGTATTTTTCCTGTAATGTGGGTTTATTGTATTCAATTTTATAAAGGATTTTCTAAGGATTTAAATTCGATATATCTTGATAGAGAAAAAACTTTAGTGAACTTTCATGGAAATAAGGATAAACTCACTATAAATGGAAGAATAGATATAGTAAATTGTAGCAATGATACACAAAAGTTGCACATAAAAATTAAGGCACCATCCTTAGTAAAAGAGTATGTAAAGGAAGATTATATTACTTTAGAAAATGAATTTAAAGCACATCCAAAAGAAGAAAAAACTTTATTTATAAGTGAAGAGTTAAATTTTGATAGAGAAACTCAATATTCAGGATATAGCGCAAAAGCCTTTGAATATATATTGTTTAATGATAAAGGTGAAGTTGTGTTTAAAGGAACATTAGGAGAATATCAAACAAATGATTGGAGTTTAGAAACTTAATTTTTTTGATAGAGAGTAAAAATCAATGAGCAATTATCTTATAATGTGAAATAAACATAATTAACAAATTTAAAGGTAGACCTTATAATGAACATTCGTAAATGTGAAATGAAAGATGCAGATAATATGTTAAAAATGTTATTAGCATTAGATAAAGAAACAAATTATATGTTATTTGAACTTGATGAAAGCCCTAAAGATGGTAAGATAATAATATGAGAAAATGGATTTCAGGTAGAAGAAATTAAAAAAAAATTCTATATATCGTGATGGTAAGTATATTGATGAATAATATGGCTAAGTTATACTAATAATTTAATGGATATTTTTCAGTAAGTATTTATTACACAATGAAAGAGAGGTTAAGATGAATAGTTTTGAATTTATAAATGGGAGTATAGAGCTACTTGATTTAGTACAACCTTTATGGGAAAAATTAAATAAACATCATGAAGTTAACTCAACCTATTTTTACGATATCTTCAAAAATTTCAAATTTGAAGATAGAAAAAATAAGTTTATAAAGAATAATAATTTAGAGGTTAAAATAGATTTAATTAAAGACTTAGAAAATGGCATATATATTGGCTATTGCATAAGCACAATAGATAAAGAATTAATCGGAGAGGTTGATTCTCTTTTTATTGAGAAAGAGTATCGTAAATACGGTTTAGGAGATAAATTAATGAATATGTCATTAGAATGGCTAGATAGCAAACAAGCAAAAACAAAAATAATCGGAGTAGCAGAAGGTAATGAAAATGTATTAGAGTTTTATAAAAAGTATGGTTTTTGTAAAAGAAGAGTGATTCTAGAGCAGATAAACGAATAGATTTTAATGTATAATACTATATTTAATGATTATATTGTGAACTAAATTTTATTATAATTTAAGGTATTCATTAAAACATCTGTTTCTTAGAAAAAAAGTTTAGTATGATAAATTTATCTTATCATACTAAACTACGAACAATATACTTAAACATTAATTATACTGATATGATTCTTGTTTTAATTTTATGCCTAATAAAATTTTGGATATTAAAAATAGTACTGGTAACTCTATCAGTGGCCCGATTATAAGAGCTAATGAAATTAAAGGCTTATCTGGAAATGATGCAACAGCAATTGCTAATGCTATAGGAGAGTTCCTAGCGAGAGTAGTTAAACTTAAAGAAACACTATCTTGGTAATTCAGTTTAATAGCCTTACCTACTAATCTTCCAACTATAAAGTTAAGTATAAAGAATATCAATATTGGTACTAATAAAATAAATAATACTTGATAATTTTCTAGCAAGACTTTTCCCTGCGAAGCAAACATAGATATAATGGCTATATTTAAAAAATATCCTTGATAATCACACGCTTTAGGAAGTAGTTTATCTTCAAATACACTATCACCTATTTTATTTATAATAAGTTTTCTAGCGACTATTGAGCACAATAGAGGGATCATTAAACTAAAGATAACTCCTTTACCCAAGCTTATAACATTTATATCTACACTAGTTCCAGCTATCAATAATATATACACTGGTAATAAAAGTAATTGAAGTATTATATTTAAAGGAAGGATAGAAGAACCTAAAGCTACATTTCCCTTGGCAATTCCAGTAAATATTAAATACCAATCTGTGCAGGGAGTTACTATAAGCATAATAAAGCCTATTAAAAGTTCTGGATGATTATTTAAAAATAATCTACCTAAGATAAATACTATTATTGGTGTCCACACAAAATTTATGATAATTGATGTTAATGTGAACTTTATATTTTTAAATGAATTTCCTATTTCCCTTAAAGGCACTTGTATAAATACTAAAAATAACATTATTGTTAATGATGGTATTATTAAATATTCTGAATAAGTTTGTATCAGACTTATTTGACCTAGTAGAATTCCTAATAAAACCATCACGAAAATAGTAAAACTTTGAAACTTATTTATACTTTCCATTAATAATCTCCTTTGATTTAAAGTGATAGTGATTGAATATGATTATCATTTCGTGAATTAAATTATATTATACAGCAAATGATATTACAAGTTTCAATACTATAAATTTTTGTCTAAGAGATTCGAGATGGGTTTATTTAATAATTTTAAAGTATAACCAAAATAAAACTAAATATTTAATTTATGGAAGTATTGTATTATTCAAAAGTGAATATGAGGTATTTTTTATTTTGTAATTCTAATAATACTGAAAGGAGGAATTTTTATGAAAGAGATAAAAATAGAGAAATGTCCTTATTGTGAATCCACAAATTTTGCTAAAGGTTATCAGGTGGCACAAGGAAGCATTTATCCACAGCCATTTGGATTTAAAATGGGGAGTTCTATTGAGCATACTATTTGCAAAGATTGCGGTAGCATAATTCATTCAAAAGTAAGAAACATAGAAAGGTTTAAGTAATCTAAATCATATAGACTAATTGTCAACTTAATTATAACACCTATAATAGTGCACTTTCACTTAAATAATTTTACAGTTGAATAGAAAAAATTCTTAAGCTGTTTTTAATAACGCAAAATTTATTCTATGGTGAACAACTTAAGGCGACTTAGTAAATATATATTAATTTATATTTTTCTAAATCTTTCTTATCATCCTCATATCCAGTATTAAAATTATAAGAATCATTAGAATATATTCTTGCTTCAATATTAAATTTTATTTATATTTCACTTACCTAATCCTATTTTTTTCAAGCTTAGGGAGTTAAATTGTTCTTTTAACATAGTCAATTGTTTCATCTATATTATTAAAGAATACTTTTGGTGTATACACATTATTATATAGGGCATATTCATAAGTATATTTATCTAATTCATTATTAGCTCTTAAATATTCTATTTGACTTTCAACATTAGATATTCTTTCCTTAAATTCATCAACTATATTCTTAATACTTTCCACATCTAAACTATATGAAGTTAAGCATATAATAATTGGTTTTGTTATTATATTAATTTCACTTGGAGCTTCTAGCTTTGTATATAATAAGAAAGATTATTATATACACTAATTAGGCACATGAAAAGAAATAATACAATTTAAATTAAGAATGAAATAAAAGACATAGAACTACCTACTAAATAGTAAGTTCTATGTCTTTTTTATATTTATCTATTCTAAACTTATTATTTTTTCTAGTAAGATTTCAGTTGTATTCTCTGTAACTATCTTACCAATATCGTCTGAATCACTTTTATAAAGTACGATTCTAATATTTTTCAAGTTACTAGTATCATAATGGAACGAAGTAGAAATTTTGTTGCTATTAAAACTTCCGTTACTATCTTTTAAATATCTGCCACTTTCTATTGGTATCTCATTATTTGCTTCATCAAAAGCTTTAATGTTTGACTTAGAATTTTCATTAGGATTACTACTATTTACTATAATAGTAAATGGAGTAATTAAAATAGAGTCTATGGAATAACCATTTTCACCTTTATAGTTTATATCAAATGTTTTACTTAATAATTTATCAACTTTGACTGGTACATTAAAGGCCCATTCACCTTTTCTGTAATCATCATCTTCATTTACTGTTAGATCTTTAGTTCCTACTGAGGTTAATTTAACCTTAAAGTTAAAGGAATCTGGTATTTCTTTATTAAGAGATTTTAATCGATAGCGTTGCATTCCAATAAAAGTTCTTTCATCTATAAATTTCCCTTGTAATCCTGCTATACCAGAGTCATCAAGTTCTTCATCTGAAAAACTAACATTAGCTAAACTACCTCTAGTCAACATTTGAGTCATTGTTAATGGAGCATCTCCCCATGAAGTGTGTTTGAATGGTTTTTCGCTTTCAACAATATAAGTTACGTATAATCCTTCACCATCGCATAATATATCTGACAAAGTTATACTTACACCATTATTGGTTACAGTTTCATTAATTGATGTAGCATACTTAGAATATTCGCTAGGATATATCAAAGTTTTTTCAATTGCTTTAAATACATTTCCTACAATAGGCAGTTTAGCTGCAAATGTTGGATTTGCAATTCCAAATGTAATAAAAATCACAATGCCAGCAGCTGCGAGACCTGTTATTAAATTTCTTTTATACGCCTTTTTACTCTGTATTTCTTTATAACCTTTATTTATACCTTTATCTATTTCTATATCTAGTGTTTCGGGAATATCTATATTAAATCTATCTTTTTTATTCATTTAAATAGTCCTCCTTTAATATCTTACTTAAGCTTTCTTTTCCCCTTTTTAAATATGTTTTAACCGTGTTTTGTGGTATATCCATAACATCTGAAATATTCTCTATACTCATTTCTCTAAAGTACTTTAAAATAATAGCAGTCCTATATTTTTCTCCAAGTAAGTCTATTGCATTATGCAAATCTAATTTTTCATCAGTGGATATTGATTTATGTTCAACTGTAGACTCAATGCCATCTTCAAAATATAATTCGTTGTTTTTAACTTTAAGCGAATCAATGCTACAATTTATCACTATTTTTGTAATCCAAGTTTTAAAATACTCAGGATTCTTAAGTTTTGATATATATAACATCGCTTTATAACTACATTCTTGCATTATATCAATTGCATCGTCTTTATTTTTCACATAACTATAAGCTATTTTATATAAATCCTCCTTATTTTCCTTTATAAGTATAGCAAGTGAATCTTTATCACCTTTTATAGCCTTCTTTACTAGGACAATTTCTTTATTTTTAGTAAAATTAAATAATTTTATTTTCATAGTAGCTACACCATCCATAATTTTCTCCTTATTTAGTTAAATTAATGATAACATGCATGTTTGTAAATTAGACTAGGATTTTAATATAAAAGTTTCAAATATTAAAAATTAATTTAATTAGTATTTTTATAACTTAATTATATTTATAGATATTAGATCTTAAATCTTAAATAATATAAAATAGGTATATAAGTTAATATTTCTACTATAGATAAAGATTACCAGGTTCTAACTACAATGAGTCATGATAAAAGAGCGAGGCCTGAATATTTATCACGTGAGATGGCATTTCATGATGAAGCAAGTAGAATTGAAGACGCTATACTTAAGAAGGATTTATAGTATAAGGCACAATCTTAGAAAATATTAAATTTCCATGTTTATAAATTTTATACAAATTATGATTTTATGTAAATTAATTGCTTTTTAGTGTATAAGGGTGGATACCGAGATAAAGAGTTATCGCTTATATCTAATATGTGGAATAATTCACAACTATGTAACGCAAGGCTTACAAGTGTAGGTATAGCTAATATAAAAGTGAAGCTTGGATTAGATTTTGATTTAGGAATTTGGATAAAAGAATAATTAGAGAAGTTATTAAGATAATAATGTTGCATTAAAATGACCAGAATTATTCGCTAAATAGAATTTTCACGATAAAATAAAAAATTACAGTTTTAAGCCATTTGTAAGACCTTAAAATTAAAAAAATTATAATTTTAAGGTTACTATAAATAAACTTATATAAAAAAGCTATTATTTCGTACATTGCAATACTAAATTACAGCTTTTAATCATTTCTCATTAAGAATTTCTATTGTCTGAGCGAATGCGAGTTATAGAAATTTTAGAAAATTTAAATAAGTTTAACTATGTAAAAGTTAATTGATGCAAATTCGGTTTATATAAAAAAGAAAGATATTGTATGGAAAGTAGTATTATCATGAACTGTTGGAGTTTTATAATTCTATGTTTCAAAATGCCGTTAAGAATTACTATTGTTTGAGCGAATGCGAGTTATAGTAATTTAGGTGTTTTGAATAAATAGAATTATAAAAACTCCCAATGAAATGATACTGACTACTTGGAATACAATATCTTTCTTTTATTTAAAAGAGTTAAAAGAAGCATCAGAAGGCATTCTCCAATCACCACGAGGACTCAATGATATACTACCAACCTTAGGGCCATCTGGAAGAGCACTTCTCTTAAATTGTTGAGTAAAGAATCTATATATAAATTTATCAAGCCATTTTCTTATTTCTTCAGAAGTATAATCATCTTTAAATGCTTGTTCTGCAAGCATTTGGATTCTTTCTTTTGAAGATCCATTTTTAATGAAATGATATAAGAAGAAGTCATGTAATTCATAAGGTCCAACTATGTCCTCAGTTTTTTGAGTTATTTCACCTTTTTCACTCTTAGGTAAAAGCTCAGGACTAACTGGAGTATCTAATATATCTAAAAGAGTATCTGAAACCTGAGAATTAGATTCTTTTTCAGCAACATATCTAACTAAATATCTAACAAGAGTTTTTGGTATTGATGGATTAACTGAATACATACTCATATGATCTCCATTATAAGTACACCAACCAAGAGCTAGTTCAGAAAGGTCTCCTGTACCAATTAATAAACCACCTTCTTTATTAGCTAAATCCATAAGAATTTGAGTTCTTTCTCTTGCTTGAACATTTTCATATGTAACATCATGAATATTTTTATCATGACCTATATCTTCAAAATGTTGAAGAGAAGCTTTAACTATATTTATTTCTCTTAAATCACAACCTAATTCCTTGCATAAAGTTAAAGCATTGTTATAAGTTCTATCAGTAGTACCAAATCCAGGCATAGTTATTGTAACTATATTTTTATTATCTAACCCTAATAATTCAAAGGTTTTAACTACTACTAATAAAGCTAAGGTAGAGTCTAGACCTCCAGAAATACCTATAACTGCTTTCTTTAATCCTGTATGTTCCATTCTTTTTGCAAGAGCAGAAGCTTGGATATTAAATATTTCTTTACATCTTTCTTCTCTAACTTTTGCATTAGAAGGAACAAAAGGATGCTTATCCACAAATCTATCAAAGTTAGATAGTTTAGTGTCTTTATAATTAAAGTTAATATTTTCAGCTTCAAATGGAAGTATCCTTGAAGCATCTCTATAGCTTATATTCTTAAGTCTTTCACTATTTAGTTTAAATACATCTATACATGAGTATATTACTTCATTATCTCTTTGGAATCTTTCATTTTCTTTAAGTAAAGTTCCATTTTCAGAAATTATCATATGACCACTAAATAATAAGTCAGTAGTTGATTCATGTACTCCAGCAGAAGAATAAATATAAGCTGACATACATCTAGCACTTTGATTAGAAATAAGTGCCTCTCTATAATCTTTCTTACTTACGAGCTCATTGGAAGCAGAAAGGTTTCCTATTATATTTGCACCAAGAAGTGAAAGGTAAGAGCTAGGGGGAATTGTAACCCAAAGATCTTCACAAACCTCAAAGGCAAATCTAAAATTTCCAGAAGTGAATATTAAGTTAGTTCCAAAAGGAACATCTTTTTGAAAAGAAAAATCTACTTTCTCATCAATTATTCCAAGACCTTCACTAAACCAACGTTTTTCATAAAATTCACTGTAGTTTGGTATGTATGATTTAGGAACTATTCCAAGAATCTTTCCATCAAAAATTATGTAAGCACAATTAAATAAAGCATTTTTAAAGTTTAAAGGAGCTCCAACTGCAATTAGCATATCTAAGCCTTTACTTTTTTCAATAAGCTTTTCTATGGCAGAATTAGCTTTATCTAACAAACTAAATTGCATAAATAAATCACTGCAGGTATAGGAGGTGATACATAATTCAGGAAAAACTATTGACTTAGCTCCATTCTTATGTGCCTCATCTAAACAAATAAATATATTTTCTAAGTTATAATCAACATCAGCTACACGGGTTACTGGACATGCTGCTGCAACCTTTATAAAATCCATAAAATCTCTCCAATCTATATTAAGCTAATAATAATCTTGTATATAAGTTATTTTAACTCTTTTTCCTTTTTAAATTCATTTGGTTAAAAATAGTTTAGGCATTTTAATTAAATTTTAGATATATAAATAATAATAAAAGGAAAACTATAGAAAATCAATGATAATAGAAGGAAGATGAATTTAAAGATAAAATAAGTTATAAAATACTACATAAAAAGATTTAAAAGACATTGTAAAGGAGTGAGCAGTATAGTATAATCAATTCATAAGTTAACAAAATTTTAATTTTTGTTAAAATATGTTATAATGCTATTAGAAATAAAGGAGGGGGAAATAATGAATGCAGTAATTTTTTGGATTATAGTTGCTGCTGCAGTAATTGCTATAGATATAGCAACTAGTAATTTCTTGTTTGCTTGGTTTGCAGTTGGAGCATTTGCAGCTATGATAGCAGATTTATTAGGAGTATCTTTTGGGGTGCAAGCAGTACTTTTCTTAGTTGTAAACTTAATAACTGTATCTGTAGGTTATCCATGGGCAAAACGAAAGTTTAAGGTTGGAGTTAAACGTACACCGTTAATGGAAGAGAACTATATAGGAAGAGTTATTAAAGCAAAAGAAGACATTAAAGACAGAGCCAAAATAAAAGTTGACGGAATATACTGGACTGTACAAAACTCAGGAGAAGAAATAAAGCAAAATGAAAGTTTTAAGATTATAGGAATAGAAGGTATTAAATTAATGATAAAAAAAGAGGAGGAAATTTAGATGGGTTTAATAGGACTAATAATTACAGGGGTAGTAATACTTTTTGTACTAATAGTGATTTTATCAACAATTAAAATTGTTAACACAGGATACTTATATGTAGTAGAAAGATTTGGTCAATATCATAAGACTTTAGAACCAGGATGGCATTTTTTAATTCCTTTTGCAGATTTTGTTAGAAAGAAAGTTTCAACAAAACAACAAATTTTAGACGTACCACCTCAATCAGTTATTACAAAGGATAATGTTAAAATATCAGTAGATAATGTTATATTCTACAAATTATTAAATGCAAGAGATGCTGTATATAATATTGAAGACTTTAGATCAGGTATAGTTTATTCAGCAACAACTAATATGAGAAATATTCTTGGTAATATGAGTTTAGATGAAATATTATCTGGAAGAGATAAAATAAATCAAGATCTTTTAAGTATAATAGATGAAGTTACTGATGCATATGGTATTAAGATACTTTCAGTTGAAATTAAAAATATAATTCCACCAACTGAAATTCAAGAAGCAATGGAAAAGCAAATGAAAGCAGAAAGAAATAAAAGAGCTATGATTCTTGAAGCAGAAGGTTTAAGACAATCTCAAATTGAGAAAGCTGAAGGGGAAAAGAGAGGTAAAATCCTTGCAGCAGAAGCTGAAAAAGAAGCTAATATTAGAAGAGCTGAAGGTTTAAAGGAATCTCAATTACTTGAAGCAGAAGGTAAAGCTAAAGCTATAGAAGAAATATCAATTGCAGAAGCAGAAGCTATAAGAAAAGTAAACCAAGCAATTATAGAATCAGGTACTAATGAAACAGTTATAGCTTTAAAGCAAGTTGAAGCCCTTAAAGAAATGGCTAATAACCCAGCTAATAAGCTTATATTACCAAATGAGACTTTATCTTCACTTGGAAGCATCGCAGCTATAGGTGAAATGTTAAAGAAAGATAATTAGTATTAGAAATTAAAAAGTTAATATATTAAATTATGGATAAGGTACTATAAATAAGATAGTACCTTATTTTGCTATATAAATTAATCAGAAATCTATAATAAATTTAATTTTATTTCAAAGACTATATATTGAAGTTTAAATTAGTTTGGAGAAGTAAAATATGAAAATATTTATAAAAAAAAGAATAAAACTAATAATTATATTAGTTTTATTAATACTAGAAACTTTTAAAATTAGTACAGATGCAAGTTCATTAGGAACTGGAAGTAAAAATATTAATTATAATAGGGAAGCAGCTAGAGAATATGCTTTAAAATGGGCCACATCATCAAATAGTAAATATTATAACTACGTTAATGAAGGGGGAGATTGTACTAATTTTGTATCACAGGTTTTAAGAGCTGGTGGTTTAGAGTTTGTAGGTTCTAAAGCAAATGCCACTAGTATTAAATCCTGGTTTTATTATTCTCAAAACCTTCCTAATAGAACATCTACATGGACAGCAGCCCAGCCCTTTGCTTTACATTTTGGTAAAGAATACGAAAGAGCTTATGCCTTTAAAGAATATAAGCTAATAGATGCACTAGAAAATTGGGATACTATATATGAAAGTCTATTACCAGGTGACATAGTTCAGTATGCAAGGCAAAATAATATAGCTTTTCATTCTCAAGCTATTACAGACTTAATAGAAAAAAATAGAACTATATATTTTTGTCAGCATTCAAATTCTATGGAGTATTTCAGGAAAAATGGTAATTTAAGATATTATCTAATGGGAAAGCCAAATGATTACAACTTTTATATATATAATATAAAAGAAGATAGTGTTAATAGATCAGAAAATTTAGAAATTAAAAGTAGTAATAATTTAGATAATAGTAAAACAGAAGAGGACTACAGAAAAGAGCTAATAGAAGCTTTAGATATAATAAAACTAAGCTTAGAGGATACAAGAATTGAAAATGAAAAAAACTATGATGAAAAAACAAAAATATTTATAGACAAAATGGATAAAAGAATAGAAGAAGTAGAATTTCATATAAATAAAAGGGGAAAATCCTCAAAAGAATTATTAGATATACTATTAGAAAGAACAAGCTTAGATTAAAAAAATAATAAAAATTTATAAACAGAGATTATTATGAAATTTAGAATAGAAAGAAATAAATATGATAAGAATAAGAATAACCCAATAGGGTTACGTAGGTTTCTTTGCCGGTGGTTAAAACTGCCGGTATTTTTTTATTTTTAATAAATTAAAATTATTTTAAAAAAAGAGTAGCTTTTTTAAAATAACTATGTTATTATAAATGAGTAGTCAATAAGACTAACAATATTTTGTTTAAAGATTTTGAAAGATAATGACATTCTCCGTTATAGAGATTAGTAGTTACTTGAATAGTCTTTAGAATGGAGGATTTAAAATGGAAGATAAGAAATTAGTATGTAAAGATTGTGGTTCAGAATTCGTATTCACAGTAGGAGAACAAGAATTCTACAAAGAAAAAGGATTCGATAACGAGCCAGTAAGATGCATGGATTGCAGAAGAGCAAGAAAAGCACAAAACAACAGAAGATAGTTATCTGTAATTTAAGCTATAGGTTTTCCTATAGCTTTTATTTTTATGTGAAGATACATATAAAATAAACATAATATAATATGCTGAAAAATATTAATATATATCGAAAAATGAATGTTAAATTATTAATTAATATATTAAAAACCACTAGAAAAAATAATAGATGTATGATAAAATATTATAGTAAGTCGTAAGACTAAGAAATATTTGTTTAAAGATTAAATAGAAATTAGCTTTCTCCATTGTAGAGATTGGTTGATATTATATTGGTCTTTAGAATGGAGGATTTAAAATGGAAGATAAGAAAATAATGTGTAAAGACTGCGGTAAGGAATTCGTATTCACAGTAGGAGAGCAAGAATTCTACAAAGAAAAAGGATTCGACAACGAGCCAGTAAGATGTATGGATTGCAGAAGAGCAAGAAAAAATCAAAACAACAGAAGATAATTAGCAAAGACTGTAGGTTTTCCTACAGTCTTTTTAATTTATGCTCTAAATCTTTGATTTAGTTATTAAAACTTACACCCCAGAAGGTATGTGAAGAGGTGTTTCCAAATTTGCTACTATAAATATTCTATTTAATTAGTAGAATTTGAATTTCTATTCTCAATCTTTAAACCCATAAGTTGAAGTTCTAGTTGCATGTAGAGCTTCATTAACATTAGATAAAGTATCTTGAATAAGTTGTTTATTATCATCTTTTTCAACAGATTTAATAGCATCATGCAATAATTTTTGAGCATGAGTAACGTCAGAAAGAGCAAAGTTCAATTCATTTTTTGCATTTGGTTTATGTCCCATAAAAGCATCTCCTCCTAATCCTTAAATTTGTTTAAAGTGTTTTGTGCAGAATCTATAGCACTGTCAATAGATTTAAGTGCAGTATGAATTTCATTTCTATTATGATCATTTTCTGCGTGTAAATAAGCAGTATTTAGATGGGTTTGGCATGAACAAAGCTCATCTAAAGCTATTTCTAAATTTTCTTTGGAATTACCTTTCATAATTAACACCACCTTAAATTAAATCTCTATTAGTTTGTGTAAAAAAAATATTTCAATAACATTTATTAATAAAATTAATTAAAGAATTAATAGCTAAAATGTTATTAATTAGCTTTAAAACGCGCTATGTTCAAACATTAAAACTTATTAATGCAATATTTACTACAGAAAGAATGAGATTCTAAAAGTTCGCTTATATTTTTTACGCAACTATCATATCAACCAAAATATCTAACAGATCCTAAAATTCCAACGGAATAACTAAGAATATATATACGAATATTATTTTTAGATACCAATAATATAATTCGATATATAACGAATTATAAAAAGAAATATTGATATAAAGTTGACAAAAATATATCTAAATGATAACCTTAAAATATAAATACGAAATATATGAATAAATAATAAAAAAATATTCGTATTTTAAAATGGGGACTAATACTGCTTTGGAGGTATGAAAGTTGAAGGTGAGATGTGTATTTGTAGAGAAAAAAAGAGGCTTTAATGTTGAAGGAAAAAGTTTGCTTGAAGATTTTAAAAATAATTTAGCAATCAATTCTTTGGAAGAGGTTAGGCTTGTAAATAAATATACTTTAGGGCAAATGAAGGAAGAAGATTATAAAAAAGCTCTTTATACAATATTTTCAGAAAGAACAGTAGACAATGTTTATGAAAATAAATTTGAAGTAAAGGATAACGAAATTGCCTTTGGAGTTGAGTATTTACCAGGACAATATGATCAAAGAGCAGATTCAGCTTCAGAATGTTATCAATTATTGACTTCAGGAGAAAAAATAGAAGTTAAATGGACAAAAATAATAATTTTAAAAGGTGATTTATCAAAGAATGAAGTAGAAAAAATTAAAAATTATTATATAAATCCAGTAGATTCTAGAGAGGTAGAAATAGGTAACATAGAATTATCATCAAAACTTCCAGAGCCAGAGGATATAAAAATATTAAATAGATTTACAAGTAAAAGTAATGAAGAAATAAAAGAGTTACATAGCAAAATGGGGCTTGCTATGAGCTTAGAGGATATAAAGCTGATAAGAGATTATTTTAAAAATGAAAATAGAGATCCAAGTATTACAGAGATAAAGGTTATAGACACATATTGGTCAGATCATTGTAGACACACAACTTTTTCAACTGCAATAGAAAAAGTAAATATAGAAGAGGGGCTTTATACAAGAGCTTTAGTTAAATCATATCAAGCATATTTAAAGTCAAGAGAATTTGTTTATGGTGAAACAAATAGAGATGAAACCTTAATGGATATAGCTGTTATAACAATGAAGGAAATGAGAAAAAGAGGGCTATTAGAAGATTTAGATGTATCCGATGAAATAAATGCTTGTTCAATAAAGGTAAACATAGAAACTAATAACGGAACTGAAGAATACCTAGTAATGTTTAAAAATGAAACACATAATCATCCAACTGAAATAGAACCCTTTGGTGGGGCAGCTACATGTCTTGGCGGGTCTATTAGGGACCCGTTATCAGGAAGAACTTATGTATATCAAGCTATGAGAGTTACAGGGGCAGCAGATCCAACAGTTAGCATAGAAGAAACATTAAAAGGAAAACTTCCACAAAGAACTATAACTTTAGGGGCAGCACATGGATATAGTTCATATGGAAATCAAATAGGACTTGCAACAGGACAAGTTTCAGAAATATATCATCCTAATTATATTGCAAAGAGAATGGAAATTGGAGCAGTTATAGCAGCAGCACCTAAGAAAAATATAGTTAGAGAGGAACCTAAGCCAGGAGATGTTGTAATACTTTTAGGTGGAAGAACAGGAAGAGATGGATTAGGTGGAGCAACAGGATCATCTAAAGAACATACAGAAGATTCAATCAATGAATGTGGAGCAGAAGTTCAAAAGGGAAATCCACCAACAGAAAGGAAAATTCAAAGATTATTTAGAAATTCAGAAGTTTCAATAATGATAAAAAGGTGTAATGACTTTGGGGCAGGTGGAGTTTCAGTTGCAATTGGGGAATTAACAAGAGGATTAGATATAGATTTAGATAAAGTTCCAAAGAAATATGAGGGATTAGATGGAACAGAAATTGCAATTTCAGAATCTCAAGAAAGAATGGCTGTTGTAGTTAATAAAGAGGATGAAGAAAAGTTTATAAGCTTAGCAGCAAAAGAGAATTTAGAAGCAGTAAGGGTAGCTAAAGTAACAGATACAGAAAGACTTAGAATGTTCTGGAGAAAAGCAAAGATAGTAGATTTAAAAAGAGAATTTTTGGATACAAATGGGGCAAGGCAAAGAACAGAAGTAGAAGTACAATTACCAAAGAATTATCCATTCAATGTAGCAGATGTAGATGTAAAAGAAGAATGGATTAACAATTTAAGAAATTTAAATGTAGCATCACAAAAGGAGTTAGTTGAGAGGTTTGATGCAACTATAGGGGCAGGGACAGTGCTTATGCCTTTTGGAGGTAAGTATCAAACTACACCAGCAGAAGGAATGGCAGCAAAAATACCTGTTCTAAATGGTGAAAGTAAAGATGCTACATTAATGACATATGGATTTAATCCTGAAATGGGAATGTGGAGTCCATATCATATGGCATATTATTCGGTAATTGAGGCGATAACAAAACTTTCAGCTATGGGTGGGAATTATAAAAAAGTAAGACTTACATTACAAGAGTATTTTGAGAGATTAGGAAAAGATAAAAATAAATGGGGAAAACCTTTTTCAGCATTACTTGGTGCATATCAAGCACAAATAGATTTAGGAATACCAGCAATTGGAGGTAAAGACTCAATGTCAGGAACTTTTGGTGATTTAGATGTACCTCCATCACTAGTAGCTTTTGCTGTTGGGGTTATTAAAGCAAAGGATGTTATATCACCAGAATTTAAAAATAAAGATTCAAAAATCCTGCTTTTAATAGCAGAAAAAAATGAAGATATGACTTTAAAAGTAGATGAGTATAAAAAGAATTTAGAAACATTGCATAAGCTTATTTTAGATGGGAAAGTAATTTCAGCATCATCAATAAAATTTGGTGGCTTAGCAGAAGCCTTAACTAAAATGAGTTTAGGAAATCGTATTGGGGTAGAATTTGAAGGCGTAAATAAAGAAGAATTATTTGGCCTTAATTATGGAAGCTTAGTTTTAGAAGTTAAAAATGAAGTGGAAATAGATAAAGAATTCAATGGTTGCGCTTATAAAGTAATAGGTAATACAACAGAAAATAGGGCTATAGTTTCAAAGGAATATGATATTAACTTTAAGATAGAAGATTTAGAAAATATATTAGAAGAGAAATTATCAAAGGTATTTAAGACTAAAACAGAAGATAAAAATGAAAGAATTGAGACAGTTTTATATGAGAAAAAAGAAATAAAAACACCAATAATAAAAATTGTAAAACCAAAAGTATTTATTCCAGTCTTCCCAGGTACAAACTGTGAATATGATTGTGCAAGAGCTTTCAATAATGAAGGTGCAGAAGTTTCAGAGCTTGTTTTAAATAATATAAACAAGGAATTATTAAAGGAATCAATTTTAAAAATGGAAAACACAATAAGAGAAAGTCAAATAATTATGTTACCAGGAGGATTCTCTGCTGGAGATGAACCAGATGGATCAGGTAAGTTTATAGCAACAGTTTTCAGAAATGAAAGAATTAAAGATGCTGTAATGGACTTATTAAAAAATAGAGATGGCTTAATCCTTGGTATATGCAATGGCTTTCAAGCTTTAATAAAATTAGGATTAGTTCCTTATGGTGAAATTGTAGATATAGAAGAAGATATGGCAACACTAACTTACAATGAAATCAATAGACATATGAGTTCAATAGTTAGAACTAAAATAACTTCAAATAAATCACCTTGGTTTAGTGAAGTAAATGTAGGAGATATTCATTCAGTTGCAATTTCTCATGGTGAAGGAAGATTCGTAGCACCAAAAGATTTATTAGATAAGTTAAGAGAAAATGGACAAATAGCAACACAATATGTTGACTTAAATGGTGAAATATCTATGGACATGCCTTTCAATCCAAATGGATCAATGCTAGGTATAGAAGGAATAACAAGTCCAGATGGAAGAATCCTTGGTAAAATGGGTCACTCAGAAAGAATAGGAGAAAATCTATATAAAAATATTCCAGGAGACTTTGATCAAAAGATATTCAAAGCGGGTGTGAAGTACTTTAAGTAAGGCTCTAAATCTTTGATTTAGTCAGCCGAACTTACACATTCGAACGCAGGTGAGAAGGTGTTTCCTATAAAGAAAGACTGATAAAATAAGGCTCTGTTAGATATTTTCCTCTAACACAGACTAAGCTAAAAGAATATAAAGATTAATGGATAAAGGAGAGTTTATTTATGAAGGTAGCTATATTTTTTGGAAGTAAATCTGATACTGATGTTATGAAGGGAGCTGCTAATTGCTTAAGGGAGTTTGGAGTTGAATTTAAAGCGTATGTGTTATCAGCTCATAGAGTTCCTGAAAAGTTAACGGAAACTTTAAAGGAAGCTGAGGAAAATGGATGTGAAGTTGTTATTGCAGGAGCTGGACTTGCAGCTCATTTACCTGGAGTTATAGCTTCTCAAACTACTATGCCTGTGATAGGAGTTCCAATAAAGGGAGCAGTTGAAGGATTAGATGCTTTGTTTTCAATAGTTCAAATGCCAAAGTCAATTCCTGTTGCAACTGTTGGAATTAACAACAGTTATAATGCTGGAATGCTTGCAGTTCAAATGCTTGCTATTAAAGATAGTACTTTAAGAGAAAAATTAAATAAATTTAGGATAGATATGAAAAATAAATTTATAGAAGAAAATGGAGAAGGAGTAGATCTATAATGGAAAAGTTAGAAATGATGTATGAAGGAAAAGCAAAAAAAATATACGCTACAGATAAGGCTGATGAAGTAATAGTTTATTACAAAGATGATGCAACAGCATTTAATGGAGAAAAGAAAGGCCAAATTGAAGATAAGGGTGCTTTAAATAATGCAATAACATCAATGATTTTTGAAATGCTAAAGAACAATGGAATCAAAACTCACTTTATAGAAAAGCTAAATGAAAGAGAACAACTTTGTAAAAAGGTTGAAATAGTACCACTAGAAGTAATAGTTAGAAATGTAGCAGCTGGATCAATGGCTAAGAGATTAGGTTTAAATGAAGGTTTTGAACTTAAAACTACAGTATTTGAATTATCATATAAAGATGATTCACTAGGAGATCCATTAATAAATGATTATCATGCGGTGGGAATTGGAGCAACTACCTTTGAAGAATTAAATAAGATTTATGAAGTGACAGCTAAAATAAATGATTTATTAAAAGAATTCTTTATAAAACAAAATATAAGGTTAATAGATTTTAAATTAGAGTTTGGAAGGTATAATGGAGAAATCCTATTAGCAGATGAAATTTCACCAGATACATGTAGATTTTGGGATGCAACTACAGGAGAAAAGCTAGATAAAGATAGATTTAGAAGAGACCTTGGAAATGTTAAAGATGCTTATGTTGAGATATTAAACAGAATAAAGAAATAATAAATTAATGGATAATTGAAGATGGACAATAGAGAATGTAGATTGTCCATTTTCAATTATCAATCAAATAATTTATTTAAGTAAATTAGTTTTTATGAATTATATCAACAATTGTTAATAATCAATTACTAACTGTGAATTAATTGTAGGGGGTATTGTTTTGAGCTTAGATTTAATTTTAGATCCAAGTAATGATAAATTTAAGGATGAATGTGGTGTTTTTGGTGTTTATGTAAATAAGCCTATGGATGTTGCTTCTATGACATATTATGGCTTATATGCACTTCAACATAGAGGTCAAGAAAGTGCTGGAATAGCTGTAGCAAATGGAGAAACAGTTGATATTCATAAAGGTATGGGGATTATAACAGAAGCATTTTCTAAAACAGATTTAGAGAAACTTAAAGGTTTTGCAGCAATAGGACATGTTAGGTATTCAACATCTGGAGATACTAGAATTGAAAATGCACAGCCATTACTTAGTAAGACTAAACTTGGGTCTATAGCTATGGCTCATAATGGTACTTTAGTTAATGCAGATGTTATAAGAGAGCTTTTAGAAGATGGAGGACATGTTTTCCATACATCAATAGATTCAGAGGTTATAGCTAATCTTATAGCAAGAGGAGCTAAAAAAGGAATTGAAAGAGCTATATTTGATGCAATTCAAGCAATAAGAGGCTCTTTTGCAATGGTAATCTTAACAGAAAATAAGCTTATAGGAGTTAGAGATCCACATGGAATTAGACCTTTATGCCTTGGAAAAACAGAAGAAGGATATATATTATCATCAGAGAGCTGTGCTTTAGATGCAATAGGAGCAGAACTAGTTAGAGATATTGAGCCAGGAGAAATAATTGTTATAGATGAAAAAGGAATTAAATCTTATAAATACTCAGAAAACACCCAATGTCAAACATGTGCCTTTGAGTATATATATTTTGCAAGACCAGACTCAACTATTGATGGATTAGATGTTCATGAATCAAGAGTTAGAGCTGGGGAGCAATTATTTAAAGAGCATAAAATAGAAGCTGATGTGGTAGTTGCAGTTCCAGACTCAGGAATACCAGCAGCAATAGGTTATTCAAAAGCTTCAGGAATACCTTATGATACAGGTTTTATAAAAAATAGATATGTAGGTAGAACCTTTATAACACCCTCTCAAGAAATCAGAGAAAAAGCTGTAACTGTTAAACTAAACCCACTTAAGGTAAATGTAAATGGAAAAAGAGTTGTACTAATTGATGATTCAATAGTAAGAGGAACTACATCAAAATATTTAGTAGAGTCCTTAAGAAGAGCAGGAGCAAAAGAAGTACATTTTTTAGTAGCTTCACCAATAGTTAAATTTCCTTGCTACTTTGGAATAGATACTCCATATAGAAGTGAGCTTATAGGATCTAAAAAATCAATTGAAGAAATAAGAGAAACAATAGGATCAGATAGTTTAGGATATTTAAGTATAAAAGGTATGTATAGTTGCTTTAAAGAAAACTGTGGATATTGTGTTGGTTGCTTTAATGGAATATATCCAGTAGCAACACCTATAGAAAAAGCAAAATAAAAGCTGAAAGGTAGTGTGTTAAATGATAACTTATAAAGAAGCTGGAGTTAATATAGAAGAAGGATATAAATCAGTAAAGCTTATAAAAGAATATGCAAGCAAAACAATGAGTGAATATGTATTAAATGGACTTGGAAGCTTTGCTGGAATGGTTGAACTTCCAGAAGGATACAAAAAACCAGTTTTAGTTTCAGGTACAGATGGAGTTGGAACTAAGCTTGATATAGCTTTTAAAACTAAAAAATACGATACAGTAGGAATAGATTGTGTTGCAATGTGTGTTAATGATATTTTATGCCATGGAGCAAAGCCACTATTTTTCTTAGACTATATAGCTTGTGGAAAGTTAGAGGCTGAAGTTGCTTCTGATTTAGTAAAAGGAGTATCAGAAGGATGCCTTCAAGGAGATTGTGCTTTAGTTGGAGGAGAAACTGCTGAAATGCCAGGGTTTTATAGAGATGGCGAATACGATATGGCAGGATTTGCAGTAGGAATTGTAGATAAAGATAAAATAATAAATGGTAAAGATATAAAGGATGGAGATAAGCTAATAGGTATTGCATCTTCAGGATTACACTCTAATGGTTACTCATTAGTTAGAAAATTATTTGAAGATTTAAATGAAGACCTAGGTGGAAAAGAAGCTTGGAAGACTCTAATAACTCCAACAAAAATTTATGTAAAACCAATTTTGAAACTACTTGAAAGCTTTGAAATAAAGGGAATGGCACATATTACAGGTGGCGGATTTATAGAAAATGTACCAAGGATGTTTAATGGAGAAAACTTTACAGCAGTTATTAAAAAAGATAGTTATCCATTACAATTAATATTTGAAAAGATAATAGAAAAAGGTGTAGGTAAAGATCATATGTACAATACCTTCAATATGGGAATTGGGTTTGTACTATGTGTTAATGAAGCAGATGCTGAGCCTGTTATAAAAGCTTTAATTGAAATGGGAGAAAAGGCTTATGAAATAGGTTATGTAACATCTGGAGGTGAAGGTGTTTGTTTAAAATAGCAGTACTTGCATCTGGTGGAGGAACAAACCTTCAATCAATAATAGATTCAATAGATAATGGAAAATTAAATTGCAAAATAGAAATGGTTATAGGAAGTAAAGAGGGGATATTTGCTTTAGATCGAGCTAAGAAAAAAGGAATAAAGACTTATGTAGTATCTAAAAAAGAATATAAAGATACTACATCAGATAAGATATTAGAATTAATTAAGGGAAAAGTTGATTTAATAGTCCTTGCCGGATACCTTTCAATACTACAAGGAGATATCCTTAAAGAATTTAAAAATAAGATAATAAACATACATCCATCATTAATACCAAGCTTTTGTGAACCAAGAATGTACGGGTTAAAGGTTCATGAAGCTGTTATAAATTCAGGAGTAAAATATTCAGGTTGTACAGTGCACTTTGTAAATGAAGAAGTAGATGGTGGAGCAATAATACTACAAGAAGTGGTGCCAGTTTACTTTGAAGATACAAAAGAAGAATTGCAAAAAAGAGTATTAGAAAAAGAACATATAATATTGCCTAAAGCAATTGATTTAATAAGTAAAGACAAAGTAGAAATTATAAATGTAAAAGCAAGAATAAATCCAATTAACAATTAAAGATTGATAATTTATTAAATAATTCTAATAGCAATAGTCCATTGAAAGAAAGGGGTTTTTAAGTTGATTAAAAGAGCGTTAGTTAGTGTTTTTGATAAAGAGGGTATTTTAGAGTTCTCTAATTTTTTACAAGATAAAGGTGTTGAAATAATATCTACAGGTGGTACTTATAAACATCTTAAGGATAATGGAGTTAATGTTATTGAAGTTAACGAAGTTACTGATTTCCCAGAGATGTTAGACGGAAGGGTTAAAACTCTTCATCCTATCATCCATGCAGGAATACTTGCTATAAGAGATAATGAAGAACATATGGATACTATTAAAGAAAGAAATATTGAAACTATAGATATGGTTATAGTTAATTTATATCCATTCTTTCAAAAGCTTAGAGAAGATTTAAGCTTTGATGAAAAGATTGAATTTATAGATATTGGTGGACCTACAATGCTTAGAGCAGCAGCTAAGAATTTTAAAGATGTAGTAGTTATTTCAGATAAAGAAGATTATAAGGCTGTTATGGAAGAAATATCTGAAAGTGGAGATGTTTCATTAGCTTTAAGAAAAAAATTAGCAGGAAAAGTATTTAATTTAATGAGTGCATATGATGCAGCAATATCAAACTTTTTATTAGAAGATGAAGAATATCCAGAATACCTTTCAATATCCTACAAGAAAAAGCAAACCTTAAGATATGGAGAAAACCCACACCAAAGTGCAGCTTACTACAGCTCAACAGAATTTGATGGAGCTATGAATAGTTTTGAAATATTAAATGGTAAAGAGTTATCTTACAATAATATTAAAGACTTAGATATAGCTTGGAAAGTTGCCTCTGAATTTGAGGAAGTAGCTTGCTGTGGACTTAAACATAATACACCTTGTGGAGTAGCTATTGGAGAAACTCCTTTTGAAGTTTATAAAAAGGCACATGATGCAGATCCAACATCAATTTTTGGTGGAATAGTAGCAATAAATAGAAAGATAGATAAAGCTACAGCAGAAGAAATGGTAAAAATATTCTTAGAAGTAGTAGCAGCACCAGATTTTGATGAAGATGCTTTAGAAGTTTTAAAAACTAAAAAGAACCTAAGAGTAATTAAGTGCAACAACACTCCAAAAGATAAAAAATATATGGTAACAGTTGATGGTGGAATACTAGTTCAAGAAGAAGATAAAAATCTAATTGATGAATTAAAAGTAGTAACAGAAAAAGCACCAACTAAAGAAGAAATGACAGATTTACTATTTGGTATGAAAGTAGTTAAATACGTTAAATCTAATGCAATAGTTGCTATAAAAGATAAAGTAGCAGTTGGAATAGGTGGAGGACAAGTTAATAGAATCTGGGCAACGGAGGAAGCACTACAAAGAGGGAATGGTGCAACAGTTTTAGCCTCAGATGCATTCTTCCCATTTAGAGATGTAGTTGATGAATGTGCTAAGAATGGAATTAAAGCAATAATACAACCAGGTGGATCAGTGAGGGATCAAGAGTCAATTGATGCTTGTAATGAGCATGGGATTGCCATGGTATTTACGGGGGTTAGACATTTTAAGCATTAGTCTTGAGGAAAGAGAGAAATTATTACTACAGTTTATTATGCAATTTCATAGAGTATTTCTAATGTTCTTTTCAGCAGAATAGCTAAATTTAAGTAACTCCCTACGGTCAGACAACTTAAATTCTTAACGCAATTATGCTTCAAAGAACATTGAAATACTTACTACTCATTGCAATATAAACTTCCGTAAGAATTTCTCTCTTTCCTAGACGTTAATAAATGATTAGGCGTTTTTATATGTAAATACCATAGTGGGAATAGCATTGGGATGAGAGAGAGAATGGATATTATTACAATGAAATACTAGTTGCTCATTGTGATATCGCCTTCCTCAATATTTCTAATCTTCCAGTGCTAATGTGACTAAAATAGTGGTTAGGAAAATAGAGAAATTATTGCTACAGGATGTTATATGATTTTGCAGAGTATTTCTAATATTCTTATCGGTATAATTTCTAAATTTCAGTAACTCGCTTTGCTCAGACAACTGAAATTTTTAACGCAATTACACCTCAAAGAATATTGAAATACTAATTGCTTATTTCAATATATACCTCCGTAAAAATTTCTATGTTTCCTAGACGTTAAGTTAGTGCTTAGTCGTTTTACGTAAATATTATAGTAAAAGTAGCATTGGGATTATAGAGAATAAATAGTACTACTTGGAGGTAATTTGTGATGAAGATTTTATTAATTGGATCTGGTGGAAGGGAGCATGCTTTGGCTTGGAAGCTTGCTAAGAATGATAGGGTTAAAAAGATATTTGTTGCTCCTGGTAATGGGGGAACTGCTAGGGAAAGTAAGTGTGAAAATATAGATATTACTGATATAGATGAACTTTTAAAGTTTGCTTTGGAGAATTCTATTGATTTAACTGTTGTTGGGCCTGAGGATCCTTTAACTAAGGGGATTGTTGATAGGTTTAAGATGGAAGGTCTTAAGATTTTTGGACCTAGTGAAAAGGCTGCAATGCTTGAAGGGAGTAAGAGTTTTTCTAAGGATTTTATGAAAAAGTATGGAGTTAAAACTGCTGAGTATGAAGTTTTTTATGATGCAAACAAAGCTTTAGATTACTTAGAAACTTGTCCTTATCCTACAGTAGTTAAGGCTGATGGATTAGCTGCTGGAAAGGGAGTTGCTATTTGTGAAAATAAAGAAGAAGCTATAGATGCAGTAAAATCTTTTATGGTTGATGATATATTTAATGGAGCAGGACAAAAAATAGTTATAGAAGAATTTTTAGATGGGGTAGAAGCTTCAATACTTTCAATAACAGATGGAAAGACTATAATTCCATTTATATCAGCAAAGGATCATAAGCAAATCTTTGATGGTGGCAAAGGTCCAAATACTGGAGGAATGGGAGTTTTAGCACCTAATCCATACGTAACAGAAGAGGTTTTAAAAGATTTTGAAGAAAATATAATGAATAAAACTTTAGTTGGAATAAGAGAAGAAGGTTTTGATTATAAAGGGATAATATTCTTTGGGCTTATGATAACTAAAAAAGGCTCATACCTTTTAGAATATAACGTGAGAATGGGAGATCCAGAAACTCAATCAGTACTTAATTTAATGGAAAGTGACTTATTAGAGCTTATAGAAGCTGCATTAATAGAAGATTTAAAAAATACAAAAATTAAATGGAAAAATGGAGCTTGTGTTAATGTAGTTTTAGCATCAAAAGGATATCCAGGAAGTTTTCCTAAAGGATATGAAATAACTATAGAAGATGAAATAAAAGATAAAGTATTTTTAGCAGGAGCAAAGCTTGAAGATGAAACTTTAAAAACTAATGGAGGAAGAGTTCTTTCAGTAGTTGGAGTTGGGGAAACAATAGAAGAATCTAGAAAAGATGCTTATAAGACTATAGAAAAGGTTGACTTTAAGGACAAGTATTTTAGAGAAGATATAGGATTAGTATAATTGATCTAAGTTTCACAAATAATATAAAAGAAAATATTATTTGGAGGAATACCATGAATAGAGAAACTGAAAATCAAGTTTACGAAAAAGCAAAGCAAATGATAATAGCAGGTGAGTCTTGGGATAAAATAATGGAAGAAACAAGACTAAGACAAAAGGATTTAAAAAGAATACAGATGGAAGAGATAAATCCTAAATTCTAAGAATGTTAGAAGATGATTTAGCTGAAATTCTAGATAAAGTTTAAAGTGGATTTTTTATGATCCGCTTTTTTGCACAAATTAGCATGGAGGTTCTATACGCCTCGACTCCACCAATAAATCCACGATATAAATATCGTGGATTTTTATTTATATTGATAAATTTTTAGAGGTTTTTTATAGAAATTGTAGTTGTTTTTAATAATTGTGCACATCCATTAGTGGCATTTTCATTAGGGGTGTGCATTTTTATGTTTAAAAAGAAATACTATTATAAGTACGTACTTATAATAAATAAAAATGTAATTTTTAAAAACTACGAAAAATAGTATTGTAATTTAATTCCTTTTGTGGTAGTATATATTCATAAGATGAAAATTTAATTTTAAAAAGGCACAAAATAAGTTGTGGGTTATAGGATGAAGTTACTTTTATAGATCAATAAAACATTTATAAAAGTAAACAGGATAAGTTATATAAAAATAATATAAAAAAATTCAAGGTAAAAAGAAAAGATAGAACAGTGCTTCAAACTGTTTTATCTTTCAAAAGTAATATATAATTTTAATTCGTTTCAATAAAATTATAAGGTCAGCAATTTTTGTTGTCAATGCTTTTGGTATAATTAGAATAAGGGAAAGTGGGGAAACAGTGAAATTATAATACCTTTTTTTCTTGAATTTATATAGATAAAAATTTATAGAAAGAAGGATAAAAATGAAAAAGATTATAGAATACAAATATATGTATTTAAAAAATGATTACTTTGCACACAGGAGAGATACAAGAGAAAGAAATGATATTGTATATGTAAGATATACTGATGGTACGGAAGTGTGTAGGATTTACCTTAATAATGTTGAAGAATATGTTGAAATTATATATGATTCTGTCATGGTATCATATATTTCTAAGATAACTTGGACAAAAGATACAACAACTGATAAGGGAGGTTTTATCAAGTCGGATGCTGATAAGGTATGTTTAAACAATGTGTTAAGAAGATATAAAAAGATAGAGAAATATAAAGTTAAAAAATTATCTGAGGAAAGCATTGATAAACATGAAAAATGGGAAAAAAGAAAAGAATTAATTAAGAATAATCCTGAGGCAAATACTGATAAAGCTGCATAGTTGAGGATGACTAAATTAGTAATATGTAAATAGTATATAGACTATTAAACGGTATCTTAATGAATTCAATTATATGTAAGAGGTGTTATTAAACTATAGTTTAGCTCACCTCTTATCAATAATTAATGATGTGATTATGCTTAGATAGATTTTAATAAATTATAGAAAGGAAAAATAAACATGAATAAGTTAAATGAATTAGTTGAATTTATAAGTGGTTCACCTCAATTTAGAATTAGAGAAGTTGTTGATGAAAGTGCACCTGTATTTACTTACTATAGTCAAACAGATTTAACAGATGATTTGGTTGGGATTATATCAGAAAAAATAGAGAATAAACAAGTTAGAACTTATGATAAGATAAGTACATTATGTGAGAATGATGTTATATTTAGTTTAGTTAGTGGAATGGCTACTATTGTAAGAAAGAGTCATGAAGGATATCTTTATACACAGAACTATGTCAAATTATTACCTAGGAATGATATTGATTTAAAGTTTTTAGTGTATATGATTAATGAAAATAAAATGATAAGGAAGCAACTTATGTTTGGGCTTCAAGGATCTCAAGTTTTAAAATATACTCTAAAACAGCTTAAAGAACTTGAAATACCTAAAATTCCTTCTATTGATAAACAAAGAAAAATTGGACAAATTTATTTTAATCATTTAAGACTTGAGGCTCTTAAATATAGAGCAGCTAAGCTTGAATCCATAATTATATTAGCAAACTTAGAGGAGGGGAGTAAATAATGACAGAAAACAAATTTGAGACAGAATTAATACAATATATTACTACTGGAGCTATAACTAAACCTGAGCATTTAGAAGGGTTAGGCGGATATACTATAGCGGAAGAGAAGAATGTAGATTATGTAGTTAAATCAAAGCTATGGACTTATGAGCCAAAAATTAAGACAACAGAACAACTTTGGAATAATTTCAAAGAAATTCTTGAAAGAAATAATCAAAATACTCTTGATAATCCTTTAAGTGTTGTTGAGTTTAATCAAGTTAAGAAGATTATTTCTGGTATTAAGACACCATATGAAGCAGGACAATTTTTATATGGACTTAATGGTGTATCACAAATTGAGATTGATTTAGATGATGGGCGTCATGTGTTTTTAACAGTTTTCGATCAAAAGCAAATTGGTGCAGGGAATACAGTATATCAAGTAGTTAATCAAATTAATCGTCCTGCAGTTATTAATGGGAAGCAAGATCGTCGTTTTGATACTACACTTTTAATAAATGGATTACCAATAATACAAATAGAAGAAAAACGGGATACTCATGATGTAAATGAAGCATTAAATCAAATGCATCAATATTGTGATGAAAATCAATATGGTGATATTTTTTCAACATTACAAATCTTAGTGGCAATTACTCCAAATAACGTGAAGTATATGGCAAATACTACAGCTGATAAGTTCAATAAGGATTTTGCTTTTAACTGGCAAAGAAAAAGTGATAGTTCAATTGTACGAAATTGGAAAGAGTTTGCAGATTCAATGTTAAGTATCCCAATGGCACATCAAATGGCTACCAATTATATGATTTTAGATGGTACCAAAAATAATAAAACTTTAAAGGTAATGAGACCATATCAAGTATATGCAACACAAAATGTAATTGAAGAATTAAAGAGAGTTGATTTTGAATTAGGGATAAATAAGGCTGGATATATTTGGCACACTACTGGATCGGGGAAAACTATAACTAGTTTTAAAACAGCATGGCTTGCAAGTCGTATGCCAAAAGTGGACAAAGTGGTTTTTGTAGTAGATAGAATAGCTTTAACTAAACAAACCAATGAGAATTATAAAGCTTATGATCCAGATTCTAGTGATGATGTTGTTGGTAGTGTTCAAGATACTTACAATACAACAGATTTAAGTAGAAAATTGAAAAGTAAGGATAATAATATAATTGTAACATCTGTTCAAAAGCTAGATACTTTAGTGAAACGTGCATCTTTTAAGTCTCCTGACAAAAACATAGTTTTTATTGTTGATGAGGCTCATCGTTCAACTGGAGGAGAAAGTTTTGAAAAAATTCAAAAGGCTTTTAAAAAATCAGCTTGGATAGGTTATACTGGTACTCCAATGTTTGATGATACTACAAGTGGATTAAGAACAGAGGATATTTTCGGATCTCTTTTACATGCTTATACAATTCGTGAAGCTATTGCAGATAGAAATGTTTTAGGATTTAAGGTTGATTTTGAAACAACTATTGATGAAGAACAAATGAAAAAAGAATATCTACCAGCTTTCTATAAAGAAAGCTACCCAAGTTGGTCAGAAGAGAAGATTCAACAAAAAATAAATAATTTGAGTCAAGAAGATATGGATGATGCAGTAGAACCGAGTTTTTATGATGAAAATATTGATCATATAAAACTTGTAGTTAAGGATATTTTTTCTAACTGGAGAAATCGTTCAAATGAGGGGAAATATAATGCATTATTCACAACACATGTAGGTGGAGGGAAAGCTAGTACACCAATGGCGATGATGTATTTTAGAGAATTTCAACGAGTAAATAATGAAAATAGAAAAAATGGAGGACAAGTATTAAAGGTTGCAATTACATTTAGTTTAAATAATTCTAATAATAACAGTATGCTTGAAACTAATAGAGGTTTGTTTGAAGCAATAGATATTTATAATAAAGAATTTCGTACAAGTTTTGGTATGGATGATGTTGCAGCATATACACAAGATGTTACAAGTCGTTTAAATAAAAGTGCAGTAGATAAGAATTTCTTAGATATTGTAATTGTTGTAGATCAACTTCTAACAGGATTTGATGCACCAGAGCTTAATACTCTTTACGTTGATAGGACATTAAAAGGGGCTGGACTTATACAGGCATATTCAAGAACAAATCGTATTTCTGATATGCAAGAAAAGCCTTGGGGGCGTATTGTTAATTATCGTTGGCCTGCACATAATGAGAAGCTTATGAATAAAGCTTTAGCAATTTATGCAAATAAGGATTCAGCAGTTTTATCAGATGAGGAACAACGTGAATCTAATAAAAATGATGGAATTGTAGCTAAGCCTTTTGTAAATGTATTTAATGAAGTAAAAGAGACAGTTGAAAAATTAAGTAGTTTAACCAAGGAATTTCAACAGTTACCACCATCAGAGAAGAAAAAAGAAGAAATGTTGGAATTAATACGTGATTACAGCTCTGGTATGGCAAAATTAAAGCAATTTAACGCTGAAGAAGTTAATGGTAATACTGTAGGCTTTAACTATGATAATCCTGATGAGTTAATTGAAATGTTAGGTATGACAAGTGAACAAGAAGTTATGCTTACAACAGTGTTAACAAACGAATTAAGGCAACATCTGGCAAAGGAAAAGAATATACCATTTTATCAAATTGAATTAAAGATGACGCATGTTAAAGATGTTAAAATTGATTATGATTATTTAACTGAATTGGTAGAACAACTGTTAAATGAAGTGCATGAAGGTAAAAAACAAGAGGCTAAAACTACTAAGGATAGAATAGACCAATTTGCTAATGGTTTGGAGGATAGAAGTTACGCTAATAAAATTAAGAATGCTGCAAATGCTATTATAAAAGGATATTATCCACCAGCAGATGCTAATGTAAAATATCCAGTTAAATTAGATAGCAGTGAGATTATTATTCAACAAGCTAATAATGTAACTTTAGATAGAGTATTTTTAGATTTTAGAGTTAAATGGGGAATTACAGATGTTATAAAAAATGCAGAGATGAGAGAGTTATTTAGCAATCATCGTTATGGATTACAGGATTTGGATGATAATGGGAAAATAACAGATATAATCACAAAGGCAACATTGAAGTATTCAACATTAGCACATGATAAAGAAGTACAAAGTCTATCTAAGATTAAGTATCGCAACAGTTTACGTGATGCTTTGTATAAATTAGCAGATGAACAAGTAGATAATTAATTAAGAAAAAATAATGTATAGTTAGATAGGAGATAAAATGGATAAAAATGAGAAAAATGTACCTAAAATAAGATTTCCAGGTTTTACAGATCCTTGGGAACAGCGTAAGATCGGTGATGTGGGGTCATTTTATTACGGACATAGCTGTCCTAAATGGTCTGTAACAGAAGATGCAACAACTCCATGCATTAGATATGGTGAGTTATACACTAAATTCGGGACAAAAATTGATAAGGTATATTCTTATACAAATATGCCAGTTGATATACTACGATTTAGCAAAGGCACAGAAGTTTTGATTCCTCGAGTTGGTGAAGATCCGATGGATTATAATCACTGCACATGGCTATCTATACCAAATGTAGCGATTGGTGAAATGATTTCTGTCTATAATACAGAACAAAATCCATTGTTCACAGCAACCATGTTTAACGCAACACTTCAAGGTGAATTTGCTATTAGAGTTGAGGGGGGAAGCGTAACAAATTTATATTTTGAAAAATTGAAAAATATAGATGTATCTTTTCCATCTTTAATTGAGCAAGAAAAAATTGCTGCATATTTTCAACAACTTGACAACTTCATCACCCTTCATCAGCGTAAGTTAGAGCACTTAAAAGATCAGAAGAAAGGGTTACTACAAAAAATGTTTCCGAAAGATGGAGATAAATATCCGGAACTTAGATTTCCAGGATTTACTGACCCTTGGGAACAGCGTAAGATTCTTGAACAAGTCGAGAAAGTTCTTGACTACCGTGGAAAGAGTCCGACAAAATTTGGTATGTCTTGGGGTGATTCAGGATATTTGGTCCTTTCTGCATTGAATGTAAAAAACGGATATATTGATAAATCTGTAGATGCGAAATATGGAGACCAAGAACTATTTGATAGGTGGATGGGTAATGAACGATTAGAAAAAGGTGATGTTCTTTTTACTACTGAAGCACCATTAGGGAATATTGCTCAAGTTCCTGATAATAATGGATATATATTAAATCAACGTGCCGTTGCATTTAAAACTTCGCCAGATAAATTAGATAACAATTTTCTGGCAACATTGTTAAGTAGTCCTTTGTTTCAAGATAAGTTGCAAGCAAATTCTTCAGGTGGAACAGCAAAGGGAATTGGCATGAAAGAATTTGCAAAAATTGCTACGCTGTTACCGATTGATATAGCCGAACAGAAAAAGATAGGTTTATTTTTCAAGGATCTAGATAACCTCATCACCATTCATCAGCGTAAGCTAGAACATTTACAAAAGCAGAAGAGAGGTCTTCAACAACAGATGTTTGTTTAGAGTAAAATATTAGTTTAAGGTGAATTTTTGATTAAATTTATATAGAAAATTAATTAGAGAAAGGAAATAAAAATAATGAGTTATAACATACAATCAATTACGAGTAAATTATGGGCAATGGCTAATGAGTTACGTGGAACTATGGATGCATCTGAGTATAAGAACTATATATTAGCATTTATGTTTTATAGGTATTTATCAGAACACCAAGAGGAGTATTTGGTAAAGAATCACGTTCTTGACATTATAGAGGGGGAGTCTATTAATGAATCTTATAATTCACAGGTAGATGAGTCGGAATTAGAAGATTACTTACAAGATATTTCATCAAGCTTAGGGTATGCAATTGCTCCAAAGGATACATGGCAGTCTTTAATTAATAAAATTAATGATTCTCAAGTTATTCCTAGTGATTATCAAACTATTTTTGATAACTTTAATAAAAATGCTGAATTAAATAAAGAAGCAGCAAAAGATTTCAGAGGCGTATTTAATGATATTAATTTAGGGGATTCTCGTCTAGGAAGTTCTACAAATGAACGTGCTAAATCACTTAATAACATAGTAAAGTTAGTTGATAGTATAGAATATAGAGTGGAAGACGGAAAAGATATCTTAGGTGAAATATACGAATATTTAATTGGTCAATTTGCAGCAAGTGCAGGTAAAAAAGGTGGAGAATTTTATACACCACATCAAGTAAGCAAAATTTTAGCTAAAGTAGTAACAGAAGGTGTAGAAAAATCTGATGAATTATTTAGTGTATATGATCCAACAATGGGGTCAGGTTCTTTATTACTTACTGTGGGACAAGAGTTACCTAATGGTACTATTATTAAGTATTTTGGCCAAGAATTGAATACAACAACATATAACTTAGCACGAATGAATTTGATGATGCATGGTATATCATATAACAATATGGTATTAAATAATGCTGATACGTTGGAAAGTGATTGGCCGGATGGACCAAATGTAAAAGGAATTGACCAGCCACGTAGCTTTGATGCAGTAGTTGCAAATCCGCCGTATTCAGCAAAGTGGGATAACAATGAAACTAAATTGAAAGATCCACGGTTTAGTGAATATGGTAAGTTAGCACCTGCTTCAAAAGCAGATTATGCATTTATATTGCATAGTATCTATCATTTGAATAATAGTGGAACAATGGCTATTGTATTACCTCATGGTGTATTATTTAGAGGTGCAGCAGAGGGGAAAATAAGAGAAACTTTAATTGGGAAAAATTATTTAGATACAGTAATAGGATTACCATCAAATTTATTTTATGGAACAAGTATTCCAACAGTAGTTTTAGTGTTAAAGAAGAATCGTAAAAATAAAGACATATTATTTATTGATGCAAGTAATGATTTTGAAAAGTGTAAAAATCAAAATAACTTAAGAGATGAAGATATCAATAAAATTATTAACACATTTAAAGAGCGTAAAGATGTTGAAAAATATGCTCATGTAGCATCAATTGATGAAATTAGAGAAAATGATTTCAATTTAAATATACCACGTTATGTTGATACATTCGAAGAAGAGGAACCTATTGATTTAGAAGAAGTAAATAGGCTATTAGAACAAGATAATAAAGAAATTGCTGAGCTTGAAGCTGAAATTAATGAACAATTAAAGATTTTAGGCGTAAAAATGTAGGATCTACCAAAAGGGAAGTTGAGATTCAACTTTCCTTTTTTGTTTGATTGAGAACAGCGTAAATTTGAAGAAATCTTTACAATTTCACAAGGATTACAAATTGCAATTACTGAAAGATTTTTAGAACCAGGTGAAAAAAGGTTCTTATAATAATTTTTTCAAGATTAAGTAGGATAAAGAATGTTTTGATAAGTACTTTATTTGTGAATTTGTATCGTGACAAAGGATGCAAAAGAGAATTTTAAGTAGTGCTGGAAGTTCAACAATTCCAGATTTAAGTCATAAGTCTTTTCATAAACCGCTTATTGCCATGATTACATTAGGTTTATAAATTCATTAAAGTAATAGAGAATAAACATGTAATACTTTAATTATTAGGAAAATTTATTGTCATATTTTTATATATTGATGTACAATAAAAAGGAATAAAATAAATTTAAAGGGAGGAAGAAATAGTGTTTAAACTAAGCAGATTTCTTAAACCCTATATAAAAGAAACGGTAATAGGCTCAGGAGCTAAATTATTTGAAGCTGGTTTGGAGCTACTATTACCTATTTTTATGGGGAAAATAATAGATATTGGAATAGTAAATAAAGATATGTCTTATATAGGGAAAATGGCTGCAATAATGTTCTTGATAATAAGTATAGGATTAGCATCAGCTACTTTATGTCAATACTATGCTTCTTATACATGTCAAAATGTTGGTAATGATATTAGAAAAGAACTATTAAGAAAAATATCTTTATTTTCTTATGCAGATATAGATAGGTTTGGTAATTCTACATTGATTAATAGAATGACTAATGATGTAAATCAGGTGGTTTGGGCAGTTGCTATGTTAATTAGACTCGTAAGTAGAGCCCCTTTTTTATGTGTTGGTGCTATGGTAATGTCAATATACATAGATACTAAGATGTCTTTAATATTTGTAGTTTTAATTCCTATATTTGTTTTAGTAATAGCTATAATCATGATAAAAACTTTACCATTATATAAAAATGCTCAAGGAAGAATGGACAACCTAGGTCATGTTCTTAGAGAAAATTTAACTGGTGTTCGTGTAATTAGGGCTTTTGCAAGACATGAAAATGAGAGTACTCGTATGAAAGAGGCAACAGAAGATGTATCAAAAGCTTATATTAGGGTTACAAATTTATCTGCATTAATGAATCCTATAACTTCGCTTATAATGAATATGGGAATTATAGTGTTACTTTATGTTGGAGGAATTAATGTAAATATAGGAAGCTTAACTCAAGGTGATATTGTTATTTTGATAAATTATATAACACAAGTTTTATTAACTTTAATAATAGTTGCAAACTTATTAGTTACTTTTACTAAGGCATCAGCTTCTTCTGCTAGAATAAATGAAGTTTTAGAATGTGAACCAAGTATTAGAGATGAGGAAAGGTTAGATGATATTTCAGAAGAAATATTAAGTGTTAAGGAGATTGTAGCTTTTGATAATGTATCTTTTAGATATAATACTGAAGAAGTCTTATCAGATTTATCTTTTTCAATTAAAAAGGGAGAAGTCTTTGGAGTTGTTGGAACAACAGGTAGTGGTAAATCTACTGTAGCCAATCTAATACCAAGATTCTATGATACAACAGAAGGTAAAGTATTATTTAAAGGAAAAGATGTAAGAAAGTTATCTCAGAGTTTTTTACACGAAGAAATTGGTATAGTTCCTCAAAAATCAGTATTATTTACAGGTACTATAAGTGAAAATATTAGGTGGGGAAAAGAAGATGCTACTGATGAAGAAGTAATAGAGGCTTTAAAAGCTGCTCAGGCTTATGACTTTGTTAGTAAAATGAAAGATAATATTGATTCTGTTATATATGAGGGTGGAAAGAATTTTTCAGGAGGACAAAAGCAACGTTTAGCTATTGCAAGAGCATTAGTTAAAAAACCTACATTAATTATTTTAGATGATAGTTTAAGTGCTTTAGACTATGAAACAGATAAAAAGCTTCGCCAATCTTTAAGAGAAAATTTAAAAGATACTAATACCATAATAATTTCTCAAAGAATTAGTTCTATTATTTCAGCAGATAAAATTTTAGTTTTAGATGACGGAATGTGTATGGGACTTGGAACTCATGAAGAGTTATTAAAAAATTGTCCTACCTATAGAGAAATATATGAATCTCAAGTTAAGTAAAGGGGGAGAGTGTTTTGAATAATTTTAAAAGAGTATTAAGATATGTAAAGGGATATAAAGTTCAAGTTATACTAGCAATTTTCTGCGCATTTATCACTAATATTGGAGTAGTTGTTGCAACATATTTAAGTGGATTAGCAATAGATAATATTGGTGGAATAAATAATGTAAATTTTAAAAATTTAGTAGTAATACTAATATACCTAGGGTTTATATACTTAATTTCATCGTTATTTCAGTGGCTTATATCACTATATGCAAATAGAGTCTCATATTTAATAGTTAGGGATATGAGAAGAGATACTTTTGAAAGCTTAAATAAACAACCATTAGCTTACTATGATCATCATCCACATGGAGATATAATTAGTCGTTTTACTAACGATTTAGACAATGTAAGTGATGCTTTAGCTGTATCAATTACTAATGTATTTTCTGGAGTAGTTACTGTAATTACAGCACTTATATGCATGTTATATTTAAATGTTAAAATTACAATAGCTATATTAGTAGTAACACCTATATGTTTTCTTATTGCTTCAATTATAAGTAAATTTAGTCAAAAGTCTTTTTTAAGACAACAACAATCAGTTGGAGAGTTATCTTCTTTTGTAGCAGAAATAGTTGGTAATCAAAAAATAGTAAAGGCCTTTGATAGAGAAAAAACAGCAATGGAACAATTTGAAAAAATTTCAGATGATCTTTCTAAAACAGCTATAAAAGCTATGTTTGCTTCAGCCCTTATAAATCCAAGTACAAGATTTATAAACAATATATCTTATATAGCTGTTGGTTTTGTTGGAGGAATTTTAGCTATAAAAGAAGGAGTTTCTGTTGGGATAGTTTCAAGCTTTTTAATATATTCAGCTCAATTTGCAAAACCTTTTAATGAGATTTCTGGAATAACAGCTCAAATTCAAACTGCTTTTGCTTCTTTAACTCGTATATTTAATATAATAGATGAGAAATCAGAAGAGCCAGATAAAAATGATGCTATAGAGTTAGATAACTGCAAAGGTAATGTTAAAATTGAAAATGTATATTTTTCTTATGATAAAAGTATTTCATTAATACAAGATTTTTCTTTTGAAGCTAAAGCTGGTGAAACAATAGCAATTGTTGGTCCAACAGGCTGTGGAAAGACTACATTAGTTAATTTATTAATGAGATTCTATGATATAGATAAGGGTGCAATATATATAGACGATATCAATGTTAAGAGCCTAACAAGAGATAGTTTAAGAAAAAACTTTGGAATGGTACTTCAAGACCCATGGCTTTTTAATAGTACAGTAAAAGAAAATATTGCTTATGGTAAGGAAAATGCAACAGATGAAGAAATAATTAATGCAGCAAAGGCTGCCCATGCACATTCTTTTATTAAAAGATTAAAAAATGGATACAATACCATAATAAATGATGAAGATTTATCAGCAGGTCAAAGACAGTTATTAACTATAGCTAGAGTAATGCTTGCAGAGCCTAAAATTCTTATACTAGATGAGGCAACAAGTTCTATTGATACCTTAACAGAAGTTAGAATACAAAAGGCATTTTCAAAGCTTATGGAAGGAAGAACCAGCTTTGTCATTGCTCATAGACTTTCAACTATTGTTAATTCTGATAAAATATTAGTTATGAATAAGGGAAATATAATAGAGCAAGGAAATCATAAGGAATTGCTAGAAAAACGAGGATTCTATTATGATTTATATAATAGTCAGTTTTCATATTAATAATTGTTCTTTCAGAACTTAGTTGATTTTATATGTTTTTTAATTAAAGAAGGACTAATTTCTGATCATGATTGTGGAGATTTACACAAAATTATTGACAGACTTAAAAAAAAGTTATGACTTATATTAAATTATAGTCATAACTTTTAATTTTATTTAAATGTATTTTGGTTACGCTAGTAAAAACTATAACGCCCGTTATACTTATAATAAATCTTTTTAAATTCAATTAAATTTTAATTAATTTATATTTCTCTACAATTAATAACATGGTTTGCAAATCTGCCAGCAGTAGATACTATGCATTTACATAATACATTATCTATTTTAATAATAGGCTCTGAGATTTCTTATAGTTCAGTTATTTTTATTGCATAAACTAATACTCCTGTAAGGTCATAATAGTAACTTATTTCAGCTTTATTTAAAACACCATTCATTTTAACTATAGCTGGTAAATCTTTTTCAATATACTCTAATGAAATATTACTAGTACTACAGTGTCTTTCTAGAATTTGAAAAAACTCTTCCTTTGTTTTGGGTTTGCTTTTTAAATCTATTGCTAATGTTCTATTTTTAAAGGATGTAACACCATTTAACTCTTTGGCAACTTTACTAAGGGATATATAATCAATAAGCCAAAGAATAATTATCACCATTATATTTACTAATACTATACAACGAATATATGCTGGGATAAAACTTGCTAAAAATTCTAATACAGCACAAATTAAAAAAAGCCAATAAACTGATTCTATTCCTTTTGTACCATTAATATTTTTTCTAGGTGGCAAGTTATGAAGATATTGAATAGCTATTCCAATTAGAATATAGATAATTAAAATAGGTATAAAATATTGAAATGCTTTTAATGTATTTTCAATATCATTAGTAAACCTTAGTGCTAAGATTGAGCTTATAAGCAAGGTAAAACCAATACTAGTTCCTTTAACTATATTTTCCCTCATCATATTATAAACCTCCCTTTATACGATTTCTTACTTCTTTTAAATATTTTCTTGAAATATAAGCTGTTTCTGAATTTATTAATTTAGCTTCCATTAGCCCATTAAGTAATGGACTATACATTGATACTTTTTCCAAGTTTAATATAGTTGACTTTGAAATTCTTATAAACTTAGGTGGTAGTATTTTTTCTAATTCGTAAAGTCGATTTTTTGATTCATAAGTTTGGTTATTTGTATGAATTAATAAAGTATCTTTATTTGTTTCAACATAAAATATATCATTACTTTGTATCTTAAAAAGCTGATCATTTTTATAACATGATAATTTGATGCTTTTGTACTCATCATTTTCTATATAATCAATAAGTGTATTAATTGAGTTAGTTTTTTCATGTATATATATAGATGCAAATTCCTCTTTATCATGTCCTATCTCTTCAACTGATACTTTCATAATATCCTCCTAGGTCTGTATTTAAAATAACGTGCATTTATTTTAATTGGTTATCTCTTTAATATAATAATATGATATTATTGATTTATTTTCCATATTTAACAGGCAAGTGGCAGCTATTAATAGGTAAGTGGCATTTCTAGAGTTATTAAAAATTATTGATTAGTTATTATAAGATATATATAGAAAGCAAGTTAATTCACTAGAAAAAGTAAGGTTCATAAGCTTGATTAATATAATTTAAAGTTATTTATCTTTTATATGTAATAATTGATTTAAGTTTTACAAATAACATGAAAAAAATATTATTTGGAGGAAGAACATGAACAAAGAAACTAAAAATCAAGTTTATGAAAAAGCAAAGCAAATGATAATATCAGGTGAGTCTTAGGATAAAATAATGGAAGAAACAAGACTAAGACAAAGACAAATGGATTTAAGTAGCACCATATTGGAATGTAAATGTAGTTACTCTAAAAGGAAATAAGATAACTACAAATATTAGTAGCACTATATTGAAATGTAAATTTTTTAATTATGAAAGTATATTATTTTAATATAAACTAGTATGGAGGTTCTATACGCTTCGCCTCCACCAACAAATCCACGACCATTTGCATGTGGCTTGAATAGCTACTTACAGGTGGTCATGTTTTTTTATTGTCACGGTGTATCACAACAATAAAATGAACAGTAATAATTAGAAAAATAATAAATATATAATCAATGGAAGCCAAGTATGTAATTATATAAGCTTGTATAGGAATGGTATTACCAGATTTTATTAAATATGTACTTAGCAGAAATATTCCAAAATGCAGAACGTTCATAAGCAATTTTGTTAAAGAAATAATAGTTATTAAAGCTGCATTAAAGTAACATACAATGTAATTCTTTTTTGACGAAAAATAGAATAAATGCATTAAATAAAGCAGTAGAATATCGAAAATTTAGTTATAAGTTATCTAAATGATAAATTGGACATTGGTTATATAAAATGTTCACAAAGATTATAGATGCTTTATATAAAGAAAAGTTATAAGCAACTAGAGATTTGATATAGTGTTTCAAGAGAAGATGGAATGAAAAGAGAGTTTGTGGATGAAGAGTGTAAGTTAATGAAAAAATAGACAAATATAAGGTAGCTTAATAAAAAACATCAAAGCTAATGTTATATTGTTATTTTTATAGTAAGAAGTGTTATATTCGTTCAAGCTGGAGGTAAAGAGGATGACAAAAAGTAATATGTTATACATTAAGAAATTTTTAGGAGCACATAAAATAATTCATGTTTATTAGAAATACTGTAAGTGAATAAAAAAATGTTTGACTTATGTACGAGTTGGTGAGAAAATTATTTAGCAAAAATCTAAAGGAAAATTATTGCATAAAAAATTGGATATTAGATGTACAAATGGTATAATAAGGTGTGTAGTGAATTATAATTACCGAGTTTGAAATTAAAATGATTGAGAAATAAATGTAATTAATCATTTTAATACTGTGGAGGAATAGTTAATGATAGAAAATGAAAAGAAGATTTTCAGTATTGATTTCCATGTACATACACCTGAATCAAAATGTTATAATCGAAATGGTGAAGAGGAAAATGATGCATATAAAGAATTATTAGTAAAAATTAGAGAAGCAAATTTAGATGCTGTGTGTATAACAGATCATAACTCAATTAATGGTTATAGAAAACTAAATGACATGATAAGAGACATAAATATAAAACTTGAAATATATAATAAGTTAGATATTTCAATTTTATCAGAAGATATAAAAAAAGAAATAGAAGAACTTAATATGCTTAAAAATATATTTGATAGAGTTAAGTTTTTTCCAGGTGTTGAGTTTACAACACAAGATCAAATACATATGATAATAATTTTTGATGAAAAGTTAAATGTGGCATCAATAGAAGAGTTTATATATAGAGGCGGATATGAACAAGTAAACCAAGGAAAAGATGAAAATGGGGTACTTTCGAAGTGGACTGTTATCGATTTAATGAATGAGGTTAGTTCAACATTTAAGGAAAAAGCGATAGTAATTGCAGCTCATGTAGATAGAAAAAAAGGCATATGGGAAAGTTTAGATAAAAGTATATATAGAGCAAATATATTGAAATCACAAAATCTGATGGGAATAACATATAATACTCATAGTACTAAAGAGGTAATACGTAATGTTTTTAATAATAAAGAATATAAAAGAGAAGCTGCATCTCCAATAGCATTTTTCCAATGTTCAGATTTTCATAATAATGAAGGAGATAGAATTGGAACTCCACGTGCATATTTTAAGATTAATTCTTTAGAATTTAATGATCTAAGAAGTGCATTCTTCAATCCAGATGAGTATATATCATCTCCTGCACCAATGCAAACAATGAGTATAATAAAACAATTAATAGAAAATGAAGAAAATATATTAGTAGATTCATTTAAAGATAAAATTGATGAAATATGCAAATCAGTATGTGCATTATCAAATGGCGAATATGGGAATATTTTAATAGGAGTAGATAAATATAAAAATCCAGTTGGTGTAGAAGTTAATAAAGCAGATTTGGAATCATTAAAGGCAAGTGTAATAGAACTTGTAAACCCTAAGCCTAATATAGAGTTCGAAACATATAATTTAGGAAAATATGAATTGATTAGTCTTAGAGTTAATGGGGGAGAAGAAAGCTTATATTGGTATAATGATGAATGTTATTTTGTAGAAAATAGAGTATCTAAAAAAGCGCATCCAAGTGATATATTAAGACATGTTCAAGATAAAATGGCTAATAAATATAATGATATATTGACAGTAAATAAAAATAAATTGAAAAAGATTTCTGATTTATTATTGGTATATAATGATGGAGTAGAAGTTATACAGTATATCAATAACTTCGAAAAATATACGATTTCCATAAGTGACATTATAGAGTTAGAATTAATAGAGAGAGCAACAAATTTATATTCCCACAGATTAATAAAGTTTGAGAAAACAGGAAATGTAATACTATTATGTAGTGCAGAGCCAAGAATAAAAGATGCAGTATATAGATTTACTCCTGAAGTGCATTCTTTTTCTATGAATGATATAGAAAATATGCAAATAGAAAAGTTTGGTGGTGAAAAAATCATAATATCCAATTCTGGAGTAGTACATTATGATAATTCTGATGATAGATATATTTTTACAACTACAATAGGGCTTGTGTTAAAGGTAAAGGAGATATATAGTAATAGTATTTCAACTAAGTTTATTAGTGCATTTTTGAAATCAAAAGCATTATTTTATTATGTATATTTGTTAAAAGGTACATTTAACATATTTAAACCAGATGTATTTAATTCATTGAGGATACCAACTAATATACCGAAAGAGACAACTTTAGAAATAGATAATTTAGTGGATAAAATAATAGAAATTGAAAATGAATTTGTACAAAATATGAATAAAAGATGCATAGCATGTGAAGATAAAGGTGGGAAGTGTTCAACAAATGGAAATGAGTATGATGATTGTGAATCCTATTTTGATAATCATAATAAGAAGATTTACGATATTATGCAACTAATTGATTTAGAGATATATTCTTTGTTATCTATAGATGAGGAAACTCAGTTAAGAATAGAACAAGTTTTAGATACGGCATTTTCGGACATGTTTTAGTAAATATAGATATTGTATTTAATATTATTATAAAAATATCAATCTTACCAATATATTTTTGTATCTTTATATATCATGGAACAGGTAAGCGAGAATGAGTATGAATTTATATCTATATATTATAGCTTTTAATTTAGATAATTAAATATAATAGTGGATTTCAAAGGGCACGCATCGCATCCACCATGAAACCCTCGACAATACAGAAATGTGTTGTCGAGGTTTATTTATTTTTTAGGATTAAGAATAATGAACTGTATCATAAGTAAATGTGAAATTTACTGAAATTTGATAATTAAATTATAGAAACAACTTATATTATTAAAAATTATAATATAGATTATTTTTTGATAAAGATCTCGTAGTATAGCTTTATATTACGGGAATTTTTAATTAGAAAACTTTGTTTGAAAATTGAAGAAAGTATATGATATATTTATATAAATTTTTACATCTATAACAAAAAGATATATTAAGGGAACTTTTTGGTATAGATATTTATCTTAATAGTGTAAGGAGGGGAAAAGGATGAGTATTAGCACTAAAGTTTTAAATTTTTATAGCTTTAATAAATCCAAAATAGAAGGGGATACAATTAAGAAGATTGATAAGATAGAATTTATTAAGCTCATTGAAGAGAATAAATTACCGTTATATAGACTTGCAAAGAGTATAGTCAAAAATGAACATGATACACAAGATGCTGTTAGTGAAGCTATAGTAAAGGCTTATGAGAATTTGGAGAGGCTTAAAAGTAGAGATAGTTTTAAATCATGGATTATGAGAATTCTTGTTAATGAATGTTATGCATTACTCAATAGACAAAATAAAATAAAGCTTGAAGAAAATATGACTGTTTATAACATATGTTATGAAGAAAATGCTCCATATGAACTTATGTGTGAGATTGAAAAATTAGAATTAGAATTTCGAACTGTTTTAATACTTTTTTATTATGAAGATATGAGTATAAAGTCCATAAGTGAGGTATTAAGTATTTCTCAGGGTACAGTAAAATCTAGATTAAGTAGGTCTAAAGCTAAACTTAAGACTATATTAGAAGAAAGTGAGGGAGGAATATAAATGGATGATTTTGATAAGCTAATTAAATGTAAGATAAAAAACGAAAAATGGGAAACATCAATAGCTTTTGATAATACAATAAAGACTTCCTTAGATAGATTAGAAAATAAAAAAATAAAAAAGATGATACCTCGTAAGATAATAGCTATAGTAGCTATACTTACTGTTGTGAATGTTACAACTGTTTTTGCAATGACACCCCAGGGAAAAGAGATGATAAAAGGGATTGTTGAGTTTTTTAATGGACAATATGGACAAGAATATATATCGAATAAGGATAATTTTGATAAATTCAATAAAGCAACAGGCATTACAGTAGAAGATAAAGGGATAAAGGTAACCCTTGATAATGTTGCAGTTGATGATAATTTTTTAAATACTTTTTATACAATAGAAAGTACAGAAACTATAAAAAAAGTTGAAGAAGATACTCCGTGGACAGCTACATTTACATCACCATTTTTAATATCAAGTATAAATGGTGATAATAATTATATAGGGAATAATAATGATATAGATGCATATTTTAAGTCTGATAAAATATTAAAAGTAATGAAAAGAGAGAATATTTCTCAAGTTAATCTTAATGACACTTTTGATTTGAGAATAACTTGTGATGAAATATTCGGAAAAAAGGGTAACTGGACAATAGATACTAAGGTTAGTAAAGAAGATGCTAAAGTAGAAACTATTTCAGTTAATCCTAATAAGAAAGCAACTATTAACCTAAGCGATTTTAAGCATGATATAAATATTGAAAAGGTTACATTATCACCTTTCGGAAATCAAATAGTTATATCTGAAGAAACTTCTACAGAGAGATTTTTTTCAATATTTGCATTATATGATGACAAAGGAAATTCACTAGATGTACTTAATACTAGTTTACATGGAAGCTCCTTTGGGAAGGTTACAAATTCTTATGAATTTATAAATTCAAATAAAGATATGAAGTATGTTACATTAGTACCTATAGAGTGGGAAGATAAACATCAAGAAAAAGATAAAATTAAAAATGATTTAAATAGTTTTCCAGTGAGTTTAAATGTAAGTGAAAATGGAAAATTAATGATTCAAGATATGCAATTTGAAAATAATGCATTAAAGATAGACTATAAAAAAGAAGGGGTAGTAGTAGTTGACCCAACGTTTTCTTTTTATGATGAAAATGGAAACGATATTGATTTTGGTCACGTATATTTATCTAGTAAAGTTGATAGACAAAATGGTATATATACTGAAATATTTAAATTTACAAATGAGAACATAGACATATCTAAGATTAAGAAAATAGGTGCCTCTAAGCAAGATGATTTTAAACTACTTAAAAATCAATCAATAAAAATTGATTTAGAATAAGTGTATAAATTAATTAAGAGGAATAGAGTCAATAAAATTTAAAATAAATGATAGTTTAGTGGATTATTTAAGTAAAGAAGAAGGGGTGTCTGTAAAGGGGACTTCTTCTTTCTTATCGCATAAAAGTTCTTATGGAATAAATATTTAAATAGATTGTAAATCAATGAAAATGTAGTTACTTTAAAGAGAAATAAGATAACTACAAATATTAGTAACACCACACTGGAATGTAAATGTAGTTACTTTAAAGGAAAATAAGGTAACTACAAATATTAGTAGCACCATATTGGAATGTAAATTTTTAAATTATGAAAGTATAGTGTTTTAATATAAACTAGTATGGAGGTTCTATATGCTTCACCTCCACCAAATAAGAACTATAATTTTGATACATATAGAAAGCTCTTGATTTCAAGTGCTCTTACCCCCATTATGTAGACAGTAGACAAAGGGTTGTGTACAATCTACATAATGGGGTGATTTTTTATGTCAATAAAACACAAAACTTATAGTACAGAATTTAAAATTAAGGAATTGATAATAGTATTGCTATTAAAGGCATAGGTGAAATTACTTTAGAAAAGTGGTTATTAGTGTAATAATTCAAAAGTCAACTAATGTAATATATTATAGAACATGGTAGAACTTATGTAATCATAGGCTCTATCACTTTTTTATGCCAAGGAAACTATATTGATGAAAAAATTTGCATTTTTAGAATTTAATTAATTTGACATTCAGCTTAAAGAATAAAAAATTTTATAGATAATCCCTTGGAATTTATAGTCAATGGAGTATTATATAATTATACTGACTCATATAGTTAAACTAAAGTGGTTATGGTGGTGTTACTATGAATGAAAAATTTTTTGAGTTACCAATAGAAAAGCAAAGGAGCATTATTAATGCAGGTTTTAAAGTGTTTTCTCAGAATGATTATAAAAGATCATCTACTGAAGATATTGCAATCTATGCAGGTATATCTAAGGGATTGTTATTTTATTATTTTCATAATAAAAAAACTCTATATATGTTTTTATATGAATATGCAACGAAATTAATTACAGAAAATATAGTGGAATCTAATTTTGAAGATATAACTGATTTCTTTGAGTTAATTCAGTATGCAGGATCCAGAAAAGTCCAATTGTTAAAGGAAAGTCCATTTATAGCTGAATTTATAGTTAAATGTTTTTATTCTCAAAAGGAAGATGTTTCTGAGGATTTAAATAATAAGATTGTTGATGTTACAGATATGCTTTATAAGCAGTACTTTACTAATATAGATTTAACAAAGTTTAAGGACGATGTTAATCCTAAAGATATAGTAAAAATGCTTACTTGGATGGCAGATGGGTATTTACATGAACTTAATCGTAGAAATTCACATGTAGATTATGATGAGTTTAATAAGGAATATAAAATGTGGTGTAGTATGTTAAAAAAAGTTTCATATAAGGAGGATTTATAATATGGATATTATAATCGAAACTAAAAATCTTACTAAGAGTTACGGGAAATCAAGGGGGATAATTGATGTCAATTTAACTGTGGAGCAGGGCGAAATATTTGGTTTTATTGGACCTAATGGAGCAGGTAAGTCTACCACCATTAGAACGCTACTTTCCTTAATAAACAAAACAAGTGGTGAAGCTAAAATTTTTGGACTTGACTGTGAAAAAGATAAAGTGAATATTCTTAAGGAAGTTGGATATTTACCATCAGAAGTATTCTACTATGATAATATGAAAGCTAAGGATTTACTAAATTATTCTGCTAGCTTTTATGGTAAAGATTGCTCTGCAAGAATAAAGGAATTATCAGAAGCCCTTGAATTAGACTTAAATAAAAAGATTGAAGATATGAGCTTAGGCAATAAGAAGAAAGTAGGGATTGTACAAGGTTTATTACATTCACCTAAATTAATAATACTAGATGAACCTACATCAGGGTTAGATCCTTTAATGCAAAAGAAATTCTTCGAAATTATAAAAAAAGAAAATGAGAGAGGAGCTACAGTGTTATTTTCATCACACATATTAAGTGAAGTTCAAAGGATTTGTGACAGAGTAGCTATTATAAAAGATGGAAGAATTATAAAAACTGAAAAAATAAGTGATTTAAAGCAAAGTTCATATAAAAAAGTAACTTTTAATATAACTGATGAAACACCTAAGAAGTTAAATATACCTGGATCTAAAAATGTTGAAATTAATGGTCAAAATATTTCATTCCTTTATAAAGGTAATATTAACTCACTATTAGAGGAAATAGGAAAATTTAAATTAACAAACATAGATATAACTGAGCCTTCGCTAGAGGAAGTATTTATGCACTATTATGAAGCATAAGGAGGTACAAGACATTGAATATATTTAAATTTGAATTGAAGTCAGCCTTAAAAAATTCAATTATCTGGCTAGTAGTTTTGTTAGTATTAATTTTAGTATTTATGAAAGCTATGTATCCTCTTTATATTGATGGAGCAAAAGATATAGAGTCAGTAGTAGCTAATTTTCCACCGGAATTTACTGCAGCTTTTGGATTTAACATAAAAGAAATATTTCAATATGGGGGATTTTACTCTTTCTGTTCTAATTATATAGTTTTATGTGGAGCAATAATGGCAGTATATTTAGGTGTATCAACTTTTGCTAGAGAGAAAAAAGTTAAGACTATGGATTTTCTTTTTACAAAACCGATATCCAGAGAAAAAATATTTGCATGTAAATTATTAGCTAATATTTCTATTCTATTAGTTACTAATATTGTTTTTATTACTTCAGCTTATTTTATATATGAAAGCAGTGGAGATACTACTACAACAATTGAAAAAATCTTATTAGCTACAAGTGGTTTGTTTTTTACTCAATTAGTATTTTTATCCTTGGGAATTATATTCGCAATATTTGTAAAGAAAGTAAGAAGTATAGCTGGTATAGCAATAGCTTTTGGGTTTGGTGGTTTTATAATATCAGCGGTAGTTAACATTATAGATGAAGAGATATTAAATTATATAGCACCAATGAAATATTTTGCTCCAAATTCTGTTTTTAGTAATGGAGCTTTCGAAGTGAAATATGTTATTACAGCAATAGTTGTAATAGTAGTTTGTATAGGCGCTGCTTTTATTAAATACAAAAACAGCGATATACAAGCTGTCTAGGAGGTGAATGTAATGAATATATTAAAAAAGGAATTGAAAACAGGATTAAAACCTTTTATATTTTGGACAATAGGTCTATTTTTTCTAGTATTTGCTGGAGTAGTAAAATTTACTGGCATAGGTGGAGAAGGAGGAGCCTCAGTTAAGGAATTATTTGATAAGTTTCCTAAGATAATTCTTGCCCTTTTTGGTATGTCAGGGTTAGATGCTACATCTATAGATGGTTATTATGGTATTTTAGTATTTTATGTATTGATATGTGGGATGATATATGGGGTATCTCTTGGAACTAACATTATTAATAGAGAAGTAGTTGATAAGACATTTGAATTTATTTTTACAAAGCCAAGAAATAGAAGTTATATAGTAAATATGAAGTTTGTAAGTGCTACTATATATTTAGCAGCTTTTAGTCTTGTAAATTATATCTTTTCTATAGTAGCTATAAGAACTTTAGATTTAGAAAAAAACATAGATAAAGAGATATTATTATTTTCTTTAACTATATTTATAATTAGTATGTTGTATTGTGTTATAGGTATATTTATTGCAACTGTAGTGAAAAATCATGAAAAGGGGAACTTATACGGAAACTTATTTTTCTTTGTAACATTCATCTTAAGTATAGTATATGATGTCGTAGGGAATGGAAGAGTAATTAGGATATTTACACCATTTAAATATTTCTTGCCTACAGATATTGTTGATGGAAAGTTTGAAATAGTACCTCTTATTGCATCAATAGTTATAATTGTAGTTCTATATATAATTTCACTTGGAATTTTTGAAAAAAAAGAACTGAATAATTAGCAAGCTCAGGGCAAGCCCTTACGCAAGGCTCCCCTGGCACGAACAAGATTTAGATATTGTTGCAACAGGTTACGAAGGTGAAGGTATAGCAAAGCTTGAAGTCTACCCATGACTTACGGACAGTTATTAGGTATAAATTTATTAATATTCATAGTCCCCGAGAGGGGATTTTTTATGGGTTTACTAAACTTCTAACTCTTAGAAGCTAATGATATTACATAGTCTCTAAACTTTTTTGTTGTAGGAGACATGTAGGAATTCTTTAGCCAGCCCATATAAATAGTTTTATATCCAATATCTTCTTTTATTTTTATAATAGAGAGAGCATTTGTATTAATAAGAGGAGCGTTAGCAACTATAGTAATACCAGCACCAGCAGCTACTAATCCTCCAAGCATACTAACTTCGTTAGGTTGTATAGAAATTTTAGGAGTATAGCCAATAACTTCAGAATAAGAAAGAATCATATCTTTATTTCCTTCAGAAGATACAATAAATGATTCGTCTTTTAAGTCTTTTAAAGAAACTTCCGCTTGATTTGAAAGAGGATGATTTTTTGGAACAATCAAAACGTACTCTTCTTTTTTTATTGGTATTGATTTGATTTCAGTATGTTTATGAACATCATCAATGTTGTCATAAACCCCTAAATCTATTTTACCATCTTTTAAATCATTTAATATTTCAGGTGTAGATCCATGACTAAATTGAAATCTAATACAGGGATAGCTGTTTAAAAAATCACTAATTATAAAAGGCATAAAATATGTACCAATGCAATAAGTAGACGCAATAGAAATAATTCCTTTATCAGGGTTTGCCATGTCCTGTAATTCACGAAATCCTTTTTCAACTTCTAGAAGAGCTATATTGGCATGTTTTAAAAATGCCTCTCCAAAAGAGGTAAGTTTAACATTACGGCCATTTCTTTCAAATAAAGGTACATTTAATTCTGCCTCTAATTTAGAAATTGCTTTGCTTAAAGCAGGTTGAGTTACCGATACTAAAGCTGCAGCGGTGGTAAAATTTTGGGTTTCAGCTACTTTTTTAAAATACTTTAATTGCTGTAAATTCATGTGCATACTCCTTTTATTTGAAAATAGTGTGAATCTATAACTTTTGGTTATATGAGTATGAATATTAGTAATTAGTCATAATTAATAAAATCATGATATAATCCTAATATATCAGAAAATATATAAATAATTTAATAGGTTTATTATAAATTTTATTTATATATAAGTCAAAAGTATATTAAATAGAACCTATAAGGAGTAGAGTATATTATGATGAATGTAAATACTGAAAAGTGTATTGGCTGTGGACTATGTGTTAAGGATTGCTTTCCAAGAGACATTGAAATAGTTGATGGTAAAGTCAAGATTAATAATGAAACTTGTATTAAATGTGGGCATTGTATAGCTATATGTCCTAAAGAAGCAATATCAACAGATGAATACAACATGGAAGATGTGAAACAGTATAGTAAAGATGAGTTTTTAGTTGATGCTGATAACCTGCTAAATTTCATTAAATTCAGAAGAACTATAAGACAATTTAAAGATAAGGAAGTAGAAGAAGAGAAGATTTCTAAAATTATAGAAGCTGGTAGGTATACTCAAACTGGTGGCAACCTACAAGAGGTGTCTTATATAGTAGTAAGAGAAGGAATACAAGAACTAAAAGCTTTAGCAATAGAAAGTTCAAAGAAATTGGGAGAAGATGTACTAGCCAATCTGACTCCACAGACTATAAAACTTAAAAAATATGCAGAGATGTGGATAAAAATGTATGAAGAATATAATGCAAATCCTAATAAAAATGATAGGATGTTCTTTAATGCACCGGTAGTAATAATAGTTACAGCTAATTCAGAGGTAAATGGTGCATTAGCTTCTTCAAATATGGAGCTTATGACAAATGCTTTAGGTCTCGGAACAGTATTTAGCGGATTTTTAGTAAGAGCTGCACAAGATAACAAAAAGATTATGAATTTTCTTGGAGTAAAGGAAGGTAAAAAGATTGTAACATGCATGGTAATTGGATATCCTGATGTGAAATATTCTAGAACTGCTCCAAGAAAAGAAGCAGATATAAGTTGGAAATAAACTCATTTAATTATGAGTATTAGTATCACCTTTCTATAAAAACGCATGTGGAGACAGTTGTGAAGATAGTACGCAAATAAGCTGATATCGAAGGATTTGAGGAATTTATAAATACCTTATCAGAGGACGGTGAGTTAATGCTTATCGTCCTTTCTTCTTTTGCACAGGAAGAAAGTAAAAATGTGAGTGACAATCTTAAAGAATGAAAACTACAAAGGAGATGTGGGAATAAGTTCAAGAAGAAATTAAAAGAAGAAGTAATGAATAATAAAATATGTATAATATGAAACTTTTAAAATAAAACTATAACATTATTAAAACAATTTTATAATATAATTATGGTTATTTAGTAAATTATTTACAAATAAGAAGAGCTATACTATGATTAATGTATTAGATGATTATATAGCAAACCAATTGCAAACTTATAATATGAATAAGTAGATGGAAAACGAAGTAAACTTCATTTCATTAATTAAATAAAATAGCTTTAACAATATAAAATAATTAGATAATAGAAGGGGTAATTAAAAATGAGTAATATTATATTAGTGGCGGAAACTGGGTCAGATATTCCGAAAGATATTACAGAACAAATGGGAATTTTCCTTGTCCCAATGCATGTTACTATGGGGAATGAAACTTTTGATGATGGAACTTTTCCAGTTGAAAAAATTTGTCAGTATTACAACAATACAAATAAAATACCAAAGACAAGTGGAAGCTCACCAGAGGATTTTATAAGAGTATTTGATGAAATTCACAGATTATATCCGGATAAACAGATATTGCATTTAGCATATTCGTCAGTAACAACTTGCTCCTATCAGAGTGCTTTGATAGCAGCAGAGGATAGAGAATATGTTACGAGTATTGATACTAAGCAGGTATCTATTGGTCAGGGGGCAATTGTAATTCAAACAGCAAGATATTTAAAAGCAAACCCTAATGTTACTATGAAAGAATTGATAAAAGAAGTAAGCAGACTATGTGATATTTGCCAAATGTGTTTTATTCCTAATAAATTAGAGTATCTTAGAGCTGGAGGGCGTGTGAGTAATGCAGTCTTTATAGGTGGAAAAATACTTAATATACATCCATCAATTGAAATTGAAAATGGATATTTAGTAGCTAAGAAAAAGTATCGTGGAAAAATGGAAAGGATAGTCACAAAGCTAATAGAAGAATATAGCGATACGAAAAATTTGGATAAAAAAGAAGTGTGGCTATTGTGGTCAATAGGATTGTCTGATACAGTTCGTAGAGCAGCTGAAGATAAAGTAAAGGAAATAGGCTTTGAAAATATTAGATGGATGCAGACCGGATGTGTAATTACTACTCATGGAGGACCAGGTTCATTTGGAATTGTAGGATTTTCTAAAGCGGTTTAGGAGTGGCAATCTCAGTCGCTAACGCCTTCAAAAGGTTCCCCAGCAGGCGGTGAGAAAATTAATAAATTTTTAATATTCCTTCTGAAAATGCGGTAAAATAGGCATAAATAATTTAGAATTATAACTGAACAATTTGAGGGGGAATATCTTGAACAAGGACCAGAGATATGGCGTGTAGCTATTAAAAAGAAATAAAATTGATATAACTTTGACCTAATTTCTAAATAAATAAAAGGCATATATAGTATTTATAATAAAGCAGAAATTATATCAAAGACAATTAAAAAATATACCTTATAAGAATAAAACGGAACCTATAAATATAAACTTATGATTAAAGTGATATTTATATAGGTTCTTTTTTGTGCAATAATATAAAGCTCAGAGCAAATCCTTGTAGCATTATCATATCTTGCCTTGCTACTACATTGACGTAAGAATGGTGCATATGGGTTCCTGGAAGATTAAAGGTCACGAAGTGACCTTCTTGTAAAATTTTAAGGATGAAAAGCAATAATATGATTTATAATTCTAACTATTTCCTTAGGAGATTCATTTAAATCATTTTCTAGCCAAGTTTGAACAACTGAAACAACTCCTCCTACAGAATATTTTATAAAATAATCTAAAAAGACATCATCAACTTTTGAATTGTTAACTAGCTTATCAATTTCAGCTCTACTTGCTACGTAAACAATACGATCCATGATGTTATTTTCCATTTGTTTGCTGAATAATATTTTGCATAACTCTTTGTTCTCCTCAATTAATTCAAGGGCTTTAAGTAATAAAACATCTTTATAATCTTCAACAGGGGTTTCCTCAATATATTCTGAGATTTGATTAAAGAGTTCATCTTCTATGGAATTAAGCAAATCATAGGCATCTTTATAATAGGCATAAAAAGTTCCTCTATTAATATCTGATTTTTTGCAGATATCAGTAACAGTAACTTCGTGAATTTTCTTATGCTTAAGCAAATCAATTAAACTTTCTTTTATTATTTTTTTAGTATATAAAGTTCTTCTATTTCCTTTAACTCCTGCCATTTAACTCATCCTTTTCAACTAATCAAAAAAATTTTTAATTATATGCTATTAAATAAACAAAAATAACTCAAATGTATATTTAATAACATTATAAAAATATGTGCTTATTGTAACTAGCTTATGTATTATTTATACTTAGTATTATAGCATTAACCAAACAAAGTGTCTATTTAATAACATTGAGTATTTTAGGCATCTGAAAATTATTTTTTGAAGATGCCTTAAAGTAGATACAGATAAAGGAGAACGAGATGGCATATATAGAAATAAGAGATGAATATAAAAGATACAAGGTTGGAGAAAATATTGTTGTAGCAAACAATGGTATTGATTTTTCAATAGAAAAAGGAGAGTTTGTTATTATTTTAGGACCAAGTGGAGCAGGTAAAACAACTGTATTAAATATACTTGGAGGAATGGAGACTTGTGATGAAGGAAAGATAATTATTGATGATGTTGATATATCTAAATTTAATAATAAACAACTTACAAGTTACAGAAGATATGATGTGGGATTTGTATTTCAATTTTATAATTTAGTTCAAAATTTAACTGCAAAAGAAAATGTAGAACTTGCTACACAAATTTCAAAAAATGCTTTAGATGTTGATAAAACTCTTGAGTTAGTTGGACTTGCTCATAGAAAAGGTAATTTTCCATCTCAATTGTCAGGAGGAGAACAGCAAAGAGTAGCTATAGCAAGAGCTATTGCTAAAAATCCTAAATTGCTTTTATGTGATGAGCCAACTGGTGCTCTTGACTATAAAACAGGAAAACAGATTTTAAAGACATTACAAGATACATGTAAAAATACAGGGACAACAGTAATTGTTATAACTCATAATTCAGCTCTTGCACCAATTGCAGATAGAGTTATAAAACTCAAGGATGCAAAGGTTAGAAGTATCGAAGTAAATGAAAATCCTGTTTTAGTTGAGTCTATAGAGTGGTAGAGGATAAAAGATGAAAAATAGAGCATATAAAAAATCAATAACAAGAGAAATATTATCTTCAAAAGCAAGGTTTAGTTCTATATTAGCCATAATATTTTTAGGAGTTGCCTTTTACTCTGGAATCAAATCAAGTGGACCAGACTTAAAAGAATCTATAAATGAATTTTTTAGTGAACAAAATTTAATGGATAGTAAGATAGTATCTAGTGTAGGTCTTAATGATAATGATCTAAAGTTACTTGAAAATAACGATAAAATTTTAGACTACTATGGAACACATAGTGTAGATGTAAATTTAACTAATACAAATAATGTTGTTAGGTTTATGGAATATAATCCAAATGACTCTGCTAATATAAATAAACATATTGTTACAGAAGGCAGATTACCTGAAAATAGTGGAGAGATATCTTTAGATAAAAATGCTTTAAAGGAAAATGAAAACTTAAAAATAGGTGATGATTATACAATAGAATCTGATGTAGACTTAGATAAGTATTTTACTAAGAAAACTTTTAAGATTGTTGGATTTGTACAAAGTCCTATGTATATAGAAAATATATCTAGAGGAACGACTACTGTTGGAAAAGGAAGTGTAGACTACTTTGCAGTCTTAAATAGTAGTGATATATCAATGGATGTATATACTGAAATATATGTACGATTTAAAAATGTAGCTAATCTTGGTTCATATAGTGATGAGTATAAAGAAAATATGGAAGAAAATAATAAGTATCTTGAAGACTTATATTCAAATAGAGCTATAGAAAGAATTGAGGAAGTAAAATTAGATGCACAAAAAGAATTTGATAAAGCTTATAAAGAAATAGAAGATGGGGAAAGAAAGCTTGAAGATGCTCAAAAAGAAATAGATGATGGTAAAGTGCAACTTCTTGATGGTAAAAAGCAATATGAAGAATTTGCAGAAAAGTATCAGCAAGAAATTAAAGATGGGGAATTAAAACTAATAGAAGGTGAAAAGCAATTAGATAATGGACAAAAGGAACTAGATAAGCAAAAAGAGCAATTTTTAGATGGTGAAAAACAACTTCAGTCAGCTAAAATTGAACTTGAAAATGCAAAGCAAGAATTCTTAAACAAAGGAATTGATCCTACTCAAAGTACAAAAGAGTATGAAAATCAAATAGATAGTTTAAATATGTTAATTACAACATACAATGCACTTTCCAATGATATAAAAGAAACAGCAAATAACCTTAAAGAAGGGGAGAAAATTCCAAATGAAAAAATTCAGTATTGGAAAGGGGTTATATCTAACCCTAGTTTAGGATTAAATGCTTTAAGTGATTTAGTAAATAGTTTAGAAGAAAATCCAACAAATATTTCTTTAGCACTTAATATCTCAAATGGTATAGAAGGTGCTAGTAAAACTGTAAGTGAAAATAAATCTAAATTGGAAACCTTAGTAGCTGGAATAACCCAATATCAGCAGGGAGTAACTGCTTATGAAGAGCAAGTTAGCATTTTTAATAATGGAAAGATAAAACTTGAAGAAGCTCAAAAGGAATTAGATAAAGGAAAAGAAGAGCTTATAAAAGGAAATATAGATTTTGAAGAAGGTAAAAAACAAGGTCAGTTAGAACTTGATAAGGCTAAGAAAGAGCTTGATGATTCAGAGCAAAAACTTCTTGATGGAGAAAAAGAAATCAAGGAAAATAGAGAAAAACTAATAGATGGACGAAAAGAGATAGATAAAGAAAAAGAGAAATTAAATGATTTAGATGATAGTAAATATTATTTCTTTGATAGGGAGGATAATCCTGGTTACTCAACTTACAAAGGTTCAATTGATAGTTTAGATAAAATAGCTTCAGTATTTCCTGTATTTTTCTTCCTAGTTGCAGCACTTATATGCTTAACTACAATGACGAGAATGGTAGAAGAAAATAGAGTAGAAATAGGAACGCTAAAAGCTTTAGGATATAGAGATTTAGAAATAGCTAGCAAATTTGTAGTTTATGCAGCATTAGCTAGTATTGTAGGATGTGTAATTGGTATATTAGTTGGAAGTAGTATTCTTCCATATATAATTAATCAAGCTTATGCATTTGCATTTACTTTACCAGATGTAAAAATACACTATTATTCATCATATATAATTCAATCTTTAGTAGCTTCAATACTTTGTACAGTAGGAGCAGCCTTAATTGTATTAAAGGGAGAATTAAGAGAAAATCCTTCTAATTTAATGAGAGCAAAGGCTCCAAAGCTTGGTAAGAAGATATTGTTAGAAAGAATTACTCCTTTATGGGAAAGATTAAACTTTAATCAAAAAGTTACATTTAGAAATCTTTTTAGATATAAGCAAAGGATGTTAATGACAATCCTTGGTATATCAGGATGTATGGCTATGCTTGTTGCAGGGATGGCTCTTGAAAAATCTAATTCTTCAGTTATGGATATTCAATTTGACAAATTATTAAAGTATGATGCTATGGTGGTATTTGATGATAATAGTACTGAAAAAGCAGATGAAGAATACAATGAGTCTTTAAATAACTTAAAGGGATATGAAAGTAGCTTAAATATTCATCAAGAGTCAGTTACTTTTAGTAAAGAAGGTATAAGCAAGCAAACTGCTACTATGTATGTACCAGAAAATACAAATGAGTTAAGTAAATATATATTACTAAATGATAGAAAAAGCGGTACTGAATATAAACTATCTGATAATGGTGTAATTATAAATGAAAAACTTGCAAAAATTTTAGATGTATCTGTAGGTGATGATATAATTGTAACAGATTCAGATAATAATTCTCATAAAGTTAAGGTAGATAATATAGTAGAAAATTATGCTGGACATTATATATATTTATCACCATCATATTATAAAGAGATATTTAATAGTGAGGCAATATATAATGCACAATTACTTAAGTTAAATTCAGAGAGAGAAGATGATAACAAAATATCCTCTACTCTTATGGATAATGATAAAGTAATAAATGTTACTCTTGCTTCAAAGATAAGAAGTTTAAGTGAATCTGCTGACTTAGGATTAGTTATGATAGTAATAATAGTTGCTTCAGGAAGTCTAGCATTTGTTGTATTATACAACTTAATAAATATAAATGTATCTGAACGTATAAGAGAGATATCTACAATAAAGGTACTAGGTTTTTATGATAATGAAGTAGCAATGTATATATTTAGAGAAAATATAATACTAACAATACTAGGAATACTTTTAGGTTCATTTATGGGTAAGATATTATATGTATTTTTAGTAAGCACGGCAGAAATGGATAATATGATGATGATACCAACTGTTGACATGAGTAGCTATGTAATCTCTGGATTAATTACAATGGTTTTTGCAATATTAGTTATGATAATGATGCACATAAAATTAAAAAAAGTAAATATGGTAGATGCTTTAAAATCTATAGAGTAAAATTAAAGGGAGTCGCGAAATGCGACTTCCTTTAATTTTTAATCAATATGTTAATTTACTATGATACTGATGTTAGTATAAAAAGTGTATTTATTCTTTTATACTAACACCAGTTTTAAGTAGGAAAGAGATAGGTACAAGAATAACTGTTTTTATGCCTGAAAGACAGTAGAATATATCATTGGTATTTTTTCTGTTTTTCAAGGACCTAATGAAACGTTAGCCCCTTCAAAATCCTTGATTTTACTAGGCTTATCAAGAGTTTCAGTAGATAAAAAATATCTATCTACTGTTTAAATATGCAGAAAATCATAACTTTTAAAAATTTCTAATAAAAAGCTTGTTATTAATAATAAATATAATAAAATTTATAAGAATTTATAATATCATAAAAATGAATGTATAAAAAAATAGAAATGGAAAAATATTTTTAGGATTAATAAGGGAAAATCGTATTATAAATAAGTGCTATTTTTAGCCTTAGGCATTGATATATATTGCCTAAGGCTGTTTTTGAAATTGAAAATACCGTATCATAAATAATATTATATTTACAAAATATGCTATAATTAAATGGGAAAAATAATCTTTAAGTGTAAGACAAATAGGGATTTATCGGAGAGATAACCTCAAAACTATTTATAGTATGTAATGTAATAATTTTGATAAAAATTAAATGAAAAAGGATTTTTTCATACATTTTATGAATATTGCAAATTCAAGTTGCGGATTTGCAATTGTAGGTTGGTGTTATTTTAGTGTAAAACTTATTATAATTTACACATAATAACAAAGAAGAGAGGTAGAAAATCATGGGTTTTGCAGATAATTTAAAATCAATTAGGAAAGAAAGGAATATTTCACAGGAAGAGTTAGCAGAAATAATTGGAGTAAGCCGTCAAGCAGTTTCTAAATGGGAACAGGGAAGTGGCTATCCAGAGATGGAAAAATTGCTTGTGTTATCTAAAGAGCTTAATATATCTTTAGATTATTTGATGTTAGGTGAGATAAAATCCACTGAAAACAACCAAAAGTTATCCAATAATATAATTATACCAACTGGGAAAATTACTATTAAATCATATGATGGAAAAGCAATTGTTAATTGCTATAAAGTTTTAGCATCACATGTAATGTATAAAGCAAAAAGCGATGAACCAAAATATTGGTTGATTGGTGTTAATAGCGGAGCATTTTGGGGAGAAAAATCAATTGTACTTGGTTGGTATGCTGATGAAGAAAAAATAAAAAAGGAAATGGATGAAATTGCAGAATCAATTAATAATGGTGTACCAGCATATGAATTAAAATATGCAGTAAAAGTTAAGAATAAAATGTTAAGAGTAAAAATAGATGAAGAGTAACTTAATTTATTATATAATAGATGAGAATAAGTTAGAGTTTAACAAATTCCAATTTGTGGCCAAATTAAATAAATTTTAATTTATATGTTAGTAAAAAATTTTTATATAAAATAATATTAGATGCTTATTTTTTATAAAAATTTGATATAATATAACAGTAATAATTTTTGAAATTAATTGTGAAAGGTGGGCTTAATACAAAGGTAGTTAAAACTAATTAAGAAATTTTATAACTATGAAGACTTAGAAATAAGTCTATTAGAGTAGAAATTTTTAGGTATATTAATTAGTATAACTATTTTTGCTAAGTTCATTTAATTACAAGCTAAATATATAATTATTTGTAAGTAGTTAAGTTGTAGGTGAATTAGTTTGCCTGCAACTTTTTTGTTTATATGAATTTATTAAATAGTAATTACAATTAATATACTCTAATCGTTTCTAACTTGTAATTAGAAAGGAGTAATAAGAAATGGAAATCAAATTTTTAAAACAGGAAGATAAAGAAAGATATATTAAGTTTAATAAATTAATTTTTAAAGGTGGCAGAATTGAAGAAGAAATAGATAAATTACTATTTAGAAATCCATTCACCAAAATAGAAGAAGATTGTTTTTATATAGAAGAAAGTAATGAGATTATCTCTTCTTTAGTAGTAACTAAAAAAGTGCAAAAGATAGGGAATAATATTGTAAAAGTTGGAGAATTCGATTTAGTAGGAACTCATCCAGAATATAGACATAAAGGTTATTGTAGTAAGTTGATGGAGTATTCTTTTAAGAAGATGAAGGAAGAGGAAATATTTTTATGTAGATTGATCGGTATCCCTAATTTTTATCAACAGTATAGGTTTGAATATGCAGTACCTGCATATTTTTATAATTACGTAACTATTAACCATGAAGCATTAAAAAATAGTAAAAATCAATATGCTGTAGAAATGGTTAGTGAATTTAATAATGATTTATTAGAGAAAATGTTAGAAATATTTGAACAAGAAACAGATTTTAACTTTGGTTCAGAAGTAAGGAGTGTAGAATACTTAAAATATATGATAGAAGAAAAATGCCTAGATAAAAATTCCTACTGGTATATCGTGCTAGAAGAAGATGAATTAATGGGCTATGCATGGATTAAAGAGGAGGAGAAGCAGCTAATTATTAAAGAAGCTGCTATGAAAAATGAGTTGGCTTCAGAAAGCATATGTTTTAAGCTTTATCAAATTTTAATAAGTAAAAATTGTAATCATCTAGGAGTAAGAGCACCATTAAATAATAGTTTTGCTAAGTATATCTATAAACATGGTGGAGCAATCAGATGTAATAATGAAATATTTGATGGCACATGGGGAGAGATGTATAAGATTCTAAATTTAAATGAAGCCTTGATGAGTATTTCAAGTTTATTGGAAGAGAGATTGAAGGAATCAAAATTTTATAAATTAACTGCCCAATATACAATAGTGACGGAATTAGGAAGTGCCACGTTAGAAATAGATGATGGTGTAATTAAAGTAACTAATGGAATAGGATTAGAAGTTAGAATTCCTATAAATGTGCTTACTTCAGTTTATACAGGTTATAAATCTATCGAGTGTTTTAAAGATAAGATACAATATTTTAATGATGATATGGAGGCAGTATTTAAGGTTTTATTTCCTGAAGGCTATCCATATATATGGACATTAGATATAAATGATAGCTTGAATGAAATTACATATTAGTGCTTTCCATCTTTGCAGTGAATTTTAAAGGTCATGCTTCGCCTTCACTAATAAATCCACGACATTTCTGTCGTGGATTTTTTATTTTATGATAATATATATTTTTGTTTTTTACACTATGATCCTTAATTAATTTTTGTCAGTTTTAACATATACTATGTTTTTATCATTAATTTTTTCTATAGAAAGAGATTTTAAAGTATCTTCATTAACTATTATTTGAGTTTCATCTAACATGGTTACAGGAATATTAGATACTTGCTCACCATTTAAAACTTTAACAGCAAGTTCTCCAGTTTTATAGCCTAATTTTTCGTAGTCTATACCTTGACATGCAAGTGCACCAGATTTGACAGAACCATCTTCTGAGGCGATTACTGGAATTTTATTATTAGTAGCGATTCTAGAAACTATCGGCATAGAAGAAACAATTAAGTTATCTGTTGGAACATATAAAACATCTATATTAGCTATTAAACTAGACATGGCTTGATTAATTTCATTTGCAGAGGAAACACCCTTTTCTATAATTTTATAATTATTTTTAGACGCATACTCCTTTAGCATATCAACCTGTACTTTTGAATTTACTTCACTAGTATTATATAAAACACCTATAGTCTTAGCATTTGGGATAAGTGTTTTAATCAATTCTAGATTTTTATCTATAGATATATAATCTGATGTACCAGATATATTTCCTCCAGGCATATCTAGAGATTTTACTAAACCAGCAGCGACTGGATCAGTAACAGCGGTCATTAGAATAGGTATATCTTTAGTTGCGTTATAAGCTGCTTGAGCTGATGGCGTTGATATAGAATATATTAAATCTTTTTTATCAGATACAAACTTATTTGCAATTGTTTGATTTGTAGGCATATCATTTTGAGCATTTTGGTAATCGATTTTTATATTTTCTCCATCTTTATATCCGTTATCTTCTAGTGCTTTTATGAACCCATATCTTGCTTTATCTAAAGATGGATGCTCTACTAGCTGAGTAATTCCTATGGTTTTGATATCCTTATTTGAATTAGATGATTTCTCATTATTATTCTTTGAACAACCTGTAAGTAAAGAGACTCCAACTGAGACTATTAAAATTAAATTTATTAACTTATTTTTTATTATCATATATATAATCCTCCTAAATTTTATTTTTATATGTGTTCACATATTCATATATATTGTTAAATCTATACACAAATTTATTTAACATTAATTAAGATATAAATTAAGTTTTATATTTTAAACTGCATATTCAAATTTATCTAGTATTTCTTCTATAGTGATATTTAATTTTTCATCACCGCTTATATCTAAAATTATTTTACCTTTATGAAGCATTATAAGCCTATCACCATAGTTGATAGCATGTTTTAGATTATGAGTTACCATCAGTGTAGTTATATTTTTTTCTCTAACAATTTTATTAGTCAAATCTATAATTTCATTTGAAGTCTTAGGATCTAAAGCAGCAGTATGTTCATCTAGTAATAAAACCTTTGGGTTTGTAATACTAGACATAATTAGAGAAATTGCTTGCCTTTGACCGCCAGATAAATATTTTACTTGAACATCTAAATATTTTTTTAGATCAAGTGATATATCTTCTAATAAATCTTCGATAACTTCAGTTTTGTGACGAAGACATTTTTTTAGATTTAGTAAACTCCCTTTGTTTAAAGCTAAGGATAAATTTTCTCTAACTGTCATAGAAGGACAAGTGCCTAAACTTGGATCTTGGAATACTCTACTTATTAGCTGAGTTTTTTTATGTTCAGCTAGCTTTGTTAAGTTATTACCGTCTAATAAAATATCTCCTTGGCTTTCTTTTATAAATCCTGAGATTATATTAAGTAAAGTAGATTTACCGGTGCCATTACTTCCAATGATACTAACAAATTCTCCTTTATTTATAGTTAGTGACAGATCTTTGAAGATTATATTAGGATCTCCATATGGATTAGGGAATGTTTTTGAAATATTTTTAATTTGTAGCATCTAAAACACCTCTTTTCTTTAAATTTTTATGATCAGTATTTTTATTGGTAAAGATATTTAGATTACCAATACTTAAGAATAAAATTATTACTATAGAAGTCATTAATTTTAAGTTATTAGGAGATACTACACCTAAATTTATCGCGAAATAGATTGTAAATTGGTAGATTAAAGTTCCTAATAATACAGATGTAGTGGTCTTAATAAATGTAAGTCTCTTAAATATAGATGTACCAATTATAATTGATGCTATTCCAAGCACCAAAGTACCAATGCCCATATTAACATCAGAGAATCCTTGAAATTGAGCATATAAGCTACCAGATAAAGAAACCATAGCATTAGATAACATTAATCCTAATATTTTTATAATATCAATATCAATTCCTAATGATTTAACCATTTGAGGATTATCACCAACAGCTTTTAAGGTATATCCAAGTCCAGTAGTTAAGAACAAATCTAAAATAAATTTACAAGATAATGCAGCAGCTATAACTAATATTAATGGAGAAATACGAGTATTAAATAAGTGATTGAAATTAAATAATGGAAGGTTTGATTTTCCCATTATTCCTAGATTAATAGAGTAAAGCATACCCATAACTAAAATTCCTGAAAGTAAGTTAGAAATTTTAAGTTTAATGTGTAAAATACCAGTAACAAGACCAGAAATTAAACCACATATAAGTGCTAATAAAGTTCCAAGTGTTGGAGAGATTCCATTAGTTAAAGAGAAAGCAATAACAGCACCACCTAGTGAGAAGCTTCCATCAACAGATAAGTCTGGAAAATCTAAGATCTTATAGCTGATATAAATACCTAATGCCATAATCGATAAAATTAAACTTTGTATTACTACAGATACAATTCCTGTCATAAAAAATACTCCTTTGAAATTTATTTTGTATAAAAAAACCACACAGTATAATCTGTGTGGTTAATTTTTGATATAAAAAAGCCACACAGCATAATCCGTGTGGTTAATTTTTGAATATAAAAAAGCCACACAGTATAATCCGTGTGACTTTATAAATGGTAATAATGAATAACATTATAAACAATATAGCCAACACAGATACAATCCCAAATTATTTGTGAGTCATAAGGGGCTTGTATCCATGTTAAAGTTAATCAAATTTATAACTTGGTACAAACCCTATATAAATTGGCTATAAAAACTAAATCGTGCTTGTTTGTTTATTAAAGTATTCATAATTACCCTCCAGTTCTATTTTTTAATTAATAATATTTAACGTTCATTTTTAATTTAATATAGAGTATATACTATGAAAATTTATAAGTCAATAAAAAATATTAAATTGAGTAAATTTTTAAAAAAATTAAATGAAGCGGATAAGAATAAACTAAAAATAAAATTATGATTCAGGTCTTCTAAATTAATTCGTGGGTTTTATTACTGCGATTCGCCTCCACCATTAAAACCCAGCAAGGACAACAAATCAACCATTTTTTAATATACCTTGTAGTTCAGCATCTACTTTGTTGGGTATATATTGCATTCTTTTAAAGGAAAAATTAAGACCTATTAATAGTTGTCTTATTCCTGTAGTAGAATTAAATATCAATATACACAAAATATACACAAGTTCTAAATATAAACTAAAAAAGAAAAGAATATAATTCTCAGTGAAAGAATGATATGTTATCTTGTATTGTTAAAAATATTTTTCAAAGTAAAGTACTGCTCGATTATTCGAGACTATAAAAAAGAGAAGGTGGTTATTAAAATGAATAATCTTTGGATATTTGATTTAAAGAAGAAACAGAATAAATTGGTGGAGGCTATACCGAAGCCTATATATTTTATTTTATGCGGTATACTGGCAATATTTTTATTTTTTTCTATGCAAGCAATTACTAGTATGTTGTTTTCAATTATTATTCCTTTGGATCCAGAAAAAAATCCAGCTTACAGAGACATTAGTAGGATATTTTCATTTTGTGGTGTTTGGATTTTATTATTAGTTTATAGATATGGATTCAAAAATTCCTATGCTAGTATTGGTTTTACCAAAACTTCTACGAGAGAATTTGTAAAAAATATAATCAGTGCAGTTATTATCGGAATGATAATTAATTATGTCAGCATTTTCTTATACTCGCTAATTTTAAAAGTGCCTATGGGTATGACGGATTCATTAACTCAAATTAGTTCGTATCCTTTTATTTTATTGTGTGTAGTATCTTACCTGATTCAAGGTGGAGCAGAAGAATTAATTTACCGTGGTATTTTATTCAAGTGGTTGTCTAAAAAGTATAATTTATTGATGATCGGCATAATCAGTTCACTTGTTTTTGGTATAATGCATCTTCCGGCAGGAATTATGATAGTAATATATGCGACATTCTTTGGGATTTTACTTTTTCTAATTGCAGTAGATAGTAATAGCATCTACAAATGCATGATTGTACATGGTATCTATAACGTATCTGAAGAATTTTTTAAATTTAATGATGAAGCAATGTCTAAAGCAAAATTATTTTATATAAATACAGATATGAGTTCATACCAAGCAAAAGCATATATCATTACTATAGTTATTGTTATTCTTCTTTCAGTTTATTATGTCATTAAGTTAAACAAAAAAGATTCAAAATGGTATTTAACTAGAAAATAATAAGATGATTTTCGATAAAAGCCAAGACGTTTTTGAGAGTCTTGGCTTTTAAAAGTTTAGAAAATTATAGAATTTTTAAATGGTGAAAGCTAGAAAAATCTGGCTTTCACCATTTGATTATGGTAGAGTGTAAACAAAAAAGTATAAATTAGTAGAATAAGAGGTTGACTAAATGTATAAAGTTCTAATAATAGAAGATGATGCAATGATAGGAAAGTTAATTAAAGATTATTTTTCTAAAGCAGGGTTTGAAGTGATATTAGAAGATGATGGAATTGAAGGCTATGTTGCCTTCAATTCTAATCATGTTGATTTGATTATCTTAGATGTGATGATACCTAGTTTAGATGGATTCTCTATTGCTAAGCGCATTAGAAAAAAATCAAATGTTCCTATAATAATGGTTACAGCCAGAAGCGATGATAAAGATCAGTTAATGGGATATGAATTTAAGGTAGATGATTATGTAACTAAGCCTTTTAATCCTGAAATTTTAGTTGCTAAGGCTAAAAATATTATTGAAAGATTTAAAACTTATAAGGAAAATGAGGTTGAAGATATATTTGAAATATGTGATTTTAAAGTGGATTTTTTAAAAAGAAAAGTTTTTATTGAAAATGAAGATATTATTCTTGAACCTAAACAATTTGATATTTTAAAGTACTTAATAATTAATAAAAGTAAAGTAATTTCAAGAAAAGAATTATTAGATAAAATATGGGGATATGATTATTTTGGTAATGATAGAGTTGTAGATACGCAGATAAGAAAACTGAGAAAAAATTTAGCACATAAAGCATATCTTATAAAAACAATTTTTTCAGTAGGATATTCTTTTGAGGAGGAATAATGAAAAGACTAAAAATAAGAGATAAATTAATAATCGTGAATATTAGCATATTTCTATTTATATTTTTAAGTCAATTTGTTTTTCAAAATATATTTTTTGATAATTATTATAACTATTACAAAGAAAGTAAATTAAGAAATAGTATCAAAGGATTTGAAAAGGTACTTCATAATGATAATCTTTCTAATGAATATATAAATAGAAATTTGCATGGAAATGAAATAGTACTTTTTTATTTAGATAAAGATTTAAATGTAATAAAAGGAGAGTTAACAAATGTAAGTAAGCTTAGCATAAAAACTAAGAACAATAATGTTATAGATTTAGCTGTTGGATTTATGCCATTAGAAGGAAGTTATTTAAGGGTAGGAGATTTTGTAGAGATAGATGCATTAAAATTAAAAAATGATGATAATATTTACATAAAAAATATAGTAATTAAAGAAACTAGGAAAGAGAAAACTAACCCAATATTGGATTTATCTAAATATGATTTTGATTTTGAAGAAAAAACAGATGTAAGATTTGAAGGAGAAGTGATTTCTTTTGATAATGTTAACGAAAAAATCTATAACAATAAACAAACAGTTGTAAATTATTTAAATTTTCTCGATAAAAATAAAATTGAAGAAGGTAGTAAGATTTTTAGTGATTTAAATAAAAAATATTTAATAAACTTAAAAAAAGTAGATGACAATTATATTTTAGCTTTGACATCTATGGAAGGATCTAAAGAAACAATTGACATTTTAAATAATTTTAATATATATATAATACTTCTTACTCTAGTTTTAGCAGTTTCAATAATATATATATATTCTATGAAAATAACCAAGCCTCTACTTGAAATGAAGGAAGTAGCAAAATCAATAGCAAATCAAGATTTTGATAAAGAATTAATTATAAACTCAAAAGATGAGTTACAGGATTTGGCACAATCTTTAAATAGTATTTCTTCAAATTTAAAAGGAAATATAAGTGAGCTGAAGGAAGCAAATGAAAAACTTAAACGAGAGTATGAAGAGAGATTGGAGATAGAAAAAAATCAGAATTTTTTATTAATAAATATATCGCACGATTTAAAGACGCCTCTTACAATAATTAAGGGATATCTAAAAGCTATAAAAGATGGCATATATAGTAAGGATGAATATATAGATTATACGATATCGGGTGTAGATGAAATAAGTAAAACATTAAATGAAATGTTAGAGATAACCAAGTTGAAGTCAAAATCCTATTTCCTAGATATAGAATTATCTGATTTCACAAGATTAGTATATAAAACATATGATAAATTAAAATACCTTGCTAGGGAGAAGCAGCAAATAGTAATGCTCAATTTAGTAGATGATGCTTTTGTAAATGTTGATGAAAAGGAAATGAAAAAGGTATTAGAGAATCTTATAACAAATGCTATAAAATATTCTCCTAATAAAATGAATATAAATATAGATTTAGTTGAAAATCATGATAAATATGTTTTTAGTATAGAAAATGAAGGAGTTCTGATACCAGAAGAGGATATAAAAAATATCTTTAAAGAGTTCTATAGAGTTGATAAATCAAGAAACAAAAAAACAGCTGGACATGGGTTAGGATTGGTAATAGTAAAAGTAATATTAGAGTCTCATAACATTCAGTATAATATAGAAAATAATAAAAAAGGTGTAAAATTTACAATGTATCTACCTAAAAATTAAACATTGTTGAACTTTGTGATAAAATAAATAATTGACATACATGTTATAAAAGTATTAAACATGTTGATTTATAATAACAATTGGTTCTTCGTGAAATTTAATGAAATAATAAATAGTGAATTTTAAAGATAATGCTTCGCCTCACCATTGAGATCCAAGACCGCCTGCAAGTAGCTTAAGTAGCTACTTGCAGGTGGTCATATTTTTTGCTTAATTAAGGTAGCTACACCAATAAAGGGATTAATCATTTAAGAAGACTTTTTTGTCTGTATTTTCTACTTAACTTAGGATATTTGTATTTTACTAATAATGTAAAATGAGTTGTGGTAAAATATTCATATAGAAATTACAAAATAAAAAATAACTTCATATAGATTTAGAAGGGGAAAAGTTATGGATAAAAGAGCTAGGATTTTAGTAGTTGAAGATGACAATGATATTAATAAATTACTTTGTAGTATTTTTGAAAATAAGGGATATAAATATAGAGCAGCTTTTTCAGGAACAGAAGCTTTAATGTGTGTAGAAAATGAAAAGTGGGATATGATTTTACTAGATTTGATGATTCCAGGACTTAGTGGAGAAGAAGCCATATTAAAAATAAGAAAAATCACAAAAGCTCCAATCATTATTGTGAGTGCAAAAACATCTAAAAAGACTAAGCTAGAACTATTAGAAAAGGGAGCTGATGATTTTATTTGTAAGCCTTTTGATCCAGATGAAGTGTTTGCAAGAGTTAATTCTAATTTGAGAAGATATTTAGAATTTTCTACAGATGAGGAAAATAGAAATAACATTTTGAGTTATAAAGATATTACTTTAAATACAGAAAGTAAGGAAGTAAAAGTTGGACAAGTCATAGTTACATTAACAGCAAGAGAATTTTCAGTATTAGAGTTATTATTAACTAATCCTAATAAGGTGTACAGTAAAGCTAATATTTTTGAAAGCATATGGGGAGAAGAATTTTTAGGTGAGGATAATACCGTAAATGTACATGTAAGTAGATTAAGAAATAAGCTATCTAAAGCTAATAGTAGAGGTGAAGATTACATAGAAACAGTTTGGGCAATGGGGTATAGATTAAGGAAATAGTTAATTGAAATTTAGTATAAAAAATACCTATTAAAAAGATTTAATACTTTTGAAAGGTTTTAGCAAAGTTTTCTTATAAAATATTCTTTATTATAAAAGCATGATTTATAAGAGGAGGTAAAGTCTTAAATGAATGAATATGTAATCAGAACTAGTAACATCACAAAAATATATAAAAAGCGCAAGGTGTTAGATAATTTATCCATTAATATTAAAAAAGGTGATATATATGGGTTTGTAGGAAAAAATGGTGCTGGTAAAACAACTATGATTAGGGTACTTACAGGACTTGTTATACCTAATGAGGGGCAAGTTGAGCTATTTGGGGGTAGTGAAGAGAAAGAGGTCACAAAAGAAAGAAGAAGAATTGGGACATTAATAGAATCGCCAGAGATATATCTTAATATGAATGCAAAAGAAAATCTTGAACTTATCAGAATTCAAAGGGGAATTCCAGGAACTAAGTGTATTGATGAGGCCTTAAATTTAGTAGGACTTAAGGAGGTAGGGAAGAAGAAAGCTAAAAATTTCTCATTAGGAATGAAACAGAGATTAGGAATTGCTATGGCTTTATTAATTGATCCAGAACTTTTGATTTTAGATGAACCTATAAATGGATTAGATCCAATTGGAATAAAAGAAATAAGAGGACTTCTACTTAAATTAAATAAAGAAAGAGGAACTACCATTTTAATATCAAGTCATATATTATCTGAGCTTACTCAAATTTCAAATAGATATGGTTTTATAGATGATGGAAAATTAATTGAAGAAATAACTGCAAGTGAACTTTCTAATAAATGTAGAATGTATCTTCACCTCAAAATAAACGATTCTTCAGATGTTTCAATTATTCTAGAAAATGAACTTGGAATAAAAGATTATGAAGTTTTTCCAGATAATATTATAAGAATATATGATGAATTTAATGGAGAAAAGATTGCGTTGGCTTTAGCTAAGCATAACATAGGAGTTAAAGAAATAATGAAAATGGGTGAATCCCTAGAAGATTATTTTACTAAGCTAGTTGGAGGAGAAGATAATGAGTAATTTAATTAGAGGGGAATTTTATAAATTAAGAAAAAGTAAGTATTTTATTGGAATAATATTTTTGCCATTAGTGGCTTCATTTTTTTTGATAAGAGATTTTGATTCAAAAGCTCAAATCTTAAGAGATGTGCATCCTGAACTTGTAAATGGAATGTATTCAATAAATTGTGCATTTCAATATATTTTATTTTCAAGTTTTTTCTTTGCCTTATTTGCAGGAGAATTTATTGCTAAAGACTTAAAAAATAATATGAGTAAAAGTTTTATTTATGGATATAAGAGAAGTGAAATTATATTAAGTAAGTTAATAGTCTTTATAATATCTTCTTTATTTCTAGAATTAATTTATACAACAATTTTAGTTATATATGCTTCAGTTAATTATGGATTTTGTGAAGCTTTAAATTATAGTACTATATTATTTTTAATTAGAATGATTGTTATTGGAATAATGTATAATTTAGCAACAATATCTATAGTTGCCATGATTGCCATAGTAACAAAGAATAGTTTGTGCACAGTTGTTTCACCAATTTTATTTATTTTATCATCTTATATATTTGTTTCAAGGTTACCTATTTCAACTATAGTTGCATACGCATGTCCTTTTATTAGTGGTGGAGCGGCAATAGCTCAATTTGCACCAAAATCAGATATCATAATTGGAATAATTTCATCAATTGTAACATTTATAATAACAATTGCAGTAAGTCTGTTATATGTAAAACATGAAGATATTAAGTAATTAAGGCATAATCAAATAAATAATAGACCAAATATGCTTCGAATCTTTGGTCTCTTATTTCTTTTCATATGCCGAAGATAAAAAATTTATTATATAAATTAGGAGAATTGAGATGTACTTATTAGCTATTATTTTATTTATGATTTTCATAATTATATTTTCAATAGTAATGTGTATTAAATTATTTGCATATAAAAGGCAAATACGAGATATTACTAATCAGATTAGGGACTTTAAAGAGAGAAAAACAAGTAAAAAGATTAATACTCAAATAGCAGATAAAGATATAGAAGAACTTGCTTGCGAGGTTAATGAATACTTAGAACTCTATAAAAGAAATGAACAAGAAAAGGTAGTATTTGAAAACACATTAAAACAAGGAATAGCTAATATGTCTCATGATTTAAGAACACCATTAACTTCAATAGTAGGATATTTAAAGTTACTTCAAAATGATGAAATAGATAGAGAAGAAGCACTAGATATACTTAAAAATAAAACTAATAAGTTAAATGTGCTTATAAATGATTTTTTTGAGTTAGCTTCAATAGAAAGTGAAGATTATGAATTAGATATGACAAAAATAAATTTAACTAATGTAGTAAGTGATGAAATTTTATCACTTTATGAAGCTTTTCAAAGCAAAGGACTTGAACCAAAGATAAATATTTTGGATAAACCAATTTTTATAATGAGTGATAAGGACAGCTTAGAGAGAATAATAGATAATTTACTTTCTAATACATTAAAATATGCAGAAAAAGACATTGAAATAAATTTAGAAGAATCTAAAGATAAAGTTATTTTAAAAATCTCCAATATATGTACAGGCATTGATGAAAAAGATGTATTACGTATGTTTGATAGATTTTATATGGCAGACAAGGTAAGAAAAGGACAAGGAGTAGGACTTGGTCTTTCTATTGTAAAAAGTTTAATGGAAAAGATGGATGGAGTTATAACCTCAAGGTTTGAACAAAATAGGGTTTCTATAATATGTGAATGGAAATATATAAAATAATATTGTTTTATATATTTATACTATGTTGATAAAGTTTGAAAGTGGGTTTTTATAATTCACTTTTATTTTATCTTTTGGAGTAAATTGGAATGAAAGATATTTAATTTATTTTATTTGTTGAGTATAATAAATTAAAGTGAAAAATCTAAGGGGTAGTAGAAAATATTTTATTCTTAGGATTACGAAAGAGATTAGTAGTAGAAGTTTAAAGGATAGGAGAAAAAATTATGAAAATAGATTTACATAACCATTGTATGCAAAGATCAAGTTGCAGTGGTTCAGATGAGGAAGAATTAATACAAAGTGCAATAAAGAATGGATTAGATGCAATAGTTTTTAGTGATCATGATAAATTAATGCCAAAGGATAGACTAAAAGAGCTTAGAGAAAAGTACAAACCATTTAAAATATTTAATGGGGTAGAAGTTAGAACTATACCAAATGGAACGGATGTTCTAGTTATAGGAGTAGATGATGATATTATAGAAAATAAAAAGTGGACATATGAAGAGTTGTATAAATTGGTAAAAGAAAGAGATGGGTTTATAGCTTTATGCCACCCATATAGATATTCTAATGTAATTGATATAGATATTGCTACTTTTACTCCAGATGCTGTTGAGCTACACTCTTCTAATATAGGAGCTTGTGATGAAGAGCTTGTAAGAAAATTAGCTGGAAAATTAAATATGAAACTTTTAGGAAATTCAGACTCTCATAGTACTGATAAAGTTGGTATATATTATAACATTATTGATACTGATGCAAAGAATGAGAAGGAACTTGCAAAGGCTCTTATAACAAAACCAATAGAAATTGGATGTGATAAAGAAAGAGTAGAAAAAATTAATTCTGTTATAAGAAAAAACGAAATATTAATTAAAAAGTATATAGAAGAAGGAAAAACTGGGGAACAATACGCTAAAGATACTGGCGATTGGATTGGTGGATTTGATAGAGTTAAGCTTGGAAAATCATATGAGATATAGGGCTTAATCAAGCCACCAGCTTAGCTGGTGGTACTTGACTTATGTAATAATTATATTTGGTTATTTGATCCTGGTTTTGAGATGTTTTTAAGAGCCACCCCAGCATTATCATCAAGATTGGGTTCTTGTGAAATATCTCCCAAAGAAACTATTCCAACAAGATTATTATTTTCAACAATAGGGAGTCTTTTTACTTGATGCCTACTCATTAGTCTTATTGCATCATGAATATCCATATTAGGATTTCCTGTAACAGGATTTAAAGTCATGAAATCACATACCTTTTGCTCTTTTGCATTGGCACCTGATGCTACAGAATTTAATGTAATATCTCTATCTGTAATTATTCCAGCTAATCTATGGGAATCATCGCACACAGGGATTACTCCTATATCATATTGTTTCATCATTTGAGCAGCCTTTTCAACAGAATCATTTGAATTTAAATTTATTAGATCTTTTGACATAACATCTTTTATTAACATAATATTCACCTCCACAAATATATTTCCCATTGAATGCATTTTTTATAATTAAAAAATTTTATATTTTTTATTAATTTTAAAAAGATTACATTCAAGAAGGTAGTTATTTATATTAAGAATGGAAATAAGAAATATTTAATAGTGAATTTCAAAGGTCACGTATTGCCTCCAACATGAAACCCACGAAAATCTAAAATTTGGATTTTCGTGGGTTATTTTAGTTTGTAAGTATTTGATAGAAAGAAGTTATATTTATAACTACTATAAAAATGTATTAAAAACAGCAATAGAAAACCATTTTAGAATTGCATAAGATAAACTAGATATAAAGTTTCCATTAGTTTATATTTTTTTATAGAATTGAATGTACAAATATAGGAAGAATAATCACCGGCTAAGTGTTACAATAATGATAGATATCAGAAAACTTAAGGTTGGTGATTTTTTTGTATTTTGAATATGGAGATAATGAGATAAATTACTTAAAAAGTAAGGATAGAGCACTTGGAGTGGCTATTGATAAAATAGGTCATATTAATAGAGAAGTAGATATTGATTTATTTTCATCAGTGGTACATCACATCATAGGACAACAGATTTCGACTACAGCCCAAGCAACTATATGGAGAAGAATGAATGAGGCTCTGGATGAGATTACAGTAGAAACTATTTGTGGCACTGATATTAACAAACTTCAAAGGTTTGGAATGACTTTTAAGAAAGCAGAATATATCAAGGACTTTGCGGACAGGGTACAGTCTGGTGAATTAAATATAGAAGAACTGAACAACAAAAGTGATGAAGAAGTTATTGCAGAATTATCAGCACTGAAAGGAATTGGAAGGTGGACTGCAGAAATGATTATGACATTCTGTATACAAAGACCAGATGTGATGAGTTATGGAGATCTTGCAATACATAGAGGTCTTCGAATGTTATATCATCATAGAAATGTAGATAAGATTAAATTTGAGAAATATAGACGCAGATATAGTCCATATGGAACTGTGGCAAGTCTTTATCTATGGGCTATTGCGGGTGGAGCAATCGATGAAATGAAAGATTATGCTCCTAGACGTAAATCTACTCAAAAGAAAAAATGAATTACTTAAAAAGCGAGGTGAAGTTATGACGGTGGAAGAAAAATGGAAAGCAGTATTAAATAATGATGAAAATTATGATGGAATCTTTTTTTATGCGGTCAAATCAACAGGTATCTTTTGCCGTCCATCTTGTAAGTCTAAATTACCATTAAGAGATAACGTATCATTCTATGAAAATGGTCAGGCTGCAAGGAAAGCTGGATATCGACCTTGCAAGCGTTGTAGGCCGGACTTGTTGGAATATCACCCGGTAAAGGATATTGCGAAACAGTCAAGAAAGATTATTAAGCAGTATTTTCATACAAGAGACAAGTTAGAACTGGAAATAAAGAAACTTGGAGTGTCAGATCACCGTATAGCCGAAATATTTAAGGAAGAGTATGGAATTACACTCTTAGAATATACGAATTCATTACGACTAGATCAGGTAAAGAAAAAACTGCAGAATATGGATGATGATATTGTTACGATAGCATATGAAGTTGGTTTTGAGAGTTTGTCAGCTTTTTATCGCTTTTTTCGAAAGTATACTGGAACGTCACCAGCTAAGTACCGAAAAGAATTACTGGGTAAGGAGGATAATTGATATGGATTATGCGATTTACGATACGCATTTTGGAACAGTGAAAATTGGCTATACAGATAAATTTATTATCCATCTGGATTTAGAAACGCATGAAAATACAAATAATAGAGGAACTACTTCAAAATTGAGTGATTTAGCTTATTCGCAGCTTACAGAATATTTTGAGGGACAACGAAAAGTATTTGATTTTCCATATAAGATGCAGGGCACTGATTTTCAAAAGAAAGTATGGAAAGCACTCTGTGATATTCCTTATGGGGAAACAAGAAGTTATAAAGACATTGCAATTGTAGTAGGAAATCCAAAGGCAAGTAGAGCGGTAGGTATGGCAAATAATAGGAATCGCCTGCTTTTTGTGGTACCATGTCACAGAGTGATTGGAGCCAATGGATCATTAGTAGGCTATGCAGGTGGATTAGAGATGAAAACAACATTATTAGAACTAGAAAGGAAGTATAAAGATAAATTATAAACCAAGTAATTTAGATTAGATTAAGAAATCATTTTCTTTTCAGACAGAGAATTTTAAGAAGTGAAACATAAGTTTTTCAAAGAAAGAGTACATTGATTATACCGTAAAATGTATGGAATAAAAATGATGAAAGAAGAGGAAATATTTGATGGCACATGGGGAGAGATGTATAAGATTCTAAATTTAAATGATGCATTGATGAATATTTCAAGTTTATTGGAAGCGAGATTGAAGGAATCTAAATTTTATAAATTGACTGCTAAATATACAATAGTGACGGAATTAGGAAGTGCCACGTTAGAAATAGATGATGGTGTAATTAAAGTAACTAATGGAATAGGATTAGAAGTTAAAATTCCTATAAATGTGCTTACTTCAGTTTATACAGGTTATAAATCTATTGAGTGTTTTAAAGATAAGATACAATATTTTAACAATGATACGGAGGCAGTATTTAAGGTTTTATTTCCTGAAGGCTATCCGTATATATGGACATTAGATATAAATGATAGTTTGAATGAAATTACATATTAGTAATTTCTCTCTTTGCAGTGGATTTTAAAGGGCACGCTTCGCCTCCACAGTGAAACCCTCGACTAATTTGATTAGTCAAGGGTTTTTACCGTCTATTAGAGTATATGAAAAAATATAAAGAACTGGTTAAATAAATTTTGTAAGCTGCTTGAAATCACTGCTCCAGAAGATAAAACACTCTACTGCAACTAATTACAATCTTGTACAATATAGTCTCTTTTAGAAAGTTTAATCATCATAAGACTTGCTATTATAGCCAAAATGCTTCCGAAAATAAAGGTTGCAGAAATATTAATATATTGCCATATAAGTCCCGCTAAGAAGCTTGCAGGAAAAGCCATTATTCCAATTGCACCATTATATAATCCATAGGCAGTTCCTCTCTTGCTAGAAGGAACTATATCTGCTATAAAGGCTTTAGAAACACCACCTGTACAGCCATAGTATATGCCGTACAATACATATAAAATAAATATATGAGTGCTATTCTTAGCAAAAGCAAATCCTAGATATATCAGCGAATATATAACCCAGCCAATGATAATTAGCTTTTTTCTGCCAATCTTATCAGAAAGACTACCAGATATAAATGATACCACAGAAGTAACAAAGTTAAACATTGCCAACATTATAAAGATATTAAAGATAGACATTCCAAGTGATTGTGCCCTTAAAATTAGAAAAGCGTCACTTGAGTTTCCTAAAGTAAAAATAAGTAATATAACCAAAAAGTAAATAAATGACTTATCAAAATCTTTCAGTCTAAAAGATGGCATTATTGTACTCTTACCTTCAGGTTTTTTAACATCCTTAATAAATAAAATTATTAAAAGCACAGAAAACAATGCAGGAATTGTAGATATAAATACTAACTTTTTATAAATATTAGCTGTCATAGTTCCAATACCTTTACTTGTTAGATAAAGCAATAATGAAGCACCTAAAAGTCCAAGAACAGCACCTAATTGGTCAGCAGCTCTATTGAATCCAAATGATTTACCCCTATTTATTTTAGAGGAAGATTCAGATATTAAAGCGTCTTTGGGTGAAGTTCTTATTCCTTTACCAACTCTATCCATAAATCTGATTATGAGTACGAAAAACCATGAATTTGCAAAGTATAGTAATGGCTTAGATAAAGTTGATAGTCCATATCCAATAGTCACAAGATTTTTTCGCTTTCCTATCTTATCAGATATATAACCTGAAAATATTTTGAGTAAAGTAGCTGTAGTATCTGCAATACCTTCTATAAGTCCTATGATTGATGTTTTAACACCTAGTACATTTGCAAGAAAAAGTGGTAATGTTCTTACAGTTATCTCACTGCTAAAGTCATTTAACATGCTTACAAATCCAAATACAAAAGCATTTTTGCTTAAATCAAGATATTTCTTTTCTTTTCTCATTATTAACACCTCCAAAGTAATTATATAATATTATGCAGCTAAAATAAATTATATGTATATTAGAATCAATTATTAATACATTAAATTCACTTAGTTTACATGATGGGTTTCGTGGGGTATAATATTATTAAAACTAAAGGAGGAAGATATATGGAAAATGAAATTCTAACTCTTGAACAAGCTTGTGGATTTTTAAATGTTAGTGAGAGAACAATGATTAAATTACTAAGGGAAGAACATTTACCAGCTAGAAAAATAGGAAGAGAGTGGAGATTTAGCAGAAAGGCATTAATAGATTGGATTGCTTCTGGAGACTCTGTTCGTTATACCAGTCAGGATGAAACATATGCAGTTTATGAAGATAAAGTTGGAAATTACAAAGATATTATAAATGATATTTGTATCGAAGCTTCTAAGCTACAAGAGAATAATAATATAAAAGCATTAATAAAAGATTTAGATTCAAATATAAACATACCTGATGATGTTAAATTAAGTATTAGTTATAAACAAAAAAGGGATGTAGAAAAATTGGAGTTTAAAATATTTTGGCCCTTAAGAGATGAAGTCAAAATAATTACAAAAAATAAATCAAAAAATGTAAGTGATTAAAATGCAAAAAGCCTACGTTATAACTTTTATTAGAAAAGGAAAATTATAATTGCAAAGGCTACTGCAACTGGTGAAGAAGCAATAGAAGTATTAGAGAGATATAACTGTAATATTGTAGGTTCTATTATATAGTTAGAAAGACAGAGAAAAGTAGACAATAACGAAATTACTATAATAAGTCAGAGTAAGGTTTTGTAATATATAAGAAATATTTAGAAAATTTAAACTTATTTATAAGTAAACAAAATAGCTTCTACAATGATTGACAAGCATTATATTGAATGGTAGTATAAGAAAAAATCCCTTTAAATTGATTCGAGAAATCAGCAAGGAAGTTATAGTATACTTATAAATTTTATCTTTTTAATTGTGTGTAAAATACAATAAAAAGCAAATGAGAGAGTTATCATAGCCTTCCTTATTAGGAAGGCTTTTTTACTTAGATAAATAAAAGTAAAAATAGAATAATAAGAAAGTTATAAGTTAAGTATATTAAACCTTATGTAGTTGTTTAGGTCTCACAAATAGGGAAATAACTAATTAGGAGAAGGTAACATGAAAGTAAACAACAATAACAGAGTAGCTGTAAAAATGGCAATTGCTTTAGTCTTAGGGTTAGTAGTAGGTATAGGATGCTTATTACTAAGAGAAAATCTAATTGCAAATGGAAATGCAGATATTTGGAGAAAGATAAATAGTATTTTATTCCAAGATATATCAGCAGAAGGGGCAACAAGTGCTTTAGGTATATTTTATATTATAGGTCAGCTATTTGTTAACTCACTTCAACTTATAATTGTACCAATGGTATTTACTTCTATAGCATTAGCTATGTGTAAAATAAGTGATACTAAGAAGCTTGGACGTATTTCCTTTAAAACTATATTAGGTTTTTTAATAACATCATTTTTTGCATTAGCATTAGCTGGAGTAATAGGGTTTACAATTAAAAACTTAGGTTTATTTGCAGCTAATGTAGAAAATGTTGCAGCAAAAGCAGGTGTAGCAAGTTCTACAAATCCATTACTTGTAATAGTAAATGTAATACCTAATAATATTTTATCTGTTTTCTCAAAGAATAGTGAAGTACTAGCAGTAGTATTTATAGCAGTAGTAACAGGATTATGTATTAACAATTTAGGTGATAAGATAAAAGTGCTAAAGACTGTATTAGAAGAAGTTAATTCTATTATTACTGTATTTTTAACTTTTGTAATAACTAAATTTGGACCAATAGCAATATTTGTTCTTATAACAAGAACTTTTGCAATATATGGTGTAGATAATTTAAAACCGGCTTTAGTGTATGTAGTAGTTACAATAGTTACTTTATTATTATTCTTAATATTTGGATATGCAATATTTGTAGCTATAGGGGCTAGACTTAACCCAATTAAATTTGTAAAGAAAATAGGTAAGGTTGCTTTATTCGGATTCTCAACTTCATCTTCAGCAGCAACATTGCCTTTAAATACAAAAACTACAACCGAAGAACTAGGTGTTGATAAGGATATAGCTTCATTTATATTACCACTTGGAATGACTGTTAATATGAATGGTACTGCTATAATGCAAGTTATTGCAACTATATTTATAGCATCATCAGCAGGTTATAATGTAACAATAGGAAACATAATTATTATTGCATTAATAGCCTTAATAGCATCAGTTGGTACTCCAGCTGCGCCAGGAGCAGGAGCTATAATACTTTTCACAGTATTATCAGGAATGGGATATAACAATGAGGGAGCAATACTCGCTTATTCATTAATACTTGCTATAAATAGACCAATAGAAATGCTTGTTACATCTTTAAATGTAGTAGGAGATGCAGCAACAAGTGTTGTAGTTGCAAAATCTGAAGGTATGTTAGATGAAGAAATTTATAACGCTAATTAAATTATCAAATTTTATATATGAATGAAATAAATGCACACCATTACTTCAAAGAGTAATGGTGTGCATTTTAATGTTATAAGCATATATAGTAGTTTATAGGATCTTCTAAAAAAGGGTATTTATTTACTTACTATATTTAGTAACATAATGATTAATGTGAAATATAATATATTATACTATATTATAAATTAAAAAGAGTAAGGAGGTAACTCAATATGTCAGATTATTGTTATTTAGATAAAGAATCACAAGAGTTTAAATCATTAATATTCAATGCAGGAACAATTAATGACGCTGAAGAGAGTATCCCTGATACTGTACCACTTGGAAGCGCTAATTCTAGTATTAGAATATTGGGATGGCTTTTACCTCAAGGTGATACAGATGAGTATTCATTAACTTTTAGTGTGCCAAAAGATGCTCGTAATAGACATCAAAAAGCTAAAGTATTTGTTCATTTGTTAACTGATAATTCAAATACACCAAATGGAAATAGGTTTGCAATTAGACTTTCATCATTGTTCGCTAGAGCTAATGGTGTAGTAAATGCAGCTAATATAATGGTTAATAATAGTGGTAATATTCCAATTCAAAACTCACCAGGCAATTTTCAATATAATCATTATGTTTTAGAGTTCGACTTAGATGATATTATTAGAGCAGAAGATTTTGCATTGTTGAGCGTTGCTCGTATTGCAGTTAATAATGATTTTGCTGGTGCATTACTTTTAACTAGTATAGAGTTTAGATATTTAAGTAACTAATTATAAAAATTAATTGAAAATAAGATCAGCTAATCAATGTTAAGTAAAATATTAAAAAATATTTTATTAAAAATTTTGCATGACAAATAAATTCCTCAAACTTCAAAAGATAAATTAAAAAAAATTTACGGATGGTTATTGCAAATTAGTAGTGACCATCCTTTTTGCATAAAATAGTGATAAAGGATAATATTAAATTTAGTTATCGTAGGATTTATAGATTTAGAAAATTAGTCATTAAATATTATCTTTACTAAATAGTAAATTTTAATCTAATTTTAATCTTTCTTATATTTTAGATTAATCTTCTAAAAGTATTATATAACCATGATGAATGATTAACAAATACATGGAGGGAAATCAAATGGAAAGAAACGAAATGATTGAAATTATAATTGCAAAGGCTAATGTAACTCGTGAAGAAGCAATAGAAGTATTAGAAAAGTGTAACTGGGATATTGTAGATTCTATTATATATTTAGAGAGAAGTGGAAAAGTAGAAAATAATGAAACTACTACAATAATTGAAGTCAAAGAGAAAGAACAAAAGCAAGATAAAAAGGAAAATAGTAAAAAGAGTGAAGAAAGATATGGTGGAATTGGAGAAATTATTGGTAGAGTATTTAAATTTATAGGTAAGTTTATAAAAAAAGCAAATAATAACTATTTTGAGATTAAAAAAGAAAATGAAAAGCCAATAAGAGTATCATTAACAATATCAATACTTTTATTAATATTCTTATCTGTACCAACTATAGTATTATTAGTAATTGGATTATTCTGTGGATATAGATACTCATTAGGTGGATCTAACATTAATTATGATGGAGTAAATAATGTTTTTGAAAAGGCATCAGAATCAGCAGATACTATTAAAAATGATTTTAAGGAAGGTTATGAAAAATAATAAATTGTTAATTAAAAAATGCCGTATATTCTTTTTGAATAATACGGTATTTTTATTAATTTTATGTTCGTAATATATTAAAATTATTGCTCATTTTTTAAAATTTCTATAAAAGTATTTCTAAAACATATATCTCTAAACGAAATTATAATTCCTATAATAAAGCCAATTATAATGTCATTAACATTAATAACCAACAAAAAGAACATTACAATAAATGTAGATATGAAAATAATTAATTTAAATTCATCTTTCTTCTTTTTATTCAAAGTATCGGTTTTACTTTGAATTTGTTTAAATAATCCAAGCTTACTGCAGTTTAGCCAATAGAACAAATAACTAAATATTAGCAGAGATAAAGAACATGACATTATAGCTAGTACCACTTTCATTGCTCCTTTTTTATATTTATATAATTCGAAAAATAATACAATTCCGAGTTAATTATAACATATTTTTACAATGCCGTACTATTCAATTTTCAAAGAACATATTTTATATAGAGTGGATTACTTATGTAGGCTACTCATTTATTTAAATTGCGAACTAAAAATACCGCATATTCACTTTGAATAATACGGTATTTTTAATAATTTAATATTCATTTATACTTCATAATATATTAAAGTTGTTCATCAAAGCAACTCTACAAAGTGACTTTATCTAATTACAAATATAAAAATTGCAACTAAAAAAATAAATATCGCAGCACATAAACTAAATATAGCAACTACTTTATTTTTTTTCCAATTCTGAATGGCTTGGATCAAAATTAGCACACCCAGCAATGGTTCAAATACATTTATTGCAGTTTTCCAGATAACTAAAATCTGCATACACGCCAATATTATTATGCTTATGGAACAAATAATACCCAGTACAGATAGAACTTTCTCATTTGTTTGTTTTTGATTCCATATATTTCTGATATTTTCCATTATACCTCCTATATATTCATATTTCCTATTAACAATTTAATACTATCACGAATTAATTGTAACATATTTTTCCAATACCGTACTATTCAATTTTCAAGGAACATATTTTATATAGAGTGGATTACTTATGTAGTGCACTCATTTTTTTGAATTGCGAATTAAAAAATACCGCATATTAATTTTGAATAATACGGTACTTCCATAAATTAAATATTTAATTTTATTTTCATTATACTTTAAGATTGTTCATCATCACTCTTTTCAAATATCAAATCAAAGGTTTTAGGTTGACCATTATTTGCACCGAATGATGTAGGTATAGAATTTATATATTTCCAACCTTCTTTAGCGTACTTATCAATTAATTCTCTATGGTTTTCATCTGAAAACATTCCTTTAGTTTTAGCCTCAACATATAAATACTTAAATCTCATATCTATCCCTCCAATATTTTCATTTTCTAAAGCGAACAATTTAATACTATTATAAGTCAATTATACCACATTTAACCAATACCGTACTATTCAACTTTCAAACAACATTTTTATTAATTACTTCGCCATTATTATATTTCACCATTTAAAATTACTAAATGAAGAATTAAGGAAGAAATTCTTAGGGAATTTTTAAAGTTAGGCTCTGTTTTAAAACATGTTTATATATGTCCACTTTTTTGAAGTTATATAAAGTCATGATTAAGTGGAAAATTAATAATTTTTCACTTCAATAATTACTTTTTATAATATTTGAATTGCGAACTAAAAAATACCGCGTATTCATTTTTGAATAACACGGTATTTTTATCAATTTACTTTATAATTTTATCTTCGTCATAGTTAATATTACTCTTATCTTTTAAGGTAAAGGTGAGCCTATTACTGTATGTTTTCTAACTAAGTATAACAATTCTTCTGTTGCTTCATTATCTAATGGATTATCCTTTACCTTTTTTATTAAAGGATTTAAAATATTTAAATCATTTTCATCTAATACTTCCTGAATATTAGTTCTATTAGATATATTATCATTTAATATCCTTAAAGTTTCATGTAATAATTTATTTTTACTATAATAAGATGTTGAATTATATATTGCATATGATTGGCCTATTGCAGAAGATAAAGCAGCCATGTCAACAATTTCATCATGTCTCTTTTCTTCAATAGATTCTATACTGTTATAAATCATGACTAATGTATACCTAAATTCATTATCATTTCTTTCAGTAAGTTTCTTATAATTAGTTATTTTAATAAATTGATAAAAGTTTGTTAATATTAATAGCACCATAAAAGCTACAATCAAACGCTTTTTATTAATTATGTTCATAATATCTCCCTACATATTGATAAATTTTATTTCACTTTTTAATATAATACTATTATAACTAATTTGACCATAATTTTACATGTGTTTTAATACCGTATTATTCAATTTTCAAAGAACATATTTTATATAGAGTGGATTACTTATGTAGTCCACTCATTTATTTGAATTGCAAACTAAAAAAATACCGCATATTCTTTTTGTAAAATGTACCCTATAAGATAGACAACTAAAAAATGTCTATTTTATAGGTTTTTTTATGTATAATAAAACATAACGATAGGAGTGGATTAGATGAGTAGCAAGTTATTTACGAAGGAAGAAATAGAATTATTAGCTAATAATAAATATGTAAAGAGTGTCAGTGAAAGATCAATTACTTACACGAATGAATTTAGACGTATTTTTATATCAGAATACGAAAAAGGAAAATTCCCACGAAAGATATTTGAAGAATATGGTTTTGTAATAAGCATATTAGGAGTTGGACGAGTTGAGTCAATAAGTAAGAGATGGCGTGCTGCATATAAGAAAAATGGTATACATGGATTAGATGATTCAAGAAAAGGTAAGTCAGGAAAAATTATTGATAAAGAATTTTCTATAGAAGAAAAATATGAACGTCTTAAAGCGCAAAACAATCTACTTAAGGCTGAGAATGAATTACTAAAAAAGCTCGATATGATGGAAAGGAGGATGAGAAAAAAGAAATAGTTTTATTAGCAAAAGAAAAATTTATTCTTATTAAATCAGTAATTAAAAGATATAAACTAAAAAATATGACTAGTTATTTATGTGCATTAGTTGGTGTGTCACGTTCGGGGTATTATAATTATTTTTCATCAAAATCCGAATGCTTGCGTAGCAAGCGCAACGATAAGGACCTAGAGATTAAAAATGTAGTTTTAGCTGCATTTAATTTTAAAAATCGTAAAAAAGGTGCCAGGCAAATAAAAATGACATTGGAAGGCGAATATGGAATTGTATATAATCTAAAACGTATTCGTAGAATTATGAAAAAATATAATATTGTTTGTCCTCATAGAAAAGCAAATCCATATAGGAGAATGGTAAAAGCAACCAGAGAACATAAAGTCTTACCAAATCTACTTAATAGAAATTTCAAACAAAATATTCCGGGTAAAGTACTACTTACTGATATCACTTATTTATTCTATAAAGATAGGAGTAAAAAGGCTTATTTGTCGACCATTAAAGATGCATCTACTAATGAAATATTAGCCTACAACGTATCTGAAAGCCTTACTTTAGATATAGTTATAGATACTCTTACTAATCTAAAAAAATCAGAACGTGTAAAAATTCATAATGAAGCTTTTATTCACTCAGATCAAGGTGCACATTACACAAGTCCCAAATTTCAAAAGCTAGTAAAAGATTGCGGCTTGGGTCAATCTATGTCTAGGCGCGGTAACTGTTGGGACAACGCGCCGCAGGAATCGTTCTTCGGACATTTTAAAGATGAGGTCAACATAAAGCCGTGTCAAACTTTAGAAGATCTTAGAAATGAGATAGACCAATATATGACTTATTATAATGAATATAGATATCAATGGAACTTAAAGAAGATGACTCCTGTTCAATACAGAAATCATCTTCTTAACTTAGTACGGTCTTTTTCATAATGTCCTTTACAAGGGATACATTTTATTGAATAATGCGGTATTTTTTATTTAATGATTTCTTTTTTTTATTTATTTATTATCATTTATTGATTCAATAATTAATAAAGTACAAGTAAACATAGTAAATATTATACCAATTCCAAAAATAAATAAAGTTACAAAAACTTCATTTCCATTACAAAAAGATAAAAGAATACAAAGTATAGTAGTAACAGCAGAAGTATATAATAAAGATTTTCCTAATAATTTAAAACTCATAAGTTCCTCCAAATACCATATATAGTTACATTGATATTAAATAATTAATTAAATTAACTAATAATATAATACAATTATATACTATTTGTCTATATATTTACATTCTAATTATAATACCATATTATTCAATTTTCAAAGAACATATTTTATATAGAGTGTATTACTTATGTAGTCTACTAATAATTTATAATTTCGAATAAAAAATACCGCATATTCTTTTTTGAATAATACGGTGTTTTTATAAATTTAATAGCATTATATGTAAATCACTTCTTATCTACTTTATTAATTACATATTCAGCAACTCCCCATATATTAATACAAATAACTATGGTTCCTACCAAGATAAAACCTTGTGCATCTGTTGCTCTTAAAATATTTTGTAATAATATAAATAATCCAAATGATATTATTCCCATCAAAATTGGCATTGTCTTATTCTTCATAATCCCCTCTCTTTTATTCACTAAATTAATAAACAATCATTTATATAACAATTATACACTAATCAACCATAAGGTTACATATATAACTTAATACCGTATATTCATTTTTGAATAATACGGTATTTTAATATAATATTTACATTTTTACTTCTAAATAATTTAGTTAAAACAATTAATTAATATCCTCTAAATTCATGAAGAGCAGCACTTAATTCTTCACTTAATTTAATAAATTCCTCTAAATCTTTCTCTGTAATAACATATTGTTTATTGTGTTTATCTTTTGTTGCTAACTTCTGTTCTCCATCTTTATCTGTAATTTGGAAGCTATGAATAATTCTATTTCTCTTACAAATAAGTTCCTCAAACTTTCTTGAAATTTTTGTATTCGAATTCTTTGTTATAGTTTCTTTTATTGGAGAGAGTAATTCCCCAGAAGTTTTGTCAATTAAATCACTCCAATTATACGATGACCCTTTGTCGTTCCTTAAGATATTCTCTATAATAAAGGCATTATTGGAATTAAAAACGCAAATTGCACTTCCTAATAGTTCTCTATAATATTTTGATGGTAATGACTGACTTGTATAACTTTCGTACATTTTAACCTCCTTAATAGAAAAATATGAATTGTTGATTTTGTGATATTAAAATCCACATTGAATTAATACAATTAATTACTATTATTGATAAATTATAACATATTTCCCCGATACCGTACTATTCAATTTTCAAAGAACATATTTTATATAGAGTGGATTACTTATGTAGTGCACTCATTTTTTTGAATTGCGAACTAAAAAATACCATATATTCACTTTGAATAATACGGTATTTTTAATAATTTAATATTCATTTATACTTCATAGTATTTTTAAAAATGCGTGCTAATTATATACCAACTTCATATAACTTCTATACATTGGAATTTAACTTTTATTTATAGTTCACTAGTAGTATGTAAAGTATCAATGTCTAAATATCCATAAGTTGTTTATCATTAGTAATAATAACAATAAAATCATTAATATAGTTCCTATTATCGCAATTATATTTATGAATTTTTGTGCCTTACCACTATTTTTGAATACTTTTTCAATTCCTTTATATATCATTAATCCAATTATTCCACCTAAAGTATTATTAATTATGTCTGTAATATCAGAAGCCCCAACATTCAAAATAAATTGGAATATTTCACATATTAAACTAATTGAGAAAAATAAGAAAAGTTTTTTTCCAATAATCCATCTTTTAAATAAAATTCCTGAATATATACCAAGCGGTACAAAAATCACTACATTCATAATGATTTCACTAAAAGCAATTTTACCATTTAAGATTAAAGGTTCACTAAACGGAATTAAGTTTATACTTCTCATATTTCTCAAAGAAGGTAATCGTACATTAAATTTAAATACTATAATCCAAAATAATGCAATTAAATAAATTATAAATAATACATTAGTTAACTTGTTTGTTTTATTATTATCTTTCATATTGTTCCTCCAATATTTTTGCAAATTCATGTTTATCGATAAGATTATAAATAACTGCTAGTTTGCATTTTTTTAAATTATGAGTAATTATAGCATATTTTATAAATACGATGTTATTCAATTTTAAAAGAACATATTTTCTTAATTAGTTCGTAATTAGTTCGTAATAATTTCAAACAGTTTATTAGATTTTTATTTGTAGAATTACTTTATAATTTATTAAGAATTTAATATACTTATGGCAAGTAAAATAGTAAAATTTAAATAATGTATTTTATTTTTTATGCCATAGATATGGAGGTCTATTTATGGAGAAGCTTAAGTTAGTAGATAAATTGAGGGAAAAAACAAATATAAGCTATGAAGAAGCTAAAACAGTTTTAGAGAATAATAATTGGGATATATTGGATGCTTTATTATATTTAGAAGAGAGTGGAAGGGTGAGAAAACCTTCTGTTAGTATCTTTAATACTAATGAAACAAAGTATAGTGAGGAAAGCAAAGAAGTTAGGAATAGTGAAGGGAACAAGCACAAAAATAACAAAAGCTTTCAAGGGATTTTTGAGAGTATATGTAAGTTTATAGATACATGTAATAATATTTTCTTAGAAATAAAGAAGAAGGACAAAGTATTTTTAAGAGTGCCACTTACAGTAGTTGCTATACTTTCATTTTTTATGTTTTGGATTATTATACCTTTAATTGTTATTGGATTATTTTTTGATATAGAATTTTATGTGTATTCAAATAGAGTTAATACAAGTAAGGTTAATAAGGTATTAAGTGAGATTTCAGAGAATGTAAAAGTCATAAAAGAAAAATTTAAAAAGGTGAGTAAGAATGATTAAGATTTTAATAGTTGAAGATGAAGAAAAATTATCAAGATTCATTGAACTTGAGTTAAAACATGAAGGTTATGAAATAGTAAAAGCAAATAATGGGAGAACAGGTCTTGAAATTGCAGAAAAAGGTGAGGTGGATTTAGTTCTTCTTGATATAATGCTTCCAGAAATTAATGGTCTTGAAGTATTAAGAAGGCTTAGAAGGACTTCTGACATCCCAGTTATAATGCTTACTGCAAGAGATGCAGTTATGGATAAGGTATCAGGTCTTGATGCAGGAGCAGATGATTATATAACTAAGCCATTTGCAATAGAAGAGTTACTTGCAAGGATAAGAACAGCACTTAAAAAGAGAATAGTTACAGCAAAAAAGGATGAAGACATAATAAGGTGTGGATTATTGTCATTAGATAAAATGAGACATAAAGTAATGTATGATAGTACAGAGATAGAACTTACTAATAGAGAGTTTAATTTGTTAAAAATATTAATGGAAAACAAGAATATAGTCTTAACTAGAGATACACTTATGGAAAAGGTATGTGGGTATGATTATATTGGAGAAACAAATGTTATAGATGTTTATGTAAGATATTTAAGAACAAAAATAGATGATGTTTTTAATGTAAAAATAATAACTACAGTTCGTGGTGTGGGGTACGTAATTAAAGATGAGTAGAAAAAATAAAACAAAAAATGTTACATCTATTGCAATAAAACTAAATTCTGTTTTTGTAAGAGAGTTATTTCTAAAGTTTCTTATTATTGATATATGTATAATTGCTGGGCTTATTGGAGTTTGGTGTATTGAAAGTGAACTAAGCTTTTATGGGGAAATTGTGAAAAATGCTCAAAGATCCTTTGAGTTTTATCCTATAGAAACAGCAACTTATAAAGTTATTTGGGATAATGGAAAAGTAATGATAAAAGAAGCTAGCACTTTTCTTAATCTTCTTATAAAAGTAATTGCTGCTATTGGAATAATAGAATTAATAATGCTATTAAATCAAATGATATTTGGTACTGCAAAAAATAGAAGGATTTTAAAACCACTTAATGAAATAGCAGAAGCTGCAAGCAGGCTTAGTGATATAGCTTTTGATGAACAAAAATTTCAAAGTCTTGAGGACGCTATATCTAAGATTAGTCCTGTTACATCTGATGAAAGAATTCATATTGGAGATAGCGATCTTCAGGGGCTTGAGGAAGCAATTAATAACTTATTAGATAGAATGAGAGATTCTTATAGACAGCAAGCAAGATTTGTTTCAGATGCATCACATGAGCTTAGAACTCCTATATCTGTAATTCAAGGTTATGCTAATATGTTAGATCGTTGGGGAAAAGATGATGAGGAAGTATTAGAGGAATCTATTGCAGCAATAAAAAGTGAATCAGAAAATATGAAAAACTTAATAGAGCAGTTATTATTTTTAGCTAGAGGTATTAATGGTAAAACTCAACTTAAGGTTATAGAATTTTCACTTAATGATATGATGAAAGAAGTTTTGGAAGAATCTAAGATGATAGATAAAGATCACATATATAGATATGTAGATTCAGAAAATATAAATGTTTATGGGGATATAGCTTTACTTAAACAAACAGCTAGGATATTAATAGAAAATGCAGCAAAGTACACAGAGAAAGGTGAAGATATAATACTAAGAACAGGAAAAAATGATAAAAATAAGCCTTATTTCTCTATTCAAGATAATGGAATAGGAATGGATGAAAAGGATGTATCACATATATTTGAACGCTTTTTTAGAGCTGATACTGCAAGAGTTAGAAAAAATGGTGGTACAGGACTAGGACTTTCTATTGCTAAGTGGATTATTGATAGTCATAAGGGCTATTTTAGTGTTTTAAGTAGGAAAGAAATAGGTACAAGAATAACTGTTTTTCTGCCTGAAAGACAGTAGAGTTGGAAGAACTTTAAATTTATCAAACATTAATTAATATTAAGTAGATAAGAAAAAATAAGGTTGATATAATGTATAGGGGCTCTATATAGAAATAGATAAGGATGAATTTATAATATAGCATGATTTAAAATGGGAAATATGTGAAATGAGGGCACTGATATATGATATATAAATTAATATGCTGTGGGGTAGAAAATGAAATTATATTTGATAATCTAAGAGACGGAGTACAATTTATAAATAATTCTGATTTAAAAAATGAAATTCTAAATAGAAATTGTTATAAAATTGGTAATGATAGAATAGAGATTATTAAATTAAATTCAGAAATTAATAATATTGCTAGCTTTGAATTTATAAATTACAATGAAGGTAGGGTATTATTGGTATTAAGTGAAATTAATGATGATAATATATTAAAATTAAATGAGTTATTTAAAAATAAGAATGTAATTATATTAGCTATAAGAAAAAAAATATCATTAGATATATATAAATTAAATTTAGAAATTATAAGTAAATTAATAATACTAAAACAATCTTATTTTAATAATAAAATAGATGTAGAGTTTATTTTATTACCTTTACTTAATAACTACGATAAAAATAAACTTATAGGTAATGCTAAAGAACGATACTTAATTTTAGGTTGTGAATATGGAGAAAATGCCTTAGGTAAAATAGTTTTAAATATATTAAAATCTTGTAATGATATACATAGATATAAAAATTTAGCTTTGAATTTATACCCTAATAAAGAATTTGATTTGCAAGAATTAACATATATAGAAGATCCGTTAAGAGAATATATGGAAGAAGATGCAAAATTGATTATTAAACAAATAACAAACAATAATATGGATGGCAAAGTATATTTTTCAATGCTAATAAATTATAAGAATTGATAAATCCGCTGAAATCCCTGTGTATAATACCTTTGAAAAGGTATTATACACAGGGATTTTTATATTAAAAAAATAAAGTTAAATAAAAATATTACTTAAATAAGTTAAATAATTATTAATTAATTTAAAAAAATTGAAAAGAAATATCGAAAATTGTACTATAAATTTGAGAGTGTTAAAAAAAAAACAATGATGGAGGAAGAAGAATGTTAGAAATTATTAAAAATACTTTAACTAATAATGAAATTTTAGGCGCAATATTTTCATCAGTATCAATAATACTTTTAGGTTTTTATTTAAGAAAAAAAGAAATATTAAATGGACAAGCATCAAAAACTATATCTAAGCTTGTTTTGACAGTTTCATTACCTGCTTTAGCATTTACTTCATTTATGAAGGATATAAATGGTGAGGAGTTACATCAAGGTATAAGTATTTTAATATGGGGATTTGTAATTTACATATTATTAATACCAATTACTAAATTTATGTATTCAAGAGTTAAAGGAGATAAACAGGATGTATATAGAGTACTTACTATATTTGGATCTACTACATTCTTTGGAACTCCAATAGTTACTGCGGTTTATGGTGCAGTTGGAGCTATGTACTCAAATATATTTAACATAGCTTACAGAGTGTTCTTATATTCATATGCATTTATAAAAATGTCTGGAGCTAAAATGGATAAAGAAAACTTTAAGAAAAATATGAAGGAAGTATTCTTAAATCCAATTATATTAGCTACATTCTTAGGATTATTTATATGGTTATTCCAAGATAAATTACCTCAAGTTACAATAGCAGTTAAAGATGGAACTGCAAGTTATGGGTTCTTAAGATTAGACAAAACATTACCTTGGTTCTATAAAGCACTTGATTATTTAAGTAAGTTAGCATCACCACTTTCATGGATATGTATAGGTGCTACTTTAGCAGAAATACCAATGAAAAAAGCTATAGTACAAAAAGATGCTTGGGCATACAGTTTAATAAAAGTAATGCTAATACCAGTTATAAACTTTGTGTTATTGTTAGCTGTAAATAAATTAGGAATATTACCAGTTTCATTTGAAGGAATGGCTACAACAGTAATAATGATGGCAGCCCCAACTGCAACAGTTGCAGCATCATATGCTATAAGTTTTGATAAAGAATCAGTGTTTGCATCAAACTGTTCGTTAATATCAACAGCAGTAGCTGTATTCGCTATGCCGGTGTGGATAATTATATTAGAAGTTATAAAAAATCTAGGATTATTTATGTAGATATAATATAAGGAGGATTAGATTATGATGAAAATAGTTTGTTATGGAGTTAGAGAGACAGAGGTTCCTTTCTTCAATGAGATAAATAAAAATTACGGATACGATTTAAAATTAGTTACTTTAGGTCTTAATCATGAAAATGTAGCTGAAGCAATTGGAGCTGAAGCTATAATGGTTAGAGGAAATTGCAAGGCTGATAGAAAAAACTTAGAGTTATTAAAAGCTAATGGATTACAAATAGTTTTAACAAGAACTGTTGGATTTGACCATGTTGACTTAGAAGCTGTTAAGGATTTAGGATTAAAAGCAGCTAGAGTTCCTGGATATTCGCCAAATGCTATAGGTGAATTAGCACTATCCCATGCAATGATGTTATTAAGACATACTGCATATACAGTAAATAGAACAAGAGAAAAGAATTTCTTAGTTGATGGATTTATGTTCAGTAAGGAAATTAGGAATTGTACAGTAGCAGTACTTGGAGCTGGTAAAATAGGTTTAACTACAGCTAAATTATTCAAAGGGTTAGGCGCTAGAGTAATAGCTTACGATGTATTCCAAAGTGATGCAGCTAAAGAAGTAGTAGAATTTATGGAACTAGATGAAGTTTTAGCACAAGCAGATGTTATATCAGTTCATATGCCATATATAAAAGGTGTAAATTATCATATTATAAATGATGAATTTATATCAAAAATGAAGGATGGAGCTATACTAGTTAATACTGCAAGAGGAGAACTTCAAGATATAGACGCAGTAATCAGAGGAGTTGAATCTGGAAAACTAGGAGGATTTGCTACTGATGTATTAGAAGGAGAATCAGAAGTGTTCTTTAAGAATTTAAATGGACAAGAATTAGAAAATTCATCATATGAGAAGTTAGTTGATTTATACCCAAGAGTATTGATAACTCCACATATAGGTTCATATACAGACGAAGCTTTAACTAATATGATAGAAATATCATATGAAAATGCAAAAGACTTCTCAACAAAAGGAACTTGTAAAAATAATATAGCATAAATAATATAAAAAGCGTATTATTGAGGTAGATATCTTAATAATATGCTTTTTATATTAAGAAAACAATAGTTAGTTGGTGATCTTTATGAGAAAAAAATTGAAATTTGAGCATAAAATAATTTTATCCTCAATAGTTATTGCATTTATACCTCTTATATTATCATATATTATATTTATTAATGAGAAGATATCGTATATAGATGATGTTATAAAGTCAAATTTAAAACATGTAGGATTTACCATAGGTCAAAGTGAATTAATTCAGAATAAACTTTATAATAAAGAAAATGATGGGCAAGTACAAGAATATACAAAAAAATTCATTTCTAACTTTAATGATGCAGATATAATTGTAGTTTCTGATATGAATGGAGAAAAGTATTCTCATTTAGATGAAACTCAAATAGGACAAATATATGTTGGGGATGATAAGGAAGAAGTTTTAAAAGAAGGAACAAGTTATTTCTCTTTAAAGGAAGGTTCGATGGGAGTCACATTAAGGTGGTTTGAGCCAATCATGTATAATGGAGAACAAGTGGGATTTGTTATGGTAGGTAAATACTATAAAGATATCACTGGAATAAATCAAATAATAAAAGTAAGATATTTACTTTTATTTATATTTACATTATCTATTTCGATAATGGCATCAAAGTTATTTGGGAGAAGCGTAAAGAAAGAAATTTTAAATATGGAGCCATATGAAATAGCAACATTATATAATCAAAAAAAGATTATAATAAATAGCGTAAAAGATGGTATTATAGCTTTAAATAAAAATAACGAAATTACAGAAATAAATAAAAATTGTTATAGGTTATTTGATGACTTTGATTCTCATAAGGTTATAGAAAAACTTAAAACTTACATAGACCATAGAGAAGCTTTTGAGATGAAAGAATTTATTATACAAGGTAAAAAAGTTTTTGTAACAATTAATCCAATTATACAATCATCAGATTATTTAGGAATGGTTATTACCTTAACTGATAAAGATGATATAAGAAAAGTTGCAAAAGAAATAACTGGAGTAGATGAAATTATAAAAAACTTAAGAGCTAATATTCATGAATTTAGAAATAACCTACATGTTATATTAGGATTAATGAAAATAGATGAATATGAAGAAGCAAGAAAATATATACTAAATATACAACGTATACAGGAAGCTAATTCAAATAAATTTTCCAGTATAAAAGATTCATATATAAGAGGTTTATTGTTAAGTAGAGAATTGGTAGCTAGAGAAAGAAAAGTAGATATGGTTCTTACTGAAGATTCATTTTTATATGCAAAGCATGACTTTATAAATTCATATGATTTAGTTACTATTTTAGGGAACTTAATAGAAAATTCCTTAGATGCTTGTTCAATAAGTCAAACTAAAATAAAAAGAGTTGAAATTGATTTATTTGAAGATGATAGAAAAATTAGAATTATGGTGAAAGATAATGGGAAAGCCATAGACAAAGATATAAAGAATGATATTTTTAAAGAAGGAGTATCTTCAAAAGGAAAAGATAGAGGAATAGGTCTTAATTTAGTAAAAAATAGAGTAGAACTTTATAATGGAATTATAAATATTAAAGAGCTTGAAGAAGAAAAGATATTTACAATAACTATTTATAAGGGGGATTAGGAAGATGGTAAAGGCGCTAATAGTAGAAGATGATCCAATGGTAGCATTAATAAATAGAAAATATCTAGAAAAAATAGGAAATATAAAGGTATATGGACCAGTAATTAGTGAAGAAGAAATAATAGAATTATTGAAAAAAGAAACAATAGATTTAATTTTTCTAGATGTATTTTTGCCACAAAAAAGTGGAATAGAAATATTAAAGTCTTTGAGAACCAAAGAATATTTAGTTGATATTATCATGGTTACTGCAGCAAATAGTATAGAAGATCTAGAGAGAGCTTTTTCATATGGTATTATAGATTATCTTGTTAAACCATTTGAATTTGAAAGATTTGAAGAAGCATTTAATAAATTCAAATTGAAGTATGAAGTATTCAATAGATCAGGCAATTTAACTCAAAAAGAGATTGACTCTATGCATGGTAAAAGCACTTGTCGACAAAGTACAGAACTTCCAAAAGGATTAAATACAAGAACTCTTGAAAGAATAGAAGAATTTTTAAAAGATAATTCAAATAGAATATGGACACTAAGGGAAATTGCGAGAGAGCTAAATGTTAGTAATGTGACTATAAAAAAATATATGGATTATTTAGAGAGCATAGATAAAATATGTGTGAAGATAACATGCGGTAATGTTGGAAGACCAGAGTTAAAATATAGCATTGTAGAATAAATTAGAATTTATTAAATATAAAATTATAAGTACTTATAGTATAATAATTATAAAAGTATAAAATACATTAAGAATTATTATATTAGGAGGATTGCATTATGGAATATGGTAAATATAAGTACTTGGGATTTCTAGGATTATTATCGTTGATAGGACTTAAGGGATTTATAACTTCTAATTATTTATGGTTTATTACGTTTTTAAATTATGGATGGTTTACTTTTTTCTATGAAGATAGTTTAGTTTATAAATTAAAATTAGGAAATAGATAAAAATAAAGATTTATTATTAAAATTTGATAAACGTAATATTTAATACAGACAATAAATTTACGAATGAAAAATCGTAAAGGTCATATATCTCCTCCACCATGAAAACCCTCAACAATACAGAAATGTATTGTCGAGGGTTTATTTATTTTTTCTATTTTACAAGGACCTCACGAAACGTTAGCCCCTTGTAAACCCTTAATTTTACTAGGTTTATCAAGAAAATTATTAAATAAAAAATTTCTATATACTATTTAAATATGCAGAAAACTATAATTTTTAAAAATTTCTAATAAAAACTTATTATTAATAATAAATGCAATAAAATTTATAACAATTTGTAATACTATAGAAATGAGTGTATCAAGAGGTAGAAATGAGAAAATATTTTTAGGATTAACAAAGGAGAACCGTATCACAAGTAAGTGATAGCTATTAACAATAGTATTTTATTAAAATTGGTTATATTATATAATATTACTAATATATAATATTTTTCAATAGATAAGGAAGTGTTTTTTATGATTAACATATTAGGTCAAGTTATGGTTTATGTAAATAATCAAGATGAAGCAGTAAAATTCTGGACAGAGAAAGTAGGTTTTACTGTAATTTCTGAAGAAGATAATGGTGAAGGAATGAGATGGATTGAGATTGCGCCTCAAAAGAGTTCGCAAACAACTATTGTGCTTCACAATAAAGAAGTAATTGCTAAAATGGGAACAGGAATAAATTTAGAAACACCATCTTTATTATTTTATACAGAAGATATAGAAACATTACATGTTAAGTTATCTAATAACAATGTTCTTGTAGGAGAAATAATATCTATGCCTTTTGGTAAAACTTTTAATTTTGCAGATAATGAACAAAATTATTTTGCAGTAGCTGAAAGAAATAAATAAATTTTTTAGCCTTAGGCATTGAAATAAAATGCCTAAGGCTATTTTTATGAGTAAAAGTACATAAATTCTAATTAAGTATGATAATATTAAAGAATAAATGATATTCATCGGCTATTTGTTTGAATTTTATTACCATATACTCGGAATAATAATTTAAATATTTTCGCAAATAACTAGATGAGAAAATATCTAAAGAAAAAGTAGATTGAGACAATTAAAGGTTTTGATAAAACTTGGCTTTTCAGAAATAGAAGAATAAAAAAGTCACTCCTATAAAATTTACGTTTACACATACTGATAAGAATAAGAATACAATTGCTAAAAAGGCTGGTAATTAAATTTATAGATAACACGTAGTAATACCATTAAAGAAATTTATAGAAAGGATGATTATATGATTTATTTAGATTATAATGCCACAACACCTATAGATAAGGATGTTGCTGAAGCCATGCTACCATATATTTATGGAAACTATGGGAATCCATCTAGCAATCATGAGCTAGGCACTACTGCCAAAAAGGCTGTTGAAATGGCAAGGATACAAGTTGCAGAATTAATAAATTGTTCACCAGAAGAAATAATCTTCACAAGTGGAGGAAGTGAATCAAATAATATGGTTATCAAAGGAGTATCTCATATATTAAAGAATAAAGGAAATCATATTATAACATCACAAGTAGAGCATCCAGCAGTACTTAACCCATGTCATTATCTTGAGAAATTAGGATATGAAATAAGTTACTTAACAGTTGATAAATATGGAATAGTTAATCTTTCAGAACTTGAAAGTTTGATTACGGATAAGACTATACTTGTTACAGTTATGCATTCTAATAATGAAACAGGTGCTCTTCAGCCAATAGAGGAGATTTCTAAAATATGCCGAAAGCACAAGGTTTTATTACACACAGATGCTTCACAATCATTAGGAAAAGTACCTGTTGATGTTACTACCCTAGGAGTAGATTTTCTAACTATTGCAGGACACAAGCTATACGCACCGAAGGGGATTGGTGCATTGTACATCAAGAAAGGTATTAATATAGAGCCACTAATTCATGGCGCAGGTCATGAGAGTGGAAGACGTGCAGGAACTGAAAATATTATTTTTGATGTTGCACTTGGAAAAGCATGTGAAATTGCAAAGAATGAACTAAAAAATAATCAAGTGAAACTATTAACCGATTATTTTTATCAGCAGCTTAAAGAAAAATTTGGTGAAAGAATACAATTAAATGGGCATCTGGAAAAGAAGCTTCCTAATACGCTAAATATTAGCTTTTTAGGCCTTAATGGACATGAGGTTTTAGGTAAGATAAATAATATTCTAGCTTCTACAGGATCAGCTTGCCATTCTGGTAACACTTCAATATCACCTGTGTTAAAGGCAATGGGAGTTTCGGAAGAGGTAGGACGTGGAGCCGTACGTTTTAGTCTTGGTAGATATACAACTAAAGATGAAATTGATTCTGTTATTGATCAAATCAATAAAACTTTAAATTATTAAGGAGGAATAAAAATGAAACTTGGAGTTATTATTGAAACTAAGGAATTTGAAAAAGCGTGGAATGCATTTAGATTTGCAGTAACTGCAAAGAAGAGTGGCCACGAAGTAAAAGTGTTTTTAATGGGAGAAGCTGTAGAGTGTGAAACACTTACCCATGAAAAATTTAATGTAGCGGAACAAGTTAGAGAATTTAGTGAAGTTGGAGGAGAGATTTTAGCATGTGGAACTTGTTTAAAATCTAGAAATATGAATGAAACTAAAGTTTGTCCTATCTCAACAATGATTGACTGTGTAGAAATGGTTGAATGGGCTGATAAGACTGTGACATTTTAAATTCAGCACTATAACTTTTTAAAATTTCTAATAAAAACTTGTTATTAATAATAAATACAATAAAATTCATAAGCATTTATTATAAGAGATGGCATTGGAAACCCACCACAATACTGATACAAGTATTGTGGTGGGCTATTTTAGTTTATAGATATTTTAAGAAGGCTTAATATTTATAATACTATAGTAATTGATATATAGTTTGAGTATATGAAATAAATCAATAAATATACAATTAAAATCAATAAAAATTGATTGATAAACGATAAAAACTATGTTATCTTATACATAGAAATTGAAAATGAGGTGCTTTTATATGAAACGATGTTCAACAATTTTCTTAAAGATAGCTGTTATTCTTATTGGGATTCCAGTTCTTGCCCTGTGTATATTTTGGGCTCCAGGATTTGCAGGTTATTTGCCATATCCTATTTTAATTGGTGTGTATGCAACTGCAATATCGTTTTTCTTTGCTCTGTATCAGGCTTTAAAACTTTTAATCTATATTGACAAGAACAAAGCTTTCTCGGAATTATCTGTAAATGCTTTAAAGTATATAAAATACTGTGCAATCACAATCAGCGTTATATATGTAGGACTTACACCATTCTTATATCCCATAGCAGATGCAGACGATGCCCCAGGTCTCGTAGCATTCCCAATCATAATTATTTTTGCATCTTCTGTGGTTGCAGTTTTTTCTGCTGTTCTTCAAAGGCTTTTACAAGATGCTATTGATATAAAGTCAGAAAATGATTTAACAGTGTGAGGTGAATAACATGGCGATTATAGTCAATATTGATGTGATGCTGGCTAAAAGGAAAATGAGTGTAACAGAGCTTACAGAGAAGGTTGGAATAACCATGGCGAATCTTTCTATATTGAAAAATGGAAAGGCAAAAGCTATTAGATTTTCAACTTTAGAGGCAATATGCAAAGCTTTGGACTGCCAACCAGGTGATATTTTAGAATACAGAAATGATACATAGTAGATTAGTTAAATGTTAAGTAAGGTTTATTTCAGGAGGTAATATATGAAGATTAAATTAATTCAACCTGCAATGCTACCAAGACCTATGGACACAAAGTTAAAAACAAGAATGTCTCCTTCATTAGCTTTATTAACAATAGCGAATCTTACGCCGAAAGAGCATGAAGTTATTATTGAGAATGAAAATGTTGAAAAGATAGATTTTGATGAGCCTGTAGATTTGGTAGCAATAACTGTCACTGTAGATGTTATGAATAGAGCAGTGGAAATATCGAAGGAGTTTCAAAATCGTGGAGTAACAGTAATTGCAGGAGGGATACACATTACTGCAGATCCAGAGGGTGCGGCTAACAGTTTTGACGCAATAAGTGTAGGAATGGCTGAGAGAGTTTGGGCAAAAATCCTTAAGGATAAAGAAAATAATTCACTTAAAAAGATATATTATGATATGGAAAATATTGATGGTAGTGAAATAGTATCACCCAAATATGATATTATTGATAATAAAAAATATTTATATACAAATATAATTAGTACAAGTAGGGGATGTCCTTTTCAATGTGATTTCTGCTATAATAGTTGCACCAATTCACTTAAAACTTATATTAATAGACCTATAGACGATGTAATCAGAGATATCAAGGCATTAAAAACAAGACACATAATGTTTATTGATGATAATTTTATTGGAAATCCAAAATGGACAAAAGAATTATTAAAGAAAATAAAACCTCTTAAATTAAAGTGGAATGCAGCGGTTACTTCTAATATAGTGGACATGCCTGAATTATTAGATGAAATGAAAGAATCAGGTTGTCAAAGTCTTTTTATAGGTTTTGAAAGTATAAATAGTAAGTCTATAGAAAGTATCCATAAAGTGCAAAATAGTGTAAACAGATATGAGAAACTTGTAGATGAAATTCATAAAAGAGGAATAATGATAAATGCAAGTTTTGTTTTCGGATTAGATGAAGATGATGTTTCTGTATTTAAGAATACATTAGAATGGATAGTTAAAAATAAGATAGAGACGGTGACTTCGCATATACTTACCCCATATCCTGGCACAAAGTTATACTCATCATTAATAGAGAAAAATAGAATTGTAGACTATAATTTATCAAATTATAATACTGCACATGTGGTATATAAACCAAAGAATATGACAGCAGAAGAATTATATAATGGCTATCTATGGATATATAAAGAGGTCTACACCTTTAAAAATATAATGAAAAGACTACCAAAATCTAAAAAACAATGGATTCCATTTTTAGCTTTTAATTTATTTTATAGGAAGTTTGGAAAGCTAACTGAGTTATTGTGCAATATAGTTTCTTTTGAAAATATAGGAAGGTTTTCTAGAAGGCTTGCTTATAGAATAAAGTAGATGGTGCAAGAATAAAATAACCTTCTATGATTTTATCTTATCATAGAAGGTTATACTATTTTTAGATTTAAAGATTATTAGTTACATTCTTTTTGATCTTCCCAAAGTTGTACACGTTCTTCAAAACTAACTTCTTTATATACTTGATGTAGCATCCATTGATAGCCAAATTTATCACTAAATATAGCGTTTGCTACACCATAATTAGTCAATTCTGTTACTGGTTGTATTTCGGTACAACCTGCATTCATTGCTTTTAAATATGTTTCTTTAATATCAGGAACCAAAATGTTAAACCAAATTGTATTAGGATTATCTTTAGTTGGTGCTTTCAGTGCAAATTGTGGATTTTCGTCTAACATATGAAAGCGTACACCATATAAATTGAAAATAACTTCATTTTCACCTTTAGGGAATTTAGTAGCCTCCACAGTCTCAATTTCAAATATATTTTTATATAGTTCTAAAGCTTTTAAGCTATCTGTTACAACCATATCAATTTCTACTCCAACCATATTTCTACACTCCTTTTTATAGATTAATTTATTATACATCTTATCTATTAAATAAACTTTTAATTTATATTCAAGGGCAAGTGCTATTTAGTGTAAGTTACGTACTATAGAACTATCTATAGATAATAATTAGAAAAAATATTTATTGGTATAATAAGTATTTTAGACTAGTATAGCATAATTACTTATGAAATCAATAGTATCGATAAACTAGAAGGATATTATTACATCTAGGTAAAAAAGATACGCCTTTGAAATAATGTTTGAATAGTAAAAGAAACAAATAAGGAAGTTTACTAATTGCAAGAGTTAGAAAAGTGGTGGTATAGGACTAGGGCTTTCCATTGCTAAGTGGATTTTATATATTCAAAGGGAGTCGCGTTTCGTGACCCCCTTTCTAAACCCTTGATTTTACTAGGTTTATTAGGGCTTTGTTAAATAAAAAAATATCTATCTACTATTTAAATATGCAGAAAACTATAACTTTTAAAAATTTCTAATAAAAGCTTTTTATTAATAATAAATACAATAAAATTCATAAGAATTTATAATACTATAGAAATGAGTGTATCAAGAAGTGGAAACGAGAAAGTATCTTTAGGATTAACAAAAGTGAACCGTATCATAAATAAATGAGGTCTTTTGTAATACAGTGGTTCAATAAGATTCGGCTCCACCATTTAAATGTACAAAAAAAGAGGATAAGGTTAACTTCTAGGCGAATCCATTATTTTTAGGATTCGCCTTCTTTTCTTCTACAACTAACGCCTTACGTTAGTTAAATAATATAAAAAAAGTAGAAAGCAGATATTTGTATCTGTTTTTCTACCCTTTTACAAACTTATTATTAATTATTGTTGTTTTGTTTCATGATGAAGTGGTGGTGGAACTAGCCAACCTTTATCTTTCATGATTTGTAATAATGCTGCACCATCTTTTGCTTTTTTTGCACCCATTTGGCCAAATAATAACCCAACATCTTCACGAATTGATTGACTCATTCCTTGACTACTTGCTACAACAGCTGCTGCTATATCAGCAGCTACTATATAAGCTATTTGTGCATCTTGCAATCTCGCGCCAACTGGAATTTGTTCAAGGTCTGCTTCAGGTCGTTCTGCTGGTGTGGGTGGAAGCGCGATATCGTTATGCAGTAATACTTCTTCTATGTCTTTTATTGATGGTTTGATTGATGATTCAATTACTTGTTTTAAAAATGCTTTTAACTCTTGGTCACCAGTATGATTAATAAAAACTTGATAGCTGTCTAATGCACCTTTTGCAACTGATAAGGAGCTCCATAATCCAAATACCTCGCCATAATGTAAAGGCTCATCTTTAGGATTTCCACTTAAAATTCCCATAATAATATTACTTCCTTTCGTTATTAGATTCATAAAATTCTCCTTCTAATTGAATGGTCACAAAACTATTATTTGTCTAATAGTAGATTTTATACATATAGATAGAGTATTTATTATGGAGCCTCCACATATTAGAAAACCAGAAGATTTATACCCCTTCATCAATGCAATGAAGGCTCATAATATATTAAAAGTAAAAAGTTAATATTTTATTATAATTACTAGTTTTGTTAAAAGGAGTAAAAAAATAAAATTATATTTTGAATAGGTACAGAGTAATAATATTAAAAACCTCACTTACTACCGATACGGAGAACCATATCATAAGTAAATGAGGTTTTCAGTCTTAGCCATTGATATTACTTGGTTAGGACTATTTTTATAGGTGAAAATATTGTATCATAAGTAATATATTTAAAGTAAGCATAACTGTAATTCATATAGTTATATAGTAAAATTTGAGTTGTAAAACAAAAATATAAATTGTAAAACATTGGAGTGGTTCTAAATGAATACAAGAATGTATAGGTCAGAAGATTGCAAGGAAATTATTGAATTATTTTACAATAAGGACAAATGTTAATGAATTTTATTATGGAAAAATGCTTAATAATTAATAGTACAAAGATAAGTAGATAAGTATTAGGATGCAAAAAAAATTTGTTGAATTCCTACTAAATTACAATTAAGAAAAGTCATGAGCGTAGCAAGTTTTCTTTATTTTAACTCAATAAAGTATAATAAAGTATAACAAAACACAATAAAGTGCTTGACTAGGGTGAAATGAATTATTATAATTTAACTATAAATTAATTTTGAAAGGGTAGATTTTTTATGGAAAATCAATTTTATACAATAGATAAAATTGCAGAAATATTAGGTATGCATCACAAAACTATAAGAAAGTTTATAACAGATGGAAAGCTTGCTGCAAGTAAAGTAGGAAAGCAATGGAGAATTTCAGGTCATGATTTAAGTCTTTTTATTGAAAAGAATAATGTTAATATAAATGATAAAAATATTGCTGAAGAGTCAAATATTGATTTTTTTACTAATGGAGAAGTTAAAGAAACTATAAATCAAAAAGTAAATGTATCTACTGTTGTTGATATAAATGATGTAGATAAAGAAGAATATTTTAGAATATCAAATACCCTTATAGCAGTAATGAATTGTAAAGATTCTAAAATGGGAAAATCAACAATCAATATGAAATATAATGAAAAAGAAAACAGGCTAAAAATTCTATTATGGGGGAGTGTAAGCTTTATTGAAGGGATGCTAAATTCTATTTCTATGCTTGTGGAATAAACTAATTTATAAGAGGAGTGAATGTTTTGAATTATAGAATAGTAAATACAAATAATAATAAATATATTGAGTTTGCTTCTGAAGTATGGAAACTTTCTTCAGAGCAAGATGTGTTGGATTGTATATCTATTTGTATGGAAAATGACGTTTATACAATTATGCTTCATTCAAATGTATTATCTGAAGACTTTTTTAATCTTAAGACAAGATTAGCAGGTATGGCATTACAAAAATTTATAAACTATCATGTAAAAGTTGCTGTTATTATAGAAGATGAAGGCAGGTACAATGATAGGTTTAAAGAAATGATTATGGAGGCTAACAAAGGAAACAATTTTAGAACCTTTAATAATATTGCAGAGGCTGAAATTTGGATTTCAAAATTTACAAGAAGAGAGAATTAGAACTAAATCTGACCAAGAGTTAGTTTTAAGATTTTTAATATTGAAAAATGATAATAGTTTAGTAAACCTCACTTACTACTGATACGGAGAAGCGTACCATAGGTAAGTGAGGTTTCTTTTTTATGTTTGTGTGAGTGGTTTGATGCAATTTTATTTGCTAAAATACCGTATAATATGCAAAGAAATTTAAAGGCTGCTTATAATAGAAGAACTTTTAAATTTTATTGATTAAGATAATTCACTAAAATCATGATTTATTATTTCTATCAATTTAAACTCATCATTTTTAAATTCAAATTTTAGAATACAACAATTACCTAGTCTTTCTTTTTGCTCAACATCACTAGTATGAGCCCAGTATCTCATAAATTGACGGCAAGCCGCCCCATGTGAAACGGCTAAAACCGTATTATGGCCATCATTCTTCATAATTGAATGAAGGGTTTTAGCAACTCTGTTTCTCAATTCAATTTCATCTTCACCACCATACTTAACAAAAAAGTCTCCATAAGGTAATGGTGGGTTTAAATCTTCACTTTCTCCTTCAAAAATACCAAAGTTCCATTCTTTAAGTCCTTTTAGTCTTTTATAAGGTATATTGGTAATATACTCCAATGTATCACAAGCTCTTTCAGATGTAGATGAGTAAGCATGATCAAAAGCTATGCTATTGTTTTTGAAGTACTCTCTAGCAATAACAGATTGTCTAATTCCTAAATCAGTTAATGGGGCATCACACCACCCTTGAACTTTTCTTTTAAGATTAAATAATGTTTGTCCATGTCTCATTAAGTACAATATCTTTTTCATATATACCTCTCTTAATTTTTAGTATATGCTAATTTATTCTCTATTTAATAAAATTTGTGAAGATATGATTTTCTTTTTCAGGTAAAGCAAATTGTTCTTTACCAATTTAATACTTTTCATTAAGAATGCCATATTTTTACCTAATGCACGTATTGTTTGTATTGATTCTAAATCTTGTTTTACTTCTTCAGAAGAGTTACCATGCACCATATTCAAATATTGTTTGATGCAACTGGCATACCTAAGATAACCAAGTATTTATTAACAGTACCTTCATTTATAGTTCATCTTATCTATTAAGACTAGCTAACATCTCTACAGATGATGCCTCTTGATGGTTAAAGAAAGAGCTTTCTTTTTTGTCTAAAGCAGAGATTGTATTCATATCATCTTTACTTAATTCAAAATTGAAAATATCTATATTTTGTTTCATTCTTTCTTTATTCACTGTCTTTGCTAGTGGAACAATTCCTCTTTGAAGTAACCACCTTAAAATAACTTGGGCAAGTGATTTATCATACTTATCCCCAATTGACTTTAAAGTAAGATTATCAAACATTCCATTTTTTCCTTCAGCAAAAGGAGCCCATGCTTGTAGCTGTACCCCGTACTTGATGTTAACCTCCTGTGCTATTAATTGTTGGTGGAATGGATTAATCTCAATTTGGTTTACAGCAGGTGTAACTTCATTGAATAAAGCCAGGTCAACTAAACGGTCTGGATAGAAGTTTGATACTCCTATTGCCATAATTTTACCTTCTTTATTTAAATCCTCCATAGCTCTGTAAGTATCATAGTAATCACTTACTGGTTGATGGATTAAAACTAAATCCAAATAATCTAATTTCATTTTCTTTAGAGATTCTTCAATAGACTCCTTTGCTTTTTCATATCCAGCATTACTAATCCATACTTTAGTAGTAATAAATAATTCTTCTCTAGGTACTGGTGATTTAAGAATAGCTTCTCCAACCGCTTCCTCATTTCCATAGGCTTGTGCTGTGTCAATTAAGCGATATCCAACATCAATAGCATCTAGCACAACCTTAGTACATTCTTCTTTATCTGTGATTTGAAAAACTCCAAATCCAACCTTAGGCATCTTTGTACCATTATTTAAAGTTACATATTCCATTTTTATTTCTCCTTTATTTTTAATATTTTGTGGTCTATAATAATGGTACCAGTAGGTAGTAGCTACCGAGCAAGAGCTTTTATTAAATTAGGAGGGAATTTTATGTATACAACAAAAGAAGTATGTGAACAAGTTGGAATATCTTATGAAACATTAAAATTTTATTGTAAAGAAGGTTTAGTACCAAATGTAAAAAGAGATAAAAATAACTATAGAATTTTTGATGAAAAGAATATTGCGTGGTTAAAAGGGTTGCAATGTCTAAGAAAGTGCGGTATGAGTATCAAAGATATGAAATTGTATATGAATTATTGCATGGAAGGTTCTTCTACAATTGCTCAGAGAAAGGAGATGCTTGATAAATTAAAAGAATCTTTATTAAAGAAAATGAATGAACTTAATGAATGTATTGATTTCATTGACAATAAGCAATCTTTCTACGATGATGTGTTGGATGGTAAAATAGAATATATGAGTAATTTGATTGATGTAGAAAATTAGGAGAATACTTAATATTACTATGATGAAAACTTGAATTTGAAATAAGCTTAATTATATTGTGCGTGGGGATATATAGCTTTTTTACTTAATGTGTGGTGAAGCGTATTTATGTAGAACCAAAATAAATACAAAGTAGATTTACTTAGAGGAAAATAATTTAAAAACATATTAATTCAAACAAATCGAATGTTTACTATATTTATTTTCTAGCTATATAATTAAGTAAGATAAAATAATTAATAAGAAAAACAAATTATAATTGGAGAAAAAATTATGTTTACAATAATGATAATAGATGATAATGAACAACTTCAAAATGAAATTGGAAACCTATTAACAATAAATGGTTATTCGATCTTGAAACCAAAGGCTTTTGATAAGATACCTCAAATAGTAAAAGAAAACAACCCTGATTTAATTTTATTAGATATAAATTTACCTGAGGATGATGGATTTAAAATATGTACAGAAATACGAAGTTTCTCAAAGATACCTATAATCTTTATAACTAGTAGAAATACAAATATAGACGAGCTTATGGCTATTACTTTAGGTGGAGATGATTTTATAACAAAACCATATAACACTCAAATACTTTTAGCTAGAATAAATTCACTTATTAAAAGAGCATATCCAAATGAAAATAATTTAGATGTGATTGATTATAATGGTTTAAAGTTAAATATTTTATCAAGCACAATTGAGCATAATGGAAATAATGAAGAGCTAACAAAAAATGAGTTAAAAATATTATATTACTTATTAATTAATAAAGAAAAAATTGTATCTAGGGCTGAGATAATGGAGTATTTGTGGGACAGCTCCATGTTTGTAAATGATAATACACTTACAGTAAATATTACAAGAATAAGAAACAAAATAGAGGAAATAGGGCTAAAGGATTTTATTAAAACTAAAAGAGGACAAGGTTATATGATATAAGGAAGAATTCTTTTAAGAAAACTAAAACTACCATTACGTAAAAGAGGACAAAGGTATATGATATGAATTTTAAAGATTACTTAAAAAGTAAGACAGGAACAATATTCTTAAATATTATAGGAGTAATAGCTTTATCTATTTTTCTTCTTAGTATAGGTAATGAATTTAAAGCAGTAATGATAATAGTATTATCCTGGATTACTGTTTTATTTATGTACTGTATTATTTCTTATAGAAAAAGAAAAGATTATTTTGAATTAATAGAGAAATCTGTATCAAAGATAGATAAGAAATACTTAATAAGTGAGGTATTAGAAGTACCACCATTTTTCGAAGCAGAGCCATATTATTATCTTCTAAAAAAATCCAGCAAGTCTATGAGAGAAGAAATTAATAAAGAAAAATTAAGACTTAAAGATTATAAAGAGTATATAGAACAGTGGATTCATGAAGTGAAAACGCCTATTTCACTTATAAAATTAATGGAAGAAAATAATAGGACAGCTAAAAGTTCAGCAATACTTATGCAATTGGAGGAAATTGATAGATATGTAGAACAAGCTTTGTTTTATGCAAGAAGTGAAGAGGTGGATAAAGATTATCTTATTAAGGAAATAAGTCTAAAGGATTGTGTAAACAGTGTAATTACTAGAAATAAGCAAGGCTTTATTTTAAATGATATAAATCTAGAAATTGATAATATTGATAAAGAAGTTTATTGTGATAGCAAATGGCTTGAATTTATTTTAAATCAGATAATAGTAAATTCTATAAAATACAGGAATGATAAAAATCCAGAAGTTAAGGTATATGTAAGTGATATAAAAAATGGAATAAAATTAATTGTTGAAGATAATGGAATTGGTATCCCTTCTGATGAATTAGAGAGGGTATTTGAAAAAGGATTTACAGGAAATATAGGTAGATTAAATAGTAAATCTACAGGAATTGGATTATATTTATGCAAAAAATTATGTAATAAATTAGGATTATTAATAGATATAGAATCAGAAATAAATAGTTATACAAAAGTTAGTATTACTTTTCCTATGGGAAGCTTTTGTAAGTTTTGATTTAGCAATGTTACGACATTGTCACCTAAAAGTAATATTAAATCGAATCTAGTAGGTAATATATAAGTTAAAATATCTTTGAGGTGATAAGAATGAATGAAGTACTAAGAATAAATAATATTGAAAAATATTATGGAAATAAAGGAAATATAGTTAAAGCTATTGATGATATAAGCTTCAATGTGAAAAAAGGTGAATTTGTAGGTGTAATGGGGCCATCTGGGTCAGGTAAGACAACATTGTTAAATTTGATAGCTACAATTGATGATGTTAGTTCAGGTAATATTTATTTAGACGGAAAAGATTTAACAGAAATAAATCAAAAGAATATAGCAAAATTTAGAAGAGAAAATTTAGGATTTATATTTCAAGATTTTAACTTATTAGATACATTAACTATCCATGAAAATATAGCTTTAGCCCTTACTATAAACAAAACTAAAAAAAGTGAAATAGATAGTAAAGTGTTAAGTGTTGCAAGAGAACTAGGAATAGAAGATTTACTTTCAAAATATCCTTATGAGGTATCAGGAGGACAAAAGCAAAGAACAGCTTGTGCCAGAGCGTTAGTAACTGATCCTAAATTAATTCTAGCTGATGAACCAACAGGAGCACTTGATTCAAAATCAGCTCAAATGTTAATAGAAATGATATCAAATTTAAATAAAGATTTAGATGCAACAATATTAATGGTAACACATGATTCTTTTACAGCTAGTTATTGTGATAGGATATTATTTATTAAAGATGGAAAAATATTTACGGAATTAGTGAAAGGTGATAATACACGAAGACAATTCTTTAATAAGATATTAGATGTAGTAGCATTATTAGGTGGTGATGTTAGAGATGTACGCTAAGTTAGCCATTGGTAATGCAAAAAAATCTATTAAAGATTATCTAATTTATTTTATAACTATAACAATATGCGTAAGTTTATTTTACGCAATTACATCACTTTCTAGTTCCAGTTATGAACTAATTACTGAGGACTCTTATAACTTTAAAGCCTTAAAGTTAATATTACAATATTCAACTTATATAATTACAGCTATTCTTATTTTACTTGTAGCTTATGTAAATAAATATATGATAAGAAGGCGACAAAGGGAATTTGCAACATACGTATTGCTTGGTTCAGAACAAAAAGGTGTAGCACTTATGTTTTTTATTGAAACGCTTGTAATAGGAGTTTTAGCTATAATAGCAGGAGTATTTGTAGGAACTTTATTTTCTCAAGCAGTTACAGCCATAGTTTTAATAAGTGCAAAGCAAGAAGTAACATTTAGCTTCAAGTTATATATGGATACATTAGGAATTACATTTATATTCTTTATAGCAATGTTTTGCATAATAGGATTATATAATTTTATGGTTTTAAGAAAAATAAAGCTTATAGATATGTTAAATGCACATAAACAAGTTGAGTTTCAGTTTAAAAGAAGTGGCAAAGTATATAGTGTAATATTTGCATTATCAGTAATTTTATATATTATTTGTGGCAGTTGTACTATTAAAATATTAAATTCAAAAATAGATTACAGTATTGAATCATTAATGTATATAGGTGTATCTCTAATTGCTTTTATAATAGGGACTTACGCCCTATTTTATTCTATTTCTTATATAATGATACACATAAAAAATAAGAGAGTTAATTTTAAATATGAAGGAACAAATTTATTTTTAATAGGATCAATAGTATCTAAAATAAAGACAGCACCAATACTAATGGCTACAATATCAATGACTTTTTTAGGTGCTATGATGAGTTTTATAATATCAATTGTAATGGCTCAATGGATACTTGGATATTTAGATATGAGGGTTCCTTATGATATAGATATAAGAAATAGTTATAGTACAAATTTTCTAAAAGAAGCTAATATAAATGATGTTAAAGAGTTACCTAAATTAGATTATAGTGAGGTTATAGATTACTTAAATGGTAATGGGCATGATGTAAAGAGTTATTGCCAGGTAGAAAAATATATAGTAAAGGCAGATGAAAATAGAACTCCAACTTTAGCAATAAAATTAAGTGATTTTAACAAACTAAGAGATATGCTAGGATATGAAGAAATAGAACTTAAAGATAATGAATTTACTACTCAGTGGCATAGTGCCAGTACTGATGAAACTATAAATGATTATATAGGTAAAAATCTTCAGTTTGATATTAATGGAGAAAAATATAATATTAGTGAGAATTCATATTATAAAGAATCCATTGGAGAAGGCTTTTACTATAATACAGAGAATATTATAATTTTGCCAGATAAAGTATGTGATAAGATTGATTTTGTAGAGACTAATTTTATGGCTAATATTAAAAATAAAATGAGTTATAAAGAAGCTGATGATTTTCAATATAATTATGTTAATGACTGGTTTAGAAAAAATAATAATGAATTTATAGAAAAATACAGTAAAGAACATGATGTATCCCGTAGTGTAATTAGAACAAGAATAAAATCATTAGAAACTAATAATATTTTAGTTACAACTTTAGCTATGAGGATTCTTGGAATATATCTAGGTGTAGTACTTCTAATGATAAGTTTAACTATTTTATCACTTAGCCAACTTTCTGACTCTATTGAGCATAAAGATAGATTTAATGTGCTTAAAAAGTTAGGGGTTGAAGGTAAGGAGATAAATAATATTATATTAAAGCAAGTTTCATTGTATTTTATAATTCCTATAAGTATAGCAATGATTGGTGTTGCAATATTTATATATAATTTTTATTTATATTATAAGGATATAATTACTGTTTTTGTTGGCGATACTACATTTATTTTAAGTATAATTTTTGGAATTGCTTTGATGATTATGGTCTATATATGTTATTTTGTAGGAACATATTATACATTTAAGAGAAATGTTAATAATTGAAGCAAGTAAATAATCAATAATTGAACTAAACTATTGTGAACGATAAAATTCCAATTTATGCAGGTGAGTATATTGAAAGTGATGAAGATGAAATAGTGATGCTGTAGAGATTTATTATATGTATAGGTAGTTAAGAAATGTGAATAAAAGGATAGGTTTAAAAGCCTATCTTATTTCTTTAACAAAAATATAATTAAAATTTGAAATGGAAATTAAAATGGTTATATTGTAAGAGGTAAAGCGTTTGCCTATGGTGAGGTGAAGCGTACCATAGGTAAGTGAGGTTTCTTTTTTATGTTTGTGTGAGTAGGCTTGATGCAATTTTATTTGCTAAAATACCGTATAATATGCAAAAAAATTTAAAGGCTGCTTATAATAGAAGAGCTTTTAAATTTTATTCATATCAAATTGTGGTAGAATACAAGTTTATTACTTTAGTGGAACAGGAAATACTGCATTCATAGTAAATAAAGTTGCTGAAAAGTTAAGATTTTTAGGAAATGAAGTTAATGCAAATAGTGTATAAAAAATTGTCCTACTAATAATATAGTTTTTAAAGATGATAAAATTATATTTGAAGATAGATGTATAATATGTATGAGATGCTATAATTTTTGCCCTAATAAAGCTATACAAATGACAAATAAAACAAAAAATATAGATAAGTATATTAGATATGATGGACCAGAAGGTTTAGGAATTAGAACTGTGTTTAATAAAAATAAATAAAGTGAAAAAATTGAAATAATATTGTTCTTATTGTGGTAAAAACAGTATTATGATATTATTTTATTATATTTTTTAACAACATGATAAATATAAGGGGGCAAAATGAAAAAAATAATAGAAAAATGGAATAACATAAGCTTAGTTAAAAGAATTATAGTAGGTCTAATATTAGGTATAATAATTGCATTAACAATTCCAGATTTGGGGGCACCAATATCAATATTGGGATCATTATTTGTAGGTGCATTAAAGGCAATAGCACCATTATTAGTATTCTTCTTAGTAATGGCTGCACTTTGTCAGTATAAAGAAGGTAAAAAGACTAATATGAAGTCAGTTATATTATTATATCTTTTAGGAACACTTTCAGCAGGAGTAGTTGGGGTTATTGGTAGTTTTTTATTTCCTGTTAAATTAGTTCTTACTACAAGTGTAGAAAACTTAACACCACCAAGTGGAGTAGGAGAAGTATTAAATAATTTACTAATGAGTATAGTATCTAATCCAGTTAGTGCACTTTCTAATGCTAATTATATAGGAATATTATTTTGGGCAGTAATTTTAGGGCTTGCTCTAAAAAATGCTAGTGAAGGATCTAAGGAAGTTATAGTAAATATTTCAGATGCTATATCACAAGTAGTAAGATGGATAATTAATTTAGCACCATTTGGAATAATGGGACTTGTGTATGATAGTATATCTAAGCAAGGAATAGAATCATTACTTAAATACGGACAATTGATATTAGTATTAGTTGGATGTATGGCATTTTTTGCTTTAGTGATAAACCCAATAATAACTTTTATAGCAATACGTAAAAATCCATATCCACTTGTTATTAAATGTTTAAAAGATAGTGGTATTACAGCATTTTTCACGCGTAGTTCAGCAGCTAATATACCTGTGAATATGAGATTATGTAAGGAGCTTGGACTGAACGAAGATACATATTCAATTTCTATACCACTTGGAGCAACTATAAATATGGGTGGTGCTGCTATAACTATATCAGTATTAGCACTTGCTGCAACTAATACTCTTGGTATAACAGTAGATATTGGAACAACTATAATACTTACTTTATTATCAGCTGTAAGTGCATGTGGAACCTCAGGAGTAGCAGGGGGATCATTATTATTAGTACCACTTGCTTGTAGTTTGTTTGGTATACCAAATGATATTGCTATGCAAGTAGTTGGTGTTGGATTTATAATTGGAGTTATACAAGATTCTTGTGAAACAGCACTTAATTCCTCAACAGATGTACTTTACACTGCAGTAGCTGAGTTTGCAAAAGAACGTAAAGGAAATCAGGATAATAGACTAGTTAGCTAAAAAATTGGAATTTTTAGAAGCTTAGGTTAGTAGAACTCTTACTTGTATTAGAGGTGCAGGTAAGGGTTTTTTATGTTTGGAAAATGGAAAATTAAATCAAGAAAGTTTATTTTTTATATAATATCATAAATATATGTTATTATATAATAGACAATAAAATAGATTTTTAACGGAGGAATTTTTAATGATAAAACTTATAGCATCAGATATGGATGGAACTTTATTAAATAATGATCATGACATAGATAAGGAAACTGTTGATGCAATTAGAAAAGCAGAAGAAGCAGGTATAATATTTGCAATATCTACAGGCAGAGAATATGAGAGTGTTAAGGGGCTATTAGAGAAGAATAATATAAAGGCTCAGTGTATTCTTTCAAATGGAGCAGAATATAGAGATGAGGATGGAAATATATTAGACGTTATAAATATAAAGAAAGAAAATGCGAAAAAGATAACAGAGATATTAGATGAAAATAAACTGTCAGCTCGTATATTTACAGATAAAGGAGTATTTACTACATCTACAAGAGAAGAAGCATTTCAAGAAGTTGTATTTAGAACTATGATATTCAATGAACATTTAACAGAGACTGAGGCAAGGGAAATAGCTAAAAATCAAGAATTTTTCACATGCTTACAGTATATTGATGATATAGATAAATTCTTTGAAAGTGGAATAGAAGTAAGAAAGTTTGTAGCATTCCATAAAGATATAAAATTTATAGATAAGATGAAAAAAGTTATTGGAGAAATTGAGGGATTAGCAATATCATCATCATTTAGAGATAATATAGAAATAACTGATGTAAATGCACAAAAAGGAATTATTTTAGAAAAAGTAGCTAAGAATATGTCAATAGCAATGGAGGATGTTATGATCCTTGGAGACAGTTTTAATGACTACTCAATGTTTGAAATATTTGAAGAAACTGTTGCGATGAAGAATGCTATACCAGAGGTTAAGGCTATAGCTAAGTACATAACAGATAGCAATGACAATTTAGGCGTTGCTAAGGCTATCTATAATGTGATTAATGATGAAATGCATAAAATGATTAAGTCAAAAGAAAATAATTAGAGTTTTAGACTATAATAAGTGGAATGCTTTTTATAGTCTTTTTTATATGTAAATATATAGTGGAAATTAAAAGAGAAGTAACTATATAAAGAGTATATCAAAAAGACTGAAACAGTAATGCTTACGCCAGTATCTGTTCATGAAGATTATTTTAGATAAGGTGTGGGTTCTACTATGATTAAATTAGCAATTGAAAAATCTATAATAGGTTATTAATAATATACTAGCTATTATAATATTTTAAAAAAAAGGGATTTTTTAGTTAAATGTAGAATATATTAACGTGCTAAATAGAAAAATAGATTATTTTGTATAAATTAGAGAGATTATGTATCAATTCCATTTGTATTTTCGGGGGGATATTATGAAATACGAACTAACAGATCTTGTAGATATTAATCAGCTTCAAAAATTATTAGATAGCTTTTATCATTCAACTGGTATTGCTTCTGGAATTGTTTCAAGAGATGGAACCATTCTCACCATAACAGGTTGGAAAGATATGTGTACAAAGTTTCATAGAGTAAATCCTAAATCTAAACTCAGGTGTATTGAAAGTGATATATTCATGCTTGAAGAGCTAAAAAATAAAGACGTTATTATAAATCATAAATGCAAAAATGGTTTGATAGATATCGGTACACCTATTGTATTAGAGGGAATCTTTCTTGCCACTATCTTTAGTGGCCAAATTTTTTTCGAAAAACCAGATAAAGAATTCTTTCGGATGCAAGCAAAAAAATTCGGTTTTGATGAAGATGCTTATCTAAAAGCTTTAGATGAAATTCCAATTGTTAATAAAGAAGAGCATGAAAAAGTGCTTGTGTTTCTAAAACATCTCTCAGAAATTGTTAGCGAGTTAGGTTTACGTCAACTGAAAATTTTAGAATCCCAAAAAAAGCTTATGCTTTCTGATGAGCGATATGAACTTGCGCTATATGGTTCTAATGATGGAATGTGGGATTACAGAATTATAGAAAATACTTTCTATGCTTCAGATAGGTTACTTCAGATTTTAGGTTATACAAAATCTGAATTTAACCTTTACCGCTACAATTATAAGGAATTTATTCACCCTGAAGATAGAGAGTATTTCATAAAAGAATTGGGATTCCACTTACAAGGACATAATAGCCATTTTAGACAGGAGGTTCGAATTAAAGCTAAGAATGACAAATATAAGTGGGTTTTAATACGTGGGGCTGCTATATTGAATCATGAAAACGTTCCTGTAAGAATGTCAGGTTCTTTAACAGATCTATCTTATCAAAAAAACACTGAGGAACAATTAAAGAATGAACAAACTTTTTCTAAAACCATAATAGATCATGCAAATGCTATAATTTGTGTTTGGAACCAAGATGGTTTTCTAGTTCAATTCAATAAATATGGAGAAAAGCTTTCAGGGTATCTTGCTGAAGAAGTTTTAGGTTATGGATGGATGAATACTATCTTTAAAGAAGAAGATGGAAATGAAATATTGAACTACATTCGTTCACTAAGCCCAGAAATATTCTCAACTCAAATTGAAAAATCTTTTTATAGTAAGCAAGGTTCATTAGTCACTATACTTTGGAATACTCAATTAATAAAAAATGAAGATGGCACATTTAAAAATATTATTGGTATTGGATTAGATATAACAAAAAGAAAAAATGAAGAGAAAAGATTAACAGAATTTTTTGCAAATATATCTCATGAATTGAAAACTCCATTAAACATAATATTTTGTTCAATACAATTAGGTGACTTATATTATAATAATTCACCTAATGAAAATAAAGTTCAATTAGTAAATTGTAAAAAAAGTATAAAACAAAATTGCTATAGATTAATAAGATTAGTAAATAATTTGATTGATATTACTAAAATCGATGCAGGATTTTTAGAGCCGAGTATGGAAAAGTGTAATATTGTCAATTTAATAGAGGATATAACACTCTCTGTAATACCATATATACAAAGCAAAGGATTAGAGTTGGTTTTTGATACAGATATTGAAGAAAAAATAATGTGTTTTGATCCTGATAAAATTGAGAGAATTGTATTAAACTTACTTTCAAATGCAATTAAATTTAGCAATCCAGCTGGAATTATTAATATATCTTTAAAAGATATGGGGAATGGTATTTCCTTTTCCGTAAAGGATACCGGTATAGGAATTAAAGAAGATCAGCTAAATATCATATTCGAACGTTTTAAACAGGTAAATAAATCTTTTACAAGGGAACAGGAAGGTAGCGGTATTGGATTATCCCTTGTAAAAGCACTGGTAGAACTGCATAATGGATCAATCGAGGTTAAAAGCAGCTATAGCGAAGGCAGTGAATTCATAGTCAAACTTCCCTCTAACATGGAATTTTGCACTAATAAAGATAAAACTTTGAATAATAAGCAAAAAAGCAAATACTCTAATGTAGAAAAGGTAAACATTGAGTTTTCTGATATTTATTTTAATTAGCATGTAGCTTTTATAATTTAGTAACTTAGGACAATCTTTAAAGATATTGAAAACCATAAGTTTAGATTTATTGAACCAAAGGTGGATTTCTTCAAGAAAATGGACCATCAATATTTATAGTGGATGGATACATTAAACTAGTACCATATAGTGTTAAAGTTAGGTATTCATATCAATTAGATGTTACTGATAATGATATGATATATGCTATCTAATGTGCAGAAAAAAGAGCCTTAACCATTGATATTACTTGGTTAAGGTGTTTTTTATGAAAAAGGTTAGTAGAAGTATTAATACCTTTCGATTAACTAAGGGGATGAGATATATTAATGAATTCTGTAACCACATATCCTCTAGGCTTCCTTAAATATAGATTTTATGAATCAAATTTCTCTTTATATGATAAAATACTACCTAAAAATACAGTTAAACAAATTACACTTGTTATGGAAATCACTATAGCTACTACTTTAGCTGATGTAGTTACTGGTACTATATCGCCATATCCAATAGTAGTAAAAGTAATCATTGTGTAATAAAATAAATCAAAACTTCCTGTAGCATTTAAATACGCTGCACCATCTGCAAGGGCATTTACGAAACAAACAGCTAAATACATATTCATTACAAGCATTACTAACACTAAAATAGCTGCTATTAGTACTCTTGCAAAATTAGTTTTTTCTTCCTTTTCTGATTTGATGTTGTGTGGTTTTCTCATAAGAGTTATTAACACCTTTATATTTAAATAGTAGCAAATTATAACTCCTATAATTCCTATAGCTGCATTTTTCTTAAACTGATCTGGAAAAACTATAAGTACAGCTAAAAATGTACTTGTAATAAAATAGCTTAATATAAAATCTAGTTTTAAGTTTTTATCTTCAACTTTATAAATAAATTTATGAATTTTAGAACTAACAAATAATATATAGCCTATTGAATAATGAACAATTATAAAAGATATTATTATAGCTAGTATTTTTATTAACCATTCTACACCAAAGGATAAATGTGTATTAAAATACCTCATAATTGTTGTAAATATAGTTATAAATGCAAATACTTCACCACATATAACCATTCCACCTTGAGTTATTTTATAAAGCAAAGTTCTCCCTTTAAAAAGTTCTTTATAGGTTTTATTAATTTCTACTATAAGTGTTCCTAAAACAGATTTTATCTTCCTATTATTTCTTACGCTTCTTACAATTAAGACAGCAAGAGCAATAATTGTTGTTAAAATAATTATAAAACTTCCCATTAGCACCTCATATAATATCAATAATTTAAAAGGATAAGGTTATCACTACAATTAGCTTGTCCTTTTTATTTAGTTCAATTTGATTTTAAAATTAGCTAATAAATAAAAATTACAGTTACACAAAATTATCTAAAGTCTCTTTGTACCTAACAAATTAAAACTAATCTTTAAATAGTCAGCTATCTAAGATGTCCACCACCACTTACTCTTAAAATTTCCCCTGTAATAAAAGAGCTTTTTTCAGAAAGTAAAAATAATATTGCATTAGTAGTATCTTCTACATAACCAATTCTTTTTAATGGATAATTAGCTACAAGAGCATTTCTTACAGCATCTTTTTCTTTGTCTCTTCTTGTCATAGGAGTATCTATATAAGAAGGAGCAACACAATTAACTCTTATATTAGGTGATAGCTCTAAAGCAAGATTTTTAGTTAATTGACAAATAGCAGCTTTAGCAGGTGAATAAGCTATACAATTTGCAACAGCTTTTGTTCCAAGGCTAGAAGATATAGTTACAATACTTCCTTTAGTTAAATAATCTAAAGAAGCTTTAATAGCGTTATAAGTTCCTATTACATTAACATTAAATAGTTCAGCAAATCTTTCTTCGCTTGTATTATATATATCTTCAGCTACTCCACATACACCAGCACAAGTAATAACTCCATCAATTGATTTAATATCATTATTATCTAGTACACTTTTTAAAGAATTTTTTAAACCTTTTGAATCTCTAACATCAGCTTGAAAATATATAAAATTAGTATCACTTAAAGCACTAGTAGGTTCTAAACCACAACCTACAACTATATGATTTTCTTTTAATAAATTTTTTGAAGCATCTTCACCAATTCCGCTAGATGCACCTGTAATAAAATAAATTTTTCTCATAAAATAAATTCCTTTTCAACATAATAATACAATTTAATTTATATTTTGATATTTATTATTATATTATTTCAAAAACTAGAAATCAAATATATATTAAAGTTGTATATTTAGTTATATCAAAAGAAACGATTATACCAATGCATTGGCATAATAGCTTAGAAATTGCATATGTAATATCAGGCCAAATAAATTATATAGTTGAAGGAATAAATTATAATTTAGGAGAAGATGAGATTTTATGGAATAGTTTTCCAAATACTTCTTGACAATAGCAAAGTTAAACTATATATTTAAATAAAATTATAATTATATAAAAAGGAGATTTGAGGAGATGTACACAATAGTTCTTAACTAAACTATTAAAATTAAATAGTTTAAAATGCTTTGAAAGTTCTATAATAGAGCTTTGTTTAATAATGCATTTTAAGAACAATATCTTCTATTAAACTCTTTTATATAAAAATGAAATAACTACAAATGAATATATAAAAATATATATGATTATTTATATTACGATGAATATTAATAAATATATATTTTGTATTAAGTTTAATTTGAATGTAATAAAAAATTTTTATGTAAATACAATCCCCATGGATGATATTGTTCGTCTGTGGGGATTTTTAAGTTTTATATTAAAAAAGGTGGGATATTTTATGGCATTAACAAAAGTTACGGAAAGGATTTATTTTCTTGAAAATGATAAAGAAGTGGATAGACCATTAATTGGATACATTAAAGGAGATAAGTATTCTTTAATGGTGGACGCAGGAAACTCGAGAAATCATGTTGAAAAATTCAATAATTCTATAGAAAAATTAAATTTAAGATTACCTGATTATGTGGCTATTACTCATTGGCATTGGGATCATACTTATGGTATGAATGCAGTTACAGGAAAAACAATAGCATGTGAAATAACTAATGAAAGATTAAAGATTATGTCTAAATGGCAATGGACAGAAGAATCAATGAGTCAACGTCTTTTAACTGGTGAGGATATTGAATTTGCAGATACTAATATTCGTAAAGAATATAAATCTCTTCAAGATATAAAAGTTATACCTGCTGATATAGTATTTAAAAATGATTTAGAAATAAACTTAGGTGGATTAGTTGTTATTTTAAAAAATGTTATTGCACCTCATTCAGAAGATTCTGTTATAGTTTATGTGCCAGAAGAAAAAGTATTATTTATTGGAGATGCTTACAGTATAGATTTTTATAATAACTATAAGTATGACTCAGTTAAATTACAAAGTTTTATAAATATGTTAGAGAGCTTAGAGTTTGATACTTGCTTCTTGGGGCACTCGTCACCTCTAAAAAAGACAGAGATCATTGAGTTTTTAAAATCGCAATATAAGAAAATTATAAATGCGAAGTAATGATAAAAAAGATATAATACTTACTATTAATGATTTATTACTATCTAGATGGGAATGGGATTAATCTATAATTAAAAGGAAAAAGGAGATAATTATTTATGAGAAAGCTTATTATTTATGGTGTCAACTATTATAAGTTATAATATATTTTGTATGAAGTATAAACTTTAAATATGAAAAATTCTATTAAAAAACAATTAAGATATTTAGAAATATAAAAAAGGAGTGAAAAGATATGAGTAGAAAAATAATATTAAACTTAGCAATAAGCATTGACGGATATATTGCCTCAGAAGACGGAGGATATGATTGGATAGTTGGAGATGGAGATAATAAATTAGATACTGAAAAGAAATGGAATTATGATGAGTTTCTAAAGAACATAGATATTGTAGTTATGGGAAAAAACTGTTATGATCAAAACTTTCATAATGATTTTAAGGATAAAAAAGTATATGTAGCAACATCAAAAGTATTACAAGATCATGATAATATACATTTTATAAATGGAGATATATGCAAAGTAATAGAAGAAGAAAGAGAAAAAGAAGGTAAAGATATCTTCTTATTTGGTGGTGGTGGTCTTGTAGATAATTTCATTAAATCAGATATTATTGATGAGTATATAATCGGAATAATTCCTACAATATTAGGCAAAGGTAGACCTTTATTTCTTGGAAATAACCCTAAAATAGATTTACATCTAGATCAGTATATTATGGATAATGGTATTGCAATATTAAGATATTCAAAAAGATAAGAATACTCTACTAAGAAAATCATCAACAATACTTAATATAAGTGTTATTGATGATTTTTTGCGTTATAAGGTAAATAGATATAACTTAATAATTGTAACCACATTTTTATTATATAGAAGAAATTTTTTTATTCATATATGCACAAAAAAGGGGGATTCGTATATTATGTAGTATAAGGTTTCACTAACTAGATTTTAATTAAATAAAAATGGAGGAAATGTTATTATGAATTATAACACAATAAATACAAATGATAATGAATGTGTAAAACAACCTTGTGCAGTTGTTAAATCTCAACCACAATCAATAACCGAACAAATTGCTGTAGCTCCTGCTGTTATTCCGGCTGGACCTGTAGTTGTTAAGGTTCCAGTTGTATTAGCAGAGGTAAATGTAACTATTCCTGTTGAAGCTACTATAACATTAGACCAAGTAGCTATGGAAATTAAACGAATTAGAAAGAATGTATTTTTAACTCAATCCCGTCTTATTCCATTTTCTCAAGATAATAGACCTGGTACTGGAATACTATATATAGCAGGTTTTATAAGAAAGAATATTGAGTATGCAACTCAAACTTGTAGGACATTTGGAACTGCAAATGTTTGTGGAGATATAAGACATTGTACAGTTGAAGTACCTTTTAATTTTACAACAAGAATTACGTTCCTTAGACCACCGATTTTTGTTCAAAATACAACTCCAAGAGAAGTAGAATTCTTTACAGATAAGCTTCAAGGTTGCGATGCTTGTGCAGATCCAGTAATTGGACGTAATACTTGCGATCAGAGTTCTTCCTTTACAGAATTCTTTAATGAAAAACCTTTTACTGAATTAGTAAGTGCAGATATTACTGAAGTTGATATTAACACAAATCCAAATATAAGTTGCGCAAATCCTACAGAACAAATGTTTACTAGACTTACAGAAAAAGTAGTAGTAAATTTAACACTAAAAGTATTACAAAATCAACAAGTAAGAGTTCAAGCAATAGCAGCAGGACTATGCTAAGAATTAACTTTAAAAAATAATCTTATTAAATGATATATTGCAGACCTAAAGCTTACTAAGAGAAGTTTTGGGTCTGTTTTTAAGAGAAAAGTTATCTCTACCAAGTATATCCTCGATAATACTTAATATAAGTGTTGGCGAGGATTTTTTGCGTTATAAGGTAAATAGACATAGCGTGATAATTTTAACCACACTTTGATAATTTTAACCACACTTATTAATAGAAGAAATATTTTTGTTTATCGATGTACAAAAAAGGGGGAATTTGTATATTATGAAGTATAAGATTTTACTAACTATATTTTAATTAGATAAGGATGGAGGAAATGTTATTATGAATTATAACAGAATAAATACAAATGATAATGCATGTGTAACACAGCCTTGTGCAATTGTTACTACTCAACCACAATCACTAACCGAACAAATTGCTGTAACTCCTTCTGTTATTTCACAAGGACCTGTAGTTGTTAAGGTTCCAGTTGTATTAGCAGAGGTAAATGTAACTATTCCTGTTGAAGCTACTATAACATTAGACCAAGCAGCTATGGAAATTAAACGAATTAAAAAGAATGTATTTTTAACTCAATCCCGTATTATTCCATTTTCTCAAGATGGTAGACCTGGTACTGGAATACTATATATAGCAGGTTTTATAAGAAAGAATATTGAGTATGCAACTCAAACTTGCAGGACATTTGGAACTGCAAATGTTTGTGGAGATATAAGACATTGCACAGTTGAAGTACCTTTTAATTTTACAACAAGAATTACTTTCATTAGACCACCGGTTTTTGTTGAAAATACCACTCCAAGTGAATTAGAATTTTTTACAGATAAGCTTCAAGGTTGCGACGCTTGTGCAGATCCAGTAATTGGACGTAATACTTGTGATGAGAGTTCTTTCTTTACAGAAATCTTTAATGAAAAACCTTTTACTGAATTAGTAAGAGCAGATATTACTGAAGTTGATATTAACACAAATCCAATTATAAACTGCGCAAATCCTACAGGACAAATGTTTACTAGACTTACAGAAAAAGTAGTAGTAAATTTAACACTAAAAGTATTACAAGAACAACAGGTAAGAATTCAAGCAATGTAACTATAAAAAATTATAAATCTAAGAATTAAATTTAAAAAATAATCTTATTAAATGATATATTGCAAATATAAAGCTTACTAAGAGGGGTTTGAGTCTGTCTTTAAGAGAAAAGTTGTCTCTACCAAGAATATCCTCGACAATATTTAATATAAGTGTTGTCGAGGATTTTTTGCGTTATAAGGTAAATAGACATAGCGTGATAATTTTAACCACACTTTGATAATTTTAACCACACTTATTAATAGAATAAATATTTTTGTTTATCTATGTACAAAAAAGGAGGAATTTGTATATTATACATTAGATCGATTTAAATAACTATATTTTAATTATATAAGGATGGAGGAAATTTTATAATGAATAATGACAGAAAAAATATGAGTGATTTTGAATGTGTAACAGAGCCTTGTGCAACTGTTACTACCCAAGTACAATCATTAACTAAACAAACTCCTGTAACACCTGATGTTATTAGATGTGGGCCTGTATTTGTTAAGGTTCCAGTTGTATTGGCAGAACTAAATATAACTATTCCTGTTGAAGCTACTATTAAATTAGACAAAGAAGCTACTGAAATTAAAAGAATTAGAAAAAATGTATTTTTAACTCAATCCCGTGTTATTCCATTTTCTGAAGATTGTCGACCTGATACTGGAATACTATTTATAGCAGGTTTTATAAGAAAGAATATTGAGTATGCAACTCAAACTTGTATGACAGCTGGAACTCCAAATGTTTGTGGAGATATAAGACATTGCACAGTTGAAGTACCTTTTAATTTTACAACAAGAATTGATTTCATTAGAGAACCGATTTTTGTTGAAAACACCACTCCAAGTGAATTAGAATTTTTTACAGATAAACTTCAAGGTTGCGATGCTTGTGCAGATCCAGTTATTGGACGTAATCCTTGCGATCAGAGCTTTTTCTTTACAGAATTCTTTAATGAAAAACCTTTTACTGAATTAGTAAGAGCAGATATTGCTGAAATTGATATTCACACAAATCCAACTTCAAGTTGCCAAACTCCTACAGAACAAAAGTTCACTCAACTTACAGAAAAAGTAGTGATAAATTTAACATTAAAAGTATTACAAAAACAACAGGTAGAAATTACAGCACTATAATTATTAAATAATATAAAAATTTAATATTATTTAATAAATATAAATTTAAAAGTTTAATATTATTAAATAAATATAAATCTAGAAATTTACTATTATTTGATAATATAATACAGACCTAAAGCTTACTAGGAGAGGTTTTGGGTCTGTTTTAAAGAAAAGATAAATATTAAAACTAGCGACAGCTACATAGGTACACTAAAAACTAATTTATATGCTTAAATTTATTAAATTCTTAAGTGGAGGAGATATTATGGAAAGAATATATTATTCAAGACAAAATTATAATCAACTTAAGAGAAAACAGTATGAAGAATATCTTAAAAGGCAGAACAACTATTATATATATATGAAAAAATATTATGAAGAATATGTTAAAAGGCAGAATAAGTATTATCTAGAGAAAAAAAAACATTATGAAGAATATGTTAAAAGGCAGACTGAGTATTATTTATATAAAAAAAAATGTTATGAAGACTATCTTAAAAGGCAGAATAAGTATTATTTATACAAGCAAAAATATGATGAAGAACAACATAAAAGAAATAATGATAAAACTGATACTTCACAAAGTGAATTTTTTAATTCTTCTAAAACTGATAGCATAGAAGATAAGAACATAAATGACGAGAACATAAAAAACAATAACCATGGTTCTTTAGAAATTAATATTGAAGAAAGTAACTTAAAATATAAAAAAGATGATTCAGCCCAATATGATAAATTAGAAAATAAGAATTGTACTAGTCTTGAAGGTTCATGTAATGAAGAATTCTTAGAAGAAAATTATGAAGAATTCTTCGGAAAAATCAGTAAAGAATTTTTAGAAAAAAATGATAAAGAATTTTCAGAAGAAGATGATGAAGAATCCTTAGAAGAGAATGATGAAGAGTTCTCAGAAGAAAATGATAAAGAATTCTCAGGAGAAAATAATGAAGAATTCTTAGAAGAAAATAATGAAGAGTTCTTCGAAAAAATTAGTAAAGAATTCTTAGAAGAAAATTATGAAGAATTCTTAGAAGAAGATGATAAAGAATCCTTAGAAGAGAATAATGAGGAGTTCTTAGAAGAGAATGATGAAGAATTTCCAGAAGAAAATAATGAGGAATTCTTAGAGGAGAATGATGAAGAGTTCTCAGAAGAAAATTATAAAGAATTCTTAGAAGAAAATAATGAGGAATTCTTCGAAAAAATTAGTAAAGAATTTTTAGAAAAAAATGATAAAGAATTTTCAGAAGAAGATGATGAAGAATCCTTAGAAGAGAATGATGAAGAGTTCTCAGAAGAAAATGATAAAGAATCTTTAGAAGAAAATAATGAGGGATTCTCAGAAGAGAATGATAAAGAATTCTTAGAAGAAAATAATGAAGAATCCTTAGAAGAAAATTATGAAGAATTCTTCGAAAAAATTAGTAAAGAATTTTTAGAAGAAAATAATGAAGAGTTCTTAGAAGAGAATGATAAAGAATTCTCAGAAGAAAGTTATGAAGAATCTTTAGAAAAAAGTTATGAAGAATCTTTAGAAAAAAGTTATGAAGAATCTTTAGAAAAAAGTTATGAAGAATCTTTAGAAAAAAGTTATGAAGAATCTTTAGAAGAAAGTTATGAAGAATCTTTAGAAAAAAGTTATGAAGAATCTTTAGAAAAAAGTTATGAAGAATCTTTAGAAGAAAGTTATGAAGAATCTTTAGAAGAAAGTTATGAAGAATCTTTAGAAGAAAGTTATGAAGAATCTTTAGAAGAAAGTTATGAAGAATCTCTAGAAGAAAGATATGAAGAATCTCTAGAAGAAAGATATGAAGAATCTCTAGAAGAAAGATATGAAGAATCTCTAGAAGAAAGATATGAAGAATCTCTAGAAGAGAGTTATGAAGAATCTCTAGAAGAGAGTTATGAAGAATCTCTAGAAGAGAGTTATGAAGAATCTCTAGAAGAGAGTTATGAAGAATCTCTAGAAGAGAGTTATGAAGAATCTCTAGAGGAAAGTTATGAAGAATCTTTAGAAGAAAGATATGAAGAATCTCTAGAAGAAAGTTATGAAGAATTCTTAGAAGAAGCTTATAATACTGTTGTAAAAGAAGAGCTATCTAAAGAAAGCAATATTTCGACTAAATGTGTATATGTTAAATTTCCAGTTATATTGGCAGAGACAAATATAACAATTCCTATTGAGGCTAATATTACATTTGACCAAAGAGTTATGGAGATTAAAGAAATTAAAAAGAATTTATTTTTAACCCAATCCCATCTTGTTCCATTTTCTTCAAGCTGTGTAGATACTAATTCAGGAGTACTATTTATAGCGGGTTTTATAAAAAAGAATATTGAGTATAAAACTCAAACTTGTACCACAGCGAGAGCAACGAATGTTTGTGGAGATATAAGACATTGTACAGTTGAAATGCCTTTTAATTTCACTACTAGAATTACTTTTCTTAGATCACCAATTTTTACTGAAAAAACTACTACAAGAGAAGTGGAATTTTTTACAGATACACCTAAAGTGTATGACGTTTATGAAAATCCAGTGATTGGACGTGATCCTTGTGAACAGAGTTCCGTATTTACCGAAGTCTTTAATGAAAAGCCTTTTGTTGAACCAGTAAAAGCAACTTTTATTGAAGTTGATATTCATAATAATCCAATTTTAAGCTGCGAAATTCCTGAAGAACAAACGTTCACTGAAATTACAGAAAAATCAACCGTGAATTTAACACTAAAAGTATTACAAAAACAACAGTTAAGAATATCAATAGAATAGGATTCTAAAAAAATTTAAATCTAAAAATTTAATTGTTCTTCAAATAGTATGAAACAGTAGATAGTTTTGTTTTTAAATAAAACTATCTACTGTCTAATTAAATATCTTTTATTATTTATTATATAGTCAGTTTGCTTAGTTAATCTTTATATAGATATTGTGGCTTTTTCAAGAATTATTGGTAATAATACTGAAGTTGTTGTAGAATTTTTTAGAGATGATTTTGATAATCTCATTATTATATACTACAATATAATATATTTTACAATAAGATTATGGAGAAGATAAATGGATTTTATAGCAATTGATTTTGAAACTGCCAATGAGAAAAGGAGTAGTCCATGCTCTATTGGTATTGCTGTTGTGAAAAATGGACAGGTTATAGAGAAGGTACATCACTTAATAAGACCTAAGGAAATGAGGTTTATGCCAATTAATATTGGAATTCATGGAATAAGGCCAGCTATGGTTGAGAATGAATTAGAGTTTGATCAAGTGTGGGGAAAGATTAAACATTATTTTAACGGAAATTTAGTAATAGCACATAATACTTCCTTTGATATATCAGTTTTAAGAAAAAGTGCAGAACTTTATAATATAGAACTGCCTAGTTTTGAGTATATTTGTACAATGAAGCTTGCTAAAAACTTTTATAGAGGAATTGAAAATGCAAAGTTAAATACAGTTAATGATTATTTAGGATATAAGTTTAAGCACCATGATGCACTATATGATGCTCTTGCTTGTAGTAACATATTACTTAATATATGTGAAGAATTAAAATGTGATGATATTAATGAAATATCTAAGTTAATAGGCGTAACTATTGGAGCTGTGGATAGTATTGGATATAAACCATCATCAACAAAAGGAAGAATATTAAAAACATCTAATAGAGTAAGTAATTCTAAGAAGGAAAATTTACTAAAAAGATTTGAAGAAGATGCCTTAAAAAATGAAGTGGTGGTATTTACTGGAGGTCTAAACTCTATGTCTAGAGATGAGGCTATAAGACTAGTTAGAAGACTTGGAGGAACTACAGGAAGTTCTGTTACTAAAAAGACAACAATTTTAGTTACAAATATGAAAGACATAAAAGATTTACGTAGAGAAGAAATGAGTACTAAACTAAGAAAAGCAACAGATTTAAAGGAAAAAGGACAGAATATAAAATTTATGAATGAAGAGGAATTTTTTAATGTTTAAGTTGTGGGTGGGAAGAAAATATAATTAATATTATGTAGATAACCAAAAAGAAGGCTGATATAATGTTTTTTAGAATGTTTAAAAGGAGTTGTTCTATGAAATGTTATTTAGCACCAATGGAAGGAATTACAGGACATATATATAGAAATTCTTATAAAAAGTTTTTTAATAATATTGATAAATACTTTACACCTTTTATTGTCCCAACTAGCAGTAAAAGTTTCAAAACCAAAGAATTGAAAGATGTTTTACCTGAGAATAATGAAGGACTTAGTATAGTTCCTCAAATACTTACTAATGATTCAGAAGGTTTTATTTCTACTTCAAGAAAGTTACAACAATTAGGTTATAATGAAATTAATTTAAATTTAGGATGTCCTTCTGGGACAGTTGTTTCAAAAAATAGGGGCTCAGGGTTTTTAGCTAAAAGAGAAGAACTTGATAGGTTTCTAGATGAAATATTTAAAATTGAGGATATGAAGATTTCTATAAAAACTAGAATAGGAAAAGATAGTCCAGAGGAATTTTATGAAATAATAAAAATTTACAATAAATATCCCTTAGAAGAGTTAATTATTCATCCTAGAACAAGAGAGGATTTTTATGGGAACAAACCTAATTTAGAGGTATTTAAAGATTCATTATCATTAAGTAATAATCCAGTATGTTATAATGGAGATATTTTCACTGTTGATGATTATAATAAGTTAACAAAAGCTTTTCCAGAAGTAAAAACAGTAATGCTAGGAAGAGGAATATTAGCTAATCCAGGATTAATAGATGAAATTAAAAACAGTGCCTTTATGGATAAAGAAGTATTAAAGAATTTTCATGATGAAGTTTTTAATGGATATAGAGAATTGTTTAATGAAGATAAAAATGCAATATTTAGAATGAAAGAGCTTTGGGGATATATGATTTACATATTTTCAGATAATAAAAAATATGCTAAAAGAATAAAGAAGGCCCAAAGGGTAGATGACTATAATGAAGCCGTTTTAAGTTTATTTACGGAACAGGAAATCATAAAAGGGGCAGGCTTATTTAGCAATGAGTATTAAACATATGTACAGTTCTATAAGATTAAGAAAAATGAAAAGTTGACCTAACATACCTTTTTATTTATAATCTGTTTATTATTAAAATTTACAAGGAGAAATAAATAATGGCAAACTTAGATTTTATTTATAATCGTAAAAGTATAAGACAGTTTAAGGATACACAAGTAAAAAAAGAAGATATATTAGAAATAATAAAAGCTGGTACTTATGCACCATCTCCAAAGCATCAACAAAACTGGCATTTTGTTGTATTACAAAATAAAGATGTAATAAATGAAATGGCTAATATAGTTACTGAAAGCCATAAGAGAATTGGACAACTTGCAAAAAATGAAAAAGATTATAAAAGACATATGAGCGTAATAAGTTATTACACATGTTTTAAAGATGCACCAGTATTAATATTAGTGTATGGTAGTGAATATAAAATGATGGAATATAAGATATTAAAAGAAAATAATGCACCAAAAGAGATTCTTGATGTATTATTATCACCACAATCAGCAGCTCAAGGAATAGGAGCAGCAGTTGAAAATATATTACTAGCAGCAACAGAAATGGGGTATGGAACCTGCTATATGACAGGCCCTACACATGCAAAAACTGAGATAGAAAGTTTAATTAATTTTGAAAAAGAAGGATATGAGCTTATGTCTATGATTGCATTAGGAGTAGCAGAGGATAATACACCAAAACAACCTCCTCGTAAGCCATTAGAGGAAGTTGTAACATTTATAGATTAGTAATAAAAATGATTGTCAAACAGATTTTGTCCTCCCATAAGGGAAGTGTTTTTATTGGGCATAGCTCTTATGGTGGATTTTCTGTCACTTTAACTTTGCCTATTTAATGATAAGAGTAGCAATATAATTGCTACTCTTAAGCATTTTTATTAGATGAAAACTTGCTTATAATCTTATCTTTGTAACGTATTCCAAAAATAAATGATACCAGGGATATGAGTGCTATTATTATTGTTGATATATAATTACCATAGTGAATATTGGAGCCAATACTTACAGAGGCTAAAAGCCACGGAAATCTACTAACGAGTAAAATTCCAAAAAATCTTAATGGATTTATAGGTGTTAATCCTGCAACGTATATTAAAAAATCTTTAGGTAACCCAGGAACTAGAAAAACAATGAATAAGATAGCAGAAAATTTTTTGCTGTCCATGATATCCACCATCCATTGAGAATTGTTCTTACTTAGTAGCTTTTCTATAAAATGTCTGCCTATAAACCTGGTAAAGTAGAAAGCTATAATAGCTCCTAACAGCAGCCCTATTGTTGTATAAATTACACCAAAGGTCACGCCATAAACATATCCACCAGCAACTTGAATTACCTCTCCTGGAATTGGAGCAATAATTGTTTGTAGCATTTGAAAAAAAATTAAAACAACAGATCCAAAACTGCCTAGAGAAATTATATAGTCCCTAAATTTATCAACTGATACAGTCAATTCAATGATATGTGGTAAATATTTTAACACTAATATAATTGTCAAAAAAATTAATAAAGCTGCTAATATCTTGAAAATTAAAAATTTTTTAGATTTATTCATAATTGTTTAGTAATTCCTCCTGTGTTATTTTTAATTAATAGTTTATTAGAAACATCTTAAGATTTGGCTATAATAAATCTTAAGAGTTCTTAAGAAATATTAAATCACTTAAATAATATAGATTTAAACTATATTGACGTATATACTAATAATAAAATGGAGGAAGATTCAATGAATACTATGAAAAATATTTTGATAGCAGATGATAATGACGAGATAAGAGAAATAGTCCGCGTTTTATTAGAGAGTGAGGGCTATAATGTAATAGAAGCTGTAGATGGTGAAGATGCTGTAATTAAAGTTGATGGAAGTATAGATTTAATCATACTTGATATAATGATGCCTAGAAAGTCTGGATTTAAGGCATGTGCAGAAATTCGTGAAAAAACAAGTGCTCCTATTTTGTTTTTAACTGCTAAAACTCAAGATTCAGATAAATGTATGGGATTTTCTGTGGGAAGTGATGATTATCTATCAAAGCCTTTTTCATATACCGAGCTAGTTTCAAGAGTTAAAGCGTTACTTAGAAGGTATTATGTATATAAAGGAAAAGATAAAATTGATTCAATTGGTAGTATTAATATAAATGGATTAACAATAAATACAACTTCAAATGAAGTATCAATAGATGAAGAAGAAGTTACACTGACAGAAATTGAGTATAATATCTTGCTGTTAATGGCGCAGAATCGGAAAAAAATATTTTCAGCACAAAATTTATATGAAAGTGTTTGGAAAGAGCCTTATTTCTATTCTTGTAACAATACAGTTATGGTACATATAAGAAACCTAAGAAGAAAATTGGAAAAGGACCCAGAGAACCCTAAATATGTAAAAACAGTATGGGGAAAGGGATACAGAATTGAATAAGAAATTTTTATGTACAAAACTAGAAATTAAATTAATTCTATGTTTAATATTTTCATTCATTATATCTGTTGGTATATTCTTTTTATTACAAACAATAGGGGAAAGTATATTAGATAATCATTTTAATAAAATATCCTTTATGGACAAAGAAAAAAATCAAGCTATATCTGATTTTAGAACATATATATTAGAGAACAATTTGACAATAAATGATCATGATGAAATAACAAAATGGGTTCGTAAAGAGAAATATGTAAATCTTTATATTTATAAGGACAATAAATTAGTCTATGATTCTAATATGAACAATTCAATTATTGATTATGAAGAATATCAGGAAAGTTTAATATTTTTGCCAAGTAAAACCCTCTATGATATTACATTTAATGATACCGATGCAAAAATGTATATGGAATGCTTTTTTGAGTACAAGTATTATTATATTGTAAGCTGTTTTGGTATTGCAGTTTCCTTTTTCTGCTTTATAACAATTATGTTATTTTTTATAAAAAGAAAAACAACCTATATTGCAATGCTTGAGAGTGAAATAAGAATACTAGAAGGTGGCAATTTAAATCACGAAATTACTATTAATGGGAATGATGAGCTTTCTTCTTTGGCTAAAGGAATTAATGAGATGAGAAAATCATTTATAGGGAGATTGGAAAGTGAAGATAAAGCAAGGGTAGCAAATAGCGAACTTATTACAGCAATGTCACATGATTTAAGAACACCTCTTACAGTACTAGTAGGATACTTAGATATTATAGAATACAAAAAGTATAAGACAGATGAAAATTTGAGACAGTATATTCACAATAGTAGAGAAAAAGCATATCAAATTAAATATCTCTCTGATAAATTATTTGAATACTTTATGGTGTTTAATACTAATGATGATGATTTAGAATTAGAGACTTTTGATGGAAATGAACTTTTAGATCAACTACTTGAAGAGAAAATTTTTATATTGGAAGATAACGGTTTTGATTTTCAAATTAATTCTTGTAACATGTCTTTTCTTATAGAAGTAAATTTAATTTCGATACAGAGGGTTTTTGATAATATTTTCTCTAATATCATTAAATATGCAGATAAATCCAAGCTAGTTAAAGTTAAATACTATATAGAAAATCAATTATTATTTATTTATGTTGAAAACCAAATAAATAATAATTTGAAAATAGTAAGCAGCACAGGAATTGGCATGAAAACATGTAAAAAAATTATCGAAAAGCATAAGGGAGAAATTGTTGTTAGAAAAACAGAAAATACTTTTTCTGTACAGATTAGCTTAGCTATAAAATTAAGTAATAACTAAGTAAATTAAGCTAAAAAATTTGTACTTAAAAAATAAAATCTTAAGCTATAAAAGATATTTAGAAAACATTTGCATTAAACCTTTATATATGATAACATACATGTAGATAAATGCATATTGAACGTTAGGATAGTGATTGTTTGAGCAAGCTAAACCTGCACAAAATTAATTATAGTATACCTATATACTATAATTAATTTTGTGCAGGATTTTTTTATGTAGGAGGTGGAAGTATGATTATTTACAAAATACTAAATAACAATGTTGTTTTAATATTAGATAAAAACGATGAAGAACAAATTGTTATGGGTAGAGGTATTGCATATAAGAAACGTGTTGGAGACGAAATAGAGGAAAATATGATTGATAAGGTCTTTACTTTATCTGATAAAAATATGACTAATAAGTTTACAGAATTATTAAAGGACATGCCTTTGGACTATGTTGAAGTAGCTGATGAAATTATTAAATATGCTAAACTTCAGTTAGGAAAAAGGTTAAATGATAATTTAATTATTTCATTAAGTGATCATATAAAGACTGCAGTAGAAAGACATCTGGATGGGATAAATATGAAGAATTTCTTGTTATGGGATATAAAGAGGTTCTATAAAGATGAATTTGTAATAGGTTTAGAAGCATTAAAAATAATTGAGAAGAGAATAGATGTAGATTTGCCAGAGGATGAAGCAGGATTTATAGCTATACACATTGCCAATAGTTTAATGGATGAAAGCCTAACAAATATGTACGACATAACAAAGGTAATGCAAGAGATATTAAATATTGTTAAATATAATTTAAGTATTACTTTTGATGAAGAGTCAGTATATTTTTATAGATTTGTAACTCATATAAAGTTCTTTTCACAGAGGCTTATAACTGGTAAAACCTTTGATGATGAAAATGATGATAATTTGCTAGATATAATTAAGGTAAAATATCAGGATTCATATAAATGTGTTAATAAAATAAGTGAGTTTATTTATAAAAAATATAATTATGTTATTTCAAATGAAGAAAAATTATATTTAACGATTCATATCGCTAAAATTTTAAGTAAACAAACTATTTAATATACTATTAAATAAGGAGGTATATCAAATTAACTATTAATTTTTGTTTTGGGTGGTGACATTAAGTTGGCCAAACCTTCATATTTCATATTTACTAAAAATGAATCAATGGAGGTATTAAAAATGGGAAAATATGAACAATTAGCAAAAGATATTATTAAAAATGTTGGAGGAAAGGAAAATATTAAAAGCTTAACTCATTGTATAACTAGATTGCGTTTTCAATTAGATGATGAATCAAAGGCTAATGATGCTGTTTTAAAGAATATGGACGGTATTGTTACAATACTGAAATCAGCAGGTCAATATCAAGTTGTTATTGGTAATCACGTATCTAAGGTTTATGAAGATGTTTGTGAAGTGGCAGGAATATCTTCTGAAAGTGAAAGTAAGAGTGAAGATAATAAAAATAAGAAGCCATTCGATAAGTTTATTGATGTTATTTCAGGGATTTTTCAACCTATTTTAGGTGTATTAACTGCAGCAGGTATGATTAAGGGATTCCTTGCTTTATTTAGTGCACTAGGTTGGGTTACTCCAGATAGTGGAACTTATATGATTTTAAATGTAATTGGTGATGCAATGTTTATGTATTTACCTGTTATGTTAGGTTATACAGCAGCTAAGAAATTTGGTTTAAAGCCATTTGTTGGGTTAATAATCGGTATAGCATTATGTTATCCTGCAATTCAACAAGGTACATTATCAGCAACTCTTGAGCCATTGTATACATTATTTGATGGAACAATGTTTGCTTCACCAGTATATATAGAGTTTTTAGGGTTACCTATTATCGCTATGAATTATACTTCAACAGTAATACCTGTAATCTTAATATGTTATGTTGCAGCTAAGTTCCAAAAGCTATTTGATAAAATAGTTCCAGAGTTACTTAAATTTTTCTTTGTGCCAATGTTAACACTATTATTTGCATTAGTATTAGGTTTTATAGTTGTTGGACCAATAGCTACTTATGCATCTACAATAGTGACTAATGTAATATTAGCTATACGAGGAATCTCACCACTAGTAGCAGGTGCTGTTATAGGTTTGTTCTGGCAAGTTTTAGTTATATTTGGTATACACTGGGGACTACTTCCGATTTATATAAACAATATATCAACTTTAGGTTATGACAATGTTATGATGCCTTTCTTTGCTACAACTTTTGCAACAACTGCTGTTGTTATAGCTATAATGATTAAAACAAAGGATAAAAAATTAAAGAGTTTATGTCTTCCAGCAGCTATTTCAGGAATTTTTGGTGTTACAGAACCAGCAATCTATGGAATACTGTTACCACTTAAAAAGCCATTTATTATAAGTTGTATAGCATCAGGGGTAGCAGGTGCATATTATGGTTATGCTGATTTAAAAGAGTTTATTATGGGGGGATTAGGAATATTTGAATTTCCTGCAATGATAGACCCAGCAACTAATAGTATGGATAATATTAAAGTTGCTGTAATTGGTGTTATTGTTGCTATGGCTATTGCATTTGCTTTAACAATGATATTCTTTAAAGATAAAGAAGAAGACAAGGTAGAAGTTGAAGATACTAAGAAGGAAGTAATAAAATCAAACTTAGAAAAAGAAGTAGTAAATATGCCTATGGAGGGAACTATTCTTCCATTAAGTGAAGTATCAGATGATGCATTTGCAGAAGGTGTGCTTGGAAAAGGTTTAGCTATAAAACCATCTAAAGGTATAGTTAAATCACCTGTAAAAGGAACAGTTACAACTTTATTTCCAACATATCATGCTATTGGATTAACTAGTGAAACAGGAGTAGAGCTTTTAATTCATGTTGGTATGGATACTGTTAATTTACAAGGTAAGCATTTTAGCCCTAAAGTAAAGCAAGGAGATACTGTTGAAATAGGTGATGAATTACTTGAGTTTGATATAAAGGGAATAGAGGAAGAGGGTTATTCAACTATAACACCTATAGTTGTTACTAACCATGATCAATACTTTGATGTTATAGAAAGTGGATTATCTGAAAATAGTAGTGACTTTCTTACAGTTATTTTTTAAAAGGTAGGTTAGTTAAATGAATAATGAAAGATTTCCAAAAGACTTTTTATGGGGTGGAGCTACTGCTGCTAACCAATGTGAAGGTGGATATAATGAAGGTGGCAGAGGATTAGCAAATGTTGATGTAATTCCTTATGGAGAAGATCGCTTCCCTGTAATGGATGGAACTATGAAGATGTTAGGATTTGATGATAAATATTATTATCCTGCTAAAGATGGAATTGATATGTACCATAGATTTAAAGAAGATATTGCATTATTTTCAGAAATGGGATTTAAAGTTTATCGTATGAGTATTGGATGGAGTCGTATCTTTCCAAAGGGTGATGAGGAAAAACCAAATGAGGAAGGATTAAAATTCTATGAAGATATATTTAAAGAATGTAAAAGATATGGAATAAGTCCTTTAGTAACAATTACCCATTTCGATTGTCCAATTCACTTAATAAAGAAATATGGTGGATGGAAAAATAGAAAGCTTATAGGTTTTTATGAAAATTTATGTAACGTATTATTTAGACGTTATAAGGGATTAGTAAACCATTGGATAACTTTTAATGAAATTAATATGATTTTACATTTACCATTTATGGGAGCAGGATTATTAAAAGAAGAGGGAGAAAACTTTGAAAAGGTTCAATACCAAGCTATTCATCATGAGCTTGTTGCTAGTGCTATTGCAACTAAGATTGCACATGAAATTGATCCAAACAATAAGATTGGATGTATGATTGCAGCAGGAAGTACTTATCCAAATACAAGTAATCCTAAGGATGTTTGGAAGGCTTATAGAGGTGATAGAGAAGGGTATTTCTTTATAGATGTACAAGCAAGAGGTTATTATCCTAATTATGCTTTAAAAGAGATGGAATGCAAAGGAATTATGCCTAAGATGGAAGATGGGGATAAGGAACTACTTAAGAAACATACTGTAGATTTTATATCTTTATCTTATTACAATAGTCAATTAACAAGTGCTGACCCAGAAATAAATAAATTAACACAAGGGAATGTATTTCCTACATTAAGAAATCCTTACTTAGAGGCAAGTGAGTGGGGATGGCAAATAGATCCATTAGGATTCCGTATTACATTAAATAGTTTATTTGATCGTTATCAAAAACCATTATTTATTGCAGAAAACGGCTTAGGAGCAATAGATGTTATAGACGAGAATGGAAATATATATGATGATTACCGTATAGACTACTTAAGAGAGCATATAAAAGCTATGAGAGATGCTATTGAAATAGATGGTGTTGACGTCTTTGGTTATACTACTTGGGGATGTATTGACTTAGTCAGTGCATCTACAGGAGAAATGAAGAAACGTTATGGCTTTATATATGTAGATAAAGATAATGAAGGAAATGGCACCTTCAAAAGATACAAGAAAAAATCTTTTTACTGGTATAAGAAGGTTATAGAAAGTAATGGGGAAGACTTAGATTAATAAAAATTAAAGCTCAATATTATACCTTAAGGTAGTAAGCATAGGTTGTGTTTACTACCTTCTTCTATATATAATATTTATATTGCTTGAGAAATAGAAATAAAGATTAAATTTACATATAGTTAATCTCTCATATTTGTGCAGAAAATGAGAGGTTATTAAATTTGTATATTGCTATACTTTTATTGTAAGGAGATGAAGTTTATGGAATGGTTAGATAGGTTAAATGAAGCATTAAATTATATTGAAGATAATTTAGATGGAGAAATTGATTATACAAAAGCAGCAAAGCTAGCATGTTGTAGTGTATATCATTTTCAGAGAATGTTTTCTTATATAGCAGGTAGACCACTTGCTGAATATATAAGGAACCGGAGGTTAACAAAGGCGGCTATTGATTTGCAAAGTGGCGATAAGGTAATTGACGTAGCAATGCGTTATGGATATGAATCTCCAACTGCTTTTAATAGAGCTTTTCAAAAGTTACACAATGTAACTCCTTCAAGTGCACAAAAGGAAGGAACATTCCTAAAATCATATTCTCCTATAAGTTTTAAAATAACAATAAAAGGAGTAGAGGAAATGAATTATAGCATAGTTAAGAAAGATGAATTTAGAGTTGTTGGCGTTAAGGTATTAATTAAAAAGAATATTAAAGAGAATTTTGAGTATGTACCAAAGTTTTGGGCAGAGACAGAGAAGAGTGGAAGACTTAATGATGTAATAGCTTTAATGGATGAAAAATCTAATGGAGTTTTAGGGTTAAGTTTAGCAATGGATGAATTAGAAAACTGGGAATACTATATTGCTACTAAAACTAATAAAGAAGTACCAGAAGGTATGCATGAATATATGGTACCAGCATGCACTTGGGCTATTTTCTCTGGAGGAGGGGTTATGCCAGATGCAATTCAAGAAGTTCAAATGAGAGCATTTACTGAGTGGCTACCAACTTCAGGATATGAGTATGCAGATGCACCAGATATCGAAGTTTATTTAAATGCAGATCCTTCAAATTCAAAGTTTGAGGTATGGATACCAATAAGAAAGAAATAATATAGAAACTACATCTAGTTAATCTAACAAAAAGGATGTCGCGTTTCGCGACATCCTTTTTATATGCTTTTAAAACTAGTAAAATAAACACTTTCAGAGATTTTTTAGATTTAATAGGCTACTTTTTATAATTAGCAAGTATTAAGTTTAAGTCAAAAGTTATATTAGTTTTTAGGTCATAACTTCCTTGATGAAGGCACCAATCAAAAATAACACCCCTTGATGTTCTTAAAAGAGTTTTAGTTAAATCATCAGAAGAAATATTAGATTTTAGCTCACCAGATTCTATAGCTGATTCTATAGCAGATTTAATTTCAACTGTAAGAAAACGATCTGATTTTAAAGTATATTTACTATCTATAGAAAGAATATTCTTGTAAACATCAGATACAAATAGCCATCCTAGATCTTGGAGTAAAGAAAGTCCCTCACTAAACAAGTACATCATTTTTTCTATATTTGAATTAAAGGTTTGTGACTCAAATCGTTCTTTTAATAACAAATCTATTTGCTCATAACCTGTATTAACTATTTCATTTTTAGATTTAAAATGATGGTAGAAGGCACCGGTTGAAATTTCAGATGCATCACAAATTTCTTGAATCTTTACATTTTCAAAGCCTTTTTCTTTAAAAAGATTCGTTGCTATCTGTGTAATTCTAAGTTTTGTGGCAATAGCTTGCTTTTGTCGGTCTGTTAATTTTTTCATAATATAATTCCTCGTGCAATTAATTTTAAAACATAATGATTTTGAATTTTGTTAAAGTATATCACAAAAGGAATATCAAAACAATTTATGAATATGTTTACAATAAGAAGAAAGTATGTTATATTATTAACATAATCAGATTCGGTGAATTTAATTATGTTAATTATGTTAAGAAAAATTGGTCAATAATATTATGTTTTTATAATGTACTTTTATTGTATGAAATACTTTTTTTATTATTTAAGTTAAAAAGGGGAAAGTTAAATGTAAAAAAAGAAAAAATAAAATTTATTATTAAATAAGGGGTGGATAATATGGAAACTTATAAAATTCTTGAGATTAAGCAAAGTGTTTTTGAAGATAATGATAGACAAGCAGATTTGCTTAGGGAAGAGTTAAAAAAAGATAAGACATTTTTATTGAATTTGATGTCATCACCAGGTTCAGGTAAAACAACAACAGTTGTAAGAACAATTAATGCCTTAAAAGATGAAATGAGAATTGGAGTTATGGAAGCTGATATTGACTCAGATGTTGATGCTAATACTGTTTCAAAAACTGGCGCAAAAGTAATTCAATTACATACAGGTGGAATGTGTCATCTAGATGCAGATATGACAAAACAAGGTTTACTAGGACTTGGAACAGAAGAAATTGATTTTGCAATATTAGAAAATGTAGGGAATTTAGTGTGTCCAGCAGAATTTGATACTGGAGCATCAAAAAATGCAATGATTTTAAGTGTACCTGAAGGACATGATAAACCATTAAAATATCCTTTAATGTTTTCTATTGTAGATGTTGTATTAATTAATAAGATTGATGCAATGGATTATTTTGATTTTGATTTAGAGAAAGTTAAAGAGTATATTACTAAATTAAATCCAAATATAAAAATAATACCAATATCTGCGAAGACCGGAGAAGGTATTGAGGAGTGGGCAGATTGGGTGCGTACTGAAGTTAAGAATTGGAATGAAAATTAGAGATATAATAAATTAAAAAAATGGGGGAATATATTAATGGTAAATCAGAAGGTATTGGATCTTGCAAATCACATAAGTATGAAAAAATCTGGGTCGAAATCTGAAATTAAGCCAGATCAGCCTGAGTATAAAATTCTTGAGCCTGTTGTTACAACAGAAATGGCAGAAGTAGGACTTCATCTTGAATTTCGTAAAAAGAAGAGTGCAGAAGAAGTTGCAGCTTTATGTGGAAAATCTGTAGAGGAAACAGCAAAATTACTATGGGATTTAGCTGTTGCTGGTGTTTGTTTCATTGGTGAAATAGATGGGGTTGATAAATACTGGTATGATCTTTGGGTTCCAGGACAAATGGAAATGATAGTTAATCATCCTAATAGAGAAAGTGTTGAAAATTATAAGCAAATTGCAGAAGCTTTTGAGGCATATGGAAGAAAAAAAGCTCCTCTTACAGCAGGTGTTTTTTCAGTAGGAACAGGAACTATGCGTGTTATACCAATAGAAACAGCTATTGAAGGAGAAACTAGAAGAGCTTCATATGAAGAAATTTCTAAATATCTTAATGAAAATACTGTATTCTCTGTATCAGATTGTTCTTGTCGTACATCAAGAGAAGCTATGGGTGAAGGTTGTGGACACTTAAAAGAAGACATGTGTATTCAACTTGGACATGCGGCAGAATACTATATACGTACAGGTAGAGGTAGAGCTATTACTCGTGAAGAAGCTTTTGATATTATTAAGAGAGCTGAAGAAAATGGTTTAATGCATCAAATACCAAATGCAGATGGTCCAGGACATACTCATGCTATCTGTAATTGTTGTGGATGTTCATGTTATGCTACAAGACTTGCTGGTATGTTCAGAAACAATGATTTTGTGCGTTCAAATTATGTTTCAAAAGTAGATAAAGACAAATGTGTGGCTTGTGGAGAATGTGTTCAAGTTTGTCCAGTTAATGCATTAAAATTAGGTCAAAAATTATGTACTAAAACACCAATTCCTGAGAAGAAGAGAGTAGATTTTGCTCATAATACAGAGTGGGGCGAAGATAAATGGAATGTTGACCATCGTATAAATAGAGAAAACGTTGTTGAGACTGGTACAAGTCCTTGTAAAACATATTGTCCAGCACATATTTCTGTTCAAGGTTATATAAAGCTTGCTTCTCAAGGAAGATATAAAGAAGCACTTGAGCTTATAAAAAATGAAAATCCATTCCCAGCAGTATGTGGACGTATTTGCCCAAGAAAATGCGAATCTGCATGTACTAGAGGAGAAATTGATGAAGCAGTTGCTGTAGATGAAATTAAAAAGTTCATTGCTGAGCAAGATTTAAATACAGAACATCGTTATGTGCCAAAGAAAAGACATGAATATGGTAAGAAAATTGCAATCGTAGGTGGTGGACCTTCAGGTTTATCTTGTGCATATTACTTAGCTATTGATGGATACAAGGTAACTGTATTTGAAAAGCAAAAGGTACTCGGTGGTATGTTAACACTTGGAATTCCATCTTATAGATTAGAAAAAGATGTAATAAATGCAGAAATAGAAATTTTAAGAGAATTAGGTGTAGAATTCAAAACTGGTGTTGAAGTAGGAAAAGATGTAACTCTTAAAGAATTAAGAGGTCAAGGCTATGAAGCATTCTATGTTGCAATAGGTGCACAAGCAGGAAGAAACCTTGGTATAGAAGGTGAAGAGGCAGAAGGTGTTATGACTGGAGTTGATTTCTTACGTGAAGTTAACTTAGGAAATGATATTAAGCTAGATGGAGAAGTTGTTGTAATCGGTGGTGGTAATGTTGCAATTGACGTTGCAAGAACTGGTACAAGAGTTGGTGCAGCTAAAACTTCTATGTTCTGTCTTGAATCAAGAAAAGAAATGCCTGCTTTAGATGAAGAAATTGATGAAGCTTTAGCAGAAGATATTGAAATTAATAATTCTTGGGGACCAAAGAGAATTCTAACTGAAAATGGTAAGGTAGTTGGAATTGAGTTTAAGAAATGTATTTCTGTTTTTGATGAAAATAAAAGATTCAATCCAAAATTTGATGAAAAGGAAGTTAAGGTTGTTAAAGCAAGTCATATTTTAATTTCAGTAGGTCAAGGAATGGACTGGGGTAACTTATTAGAAAATAGCAAAGCAGAATTAAATCCAAATAAGACAATTAAAGCAGATTCATTTACATTACAAACTGGAGAACCAGACGTATTTGCAGGTGGAGATGCCTTAACTGGACCTAGATTTGCTATAGATGCTATTGCTTTAGGTAAAGAAGCTGCCATATCAATTCATCGTTTTGTTCATCCAGGTCAAAGCTTAGTTTTAGGTCGTGATAGAAGGGAATATCATGCCTTTGATAAAGAAAACTTAAGGTTAGAGGGTTATGATAATATTAAGAGAAATAGAATAGATCATGTGGATGGAGCTAAATCAAAAGAAACATTTAGAGATTTACGTCCTACATTTACTGAAGAGCAAATGAAGAAGGAAACAGAACGTTGCCTTGGATGTGGTGCTACAACAGTGGATGAATATACATGTATAGGATGTGGAGCATGTACAACTAGATGTAAGTTTGATGCTATTTCTCTTTATAGAAAATATGATGCACAAAGTGTAACTCTTAAACAACTTAAGCCAAAGGTTATTAAGAATACAATTAAGCGTAAAATTGTAATTAATGCTAGAAAAGTTAAGAAGATACTTAAAGGAAATTCTTAATTATTTATTTGATAATGTCTAAAGGAAAGATAGATTGAAAAAAGATATAGGGGGAACTTAAGGTTCCCCTTAGATTTTTAATATAGAGAAGTAGAGGTGAGTTTAGTTGCATGAATTAGGAGTTGTCTTTGAAGTAGTTAGAACAGTTGAAAACTTTGCACAAAGAAATGCATTAACAAAAATAGATAAAATAGTTCTTCAAATTGGGGAGCTTTCATCAATGATTCCAAGATATATTGAATCCTGTTACCCAGCTGCAGTGGATGGTACTATATTAGAGAATACAAAATTAGAAATTGAAATATTACCAGGCAATGTTATGTGCAAAAAGTGTAATAAAGTTTACAATCTTATTCAAAATAAGGATGCTTGTCCATATTGCGAAGAAAATCATTGGGAATTATTAAGTGGGAAAGAGTTTATGATTAAGGAAATTGTAGCTTGTTAAATAATACTTATTAACTCAAAACATAATTTATGGAATAGAAAGCGGAGGATAACACTTTATGAATAAGAGGTCAAAAAAGCTTATAATTATGGTAACTATAGCTACGCTAGCTTTTGGTACAGTAGGCTGTTCTAATAATGAAAAAGCTAAGGGGCAAAAAACAAATACTGAGGCTCAAGCAAGTAATTTTGAAACAGTAAAATATGTATATTCAGATGGGGCTAAAGATTATGATGTAACAGTAAACTCTCCAAGACAAAAGGCAGTTACATTATCTCAATTTATGACAGAAATGTTACTGGCATTAGGACTGGAAGATAGAATGGTTGGAACGGCTCTTTTAGATAATCCTATATTGCCAGAATTTGAAGAAGCTTACAATAAAATACCAGAGCTTAAAATTTCAGAAGGACATGCTGTTTCTAAGGAAGGATTTCTAGCTACAGGTGCAGACTTTGTAAGTGGATGGGATTCATCTATAAGTGAACAAAGCACAGGATCACCTAGTGACCTTATATCAAAAGATATAACTCCATTTATGGCTAAGTCTTATAGAGTAGATGCAACAGTAGAAACTGTTTATGAAGATTTTGAATTGCTTGGAAAAATATTTGGAGTACAAGATAAAGCTCAAGAAGTAATAGATAAAATGAAAAAGGATATAAAAGTTGTAACTGATAAGGTAGGAGACATAAAAGAAGAAGATAGAGTGAAAATGATGGTATGTGATTCAGGTGAAAATGATGCAATGGTAGTTGGAGCTGGTCTTGCTAACAACTTAATAGAGCTTGCAGGTGGGAATAATATATTTGGAAAGACAGCAAATAAGCCTTATATAAATGTAAGTTGGGAAAGTATAGTAGCTGAGAAGCCAGAAGTTATATTAGTAACTGATTTTATGGCAGGTAAGCCAGTACAAGAGAAAATAGATTTCCTAAAAGCTCATCCTGCTCTTAAGGATGTACCAGCTATAAAAAACAACAAAATATATGTTGTAGGATTAGCTGATCTTTCTCCAGGTGTTAGAAATCCTAAGTTAATACAGCAAGTGCACGGATATTTATTTGGAGAAGGTAATTAATGCAAGAAGCTTTAAAAGATAAAAGAAGAGTCACTAAAAAGAAAGGCTTTTTATTTTGGGTTGTGGCTTTAAGTTTAATACTGTTAGGTACAATAGTTATAGCAATAGCTATAGGTAGCACATATATAGAACCAGGAGAAGTATATAAGGTACTACTTTGTAAATTAACAGATGGAGCAATTTATAGTGATGCAGGAAACGTAATGACACAAAATATTATATGGGAAATAAGATTACCTAGGGTGATATTGGGAGCTATATGTGGAGCAGGCCTTGCACTTTGTGGAGTGCTTATGCAATGTGTTACTAAAAATCCAATAGCAGAGCCATACATATTAGGTATATCATCAGGGGCATCTTGTGGTGCTGTTGCAGTTATAGTTTTAGGTGGCATATCATCACTTGGGATAAATAGTATTGGGGTAGGGGCTTTTATAGGTTCCTTAATTTCAGGAATATTAGTTTTTGCAATAGGAACTCAAATGGGCAGAACAACATCTACAACAAGACTAGTATTATCAGGTATGGCAATATCAACAATATTTTCATCGCTTACTAACTTACTTATATATTCAGCAGAAAATTCAAATCAAGCAAAAAGTGCTCTTTTTTGGACTATTGGTAGTTTAGGAGGAGCTAAGTGGGACGTTTTATTATTTCCATTTATTATATTAGTTGTAGTTATTATAGCATCATTAATAATGTCTAAATCACTAGATATATTACTTCTAGGTGATGATAGTGCAATAATACTTGGAATAAATATAAAGATTATAAAATCTATAATTTTAATACTATCTACATTACTTACATCAGCATTAGTTGCTATAACAGGAGCAATAGGATTTATAGGACTTGTAGTTCCTCATATATGTAGAACTATAGTAGGAAGTGATCATAAAAAACTTATAGCACTTTCAACACTTATAGGTGCAATATTTTTAATAGCATCAGATGTTATAGCTAGAGGACTTTTTCCACCAATAGAAATACCTATAGGAATAATAACTTCATTAGTTGGAGGACCATTCTTTTTATATTTAATTTCTAAGAAGAACTATTCATTTGGAGGAAAAGAGTAATGTTTAAAGTTCAAGTTAAAAATTTAAGGTTTTCTATAGATAAAAAAGAAATATTAAAAGACATATCTTTTGAAGTTCAAAAAGGTTCCTTTGTAGGGGTCATAGGCCCCAATGGTTCAGGAAAATCTACATTACTTAAAAACATATATAGACTTTATAAACCATCAAGTGGAAGTATATTGTTAGATAATAAAGAATTATCTAAAATGAAAGATAAAGATTGTGCAAAAGAGATTGCAGTTTTAGCTCAAGAAAGTAATACTCACTTTGATTTTACTGTAAAGCAAATAGTAAAAATGGGAAGATATCCATATAAGTCAGTTTTTGAGGATTACTCTAAAGATGATTTAAAAATGGTTAAGGAAATGCTCAAAAAGGTAGGCTTAGAGAGCTATAGTGACAGGAATTTTTCTGAACTTTCAGGGGGAGAAAAGCAGAGAACTTTAATAGCTAGAGCTTTAGTTCAAAATACTGATTTTTTAGTGCTAGATGAACCAACAAATCATTTAGATATAGGATACCAAATACAACTTATGGATTTAGTTAAGAGCCTTAATATAACTACATTAGCAGCAATACACGATATGAATTTAGCGGCTATGTATTGTGATTATTTAATTGTAATGAAAGATGGAAAAATAAAAGAAGTTGGAACAGTAGAAGAAATAATAAATTCTAAAATGTTAAAAGATGTATTTGGGGTAAATGCTTATGTAGGAGTTAATCCTATAAATAAAAAACTTCAAGTATCATTTATGCATACACATGAGCATATTAAAGGAATAGGAACAGATCATGTCCATGAAGATGGATTTACAGGAGTGCATACTCATTAAAAAGTACAAATGAGTTATAGCATGGAAATAAGTATACAGCTATTATAGCATTTGTAGTATTATCAATTATATTACATATAATAGTTTGGAGAGTTTCAGATGATAAATAAAATGAAGAATTAAGATAAAGGTCTATAAGATTAGTATTAAATTATTAATCTTATAGACCTTTTATTTTACGTCTAGGAGTGCTTTAGGGAATACTTTTAGATTTATTTTTTATATTTAATAAATTATAGAATATTTTTTGAAATCAGCATATAAGATATGATTCTTATTAAAATCAGAGAAATTACCTGAATGATTATTAAAGAAAAAATATCTTTTTGAGGAAAAAAATTATTGACAAACGATAAATATTTATCTTAATATAGTTATATAAACTTAAAGGAGAGATTAGTAAAATGAAAAAAAACTTAAACTACAAAATTTTAAATTTTCTTGTACTTCTAGGAATATGTATTACATTATTAATGCTTTTAGGAACTCCACTTATTACAACTGCACTTTTAAAAAGTGAATATTCTTTATTGGATAAAAACTTAGTGATAAAAATATCGACATGTATTTATCTATGTGCTGTTCCATATGTTATAGCATTATTTAATTTAAAGAAAATCTGTAAGTTAGTTGCAAAAAATAATGCCTTTTCACTTAACATTGTTAACTCTTTAAAAATAATTTCTTTCTGTTCATTTAGTGAAATAATTATTTTTATCATGAGTACAACATACTTAAAGTACTCAACTGATTTTTTTAGAAATGCTCTTTTACTAGGTTCTATTTTTATAGTTATTTTCATCGGAACAACTATAGGATTTTTATTCTTAGTACTATCACAATTATTTAAGATTTTTATAGAGATTAAGGATGAAAATGATAAAACAATATAGAAAGGGGTGTTTCCATGCCTATTATAGCAAATCTAGATGTGATGATGGCAAAAAGAAAAATTAGCTCTACAGAGCTTTCAGAAAAGCTTGGTATAACCATGGCTAATGTTTCGATTTTAAAAAATAATAAAGCAAAAGCTATTCGTTTTTCTACGTTAAAATCATTATGTAAAACTTTAGATTGTCAACCAGGAGATATCTTAGAATATGTAGATGAAGGTGATGATGGATTAAAATAAAAAATATAATTAAGAATAAGGAGAGAAAAAACATGATAAATATTAAAAATATAAGTAAGACTTATAATATTGGTAGTGAGAAACTTACTGTGTTAGATGATGTAAGTTTAAAAATAGAAAAAGGTGAGTTTGTTGCTATAGTTGGACCATCGGGTTCTGGTAAATCTACATTAATGAATATGATAGGAGGATTAGATAGACCTTCAAGGGGAGAGGTAATTATCGAAGGTGAGGATATTAGTAAATTTAAAGATAAGAAAATGTCTAAATTTAGAAATGAAAAAATTGGATTCGTATTTCAATCCTTTAATTTAGAGCCTACCCTTACAGCAGTAGAAAATGTTATGATGCCGCTAATGATAGCAGGAGTATCTGATAAAGAAATGAATGATAAAGCTAAATCAGTGCTTGAAGCTTTGGGGATGGGAGATAGAATGAAGCATAAACCTACAGAACTTTCAGGTGGGCAAAGACAGAGAGTGAGCATAGCTAGAGCTTTGGTAAATGATCCTAAAATAATTTTAGCGGACGAGCCAACTGGAAATTTAGACTCTAAATCAGGATCAGCGGCTATGGAAATGCTTACTAATTTTAAAAAGAAAGGATATACCATTGTTATGGTAACACATAACATGGAAGAAGCAAGGTATGCGGATAGAGTTATAAAAATTAAGGATGGTAAGGTGGAGGTTTAATATGAAACTGAAAAATAGTATAAAAACAGCATTTAGAAATCTAAGTAGAAGAAAAATGAGAACTTTTCTTACATCTTTTGCAGTTTCCATAGGAGCTATGCTAATAATACTCATGGTAAGTCTCGGAGTAGGAGTACAAAAGATTATAGAAGATAATTTGAAAGCTAGGGCTTCTGCTAATGTTATTGATGTAACTCCTTATAAGACAGAACAGGATGGTGTAAAGTTAGAAGTCAATAAAGAAGGGGAAAACTCTTCTGAACAATCAAAATTAAAGCCTAAGATTCTAGATAAGAATGCTTTGAACAAAATTAAAGAAATTAAAGAGGTTAAAGATATAAGCGTTTATACATATATACCATCTATTGAGAAAAAGCTTATGGATAAAGAGATAAAGGATACAGCTATTTTGGCATATGATTTAAACTATCCGATATTTACTGAGAATAACATAGAAACTGTAAGAATTAAAGAAAAGAAAGAAGATTTAGAACCAATTATCTACGGTGAAATGCTTAAAAAGGAAGATAAGAATTCAATATTAATAGGGAAAAAATTATTAGATAAGTTAGGTATTAATGATGCTGAATCTGTTGTTGGAAAGGAAATCACTTTAACAGCTAAGTTGCCAGACATATCTGGGATACCAATGATGGAACCTTTAGTTAAAAACTTTAAAATTGTAGGCATAATAGGAGAAAATTTTTCTAATAGTGATAAGCTAATAGTTTCTATCGATGATGTAAAAGACTTAATAAGTTATCAAAATTTAAATCAAAACTATTATGAAGAAAATGGAGCAGACAAAGTAGAAGTTACAGTAAAAAATATATCTGATGTTTCATCAGTTTCAGATGAAATTACTAAAATGGGTTATGGAACTACAAGTATACAATCAATGATTAAAGATGTTAAATCTACTTTCACTGTAGTTAACGCTGTGTTAGCAGTGATAGGTATAATAATAGTATTCGTTGCTTCTATAGGTGTAATTAATACTATGACTATGGCTATATATGAAAGAACAAGATCTATTGGAATAATGAAAGCCTTAGGATGTTCTAGGGGGGATATAAGGAGGTTGTTCATTGTAGAATCAGCTGCTATTGGATTTATAGGCGGATTAATAGGTGTAGTTTTTAGTTTAATAAATACTCAAATTATTAAAGTATTCTTAGATGGTTTCTTGAAATCAAAGGGAATTAATGACGTTCCTAATATTTTCTCTACTCCTATTTGGTTAGTTCTTGGGACTATAGGATTTGCTATATTAATTTCAATTATTGCGGGCTTGTATCCAGCTAATAAAGCTTCAAAGCTTGATCCTGTAGAGTCATTACGATATGAATAAGGTTAATTTCATTAAAATAAAGTAATAGTGATAAAATAAGGAGAGTTTAAATAATCCAGTGAGATAACAATAAAATATGTACATCTCACTGGATTATTTACTTTTTAAAAGAAATACTATTATGTAAAATTTATTAATACTAAGATATTGGCATATTTTGAATAAATTTTATTATATAACTTATTGTATAAAAATCTCTATCTAATTCACTAGCAATAAAATTTAATCCTTTAATTAATGTTTCTTCATCAAAATTTTCTAAAAGAATCATAATATTTAAGTAATTAAGACCGCCTTCTTTTGTATCCAGAACCCTTGAAGCTTTTATATATTTATTATTGAATGTATTAAAAGCTGCATTTTTAAGTTCTTCACTTATTTCTATTTGAGGCATTTCATCAAAAATTCTTATTCCTGGATTTTTAGTATCTAAATTTTTAGCTTTACTTAAGTCAGTTGATACAAATATTGTATTTATAAATTTGGCATCTTTAAAATCAACATCTTCTAGCTTTACAGAGTCAAATATAGCATTTTCAAAGATAGCATCTTTAAATTTACTCTTTTTGAAATTAGTTCCTATAAACTCAGACCATTTAAAACTACATTTAAAAAAGCTAGATGACTTAAAATGTGCACCTCTAAAATTTACGTAATCAAAATTTGAACCTGAAAAATTACAATTATAGCAATTACTTCTTTCAAGATTTTTGTACATAAAGTTCTTATCTTTCTTCTCTATGTTGTTATAATTGAAATTTCCTTTAACGCTTTGGTTTTTAGCCATTGTTACCTCCATCTTAATATCTTGAATTTTATTTTGTACCTGTTTAGTCTAGTTAATATTAACATACTGTTAGGATTATTACTAATAAAATGAATTTAATAAAATAATATTTATATGTTGTTAAAAACATAACAAAATATTCTTTATGACCATAATATGTTTTTAAAGTTTAAAATATTTTAATAATAAAAAAGTGATGTTATTATTTACTCATGGAAAACGAATACAAAAAATAATATGAAATTTGAAGGGTAGGTATAAAATATGAATTATTTTGAAGAAAGTTTAAAATTACATGAAAACAATATAGGAAAAATAGAAATAAAATCAAAGATTAAAGTTGAAACAAGAGATGATTTAAGTTTAGCTTATACTCCAGGAGTTGCAGAACCATGTAGAAAAATTCATGAGAATGAAGAAAACGTTTATAAGTATACTTCAAAAGGAAATCTAGTTGCAGTAGTGACAGATGGAACAGCAGTATTAGGGTTAGGAGATATAGGTCCTAAGGCTGGATTGCCAGTTATGGAAGGTAAAGCAATATTATTTAAAGAGTTCGCAGGGGTTGATGCATTCCCAATATGTCTAGATACAAAAGATGTTGATGAAATTGTAAAAGCTGTAAAATTAATAGCACCAGGATTCGGAGGAATCAATCTAGAAGACATTGGAGCTCCAAGATGCTTTGAAGTTGAAGAAAAATTAAAGAAAGAACTTGATATACCTGTATTCCACGATGATCAACATGGAACTGCAATAGTTGTTCTTGCAGGAATGATAAATGCTCTAAAAGTAGTTAATAAGAAAATAGAAGACGTAAAGGTTGTTATAAATGGCGCAGGAGCAGCAGGAACTGCTATAGCTAAACTATTACTTTCTTCAGGAGTAAAGAATCTAATTGCATGTGATAGAGTTGGAACTCTTTACAAAGGAATAGAAAATGTAGATGATGCTAAGAAGGAACTTGCAAAGATAACTAATCCAGAGAATATTCAAGGAACTTTAGCTGATGCATTAGTAGGTGCAGACGTATTTATAGGAGTTTCAGCACCAGGAGTAGTAACTCAAGACATGGTAAGATCAATGAATAAGGATTCTATATTATTTGCAATGGCAAACCCAACACCTGAAATAATGCCAGATGAAGCAAAAGCAGCAGGAGCTAGAGTAATTGGAACAGGAAGATCAGACTTCCCTAACCAAGTTAACAATGTACTTGCATTCCCAGGAATATTCAGAGGAGCATTAGATGTTAGGGCAAAAGAAATCAATGAAGAAATGAAAATTGCAGCAGCATATGCTATAGCTTCTATAATAAAAGATGAAGATTTAAATGAGAACAATGTAATTCCATATGCATTAGACAAAACTGTTGCAGCTAATGTAGCTGAAGCAATAAAAGAAGCAGCAAGAAAAAGCGGAGTAGCAAGAGTATAAAAATTCAGAATAATGGACCGCTTGTAGAAATTCTACAAGCCGCTAAAAGATAAATGGAGGGGTAAAAATGCAAATTCCAATTAAAAAAACACTTGATAAAATTCCAGGCGGTATGATGGTAGTCCCACTTTTTTTAGGGGTATTAGTTAATACATTTTTTCCACAATTTTTCGAGATTGGTGGTTTCACAACGGCATTATTCGGACCAAAGGCATCAACAACAATTTTGGCTTGTTTTATGTTCTTAATTGGTTCACAAATTAATTTCAAATTAGCACCAAAGGCAATAAAAAAAGGTGCAATATTAATATCAGGAAAATTTATAGTAGGTGCAGGTATTGGTATATTTGTAGGAAAAGTTTTTGGACCTGCAGGAGTATTAGGCTTATCACCATTAGCTATCCTTGCGGCATTAACAAATTGTAATGGTGGATTATATGCATCTCTTGCTTCACAGTATGGTGATGAAACAGATGTAGGAGCGTATGCTTTATTATCTTTAAAAGACGGCCCATTTTTCACATTAGTTGCATTAGGTGCATCAGGACTTGCTCAAGTTCCTTTTAAGGCACTTGTAGCAGTAATGATTCCAATAGTAGTAGGTATGATTTTAGGAAATATTGATCAGGATATGAGAAAATTCCTTGGAAGCAGTAAAATGTTATTAATACCATTCTTCTCTTTCCCATTAGGCGCAGGAATGGATCTTAAAACTATTGTAGAAGCTGGAGGTCCTGGTATATTATTAGGAGTAATAGCTGCTTTAACAGGAATAGGAGCTTATGTGTTACTAAAACTATTTAAAGAAGAACCTATAATTGGACTTGCAACAGGGTCAACAGCAGGAAATGCTGTAGCGACACCAGCGGCTGTTGCAGCTGCAGATCCAAGTATGGCTGTTGTGGCAACAATGGCAACTGCACAGGTTGCAGCAGCATGCGTGGTTTCAGCAATCCTTTGTCCACTAATTGTAACGTATGCATTCAAGATACTTCAAAAAAATAAAATGAAAAAGTTGCAGAAGGAAGCTGCTGCATAAAAAATATTTATTAGATACTAAATTAAACACAGAAAAAGTAGGAGACAATTATGAATGAAGTACTATATAATGAGATTAAGATAGTCTCTTATATTAATTCTTCTAGGTTTACATAAGGTCTTCTACTATTCTGTGTTTTTTAGTTTCAAAATATAGATATAAAAACTTCAAAAGTTTATACATTTAAAATAGTTATGTTATAGCATTTTAATGTATTTTAATTAATAGAAAAATATATTAAAATTGAGGTGATGAATATGAAAAAACCAATTAAATTGCAAACAAAGCTTACATTATTAGTTAGTGCAGTAGTGTTTGTTTCTATAATTATAATCATTTCTTTTGTCGCCTCATGGATGACTGGGAATATTGAAAGTAAGGCTAGGACTAATATTATGAATGTAGCTGAGATGGTAGCGCATTCTAGAGAGATAGTAGATGCATTGGAGGATAAGGATCCAAACCGAAAGATTGGACCTTATGTTAATATGCAGCTTAAGCATTTAGAGCAAATTGAGTATATAATTGTAGTAGATATGGAGGGGATTAGATATTCTCATCCAAATCCTGAAATGATAGGGAAAAGCTTTGTTGGAGGAGATGAGTATAGAGTATCTCAAAAGGGAGAAACATATATTTCTGAGGCTACGGGAACATTGGGAAAATCCTTAAGAGCTTTTGCTCCAATATATGATGAAGAAAACAAAAAAGAGATAGGTTTTGTTTGTGTAGGTACACTAACTCACAGTGTTGAAACAGCTAAGCATACAGCTATTTTATATATAATATTAATTGCAATTGGTGGATTGACAGTAGGTATAATAGGTGCATTTTTATTAGCAAATAATATAAAGAAAATTTTGATGGGACTTGAACCTGATGAAATAACAAAACTTTATAATGAAAGGATGGGAATTATTGATGCTATTCATGAGGGGTTAGTAGCTGTTGATCATATTGGTATAATTACTCTTATAAATGACTCAGCTTTAAAGATATTAAATCTTAAAAATGCTGTTAATAAAGAACAGATTATAGGGCATAATGTAGAAGAAGTTATTCCTAATACCCATATGATTAATGTATTAGAAACAGGAAAACCTGAGTTTGAAGAAGAGCAGAGAATAAATAACACAATAATAATGACTAATAGAATTCCTATAATTAATAGAGGTAAGGTTGTGGGAGCTATTGCTAGCTTTAGAGATAAAACTGAGGTGACTAGAATGGCTGAAGAGCTCACAGGTGCTAAAAAAATGGCATGGTCCTTAAGAGCTCAAAATCATGAATTTATGAATAAACTTCACACAATTGCAGGACTTATACAGCTAGAAGAATATACTGAAGCTCTACAATTTATAGCAGATGTGGCGAAGGTAAGAAATAATATAAGTAATATTCTAACAGAGAAAATAAAAGATCCTTCTTTATCAGCTTTGTTACTTGCAAAATACAATAAGGCTGAGGAATGTAGAGTTAAATTAAAAATAGATGAAAATTCAAAGCTTAAAAATTTACCAGAATGTATGTCTTCTGAAGAAATTGTATCAGTTATGGGAAATCTAATAGAAAATTCTTTAGATGAAGTTAAAAATGATGGAACTGGATTAATATATATAAAAATAGTTGAAGATAAACATTTTTTAAATATAAAAGTGAAAGATAATGGTGGAGGAATTCCATTAGAATATAGAGGAAAAATATATCAGCAAGGGTTCTCTACGAAGGAAGGACAGCGTGGACATGGTATGTATATTGTTAAAAAAATAATAGATGAAATGAACGGTACAATAGAATTTCATGTAGATGAAGGTGTTCTTTGGAATATAGATATACCAATGGCAAGGAGTGATAAGTTTGATTGAAGTTATGATTATTGAAGATGATCCTATGGTTAGAGCAATAAATGTTAAGTTCTTAAAAAGAATAGAAGGATTTGTTTTATATAAAGCTGTTTCTAACCTTACCGATGCAAAAAAAGTTATATCAACTAAAAAACCTGATTTAATATTATTAGATGTGTACCTGCCTAAGGAAAATGGAATTGATTTATTAAAGTGGATAAGAGCACAAGAGATAGATATAGATATTATTTTAATTACTGCTGATAAATCTATTGAAAGAATACAAGAAGCTTTTAGGTATGGAGTTGTAGATTATCTTATTAAACCTTTTGACTTTGATAGATTTAAAGAGGCTCTTTATCAATTTAAGGGTAGATATGATAAATTCAAAAATAATGATGAAATTGAACAAAAGGAATTAGATAAGTTGATAGCTAATTCAATTGTTTCCAAAAATGAAGAGGATTTTGCTAAGGGCCTTAATAGATTTACATATAGATCTATATGGGATGAAATAGAAAAAAGTAATTATGAGGATTTGACAGCAGAATATTTAGCAGAAAAACTAGGTATAGCAAGAGTAACAGTTAGAAGATATCTTGAATATATGGAAAAAGAAAATAAAGTGGAAAAATTGGTGGAATACGGCAAGGTAGGTAGACCACAATACAAATATCACAAAATTTAAAAAAATCCATGGAATAAAATTATCATTTGATAGCTATTCCATGGATTTTTTAAGTATTTACTTTTTGAAAAAATATTAATGTGCTTTATTGGTCTTCATAATTATGTTAATGGTAAACATGATTCTAATTTTGCCTATGATGTTACTAACAAAAGGATCGTTATGGCACAAAAGAAGAGGGTAGGAGAAATAATTCAAACTGTATCATTAAAAAATCTTAATGATATTACTATGACGACAGGTGCAATAACAGGTATTATTACTATAGATATTGTAAAAGAAACTTTTAATGTTGAAGTAAATAAAAGTGCAGCTAGAAATATTAATGATAAAATACATGAATTACTTTTAGAGGTACAAGAGTCTAAAACAAATCCAGTAGTACAACAAACAGGTTCAGTGCAAAATTATAGCTCAGCAGATGAAATTTTAAAATTCAAAGAATTATTGGATATGGGGACATCATATATTTTCTATGAATACATAGTTATAAATGTTTAATAATAGATTTTTATAAGCTATAATTACATTTATAATTAGCAAGTAATAGTAATTGCGCCCGTTAAATAGGAATTTGTAGCTTAGATATAGTATATGTGCTCTCATAAGGGGAGTATAGTTTATAGTTTTTTTTATAAACTCTCACCATATAACATAAGGCAGAGAAAAAATTATAAAAAATGCCTAAATAGAGTTTTTTATATAAATATAAAGTATTTATGATATATAAATATAGATTGCTTTTAGTTTAACTAAATAATTGATAGAAGGTGTGCTACTATGAAAATTGATAGATTATTAGGAATATTAAATATACTAGTTAATACAGACAGAATTACAATAAAAGAGCTGGCAGAAAGATTTGAAGTTTCTAAGCGTACAGTTTTTCGTGACTTGGATGCATTAAATGAATCAGGAATTCCTATAATTACATATTCGGGTATTGGTGGCGGAGTATAAGTTGTTGAATGATACAAATATAAAAAAAGTATTTTTTCTAATAATGATATAAAAAATATTTTTACTGCACTTTCTGGGTTGATGAGCATTAATAGAAATAATGATCTAATAAATCTAATGGCAAAAATAATACTAAAAGAAACAAAAACTATATTTTCAGAAAGTGACTATTTAATTGATTTATCATCATGCTTTCAAGATATCATTACACAGGAAAAAACTACTGGTTTGCATGAAGCGATAGAATATCATAAGTGTATTTGCCTTGAATATATTTCTAAAAGTTCTAGAAAAATGAGGATTATTCATCCATATAAACTTATTTTTAAGCAGTCATATTGGTATTTATATGGTTTTTGTCAAGATAATAATGAATTTCGTTTTTTTAAGGTTAATAGAATTGTTTCATATAGAATTCTGGATAAAAATTTTAATTGCAAGTCAATTGAAAAAATTGATTTTAGAAATGATTTCGGTACTGCTTTGTTTCCTCGCAAGATTCAAAAACTTTATATAATGTTACATTAGAATAGGACATTATTAATAAAATTTTTCTAACAGATAAAATTGATGCAAAATTTTTTCAGAGAAACAGCAATGAAGAAAAGGGATACATAATATTTCAAGTTAGTGATCTGGACTGGACTGTGGATTTTGTTATAAGCATGCAGGACAAAGTTAAAGTTATATCTCCACTACAATTAAAAGAAAAAGTAAAATTATGAATAAAGAAGATGAGTGAAATTTATAAAGGTGACACATAGGTGTCATCTTTTTTAATATACAATATCTTAGAAATGATAAATTTGGTACAACAGAATTTTAATATAGATATTAATTAGTAGCTAATGGAGCTAGTCTTAAGTAATTATTATATTTGCTTACGGCTAGTTTTATTAGTTATTATTTTTATAGATAATTGGCTAAAAGAGGACAAGCGTTATAATTCTATTATTAGAATATTAGTTTCTATTGCTGGTGGAACGATATGTTATATGGTATTAGTTCAACTAGTTTTTTAGAAAGTTTATATTGAGTATAAATAAAAAACATCTTACAAATAGTACCATTTTTGTTTAGAGTGAATATCATGCTAATAGAAAGGAAGTGATTTAATTGAATTTTGACAGAGGCGAGAATTATAGCCTACAAAATTTATTCGATGAATGCAAAAGATTAATAGACTTTCATATTATTTTAGTAATGAAAGATGGTAGTTCAGTGGACGGAATCCTAGAAAATGTCGATTCTAATGGAATTATTATGTTAGTTGGTGAGGACGTAATAGATATAGACGATATGCCTATGCCTGAGGGACAAAGGCAATTTGGTGGCGGTAGGGGAATGAGAAGACGCAGGAGATTTAGACGTAGGGGCTTTCCATTTAATAATGTCCGTGGGGTATTCCCATTTTTCTTCCCATTTCCATTCTTTCCATTCTTTTAGATCTAAAGATAAAATTGTACATGTGATATAAATAGTTAGTTTATACTAAGTAGAATATATATTATATTGATTCCACTTTGGAGAATAAAAGTGAGCAGGCAAGATAATATATACTCTACTTTTTTATCTATATTGACTTGAAGTTAACTTTAAATATTAAAGTTTGGTATGAGGGAATATTTAAAAATAGGCTCTGTTTTAAACCAGTGTTGATAATAGAACGTATAAAAGTGGACAAATTAATTTGTCCACTTTACTTCTTAATCCTAATAATTTAAGATTGTTCATAAATTCTAATTGATAAATTGGAATTTATCTATATGTTCATCGAGAAATGCAAAAACAGCTTTTCGTGGTAGATATAAGTCAAGTTTTTCGTGATTTGGCATAATAACCGATTTATGTTCTGTATCAAATTCTAAAATTGGAATTTCGTTTTTTATAATACTCATATTTAAAATATTTCCTCCTTTAAATTCCAATTTAGGATGGGGTTGAATGTTAAAAAAGCAATCTGAATTTATATATATTAATAATAAACAGGTCATTTATAATTGGGAGATGAATATTATGAGATTATTTAATAAACTAGCAAAATAAGGAATAAAGAACTCAGCATCCACTAAAAAGGTTGTATGCCAATGCACGGTAGTTGAGAATATCATTAATGGCGATAGCCATGGTGATTATATTGCGAATATTAATAGGCTCAATGATTTGGAAAAACAGGAGATAATTGAGCTTTATGCAGGAGATAGTTATATTAAGGATGTAGCGTTACATTGTGGAAAATAGGAATTTATTTATAGCATTTAGGAGGAATAGAGAATGGAATCATTGAGTAAAAGTTTAAGTGAGTATGGGAAACTATTACAAGAAATCAAATTGCAAAAAGCTTATAAAGGTTTGATTAAATAGATTGCAGGATTACGAAAACACTTTAAGGAAAAGTTCCATAAATATGAAGTATCAGATTAAAATGTCGCATCATTCTGAAATGAATTTGTGATATTTTTTATTCTCAAAGCTAAATAACAAATGAGTATAGATTACACTCTATTGAGAGGTAGAAATTAAGTTTTTGGAATCCAGCAAGAATTAGTGAAGATATATTAAAGAGATACGTGTAAGAAAAAGAAAAGTTTGAAAAAGTGTATGGCAAAAATTCATATGATTATTGTTATGATATATTTGGAGTACTAAAAAATGTTAAACAATATAAAAAAGCAGTATGAATTAAAAAAACATGAACGTAGTTATTATGAAAACTTTAAAAGTAACTACAATAATTATAATTCATATGGTGACTATCATAGTAATAAACATAATAACCACAATGAAGAATATAAAAGTAAATATAAGAAACTATATGAAACTTTAGAAAGGCATATCACCCAAATATAGTAAAAGATGATGGGGAGATGATGAAAATAGTTAATAAGTTAAAAGAAGAATGGGGTATATAGTAGTTACCTAATAAATTTATGTAGTAACTACACCTAAATCATTGATATAACTAGCCTTTAAAGATGTTTTATGCTAAAACAAGCATAAACATAATAATTAAATAGAATTAGTACCCCACCATTTTAGTAGAAGGCTTTATATAAGAGACTGCGGGAAGTATATCAGTCTAAATTGAATATTATATTGTGGTCTTTTTATTTTTAATAAATATAAGAAATTTTATTAATCTAAACAATAAAATATGTTCTTTGAAAATTAAATAATACCATGAATTTATGCTATAATTTACTTATGATATATATTTCGAAGAGAATAGGAGATTGATAAATAGGAATTTGTCAAGGAAATTTAAGTATTATAAGATTGCAAATTAAGAGTATTTGATGTAAAATGTAATAAATTTAAATAATAACATCCAAAGATAAGGAGTAGTAGCTATATTAAGCTTCAATAAAGAGAGTTAGGGGTGGTGGAATCCTAACAAGAAGAGATTTAGTGAATGGACCTTTGAGGAACGATGAGAAATGATTATCAGAGTATCTAAGTGGTGGGCTGCATCTTATAGCAGATAGAGTATGGTAGTACTTGAAAAGGAGTGGTATAGTATATTTTACTATACAATTTAGGTGGCAACGCGGTTTATCTCCGTCCTATTTATTTAGGACGGAGTTTTTATTTTGCAAAGAATTAAGGGGTGAAGATTATGAGTAAAGAAATCATATTAACAGGTGATAGACCAACAGGGAAGTTGCATCTTGGACATTATGTAGGTTCATTAAAAAAGAGAGTAGATCTACAAAATAATGGGGATTACACAAGCTTCATAATGATAGCAGATCAACAAGCTTTAACTGATAATGCTAGGAATCCAGAGAAAATAAGAAAAAATTTAATAGAGGTAGCATTGGATTATTTAGCAGTAGGAATAGATCCTTTAAAATCTACAATATTTGTTCAATCACAAATACCAGAGTTAAACGAATTAACAATACATTATCTAAATCTAGTTACAGTTTCAAGGCTTGAAAGAAATCCAACAGTGAAAAATGAAATAAAAGAAAAGAACTTTGAATTGAGTATTCCAGCAGGTTTCTTAACATATCCAGTAAGTCAAGCAGCAGATATAACAGCCTTTAAGGCTACTATAGTTCCAGTAGGAGAAGACCAACTACCTATGATAGAACAAACTAGAGAAATAGTAAGAAGCTTTAATAGTATTTACGGTAAAGAAATATTAGTAGAACCTAAGGCTATAATTCCCATAAATGGTATGGGAAGATTGCCAGGTGTCGATGGAAATTCAAAAATGAGTAAATCTCTAAATAACGCAATCTATTTATCTGATGAACCAGATATTATAGCTAAGAAGGTTATGGTAATGTATACAGATCCAAATCATATAAGAGTAGAAGATCCAGGTAAAGTTGAAGATAATCCTGTATTTACGTATTTAAATGCTTTCTGCAAGGATAAAGAAATTTTAAAAAATATGAAGGAGCATTATAGTAGAGGTGGACTCGGTGATGTAAAAGTAAAGAAATTCTTAAATGAAGTTTTACAAGCAGAGCTAGAACCAATTAGGGCTAGACGTAGGGAATTAGAAAAAAATATAGATTACATTTATAGTGTTTTACTTCAAGGGAGTAAAATATCAAGAGAAGTAGCTTCAAATACTTTAGATGAGGTTAGAGATGCTATTGGAATAAATTATTTTAAGTGATGTTGACTTTGTAAAGTGCTGGTTTGAGGATACAAAAGTGATGAGTACTGACTGCAGTAAAAAGTATGTTGTTTTTAATGAATAACATACTTTTTTTGTTATTAAAATTATTGTAAAAGCCTATGCAAAAATGTGTGTAAATTTTCTTTTTGTACCTCTCAAGTAAACTATTTTTATAATATTAGCTACACTTTTTCTGATGAGTGAATTATAAAAAGTTCTTCTTATTAAGATTAAAATGAATATATAGTTTTAGATATAAATAATATTATCTAGTAGGCACTAATATTAATTATAAAACTGGAATTGTTTACAGAAAAATTTGACAATAGATATTTAGAGTTTTATAATAATAATTATTAAGAAAGAGAAAAACTGGAATAATAGATATTAATTGGTATAGAGTATATAACACATAAGGACATAACAACATAAGTTTTAGCTTGATTATTAGAATAGTGTATTTTGATATTAGACTTACATATTTTATAAATTTTAAAAAATTTATAAAAATTAAATAAAACACTAAATAAGAGGAGGCAAGTTTATGTTTTTTAAGACTACAGAACAGCACGAAGCTTTTCGTGTGAAAATTAGAGAATTTGCAGAGACTGAAATAAAGCCTATAGCATTTATGTTGGACAAGGAAAGTAAATTCCCAGATGAGGCTATAGAAAAGTTAGGAGAAATGGGTGTATTAGGAACTCCTTATTCTAAGAAGTATGGTGGATTAGGTTTAGATGCACTTAGTTATGCCATTGCAGTTGAAGAGCTTTCTAGGGTTGATGGAGGTACAGGTGTAATTCTATCAGCCCATGTTTCATTAGGAATATATCCAATTTTTGCCTATGGAAATGAAGAGCAAAAGCAAAAATATTTAAATCCTTTAGCTAAAGGTGAAAAAATTGGTGCCTTTGGTTTAACTGAACCTAATGCTGGAAGTGATGCTGGTGGAACAGAAACTACTGCTGAACTAGAAGGCGATTATTATATTTTAAATGGTGGAAAGATTTTTATAACTAATGCAGATAAAGCTGATATTTATGTTGTATTTGCAGTAACAACTCCGGACATAGGAGTTAGAGGCATAAGTGCCTTTATAGTCGAAAAGGGATGGGAAGGATTTACCTTTGGTGATCATTATGATAAGTTGGGAATTCGCTCTTCTTCAACTGCTGAATTAATATTTAACAATGTTAAAGTACCTAAGGAAAACTTATTAGGTGAAGAAGGACAAGGCTTTAAAATAGCTATGAAAACATTAGATGGTGGTCGTATAGGTATTGCAGCTCAAGCTCTAGGTATAGCTCAAGGAGCTTATGAAAATGCTTTAGAATATTCAAAGGAAAGAATACAATTTGGTAAACCAATCTGTCAACAACAAGTAATTTCATTTAAGTTAGCTGATATGGCAACAAAGCTAAGAGCAGCTAGATTTTTAGTATATAGTGCTGCTGAACTTAAGGAAAATCATGAACCTTATTCTATGGAAGCTGCTATGGCTAAACAATATGCCTCTGATATATGTTTAGAGGTTGTAAATGATGCATTACAAATATTTGGAGGATCTGGTTACCTTAAAGGAATGGATGTAGAAAGAGCATATCGTGATGCTAAAATTTGTACTATTTATGAAGGAACAAATGAGATTCAAAGAATGGTAATTGCATCTCACATAATTGGTAAAATGCCTAAAAATGAAACTATAACTAAAAAATCTACATCTGGTGGAGTGACTGGTGCTCGTAAGAAGATGATTATGAAAGATGGAACAGCTGAAGAAAAAGTTACTAAGCTTATAGAATCATTAAAAGCAGATGGTTATGACTTTACTGTTGGTATTGATATAAATACTCCAATATCCAAGGCAGACCGTGTTGTTAGTGTAGGTAAGGGAATTGGAGAAGAAAAAAATATGGAGCTTGCTAAAGCTTTAGCTATTCAAGCTGGCGCAGCAATTGGGTCATCTCGTCCTGTAGCTGAAACTTTAAAATATTTACCTTTAAATCGTTATGTTGGAATGTCAGGTCAAAAATTTAATGGAAATCTTTATATAGCATGTGGTATATCAGGTGCTGGACAACATTTAAAGGGGATAAAGGATGCTACTACGATAGTTGCTATTAATAATAATCCTAATGCTCCAATATTTAAGAACGCAGATTATGGTATTGTTGGAGACTTACTAGAAATAATGCCATTACTAACAGCTGCTTTAGATAATGGAGAACCAAAAAAGGAAGCACCTCCTATGAAGAAAATGAAAAAGTATGTTCCTAAAAAGACTATTCCTACTTGGAAGAGATATGTTTGTAATGGATGTGGCTATGAATATGACCCAGCAGTAGGGGATATAGAAAATGACATATCACCAGAAACTTTATTTGAATCTCTTCCAGAAGAGTGGATTTGTCCAGATTGTGGTGAAGAAAAATCTAATTTTATAGAGGTCTAATTTTATAGCAAAAATTTTAAGGTTTTTATAGCAAAAAGGAGGAGTAATTTATGTTTTGTGTTAGAAAAGTAACGGAAGACCTTTATTGGGTAGGCGGTAATGATAGGCGTCTAGCTCTTTTTGAAAATATTCATCCAATTTCAAGGGGTGTTTCATATAACTCATATTTACTATTAGATGAAAAAACTGTACTATTCGATACTGTGGATTGGTCAATTTGTAGACAGTTTTTAGAAAATGTACAAGCAGTTCTTGATGGTAGGCCACTTGATTATTTAGTGATAAATCATATGGAACCTGATCATGGAGCTTCTATTGAGGAAATAATATTACGTTATCCTAATGTTAAGATTATAAGCACTGAGAAGGCTTTTCTATTAATGAGACAATTTGGATTTGACATCGATGGGAGAATAGAGGAGGTTACTGAAGGCGATACAAAATCTTTTGGAAAGCATGAAGTAACATTTGTAGCTGCACCAATGGTACATTGGCCAGAAGCTATGGTTACATTTGATACTACAAATGGTGTTCTTTTTTCAGCTGATGCTTTTGGATCCTTTGGAGCATTAGATGGTAAGCTATTTAATGACGAAGTTGACTTTGACCGTGATTGGATTGATGACGCTAGAAGATATTATACAAATATTGTTGGAAAGTACGGAGCTCATGTTCAATCATTATTAAAAAAAGCAAGTGGACTTGATATTAAAATGATTTGTCCACTACATGGTCCAGTTTGGCGTACAGATCTTGGATATTTTATTGATAAGTATGATAAATGGAGTAGATATGAACCAGAAGAAAAAGCAGTAATGATAGTATATGCTTCAATGTATGGTAATACAGAAACTGCAGCTACCTCTTTAGCTACTAAATTTGTAGAAAGAGGTATAAAAGATGTAACTATGTATGATGTTTCAAGTACTCATGTATCTCAGCTAATTTCTGAGACCTTTAGAGTTAGTCATGTGGTTTTAGCTTCTGTAACTTATAATCTTGGAATTTATCCACCTATGCATAATTATCTTATGGATATGAAGGCACTTAACCTTCAAAAAAGAACCTTTTCAATTATTGAAAATGGTTCATGGGCATGTAAGTCTGGTAAGTTAATGAGTGAGTTCCTAGATGAAATGAGAGAAATGACAATTCTAGAAGATAAAGTTTCACTTGTATCCTCTATGAATGAGGACAATGCTATAGATATGGATTCACTTGTTGAAAGTGTTATAGAATCAATGCAATAGATATACTAAACATGCTATAAAATAAATTATGATTTTACTTTTATAGTAATGAGGTACCTCCAATAAAATTCTTATTAATAGAAATTATTATTAACTTTAAATTTAAGGTGAGTATTATCCGAATTTTTAGATAATACTCATTTTTATTATATCAATAATATTAAGTTTTAAGATTATATATCGATAGAAGTAAGGTATGCTTTTAAATAAAGTAAATTAATGGGGGTAGGCAGATGAAAAAGAAAGTAGGAAAAGTAAGTTTTAAAAGTATTAAAATTCAATTATTAATAAGTTTTATCTCTTTAATAGTTGCTATTTGCATAGGAATCTCTTTAATTTCTTCTTTAATATCAAAAATATCATTAAAAAATACCGTTCAAAAAACTTTACCAGAAATTTCGATTCAAGCTTCAAAGGCTATTGAAAATGGACTTATTGCAGAAATGCAGGCTTTAGAAATAATTTCTGAGAACAATAATTTAAAAGACCCCAAAATATCTATTAATGATAAGGTTTCTACTTTAAAATCAATAGCTAAAAATAGAAATTATACAGCAATGAATTTTATTACCTTAGATGGTACTGCTAGCAGAACAGATGGAACTAGTTTTAATGCAAGTGATAGAGATTACTTTAAAAATGCCGCTTCAGGTACATCATATGTATCTGATCCAATTGTTAGTAAGGCATCAGGAGAAATTGTAGTTATATATTCTGTCCCAGTTAAGTTCAATGAAGATGTAATAGGTGTTATCACAGCTGTTAAAGATGGAAATGAACTTAGTAGATTCGTTAGTGATGTTAAGATTGGTTCTACTGGTCAAGCTTTTATAATAAGTAAATATGGGACAACAATAGCACATAAAGATAAAGAATTAGTATTATCTCAAAATAACGATTTTGAAAATATAAAAGAAGACCTAACTCTTCAATCTATAGTAGATATAGAAAAGAAAATGGTAGCTGGTGAAACAGGATATGGAGACTAAACTTATAACGGTGAATCAAAATACGTTGGATATGCTCCAATAAAGCTTACAAATTGGTCCACTGCTATAACAATAGATACAGATGAAATTTTAAGTGAAATACGTACCTTAAATATAGGTATAGCAATAGTATCTATTATATTTATAATAATTGGTGGATTAATCGTAGTGCTTATATCAAAATCTATAAGTAAACCTATTGATGGAGTAATGATTCATTTAAAAGAAATATCAGAGGGAGATTTAAGTAAAGAAATTTCCGAGGAGCTTTTAAATAGACAAGATGAGATAGGTAAGATGTCATCAGCCTTAGATGTTATGAAAGGTTCAATTATTAATATATTAAATGATATAAAGGAAAGTTCTACTGGTATTGATACTCAAACAGATAAACTTTCAGTAACAGGGGATGAAGTATTGTCTTCAAGTAAAAATATCTCAATAGCTATTAACGATGTCTCAAAAGGCACTATGAATCAAGCCACAGATTTAGTTGATATCACTGCAATACTTCAAGAGTTTAGCGCAAAGTTAGGGGATATGGTTAAGATAATAAAAGATGTAGATGTAAATACAATTAATATAAAATCTATGGCTAATAATAGTAATGATGATATGGAAAATGTAATTGAATCAGTTAGAAATGTTAATAAAGCATTTAATGATTTAATTCTGAAAACACAAGGCGTTGGTAAAAATGTAACAAAGGTAAATGAAATAACTAATTTAATAAATAGTATTTCTGAACAAACTAATCTTTTAGCTTTAAATGCAGCTATTGAAGCTGCAAGGGCGGGAGAGGCTGGCCGTGGTTTTTCAGTTGTTGCTGAAGAAATAAGAAAGCTTGCTGAACAAAGCAAAGAATCTTCTATAAATATAGCCACTATAATATCTCAAATATCAAAGGATACAGAATTAATGGTTGAAACCACAGACTCAGTTAAGTCAGAGCTTCAAACTCAAGAAAAAAATATATTTACTGCTATAAAATCATTTGAGAATATAACAGTAGCAGTAAATGAAATAACACCTAAAATTAATGTTGCAAATAATTCAGTTGAAGATTTAAATGAGAATAAGGATGTAATATTAGAAAAAATAGAAGGGGCTTCGGCTATATCTGAGGAAGTATCTGCATCTGCAGAGGAAATATCAGCGTCCACTGAGGAAATGACTAGTTCAACTAAAGTTGTTGCTGAATCATTAAATGAGTTAAGTGACATGAGCAAAAAGATGATGGTTAATGTCAATAAGTTTAAAATATAAATTAATGATGCGATGGGTAACTATTAGTACCATCGCATCTACTAAGAAACATCAGTAATATGATGTTTTTTTACTCTTTAGGAAATTATATTTTTATGTTTATTGTGAATAACTATCGTAAAATATTTAGTTATTAAGGTTATATCCTAAAGAGGAAAAATAAGACTATATTTTTAATTTACTAAATAAGTTTTATATAATGAATTTGTATAATTATTTTAAATATACTAAAATGTATATATAGATAATATTAAATTATATAAAGAAAGTAGTGTAATGACTTTCTATTGAATTATTTAAGGAGATGTATTAGTATGAATAATTCAGAAAAAAATATAAAAAAAATTAGTAGACTATTTAATTCAATTGATAACTTTTTAATTGAGGGAAAAGAACAAAAGTTAAAAATGACTCTGAGTAAGAAAATAAAAGATTGTATATTTACAGATGAGATTTTAACAAAGCTTAATGAACATGATTTTACTGGAGTTGTTGATAAGGAAGAGGATGTAGTAGTACTTTTTTCAACTATATTCCCTATATTTATAAAAGAAAATGATACTATATTTAGGTTGTATAAGCATAAAATTGAAGTTGATTTATCTGATGAAATGAAAGATAGGTATATTTACATGTTTTCTGATGGAAGATTAACTTCAGGATTATTTAAGTGTTATAACATTAGTGATGATGAATATGTATATGGAATAAAAAGAATAATAGAGGTTATTCCAATTTTTAAGTCTGCTATATTAGAAACTCTATCTAATTATGAAAGTATTATAAATTCAAATAATAAAATAAAAGACTTAAAATCAAGAGAATCATTAGCTGAAAATAATTATGATGAATTAATATCTTATTTATCAGAAAAAAATAAATAAAATTAAAAATGAAGAGTTAAAAAATGATTAAGTACTAAACATTTTGCAACTCTTCTTTTTTTATTTTAACTTATGTTAAAACAATAGCTAATTAAAAAAGATTTAGTGTTGAGCAAGTTTATATAGATATTTATAAAAGTATTAGTATTGATAATAAGGTATTTAATTATTAATTGACAACAAGGAAAATACTATTTATAAACTTTTACAGACATAGTTTTGAAAATGGCGAAAAGCTCCATTCCTTTTTCTATACCCATTTCATTTAAGGATTTTTTTGTTATTAGCGCTACTAAAGGAATACCAACATTTAAAATTACTTTTGCACTATTTCCATCTATTATAATATCCGCTACAACGCCTTTATGAACATTTCGTGCACTACTTATAAAGGTACCTTTACTTAGTATGATATCTTCTGGATGAATACAAACTTTTACTTTTCCTTCTAGTTCAGTATTAACTTGAATTTTAACTGAGTTAATATATGCAAACATTTCTTCATTTTCATGAATTAAGGTTGCTTCATAGCTGTTTTCATAACCTTTAGATTTTAAAAGATAAATATCAAATTGTGAGTTAGATATACGAAGATGCTTTCCCATACGATGAGCATCTAAATCTCCACGTTTTATCATTTCGTACACAGTGCTTTTAGTTATCTTTAATTTTTGAGCAATTTCATCTGGTGTATATAAGATATCTTCATTCATTTCATTCACCTTTTCATTTTATTATTTAATATAAAAATAATTTAACATAATAATTTAAATATAACAATTAGGAGTTACCTTTTTTGTTAAATTTTAGAACTATATATTTGGTTTTAAATATCATCTTATAGATTTCAAATTTAGTTTAATTGGTAAATAAACCTAAAATTGAAAATAATTTGACATAAGGAAATGTTTACATTATAATTTAAATTATTCATTTTAGTTATGTTTAGTTCGGTTTTGTTGTGTTTTATCAAGATTAAAACAACTTTACATTTCTAAACTTATAATTATTTAATAAATGGGGGTATAGAGAATGAAAAAAAGAATAAGTTTAATTTTAAGTATGTGCTGTTTAGTATTTTTTGCTGTTGGGTGTAGCAAAAATAAAGCTACAGAAAATGTAAAGGATAGTCAAACTAAAGAAACAACTATAACTGTTGCAGCTGCAGCAAGTTTAAAAAATTGTATGGAAGATAAATTAATACCAATGTTTAAAGAAAAAAATCCTAATATTAAGGTCCAAGGAACTTACGATAGTTCAGGAAAGTTACAAAGTCAAATTGAAGAAGGTGCAGAAATAGATGTTTTTATGTCAGCAGCAATGAAGCAAATGAATGAATTAAATAAAAAAGGTTTAGTTGATGAGAGCTCTATTGTTGAACTTCTTCAAAATAAAATTGTGCTTATTGTTCCAAAAGGTAGTAATAAAGATATAAAAACTTTTGAAGATATATTAAAGTCTGAAAAAATTGCTATTGGAGATCCAGAAAGTGTACCAGTTGGACAATATTCAAAACAATTATTTGAAAACCTTAAAATTTGGGATCAAGTTTCTTCAAAGGCAAGCCTTGGGACAAATGTTACAGAAGTTTTAAATTGGGTTGCTGAAGCTAGTGCTGATGCTGGAGTTGTATATTCAACAGATGCAGCTTCAAATAGTAAAGTAGAAGTTGTTACAGAAGCTAAAGAAAGAAGTGTTTCTAAAGTAATTTATCCAGTAGGTATAGTGAAGAGTACTAAAAATCAAGAATCAGTAAAGAAGTTCACAGAATTTTTGAAATCTGATGAAGCAATCAAAGTATTCGAATCTTATGGATTTTCAGCTAATAAATAGGAGAATATAATGGATATATCACCAATAATAATTTCTTTAAAAACTGCAACCGCATCAATGGTCTTAACATTTTTGTTAGGACTTTTTGTAGCAATATTTATTGTAAAGATAAAGTCCGAAAAAATAAAAATGATTTTAGATGGTATATTAACATTACCATTAGTTTTGCCACCAACAGTAATGGGATTTTTCCTTTTGATTATATTTGGTGTAAATAGGCCAATAGGTAAGTTCTTGTTAGATTTTTTAGGGGTAAAAATAGTTTTTTCTTGGGCAGCCACTGTAATAGCCTCTGTAGTAATATCTTTTCCACTTATGTATCGTTCAGCAAGAGGTGCATTTGAACAAGTTGATCAAAACTTAATAATGGCTGCAAGAACATTAGGAATGTCAGAGAAAAAAATTTTTTGGCGTATAATGATGCCACTTGCATTACCTGGAGTTGCTTCAGGGGGCATACTAGCCTTTGCAAGAGGGCTTGGAGAATTTGGAGCTACAGCAATGATTGCAGGGAACATAGCAAATAAGACAAGGACCCTACCTTTAGCAATTTATGCAGAAGTATCAGCAGGGAATATGGGGGTTGCTTTTGACTATGTTCTAATTGTTACCATAATATCATTTATAGTTGTTGTTTTAACAAATTATTTTACTCTAAGAGAAAGAAAATATTTGAAGTAAGGAAGAATTTAATGAGTTTGTTTGTTGATATAAAGAAAAAGTTAAAAGGTTTTTCTCTTGAGGTTTCTTTTGAAACAAATGGAGAGTATCTTGGAATTTTAGGTGCTTCTGGCAGTGGAAAAAGTATGACTCTTAAATGTATTGCTGGAATTGAAACTCCTGATGAAGGACGTATTGTACTTAATGGAAAAGTATTATTTGATTCTGAGAAAAAAATTAATCTTAAGCCTCAAGAAAGAAATATAGGATATTTGTTTCAAAATTATGCTTTGTTTCCGAACATGACTGTAGAAGAAAATATTGGAATAGCACTATTAGATTCAAAAAGGGAAAAAGAAAAGAAGGTAAATGAAATTATAAAATCATTTCATTTGCAAGGATTAGAAAAGAAATACCCAAGTCAACTTTCTGGAGGTCAGCAACAAAGAGTTGCTATGGCTAGGTGTATTATATATAAACCAGATATATTGATGCTTGATGAACCATTTTCTGCATTAGATTCATATTTAAAAGAGCAACTTCAGACTGAGGTTTTAGAACTGCTAAAATTGTATAATGGAGAAGTTTTAATGGTTACTCATAGCAGGGAAGAAGTATATAAGTTTTGTAAAAATATTGCTATTATTGACAAAGGTAATTCAATTTTATTAGGAAACACTAAGGAGATTTTTAAAGAACCAAAATTGTTTGAAGCAGCAATACTTACAGGCTGCAAAAATATTTCAAAATGCCAAATTCTTTCTTCAAATAGGGTTTATGCTACTGATTGGAATATCATCTTAGAAACAGAAAAAATAGTACCTGAAAATATAAATTATGTTGGAGTTAGAGCTCACAACTTTAAAATCATTGATGATGTTAACACACAGGATGAAAAAAATGTTCTAGAATGTAAAATAATTAAGATAGTAGAAAACGTATTTGAATATAACATAATGTTTGAAAATAAAAATATTAATGAAAAAAGTGATAACAGTGTTATATTGTATAAAGTTAAGAAAGAGGAATGGGATAATAAAAAAAATAAAGAAAATTTATATTTAAAAATACCTGAAGATTCAATTTTACTTTTGGAGTAATAATTTATAGTGATTATATAGTAGCTTAATAAGTAAAGTTCTTAATTTATAATACAAAATTTAATAATGATTAGACAAAAGGGATATTTTTATAGCTGAAAATATCCCTTTTGTTTACAGTATAAATAGGTTAGCAAAATTTTTTTATTAATTTATTATTTTTTATAATTAATATTTTAAGAAAATCTCTAAAATTTGTTAAAATTTTATCCTAATCATTTATGAGTCAAGTCATAATTTATAAGACAAATAGAGCTTACTATCAGGAGGGATTTAATTTAAATTAATATATTATTTTTTGATATAACCATTTTTGTGAAATAATAAACAAATATATAGAAATAGGGATATATTGACAATTGAATATATGACGTGATAGAATAATATCGTACTGTAAATGATTACAAAAAATAGAGGGATAGAGGAATAAAATGAGTAATTTTAAAAGAGTTTTAGAGGACAATCCTATAGTCGCAGCAGTAAAAGATGAAAAAGAATTAGAGTTAGCTTTAGAGAGTGATATACAAGTTATTTTCGTTTTATTCGGAAACATATTAAATATTAAAAATATAAGTGAAAAAATATTTAATAGTAATAAAATAGGTGTTATTCATATAGACTTAATAGAGGGGATTTCAAGTAAAGAAGTATCTTTGAGATTCTTAATTGAAAACACAAAATTCCAAGGGATAATAAGTACAAAGCCTCAAGTAATAAGATCAGCTAAGAGACTTGGACTTATAGCCGTTCAAAGAGTATTTATGATAGATAGTTTGTCTAAAGAAAATATAAAAAATCATTTAGTAGATGAGTGTGATGCTGTAGAGATTCTTCCAGGATTACTTTTCAAAATAATTAAGGAACTTTCTTTAAGTCTTAATAAGCCATTAATAGCAGGGGGATTAATTTCAGATAAGGAAGATGTAATGGAAGCCTTAAAGTGTGGTGCGACATGTATATCTACAACTAAAAAAGAAATATGGTCTATGTAGAAAAGAGAGAATAAGAGAAAAAGCTACATAAGATTGCTCATGCAATTTTATGTGGTTTTTTTTCTTAAAATAATAATTTTTAATAAAAGGGGAGAGCAAAATGCAAGCATATTTAGCAGAGTTCTTAGGTACACTTATTTTAATTCTACTAGGTAATGGGGTTGTTGCCAATGTAGTACTAAAGAAAACAAAGGGAAATTCTTCAGGATGGATTGTAATAACAGCAGGATGGGGGTTTGCTGTAGCAGTAGCAGCATATATTACAGGATGGATGAGTGGTGCTCATCTAAATCCAGCAGTAACTATTGGACTAGCTTCATCAGGATTATTTGCTTGGGGAAAAGTACCAATGTATATAATAAGCCAGATGTTAGGAGCCATGGTTGGGATGTTTATTGTTTATATTAACTATAAGCAACATTATGATGAAACTTCAAATGGAGAAGACATAAGAGCAACATTTTGCACAGCACCAGCTATAAAAAATAAATTTTATAATTTTGTAGGTGAATTTACTGGAACCTTTATATTATTATTAGGTATAAGAGGAATAACTTATAGTGAAGTCTTTAAAACTACCTTCCAAGGTTCAGGAGGAGAAATAATAGGAACAGTAGGAATTATGGGATCATTTTTGGTAGGTATTTTAGTATGGGGTATAGGATTGTCTCTTGGAGGTACAACAGGATATGCAATAAATCCAGCTAGAGACTTAGGACCAAGAATAGTACATGCTATACTACCTATGAAGAATAAAGTTGATTCAGATTGGAGCTATTCTTTAATACCAGTTATAGCACCTATACTTGGAGGAGTTTTTGGAAGTTTAGTATTTGATTTAATTATTAAATTATAAATTTGAAATTGAAAAATGAGGGAGAGATAACTATGGGAAAGTATATTATAGCACTAGATCAAGGAACAACAAGTTCAAGAGCAATTGTATTTGATAAGGAACAAAATATAGTAGGAATAAGCCAGAAAGAATTTACTCAAATATATCCTAAAGAAGGATGGGTTGAGCATGATCCAATGGAAATATGGGCTACTCAATATGGAGTACTTCAGGAAGTTATAGCTAAAACTAATATTACTCAAGATGAAGTAGCAGCTATAGGTATAACAAATCAAAGAGAAACTACTATTGTTTGGGAAAAAAGCACAGGAAGACCTGTTTATAATGCAATTGTATGGCAATGTAGAAGAACAGCAGATATATGTGATAATCTAAAAGCTAATGGATGGGAAGATTATATTAAGAAAAATACTGGATTAGTTGTAGACGCTTATTTTTCAGGAACTAAAATAAAATGGATACTAGATAATGTAGAAGGTGCAAGAGAAAAGGCAGACAGAGGAGAACTTTTATTTGGAACTGTAGATACATGGCTTGTATGGAAGTTAACTAATGGTAAAGTTCATGTTACTGATTATACTAATGCATCAAGAACTATGCTTTATAATATAAAAGAATTAAAATGGGATGACAAAATTTTAGAGGAATTAAATATACCAAAGTCAATGTTACCAGAAGTTAGAAATTGTTCTGAAGTTTATGGTGATACAAACCTTGGAGGAAAAGGTGGAGTAAGAGTTCCTATAGCTGGTATGGCAGGAGATCAACAAGCTGCTTTATTTGGTCAAACTTGTTTTGAAAAGGGTGAAGCTAAGAATACCTATGGGACAGGATGCTTCTTGTTAATGAATACAGGCGAAGAAATGGTAGAAAGTAAAAATGGTCTTTTAACGACTATAGCTATAGGTCTTGATGGAAAGGTTCAATATGCTTTAGAGGGATCTGTATTTGTAGGAGGAGCTGTTATTCAATGGCTTAGAGATGAGCTAAAAATAGTAAATGATTCAGTAGATACTGAATATTTTGCATCTAAGGTTGATGACAATGGTGGAGTGTATATAGTACCAGCTTTTGTTGGACTTGGAGCACCTCATTGGGACATGTATGCTAGGGGAGCAATATTTGGAATAACAAGAGGAACTAATAGAAATCATCTTATGAGAGCTGCTCTTGAGTCCATAGCATATCAAACAAGAGATCTTATAGATGCTATGAAAGAGGATGTTGGATCAGATCTTAAGAGTATAAAAGTAGATGGAGGAGCAAGTAGAAATAAATTCTTAATGCAATTCCAAGCAGATTTATTAGGTAAAAAGGTTGTAAGGCCTATAATATCAGAAACAACAGCATTAGGAGCGGCTTATTTAGCAGGTCTTGCAGTAGGATTCTGGAAGGATAAAGAAGAAGTTAAGAAATTCTGGCATATGGCTGATGAATTTGATGCAAAGCTTGATAAAGAGCAAGTAGATAAGTATTATAAAGGATGGAAAAAAGCTGTTAAGAGATCCTTAAGATGGGAAGATGAAGAGTAGTACTAAATAATATTCCGATGATTAATATTTATAAATAGTAAAATTATATTTTTAAGAGGTATATGTCTTAGATATTATATTTTAAGACATATACCTTAAATATATATCGCTATAATATATATTTTTATATAATGGAATTTCTATTGCTGAGATAGTAAAATGTCTTATGTATTTATTATAAGATCAAAATAAGATTAATATATAAATTAGAGTCTTTTATAATAATAGAAGAAAATTTAGATAAAGATCCATATGAGAAAGTAAAATAGCCTGTCATAGATTAAGACGGGCTATTTTTTTATTGTATTGTTAATATAATAAGCGAAAATAACGTCAAGAATAATTAAAAGAGTAGATCTTGCTGTTATATCATAACCATATAAATTACTTTTTTCAGAATAAGTGTTTATAGAAGTATCTACAAGTTTAGATAAGGAAGAATCAGGAGTATTAACTATAGCAGCAGTTTTAAAATTTCTATAGCTTAACTTTTCAGCTATATTGGTTAATGTATGAGTTTCTCCACTATTAGATATAAATATAATTAAATCATCATGAGTTGAACTTTTATCTAGAAGATCAATTATGTGAGATTCGTATATATAAAAGCTACTTTTATTAGCTTGCATTAGTAGTTTAGAGAAGTATTCTCCCATGGGTTTAGAAAGTCCAACAGAAACTATAATTATTTTCTTAGCTTCTTTTATCATATTTACTAATCTATTTATGTTATTAATAGAGAGTTTATCTAGTGAAAGATTTATATTATTTTTGATAGCTTCTATATAGTTATCTATATGAGGATTGGTATCTATATTAATAGTTTTTAATATGTATTTAAGCTCTGAAAAGCCTGATAAGCCTAGTTTACTACACATTCTAATAATTGTAGTTGTACTTACATTGTTTTCATCTGCCATTTTAGTTAAAGATTCTTTTTTTGATTTTTCTAAGTTTGAGTCAATATAATAAAAAATATGTTTTTCAGCATAAGTTAAATTATTTAGCTTATCAGAGAAGTAATTAACAAGAGTACTCATAGATATAACCTCCAAATAAAAAAATTGTATATTTAAAATCATTATACACATTTAGATATAAAAAAGTAAAATTATACTTTCATTGTATAACAAAAGTTTATATAAGTATGTAATAATAGGCTTGTAAAAGATTGCAAAAGATATAAAGCGATGTACATTAAAATTAAAAAGGAGAGAATGAAGATGGATTTAAAAAAGATGACCAATAATAATCTTATTCTTTTAAATCAAAAATGTTCAAATAAAAAAGAAGTAATAAAAAAATTAGTAGAAAGACTTTATGATGATAATATAATTTCATCAAAAGAAGAATTTTTACAAGCGGTTATGGAAAGAGAAGCACATTCTCCAACAGGGCTTGAAAGAGGAGTTGCAATTCCACATGGTAAGTCAACCACAGTAAAAAAAGCAGCTTTTGCAGTGGCAAGATTAGAAAAGCCTATAATGGATTGGGAAAGTGTTACTGATGACAATAATGTTGATTTAGTATTTTTATTAGCTATTCCAAAAGCTGAAGAAGGATCAACTCACTTAAAATTATTAGCTGAATTATCATCGGCTTTAATGTATGAAGATTTCACAACTAATTTAAAAAAGGCTAAAAATAGTAAAGAATTTATTGAAGCCTTAAATTATAAGAAGGAAAATAGTGAAGTTAAAGAATATAATAAGACGGTTTTAGCTGTTACAGCTTGTGCTACAGGAATTGCTCACACATATATGTCTGCTGAAGCATTAGAAAAGGCAGGAAGAGAGATGGGAGTTAGAATACTTGTTGAAAAGCAAGGGGCTAACGGAATAGAAGATAAGCATAGCAAAGAAGATATAAAAAATGCTGATGGAGTAATATTTGCATGTGATATAGCTGTTAAAAATATTGAAAGATATAATGGCAAAAATTTTGTTAAAGTAAAAGTTGCTGAACCATTAAAGGATGCTAAGGCTTTAATAAATAGAGTTTTAGAAAATCCAGAAGGAAAAGTAGATGGAGGAGAAGTAGCAGACACATCAAAAGATAATGAAAAGAAAAAAGGAATTTTATCTGAAATGATGGAAGCTGTAATGACTGGTATTTCTTATATGATTCCAGTTATAGTTGCAGCAGGCCTTATGATGGGAATAGCAAAGCTTTGGGCCATGGGAATAGGTCAAATAGATAACTTAGGGCAGTTTGGAGAAAGCTCAAATCAATTGTATGTATTCTTACATTATTTAGATAAGTTTGGTGGATTAATATTTAAGTTTATATATCCAGTATTTGCAGCTTATGTTTCTTATTCAATAGCAGATAGACCAGGTCTTGTACCAGGGTTCATAGGAGGTGCTTTTGCCGGTGGATTACATTATACATTCTGGGGAGTTAAGGGTGGAATACCTTCAGGATTCTTAGGTGCTTTAGTATTAGGTCTAGTTGCAGGTTATTTAAGTAAATTCTTAAATGAGAAGATTAAATTACCAAAAAATCTTCAAGCAATGAAACCAATGTTTTTATTACCTGGTATATCAGTATTAACTATATTTATACTGAATTTTTATCTTATAGATCCAATTTTTGGAGGAATAAATGGTTGGTTATCAAATTTAATAGCTTCTTTTGATACAGGAAGTACGTTACTATTAACATCTGTAATAGCAGCTTGTACAGCGTTTGACCTTGGAGGGCCAGTAAATAAGGCAGCTGGAGCTATAGCTATGGGACTAGCAGCAGATGCCATATTCCCTCTAACAGGAAGAGTATTATCTATAATAATACCTCCAATAGGATTGGGCCTTGCAACAGTTTTAGATAAATTTGTCGTTAAGAGAAGAGTATTTGATGAAAGTTTAAGAGTTGTTGGTAGTACATCAATTATGTTAGGACTTATAGCAGTAAGTGAGGGAGCTATACCATTTATGTTAAAGAACCCATTAATAACTATTCCAATTAATATGCTTGGTGCAATATTTGGATCATGTACTGCTGTTGCTTTAGGTGCAGTTCAGTGGAATCCATTACCAGCAATATGGGGATGGCCTTTAGTGGAGAACTTATGGGCTTATATAGTAGGGCTACTAGTAGGAACATTATTTATAGCTTTGGCAAATATCTTTATAAGATATTACTTAATTAAAAAAGAAGAGAAGAACATAATGTAATAATCAATTATGAACTAAAAGCTATATTTATAGTTTTTAGTTCTTTCACTAGGAAGTAAAATTAGGAGGATAAGAATGAGTAGAAGAAAAAAGGTATATGTAGTACCACATTCACATTGGGATAGGGAGTGGTACTTTACAATAGAGGATTCAAACCTACTACTAAGTCAAAATATGTCATATCTTATGGATGTATTAGAAAAAAATTCAGAATTTAATTCATATACATTTGATGCTCAGCTTTCAATTGTTGATGAATATTTAAAAATTTATCCAGAAGATAGGGAAAAGTTAGAAAAATTAATAAAAGAAAGAAGAATCTTTGTAGGGCCTTGGTATACTCAAACTGATAGTTTATTAGTAAATAAGGAGTCTATAATAAGAAATTTACTATATGGAACAAGATTAGGAAATAAGTTAGGTCATTCTATGAAGGTAGGATATTTACCTGATATTTTTGGGCAAAATCAATATTTACCTTCAATTTTTAAAGGGTTTGATATAGAAAATAGTGTACTTCAAAGAGGGGTGTACACTGATGAGTTAAAGGGAAATTTGAATTTTAAATGGACTTCACCTGATGGAGAGACTGTAAAGGCAAACAATATTTTCTTAGGATATGGACCAGGAAAATTTTTATCATCAGATAAAGAGTATATAGAAGAAAAGCTTATGCCTATGCTTAAAAAACTAGAGGATTTAAATAAGGATTCAGATAATCTTTTATTACCAGCTGGTGGAGATCAAGTTCTTATTAGAGAGCACTTTCCAAAGGTTGTGAAAGAACTTAATGAAAAACAAGATAAGTATGAATTCATATTATCTAACTATGAAAATTTTATGGCGGATACTTGGAATGCTGATTTTGAAAATGAAATAAGAGGAGAATTAATAGCTTGTCAAAAATCAAGAATCCATAATACTATAAAATCTCAAAGATATGATATTAAAAAAGCTAATTATGACGTGGAAAACAAGATACTTTATATTTTAGAGCCACTTGCTGTTATAGGAAAATCTCTAGGTTTAAAATATCCAACATCCTGGATAGATATGATGTGGAAATTATTATTTGATGTACATGCTCATGATAGTATAGGTGGATGTAATTCTGATGATACAAATAGAGAAATTTTAAATAGATTAGAGAAGGTAAATAGAATTTGTTCAGGGTTAATAAACATAATAAAGAAACAAATTACTATAGCAATTAGTAATAAGGTTGGAAAGGAAAATATACTTGTACTTTTCAATACTAAGGTGCAAAACTCAATAGAAAATATCAAAACAGTAATATTCACTAAAGAAAAAAACTTTATATTAGAAAATTTAGATGGAAGCAATGTAAGCTTTGATTTAATAAAACAAGATTATTTAAGTGGGGGAAAACAAGTTGTAGTAACAGCTGAGGGCGAAAAGGAGATAGAACTTCCAGGGTACTATAGAAGTGAAGTAGTTATAAATAATCAGGAGCTTTTAGCTATAGGATATAAGACTATAGTAGTTAATGATGGAACAATAAATAAAGAAAATATTCTAGAATCTATTAAAGAAAATAAAATAGAAAATAAGAGCTTTAAAATAGTGGTTCAGGATAATAATGTTATATTAGTTAATAAGAAAACTAAAGAAGAAATTAAAAATATGTTCTACTTTGAGGATACTGAAGATTGTGGTGATTCTTATGATTATTCACCAGCAGAAAGTAATGAAAAAACACTTCTATTAAAAGCTATATTTTTAGGTGTTAAAAAATCTAAAAACATAAATAAGATGTTTATTCAGCATGAAGGATTTAACTTAAAAGCTGAAGAGGTAATTGTAAATACAGAAATAGAGCTTAGAAGTAATGAATCATTTATAAGAATAAAACACAGTATAGATAATAATGTTAAGGATCATAGGGTAAGAGTTATATTAAATAGTAACGTAAACAGTACAAAATCTTTAAGTGATGAAGGATTTTCCTTTGTTGAGAGAAATAATATAAACACATATTTTAATACATGGAGAGAAAAAGGCTTTGCAGAAGCTCCAGTACCTATATATGCCTTAGAAAATATAGTTGCATTAAAGAATGAAAATAATATTTATGGAGTTATTGCTAAGGGAATTAAAGAATTTGAAATTTTAGATGATTCAAAGATAGCACTAACACTATTTAGAAGTGTTGGAGTACTTGGAAAAGATAATCTTCTATGGAGACCAGGAAGAGCTTCAGGAATAAATAATAAGGTTGTTTACACTGAAGATGCACAACTAATTAAGGAAATGAATTTCGAGTATGCAATAGCAATGATAGATTCACCAGAAGAAGAATTATTTAAGCTAGCAGATAAGTATATTGAAAGATACACAACTTATCAAAAGCAAAGCTTAAACCTTTTTGAAGAGAGATTGGAAAGATTTGAAATTCCATTAAATTATGAAGTTAATAAAGAGGAATATTCTTTAATTAAAATAGATAATTGTAATGTAATACAAAGTGTATTTAAAGAATCTTATGAAAAAGATGGATATATATTAAGACTATTTAATCCTAGTGATAAAGAGGAGAGTATTGGTTTAATGGGAGATTTTAAAAAATTAACATTAACTAATCTTTATGAAAGAGAAATTGAGGAGATTACAGGAAAAATTAAAATCAAGCCTAGAGGGTATGTAACTATAAAGGTAAGATTATAAAATCTGGAGGTTTTTATGAATAAACTAGAACTAATTAAATCTATAGTTGAAAAAATAAGATTTGTATATAATTCAGATTATAAAGAAGAATTTGAAGTGGAAATTGAAAAGCTAATAAATAAGTGGGAGAAAGTAAGTTTTATAATACCAGAAGCTATTTCTGAAAAAAATGTATATTTAATAACTTATGGAGATAGTATTTATGAAGAGGGAGTACCAACAATAAGAACTTTAAATAAGTTTTTAAAGGAAAATATAGAAGATACTATAACTGATGTGCATATACTTCCAATGTTTACTTATACTTCTGATGATGGATTTTCTGTAGTTAATTATATGGAAATAAATAAGGATTTAGGAGATTGGGAAGATATAAAAAATTTATCTAAAGATTATAGATTGATGTATGACTTTGTAGCTAATCATATTTCTAAATCTAGTAGCTGGTTTAAGGGATACTTAAATGATGAAGAAAAATATAAAAATTATTTCATAAAAGATGATAATAACTTTGATAGTAAGAATGTAGTAAGGCCTAGAACATCACCATTATTTCATGAGTATAAGGGTGAAAGTGGATTAAAGACAGCTTGGACAACATTTAGTGAAGATCAAATTGATGTTAATTTTGGACATTTCCCAGTTTTTTTAGAAATGACAGATATATTATTAAACTATGCCCAAAATGGTGCCACATCAATAAGATTAGATGCTATAGGCTTTTTATGGAAGGAATCAGGTACAAGTTGCATGCACCTTCCACAAACTCATGCCATTATTGAGATTTGGAGAATGCTTTTAGATTATTTTAAGCCAAATACTCAAATAATAACAGAAACTAACGTACCTCATAAAGAGAATATAAGTTATTTTGGTGATACAACTAACGAAGCTAATATGGTGTATCAATTTGCTTTACCACCATTAGTTTTACATACTCTTACAACTCATAACTCTAAAAAGTTAAATGAGTGGGCTAAAACTATAGATAAGGTATCTAACACGGCCACATACTTTAATTTTCTATCAAGTCATGATGGCATAGGAATGAGACCAACAGAAGGTATATTATCTGACGAAGAAAAGCAACTTTTAGTAGACAAGGTTATTAAAAATGGTGGTAAGGTTTCTTATAAGAATAATACTGATGGAAGTAAGTCTGTATATGAGCTTAATATAAATTATAATGATGCTATTATAAATTTAGAAGAGGATATTGAATTAGAAATTCAAATTAATAAGATAGTTGCTTCAAATTCTATATTATTATCTTGTGTAGGAGTACCAGCAATATACTATCACTCACTATTAGGTTCAAAAAATGACTATAAGGGCTTAGAAGAGTCAGGAATAAATAGAAGGATTAATAGAGAAAGACTTGAGTTCTCAAGAATATCTACTGAATTAAAGTTAGATGAAAGAAGAAAAAAGATATTTAATAGAATAAAGGAATTAATTAAAATAAGAAAAGAACATTCTGCATTTTCACCATTTGCGTCTCAAAAGGTTTTAAATCTAGGAGAAAATATATTTGCTTTAGAAAGATTTAATGAATACACAAAGGAGAAAATAACTTTTATAGTAAATATAGATTCTAAAATATCAAAAGTAAATTCAATTATTTCTGGTAAAGATATAATTACAGGTAGAGAAATAAGTAGTAACATAGAATTAAAACCGTATGAATTCTTATGGATAAAGTAAATTAAAATAAGATATTGATATATTTTGAAATCTACTAACTACATAGGAGTGAACTTATATGGGAATTAAAAAAATTATATTAGCACCAGATTCATTTAAGGAAAGCATGACAGCAAAGGAAGCTTGTTTTGCTATGGAAAAGGGAATAAAAGAAGTATTTAAAGATGTTGAATGTGTTCATGTACCTATGGCGGATGGTGGAGAAGGAACGATGGAATCTTTAGTTGATGCTACGGAAGGTAAATTATATACTGTAGAAGTTACAGCACCATTAGGAAATAAAATAGAAGCAAAATTTGGTGTCTTGGGAGATGGTGTAACAGCAGTAATAGAAATGGCAGAAGCAAGTGGACTTAATTTAGTTAAAAGAGATGAAAGAGATCCATTAGTTACAACTACTTATGGTACAGGAGAACTAATAAAATCAGCGTTAGATATTGGAGCAAAGAGGCTGGTTATAGGATTAGGTGGAAGCGCTACAAATGATGGTGGAGCAGGGATGCTTCAAGCTTTGGGAGTAAGTTTAAAAGATAAGAATAGAAATGAGCTTAAATTTGGCGGAGGAGCTTTAAAAGATTTAGAAACCATAGATTTAAGTAATTTTGATAAGAGAATTTTAGAAATAGAGATAGAGGTAGCTTGTGATGTAAAAAATCCCCTAACTGGGAAAGATGGAGCGAGTTATGTATTTGGACCTCAAAAAGGAGCCAGTAAAGAGACTATAGAAATTTTAGATAAAAATTTAAAGCATTATGGAAATATAGTTAGAAAAGAATTAAGTAAAGAAATAGATAATATAGAGGGAGCTGGGGCAGCAGGAGGCCTTGGAGCAACTCTTGTAGGTTTTTGTAATGGGAAACTTAGAAGCGGAATAGATCTTGTGATTAAGTATTCAAAGTTAGAGGAAAAGATAAAGGATGCAGATTTTGTTTTTACAGGAGAAGGAAGTATAGATTTTCAAACTAAGTTTGGTAAAACACTAATTGGAGTTGCCAATATAGCTAAGAAATATGATATTCCTGTAATTGCCTTTGCTGGTAAAGTTGGTTCAGATATCGAGGAATTATACGATTTAGGAATAGATTCAGTTATAGGAATAATGTCTGAAGTAGCTACTATTGAAGAAGCATTAAAGAATGGGAAAAATAATTTAGAAATTTCAGCTAATAATATAGCAAGAATAATTAAGCTATCAGAAAAAATATGTATTCAGAAGAAGAGTTTATAGGAATTAGGGATATTGTATTTGAAGAATTTAGTAAAGCTATTAGAGTGTGCATAAATAAAATCCACGATAAATTATCGTGGATTTTTTAAGTAAAATATTTTTTATTATAATATCTCTAATACTTCTATTGTATATTTATCTTCAGGAGCATTAACCTCAACTATATCATGAGCTTTTTTGCCTATTAATGCTTTTCCTAAATCTGATTCAATGCTTATAAACATATTTTCAGGATCTGAATCCATAACAGTTACTAATGTTAATACATCTTCGAAGTCGTCTTCTACAAATCTGATTTTAGCTTTACTATTAATACCTAATACTGATTTATCTATATCTTTATCATCTACAACAGTTGCTGTTGAAATCATAGTTAGCAAATATTGAATTCTATTATCGTTTTCTCTGTAATTTGCACAAGCTTCTTTATATTCTGCATTTTCAGATCTATCACCATGTGCAGCGGCTATTGCCTTTTCTTTTGCAATTTCTGCTCTTTTTACAGTCATTCTATATTCTAATTCTTCTCTTAACTTTTTTATATTTTCTTCTGTTAATGTATTATTCATAAAAACCAAATCCTTCCCAAATATATCATGTTAATATTATATAATATATAGAAAAAAATAAAAGATATTTTATATAATTCTAAGAAATTAAAAATAGAAGATAAGTTAAAGATTAAAGATGAAGGATAGTAATGAATAGAATTAACACCAGTAAAAGTATGTTTATTGCATCTAGAAAGATCACGGAATTTATTTTTGTCTATATGATTTTGAAGATGATATATTAAAATTATTGAATTATAAATACTGACAGGTCTATGTCAGTATTTATATGATATTATTACTTTAAAATTAATTAAAAGATACAATTCTTGTATGAGATAGAAATAAAAAATATAAGGGGGTTTTTCTATAGATGTAATTTAATATATATCAAAAGATAAGAATAAGAAAATTTTTATGAAGAAAAGAAGTGGAGAAATATGAGGAAAATTAATATGAGAGATATAAAATATATTTTTATATATGGTAATATGTTATGCAGAAAATAGAAAGGCTAATGGCTATTATTTTAGCATTAAAAAAGAATAAGAAAATGATTGCTAAAGAGTTAGCGGATACTTTCGAGGTAGATATTAGAACGATTTACAGAGATATTCAAGCTTTAAGTGAAATGAATATACCAATAATATCTTATACTGGAAGTGAAGGGGGATATGAAATATTAGAAAATTATTTTATACCTCCAATTATGTTTAACGAAGATGAAGTTTTTTCTTTACTTTTATCTAAAAAAATTATTGATACAGTTAATATTCCAGGCTATTCAGCTTTTATAAACTCTGCATTTTTAAAAATAGAAAATATAGTTCCTAAATGTTTAAAAAAAGATTTTGAGGATATTCAAAATAAAATAATTTTTGATTTAAAATATAATGATATAAATATAGAAAATGCTTATGTTTTTGATATTGTAAAAAAAGCTCTTAAAAATAATTTGAAAATGAAAGCAATTTATAATGAAGATGCTAAATCTAATTTAGTGGAGCATATAATAAGAGCTTATGGCATAGTTTTTGAGGATGGAATATGGTATATTGTTGCATTTTCAGAATTAAGTAATTCAAAAATACGCTTAAATATTGAAAGAATAAAGAGTATTTCATTATTAGATGAAGTGTTTGAGGATACTAAAGATTCTAATATGGAAAATTACTATAGTACAAGTTGTTTTAAAAGCGCATATAGAAACAAGGAAAGTGTACTTATAAAATTAAAAATAAAGAAAGAACTATATCCTGATATAAAAGACTATGTATTTTTTAAATATGGTGAAATTATTGAAGAAAAAGATAGTTATATTATAGATATAAAAACCATGAAACCAGATTTTTATATATCTCTTGCATTTAGGTTTTTTAGAAGCATGGAAGTTGTAGAACCTTTATGGATTCGTGAAAAGATTAAAGAAGAATTAAATAATTTAAATAAAATTTATGAAAGTTGATCTTAAGCATTAAAGTACAAACAATATATTAAATAATAGAGTTAGATAAATTTAGGGGGAGTTTATATGATTAAAGAAATTGAAACTCGTAGAAGTGTAAGAAAATATAGTAATAAACCTGTAGAAGATGAGAAAATTATTAAATTAATTGAAAGTGCAAGACTTGCTCCATCAGGTAGGAATAAACAGCCTTGGCATTTCATTATAGTTAAATCAGAATCAACTAAGGAAAAAATATCAAAAGTATCTCATGATCAAAAATGGATGAATACTGCACCAATTCATATTGTGTGTGTTGCAGATATACGTGAAAGAATAGAAGAGGATATAGAGATATCTCTTAATGAGAGTAGTCCACAACCAGAGCTTAAAATTGTAATAAGAGATGTTTCAATTGCAATAGAGCATATGGTACTTGAGGCTGAAAGGTTAGGATTAGGTACGTGCTGGGTTGCTTGGTTTACTCAAGATGAAATTAGACCAATATTAAATATACCAGAGGATAAATATGTAGTAGCTGTTATCCCTGTTGGATATGCAGATGAAATTCCTAAGCCTCGTCCAAGAAAGAATATAGAAGAAATAATACATTATGAATATTGGCAAAAATTAGATGATTTGGATTTTTAGTTTACTATTTACAAAATAATAACATTTAAATTGTTGACCATATGGTTTGTTTTTGTTAGAATAAAAATAGACCATATGGTCTGTATTTGTTTGGAGGAAAGGAAATGAAGCAAAAAGAAAAAAATAAAATTAGCAAAGATAAAATATTAAATGCAGCTATTGTAGAATTTGGAACTAAAAATTATGAAAATGCATCTTTAAACAATATTTGCAATGATAATAATATTTCAAAAGGACTTATCTATCATTATTATAAAAATAAAGATGATTTATTTTTAAGTTGCGTAAAGTATTGTTTCGATGAATTTGTAAGTTATATTCAAAGTGAAGAGTCTGATAAAAATGATTTTCAGAATATTATGCAAAAATATTTAGATTTAAGATATCGGTTTTTTAGAGAGAATATTTATTTAAGTCATATATTTTTTAATGCAGTTTTACAGCCACCTATGCATTTAAAAAAAGAAATTAAAATTCTAAGGGAGAATTTTGATAATCTTAATATAATTAATTATAGATTTGCTTTAAGTAAAATAACGCTAAGAGAAGGTATAACAGAGGAAGAAGCAATAGAATATTTTTTGATTTTTCAAGAAATGTTCAATGGATATTTTGAAAGTAAAACATATGAGGACTGTGAGCTTAATGGTTTGATTAAATCACATGAAATCAAGCTTGAAAAAGTATTAAATATTATGCTTTATGGAATTATAAAGGAGGAATAAAAATATGGTATTTTCAATATTAAAATTATCATTAGCAGTTGTATTTGCCTTTTTTATGGGTAAATTAATTTCAAAGATAAAACTACCAGCTATTTTAGGATGGTTACTTACGGGGATGATACTTGGTCCTCATGCAGTAGGACTTATAAATGAAACTATTTTAAATGCTCAATGGTATCAAATTATTATACATATTCTAGAGTGTGTAGTAGGGCTTCTAATTGGAACAGAGTTAATTTGGAAAGAAATTAAAAAATCAGGTAAACAACTTATAATAACAACTTTAACTCAATCCTTAGGAACATTTTTTATAGTTAGTTTAGTTTTTGCAGTTGTATTTTACTTTGCAGGTATCCCATTATATCTTGCGTTTATTTTTGGAGGTATTGCTCTTGCAACAGCTCCAGCACCAGCATTATCAATTGTAAGAGAGTTTAAAACAGATGGGCCTGTAACTAGAACACTAATTCCTATGGCAGCACTTGATGATATGGTGGGAGTCGTTGTTTTCTTTTCAACTATTGGAATTATATCTGCTAATATTTCGGAACAAAAGGTTCCTATATATATAGTTTTATTTGTTGTTTTATTACCAATCATCATTGGAGTAGCTACAGGATTCTTGGCAGGATTGTTACTTAAAAAAGAGAATACATTACAAAAAACTATGTTTATTTTAATAGTAACTATATTGATATCTGCAGGTATAGGATTTATATTTAATAATATAATTTTACCTAAGCCAGTATTAAACTTTATGTTAATCGGAATGGCTTTTTCAGCTACATTTGCTAATATGATTTCAGAAGAGAGATTAAAGGAAGTAATGAGTGCAGTTAGTCCTATTTTAGATATATCTATGATTATAGTAATATTAAATTTAGGTGCACCACTTGATTATCATTTAATATTAGGCGCAGGTTTATTTACTGCAATTTATATTATTTCAAGAGCGATAGGAAAGTATAGCGGAGCATTTTTGGGAGCATCTATTACTAATTCACCACAAACTGTAAAGAAGTATTTAGGATTTACATTATTACCACATTCAGGAGTATCATTAGTATTTACAGGAATAGCAGTTTCAACTTTAGCAGGTCCAGCTCCAGAATGTGCAAAAATTGTGCAAGGTACAATAGCAGCAGCAGCAGTAATCAATGAAGTAATTGCAGTAATTATTGCTAAGAAAGCCTTTGAATGGTCAGGAGAATTTAATAAGAGAGATGATATTGAGCTTTGTGAAAGTAATTAATATAAATATAAAAGGCAATTAGTTTATTAATAATAAATTTTTAAGTATAAGGATTTTAAGTTGTAAGTGAATTAGATTTGCTTACAACTTTTTTTGTTTATATTTATTTTCGTGTTAGCGATACTAGAAAATATATTATTTAGTAAAGGTTATGATTGAGAAAATAAAACAAAAACATAATTATAAATTAAGTAAAATTCAAGACGTAATTTTTGAATAATTAAAAAAGTTATATAGTAAATATGTTTATTATATATTATGATATAATGAAACATAAAAAATAATTTTATGATTGAACGGAGTGTGAAATTGATGGAAAACAAAAGTACAGATGTTGCAAAAGCATCTATTATGATGGCTATATCAACAAGAGAATCTGAGGAGGTATTAATAAAAGATTTTAAAAATAAAGAAATATTAGCTACAGCTGTAGATATAGGTGGTGATTTTTCTAAGTCAACAGCTAAAATAATAGAAAGAACTTTGGTTGCGGCTAAAAGAAGTGGATTAATTTATGATTGCCATCTTCATGATGGAGCAGTAGCAGGAGCTACTAAAGAAGTGCTTATGCAAATAGCACCTAAGGCATATGGATTAAATGTTGGAGGGAAAATAGGAATTGCACGTTCACATGAACATATAAGTGTATCCATATTTTTAAGTGGTGGATTACTTCATTTAAATGAGGTAATTATGGGAGTTGCTCATAGGTCTATTCCTGAATTACATATATAATTTAGTTTAAATTAGCATTAAAAATAGAGATATAGATAAACATTTATTGTATAATATTTTCAAAATAAAACAAAAAAATTCAATAATTATTTATTGACAATGATTATAAATTGATATATTATAAGTCTAACAAAAATACATCAATATTTATTATTGAGATTAATAATTACTGATGTAAATAGAAAAGTAGTTTTGTAGTATAGAAGAAATGTAGTTTTGTAGCATATTGTGTTTAAAAAGTTGTCTTTTTCAAGATAGCTTTAATTTTATAAAAAAATTATATATATGGAGGATGGTAGTATGGTAGGAAAGAAAATTCTTACATCAATTTTGGGTGCTGTAATTAGTACCTCTATTCTAGTTGGCTGCAGCAATGATAACGCAGCAAAATCAAAAAAAATTGCAAATATAGGAGTTCTTCAGTTTGTTGAACACTCAGCTTTGGATTTATCCTTAGAAGGTTTTAAAGCTGGACTTGAATCAAAGGGGCTTAAAGAAGATGTTGACTTTACAATAGATCTTCAAAATGCTCAAGGTGATATACCTACAGCTCAAACTATGGCAAACAATTTTGTGTCAAATAAAAAAGATTTAATATTTGCAATAGCTACTCCAGCTGCACAAGCAGCTTATAATCTAACAAAACAAATTCCAATATTATTTACAGCTGTTACAGATCCTGTTAAGGCAGAACTGGTAGAATCAATGGAAAAATCTAATACTAACGTTACTGGGACAAGCGATGAGTTACCTTTAGATAAGCAGTTTGATTTAATAAAAAAACTAATACCTAATGCAAAAAAAATAGGAATATTATATAACACAAGTGAAATAAACTCTGAGCTTCAAGTAAAAAAAGCTACAGATTTAGCTAAGGAGAAAGGGTTTGAAATAATTTCTTTAGGTGTTAATAGTTCTAATGATATGTCTCAAGGATTGGCTAATATATTGCAAAAAGTAGATGTATTATATACTCCAACTGATAATTTAATAGCTTCATCTATGCCACTTATAAGTGAAAAGGCTATAGAAAAGGGTATTCCAGTTATAGGTGCTGAAAAAGCTCATGTAGATGGTGGAGCTTTAGCTGCAGAAGGAATTGATTATTACAACTTAGGATTCCAAACAGGTATAATGGCTTCTGAGATTATTGCAAATGGAAAGAATCCTAAAGATATGTCTGTAGAAACTTTAAAGGAAACAACTTTAGTTATAAATGAATCTACAGCTAAAAAATTAAATATTGAAATACCTGAAGACTTAGCAGCAAAAGCCAAGTTTGTAAAGGATGGTGAGAATTAATGCAAGATATTCTTATAAACATCCTTGAACAAGGTTTAATTTTTGGAATGCTTTCTATTGGAGTATATATAACTTATAAAATTTTAGATTTTCCTGATCTATCTGTAGATGGAACTTTTGTTTTAGGAGGCGCTGTAAGTGCAGCAGCATTACTAAAGGGTTTAAATCCATATTTATCTCTATTATTAGCATTACTTTCTGGGATAATAGCAGGTGGGGTAACTGGATTTTTAAATGTAAAGTTAAAGATAACTAATATTTTATCAGGAATTTTAGTTATGATAGGATTATACTCTATTAGTTTAAGAATAATGGGTAAGGCAAATATAGCTTTATTTTCTAAAGACAATATATTTGAAGGTTCAAACTCTAAAATTATAATTATTTTAATAATGGCAATAGTAGTAAAATTAAGCATGGATTTATTTTTAAAGACTAAATCAGGTTTTTTACTAATAGGAGCAGGAGATAACCCTCAAATGGTAACATCTTTAGGGGTTGATGTTGGAATGATAAAAATTTGGGGACTTATGATTTCCAATGGAATAGTTGCTTTTTCGGGAGGGCTAATGGCCCAATATCAAAAATTTTCCGATATATCAATGGGAACAGGAACAATAATTATAGGGCTTGCTTCAATAATATTAGGTGAATCATTATTTAAAAATGTTAAAATTTTAAAAAATACTTCTATTATTGTATTAGGTGCTATTTTGTATAAATCAACAATATCAATAGCTTTAGCTCTTGGATTACCACCAACGGATTTAAAACTTATAACAGCTTTAATAGTAGTAATTGCACTTAGTTTTAATAAAAATGCAATTAAAATTAATATAAGAAAGCTATTTACAAAAGGAGGTGAGGATCTTGCTGAAGTTAACGAATATAACTAAAGTAGTTAATAAAGGAACTGTAAATGAAAAAACAATTTATAAGAACCTTTCATTAGAGATAAATTCTGGTGATTTCGTAACTATAATAGGTAGCAACGGAGCTGGTAAATCTACACTTTTAAATATTATCTCAGGATTAACTAATCATGATAACGGCAATATATTTTTAGAGAATAAGTCTATAGGAAGTTTACCAGAGTTTAAAAGAACAAAGAAAATGGGTAGAGTTTTTCAAAATCCTGAGCTTGGAACAATACCATCTATGACAATATTAGAAAATATGTCTATGGCATTTAATAAGAGTAATCCATTTGGATTTTCATTTGGGTTAAGAAGTGATAAAATTGAATTTTTTAAAGACCTTTTAAAAACCTTAGATCTAGGACTAGAAAATTCTTTAAATACTAAAGTATCATTTTTATCAGGTGGGCAAAGACAAGCTCTTACTTTATTGATGGTAAGTTTATCTGAACCTAAGCTTTTGCTTTTAGATGAACACACAGCAGCATTAGATCCTAAAACTTCTGAAATTATAATGAGACTTACTGATAAAATAGTTTCAAAAAATAATACTACAACCCTTATGGTAACACATAATTTAAGTCATGCTATAAATTATGGCAATAGAATTATAATGTTCCATAATGGGGAAATTATATTAGATTTATCTGGTGATGAAAAAAAGCTTTTAACTAAAGAAAAGATTTTAGAAATATTTAATTCTGAAGAAAATAATAAAATCTTAAATGATGAAATTGTGTTAAACTAATATACTAGTGAAATAAGGCTAATGGGCTTTTTCTAAGGGAAATTAATACTAAATTAGTAGGATTTAATAATATAATTAAAGAATAGTATAAAAATTTAAAAGATGATTTCTATATTTTTAGAAGTCAACTCAGAGTGTCGACAAAGTCGACACTCTTTTGTTTTGATGTAAAATACTGATAAAGAAAAACAATGAAGGAAGAAATAAAATAGTATTGTAAGTTAACTACATAGATAGCTTTTAATCAATAGGCATTAGTTCAAATTATTAACTATGACCAATCCATACCACAAGTGGATTTACCATATATATTTGATAGATTTTATAGAATAGAAAAATCAAGAAATAGTAATATAGGAGGTTCTGGATTAGGCCTATCAATAACCAAAAATATTATAGAGCTCCATAATGGAACTATATCTGCTTATAGTGATAATGATAAAACTATATTCGAAGTTAGATTGCCAATAGAACTAATTTAAAATAATATTTATTTAATCAATTAAGGTATTTCGAGGTTATCATTTTAAATACCTTTCATATTTAAATAAATTTGTATTTTAATATTTATATAAGAGAAAGAAAAAAACTAAATATTGAATATAGTAGATTCAAATATAATAATTAAATATAAATATTTAATTATTATATAAGTAAGCTATTTTGTAAAAAAATAGTATGTGATAAAATATACATAAGTTACAATAAATATTTTATATGTTATTAAGACATATAACTAATTAATAGTGTTCAAGTAAAATTAGTGTTTTAAAAACTTATGTAAAGTAAATAGTAAAGTTTATACATTTAAAGGGATGAGAATAATGAACAATTTTAAGGTTAGTGATTTTCTAAAAAGGGTTTCAGTAATAATACTAGTAATTTTATTTGTTAATGGACCACTAGTTGCTTATGCTAGAGCTGGCGGTGGAGGCGGCGGAGGTGGTGGAGGAGGTGGCGGAAACAGCAGCTCATCTCACGTTGGTTCACCAGGTGGAAGTTATAGAGGAAGAAGTAATCCAATAGCTTCAATAATTAATATTAGTATGTTTGTTATTATTGGATCAGCAGGAACAATTGTTTTAAAAGTAAGGCTTAGTAAAAAGAAAGTAAAAAGTATTTCTGCTATAAAGAGTTTAGCTAAGAATGATCATAATTGGGATTATGATAATATAAAGAATGACATAGAAGAAGCTTTTTATAAGGTTCAAATTGCTTGGATGGAGAGAAATCAAGATTTAGCTAAAGAGTATATGAGCGAAAAATTATACATAAGACATAAATCAAAAACAGGATGGATGAAAGTAAGAAAAGAAAAAAATATTTTAGAAAAAATGAAATTATTGAGTGCTACTCCTATTGCATTAAAAGATCAGGATGGAACTAGTAGTGATTGTTTATGGATTCATATAAGAGCAAAATCAATTGATTACACAATAAATGAGGAAACAAATGAAATAATAGAAGGTAATAAGTATAGAGCTACTCATTTTGAAGAATATTGGAAATTTATAAAAAGCGAAAAAAGATGGGTATTAGATGAAATAAAACAAATTGATGATATTAATGATTTGGATTTCTTTGATATAAATATGAAAGATAAAGAATCTAAGTGATAGTAAAATATTTATAAAAAGAAGTTTAAGTTAATAAAAAGAGATTTAAAGTAGTTGCTTTAAATCTCTTTTTAAATATTTCTAGTAAATTTAATGACTAAGATCAGTTAACAAGGAGAATTAAAATGAACATTATTATAGTCGGTGTAGGTAAAGTGGGATATACTTTGGCTAAATATCTATCCATAGAAAGAGATAATATAACTGTTATAGATAATAAAGATAAAGCTTTAGAACATATTAATAATAATTTGGGTGTAGTGTGCATTAAGGGAATTGCATTATTTTAAAAGTGTTTGATGAAGCTATTTATATGTCCTTATATTGCAATATCCATAGTTGTATTTGATGGTTTTGACTTAATAACAATATTTTACAAGACTTTTTTTCTATTTTGATATATAATAGACTAAATGGTAAAAAGTGTAAAATGGTATGACGAGGGTATGGGAGGTATAATTATGTTTGATTTAAAAGGTAAAATAGCAGTTGTTACAGGTTCATCAAGTGGATTGGGAAAGGATGCAGCAATTGCATATGCTAAAGAAGGTGCTAATGTATGTTTATTGGCAAGAAGAGCTGAGAAAATAGGAGAATTAGCTAAAGAAATTGAAAGTTTAGGAGTAAAGGCTATCGCTGTTAAATGTGATGTTACAGATGAAGAAGAAGTAAAATCAGCAGTAGAAACTATAGTCAATAAGTTTGGTAGAATTGACATTTTATTAAATAATGCAGGTATAGCAGTTCGTGGTGGTGTAGATACTCTTAGCGAAGAAGATTGGAATAAGAGCATGGATACTAATGTAAAAGGTATTTATTTAATGAGTAAGTATATTATTCCAGTTATGAAGAAACAAAATTATGGTAAGGTAGTTAATGTAAGTTCAATTAATGCATTATTAGCAGATAAAAATGATGTGTTTATTAGACATTCTTATAATGCTTCCAAGGCGGCAGTTTTAGGGCTATCAAGAGGTATGGCAGCATCTTATGCTCAATTTGGTATAACAGTAAATTCTGTTTGTCCAGGATTATTTGAATCTGAAATGACTGAAGATACATTATTTAAATCTCAAGAATTTTTAGCTAAGTATAATTTACTTTGTCCAACATCTAGACCAGCTAAAAAAGGTGAGTTAAATGGAACTATTTTATATTTTTCTTCTAATGCATCAAGTTATGTAACAGGACAACATATTGTAGTAGATGGTGGATTATCAATAGTATAATATAATAAATATTAAAGGGTGAAATATCACCTTTTAATTTTTTACTTAAAATGTATAAAATATTAACAGAGAACTTCGATAGAAATATGAATGAGAAATAAGATAAAAAATAAAGGTGTTAGAATCTAGGGGGGATTACATTGAGAAAATTATTAGTAGTTATTGATTATCAAAAGGATTTTGTTGATGGAACATTAGGGTTTGAAAAAGCTATAACTTTAGAAGCAGGAATATATGATAAAGTAAATAAATATTTAAATAATAATGATAAGGTGTTATTTACTTATGACACACATTTTGAAGATTATTTAAAAACTAGAGAGGGAAAAAACTTACCGGTTATGCATTGTATAGAAGGTACAGAAGGTCATAAACTATATGGAAAGTTAAAAGAGTTTTGGGGTAGAGAAAATACGATACATTATAAAAAACATTGTTTCGGAATGTCTCCAAGTGATATGCTAAAGTTAGCTGATGAAATAGGAGAAGATATTGAAGAAATTGAGATTGTCGGAGTAGTTACTAATATATGTGTAATAAGTAATGTTGTAATGTTTCAATCACAATACAAAAATGCTAATGTTATAGTTGATGGAAGTCTTTGTGCTAGTTTCAATGAATCCTTACATGAGAAAACTTTAGATGTAATTGAAGGATTACAAGGAAAGGTAGTAAACAGAGAGAAACAATAACAATAAATTAAATAAGAAAACATCTTTTTAATGTTAATGCCTTCTGACAAAGTGCCAGAGGGCTTCATTTTATTTAAAAGAATATTTATTAACTTTATGGCACATTTTTTATGTAAGAGAATAGCATATTATTGGAAGGGAGGAATTCAAAAATGAATTTAGAAGGAAATAATTATTATAGGGACCTACAGTCTTTACATGATGAATGCAAAAGATGTTTACACTTTCATGTTGTTGTAACAATGGTAGACGGAAGTACGCTTGATGGAATTATCCAAGATATGGATAAGGATCGTGTTATAATATTAGTTGGTGAGGATGTAATGGAGCAAGATGATGGAATGCAGTTTGATCCACAACGACAAGGTGGACGTCAGCAAAGAAGATTTAGGCGTTTTAGACCTAGAGCGTTTCCATTTAACTCGATAGCTGGATTAGCTCTATTAGGATATCCTTTCTTTGCACCACCATTTTTCTTTCCTGTTTGGTAATTATTAACAAGTGATATTGTAAATAAATGCGTAGTAGCATTTTTCGTTATATGTAATTTACCAAGTTGTTTTTTTAATAACGAGGTTTCTAAAATAATAACTGGAAGTGAATTTTAAATAAAATAATCACTTCCAGTTATTATTTTTATGGTGATAATTAGAATTATTTAAGTTTATAGTTAGTAAGTTATATAAAATTCAATTATATTAAAAGTAATAGATATTATCCAAATGCATTTTATAGTTCAAGAATATAAACCTAAAAACATAAAAATTATTGAAAAAAATTTGTTATATATTTATTAGATATAGCAATAAAGCTTTTAAGAGAATCATTAATTTGTATATTTTTATTTACTACAAATTTAATTGTTAGTTCATTAAAATAATCTTTTAAATCATAAACATTAAAATTGTGTTTTTTAGGTAGAATACTTTTAGGCAAAAGTGATACCCCCAGTCCCTCAGATATACCTTTAAGAATAGCTTCTAAAGTATCAAACTCAATTATATTAGTAGGCTTAGCATTATTAATAGTAAACCACTTTTTTAGAATGTTACGATAGGGACAATTACCATCCGTAGCTACTATTATTGGTGCTGTAATATTACTAGTGTCATCAATATTTATAGAGGATATTAGAGCAAATTCTTCTTTGAAACTAAAGACTTCCATAACTTGTGCAGATGTATAATTATCATATATAAAAGCACCATCTAGATCACCTTTTATAAGATTATCTAGAAGAGCCTCTTTTTTTTCTGTTTTTAATTCTAAAGATATTGTAGGATTTTCTTCGTGAAATAAAGTAAATAATTTAGGTAATTGAGATGCAGAAATAGTCTGGGTAGCACCGATTTTAAGTTTACAATTAATTTTAGGAATGATGAATTCTTCATAAGCTTCATCTACTAAATTAATGATTTTATCTGCATATTTAAGTAGCTTTTCTCCTTGGGAAGTAATAATGGCACCTTTATTGTTCCTTATAAATAAAGTAGTTTTCAATTCACTTTCAAGCAATTTAATTCTCATCGTAATATTTGATTGTGCATATCCAAGATTTAAAGCCGCTTTTGATATAGATTTTTCATAAGCAACCATTTGGAATATTCTTAAATCGTTAATCTCCATACTATAAATACCTTTCAAAATAGTAATTTATATATTTAATATCACTAATAATGATATTAAATATTATTTATAAGTATTATACAATTTTTATATAGCGAGTTAAACTATAAGTGTCAAAACTAATAAATAAATTATTAAATCATTAAATCATATAATTAAAATTATTAGCAATTGATTTGAAAATCAAGTTTTAGTTGAAGTATACAAGTGAAATAGAAAGCAAAGGGAGGATATAGTTAAATGATAGCAACTCAATATAATATTGTATTACCAAGTAATTATGATATGAAGATAATAAAGGATAGAGTAAAGAATAATGGATATAAAACAGATGGATTTGATGATTTGAAATTTAAACTATATTTAATAACTGAAAAAGGAAAAAATAAAAACTTACAGAATAGTTATTGTCCTTTATATCTTTGGAAAGATAGCAATGGATTAAATAAGTTTTTGTTTAATGGATTTTATGATAATATAATAAGTTCTTTTGGATGGCAGCAAGCAAATATAGGAGTACCATTAATTGATACAACAACATATAAAATTAAAGATATTAAATATTTATTTGAAATAACAAGAGAAATATCACCACAAGAAAGTTTAAGGAATATAAAATATGAAATAGAAAAAGAAATGCCTAAGATTGAAAATGTTGAATATGTAGTCATTTATAACCCAGATAAATGGAAATATAATATTTTTTATTTTATAGATGATCTAAGTAAGGTAAAAACAGAAAAAGGGATAGTTTATAATATACTTCATGTATCACAAGAATAACACCATGATTTTTATATCGATTTAAAGACTTATTAAATAGATTATAAAAATTTTATTTTTATAAATTAAAAGGATATTTAAAGTAATTTGCTTTAGATATCCTTTTTTTACCAAAGTTATTTAAATTATTAAGAGAAATATATATCAAAAATAAAGAAAAGTGTGATGAATTATGAACTAATTGATTATTGGTGGAATAAAATAATATATATATAATATTTTTTTACGTCTATAGTTAGATTATTATAAACAAAAGATAGAAATGAGTGATAAATTATGTTCAATATGAGACAAGGGAACTATAGATATATTGGTTCAGGTTCATCACGAAATGTATTTGACTTAAGAAATGGATATGTTATGAAAGTGGCAAAAAATAGAGCTGGAATTGCACAGAATAAGACTGAATATAGAATCTCATCAATAGATTCCTCTCATTTATTTGCAAAAGTTATAAAAGCTTCAGAAGATTTTAGTATCGTAATAATGAAGAAAGCATATAAGATAAATGATTTTGATGAGGTACTTGATTATTTTAGAGTTAGAAGCATTGAAGAACTCTTTAGTTTAAGGAAATTTAAGAATATTAAATACAAATATAATTTATTATCTGGTGATTTACGTAGAGCCAGTAGTTGGGGCATAATTAATGGAAGACCAATAATTATTGATTACGGTTTTACAAGGAAAGTTAGACAAAAGTATTATGATGATTTTTAAAAGTAGAGTAGTATTCTATTAAGAATGTAAAATAGTCTGTGAATATTTTATAATAATAATTTATTATAGCATCTTCTGAAGCTTACACAGGCTATTTTACACTACCTAAAAGTGGTTAAATTCTAATAAAAATTAATTACATTTTCATAAAGTTAGTTTTTTAACCGCCAAGAGTAACATCTTGTTCGTTATACCACTCTAAAGCATTATAGAAATCCTTAGAAGTGAAATCAGGCCAATAAGAGTCTATTACATAAAAGTCAGAGTAAACAGACTGAACTGGTAAAAATCCACTAAGCCTTCTTCTACCTCCCCATCTTACAATAAGGTCAATTCTAGAAATGTCCTCTGAATGTATATAAGGTAAAATGTGCTTTTTGGAGGAATGAGATTCTTTTAATAAATTCAAATCCCATTCCCAACCATAGTGAATTAAGAAGTTTACTTTAATACCACCAGATCCAAACTTTTGCCTAGTAGTAAATAAAAGCAACTCTTTTGGAAAATTTTTTGATTCAGTATTTCCAATTACTAATATTTCACAATCTTCTTTTGTCAAAAGCATGACAGAGTCAATACAAGCTTTGATAAATGCAAGCTTCTGCTCAGAAGGTCGTTTAGTATTATCTACAGTAAAACCATAGAATGTTATTTCTTTTATATTTTCTTTCTGACAAAGTTTAAATAATTCTAGGCCAGGATTTATCCCATACTCATATCCTCTATCTTTTGTTAGATTATTTGATAAAGCCCAACGTCTATTACCGTCAGGAATTATTCCAACATGTTCTGGTACTCTCATATTTCCTCCATAAAAGTTAAAATTTATAATAGTAGTTTATCCAGAAGAATGTGAAATAAACGTAAATTTATGTTTTTTATTGTAGAAAAGAATGGATATTTTAAGTATAATTAAAATGATTAGTTATGGTAAAAAATGTATTAAAATGGAAAAGTGATTTACAATTTAATAAAAATAAATAGAAATTATAATTTAAATAATTAAAATCTATATCTTTATAGGGAGGGATATTTTGGAGGGGAAATTTAAAAAAGTTTTTATTTTCACTATAATATTTTGCGGGATATTATTCAGTTTTAAATTACCTGTAAAAGCTGAGGAAAATAAAAAGGTATTAATTTTAAATTCTTATAGCGAAGAACTTCAGTGGACTAGGGATATTCAAAGGGGTATAGAAAGCGAATTAGACACTAATAATAGTGTACTTTTATATTATGAATTTATGGACTTAAAAAACAATAGAAGTGACAAATATATAAATATGTTATATAAACTTTATAAAAATAAATATAAAGATACTAAATTTGATGTAATTATATGCTCAGATAACGATGCATTAAATTTTATGGTGAGTTATGGAGAAGATATATTTCGAGATTCACCTATAGTTTTTTGTGGGATAAATGATTTTAATGAAGATATGCTTAAAGGTAAAGCTAATTTTACTGGAATAGTTGAAGAAATAGATGTTAAATCCACTATAGACAGTATATTATATATGCAGCCATATATAGAAAATATAGCTATTATATGTGATAGTACAACCACTGGAAAAATTAATGAAGAACTAGCTAAGAAGGTTATATCTAAATTTAGTCATAATGTTAAATTTTATTTTTATAAAGATTTAGAAGTAACAGAAGCTTTAAAAGAAATAGATAACTTAGGCGAAAAAACAGCAGTATTAAATATTGGACAGTTAAAAGAAGAAGATGGAGAATATATAGCATATGAAAGACTTCAAAATTCATTAGAAGGATTTAATAAGCCTATTTACGTTTGTTGGGATGTTTTGTTAACCGATAAAATAATGGGTGGAAAAGTTATAGATGGATATAGTCAAGGTAAAGTAGCAGCGCAAATGACAGCTGAAATTTTAAAAGGAGAAAAAGTAGAAAACATACCAATTATTAAAAAATCTCCAAGTGAATTTATTTTTAATTATAATGAATTAAATAAGTATAAAATAAATATAGATAAATTACCAAGCAATTATAAAATAATAAATAAGCCATTTTCTGTTTATGAGGATTATAAGCTAGAAATACATATAATAATAGGATTAATTATTTTTCTTTTAATAGTAATAATATTATTAATTTCAAATATTAGAAAAAGAATTTTAACAGAAAAAGAGTTAAATAGAAATTATGAGGAACTAAATGCAGTTTATGAAGAACTTGCAGCTACAGAGGAGTCTCTTGAAAATCAATACAATGAACTTCAAATAATTGAGGAAAGATATAAACTTGCTATTGACGGTTCAAATGGTATTATATGGGAATATAGTTTTAAAAATAAGGAATATTATGTATCAGATAAATTTGAAAGTTTAATTGGCTATAAAATTGATTATAGTGATGATATAAGTTTTATACTAAAAAAATTAGTAATTAAAGAGGATATATCAAAAGTAGTAAACTTATTTTATGAGCATTTAAATAAAGAGGCTCAATATTTTAAAGTGGAGTGTAGGATATTAGATAACTTAGGTGGAATAAAGTGGGTTTTTGTAAGGGGAAAGGCTTTAATAGATAGTATGGGAAAACCTGTGAAAATGTCTGGCTCTATATCTGATATTACTGAAAGAAAAAAAACAGAAGAGAAAAACAGATTTTTAGCATTCTATGATCAATTAACAGGTTTGCCTAATAAGCATATGTTTTTAGAGACCATTGATAATGAATTGTTAAAATGCGTAGAAGGTGGTAATGAAGGGGCAGTATTTCTAATAGATATTGATAATTTTAAAAATATAAATGATACATTAGGACATGACTATGGAGATGAATTTTTAAAAAATGTTTCAAGAAGACTTTCGGAAAGTTTAAAACATAATGAGTTTATATGTAAGCTTGCTGGAGATGAATTTCTTATATTAAAATTAGGAATTAAAGACAAAATAGAAATAGAAAAGGTTGCTATAGAAATATTAGATTTGTTTAAAAAGCCATTTTATATAGGAGATAAAAAGGTATTTACAACAGCAAGTATTGGAATAAGCATGTTTCCAAAGGATGCTTTAACCAAAAATGAGTTGCTTAAAAATTCAGATATAGCAATGTATAAAGCAAAAGAAAAAGGGAAAAACAGACATTTGTTTTATAGTGAAGAAATGTCTAAAGATATAATAAGAAAATCACAATTAATAGATGGGCTTAGAAATTCTATTGTTAGATCTGAGCTTAACTTATTATACCAACCGCAAGTAGATTTAACTGATGGTAAAGTTAAAGGAGCCGAGGTTTTACTTAGATGGGCAAATGCTAAATTTGGAAGTATATCTCCAGTTGAGTTTATTCCATTAGCAGAACAAACAGAGCTTATAGTTCCAATAGGGGAATGGGTTCTTAAAAATGCATGTATAAAAACTAAGTATTGGATTGATAAGGGCATTAATTCTGTACACATATCTGTTAATGTTTCTGTCACTCAACTTTATCAGAAAGATTTTCTAAATACAATAAAGGAAATATTAAATGAAACTAAATTGCCACCTGAATATTTAGAGATAGAAATAACAGAAAGTATACTTATGAACAATATAGAAGAAAACTTGAAAATTCTTAAAGATATAAGAGATTTAGGAATTAAGATTGCTTTAGACGATTTTGGAACAGGATATTCTTCATTAAACTATTTAAGATTGCTTCCAATTAATAAATTAAAACTAGACAAATCCTTTATAGATAATATACATACAAATAAAAATGATAAGGATATAGTTGAATGTATAATTAAACTTGCACATGAAATGAATATTACTGTAGTTGCTGAAGGAGTAGAATTAAAAGAGCAACTAGATATATTAAATGAAATTGAATGTGATAAAATACAAGGTTACTATTTTAGTAAACCAATTTCTCCAGGAGAATTTGAATTACTTATAAAATAAAGGGCGTTAGTTTACGTCCTTTATTTTTTGTCCTTATTTAGTAGGATTAAAAGTGATTTAAATTAGGTTAATGCTAAGTAACACTTATGTATTTAATATATTTTTGAATGATATTAAAGTATACAATATAGAATGAAATAATTTTTAGGTAAAAAACTGTGGAAAATATTTACAAATGAGAACAGTATATGATAAACTAATATATGTAATTACATTTCATTAAAAAAATAAAATTATGAAATACAAAAACGGAAATTTTTAAAAATATAATATATCAAAGAAATTTAAAATAAGTTTCAATTTATATAAATTTTCAAAAAAACTAGCAATAATTTAGCATATATTTAATTATCTGTTAAGTTCAAAATAGTATCGTAAAATATAAGTTATTCTCTTTTTTTAGATGATTTATTTTATATTTAATTAATGTATTCCACATTGAGTGATGAAAATGATGTATTTAAAAGTATTTAAAGCTCTATATCGTTAATTATATAGAGTTTTGAAATAGATTAATAAATATTTTTATAGGGGGATGTTTTATGAACAAAAAAATAAAAATGAGAATTGCTAGTTTATTAGTTTCTCTTTCTGTTTTAATTAACTTTATACCACCAACTAGTGTAAAAGCATTAGGTGATTTTGGAATATCATCACCAGCAATTTCTAAGCCAATAAATAATTATAGTGTAAAGTTGGCACCAGGAGTAACTGAAAAGGGGTATACCTTTGAAGATATAACTGGTAAAAGAGTTGAAAGCTTTATAATAGAAGTAGATATAAATAATAAAAATGTGAGTATAGAAGCAGCAACTCCGAATGATGAAAGTGCATATGGTTTACAACCGGTAAGAAAACAAGCAGAGGCTCTTCTAGCAAAGGGAGAGCAAGTAGTTGCAGGAGTAAATGCTGACTTTTATAATATGGCAACAGGAGAGCCTGTTGGGATTTTTGTAAAGGATGGAGTTGTAATTAAAGAACAAGCACCTGGATGGAAATTTTTCGGAATATTAAAAGATGGAACCCCAGTAATTGGAGATAGTAATAAATTTAATGAAGTAAAAGGAAATCTAGAAGAAGCTCTAGGTGGAAATGCTATTTTAGTCAAAAATGGACAGGTTTTTGAAACTACTGATACTGGAGCAAATAAGGAGCCTAGAACAGCAGTAGGTATAAAATCTAATGGAAACGTATTCTTCTTAACTCTGGATGGAAGACAAGAACCATATTCAGCAGGAGCATCAATGAAAGATTTGGCAGAATTGATGATTTCTATGGGAGCTGTTGAAGCACTTAATTTAGATGGTGGAGGTTCAACAACGCATTTATCTAGAATACCAGGAACAGATACTTTAGATGTTAAAAATAGACCATCTGATAATTCAGAAAGAAGTGTTGCTAACTCGTGGATGATAGTATCTAAAGAAGCTGTAACACATGAGTTTAATTCAGCTTATATTGAACCAAATGAAAAGAGCTTTACTCCAAATTCTACTATACAATTTACTGCTAAGGGAATGGATTTTGCTGGGACTTCAGCAACATTACCACAAGAAGGGTTATCATGGAAGGTTTCTGATAATTCCTTTGGGGAGGTAGATTCTGCTACAGGCTTATTTACATCAACTGGAAAAGAGGGACAAGCTAAAATATTATTAAACTATAATGGAAACGTAGTAGGAGAAACAAATTTTGAAATATCTAAACCAGATGAAATTTGCTTTTATAGTAAAGAACTAAGTATTGATAAAAATCAAAGTAAGAATCTGGGGTTAAATACTTTATTTAATAAAAGAAATGTTAAATGTGATGAAGATGATATAATTTGGGAAATTCCAGAAGGAATGGGTACTGTAGATAAAGATGGTGTACTACACTCATCAGACAAGAATTCTTCAGGTGAAATTAAAGCTATATTAAAAGGAACAAATTTATCTGCCAGTATAAATGTCACTGTAGGACAATTGCCAATAATGTTAGAGGATTTTGAAAAAGGTTTAGGTGAGTGGAAAACGTCTACAGCTAATCGTGGGGAAAGTGCTTCACTTGGACTAACAACATATCCAAATGAACCTACAAGATTTGATACTCATTCATTAAAACTAAATTATGATTTTACTAATGCACAAACAGGAACTACTCTTGGAGTTTATGCAGGTCCAGGAAAAAATATTGAAATTCAAGGTAGTCCAAAGTCTATTGGAATGTGGGTTCATGCTACAAAAGAAGCTAATGGCTATTGGCTAAGAATGAACTTAATAGCTGGTGATGGTAAAAGTAAAACTATAGATTTAGTAGATCAAAGGCCAGGGATAGATTGGGAGGGTTGGAAGTATATAGAGGCTGAAATACCAGAGACATATATAGGACCATTTTCTATACATTCTACTCAAGCAATAAGATTGATGTCATTAAAGTCTGGACTTCCAGGAGAAGGACCTATGACAAAGGGAACAATTTATGTAGATAACATTAGAGCTGTGTACGGAAATAAAGTGGATGATTTATATTCACCAGTAATAGAGTCAATTAATATAGCAAATAAAGATTATACTAATAATGCTGTTAATATTACAGCTAAGCTATATGATTATGAAAATGATCAATATAAGAGCGGTATTAATTGGGATAGAGTAAGAGTAAAAGTTGATGGGATTGATTATACAGAAAAAGAAGGACATTTTTCTTATGATAAGGATGGAACAGTTTCTTTATCAGGATATAAGTGGGCAGATGGTACTCATAGAGTAGATGTAATAGCTCAAGATAATTTTGGAAATGAAACTACAAAAACAGAATATTTTACTGTAAATACAAATTCACCAAAGATTATTATTGAAGCTAAAGACAATAAGGCAGTATTAGGTGGAAGTCTTAATTTGGTTTTAAAATCAAATTGGGGGAAGGATATAAAGAAGCTAAATACAAAAATTAAGATAGATAATAAGTTTCCTGTAGAAGAAGTTAATTTCTCAAGCTTAACACAAAATGGAGGCTGGAAATATAATAAAGATACTGGAGAATTAGAACTATATTGTGAAAATATATCAATGATAAATAAGGAAGATATAATAGCAGATATAAAAGTAAATATATCCAATACAGTTCAAATTCCTTCAGATGTAAGTTTTGAAGTTATTAATTCCACAATAGAATATGTTACAGAAAAGGATAATAATTTTGTAGGAACATCATCTTCTAAGATAACAAGCATACCAGTAATTAGTCCTTTTAATATATTTATAGAAGAAATATTAGTAGGAAAACCAGGTATTATTAAGGTTGCAGATACAGATGGAAATGCAGTAAAAGATGCAAATTTAGTAATGGAAAAAGAAGATGGAACTAAAGTTGATTTAGGAAAAACTAATGTTGAAGGTATAGTTGAAAGTAGTGAACTGACAGATGTTGTTAAGAAAATTTCTATATATGCTGAAAAGGATGGCTTAAGCTCTACAAAGATAAAAACACAATCTTATGCACCATTAAAAGATAAAAATCCATCAAATATATTATTTGGAACTAGTGAAGATGCAAAAACAGAAAAATCAATTTCATGGATGTCAAATCCCTTAACATCAGAAGATAAAGTAGTGGTTGAATATATATTAAAGTCTAAATATAATTCTAAAGGGTTATTCAATAAAATAAATACAAAAGAAGTTGAAGGTGAATATAAAAATCTTACTTTTGCTGGTAATAGCAATATTGATTTAAATGGTATAGTAAGATCAAATACAGCAAAAATAACAGGACTTGAGCCAGGTACAACCTATATGTGTAGAGTTGGTGATGGCAAGAATTGGTCCGGATTTATGGAGTTTACTACATTAGAAGATAAAGAAAATATGAAGTTTATTATTCTTGGCGATACTCAATCACCATCAGAACAAGGTTTATCAGAATTAGATAAAATCCTTAATGTTCTTGAAACAGAGCATAGTGATGCGGATGCAATGATACATTTAGGAGACTTTATTGACGATTCATCAATATTTCAACAATGGGACTGGGTAACATCACTTTTCCAAAAGTACAGTAATATTAATTCAATTGATACAATACATCTTTTAGGAAACCATGAATATATGGGGGATCCTAATGGAGATAAAGGAAAAGCAATATTTAATAACCCAACTAATGGAGTAGATGAGAATATTGGTGGTGTATATTCGGTGGATTATAATGATGTTCATTTTAGTGTAATTAGTTTTACATCAGACAAGGAACTCTTAAAGAAAGAATTAGAGTGGCTAAAAGAAGATGTTAAAAATTCAGATAAAAAGCTAAAAGTTTTATTAACACATCAGCCACCATATTATACTAACCCAGATGGGGGAAATGCTTTGATTAAAGAAATGTTACCTCCAGTAGTGGATGAGCTAGGAATAGACTTAGTATTCTCAGGACATGATCATGCTTATGGAAGAACAAAGAAGTTAAAAAATGGGGTAGAAGATAATGAAGGAGCAATATATATAGTTGGTGGTACAACAGGGCAAAAACATTATCAAGCTGTTAACGATGGAAGCTTTGAAGTGTATAACGATGAAAACACAGGAATATACACTACTTTAGAATTTAACAATGGTGAAGCTAGAATAGTAGCAAAGAAAGCTGATGGAACAATAATAGATGATTTTAGTTTAGATAAAAAAGCTCCTGAAATAACTATAAATGGTGTAGAGGATAATAAAGTATATACCGACTCTAAGGTTAAAATTCAAGTATCTGTTGATGAAGAAGCAGAAGTATCAATGACTTTAAACGGAGAAGTATATAATGGAGAAGAAATATCTAAAGAGGGTAAATATGAACTTACTGTAGTTGCAACTGATAAATTTGGAAATAAATCTACTAAAACAGTTAATTTCACAATTTCAAAGTCAGAAGAAAATGGTTCTGGCAATGGGGAAAATAATAACGGGAACAATGGTAATGAAAATAATAATAACGGTAATGAAAACAATAATAACAATAATAACAATAATGGAAATAATAATGAATCGATAGAGAATAATACAAATAACTCAGAAGGAGAATTAGGAAAAGGAGAGTTGGTTCAAACAGGAACACCATATAGCTCAAATACATTAGTTATAATAGCTGTAATATTAGTAGTGTTAGGAGCCTCTTTAAGTAAGAAGGTTAAGAAGGATATAATATAAAAATTACTTTTCTCATTTTAATTCAATTATTATATTATAAATTTGAGTTGTAGACTGTAGGAAGAAATTCTTCTTACAGTCTTTTTTGATTCCAATAGTATTTAAAAGAGAATAAATGTAGTTGTAGCTGTAGTTATTCTGATAAAAACAAGTGTAATAAATTATAATTGGTACTATTAGTAAAGTATTTGTCAATATAAAGGGACTATGATAGTATATAACCATATAAGGAATTCCTTATATATTTTTTTGCAAATTTTAAGATATTAATTGTATTATTATAAAATTGCAAAAAAATTTAAAGTAATTCTTATAATTAGAATTATTAACAATGAATGGAGGAAATGAAAATATGGCTGATTTACCAAATTGTCCAAAATGTAGTTCAGAATACACTTATGAAGATGGAAGCCTTTTAATTTGTCCAGAATGCGCTTATGAGTGGACTTTAGATTCAGGAAATGAAAATAGTGAAGATAAAAATATTGCAAAAGATTCAAATGGAAATATTTTAAATGATGGGGATTCTGTAACAATAATTAAAGATCTTAAAGTAAAAGGAAGCTCAGCACCATTAAAACAAGGTACAAAAGTAAAAAATATACGTTTAGTTGATGGAGATCATAATATTGACTGTAAGATTGATGGTTTTGGTGCTATGAAACTAAAATCAGAGTTTGTTAAGAAGATATAAAAGATGTAATTAACTAATTCAATAAAATATCTAAAAATAAATGTTAAAATTTTATTAATAAAAGTATTGACATGAAATATAAACAGGTATAGTATATTAAGAAATAAATGGAAAATAAAATAAATTCTATGAAGAGAAAAAGTAGGTTATTATTTTGTTCAACAGAGAGTTGGTGTTTTGCTGAAAGCCAATGTTCAAGATTTAACTGAATATCATCTCTGAGAAGCAGTGCTGAATTTTTAGTAAGTATTGCCGGAGTCTTTCACCGTTAAAAGATAAGCGTATTGATAGATACGTAACTAAGAGCTATAAAGGACTTATTTATATAAGTTTAATTTATAGAATTAGGGTGGTAACGCGGATAATTCCGTCCCTTGTTTTTCAAGGGACGGTTTTTTTATTTTTAAAAGGGGGCTTTATATGGATATCGAAGGTGAGATTATTAATTAAAAAATGAAAGTAAACTATTAATTAGGAGGAAATTTAATATGAAAAATTTATCAAGAAAAGATTTATTACTTATAGGACTTATGCTTTTTTCTTTATTTTTTGGGGCTGGAAACTTAATATTCCCTCCATTTGTAGGTCAAGCAGCAGGTGAAAAAACATGGATAGTTATGAGCTCATTTTTTATAACAGCAGTAGGCTTTCCAGTGCTTGGAGTAGTTGCCGTTGCTAAATCAGGAGGTTTAACTAACTTAGCTAAAAGAGTAAATCCTGTATTTGCAACTATATTTACTATATTAATATATTTATCAATAGGACCTTGCTTAGGGATTCCAAGAGCAGGAAGCTTACCCTTTGAAATGGCGGTAGCACCATATTTACCAAGTAGTATATCAAATACCGTAGCTTTATTATTATATACATTAGTATTTTTTATAGTGGCATATTGGCTTTCTTTATCACCAAATAAATTAGTAGATCGTATGGGAAAGGTATTAACTCCTGCTTTGCTACTTTTAATTTTAGTTATGGTAGTTGGTTCTTTCTTTAAGCCTTTAGGAGGTTATGGAGCTGCTACAGGAGAATATGCTACATCTTCCTTCATTAAAGGGTTTTTAGATGGATATTTAACTATGGATACAATAGCAGCTTTAAATTTTGGTATAGTTATTGCATTAGCAATAAAATCAAAAGGAGTTACTGATGAAAAATTAGTAGTATCTTCATCAATAAAGGCAGGAGTAATTGCGGGGATTTTATTAGCAGTTATATATGCTTTACTAGCACATTTAGGGGCAGCTAGTGGAGGTAGATTCGCAATGGCTGAAAATGGGGCACAAACTTTAACCAATGTTACAACTTATATATTTGGAAAGCCAGGTGCTTTATTATTAGCTCTCATATTTACTTTAGCGTGTTTAACAACTTGTGTTGGACTTATAACTTCATGTAGTCAATATTTTGCAACATTAAGTAATAAAATATCATATAAAAATTGGGTTAGAATATTGACTATTTCTAGTATGCTTCTTGCTAATATGGGATTAACAAAAATTCTTATTGTATCAGTACCTGTATTAAATGCTATTTATCCAATATCAATAATGCTTATAGTACTTTCAATGTTAGATGTTGTCTTTAAAGAAAGTCATACAGTTTATGGACTAACTATATTATTTACTGGAACTGTAAGTGTAATTGATGCATTAGGACAAGTTGGGATAAAATTAAGTTTTGTTACAGGACTTGTTAGTGAACTACCTTTTTATAGTGAAGGTTTAGCATGGTTTGTTCCAGCATTAATAGGAATGGGGTTAGGACTAACTATTAAGCTTGCACAAGATGCTTTTAAGAGAAACAAAGTTTTAAGTGAGGAAAGAAGTATTTAATATATATTATAGAAAAATCTCTTTAGCTATAGAATAAATATATCTAAGGAGATTTTTCGCTTTGAAGAAAATTATAAAAAATTTAAGAGCCTTTTAGGGCTCTTTTAAATTTCTTAATTAAGTAAAAGTATATAAATAATTAAATATTTGCTAAAAGTTTTAGTAGACTAACTGCGAATAAATAGATGGACATTGAACAAAATATTAATGAAATTTAATTATGTAAGGAGGAATTAAAATGAAGCACAACCCAGATGATAGAAGAGATAATGTAGATAGAATTCAACATAATATTAGCAATACAATAAGAAATATTGAGTTAGCTAATGAAATGATTGAAAAAACAGATGATTCTAAAACTAGGGAAAATTTAGAAGAAAGAAATGAAAGAAGAGAAAAATCTCTAAAAGGTCTTCGTAAGGAAATTAAAGATGAAGCAATAGCTAATGAGGTTAAAGAAGGTTTATAATTAAATAAAAATTCTTAAAAATAGCATTATTCATCAGATTATTAGATAATAGTTATAGTAGTAAAAGCTGTACCATAAAGGTTCCTTAAAAATTTATATTAACTTAGAACTTCTTGTAAGATATAAGATTTTAAGCTTTAGTTATATAGGTACAGCTTTTACAGTATCTTTATACGTTTTATAAATGTATAGCAAAACTAACTTAAGCACATTAGTACTATTAATACAGTATAAATAGCAATGAAAAAAATATATTATTTCTATATAATAAAAGCATACAGTTAATAAAATTTCTGTATGGGAGGTAATAAATATGGAAAAGAATAATATAAAAATTAGAAAAGGAACATATCAAGATGTTGATGCAATAGCTAATCTTATTTATTGCACAGAAGTTCACCCTGATTATGTTTGAGGGGGAGAATCTAAACAGGAAAGTTTAGATAACTTAAAAACTTTAATAAAAACAAAAGGTTCAAGATATAGCACAGAGTATATAACAGTGGCTGAAGTGGATGAAAAAATATTAGGTGCTATGATACTAATACCTTATGATGAACTAGATAGATTAAGTATAAAAACTGACTTTAAGCAACTTAAGAAAATGGAAGGTTTTAGCGAAAAATTCTATTATATAGTTACTAGAATAAAATACATGCTATTTAGAGAGTGCAGAAGAGGAAATCTATATATTTCAAACATAGCTACAGATGAAAAAGCAAGAGGCCTTGGAATAGGAAAAATGCTAATGAAATATGCAGAACAAGTTGCTAAAAAAGAAGATTATGATGGAATATCGTTACTAGCTAAAAATGAAAATGTAAGTAAATTCTATGAAAAGCTAGATTATGATAAAGTATTTGATAAAGTACTTTTAGGTGAAAGAATAATAAAAATGGCAAAATGCTTTTAATATATATGTTTTTAGTTCTTTAGAATATTTCTAAGGAACTTTAAAATTAGCGGCTGATGATTTAATAAATAGCATATTTATAAATGATGCTAAATTTTCAGTATTACAAAGATAGTTATTATAAAGTCAAGAATATAACATAAATATTCTTGACTTTATTTTTATGGTAAAATTAAGATAATAATGAAAAGTATGATTTTTTATTAATATTTATTTTATAATAATTAACTAAAGGAGAGGTATATATGATAGTTGATATTACACAAACAACAAAAATAGGAAGAGTTTATAGAGATGGATCAGAACCTTTAAAAGTCGAAACTGTTAAAAGATATTCAAAAAGTGGTAGTGAGTATAAAACAATATCATTTTCATGTGATACACATAATATGGGAACTCATATAGATGTAATGGGAGTAGATGTTTTTATTGAAAATGAAAGGTTAATATCAGAAGGGATAAAATTTGATGTTTCTAGTATAACAGATAGAGAAATTAAATTAATAGATCTAGATCTTTCTCTTGTGAAAGAAGGAGTATATGTATTTTTTCAAACTAACTATGATAAGTATTTTGAAGATGAAGATAAATATAATAATCATCCTGAAATATCTATGGAGGTAATAGAATACTTAGTAGATAAAAAAGTAAATATGGTAGGAATAGATGCTTTAGGATTAGGAAGAGGAAGAAATCACGGATTAATAGATGTATACTTAGGAAAGCATAAGTCTTATACTATAGAAAATTTAGCTAATCTTGATAAAATACCAGAAGAAGGATTTAAAGTGTATTGTTTACCGATGAAAATAGAAGGAATTGATGGATTACCAGCTAGAATATTAGTTGATTTTTAGACAAAAAATGAACTATCATTACATTGCTTTGTTTTGTAATGATAGTTCATTAATTATTGTATAGATTTATTTTGATGTATGAATTTTAATTGATGTATTTAATAAAGGTAAATAATGCTTATTAAAAGCAATTGGATGTTCACTATTTTTATATATAGATTCTTCAATTAAATAATATTGCTTTTCAGATGAAATAGAATATTTTTTAGTTGCAAACTTACCTGAGGATGAAAATTTAATATCTATAGAGCTATGGCTACATTGAGTATAAATATCATTTTCTATAAATTTAAGAAACTCATCATTATTATTTAAATCTATGTTAAAGGCGGAGATAGTTTCAATAGGTATAACTGTATAGGTGTATGCAAGAGCGTTTCCATTAGACATATACCATCTATCAATATTTACTGCTGCAACAGGCTTTCTACCTAAAACCTTTATAAAATAATCAGATGGAGGCTCTATATGAAAATCCATTTCTACATAATCTATTTTATCTTCTAAAGATTTGTATACAATATGTCCTACTTTCTCAAGTCCAACACTTTCATTTTTTTGATTTTTAATAATAAAATTTCCTTTTCCACGAATATTTTTTATTAACCCATCATCTTGTAATAATGATAATGATTGACGCAGGGTTGTTCTACTGACCCCTAAATCTTTTGCTAAATCAGGCTCAGAAGGTAGTCTACAATTATCAGGAAAGGTTCCCTCATTTATCATCTTAAATAATTTATTATAGACTTCAACATATCTTAATTTTTTTGATTTTTCAATAATATTGATTTTATTCATAATGTAACCTCTTTCTATATAAATAAACAAGTTTAATACAAGTTTGAATTGATATTTATTATAATATAATTATAGAATAGTTTATCAAATTTATCTAATAAAACCGCAAGAAATTTCAATAAAATCACAAGAAATTTCAATATGAAAACGTTGACCGGAATGTGTAGGATGTAGTATTATAAATATATAGAAAATAGACAAGTTAATAGACAAGTTTGATGGTGTATTATACATTCTAGTATGGTATAATTTAGTTAATTAAAAGTTTCAGATTAATTAATTTAATTAAAACAAATACTAATATAAAATAATATTATTAACTTATAGTATTAAATGAAGTCACATTTGAAAGGAGTAATAACATGAAAAAATATAAAAGAATTTTTACAGTTGTAATAGACTCATTAGGTGTTGGAGAAATGGAGGACGCAAAGAAGTATGGAGATGTAAATGTTGATACTATTGGACATATTGCAGAATCAGTAGAATCCTTCAATATTCCTAACCTTGAAAAATTAGGAATTGCAAATTTACGTCCAATAAAGCATTTACAAAAACAAGAAAAACCATTAGGATATCAAATGAAAATGAAGGAAGCAAGTACAGGTAAAGATACTATGACAGGCCATTGGGAGATGGTTGGGCTGCATATTACAAAGCCATTTCAAACATTTACTGATACAGGATTCCCTCAAGAATTATTAGAGGAATTAACTAAAAGAACAGGCCACAATATAGTTGGAAATAAAAGTGCTAGTGGTACAGAGATTTTAGACGAGTTTGGAGAACATCAAATGAAAACTGGAGATATGATTGTATATACTTCAGCAGACTCAGTATTACAAATATGTGGACATGAAGAAACTTTTGGATTAGATGAATTATATAGATGTTGTGAAATTGCAAGAGAAATAACCTTAAAGGATGAATGGAAGGTTGGTAGAATAATTGCAAGACCATATGTTGGAGAGAAAAAGGGCGAATTTAAAAGAACTAGTAACAGACATGATTATGCATTAAAGCCATTTGGAAAAACAGTATTAAATGTATTAAAAGATAATAATTATGATGTTATTTCTGTAGGAAAAATTAATGATATTTTTGATGGTGAAGGAATAACAGAATCAAATAAGTCAAAAAGCTCAGTACATGGTATGGAGCAAACATTAGAAATTATGGATAAAGACTTTGAAGGATTATGCTTTGTGAATTTAGTTGATTTTGATTCATTATGGGGACACAGAAGAAACCCACAAGGTTATGCTAAAGAGTTAGAAAATTTTGATGTTAAGTTAGACAATTTATTAAACAAGCTTAGAGAAGATGATTTATTAATTATTACTGCAGATCACGGAAATGATCCAACATATACTGGAACAGATCATACAAGAGAATACGTACCATTTTTAGCTTACTCACCTTCAATGAAAGGTAATGGGGTATTAGATGTATGTAATAGTTTTGCTTCAATAGGAGCTACAATAGCAGAAAACTTTGAAGTGAAAATGCCACAAAATACTATTGGAGAATCCGTTTTACAAAAATTAAATTAGATTAAATAAAATTAAATAGATTAGTTTCATTCGTTACCTAAATAATGCTTTTAAATCAATTTTACAAAAGATAAATCAAAGGAGAGTATACCTATGAAGGGATTTAAATTGTTAATGGTTGTTTTAGGTTCTATATTAGTAAGTCTTGGTGTATCAATTGCAGTAAATTCAGGTTTAGGAGTAGATCCAATTACCTTATTATGGACTGGAATATCACAGGTGTTGAATATAACTTTAGGTCAAGCATCAATGTTGACCTCAGCTATTATGTTAGCTATTGTATTAGTAATGGATCGTAGTCAAATAAATATCGGTACAATAGTAAATCCTTTTATAGTTGGTGTAGCAACAGATTACTTTATTGCTCATGGATTTAGAAGTAATAATATGGCTGTTAATATAGCGTTACTTTTAATTGGTTTAATTTGTTTAGGGGTGGGACTAGGAGTATATACTTATGCTAATTTTGGAAGAGGACCTTATGAGGCTTTAGTTTTAGCTTTAGTTAATAAGTTTAATATTAAATTAGTATATGTAAGATATATGTTTGATTTATCATTTTTAGTTATAGGAATTCTATTAGGGGCTAAGCTTAGTATTGGACCAATAATAGCTTTAATGATAATGGGATATATAATTCAAGAAACTATGAAATCTCTTGGAAGAATAGAAAAATTAAGATTAATAAATGAATATTAATTTAAGTAAAAATAATATTTTTAGAGATAAATCCGATAGATATTAAACACATTTTATATAAAAACAAACTATTACTATATTAAACTTTTATAGTAATAGTTTGTTTTTTATCTACTCTTCTTTTATAAATATTTTTTCAACTTCAGCTATATAAAGAGTATGATAGTCTTTTTGAGGATACCATTTTTTATCTAGTTCTTTTTCTATAAAACACTCAGGTTCAAGATTTTGAGCATATAACTTCTTACATATAATAGTCAGTTTAGCTTCTTCAAAGTAAGGCGTGTCCTCTAAGTAGCTTACTGTTAAATTAGTTTTAGAAAGCTTATCTTCATCTCGTCCAGATACAGTTCCTAAGTAGTTTAGATCTTTTCTAAAGCTATTATCAAAGAATGTAAGTGAAAATGTAGAAGAAGCATCTATAAACTCTTTAGTAAAGCGTTGAGGTCTTAGAACTATAGAAACAACGTTTTTCCCCCACATAATGCCAAAACTACCCCAGGAAGCAGTCATTGTATTAACTTTACCTTCCTTTTCAGCTGTAATAAGCATCCAGTCATTACCTATTAATTGAAATGCACTTTCATTTAAATCTTCAGGTCTAATTTCTTTAATAGTATTCATAATATGTTCCCCCTTAGTGACTTATTTTATTTTGAAAATATTGTCTATATACATTATTATATAGATATAGTAAAAAAAATAGTATGCACTTTAAAGTAAGATACTTACCAAAAGGAGAGTAATGAAATGGATAAAAAAATAGAAGTTAACACAGAACCTTTTGAATATACATTATCTATAATTGGTGGCAAATGGAAAATGGTTATAATGTTTTGGCTATCTAAATGCGAAGTTATGAGATATGGAGAGCTAAAGAAGTCCATTAAAGGTATTACACATAAGATGCTAAGTAGTCAATTAAAGGAACTTGAAAATGACAATATAATAATACGTAAAGAGTATAGTCAAATTCCTCCTAAAGTAGAATACTTCTTATCAGAAAGAGGATGGTCTCTTATGCCAATTCTAAATGAAATGTGCCATTGGGGAGGAGAAAATTTTAAAAGTAGATCTTCAAATCAAATAAATAAAAAAGAGAGTATGATATAAAATCCACTCTCATCTAATAAGATACTTTAATTATTTTCCCATAAAATTGATTGAGGCATTATTTCAAGAATATTATTAAGTATTTCTGCTATATTTTCTTTTTTTACATTAGAAGAAGATAATAGCTGCTTATATTTTTTACTTCCTTTTTGACCTTGAAATAAACTTTGAAGTGGAGCAATTAAAGCATGAACACTACTACCTTTCTCAAGTTCTTCTAAAATATATGGAGTATAAGCTTTTATAATTTCTCCCCTTGAAATAGTTTTTATGTTTTGATTATCTTCATAAAGTTTATGGAAGTTAGCTAAAAGATAACAATCTTCATAGGAAGCTCTTCCTATCATTACTCCATCTACTATAGTAAGAGCAGCTTTAATTGAATCTAATGTTTTAAATCCACCGTTAATTTCTATATTTAAATAATCAAATTCTCTTTTTAATCTATAAACCATATTATAATCAAGAGGTGGTATTTCTCTATTATCCTTTGGACTTAGTCCTTTTAATATAGCAGAACGTGCATGAATAGTGTATCTATCAGGTTTTGCTTTAGATACGGTATCTAAAAATTCTAATAAATCTTCATATCCATCCATTATTGTTTTAGACTTAGGGTCATCTATTACACCTGTTCCATCTATTCCTATTCTATGTTTTATAGTAATAGGCTTATTTGTTGCTTCTTTCATTGCGGAAAGTATTTCATAAACTAACTCTTTAGATGACATTAAAGCAGCCCCCATTAAGTTGCCTGAAACTCTATCTGATGGGCAACCACAATTTAAGTTAATTTCACTATAATTATAATCATCAGCTAATTTAACTGCCTTATAAGCATCTTCAGGATTAGAAGCTGCTATTTGAAGAGCAACAGGACCTTCTTCTTTTCTAAAGTAAAGAATCTTATCTCTATCGCCTTTTATTATTGATTGTGCTGTAGCCATTTCTGTATAAAGTAGGGCATCTTTAGTTATAAGTCTAGAAAAATATCTAAAATGCCTATGGGATTTATCTACCATTGGAGCAATACTTATCTTAGGAGTTTTTATATTTGAAATATATTTTTCCATCATTTGTTTCCTTTCTTATAAGTTAACTACTATAGTTTTTATTATTATAGCATATAGAATTAATAAAATAGCAATGTAATAAAAGTAAAATATGATAAAATATAAGATAATAATATAAATTAAGATGATAGTAGTAAAAACTATTTTATAGGAGAAAACATATGAAATTAAATGAAGTGATGAAGAAGCTTGAAGAGCTTGGAACAGAGCAAACTAAAAAAACATTAATGAATCATGGAATTTGTGAGCCTTTATTTGGTGTTAAAATAACAGACATGAAAAAGTTAGTTAAATATATAAAAAATGACGATGATTTAGTTAAGGAACTTTATAATACAGGAAATTACGATGTTATGTATTTAGCGGGACTATCTATAAATCCAAAGAATACTACTAAGGATCTATTAGAAGATTGGGTCAAAAAATCTAATTGTTATGCTACTTCAGAGTATACAGTGGCTAGGGTGGCAGCGGAAAGTAAATTTGCAGTAGAGCTTGCAAAAGAATGGATAAATTCAGAGAATGAGATGATAGCTACTTGTGGATGGAGTACATACAGTAATTATATATCAATTAGTAATGAAATTAATTTAAATGAAATAGAGGAACTTTTAGAATATATATCTAAAAATATATATAATCAGAAAAATAGAGTTAAATACATTATGAATGGATTTGTAATTAGTGTTGGAGCTTATATAAAAGAATTGAATACTAAGGCGCTAGAAGTTGCTATTAATATAGGAAAAGTTGAAGTAGATATGGGAAAAACTAGCTGTAAAGTACCTATTGCCAAGGATAGTATAGAAAAAATAATAAGTATGGGTAGAGTGGGAAAAAAGAGAAAAGGATGTATATGTTAATGTAATTTAAAAGGGGCTACTGAAACTATAGCTCCTTTTTCTGTATACTAACTTAATTAGTAATATATTTTATATTTTTATCATATAAAAATGAGAGGAAAGTTTCTAAGAATAATAAAAATATAATGATTATAAAAAAAATTTACTAAATAAATGGAGGAAATTTATGATTGAAGACTTAGTTAAGTTGTATATTGAAAGAAGTGATTTCTTTTTAAAGCTTACTTTAGAGCATCTAAAGATTTCAGGCATTTCAATTATCATAGCAGCAACAGTGGGACTAGCTCTTGGAGTATTCATAAGTGAGTATAAAAAAACATCATCTTTTGTAATAGCAATAACTAATTTTGTTTATACAATACCATCTATATCATTTCTTGGATTTTTAATACCATTTTCAGGAATAGGAAACACCACAGCTATAATAGCACTTTCAGTATATGCATTACTTCCAATGGTGAGAAATACTTATACAGGAATAAATAATATAGATTCATCAATTATAGAATCAGCTAAAGGTATGGGAAGCACTAAGATTCAAATACTTTATAAAGTTAAACTGCCACTGGCTACTCCAGTAGTGTTGTCTGGATTTAGAAATATGGTTGTAATGACTATTGCATTAGGAGGAATATCATCCTTTATTGGAGCAGGAGGCCTTGGAGTTGCAATTTATAGGGGGATAACAACAAATAACTCAACTATGACAATTGCAGGAAGCTTACTTATTGCAGTTTTAGCCTTATTTATAGATTTTATAATAGGGACTATTGAAAAAATAATTAAAAGAAAATGGAGGTTAGAATAATGGCTAAAAGATATTTGAAAAAAGTTTCATTTATAGTTATATCCATAATTCTAGTAAGTCTTGCTGGGTGCTCTAAATCTAAAGGGAATGGAACTATTAAAATTGCAACAAAGCCAATGACAGAACAGCTAATATTAGGTGAAATGATATCCTTACTTATTGAAGAAAATACAGATTTGAAAGTAGAAATAACTAAGGGTGTTGGAGGTGGAACAAGTAATATTCATCCAGCATTACTTAAAGGGGATTTTGATTTATATCCAGAATATACAGGAACAGGATGGAGTTTTGTACTAAAAGAGGAGGGAATACCAGATGATGAAACTTTGTATAAGGAATTATCTGAAAAATATGACAATGAATATAAGTTAAAATGGGTTGGATTATATGGGTTTAATAATACCTATGGCCTTGTTATTAGAAAAGATATCGCTGAAAAATATAATATAAAAACATATTCAGATTTAAAAGATCATGCATCTGAATTAAATTTTGGAGCGGAATATGATTTTTATGAAAGAGACGATGGTTATAATGCACTGTGTAGAACCTATGATTTAAAATTTAAATCTGCATCAGATATGGACATAGGTTTAAAATATAAAGCTATAAACTCAGAAGATATAGACGTGATGAATGTTTTTACTACAGATGGTCAATTATCTAATTCAGATGTAGTAGTGCTTAAAGATGATAAGAATTTTTATCAAACATATTATTGTGGAACTGTAGTACGTAATGATACATTAGAGAAATATAAAGAACTTGAAGAAGTTTTAATGAAGATGAAAAATATTATAAATGATAGTGAAATAGCAAAGTTGAATTATGAAGTAGAAACAAATAAAAAAGATGAAAGAGAAGTGGCAAAGGAGTTTTTAACAAGTAAGGGATTATTAAAATAAAACAAGAGGGATTAGCTATGGTAAAAGATATAATGATTGAATTTAAAGGCGTTTCTAAAAGTTATGGAGAAAATATAATATTAGATAATTTCAATTTACAAATACAAAAAGGAGAATTTATAACTATTATAGGAACTTCAGGATGTGGAAAAACTACTGTTTTAAAATTAATTAATGGATTGATCCTTCCAAATAAAGGAGAAGTTTATGTTGATGGGAAAAATATATCAAATTTAAATCAAATAAATTTAAGAAGAAACATTGGATATGTTATTCAAGGAGTTGGTTTATTTCCACATATGAATATAGCTAAAAATATAAGCTATGTATTAAATTTAACTAAAACTAATAAAATTAAAATAGAGGAAAGAGTAAAGAAATTAATAAAAACAGTTGGAATGGAAGAGGAAGTATTAAAAAGATACCCTGGTGAACTTTCAGGGGGACAAAGGCAAAGGATAGGAATTGCAAGAGCTTTAGCTGCATACCCAGATATACTTCTTATGGATGAACCCTTTGGTGCAGTAGATGAAATTACAAGAAAATCTCTTCAAGAAGAGATATTAAAAATTCATAAGGAATTTAATATGACAATTGTGTTTGTAACTCATGATATTAAAGAGGCTTTAAAGCTTGGAACTAAGGTAATAGTTATGGATGATGGAGAAATAATTCAAATTGGAACTCCTGATAAGATAAAAAATAGTCCTAAGACACAATTTGTAAGAGATTTGATTGGAGCTTAGGTAAATACTATAAAAGTACTATAGAGTCTTATAATCTGTAGTACTTTTGTAGTAAAAGAGTAGAATAAAAGTATTGATACAAAGACATCTAGGAAAATTTCTTTAGAAATATTAAAAATTAACAGCCCTTAAATCTAAAGGTGAAAGCGTTGACAATAATAAGATAGTATCCTATAATAAAGCTATAGTAAATTGGATGGTGATTGTTTACTTACAAGCTAGACCTATTTACATGTAAAATAATCAACTTTTAGGTTGGGACTATTTTGCATGTAAATGGGTCTTTTTTATTAATAAGAGTTTTTAAAAATACATTAGTATTTTCATATAATCCCGCCATAATTACAAATAGTTCAGAGTATCTTGATTTTATAGAAACAGAAAAAATAAGTTAAGCAAAATAGTGGATTATTAACAGTTATTAATTAAAAGATTATAAAAATGTAATAACGAGTTATTACAAATAAGAAAGGAAGATGAAAAATGGGATTTAGAGAAGATTTTTTATGGGGTGGAGCTACTGCTGCAAACCAATGTGAAGGCGGATATAATCAAGGGGGAAGAGGTCTTGCAAATGTTGACTTAGTACCAATAGGCAAAGATAGATTTCCTATTATAGCTGGAGAGATGAAGATGTTTGATTTTGATGATGAGCATTTCTATCCAGCAAAAGAAGCTATAGATATGTATCATAACTATAAAGAAGATATAAGATTACTTGGAGAAATGGGATTTAAAACTTATAGATGTTCAATTGCTTGGAGCAGGATTTTCCCAAATGGAGATGATGAAACTCCAAATGAAGAAGGTCTTAAGTTCTATGAAGATTTATTTAAAGAGTGTCATAAGTATGGTATTGAGCCGTTAGTTACAATTACCCATTTTGACTGTCCAATGAACTTAGTTGAAAAGTATGGTGCATGGAGAAATAGAAAGATGATAGAATTCTATGAACGTCTTTGCAAAGTTATTTTCAATAGATATAAAGGACTTGTTAAGTATTGGCTAACATTTAATGAAATTAATATGATACTTCATGCACCATTTATGGGAGCTGGTATATGCTTTGAAGAAGGGGAAAATAAAGAGGAAGTTAAGTATCAAGCAGCTCATCATGAATTAGTTGCAAGTGCTTTAGCTACAAAGATTGCTCATGAAGTTGATCCAAACAATATGGTTGGTTGTATGTTAGCTGCTGGAGACACATATCCATATACTTGTAAACCAGGTGATGTTTTTGAAGCTATGAATAAAAATAGAGAAAACTATTTCTTTATAGATGTTCAATCAAGAGGAGCTTATCCATCATATGCGTTAAGGGAATTAGAGAGAAAAGGTATTAATATTAAGATGGAAGATGAAGATGCAGAAATATTAAAGAAATATACTGTAGATTTCATATCATTTTCTTACTATTCTTCAAGATGTGCAAGCTCAGATCCTGAGGTTAACAAGTTAACAGCAGGAAATATATTTGCTTCACTTAAGAATCCTAATTTAGAGGAAAGTGAATGGGGATGGCAAATTGATCCACTTGGACTTAGAATAACTTTAAATTCATTATATGATAGATATCAAAAGCCATTATTCATTGTAGAAAATGGACTTGGTGCAGTAGATATGCCAGACGAAAATGGATATGTTGAAGATGACTATAGAATTGCTTATTTAAGAGAGCATATAAAAGCTATGAAAGATGCAGTTGAGCTTGATGGAGTTGACTTACTTGGATACACAACTTGGGGATGCATTGACTTAGTAAGTGCAGGAACTGGGGAAATGAAGAAGCGTTATGGATTTATTTATGTAGATCGTGATAATGATGGGAATGGAAGCTTAAAGAGAAGTAAGAAAAAGAGCTTTGATTGGTACAAAAAAGTTATTGCTTCAAATGGAGAAGAGATTTAGTTATTAGAATAAGGTTAAAAAACTAATGTAGATAATAGATATAATAATGGGCTATATCAAATTTATTTTGATATAGCCCATTACGATTTGGAAAGTAGAGGAGTATAATAATTAAATTTCAAAAAAAATAGTAGTAAATTTACTACTATTTTTAAAATTTATTAGTTAGTTTATCTATTTTACATATTTATCATAATTAAGTAGAAGTTTTTAAACTTTACAATTATAATATCGATATTAAATAGTAGACATAAACAAATGAGTTAAAGAATTAGGAGGAAAACCAATGAAATTTTATAAAAACCTAAAATTATCTACACGATTAGTAATCTATTTTTTAGTTACTATTTTTTCAACAGTAACTATTGGAATTATAGGTATAAGAAACATGAATGAAATTAATAAATCAGCTCAGTATTTATACTATAATACTATTAAGGCGATGAATTCAATTAGTAAAATAGATAAAGATCAATTAAACATTTTTAAGAACACTGAATTAATAATAAATTCTAAAGATGAAAATGAAATAAAAAAATTATCTGAAGAAAATGACAAATTATCGAAAGAAGTTAATGATCAAATTGCTATTTATGAAACTACTATTGATGACGATACTGAAAGGGAAATTTTTAATCAATTTCAGGAAAAGTTAAATGTGTATAGAGAAGTTAGATTAGATTACATAGAATTAGCTAAAAATAAAAAAAATGATGAAGCTGCAAGTAGGGTATCTGATGTCATAAATACAAGAAATGATATGAGAAGCGAATTAGATAAATTACTTAAATTAAACGACGAGTGGGCATTAGAATCTATAAATGATAGTAATTCTACTTTTCATAACGCAATTAAATTAATTGTAGTTATTCTTATCTTCTTAATTATAATATCAAGTATATTGGGAATTACAATTCAAAAAACAATAAAAAAATCTTTAAATATTATAAAAGAATTATCTAATAGGCTATCTAATTATGATCTATCAACTTCTATGGTAATAGAGAATAATGATGAGTTTGGTGAAATAGGACAAAGTTTAAATAAAGCACAAGAAAATATTAGCTTAATGATAAAGGGAATAATGAATAGCTCTCAAGATATGAGTGCTTCAAGTGAAGAGTTATCAGCAACAGTTGAAGAGATGACTTCAAAGCTTGAAATTATAAATGACTTAACAAAGGAAATTAATTCAGCAGCACAGGAAAGTAGTGCTACTGCAGAGGAGATATCTGCATCAGTACAAGAAGTCGATTCAAGTGTTTCTATATTATCAAGTAAATCAGTTGATGGAAGTAATAATGCAATTGAAATAAAAAATAGAGCCACTAAAGTTAAAAAGGATAGTAAAATTGCAAAAGAAAATACAAACGAAATTTACATTGAAATAGAAAAAGATGTTCTAAAGAATATAGAACAAGGAAAAGTTGTTAATGATATTAAGATTATGGCAGATTCTATTGAAAATATAGCAGGCCAAACAAATTTACTTGCACTTAATGCAGCTATAGAGGCAGCAAGGGCAGGAGAACAAGGAAAAGGCTTCGCGGTGGTTGCAGACGAAGTAAGAGTACTAGCAGAACAATCCTCTGTTGCTGTAAAAAATGTTAAGGCTACTATAGACAAGGTACATGAAGCTTTTAATAACTTATCAGAAAATAGTAATAAGTTATTAAGATTTATGAATGAAAATATTAGTCCACAATTTGAAACTTTCGTAGAAATTGGAGAAGAATATGAGAATGATGGAAACTTTGTAAGCAATATATCTGAAGAATTAGCTTCAATGACTGAAGAAATTTCAGCAACAATAAATCAAGTTAGTGAAGCAGTTCAAAACATGGCAGAGATATCACAAAAATCATCAGAAAACTTAGATGGAATATATGGAAGTGTAAATGAGTCAACTAAGGCAATGGAACAAGTTGCAAATGTAGCTCAAGGACAAGCAGAGCTTGCACAGGATCTTAATGAAATGATTTTAAAATTTAAGGTTTAAATTATATTATATGTAAATTAAAGTGTGATATAATTGTATAATATAGATTTAATATGAAGAATTGTTAAATAGATTTTTATGAGTTTAATAAACTTAGATTGTATATTTAAATTTTAAATATACAATCTATGCTAAGAATATAAATGTATTTAATCTTTATAAAAGTGTACCTAAGGGTACGCTTTTTATAATGAAAAAATAAATTATTGGCGGGAGGATGGATTAAATGGTAATGACATATTTAAATGATTTATTTAATGATAAAAAGTTTTTAAGGAAGACCATAGCTATTGGAATTCCAATAGCTGTTCAAGCTCTTCTTAATACAACTTTAAATCTTGTAGATACAATGATGATTGGGACTTTAGGTCAAAGTACTATAGCAGCAGTTGGTCTTGCAAACAAAGTGTTTTTTGTTTTTACTTTATTGTTATTTGGTATTGTTAGCGGATCTTCAATATTGACTGCTCAGTATTGGGGAAAAAAGGATATAAAAAATATTAGAAGAGTTTTAGGGATATCACTTATCATAGGGCTTTTAGGAGCAATTATTTTTATGTTAGCAGGATTATTTATACCTAAAGCTGTTATTAGGATTTTTACTCCAAGTGAAGGCACAATAAAGGTCGGAGCAGCTTATTTAGCTATAGTAGCTTTAAGTTATCCCCTAACTGCAATTACAAATTGTTATATATCGCTTTTAAGAGCAACTAATAAAGTTAAGGCGCCTGTTTTTATAAGTATAATTTCTATTGGCGTTAATGTCATATTAAATTATGCACTTATATTTGGTAATTTTGGAGCACCAAAGCTTGGAGTAGAAGGTGCAGCCATTGCTACAGTTATTGCTAGATTAGTTGAATGTATATCAATATTATCAATTGTGTATATAAGCAAAGGACCAGCAGCTGCCAAATTAAAGGAACTTGTTAATTTTGATAAGGAATTTATCAAGAAGTATTTTGTTACTGTATCACCTGTTATAGCTAATGAGTTTATGTGGGGTCTCGGAGTTACTATGTACTCATTAGTTTATGGAAGAATGGGAGACGAAGCAGTTGCTTCAATAACAATAACTCAAAATGTTGAACAAATATGTATTGTTATATTCCAAGGCTTAAGCACAGCTACTGCAGTTATTTTAGGTAATGAACTTGGCGCTAATAAACTAAAAGAAGCAGAAAAACATGCTAAAAACTTTTTTGTATTGCAAATGATGTTAACTTTATTTATGGGGATTATATGTTTTATGATAAGAACTCCTCTAATTAGATTATTTTCTGTTCCAGATAATGTGGCTTCTAATATAACTAAATGTTTAAATGTATTTATATGTTATTTGCCATTTAGAATGTTTAATTTAATTAACATTGTAGGTGTACTTAGAAGCGGCGGAGATACAAAGGCATCACTTCTTTTAGATATTACAGGAGTATGGTGTGTTGGAATACCACTTGCTTTCTTAGGGGGAATAATTTTAGGACTACCTATATATTATGTTTATGCAATGATAACATTAGAGGAAATTTATAAATTTATTCTAGGATTTAGAAGATATAAGCAAAAGAAATGGGTTAAAAATATAGTTGGAGCATAGGAATTAAAAATAAACTTTATTTAATAATTATAAGAGTTATAATTTTATTGTAGCAAATAGTAGTAGAACTAAAGGGGGCTTTTAATTGCATATAAAAGAAGTTATTACTAAAAACATCATATATAAAATAAGAAGAAGAATACCAAGTCATAAAAAAACATCTGAATCATTAAGATTAGGAATACTTCTTGCAGCAGTAGGTGGATTTTTAGATGCGTACACATTTATATGTAGAGGTGGAGTATTTGCAAATGCTGAGACCGGTAATATAGTACTAGTTGCACTTGGAATCACTAAGAGAAACTATAAAGATGTATTCATGGCAGCACTGCCAATTTTAGCATTTGTGGCTGGAGTTTTAGTGACTGAAATAATAAGAGAAAAATCTATAAATAATTATGAGGAATCCACAAAGGCCGAAAAGTTTATTTTAATTATTGAAGCAGTTGTACTTTTTATAGTTGGATTTATACCAACTACTACACCACATATATTTGTAACAACTACAATAGCATTTGTTTCATCAGTACAAATATCATCATTTAGAAGGCTAGTAGATTCTCCTTATAGCACAACTATGTGTACAGGAAATTTAAGAGTTGCTTCTCAATCAGCTTATATAGCTATAATTAAAAAAGATAAAAGTGCATCTTCAAGGTCTTTTAGATATATAATAGTAATATTTTCATTTTTATTTGGTGCATCCTTAGGTGGGATTTTAACTACAAGGCTAGGAGTAAAGTCAATATGGATTTGTTCTTTAATATTAATAGTATCAAATATTTTATTTAGTATAGATGAATATAGATTTATGGAAAAAGGTATTATTTCGCACTAATTTATGCGAAATAATACCTTTTTTCATTGAAATTTTATCTACGTTATTATTTTAATTGAATTTCTAAACTATATATTTTTTAAAACTATATATGCCATTACAAATAATTAAAAGTTGAAATAATATTAATGTTTGTGTATAATACCAATATAAATTAGGAATAAACTCGTATATCGTCGGTAATATGGACCGAAAGTTTCTACCTGCTAACCGTAAATAGGCAGACTACGAGGTAGTGTATTTAAAAAGGATATTAGTATAAATAAATTTTTACATAAATTTATAGGCTTACTTCTATTTTTAAGGACAACACCTCGATTGCGAGGTGTTTTTTATTACTTAAAAATGGAGGATAAGGTTATGGATAAAGTAAAAACAACAGATGAAATTAACTTAGTGTATGGAGTTGATGATAATCCACCAATATTAGAAAAGATATTATTTGGAATTCAACATATATTTGCTGCTTTTGGTGGGATAATAGTTGTTCCACTAGTTATATCTAGTGCTTTAGGCTTTGATGCTAAAACAGGAACAGCTTTAATAAGCGCATCAATACTTGCAGCAGGTCTTGCAACTATAATACAAGCTAGAGGAGTAGGACCAGTAGGATCTAAAGTAGCTTGTATAATGGGAACAGATTTTACATTTGTTTCACCGTCTATTACAGTTGGATCAGTATTAGGACTTCCAGGAATAATAGGAGCTACAATTCTAGGAGCTATCTTTGAGGTAATTCTTAGCTATTTTATAAGACCATTAATGAAATTATTTCCACCATTAGTCACTGGTACAGTGGTATGTTTAATAGGATTAACATTATTACCAGTATCAATTGATTGGGCTGCAGGAGGAGTTGGAGCATCAGATTATGGTAGCATAAAAAATATATCAATTTCAATGCTTGTACTTATTGGAACATTATTATTAAACCGTTATGGGAAAGGTATGCTTAGTAGTGCATCTATACTTATAGGAATGTTAGTTGGATATATTGTATGTATTCCTTTAGGATTAGTAGACTTTACAGCAGTTAAGGAAGCAAGCTGGATTTCAATACCTAAGATATTTGAATATGGTGTAACTTTTGATTTAAAAGCACTTATTGCATTTATTCCAGCATATTTTGTAACAGCAATAGAAACCGTAGGATGTTTAAAGGCAATTGGGGAAGTTTCAGAAGTAGATATGAATGAAAAACGCATTGGAGCAGGCGTATTATCTGATGGAATTGGAAGTATGATAGGTGGAGTTGTAGGTACATTACCAAATACAACTTTTAGTCAAAACGTTGGGCTAATACCATTAACTAAAGTAGCTAGTCGTTATGTTGCTGTAATGGCAGGTATTATATTAGTTATTTTAGGATTCCTACCTAAGCTCGCAGCAATAGTAAATGGCATTCCTCAACCTGTTTTAGGTGGTGTTGGAATAGTTATGTTTGGAACAGTTGCAGCAGCAGGAATTAAAACATTAAGTAAAGTTAAAATAAATGAACGTAATCTTTTAATAATAGCTACATCAATTGGCTTAGGACTTGGAGTAACATTTAGACCAGAATTTATTTCACAATTACCAGAGGCATTAAAAATGATTTTTGCATCAGGTATATCAACAGGAACAATAACAGCATTAGTTTTAAATGTAGTTTTAAGAGAAGATAAAGAAGAATTAGAAGCGATGAATGAAAATGATGTAGGGGCAGCATAATATATAAGCATAACAATAAAAACTCCAACAACTTGAGTTGTTGGGGTTTTTATTTCGTAATTTAAGAAAACTATACTTAGAGATTCCTAAAAAAATGTTGTATATATAGAAACAAATACTATGAATAATCCACTTGAAATTAATAAAATAGATTCTCCTTTTTTATCATTAATATATGAGGAATATCCATTTGATATATTCAAGATACCTAATATTATCAATATAATTGGTATTGTAATTTTAGAATTTATAATATTAAATAAACCTAAAACTGCCAATATGATAACGATAATTGACATTAATATCCTACTAACCTTTCTCAATTAAACCACCTCCTAATAGAATAATCTTCTCAAATATAATACGATTGTTCATTAACTATACTTTAATTATATACCATAAAAAGGCAAAAAATCTATGATGTTATGGTATATTTAAAAGAGTATTTTAGTTTTTTAAATATTGTTGTGCAAATAAAGGATAATTTGTAAATTTAGTGTATAATTAATTTGAGGATATTATTTAGATTAGGTATTTAGGGGGATAAAATGAAAAATATTGATAAAGCTTTAAAGATTTCTATTACATTAATAGTTATATCTTTTTTGATATCACTTTTAATTTTAAGTAAGTTGAATTTAGATAAGCCTGTATTTTTGAAAAATTATAAAGAAGTTGAAATTATAGAAAATGAGGGTTCTTTATCTACTTCAGGTTATGATATTGAACTAAAATACATATCAAATAGAGAAGATAAAAGAAAAGTATCATCTATAACCTTTAAAGAGGAACCCAAATTGAATTTTTATGCAAGTGAAAATAATTCAGGAGGATTGATGAGGTTTTATAATTATAGTAATGATAACATTGAAAATCATGGAAGATATGGTGTTCATACAGTTTTTCTGAACTTAAACTCACAAAACTATGGATATGATTTATCTAATAATATCGTGTTAAGTGAAGCAACTATAACTTTTAATGATGGTCTTACTATAGATGTAGATTTAGGGAAGATAATACTTTATAAGAATGATAGAAATGAAGGTCATCTTACTAGTATGGCTGATATTAACGATACTAGCGGAGTTTCTAAAAAAGGAATATTTGTTAGTGAATATATAAGGGTATCAAATGTATATTCATCATTATTTTCAGAGATAGGAGAATTTTTTAATTTTAATATAAATAAGGTAGGAAATTTAGACTCAAGGGATACAATTTATAATGGAAATGAAAATCTATATTTCACATATAAGTTTTCTGATATAAGTGATATATCAATGAAGCTTTATAGTTATGATATAAAACCAGTTATTTATTTTAAAGATAGAAATGAGAAAGAATATAAAAAAAGAATAGACAATATAATGTATAATCCTAACTTTAGTTTTTATGATATATATAAATATCTAAGAGTAAAGGGGGAAATATAAAATGATTCATGGTTATAAAAAGATATTTTGGGGGATGTTTTTTACAACTTTTCACTTCAATTTAGGATCAATTAAGCTTTTACCAAACTTTATTGGAATATTAATTATATGCTCAGGAATAAAGGAAATATTAATTGAACATGACAATATTTCACTTAATATATCGTTGAAATTAAACAATATAAAAGCATTTATTGCTTTTATAACTTTTATATTACCATTTATGAGTATAGAAACCTCATCTAATAATATAATTTTAAATACAATATTTTTTAATATAGGCAGTATTTTAGAATTTTTAAGTATGTTAAAGCTTTTAGAAGGAACTTCACAAATTTTATCTGAAAAATATAATAGTTATCTAGGAATAGAATATGAAGATAAGGCGATAAAGTATATTTATTTATATCCAGTTGTAGTAATTGTAAGTAATATTAACTTTATATTTATGTCAGAATTGGTAGGAGTAGTAATTGTAATATATGCATTACTAATAATAATATGGATAATGTTATCTTTTAAAAGGTTATATAAAGATGATTTGCAAATAGTTAAATAAATTAATATAAACTTACAAATAATACTTTTATAGAGATATGGAGGTGTTATTAATGATTAAAAATATATTAGATGAGTTACAACTTAAAAAATCTGAAAATTTATCAGATAATAATTTCAATAGAAATACAGCATTAGGTATGAACAGAGATTTAGATAAATTAAAAATAAATGATGATTTTTCTAATGAAGATGTAATATTTGATGAGTATTCATCAAAAATAACTAACTCTTATATAGAATTAAATAATGTTGTAAAAGAAAAGGACAAATATAAAAACTCAAAAGATGATAAAAACAAGGTGAGTTTAAGCTCTTTACCCTTAGATAATAAATAATATTAAAAAAGTTCTTCAGTTTAATTGAAGAGCTTTTTTTATTTTAGAGACTATGAAGCTATTGAAGATAGTATACATTTAGTAGATTTAATGAAAATAAAACCTACTAAATATATTGACAATATTGATACTCGATATTACAATAAAAGTAAGATTATCCAATAGTTATATTGTATTTTGTTAACAATATCGAGTATCGATGTTAGGGGTGATTTCAGATGGCAAGAGAACAGTTTCAGAATTTAACTGAACCAATGTATTATATTTTAATGTCTTTGCTACAAGAGAGATGTGGTGTAGATATTATGGTGAGCGTGGATGAAATATCTAATGGCAGAGTTAAAGTAGGACCAGGAACTTTATATGCTTTACTCGGAAAATTTGAAAAGGAGGGTATGATTCGGGAAACTGAAGTAATTGGGAGAAAAAGAAGCTACATTATTACAGATAAAGGCCTAAATACATTAAAGGAAGAATATAGTCGTTTAATTACTTTGGTTGAAGATGGTAAATTGCTTTTAGGGGGAGATAGTTATGATGTTTAGGGATAGCAAATGGGTAATATATAACTTTTTGCCGTATGAATATAAATCTTTGGAAAAATATTTAGAAAGTATGGCATTAAAGGGCTGGAGGTTAGAAAGTATAACTGGTATTTTATTAAAGTTTAAGAAAAGAGAACCTAAGGTAGTAAAGTACTCAGTCGATATAATGGATAGTATATCTTTTTTTGATGGAAAAGATAGTGATAAAGCTTTAGGCTACAGAGAATACTGTAAGGAAGCTGGATGGGAATTTGTCTGCGAAAGAGAAAAAATACAAATTTACAGCAGTGAAAGTGAGAAAGGGAGGATAGATATTCATACTGATGAAGGTGAGAAGTTTAATACTATCCGTAAAGCTTCATTGAAATATGTTTGTTTAAACCTAATAACTTTAATAAGTCTTCTATATACTCAATATATTATAACTATTGGAAGCCCAAATGCACATTTTTTAGCAAGCACGTTAGCTCTAGGAAGCTTATTATTGGTAATGGTTTTTACTATACACGAGTTTATGGGGTTAATTAGATTTATTATATTTGATATTAAGGGAAGAAATAGTTTAAAAAGAAATGAAAAGGTATCTTATGATTTTCAAGTTGGCGTCTTAATAAAAAGAGTGATTTACAAAGTTCAATTAGCAATAATTATAGCAATTATAATAGGTTTTACTATAACATCAGATTTATGGGTAATAAAGTTAATAATTGTTATGTTATTATTAGGAATTTTATCTAACTATATAATAAATTTTATAAAAAATAAAAATTACAAAAATAATAAGTGGATAATTATTGGAACTTATACAATAATAACATTAGTATTTTTTGTTACAATATCAAATATGATTTTTGCAAGCGTATTAACAAGATCATATAGAAGTAATGAAAAATTAAATGAGGAAAATCATATATTAAGCCTTAGAGATTTCAATGATAAAAATAAAGATGAAGAAGTATTTTTAGGAGAGGAAAAGAGTCCTTTAGCATCTTATTTATTTTATAGTAACTCAGGAGAGAAGGTTCATTTAAGATATAGCTTATTTGAAAGTAAATACCAATGGGCAGTTAGATATAACTTTAATAAAGAAATGAGCTTTGCAAATAAGATAGATGTAGAATATATAGAAAAAGAAACTAATTTACCTAAAGATATTAAAGTTTATATGAACGAGCATGGTCATCAATATTTTATAGTTTCTCCTAATAAAATGATGGAAATATCAACTATAGAGGAGATAAGTGAAGAAGAATTAATAGATATTGTTTATAAAAAGTTATTTAAATTATAAGTTTTTAATTAAAAGCTCCAAGTTTAGTGGGTTCATATTATTGAATCCACTTCTATTTATATTTAGTTGTAAGATTTTTCTTCAAAAGTAGCAGCGTTTAGTGATATATTTAAATTATTATTTTAAATATTAATTCATGCAAAGAATATATAATGTAAAGTAGATTTAATTATTAAAAGTAAAATTATCTGGAGGAATAATATGAATAAGGAAATTAAGATATATCAAGTTGATGCATTTACAAATAAAGCTTTTAAAGGAAATCCAGCAGCAGTTTGTATTTTAGAAGATGATATAAATGATGAATTAATGAAAAGTATTGCACAGGAAATGAATTTGTCAGAAACAGCATTTGTTAAACCATTAGAGTGTTCTGATATAAATGGTTGTAATTTCTTTTCTTTAAGATGGTTTACTCCTGAAGTAGAAGTAGATTTATGTGGACATGCAACTATAGCAACTTCAAAGGTACTATTTGATAAATTCAACATAAGTGGGCAAGAAATAAAGTATCAAACTAAAAGTGGAACTCTTATTGCTAAAAAGGAAAATGAGAAGATAGGTTTAGATTTTCCAATAGACAAGCCTTTAAATTTTGAATTAACAGAAGATATTTTAAAAGCTATGGGAATAAAAAAATATTTAAAAGCTATTATAGGTGAAAAAACAAGAAAACTTGTTATAGAACTAGAAAGCGAAGAAGAAATAATTAATTTACAACCAAACTTCGAAAAACTAAAAGTGTTAAGTTTTAATACTAATGTAAAAGGAATAGGGGTTACTTGTAAAGGAAGTGAAAAATACGATTTTATATCGAGATACTTTAATCCTTGGGCAGGAATAAATGAAGATCAAGTTACAGGATCAGTACATACTCTATTAGCAAGTTATTGGAGTAGCATATTAAATAAAACTGAAATGTTAGCTTATCAATGTTCAAATAGAGGTGGAGAAATTTTAATAAAAGTATTAGAAAATAACAGAGTAGAGTTAAGTGGTGAGGCAGTTGTAGTGTTTAAGGGAGAATTATATATATAAATAAATATTTATAAGAATTTTTAGTGAAATCATTAAAAATTAGCACTATTAATGTGTCAGATTAAGTAGATAAACATAGGATATTATATCTAATAAAATATTAAGAATTATATTATAAGGGTAATTCTTTAATAATGGGAGGATATAATTAATGAGAATACTATATGATGAAACTGAACTAGATACAGTTAGCGAAATGGAATATGTAAAAGAGCATTTAGAATTGGAAGAAGATTCAGAAAAACAAATAGGAATGAGTGAAGATGAAAAAGAAATGTGGGAATATGTAAAGAAAACTAGACCTACAAAAAAAGAAGCACACAAAATTAAATGTGAAGAAGAAATGGAAGATAAAGAAGATAGATGTCCAGATTCTAAACACACTCGACTTGAAGCTAATTGTAAATCAGAGATCCACGTTAAACCTAAAAATAAAATAATATATGTATGTCCAAGAACAGCTCAATATTTTTTAGCAACTTCATCAAAATGTTGTGGACAAATTAAGGTCAAATTTATTGGACATGGATTTAATCCAAAATTTAAAAAGGTTTGCGGAAACCTTGGAACTTATTTCATACTAAATGCAGGAATTCTATTTATTCCTAAGAAAGATTTACAACCTGGTGAAATTGATGTATTACCTTTTGAAGCATTTGATGGATGTAATAAATTTAAGTTTGATGTAGTATTTACTTTTGACCCATGTAAATGTTGTAATAAATAAATTATAGGCCGTAAGTATTCAGACATCTTAAATTGGCATTTAAGATGTCTGTTTTGCATAATGCAGTAGTTTTTATTTAATGAATAAAAACTATATTTAAAGTTAATTAATATGTTAGATTTAAATAAAATAGCATATTATATTGTGGGCTTAGTATAGGATTTGAAATTTTATTATAAAATGATTCTATAGTAATGGGAGGATATAATTAATGGAAACATTATATAGTGAAGATGACTTTAATATAGCTATTGAGACTGAATATAGTGAAGATGACTTTAATATAGCTATTGAGACTGAAAATGACTTTAATATAGCTATTGAGACTGAAAATGGGGACGAAAATTTAGAGTTGGTTGAAGATATAAATGATGAAGCAAAGGCATCTATGGAAGAATATGAAGAAAAATGGTCATGTGCGAATAAAACATTACTTCAAGCTAATTGTAAATTAGAAATGCATATTGAATCCAAAAATAAAGTAATATACGTATATCCAGGAAAAGTTCAATATTTTTTAGCATCATCATCAAAGAGTTGTGCACCTGTTAGTGTCAAGTATATAGGTCCTAACTATAATAAAAGGTGTAGCAAAGTGAGAGGTATTCTTGGAAGCTATTATATTTTAAATGCAGGAATATTATTCGTTCCTAAAAAATGTTTGAAGCCAGGTAAAATTGATATATTACCTCTATTAGCATTTGATGGATGTAACTATTATAATTTTGAAGCAGTATTTAATTATGATCCATGTCGATATCGTAATAAATAAATACAAAGTGATTAATAATTAAAATGAGCTGTTTAATTTTCAACAGCTCATTTTAATCTAACTATATTTTTATAAAATTTACAATAGTTACTGAAATTATTATATAATAAAGTTAAATGTATAGGAGGATTTTGAATGGATAGATATAATGAGGAAGTTGATGATGAAAATATACTAATAGAAGATATATCAAGGCAAACTTATTTAAGATTATTATCAAAACAATATCAAAGCATTGCAGAATCGGCTACAGAAATCATTAATTTAGAAGCAATTTTAAATTTACCAAAAGGAACAGAGCACTTTTTAAGTGATATACATGGAGAATATGAGCCTTTCATTCATGTTTTGAAAAATGGATCTGGGACAGTTAAAAGAAAAATAGAAGATATATTTGGAAATACATTAATGGACAGTGAAAAGAAAAGCCTTGCAACTTTAGTTTATTATCCAGAACAAAAATTAGAAATAGTTTTAAAAGAAGAAAAAAATATTGGTGACTGGTACAAAATAACCTTATATAGGCTTATTGAATTATGCAGATATGCGTCATCTAAGTATACAAGGTCAAAAGTGAGAAAGGCACTGCCAAAAGATTTTACTTATGTCATAGAAGAGTTATTACATGAACAAGTAAATGGAATAGACAAACAAAAGTATTATGATAAGATAATTACTACAATTATTGATATTGATAGGGCAAATGAATTTATAATTGCACTAGCTAAGCTTATACAAAGATTAGTTATTGATAGACTTCATATATTAGGAGATATATATGATAGAGGGCCAAGGCCAGATATAATTTTAGATACACTTATAAATTATCATTCAGTTGATATACAATGGGGAAATCATGACATACTTTGGATGGGAGCGGCATCAGGTTCAAGAGTATGTACAGCTAATGTTTTAAGGATTTCAGCTAGATATTCAAATTTAGATATAATAGAAGACATTTACGGAATTAACATATTGCCATTAGCAACCTTTGCACTTAAGTATTACAAAGATGATCCATGTAAAAATTTTATTCCTAAATTAAATGATAAAAGTAGCTATAATAATTTTGAGATAGATTTAATAGCTAAAATGCATAAAGCTATAACTATTATTCAATTTAAACTTGAAAATGAAGTAATAGAAAGAAATCCAGAATTTAAAATGAAACATAGGTTATTATTAAATAATATAGATTATGATAAGGGAATTATTAAATTAAATAATAATATATATGAACTTAATGATAAAAAATTTCCTACTATAGATAAAGGAAATCCATTTAAGCTTACAAGGGATGAAGAGATTTTAATTGAAAAACTAGAGTCTTCTTTTATTAATAGTGAGAAATTACAAAGGCATATCTCTTTTCTTTTTGAAAAAGGAAGCATTTATTTAAAATATAATGATAGTCTTTTATTACACGGATGTATACCTTTAAATAAGGATAAAACCTTTAAAAGTATGACTATACAAGGAAAAGAATATAGTGGAAAAATTCTTTTAGAAAAGCTTGAATCCTTAGCAAGAGAAGGGTACTTTAGTAAAAGAGATACTAAGGAAAGAGAATATGGAATGGATATAATGTGGTATCTATGGACGGGCTCTAATTCATCACTTTTTGGCAAAGAACAAATGACTACATTTGAAAGATATTTTATAGATGATAAAACTACACATAAGGAATATAAGAATCCATATTATAAATGGAGAGATGATGAAGCAGTATGTAATAAAATTCTTGAAGAGTTTGGAATTAACTCCAATGAGGGAAGAATAATTAATGGACATGTACCTGTTAAAAATAAAAGCGGAGAAAGTCCTATAAAAGCAAATGGTAAACTTATAGTAATAGATGGTGGATTTGCTAAAGCATACAGAAGTCATACAGGAATAGCTGGATATACTCTTATATATAATTCATATGGATTTCAGTTAGTCGCTCACGAACCCTTTGACTCAATAGAAGATGCTATAGTAAATGAAAAAGATATTCTTTCTACAATTACTGTGGTAGAAAAAAATTTAGAAAGAAGAAGAGTTAAAGATACTGATATTGGGTTAGAGCTAAAAAGGCAAATAAGAGACTTAAAGATGTTACTTACGGCATATAGAAAAGGCTTGATAAAATAATTTTCAAATCAGATAAGTTTGTTTTTAAATAAAAAGGAAACATAGCTATCTATCACTAATATGATAGATAGCTATGCTTATTATACAAAGTTTATACACTGTTCTTTTTATAACAATACTTTAATTTCTTTAATTATTATTTTAATTATATATTATTGAATAGTTACTTTAAATATATTAGAAGAGGTATGAGTGCTATCCCAACGACCATATATTTCAATAATATACTCACCCTTCTCACTTGGCAGCTCAATTGAGTACTTATTTGATGAGCCTAACTTCTTTTCATCACAATCTTTTCTAGGCTTGTCTTCCAAATTTACAATATATACTTCCTTAGGTTTTAAAGAAAATGAAACTTCAATAGTATCTCCAGGGTTTGCATAAAAAGTATCCATTTCTTTTCCTATTTCATAAGGACTACCTCTCATTGCAGAATTGCCACCGAATTTAGGATTAAACCAATTTTCATCTCCTGATTTTGTATAAAGTTTATTTCCTTGATACTTAATATTTACAGTAGGTCTTTTTGAAGGAAAGGGTTCTGTTATCTTTTCATAGATATAAGATGATAAGATTAGTACACTAATAATTACACCTATTACAATGTAAGTTTTATTTTTTCTTTTCATATGTCCTCCTTTCCTCCTTTCTTGGCTTAAGAATATTAATGCTTCTTAAGCCAAGAAAATAACTCTGTTATGCTTTTAAGAATTTAGTTAATTTACAAAATAGTCTTTTCTATATATTAAGTTTAACATAATATAAGCAAAAAAGAATATTTTTATATTATATATATTAATTTACTGTTTTATTTAAAATTTCCAGTTAGGATAGTAGAATAAGACTTTCAAAGTGAAGCTCTACCGAATGAAATACTAGGATTTTTTTAAAGCCATTAATATCAATGGGAAGTAAATATGATTTAAATATTATATAAGCAAAAGGACATATTATAAATGAATAGCATGTCCTTTTGCTTATTTTGTAATTAAAACTTAATTATTAAAATTAAGAAAAACAAGGTAAAATTAAATTATATAATGGTAAAAATAGTAATTAGGGGGTGTGTATATTGAGAAGAAAATTAAATAAAAGTAGGATAATAATTTCAATACTTATTATTATATTGATATTAGTAAGTATTAGATTAGTAGTTAATTTAAACTCAAGAAATAAGTATAAAAATGAAGGAATAAATATGACAGAAGAAGACAAGGAAGTAGTAAATAAAGTTATTGAATTAGCAGAAGAAAAAATAGGCTTTCAATACGTATGGGGTGGAAAAGGTGAGATTATGACTGGTGAAAGGCTTGATGAATTAATAGGATACTATGGAGAAAGTTATTATCCATTAAAGAGAGAAACATATATAGGAAATCAAGCCTTCGATTGCTCTGGATTAACTTATTGGATATATAAAGAATTAACAGGAGTTGAAATCGGATATTCAACTTATGATCAAGAAGAAACATTGCAAGGATATGAAGTTGATAAAGAAGATATACAACCTGGAGATTTAATTTTTACTCCAGGACATGTAGTTTTATATAAAGGAAAAGGAAAAATTATAAATGCATATAATAAGTTACCTTATCCACTAGGAGGAGTAAAGAATGGAGATCTTTATTTAGGAGAAGACAGCGTAATATATAGACCTATCGATTATATAAATTCACTAAAATAATTACAAATAGAAGGGAACCTTTTTATCTATATAAAACTCTTAGTTATATACTTAGAATTTAAGGGAATAAGGTTAAAGGGGGAAGAAGCTTTGAACTTAGATATTAATAGAAATGTAAAGGATACTTGGATAAATGATAATTTGTTTATAGAAGAATTAAAATATGATGATCAAAAAGAAATAGTAGATATAGCTTACTGGAGTAAGTATAAGAGAATATGGTTTGATAGATACTTGATTTATGAAATACTTCTGTATGATGGTGTTTTTCCATATGAACAATCAATTCATAAAGCTAATATAAAAGATTATTTAGGCGAAGACTACAGAAAATTTATATTTATGAGAAGACAGCTATACATTGGAGAAGGGGATAAGTTATTTAATAGTAAAAAATTATTTGTTTCCAATAATAAAGCATTAGATATTAAGAAAAAAGATAGGACTATAAATATAAAAATTGATTATTAGTTAATTGAATTTTTAAAAAATATTGACAATAAAGTAAATAAGATATATAATCCATATTAATTAATAAGCATAACGAAGATTTATAAATGTTTATAATTCGGAGTATAAGATAATTAAAAGCTGTGATAAGAACAAGTAGTAGTTAGTAAAGCTTACAGAAAGTAGCCGGTTGATGAGAGGTGCAAGATAAGCTAATTATGAATACATCTTTGAGCTTCACACCAAATGACTTTTAAGGTTTAGTAGGCTGTGACGTATTCCTTGCACACGTTATAGTGCTAGAGTATTACCTGGGTAATAATGGAGTACTCGAAAAGGTAGGCAATGTGAATTGTCTATGAACTTAAGGTGGTAACACGAAGATTTATCTCTCGTCCTTTTGATATAAGGGACGGGAGTTTTTTGTTTTTAAAAATACTTATCTTGGTTCAGATACTTTTATCAAGTAGCTTTTACAAAGTTAGTCTTATAGAACTTGCTTATATTTTAAATAATATAAGAGGAGTGTTTTAGATGAAAAAAACAATTGAAGAGCAAATGAAAATTATTAAAAAGGGAGTAGACACAATAATTAATGAAGAAGAATTAAGAAAAAAGCTAGAAAAAGCTGAAAAAAATAATGAATCATTAATTATTAAGTTAGGACTTGATCCAAGTGCACCGGATATTCATCTTGGTCATGCTGTTGTTTTACGTAAAATTAAACAAATGCAAGATCTAGGCCATAAAGCGGTAATAGTTATTGGAGATTTTACAGGTAAAATAGGAGATCCAACAGGAAAGGCAAAAGGAAGGAAGGCATTAACTGATGAAGAGGTTTTAAATAATGCTGAAACTTATAAGGAGCAAATATTTAAAGTTTTAGATAAAAATAAAACGGAAGTTCGTTTTAATAGTGAGTGGCTTTCAAAATTAACTTTTGACAAAGTTTTAAATTTAGCTGCAACTACTACCGTTGCTCGTATATTAGAAAGAGATGATTTTCAAAAAAGGTATAAAAATAATATTCCAATAGGAATTCATGAATTTTTCTATCCTTTGATGCAAGCTTATGATTCAATTGCTTTAAAGTCTGATATAGAACTTGGAGGAACAGATCAAACTTTTAATATTTTAATGGGAAGAACTCTTCAAAAAACTATGGGACAAGAACAACAAATAGCAATGTTTATGCCTATTTTAGAAGGATTAGATGGTATTGAAAAAATGAGTAAAAGTCTTGGTAACTACATTGGTGTAAATGAACCTGCTAATATAATGTTTAAAAAAATAATGGAAGTTCCAGATAATTTAATTATAAAATACTTTGAACTAGCTACAGATGAGCATCCAGATAGAATAGATAAAATAAAGAATGAACTAATTAATGGCAAAAATCCAAAAGATGTTAAATTAGAATTAGCTAAAATAATAACAAAATTATATCACTCAGAAGAGGCTTTAAATGAAGCAATAGAATTTTATAATTCAGCATTTGCTAAAAAAGAAATACCAGATAATATTCCTAGCGTAAGTGTAGAAAATAATTTGTTGAAGGATATTACTTCTAAATTAATAGAAGAAAAGTATGTTCCGAGTAAAAAAGAATTTACTAGACTTGTAGAACAAGGTGGAGTTCAAATTAATGGAGAAAAAATAAATGATTTGAATATAAATTTATTTTCTGGAGATGTATTAAAAATAGGTAAAAAGAAATTTGTAAAGATAGAAATTAATTAATAAAATTAATTTTTTAAAGTAATCAGAAATAACCCTGTTAATTGGAACAGGGTTATTTTTATAAAGTTATCATATGATAAATTAGCATATTAATGTTATTTATTATGTGATAACTTTGATCTTTTAGTGAACTTTTTACCGTTAGAGTGAGCACCTTTCTTTTTCCCATTCTCAATACCAATTTCAGAGCCAGATTCTGAATACATTTTTCTAAGTTCAGCATTTGATTTAGGACGATCTTTTCTTCTATGTTTATTATTATCCATTTTAGTTCCCTCCTAATATAAGTTGTCTATATTAGCTTTTCCATAAGGTACTGAAAAAATATTATTAAAATGTAGCTTAATATAGTATTTATTATTTATAGAGGTATAACTTGTATCTTATTTTCTAAATTTAATTTGATTTTTACATAAATAACATCCTATAAGTGCAGTAATTGGTACTGCTAAAACTATTCCAATACTACCAGATAAGCCTTGAATAATCTCAATACCTAAAAGATCTAAATTTATCATTTTATTAAAAGGCATATTAGCTGAGAATACTAAAATTAAAATACTTAGTGATCCTCCAGCAAAAGCTAAAATTAAGGTGTTTGTCATTGTTCCAATCGTATCCTTACCAATATTCATAGCACTTTTAAATAAATCATTAAAACTTATTTTGCTATTTACTTTATGAATTTCAAATATAGAGGATGCAATTGACATAGCAATATCCATAACAGCACCAAGAGTAGCTACTAGAATCCCTGTAAACATTATTCCTCTGATTTTTAAACCTGTATCTTCAGCAATATACATTAAACTTTCAGCTTCACTCATATTTAAACCAGAAAGGTTTGTTAATGCACCAAAAATGTAAGCTATTATCCCAGAAATAACAACACCAGAAATAGTACCTAAAATAGCAGTTAGTGTCTTTTTATTGAAACCAGAAACTAATATAAGAGTGATAACTATGCTAAGTGTGCTCATAATTATTCCAGCCATTATAGGATTTACTCCCCTTAACATTAGAGGAACCATCAAATATACACAACATATTAAAGTAAATATTAGTGCAACCAAGGACTTAACGCCTTTAACTCCACCTATTGCTACAACTGAAAGTATAAATATTGCTACTAACAAATAAATCATATTGCTTCTATCATAGCTATATAAATTAAATTGAGTAGTTCCATTTTTTTCAGACACTCCAATTATAACTTTTGTTCCCTCTTTTACCTTTAAGTTATATAGTCTACTTATTGGATTCTCTATTTCTTGTAAAGTTTTAGAGTAAGGGCCAGATGAAACTTCAACAAGTACTTTTTGAAATCCAACTTCAACATTTTCTAGAAAAGGATCTTTTGCTAAGTCCTCACTTAATACTTCTTTAACAACTGCATTATAATATTTCATATTTCCATTATATTTGTCAGGTAAGAAACCACTTTTAAATATAAATTTTGAAATACCTATAAGGAGTAGGCTAAAAAATATAACACCAAGGACTAAAATAACGTTTTCATTTAAATAACCTTTTTTTTGTTTCTTATTCTTCTCAATCTTTTTACCCATTTTATCCTCCAAAGTAATTTATATACAATAATAATTATAGTATAGTATATATGAAAGGTAAATTACATAAGGAAAATATTGTTAGAAATAATTTGATTATTAATTATTTTTAGCAATATGGATAATACTGTATTATAATATGAGAAGGTTTTAATTATAAATCATAGGGGGACATATATGATAAATATATTAATAGTTGATGATGAAAAAGAAATTGTAGATTTGATTGACCTGTATTTAAGAAATAAAGGCTATTCTATATTTAAAGCATATGAAGGAAATGAAGCTTTAAATATTTTAAAATTAGAAAAAATTAATTTAGTAATTATGGATTTAATGATGCCAGGAATAGATGGGTATTCTTTAATAAAGAAAATTAGGAGTACAAGCAATATACCAATAATAATTATATCTGCTAAATGTGAAAATTATGATAAGGTTTTAGGATTAGATGTAGGAGCTGATGATTATATAACAAAGCCTTTTGAACCACTAGAGTTAATAGCTAGAGTTAATGCTCAGCTAAGAAGGTGTTATTCTTTAAATGTGGAAGATAGTGTTGAAAAAATTATAAAAAGTAGAGATTTAATATTAGATAAAGAAAAAATTATTTTAACTAAAGATGGAAAAGAAATTACATTAACTTTAAAAGAGTTTAAAATGTTAGAATTATTTATGGAAAATAGAAACAGGGTTTTAACTAAACAAACAATATTTGAAAATGTTTGGAACGAAGATTATCTCTATGATGATAATGTAATAATGGTTCATATAAGTAATTTAAGAGATAAAATAGAAGATGAGGATAAAGCTAATAAATACATAAAAACAATACGAGGAATAGGTTATAGATTTGAAGATAAATAATTTATTCAAAAGTAAAAGTTTAAGTAGAATTTTTATTATCAATTATGTTTATACAATAATAGTTTTTATTATGGCTTTAATATTATTTATTTTTATTTCAATTTGGGGAATTGCATCTAGAATCCCTTTAACAAAAGAAGAAGAAATATTGATGGAGGAAGAGTTTTTTGTTAAAGATTATAAAGATCTTAATATTGAAGGAATTGTAGAAGTAGGTGGATGGATAGAAGTTATAGAAAATAATAAGGTTATTAATGTAATTGGAGAAAAGAAAGATAATATAAATGATTATTGCCTATTAAATATTGTTACTTCATATGAAGAACAGCTAAAGAGAGAAGAAAAATTTTATGATGCAAAGGTATATAGAGAAGAGAATAATTTATATATAGTTAAAATACCTAATGGTGACTTTTTTTTAAAGGAACAATTTAAAGAAAAGAGTTTAGGAAGAAGAGTTGCTGAAACTTTAAGATATTCAATAGTTTTAGCAGTAGTCTTTATAATAGTAGCTCTATGGGGAATTTATTATAGATATATAAGAAGAATTAGAGAAATTTTAAATGAAATAAATTTAGGATTAGAGAAAATGAGAGAAGGAAATCTATCGGTAAGGCTGGATTTTAAAGGATATAAAGAAATAGATGGAATAAAGGATAGCTTTAACTATATGGTAGAAGAAATTAAGATAGCTAATGAAAATAAAGAAAAAATCGAAAAAAGTAAGAAGGATATGATAAGAGATATAGCTCATGATATTAAAACACCAATCACATCTATAATGGGGTATTCAAAAGCTTTAAATGATGGAACTGTGCAAGATGATGATGAGAAAAATATATATTTAAATTATATCTATAATAAAACATTAAGATTAAACTATTTAATAAATGAGTTATTCTTATTTACTAAATTAGATAACGTAGATTATAAACTGCATATGGAAAAAAAAGATATGTGCGAATTTTTGAGGAGTGTAGTGGCACTTTATTATGGAGAAATTGAAGATGCAGAATTTAATTTAGAAATAGATATTCAAGAAGCACCTATTTATTGTTATTTTGATTCTAAAGAGTTAGAAAGAGCGATTGGAAACTTAATTACTAATTCACTAAAGTATAATAAAAGAGATACAACTTTATTTATTGGGTTAAATAATAGCAGAGAAGAAATAGAAATTATAATCAGCGATAATGGTATAGGAATTAGTAATAGTTTACAAGATAATGTTTTTGAGGAATTTGTAAGAGGAGATAGTGCAAGAGAATCAAGTGGAGGAAGTGGACTTGGTTTAGCTATTACTAAAAAAATTATCGGACTTCATAAAGGTAAAATAATATTAATCTCTAAAGAAGGCTTTGGTAGTGAGTTTAAAATAGCTTTACCTAAATATAATGGAAATTAAAAGAGATAAAGATACTTAAGCAAGGAAATTTAAGGAAAACTTAAGGCGTAGAAAATTGCTTTTATTTAGTGGAAGTAGTAGTATAAAAAGGTGTATTAATGGAAATGGAGGGAATAATAATGGAAGAAATTCAAGAAAAGAAAAAGCTAGGGGCAGGTATAATTACCATATCTATATTGTATTTTATAGGACTGGGTTTTACACTATTAGGATCAATAATAAATCTGTTATTTAAAGATCAAACAAACAAGATTCTAGCAGAAACAGGGACAGGTGTTCAAGTAACTACTGCACAAATTTTAATAACACTAATTACATCAGCAATAATAATTATATCAGTAGTATTAATTTTATGTAGAAAATCTATAGGAGTAATTTTATTCTTTGCTACACAAATTTTATCGATTGTATATGGAGCAATAACTGTTGGGATTAATATATATACACCGTTAAATTTACTTTTCCCAGGATTAATGGCTTTCTTTATATACAAAAAGAAAGATATATATTTTATTAAAGAATAATTAAGTACTAATAGAGTAAATTTATCTTTATAAGTTTACTCTATTTAATTATAGGAGGTTATAAAATTTTTATAATTTCCTTATCTTCAGTTTGTACGTGGGCATATGCAAGTTTGCGTTGACTTGGAGCGGAGTGACGGAATAAGTAAACTTATATATGTTCACTTTTTTATTTAAGTAATTATATTAGAGGTGATTTTATGAAAAAAAAGAAGGTAATAATAGGAGTAACTATATTTGGAATAGCTTTAATTGCTACTATTGCTGGTGGTTTATATGCAAAAAATAAAATGAAAACAGGCACTGATAAAGAGAAAAAACAAGTTAACTATTTTGAAGTAGAAGATGTTGGTGGCTTAAAGTTTAAAGGAAGTAGTATCATAAGCAAAGAGCAGAAAATAATTTTAGATAAAACTAACGGTGAATTAAATGAAGTATTTGTTAAAGATGGACAATATGTAGAAAAGGATACAGTTCTTTTTAATTACTATAATGAAATGGTTCAAGATCAAGTTGATGAATTAAATAGACAAATCAATTCCTTAAATTCAAAAATTGAAAAAGAAAAGCAAAGAGTAAGTAAATTGGGTGAAGTAAAACAAGAAACAACAGGTATGCCAGCGCAAACAGCAGAACAAGGACAAGTAGCTATGCAAGGACAAAATGGTGTTTCTCTAGAGCCAGCAAGTATGGTAGAAGATTTAAAGGAAAACTTAAATGAACTTGTATCTAAAAGAGATTCTTTAAATGCAAAGGTTGTAAAATCTGTAAAAGCAGAAATTGCAGGGACAGTATATATAAATACTGAAGATCCAACAAAAGAATATATGAAAATAATAGCAAATGATCCATTAATAGCTTCAGAGGCATCAGAGTTTGATGTTGATAAGCTTAAAGTTGATGATAAGGTTGAAATAAAGGTTGTAAGTAATAACAAGAAGGTTTTAGGTAAAATAACAAAAATTGAGGAAATTCCAACTATGTCAGTTGATCAAAAATCAACTTCTTATAAATTTTACGTAAAGCCAGATGAAAGTATAAAGATAGGTTTTAGTGTAGAACTAACAGTAAATCCAGGGCAAATTACAATTCCTAAAGAATCTGTTATAGAAGAAGATGGAAAGCTTTATGTTAAATTAGTTGAGGGTGAAACTAATAAGAAGGTTGAAATAGTAGCTAAATTAGAAGATGATAACTATTTAATTCAAAATGATAGCTTAAAAGTAGGAGATAAAATACTGACAAATCCTTCAGAAGATAGTAAGGAGGAAGTATAATATGATAAAACTGAAGGGTATAAACAAGTACTATTCTTCAGGTGAAGAAAAATTACATGCTTTAAAAGATGTAGATTTAGAAGTTAAAAAAGGTGAATTCTTAGCTATAATGGGACCATCAGGTTCAGGAAAATCTACTATGATAAAAATACTGGGACTTTTAGATAAAGAGTTTGGAGGAAGTTATTTACTTAATGAAAAAGAAGTAAGAACCCTTAATGACGATTTGCTTAGCAACTTAAGAAATGAAAAAATAGGCTTTGTATTCCAGGATTTTAACTTGATAGATAGATTAACTATTAAGGAAAACATAGAACTCCCTATGTTGTACATGGGAAAAGGAATAAAAGAAACAAAGAATAGAGTAAGTGAGCTTTTAGATAAAGTAAAACTTTTAGATAAGATAAATAAATATCCTAATCAATTATCTGGAGGACAGCAACAAAGAATATCCATAGTTAGATCTTTAGTAAATAATCCAGATATAATTATAGCTGATGAGCCTACAGGAGCATTAGATAGTAAAACTTCAAAAGAGATAATTGGAATATTTAACGAGTTAAATGAAGAAGGAATAACGATTATTTTAATTACTCATGATATTAATGTTGCAAGAAAGGCGAAAAGAATTGTAGAGATTTTTGATGGACAACTTAAGGAGGTAGATAATAATGAAGCTTAGAGTATTAGTTTTTGCTGCCTTAAGGAATCTAAATAGAAATAAAAAAAGATCTATATTAACTATGCTAGGAATAATCATTGGTATAGCAGCTGTTATTACAATAGTAGCATTAGGAGAAGGTTATAAAAATAAAACCATTAAAGAATTTACTGGAGAATCAGATGGAGCTGTTGTTCTTATGGCTACTTTTAATCCTAAAACCTTTAATGAAGACATTTCTACCATGGAGTTTTTTAAAAACAAGCATAAAACTAAAGTGGAAGCTTTAGATTCTGTAAAGTCAGTTGAACTCCAGTATAGTAATAACTCTTTTGGCGAATTTATTCAATGTGAAATAAGAGGTAAAAATATCAATGCATTAGCTAAAGCAGTTGAAGAGACTGACTCAAGTGAAGAGCTGTGGGGAAGAAATTTAACTAGCAATGATAATATGCTTAAAAAGAGAGTTATTTTGATTGCAGAACAAACTTTAAAAAATAGCTTTGATAAGCCAGAAGAATTAGTAGGAGGAATAGCAACTATAAATGGAATGGCCTTTGAAATAGTTGGTATTAAAAAGGCTCCACCAGAAGATGAAATAAGCTTTTTCGATATGGGAGGAGACATAAGAGTTCCAAAGGAAACATATAATAAATATTTTGCTGGTTCAAAGAAAGTAGAGTCATTAAAAATAACATTAAAAGAAGGTGCTGATGTAAAAGCTAGTATAAAAGAAATAGAAAATACATTAAATTCTATTGAAGGAAATAGGGTAGAAGGAAAGTATCAAATTACTGATACTAGCGGAATAGTTAAATTATTAGGAGGTGTTCTTAATACTATAACTATGTTTATTGCATCTGTTGCAGGAATATCCTTATTTATTGCAGGAATAGGACTGATGAATATGATGTATACATCAGTTTCTGAAAGAACTAGAGAAATAGGGATAAAAAGAGCTCTAGGGGCAAGGAAGAAAGATATTAGAAGAGAATTTTTAATAGAAGGTATAGTAATCACTATTATGGGAGGCATAATAGGATATATTCTTGGAATAATATTAGCAAATATAATTTCAATGTACTTTAAGCTAGTAATTACTCCAAGCTTATTTACAGGATTATTAGCAATAGGAATATCAATTGTTATAGGTCTTGCATCAAGCTTTATTCCAGCAAGGAAAGCAGCTAATGCAAATACTGTTGATATACTTAAATAGAAAGTGGATTTTTATAATCCACTTTCTTTTTTGTAAAAATTTAGATAAGCTATTTATTATTTTTAATATAAGGATATAATAAAATTATAATGAAATAATTGGAGGGAAAAGCCTTTATGTTTAGACCGATTTAACTTAAATTCTAAATTTACATTTTTTAGCCTTTTTATAAAGGGTTATTTGTTATGTATTTAGGAGGAAAGTTAAATTGAATAATAAAAGAAATATATATTTAATGAACCTTATAGTTTTCTTACAAGGTTTTGTATTTTATGCTCCAATTGCAACAATATTTAGAGAGGATAGGGGTATATCCTTATCTCAAATATTTTTAATAGAATCTATTTCTATGATTTTAATAATTTTATTTGAAATTCCCTGGGGGATATTTGCAGATAGATTTGGATATAAAAAAACTTTAGTAATAGTAAATTTCATATTTTTTATATCTAAAATTGTATTCTTTAAAGCTAATTCATTTTGGATGTTTTTATTTGAAAGAATACTACTTTCAATTTCTATATCAGGATTATCAGGCTGTGATGAAAGTTTAATATACCTATCATTAGATAAAGAAGATAATAGTGAAAGAGTCTTTGCTAGATATGGTTGGTTTTCTACTATAGGATTTTTACTTGGATCTATGATATCATCATTTATTATTAGTATATCTACAGATTTAACAGCATTTTATACCATAATTCCTTATGGGTTAGCATTTTTAGTATCTTTATTTTTAAATGATGTTAAAAATGAAATTGTTAAAAGAGAAAGTATAAAAGATAGTTTTAAGATTGCATTAACTAATAAAGAGATAATAGTATTTATAGTTGGGATTTCTTTAATTAGAGAAGTAGTTCAAAGTATAACTGTATTTTTAAATCAGAGTCAGTATGTTAAAAGTGGAATAGATATTAAATATTTTGGAGTTTTACTAGTTGTGATTCAAGTTATGAAGCTAATATCAGTAAAATCATATAAATTAAGTAACAAGCTTGGGCAAAATAAATCAATAAGCGTATTAATGATATGTATATTATTAAGTTCCTCTACACTAATAGCTATAAGTAATCCAGTAATTAGTTTTATTTGTATAGCCACAATTTCTACTAGTATGGCTTTAATGGAACCTATGGTTATAGATATAAAAAATAAATCAATATTTTCTGGAAATAGAGCAACTATTTTATCAATATATTCAATGTTAGGAAGTATTATTTCAGCAGTTATTAATCCAATTATAGGCTTTGCATCAAATTCATCCTTAGAAAATGGATTAATTATATGTAGCTTAATTAGTTTAGTTTCAATCATACTTATAAGGTATTTTATAAAAACTTTTAACGAAAAAGCAAGCTAATTAATTTGTTTAGTTATAAATAATGTAGCGTGAAATATGATTGAAAATAATTATTTTTTTATTAAAAGAAAGTTTTAAAGATATACTGAAAAAAATATTTTATGAAGAATAGTAAGGCTAGGCATGAAAGAGATGCCTAGCCTTTTTATAATTTAGTATTATTTTGTATAGTTATCAAAGTATCCTTGTATAAATATAATAGGAGTACCTTTATCTCCACTTCCTGAAGTTAAATCTGATAATGAACCTATTAAATCAGTAAGTCTTCTAGGCGTAGTACCTTGTGATTCCATAGCACCTACAAGATCTGACTCTTTATTTTTAATATATTCAGATATGGCTTCTTTAAGTTCTTCACCTCTTAAATCGGCAAAGTTATTATCTGCAAGATATTTTAATTTTACTTCATTAGGTGTACCATTAAGTCCTGCTGTGTAAGCTGGGGATACAACTGGATCAGCAAGTTCCCATATCTTACCTACTGGATCTTTGAAAGCTCCATCTCCATAAACCATAACTTCAACAGTTTTACCAGTCTTTTCTTTAAGTATAGTTTGTATTTTATCAACTATAGGTTGACAGTTACGAGGGAAAAGCTTAACCTTTTCTTCAGTTGATTTATTTGATCCAAGTAAACCATAATCTTCGTTATGTCCACTTCCATCAATTGATTCTGATAGTATGTTGTCAAGGCTATAAATCTTCTCTCCACCATTTGCTTTTAATATTTTTTTAGTTCTAAATCTTGTGTGTATATCACAAGTAAGAACATTTTTTGTATAATCTAAAATAGTTTTAGGATTATTTGAGAATATAACTTCACATTCAACACCATACTCTTCAACTAAGGATTTATAATAATCAATATAATCAACACCAGTAAAAGTATGTTTATTATATCCAAAAAGATCACGGAATTGCTTTTCTGTTAAAACATCTGTCCAAGGATTAACTCCTTTTTCATCAAGCATATCTAAATCAACTAAGTGATTACCAACTTCATCAGCTGGATAACTAAGCATTAAAACAATTTTTTTAGCTCCCTTTGCAATACCACGTAAACAAATTGAAAAACGGTTACGACTTAAAATAGGGAATATTACTCCTATTGTATCTTCTCCAAATTTTGATTTAACATCTTTTGCTATGTTTTCTATAGTAGCATAATTACCTTGAGCACGAGCAACTACTGACTCTGTTACAGTAACTATATCCTTATCATTAATTTGGAAACCTTCTATTTCAGAAGCTTTTAAAACACTATCAACAACGATATCTTCTATGCTATCTCCTTGGTTTATTATTGGGCAACGAAGGCCTCTAACAACTGTTCCAACTATTCTTTCCAATATAATCTCTCCTTATAACTAATAAATTTTGTTTAAATTTACCTATCTACTTGTAATATACACCAATTTAATGGTATAAGTAAAATAAATAGATTGAATAATATATATAAGGAGTACTTATATGATAAGTAAATTAGACTTGTACAAAGTATTTTGGAATGTAGGAAAAAGTAAAAGTTTTTCTAAGGCAGCAAAAGAGCTTTATATGACACAGCCAGCTGTTAGTCAATCAATAATGCAATTAGAAAGAGAACTAGATATACGTCTTTTTAATAGAACAACTAAAGGGGCAACATTAACAAACGAAGGTAAAATTATATTTGAATATGTTAACTCAGCTATTAATTTAATTAATACTGGTGAAGAAAAGATTCTAGAACTTAAGAACCTATCTACAGGGGAGCTAAAAATAGGGGTAGGGGATACTATTTCCAGGTATTTTTTACTTCCATATTTAGAAAGCTTTCATAATAAATATCCTAATATTAAATTTAAAATTATTAATGGTACAACATTGGAACTTTGTTCTATATTAAAATCAGGAGACATTGATATTGCAATTTGTAATTTTCCAATTGATGATACTAGCTTAGAACTAAAGGCATGTACTGATATCCACGATATTTTTGTTTGTGGAGATAAATATAAAAACTTACTATCTTCCCCCATAAGCATAGATGGAATGATAAGGTTTCCATTAATATTGCTTGAGCCTGAATCTAATTCTAGAAAATATATAGAAAAATATATGTTATCTAAAGGAATTAAAATTTCTCCAGAATTTGAATTAGGGTCCCATGATTTATTATTAGAATTTGCTAAAATGAACTTAGGAATAGCATGTGTAACTAAAGAATTTTCTAGTGAATACTTAAACAAAGGACTATTGTATGAAGTAAAATTAAATGAAGAAATACCAAAACGAAGCATAGGAGTATGTTTTTTAAAAGGTGTTCCTTTATCACAGGCTTCAGCAAAATTTGTTGAGATACTAGAAAATAAATAAAAATATATGAGTATAAGTAAAGGAATAAAAGGTATATAATTAATTTAAAGCCAAAAAATATCCTAAAGGATAAGTGAGATAATAATGAAGAAAATAATAAATAAGGAAATAAATAAATTAAACAAGAAGGAAAAGAAAATAATTAATAAAAAAGAAAGTAAGATAATTAAAGATAAATTTGCTCCAATATCTAATAAAATAGAAGAAAAAATACCTGATAAGCTAAAATTAACATTAGAAAATGCTTTTTATAATGGATTTAAGCTAGTTTTAGAAAAAGGGAGCAAGTATATTGAAAAGTTATATGATAAAGATAAAATTCAATTAGAACATGATATAAACAATTATTCAATTGAAAAAAAAGTTACTAAAAAGAGTTTAAGGTTAATGGACTCTCAGGGAAAGAAAAGTAAACTAATAAATTCTACCATATCAACTGTAGAAGGAGCTGGTTTAGGCGTTTTAGGTATAGGATTACCAGATATTCCATTATTTATAGCTATGATATTAAAGACTGTATATGAAATTGCATTAAGTTATGGATTCAATTATGAAAAAGAAGAAGAACAGGTATATATATTAAATTTAATTTGTACAGCATTAGCAAAAGAAGATATGAAAATTAAATATAATGATAATTTAGATAAAATAGGAACTAAAATAGACTTAAATGAAGAATTAAATAGTGACTTAAATACAGAAATTAAAAATGCTTCAGAAGTGTTGTCAGAAACATTATTAATGGCTAAGTTTATTCAAGGGCTACCTATAGTTGGTATTGTTGGAAGCGTAACAAATTATCAAATCATAAACAAAATTAGCAAGTATGCTAGAATAAAATATAAAAAGAGATATTTAAGTAAGAAACTATAGTAAAAAATATTATTATGAAGAAGTTATCATATAACTCCATAAAACAATAGTTAAGATATATTAAATATAGAAAATAGTATGACGATATATTTATGTAGTATCATAAGAGAGGTTATATAATGAATTTAATTATAAAAGATATAAATAACGAAAATTATAATGATGCGTTAAATTTAAAAGTTAGAAAAGATCAAGAGGGCTTTATTGAAACAGTAGAAGAGTGTTTAGATGAAGCAAAGAGAGTACCCTTATGGAGAACAGTTGGAATATATTGCAAAAATGATTTGATAGGTTTTGCAATGTATGGACTATGGAAAATGGAAGGTGACTGTGGTAGATTATGGCTGGATAGATTTATGATAGGAGAAGATTTTCAAGGTAGAGGATATGGAAAAGAGAGTTTAAAGCTTTTAGTAGATAGACTTTATAAAGAGTATAATCGAAATGAAATATATATAAGTGTATATGATAATAATATTCTTGCTATAAGAATGTATGAGAAGATAGGTTTTAAATTTAATGGGGAATTAGATATAAATGGAGAGAAGATAATGAAGTTAGAATTATAGTAAGATCGTTGCAAAAATTTTACAAGGAGCAATAAGAATATTCTAGATAAAGCATGTAAATTAGATATAAAAATATCATAAGAATTTTCAATTATATGGTAAGATATAGATAATGAATATTAAAGTATGTAGAGAGGTGTATTATGAATATTAAATTTGTAACAATTACAGTAAAAAGTTTAGCGGAGTCAATAAAATTTTACGAGAATGTTTTAAATTTAAAGGTAGTTAGAAAATTTGCACCAGTAAATGGAACTAATATCGCATTTCTTAAAGGTGATGAATCAGCGATGTTAGAATTAATAGAATATAGCAACAAATCTACAGTAGATGAAATTTACAATGAACCTAAAGTATCTATTGGATTCACTGTTTTAGATTTAAATGAGACTATTAAGGAATTAGAGCTAAAAGAAGTAGAAATAATAAGAGGTCCTATTAAAACTCCAGGAGGAGAAAAATTTATATTTATAAAAGACCCTAATGGAGTAGAAATAGAGCTTATAGAAGGATTTAACATAAACTAATAGATGAATATTTAAATAAAATTTAAAATAGGATTATTGGAGAGACATATGAATAATAAAGTGTTAAGTAAGATAGCTGATGGATTAAATAGAGTGGGATGTAATTTCGGAATAGGGGGATCAGTTTTATTAAATTTTCATGGTTTAGTTGATAAACCAAATGATATTGATATTTTAATAAATTCTAAAGATGCTGAAAAAGTAAAAGCATTTATGAATACAATAGGAGATCCAATAGAACTATGCTCAAAAGAGCCATTTAAGACTGAAAGTTTTTTTGGATATAATGTAGATGGTGTAATAGTAGAGTTTATGGGGAACTTTAAAATAAGTTTAGAAAATAATAAAATGTATGAGTTTATTTTAGATGAAAAAGCAATAGTAGATAATTTAGTAATAGGTAATAGCAACATAAAATTTACTTCATTGGAAGACTGGTTTGTAGCATATTTAGTTATGAATGACCCAAAAAAGAGAGCACCTTTAATAAAAAAATATTTTAAAGAAAAAGGAATAAAACATAGAGAATTATTGAAAAGAAATTTAGATAATAATTTATCAGACCGTATTAATGAAGCAGTAAAAGAAGTACTATAAGTTAATAAAATTTAGATATAAGGTAGCAAGAAATTTTCTTGCTACCTTATATTTTAATTTTCTTTTAGTGTTTTAAGCTCTTTTAATAAATCAAAATATTGTGATTCTAAATCATTTTTTCTATTTAAGTCATTTTCAAATGATAGTAAAGAAATAACTTCCGAAAGCTTATTTTCTAAAATTAAAATAGATTCTTTTTTCTTTTTTTCATCAGTATTAATTTTAGGCATATTTTTATTCTTTACAAATTCAGAGTAATTACCATCAAATTGAGTTATAGTATTATTATCAACTTCTATTATATAGTTACAAACATTAGAAATAAATTTTCTATCATGAGATACTATTAATAGAGTCTTATTAGTATTTATAAGAGCATTTTCAAGGGACTGCATACATTTAATATCTAAATAATTAGTTGGTTCATCAAGTATTATTAAGTTATTATCTGAAAGAAGAAGCTTACAAATAGCAACTCTTACCTTTTCACCACCACTTAAACATGAAATCTTTTTAAATACTGTATCTCCTTTAAAGCCAAAGCCATCTAAATTTATTCTTATAAAACTTTCTTTGTAAGAAGAGTTAATTTTAATATTATCTAGTATTGTTTTATCTAAATCTAATATATCTTGAGATTGGTCCAAATAACCAATAACTACATTTTTAGAAATTTTTATACTTTCATTATTGTTATTTATAATTTCTTTTAATAATGTACTTTTACCACAACCATTTTTTCCGATTAAAGCAACCTTTTTTTCTTTTTTTATTTTAAAGTTACATTCTTTTAATAGTATTTTATCACCAATGCTAAGAGTTAAATTTTTAGCTTCAATAGGATTTTTTGAAGTAAGCTCTAAATTGTCTATAACATCAATTTTTATATTTTTATCTTCTTTTGGTTTTTCTTTTACTTCTAAGTGCTCAATTCTACTCTTAATGGCCTTTATATTATTATCTAAGTTCTTTTTAGATTTTTGGCCACCCATTTTATGAAGTCTAGCTTCAGAATTACCCATTCTTTTAGGCGTTCTTCTAATGCTATCTCTTGAATTTTCTTTAGATACTATTGCATCTTCAAGCCTTCTTTTTTCATTAATATATTTATTATATTCAGTATTCTGATTTTCTTTTTCCTCTTCTTTAAGGTCTAAATATTTAGAATAGTTCCCTTTATAAATATTTATTTTACCATCTTCAATTTCAATAATAATATTACATAATGAATCTAAAAGATTTCTATCATGGGAAACTAAAAGAAGAGCCCCAGAATAACTTTTTAACATTTCTTCAAGAATTTCAATGCTATTGCTATCTAAATTAGATGTTGGTTCATCAGCAATAATAAGCTTTTTATTTTCACTTAAAGCATTAGCAATCTTCATTTTAACTTTTTCTCCACCTGAAAGATAATCTTTATATTCAGTAGGTGCATTAAAAACACTTTTAACTTTATTAAAGGAACACATAGATGGGCTATCACCAAGTTGGCTAATATAAGAATAACTTTCTGTTAAATAAGATTTACCTTCATCAAAAGGTTCATCACTAACTAAAATTTTTAATAAAGTGGTTTTACCAGCACCATTATTACCAACTAAACCTATTTTATCTCCATCTAATATTTCTAATTTATCGATATCTAATATTAATTTATCTCCATAATATTTTTTTACTTTACTTAATAATGCTAATTGCATAAAAAAATCCCTCCTTAAAATATAGGAGAGAGCATAAGACTTTATAAAAAGGTAACACAAATAAACCTTTAGTCAATAATCCACTCTCCATAAATTTGCACACAACAAAAAAAGCCTAATAAGGTTATAAGTTTTGTTATGAACTAAAAATTATTAAAAGTAGATTAAATTCTCATGTTTGAAATTACCTTTACCTTTCTTAAAACTTGTATTCGATTTCTATTATAACATCTTTTTTTATTATTTCAAATTTTTTCTATGATATAATTAATATTAAATTATATTTCTATTAAGAAAAAGGTGATTAAATGAAAAAAACAATAGGGATACTTGCTCATGTAGATGCTGGTAAAACTACATTTTCAGAGCAAATACTTTATCATACAAAAAGCATAAGAAATAGAGGAAGGGTAGATCATAAAAATTCATTTTTAGATACTCATAACATAGAAAAAGATAGAGGAATTACAGTTTTTTCAGATCAAGCTATATTTGAAATTGATGATTCCACTTATTATCTTATAGATACTCCTGGACATATCGATTTTTCTACAGAAATGGAAAGGGCATTAAGCATATTAGACTATGCAATTTTACTTATTAGTGGAGTTGAAGGTATTCAAGGGCATACTGAAACAATTTGGAATTTACTTAGAAAATATAATATTCCAACTTTCTTTTTTATAAATAAGATGGACAGAACAGGTTCAGAATTAGAAAGAGTTATAGAAGAAATTAATGATAATTTAACTAATGATGTTTGCTATGTAAAATCAATTCATGAAATGAGTGAAGAATTAATAGAGTTTATTTCAGAGAGAGATGAGGAACTTTTAGAACAATATTTAGATGGTAATTATGATAAAACAATTTGGATTAAAGAATTTAAAAAGCTTATAAAAGAAAACAAGGTGTTTCCATGTTTGTCTGGTAGTGCACTTCAAGATGAGGGGATAGAGGAATTTTTAAGTATATTTAATGAACTTACATATACAAATTATGATGAAGATGAAGAATTTTCAGGAAGAGTTCATAAAATACGGTATGATAATAATGGAACTAGAATTACATTTATAAAAGCTATTAAAGGAAAGCTTAAAGTAAGAGATGAAATTACTTATGGATTAGATAATGAAACAACAGAAAAGGTAAGTAGCATAAGGATTTATAATGGAAGTAAGTTTTCTACTGTTGAAAAAGTATCTGCTGGAGATGTGTTTGCGGTGACAGGTCTTACTAATGCTATGCAAGGAGAAGGTATAGGAAAAATTAGAGAAAAGATAGAATTTAAAATGATACCAACATTAATGTCACAGGTTGTTTTTGATAATAAATATAATGCAAAAGAAGTTTTGGGATATTTTAGAATATTAGAGAATGAGGATCCTGCATTAAATGTACTATGGAATGAAACACTACAAGAAATACAAGTTTCTATTATGGGTAAGATCCAACTTGAAGTTATTAAAGAAATTGCATTAGAAAGGTTTAATTTGAAGATAGAATTTGGTCCTTGTGAAATAATGTATAAAGAAACAATAGAAAATAAGATATATGGATATGGTCATTTTGAGCCTTTAAAACATTATGCAGAGGTTCATTTAAAAATAGAGCCAAATAAAAGAGGAGAAGGAATAACTTTTGAAAATAAATGTCATGCTGATGATTTGACTACAGGAAATCAAAACCTAATTAAGACACATATTTTTGAAAAAAATCATCATGGACTTTTAACAGGTTCTCCAATTACTGATATAAAAGTTACTCTTTTAACTGGAAGAGCACATAATAAGCACACAGAAGGTGGAGATTTTAGGGAAGCTACATTTAGAGCTATTAGGCAAGGTTTAGAAAAAGCTAATAATATAATTCTTGAACCTTATTATAAATTTAGAATAGATGTAGAGCTTGATTATATGGGGAAGGTTATATCTGATATTCAAAGATTAAATGGGAGCTTTGACCCTCCAGAGACTAAGTTGAATAAAGTCTCTATAACAGGAAGAGGACCAGTCGCTACATTTATGGATTATAGTGCTGAAATACTTACTTTTACTAAAGGAAAAGGTAGCATAAATTTAATATTTGATGGCTATGATATATGTCATAATTCAGAAGAAGTAATTGAAAAAATAGGATATGATAAAAATGCAGATATAGAATATTCTTCAAGTTCAATTTTTTGTTCAAAGGGGCAAGGCTTTGTAGTACCTTGGGATAAGATTGAAGATTATATTCATTGTGAAGTAAAAGAATAAAAAAGGTAGAGCAATAAGAATTGTTCTACCTTGCTCCAAGACTTTTTAAAACCCATTGCAACTTTTCAAAATCAAATGATAAGGTTGCCACCATGGAATATTCATTAGGTTTATTATAGGAGCCTAGATATACTGTTGTTTCAGAAGCATCTCCGGTCTCTCTAAGTACAGTTAAATTTTTAATATAATTTTTATCAAATTTATATTTAGTTCCATTAAAGGAAAAACCTCCAAGGTTAAAAACTTCAAAGTTCAGTTTATCTAAAAGATATGATCCAGCAGAGATAGCTGGGCTTATATCGCCAGGTTTTAGGTCTTTAATATCAGTAATTATCCATTTATTGTTCTGATATTCTAAAATTATATTACAATTAGTGTTAATGTTAATATCTGCATAGCTTATAATTACATCGGTGTTTATAGACTTTGTCTTTTTATTAATACTATTTAGATCATTTACGTTAAATATATTGCTATAGAGTGGTTCAGATTTATTCAATTTATAGTCTATAGCAGCTTTTTTAATTTTTTGATTTAAAGAATCATCTATATATAATAATTTCAAGGATTCTTCTTTAGAGAGCTCAGGAATATATAATAATTTTTTTGTTAAAAGTGAAGCTGGTATAGACACTCCAATTAAAATCATTAAAATAATAGATAATGTAAATTTGAATTTAGGTGATGATATTTTCTTTTTTTCTTTTTTAAAAACTATACTACTACTATAGTTATCCATATAAGCCTCCTAAAATATATATAAATAAGTAAAATATGTTATAATAAATTATATAGTAAATTCAAATTAATATAAAGGGATGATTAGAAGTGATACTTAAATTTAAATATAGTGATGATGATTATGTAGAATTAAATTGGTTTGTTAATAGCGAAAGAGGAGTAATAAAAAGAGGAAGAATAGTTGATGCTATATTATATCCGTTATTACTTATTATAATTATACTGTCTCTTGTAAGTACACTAGAGGAATATATTATTATTCCAATTGTTATTTGGATAATTTTCACTATTGTTTGGCTTATATTTCATAAGGATATTTATAGATATAGAGTTAATAAAGCAGCTAGACTTGCAATAAAGAATCCTAATTTAAAAGGAGTAGAGTATTTTAAAGATACATTAATAACTTTAAATGATGAGGGGATAAAAAAAGAAATTGAAGGAATAACACTAAGTACTAACTGGGAATCTGTTGAAAAAGTTTTTGTAATGGAAAAAAACATTTTTATAAGACTTCTTAACGCTTCTTATATTAATATACCAATAAGAATTTTTAAAAATAATGAAGATAAAGAAATGTTTTTGAAGTTTTTGGATGAACATATTAAAATTCATTATTTATCAATAAACTAAAAATAAATTTGCGAAATCATGTAGAGTTTATTGAGAAATTAATATTAGAATTGAAGTGATTAAAACATTAATGGATTTATATATTTAAAAATCAAAGAAGCTATATAAGATTTAATTTAAAATTTAATCTTATATAGCTTCTTTTTATTAAAATAAATGAGCAAATAATTTATTACCATCTTCAAAAACTGTTACAGTGAAATAATTCCATGGAACTATAGTGGCTCCAACTCTTGATATAGCAACTCTTATTTTAAAAGTAGAACCTGAATTAGTTTTAGTGCTTGGACCTTCATAAGTAACCCTATCTAACCTTAATACCATTTCTTCTCCATTAGCAAGTCCCATTTGACTTCTTAAAGAAGTTAAATCTTTTTCTAATTTAGATTTATCAGCTTCAGTAATTGATGATATTCCATTAGCATTAGTGCTATCATAGGAGACTAAATAATTATATATAGAGTTATCCTGGTTTACATAAGCATATAGTAAATCGTTTGCAAAATCTAATTCCTTATATTCTCCAGGAGTATAATGTATAGAACTTTGATCATCATAAATATTAGTTCCTTTTTCAATAATGCTTAAATCCTTAGTTGATGAATAACTTTTACCAAGGGCTTCAAAGGAAGTAGGTGTTTTAGGGGTCTCTTCTTTAGCGACCTCATTTTCAGATATATTTTCTTCTTGTTTCTCATTTTCAACAGTGATTTTATCTTTAGTTGTTGTATTACTACATGAAAGTAAAGTGAAAGCAACTAATAATGAAATAAGTAATAAAAATAATTTCTGTTTTTTCATAGTATCCTCCTTTGGTAGATTATTCTAAAAAACAACTCATGTAAATTTATTGTATGATAAAAGCAACTAAATGTAAATTACAAAAGAAAATGTTTAAATAGATTTAATTATTATATTATATTGATAAAATATAATTTAATTAATATAATAAAATAAAAATTGATTTTAGGAGGATAAAAGATGTCAGTAAAGATGTTACATACATGTGTAAGAGTTATGGACTTAGAAAAGTCATTAAAATTTTATAAAGAAGCATTAGGATTAATGGAAACTAGAAGAAAGGAATTTCCAGAACATAAATTTAGTTTGGTTTATTTATCAAATGAAGAAGGCGGATATGAAATAGAGCTTACTTATAATTATGATGTGGAAAAACCATATGAACTAGGAAATGGATTTAGCCATATTGCAGTTGAAGCAGAAGATTTAGAAGCTATGAGAGAAAAGCATGTAGCATTAGGATATGAAGTGACTCCATTAAAAGGATTGCCGGGAACAAAACCATCATATTATTTTGTAACAGATCCAGATGGATATAAAATTGAAGTAATAAGAGCTAAATAGTAGTTTTAATAAAAGTCTAGTAACTTTACAAAAGTTACTAGACTTTTATTATATATAATGTATAAACTACTAATAATGATAAAATAGGGGTATATTTAATTTATATAATAATAATTATCTTAAAAAAGTACAAATTAATAAATAATTGGTATATAATGAAAATAAATAACAATAAATTAAAATAATAGAATAAAGGAGTGTTAAGTATGAGTAAAATATCAATAATAGGAGCAGGATCAATTGGAGCCACTACTGCTTTTGCTTTGTTACAAAAAGAAGTAGCTAGAGAAATAGTAATCAATGATATTAATCAGGAAAAGGCATTAGGAGAAGTACTTGACTTAATGCACGGTAGTTCTTTAAATAGTCCTTGTAATGTTATATTAGGATCATTAGAAGACACAAGAGATTCAGATATAATAATAATTACCGCAGGTGTTGCACAAAAGACAGGAGAAACAAGGCTAGATTTAGTAGATAAAAACTATAAAATATTTAAAAGCTTTGTTCCAACTATAGCTAAATTAAGTCCAAATGCAATATTATTAGTAGTATCAAACCCTGTAGATATACTTGCATATATGACCTATAAATTATCTGGTTTCCCTAAAAATAGAGTAATAGGATCAGGAACTGTTTTAGACACAACAAGGTTAAGAAGTCTGCTTGGGAAGTATTTTGGAATAGATGGAAGAACAGTTCAAGGTTTTGTTTTAGGAGAGCATGGTGATAGTGAGTTTGTTCCATGGTCATCATTAACTATAGGAAATATTCCAATAAAAGATTTTTCTGAACAATTAAAAATTGAATGGGATGAAGCAACAGAAAAAGTTATTTCAGATGATGTTAAAAATTCAGCATATGAAGTAATAAAGAGAAAAGGTGCTACTGCTTTCTCAGTTGCAGCTGTTCTTACAAGAATCGTAGAGGCATTCTTAAAAGATGAAAAGACTATATTAACAGTATCAACTTTGCTTAATGATTATTTAGGGGTTAATGATACTTATTTAAGTGTTCCAACAATAGTAGGTAAAAATGGAGTGGAGAAAGTATTAAATATTGAATTATCTAAAGAGGAGGAAGAAAAATTTGTTTCTTCAGCTAAGATAATGAAAGAGTATATTGATAGAATCAATAATAACTAATTAAATAAGAAAGCTATAAAATTTTAGAGATTTTATAGCTTTCTTATTTTTATAGCAAAATATAATTCTATTTATACTAAATTTATTTTTAATATTTTATAAATATCTCTATATAGGAATTATTTATACCTTAAAAGATAGTATTTATTAAATTCAGATTTAGTTCTATATGTATATTAATAAATTTTTGTTACTAATTTATTAAAAAACATGTATTGAGTTTTAAATTTAAAAATACAAACATATTATAAATTAGTTATTATATGTAAATAGATATATTTTAGTTGAAAGGTGTAAATAAATATGAAAAATATTAATATAAAAGCATTTTTAAAGAATAGAATTATAGGTAATATATTAATTTTAGTTACTTCAATAGTTCTTATATATATGAGTATTTCTATATATTTTGTTAATCATTTCTTTTTTGGGACAAAGATAAATGGAGTTAATGTATCATTAAAATCGCATAAAGAGGCCGCTAGTATAATTTTAGAAGAAGTTAAAGATTATAAATTAGAATTAATAGGTAGAGATGGGTCTGTTGAAGAAATAAAAGGTAATGATATAGAAATAAAATATAATGAAAAGAATATCATATTAAAAGTTAAAGAAGTTAAAGAAAAACAAAATTCATTAAAATGGATTTTAGGATTAATAGCAGGACAAGAGTATTATGGTAGTGAGTTAGTTGTTTATAATCAAGACTTATTAGAAGATAAAATAAAAAATTTAGAAATATTAAATAAAAATATTATAGAGCCTCAAAATGTTAGTTTTAAATATTTAGATGGGACATATGAAATTGTTGAAGAAGTTTATGGAAATAAAATAAACATAGATAAATTAAATGAAAATATAAAGTTAAGCATATCAGAAGGAAAAAGAGTATTAAATTTAAATGATAGTTTTTGCTACGAAGATCCTAAGTATACTATAAATTCAGATAAAACAATTGAAACTCAAAATACATTAAATAAGTATGTATCAACAAAAATTACTTATACTTTTGGAAGCAAATCCGAAGTGTTAGATGGAAGTAAAATAAATGAGTGGGCCAGTGTAGATGATGATTTAGAAGCATCAATAAATGAAAATAAAGTTAAAGATTATATATTAGACTTATGCGAAAAATATAATACTGCAGGTACAACGAGAAAATTTAAGTCAGCTACAGGAAAGATAGTAGATGTTAAAGGTGGGCACTATGGATGGAAAATTAACTCAGTTGCAGAAACTAAATTGTTAATGGAAAATATAAAGCTTGGAGCAGTTCTTGAAAAAGAACCTGCATACACTCAAAAAGCTTTATATAGAGATGAAAATGATATAGGAAATACTTATGTGGAAGTTAATATAACAAGGCAACATGTATGGTTTTATAAAGACGGAAAGCTTATTACACAAGGTGATGTTGTAACTGGGGATCCAGGAAAAGGACACTCAACACAATTAGGAACTTATATGCTAAATTATAAGCAAAAAGAAGCCACATTAAGAGGTAATAATTATGAGGCTAAAGTAGTATACTGGATGCCTTTTAATGGTAACATAGGAATTCATGATGCAAGTTGGAGATATTCATTTGGGGGAAATATATATAAGAATAATGGAACTCATGGGTGCGTAAATTCTCCATCATATCTAGCAAAAACTATTTTTGAAAATATAGAGCCTGGCACTCCTATTATTTGTTATGAAGAGTGATGAAAAGGAGAAATAATTTGATAAAAAATAAATAATGCATGATATAAGATTGAAGAAATAGAAAATTAATATTTATATAATTAATAAAAATGGAATTTTTATATTTTTATAAAAGTAATAATTTACCATTTAGCACGGTTATGCTATGATACGTAAAAGGGGGTATTAATATGGGGAATAATAGAGGTAAGATAATTTTAAAAACTATTATATGGGGGATAGTTTGGTTTGTAGTAGCATCTATAGTTGGGCTTGTAATAGTAAAACTTGATAAGGATAAAAGCTTCGAAAATATATTATTTATAGAAGGAATTATATTAATCTTTGTAGGAATATTTGCGTCAATATCAGGTGATCCAATAGGACTTTCTCTTCAAGGGGCAGGACAAAATAGTGCTCAATATTTATCTAATGCAAACTTAGAGATTACTAAGATGGAGAGGGAGAAATCTAATAGAAAATTAGATATAGCGTTAGCAGTTAGTACATTATCTTTAATTATAGGTGGGGCTATTAGCATAATAGTTACATTTATTATATAAAAACACTAGTTTAAACTTATATAATAAAATTTAAATATCTAGAAGTTAAATAGTATAAATTAAATAATAAAATTAAGTGTTAGAGAGTAAATAGTAAAAATTATTTACTCTCTACTTTTAAGTTATGAGTAAAATTTATATTAAATAATAAAAATTATTATTTAGTCTTGCCTAGGTTAATGTTACTATAGTATTATTTTATATAAGTAAGAAAAACTAATATTTAATTATAGAGAATCAATTTAAGATTAGAAGTAAATATTATGGAGGTATATATGTTAAATATAGGATGTCATTTATCAACAACAAAGGGTTTTCAAAATATGGGAAAAGAAGCACTAGAAATAGGAGCAAATACATTTCAATTCTTTACTCGTAATCCAAGAGGTGGCAAAGCAAAAGAAATAGATATGGAAGATATGCAAGGACTTTTAAAAATAGCAAAGGAAAATAATTTTACAAAGATATTAGCTCATGCTCCTTACACTTTGAATGCTTGTTCAGCAGATGAAAGAACAAGAGAATTTGCAAGAGAAATGATGCTTGATGATTTAGAAAGAATGGAGCTTATGCCAAATAATTTATATAACTTTCATCCAGGAAGTCATGTAAAGCAAGGAGTAGAAATTGGAATTAATTACATAGTTGATTTACTTAATTCTGCACTTAAAAAGGAACAAACCACTACTGTGCTATTAGAAACAATGGCTGGAAAAGGTTCAGAGGTAGGTAGAACCTTTGAAGAAGTTGCAGAAATAATATCAAGAGTTGAATTAAAAGAAAAGATGGGAGTATGTCTTGATACTTGCCATATATATGATGCAGGATATGATATAGTTAATGATTTGGATGGAGTTTTGGAAGAGTTTGATAGAGTAATTGGATTAGATAGACTAAAGGCAATTCATTTAAACGATAGTAAAAATCCATTTAAGAGTCATAAGGATAGACATGAAAAAATAGGAGAAGGTTTCTTAGGATTAGAAGCAATTACAAGAATAATAAACCATCCTAAGTTAAAAGATCTACCATTTTTCTTAGAAACACCAAATGAACTTGATGGATATGCTAAGGAAATTGAGTTATTAAAAAGTAAGCGTGAAGAATAGAAAATAATAATTTTAAATTTTACATTAGTTCATTTCTCTTGATATACTTTTCTTTCTTGTGTATCATTATTATATTAATTATAAACAAAAGGTGTGTTAATAATGGAAGAGTTAAAAAAAGCTATTAACGAAATAACTAATGAAGAGATTATAAAAATAGTTATTAGTAATAAGATGAATAAAGAAGTTAAATATAATAAGATAAGTTTTTTATTAAAGGAAAATAGTAAGAGTAAGAAATATTATCAAATAGAGAAGTTTACTGATAAGCAGGTTTTTCATGAGAATATTGAAGCTTATGAATTAGAAGAAAAAATATTAGAAATTATAGATGGAAATTATAAGCAGTTATCTGCATGGTCTAATGAAACTACTTTCGATTTAAAGTTATCTAAGAAGGGAAAGATATTCTTAGGTAAGAAAAAAAGTAATAATATAAAACTTGCTAATAAGAGTCATAACAAGGAAAAAAATTATATCTTAAAAGAGGGTATGATTATAGAGCCGTTAATAGATCTAGGTGTTTTCACAAAAGAAGGCAAGGTAGTAAATTCAAAGTATGATAAGTATAAGCAAATAAATAGATTTATAGAAATTATAGATGATGAAATAAAGAAAAATGACTATAAGGAACTTACTATTTTAGATTTTGGTTGTGGTAAATCTTATTTAACCTTTGTTCTTTATTACTATTTTGTAGAAATTAAAAAGATAAAAGTAAAAATGATAGGTTTAGATCTTAAAGAAGATGTAATTAAAAAGTGTAATGATATAGCTAAAAGATATAACTATGAAAACTTACATTTTGAGCTTGGAGATATAAATGGATATAAGTATGAAAATAATGTAGACATGGTAATTACTTTACATGCTTGTAACACAGCAACAGATTATGCTTTATATAATGCAATAAAATGGAATGCAAAAATGATATTTTCAGTACCATGTTGCCAACATGAATTTAACCATCAAATGGAGGCAACTTCTCTTTCAATATTAACTAAATATGGTATAATTCAAGAAAGAGTATCAGCCTTAATGACAGACGCAGTTAGAGGTAATCTTTTAGAGGTAGCTGGCTATAAAACTCAGCTTTTAGAGTTTATAGATATAGCACATTCACCAAAGAATATATTAATTAGAGCTTCAAAAGCTAATATATCAAAAGAAAATAAGGAAAAATCATTAAATGAAGTTCATTCATTAATGAAAGAATTTAATTTTAATCCTACATTACTTAACTTACTAAAAAAAGATGATCTTATATAATATACAATGCTATGCTCTAGGGCATAGCATTTGCTGTACTTATGACTAAGCCACATCAATTTTGAGAAAAATAATATAGCAATTCAAAAATATAAAAGCAAAAAAGTTATATCAATGAATGAGAGGTGGATCATGGATACAATGAATATAAATGAAGTAATTTTAAAAATAGAAAAGAAGTTAAATAGAGAATTTATCGGACAAAGAGATTTTATAAAAGAATTAACTCAATACTTTGAAAATAAGATATCAAATGAAGAAAAAGGAATATTAGTTTTAGCAGGACATAAAAATACCTTCAAAAAAGCTAGTGTAAGGTTAGTTTTTGAAGAACTGTATAGCAACACCTTAATTAAGAACAAGAATTTAGATGAGATAGATTTATCTTCCTATAATTTTAATATGGGATATAATGCATTTTTAACTGATTTACATGAAAAATTAGATAATAATAATTCAGAGGGGGTAATGTTTAAGAATACAGAAAAAGCAAACCCTGAAATACTAGAATTTTTATCAATCATATATCCCAATACATGTATTAAATTAGATAATGACTATGTTATAAAAAATAAATTTTTAGTTGAGGCTGGGGCAAAGGATAAAGATAAGATAAACAAAATAGTATGCCATAATAAGTTTTTTATATTTATATATAATTATGAAAATAAGGAGAGTTTTAGAGAATTTTCTGAAAGTACTTTAAATAATAGAGATAAGATTATTTATACAAGAGAGCTTACAGATAAAGAAAAGAATATCATTATAAAAAATAAGCTTACAAATGAAATTGATAAGATAAAGAATGAATTTGGGGTACAGATAATACTAGGATTTAAAGAAAATATCAATGAAAAAGAAGATTTTGAAGTTTTTGAGTACCTACAAAAGAGCTTTAGCAAAAACGGAAGCTTTGATATAACAGAATATATATCCTATAGAATAAGTGACCCTTTAAGAAATTTGATAAATAAGGAATCTATAGAAGAAGATTCTAAAATATTACTTTATATAGATAATAATAGAATTTATTCTAAGGTTAATAACAATATCTATAGGCTAAATAAGTATTCAATACCAACTCTAGATAAGGTTAAGTATAGATTAGAATCAATTATAGGTATGAAGGAACTCAAAGAGTTTTTATTAAATATAGAAAACAACTTTAAGGTTCAAAAAATTAGAGAGAAGTTAGGGCTTAGAACATCAAAAATATCTTTAAATATGATATTTGCAGGAAATGCTGGTACTGGAAAAACTAATGCAGCAAGAATAACTTATGAGTATTTAAATGCTTTGGGTTTATTATCAAAAGGAGTTTTGGTTGAAGTAAGTAAGGCTGATTTTGTAACAGAAAATACTACTGAGACAGCAAAAAGGACAAATGAAATTATAAACTCAGCTTTAGGAGGAGTATTATTTATAGATGAAGCCTATGCTTTATGTGAAAGTGAAGATGACAAGGTTGGTAAAGAAATAGTAGATGCCTTATTAAAGGGGATAGAGGATAATAGAAATAAGTTAACTGTTATATTAGCAGGGTATGAAAAAGATATGGAAAGATTCTTAAGTTTTAATCAAGGACTTAAATCAAGATTTCCTAATACAATTCATTTCGAAGATTATAATCCATCTGAAATGTATGAAATAGCAGTACAAATTGCAAAAACTAAGGGGTATAGAATTGCTAAAAATGTAAAAAATGATTTGATAGATTTATTTACAAGAAATCAACTTACTGGAAAAAATGATTTAGGAAATGCCAGATTTGTAAGAAATATAATAGAAAATGCAATAATATATTCCTCTAGAAAGTATTTAAATAATAATAAAAGTGAAATAGATCTTTTAGAAAGAGAGGACTTTAATTTTAAAGTCAGTGCTAAATTTAATTTAGATGAAAAGCTTAAAGATATTATAGGACTTGAAGAAGTTAAAAATCTTTTAAGAAGTCAATATAAGCTGTTAGTGGCACAAGAAAAGAGAAAATCTGTTGGTGTTAATACAGAAATAGAGCAAAACTTAAATATGGTATTCGCAGGTAATCCGGGTACAGGAAAAACAAGTATAGCTAGATTAGTGGCTCAAATGTTAAATAGTATGGGATTCTTAAAGATAGGTCAATTAGTAGAAACAGATAGATCTAGTTTTGTATCCAATATACCAGGAGAAACAGCAAAGAAAACTGAGAAAAAATTTAAAGAGGCTTTAGGAGGAGTATTATTTATAGATGAAGCTTATACCTTAGCAAATGATAGCTTAGGAAGGGAAGCAATAGAAACACTTCTTAAATTAGTTGAAGATTATTCAAGAGAAGTAATAGTAATTTTAGCAGGTTATGAAAAGGAAATGGAGGAATTCTTTGATGTAAACATAGGATTAAGATCAAGATTCCCATTATGGACAAATTTTGAAGATTATAATCCAAATGAGCTTTTAGAAATGGCAATAAGACTTGTTGAAGCAAAGGGATTTAAGTTATCAAAAAATGGTCATTTAGCATTAAAGAAAAGTTTTGTAGATATTTATGAAAATTCTGATGCTCAATCTGGTAATGGAAGAATGGTTAGAAATTATGTTGAAAATTTAATTAGAATTCAAAGTATAAGAATTGCAGAAGAAGATATAAGTGTTTATGAAATGAATTTAATTACAGCTAAGGATATAGAAAAACTAAATACATCACAACATGATAATGAGTTCGATTTAGAAGAAAGATTAAGAACCTTAGTTGGAAATGAAGATGCTAAAGAGTTTTTAAGAAATCAATATAAGCTTATGAGAGTTAAAGAAAAGAGAAAAAAATTAGGACTATCAACTGATATAAATAGATATATGAATATAATATTTACTGGAGAAATTGGAACAGGTAAAAAGACAGTACTAAATATATTATCAGAAACTCTATATAGTATGGGAATAGTTAAGGCGAAGAATATAGTTGAAGTAAACAAAGATGAATTAATAGATAATATAAACCTTGGAATATCATTAGAAGATATATTAAATAAGCAAATAGGTAAGGTTGTATATATAGATGTAGCTGAGTTTTTGCTAGAAGAAAATTTAAGTAGAATAATTAAAGATCTTATAAAGTTTATAGATAAGAATAGTAACAAAATAGTTATTACATTATCAGGTAAATCAAAAGATATTAAAAAACTTATGTATTTAAATCCAGAGTTAAATTATAGATTTCCATCTATGTTAAGCTTTAAGGATTATAATAAAGAAGAGCTATTTAATATGTCCTTAAGTATTTTAGAAAGTAAGGGATATATATTAGATGAAACTTCAAATGAAGCATTAGATCAAGCAATACTTGAGCTATATCATAATAGAAATTTAAACCTTAGAAATGGACTTATGATAAAACAATACTTAGATATTTTAATTAGAGAGCAAAGTATTAGAATTTGTGATACTAAAATAAATAACAAAGAGATGAGCATAATTATTCCACAAGACATTATTAAAAGTAAAAATGAATTTTTGTTTAAAAATATTCTAGAATAATATAAATAAAAAGTAAGTAGATATATTTAATTTAAACTGTCCTTGACAAGGGAGAGAGTTTAATTGTCTACTTACTTTTTTATAAAATTAATTTGTTTTATAAGGCTCTGCGTCAGAGAAGTGTGCAGTAAAATATCCCTCAGGAAGGTCGCCTCTTAAAGAAGTATATAGCTTATCGCCAAAGTAAATAGCTACTTTATCAACTCCAAAGTTATACGCATAGGTGCAAATTAATGAAGAGGCTAGTCCACTTTCGGTAGCAGAACCAAGGGTCATTTTGTCTGAAAAGGAATCTGAGAATACAACTGTTAAAACCCCAGATTTTTCATCTAACTTAGCAGAAGTTACTCCTATTTCTTTAGTTAAAGCTAAAAAGTCATCATTAGGCAAGTTGTTTTGGAGTTCATTAGTTAAGGCTTTTACTAAAGCTTTATCTTCTACTTGTATAGTTTTATCATAGTAGTATAACTTAAGCTCTTGGCTATTAAAAGCATAAATTCTACAGTCTCTTTTTGTTATTTTATTTTCCTTAGTATCAGTATTTTCATCTTTTTTATCATCAATAGGTTCTTCTTTATCTTTATTTTTATTTTCTTTAGTAGAGTCTTTATTAGGTTCTTGTTTAGAGTCTTCTTTAGTTTTTTGTTTTTCAGGCTTTATAGCATCTGCTATTTTATCACAGCCAATTAAAGAAAGTGAAAATAAAGTAGATATAAATAGTATAAATAATTTTTTCTTCATTTAATCACTCCTAGATAATATTAAAAAATATTGCTATATATATCATAATATGAATTTAATAAATTTTTAACAATTATTTTCTTAAATTTCCCTAATAATTATTTTTTAATAAATGCTAGCAATATTAAGTTGTAGATAATTAAATTATAGAGGTTTTACATTAGTAACATTTATATTTATATATTCATTAGGTTCCATAATTATATGACTGCCTTCATAAGGCTTACCATTAACTAAGATAATAACTTTATTAACTTTATAATTATAACTATAAGTTAAAGCTAAGGTTTTTAATGCTGAAGCCTCACTTCCAGAGCCAACATGCTTTAAGATGTTATAGTATGAAGAAGATAAATCTACAGTTAAAATTCCATTAGCCTTATCTAATTTAGCAGAACGAACAGCTAAATAATCTTTAAAATTAAATAACTCTTCATTAGGAATATTTTTCATTTCATTAGTTAGAGCTGTTACTAAAGCACCATTATTTACATTAATAGATTTATCCTTATAGTAAAAAACATCATCAGCACCGTTATAATAGTAAATTCTACAATTCATAGTTTTAACTTTATTTGTTTCTGGATTTGAAGATGTTAAGCTATAAGGAATAGCAGAAGAGTAATCTACTTTAAAATAACCCTCAGGAAGGCTACCTTTTAAAGAAGTGTATAAATCATCGCCAAAATAAATAGCAACCTTATCAACTCCTAAGTTATATCCATAGGTGCAAATTAAAGAAGAAAGTAAACCGCTTTCAGTAGCGGAGCCAAGAGTCATTTTATTTACATAAGAATCTGAAAAGACGACCTTTAAAACTCCTGTTTTACTATCTAGCTTAGCAGATGTAATTTGAACCTTATCAGTTAAAGCGAGAAAGCTAGATGTAGGTAAATTACTTTGTAATTCTTTAGTTAAAGCCTTTATAACAGCTTTATCTTTAACAGCAATTTCTTTATCTACATAGTAAAGTTGTAACTTTTCTGAATCAAAGTAAAATAATCTATATTGCTCATGGATTATAGATGCATTATCTTTATCAGAATTACTTAAAGGTGGTTTAGTAGGTTTTGACTTATCGTTATTATCCTTTGGAATCTTGTCTTTATCTTTCTCATTTTTATCTATATTATCTGTTTTATTAGTGTTATCATTGTTAGTATAATTATTAGAATGCACAGAGTTATCCTCAGTTTTATTGCAACTAATTAGCATAAGTGAAAAAAATAAAGCGAAGAACAATGAAAATAGACGTTTTTTCATTTAATCACTTCCTAAATATCTTATTAATATAGTTTATTGATATACATAATTTTTATTGACAAAAATTTTATATAAAAGATAAATAATTAGAATAATTTTTTAAATTTTAATAAAAGATTAATTTATTGCATAAATATTTGAAATATAATATAAATTAAATTAATAAAATAAAAGAAAGGAGAAGCGATGAAAAAGTTTTTTAAATTTTTAGGAATAACTTTATTAATAGTGATTTTAGGATCAGGAATATTTTTATTTTCTATAAGAGATAGAGTATCTTTATATGTAAATATATTTAAAAAGTATAACTCAGTAATAAAAAATGGTTATAATATAGAGGATAAATCATCTTTAGAAGCAATAGAGTCTATTGATTATAAAGATGTTGAATATAAAAATACAAATGGTGTTCCATTAACATTAGATATATATGGGCCAAAGAAACAGGTAAAGGGAGGCTCTCCAGTAATACTTTATGTCCATGGTGGAAGCTGGGTATATGGAAATAAGGAAATACCTCAGGCCATATCTCCGCTTTTAGACTCCTTTAGAGAAGAAGGCTTTACTATAATAAGTACTAGTTATCAGCTAATGAGAGGAGAAGAAATATTTAATAAACAAATTAGTGATGTTAAGGATACTATTAGATGGATTCATAAAAATAAGAGTGTATATGGATTTAATGATGAAAGAATAGGAGTGATAGGAGCATCTTCAGGGGCACATTTAGCTTTAATGGCAGCTTATACAGATAAAGAAGAATTTGTTGATGCAAAAGAACTCAAAGACTATCCTTCAGATGTTAAGTATTTAATTGATTTTTTTGGACCAACAGATTTAACTACATTAGATATGGAGAATGTTCAATGGGATTTAGAGCAAATTATAAATTCTGTAGGTGAATATAAAGATCATATATTGGGGGAATATAGTCCAATTAATCATGTGAACAAAGGTGAGCCTAATACACTTATAGTTCATAGCAAAAAAGATATTATAGTACCTTATAAAAATGCAGAAGAATTATATGCCCAATTAAAAGAGAATGGAAATAAAACAGAACTTATAAGCTTAGAGGGAGCTAGTCATGACTTCTCTGAAATTGATTTAGATGAGATTATGTCTGTTGGAATAAAAATGTTAGAGTTTATATCAAAAAATATGTAGTGGCATATAAAATAGAAAATATTTAAACATAAGAAATTAATTTAAATATATAAAAGTGATTTTAATATAAAATTTGATAATATGTATAAAAAGTGCCTTATCAAATTGATAAAAATAGGCTATAAGCCTTAAAAAGATAATAAAATACTACTATTCACCAAAGTGATAAAGAATTATCGAAATGATAATTCTTTATTTTTTTTAACTGAAAAGACTATGAAAACATTGAAAAAACATTAAAAAGCTTATTAAAAACCTTAAAAAACTTGGCACAGGTTTTGCTTAATATATAAGTGAAGATTCTGATAACAAAATATTAAATACATTTAAACTATAAGGGGGAAAAGAAAATGGATTTTAAAAATATTAAAGTAAAGGCAGAGGGATATAAAGTTCAAATGACTAAATTTTTAAGAGATTTAGTTGCTATTCCTGGAGAAAGCTGTGAAGAAAAAGGTGTTGTTAACCGTATAGCTGAAGAAATGAGAGCATTAGGTTTTAATAAAGTTGAAATAGACCCACAAGGTAACGTTTTAGGATATATGGGAACTGGTAAGACATTAATAGGGTTTGATGCTCATATTGATACTGTTGGTATAGGAAATAGAGCTAACTGGAACTTTGATCCATATGAAGGATATGAAACAGAAACTGAAATAGGTGGACGTGGTACTTCAGACCAATTAGGAGGAATAGTTTCAGCTGTTTATGGTGCAAAGATAATGAAAGATCTAGATCTTTTAACTGAAAAATATACAGCATTAGTCGTTGGTTCAGTTCAAGAGGAAGACTGCGATGGACTTTGTTGGGAATATATAATTAAAGAAGATAAAATTAGACCAGAATTTGTAGTTTCTACAGAACCAACAGATGGTGGTATTTACAGAGGACAAAGAGGACGTATGGAAATTCGTGTTGATGTTCAAGGAGTTTCATGCCACGGTTCAGCTCCAGAAAGAGGAGATAATGCAATTTACAAAATGGCTGAAATATTAATGAATATTCGTGACCTTAACGAAAATGATGCAGCTGATACTAAAGAAATAAAAGGCTTAGTAAAAATGTTAGATGAAAAATATAACCCAGAGTGGAAAGAAGCTAACTTCTTAGGAAGAGGTACTGTTACAACTTCTCAAATATTCTATACTTCTCCAAGTCGTTGTGCTGTTGCTGACTCATGCTCAATTTCCTTAGATCGTCGTATGACAGCAGGTGAAACTTGGGAAAGTTGTTTAGAAGAAATTCGTGAACTTCCAGCTGTTAAAAAATACAATGCAACAGTAAGCATGTATAACTATGATAGACCAAGCTACACTGGTTTAGTATATCCAATCGAATGCTACTTCCCAACTTGGGTAATTCCAGAAGATCATATTGTAACCAAAGCAATGGAAGAGTCTTATAAAGGTCTTTATGGAACAATAAGAAGTGGTGCTGCTGTAACTGATGAAATGAGAAAAGCTCGTCCGCTTACTGATAAATGGACATTCTCAACAAATGGTGTTTCAATAATGGGACGTAATGGAATTCCGGTAATAGGATTCGGACCTGGTGCAGAAGCGGAGGCACATGCGCCAAACGAAAAAACTTGGAAAGAAGACTTAGTGAAATGTGCTGCTGTATATGCTGCATTACCAACAATTTACTGTGATAATAAAGAAAAATAATAAAATGATTCAATTTGTAAATTGAAATAAATAAAAATTAATATAATGAAGGGTAGGAATTTTAAAATGGCTTTAATGAACAAATATATTAATGAACTTAATCAATTAGATTTCTCAAAAATGCATAATGATGATTTTATGGAAACTTGGAAAAAAAGCGATGATGAATTAAAGGCTGTTTTCACAGTTGCAGAAGCTTTAAGAGAATTAAGAAAAAATAATATTTCAACAAAAATATTTGATAGTGGTCTTGGAATTTCTTTATTTAGAGATAATTCAACTCGTACAAGATTTAGCTTTGCATCAGCTTGTAATCTTTTAGGATTAGAAGTACAAGACTTAGATGAAGGAAAATCTCAAGTAGCTCATGGAGAAACAGTTAGAGAAACAGCTAATATGGTTTCATTTATGGCTGATGTTATAGGTATCAGAGATGATATGTATATAGGTAAAGGAAATACTTATATGAGAGAAGTATCAAAGGCTGTAAGAGAAGGATACGAAGAAGGAACTTTAGAACAAATCCCAACTTTAGTTGACTTACAATGTGATATTGACCATCCAACACAAGCTATGGCAGATGCTCTTCATTTAGTTAATGAATTTGGTGGAATAGAAAACTTAAAGGGTAAAAAAGTAGCTATGACTTGGGCATATTCACCATCTTATGGAAAACCATTATCAGTACCTCAAGGTATTATTGGATTATTAACAAGATTCGGTATGGATGTTGTTTTAGCTCATCCAGAAGGATATGAAGTAATGCCAGAAGTTGAAGAAATTGCTAAAGAAAATGCTAAACTTTCAGGTGGATCATTCACAAAGACTAATTCAATGGAAGATGCATTTAAAGATGCTGATATTGTATATCCAAAGAGTTGGGCTCCATTTGTTGCTATGGAAAAGAGAACAGATTTATATGGAAATGGAGACTTTGATGGAATAAAGGAATTAGAAAAAGAATTACTAGCTCATAATGCTGAACATAAAGATTGGCAATGTACTGAAGAGTTAATGAAGACAACTAAAGATGGAAAGGCATTATATTTACATTGCCTACCAGCAGATATTACTGGAGTTAGTTGTGAAACTGGAGAAGTTGATGCTTCAGTATTTGACAGATATAGAAAACCTCTTTATAAAGAAGCTAGCTACAAGCCATATGTTATAGCGGCTATGATTTTCTTAAGTAAAGTTAAGAATCCACAAGAAATTTTAGAAAAATTAGAAGAAACTCATAAGGATCGTCAACTTAAATAAGCCAAGCATTATAAATAGGCTTTTATCCTAGAATACTAAATGATGGGTAAAAGCCTCTAAAATATTTAGAAAAAATAAAATTATAAATCATAAATTCTAAGGGAGTATTGAGGGAGAGAAATTATGAAAAAGAAAATTGTAATAGCATTAGGTGGGAATGCATTAGGAAATAATTTAGAAGAACAAATGGGTGCAGTTAAATCAACTGCAAAGGCTATTGTAGATTTAATTGAAGAAGGACATGATGTTGTTATATCTCATGGAAATGGACCACAAGTAGGTATGATAAATCTTGCTATGGATGCTTTGACTAAGTCAAATCATAAATATTCATCAATTCCAATGTCCGTATGTGTTGCAATGAGTCAAGGTTATGTAGGATATGACTTGCAAAATGCACTTAGAGAAGAACTATTAAGTAGAAATATAGATAAGTCAGTAGCAACAATTATTACTCAGGTTGAAGTAGATAAAAATGATAAAGCGCTTGATAATCCAACTAAACCAATTGGAAGCTTTATGACTAAAGAAGAAGCAGATGTTTTAATTTCTAAGGGAGAAAATGTAGTTGAAGATGCTGGAAGAGGATATAGAAGAGTTGTTGCATCTCCAAGGCCAAAAAGTATTATAGAGATTGATACAATTAGAAGTTTAGTAGATTCTGGACAAGTTGTTATAGCATGTGGTGGTGGTGGAATTCCAGTAATGAAAGAAGGAAACCACTTAAAGGGTGCTAGTGCAGTTATAGACAAAGATTTTGCTAGTGCTACATTAGCTAAAGAATTAGATGCTGATTTTCTAATTATATTAACAGCTGTAGAAAAGGCTGCTATAAACTATGGTAAGGAAAATGAAAAATGGTTAGATAATGTTACAGTAGAGGAAATGAATAAATATGTAGAAGAAGGGCATTTTGCTCCAGGATCAATGAAGCCAAAAGTAGAAGCTGGAATAGAGTTTGCACAATCAAAAGAGGGAAGACATGCCCTTATAACATTATTAGAAAAAGCTAAAGAAGGAATTCAAGGAAAGACTGGAACAAGGATTATTAGATAATTAGGAGGCTTAATAATGGGAGAAAAGATACTGTGGAAAGAAAACACCATGCCAAAAAGTAAAAAAGATGGTGATTTAGATTTTTTTAGTATGGATGAAATAAATAAAGCTAGGAACTTTCATAAGAGTTTTCCAGAATATAGTGTTACACCATTAGTTAATTTAGAAAATTTAAGTGAAAAACTAGGATTAGGTGGAATTTATCTAAAAGATGAATCATATAGATTTGGATTAAATGCTTTTAAAGTTTTAGGTGGATCTTATTCAATGGGTAAATATTTAGCACAAAGGTTGAATATGGATATAGCAGAATTACCATATGAAAAATTAACTTCAGATGAAGTGAGAAAAGAGCTTGGAGATATAACTTTTGTTACTGCAACAGATGGAAATCATGGAAGAGGTGTTGCTTGGACTGCTAATAGATTAAAACAAAAATCAGTAGTCTATATGCCAAAAGGATCTTCATTAATAAGACTTGAGAATATTAGAAAAGAAGGAGCAGATGCTTCAATTACAGATATGAATTATGATGATGCTGTAAGACTTGCAGCTAAATATGCAGAAGAGCATAATGGAGTAGTAGTTCAAGATACAGCTTGGGAAGGTTATGAAGAAATTCCAGCATGGATAATGCAAGGATATGGAACTATGGGACTTGAAGCATTAGAGCAATTAAGAGATACTTATAAAGTAGAAAGACCTACCCATATATTCTTACAAGCGGGGGTGGGATCACTTGCAGGTGGAATACAAGGATTTTTTGCTTCAGTATTCGGAGAAGACTGTCCAACTACTGTTGTAGTTGAGGCTAAGGAAGCTGCATGTTATTATGATTCAGCAATAGCTAATGATGGAAACCCAAGAGCAGTTGGTGGTGATATGCCAACAATAATGGCAGGACTTGCTTGTGGAGAAGTTAATATAACAGGATTTGAAGTATTAAAGAATTATTCAAAAACTTTCGTTTCAGCTCCAAATTATATTGCAGCAAATGGAATGAGAGTTCTTGGTAACCCATTAAATGGGGATGATAAAGTAATATCTGGAGAATCAGGAGCAGTAACATTAGGATTAGTTTATGAATTAATGACAAATCCAGAATATAAAGACTTAAAAGAAAGCATTGGATTAGATGAAAATTCAAAAGTTTTAGTGTTTAGTACTGAGGGAGATACAGACCCAGATAAATATAGAGAAATTGTTTGGGAAGGAAGCTATAATAGATAATTTACAATTGGTAATTTAGGAGGTAATTCAGAAGCTGAATTACCTCTTTTTCTAATTTCCAAATTTTCATTATTTAATCTTTCTGTATGTTCTCCAAGTTGGCTATAATGTTAAGTGAGAAGAAGTATTAAAATCTATAAAAGAAATTTGAAATGTTTATGAGCAATGATTTTAGTTACAATAATTTCAAATTGCTAAGTTCATATTCAGTTCATAAAACTAAAATATCATGTAATCTATGGTAGTAAAATCTATTATAGGAGGGAAAGTATGTTATCGTTAAAAAATATAAAAAAGTCATATGTAACAGGTGAGTTTAAACAAATTGCTTTAGGTGGAGTAAGTTTAAATTTTAGAGAAAATGAATTTGTAGCTATACTAGGGCCAAGTGGCTCAGGAAAAACTACTTGTTTGAATATTATTGGAGGATTAGATAAGTATGATAGTGGAGATTTAATCATTAATGGAGAATCCACTAGAGAATTTAAAGATTCCCATTGGGATGCTTATCGTAATAACAGCATAGGATTTGTTTTTCAAAGCTATAATTTAATAAGTCATTTAAGTATTTTAGATAATGTGGAAATGGGAATGACTTTAAGTGGAGTTTCTTCATCTGAAAAACATAAAAAGGCAGTAAAAGCTTTAGAAAGAGTTGGATTAAAGGATCATATACATAAAAGACCTAATCAACTTTCTGGTGGGCAAATGCAAAGAGTTGCTATAGCAAGAGCACTTGCAAATGATCCAGATATAATATTGGCTGATGAACCTACAGGAGCTTTAGATACTAAAACTAGTATTCAAATTATGGATCTTATAAAAGATATCGCAAAGGATAAGCTTGTTATAATGGTAACACATAATCCAGAGCTTGCTAAAGAATATGCTGATAGAATAGTAGAATTTAGAGATGGAAATGTTATTTCTGATTCTAATCCATTAGAGGAAGAAAAAAGTAATAGTTCATATATTCTTAAAAAGACCAGTATGAGTTTTTTAACAGCTTTGAAACTATCAGGAATGAATATTAGAACTAAAAAATGGAGAACATTTTTAACAGCTTTTGCATCTAGTATAGGAATTATAGGAATAGCTTTAATTTTATCGCTTTCAAATGGATTTGATAAACAAATAGATATTTTTGAATCTGATACATTATCAGGATTTCCAATTATGATAAGTCAAAAAGCTGCTGAAGTAGATATAAATAATATGATGGAACATAGTAAAGAAATGAAAAAAGAAATGTCTGGAGATAATGATTCAGAAGGAAAGTATCCAAATTCAAATGTAATTTATCCATATAATACTAAGGAAAATACTTTTATTCATAATAATAAGCTTACAGAAGAGTATGTAAATTATGTAGAAAAAATAGATAATAATCTATTGTCAGGAGTTTCATATACTCGTTTAGTAAATATGAATCTTTTAAAAAGTGATGGAAATGTTGCAACACCTGTAAGTGTTTCAGATTTAAATTTATCATCATATCCAATTAATTTAGATAAAAATACACCTGGATATTTAGAAACTTCATACGACTTACTTGCAGGTAAATATCCAGAAGGAATGTCAGATTTAGTTTTAGTTGTAGATGAATACAATAAGATAGATACAGCAATTTTAGATGCACTTGGAATAAATAGTGATAAAGAAGAAATGAGTTTTGATGATATTATAGGTCATGAACTTAAGGCTATATTAAATGATGATTATTATAAAAAGTTGGGTAATTATTTTACCCTATCTGGCAATCCTAAAGATATGAGTGAGTTATATAATAGTGATAGAGCAATTCCTCTTAAAATAACAGGAATATTAAGATTAAAGAAAGATGTAACTATACCTGTTTTACCATCAGGGATTGCGTATTCAGATGAGTTAAGTAAATATTTTATAGAAGATGCTAAAAATTCAGAGGTAGCAAAAGCTCAAGAAGTGTCAGATTATAATGTATTTACAGGGGAAAGTTTTGATATAAAAAGTAGCAGAGCAGATTCAAATAACACTAAGGAAAATGCACTTGCATCAATAGGAGCAGTTGGTACTCCATATATGATAACTTTATATCCAAAGGATTTCACAACAAAGGAATCAGTAACTGACTATTTAGATAAATGGAATGAAGGAAAAGAAAAAGAGGATATGGTAATTTACAATGATATGGCTAGTACTTTTGTAAGTTTATCAGGAGGAATAATGGATGCTATAACAATGGTATTAATAGCATTTGCAGCAATATCTTTAGTAGTTTCATTAATAATGGTTGGAATTATAACATATATTTCAGTTCTTGAAAGAACAAAGGAAATAGGAGTTTTAAGGGCACTTGGAGCAAGAAAGAAGGATATAACTCGTGTATTTAACGCAGAAACTTTTATAGTTGGAAGTTGTTCTGGAATTTTGGGAATATTAGTTGCTTGGCTTTTAACTTTCCCAACTAATAGTATATTATATAAAATAACTGATTTAAAAGGAGTTGCAGTTCTTAATCCAGTGCATGCAATTATTTTAATAGTTATAAGTGTATGCTTAACTATGCTAGGTGGGTCTATACCTGCTAAAATGGCATCAAAAAAGGATCCAGTTGAAGCATTAAGAACAGAGTAATATAATTAAAGTATAGGCAAATACTATTATGGTATTTGCCTATAATTTTAACTATATTATAATATTTAAAGTATAGGAATTTTATTAGGGAGATTATAATGATTAATATATTAATAGTTGAGGATGATAAAAATTTAAGACGATTAATGGAAGTCTTTTTAAAACAAAATGGGTATGAGGTATTTTTAGCACAAGATGGAGAAAAAGCAATAGAAATTTTTGAAGATAAGCATATTGATTTAATTGTTTGTGATATTATGATGCCAAAGGTTAATGGATACCAATTAGTAAAAGATTTACGTAACTCTAATTATGATTTACCAATTTTAATGGTTACAGCTAAAGAAACTATAGAAGATAAAAGAAAGGGATTTTTAGTTGGGGTAGATGATTATATGGTAAAACCAATAGATTTAGATGAAATGATTTTAAGGGTAAAAGCATTACTACGAAGAGCAAAAATATCTAATGAACATAAATTAATAATTGGAGATGTAATTTTAGATAATAGCTCACTAACTGTAACAAGAAATAATAAAGTAATAGATTTAGCTAAAAAGGAATTTTACTTATTATTCAAATTACTAAGCTATCCAAAACAAATATTTACAAGAAATCAACTTATGGAAGAAATATGGGGAGTAGATATAGAAAGCGATGAAAGAACCGTTGATGTCCATATTAAGCGAATAAGAGAAAAACTAAGCGACTTTGATGAGTTTAAAATTGTAACAGTTAGAGGTTTAGGTTATAAAGCGGAGAAGAATATATGAGAAAGATATACAATTATTTTAGAAACACACTTCAAGGAAAAATAATAATATATTTTTTTACAACAATACTATTAAGTAATATCGTTACTTTTTTCATAGTTTCACCAATAATAAATAAAAAGATTTCTGAAAATGGTAAGTGTTTAATTCCTGAAATTAATAAGTTCCATGGAGTTAAATTTTTAATATTAGGTATAAGTTTTATAATTTGTTTAACGTCTTTATGCTTTATATCAACCATAGTTGTTAAGCAAATAAAGAAATTGACTAAGGCAACAAATGAAGTAGCAGAAGGAAACTTTGATATTTATTTAAAAACAAAAGAAAAAGATGAGATAGCGCAACTAATCTTTCATTTTAATGAAATGACAAAGAAACTGAAAAATACGGCGTACATACAAAAAGACTTTGTCAATAATATTTCACATGAATTAAAAACTCCAATTGCATCAATACAAGGTTTTGCTAAAATACTCAAGAATAATAATTTAAGTAATGAAGAAAAAGATGAGTATTTAAATATTATAATTGAAGAATCTAAAAGGCTTGAAAAGCTATCAAGCAATGTTCTTAGGATATCTAAACTTGAAAATCAGGATATAGTAGACAATCAAAATAAATTTTCATTAGATGAAAATATAAGGAAAGCAATTCTTTTATTACAAAATAAATGGATAGAAAAAAATATTGATTTTAATTTAGATTTGCCTGTTACTTATTATTATGGAGACGAAGAATTATTTTTACAGGTTTGGACCAATATAATAGAAAATGCAATTAAGTTTTCAAAAGATAGTTATACTATAAATATTTGGATAGAAAAAAGTATTGATTCTATAAAGGTATATATAAAAGACGAAGGTATTGGAATGAGTAAAGATGTAGTAAAATGCATATTTGATAAGTTTTATCAAGAAGATAATTCAAGAAGTGAATCAGGATATGGGCTTGGGCTCGCAATTGCTAAAAGAATAGTAGAACTTTCAAAAGGAAATATTTTTGTAGAAAGTGAATTAAATGAAGGAAGCACTTTTATTATAAGTTTAAGCAGAACCTAAGAAAATATTTTAGTTCATAAATATATGGATTTTATTTATAAAAGCTATAACCTTAAAATGTAGTTATTTCTTTTGTTTTATAATATAATTACATTATAAAATTAAAATGATAAAGTAAGAGGGATATTAATGAAATCTTCACTAGTAAAAGATAGAAATGAGTTAACTAAAGCAGAAAATAAAATTTGTGATTATATAGAAGAATATATGAACAGTAGCATATACATGACAGTTACAGAAATAGCAAATAATTGTGGAGTGGGTGAAGCTACAGTTACTAGATTTTGTAGAAAGTTAGGATTTAGAAGCTTTTTAGAATTTAAAATGACTATGGCACAAGAATTTAAAAATAACGGATATAGTGATGAAGATATTGATGAAGAAGCATTATCTGAAAATGATTCTTTAAGTGCATTTATAAAGAAATTTTATGATACTAATATAAATTCTTTGGAAGAGACTTTAAAAAAAATGGATTATACAAAGATTGAAGAAGTATCAGATATATTAGTTAACGCAAAGAGGATATTCTTTACGGGAGTTGGTCATTCTGGTGTAATTGCAGAAGATGCATATTATAAATTTATGAAAATAGGATTATCTTGCAATTGTTATAGAGATAGTCATACATTAGTGATGATGGCATCATTAATGCAAGAAGATGACGTTTTATTTATTATATCAAATAGTGGAAATACAGATGAAATAAATATAGCAGCAGAAGTTGCAAGAGAAAGTAATGTAAAAGTTATTTCAATTACTGAAAATTTATTATCTAAATTAGCAAGAGTAAGTGATTATGTTTTAAATTATACATATCAAGAAATGAAATTGGATATGGAATCCTTAGGAACTAAAGTATCACAAACTTTTTTAGTAGATTTAATATGTACTAACGTTATAAGAAAAAATAAGGAAGTAGCATTAGAATCTAAAAATAAAACTGATAAAGCTATTGAAAGATTAAACAAATAAAAAACGATGAGGAATTTAATTCTTCATCGTTTTTTATTGTAAAAATTCTTCAAACTGCTGAATGTTATTTTCAAAAAAATAGAAAAAAGTTTTCAAAAAGTATTGATGAAAAGGTTTAACGGTGATAATATTAAATAAATAATATAGAAAAATTAAACATTTAAGTAAAAAATGAGAAGTTTAAATTTTAGTTCTGCAGACTAATATTATAAATTTTATAAAGTAGACATAATATGAAATCTTCATGATGCAAAAGAAGCTATTTTAAAGCTATGATTAAAATAATATTAAAAGGGGAGAGATATATGAAAAAGTCTACAAAAAAAATAATATGCTTTTTAATTGGAATAGTAGTTGTATTAGGAGTATTTTCTGGAAATGTATATGCTAATTCAGTTGCAAAGTATAAGGGGAGTAGTGTTGCAGATAGTATAAACTGTAAGATACCAGAAGAACTTAAAGAGGAAAATACACCTAATTTAGATTTAATGTATATGATTTATTTAGAAAATAAGGATGGTGGAAGAATTTATCAAGAATTTCCCGATGGGACAACAAGAAGTATGGGAAATGTAATAAGAGCTGGAAAATACCCAACGAATTCTTCAGCAGGATTTTGGGCATCACATTACGATGCTGCTAATGATGGAACCCATTCATGTGTTACAGCTTCAGCATCAAATAATGTACATGTTAGAGTAGGTCCAAATGAAAGTTATGATCCTATAAAAGCAGCAGAAATAACCAAAGAGTCAGTTCCGAGCCTTTCACCCGCAGATATAGAAGCAGCAGGTGTTTGGATGCCTAAACAATTTACTATAGGAACAGAAGATGACTATGTTTATTCAGAAATAAATAATCCATCAAAGTTTACAGATAGCATAATATATACAGATATATTTGGAGGAAATGAAATATTTGGTGGTGAAAGTGGTGCCTTTGTAGGAAATCCTGTACAATTTTTAGATAATGACGGTGAATGGAAATCTTTAGATTATTACTATAATGGTAGTTACGATAAACCTATTCCAGAAGATCTAAGAATAGTAGTAAGTAAACCTTCAATATCTATTGGATCACCTGTTAGTATTGAATTTGAAAATTGGGCAGCTGGTGATACTGTAAATGGTGAATACAAAGAAGCAAATGGAAGAGTATTATTAAATTATGAAGATGGAACTAGTAAACATATAGCAGATATAATTCAAAGAGTAAGAGGAACTGGGCGATTTGGTGGAAGTGAATATTCACATGTAGGAACTTTTAGGGCAAGTCATCCAGGAGTTATATGTTTATCTACATCTCCAAAGGTAGGGAAAACAAATTGGGGTAAGTATATTGATTATTCTGGGGGAATTCAATTAGTGCCAGCAAACCATGCTAAATTCTTATGTTATAATGTGGATCAAAAATCATTTGTAGATGGAGCCTATTCACAGCAACCTCATTATGGAATAATAGCAAGTATTGGATCCACTAAGGAAGAACTGTATAACCCAGAATATGCTCCTAATGGGGAAGTTACATTTGATCCTATTTTAGAGGCAGTAGCTCCACTTTATTCTCAGTATTTAAAACCTAAATATATAGACGGAGATAAAGAAAATAGTACTATGTTTGTCGTATCAGAAGACTTTGGAGAAAGCTGGCAGGAATGTCCTACAATAATGGGATTGACTGGATTTAAAAATCATTCATCATCATTTGAAGAATCACCAGTTGCAAATTGGACAAATATAAAGATAAATTTAAAATATTAATTATGTAGATGGGGTGAGGAATATGGAGAATAAATTAAGGGGTAAGATATTAGTAGGATCAGCTTTATTACTATCAAGCATGGTATTTGCATCTTTTTCACAAAATAAATTAGCTTATGCAGATGAGGTAAGTATTAAAGAAAATATAGATATTAAAAATAATGAAAATATACAAATTAATGAAGAGGATTTAGATAAAGAGTTAAGTGACAGTGAATTAAAAATAATGTTTCCAGATGAAAATTTAAGAGAAGTAATAGTTAGAACAGCTACTTATACTATTTATAGTAATCCTCAAGATATACCAGATATAAAGTCTAATAAAATTACTTTAAGAAAGTTACAGTCTATAAAGTATTTGTTAGCTACAGAAGAAGGAATAGAATCTATACAAGGTATATCCTATTTACCTAGTTTATTAGAAGTAAATTTAGATGGAAACTATATAAGTGATATACCAGAAGAAATAATTAAATTAGAGAGCTTAGATAAACTTATTCTTTCAAGAAATAAATTAAATGAGATACCAACATATATAGGTAATATTAAAAAACTTCGTTGGCTTGATATTTCTAAGAATTCATTAACATCAATACCAGGAGAAATTGGAAATATTGTGACATTAGATAGACTAGATATTTCTCAAAATAATATTTCTAATATACCATCAGAAGTAAATAATTTAAAAAATCTTATAAGATTACTTGCGTACGATAATGAACTAACAAGTTTCCCGAAAGATATAGTAGGATTGCCAGCTTTAAGAGAATTAAATATCTTTAATAATAATATTACAGAGCTATATGATAATATAGGATCTTTCCCATCTCTTATGTATTTAAGAGTAGGTAACAATAAATTAACATGCTTACCAGAAAGCATAGGGAATTTAAAAAATTTATTTACATTAGGAGCAAATAATAATCAGTTAACTTATATTCCTAACAATATAGAGAGCTTAAGTAAATTAACAGAAATAAATGTATCAAATAATAAATTAGATGTATTACCAGAAAATATAGGTAATCTAAAATCTTTAAAGGAATTGAATGTAAGCCACAATAATTTAAGTAAATTACCAAGCTTAGCTAATGCAACTAATTTAAAAACTATATATATATCAAAAAATAATATAACTAATATTGATGCAAATCTATTACCAGCATCATTACAATATATAGACCTATCAGGGAATCTATTAAGAGAAATCCCTATACTAGCCAGTATTAAACATTTGGATTTAGCTTTTAATGAAATTGAAGAAATTCCAGAAGAAATAAATAAAATGACTTCAGCTTCATATTTAGGGTTAAATGGAAATAGGATAAAGGTTTTACCTAGTACTATAGGAGATATGGTGACTTTGACAGGAATAAATCTAAGTAATAATAATTTAGAGAATCTGCCAACGGAATTTGGAAATTTAGTGAATTTACAAGGATTATATCTTAATAATAATTTATTATTGGAGCTTCCAAAAACATTAGGAGGTATTAAAGCTCTTAGATTTCTTGAAGTGGAAAATAATAGATTAACAGTAATACCTAAAGAAATATCATCTATTGAAAAACTGAAAAAAGTTAATGTAAGTAACAATTATATTTCTAAATTAGAGTTTAATGATAAAGTAAGTGTCTTATCAAAAGGAAATTTTATTGATAATATGGAAAATCAATTAAGCTTAGAGAAAAAATCAAATAAAAAGATTGATTTTAAAATAGGAGAGGAAATAAATTTATTAGATTATATAGAAGTTAAAGGTGGAGATAGAAATTTACCTATAGAAATAATGGAAATTGAAGATATATCTAATAAAAATTTCTTTAAACAAGGAAGTAATTCAACTAATATAGTTGGAGAAAAGAAGGGCAATGGTAAAGTTATAATAAAGATTAAAAATTCACTTGGAGAAAGCTCTAAAGAAACCTTGGAAGTAAGGATAAAAAATAAATAAAAGTAATAAAGGAACCTAACTAAAATTTAGGTTCCTTTATCTATAGAAAAATATTTTCAAAATAAATGAAAAAATATTTCAAAAAGTGTTGATAATATAATTTTACGATGCTAAAATTATATTAAAGGAAAAAACAACCAAAGGGGAGGGTTAAATATGGATTTAATTAAGTCATTAAATAAAAAGGAAATATCACTTATAGTAAGTCTTCCGAGAAATGACGTAGAATTAGCAAAATCAGCATTACTAGCTGGGGCAGATGTGTTAAAGGTTCATATAAATGTTGAGCATAGGGCTAGTAAAACAAAATTTGGATCTTTAAATGAGGAATTAGATATAATTAGAAAAATAGTTTCTCTTTGTAGAGAATATGATAAGCCTATAGGAATAGTAGCTGGAGGAAATGATAAAATTCCAATGACAGAAATACAAGGAATATTAAATGAAGGTTTTAATTTCATATCATTATATGATAAACATATGAATCCTTTGATATTAGATAAAGACATATATAAAATGGTGGCGATAGATGATAATTACAAATTAGAATATGTAAAAGAATATGATAATTTACCTATAGATATATTAGAATGTTCAATAATGGATCCCAAAACTTATGGAAATGAACTTACGGTAAGAGAAATATTACAATATCAATCAATTCGAAGTACAACTTCAAAACCTATAGTTATACCTACACAAAGAAATATAACACCAGAACAATCTTTAATATTACAAGAAATGGGTATTAATGCAATAATGATTGGAGCAATAGTAACAGGTAATACTAAAGATTCTATTCATGAAGCAACATTAAAATTTAGAGAAACAATAGATAATTTTAATAATGTGAGGAATTGTAATGAAAAATAATAAAATACTGTATGTTCCATTAGATGATAGACCAGTTAATTTAATGATAGTTAAGCAATTAGCTAATTTAGCAGAATTAGAAATTAAAACACCTATTAAAGAAGATTTAGGATGCTTTTTAAAAGAAGGAAATGTGAATTCAATAAAGAAATGGATTAATACAGAAAAGTGTGACTCTTTAATAATATCATTAGACATGTTGTTATATGGAGGATTGATAGCATCTAGAACAGATAAAAGGTCTGTTGAAGAAGCGATGGATATATTAAAATTTCTAAAAGCCTATAAAAAGGAAAATAGAGATACAAAAATATATGCATTTTCAAATATTATGAGGTTATCAATATCTGTTTCAAGTAATGAGAGTCAAATATGGTGGGATAAAATAAATAAATATAATGAATTAAGATATAGGGTTGAGTCATTAAAAGAAACAAATCTAGAGATCAACTTAAATAAAATTAAATCAGAAATACCAAAAGAAATTTTAAATACTTATTTAAGAACAAGGGAAAGAAATCATAATATTAACATGGAGGCTATAGAACTTGTAAATGATGGAATAATTGATTTTTTGATACTTTCACAAGAAGACTGCTCTAAGTATGGATTACATTTAATAGAACATGAAAGGCTTCATGATAAAATAAATAAATACAAATTAACAGATAAAATATATGTTTATCCTGGGGCAGATGAAATTGGACAAATTCTTATTAGCAGATATGTAAACGATATAAATAAGTTTATTCCTAAAGTTTATATAGATTTTGATAATAAGAAAAATGAAGATATAATTCCTAAATTTGAAGATAGATCTCTTAAAGTAAATATTATTGAGCATTTAAAAAGTACTAATGCAACAATTGTATATGATTATAAAAATTGTGATTATATACTTGCTGTAACAACTCCTAATATACCATATATAGATATGGCTTCAGATAATTTAAATTATTATAATAAAAAATCTATAATTGATGATTTCATAGCTAGAATTAAAAAATATATAAGTTTAGGGAAAAAAGTATCAATTGCAGATTTATCTTTTTCAAATGGTGGAGATGAATATCTTATAAAAAGGTTAAAGGAAGAGGAATTATTATTAAAAGTGATTTCATATGGGGCGTGGAATACTGCTGGAAACGCAATGGGAACTTCTATAGCTCATGGAAATATTATTTCTAATATAAGTTCAAAGGGGTATTTAAACTTTAAAAAATCCTTTGAGAGTCTTAAGTTTTTAATAGAGAGATATTGTGATGATTTTATGTATCAAAGCATTATAAGAAGTAAAGCAAATAAAGAGGTATTAAAAGAAGGTTTAAGTATTTTCAATATGAATAGTCGAGTTGAAAAAATAGATAACTTTGTTGAAGATTCATTAAATAAAATGCTTGAGTTATATTTTAATAAAAATATAGTTAACTACTTAGAAGTAAAGGGATATATTGAAGATTTAAAAATAGATGCAAAGTTACCTTGGAATAGAACTTTTGAAGTTGAATGTGAAGTTACTATTAAATTTAAGGAGGGATGATATGAATATCAAGGATTATAAAAGTTGCGATATTTTAATTATCGGTGGTGGGCCTTCAGGAATAATTGCAGCAAAAGCAGCTGCTTCAGGTGGAAATAAAGTAACTTTAATTGAAAGAGGTGGGTATTTAGGTGGATGTGCCACTAAATCCTTGGTTATTCCCTTAATGACATTTCATGCAGGAAAAAAGCAAATAGTAATGGGATATGCAAATGAACTTATTGAAAGAATAAAGCAAAATGGAGGTACAATAGGTCATATAGAAGACACGCTTGGAGTAGCATCTACAGTTACACCCATAGAAACAGAAATTTATAAATATGTAGCTCAGGAGTATTTATTAGAATCAGGAGTAGAAATTTTATATCATACTGAAGCATTAGATGTGAAAGTTGAAGAAGGTAATATAAAATCAGTACTTACAAAAACAAGATCTGGGATATATGAAATAGAAGCTAAATATTATATAGATGCAACTGGAGATGGAGAAATAGCATATCTTTCTGGAAATAAAATGAAAATAGGCAGAGAAAAAGATGCTAAATGTCAGCCTATGACTATGATGTTTAAGGTTAGTAATGTAGATATTGAAGAAGTGATTAAATATGTTGAAGAAAATAAAAATGAATTTGTAATAGGAGAAAATATAAAAAGTTTTAAAGAATCAAAAAGAATTGCAATTTCAGGATTTTTTTCTAAAGTAGCAGAAGCTTCAAAAAATGGAGATTTTACTATAAATAGAGATCGAGTTCTATTCTTTGAATTGAATAGAAGGGGAGAAGTTGCAGTGAACATGAGCAGAGTTATAAATAAGATATCAGTTAGAGATTTTGATTTATCTGAGGCTACTATAGAAGGTAGAAGACAGGTAATTGAAATATACAACTTTTTAAAAAAGTATATACCTGGATTTAAGAACTCTATATTGGTTCAATCTGGAGATGAAATAGGGGTTAGGGAGTCTAGAAGATTAGTTGGTCAATATGAATTAACAGAAAAAGATATTATTTCAAGAAAAATATTTAAAGATACAATAGCTCTTGGAAGTTGGCCGATAGATATTCACGATCCAGATGGTAAGGAATTAGATTTAATGGAAATGAAAATAGGTGATTATTATGGAATACCATATAGATCATTAATACCTACAAAAATAAATAATTTAATTGTCACAGGAAGAGCAATAAGTACAAATCATGAGGCATTAGCATCAATGAGAGTTTCGCCAATATGTATGGCTTTGGGACAAGCAGCTGGAATAGCTGCTAAAATATGCCTGAAATATAAGAAAACATTTAGTGAGTTAGATTATAAGGGCTTAAAAATAGAACTATTAAATAGTGGTCAAGTTATAGAATAAAATACTTTATAGAATAAAATTATGTAGATTATAAATTATAAGGAGCGTGATATATGAGCGAATAAGATAAATTTGTATAAGAAAAATGACATAATGAGATTTGACCTTGCTTTTATTAAATAAAAACTTATTAAATGCAATTATAAAAAATAGTTTAAAAGGGGAATGAAAATGGGAGATATTTTTAATATTCAAGTTATTCTTATAATATTAGTTTTTGCTGTATGCACGGGTCTTATGGTAGCTAAAAAGTTACCGACACTTATAGCACTGCCACTATTAGGAGTTATAATAGCGGTAATTGCAGGAGTTCCATTTATGACTCCAGCAGAAGAGGGTGGGCAAACTTTAATGGGTCATGTAATAGGAGCTGGATCAGCTAGACTGGCAGGAACTATGATGGCAGTTATTTTTGGAGCTATGTTTGCAAAAGTTATTCAAAAACAAGGGGTATCTAATACTATAATTAGGAAAGCAGCAGAGCTTGCTGGTGATAAGCCTTTAGCTATAGCATTTGTTTTAACTGCAGCTTGCGCAATAGTATTCTCAGCTTTAGGTGGAGCAGGAGCAGTAATAATGGTTGCAACAATAGTAATTCCACTTATGTTATCAGCTGGAATAAAGCCAAAGGTTGCAGCAGGATCATTTCTTATGGGGTTAGGTCTTGGAGGATTATTTAATGTTGCTAATTATAAATTTTATGTTGACGCAATAGGAATGGATATGGAACTTGTAAAATCTACATCATTAGTATTAGGATTGATTTCTACCGTAGTTACAATTGCATATATATTGATTAATGTTAAAAATAAGAGTGTAAGAAGTACATGGGCAATGCCAAGTAGTAGCTTTGAAACAAAGACACATGAAGATGTAAATATATTTGCATTAATATCACCATTGCTTCCAATAGTATTAGTATTTTTCTTTAAATTTAGTACAGAATTTTCATTGATAATTTCTGTTATATATACAATTTTAGTAACTAAGCCATCACAAATAATTCAAATTATAACTAGTTCACTTGTGGAAGGAATTCAAGATGTAGCAGGAGTTATAGGATTGATGATGGGAATTGGTATATTATTAAATGGGGTATCTGCAACTGCAACAATAGCATTAATGCAACCTCTTATAGGAGCTATATTACCTACTTCCCCAATATCATATGTAATAATATTTACTATAGCATCACCACTTGCATTATATAGAGGACCTCTTAATTTATATGGTTTAGGATCAGGTATAGGAAATGTTATGCTAGCAGCTGGAACATTAAGTCCTGCAGCTATAGGAATGGCTTTAAGATCAACTGGGGTTGTACAAGGAGTATCAGACCCAACAAATACTCACAATGTAATTGTTGCAGATTTTGCAAAAGTAGATGTTAATGCAGTATTAAAGTCTACACTTCCATATACTGTTATAATAACATGCTTATCATTAATTTATACGGCAGTAATGATATTTTAACAAATAAATATTAGATTAATTTAAGGAAATAAAAAGGTGCGTTAAATTCGCACCTTTATTATAAAATTCATCAGGAGGGAAATATAATGGGCAAAAAGGTGAGAATTGGAATAGATGTTGGTGGAACATTTACAGATGCTGTAGTAATTGATAACAATAGTTATGAAGTAATAGGAAAAGCAAAAATACCTACAACTCATCATGAAAAAGAAGGAGTTGCAAAAGGAGTAATACAAGTTATAAATAAAGTTTTAGAAGAAAATAATATTTCTCCTGATGATGTAGTTTTTATAGCTCATGGAACAACTCAAGCAACTAATGCTTTATTAGAAGGTGATGTTGCAAAGGTTGGTATAATTGGAATGGGAAAAGGTATAGAAGGTGAAAGAGCTAAGAATGAAACTAGGGTTGGTAATATAGAATTATCTATAGGAAAATATTTATACACAGAACATAGATATATGGATTCAGGGAACATAACATCGGATTATGTAAGAAATTATGTAAATCAGCTTAAAGAAACTGGAGCAGAAGTAATTGTTGCATCAGAAAGCTATTCTGTTGATAATCCGGAAAATGAAAAATTTGTAATAGAAGAAGCTATAAAAGATGGAGCATATGCAACTGGAGGATATGAAATATCTCAACTATATGGATTAAGAGCTAGAACTAGAACTGCAGTAGTAAATGGAGCATTAATTCCTAAAATGATGGAAACTGCAAATATGACAGAGACTTCAGTAAAAAATGCAAATATAAAAAAGCCTCTTATGATAATGAGATGTGATGGCGGGGTAATGACAATTGATGAAGTAAGAAAAAGACCAATACTTACTATGCTATCAGGATTAGCAGCTGGCGTTGCAGGGGCATTGATGTATGAGAAGGTTTCAGACGGAATATTCTTTGAGGTTGGAGGAACATCTACAGATATCTCTGTTATAAAAGATGGAAAAGTGATGATTAAAAATTCACAGGTTGGGGGACATAAACTTTATTTGAGATCTTTAGATGTTAGAACTTTAGGTATTGCTGGTGGAAGCATGATTGTAATTGAAAATAATAAAATAGTAGATGTAGGACCAAGAAGTGCGCATATAGCAGAAAAGGAATATGAGATATTTGCAAGTAAAAATGAAATATCTAATCCAAAACTTATTTATATATCTCCAAGGCCAGAAGATAAATGTAATTATGTAGCTATTAATTGTGATAATGGAAAAAGCTTTGCTTTAACTTTAGCAGGTGCAGCAAATATTTTAGGATATGTACCAGATAATGACTATGCAAAAGGAAATATAGAAGAAGGAAGAAAAGCTTGGGAGGTTATAGCTAAAGAAGTAAATATGTCTGTAGAAGAAGCTGCAACAAAAGTTATGGATATAGCTATAGGGAAAGTGAAAAAAATAGTTGATGAATTAATTGCAGAATATAAATTAAATAAATCTATAATAAAGCTTGTTGGAGGTGGTGGATCAGCATCTATAATTACTCCATATCTTTCAGAAGTCATGGATGTAAAATTTAATATAGCAAAAAATGCTCCATATATCTCTACAATAGGAGTAGCTTTAGCTTTAGTTAGAGAGCAAATAGAAAGAAGTGTTATAAACCCAACAGAAGAAGATATAAGAAAAATCAGAATGGATATATTCGAAGCAGTTGTAAAATCTGGAGCAAATCCAGATACTGTAGAAATAACTGTAGATGTAGATGCTAAAAAAAATATTTTAAGGGCATCTGCAACAGGAGCAACAGAACTTAGAACTAAAGAAATTGGTGCAGAGAAAAAATCAAAGGATGAACTTATAAATGTTGTGTGCGATTCAACTGGAATATCAAAGGAGAATATCAATTTAATTGGTGAGACAGGAAGATGGAGCATATTTAAATGTATTGAAACTACTAAAAAGCTATTTGGATTAATATCAAGTAAAAAAGAAAAAATAAGAGTTATTGATGAAGATGGGGTAATAAGATTGCAAAAGGATAAAGGAAAGTTATTGTTTTGTACAAAGAATGAAATCTATAAAAATTATAGCACCTTTATAGATGAAAATACTTTATTTACAGATGCAGGAGCTCAACTTCCAAAGGTATATATATTATTTAAACAAAAACTTATAGATTTATCAGGCATTATTGATAAAGATCAATTATTATCATTAACTAATTTAGAAATAGAGCTTTTAGATGAGGATACCAAAATAGGAGTATTAGCAACTCAAGAAATTTAGAGGATTATTATATGAAAAATTTATATTTTTTAACTGATGAAATATTATCCTTATTGGAACTTAAAGAAGATAGACTATTCCATAAGATACCCAAAGAAAAATTAAGTTATTATATTGATGAAGCTAATAAAATAGGAAGGGATATTGCAAGTAAATATAAAAATGAGGATATAGACTCACTTTTAAAAAATAATGGAGTAGTTGTATTAGTAAAGGATAATTGTGAGTCTAAAAATCTAGATATTAGAGGGGAAATAATATTTGATGAAAAAGAAAGACAAATAATAATTTATAAAAATTCTATGGAGCAAATAGTAGAAATATTAAAAAGATATGGATTTAATATTTCTAAAAAAGAAGTATATAAAATTCATTTAGCACATGAATTTTATCATTTCCTAGAATATATAAATGACCAAAATACTAATAATTTATTAGACAAAATAGATATAACTTTACTAGGAGTTATTAAAAGAAAAGCAACAATACTAAAAGTTAGAGAAATAGCAGCTCATGCATTTTGTAAAGAGTTATTAAATTTAAATTTTCATCCTAAAATATTAGATTATATATATTTAATAGAAAATAAAAAAATTAAGCTAAAAGAATTTAGAGTTTATATAAATGAATTAGAGCTAAAATATCTAAAAGAATAAAATTAAAATATATAAATATTAATATTAATAAATCACTTATATATATCAAATTTTAAGTTAAGTATAATTTATGACTAGTATTTCTATAATATCAACAGTGATTTTATAGAAAATATTAAAAGTAATTTTATTAAAAAGTTAAAAATATAAGAAAAACATAGGAAGAAATTTAGAATTATTTCCTATGTTTTCTTATATGGAATTTATAGTCATTTTTAGTATAAAGGAAATATATTAATTATAATTTATTTAAGAATGCTTTTAATGTAGTAACTATTTTAGATATATCTTCTTTAGTAATCCAATAATGAGTTACAAATCTCATTTGTCCATTTTCTATATCGTTTATTTTAATATTATTTTCTAAGAAGTAATTAACTAAAGCTGTAGTATTAATAGTAGAATCTTTAAAGCTAAAGAATACCATATTTATTTTAACATTATCTAAGTTAACATTAAGCTCAGGAATTTTATTTAGTTCATTTGCAAGTAACTTTGCATTTTCATGATCATCTTTTAGTCTTTTAGACATATCATTAAGTGCAACTATTCCAGCTGCTGCAAGGAAGCCAGCTTGTCTTAATCCCCCACCCATAAGCTTTCTATTTTTTCTTGCTTTATTTATAAAATCTTTCTTTCCAGCAAGAATTGATCCAACTGGTGCGCATAATCCTTTAGATAAACAGAACATAACTGAGTCACAATATTTAGTAATTTCCTTTACATCAACTCCAAGATATGTAGATGCATTAAAGACTCTTGCACCATCTAAATGAACTGGTAAGTTATACTTTTTTGATAACTCATAAACTTCTTTCATATTTTCAAGAGATAATACATTACCACTAGAATGAGCATTTTCAATACAAATTAGTGATGTAGAAGGGAAATGAATATCATCATCCTCAAAACGAATTCTTTTTTCTATTTCTTCTGCTTTTATAACACCATTTTGTGAATCAATAGTTCTTAATTGGACACCAGCAATTACAGAGCTTGCACCAACTTCATGGGCAACGATATGATTAGAATCTGATAAAATAACTTCACTACCTCTTTTGCAGTGTGTTAGTAATGCAAGCTGATTACCAAATGTTCCACTTGGGACAAAAAGAGCAGCTTCTTTTCCAATCATTTTAGCAGCTAATTCTTCTAGTTTATGAACTGTTGGGTCATCACCATAAACATCATCACCAACTTCTGCATTAAACATAGCTTCTTTCATAAAGGTTGGTTGTTTAGTTACAGTATCACTTCTTAAATCTATAAAATTTTTCAATTTAAACACCTCATTTACATAAATTTATAACAATAATTAAAACTATTATAATATAATAGAAGTATCTAATAAAAGTAATTTTTAAGTAATATAGGAATTGTTATTTTTAAGTAATAAGGAGTGAGTGTTATGGGCTCAGAAAAAAGAAGACTAGAAGGTATAATGTTATTTGGAGTAATAGGTTTACTTTTTGGATTATTAGGCAATATATCTTATTATCTTAAGTTAACAGGAATTTATATTGAATTTTTTTATAATATAGATATAGAATCTGCAAGTATAATGATGATAATTCCAACTATCGGATTAGGAATTGCTGCTATAGCAAATTATAAGCTAAATGTAGATGAGGAAATTTTAGAAGAACTTAAAAATAAAACTTTATTTTTTAAGTTAATTTGTATTTTATTTGCTTTTTATATGTTATTTACTATTGTAGTAATGAAAAACTTAGTTTTATTTAGAACAGCAATTTTAATGGAAATACTATTAATTTTAATGTATATTATTGCAAGGAAAGCAAAAGCATTAGAACTTACGGATAGACAATTGAAATGGAAAAGAGATTATGATTATCCTGGAACGTATAATAAAGAAAGCAGCTTCTTTTGGAGAATGAAATTTAAATTTTCACCACATGTAAAGGTTAAATGGAAAGATAGAGTTAATAGAATAAAATGGATGAAGCTATTATTTATGATTTTTTTTATGTTAGGAGATTTTGATAGAGAAGTTTATATTATTCTAATAATATTTATTCCAGACCTAATATATTTCTTTGAAGTTATATTTGGGTTATATACAAAAACAAGTGGTATATGTACAGGGGTAGTAGAGGTTGGAGAGTCTGAAAATAGTAGTGTAATCATATATAAAGCATATATAACAGATTATGAAAATGAAGAAGAAATAACTTTTAAAGTAAGAGATTATTGTTATATTTCTGAAAGAGATGAAGTAGTTGTAGTTCATAGTATGATAACTAAAAGAGTTATAGAAGTTCAAGGAATAAGAATGGATTTTATATAAAATAATAAAAAGGGCTATCATAAATAATTATTGAAAAATTTATTAATAATTATTTATGATAGCCTTTTCATATAGTCCTCTAAAATAGAAGTTATATTATAGATATGATATTATATAAAGTATGAAATAAATCTACTCTTTACATTAAAGGATGTTTTATTAAAAAGTTGATTTAACGATATAGATAAAAGGATAGGTGAAGAAAATGAAAACTAATTATCATACACATAATTATAGATGTAACCATGCAATAGGAACTATAGAAGATTATGTAGAGGAAGCAATAAAAGAAGGTTATGATGAAATAGGTATATCAGACCATCTACCTCATCCAGGAAAAAATATAGATAATTACAATAGAATGACATATGAGGATTTTGATACTTATTTTAAGGAAATAGATGAAGCTAAAGAGATGTATGGAGATAAAATAAAAATAAAAAAAGCAATAGAATGTGAATACTTTGAAGACTATCATTGGCTTTATGATGAGTTAAAAGAAAAGCATAAGGTAGATTATTTAATTCTTGGAGTGCATTTTTTCCCTTATAAAGGAGAATGGTTATATGTTGGCGGAGTTAAGCTAACACCTGAAGCTTTAGAAAGCTACATAGACTATGTAATAAAATCTATGGAAAGCGGATATTTTCAATACATAGCTCACCCAGATTTGTTTGGAATTTCTTATAGAAACTGGGATGAGCACTCAATTAAAGCATCAAGAAGAATACTAGAAAAGGCAGAAGAATTAAAAATGCCAATAGAAATTAACATAAATGGTATTAGAAGAGGGAAAGTTAAATATAACTTAGGAGAAAGATACTTTTATCCTATGGAAAGCTTTTGGGAGTTATCAAAAGAATATAATGTAGATAGAATAATAGGTGTAGATGCACATAATCCAATAGATTTAAGGGATTTCAATAAAGGTGAAGAGTTTGTAAAATCTTTAAATTTAAAGGTAATAGATAAAATATAAATTTACTTAAAGGGTAACAAATGTTACCGAAAAAGCTGTAACCCTATGTTACACTATCATTAGAAAATTAATGATAGATATTGGAGGAAGAAAAGATGAGTTTATATTTAGGAAAGATTCATTATTGGCTATTTAATAAAATAGTTTGGTTTGAAGGACTTGAAGAGGAAATAATAAATTTAGCAAAAAATGAAGGTTTAGACATAGAAAGCTTATCAAAAGAAATAAATAATAAATACGGAGAAAAGTTACCTAATCTTCCATTAGAAGAAATGATAGATAAATCAAATATTCACGGTTGGCTACAAGAAAAAATACACTCAGCAGAAAAGAGACTTGCAACATGGACTGTCAAACTTTTAGAAAAAGAAAATACAAAGAATAAATTAGAAACTTTATATGTAAATCAAGGGATAAAAGCTGCTAAAGAAGCAAAAGAAGAAGGAAAGTTTTTAGGAAATGCTATAGATATATTTAATGCAGTAAACGACTATATATTAGATGGAATGCCTTGTGATAGAGTAAATGAAGTTTTATCACAGGAAGAAAATAAGGTTTTTTGGAAAAGAAGAATTTGTGTTCATAAAGATATTTGGGATTCTATAGGTGGAGATGTAAATTACTTTTATACTCTAAGGAATTTATGGATAAAAGCTTTTGTTAATGAAGCAAACAAAGAGTTCAATTATATTCAATATGAAAATGATGAGATGTCAATAGAAAGAGTATAGGAGGATAAGAAAATGAATGCAATAGAATTAATGATAGAAGAACACAAAAATATTAAAGAAATGCTTAAGGTAGTTAGAAAAGCTTGTTTTAAAGTTTTAGAAGGAGAAGAGGTTAACTACGATGATTTTTATAAGATGATACATTTTATAAGAAACTATGCAGATTCTCATCATCATAAAAAAGAAGAAATAATGCTTTTTAATAGAATGGTAGATGAAATAGGAGAAACAGCAGAAAAAGTAGTTAAGTATGGAATGCTTGTAGAACATGATCTTGGAAGATTGTATGTAACAAACTTAAGAGAAGCATTAGAAGCCTTAAAAGGTGGAAATGCTGAAGCTAAATTAGATATAATTGCAAATGCAGTTTCTTATACAAATCTTTTAGAAAGACATATCCATAAAGAGGATAATGTAATATACAAATTTGCAGAAAGAGAATTAAAAGAAGAAACTATAGAAGAAATTAATGAAGAATGTGTAAGCTTTGAAGATGAAAATATAAATGTAAAAGATGAAAATTTAGCTATACTAGAAGAATTAAAGGTGAAATATTGCATTTAATATAGGATTTAAATTACAATAAATATGAGAAATATAATTAGAAATAAGTATAAGGATAGGTGATTAAGATGATAACTAAGGACATGACAATAGGAGAAGTTATAAAGGCAAAAGATAATGCACCAGAAATTTTAATGGGCTTTGGAATGGGATGTGTAGGATGTCCATCAGCTCAAGCAGAAACAATAGCAGATGCTGCAATGGTACACGGATTAAATTTAGAAGCTTTATTAGAAGCTTTAAATAACTAAAATTGTTTGAGTAAAGTTTTAAATAAGCAATTATAAGGCTAAGTGATTTTAAGATTGCTTGGTCTTTCTATTTTATGACGGATTAACTTTATTATTGTTATCATACAAAAAGCAGCAGGTAAGGTGGTCATTCACCATGCCTATAGATTGCATAAAAGCGTAAATGATAGTGCTTCCAACGAATTTAAAGCCAATTTTCTTTAAATCCTTACTGATCATGTCAGACAATTCTGTTCTTGCAGGAACCTGAGAGATTTCCGTCCAGTGATTTTGAATAGGTTCATAATTAACATATCTCCAAAAGAAATCATGTAAGCTACCATATTGGTTTAACACCTTATAATATGCTTTTGCATTTTCAACAACAGCTTTTACTTTTAGTTTATTTCTTATAATACCTTTATTTTGTAGAAGTTCTTCTATTTTACAATCATCATATTGAATGATGACTGCAGGATCAAAGCCATCAAATGCTTGACGTAATGTTTCTCTTTTAGCTAGTATTGTGGACCAGCTTAATCCAGCTTGTTTTCCTTCTAAGATAAGCATCTCAAATAGCTTTTTGTCATCATAGACAGGATTTCCCCATTCTTTGTCGTGATATATTTTTTCAAGGGGATTGTGATTTGCCCAATCACAACGAATACAATCATGTTCTTTCATTAAATTATACCTCCAATACCGAAAGCAATCAAAAAATCACTTTTATAATTATACCATAAAATAGGAAGGTATAATTTTAAAAATACATTATTTGGAGAATAAATATTTATAAGGAAATTAGGTAAATAAAAATATTAACAAATATTAGATATTTTATACGATCATTTTGTTGTGTATGCATAGTATAAAAGTATTAAGATAGCCTTTAAAGGAAAATATTTATTAGTAGTTAAGATATATATAAATTATAAAAGAGGTGTATAAATGGAATACAATATATTAATTGGTGGAAGTGCAGGACAAGGACTTGATACCCTAAGTGATTTTTTAGAAAAAACAATAAAGAAATCTGGATTGTATCTTTTTTCAAATAAAGATTATATGTCAAGAGTTAGAGGAGGACATAACTTTATACAAATCAGATTTGGAGAAAATAAAATATATTCACATAAGAATGAATTAGATTTAATACTTGCTTTAGATGAAGATACTATTTTATATCATATGGATAGATTAAAGCATGATGGAGTTGTAATAGCGGATAAAGGTATAAAGCTAGAATATGAAAAAATTTTAAAACTACCACTAGTAGCTACAGCAAAAGGATTAAGTTTATCTAAGGCTTTTACTTCAGTAGCAGCGGGAGCAGTATTAAAATACTTTTCTATAGATATAGTAGGTATAGATAAATATTTTAGTAATAAGTTGTCTGATGATATAAGAAATAAAAATATAGAAGCAGTTAAATTAGGATATGATTTAATTGATTCTAAGTATTCAATGGAAGAGACAGACTTATCAAAGCATATATTGATAAATGGAAATAATGCTATTGCATTAGGTGCTATTGCAGGTGGATTAGATTTTTATTCTGCTTATCCAATGACACCAGCAACGAGCATAATGACTTACTTAGCTAAAAAGCAAGTAGAAACAGGAATAGTTGTTGATCAAGCTGAAGATGAAATTGCAGCTATAAACTTTGCTATTGGAGCATCATATGCAGGGGCTAGGGCAATGACAGGAAGTTCTGGTGGTGGAGTTTCACTTATGGTAGAGGCATTTGGACTTGCAGGTATAACAGAAACACCAATAGTTATAGTAGATTCACAAAGGCCAGGGCCAGCCACAGGTTTACCAACACGAACAGAGCAAAGTGATTTAAGTTTTTTATTAACAGCATCTCAAGGAGAATTCCCAAGAGCTATAATAAGTGTTAGGAATGCAGAAGATGCTTTTTATAAAACTGCGAAAGCCTTAAATTTAGCTGATAAATATCAAACTGTTGTAATTTTATTAACAGATCAATATTTAGCAGATGCCAATATAACTATTCCTAAATATGATTTAGATAAAATAAAAATAGAAAATTATATATCAGAGGGAGAAGAGTTAAAAGAAGGAGAGGAATATAAGAGATATAAAATAACAGAAAGTGGAATATCTCCAAGAATGCTTCCTGGTAACTCTAAGCATCAAGTAGTTTTAGTAGATAGCGATGAGCACACTGAAGAGTCCCATATAACAGAAACAGCAGAAATGAGAGTTGCTCAAATGGAAAAGAGGATGAGAAAGCTATTATTAATGAAAAAGGATATGGAAGAACCAGAATTTATAGGATATGAAAATGCTGAAATTTTATTATTAGGCTTTGGTTCAACTTATGGAGCATTAAAAGATGCTGTTAAAGAATTAAATAAGCAGGGGAAAAAAGTTGGAGCATTAAGTTTTGGAGATATATATCCATTACCACAAGAAAATTTGAGAAAATATTCAAAACAAGCTAAAAAAATAATAAATGTTGAACAAAATTTTACAGGACAATTAGGTAAGTTAATAACTCAAGAAACAGGGATATTAATGACTTCCAGCATATTAAAATATGATGGAAGACAAATAACAGGAAGTGATATAGTAAAGAAAATTGGAAAGGAGGAGTTCTAATGTTAGAGTTAAATTTATATAAAAGTAATGATGAAATTGCTTGGTGTCCAGGATGCGGAAATTTTGGTATATTAGCAGCGATAAAAGAAGCATTATCTGAACTAGAGCTAAAGCCAGAAGATGTTGTTATGGTATCCGGTATTGGACAAGCTGCTAAAACTCCTCACTATTTAAAAGCAAATGGATTCAATGGTCTTCATGGTAGAGCATTACCACCAGCACAAGCTATAAAAATGGTAAATAAAAATCTTAAGGTAATTATAACTAGTGGTGATGGAGATTCTTATGGTGAAGGTGGAAACCATTTTATTCATAATATAAGAAGAAATGTAGATATGGTACATCTTGTTCATAACAATCAAATATATGGTTTAACAAAAGGACAAGGATCTCCAACAACGGCAAAAGGGCAAGTTACTTCAATGCAATTTGAAGGAGTATATATTAATCCAATAAATCCATTAGCAATAGCCATTAGTGCAGGAGCAACTTTCGTAGCAAGGAGCTTTTCAGCAGATAAGGAGCATTTGAAATCTACAATAAAAGCAGCAATGAATCATAATGGATATTCACTAATAGATATAATGCAACCTTGTGTAGTATTTAATAAAATAAATACTTTTAAATGGTACAAGGATAGAATATATAAGTTAGATGATAGCTATGATTCAACTAATAAAGTAGAAGCACTTAAAAAAGCAGAAGAATTCGGTGATGAAGGAATTCCAGTAGGAATAATATATAGAGATAATACTAAAGAAAGCTATCATCAAGCTCATCCAGTATTAAAGACAGGTGCAAATTTGATAGATAGAAAATGGCAACCGAAAGATACTGAAATGCTTGTTGATGAGTTTTTATATAATTAGAAAGTTTAAGATGAAAAATAGATTTATATTAAAAATAGTAAGTAATTTGTTAAATTACTTACTATTTTTAATAATTAATCAAGAGTATTTAAAAAACTTAGAACTTCATGAGAATTCCCACTGAAAATAACCTTTTCCTTTTTGTTTTCTAAAGAGTATTTATAAAGAGGATCATAGTAATCTTTAAGAAAGACCTCTATCCAATTCTTATGTTTTTCTAATCTGCCAGTTGATAATTGATTTTTAAAGGCAAGCTCAAGTTCATCTAGTACTATTTTGAATCTATCCCCACCTAATTTTTTCTTTAATCGGTCCATACTAGAATATATGTAATTAAACCATTCATTTAAACCTAACTCTTCACCAAATTTATTTTTATATTCTTTTTGTGCATCGATAACATATTCTTTTAATGTATTTTCAATACGCTCTTCTAGGGAAACATCTAAAAGAACTACATTTCCACTATGAAAATAATTAAATAAATCTAGTGGAATAAAGTTCCTTCCTACATTTTTTCCTTCATCTTCTAAAATAATATGTTTAAGGGCTTTTTCTTTATGTTTGATTAAAGAATAAGCTAAATTATTTTCAAAGTTTATTTGTGTTGGTTGAGGAGTAGTATGAGCACCAAAAGAGGAGCCTCTATGATTAGCTAGTCCTTCTAAATCTATTGAATTCTCTAATTTATTTAAAATTATAGTCTTCCCAGAACCAGTGAATCCTGTGAGAATTATAGGAGTATAATTTTGATTTTCTAAAGCTAATGAATCTATAAGATAATTACGAAAGGCCTTATATCCGCCTTCTATCCTATAAATTTCCTTTTTAAGCTCGTTTGTAATCCACTCTTGAGAAATTCTTGATCTTGAACCACCTCTAAAGCAATATAATATAGCATTAGGATTAGATTCTATAAATGATATCCAAGAGTTTACTCTATCATCTTTAGTTTTACCTGAAACTAATTTATATCCAAGCTTTGTAGCTTCCTCATTTCCTTTTTCTTTATAGCAAATCCCAATAATATGACGTTCCTCATTATTTAAAATAGGAAAGTTAAATGAATTTAAAAATGCTCCTTTTTCATATTCAATAGGAGCTCTTACATCTATAAGTGGTATTTCTTCTAAAACAATTTTTTTGAAATCATTAGTTAATGGATATTTAGTATTGATCATAATCAGTCCTTTTTAATTTAATATACTTGTTAATTATACTATTATTATAAGCTTTATTAAATATTATAAGAGTTTATTTAATAATAATAAAGGGAAATCTTAAAACTAATGAAATTTAATGTAAGAAATTGTATATAAAAATATTGAAAATGATTACATAAAATGTTAATATATGTATGGGATAAATATATTAATTAAATTATTTAGGGGGTCTTAATAATGTTTTTATTTGAAGCAATCCCATGGTATTCATTTGCTATGTGGATTGTAGTATTAATTGGACTTATTCTTATCAATGAAATTGCTCGTTCAAACAAATGGTTTTCACTAGCAATATTTTTAATTCTACCAATAGTTCTTACTTTTGAAGTATGGCCTAAAACTGCAGGGAAGGGTTCTAGTGTTGGAACTTGGTTCCATTGGGCAAAGGTTTATTCAGCACTGGCAGGATGTTTAGGGTTTATGGCTTTAAGATTTATTAAAGAAGCTAATACTAAAAAATATCTTTTAATTTTTCCACCATTAATATTATCTATAAATATTTTAGAAGCCGTTATTCGTGATTTTCAGTGTTATAGCTTAAATGGATTAGTAGATGGTGTTTTTATGGTTGGAGGACCATGGAATATTATGAATGGAATTGCAGGAATATTAAATATAATAACAATTTCGGGTTGGATGGGAATTGTTATAGGAAAAGATAAGTATAAAGATATGTTATGGCCAGATCAATTATGGTTTTGGATAATTGCTTATGATTTATGGAATTTTGCTTATGTTTATAACTGTGTTTCAGATCATTCTTTCTATGCTGGACTAGCTCTTTTATTATCTTGTACAATTCCAGCATTTTTTATAAAGAAAGGTGCATGGTTGCAACATAGAGCTCAAACTTTAGGAATATGGATGATGTTTGTTATGTGTTTCCCATCATTTGTTGATACATCAATGTTTGCAGTTAAATCATCACATAACGAATTAGCTTTATGGATAGTAAGTGGATTAGCCTTAGCATCAAATGTAGCAGTATTTATTTATCATTTCTATAAGATAGTAAAATATAAACGCAATCCTTTAAAAGTTGAAATCCATAATGATTTAGAAGCATATAATGAAATTTTAGCAAAGGGAAATATTACTCTATAATAAACGAAAAGCGTATGAACTGTAAAAGTTTCTACGCTTTTTATTTATATTTTAAGATTTTTAATGTATAAGCTTAAATATTTTTAATAGTTCTTAGTTGATAACTAAGATGAGCAGTAGGAAAATACAATAATTAAAGTTATGTGACATAGTTACATAAAAAACTCTTTTAATGATGTAAAATATCCACATAAGAAAAAAATAATAAATTTTAGGAGTGAAAATAGTATGTTTGGTTTATTTAATAAAAATTCAGGAAAAGTTATGAATGTAAATGATATTGATAATTTAATTGGAAAGATAGATTTAATTGATATAAGAGAACCATATGAATATAAAACAGGAAGTATAAAAAGTGCAAAAAATATTCCAATGGGAGATCTTTTATCAAATCCAGAAAAGTATTTAAAGAAAGATAAAGAGTATCACATATTATGTCAATCAGGGGGAAGGAGCTCATCAGCTTGTGGTAAGTTAACAAAGCTTGGCTTTAATGTAGTTAATGTAGCTGGTGGCGTTGGCTCATATGCAGGAAGTAAAAGAAAGTAGTATAAATATATATTAATAAAACCTTTGAGAGGGTTAAGGTATGAAAAAAAGAATATTAATAATTGGTGGTGTTGATAGAGGAGCTTCAGCAGTAGCAAGACTTAGAAGATTAAGCGAAGAAGATGAAATAATAATGTTTGAAAGGGATACTCATGTATCATTTTACGAATACTTTAATGATAAAACTACATAAAGAGAAAGTATAGAAACAAAATATAATTTTAAATAACAAAAAGGCTTCAAGAAAATTATCTTGAAGCCTTTTTAGGAGTAGTTTAATAAAGAGAAAGAGATAAAATACATAAATAGTTTATGTATTTTAAATGAATTTATACAAATTAATTAACAAATATAAAATTTATATAATTTTTAAAGGAATATAGAGTTAAGATATATATGTGTTAAAATATAGAGTGTTAGATAAAATATGTAAAAGTTAATTATAAAGATAATTTCTTTTATAAGTATATTTTATTTAAATGAGTAAAAAAACAATATAAGAATGGAGAGTGAAGTTATGAAAAGAGTAGAAGAAAGATTTTTAGAATATGTAAAAATAAATACTAAATCAGATGAAACAACTAGAAAGACTCCAAGTACAAAGGGGCAATTAATTTTAGCAGAAAAACTATGCAATGAGCTTAAAGAAATAGGATTAAAGGATGCAAAAATAAGTGAACATGGATATGTTTATGCTACACTAGAGAAAAACTGTAACAGAGATTTACCAGTTGTAGGTTTTATAGCTCATATGGATACAGCTCCAGATTATAGTGGAGAAAATGTAAATCCTAAAATTATAGAGAATTATGATGGAGGAGATATTAAGTTAAATGATTCAGTAGTACTATCTCCTAAATTTTCACCTGAATTAAAAGAGTATATAGGAAAAACATTAATTACTACAGATGGAAATACACTTTTAGGTGCAGATGATAAAGCAGGACTTGCAGAAATTATGACTGCAATAGAGTATTTAGTTAATCATCCAGAAATTGAGCATGGAACTATCAAAGTAGGATTCACACCTGATGAAGAAATTGGAGAAGGTGCAGATCATTTTGATGTTGAAGAGTTTGGAGCAGATTTTGCTTACACTATGGATGGTGGGAGACTTGGAGAGCTTGAGTATGAAAACTTCAATGCTGCTGGAGTAAAAGTTCAAATAAAAGGAGTTAATGTTCATCCAGGTTATGCAAAGAATAAGATGTTAAATTCAATAATGGTTGCTAATGAATTTATAAATAGTCTTCCATTAGATGAAGTTCCAGAAAAAACTGATAAGTATGAAGGCTTCTCACATCTTACAGATATAGAAGGAACTGTTGAAAATACATCACTAAATTATATTGTAAGAGATTTCTTTACAGATTCTTTTGAAGCAAGAAAAGAAAAGTTTAAAGCTATAGAAAAAGAATTGAATGAGAAGTATGGAGAAGGAACTGTAGTGGTAAGTATAAAAGATCAATATAGAAATATGAAAGAAAAAATTGAACCTGTTATGCATATAGTAGAAAATGCAAAAGAAGCTATGATAGATGCAGGTGTTACTCCAAATATTAGACCAATAAGAGGTGGAACTGATGGCGCCAGACTTTCATTTATGGGCTTACCAACTCCAAATATATTTGCAGGTGGAGAAAACTTCCATGGAAAGTACGAATATGTTCCAATAGAATCAATGGAAAAAGCTGTTGATGTAATAGTTAATATAGTTAAGAAATATAGTAAATAGTTATACTTTTTAATAAAAAAATTACTACAAGTTTATTAATTCTTGTAGTAATTTTTTGCGAATTTATTCTATTATGTTTGATGCCTTTTCCTCAGTATCTTTTGGAGCAATATTATTAGAAGTAGGAATTACATTAGTATCTTTATTGACGAAATTATTTAATACATTTGCTAAATCTACACCTGTTAAACTTTTTAACACTTCAAAGCCATTAGCAGCAACGTCAGTTACAATTTTAGAAACTTTTGATGCTCCTTGGCTACCACCATTATCTATTACTGTTAATTTATCTATTTGCTCTAATGGGCTTGCTACTTCTTTCATTACATCTGGCAATTTATTTACTATCATTTCAACTATTGCAGCTTCACCATATTTAGCCATTGCCTCAGCTAATCTGTCTTTTGCTTCAGCTTCGGCAATTCCTCTAGCCTTAATAGCCTCAGCCTCAGCTAAACCTTTAGCTCTTATTGCTTCAGCATCAGCTTGAGCTTGTATTTTTTTAGCATCAGCTTCAGCTATTGCTCTTACTCTTATTGCTTCAGCATCAGCTTCTGCTTGTCTAATTGCTTGTATTTTATGTGCTTCTGCAGCAACTTCAACTTCATACTTTTTAGCATCAGCAGGCTTCTTTACTTCTGCTATTAATTTTTTTTCTACAACTAAAGCTTCTTTTTCAGCAAGTTCAGCTTGTTGTTCAGCTAAAATTGAATTATTCTCAACTTCTTGCAATTTATAGGCAACGTCTGCATTTGCTTTTGCCTTGTCCTGTTCAGCTCTAAAGGATTCTAGTTTGATTTTTTTGTCTCTTTCACTTTGAGCAATTTGAGTTTCAGCTTCTAGTTTTGCTTTTTGACCTTCTCTTGTTGCACTTGCAGTTTTAATTTCCGTATCTCTTTTTCTTTCAGCTTCTGCTATGTCTGCTTCAGATTTTGCTGCTGCTATTTGAGGCTTGGCTCTATTTTCTAAGTAGCCTCCTTGAGTACTTATCTTTAAGATAGTATAAGATATCAGAACTAATCCCATTGATCCTAATTCATTTCTTATATCATCTTCAATTCTTTGTTCAAATGAAGCTCTATCTTCATTTATTTGTTCAACAGTTAAAGTAGATATAATACCTCTTAACTTACCTTCTAATATTTGCTCTACTATAGTTCTTATTACGGTTACTGTATTTTTTTCCCCACCATTACAGAATTGTTCTACTGCTTTTAATACGCTTTCATTATCACTTTTAACTTTTACAACTGCTGTACCAACTATATTTACAAATATACCTTGCTTCGCAGGTGCTTCATTTACATCTGTTGTCATTGAAATATTTTCTAGTGAAATAGTAGAAGATGTTTCTAATACGGGAATCATTAATCCCCCTCTTCCAACTAAAACTCTTTTTCTAAGTCCTGTGATTACCATTGCTTTATCAGCAGGTACTCTTCTCCAAAAAGATAGAAAGACTATTAATACTACAAGTACAATAATTATTATTGGAAGTGCATTTAATAATTTTTCAAGTAAAATATTCATTATTATTTCCCCCTTGTATAAATTTAGATTAATTCTATACTTATATTTTATCATAAATTTTTCATTATTATGAAATATTTACAAAGATTTTTTGCTACATAAACCTAAAACAATTTATATATATATTGGTAAAATATGTTTTTAAATGTAGGTATATATTGTATAATAAATATAAAAATTAAGTATGTAAGGAGAAGATTTAAGTTATCTTTAGTAATTATAATATAGATAGTAAATAATAATATAAGTATTGATAAAAGTAGAGATATAGAGGGATAAGATAGTATAAGAAGAAACAAGAGACTATCGAAAAGGTTAATAGAGTAATAGATAAACTAAAGCGTTCTAAAACAAAGAAAATCAACTTTAAAACAGTAGGCGAGGAAGCAGGAGTATATAAGGCTACTCTATATAATAATGATATTCTAAAAGAGCGTATATTAAGCCTTAGAGCTATTGAAAAAGGTGTTCCTAATGATAGTATGTTTCTACATCTAAAGATAAAATAAAGGAATTATATAAAGAAATAAAAAAACTTAAAGATAATAAAGAAAAACTAATAATTCAACTTATAGAAATGGAAGAACTTAAAGTTTAGAACAAAAATTGTAAAATAATGAGAATTAAAGAGTATTTATATTAACATAGGGAGGCCAGTTGTAATGGAGTTTTTAATAAGACCAATAGATATTGGAGATGGCAAAGGAATAAATGCACTTAGGCGTATGCCAGGAGTGTTTGAAAATATACTAGGTATTCCGTCAGAAAGAGTAAAACGTAATGAAGATTTCATTGTGAATATGGATGGTAACCAACACCAATTTGTAGCTATAACAAAAAATAAAAATGGTGAAGAACAAATTATTGGCTCCGCAGGTTTAACGATCAACGCAAATCCTCGTACACGCCATAGTGGTAGCATCGGAATTATGATTCACAAGGACTATCAGAATATGGGTGTCGGCACTGCTTTAATGGAAGCTTTACTTGATGTTGCGGACAATTGGTTGATGCTTATTCGTGTTGAGTTAACAGTTTTTGAAGATAATAAAAGAGCTATTCATCTTTATGAAAAGTTTGGTTTTGAAAAAGAAGGTCTTAAACGTCTTGCAAGTATTAGAAATGGTAAATATGAAAATGAATACTTAATGGCAAGGATTAACCCATCATATATTAAAGAATAAAATACTTAGTGTACTTTATTCTTATAAAGCGAATTAACTTCTTATTAGATAATAAAAAATGTATAAAGCGAAAGGAGGATAGATTTAGTGAGGGTTTTGTACTTATAAGAGATACTCTCACTAAAGATAAAATATGATGGGAGCAATTTTAATATTAATACTTTTATTAACTATTTATAATGTTATTTTTTATATTCCTAATAAGCTGAAGGCTCAGGATGAAAAAATATCATTACACTTTAAAGAATTATATATTCGATTAAATAGACTTGAAAAGATGATTAAAGACAATTCAAATGAAGTGGAGTGATAGAAAATTAAAAATAATGACTTATGCATAATATTGAAGATAGTTTTATGTTTATATATTAGCTGGACAAGTGTAGAGCTTAATAAATTAAGTTTAGCAGTTGTAGTTATTATATTAATTTATATAATAACTACATTTATTAGAAGGGTTTTATATAATAAATACAGATTTTCATCTGAGATGTTAACTATATTAGAGGTTTTACTTTCACTTTTATTTACCTTGAGATATATTGAATTTGGAGTTTTAATGATAAGCTTAAGTATGGCTGAGTATTTTATAAGTGAAAAGAAAAGAGTTGTATTAGGGATAATTTTAGCTAGTACTCCTTTATCTTTAGTACTTAAGTATCAGGAATTCAGTGATATAATTATGATTTTAGTTATTATATTAATAGCAATAATAAATGATAACATTCAATGTAGTAAACTTAAAAGATTTGAGGATATAGAAGAAAAACAACGAAAGTCTATAAATAAACTTCAAGACAAATTAGCTAAAGAAAGATATATACAAGAGCAAATTCTTCATACAGCAAGACTTGAAGAAAGAAATAAAATATCTACAAGACTTCATGATAAGATAGGGCATACTGTTTCAGGAACCCTGCTTCAGCTAGAAGCTATTAAACTTATAATAGATACAGATAAAGAAAATGCATACGTTATGTTAGATTCATGCACCGAAAATTTAAGAGCTGGAATGGAAGAGATAAGAATGGCTCTGAGAAATATTAAACCTGCAGAGGAAGAATTAGGTATTAATAGAATTAAAAAAATACTAGATGAGAAAATAAAAGGGACAAGCATTAAGGGAAAAGTAAATTACATAGGAGATTTAGATAAGATATCTTCAAGAATATGGTTATTATTTATACAAGCTATAACTGAACTTACAACTAATTCAATTAAATATTCTAGAGGAGATTTTATAACAATTAATATAGAGGTCTTAAAGAAATTTATAAAGTTAGAGGTAAAAGATAATGGAGAGGGCTGTAAGACTCTTAAAAAGGGAATAGGTCTTAGTAGTATAGAAGATAAAGTAAATAATATTGATGGAAAGTTTATTGTAAATTACGACAAAGAATTTGGGGTTATAATTTTAATTCCTTATTAACTAATAAGGGGGAACTAAAATGAGTATAAAGCTAGTACTAGCAGATGATGATGCTTTAATTAGAGAAAGTTTAAAGATCATTTTATCATCTCATAGTGAAATTGAAGTAGTAGGAGCATTTGAAAATGGAAAAGATGCAATTGAATTTTTATTAAATAATCATGTTGATATAGCATTGCTAGATGTTAGAATGCCTTTAATTAATGGAGTGATAGCAACTGGTGAAATATCTAGAAAAACAAATACGAAAGTAATTATTTTAACTACCTTTGATGAAGATGAATATATAAGGGACGGAATAAGAAATGGCGCTAAAGGTTATTTATTAAAAAATACTCATCCTAATAAAATAATAGAAACTATAAAAATGGTTAGTGAAGGAAATTGTGTTATTCAAGATGAAATTTTAATTAAGCTTAGCGGTAATTTAAACAAAGAAGAGATAAAAGAAAATAAATTAGATAAAAGTATATTTACTGAAAGAGAATTAGAAGTTATGAAAGCTATTTCAGAAGGATTAAATAATAAGGAAATTTCAAAATCTTTATATATATCAGAGGGGACAGTTAAAAATTATATAACCTCTATATTCCAAAAAACTGGACTAACACATAGAACTCAAATTGCAATTTATTATATAAAAGGAGAACAGTAGTCTATGTAAATTTATTTATTCCGTCGTTACGCTCCAAGTCAACATAAACTTACATAGACTACTTAAAAACTGAAGGAAATATATGACTTTTGTCATAGTTAAAAGGTGACCTTTGCTAGATTCTCTAGAAGGGTCTTTTTTATATAATATTAGTAAAGATATATTAGGCATCTGAAAATAAATAACAAGTCAAAGATGAGAAGTATATTTTGACTTATTTATTTTTTGAAGATGCCTTAAGGAGGAGAATCTTATGGAAGTTATAGAAATAAAAGATTTAGTAAAAAAATATGAGGATAATATAGCCGTTGATAATATTAATTTAAAGATAGAAGAAGGAGAAATTTATGGGGTTTTAGGACCAAATGGGGCAGGTAAAAGTACAACTATAAGCATAATTTGTTCGCTTTTACACCCTACATCTGGTGAGATTAAGGTTTTAGGAGAGGATATAAGAAAAAACTCTTTAAAGGTAAGAAGATGTTTAGGACTAGTTCCTCAAAATATTGCTATATATAGTGATTTTACAGCTTATGAAAATGTTAAATTCTTTGGAGAGCTTTATGGGCTAAGAGGTAGTGAACTTAAGGAAGGCATAGAAAATTCATTGGAATTTACAGGACTTTTGGAGTTTAAAAATAAAAAAGCAAAGGATTTTTCAGGTGGTATGCTGAGAAGATTAAATATAGCTTGTGCGATAATTCATAAGCCTAAGATATTAATTATGGATGAGCCCACAGTAGGGATAGATCCTCAATCTAGAAATCATATAATGCAGTCTGTTAAAGAACTAAATAAAAAAGGTGTAACTATAGTTTATACAACTCACTATATGGAAGAAGCGGAGGCTTTATGTTCTAAAATTGCTATTATAGATCAAGGAAAAATAATAGTTGAGGGAACTAAAGAAGAGTTAAAGGATATGGTAAGTGACAAAAGAACTCTAAATATAGGGCTTGAGGATATTTATAAGATAAATATTGAATCTCTAAGAAATGTTGAAGGAGTTTTAGATATATCTATAAATGAAAATAACCTTATTATAGCTTCATCAAAAGAGGTAAACAATCTAGATAAGATAATAAAAGTAGTATCAGATCAAAAATTAAAAATAACGGATTTAGGTTTTAAAGAAATAACATTAGAAACAGTATTTTTATCTTTAACTGGGAAAAAGTTAAGGGATTAGGAGGAAAAATTATGATTCCTATAATAAAAGCAACAATTTTGCATTGTATAAGAGATAAAAAGAATCATTTATTTATGATATTTTTTCCGTTATTTTTAATACTATTGATTGGAAGTACATTATCATCATACTTTAATAAAGTGAACAACAAAGCTGTTTTGAATGAAACAATTATATGCTATTTAGATGAAGGTTCTGATGAAACTAAAGAAGTTTTAAATGCATTTAAGAATGCAAAATTAGATGATGAAGAGGATTTATCAATTACTTTTAAAGAGATAAGTGATATAGAGGAAGGAAAAAAAGAAGTAAGAATTAATAGAGCTGTATTGTTACATTTAAAGGAGGATACTATAGAGTTTTATTCTAATAGTCAATCTTTAATAAAGCCATCCTTTGTATATGGAGTATTAAATGGAATTTCTAATAAGTTTAATGCTATAATGGAGGTTTATAGTATAAATCCTAGTAAGGTTAATGAGATAGTTAAGATTGAAAACACTAAGAATTATATAGAAGAAGAAAATATTACTTTAAATGAAAAGCCAAGTTCAATGGATTATTATGGTGTGGCAGAAATAGGTCTTATGATATTTTATTTTGTAACATTACCTCTATATAATATTAAAAATGATAGAAGAAATAGTATAAAAGATAGAATAAGCTTATCGGGAGTATCTACGAGTAAATATTATCTATCATCATTTATTGGATTTTTCTTATATTCTTTTGGAACATTAATGGTAACTTATTTATTAAGTAATATTATTTTTGATGTAAATTATGGTAAAAATTTATTTATAGTACCTTTGGCAATGTTACCATTTTTAACTATAGTAATTGGAGTAGGTATTGTAATACCAATGATTTTTAAAGAAGAAGAAATTTCAGGAACACTAATACAAAATATTATTATACCAGTTTTAGTATTCTTAGGTGGAGGATATATAGCATTAGATGACAACTTAGGTAGAGTATTAAATTTTATAACTAATATTTCTCCGTTGAGATGGTTTAATATAAGTATATTTAGATATATTTATTCAGGAGATTCATCAACTTTAATTAGATGGTTAGAAATTGGATTGATTAGTTTAATAATTACAATATTATTAATCTATATTATAGGGAGAAGGAGTGATAGAGTAAATGAAAAATATAATAGTATTAATTAAAAACAATTTAAAGATAGCTATAATAAAAAAGCCAATAGGGTTTATTATGTCTATTATTGCTCCTATTTTAATACTTTTGCTTATGTTAAATGTAATTAATATGAATTCAGGCTATATAACAGTTGGCATTATCGATAATGATAGTTCAAAAACTAGCAAGGATATTCTAGATTCAATTAAGAATTATGAGGGATTTAATGTAAGGGAAATCCAACAAAATGAGAAGAAAGATTTATTTTCAGAAAATGCTATAAATGCAGTTATAGAAGTAACCAGTGGATTCGAAGATAGTTTATTGAAAGGTGACACAAACCCAATAAAGATTACTTCTGTAGAAAATGATGATGTTGGAATGATAATAAGAAACTTAGTAAATGAGCAAATGAGCAATATAAATAGTATTGCAATAGCAGCAGAAGGAAATAAAGAGGTATATTATAAATCTTTAGATAATTATAGTAATAATTCATATATAAAGCTAGAAAGAGAAAGTTTAAATGATTTACATGAAGAGTATTCTTTTAGTCAAACGTTTATTGGTTTTATAATAATGTTTATGCTTATAAGAGGAATGAGTACTTCATATAGAGTATTTAAGGAAAAGGAGGAAAATGTATATAATAGAATATTTATGGCTCCTATAAAGACATATGAATATTATGTTGCTGATGCAATAAGTGGATATATATCAATATTACTTCAAGTTAGTCTAAGTATTATTGGTATAAAATTTGTTAAAGTACAAGTTGGAGTTAGCACTTTAGAATTATTTGCAATATTAAGCCTTGTAGGCCTTGTTTCAATTAGTCTTGCAATATGTTGTAGATCTTTTGCTAAAAATATAACTGAGGCTTCTAATATATTTAATTTTGCTAATATAATAATGGTAATGATAGGAGGAGCTTTTGTACCAATAGAAATAATGCCGCCTATAATAGAAAAAATATCATATTTTACTCCTGTTAGATGGGCTATTCAATCAATAATAGATATACAGCAAGGGGCAAGCTTTAATGAGATATATAAATATTTAATTATAATAGTATTATTTGCAGTAGCATTTTTTGTTATTGGAATCTATAAAACTTCTAAAGAAGAAAGAAAGCTTAGTATAAATTAATAATTTTGAGATATATAAAGTAGGAAGCTACACTAACGTGTAGCTTTTTTGTTAAAAGTTTACAGTTAGTAAAGTTTTATGGTAAAATATCTATAAAAGAGTTTAACTACTATCTTTGCATTTATCATTTCATTTAAATAATTAAATGATAAATGTATAAGGGAAAGGAAATTCTGATGAAAAAGGTAGTATTATATATAATTTTAAGTATTTTAATAGCAGTTAATATTTGGATAGTTATGTTATTGTTTAATGAATCTAATTTACTATCTAAGTTAAATTTCTATTTAGTTTGGATAGTATCTATTTTAATTGGGGTAATAACATTTATAGTATCTAGAAAATATAAAATTAATAAAAATATTGATATGATTATATTAGTAGTAACTATTGCTTCAATATTATTATTAACAATTATAGGAGGCACATTAATTATAACATCGGCTATTTATTAAGAAAAATAATAAAGTTTATAGGAGGAGAACTATGGAAATCTTTTTTTTGCTTCTATATATTACAATACCTATTTTAGCTCTATATTTTATAATAAGACTTGCAGTTAGTCATGCCATAAAGGATAATTTAGAAAATATTGAATCGGTTATGAAAAGAGCTATTAAGACGAGTATTAACGAAAAAGAGTGGAGAGAAAATAACTAATAAGAGGGGAGAAAATATGGAAATTAACTTGAGACTATTAAATAAATTAGATGTAAATGAATACTGGGAGGTAGGATTTGAAAATCCAGACCAAGAAATGTTTTATTATACTGGAACAACAAACTACCCTACAAAAGAAGAAATAGAATTATTTATTGAGAAATCTATAAATAATGGGGAGAGAAGACATCTACTAATATGTGATAATGATCAAATTCTTGGAGAAGTAGTACTTATGGATATAGATGATGAGTATAAATCATGTAGTTTTAGAATAGCTATATTCGATAAGGATAACTTTAGTAAGGGTATTGGATTAAAAGCAACTAAGAAAGCTTTAGAGATCGCATTTACAGAACTAAATTTAAATAGAGTTGAATTAGAAGTTTTTGATTATAATCCTCGTGCTAGAGCTATGTATGAAAAGGCAGGATTTAAATTTGAGGGAACAAAAAGAGAAGCTCTTTTTATAAATAATGAATTTCATGATGTGCATATGATGGCAATATTAAGTAAAGAATTTAAACATAATTAGAATTAATAAAATCAAATATAAAAAAATTATAGACAGTTTAATTATAAATATGGAGATAAGGAGACATTATCTTGAAATATAAAAATGTTATAAAAGAAATTAGAGGGATTTTTTTAACTATAATAGGGAGCATCATAATAGTAACCGTAGTAAATACAAAGGCTTTAGCTAGTGCTAAGGTTCAGCAGGAATCTATGGAAAATACACTATATAACAATGAAAAACTTATAGTTGATAAATTGAGTTACAATTTTACAGAGCCTAAAAGAGGAGATATTATAATATTTTTTGATCACGGAGAAAAAGGTAATATATTTGAAGAAAGCTATGAATATTTAAAAGAAGTGGCTTCAGTTTCATATAATACTGATACAAGAACAAGACTTGTTAAAAGAGTAATTGGAATACCTGGAGATGAAATAGATATAAAAGGTGGATATGTATATTTAAATGGTGAAAAGTTAGAAGAAACATACGCTAAGGGTACGACCTATAGTAAAGATACTGCACTTTCAGTTAAGGTAAAAGAGGGAACTTTATTTGTATTAGGAGATAATAGAGAGGTAAGTAAAGATAGTAGAGCGTTTGGACTTATTAATATTAATCAAGTTGAAGGAAAAGCAGTATTTAGATTATCACCATTAAATAGATTTGGATTTCTAGAATAAAAAGTGGATTTATCCACTTTTTTATTATGTTTTATTTTAATTATTGCAAATGTATTAAGATTATAAAATTATGTTTAAGTTACAGATTTATTTATATATAATTAAAATTACTATAATTTTCAAGGAAATTAATATTACGAAGGATATTGTGAGAAAAGAAGTTAGAAATAATGAAGAAATACCTTATGTATTCAAAAATAATATTCAAGGATGTGATATGGGTTGGATACTCAAATTATAATTGTTTTAATATTAAACTTTATAATTTCATTAATTGGAACATTAGCCTATTCAGTTAGGTTAGTAGGTGTTAGAACTGGTAAGATAGCTGTTACCTTTGCAGTTTTTAATGTATTGATGCTTGTTTCTAGAACAGCATTAACGTTTCAGACTCCTTTATTAACAAAATTTGTAGAAAGTAATCCTAGTAGTGGAGATTTAATGACTATATTTAATTTAATAATTATAGTTTCAGGAATTGCAAGTATAGCTGGAGCTTTTTTAATACCAACTTTTCAACAAATGTTTAGTAAGGCAGTAAATCATTTTTCAGTAGAAAGATCTATCCCTAAACTTATTATCCATAGTGTTTCAAAGAACGGTATAAAGTATATGAAAGATAGTATAGCAATTCCAGTAAAAGAAAGTTTAACAAGTATAGATTACAGAAGACTTCCTAAAAAGATCTTATTTTATAATTTTATTTCTGTAGCTATTATTACGGCAGGAGCCTTTGCACCAATATATGCAGCAAGTATAGCTCCAGATCTTAGAATGACTTGTTTATCTTTGTCACCAATAATTAATGGAACAGCAACAATACTTACATCAATTTTTATTGATCCACATTTATCTATTATGACTGATGATGTTGTAGATGGTAAATGTAGTGTAGAAGATTTTAGGGCTTGTGTTATAGCTATGGTAGGAAGTAAAGTGGTAGGAACTTTCGTAGCGTTGGTATTATTTGTACCAGCATCATATTTAATTGCTTTTGTAGCTAATTTTATATAAGGTGAGTGAAGAGGAAATGGAGAATAATGAAACTTTTAAAGTTAGTAATATATTGCTTTTAATTTTAGGACTTTTTTGTGCAAAATTATGGGCATATCTATTAAGAGATATAAATATTCCTGAATTTTTTAAGTGGCTTACAGGTATTATAGTAATATTAACTATAATTTTTTCTATAAATAAAATCTATATAGTTATAAATCAAAAGAAAAAATAACTTTAATAGTTTATGTATTCTTATTTAATAAAAATTAAGAATATATTCAAAATTAAGAAGTGGGAAGAAGTTTAAAAATAAGCATGAAATTAAGAACATGAAATTAAGAATAGGTAATAAATATCTTTATATAATAAAAATATTTATTACCTATTAATTTTTATAGAAGTTAAAGTATATTAATTTATTCGTGTTATTGTGTAGCCTTTTTCTTCTAATAATTTTAATATGTTATCATCACCGATAAAATGGCCAGCACCAACTGCGACGGTATGTTTTTTATCATCTTTAATTAATTCATCTATTTTATTTGCCATATCAATGTTTCTATCAGTAATCATTATTTTATAAACTTCTGGGTTATCACTTTTAATCTTATTATTTGATTCTTCAATAAATTCAATATCACCATTTTTATAGGCATTAAGAGAATTTATTGCATAATCAACTTCCTTATCTATATTAGAATCAGAGTAATTATTTATATACTCTTTTATATAATTCCAAGTAAAAGTTTTATTTCCAGCAATAATTTGTGAATCAACTCCCTCCAGTTCATTTATAACTATAGTATCTCTGGCAGCGTTATGTTGCTTCATTTCATTAATCATTAATAAATCTAATCCATTTCCAAGTATACCAGCTTTAGCACAACATAGTTTAGTTAATAAGCTATACAAAGATGGGGGATTTAAATATTTAATACTATCTATATTTAAATTGGGACTTAAAGATTTAAATATAGAAGATAATTTTTCAGTTTCACTTTCAGTTAAATAATTATCTATAGTTTCACCATTTTTTAAATATCCAGATGATTGAGCTTTTTCGATAGTTTCTTTTTCAGATAAATCGAGTTCTACAGATAATACATCAGTTTCATCAATTATTTTTTTAATATCATCATTTAAAAAATTAATTTTATTGTCACCAATATGCATAGTTCCAACTAAAGTTACACTATTAGTTCCATTAGTAGCCTCCCAAATATACCCCCTAGCAGTTTCTTTTTCAATAGCTTTATTATTATTATCACATGCAACTGATATAGATATGAAGAAAGTAATAAGAAAGAAACAAAGAAAATTTTTCAGTTTTAAAATACTTCTCATATATTTTACCTCCTTAAAGTAATTTATTTTATGTTAAACTATATTTTACCATAAATGGTTTTATATTCATAGGAGACTTTATATAATATAACTTACTATATAAGTACTTATAAATTTTTTTAGTAAATTACTATTAAGAGTTTATATTATAGTTTATTATGTTAAAATTAGAAAAAATAAGCTAGTCAAATTGTATTATTAATATTTATGTAAATAATATAGAAATAGGAGAATATTATTATGAAGAGAAAAGTTGTATTATATATTGCAGTAAGCTTAGATGGATATATGTCAAGAAAAAATGGTGATGTAGATTTGCTATAAGATGATGGAGTATCTTTATTTAAATAAAATAGTCTAGAAATAAAATTTAAATTATTAGAAAGTAAAATTTTTAATAGAGTAGTAAAAAAATACTACATAAAAAAGATAATATCTAGCTAAAGATCGATATTTTAGGTTATAATTAAAATATAAATTTTAGGAGGGATACTTATGATAAATAAAATAGGTAAAATAACTATATACGTTAATGATCAAGAAAAGGCAAAGGAATTTTGGACTAAAAAATTAAACTTTGTAGTTAAATTTGAGCAAGCAATGGGTCCAAATATGAAATGGATAGAAGTAGGTCCAAGTGAAGATGAATTCACAACTTTTGTTTTATATAATAAAGAGTTAATGAAAGCTCAAAATCCACAAGCAAATGTAGAGCATCCATCAATAATACTAAGCACTAGTAATATTGAAGAAACATATAACAAAATTAAAGGAAATGAAGTTAAAGTTGGAGAACTTATGAAAATGCCATACGGTTCTATGTTTTCTTTCTTTGATGAAGATGGAAATCAATATTTAGTAAGAGAAGATTAGAGGTTTATAAATAAGGCTTATTATAATTAAATATGATAAGCCTTATTTAATTTACTTTCAAAATATATTATGTATAGTTTTTAAATTTATTATATAATATTAATAGGTAAAATATAGTATAGATATTAAATGGAGGTATAAAAATGAAAAATGCAGAATATTACATAGAAAGTTTAAACATGACTTCACATGTAGAAGGTGGATATTTTAAAGAATCATTTTTATCAAATGATGAAGTAAGAAAAGATAAAAAACTATGGAGTAGTATATATTTTCTTTTAAAGACAGGTGAAGTATCAAACTTTCATAGATTAAAATCTGATGAATTATGGTATTATCATGATGGTGAAGCACTTACTATTTATATGATAAGCCCAGAAGGAGAACTTATAGCAAAACAGCTTGGTATTAATATAGAAAATGGAGAAGTTCCACAGGTATTAGTTCCAAAAGGATATATATTTGGATCTGCAATGAACAATGATGGCTTTGCTTTAGTTGGATGCATGGTTGCACCAGCATTTGAATTTGATGACTTTGAATTGTTTGAAAGAAAAGAGCTTTTAAACTTATATCCAGAGCATGAAGAAACAATATTGAAGCTTACTAGAGAAACAAATAATAATTAATATTTTAACGTTTAAAAGTTATTATAAAGAGAAAGAAAATTATAATAATATTAAAACTAAATGTAAGTCAGTAACTCCAATTATTAATTATATAAAGAATTATCTAAAAAGTGATAAATTTATCTTATTATGAGGTAAGTTTATTACTTTTTTTCTTATAATATATACATAAACTGTAATTATATGGTATAATATGCCTCGGAGTTTATTGAAAATTGGAGAAGTGAAAGAGATGAAGTCTAAAAAACTTATTTATATTATTATTGCAATAGTTATAGTATCGGGAGGAATTATAACAATAAATAGATTTATTGATAGGTTTTATATAGGAAATAATAGAAAAAGTATTTATACAGATAATTCAAAAATAGTAGCATTAAATGATAATTACTCTTATTTATATAAGAGAGGAATAAATGAAAAAGGATATACTAATATGTCCTTTAAGTTTTCAGGGATGGAGACTATTTGGGAAATTAGTTCTAAAAATGATTCAACAATAGATATAGAATTTGATTCTAAAATAGAATCTGGAAAATTTAAAGTAGTATTAATAGATCCAAATGATAATGTTATAAAAGTTTTAGAGCAATCTCAAGAAGGTAGGAGCAAATTTGATATAAAAAAAGGGAATAGTAGAATTAAAATAATAGGAAGTGATTGTAAAGGTAAACTAAAAATAAATATAACTACAAATGAGGAAGAAGATGTAGATATAGTAGATGGTTACTAACAGGAGTAGTTATCTTTACTTTTCCTTTACTTGAAGAAAAATCTATTGAATTATTAGAGTAGCATTAATCTATTTAAGGAATAATAAAAATATAATTTTTATAAGTAGGTGATGTTATGAAAAAATTAATAGGTATGGTTCTAATAATAGTTTCATTTCTGAATTTAGCATTGTGTAAGACATACAGTTTAACTTTAGATGATAATGAATATAAAAACAATATTAAAAGAGATTTATTAGTGTTAATGGTAGCTTATGAAGATGAAATAGAAGATATAGAGGTGTCACAGGATTCTTTTGTTTATTTAATACTTAAGAATGGAAAAAAAGTACTATATGATGATAAAAAGGAAAAAGGAAAAGAAGAGAAGATTTCAAATGCAGATATTCAAGATACTTTAGAAATAATATATCCTTTAAATAGTATTGATTCAGTTTTAGATAATATAGATCCAGCAAGAGGAAGATCCTATTCTTTTCTTAATGTTATCTATGGAAGCAATAGAAACGAAATAGAAAAAAACCTATCTAATTTCTCAACAGGATGTGGAAATATAATGTTTAATAAAAACGCTAAAGCAGGTGAATCTCTTAAAAAATCTTTAAATGGAGCTAAGGAGTTAATATCTAGAGATGGATATGTAAGTAGTTATGTATTTCCCATAAACGGTACATATAATTATAGAGTTATTCAAGATACAGGAAGGCTTAGTCCACATGCTTATGGAATTGCTATAGACTTAAATAGAAACAATGCAGATTATTGGAAATGGGTAGACAAGGCTAAAGGTAGTAAAAGAATAGAAGGATATCCTAAAGAGTTAGTAAAGATATTTGAGGACAATGGATTTGTTTGGGGTGGTAAATGGTCACACTTTGATATATTACATTTTGAATATAGGCCAGAAATAATATTAAAGAGTAAGTATTTTGGGGATTTATCAAAACTAAATGAAGGAAAATGGTATGAAGGCGTCCCTATAGATGAAAAAATCGAAAGAATTATAAAAATTATAGATTGCAAAATAATCTGATGTCATGCAAAGCATGACATTTTTTTTGAAATAAATTATATTAACCATAGCCATAAAACAAGAATAAATTAAGATACATGTAATTTAATGATGATTGTTTAAAAAAATGAGAACTTATAAAAATGCAATTAAAAATATTTTATTGTATAATTAAAAAATGAGCGATTAAGAAAAGATAAAATATTGAGTTTTTAGAACTTTTAAGGGGAGTAGATTTGTTAAATGAAAGTTATTAAAAGAGATGGAAGTATAGTTGAGTTCGACAAGGGGAAAATAAGGGATGCTATTTCTAAAGCAATGAAGAATGGAAGTGGTATTTACTTAGCTGATATAGCAAAGCTTATAGCTAGTGATGCTGAAAAATATTTTAGCAAGCAAGGAGATACCCCAACTATACATAAAATAGAGTCTTATGTTTATGATAGATTAGTTCATTATGGACAAATCGTAACGGCTAAGTCATACGAAGGATATAGAGCAGTACAAGAATTTAAAAGAAATACAAATACAACAGATGAAAGTATATTAAGTCTTTTAAATAAAACAAATGAAGATGTTATAAAGGAAAACTCAAATAAAAATTCAGTTATAGCAGCGACGCAAAGAGATTTAATTGCAGGTGAAGTTTCAAAAGATATATCAAGAAGAAGACTTATACCAACTCATATTGTTCAAGCGCATGATGAAGGAATAATACACTGGCATGATATGGACTATACTCTTTCTAATATTTTTAATTGTTGTTTAATTAATTTAGAAGATATGTTAAATAACGGTACAGTTATAAATGATAAATTAGTAGAAACACCAAAATCTTTTAGCACAGCATGTACTGTTACTACTCAAATAATGGCTCAAGTTGCGAGTAATCAATTTGGGGGTCAAAGTATAACAATAAAGCATCTTGCTAAATTTTTAAGAGTTACTGAAGAAAAAACATATAAAATGTATTTAGAAAAATATAATAATGAAGAGCTTGCAAGAGAGTTAGCTAAAGATATGAAGCTTAAAGAGTTAAGAGATGGTGTTCAAACCATAAGATATCAATTATCTACCTTACAAACAACAAATGGACAGGCTCCTTTTAGTACAATTTATCTAGAGATTGAAGAAGGTAATGAATACGAAGAAGAAATGGCTTTAATTTGTGAAGAAATGATAAAGCAAAGATTAGAAGGAATGAAGAATTATAAAGGTCAAGAAATAGGAGAAGCCTTCCCAAAGCTTGTTTATTTACTTGATGAACATAATTGCCTAGAAGGTGGAAAATACGATTATATAACTAAATTAGCTGCAAAATGTACAGCAAGAAGACTTGTTCCAGACTATCAATCAGCTAAAATTATGAGAATGAATTATGAAGGAAATACTTTCCCACCAATGGGATGTAGATCACATTTAAGCCCATGGAAAGATGAAGAAGGTAATTATAAGTGGTATGGTAGATTTAATCAGGGTGTAATTAGTTTAAATTTACCTCAAATTGGAATAATAGCAGATGGAGATATGGAATTATTTTGGGATATGCTAAATCAAAGATTAGAGCTTTGTAAAGAAGCACTTTTAACTAGACATAATATGCTTCTTGGAACTTCCTCAGATGTATCTCCAATTCATTGGCAACATGGTGCAATAGCAAGATTAGAAAAAGAAGAGAATATTGATAAATTACTTAAAGATGGATATTCTACATTATCATTAGGTTATGTAGGTATATATGAAATGGCACAAGCTATGCTTGGAGAAAGTCATACAACAAAAGAAGGAGAAAAGTTTGCATTAGATGTAATGAATCATATGAATAATGCTTGCCAAAAGTGGAAAAAAGAAACTGGCTTAGGTTTTAGTTTATATGGAACACCAGCAGAAAATTTAATATATAGATTTTGTAGATTAGATAGAAGTAAATTTGGTATGATTCCAAATGTAACAGATAAGTTATATTATACTAATTCTTATCATGTTCATGTATGTGAAGAAATTGATGCATTTAGTAAATTAAAATTTGAATCTCAATTCCATAATATAAGTTTAGGTGGGTGTATTTCTTATATTGAAGTTCCTGATATGAGTAAAAACTTAGATGCTATAGAACAGATAATTAGCTTTATATATCATAATATTCAATATGCAGAAATAAATACGAAGCCTGATGTATGCTATAAGTGCGGATACACAGGTGAAATAAAACTAGATGATAATTTAAAGTGGCATTGTCCATCTTGTGGAAATAAAGATGAAGCTGAAATGCAAGTAATGAGAAGAACTTGTGGATATATAGGAACTAATTTCTGGAATAAGGGCAGAACTGCTGAAATTGGAGACAGAGTTCTTCATTTATAATTAATAATGATCCCCCTAAAGTAAAAAAGCGTATTTATAAATATGTTATTTATTTTAGGGGGAAAAATTAAACTAGTTTTTAGGTTTAAGGGGATGCTAGAATGAATTATGCTAAAATAAGAAAATTTGATGTTAGCAATGGACCTAACATAAGAACAACTTTGTTTGTAAGCGGATGTACTAATAATTGCGAGGGTTGTTTTAATAAAGAATTACAGAATTTTAATTACGGTAATAAGTGGACAAAAGAAGTAGAAAATGAGTTTATAGAATATATAAAAGATCCTAATGTAAAAGGGGTAAATATATTAGGTGGAGAACCTATGGATCAAATCCATGATAGAGATTTAATTAATTTACTAAAGAGAATAAAAGAAGAAACTGGGAAGAGTATTTGGCTATGGTCAGGATATTTATACGAAGATATAATAAAAGATAATAATAGAAGAGAAATTTTATCTCTAGTTGATATTATAGTAGATGGTAGATTTGAAATAGATAAAAGGGATATATCTTTAAGATATAGAGGATCAAGTAACCAAAGAGTAATAGATGTTTTGCAGAGTCTTAAGAATAATAAAGTAATAGAAATAGAACTTTAAATTTCTTATTAAATAATAAAGGGCATTTAGTTTAATAAAGATAATTTTACTAAATGTCTATTTTTATATAATATATTGATAATTATTATAAAATTTTGACAATATATAAAGAATATTTTGACTAAAAACACGCTATAATGGATAATTAAATTGTATTAAATTTACAATATGGGTGAGGTGGAGCTATGGTTAAAAATTTAAAAGTTAGAGTTAAAATATTTATATTAACAACAACTCTAACTATTATGATGCTTATTATAGGTGGGATTGGAATATTCCAAATTAATAAGGCAGATGAAAGAATGCAAAAGATGTATAATGAAAATTTTTCTTCAGTAATAAGCCTAAGTAATAGCATAAATGAAGAGAGAAGTATCGAATCAAGTATATACAAAATAATTTTAAATACTGACAATAAAGCTTTTCAACAAGAAGAGTATGATGAAATTATAAAAAGTCAAGAAAACTTTGATAAAAACTTTAGCAATTATAAAAATATAGATATTGATGAATATTCAAGTAAAGCAATAATAGGATTAGAAGATAAAATAAAACCATATAGAGAAGAGCAAAAAAAGATTATTGATTTAGCTATGTCAGGTAATGCTTCTGAAGCCAAGAAGAAGTTTGAGGAAATAGAATTAAATTTTGGAGAAGGCTTTAGATATCAGTTAAACAAATTAGCAAACTATAGTAATACCTTAGCGGAAAGTATAAAAACTGAAAATCAAGAAGCTGTACAAAAACTTATAGTATTATTAATTATAAGTATAATATCAGTACTTTTAATAGGAATAATAGCAGCGGCTATTATAACAAGAAATATAGTTAAACCTCTTAAAATAGCTGTAAATGAAATGGAAATAATTTCAAAAGGTGATTTTTCAAGGAAAATAGATAATAAAATTTTAAATAGGAAAGATGAGCTTGGTGTTATATTAAAGTATATAAGTACAATTCAGGAATCCTTAAGTAATTTAATAAGTAGTGTAAAACTAGAATCTAAAAATACAGAAGTTTCAATTGTAAACATAAACAATAATATATATGATTTAAATACAGGATTAGAAAATATGGCTGCTACTTCAGAAGAAATAACAGCAGTAATGGAAGAAACGTCAGCTTCAACTCAAGAAGTAGGACATTCTATACAAAATATAGAGAAGTCAGCAGAGTTAATTGCAAATAAAGCAAATGATGGTTCTAAAATAGCGAGTGAAATAAGTAAAAGAGCTTTAGATAATAAGAGTTTTGTTAGCTTAGGACTTGAAAACACAAACAATATTTTAGGTGAATCTAAAGATATATTAAGAAAAGCAATTGAGCAAACAAAAGTAATTAATAAGATATACCAGTTGTCAGAGATTATTATAGAAATAACTGAACAAACAAATCTTTTAGCTTTAAATGCATCAATAGAAGCAGCTAGAGCAGGGGAAGCCGGGAGAGGATTTGCAGTTGTAGCAGAAGAAATAAGAAAGCTAGCAGAAGCATCAAAGGATTCTGTAATAAAAATAAAAGAAACAGGCATGGATATTTCAAATGCGGTAAATACTCTTATAGACAGTTCAAATAACTTAATTAATTTTATGGATGAAGATTTACAAAAAGAATTTTCTAATATGATAGCAGTTACAGAAACATATGGAAAAGATGGAGTGTTAATAGATAATATTGTAAAGGAATTCAATAAAATTTCAAGCGACTTATTGTTATCTATTAAGGAGATTTCAGATATAATGAATGGAGTTTCTAAAGCTACAATAGAGGGAAGTAAAGGAATAACTAGTATTAGTAATAAAATTGTAGAAGCTAGTAACAAGTCAGATAAAACCATGATAAATTCAAATACAGCAAAAGAAAGCTCTGAAAATTTGAAAAAATCTATAGATATATTTAAGATAAGAGAATAGTATTAAAAAGGATAATATGAAAAATAAATTTATTTTCATATTATCCTTTTTAATTACGTTGGATTAATATCATATTTGTAGCTAAATAATATTTCCTTTTTTGAGTTAGGTTGCATTACCGTTTGGAAACAAGGGTTGCCATTCTTATCTTTATCATAATTATCAGTAGAAAAATCCATTTGCCAAGGAGAAAAAATTGGTTCACATATTTTTATATTAATAGCTTCTTGTTTTGTATTAGTAAGTATATATTGTACTTCTTTAAAGATATAATCTTTATATTTTTGATAGTTTATTACATTTCTTTGAGAAGTAACATCAAAGGCATTTCCAATAATAAAGGAAACCTCCCTATCCTTAGCAATATCTTTTATAGAGCTTCCACCTAAAAATTCAAAATTACCGTCATAACCAGTATAAGTGTTTATACTACCAGAAGGCAGAGGAAAGCCTAAATTATTATCAGTTGTATTTTGAAATTTAATTATAATATTAGCATTTACATTATTGTATCCGAAATCATAAAGTTTATTGTACTTTACATTTTCACTAGAAAAATTTTTTATTCTTTTTAGTGTATTATTAGTAAGTTTATATTTATTAGGAACTGTGTAAATATAATAATCAGACATTTCTTCAATTGGAGTAGTGTAGCTTTGCAATTCTGTAGATTTAATAGATTTATCATGAAGAACTAAACTTTTATAATCTAAGTTAACATCTCCTGCAACAAATTTTAAAGTTACATTGTCATAGTCTATACCAGATTTATTTATTAAGTTAAACCATGAGTGAATTGATAATACTTCTTCCTCTAGGATTATTACATAGCTACTATACCACTTAATGTTATCAGTTAAATAATATGTGGTTATTTCTCTTGACTTAATACCATCACCTTGAATCAAAATTGAATTAGGTATTAAATTTTCACAACTATTGCAAGGCAATATATCAAGATTTTTTTTACTGTTACAACAAAGATAGTTAAAGTTCATTAAAATATCATTCATACCTATAACAACAACAGATGTCTCGTTTATAAATTTACTTATATCAAAATACTCAATAGTAACATAAGAAGAAGGATCTATTTTACTTTTAAGAACTTCTCTTGTTTCATTTATAAGTGCTACATTATTATAAACTGTTATTGAAAGATTTTTATTTTGTAAGTTTGTAGACTTTATATACATTAAAACCCCTTATAATAATTGATTATATTAGTATATTAGTATAATGAATATTATAAGGTGAATATATTTAGTATATAAATAGACATAACTAAAATAATCCATAAGGTTTATATTACCTTATGGATTATTTTGGTTATTTATTTAATAATTCTTTTACATAGTTAGGAAGCATAAAAGCACCTACATGTAAATCAGTATTATAATATTTAGTTGATAACCCTAAAGCACTCCAACTATTAGCATCAAAGTCTTTTATAGGATGTAATTCTTTAGATGCAAAGCAGAACATCCAATGACCAGAAGCATATGTAGGCATGTGATATTGATATGCTTCACAAATATTAAAGATTCCTTTTAATTTACTAAAGGATCTTTTCATTTCTCTTGCATTATGTGGATAATAAGGGCTTTCACATTGATTTATTAAGATTCCTTTTGATGTTAAAGCATTAAAGCAATCTTTATAAAATTCTGTAGTAAATAAACCTTCTCCAGGTCCAATTGGATCAGTTGAATCTACTATAATTAAATCATATAAATTTTCTTTTCCCTTTACAAATTTTATTCCATCTTCAAAAAATAAATTAACTCTTTTATCATCTAATTTATTTGAAGTAAATGGTAAGTGTTCTTTTGAAGCTATAACTACAGCTTCATCTATTTCAACCATATCTATATTTTCAATAGTTTCATATCTAGTTAATTCTCTAACAGTGCCACCATCACCAGCACCTATAACTAATACATTTTTTATATTTTTATTAGTAGCCATAGCTACATGAGTTATCATTTCATGGTAGATAAATTCATCTTTTTCTGTAACCATTGTCCAGTTGTCAATTACAAGTACTCTTCCAAATTCATAAGTATCTAAAACGTCTATTTTTTGAAATGGACTTTGATGTGAGTACAAGTGATTTTTAACTTTCATAGAAAAATTTACATTTTGGGTTTGATTTTCTGTGTACCATAATTCCATATCCATATCCTACACCTCCATTTTATGTTTTACTTGAATATTATCGTATGCACCATTAGAAAAAGTTTTAACTTTGTCGACTAAACCTCTTGCAACTTCAGTAGATTCACTTCTATCAGCTTTTAATGCATCTTCAAGATATTTAAAAGCAAGCCAAGGGTTAACAGTATCACCACAAGTAAATAGATCTACAGATGCATAACCATATTCAGGCCATGTATGAATTGTAAGATGAGATTCCTGGATTATAACAGCACCGCTTACTCCCCAGGGATTAAATTTGTGGAAACAGCTAGTAACTATTGTTGCATTAGAAACAATAGCAGCTTCTTTCATATGCTCCTCAATAATAGAATGATCTTTTAAGATATCCTTATCACAGTTATAGTATTCCACTAAAATATGTCTTCCTAGTTGTTCAATTTTCATAAAAATCCCTCCATAAATTTAAAATTTGATTCTATCCAACAGATAAGTATTTAACTAACAAAAATGCTTCACTCATGAAACCTCCTAAAATCGCACAAAAGTTTAGTAATAGTAAACTCGAAGTTAAACTATACTAACTATATTATTCTAGCAGTGAGGAGAAATGTTGTCAATAAGTATTTTTTGTATAAAGAAACACTAAGTATAATATAACTTCGTATTATATTAGCCTTAAATATATAGTTTATATTTTATTATTTTGTATTAATATCCAAAAAAAATAAAATGTATAGAAAAAATTCTAGTAATCATTTACAATTGGGTTAAGAAGTGTTTCTTATTAAATTTTGTTAAGTTAAATATAGAGTTTTATGGAAACGTTTCCGTTAATGAAATCTTTGATAATTAAATAAAAGGGAGGATTTTTATGAGGGTAAATAATATTCTTAAACACAAAGCTAAACTAAGTATCTTTACAGTTATACTATTTTTTCTAACATTAATACCTATTCCTAATAAAGTAGTTAAAGCAGGAACTACCGAAAGTCAAAAGGTAAAAGTTAGATTTTTAAAAGAAGATGGAGATTATAATGGATGGAATATTTGGTCTTGGTGGCCTCAAAAGAATGGGCATTCAGTTGAATTTACACATAAGGATGATAAAGGTGTATATGCAGTAATTGATGTACCAAAATCAGGTGAACTTGGACTTGTTGTAAAAAAAGGTGAATGGGAAGCTAAAGCTAATGAAGATATAAAATATGATTTAGCTAAAGGTGAAACTGAAATCATAATTACAGCTGGAACTATAGATAAGGAAAATCCTAAAGAAAAAAGTGTTGAGTACTCAGATTTATATAAGGATTTTTCAAAAATCAATATTAAAGTAAACTATAATAGACCTGACGGAAATTACGATAAATGGAATCTATGGAATTGGGTAGATGGAGGAATAGATGGATCTGAAGATAAAGTAGGCTTATTTACAGATTCTAATGATTTTGGTAAATCATCAAATTTATCATTTACTAATATAACTAAATCAAATAAAAATGTAGGAATCATAATTAGAACAGCTGGATGGGTATCTAAGGATGGAGATGATAAATTAATAGATTTAGCATACTTAGATTGTAATGGTAATTTAGAAGTTTATTATAAGGCTTCTGATGATACAACATATTATGTTAAACCAACATTAAATGAAGAGAATCCAGGAAATGGAGAAATAACTCCAGATGAACTCATTAATCAACCAGGCGGAAAAAATAAATGGTATGTAGCAGGATCATTTCAAGGATGGTCAAATAATAATCCAGATACTGAATTAAAACATTTAGTTGATGGTTTTTATGAGTACTCAACAGTATTACCAGCTGGTGAGCATCAATTTAAATTTGTTAAAAATGGAACTTGGGATGGATTTAGTAATAATGGAGACAATTTTACTATAAATTTATCTGAAAAAACTAAAGTTAATTTTTATATTAATGAAGAATTAAATCAGGCTAGAATAAATATTTCAGGAGTTAATGGATTAGAACAATATATTCCGAAATTAAGTAATGATAAATGGCCAAGGTTAGTTGGAGATATTCAAAAAGTTTTTGGGGAAGGTGAATGGATTCCAGATAAAGCTAAACAGATGTTTGTTGATTACTACTTTGATGGTAGTATATATAAGTTACAAAGAAATTTACCAGCAGGAAAATTTGAAGCTAAAGTGGTTTTTGGATCAGATTGGAGTAGTGAAAACTATGGAGCTGATGAAAAAGGAAGTAATTTAGTAGTAAATACTTTAGATCCAGCAGATGTTGTATTTACAATTAATCATAAGGGTGATAAAAAATTAACTCATAATTATAAAGCAACAGAAGGTAATTTTGATGGTCTTATAAATAAATCAGCAATTAAATTTGATTCAAGAAGTATTACTTATAAAAAACCATTTGGTGCAATAAAAGAAGAAAGTGAAGATTTAACATTAAGAATTGGAGTTGCTAAAGATGATGTTCAAGTTGCAAAGATTGAACTTATAGATGGTAGTGGAGTAGCAAAAAGCTATGATATGAGAAAAGCAACTACAATAGGAGAAACGGATTATTATGAAGCAATAATTTCAAAAACAGAGTTTAATGGGATTGGAGTATGGGGTTATAAGTTTATATTAGTAGATGGAAAAACTAAGCTTGAATATGGAGATGATAGCTTAAGTGGAGGGCAAGGAGCTGTTGTAGAAGAGGGTGCATTACCATATAACTTAACAGTTTACGATAAAGATTATAAAACTCCAGATTGGATGAAGGATTCAGTTGTATATCAAATATTCCCAGATAGATTTTTTGATGGGAATAAAGATAATAATAGAGCAAAATTATTAGATGGATATCGTGGATATATTGGAACTGATGGAACTCTTAAGAGATATGAAATTCAATATTATGATGGAGGAGTAGAAAATGATCCAGCTTCATCACAAGTGTGGGGTAGCTGGAGAGATTATCCTGAAAATCCTAGACATGCAACACCTGAAAATAAACCGTATTATCCAAATTCAAAAACAGATAATATATGGACAAATGAATTTTATGGTGGAGATATTCAAGGAATAGAAGATAAACTTGATTACTTAAAATCTATAGGTATAACAGCAATTTATCTAAATCCTGTAGCTTGGGCAGCATCTAATCATAAATATGATGCTACTGATTATAAATCTCTAGATCCTATGTCTGGACAACCTGTATATAATAAAGATGGAGATCCTAATTCAGGGTTAAATTATGAAGCAACAAGAGCAGCTTCAGATAGAGTATATCAAGCTTTTGCAAAGGCAGCTGAAGAAAAGGGGATTAAGCTGATAGCTGATGGAGTGTTTAATCACGTTGGTGATGACTCTATATATTTTGATAGGTACGAAAAATATCCTGAAATTGGTGCATATGAGTATTGGAAAAAGGTATGGGATAAAGTAAACACAGGTAAATCTCAAGAGAAAGCAGAAAAGGAAGTTATAAAAGAATATGAAAGTATTAAGAACCCTTTAACAGGAAAGAACTATTCTTACCCAGAAGATTTTGGTTTTACAACTTGGTTTAAGATTGAAAATCAATGGCTAATAAGAGATAAAGATGGTAATATGTTAGATAAAAAAGATCAACATTATAATTATGAGGGATGGTGGGGATTCGATTCATTACCAGTAATGGATGCTAAAGCTCCACAAAATGGGGATAGCTTAGCTATTCCAGGAAATCATGAATGGAATAATGTAGATTACAGAGATAATGTTATTGGCCATGATTTAACTGGTTTAAGTGATAAAGAGGCTGAGGAGCAAATGAAGTTTGCAGCATCTCAAAAATGGATGTGGATGGGAGCAGGAGGTTGGAGATTAGACGTTGCTCCAGATGTATCAACAAGTACATGGCAAAAATTTAGAGAAGTTGTTAAGTCAACAAAAGGAAGATTAGATGTTAATGGAAATGTAATAGATGATCCAGTTATCTTAGGAGAAGAATGGGGAGTTGCAACCCATTACTTATTGGGAGATCAATTTGATTCAGTAATGAATTATCAGTTTAGAGCAGCACTTCAAAATTATATACTAAGTGGTAATTCAGCAGACTTCAATAATGCATTAGAAGTAATTAGAGAAAATTACCCAAAAGAAGCATGGCAAGCAATGATAAATTTGGTTGATTCTCATGATACAATTAGAAATATTACAAAAATGGATAACCCAACATGGGAAGAAGAAAATACAAAAATTGCACCAGAAGCTTCAGACAATGCATTAAAATTACAATCATTAACTGCAATATTCCAAATGGGATATGCAGGTGCGCCTACTATTTATTATGGAGATGAAGTTGGGGTAACAGGAACTAAGGATCCAGATTCAAGAAGAACTTTCCCATGGGAAAGAGTTTTAGAATCAAATGGTGATTTCTCAGGTGTAGGTAGATATGCAGAGTTATTTGATGTTTATAAAAATGCAGCAAGAGTAAGAAATGAAAATCTTGATTTATTTGCAACAGGTGAAATTCAAACAGCATATGCAAATGATAACGTAATTGTATATGCAAGAAAGAATTTAGAAAAAGGTGCATTGCTAGTAATAAATCAATCAACTGAAGTTAAGACTATAGAAGCTGATGTAACTGGATTTTTACCAGATGGCTTAATATTGAAAGATGAACTATATGGAAATATATCATCAACAGTAAAAGATGGAAAGGTTCAAATTACAATTCCAGCACAAACAGGATTTATGATGGTATCTACAAACAATATAGTAAATGTTGAGAAAGTACAAGACCTTAAGGCTATTCCAGAACAAGGAAAGGTAAGTTTAACTTGGAAGAAGGTACCAGGAGCAAGTAAGTATAATGTGTATAGAACTAATCTTGAAGGACAAAAAGCTGAAAAAATTGGAGAAGAGGTTAATAATACATTTGTTGATAAAAATGTAGTTGATGGAATAAGATATTATTATTATGTTACAGCGGTTAAAGATGGTGGCGAAAGTGAGTTTAGTGATGCAGTAACAGCACTACCATCCTTTAATATTAAGTCAATTAGCTCACCAAGTATAGTAAAAGATTTAATTATTGGAATAGGAAACAAAACTGAAGAAGTAACCGTAAATATATATATTCCAGGATTAACAGATAAAGAAGAATATAAAGGAAAAGATATTCCAAATTTTGAAGCTAAATTAATGTATTATAAAGATGGAACTTTAAGAGAAAATGCAAATAGCACTAAATTGAGATATAAATCTGATTTAGAAGATGGATCAAAAGTTTATTATGCAACTTTTGAACCAACAGAAGCAGGAGTATATAACTATTTTGCAAAAGCTACAACAAATGCAGGAGATACTTATACAGAGTCAAGCGAAGTATCAATGAAAGCTGTTATGAATCCTGAAGATAATACGGCACCAAAAGCTCCAGTATTAAATGATATAATTGTAGAATCTAATAGATCAAAGCTTGAATGGGCATCAGATGGAGTAGATGTAGAAGGATTCGATATATATCGTAAGGACGGTAATGGAGAGTTTATAAAAATTGCAGTAGTAGATAAGAGTGCAAAAGAATTTGCAGATTTTACAGTAAGCAATGATAAAAATTATACTTATAAAGTAGCATCTTATGATAAGTTCTACAATAGGGAATATTCAGAAGAAAAGAGTGTTACGCCAACATTGGTTATGGTAGATGTAACAGTAAGACTTCATATTCCAAATTATACACCAGCAACTGATGATATTTTTATAGCTGGTGATTTAAATGGATGGAATGCTGCAGGTGGAAGACTTACTGTACCTAGTGGAGCAACATCTAGAGATATAGTAGAATATAAATTTAAGATGATGGCAGGTAAGAGTATTCAATATAAATATACTAGGGGATCATGGGGCACAGAAGCCTTTACAAGCCATACACGTGTTGCAAATGACACAGAGGATTATGGAAATTGGGCATATAGTTCAACAGATACCAATATGAAGTTAACTGTTAAAAACCAAGGCGGAAATGCAATGGTTGTTGATGATTATGTTCTTCGTTGGGTTGATATGCCAATGATGGTTTCTATGCCAAGAATTTCTTATGGAGATAATATTGAATATGAAACTAATGAAAAGGAATTTACTTTAAAGGCTCAAGTTCCATATGGGGTTGCATTTACAATAAATGATAAGGATATAAATACATTATATCCAAATGCCATGGACCAATATGGCAATGTATATGTAGAAGGTATTAAATTAAAATCTGGAATTAATGAATTCAAACTTCATATAGAGCCTACACAGGAAACTGTTGATTTACCATGGTACACTGATGATGGAAGAGCTGGACAAGCAACTAAGACTATTACAATGAAAATTAATTGTACAGCAGATCCAGATGGAGAAAAACCAGATGATGTAAAAGTGACAGGAGTAAGCTTAGATAAAACTTCAGAAGAATTAAAGATAAATGAAAGTTTAGAATTAAAAGCAACAATTTCACCAGCAGATGCAACAAATAAAGATGTTACTTGGACAACAAGTGATGAAAAAGTAGCAAAGGTTGATGAAAATGGAAAGGTAGTAGCAGTTGCACCAGGAAAAGCTACAATAACAGTTACAACTAAAGATGGAAACTTTAAAGCAGTAGCTGAAATAATTGTAAAAGACAAAGAAGTACCTGCAGTAAAAGTGACAGGAGTAAGCTTAGATAAAACTTCAGCAGAATTAAATATAAATGAAAATTTAGAATTAAAGGCAACAATTTCACCAGCAGATGCAACTAATAAAGATGTCACATGGGAAACAAGCGATGAAAAAGTAGCAAAGGTTGATGAAAATGGAAAGATAACAGCAGTAGGAGCAGGAAAAGCAATGATAACTGTTACAACTAGAGAAGAAAACTTTAAGGCTATATGTGAAATCACTGTAAATAGTGATAAGGAGAATAGTGGAAATACTAATCCTATAGAAAATGTAGTTGAAAAAGTAGAAAATCCTAATGGAAAGAATGAAGTAGTTATAAAGAATCCATCAAATGAAATTAAAGTTGAAGTAAAGGATATAGAAGCTATTAAAACTGGAAATGGATCTTTAGAAATTAAGAATGGTGAGCATATTATATTATTACCATTTAGTATAATAGATAAAGATTTATTAAAAGAAGGCTCAAGTATTATTTTTGAAATGAATATTAAAGAAGATTCATCTATTACTTATAGGATAAAGGGAGTTAAAAAAGTATTTGAATTTAACTTATATGTTAAGACAGGTAATGAAACAGTTAAGATTCACAACTTTAAAGATGGAGTTGCAACTATAACATTAAAATTAACAGATGAGGACTTAAAAGGATTAAATAAAGATAACTTAGCTGTATTCTATTATAATGAAGAAACTAAGACATTTGAACAATTAGAAACAACTATAAATGGAAATGAAGTAACATTTAAAACATCACACTTTAGCAAGTTTATAGTTGCAGAAAAATCAACTGATAAAGAAGGAGTTACTTTACCAGCTACAGGAGGAAATAATCCTATAAATGCTTTAATATTTGGATTAATATTAGTATGTGCAGGAGTATATTTCATATTTAATAAAAAATCAAAACTTGTAAAGTGAAAATATAAATAGTAATTAATAAAAGCAAATGGATTATGCTTTAAATAAAGCATAATCCATTTTTTTAATTTATTTAATATTTTTACATAAGACTTTACTTAAAATAATGTGACTAATTTAATTAACATAATGTTAAAAATTTAATATATAGTATCATTAAATAAAAAAATATAAGAAATTATTATTTAAAATATGGAAAATTAAGTTAATTAAATTTATTTTGCTGAAATATGGAATAAAAAAAATATTTAATAACAATCTATTCGACTAAAAAAACGTTTACTAAGTGATAAAATTAAATAAGTGAAAGTTACAAGGGGGGATTCTATAGAAAGGTATAGAAAACTTTATTTAAAATCCGCATTTTGAGTTTGACCTAATTAACAGAAGACATAATAAAAAACTTATACTAAGTGCTTATTTAAAATTGTTTAAAGTGAGATGAAGCGCTTCTAAATTTTAGTATAAGATAATTAATTAGGTAGCATAATATCATCTCAAATTTAAATAAGAATGGGTTGGGGAGCATAAACTGAGGAGGGATGTAATTAGGAGAACTAAGTACAATCAATATCAGAAACGGAATTTGGGAAAATGTATTAAAAACAATAAAAAGGGGAGATAATAAAGTGAAAGATAAAAAGAAACTTAGATTGCTGGGTTTTGTGTTAACCTTTACAATGGTTGTATCCAATTTCTTTACTAATTTTACAACATTAGTAGCTAAGGCTGAAGAGTTAAATAAAAATGTAGTTATTGAAAATTTTGAGAAGCTTAAAAAATCAGGTTATACGGAAGCGGATGTTGAATTAGAAACTGGTTCTTGGAAGTTTAATAATGCAATGGCTGGAAATCAAGAACCTGATAAGAAAATAGATTCTACAGCTGCAAGGATAAAATCAGAAGGCTTTATAGCTATGAATTTTGATGTTGCTAATGTAAAAGAGATAATTTTATCTCATGCATACTATTCAAAGGATTCTGGATCTACCTTAAAAATTCAAAAATCTACTGATTCAGGAGTAAGTTGGGTAGATGTTGGATCATCAAATGCTATAACAAGTGATTTAAAAGAAGAAAAGTTTGTTATTAATGAAGCAGGTAATGTTAGATTTAAAATTAATGTTGTGGGCACAAAAGATAAAAGAATTAACATAGATAATTTTACTATAGTACACAACGATGGTACTGTAGAACAAATTGCATTAACTGGATTAAGAATTGATGAAAGTTTAGCTTTAGAAGTTGGTGAAAGTAAAGGCTTAACACTTGCTTATATCCCTGAAAACACAACAGAAAAGGGTGTGGAATATACAAGCTTAAATCCTGAAATAGCAACAGTAGATAAAGATGGAAAAGTTACAGCTGTTAAAGAGGGAGAAACAACTATAGAAGTTAAATCAATGGTAAAAGCTGATATAAAAGCAACTTGTAAAGTTACTGTAAATAAAGCTATAGATAATTCTGGACCAAGAGTTACAGATTTAAAGCCTTCTAATGGACAAAATATAGGTGATTTAAGAAGACCAGAAATTAGTGCGACTTTCCAAGATGAAACTGGCGTAGATATGACTTCAATTAAATTATCAATTGATGGAGAAATTGTAAGCGGTAACATAGGTAAGGAAGGAAATACTATAAAATATTTAGTTGATAAGGACTTATCTGATGGTGCTCATACTGTTTTAGTTGAGGTTAAAGATACATTAGGTAATTTAACTACACAAGAATGGAAATTTACAATTGGAGAGCAAAATAAAAATTTATATTTTGGACAACTTCACTCTCATACAAATATATCAGATGGTACTGGATCTATTGATGATGCATACCAATATGCAGAAAATAGTGCAAAAGTAGATTTCTTAGCTGTAACAGATCACTCTAACTGGTTTGATAATGATACAAAAGCTAATTTAGCAGATGGTTCAGCAAGTCAAAGTTGGAATAAGGGATTAAGTGCGGCAGACAAATACAATAAAGAGGGTAAATTTGTAGCTATATATGGATATGAAATGACTTGGTCAGGATCAACTGGTGGATATGGTCATATGAATACATTTAATACACCAGGATTTGAAACAAGAAAAAATAGCAAAATGGATTTAAAAAATTACTACAATACATTAAAAACACAAAAACAATCATTATCTCAATTAAATCACCCAGGTAAAACTTTCGGAGACTTTAGTGATTTTGCACATTATGATGCAGAAATTGACAAACAAGTTACATTAATAGAAGTTGGAAATGGTGAAGGTGCTATCAGAAGTTCAGGTTATTTCCCTTCATATGAATATTATACTAGAGCCTTAGATAAGGGGTGGCATGTTGCTCCAACAAACAACCAAGATAACCATAAAGGTAGATGGGGTAATGCGAATACTGCTAGAACAGTTATAGAGGCTCCAAATCTTTCAAGAGAATCTGTTTATGAAGCAATAAGAGAAAGAAGAGTTTATGCAACTGAAGATGAAAATTTAAAAGTATCTTATGAAGTTAATGGAAATACAATGGGATCTATATTAGGAAAGACAGATTCATTAGATTTTAAAGTAAATGTTGAGGACATGGATTCAGGAGATACTATTAAGAAAATATCAATAATTGGCGATGGTGGTAAAGTTGTTAAGTCTATTGATAATGTAAACTCTACAACTAAAGAATGGTCATTTACTTTAGATAAATCAGTTAGTTCATACTACTATGTAAGAGTAGACCAATCTGATAGAGATATAGCTGTTACTTCAGCAATTTGGGCTGGAGAAAGAGAAAATGTTGGAATTTCTACAGTAGATTCTGATACAGAAGTAATAGTTGCTGGGGAAGAATTTAATATAGGAACTACTATATATAATAATGAAGCAGTTGCTATAAATAATGTTAAAGTAGAATACTATTTAAATAATGGAACTGAAGCAATAAAGACAGAGATTATTGAATCTATAGCTTCTGGATCAACAGCTGTAGCAAAGCTTCCATATAAATTTGATAAAGCAGGAGATTATTCTTTCCAAGTAAAAGTTACTGCTACTGTAAATGGAGTTGAAAGAGAGTTCAAAGGAGCTAAAGAAGTTTCAGTTTTAGGATCAAATGAAGTTTCTAAGGTTGTAATAGATGGTGCACATCAAAATCAATATGTTTCTGGAGACTACTCAGGAAAGATTACAACTTTAACAGCTTTAATGGCACAAAACAATGTTAAAGCGGTTATAAATAAAGAGCCTATAACAGATGAAGTTTTAAAAGGTGCATCTTTATTAATACTATCAGACCCTCAAAGTAAAGCAGTTACTTCTAGTGGATTATCACCTCAAAAATATACCTCTGATGAATTAGCTGCAATAGCTAGATTTATTGAAAAAGGTGGAAATATAGCAATAACTTCTAAGGCTGATTACGGTGATGCAACAGGTGAATATGGGAATGCAGAACAAGGTAATTCAGTTCTTAACGCTATAGGTGCAAAAATAAGATTTAATGATGACCAAGCTACTGATGATGTAGAAAATGGTGGTCAGAACTTTAGATTATACTTTAACGACTATAATACAGAAAGCAGTTGGCTAAATGGAATTGATACAACTAAGAAATATAGTTTCTATAGTGGATCAACTCTTGTTATGCCAAAAGATGCTTCCAATATAGACGTTTTAGTAAAAGGTCATAGTACTACTTATGGAAATGATGCTGACAAACAAGGAGATAATACAGCTGTAGGTAAAGGTGATGTTGTTGGTTTAGCCGTTGAAACATTAAGTAGTGGAGCTAAAGTAGTAGTTTCAGGAGCTACATTCTTCTCAAATTTTGAAATGGATGGTTTAGATTATTCAAATTATCAAATAACTGAGAAAGTTATCAAGGAATTGGCAGCAGCTCCAGAGATTCCTGTAAGTAAGATATCAAGTGTTAGAATAGATGAAAATAAAGATAATACTCCAGATAGATTTGGAGAAACAGTTGTTGTTGAAGGATATGTAACTGCAGCTTCAAATATTGCAGCACCAGGAAACTCATTCTTTGATGTTATTTATGTTCAAGATGATACTGCTGGATTAACTGTATTTGGAGTTTCAACTACATCAGTAAAATTAGGTCAAAAAGTAAGAATTAAAGGAAAAGTTTCATCATATTTGGGAGATGCACAAGTTGCTCTTAAAAATGAAAGCTTAGGATTACAAATTATTGATGAAAATATTAACTTAGTAGAGCCTACTAAACTTTCAACTAAAGATAGTATGTTGGAAGAAAAAGAGGGACTTTTAGTAAAAGTAGAAGGAAAAGTAACTAGAATTGATGGACAAAATATATTTGTAAATGATGGAACTGGAGAATCAAGAGTATATGTTGAAGGATACATTGGAAGTAGTAAAAATCCTGGAGTAGCTGATGAATGGAAAACTAGAATCAATGTAGGAGATAAAGTATCAGCTATAGGACTTGCTTCAGAAGATCCTGAAGGACACAGATTAAGAGTTAGAGATTCAGCTGAAATTGAAAATCTATCTAGCAATAAAGTAACAGGAGTAAGTTTAGATAAAACTTCAGCAGAACTTGAAGTAAATGAAACATTAGAATTAAAGGCTACAATTACACCAGAAGATGCAACAAATAAAGAAGTTACTTGGGCATCAAGCGATGAAAAGGTAGCAAAGGTTGATGAAAATGGAAAAGTAACAGCAATAGGAGAAGGAAAAGCCACAATAACTGTTACAACTATAGATGGTAATTTTAAAGCTACATCTGAAATAACTGTAAAAGCAAAAGAAGTACCAGTAGTAAAAGTAACAGGAGTAAGTTTAGATAAAACTTCAGCAGAACTTAAAGTAAATGAAACATTAGAATTAAAGGCTACAATTTCACCGTCAGATGCAACAAATAAAGAAGTTACTTGGGCATCAAGTGATGAAAAGGTAGCAAAGGTTGATGAAAATGGAAAAGTAACAGCAATAGGAGAAGGAAAAGCTACAATAACTGTTACAACTAGAGATGGTAATTTTAAAGCTACATCTGAAATAACTGTAAAAGCAAAAGAAGTACCAGTAGTAAAAGTAACAGGAGTAAGTTTAGATAAAACTTCAGCAGAACTTAAAGTAAATGAAACATTAGAATTAAAAGCTACAATTACACCAGCAGATGCAACAAATAAAGAAGTTACTTGGACATCAAGTGATGAAAAGGTTGCAAAGGTTGATGAAAATGGAAAGGTAGTAGCTGTAGGAGCAGGAAAAGCTACAATAACTGTTACAACTAAAGATGGTAATTTTAAAGCTACAGCTGAAATAACTGTAAAAGCAAAAGAAATACCAGTAGTAAAAGTAACAGGAGTAAGCCTAGACAAAACTTCAGCAGAACTTAAAGTAAATGAAACATTAGAATTAAAGGCTACAATTACACCAGCAGATGCAACAAATAAAGAAGTTACTTGGTCATCAAGCGATGAAAGAGTAGCAAAGGTTGATGCAAATGGAAAAGTAACAGCAATAGGAAAAGGAAAAGCTATAATAACAGTTACAACTAAGGATGGTAACTTTAAAGCTACTGTTGAAATAACTGTAAAAGCTGAAGATTCAGGAAATGGAGGAAATACTTCAGGAAGTGGAGGAAACACTTCAGGAAAGGGAGGAATTACATTACCAAGCACAGGCGGAAACAATCCTATGTATGGTTTAATAGTTGCCTTAATTATAGTAGGTGCAGGTGCATTTATGGTATTAAGGAAAAAGAAAAAAGAAGTAAAAGAAAAATAAATTTTAAAAGAGCTGCTAGTATATTTCTAGCAGCTTTTAAAATACTCTTAAAAAAGCAAAGATAATAAGCATTGTACCTGATAGCCATGAAAGGTTTAGATTTGTACTTTCAACAAATTTTCTTCCCATAAATGATCCGAGGAGTATTGCTATAATTCCTATGAAAAGAGCAACAATAAAAACTTGAATATAATTAATAGAAATAAGGCTACTACCAAATCCAACTGCTAGACTATCTAAAGAAAGAGCGAAAGCCAGATAAAAAGCTTCTTTAGAAGTAAGTATTTTGGATTTATCAAAATCTGCTTTTGTTTCATCAGCATATACTTGAAGAACAAAATTGAAATCAAATAATTTGAAGGTTAAAGGAGAAGGTTTGTTTGAATTTTTTTTTATATATGATTTAAGTAGACTTTCAAAAAGTCTATATATGCCTAAAGCAAAAAGTATAAGGAAACTTGCTATTTTTGCAGCATTAATAGAAATATAATTTTGTATAAATCCTCCAATTACAAGAGAAACCCCTAACATACTTGCTGATATTATATCTATTATAAGAGCAGATGTTAGAGGAATTTTTATTTTATTAGTTCCATATGCAATACTTGCCAGGAATGAATCTATAGATACAGATAAAACTAATAGTATTGTTTCTAACATAAATTTATCCTCTGAAATTATTATTAATTCATAATATGAAAAAAATAATCATATAGTTACAAAATATGACTAAGACAAATAAGAAGATAAAAATAAAAAAATATAAAAAAATAGTGGTAAAAAAGATTTTTTGAATATAAAATATTAGAGAATAACTTAATTCAAAGGAGAATAAAAATGGATAAAAAAGATTTAAACATAAATGAGGAAGAGAAGCAAATAATGACATTCCTAGATGAAGAGGGAAATAAAGTTGAATTTGAAGCAATAGCTAAGATTTATTTAGAGGAAACAGAATATTTACTTTTAGCTCCAATAGATGATGTTAATTCTGAAGATGTATATGTATTTAGAGTAGATGAAGTAGATGGAAAAGAGGAATTAAATTTAGTAGAAGATGATAAGGAATTTTTAGCTGTAAAAAAAGAATATAGAAAATTATTATATTAATCTCAGGAGGTAAATTATGAAAATTGATAAAATTATAAGTATGTTAGATGAAAACTTATTGTCAGACATTGAAGAACTAAAAAATGAAGAGGAAATGTTTTTAGTAAAATTTCTGTTTGAGTTTGATGAAGATGTTTTAAATGCTGCTAGAAGCTACTCAAATGAGGAAAGTGATTATGAAGAAGAGAGCAGTGAATGGTACACTGAATACTTTCTTCCATATCTTTATGAATATGGAAATGATGAAGTGGTAGACATTATAGAAGAAATAGTAGAAGAGTTAGAAATATCAGGAGAGGTGATGGCTTTTCAAATGGATCCATCAAATTTTGAAGGACTTAAATTCATGGCATTATTCACAGAAGAAGATAGTGACATATCTATAGAGGATGTAGCAAAAGAATTTGTTTGCTAAGATATATATCTATGTGTAAAAATTTCTATTGAATATGATATAATTTATGCTATAATTAAATCATAATAAATCCTGAGATGTACGCTAAGCTTAAAATATTCAACCTACATTGAATATACGGGATTTACAACATCCTTTACGATGTCAGGCTTCAGTAATTCACTTTAAGTGGCAGGAGAAGGCAGAGGATTGGTGAGTTTAGCCCACCTGCGAGAAGCAGGTATGAATATTTAAGTGAATGGCATGTTGGGACATATTTGATATTAATACCTCAGTAATGAGGTGTTTTTTGTTTAAAAATATAAAAACTTTTTAAAATAAATTTAAAAAGTTTTTATATTTTTTATTTTTGTAATAAATTGGTATTTGAATAATTTATAAAATAAAATAAAGTAGTTATTACAATACATATTAAATATTTAGTAAAATATTTAAGCAACCTTTTTTAAAGTGTTGCTACCAAAATATTTTCTAATATACTTTTTATATATATTTTTTTGTGATTTACTGATAAGCTTGTCCAAGTCTTGTGAAAGATAAATTATCAGTCTATTACTCGGAGAAAGATATCTTAGTAAAAAGTTAAGTATAGCTTTCTTAATTAGTATTTGTCTTCTACATTTCTTTATCATTTAGTAGCACCTCCATCTATTTACAAATTACATCTCGTTATAACAATATTATACCAAAAAGTATAATAATGTAAAATGAATTCATAAAACAAATAACAACAAATTTATATATAATTTTACTGAAAAATCTTATATTATATGGCATATTAAGTAATAAATTACAAAAAATAGAGAAGTAAATATTTTCATAAAAAATGTAAATATTATCATTTGTCGAAATTATATAAGTTGATATTGACTAAAATAGAGGTTAAAATATAATAAAGACTTAAATTTAAATAATGAAAAGGAGAACTAAAGATGGACTATCAAAACATGAAAATGGATGATGTAATTAAAAGAATTAATGAGCTTTATAAGAAAAGCAAAGAAGAAGGATTAAATGACTCAGAAAAAGAAGAACAACAAATTTTAAGAAGAAGATATATAGATAGTGTAAAAAGTAACTTTAGAGCTCAATTAGAAACAGTAGAACCGAAAAAAAGAAATTAATTGAAGGGTGATAAAATTGTCAGTTACAGTTGAAAAATTAATAAAAGATTTTGATATGGAAGTATTGGTAGAAGGTGAAAAAAATGTAGAGATCTTTGTTAATGATATAAATAGGCCAGGTTTGCAGCTATCGGGATTTTACAACTATTTTGCCCCAGAGAGAATACAGGTAATAGGTAAAGCAGAATGGAGCTTTCTAGAAGCTATGGGGATTGAATTACGTAAAAAAAGAATAGATAAATATTTTAGTTTTAATTTAAAATGCTTAATCATAACAAGAGATTTAGAGCCACAAGAAGAACTACTTAAATCAGCTCAAAAAAATAAGGTCTGGTTAATAAGAACTAAATTAGTAACAACTAAATTTATGAGTAAATTAACTATATACCTTGCGGGAGAATTAGCTCCAGAAACTAGACTTCATGGAGTGTTAGTAGATGTGTATGGTATAGGTATTTTAATAACAGGTGAAAGCGGTATAGGAAAGAGTGAAACTGCTCTTGAACTTATAAAAAGAGGACATAGATTAGTAACTGATGATGCGGTAGATATAAAGGAAATAGATGGAGAGCTTATAGGTACGTCTCCGAGAATAACTATAGGTATGCTTGAAGTTAGGGGGATTGGAATAATAGATGTAGCATCATTATATGGTTTAAGCTCTGTACTTCAAGAAAAAGATATAAAATTACTAATGCACTTTGAACATTGGAAGGATGATGGGGATTACGATAGATTGGGGTTAAATGATGAACGTCAAGATATTTTAGGGGTTAAAGTAAAAAGACTTAGAGTACCAGTAAGACCAGGAAGAAATATTGCAGTAATAATAGAAGCTGCAGCTGTAAATTATAGACACTCACTTATGTCAGATGTAACACCTGTAGACATAATAGAAAGTAGAATGGATAAAATAGTAGAGTAATAATTTACATAATTAAATCTATAATATTTTATGATAAATAAATTTAGGAGGGCTAATTATGGGCAAAAAAGAAGATAAAAAAAATCCTTGGTTAAAGTATATGGGGGATAAAAAAGAAGAGTTATTTTATTTCTGTAATGGGTATATAGATTATATGTCTATATGTAAAACAGAAAGAGAGTGTGTTTTAACAAGTATAGATATGGCAATAGCTCTTGGATATAGAGATTTAGAAGAAGTTATAGAAAATGGAGAAAGCTTAAATCCTGGTGATAAGGTTTTTATAAACAATAAAGACAAAGCTTTAGCATTATTTCTTATAGGGCAAGAGCCTATAGAAAAAGGAATGAGGATAATAGGATCTCATGTTGATTCCCCAAGATTAGACTTAAAACAAAATCCATTATATGAAGATTCAGATCTTGCTATGATGGAAACTCATTATTATGGTGGAGTTAAAAAGTATCAATGGGTTACTTTACCTCTAGCTTTACATGGAGTAGTTGTTAAAAAAGATGGAACAAAAATAGACGTAGTTATAGGTGAAGATAATAATGATCCAGTTGTAGGAATATCTGATCTTTTAATACACTTATCAGGAGATCAAATGCAAAAGAAAGCTAATGTAGTTATTGAAGGTGAAGATTTAAACCTTTTAGTAGGAAATATGCCGCTAGAAGGAGAAGAAAAAGATGCTGTTAAAGCAAATATACTTAAACTTTTAAAAGAAAAGTATGATTTTGAAGAAGAAGATTTCTTATCAGCAGAAATTGAAGTTGTTCCAGCAGGAAGAGCAAGAGACTATGGATTAGATAGAAGTATGGTTATGGCTTATGGTCAAGATGATAGAGTTTGTGCATATACTTCATTAATGGCACTTTTAGATTTAGATCAAACTAAATACACATCAGTTGTTTTGTTAGTAGATAAAGAAGAAGTGGGAAGTAATGGTGCAACTGGGATGCACTCGAAATTCTTTGAAAATGTAGTAGCAGAGGTTATGGATAGGCTAGGAGAGTATTCAGGGTTAAAATTAAGAAGAGCTTTAGCTAATTCTAAAATGCTATCAGCTGACGTAACAGCTGCATATGACCCTAATTATCCATCTGTTATGGAAAAGAAAAATTCAGCATATTTTGGAAAAGGTTTTGTATTTAGTAAATATACAGGAGCAAGGGGTAAATCAGGATGTAATGATGCAAATCCAGAATTTATGGCCTGGCTTAGAAATGTTATGGATAAGAGCGATGTTCCTTTCCAAACAGCTGAACTTGGTAAAGTAGACCAAGGTGGCGGTGGAACAATCGCTTATATATTAGCAGAGTATAATATGGAAGTTATAGATTGTGGAGTAGCTCTGCAAAATATGCATGCTCCATGGGAAATAGCTAGTAAAGTAGATATTTATGAAACTATGAGAGGCTATAAAGCCTTTTTAGAAGAAGTATAGAAAAATTAAATAATCCTACTACTGAATGCAAATGGTTTAGAGATGATAAGGTTAATAAAGATGAATTAAAAGATAAAAACAAATAATTAATTAAGTTATAGAGATATTATATTTTAAGTAAAGGGTATATTATCTCTATTTTATTTATTAAAAATATTTGCAAATAGATACCATTTAAAGATAAAATTAAATAGACATAATTTTAAATTTAATAAAATATTATAAAGTGAGAATTGGTATGAAAATTGGGGAATTTAGCAAGATAAATAATATAAGCATAGAAACAACAAGACATTATATGGATTTAGGGCTTATTGTACCATATAAAAAAGGAGCTCAATATGAATTTAATAGGAAATGTCAAGATGACTTAACTAATATATTAGAATTAAAATCATTAGGTTTTACATTAAATGAAATAAAGTCTATATTTATTTATGAAACACTAGGAAAACTTAGTAATGAAGAACAAAATGGATTCTTACAAGATATATTTAAACTAAAGAATGAAGAAATAAGTAAAAGAATAGATGAGTTAAAAATAATAGAAACAAAATTAATTGATAAGCTAAGTGAAATTAATAAAAGAAAAATAAAAAGTAATTTTAATATTGGAGTTGATATAAAAAAAATAGATTTATTACAGTGTATTGATTGTGGAGGAAAGCTAGATTTAGAAGAAGCAAATATAAAAAACAATCAAATATTAGATGGAAGCTTAAAATGCTTATGTGGAAAAAGATATAAAATAAATTCTGGAATATTAATTGTACAAGAGAATTTAATAAATAAAGATAGTGAAAAATGTAAAAATGTTATTGAAAATTATATAAAAGAAACAGATGAAAATCATATTTTAAATATTAGAAAAGACTTGAATTGGACATATAACAAGTTATGTGACATTGATTTCAAAGATAAAGTAATTTTAGAAATAGGTAGTGGACTAGGATTTCTTTTAAGAAACTTATATGATAATTTAGATAGTAGTAGTTTATATATAGCAATAGATAATGATATTCAAAAACACATTTATTTAAAAAACTTAATTGAAAAAAGCAATTTAAAAAAGAATATAATGTTTATTTGTACAGATTTTAAATTTATTCCAATAAAAAGAGAATCTGTTGATTTGCTTTTAGATTGTGCAGGTAGTAGCAACTACTGGTTTGATAAAAATGATTTTTCTATTAAAGACATATTAAAATATTTAAAAGAAGATTCCTATGTTTTCTTATCATATATTTTATTTAAAAAGTTCTCTTTAACTAATTCTATTAAAGAAGAAAATAGAAAGAATTTTAATATTAATTACATTAAAAGCAAATTAAAAGAAAATAACTTTAATATGATATCAGATATAAAATCAAATTATTTGAATAAGCCTAGTATATATGAAGACTATTTTTCAGATAATGAAGAAGTATATAGCTATTTATTTTTTGGTAAAAGGTAGGGTTAACCCTACCTTTTTTATTATATTCATCAAAAAAAGACTTTATTTAGTATTGATGTTTTGTAGAGACTCTATTATAGAATTTAGTTAGAGGTGATTAAATGATTTATTTAAAAAATAAGGAGTATAAAAATATAATTTTATTTTATTTAGGACGATTTATATCAATATTTGGGACATCTATATATACTTTTGCAATGAGTTTATATGTATTAAAAATAACTGGATCTAGTCTTAGTTTTTCGACTACATTGATTTTAAGTATATTACCTGTAATTATATTAAATCCAATTGCAGGAGTAATTGCTGATAAATACGATAGGAAAAAGTTAGTTGTTATAGCTGATTTATTAAATGGATTGTTTCTATTTAGTATATATTTAATTAGTATTGTAAAGGGGTTAAGTGTAGGGGTAATTTATTTAAGTACTTTTGTTATAACAAGTATAAATATAATATTCGATATCAGTATAGGAGCATCTATACCTAATATTGTATCTAGAGAAAAAATAGTTAATATTAATTCTGGAAGTAGAATAATAGACTCAACATCATCTATACTAGGACCTATTATAGGTGGAATAATTTTCTCCGCCTTTAATATAAAAAGCTTTATATTATTCAATTCAATATCATTTATATTTTCAGCCTTTTTAGAAGTATTTATTGATTTTAAATATGCTAAAAACCAAGAGAAAGATATATTTATTGATAAGAATAAAATAAATTATATAAAAGATATAAAAGAGGGATTTAAGTATTTAATAACTCAAAAGTATATTATCAATATGCTAATAATATTTATAATATTTAACTTCTTTATATCTTTCTCGGTTACTATTCCTATGCCAATTATATTAAATAATATATTAGAGTTATCATCAAAAGGTTTTGGGATAATTCAAGGTTCAATTCCTGTAGGAATGATAGTAGGAGCATTTGTGGTTAAAAATGTAATATCAAGATATAAGATAAATAATATATTTTCTATAGTGGGAATATTAATGTCTATAAATATAATATTGTTATCAATACCTTTATTATTTGAAGACAACATAAATAATACAAATATATATATTATTTATTATTCAATTGTAATGATTTTTATGGGAGTATGTATATCTTTAGTTGATATTCCATTTTCATATAATATGCAAACTAAGATTGATGAGGAGTATAGAGCTAGATCTATGAGTCTTACAATAAGTATAGTGAAAATAGTTGTGCCTTTTTCTTATTTGATTTCTGGGGTTTTACTTCAAAACATTGAGGCTTATATAATAATTATTTTAGGTGGTATATCAGTTCTTTTAATAAGCATTGTGTTTTATTACTACACTAATAAAAAAATTGGAACTACAGGCAATTAAGCCTGTAGTTTTAACCAATCTAACATTGAAAGTATCCAATCTTCTTGAGGGATGTGCACATCTCCAACATTTCCGTGACTTTTATCATTAGGAATACCATGACAATCAGAACCACATGAAATAAATAAATTCTTTTCTTTAGCTAATTTTAAAAATCTTTTTGTATGAGCTTTAGTGTTTCTAAAATAGATAGATTCTAAACCATCAAACCCAAGCTTTAATAAATCTTCAATTGGTGTTTTTCTAACATGTAGTGGATGAGCTAAAAAAGTTAAAGCATTATATTTTTTTAACAACTCAAGGCCTTCCTTTGTAGAAAGTTTTGTAGATGGAATATAAGCAGGACAATTATTTCCTATAAAGTTATTAAAAATATATTCATGGTCATAAGGATATCCAGCATCTATTATAGCTTTAGCTATGTGAGGTCTTGCTATAGTATCCTTTCCATTAGATAAAACTTTATCTATATCAATTTCAATATTATGATATTTTTTTAGGTTATCTACAATTTTATAAGCCCTACTAATTCTTTTTTCTTTAAATTCATTTAATATATTATTTAACTCAGGATTGTTATAAGTATCTTTATTAAAAAAACCTAAAATATGAATTGATTCTCCATTGTGTTCTGTTGATAGCTCAATACCTGGGATAAAATTAATACCAAGTTTATTAGCTTCATTCAAAGCTTCATCTATTCCAGTTAATGTATCGTGATCCGTTAACGAAACATAGTCTAAATTCTTATCTTTTGCCATCTTTACTATGTCTCTTGGAGTAAATCTACCATCAGAGCAAATAGAGTGAATATGTAAATCACATTTAAACATATAGTACTCCTTTCAATAAACATAAAATAGAAGTTTAAATTTCAAACTTTTATATTATTATGATATAATTTATTCATTAAAATTATTTTAACATAATAACATCACTTTTAACACAAAACATGGAGGAGATTTATGCTTTTAATGATAGATAATTATGATTCTTTTGTGTTTAATTTAGTTAGATATATAGAAGAACTAGGTGAAGAAGTTTTAATATATAGAAATGATAAAATAACAATAGAAGAAATAAAGTACTTAGATATAGATGGAATAATAATATCTCCAGGACCTAAAGCTCCAAAAGATGCAGGAATATCATTAGATATTATACATAGCTTTAAAGGAGTTAAGCCTATTCTTGGAATATGTTTAGGACATCAATGTATAGGACACTACTTTTCAAGTTCAGTAATTAAAGGGAAAGAACCAGTCCATGGAAAAATAAGCTATATTAAACATTCAAATAATGACATATTTAAAGATGTGAAAAATCCATTAAGAGTTACAAGATATCATTCACTAATAATAGATGATAGAGATATTAGTAAGGATTTAGAAGTAACTGCCTATACAGAAGATAGGGTAATAATGGGAGTGAAGCATAAAAAATATCCTATATACGGCGTACAATTTCATCCTGAGGCAGAAATGACAGAGGAAGGTCATAAAATAATAAAAAATTTTATAGATGTAGCTAAGAACTTTAAGGGGGTATAAATGATTAAAGTAAGAGAAGTAAAAATAAATTTTAATCCTCTTGAGGTATATAATATTTTCAAAGATGAGGTCAATACAGTATTATTAGATTCATCTAAAGAAGATAAAATTTTGTCTAAGTTTTCATTTATAGGCATAAATCCATTTCTGATTTTTGAATCAAAAGGAAAAGAAGCTTTTATAAATAAAAAGTTGTTTAATGGAGACCCTTTTAATGTTTTAGAGGAGCTTTTAGATAAGTATAAATGTAATTCTAAGGAGTATGATAATATTCCATTTTTATCAGGTGCAATAGGATATATTTCATATGATACAGGAAGAATTATAGAAAATCTTCCTAATACTAGTAGTGAAGATTTTTATATAGATGATATGAAGTTTATATTTTATAGAAATATAATAATTTTTGATTTAGATAAAAATAAACAATATATAACATCAATTAGTGATAATAACTGGGATAAAGAAATTGATTTAATAGAGGAAAAGATAAAGTTTGCCCAGGAAATAATAGAAGAAACCTTTGAGGAAAGCAATAAAATTTTTATATCTAACTTTGAAAAAGATGAATATAAAAAAGCTATTACTAAATTAAAAGATTATATTATAAGTGGTGATGTGTATATAGCTAATTTAACTCAGAGGCTTTACACAGAAAGTAAGGAAGATTCTTTTGAAATATACAAGAAGTTAAGAACTATAAATAAGGCTCCTTTTGCAGCCTATATGAACTTTGAAGATTTTCAAGTAGTAAGCTCTTCTCCAGAAAGATTTATGGAAATAAATAAAGGTAGGGTAGTTACAAGACCAATAAAAGGTACAAGACCTAGAGGGGAAAATAAAGAACAAGATCTTGAAAATAGTCTAGAGCTTATAAATAGTGAAAAAGATAAAGCAGAGCTATTAATGGTGGTAGATCTTGAAAGAAATGATTTAAGTAAGGTTTGTAAGCCACATTCAGTAAAGGTAACAGAATTATTTAAGCTTGAAACATATGCAACTGTATTTCATTTAGTTTCTACTGTAGAGGGAGAATTAAAAGATAATATATCAGCAGTAAGATGCATAAAAGAATGTTTTCCAGGAGGTTCTATAACAGGAACTCCTAAAATTAGAGCTATGGAAATAATTGAAGAGTTAGAGAAGATTAAAAGAAATTTTTATACAGGCTCTATAGGATATTTTGATTTTAGAGGTAATGCAGATTTTAATATAGCCATAAGAACTATTATAAAAAAAGATAATAAAGCTTACTTTGGAGTAGGAGGAGGAATAACCTACGATTCTATAGAGGAAGATGAGTATAATGAGACACTAGATAAAGCAAAAGCATTAATGAGGGTATTATAATGAGAAATTTAATTTATAAAAACGATAAAGCTTATATAGATAGTGGGTTCTTTTTTGGAAGAGGAGTTTTTGAGACTATACTTATAAAAAAGACCCCTATATTTTTAAGAGAACATATAAATAGATTAAATAATGGTATTAAGACTTTAAAAATAGGAGAACCTTTAGAAGAAAATTATATAATGAGCATAATAAAAGAAATTAATATACAAAATTGTGCATTAAAAATAGCTGTAACTGAAAAAAATATAATATTAGAGCCTAGAGAAGTGTTATATAAAAGTGGGGACTATATAAGAGGCTTTTCATTAAAAACTTCAAATATTATTAGAAATTCTACATCTAAACTAACTTATATAAAATCTCTAAATTATTTAGATAATATTTTAGAGAGAGAATCTGCTTTAAAAGAGGGATATGATGAGGTTCTATTTTTAAACGAAAAAGGATATATTTCTGAAGGCAGTACTTCTAATATTTTTATAGTAAAAGACAATATAGTGTACACACCTAATGTAAGGAGTGGACTTTTACCAGGAATAGTTAGAGATTTCATAATTAACAATTATGAGGTATATGAAAAAGAAATAACTTTAGATGAAGTTATGGAATCTGATGAAATATTTATAACAAATAGCTTACTAGGCATAATGGGAATAAGTAAAATTAATAATAAGATTTTAAAGGAAAATAAAGTTACAATAAAGATTAGAGAAAAATACGAATTGAAAATAGAAAATTAGGAGGGGCATTAATGATAGATAAAGAAAAGATACTACAAGGAGTAAAACTGATATTAGAAGGAATAGGAGAAGATACAGAGAGAGAGGGGCTTTTAGATACTCCTGATAGAATAGCTAGAATGTATGAAGAAATATTTTCAGGTATAGGCAAGGAAGCAAAAGAAGAATTATCTAAAACTTTTACTGTTGAAGGTAATGACTTAGTATTAGAAAAAGATATTACTTTTTATTCAATGTGTGAGCATCATCTTGTTCCTTTCTATGGAAAAGCTCATATTGCTTATATCCCAAAGGGAAAAGTTGCAGGTCTTTCAAAACTTGCAAGATGTGTTGAAGTTTATGCAAAGAAACCACAATTACAAGAAAGATTAACTACTGAAATTGCTGATGCTATAATGAAATATTTAGATGCAGAAGGAGTTATGGTTGTAATTGAAGCTGAACATATGTGCATGACTATGAGAGGAGTAAAAAAGCCAGGAACAAAAACTGTTACTACTACATATAGGGGCTCCTTTAAAGAAGATTATGAGTTAAGAAGAGAAGTATTAAGTTTACTAAAGTAGGAGGTAGAATTTTGGAAAATGTCAATAAAATTCTAAATCATACAAAGTATAAAGAATTATTAGATGAGCTTAATGAATTAGAAAAAGAAAGAGAATTTTGTAATCATACTCTCGAGCATTTTTTAGATGTAGCGAGAATTGCTTATATAGATGTATTAGAAAAAGGGTTAAATTATAATAAAGAGATAATATATTCAATAGCATTATTACATGATATAGGAAGAGTACTTCAATATAATGAAGGAATAGACCATCATGAAGGAAGTGCTATAATAGCACTAGAAATATTAAAGGAAACAGCTTTTAGTCAAGCTGATAAAGAATTAATAATTAAGTGTATAAAAGAACATAGAAAAGAAAGCCAAGATGAGCTTTCAAAAATTATATACGTAAGTGATAAACTCTCTAGAAATTGCTTTAAATGCAAGGCATATAAAGAGTGTTATTGGAGTGAGGATAAAAAAAATAAAACTATAAAATATTAATCTTAGGCATCTGAAAATAAATAACAAGTCAAATATGGGAAGTATATTTTGAGTTAGACAAGGAAACAGGTTCCACAGATAGTAGCACTATCTAAGGGGTCTGTTGACGCAGTATAACACAAAATAGACGAACATTCTGACTTATTTATTTTTTGAAGATGCCTTAAGGGGAGAGAAGCATGAAGATAGGAAATAAAGTTATTAATTTAGATGAAAGAACATATTTAATGGGAATTCTAAATGCAACACCTGATTCTTTTTCTGATGGAGGTAAATATAATGAAGTTGAAGAAGCTGTTAAAAGAGCAAAGGAAATGGTAGAAGAAGGCGTTGATATAATAGATATAGGAGGAGAATCAACAAGGCCAGAGGCAGAATATGTATCTGAAGAGGAAGAAATAAAAAGAGTAGTTCCAATAATAAAGGCTATAAAAAAAGAGTTAGATGTTATAATATCAATAGATACTTATAAAAGTAAAACTGCTGAAGAAGCAATAAAAGCTGGTGCAGATATAATAAATGATATATGGGGCTTTAAGAAGGATAGTAATATGGCTACAGTGGCTGCTGAATATAATATTCCATGTATATTAATGCATAACAGAGAAGAAAAGCCATATACAAATCTAATGAAGGATGTTTTAGAGGATTTAATAGAAAGTATAAATATAGCTTTAGATGCAGGAGTAAAAAGAGAAAATATAATATTAGATCCAGGAATAGGTTTTGCTAAAAGTTATGAAGAGAACTTAATTGTTATGAATAACTTAGAAAAGATTGTTAAAATGGGATATCCAGTATTGCTTGCAACTTCAAGGAAATCTATGATAGGTTTTGCATTAGATCTTCCAGTTACTAAAAGATTAGAAGGAACTATAGCAACAACAGTTATGGGAATAATGAAAGGTTGCAAGATTATTAGAGTACATGATATTGTTGAAAATAAAAGAGCTTGTATAATGACAGATAAAATACTAAAAATGAAATAGGGGGGGGACTATGGATAAATTATATTTAAAAGATGTAGAGATATTTGCAAATCATGGTGTTTTTAATGAAGAAAAGTCTTTAGGTCAAAAATTCATATTATCTTTAGAGCTCCATGTTGATTTAAGTGAAGCATCTAAGAATGGTGATTTAACAAAGTCAGTTCATTATGGAGAGCTTTGTCATAATATAGAGAAGGAGTTTCAAAAGGAAAGCTATGATTTAATAGAAACAGCAGCAGAAAAAATAGCAGAGTATGTATTATATAATTATGATTTAGTTAAAGGAATAAAAGTATTATTAAAAAAGCCATGGGCTCCAATAGGTAGGTATTTAGATACAGCAGCAATAGAAATAAATAGAAGCTGGCATAAGGCTTACATTGCATTAGGTAGTAACATTGGAGAAAAAGAAGAAAATATAAAAAAGGCAATAGAAAAAATTAAAGATAATAAAGAAATAGAAGTATCAAAGATATCAACTATAATAGAAACTGAACCTTGGGGATATGAAAATCAAGATAGTTTTAAAAATGCTGTTATAGAAATAAAAACTATATTAAATCCAAAAGAGCTTATGACTTTATTATTAAATATAGAAAAAGATATGAAGAGAGAAAGAATTATAAGATGGGGTCCAAGAGTAATAGATTTAGATATTATTTTCTATGATGATTTAATAACTAGCGATGATTTTGTGACAATACCACATCCTAGAATGGAAGAAAGAGAGTTTGTGCTAGCTCCATTAAATGAAATAGCTCCTAATATGATACATCCTTTAAATAAAAAAAGAGTTTTTAGAATGCTAGAAGAAATTAAAAATTAAAATATTAGAGACAGTATATAGATTTTGATTTTATACAAAATCTATATACTGTCTTTTTTAACCTTCGAATCCATTTGATACCTTTTTTATATACTCACAAAATTTATATAAATTATAATAATCTGAAACTTCCTCCATTGAAATAACATCTTCTTCATAAATTCCATCCCAAGGGTACAAGGAAACTAACTTATCATTGTATGCATTTATAATATATTTTGCATCTGAAAATTCTATTATTAACTTATATTGAGGAGTAAGTTCTTTTTCTACCTCAGCATCGTAATTTTTTTCGTTTAAAGAATCTATAAATTCAGGTAAAATGCTATGTTCTTCCTGACTAACATTATAATACTTATATATATCTAAATCAAAAATTTTAATATTATAAGGTTCTTTGTTGTTAAGTCTTTCATGTATTTCATTTGTATAGTAATTAATATTAGGTTTGGTATTTGGCCTTATGTATTGAGCTGTATTAATATTGCAACCAGGTAGAAAGACTATCAGCATTATAAGGATACAAGTAATAAAATGTTTCTTCACGATATGCCTCCTAAAATAATAAGTTATATATAAACTTATTCTGTAAAGAAAGAGTTTAGAACATTTTTAATTAAAAGAGAATAGTATAGATTAATAATAATTTTCCTTGGAGGAAGGGTGAAATACGGAATAGATATAAATAATACTAAAGTTCTAAATGCTATTTCACAGGAATTAAAAAAAAGTGGCAATTTCATTGTAAACTTATCACAAGAGGAAAATAAAAATCAAGGACAAGTATTATTAAAAAAAGTAGTAATAGCAAATATAACTAATATAGATTTTTATATTGGAATAGAATTCAACAGAGATATTTCAAAATGCCAGATATTTTATGATAACAACGAAAAGTCTAAAAAATGTAGTGAAATAATAAAAAATATTTTTCAAAAAAATTTTCAAAATATAACTTGTGAAATAGGTGAGCATCTTTATTTACTTAAGAACACAAATGCACCAGCCCTGTATATTAAAGTACCTTTAGAATATGAATGCACAATAGAAAAATTATATATAGAAGAGATAGTTAATGTATTAATTAATTTGGAAATATGAATTGGAGAAATAATGTTTATGAAAGATTTAAATATGACATAAAATTGCTAAAGATAGTTTTATGTCATATTTTTATGAAATTATATAATTTTATATTTGTAATAAAATTAATGAATCCGTAGTAGAAATAATTAATAACAATAATAGGGAGAGTATCATGCACATAATAGCAACAATAGGACCAAAATCTACAGATAAATGGGTTATTAAAGAACTTATAGAAAATGGAGCAGACATATTAAGATTAAATTGTTCTCATTTTAATAAAGAAGAATTTGAGCAGGTAGTAAAGGTAGCAAGAGAAATAAAAGGAGATTTACATATACTGGTTGATTTGTGTGGAAAAAAAATAAGAGTATCTAAAGAGTTAGATTATATATATAAAATTTATAGTGGACAAGAAGTATATTTTTGTGGAGAGGATTTTTATAAAATTATTGAGATTTCAAAACTTAAGGAAATGAAGCTTATTCCTCTAACAATAGAGACAGAAGAAATAATAAAAAGTGATATAAAGTCCATTTCAATGAAGGATAACTCAATGAACTTTGAAATTATTGAAGTAGATAAAGGGCTAATAAAGGCTAAGGTTCTTAGAGGAGGAATTATAAGAGGGGGAAAAGGATGCAATTTATCTAATATATATAATAACAAAAATTGCTTAAGTAAAAGTGATAAAGAAAGCATACTATGGGCTTTAAATAACGATATAGATATTATATGTCAATCATTTGTTGAAAGTGAAGATGATATAAATCTAGTAAGAGATTTAATTTCTAAGGAAGTTAAGAAGAATAGTTGTGATTTATGGGCTAAGGTAGAAACACCAAGAGGAATAAATAATCTTGAGAAAATATTAAAAGTAGCTAACTCAATAGTTATAGGAAGAGGAGATTTAGTTCCAGAAGCAGGAATTCTAAATGCTGTAGATCTTCAAGAAAAATCTATTAATATGATAAAAAGAAATAATAAAAAGGTGATAATAGCAACACATTTATTAAATAGCATGAAAAATGGACATCCAGCTACTTTGCCAGAAATTGAAAGTATTAGTAAGTTTGTAAAAATGGGTGTTGATGGATTTTTATTAGCAGGAGAAACATCTATAGGAAAAGTACCTATTCAAACAGTTAAATTTCTAAAAAGTGCAATAAATCATTATGATAAATAGGAGTTTTGTATGGATAAAAAAATAGAAACAATTATTAATTCAATATTGTGGGTGATTTTAGGAGTAGTAATGATTTTATTGTTTTTATATGTATATAAATGGGTGGGATAACCACTCTTTTTTATTCTTTAGGAAATTATAAAAAGTTTATTATGTGGATAACTTTTTATAATTTCCTTCCTTCACTTTTTTATTATAAAGTAAATAATAAATCAATAAGTTAATAAATTAATAAATTATATTAAAAAAATAAAGAAAAATATTTGATTTTACTGTATAATAAAATTAAAATAATGGCAAAAGGGGTAGATAAGATGTGTAATATAGTACATATTGAGCAAAGTGGCTTCTTTTCTAAATTAGTAGAGAGAATAGTTTTAGAAAAGGGTTATAGATACATTAATGTTAAAGATTTTTGTGAAGCAAAAGAAATCTTAGATTCACAAAATGTTAGTCTTATAATAACATCATTATATTCTAAATGTGGAAGTATCGAAGACTTTATAAAAGAAATAGATAAGAAGTTTGATATACCTATATTTGTAGTAACTAGTGATGATATGGGAGATACTAGAAAAGACCTAATTAATCTTGGAATAAGTGAGTATATATTAAAAAAAGATTTAGAAGAAGAAATAAAAAAATATTTAGACACTGTTTTTAGAGAAGATGAGTATATTAAGGATCTTCAAGAAGTGGCTATAGCTATAGTTGAAGATAATGACTTTTTTATAGATTTAGAAAAAGAAATATTAAAATCTAGAGGAATAACTAATGTAGATTATTATAAAGACGGAAAATCTTTAACAGAAAGCGGAAAAAAATATGATATATATCTAATAGATATTATACTGAAGAATGAATTTGGAAAAGACCTTATTAGAAAAATAAGAAGAAATAATATAGATGCATCAATAATAGCCGTGACTGCATTAGATAGTAATAAAGCTTTATCTAAAATACTAGATAGTGGAGCAGATGATTTTATAACTAAACCAATAGATGAGGAATTGTTTATAGCTAAGTTAAAATCAAATATAAGAATCTATAATCTTCAAAAAAAATTAGACAAGCTTAATAAAAATTAAATTTCTTAAGAAAAAAGAAATACTTTCTTATGTCTTTTGTAACAATATTGACATAAAGATATAGTAATATATTTATATAGTTGTTAGCGCAGTTTAGCAATTAATAATTTATCCCCTTAATAAAAAAAATGATATCCAATTTTGGATATCATTTTTTTATATATTATTCTCTAGAAAAGCTTTCACAATTAGTTTCACTATATAACTTAACATCACTACCAGAAACATTTATAGAATTTAATGAACATAATTCATTTTCGTTATATCTACAAGTGTTAACTTTACAAACTAAACAACTACAAGGCTCACCCTCATCATAAGTATTATTAGTTAAATTTCCGTAAATAGCTCTATCTAAGAATGATGCACAACATGTATCACATTCTTTATCTGAATTTTTTCCAACAACATTTGTACGATTGGAAAAACAAATATTTTCTTTATTATGAGAACAATTATTTGCACTACAATAAATTTTTTGCATAAAAATCTCTCCTTTTTAACAATTATTAATTAAAGTATCTATCTAGCAAGCCTTTAAATGCACAACCATGCCTAGCTTCATCTTTACACATTTCATGAACAGTATCATGAATTGCATCAAGATTATTTTGTTTAGCTAAATCAGCAAGCTTTTTCTTACCATCACAAGCACCATATTCAGCTTCAACTCTAGCTTGTAAATTTGCTTTTGTATCGGCAACAACAACTTCACCTAATATTTCAGCAAACTTAGAAGCGTGTTCAGCTTCTTCGTAGGCTATTCTTTTATAAGCTTCAGCTACTTCAGGGTATCCTTCTCTATCAGCTTGACGAGACATGGCTAAATACATACCAACTTCAGTACATTCACCTATGAAGTTAGCTCTTAATCCTTCTAAAATATCAGAATCAATATCTGCTAAAGTGCCAATTTTATGTTGGTCTGCCCATTTCATTTCATCAGTAATTTCTTGGAATTTTTCAGGTCCTACTTTACAAACAGGACAAAATTCAGGTGGATTATCTCCTTGATGGATATAACCACAAACGGTACAAACAAATTTTTTCATTTAGAATCCTCCTTAAAATAAATTTAGATAATGATCTAAAATGTAATAGTAGTATTTGCTAAAAATCATAAAAAATACATAATGTTATAAAAATATTGAAAAAGTTGTATTTTTGAATGAAAAATTTCTTTAGTTGTATATTTTATCTAATATTAAAATTGAATAAGGAAGTAACAAGCTAAATGTTATATATTTATTTGTATTTAATACTATATTTTGTTAAAATATAAGGGTAAAAGTGGAAAAATGTAGAGATGCAGATTGTAAAGACATTGAGCGGAGGATGAATTATGAGGTTTATAAGAAGTTTACTTAAAGTGATAAATGAAAACTTAAAAATTAAAATAGGATTATGTGTTTCTTTAGTAATAATTTTAATGTCCGTAATTATAGGAGGGATGATTTATTCTAACAACATAAATAAGAAAAACCTATCTCTAAAAGTAACTACAAAAAAAGTAAATGATCCTAAAAAAGAAGATAAAGAGAAAGATATAAAAAATGAGAAAGTTGAAAAGATAAACTCCATAAAAGATAAGATAAAAGAGTTGGATGCTAATATAGATTTAACAAAGACTGAAAATGATATAGATAAAGATTTATTGTTTTATGAAAATTTGTATAAGGATTTATTAGTAAAGAAAGAAGAGGAAGAAAAAGCAAAGAAAGAAGAAGAACAAAAAAACGAAGAAGACAACAATAGATTGATAGAAGATAATAGTAGTAATATCTCTACAGGAAATAGTAATTCAAATAATATTTTAGAAGAAGTAATAAAGCCACAACCAGAAGTGAAACCGGATCCAAAGCCAGAAGTAAAACCGGATCCACAACCAACACCAGATCCACAACCAATACCTGATCCAGTACCAGAAGTAAAGCCAGATCCGGGACCAGAAGTGAAGCCAGATCCACAGCCGGAAGTAAAACCAGATCCAGTGCAAGGAATAAAACCGGAATTGTAGAAAGAAGTAAAGTAAATAAAAATTTATTCAATAATAGAATGATTTAAAAAGGGTAGGAAGACAATCTTTCTACCCTTTCAATTTCATATTGTTTAAAATTACCATAAATAAAAAAAGCAAAAAGGTAAATCATAAGATGTAATGAATTTTTTAATTAATACAAAAACATCAAGTTACAAGGAGGAAAATAAATTGGAGCATAAATTGAAGAAATTTTTATTTCTTTCTGTAAGTATATTTCTTATTGCTTTTATATATGCACAAAATATGACAAGTATATCTGTAGATTCTATAATAGAAAATAATGAAGAGTTTGATGCAAATCTGAATAGTAATAATAAAAAAGTTATATATTTAACCTTTGATGATGGACCAAGTTATAAAGTAACAAATAAGATTTTAGATATACTAAAAGAAAAAGAAGTAAAAGCAACATTTTTTGTAATTGGTAATCAAATTGAAGATAGAGAAGATACATTAAAAAGAATTAATAATGAAGGTCATAGTATAGGATTACATACATTTAGTCATAAATATAACTGCGTTTATTGTAGTGAAGATATATTTATAAAAGAAATGGTTGATTGTCGTAATGAAATAAACAGAGTAACAGGAACTTCACCAAATATAATTAGATTTCCTGGAGGGAGTTATAAGCATTTAAATAAGAAATATTTAAAAAGACTACATGATAATGATTTTAAGATATATGACTGGAATGCAGATTCTACAGATGGCTTAAATCCAAAACTAGCACCTAGCAAAATATATAGAAAAGCAACAAAGGGAAGTGAAGATTTACAAACTATTAATTTACTTATGCATTGTACAGATATGCACAAGAATACTTGTGAGGCACTTCCAAAGATAATAGACTACTATAAAGAACAAGGATATGAATTTAAAACTATTGAAGAAGATACGCCAGAGATGTATTTTAGAGTATCATAAGAAATAATTAAATAATTAAATAATTAATAAACAAAATGCCGTATTATTCAAAACTTAATATATGGTATTTTTTATTTTATATTTATAAGATATTAAAGATAAATAATTAGTTACGTGAAAGGATAAATATTTATAAATTAAAATACTGTAATATAAAGCAAATTTTATATTAAAGAACAACTATGTAATGCTAAGAATATATTAAAGTATACAAAAGTGAGAAAGTTTTTAATTAATAAGTGTAATATTTGATAGGGGGAATGAAATTAATGAAAAAATATGGAGTTTATGTCCCAATGGCAGGATATATTTATAGGGAAATTGAAGCGAATAATAAAGAGGAAGCTTTAAATAAATTAGTAGAAGAAGGATATGACTATGAAGATATAACTGGATTAGTAATGTATAATGATATAGTTAAAGAAGTAATTGATGAATGGATTAAAGAGATAGATTAGTAGCTATAATTAGAGTAAGAAAGCAATATAATATATAATTTAGTGTAAATAAAAAGAAGTGACTTTGGTTGTTACTCCTTTTTATTTTATGTTAGATGATAGGGATATTAAATTAGTGTGTTAAATAGATAAATAAAAGGTACATTATTAATAATATACCTTTTATTTATAATATAGGTGCAAATTTAGTTTATCATTCCATAGTTGATTCAGTTTTTATTGTATTAATATCAGCTTGAGAAGCTGGCTGAGCAGGTTTATAGTATCCTTTTTCCTTTGCTTTTTGATAAATTGTATATTGACGTATTTCATCTTGATTTCTCATTTGTTGTACTGTTTGGCGCAATTCTTGATTGTCTGTTTGAGCTATTATACTAGCATATCCGGTTAAACTACTATTAATCATACTTAAATAATCATTCATTATATCTTTTTCTTTCATTTTAAATACCTCCTATTTTAAGAATGAAATTAATTTTTCTTTACTAGTTCTCGCTTCTTGAGCATCTCTTTGAAGCATTTGAGTTATTTGAGGATCGGTACATTGTTTTGCATATTCATCAAGCTTATTTGCAATTGTTCCATGGGCACCTATAAGATGTCTTAAATTTTGTAGTTCTAATTGATTTAAATTACACATAAGATCACTCCTTATTTAATAGTTCTATACTATTATGGCAATTAGCAATTTTAATTATTCTTATTATAAACAAAATAACTAACTAGTAAATTATGAAAGAATTTATCAAAATTTTTAATAGATTTACTTCATTTATAAAAGAGCTTAAAATTGAAAATATAAAAGGGGGGAATAAAAATTATAAAATAAGTTAATGTAAATAATCATAAAATAAATGTATTTACAAAAGGAGAAGGGAATGTAACTGTAGTTTTTACTGGAGGACTAAATGAGCCAAGCGCTTATGCAGATTTTTATCCTCTTTATAATGTAATTTCAAAACATGCTAAAGTAGCTGTTTATGATAAGCCAGGACATGGATGGAGTGAAATAACAGATGTCTCAAGAGATATTGATTCAATTGTGGATGAAATGCATACAACTCTTTCAGAATCTGGGCAAAAGCCTCCATATGTATTAGTTGGACATTCGTTAGCATCATTGACATCAATAAGGTTTGCACAAAAATACAAAGATGAGGTTTCAGGAATTGTATTAATTGATGGTGGTAGTCCTGAATATTATTTTGAAAATAATCCTGAAATAAGTAGTAATACAGGTTTTAAATATCAGATGCTAAAATCATTGGGAACTGCTAGACTAGCAATGTATCATACAAGTTATTCTTCAAAAATTGTATCAGGACAAAATAATCAAAAATTATTACCCGATGATTTGAAAGAGTTATATATGTCAATGACTCTTAAAACTATGTATAATAGAAATATTATATATGAAAGTAAGATGGCAAGTAATAATGCAAAAATAATTTTAGACAACGGGAAATTAGGAAATATTTCCCTTAGAATATTTACTGCTGAAAGTAATACTTTAGCAATTCCTGAATGGGAAAGTAGTCAGATAGACTTGAAGGAGTGGTCTACTGATAGTACTCAAATGGTTGTTAAGGGCTCAAGACACTCTATACATCAATTTGAGCCTGATATCATAAATGATGAGATAATAAAATTAATAAAAGAGTATTAGTATCTAAAGTACAAAATAACTAATAAAAATACCGTATTATTGAAAAAAAAATATGCAGTATATTTTATTATTCTGCAATTATAAAATATTAAAAAAGAAATTGAAGAGTTTTATGCGAAGTTAAGTGGAATACTAGAAGTATTTGAGCTTAGAGGTGATATAAATCTTAATAGGTATAGGACTATGGTTAATAGGTGTGGCTTTAATACTAATGTTTATTAGAGGAGCCACAAGAAAAGGTGGATAAAATAAAATATGTTCTTTAAATTTGAAAAATATGGTATAAAAAATATGTAATATAATATATAATTTTTTATATAACTTAATAGATTGTTTTATGTAGAGGGGGAGGTTACAGGTGGAAGTTGTGAGTGGTCTCCAGAAAAAGGATTTGTAGATAGAATATAGTATATATCCAGTGTTATGTTATTTTAATAAGATTAAAATATTAGAGATATTATCAAAAGAAGTAAATATAAAAAATACAAGAAAAGAATCTAAAATAGGTAAATATTATAGAGCTTATTTAGATATAGAGTAGGTACTAAGAAACGTATTGAAGTAACTACAAGGAAGTGATATAAATGTATTGTGTAATACAAGAAGTAGAACTTAAAAAAGAGAATGCTTATGGAGAATATAAGGAATTAAAATCTACAGTTAATGATTTTGTTATTTCGGGAGAGAGAAAAATATCATATAGTCATAATTATTCAGATGAAAGGTTTAGAAGGCCTATAAAGAAGGCTTATAAGATAAGTATTCATAAGAGCTATAGAGAGGATGGCAAGGTTAAAAAGAAACAATGGGTACTTGGTACTATGGATTATTATTATATAGCAACATTTGATGGATATATAGGAGACTTCTGTGATTTAGGGGAGAGAGCAGAAACGATAGGTATTACAGTAGATGAATTATTTGATATTGTATCAGTTAAGCTAGAGCCATTAAGGGAGAGAATAGAAAAAGAATATAAAGAAACAGAAGAATATAAAACGTATAAAAAACACAGAGAAATACTAACAAAATATTTAGAAGATAAAGCGAAATTTGAGAAAGCATATGGTTCAAATAGTTACGATTATTGCTATGATGTATTTGGAACTCTTAGAAATAAAGAAATACTAGAGAATATAAAAAGTCAATATGAATCAGCTAAAGAGCAGCAGCGTAAAGAATCTGAAAACTTTAAAAGTAATTACAATAATTATAATTCATATGGTAGTTATCAGAGTAATAAACATAGTAACTACAATGAGGAAGATAAAAGTAAATATAAGAAACTATATAAGACTTTAGCAAAAGCATATCATCCAGATATAGTAAAAGATAATGGTGAAATGATGAAGATAGTTAATAAGCTAAAAGAAGAATGGGGTATATAGTAGTTATCAAATAAAGTTATATAGTAACTACATTTAAAGTTTTGAAATATTTTGTATTAGAGCTTATATAAAATATATATTATTGACTTAAAAGTAGGTAAATATAAGTAATGGGAGAAGAAATTTTGAATAAATGTTGTTGTGAAAATACAAGGAAATCTTCTTGTAATATTGAAAAAAACAATTTATGTCCTGTGTGCAAAAAACAGGGTAATCCTGTAAAAAAAATCACAGTAAAACATATGGTAGTTGAGGAACTAACTGAACAAGTTAGACATGATGAGTATTCCTTATGTATGAGTGAGGAATGTGATATTACTTACTATAATACAGAATCTAATACCAAATTTAATAAACAGCAGATAAGAGTACCAATATGGTTTAGAAAAGATGCAGATCCTAAATATGTCTGTTATTGTAGTAAAGTTACAGAAGAAGAAATAATAAATGCTGTAGTGAAAGATGGAGCTACTAATATGATGGAGGTTTTAAAAATTACTGGAGCAATGAATAATTCACAATGTCAAAAGAAAAATCCATTAGGCAAGTGCTGTCATCAAATAATTCAGGATGCAATAGATAAAGGACTATCAATGAAATAAAATGTACCTTTTCTGAAGGAAGGTTTAAAAAATTAATTTAGGGAGAAGACATATGAGCATAAAAATGATACACCATATATGCATTCAAACAGAAAAATATGAAGAATCACTAGACTTCTATACAAGAATATTAGGATTTGAAATGATTAATGAGACACCCAATTTTCATGGAAGAGATTTTAATACGTGGGTAAAATTAGATAACTTTATGATAGAACTTCAAACGCCTAAAGAAGGTGAGAAATTCAATAAATGGAGTTCTTTAAATGCTGGGCCAGTTCATATGGCATTTATGGTTGACAATGTAGAACAGGAATATGAGAGAATTATATCTTTAGGATATAATGATTTCAAACTAAAAAATGGTCAAGTTGTTTATAAAGTACTTGGAGAAAGCCTATTTAAAATAAAGGCACCAGAGGGAACTGAAATAGAAATTAGAGATACTGAGATTAAATAAACTTTCTACATTGTAGTAATGTTATTTAATAATCAGCACTTAAATAGTATTAAGAAGTGTTAGGAGTTAAGAAAATGATACAATCAGTTGTCCATATAGCTCTAGTTGTTAAAGACTATGATGAAGCTATAGAATTTTATACGAAGAAACTTCACTTTACATTAATTGAAGACACATATCAACCTGAACAAGACAAACGTTGGGTAGTTGTGTCACCACCTGGTTCTTCTGGAACTACGATATTACTTGCAAGAGCATCTAATTCTAAGCAAGAGGAATTTATAGGTAATCAAGCAGGGGGGAGAGTCTTTCTATTTTTAGGTACTGATGATTTTTGGAGAGACTATACGGAAATGCTTTCAAAAGGTATAGAATTTGTAAGAGAGCCTAAAGATCAAACATATGGTACCATTGCGGTATTTAAAGATTTATATGGGAATCTATGGGATTTGGTTCAATTTAAAGAGAACCACCCCATTGCAAAACGAGTAAAATAAACAATTAAATATACAAGGTGATAATATGTTTTGTTCAGTAAAGAATGATAGTGAGAATAATAAATATAAAGATAAACATAGTAATAAAATATAATTAGTATTACACTTGAGAACGTGGAAGGTTTGTAAGGCCATGGAAATTATATCAGTTTAGACTGATATAATTTCCATGGCCTTTTTATTTTTAATAAATATAAGAAATTTTATTGATTTAAACAATAAAATATGTTCTTTGAAAATTGAATAATGAGGTATTAAAAGTAATCACAGCAATACAGCCTAAATATTAATATAATAAAATATAAGTTCATATTTAAGAACAATTATGTAATATTATGAATATACTAAAGTATACAAAAGAAGAAGGTGATTAATGTGGGCTTTGGATTTGGCGGATTCGGGTTTGGCGGATTTGGATTTAATAGATGTTGTTGCTGTTGTTGTTGTAGAAGACGTAGAAGACGTAGAAGACGTAGTTAAATTATACCATTAATTAATTGACTATAGCTAAATTAATAAATTAAGATACCGTATTATTCAAAAATGAATATGCGGTATTTTTATATTTAAATAATAAATGAGTGGACTACATAAGTAATCCACTCTATATACAATATGTTCTTTAAAAATTGAATAATGCAGTATTGGGAAAATATGCTATAATGAATAGATAGTCATAGCATATTGTTTATTTAAAAGGGAGATAGAAGTATGAGTTCACTATTAAAATTTATAGCAGGGATGGGCGAAATTACTATGTTTGTTACACCATTGACATTAGTAATAGGAATTATAAATGCTATAAAGAAACCTAAAGGAGAATCAAAGGGATATACAATAATGGCAGTAATAAGTGCATATTTAATTATTGTTCCTTTAATCTGGAATTCTTAAACAGTATAAAACATAATTAAATATTTATAGTGATACCGTATTATTAGAAAATGAATATGCGGTATTTTTTATTATTAAGGAGGGATAGAATGGATAGAGAACTATTTAGAAAGAAATAGTTAATCAACTAAAAGAGGAGTGGGGTATATAGTAGTTACCTAATAAATTCATGTAGTAACTACACTTAAATTGTTGATATAACAAGCTTTTAAAGATGTTTTATGCTGAAACAAACATAAACATAATAATTAAATAGAATTAGTACCACACTATTTTAGTAGATGGTTTTATATAGGAGGCTGTAGGAGGTATATCAGTTTAGGCTGAAGAATATCCTGCTGTCTTTTTATTTTTAATATAAGCAATTTTTGTTAATCTAAATAATAAAATATGTTCTTTGAAAATTGAATAATACGGTATATAAAATAATCTATCTAGCTATAAGTATATGGTATAATTTGTATATTGATAATTCGCGATTGTAAAATATTGTGATGATTTTATAATAATTTAAGAGGTAAATAGAAATGAAAAAAGTATATAACTTATTATTTGTTTTACATGTATTTGTGGGTTTAGGAGCCATAGGTGGAGGGAGTATGGCTATTCTAAATCCACAGGGGCCAGGGGGAATATCGACCGAGGTTTTAAAAAATTCACCTTTTAGTAATTTTCTTATACCCGGAATTATCTTATGTACAGTAATCGGACTTGGAAATGTATTTAGTGCTGTATCAATTATTTTTAAATCAAAATACCAAGGATATATAAGTAGTATTGTTAGTTGGGCTTTAGTAGTCTGGATTATTGTTCAATGCATAATGCTTGAAATGATTATTTATCTACATGTTATATTTTTTATAGTAGGTTTAGTCCAAGCCTTTTTATCAATTATTATATTGTTTAAACAGCATTTATTTCCTACAAGCATTATTCTCAATATTATAACAAAACTAGAAAATAAATTTCCTGAAAGTATTATTCTGAAGATTATAGCTAAATTAGGAAAGAAGTTTTATGGAGCGTAAGTTGAGTTATTTCGAGATTTTCTTATAATAAGTAACAACTATATAAATAAATAATTTTTTTAAAAATATCGTATTATTCAGTAATGGACTTTACCGTATTTTTATTTCTCAATTCTAATAAATGAGTGGACTACATAAGTAATCCACCCTATATAAAATATGTTCTTTGAAAATTGAATAATGCAGTATTTAAATATGGTATAATTTACTTAAAATAGAAATGTAAATTTGTTCAGATTTCTAATGGAGGTAAAAATAATGGGTATAATTGCGGTGCACTTTTATCCGATAAAAGAAAGAGATAGTATTTATTATGAAATGAATCTTGAGAAAGAATTAAACCTTGGAGAAAATGAGGAAATAGAAGAAAAATTAATAGATGTTATTGGAAATGAAATTTCTTTAGATTGTATAGATTATCTATATGATTTAGAGCAACATTATGTTATTTACATGAAATCAATAAATGTACTATCCTCTGTTAAAAAAATTTATAAATTATTGGATAAATTACTTCCACAAAATAGTGAAATTATTATAGAGATAAGTATATGTAATTCAGGAAATTATACTGTGCAAGAACCAATTTATAGGATACAGAGAAATTTAGGAGATAAAAATGGATGCAATAGAAATACTCAATGCTAATTATAATGGAACTCAAGAAAGTTTTATATATTTTCTTCATGAAGAATCAAAATTTCATAAAGAAAGTTTTTGGGATTATTATATTTGTCTTGTGGAACTAAGTAGGCAATCTATTTCTAATGGGATCGATAATGAAATTTCATACAAAATTATTTTTACTTATGGATATATATTAGAAAGTATTGCGCATCACTTTGACCCAAATGATTTGTATAAGATTAAATATTTTCCTAGGAAAAAATATAATTTATATCTTGAAAGACTTAGATTTGCAATGGATGGATATTTTTTAGGAAGGATTTATGAAGAAGATATTTTTGAATTAAATAATCCAAATTAATAAAGTGTGGATTTTATGATGAATTCTGGTCATATTAGAACATTATCAAGTTGAAATTGTTCTAATATGGGTACAAAGAGAGTATGTTTAAATCACAATTGTAGAAGAAAGAGAAGTCTAAATTAAAATAAAAAAATATTAAGGGAAATGTGGAGGAAAAAACAATGGAAATTAAATCGCAGACAATAATTAAAATGAAAATAATCAAAAAGAATGGATATTGCCCTATATTTAATGAAGGAGATGAAATAACTATAAAAAAACATTGTTTTGATATCTCCGAAAACAAATTACAGAAATATTGTTATGCAACGCTAACTGATATTTATCCGAAATATTCAAAACTCAGAGAAATGCCAATTGGAAGTAAAGATATTTTTAAGTGTAGAGATAATGGAATTATTGAAATTGAACTTGAAAGATATGAAGATGAGTTATATGATTTTGAAAGAAAATAATAAATAGAAATATAGTGTTAAATCTCAAGGTATATGGTGGTTTTGTAAAACTCAATTTTAAACGGTGTAGAACTTTTAGCACATTAATTAATAAACCTAAAATTTGTAATATCAGCTTTTATAAATATATATTATATTCAAGAAAGGTTTTTGAAATGAGAAGCCTTACTTGAAGGTAATTCAGAAGCTTATTTATATAATTGATAATGAATCAATTCCATCCTTTAAAGAAAATATCAGAGAAAGTCACAATTATTTTGACAGCACTTTTTAATTCGCATACTTCTATAAAGGTACAATAGCTATAAAACCAAATAATTTCTTAAAATACCGTATTATTCAAAAATGAATATGCGGTATTTTTATATTTAAATAATAAATGAGTGGACTACATAAGTAATCCACTCTATATAGTAGAGGTAAAATTAAGAAAAATAAAAAATAAGCTTTTAAGAAATAAACACGTTACCATTACCAACTATTACAAGTCTATAGTCTGGCTTTAAAGGAATTAAATTATATTTATCAGAAGTAGGGGATAGATGAATTGATTGCAATAAATTTTGATTTTCATCAAAAACCTGAATAAAAACACCACTATTTTGAGATATATTTTGAACAATATATTTATTTTCTGGTGAAAAATTGAAATCAGCTGCTTTATAAACGCCTTCATTAAAGATATTTACAGCATATGCAGATTGAGTAAAAATACCAAATGATAAAGATAAAGAAATTAAAAGCATAGCAATGAGTTTTTTCATTAGCAAAACCACCTTTCAAGGTTATTTTGGCTAGATAGATAATTAAATATACATAATAGATTAAGGAGAGATAGAATGGATAAAGAACTATTTAAAAAGACAGAAGAAAAGTTATATAGATATTATAATAAGATAAGTAAATAAATTTATTAATAATTATAATTAATATGGTAGTTATCAGAGAGATAAACATAGTAACCACAATGAGGAAGATAAAGACAAGTATAAGAAGATATATAAAACCTTAGCAAAGGCATATCACCCCGATATAGTAAAAGATGATGGAGAAATGATGAAAATAGTTAATCAACTAGAAGAGGAGTGGGGTATATAGTAGTTACCTAATAAATTCATGTAGTAACTACGCTTAAACCATTGATATAACTAGCTTTTAAAGAGGTTTTATGCTAAAACAAACATAAACATAATAATTAAATAGAATTAGTACCACACTATTTTAGTGAATGGTTTTATATAAGAAACTGTAGGAGGTATATCAGTTTAGGTTGAAGAATATCATGTGGTCTTTTTATTTTTAATATAAGCAATTTTTATTAATCTAAATAATAAAATATGTTCTTTGAAAATTGAATAATACGGTATCATTGTTAGACATATATTCCAAATTATACATTTAATATAATATATTGTATAATTTATATAAATTTGTGAGGTGAAACAGATGGATATAGAAAAGAGTAAGGAGCAAAAAAATTATTTTAAGATTATAATTAGTGCATTAGTTGGTACTATATTAGGGATAATAGCTTATTCAAATAATTGGTTGGGTTAATAATGTCGAAAATAAGTATATATTTTAAATTACAATAATTTGCTTCCATAACTTAATTTGATAATCTATAAAAAATAGAGGAATGGACTACATAAGTAATCCACTCTATATAAAATGGTTTAATTAAGAAACAAATAGCTTTCCATTACCAATAATTGAAACTCTATAATTAGGTGATAAAGGGAGTAGATTATATTTTTTAGATGAAGGATCTAAACGGATGGTTTGCATAGTAATTAAATTTTCATTAAAAACCTGGACATAAACCTGATCATTATTAGATATATTTTGGATAATGTATTCATGTCCAGATGGAAAATTAAAATCAGATACTTTATATACTCCTTCAGTATATACATTAGAAGCAGGATTAGGCTGAGCTTTAACAATATTAAAATTTAAAAATAAAGAAACTAAAATAACAGAAATAAATTTTTTCATTATAATAACCACCTTTCAAGGTTATTTTGGCTAGATAAGTATTTAAATATACAAAAATGTATAGATTAAGGAGAGATAGAATGGATAAAGAACTATTTAAAAAGACAGAAGGAAGGTTATATAGATAATATTATAAAAGAAAAAGCAAAATACATGAGATTAAAGAAAAAATAGCTTGTCTAGAAAATAAAAGAGAAACATAGAATATGATATTAGATATTCAAATGTAGTCATAGATTAGTATCAAAATGGAATAGGAATAAATAAATTAGTCTACCCTTTTTTTTACTGTCCTTGGCAAAGGATACAGTTTTAAATTAAATGGTAGATGCTTTTAATATATTCTTTTTTAGTATATTATTATATTAATAGTAATATATGGAGGGGTATGTATGAAGGGTATAGAAAGATATGTAGCATTATTATTATGTGTTTTAGGGATCCTTTTTGGGGGATATTATCTTTATTTAGGTAGTTATATAAAAGCTCTACTATTCTTAATACTTGGTATTGGTTGGGGTTATATTGTATTTTTAGGAAAGCGTAAAAGATTTCGCGGATGAACTATATAGAAAGCATTAAAATAAAGAATATACTTAGCTAGTATTTTAATTAAGCACTTACTTATGTAGGTGATTTTATTATCATTGTAACAAAAGTGAAAAAAACAAAAATGACCTTATCAAAAGGTGTTTAAACCTACTGACAAGATCATTTCTTTGAAATATTGGTGCCGGCAGTGGGAATCGAACCCACACGGTTTCCCGCATGATTTTGAGTCATGTGCGTCTGCCAGTTCCGCCATGCCGACTGACTGCAAAAATTATTATATCAGATGTGGATTAAAATAGCAAGAAGTAAAATTTTATACCATAAAAGACATTTTTTTATAAGATTATATTGTTAGAGTTATATTCATCTGTTATTATAGATATAGGATAAATTTATCCCAGTGGGTATAGATTTGTCCCGATTACTTGTAGTCTACATATATTAAAAAGGTGTTCATAAACCTAATAAGACTATAGCAATCTATAATTAGGGAGGAGATATAATATGATGTATTCAAGAGAAGTTGAAGAAATGTGCGTTGTTGCTAAGGGACCAAATCATGGGTCTGCGCCAATTCCTGTTGAAGGAAGATGGGTACAAGCTAAAGAGGTTAAAGACATTTCAGGATTAACTCACGGTGTGGGTTGGTGTGCACCTCAACAAGGAGCTTGTAAATTAACTTTAAATGTTAAAGATGGGGTAATCGAAGAAGCATTAGTTGAAACTATCGGATGTTCAGGTATGACTCACTCAGCTGCTATGGCGTCAGAAATCTTACCAGGAAAAACTATATTAGAAGCATTAAATACAGACTTAGTTTGTGATGCTATAAACACAGCTATGAGAGAATTATTCCTTCAAATAGTTTACGGAAGAAGCCAAACTGCTTTCTCAGAAGGGGGACTACCTATAGGAGCTGGACTTGAAGATTTAGGAAAAGGTCTTAGATCACAAGTTGGTACTATGTACGGTACAGTTGCAAAAGGATCAAGATATCTAGAAATGGCAGAAGGTTATGTAACTAAAATTGCTTTAGATGAGAACAATGAAATTATTGGATATAGATTCGTTCACTTAGGAAAGATGATGGAAATGGTTGCTAAGGGAATGGATGCTAACGAAGCTATGGAAAAGGCAACAGGCCAATACGGCAGATTTGACGAAGCAGTTAGAACTATTGATCCAAGACACGAATAGTTTGAAGGGGGAAAAGTATTATGCCATTATTTGAAAGTTATGAAAGAAGAATTAATCAAATCACTCCAGTATTAGAAAAATACGGAATGACTAAAATAGAAGATGCAAAAACTGTTTGCGATGAAAAGGGTATAGATGTTTACGATATCGTAAAATCAACTCAACCAATCGCTTTTGAAAATGCTATGTGGGCTTACACTTTAGGAGCTGCAATAGCTATAAAGAAAGGTTGCACAAAGGCTGCTGAAGCTGCTGAAGCTATTGGAGAAGGCTTACAAGCTTTCTGTATCCCGGGTTCAGTTGCAGATGATAGAAAAGTTGGTTTAGGCCATGGTAACTTAGGAGCTATGCTTTTAAGAGAAGAAACTAAATGTTTTGCTTTCTTAGCAGGACACGAAAGCTTTGCAGCAGCAGAAGGTGCTATAAAGATAGCAGAAAAAGCTAACAAAGTAAGACAAGAACCATTAAGAGTTATATTAAATGGTTTAGGTAAAGATGCTGCATACATCATATCAAGAATAAATGGATTTACTTATGTTGAAACTAACTTTGATTTCTACACAGGTAAATTAGAAATAGTTAGAGAAGTTCCATACTCAAAGGGACCAAGAGCTAAGGTTAAATGCTATGGAGCAAATGACGTTAGAGAAGGTGTTGCTATAATGCATCACGAAGGAGTTGACGTATCAATTACTGGTAACTCAACTAACCCAACTAGATTCCAACATCCAGTTGCAGGAACATACAAAAAAGAATGTGTTGAAATGGGCAAGAAATACTTCTCAGTAGCATCAGGTGGTGGTACAGGAAGAACTCTTCACCCAGATAACATGGCTGCAGGTCCAGCTTCATACGGTATGACAGATACTATGGGAAGAATGCACTCAGATGCACAATTCGCAGGATCTTCATCAGTTCCAGCTCACGTTGAAATGATGGGTCTTATCGGAATGGGTAACAACCCAATGGTTGGAGCTACAGTTGCTGTAGCAGTTGCTATAGAAGAATCAATGAAATAATTTGATCTTTAATTGTAGAATTAAAATGAATATTCCCAACTTATAAAAGACTTCTCCAAAGTCATAAAAAGTTTGGGAAGAAATAAATAGATAAATTAGCTCCGTGTTTAGCAAATGGCTTTATACGGGGCTTTTTTGAGGGAACTTTATTATAAGGGAACATAAATAAAATTACGATACACGTTATTTTATCAGAAATGCTAATGACGTGTATCTTTTTTAGATGCAAAAAGGATTGTTAATATTAAAAAAAATAATGAAGAGTTTTAAAATTTAATTGCTCAAAGTAGGTAAAAAAGCAATTTTGAATAATTAAAATATCAGTTTTATATAGATTTTGTCGATATGTGAAGGAATAGTAAATATTTTGCAGAATATAATGTTTAGAACTATTTTTTTATAATCTAAGAATGGAGTTGATAGTATGAAAAGTAACCAGAATAAAGTAAAATTGAAAAATCACAAATTAGAACTTTTATCATTATCAATTAGTTTTATACCGATAATTGGGATTGCTGGAATATTTATAATAACTATGATGATGGAGATATTTTTGCTCATTCCATATGACAAGAACATAAACATAAAAATATATATTGCAATGAATATATTTTTCTTAATTAATATTATAGGTTTAGCAATTGGAATTATGTCCTTCTTTAAGAAGGAATATAAAAAGACTTTAGCAATTCGGGGAATTATTCTTAATTCAATTATACCTATTTTGATGATTGTAAGTGTTCTGACAAATTTATATTTATAAAATTTAAGTTTTATTAAATAACCTATACGTATATAAGTGATAGAGAGGCTTTAGCATTTATTATATCTATTACAATCATAAGGGATTGGTAGATAAGAATGAAAATGGTATATAAAAATATAGTACACTTTATGTTAAATTTGACATAGAGTGTACTTTTTTATGCTCAGAGATGAGTATTATAAGCGTATAGTTTACATAAATATTATAATATTATTTAAAAAGCATAATATAAACTCATAATTATATTGTTTTTTAGTATACATTTAAGGAATGAGGTTTTCTTGTAAAAACTAAATAAATAATTAATTGGAGGTTTAGATATGAATAAACTTATGCAAATTTTAGTGTTCTTAATAATAACGGTATTCTTAATTTTTAATCCTATTTCTTTAACAGGTATAAATAACAATTTAGTAAAGGCTGAAACTATTACGGATACTCCGATAGCAAATTTCATGGTAGTTTCCGACATTCATGGTTACTTAGATAATTTAAAAAATGCTATTACCGATGCAAAAAATAATAATTGTAGTGCAATAATATTTAATGGGGATTTAACAGAGTCAGGAAGCGATTCTCAATACAATTCATTAATATCAACTGTAAATACAAATATAGCAAATAGTACACTTTCACCATATTATGTAACTGGTAATCATGATCTTAGATGGTTATCAGGAGGATATAATGAGGGGAAAAATAGATTTTTATCAAAAACAAATATGCCAGGTATGTATTATGATCAATGGATTAATGGGTATCATTTTATCTTTTTAGCTTCAGATCAAGATCTTAAAGATCAGGCAACACTTTCAGATACTCAATTAAACTGGTTGGATACAAAGCTTAGTGAGGATGCTAGTTCAGATAAACCAATTTTTATTTTTATACATCAAGCTTTGGTTAAAACAGTATCTGATACCTATCCAGAACAAGGATATAATAAGTCATATCCTGATGGAGTTGTACAAGATCAGCAACTTAGAAGTATTTTAAGTAAATATCCTCAAAGTATTCTTGTTACTGGTCATACTCATGCTCCTGTAACATCAAGTATGAATTTTTTTCCATCGTCATCATTTAAAATGATTAATGATGGTACTATAAAACAAAGTCAAGGTCTTCTTTTTAATATTTATAATGATAAGGTAGTTATTCAAGGAAGAGATTTCTCAAATAAAAGCACAGTATCAAGTTGGACTATTAAATATGGTGCGCCAGAAACACCTTTTGATAGTAATGCCTATTATACTATAAAAAATATTTTTAGTGAGAAAGTAATGGACGTAAGAGGTGAATCATATGCAGATGGTACAGATATAATTCAATATTCACCTAATAATAAATTAAATCAACAATGGAAATTTGTTAGTACAGAAGATGGTTATTACAAAATCGTAAGTAGATTAACTGGGAAGGTCGTATGTGTTACTAATGATTCTTTAGATAACAATGCAAAACTATCTCAATGTACAGATACTGGTGCTGACAATCAACTTTGGAAAATTGAAGATATGGATGGCGGAGTATATAAGTTTATAAATAAGAAGAGTAGCAAAATAATTGATGTTCCTGGAAGTTCAACTTCCAATAGCACTATCTTAATTCAATATTCAGATAACAACACAGCAAATCAATTTTGGAATATTAAGAGGGCTGAATAAAAATGAAATTTAATTATTATCATTTTGTTAATTAGTTATGACTAAGGTTGAAATGATGTTTTTATAAAGTTTTAAAAGTATAAGTCTCATGCATGATTTTTATAATATGTGCATGAGATTTTTTATTCTTTGGGAAATTATAAAAAGTTTACCCTGTGAATAACTTTTTATAATTTCCTTCCTTAAGCTTTGAAGTTCACCTATGTAATTTTGCGATGACTTGGAGCGAAGTGACGGAATAAGCAAAACTTACATAGGTGAACTTTTTTATTAAAGTAGTTAGTATATTATATCAGAATTCTAAAAGTATGAATTATTAGTAGAGTAATAGTTATTAAAACTTTGTTGGTGGTATAAATAATATAGTATGTCTATTTATTAGAGAAAATAACGATGCTATTATAAAAAAATAGTGACAAGTACTAAAGTTGAAAAGAAAAAGAGGAAAATGTACAAGAAAATGATGAACTATAGAAATAATAGTACTAAATAATTATGTTATAATAATTAAAATGGTATAAAAAATGTTTAACGGAGGTATTTATTTTGGGAGAGGATATTATTTTAAAACCTATAGGAATTATTCACAGTGAATTTAAGGATATAAAAAGCATGCCTATTCAACCTACTGGTGATAATGCTGATAAGGGTAGAATAGAAGTAGACTCTAAGTATTTAGAAGGACTAAAAGATTTAGATGGATTTTCACATATAATAATTATTTATAATTTTCATAAAGCAGAACAAGTTAAACTTACTGTAAAGCCATTCTTAGATGATAATACTCACGGAGTTTTTGCAACTAGAACTCCAGTTAGGCCGAATCATATTGGAATTTCCATTGTTGAAATTGATAAAATTAATGAAAATAATATTTTTGTAAAGAATATTGATGTATTAGACGGTACACCTGTAATTGATATAAAACCTTTTGTTCCAGGATTTGATGTACCTAAATCAGATGTTAGAATAGGATGGTTAGAATCAAATATAAAGAATGTTGCAACAAGACTTTCAGATGATAGATTTAAATAGTTTATATTAGCCTTGTGCTTAGAAAATAATCTAGGTACAAGGCTTTTTAGCATATTAAATTATCTTTTAATGTTTAAATATCATTGTAAGAATATCAAGTTTCTATTATCTAAATCATTAATATTCCATTGTAAATTTCCCGAATTATAAGTCTATAATTACTCAAAAAATAAAGTTATGTAAATATTATCACAAAAAATAATTTAAAAAAATAAAAAAATATTCGCATATATACTTGGCATTTATAGAAAAATGTTGTATTATAGTTCAGGGAATTATAAAATAAGACGAAAGAGGGATAAGATGAAAAATTTATTAGACAATTACTTTGGATTAACTGAAAAAGGAACAAATGTTAGAACAGAGCTTTTAGCAGGTGTTACTACATTTATGACAATGGCTTATATATTAATAGTTAACCCCTCAATACTTTCTGCTGCAGGAATGGATAGTGGAGCGGTATTTACAGCAACAGCAGTCTCAGCAGTTATTGCTACATTAATAACAGGGTTATATGCTAACCTTCCTTTTGCTCAAGCACCTGGAATGGGTTTAAATGCTTTCTTTGCTTTTACAATAGTACTACAGATGGGATATTCATTTCAATTTGCATTAACAGCAGTTTTTTTAGAAGGTATAATATTTATTTTACTAACTTTATTTAATGTTCGTGAAGCAATTGTGGATTCAATTCCTGACAATATAAAGAAGGCGATTTCAGTAGGTATAGGTCTATTTATTGCTCTTATTGGTTTAGAGGGAGCAGGGGTTGTGGTTAAAGGAGAAGGGGTTTTAATTTCTCTTGGTGATATAACACATGGACCAGCATTACTTGCTATTATAGGAATAGTTATAACAGGAATATTAATGGCTAGAAAAATAAAGGGTGCTTTATTTATAGGTATGATAATAACAGCTATAATAGGTATTCCTATGGGAATAACACATCTTCCAGAAGCTGTTTTAAGTGCTCCACCATCAATAAGTTCTGTGTTTATGAAATTTGAATGGAATAATATATTTTCAGTAGATATGGCAATAGTATTATTTACATTATTATTTATGGATATGTTTGATACTATAGGAACTTTAGTTGGAGTTACTACAAAGGCTAAAATGTTAGATAGTGAAGGTAAGGTTCCAAACATTAAGAAAGCTTTATTTGCAGATGCAGTAGGAACAACAATTGGAGCTTGTCTTGGAACTAGTACTGTAAGTACTTTTGTTGAAAGTGCATCAGGAGTTGCAGAAGGTGGTAGAACAGGTTTAACTGCAGTATCAACAGCTATTATGTTTGCCTTTGCTTTATTCTTTGCTCCTTTATTTGGAGTAATAACTCCAGCTGTAACATGTTCTGCTTTAGTTTTAGTAGGTTTATTTATGTTAGAACCTATAAAGGAAATAGATTTAGAAGATTGGACAGAAGCTCTTCCAGCTTTCTTAACTATAATAATGATGCCATTAGCTTATAGTATTTCGGATGGAATAGTATTCGGAGTTGTTTCATACATATTAATTAAATTATTTACAGGTAAATATAAAGATATAACTATACCAACAGTGATAGTTGGAGTAGTATTTGTTTTAAAGTTTATAATATAAATCTGTAAGCATAAAAGCTTAGGAATAATCTATTAAATATTCTTAAGCTTTTTAATATTATAAATAAAAATGAGGGAATTTGTAACATCATAAGAATTTTTGCTATATTATAAGAATATAATATAAATAATCATTAAAAAATAAAATATTATCAATAAAGTGTTAAAAAAATATCAAAATAATAAATTTATATTTAGTATAAAAATTTTAATATTGTGAGAACATATTGGGATTGATAAAATTATTAGGAATTAATTTTTTGTAATTTAATAATTGAGGAGGCACGTTATGGGAGAAGACGCTAAAAAAATTAGGTGGTATAACCTTGCGTTAATGGCCTTTGTATCTGTTTGGGGATTTGGTAACGTAGTTAACAATTTTGCAACACAAGGCTTAACCGTAGTTGTATCATGGGTATTAATAATCGCTTTATATTTTGTACCTTATGCTTTAATGGTAGGAGAGTTAGGCTCAACCTTTAAAGATGGAAAAGGTGGAGTAAGTACATGGATTAAACAAACTATGGGACCAACTCTTGCATATTTTGCAGGTTGGACTTATTGGGTTGTGCATGTACCTTATTTAGCTCAAAAACCTCAGTCTGTTTTAATAGCTCTTGGTTGGGCTGTAAAACAAGATGGAACTCTTATAAAAGGAATGAATACACTTGTAGCACAAGGCTTAACATTAGCAGTATTCTTAGTATTCCTATGGATAGCTTCTAGAGGAGTTACATCACTAAAGAAAATTGGAACAATTGCAGGTACTTCAGTTTTCGTAATGTCTATGTTGTATATATTACTAATGGTAGCAGCACCTGCAATAAGAGGTATAGAACCTGCTACTACTAATATAACTATTAAATCAATGATGCCACAATTTAATTTTGCATATTTTACAACATTATCAATGTTAGTATTTGCAGTTGGTGGAGCAGAAAAAATCTCTCCATATGTAAATAACATGAAAAATCCAAGCAAGGAATTCCCAAAAGGAATGATTGTATTAGCTGGTATGGTTGCAGTTTCAGCTTTACTTGGATCAATAGCTATGTCAATGATGTTTGATGCAAATAATATTCCAAAAGACTTAATGATGAATGGACAATACTATGCATTTCAAAAGTTAGGGGAATATTACGGTGTAGGTAATTTCTTATTAATAATATATGCTATTGCAAATATGTTAGCTCAAATTTCAGCGTTAGTATTTTCAATAGATGCTCCGCTTAAAGTTTTAATTGCAGATGCTGATGAAAATTATATACCAAGAAAATTAACTAAAACTAATAAGTATGGGGCTCCAATTAATGGATATATAATGACAGCTATATTAGTTGGTATATTAATAATAGTTCCAGCTTTAGGAATTGGAGATATGAATTCATTATTTGATTGGTTACTAAAGCTTAATTCAGTAGTTATGCCATTAAGATACTTATGGGTATTCTTAGCATTTATTATGCTTAAGAAGTATTCAGATAAGTTTAAGTCAGACTATAAATTTGTAAAGAATAATAAAATTGCACTAGGCTTTGGTATATGGTGCTTCTTCTTTACAGCTTTTGCTTGTATAATGGGTATGTTCCCAACTGGAGTAGAACTATACTCAAAGGATTGGTGGTTTAGAATATCACTTAATGTAATAACACCATTTGTATTATTAGGATTAGGGTTAATACTACCAAAGATTGCAAGAAAAGATAAAACTACATCTTAATAATATTAAGAGTTATAATAAACCTTTTAAAGAAATAAATTTTATCTCTTGTTGAAAATAATTTTTTGCTATGGTATAATAGTTTTAATGTAGTGAAAAATAACAATATTAAATAAAAGAGGTAGATTTATTATGAGTAATGGATTGAAGACAGGATTATACATAGTTAGTACAGTTTTACTAGTAGGAGTAATAACAGTTTTAGCTGTGCAACTTTTAGTTTGGGTGCTACCTATTATATTAGGTTTATATATTTTCTTTAAAATAAAAGGATATATCAATAATAAAAAAGGTAAAAGCGCATCAAGTACTAGTTACAATTCAGGAGCTCAAACAAATTTTAGTAATGACTATTCAACTAAAGTTGACGATTCTGTTGGAGAAGTAATTGATGTAGAATATGAAGATGTAAATAATAAATAATATTGTAGAACTCAGCATTTGCTGAGTTCTTCTATTATATAATAAGGGGAGGATATTGTGAATTTTAGGAAGCTTAAGATATTTTATGAAACTGCTATATACTTAAATATGACAAGGGTTGCAAAGGAAATGTATATAAGCCAGCCTTCTATAAGTCAGAGCATAAACGAATTAGAAGCAGAGCTGGGTGTAAAGCTGTTTGATAGAATAGGAAAGAAATTATTTTTAACACATGAAGGAGAAGTATTTCTAAATTATACTAGAAGAATACTTAATTTATATGATGAAAGTGTAAAAAGTATTAGGGATTTTGCAGATAATAAAAAAGGGAAAATAATAATTGGAGCAAGTACAACTATAGGAATTTATATATTACCAGATATAATTAAAGATTTTTCAAGCAAATTTAAAGATATAGAAATATCACTTATAATTGAAAATACAAAAAACATTGAAAAGCTAATACTTGAGAATAAAATAGATTTTGCCTATGTAGAGGGAGAAGTCCACTCTGATGAAATACATAAAGAAATTGCTTGGAAGGATGAATTAGTATTTATTTGTGGTGATGAAAATAAACTTAAAGATTTTAATGTTGTTTCAGCTAAAACCTTAGAAAGGGAAAAATTTATAATGAGAGAAGAGGGGAGCGGAACAAGAGAGCATACAGAGATGTTTTTAAAAAAGAATAAAATAAACTTTAATACCTTTTTAGAGCTAGGAAATACAGAAGCAATAAAAAGAACTGTTGAAGCTAACTTAGGTGTAGGGTGCATATCTTATAGGGCAATAGAAGATAATTTAAACCTTGGAAAATTATTTTACTTCAGATTAGAGGAAGGAAAAATTGAGAGAGATTTATATTTTATAATGCATAAGGATAAATTTATTTCAAATAATATGAGAATATTTATAGATTATGCCAAGAAGAAATATTCATATATAAGTAATTACTTATCATAATAATAAAATAATAATAGTTTAACTTTTAATTAATAATATTTATAATTAGTCTAGAAAACAAATGATTTAATTTATATATTTAGGAGTGAACATATAGTGAAAAAAGTAAAAGGTATATTGCCAGGATTAATAATTTGTCTAGTTATAGGTATTATTTCTCAGGCGTTAGGTAAAAAATTTTCTACAGTAGGAGCTGCAACTTTTGCCATATTTATTGGAATATTAGTTGGAAATACTATATTTAAAGGAAATAAATATGATAGTGGAACTAAGTTTGCAGAAAAAGATCTTTTAAACTATTCTATAGTACTTATGGGGGCCAATTTAAACTTAAGTGAAATATTAAAGCTTGGATTTAATGGACTTATATTTATAATAATACAAATGACATTAACAATTACAGCAGCATATTGGATAGGGAGAAAACTTAAATTTAATAGAAAGTATTGTTTACTTATGGCATCAGGAAATGCTGTTTGTGGATCATCAGCTATAGGTGCAACAGCTCCTGTTATTGATGCAGATGATTCTGATAAGGTAATAGCAATAACTATAGTAAATGTCATAGGAACTATAATGATGATTTCATTGCCTTTTTTAACAGCTTTTTTATATAATAATGAAGCACTGCACACATCAGCTTTAATAGGAGGAATTCTACAATCAGTAGGACAAGTAATAGGTTCTGCAAAATTTATTTCAGATGATGTTGTAAAATTAGCAACTGTTTTTAAAATAATAAGAATAATATTATTAGTTGCAGTTGTTTTAGTTTATGAAAGAATAGATTTTTCTAAAGAAAATAATAATCAAGAAAATAATAGTAAAATAAGTGAAAATGAAGAAAGAATTGAAAATAAATCAAAGAAAAAGAGAAGAATAAATATTCCATGGTTTATTAATGGATTTTTTATAATTTGTATATTATATACTATAGGGCTAGTACCTCAATTTATATCATCTAGTTTTAAATGGATTAGTAGCAATTTTGAAATAATAGCCCTTGCAGGTATAGGAATGAGAGTGAAAATAAATGATTTAGTAAAAGAAGGACCAAAGGCAATGCTTTATGGAGGTACTGTAGGGGTTTGCCAAGTAATTTTCGCTGTAACTCTTATTTCATTCTTATTCTAAAACTATATATAAATACTATTAAGTAAAAAATAAGATTATAAAGGTATAGCAATTTTTGCTATACCTTTATTGCATTATGAACTATATTAGTTTTATATATTTAAATATAATTGTAAAATAGAAGGTTATAATGTATAATTACTTTTAAATTATACACTTGGGGGGCTAAAAATGAATAAAATAAAGATGAAAACACCATTAGTTGAAATGGATGGGGATGAAATGACAAGAGTTCTATGGGGCATGATTAAGAAGGAGCTTTTAACTCCATTTATAGATTTAAAGTCAGAATATTATGATTTAGGATTAGAATATAGAAATAATACTAATGATAGTGTTACAGTAGAAGCTGCAGAAGCAATAAAAAAATATGGTGTTGGAGTAAAGTGTGCAACTATTACAGCAAATTCAGAAAGAGTTAAAGAATATAACTTAAAGGAAATGTGGAAAAGTCCAAATGGAACTATAAGAGCTATCTTAGATGGAACAGTATTTAGAGCGCCTATAATAGTAGACTCTATTAAACCTTATGTAAGCACATGGACAGAGCCTATTACAATTGCAAGACATGCTTATGGAGATGTTTATAAAGATGTTGAAATGAAAATAGAAGGCAAAGGAAAAGTTGAGTTAGTTTATACTAATGAAAATGGAGAGGAAAAAAGAGAACTTGTTCATAATTTTAATGGAGATGGAGTAGTTCTTGGAATGCATAACTTAAATAAATCTATAGAAAGTTTTGCAAGAAGTTGCTTTAACTTTGCAATAGATACAAAGCAAGATTTATGGTTCTCTTCAAAAGATACTATTTCTAAAAAGTATGATCACGCCTTTAAGGATATTTTTGAAGAAATATTTAATAAGGAATATAAAGATAAATTTAAAGAATTAAATATAGAGTATTTTTATACATTAATTGATGATGCAGTAGCGAGGGTCATTAAATCAAATGGTGGGTATATATGGGCATGTAAGAATTATGATGGTGATGTAATGAGTGATATGATTGCTACAGCCTTTGGATCTCTTGCAATGATGACATCAGTATTAGTTTCACCAGAGGGTTATTATGAATATGAAGCAGCACATGGAACTGTGCAAAGACATTATTATAATCACCTAGAAGGCAAAGAAACTTCTACTAACTCCATAGCAACTATATTTGCTTGGTCAGGTGCTTTAAGGAAAAGAGGAGAACTTGATAATATAGATGAATTAGTTCAATTTGCAAATAATTTAGAAAAAGCTTCTCTGCAAACTATTAATGAGGGATATATGACAAAGGATTTAGCTATTCTTTCAAACATAGAAAATATAACAGTTACAAATTCTTATGATTTTATAAAAGAAATAAGAAAAAGATTAGAAAAATTTTATAAAAATAATTAAATTGTAATAATAAAATATACTAGTATTATTAACTTGAATTTTAAAATATTGCTTAGAATAAAAACAGTTAATTGGCTTAAAATATATTTAAGACAAGGAGGTGTTTTTATATGGCACATAAGAATAATAAAAATTCAAAGAAAAATAAGAAGTCAGGGCAAAAAACTAGGACAGAATTAAAGAAAATGCAAGTAGAAGTAGCTGATGAAGTTGGGTACTCTAAGGAATCTAGAAAGCTTGGAAAAAATAAGCCAAGATCTGAAGATAAACATTAAAATTTCTATAAAAAAATAAAAGGAGAATATCCTTTTATTTTTTTATAATTAGGAAAGTATAAAAATTTAAAGTTTTGAAAATGTAACTATATAAGGATTTTAATAATTCAATGTGAAAAAGTAGATTTGTTTTATGCTTTCCTTTCTTCTCTTCAGTTTTCAAGTGAAAATATATAAGTTTACGTTGACTTGGAGCGAAGAGACGGAATAAGTAAACTTATATATTTCCACTTTCTTATAGAAATTTATTAGAAAAAATGTAATAATATTATTAATATAAGGTATAAAGAGGGGGATTCAAATGAGTGATTACACTAGAAGTATTGTAGTTAATAAACCTATAGAAAGGGTATTCAAAGTATTTATAGATTTAAATAAAAAGCAAATGCCTAAATTTAATGATAAAAATCCTACAGAAGTTAGTTATAAGAAAGTTATAAAAAATGTAGGAAAACAAAAGATAGAAATGGTAACTAGTATAACTGGGTATGAGAAAAATAAATTATATGAAGTAACAAATACAATAAATAATGATAAGTATGTTTCAAAGTATATATTTAATGAAATAGACTTAGACTCTACAGAGATAGTTTTAAATGAAAAGCAAGAAATTTACGCATTTTCATCTGCTGTAGCTTTGTTCTTTCAAAAAATTACTGCAAGAAAGAAGATAAAAGCTAAGATGGAAGGTATAAAAGGGGCATTAGAAGAGGAAATTGAAAGAAGAAACAGAAGAAATAATATTTCCAAAGGTGAAGAAGAATAAAAAAAGCTTCGGTCAAAATTTTGACTGAAGCTTTTTTGTTAAAGAGTTAAAATATTAGTAAAATTAAAATGCCCAATTTCCAGAAGTAAATATTTTAATTTCAGTATTATCAGAAGTATATCCTAATATATCTAAATCATCTGTACCAACCATAAAGTCTACATGGATTATAGAGTCGTTAGCTCCTTTTTTAGATAAATCCTCTGTGCTTAAATCTTCTCCATTAACTATACAAGTTGGATAAGCTTTACCAAAGGCTAAATGACAAGCAGCATTTTCATCAAATAAGGTATTGTAAAAAATTAAGTTAGAGTTCGAAATAGGAGAATCAAATGGAACTAAAGCAACTTCGCCTAAATAACTTGCTCCTTCATCACTAGATAATAATTCTTTTAAAGATTCAAATCCTTCTTCAGCAGTAAAGTCAACAACTTTACCATCTTTAAAAGTAAGAGAGAAGTTATTTATTAGGTTTCCACCATAGCTTAAAGGTTTTGATGACACTACAGTACCATTAACTCCATCTTTTTTAGGTAGTGTATAAACCTCTTCAGTTGGCATATTAGCATTAAAATCTATTCCAGAAGAACATTTTTCTGAACCACCAAGCCAAATGTGTTCTTTAGGAAGTTCTATAGTTAAATCGGTACCCTTAGAGTTTCTAAAGTGAAGCTTTTCAAACTTGTTAGAATTTAAAAATTCTAAGTTTTTGTCTATATTGCTATTATGTTCATCCCAAGCTTTAATTGGATCCTCTTTATCTAATCTAACAACATTAAATATAACATCCCAAAGCTTAGCTATAGCTTCTTCAGAGTTAGAATCATTAAATACTTTTAATGCCCACGCTTCAGTAGGAGCAGATACTACAGTCCAACGTATTTTATTTGCCATAGAATAATCGTAGTACTCTCTTAACGCTAGTTGACGATGTTTTTGGAATATAGATATTTTTTCCATTGGTATTCCTTTATAGGCATCAGGATCAAAAGCTGAGATAGATATAACAGCACATCCTTCTCTAGCATAAGAATTATAGGATTCAGATATCCAGTTTGGTACTTCTTTTAAAGTATCAACAGAAGCATACTCAAGCTTAAGTCTTTGTAGCTTTTGATCAGCATAATGAACTATAACCTCTTTTGCACCTTCTTTGTATGCAACTTCAGCAATGGCTCTTGCAAAGTCTGAGCATTCAACTAGTGAGTTGACAAGTAAAACTTGATCTTTTTGCAAGTTAACACCTTTTTTCACAGCTAACATTGCATATTTTTGTAACATATTTTTCATATCCATAAAATCACCTCAGTTTTTTAATTTTATACTATTTATTCTTACATAATATAGTAAAATAGTCTAGTTAAAAATATAGAGGTATAAATTACCTTGTGTATAATAATAATTATTAATATAATAGAAATACTTAGTTATAAAGGTAGGATAATCTAAAGATAGTAAGAGGTGATATTAGTGTTTAATTTATTAAATACATTAGTTGATAAAAATAGAAAATACGGTAAAGATGGAAAGCTTGCATCATACATTCCAGCTTTATTAGAAGCAAATCCTAATGATTTAGGAATATGTATAGTTGATTTAAATGGAAAAGAATATTATGCAGGAGAATGTGATACAAAGTTTACAATTCAAAGTATATCAAAGGTTGTTACTTTGATTTTAGCTCTTAAAGATAATGGAAGGCATAATGTTTTTAAAAAGGTAAATGTAGAACCTACGGGTATGGGTTTCAATTCAATAGTTAACTTAGAAGTTAGAGATAGAGTAAGACCATATAATCCAATGATAAATGCAGGTGCAATTGTAACAACTTCTTTAATAGACGGAAAAACAGTTGATGAAAAGCTAGATAAGATTTTAGAATTTATAAGAACTGTAACTAACAATAAAGATATATATGTAAATGAAAGAGTCTATTTATCAGAAAAAGAAACTGGAAATAGGAATAGGTCTTTAGCATATTTTATGAAAAGCACAGGTATATTAGATGGAGATGTAGAAGAAATATTAGATTTATATTTTAAACAATGTTCAATAGAAGTATCTGCAAGGGATTTAGCTAGATTTGCTTCAGTTCTTGCAAATGATGGGGTTATACCTTGGACTAATGAAAGAATTATGTCTAGAGAAGTGTGTAGAATCGTAAAAACTATTATGGTGACATGTGGAATGTATGATGCATCAGGAGAATTTGCAGTTCATGTTGGTATACCAGCAAAGTCAGGAGTTGGTGGAGGAATTCTTGCTGCTGCTCCAAGAAAATATGGAATAGGGATATATGGGCCATCTCTAGATGAAAAGGGAAATAGTATATCAGGACTACATGCAATTAAAGATTTATCTGAAGAATTAGATTTAAGTATTTTTTAATATTTATATATGAATTAATATATTGAAATGTGGAGATTTTTATAAGGAAAACAAATTTATTTATTAATTAAAATGTAATGATTTGTTATTGTAAAAATAGTATAATTTATATTAAACAAAGCTTTAAGGATTTAATTCCTTAATTGGAGGAAGATATGGAAAGATTATTAATTTTAGACTCTAACTCACTTTTAAATAGGGCATTTTATGCAGTTCCAGAATTAACAACTACAGATGGAATTCATACAAATGCAGTTTATGGGTTTACAAATATGCTATTTAAAATGAAGGAAGAGTTAAAGCCTGATTATATAGTTGCTGCTTTTGATAAAAAAGGACCAACTTTTAGACATAAAGAATATGAAGATTATAAAGCTGGAAGAAAGAAAATGCCACAAGAGCTAGCTGAACAATTTCCTATTGTAAAGGAACTTTTAGGTTTATTGGCTATAAGTAAATATGAAATTGATGGATTTGAAGCTGATGATATAATAGGTTCTCTTGCAAAATATGCTGAGAAAAACGAAATTGAAGTTTACATAGTTACAGGAGATAAAGATGCACTTCAATTAGCTTCAGAAAATATACACGTGGTAATAACTAAAAAAGGTGTTACTGAGACAGCTATATATGATTATAAAAAATTTGTTGAGGACTTTGGAGTTACACCAACTCAATTTATAGATGTTAAGGGTCTTATGGGTGATAAGTCAGACAATATACCTGGAGTTCCAGGAGTTGGAGAAAAGACTGCTTATAAATTAATTCAAACTTATGGTTCTGTAGAAGAAGTATTAAAGAATATAGATAATATTAGTGGGAAAAAATTAAAAGAAAATCTAGAGAATTTTAGAGAGCAAGCTATATTTAGCAAAAAGTTAGCTACCATAATTACAGAAGTGCCTATAGAGTTCGACTTAGAAGAGATAAAAAGTCAAGAATCTTACGATAAAGATGGATTAAGAAAATTATTTTTCAAACTTCAAATGAAGTCAATGTTAGATAAACTTCCTGAAAGTAATGAAGAGCTAAACATAGAAGAAGAAGAGTTAGATTTAATTACAATTAAAGATTCTAAAGAGTTAATGGATTTATCAAAAGTCTTAAAAGATATATGCTATATTACTTATGAATCAATAAATAGTGGAAAATATTCAGAAATAGAATTAAAGAACTTTTATTTATCAAACGATGGTAAAGTATATTTAGTTGATTTTAAAGAAGTTCAAAATTCTAATTCTAATGAAGCTTGTTTAGCTTTAAAAGAAATTATGGAAAATGAATCCCTAAAAAAAGTAATTCATGATGGAAAGTCTTTAGTTACCATATTAAATAAAATGGGCATTGTTACAAAGGGGTTTGAGTTTGATACTGCAATAGCTGCTTACTTAATAGACTCAGCAAGGTCATCATATGATTTGTTAATATTAATAAATGAATATTTAGGTCAAGACATAAGTGGTGATAAAGAATTATTAGAAGGAAAGATAAACTTTAAGCTAAAAGATATTTATGAGTTATTAAAGAAAAAGATTCAAGAAGAAAAAATGGATGAACTTTATTATGAAGTTGAACACCCATTAATATTTGTTCTTTCTTCAATGGAATCTTTAGGATTTAATATAAATAAAAATATGCTGGATGATTTAGCAGTTAAATTTAAAGAGGAGATTACTAGAACAGAAAAAGAAATTTTCGCTTTATCAGAAGAGGAGTTTAATATAAATTCTCCAAAGCAATTAGGAAAAATACTTTTTGAAAAGTTAGATTTACCTGTAATTAAGAAAACAAAAACAGGATACTCAACTAATGCAGAGGTTTTAGAAAAACTTCAAGATAAGCATGAAATAATACCAAAAATAACTTATTATAGACAAATAACAAAACTTAATTCTACTTATGTGGAAGGCCTTAAGAATGTTATAGATAATGATGGACATATACATTCTAGTTTTAATCAAACTGTAACTACTACAGGAAGATTATCAAGCACAGAGCCTAACCTTCAAAATATTCCTATAAAATATGAAATGGGAAGAGAAATAAGAAAGGTATTTATACCTAATGAGGAAAATGATATTTTATTATCTTGTGACTATTCACAAATAGAATTAAGGGTTCTTGCTGATATGTCAAAGGATGAAAATATGATAGATGCGTTTAATCATCATAGTGATATACACACAAAAACAGCATCTGAAGTATTTAAAGTACCATTAAATGAAGTAACATCATTAATGAGAAGTAGAGCTAAGGCTGTAAACTTTGGAATAGTTTATGGAATAAGTGATTTTAGTCTTTCTCAAGATTTACACATAACTAAAAAAGAGGCTTCAGAATATATGGAGATTTACTTTGATAGATACCCTAAAATTAAAGGATATTTAGATAGTGCAATTGAAGAAGCGAAAGAAAAAGGATATGTGTTAACAATTTTAAATAGAAGAAGATTTATACCAGAAATTAAGTCTTCAAATAGAATTGTTAAGGCTTTAGGAGAAAGATTGGCAATGAATGCACCTATTCAAGGAAGTGCAGCTGATATAATAAAATTAGCTATGGTTAAGGTTTATAATAAGCTAAGAGAAAAAGGATTAGAAAGTAAAATAATATTACAAGTTCATGATGAACTTATATTAAATGTTAAAGAAAAAGAGTTTGAAGAGGTAAAACAAATAGTAAAAGAAGAAATGGAAAATGTTTTGGAGATGAAAGTGCCTCTTGAAGTAGATATTAATATAGGTAAAACATGGTATGAGGCTAAGTAAGGGGGCTTAACTGAAAATGATTAAAATAGGGTTAACAGGAGGAATTGGTTCAGGTAAGAGTACTGTTTCAAAGATGCTTAGTGATAAGGCCTTTAAAATAATTGATGCAGATACAATATCTAGAGATGTCCTTATTAAGTACCCTGAAATTCTAGATAAAATAAATATAGAATTTGGATCAGGTTTTTTCGATTGGAGAGGGGAATTTAGAAGGAGGGAATTTGGAAATCATATTTTTAGGTTTCCAAAGCAAAGAAAAAAATTCGAGGATATAATAATTCCATATATAAAAGAAGAAATTTTTAAAAGCTTAGAGGAATATGAGAAAAATGGAGAGTCTATGGTGATACTTGATGCACCAACTTTAATAGAAAATAATCTTCATCAATATATGGATTATATAATCGTAGTTTGGGTTGATAACAATACACAAATAATTAGATTAAAAAATAGAGATAGGCTATCAAAGGACGAAGCTATAAATAGATTAAATGCGCAAATATCATTAGATAGAAAAAAAGAATATGCTCATATTGTTATTGATAATAATGGAGATTTAATAAAAACTAAAAATCAGGTAGATAAAGTTATGGGATTTTTAAAGGTAATTAGTAAGTAAGGAGAAAATAATGAAGTTTAAGCGTATAGTAACTATTCTAATTGTAATATTAATTACTTACTTTGGAATAACATTAATAATGAAAAACTATGTATATCCTTACAAATATACTGAGTATGTAAATAAGTATAGTGAGGAATATGAAATAGATCCATATCTTGTATTAGCAGTTATTAAAACAGAGAGTGATTTTAATAAAGAAGCAGTTTCTAAAAGAGAGGCTAAAGGGTTAATGCAAATAATGGATACTACAGGACAGTGGGCGGCAAAGGAAATAGGAATTAATTATTTTATGCCATCTATGCTTTTTGATCCAGAATTAAATATAAGAATGGGATGTTGGTATTTAAAAGCATTAGAAAAGGAATTTGATAATTTAGATTTAATTCTTGCAGCATATAATGGTGGGAGTGGGAATGTTAATAAGTGGCTAAGTGATGAAGAGTATTCTTCAGATGGAGAAAGTTTAAATTATATACCATTTCCAGAAACTAAAAAATATGTTGATAAAGTAAAAGCAAATTATAACATATATAAATACTTATATAATAAATAAAAGATGCACCTATTTTGGTGCATCTTTTATTTAAATGTAGCAGTTATCCACTCATTGGTTTGATATTTTTTTTCTAATTCAAATCCGTAGCTTTCTACAATGCTTTTAACTTTGTCAAAACTCCACTCGACTAATCCAGATACAAGAAGATTACCATTGTTATTTAAATGGGTTTTTATAAAATCCATAAACAATTCAGTTTCTTCTCCACCTATATTTATATAAATCCAATCATATTTATCTTTAATCTCAACTTCTTCAGTCAAAGCATTACCAACTAAAACTTCAACATTATATAATCCATTTAATGAAGCATTTAACTCAACTTCTTCTTTTACATCTCTTATATCTAGTGCAGTAACTTTAGCTGCTCCTATAATTGCAGATGCAATTGATAAAATTCCTGAGCCAGTTCCTATATCCAATACTGTTTTATTACATAAATCAATTTTAGTTAAGATTATATTTAGTAAATCCTTTGTTGTTTCATGTAAGCCAGTACCAAATGCACCTTGAGAAATAAAAGTGATTTTATGTTTATTCTTATCATTTATAACTTCATCAGGAGAGGCTAAAACCCAGTTATCATTTATATGAACTGCAGGTAAATCATAATTCTCATAATCATAATTTACCTCTTCAAAACTTATACAATCTGTTTCTAAAAGTGATGAAACATTTTCTTTAAATAAAGTTAAATTAGCATCATCTAATTCATAGGCAACTTTAATATCGATAGTGTCTACAGGTTTCTCTAAATAACCATAACCATATTCATCTGTGGTTATTTCCAAAGGACTTTCATAAAATACATTGAAGATATCATTTATTTGTAATATTTCAATTTTTTCATCCAGTTCTTCAAATTTAATTTTATAGGTTAGTATAAACATAGTTTAATCCCCCAATTTAATTAATTGTAACATTATAGAGTATAGATAGATTTTTAATTTATGTCAAGGAAAGCATTTAATTTTTACTTTCTTCTAGTAGGTTTTAAAGTTTTTTTCTTGGAGCTTCTTGTATTTGAATAAGTTTTCTTATTATTTTCTTTAGGCTTTTTAGCTACAGAAAATCCAAAGGAGCCTATAGCATTTTGAGGAAGTTTAAAGTATTCCCCATGACAATAGGAAATTAAATCACCCTTTTCAAAATGGATTTTGCCTTTATCATCTATTAAATTGTTATTTATATGTGAACCAACAACTTCAGCTATAAACATATCATGTGTACCAAGTTTGATTATATCCTTTACTTTACACTCTATAGCAACAGGACATTCATCTATGTAAGGAACGTTAACATTAGCACCTTCTTTCATGGTAAAGCCCATATCTTTTATTTTATCAAACTTTCTACCAGGCTTTACTCCACAATAATCAACAGCTTTAACCATTTTAGAAGAAGGCATATTAACGATAAATTCTTTTGTCTCTGATATATATTCATAAGATAATCTTTCAGGTCTAATTGATATAGAAAGCATTGGAGGTTTGGTACATATAGTTCCAGTCCAACCAACTGTAAATACATTATCTTTACCATCTTTATTTCTTGAAGTAATTAGTACAACTGGAACAGGATTTAAAACAACACTACCTTTAAAATCAGTTTTATTCAATAGTATCTCCCCTTTAAAATATTTTCTTTAGGATTATAGCATATATTTATAATTATTTATATAAACAAGATTTTAAATAAAAAAGTGGACATATGTAAGTTTACTTATTCCGTCGCTCCGCTCCAAGTCAACATAAACTTACATATGCCCACTTATAAACTGAAGGAAGGAAATTATAAAAAGTTATTCACAGGGGAATCTTTTTATAATTTCCTAAAGAATAAATAATAAAAGGCAGATTTAATCTACCTTTTATTTTAATAATAGTATCTTCTTCTTCTTCTCTTTTTCATATTTATAATTTTAACTATAAATATTATTAAAACTAATATAACAACAATTATTAATAATGATAATAAATATATAGGTAAATTTGTTTTAATAAGTTCTAAAGCAGAAACTTTTATAATCCCAGATATCTCTTCAGTATGACCTGGAGTAGAGAAAGTTAATTTAACTTCCTTATCACCACTTAACTTCCAAGCATCTTTTACATCACCATTATAAGAAATTAGAGCGTTTTTATCGTTAAAATCATTTTTGTAATATTCTACATCTTCTTTTACAACTATAGGAGCCTTAATTTGTTTTTCAGGACCAAAAAATTTAAATGCTTTATAAGATAAATCTATACTACCAACTTCATCTCCAGCATTTTTATATACTTCTTTTTGTGCTAAAAATCCATAGTTAGCTATTTTTTCAGTATCTTCGAATACATTAAGTCCAGTTGCACCATATTCAGATTTTAAAACTACAGTAACTAAGTCTCTTCCATCTTTTTCATAGAAACCAACAAAGCAATGTCCTGCTAAATCTTCTGTACCAGTTTTACCACCTATATTACCATTTTTACCAAGAACTTTGTTCCTAGATTCAATTATTACTGGAGACCCTGCAAGATTTACAGTAATTTGACCAGTTTTAGGTGCCATAGTTTCTCTAACCCAATCATTTTTAAAAGCAGCAATACCTATTTGAGCTAAATCGTATGCTGTAGTTTGATTTATATCTTTATTGTTTGGGTTTAGAGGATCAATTTCTAATCCAGAAGGATTGACAAAATGAGTATCTTTAAGACCTAACTCCTTAGCTTTTTCATTCATCATAGTGACAAAGTTATCTACTGTTCCACCTACTGATTCAGCCATTAAATAAGCAGTATCATTTGCAGAGAATATCATTACAGCTTTCATTGTATCTTCTGCAGAAATTTTATCACCAGGATTCAGTTTTTTATAATAGTTAATTGATGTTTCAGTAACTTTTAAAACTGTATCACTAAAAGTTAAATAATCAGATTTTGACTTGTTTTCTGCAAAAAGTAGAGAAGTCATAAGCTTAGTTGTACTTGCTGGTGATAACTTTAAATCAGCGTTCTTTGAATAAATTACTTCACCTGTGTTAATATCCATAGTTACAGCAGCTTCTCCAATAATTTCTGGAGCTTGAATATTTGTCTCTTGTGCACTAACTTTATTAGCAAAAGGAGCTAATAATGAAATAGAAAGAGCAACCGCCAGTGATTTTAATAAATTTTTTCTTTTCAATTTCATCTCCCCATTTCTAAAGATTTTAATATATGTATTCATTTAATTTAGCACATTATTAAGTATATGCTTTATACACATACTTTAAAGTATAACATCTACTTTATATAATCACAACATAAAGAAGGTTTATTAAGTGGTTTAATTTACATATAATATAAATTTAGTAATTGAACAAAATAGGAATATAAGTAGGAGGTGGTTAATATCAAAAAGTTTAACAAATATTTTAATTTTTTCATAATGCTTATATTCTTTAATAATATGAATTATATCCCAGTTTCTGCATTGTATGCAGAGAATAATAGAAAAACTGTATATTTAACTTTTGATGATGGGCCATCAGCAAATATAACTAAGGGATTAATTAGTGTATTAAATAATAACGAAGTAAAAGGTACTTTTTTTATAGTAGGTGATTATGCAGGTATATATCCATATGTTTTAAAGTCTTTAGATGAAAATGGTATGTGCATAATGCCACATTGTAATATACATCATTATGCTACATTATATAAAAGTGAAGAAAAATATTTTGAAGATTTAAATAAGTGCAAATCTATTATAGAAGATACAGTAGGTAAGAAAAATTTAAACTTTATAAGATTACCGGGTGGTTCTGATAATACTGTTTCTAATGCCAATGTATTAACTAATATAAAGAATACTATAATAAATAATGGTGATTATTATATAGATTGGACAGTAGCATCTGGTGATGCTGAGCTATCAGAAACTTCAGCAGATTTTATAAAATCACGAATACGAGATGAAGGTGGGCTATATAATGTAGAAGTAGTTTTAATGCATGATTTAGGAGGGAAATCCACTACTGTAGAAGCACTTCAAGACATAATAAGTTTTTATAAAAATAAAGGATATACTTTTAAAACCTTGAATGAAATTGAAGAATGGGAAATTAATTATCTAAAAGATATAAAGGTTTTGAATAAATAGAAATAAAAAAATAAGACAAATCATTATTCTTCCAAATAATAATTTGTCTTATTTTTATTTTTTATTATCTAACTTTTTTATAATTACTTCTTTAGCTTTTAGTTCTAGGTCATCATTAATCGGTTCTAGAGTTATATATCCATATTTTTTAGATAAAGCTAAAGTTAAGAATCTATCAGCTAAATCAGGATTCTTAGATAGTAGGGATCCATGGAAATAGCTACAAAATGTATTTTTGTATATGCAACCTTCATTTCCATCTTCACCATTGTTACCATATCCATGGATGCATTTACCTAGAGGCTTTAAACCATTAGTGTAAGTTCGGCCAGAGTGATTTTCAAAACCTACATATGTTTCATTAAACTCTTCGTTATATATAACTGTATTTCCTATGAAACGAGTATCTCCACCCTCAGTATATATATCTAGTATACCAAGACCTTCTATTTTTTCTCCATTTGGAGCTATATAGTATTTTCCAAGTAATTGATATCCACCACAAATGGCGATTACAACTTTTTCATCCTCTATATATTTTTGTAAGCTTGGTTTTTTTATAGTTTTTAAATCATTAGAAACTATTGATTGTTCAAAATCTTGTCCGCCACCGAAAAATAAAATATCTGCATTTTCAGCATCAAAATTATCATTTAGCGATGTATTAATTATATTAACTTTTATCCCTCTTTGTTCTGCTCTATGTTTAAGTATCAAAATGTTACCAACATCACCATAAACATTAAGTAAATCAGGATAAAGATGACAAATATTTAATTCCATTTATAAGCCTCCCTCTTTACCAAAGTTTTTTGATGTAACCTTTTGAATGAAGATATTTTCTAAAATTAATCATAGCAGTATATGTAGCAAGAACGTAAATCTTATCATTTTTACTATTTTTAATCTTTTCTGTTAAGTCTTCAAAGGTTTCTTCAATTATAAACTTATCTTTATTTAAACCAGCAACTTTTAGTCTAACAGCCATGTCATAACATCTTAAACCAGATATAAATATTTCTTCAATACTAAGATTATGTAGCTTTTCAAAATCAACATCCCATATCCAAGAAACATCAGTACCATCAGCATAATTATCATTTAAAAGGAATGCTGCTGCAAAGGAATCTTTGTTTAAACAAAGCGTATCTAAAGCTTGATTATATCCAGCAGGATTTTTAACTAAAATAATCTTTACATCTTTACCATCTATGTTTAAAGCTTCTTGTCTTCCAAAGCTAGAATCTTGATTTTGTAGAGATTTCTTTATTGCTTCATCATTTACACCAATTTCTTTAGTTACAGAATAAGCACAAAGGCCATTATAAATGTTATAAACACCAGACTGACTTATAGTAATATCTAGATCATTAAATTTTACTGTTGAGCTATCAGGAGTTAGTTCTAATACATCATCTACAGCATATTTTAAAGAAGCTCTTTTAAATCCACAACCTGTACAGTAGAAGTCACCTAAATGGTTGTAAGTAATATGGTTATATTCGTAAGGAGACTTGCAGAACTTACAAAACTTTGCATCTGCATTTATTTCTATATCTTTATTATCTCCTATATTAGCATTAAAACCATAAAATACAGTTTTATTTGGAAGATCTAATTTGCCTAAAAGAGATTCATCTCCATTTAAAACTAAAGTAGCTTTGGGAGAAAGTTGAATTCCTTCCAATATCTTAGATAATGTAGTATAGACTTCACCATATCTATCTAGTTGATCTCTAAAAAGGTTTGTTACAGTTATTATTTCCGGAGAAATATATTCAGTTACATATTTTAAATTAGCCTCATCAACTTCAATAACTGCATAAGAATTTTCAACTTTACTGAAGAATTTATAGTTGTCAATAAAAGTTGTGACTATTCCAGAAAAAAGATTTGCTCCAGTATTATTGGTAATAACTTTGTTACCAGATTCTTTTATTATGTTATAAATCATACTAGTTGTAGTAGTTTTACCATTGGTTCCTGTAATTAAAACTACTTTATAGCCTTTTGATACTTTAGAAAGTATGTTTTTATCTATTTTTAAGGCCACTTTTCCAGGGAAGGTTGTTCCCCCTTTTAGTATTGTTTTTGTTAGAAAAATTGTAATTTTTGAAGCTATAATGCTTGCTATTGATTTAATACTAATCTTCTTCACCACCCTATAATACTTATCAAATATTATATACAATAATATTAACAGATAATCAATAATTAAAAATAAATTTGATTTTAACTATGAATAGTATATCACAACTTTATATACATATAAAACAAGGTTATTATAAGATTTTATTAATTTCTTGATGTTTGACACTTATAAATATAAAGAAGATAATATAATAAAGTAAAAAATGGGAGGAATTAGTATGGATAATTTTATTTTTAAGAATAAAGCTGGAGCAAAGATTAATTGCTATAAGTGGATAAATAATTCTCAAAAACCAAAAGCTATAATTCAAATAGCCCATGGTATGTCAGAATTGGCTGAGAGATATGATTATTTTGCTAAAAAGCTAGTCGACGAAGGGTATATAGTTTATGCTCATGATCATGATGGACATGGTCATAGTGTAGAAAGCACTGATAAATTAGGATTTATAAATGGAGAAAATAAATTTTATTCAATGCTTGAAGATATAAAACAATTTAATGATATTATCAGAAATGAAAATAAAGAGTTATCATTAATACTGTTTGGACACAGTATGGGATCCTTTTTGAGCCAAAGATATATACAAATGTATGGAGATTCTATAGATGCTCTTATACTATCTGGAAGTAATGGAAAACCAAAATTATTTACTAAAGCAGGGTTAATAGTATCTAAGCTACAAATACTTTTTAATGGAGAAAATAAAAGAAGTACTTTAATGGATAAATTATCTTTTGGTGGATTTAATAAAAGTGTTAAAAATTCAAGAACTAATTTTGATTGGTTATGTTCAAATGATAGTGAAGTAGATAAGTATATAGAGGATGATTATTGTGGATTTATATATCCATCTCATTTTTATTATGACTTAATAAATGGTTTATGGGATATTCATAAAGTGGAAAATATGGAGAGGGTTAAAGAATTAAATATACCAATATACATTTTTTCAGGAGATAGAGATCCGGTCGGATATTTTGGAGAAGGAGTAAAAAATCTTTATGAGGGATATAAAAAGATAGGTGTAAAAGATTTAACCTATAAGATGTATAAAGATGGAAGACATGAAATGCTAAATGAAAATAACAAAGATGAAGTTATAAGTGACATTATAAAGTGGCTAGAAGAACATAATAAATAGTATATATAAGTATATATGTTTCTTATAGAGATATATATACTTATTTTATTCGTAAAAATTTTTAAACTTATTCACATATAAAAGGAAATGATGTAAAATTATGTAGTAATAATATAAAGATGAGGGAAAATATAGTGGATTATAATAGTTTTAGAGAAAAAATTTATTGTATTGAAAAAAGAAGGTTAGCTATATATATATTGCTAAGCTTAATTATATTTAGTTTACTTCAAATAGCTATAGTAAACGATAGTAAAATTGTTAACGACTTTATTAGCGCAGCTGAGTTAATTATAATTATGATATTACTTATGTTTGCTATACATTTAAAAAGTATTAGTAAAAGAGAGATATACGGAGTAATTCAAATATTTCTATTTACAATTTGTATAATTTCTATTATTTTTTTAACTCCGAAATACCAATTTCAAGAAATAAAGATATTTTTAAGCAGAATTGGATATGGCCAGAGCAGTGAATTTTATTTGCTAAATATAATAATGATGTATTATATGATAGCTAAATACAGAAATATTGAAAATAATAGTGATGTTTATTTTGAATATTTGATTTTATTTGGAGTAGTTTTATCTATTACCTTTATAAACAATGTAGTAGATGCTACTTGGATATACTATCTATATATTACAATTACGGGAATATTTTTAATAAATATATATAGATACTTAGATACATTCAACTTTTTCTCTGAAAGTAAAATAGACTTATTTAAATTAAATGTAAATATGGCAGCTATAAGTTTTATTGCTAGGGTACTTGGAAATTATATGAAATTATATATAATAACTGATTCAATAAGTATTGTAAGGTTAATTATTTTCGTAAGCTCAATATTTGCCATTATAGTGAATATAACAAAAGAAAATTATAATTTTATATTTAAAGAAACTATTAATACAAATAAAAAGTTAGAGGAACTAAATAAAGAAATAATATATAACAACTATGAGTTAGAGAATGCTTATAGGAAGTTAAGTAATAGACAAAATTTATATAAAGAATTTTTAATGTGTTTACCTAATCCAATAGTAATTATAAATAATAATCTAAGAATATCCTATTGTAATGAGAAGTTTTTAAGCATAATAGGAAAAGATAATTTAAGAGAGGTTGTAAACAGAAGAATAGATTACTATATAAATTTTAATTGTGATATAAGGAAAATTGTTCGGGATATAAATAAAAAACCTTATTCAACGACAATAGATAAGGATGATAAAAAGATAGAGGCAAGATTCTTTTCTTTGAATGAAGAAGAAACAGAATGTATATTACTACTGAAGGATTTGACTGAGGAAATAAAGATAGCTTCTATGAAAGAAGAGTTGAAAAGTATAAAAATGAAAGAAGAAATAAAGAAAAACTTTTTATCTAATATTTCACATGATTTAAAAGTTCCTATAAATGTTATATATTCTGCTATACAGCTTGAAAAGATATTAATAGAGAATAATGACACTGAAAAGTTAAGTTCATATAATGAAATAAGTAAGCAAAACTGTTTTATACTTACCAAGCTTACCAATAATCTTATAGATATTAGTAAAATAGATTCAGAAAACTTAGAAGCAAATCTAGTTTTAGATAATATAGTAGAATTTGTTGAAGATTATTTATTTTCACTTTCACCTTATATTAAAAATAATGGACTTAATGTACTTTTTGATACAGATGAAGAAGAAATTTTTATCTGCTTTGATAAAGAAATGATGCAAAGAGTTATATTGAATCTAGTAGCAAACTCGTTAAAATTCACTGATGAAGGAGGAACTTTCTTTATAAATATTAAAAATACTAAAGATGGAGTTTTAATTAAAGTTGGGGATACTGGTATAGGAATGAACAAAAATTTCGCTAAAAGAGCTTTTAATAAGTATGAAAAGGAATCAAGATCTAAAGATAGTAATAGTAGTGGATTTGGAGTAGGACTTTTTGTTGTTTATAATTTAATAAAAGCTCAAAATGGTAATATAGAAATAATGAGTGATTTAGGAAAAGGAACTATTTTCACTATCAAGTTCAATAAATGAAGGGTGATTGAATAATAAATGTTAAGTAAGAAAACAGATTATAGGCATAAAGGTGTAATGTCTAATATATTTATACCTGTACTTTTGGTATTAACTATTATTAACTTATCTTTTGAAATGGTGGATGAATATGCTTTTGTAACAAGAATACTATGTTTTTCAATATCTGTCCTAATATTTATAATAAGCATTATTAAAATTAATAATAAAGATTTAGGAATAATAAGATATATGGGAATTGGGTATTTTTATATAGCTATTGTAAGATTTATAGAATTAGAGCAGATGTTTAATAATCACAAAATTAGTATGACTTTAAATTTTATTCAACTAATAACATATTTGGAGATTATAAATATAATATCAAGTATTATATTATTTAAGAAAAAATACTCTCCAAAGGTTCAAAATATAGTATTTATTCTAGTTATACCTATAATTTTTGCTATTATAGAAAGTTCATGTGATTTTTTAAATATTAGAGAAAGTATTTATATATTTGATAAGCCGATTATTATTAATGGGATAATAATGATTATATTATTATTTTTAATAATATATATATATAATAAGATGAATATAGATATAAGATATAAGTGGGTTATACATGCTAGTTTATTTATAGTATTAAGTAATTGTTTTATCCTATTAACAGCCATTTTAGACAAAGATCTTTGGTTTTTTGTATGGATAATTAAATTATCATCATATTTTTTTGTTTATGATAAAGTAGAAGAAGCTCTTTTGTATAATTCATATGAAGGTGCATATGAAAATTTAAATAGAGCAAAAAAAATAAAAATTAATTTAAATAAAAGTTTAAAGCGAAGAGAAAAAGAATTAAAAGAATTAAACCTACTTTTAGAAAAGAGTGAAAAGAAATACTATGATGTAGTCCAAGCCTTTTCAGATGGAGTATTAGTTTTTGAAGATGATATTCTTATGTATTCTAATTACAGTGGAGAGTTACACTATAATACACCAGGTGGAATAATATATGATAAAGATAAATTAAGATTAAATAATATACTAAGTAAAATTACTGAAGAGGAGTATTCAGTTGATGATGAAGTAAACGAATTTACTGCGCAAATTAGTGTTGTTAATGAGAATGGAGAAATAAAAGAACTAGAAATTGATTTAGTAAAGATTTATAATAACAAAAAAATATTAATGTTTAATGATGTAACAGAAATAATAAAGCAAAGAGAAGAAATAGTTAAACTTGAAAAGACAATAAATGATGAAAATATTAAAGAAGAATTTTATTCAAATATTTCTCATGAGCTTAGAACACCTATAAATGTTATATACTCTGCACTTCAGTTAAACGATATATATTTAAAAAAATGTGAGATAGAAAAAATAAATAGAAACAATAATGTTATAAAACAAAATTGTTTAAGATTAATTAGAACAATAAATAACTTTATGGATAGTAATAAACTTTCAGAAGGATATTTAGATGTAGATAAAAAGGTGTATAATATTGTAGATATAATAGAAAATGTTGTTTTATCATGCAATTTTTATATGGAGTTTAAAGAAACTAAATTAACCTTTGATCCACAATATGAAGAAATATATTTTTATTGTGATAAAAACTGTGTTGAAAGAATAATGTTAAATATATTATCCAATTCTCTAAAATATGGGAAGTACAAAGGTAATATATATGTAATTTTAAGAATAGATGATAAAAAGAATATAGTAATAGAAGTTATGAATGATGCAGAAGCAATTCCAGAAGATAAAAGAAAGGTTATTTTTGATAAATTTACAAAAGTAAATACATCATTAAACAGACCTTCGGAAGGTAGTGGTCTTGGATTGTTTCTAACAAAGGGATTAGTTGAATTGCATGAGGGCGAAATTACAATAGCTGCGGGTAAAAAATATGGAAACATATTTAAAATAACCTTTCCATATAAAGATAATATTAGGAGAAAGAGTAATTATATTAATAATAATGTTGAAATAAATGAGTTACAAGAAAAGGTGAATATAGAATTTTCGGACATATATTTTTAACTACATAAATATTAATATTAATGCATATATAATAATAAATATTTTATAGAGGTGCATTACATGAAAAATAAAGAAAATTCTAATAATAAAAAACTTGTAAATAATCCTAAGAAAGTAAAAAAGAAAAAAGATGTAAGAAAAAGAAAAAGCTTTAATATATTTAAAGTTAATGGAGAATTTAAATTAATTCCACTTATAATTAATATATTAATTCCATTGGGCGGAGGATTTATAGTTGCTTATATAAATAGAAATTCTATTGCTACATATGAAACACTAAATAAATCTATATTTTCGCCACCAGCAATATTGTTTCCAATAGTATGGGCTATATTGTATATACTAATGGGAATAGCTGCATATAGAATATACATGAGAAATAAGCAAGGTGTTGATGATAAAGGTGCATACTTTTTTTATTTAGTTCAGCTTATAGTTAATTTTATGTGGTCTTTTATATTTTTTACTTTTAGATTATATGGAATTTCATTCTTATGGATACTACTATTATTTGTACTAGTAGTAGTAACTTTTATTAAATTTATAAGAGTTGATAAAGTTGCTGCAATATTATTAATTCCATACATTATATGGCTCGTTTTTGCAGGGATTTTAAATTATTTTATCTGGTTACTTAATGAAATGTAAATTAATATGTAGTATAATAAAAATAAGCCTTCTTTCGAAGGTTTATTTTATTTAGAAAGGAAGTTTCTATGGGGAAAGCTTTATTTGTAGCAGAAAAACCATCAGTAGCTATGGATTTTGTAAAGCTACTTAATGTTAATGGGAAAAGAAATAATGGATATATAGAGGGAGAAAAAAGTATTTTTACATGGTGTGTTGGACATATGGTTACTATGAGTTATCCAGAAGTTTATGATGAGAAGCTAAAATTTTGGAACTTAAGAGATTTGCCTTTTTTGCCTAGAGAATATAAATACGAGGTTATATCTTCAGCTTCAAATCAATTTAATATTGTTAGTAATTTAATGAATAGAGAAGATGTAGATAGCATATATGTATGTACAGACTCAGGGAGAGAAGGAGAATACATATATAGGTTAGTAGATGATATGGCTGGAAACCCAAATAAAATAAAAAAAAGAGTTTGGATTGACTCTCAAACAGAAGAAGAGGTTAAAAGAGGAATAAAGGAAGCAAAACCCTTATCAGAGTACGATTCATTAGCACACTCAGCATATTTAAGAGCAAAAGAAGATTATATATTTGGTATTAATTTTTCAAGGTTATTAACTCTTATGTACGGAAAAACATTAGCTAATGCTTTAAAAAAAGATAAAAATGTAGTTGTTGCAGTTGGAAGAGTTATGACATGCGTTCTTGGAATGGTAGTAGATAAAGAAAGAGAAATAAGAAATTTTAAAAAAACATCCTTTTATAAAGTTTCAGGAGAGTTTTTAAAAGAAAAGGATGAGGCAATAATAAAGGGTGATTGGAAAGCTATTGAAGGATCGAACTATTTTGAATCACCTAAGCTTTATAATGAGGTTGGCTTTAAAAAGAAAGATGATGCAGAAGTTTTAATTAAGGAGTTAAGAGATATAGGTTTTGGAGTAGTTAAAGAAGTAAAGAAAACAAAAGAGAAAAAGAATGCACCGCTTTTATATAATTTAGCGGAACTTCAAAATGAGTGCACAAAAAGGTTTAAAATAAGTCCAGATGAAACATTAAAAATAGTTCAAGGGCTTTATGAAAAAAAGATGGTTACATATCCAAGAACTGATGCTAGAGTATTATCTACTGCAGTAGCAAAGGGGATAAAGAGTAACATAATAAAACTTAAAAATATGCCTATTACAGAAGAATTAACTAGTATTGCAGAAAAAATATTAGAAAAAGATTATTCAAAATCTATAATGAAAAGTAAGTACGTTGATGATAGCAAGATTACAGATCACTATGCTATTATACCAACAGGAGAAGGAAAAGATACTCTATCTAAATTAGGAAATTTAGATAAACAGGTGTACTATCTTATACTTAGAAGATTTCTAGCGATTTTTTATCCACCAGCACAATACAATAAAATGTCTGTAACAATTGGAGTTGGAAATGAAAATTTTATTTTAAATAAAAAAATATGTATAGATAAAGGATATTTAATTGTAGTTGGAAATGAAAAGGAAGAGGATCAAGAAGCTTTTCCAGAAAACATAAGAAAAGGAATAAAGTTAAACATTAAGGATTTAGAAATAAAAGAAGGTGAAACTTCGCCTCCAAAGAGATTTACAACAGGTTCTATGATAATAGCTATGGAAAATGCAGGTAAATTAATAGAGGATGAAGAGTTAAGAGAGCATATAAAGGGAGCTGGAATAGGTACATCAGCTACAAGAGCAGAAATACTTAAAAAGTTAATAAATATAGAGTATATTCAATCAAATAAGAAAACACAAATTATAACACCAACAGAGCTTGGAGAAATGATCTATGAAGCTATAAATGCATCGATACCGTCACTTTTAAATCCATCATTAACAGCTTCTTGGGAAAAGGGACTAAAGATGGTTAATGATAAAGAAATAAATCCTGATGAGTTTATGTTTAAATTAGAAGCATATACTAGAAAGAATACAGCAAGAGTGCTAAATAATTCTAATATAACACTTCTAAATACAAAGCTATTAAAAATAAAAAATCAATAATAATTCAATAATTTGGGTAATAAATTTAACATATGTGGTAACTTACGTATTTAGAATGTTTTTTACTATTTAGGAAATTATATTTTTATATTTATTATGTATTGCCATTTTAAGATAAATAAAAATTCAAAAATTAGTAAAGTTAAATTGTATAACTGTACTAATTTTTGAATTTTATTTTTTAATTCTTTATTTTATAAACATTAAAAATAAACTATAAAAGGCAGGAGCCAGAAATACTGTCATTATACCAGCAATTCCAATTGAAAGAGAGCTCATTGCTCCTTCAGTTTCACCAAATTCTAAAGCTTTTGTTGTTCCAATGGCATGAGAGGCTGTCCCTAATGCAATTCCAATAGCTACTTTGTCTTTAATTTTAAAGAATTTGCATAATATAGGACCTATAATAGCACCTATTATTCCTGATAAAATTATAGATAAAACAGTTACAGGAGCTAAGCCGCCAAGTTGGTTTGTTATTTCTATACCTATAGGTGTTGTTACTGATTTTGAAAGTAATGATATAGTAATAACATTCTCTACACCGAATACAGAACATAATATCAGTACTGATATTATGCCTATACTGCTTCCTATTAGAACCCCAGTAAAAATTGGAAGCAGATGCTTCTTTAATAGTTGCAATTGCTTGTATAAAGGAACTGCAAGTACCACTGTAGCAGGGCCTAAGAACATATTTATAAACTGTCCGCCTTTATTGTATGATTCAAAATCTATGTTAAATACTATTAAAAATCCTATAACTATAGCAATAGCTATTAAAAGTGGATTAAATAGTGGAAATTTAGTTTTCTTGTAAACAAATAGACCAATTTCGAATGCTATTAGTGAAATTACTACTCCGAATAATATATTTTCAGTTAAAATATTCATTATTTTGATTCAGATCCTTTCTTAATATTTTTCCTTTGTAAATTCATAATAAATTGAACAATTAATCCTGTAGTTACTATTACAATAGCTGTAGTAACTACACAAAGTAATATTATTAAAAGTAAACTATCCTTAATAGATGTGAATGAGTTTAATAATCCTACACCTGCTGGAATAAAGAAAAATGCCAAATGATCCAAAAAGAAATCAGATATATTTTCAACTTTTTCAACCTTTATTACTTTAGTACATAATAAAACTAACAATATTAACATTCCTAAAATATTACCTGGTATAGGCAAAGAGAACCATCGAGAAATTATCTCTCCAAGCAAATAAATGCCAAGTACTATTATAGCTTCTCTAAATATTTTCATTTTAAGACCTCCTTAGTAATCCAATTAATAATTTATCACTATTGATTAAATAAGTAAATGATGTGGTAAGCTTTACTTTAAAATTTATTTATTAAAGACATAAATATAGTATAAAGTAAATTAAAAATTAAAAAGTCTTATTTTTTAACAAAATTAGAGTCAATTTCATACTATAAAGCATAGTAATGATTAGAATTAGAATGTAGATTTTAGGAGGGGAAATGAAAAATAAGTTAATTAAAATTGCATCATTAGTAGCGTTAATAGGAATAACCACATTTAATTTTATTTCATGTGCGAAAGATAAGGAACCTATAGAAAAAGAATTAACAAAGGTTAGATTAAATGAAGTTGTTCGTTCTGTTTTTTATGCACCAATGTATGTTGCCATAAATGAAGGATTTTTTGAAGAAGAGGGGTTAGTGATAGACTTATCAACAGGCCAAGGTGCAGATAAGACAATGCAACAAGTTTTAAGTAAAAATGCAGACATAGGATTTTGTGGACCAGAACAAACAATTTATATTAATAACCAAGGAAGAGAAGACTATCCAGTGCTTTTTGCTCAATTAACACAAACAGATGGAGCCTTTTTAGTTGGTAGAGAAGTAGAAGAAAGTTTTGATTGGAAAAACTTAAAGGGAGCAGAAATTATAGGAGGTAGACCAGGTGGAGTACCTCAAATGGCTTTTGAATATGTATTAAGACAAAATGGTATAGACCCTAAAACAGATGTTAATCTAGTAACTAATATAGACTTTACAGCTACAGCAGGGGCATTTAAAGCTGGGACAGGTAAATATGTAACACTATTTGAACCAACAGCTTCAATGCTTGAAAAAGAAGGTAGTGGAAAGGTAATAGCATCAATAGGAAAAGCAGTAGGAGATTTACCTTATACTTGCTTCTTCTCAACTAAATCATATATGGATAAAAATCCAGAGATAATACAAAAGTTTACTAATGCAATTTATAAAGGTCAGAAATGGGTAGAAACACATAGTAATGAAGAAGTAGCTGAATCAATAGCTTCATTTTTCCCAGGAACAGATAAGGATATAATAATTTTAGTTGTTAAAAATTATAAGGAAATAAATGCTATAGCAATTAAGCCGTCAATAGAAGAAGAGGATTTAACTAGATTAATGGATGTTATAGAGAGTTATGATAAAACTTTATTACCAAATAGACCATCATTTGAAAAGATAGTTAATAATGATTTTGCAGAAAAAGCTATGAAATCTAAATAAATCTTCAAATGCTAGCTCTAGAGAACTAGGGCTAGCTAACAAACTTCTTTCTATAGATATTTACATAAACTAGAAGGGAGGTATAAATTTGAGTTTAATAGATATATCAAATATTAGTTTAATTTATCATTCTTTAAAGGGAGAAACTAATGCCATAGAAGATTTGAATTTTTCAATAGAAAAGGGAGATTTTGTTAGTATAATAGGGCCCTCAGGTTGTGGAAAATCAACATTATTAAATATATTAAGTGGTCTTTTAAAACCTTCAGGGGGAGAAATTGTTTATAATGATAAAAATGTTGATAATAGATTAGATAAAATGGGTTATATGTTTCAAAAGGACTATTTGTTTGAATGGCTTTCAGTTTGGAGTAATGTCTTATTAGGTTTAAAAATTAAAGGATTAGATAATGAGGAAAATAGAAAAAGAGCAGATGAGCTTTTAAGAAACTATCAATTAGCAAAATTTAAAGAGCATAAACCAAGTGAACTTTCAGGAGGTATGAGACAAAGAGTAGCATTAATAAGAACTCTTGCTTTAAATCCAGATGTGCTGCTTTTAGATGAACCTTTTTCAGCCTTAGATTATCAAACAAGACTTAAAGTTTGCGATGATGTGAAAGGAATAATAAAAAAAGAAGGAAAAACAGCAATAATGGTTACTCACGATTTAGGTGAAGCAATTGCAACTTCTGATAGAATAATAATGCTTACTAAAAGACCAGCAAAGTTAAAGTTAGATATAAAGATAGATTTCAAAAATACTGAAGCAACTCCATTTCAAAGAAGAAAAGAACCAGAATTTAATGAGTACTTTAATTTATTATGGAAGGAGATTGACAAGGTAAATGAGTAAGGAACATGAAAAATATATAAAAAAAGTAAAAAGAGATAGAATAAAAATAGCTGTCTTTAGAATAGCTATTTTAGTTATATTTATTGCTCTTTGGGAAATTGCAGCAAGACTTAAATGGATAGATCCATTTTTAACATCAAGTCCGTCTAGGATAGTCGATTCCTTTATGTCTTTTGCAAAACAAGGAACTTTAGTAACTCATATACTGGTAACTTGCTATGAGACTATATTAGGATTTACGTTAGGAACGGTGATTGGAACAATAATAGCTATAATATTATGGGCATCGCCTTTCACTTCAAAAGTATTAGATCCATACTTAGTAGTTTTAAACGCATTACCAAAGGTTGCTCTCGCACCAATAGTAATATTTTGGGTTGGAAATGGAACTACAGCTATAATAGTTATAGCACTCCTTATTTCCATAGTAACAACTATAATTACAGTTTTAACAGGTTTTAATGAAGTTGATAAAGGTAAATTAAAGCTTATGCAGACACTTCAGGCAACAAAGTTTCAAACACTAAAATATCTTATATTCCCAGCTAATATTCAAGTGTTAATTTCAGCACTTAAAATAAATGTCGGATTATCATGGGTAGGCGTTATTATGGGAGAGTTCTTAGTTGCAAGAGAGGGTTTAGGGTTCTTGATAGTATATGGTGGACAAATATCACAATTAGATATGGTTATGATGAGTATAGTAATTCTTTCAGTAATAGCATTTATAATGTATAAGGCTGTATCAAAATTAGAAGAAAAATTAAAAAGTATAAATTAAATCTAGTATTTGAATAGAAAAGCTAATAACGATAAATGTTATTAGCTTTTTAAAATTGACTTAAATATAAATTTAAATATATTTAAAAATTTTTGTTTGTTTTAAATATATTTAAAATGAAACTTAACTATAGGGGAAAATTTGTAAATATTTCAATTGTAAATATTAAAAATATCTGATAAAATGTATATTATGTTATTAATATGTAGATAAAATAAAAAGGTGGAGGAAGTTATGAAAAGAATAGAAAAGCTTTTTTCTACTATAAGAAAGCCTTTGAAATCGTTTTTTGGAAAGCTAGGAAAGATATTTAAACCAATTATAAATGGAGTTAATAGGACAAGTGGTAAAGTAAAAACTATTTACAAAAAAGCAAACGATAAAAATCCTTATGTAGAGCCTATTGTTGTAATAGGAGTTTCTTGTTTTTTTGTTCTTGTTATGATATTAGGAATAAAGAGTTTTACAACTGTAGAAGAAGTTAACATAACTAAAAATAATGCAGAATATTTATATTATGAAGGCAAATACGATGAAGCAATAGAAGAATATAATAAAATGCAAAATGATGAAAAGTGGCCAATATGGAAAGCAAAAGTAGCAGATTTATACTCATTAAAAGGAGACTTTAAAAAGTCAAATACTCTTTTAAAAGAAGTAATGATAAAAAGAGATAAACTTATAAAAGAAGAAGGTTTTGATAAATATAAAGACAGAGACGCAGAACTTATAAATTCTATGCTATTTACATTTATAATGAATAAACAATATGATGAAGCTATTTCATTAGGAGAAAGCTATATAAGTAGCCATGGACAAAATAAGGAAATTTTAAAAACTTTATTTGCAGCTTACATTTCAAATAATTATATATATAAAGCAGAAGAATTAACTGAAGCATATCCATTAGATAAAAATTCTTCTTATGATATATCTGTTTTAGCCAATATGAATATGCTTATTAATAGATGGGATAATGGGTTAGAGTTATTAAAAGATGCGTGGAATTTAAATAGTAATGAGATAAAAGTTTACGATGTAATAAGTGATATGTATGTATTTAATAAAGAAGTGCTAATTAAATCATTAGAAGAGAGTGTAGATAAAAACCCAAATGAAGATGCTTATAAGATGTTATTAGCAAAGGCATATTCAATGTCTGCTAAAACGGCTAATAAGGGGGAAGATTTAATTAACTTGCTAGAAGATAAAAATATAACTGGTTCAGCTAATGATCTTATAAAGTTTGAAATTTACAATATTACTAATAAAAAAGACGAGGCTGAAAAATATTTAGATGATGCTTCTAGAAAAGCTAAAAAAGAAAATAAAGAATCATATATGTCATACTACATCTCATCATTAAAGGCTTTTAATGATAAGAAATATGATGAAGCTTTTACTTTAGCAAAAAAAGCTATATTAGCGCAAAAGGATTATCCTAATAGCTATGGGGTCTTAGTTCCAAAAATATTATTAGAAAAAGGAATTGTAAAACCTACTGAGTCTTACTTAAGGGTTGCGATGCAAAAGGAGCCTTTTAACTACCGAATGGTACTTAGAGTAGCTGATTATTATTCCAATTTAGAATCAAATAATGAGAAGGCAAAAGAGTATTATGGATGGGCACTGAATATTAAAAAAGATGACAGCAACTTATTATATAAATTAGCTAATTTAGATATAGTAGATGGAAAATGGGATGAGGCAATAAATAAATTAAATGAAGCATTAAAAATAGATGAAAATAATTCTAAATACTATAGAGCATTAGGAGCTGTATATTTAAATAAAAAAATGAATGAAGAAGGAATAGAACTTACTAGGAAAGCTTATTCTATGAATGAAAATGATATACTAGCATTAAATAATGCAGGTTGGTATTATATAAATGTTGAAAAAGATATAGCTAGAGGATATGAAAACATTAAAGGAGCTTATGAGGGAATACCAACAAGTATGGATGAAACAATTAAGAACTCTATTATAGACAACTATAATAAATCTAAGAAGTTATATGAAGAGTTTTTAAAGGATGAGTCAAAAGAATTAAAAATTCCAACATTAACATTGTTTTATTAAAAAGTGCCAACAGGCACTTTTTTAATTTATAAGGAAATTTACATATATCCACTTTTTTATAGAAAAATAATAGATTTTCTAGTATTATTATAATTATATTATATATATAATTATATTTGGGAGGGGAATTAATTGAAAAAGTTAAAAAAAGTAATAAGGTCAGTAGTAATCATTTCTATAATAATCTTAGGTGTAATATTAATTGTTAAATTTAATAATGGTAATGATGTAACAGTTAAGAAATGGGATAATGTATATAACGAAAATAATATAATGTTTTTTTATGGAAACAAAGATGATGATAAAATAAAAGTCTTAAAAGAGATGTACAATTTAGAAAGTGAAATCTCAAAAGAAGGAGATAATTTAAAAAAAGCAATAAAGGTATCAGAAGTATTGAATAGTATAATAACATTTGATGATGTAGCAAATTCTAAGGCAATAAATGGATATGATATATTAAAAGAAAAGAATGGTGCAAAAAAAGCATCTGCTAGAGACCTTGGTATAATTTATCGAGACTTTTTACAAAGTGTTGGATTTACAGCAAGGCTTGGTGAGTTTAAAAGAACTAATGTTAAAGATAGCAAGCAAACTTCATACTATGTTGTAGAATATTGGAGTAAAAAAGATAATAAATGGATAATGATTGATTTTATTGATAGAGGATATTTTGACAAAGAAGGTTTCCCTTGTAGTGCAATGGAACTATTAGATGTAGATATTAGAAATTTAAATTATACAGGAATAAGCAATAGAAGTGATTATATTCCAATGCTAAAAAAATCATTATATACTTATACAATAAGTATAGATAATACAACAGATATGAAAAAAAGCAATAGCTATATAACTTATGTAAAGGATATAAATGATATTATTTTTAGGTTTAAAGGAAATTATATTCCTCCTACTATATTTACTCAAAATAAAGAATTAATGAATAAAAATCCTATAGATAATAGCATAGGTGTTGATGAAAAAGCATATATAATTTTAATGAAGAAGCAAGAAGAGGCTGAAAATAAAGATAAAAAAGAAGAAAGCTTTGTAGTTGGTGCTTTTAAAGATGGAAGAATAATGGGTGAATATTATATTAGAGAAAAAGGTAGTGAATTTAGAAAAGTAAAAAACTATTCAGATATATTATTAACTAAGGGAAATAACATAATAGAGCTTTCTTTAGATGGAGAAAATGTAATAAGTAGTATAGAAATAGATTATAAGAAATAAATAGTTATGAAATTCTTTATTAAAATTTATAAATTCTTTAATATAATCTTAATATTTAATGGAATATAAATAATAGACAGTATAGAGTTATAAGGGTATAATAAGATTTGTTATAAATTAGAACATGTCTTAAAAGGAGGAAAAAGAATGGGGTTAGATTTTATCTATATATTAAAGGCTATAATAATAGCCATAGTAGAAGGTCTTACAGAGTTTGTACCAGTTTCATCAACAGGACATATGATTTTGGTTGGAAGTTTAATAGGATTTTCATCAGGTGCTGCTGGTGCAGAAGAGTTTGCTAAGATGTTTGAAGTAGTTATTCAGCTAGGTGCAATATTAGCAGTAGTAGTATTATATTGGAATAAGCTTTGGGGAGCCATAGTAGATTTCTTTACTTATATATTTACACTAGGTAAAAAGGGACAATCAGGTTTTAGATTTGGTATAAATGTAATTATAGCTTCAATACCAGCTTTAATATTAGGTGTTACTTTATATAAAAAAATAAAGTCATTATTTAATCCATCAGCTGTAGTTATTGGATTCATAGTTGGGGGTATACTATTATTAATTATAGAAAATAGATTTAGAAATAAAACATCAAAAAGAGGAAAAACAGCAACAGTGGATGTATTTGATTTAACACCAATGCAATCATTAAAGGTTGGATGTTTTCAAGTTTTATCATTTTGGCCAGGAATGTCAAGAAGTGCTTCAACAATTATGGGAGGATGGATTGCTGGTCTTTCTACTCCAGTAGCAGCAGAATTTTCTTTCTTTCTTGCAATTCCAGCTATGATTGGATCATCTGCTATGGACCTATTCAAGTTTGATTATTCTATAATGAATTCTACATATATAGTAGCATTAATTATTGGTTTTATAGTAGCTTTTATAGTATCAATAATAGTTATGGATATGTTTGTAAGCTACTTAAAGAAGAGACCAATGAGAATATTTGCTATCTATAGAATTGTAGCTGGTATAGTTTTATTTGCATTATCAGTTGCTGGAATAGTAACTTTAACTATATAAAATAAGAGTGCTTTTGCACTCTTATTTTATTTTTTTAATTCAATCTCTAATTCTTTTTTTAGATTATCTATTTCTTTAAGGTAATTTTGAGATTTATTTGTTAAGTTAGATTGAATTATATTTATTTTAGATTTTAAAGCTTTAGTAGAATCTAATGCTGAATTTATTTTTCCTTGAATAAAGTAGTCTGTAAAGAAATTATCAAATACATAATCCATCACACTGGACATGTTATCGAGATTTAAAGAAACATTAATTTCATCACTTAAATCTTTTAACTTTGAGTTGTACCTATTAAGTAAAATTTTAATTGTATTAATTGATTTTGAGGCATCATCCATCTTTGATCTTTTAGCCATTGTAGCAATAATATCTCCACCCATCATATCGTATATACCCCAATTTTGAGCACTATTTAAATTAGAGATTGCTTTTTCTATGTAGGGAAGAAGTTTATCCCCCTCAGATAATGCTTCTCTTATTTCCTTTAATTCCATAGAAAGACTTTTAATTTTTTCTAAAATTAATGATATTTTTTTACTTTCTTCATTATTTAAGGTTAAAACATATTGAGCTGAATTATTTAAAGGATCATCATATTTTAAATCAATGCTACCAATGTCATTTATATCATTTAAGATTGATTTTTTATTAGATATTAATCTATTTAGGTAATCTTCTGTTTCTATAAATTTAGCTTGAATCTCTAGAAACTCAATTTTTCCCTTAGATAGTTTTTCATCTATGAAACCTTTAATTTTATGGAATAAGTAAGTTAAAGTAAAAGATTCTAAATTATCTACATCCTTTTTTTCTTTAGATAAGGTTTCTTTTAATGATTCTAAGGATTTACTTACTTTGTTTATTTCAGAATCGATGATAGTAAGTTTTGAATTAAGTTTTCTTAAAGAGATTCTTTCTTCTTCAAGTTTTAAAAAATCTTCATTAAAGCTATACATAAATTTTCCACCTTCTCCATGAAAATGATAAACATAAATATATTACAAGTTATATTATACCATATAGCAATGTGTTTTTAGTTTATTTTATATAAATATAAAAAGGTATTTATGTGAAAATTACTAAAATGAAAAATTTATTGCAAATATAAATAATTTTACTTTTCAGTATAAAATCTTTATGATATCATTAAGATAGAAAATTAACAATAGTACTTTGAAAACAATTGCATAAATTGAGTTAAAGACTATTAAATTTTTTTTATTTTAAATTAACAGAAAATTTAAAATGTATAATCAATTTAAAAGTAACTGAATCGGGTAGGGGGAGTTTGAAATGTCACAACAAATTAAAAAAATAGCATTACTAACAGGTGGTGGAGATTGTCCAGGATTAAATGCAGTTATAAGAGCCGTAACAAGAACAGCTATAATAAATTATGGAATGGAAGTAATAGGTTACAAGTTTGGATATAGAGGATTATACAATAATGATTTCGTACCTCTAACTCTAGATAGTGTGTCAGGTATTCTTCATAGAGGAGGAACTATACTATATAGCTCAAACAAAGACAACTTATTTAATTATTCAGTAGAAGAAAATGGAGTTACTGTTAAAAGGGATGTATCTGATGTAGCGGTAGAAAACCTTAAAAGAGAAGGTGTAGATGTATTAGTTGTTATAGGCGGAGATGGAACTTTAACATCAGCAAGAGATTTTGCAAGAAAAGGAGTTAAAGTTATTGGAGTACCAAAAACAATTGATAATGATTTAGCATCAACAGATGTTACATTTGGTTTTAATACGGCTATAGATGTAGCTACAGAAGCTTTAGATAGATTACATACAACAGCTGAGTCACATCATAGAGTAATGATTTGTGAAGTTATGGGAAGAGGTGCAGGATGGATAGCATTAGAATCTGGTATTGCAGGTTCAGCAGATGTAATTCTTTTACCTGAAATGCCTTATGATATAAATAAAATTGCTGAAAAGGTAAAAGAAAGAGAAGCAGAAGGAAAGAGATTTAGCATAGTGGTAGTAGCAGAAGGAGCAAAACCAAAGGATGGGGAAGTGGTAGTAGCTAAGATAGTTGCTGATAGTCCAGATCCAATTAGGCTTGGTGGAATAGGGAATAAATTAGCTGGTGATCTTGAAAAATTATTACCAGATAAAGAAATAAGATGTACAGTACTTGGACATATTCAAAGGGGTGGCATAACTTCAACATATGATAGAATATTATCAACTAGATATGGAGTTGGAGCTGTGGAGCTAATTAATGAAGGTAAATTTGGTGATATGGTTTGTCTTAAAGATGGAAAGATGTCAAGTGATAGTCTAGAAAATGTTATAGGACAAAAATCAAAATTAGTTGATCCAAACGGAGAATTAGTTAAAATGGCCAAAAAAATAGGAATTTCATTTGCAGATTAGAGGTAAAATAAGTGGTAGAGAATTAACTCTACCACTATTTTTTTTGAATAGATGTAAAATATCTAATAAAAGTTATATAAAATTTTATTAGATACTTCAAAATTTTCTGAAAATATGCTATAATTTTCTTAGGCAGAGATTACAGTAAAGAAAGCTGGAGGGTATTATGAAAGAAATAAAGAAATATTTAGAATCAAGAATTGGAACATATGGATTTTTCTTTGAGGATTTAAAGAGTGGTTATATTTATGGGTATAATGAAAACGTTCAAATGGTAGCAGCAGGATGTATGAAGTTGCCTATATCAGTATCATTAATTAAGGCTGTAGAAAATAAAAAAATAGATTTTCTAGATAAAATTAAAATAGATGGAAAAGATAAGGTTTATGGTACTGGAATAATTCATGAATTTAATGAGAGAGAATATACTGTTTTCGAATTATTAGTTGCAATGTTAATTCAAAGTGATAATACAGCAGCGAACAAGATAATAGATATAGTTGGAATGGATGAGATTAATAGAGATATAAAAGAAATGGGATTAAAAAACACAGTTTTAAATAGAAAAACTACTGATGAAAGAAAGGGGAAAAATGAAGTTGAAAATATAACATCAGCTCTAGATCTTGCTAGAATTTGGAGACATTTATATAACTCAACTTATCTAAGCCCAGAAAATAGTCAAATGTTAATTGATATTCTAACAAGACAACAAATAAAAAATAAGTTAGCATTATATATTCCAGATGATTTAAAGTATGAAATTTCAAGCAAAACTGGTGATAAAAATGGTGTGGAAAACGATACACAACTAATTAGATTATCAAAAGGAAACTTTACATTTACAGTTTTATCTATGGGGATACCAAATAGTGTTTATGGGACTGTAACATTAGCGAAATGTGGTAAAATGATGTGGGATAATGTAATGAATAACTGGCATTAATAAAAGAAATGAGATAACTCCTAGGTTTCTAGGGGTTATCTCATTTCTTATAGATAGATTCGTCAAAAAATCGTTAAAAATTATATTTGAAAAATTTTACTTATTAATTTAGCAGCTTCTTTCATAATATCATCTGTTGCATGACAATATGTTTTCATTATTTGCTCTATATCATGGCGAAGTACAGTATCAGCATTTTTAAAACCTATCCTATTTCTAAATGTAAAGTAGGGTTAATCCATTAATAAAATGTGGTCCTTGAAAATTGAATAATACGGTATTAAGAAAGTATGTTATAATGAATTCATAATAGTAAGAAAGTATGAATAAGTTTTTTATTTAACTAATATATACACTTAAATTTGAAAAGGAGAATTAATTATGATTGAATACAAGTTTGATACCCAGTTACTAATTGAGGGCCATGATCTTTCGGAAGATGAAATTAATGAATATATAACTAAGAATATTGAAGGGGATTGTCTGCTTGCAGTTGGTGATGAAGATTTGATAAAGATCCACTTCCACACTAATACTCCATGGAAAGTGCTTGAGTATTGTGCTTCGTTGGGCGATATTTACGATGTGGTTATAGAGAACATGGAACGCCAAGAGAATGGGTTACAGGGTTAGATGGTGCAGGAATTTCTAGTTTATCCAATTAGAAATATATAAATAATCTTAACAAATTACAAAAATAAATTTAAAATTAATTGTTATGAAAATACCGCATTATTCAATAGAATATGCGGTATTTTTTATGTCCGCAATTATAAATAGTTAAGAATAGAATACATAATTAATCCACTCTATATAAAAAATATTTCTAAATAATTAATAAAATTTGTTCCTTGAAAATCGAACAATGCGGTATTAAAAATAATTATAACTACATCAATACAGTAGAAGTATTAATATAATTTCATATTTAAGAACAATTATTTAATGTTATGAATATATTAAAGTATACAAAAGAGGAAGGTGATAAATATGTGTTTCGGCTGTGGATTTGGTGGCTTTGGTGGCTTTGGTAGCTTTGGTGGCTTTGGATTTAATAGATTTAATAGATGCTGCTGTTGTTGCAGATGTCATAGAAGACGTAGAAGACGTAGAAGAAGTAGTTAAATTTTAATATGATATGAAGTAATTTGTTATAGCTAAATTAAGATGCCGTATTATTCAAAAATGAATATACGGTATTTTTTTATTATTAAGTAGAGATAGAATGGATAAAGAGCTATTTAGAAAGACAGAAGGTTTTATTTTAAATTAAAAAATCTTACTGGAATCAAAAAAACCAGTAAGATCTAATGAAAACATCCTAATTAATAAAAATTATTTATAATGTTTTAATAACTAAAATCTATTCTTTTATTAAAATGAATTTATATAGATAGTTAACACTAAAGTATATCATCAGTACTAGTATTAGTGTTAGTATTAGTATTGGTATTAGGGTTAGTGTTAGTATTAGTATCAGTTTCACTCTCAGTAGAAGTAAGTCCATTAGTTCCATTAATGGTAACATTTAATGTTATAGTATTTCCATTAGAGGTAGTGTCTGTATTAGAAGTTGCTTGAGCTTGTTCTTGAGTTTGAGCTTGAGTTTGAGCTTGAAGTTGAGCTTGAAGCTGAGCTTGAACTTGGGCTTGAGCTTGAAGTTGAGCTTGAAGCTGAGCTTGAACTTGGGCTTGAGCTTGAAGTTGCCTTTGTAATTCATACAATAAACTTAAATAATTATTAGAATTAGTATTTGTATTTCCTGATTCACTTGAACATTCAGAATCATAGTTTTCTGATTCACTTGAACATTCATAATCATCATAATATCTACTCATAAAAATATCTCCTTATCCTTAGTTTTAACCATCATAAATACATGAGGGTTTTACTTTATAATATGATGATCATGCAAATATAGTCACACATTTAATTTAAAATAAAGAAATTATTATTAGGTTTTTATAATAAAATATAAAATATTTAAGAAATATAAAATCTTAGGTATTAGTATTTTTATTGACAATATTTTAGAATAGTGTTATTCTATGAAAAAAAGATAACCTTTAATTTAATCCAGAGAGATTAACAAGGAAGCGATTGTAATAGCAAACGAATGTTATTTAGGCCTTATCATACCTTCCTTGAAAAAGGGAAGGTTTTTTTATTATAAAACTTATAAAATACCTTTAAATTTAACACAGAGATGTTAACAAGGAGTGAAGTAAATGAATATGAAAAACAAACATTTAATTGATCCAATGGATTTTTCTAAAGAAGAACTACAAGAAATTTTTAAATTAGCACACCAAATAATAGCAAATCCAAGAGAGTATTCTCATATCTGCGATGGAAAAATTTTAGCTACTTTATTTTACGAGCCAAGCACAAGAACAAGGTTTAGCTTTGAAGCTGCAATGATGAAACTTGGTGGTAAAATTCTAGGGTTTTCGGAACCAAATTCAAGTTCAACTGCAAAAGGAGAGACTTTAGCAGATACAATAACTATGGTATCAATATATTCAGACATAATTGCAATGAGACATCCAATGGAAGGCTCAGCTAAGCTTGCAAGTATGTATTCAAATGTATCAGTAATAAATGCAGGAGATGGAGGACATCAGCATCCAACTCAAACATTAACAGATCTTTTAACTATAGAATCCTTAAAAAATGGATTAACGAATCATACCATAGGAATATGTGGAGACTTGAAAAATGGTAGAACAGTTCACTCACTTATAAAAGCCATGTCAAGATACGAAAAAACTAAATTTATCTTAATTTCACCAAAGGAATTATCTATACCAGTTTATATAAGAGAAGAAATACTAATAAAAAATAATATAGAATTTAAAGAGGTTGAAAAATTAGAAGATGTAATAGATGAACTAGATATACTGTATATGACAAGAATTCAAAAAGAGAGATTTTTCAATGAAGAGGAATATATAAGACTTAAAGATAGCTACATTTTAGAGGTTGAAAAAATGAATTTAGCTAAAAAAGATATGATAGTTATGCATCCATTACCAAGAGTAAATGAAATTTCCATAGAAGTAGATAAAGATGAGAGAGCTTGCTACTTTAAGCAAGCTGAGTATGGAATGTATGTAAGAATGGCTTTAATAGCAAAACTTTTGGGGGTGGCGTAAATGCTAGAAATAACAAGTATTAAAAATGGATTAGTAATAGACCACATAAAGGCGGGAATGGGAATAAAAATATTTAATTATTTAAATCTTGATAAGGTTAATAGTCAAGTTGCTTTAATTATGAATGCAGAAAGTAATAAGGTTTATAAAAAGGATATAATTAAGATAGAAAATTCTTCAGAAATAAATTATACAGTTTTAGGTTTATTATCACCAAATCTTACTATAAACGAAGTTAGAGAGGGAGAAATAGTTAGAAAAATTAAACCAGAACTTCCTAAAAAAGTAGTAGATATATTAATATGTAATAATCCAAGATGTATAACAGAAGAAGAAAAATATGTGCCACATACATTTAACTTAATAGACGAAAATAAAGGAACTTACAAGTGCGACTATTGTGATCATATAACAAAGCTATCTGATTTATAGATTTAAATATAAGCTATGAGGTGAAATTATGAATTTACTAATAAAAAATGCTAGAGTAGTTGATTGCTCACAAGATTTTATTGGAGATGTTTATATAGAAAATGGAAAGATAAAGGAAATAGGATTAAATATAGAAAAAGATAATGTAGAATGTATAGATGCTAAAGGACTTACTTTAATGCCAGCATTTGTTGATACTCATGCGCATTTTAGAGAGCCAGGACTAACTTATAAAGAGGATATAGAAACAGGATCTAAAGCTGCTTTAAGAGGGGGATATACTGGAGTATGCTTAATGGCAAATACACAACCGATATGTTCAACTAAAGAAGTCCTAGAAAAAGTTAGAGGTAGAGAAAAAGAGTTAAACTTAATAGATTTACATCAATGTGTTTCGGTTACCAAAGGATTCGATGGAAAAGATATAACTCATTTAGACGAATTTAGCACTGATAATAAACTTAAAGCAATATCAGATGATGGTGTTGGTGTTATGGATTCAGAAATAATGTATAAGGCAATGCTTAAAGCAAAAGAAAATGGATGGGTAATAATGTCTCATGCAGAGGATCATAGTTTCTCAGATATAGATATGAGAATAGCTGAAAATATAATGACATTAAGAGATATATACTTAGCAAAGGAAACAGGGGCAAGATTGCATATGTCTCATGTTAGTACAAAGGAAGCTATAAAATATATTAAAGAATCAAAAGGGAAGTATAATAATATAACATGTGAAGTTACTCCACATCATATATGTTTAACAAAAGATGTAAATAATTATAGAGTAAACCCTCCTATAAGGGAAAAAGAAGATGTAAAAGAAGTTATAAGAGCAATAAAAGATGGGACTGTTGATTGTATAGGTACAGATCATGCTCCTCATACAAAGGAAGATAAAGAAAAAGGCTCACCAGGAATGGTAGGCTTAGAAACAGCCTTACCAATTTGTTACACAAGCTTAGTTAAGTCTGGTGAAATAAACTTAAATAAATTAAGTGAAATTATGTCCAAGAACGGAGCTAAGATTCTTGGAATGAATAAAGGAATAATTAGTCCAGGAATAGATGGAGATTTAGTAATACTAGACTTAGGTAAGAAAATAACAGTAAATTCAAAAGAATTCCATTCAAAAGCTCAGAATACACCATTTGAAGGAATGGAGTTTTATGGAGAGGTTCAAATGACTATAAAGGGTGGAAAAATACTTTATAGAAAATAGGAGGATAAAATGAAAAGTTTAATAATGGATAAGTTATATAATAGAGTAAATGAAAGAGGTGTAGTATGTGTTGGTTTAGATACAGCCATTGAATACATACCTAAGCATCTTTTTGAAGGAAGAAGCGAAGCTCAGGCTTTAGTTGAATATAATAAGCAAATAATAGATGCAACAATAGATGTAGCTGCTTGTTTTAAAGTACAGATTGCTTACTATGAAGCTTTAGGATTAAAAGGGATGTTAGCTTATAAAGAAACATTAGACTATTTAAGAGAAAAAGATGCGATAATAATTGCTGATATAAAAAGAGGAGATATAGCTGCCACAGCAAAACAATATGCAAAAGCACATTTTGAAGGGGACTTTGAAGCTGACTTTATAACTCTAAGTCCATATATGGGAATGGATAGTATTGAGCCTTATATACCTTATATGGAGAAAGGAAACAAAGGAGTTTTTTCTCTAGTCAGAACATCTAATAAAGGGGCAGAGGACATAGAAATGCTTAAAACTACAGATGAGAGAGATGTCTATAAAGTAGTTGGTGATAAACTTACTGAGCTTGGTAAGGAAATAGTAGGTGAGTGTGGATACTCAAGCATAGGTGGAGTAATAGGATGTACTCATGTAGAAGAGGGTGTAGAAATAAGAAAAAGATTTAAAAATATGTTCTTCTTAATACCAGGTTATGGTGCTCAAGGTGGAAAGGCTGAAGATGTAGCCTTATATTTAAATAATGGAAATGGAGGAGTTGTAAACTCTTCAAGAGCTATACTTCTAGCATATAAAAAGCAAGAAGAAAGAGAAAAAGAATTTGCTTTATGCGCAAGAGAAGAAGTAATAAGAATGAGAGATGAAATAAGAGTTGCTGTAGAAAGTAGATAGGGGGAAAACTAATGAAGACGACTTACACTAAATCAAAGGTTATATCAAATGAAAAAATAGTTGATGGAATATATAGAATGGTCGTTAAAGATAACAATGAAGTAAGAGCTGGACAGTTTTATATGTTAAAGCTAAATGGACAAACTTTACTTCCTAGACCAATAAGTGTATGTGAAAAAAATGAAGGAACTATCACTTTCTTATATGCAGTAGTTGGGAATGGTACTAGAGAATATATTAGCTTAGAAAGAGGAGATTATATAAATCTTATAGGCCCTTTAGGAAATGGATTTAATATTGAAGAATCTTTAGGGAAAGTAGCTTTAGTATCTGGAGGAATTGGAACTGCACCAATGCTTGAACTTGCTAAAAAGTTAAGAGAAAAGAATAAAGATTCTAAAATAGATTTATATGCAGGTTTTAGAGATGATATATATCTAATAGATGAAATAAAAGCATATGTTAATGAAGCATATGTAAGTACAAATACAGGAAAATATGGGCACAAGGGCTTTATAACAGATATTTTAAAAGCAGAGGAATATGACACAGTTCTTTGTTGCGGACCCGAAATAATGATGAAAAAGGTAGTAGATATGTGCAAAGAAAAAGGCGTTAAGGTGTATGTATCTATGGAAAAACATATGGCTTGTGGTGTAGGAGCATGTCTTGTATGTACATGTAAAACTAAAGATGGGCATAAAAGGACCTGTAAGGATGGTCCAGTATTTGATGGATATTATGTTGAACTTTAAAATCAAAGGAGGAATTTTATAAATGTTGAAAGTAAATATAAATGGAGTAGAATTTAAAAATCCAGTAATAGCAGCATCAGGAACCTTTGGTTTTGGACAAGAATATAATGATTTCTATGATGTGGGGATTTTAGGTGGAATATCATCAAAAGGTTTAACTTTAAATCCTAAAGATGGGAATGAAGGAATTAGAGTATATGAAACTCCATCAGGAATGATGAACTCAGTTGGACTTCAAAATCCAGGAGTAGATAGATTTATAAAAGAAGAACTTCCAAGGATGAAGAAGCTTGGCACTAACATAATTGCAAATGTTGGTGGAGGATGTATGGAAGATTATGAAGAAGCTATTGAAAGGCTAAAAGGAACTGACATAGATATGATTGAACTTAATATATCATGTCCAAATGTAAAGTCAGGAGGAATGGCTTTTGGAATAAAATCAAATGTAGCTTACGAAGTAGTTTCTAAGATAAAGAAAATTACAGATAAGCCTCTTATGGTTAAGCTTTCTCCAAATGCTGAAGATATAGTTAAGATGGCAATAAGTTGTGAAGAAGCAGGCGTTGATTCAATATCTTTAATAAACACCTTAAAAGGTTTTGCAGTAGATCCATATAAAAGGAAGCCTATATTTAATAATGTATATGCAGGACTATCAGGACCAGCTGTAAAGCCAATAGCATTAAGAATGGTGCATGAAGTATCAAAAGCTGTAAATATACCTGTAGTAGGACTTGGTGGAATTTCTAATGGACTAGATGCAATAGAATTTATGATGGCAGGAGCATCAGCAATTCAAATAGGAACAATAAACTTTGCAAATCCTATGGCTGGTAAAGAAATAATAGATGAAATGGAAAGATTCTGTATTCAGCAAGGAATAAAGGATATAAATGAAATTATAGGATGTATAAAGTAATAAAAAAATACAGGTAGATTAATATAATGATCTACCTGTATTTTAAAATCCATTAAGACAGTAAATAAATTTGTGTAAAATGAAACCTATGTACTGTATTTTAATAAAATATATTATATATTATTTTTTTAAGAATACTCCAGTTATTATATTTATAATATCCTTTATTGTATCTAATTGATTAACAATTCCATCTTTCATAACTATAGCTTCAGCAGTAGTTTCAATTGCTACATCACTTATATCTTTAACATTTTCAGATATACCATTTAAGTTCTTAATTGTATTATCTAAATTAGATTTATTATCTTTAAGAGCAGTATCTATGGTACTTATAAGAGATATAAGCTTTCTTAGTGCTAATATAAGATAAACTAATGCCACAACGGCAACAATAACGATAATAGTTAATAAAAGAGTATTAACATCAATAGTAATAGTCATTTGTGTAACCTCACTTAATATTTATTAAAATAAGTATAATTAATTAACTATTTAGATAGTTGAATCCTCTTTTATTTCATTAACAACTTCCTCTGATACTTCCTTATTTAATACTTCTTCATTAGATTCATCTAGAACTTCTTCAGCAACTGCTTTTTTTGATTCAAGATATTTTGAAACCTTATCTTTAGCTTCAGAAAAGTTTGATTTTGCATCTTCAGCAACATTTGAAGCTGTATTTTTTATTGTATTATTTAAATCACTGGCAGTTTCCTTTATAGATTTTCTAGTTTCTTTACCTGATTTAGGAGCGAATAATAATCCACTAGCTAGTCCAGCGGCAACTCCAAGTGTTGCACCTAAGGCAAGATTTTTAGCAGTTTTAGTTTTTTCTTTTTTAGCCTTTTCTTTTCTTTTTTGTTCGATTAAATTTGTCAAATTCATATCAAAATCCTCCTTTTATGGTAAATTATTTATAGTGTATATAAATGATTATAAATCAACCAGGGTATAAACACAAGTTATATGCAGAATAAGCTAATCTTATTAAAAGATGTACAAGTTTCCAATAAAAAACTTTATATTATAGCTTAAATAATGTAATATATATATGAGTAAGAATTAAGATTTTATTAAAATCATTGTATTAATAAGTATCTAGTTATAAATAATATTATATAAAGTTAAGGAGGATACAATGAAAGTTAAAAAAGGAAGTATAGTTTTTAGTATAGTAATTGCAATTTTATTATTATCTATAGTATTAATAGTAAAAAATATATTAAATAAAGAATCAAAAGAAGTTGTAGTAGCTAAAAAATTTATAGAAAAATTATGTAAAAACAATATGATAGAGGAATATAATAATTCTAAAAGTATAGTTGAAGAGGGGCATTTAAATAAATTAGCCAATAAAAATTCTCAAATACAGTATTCTGTAATAGTAGGAAAGTATGGTGTTGATATAGATAAAAATTATAATGTATTAGGATTTTCAAATAAAAATACAAGTATAGAAAAGAATAAAAACATTATAGCTGAAAATGAGGCTGTTAGTTTAGCCACTAGATATGTTAGTGAAATTACAGATGATGATTTTAGATTTAAAGAAGTAAGGGTACGAGAAGGCGAGGAAAGTCCTTGTCACAATGTAGTATTCTATAAATATAGAGATGGATATCCTTATTATAAACAAGAAATAAATGCAATGATCGATAAAAGAACTGGTAAATTAGAAGGGTATTCAAATTATCCACTAGATCACATAAAGCATATAGATAAAATTAATATTAATGAAGAAGATGCAAGTAATAGTATAAAGAAATATTTTGTTAATCTTAATTTAAAAGCTGAAATTTTAGGTGATCCTACGCTTTATTATATTTCAATAAAAGATGATAAGATGGCACTAGCATATGTGTACAATGTAAAAGTCATTAATTCAGATAACAAAGAAGAAAAGGTTACTATATTTTTAGAAGCAGATTCAGGAGAGATAATAAATTCTAATTTGGAAGCAATGGCAAAAAGTTAATAAAAAGGGATATTTGAATTAAATTTAACTCAAATATCCCTTTTTTCTTATATTTAAAATATTTTTATTACCATTCTGTTACTTCATCTCCAAGCTCAGGAATTGATGAAGCTGTAAATACTGGATCCTTTATACCAGATTTTTTTTGTTTTTTATAATCCTCTAATGCTCTAAATGCAATCTTACTTAATAATACAATTGCTACTAGATTTATTATAGCCATGAATCCCATAAATACATCAGCTAGGTTCCAAACTATATCCATGCTAACAAGAGAGCCAAAGAATACCATTGCTCCAACAGCTATTCTATAAACTTGTAAATAAATTTTTTTGTTAGTAATAAATTGAATATTTGCTTCTCCATAATAGTAATTTCCAACTATAGAGCTAAATGCAAATAATAAAATACATATTGAAATAAATATTCCACCCCAAGAACCTACTTGAGAAGTTAGAGCCATTTGTGTAAGCTCTATACCTTTAACACTTCCATCAAGAGGAGCATCAGATAGCAGTATTATAAAGGCAGTACAACTACAAATTATAAGTGTATCTGTAAAAACTCCAAGTGTTTGAATAAATCCTTGTTTAACAGGATGCGACACAGTAGCAGTAGCAGCAGCATTAGGAGCAGATCCCATACCAGCTTCATTAGAAAATAGTCCTCTTTTTATACCTTGCATTAATGCAGCCCCGATTCCACCACCAACAACTTGATGTACACCAAAAGCATTCTCAAAAATCATTTCTAATACTGCAGGAAGATGTCCAATATTTTTAATAACTATAAACAATGCTACAACTATATAGGCAATAGCCATAATAGGAACTAAAACACTTGAAACTTTTGCAATTCTATTTACTCCTCCAAAAATTATTACTATAGTAAGAAATGTTATAAGAGCACCAACAATAGCTCTATTAAATCCAAAAGAAGTATTTAAGGAAAGGGTTATAGTATTTGCTTGAACTGAGTTAAATACTAATCCAAAGGCGATAGTTATAAGAATTGCAAAAGTAACGCCCATCCATTTCTTCTTAAGTCCTCGAGCCATATAGTAGGCAGGACCACCTCTAAAGGTATTACCATCTTTAACTTTATAAATTTGTGCTAAAGTAGATTCTATAAAGCTTGAAGCGGCTCCAATAAGTGCTATAAGCCACATCCAAAATATTGCACCAGGACCTCCAATAGCAATAGCAGTTGCTATACCAGCTAAATTACCAGTACCAACTCTAGAGGCTGTGCTTATACAAAAGGCTTCAAATGACGATACAGAATGATGGTTTTTTTCACCGGTAGCACCATCTCCTAGCAATCTAAACATTTCTTTAAGATTTTTAAATTGAACAAATTTTGTTTTAAAAGTAAAATAAAGACCAATTATAATAAGCATAGCAATTAAAATATAAGTCCATAAAAAATCATTAAATTTTAAAATTATATTATTAAAAAATTCCATATAATGAAAATCCCCCTTTTCTTTTGCTACAAATTAAATTTTATCTTAGAATATAATATATATTATTTATAATCAAATTGCAAGAAAAAAGTTTTGGTATTTCATAAAATGGGTAAAAGTGTGATGATTCTTATTATAAATAGCATATAATGAATTAATAACTGACAACTTATTCATAATGGTGATTTTGTTTAAAATTTTATAATAAAAAAGAGAACCAATGTTGGTTCTCTTTAAAATAATTAATCTTCATTAGGATTAGGAGCTGGTTCAGATCCACCAGCCTCTTGAGATTCCTTTAATTCTATAACAATTGTATCACCTTTTTTAGCTTTATCAGATGATAAACTTTTAATTATTCTAGTTTTTGCATTGTTATTAGAAATCTTAACATTTACTCCTTTAGATTTTAATAAACTTATTGCATCATCTGCATTTCCACCTACAGCAATTCCTAAGTCAGATAGTTTAAACTCTTCATCCTTTGGAGGATTTGGAGCAGGTTTACTATCATCTTTTTCTGTTGGAACAATATATTTATAATCAGCTGCACCTGAATATGGGTTATCTTTTCTTATAAATACTCTTTCTTCAATTAAACCTTTAGGAGTATTTTCTGTTGCTAATTTATTATTATTTTTATTAACTTTAGCAGTTACATGAACATCACAAACTCCTGTAGGCTCAGTTCCAGCTATAAATAATTCATTACGTACTCTTGAGCCTCTAGGATCTCTAGCGCATAAATCAGTAGGTCTTTTTCCGGAGTCTCTACATACAGCTACACTTGTAACACCACCAGGATTTTCATCGAATTCTTTATATTCTAATCCTTGGTGAACTGGAGCCATAATTGCTCCCCATAAAGCAGCAGCAGAAGAACTATAACTTCTTCCTCCCATTACTCCATGATTATCGTATCCAATCCATACAGAAGCTGAGTAGTATGGAGTTAAACCTGCAAATAAGAAGTCCGTAACATTATTAGTTGTTCCTGTTTTACCTATAACAGGCATATTAGGTATTTTAGCTTTATCACCATCAAAAGTTAAAGGACCTTTAAGTAAATCTCTCATAATATAAGCAGTTTGAGGAGAAAATACTTGGTCTTGCTTAAGTTTAGGCTCTAATATAACTTTTCCATTTGCATCAACTACTTTAGTATATAAAATTGGATTTGTGTACAATCCATTATTACCAAAGCTTCCAAAAGCAGATGCAAGCTTAAAAGTATTACCACCGTCAGGGCTTCCGTCTTCCCCTGTAAATTCACCTAAAGCTAATGTTGCTAAAACTTTAGACTTTTCACCATAAACCAAACCTAATTTTTCACCGTAAGATAAACCATTTTCAACTCCAAGCTTATCTTCAACTATTATAGTAGGTATATTCTTAGATAAAGCAATAGCTTCTCTTGATGTAATTAAACCATCAGAAACGTGGTTCCAGTTTGCAGGGTTCCAGCCAGGATACTTACTTTGAATAGAAGCTGGAAGCAGTGCATCGTCTATAGCAGTTGCAGCAGTTATAGTTTTAGTATCTATTGCAGGACCATAAACAGTTATAGGTTTTGTAGTTGATCCTATAGATCTTAAAGCGTCATAAGCTCTATTTGTAGATCTAGCTGGCTGTTGACCTCTACCACCAACAAGAGCTTTAACTTGACCAGTTCTATAATCAGTTATTACAGCAGAAGCTTGTAATGCTGGAGTACCATTTTCATCAAGAGTTTCTGGATTAGCATATATATCTATTTGAAGATTGTCTCTATTATCAAGAGCAGCTTGAGTAGAGTCTTGCATTTTTCTATCCATAGTAGTATAAATTTTAAGACCACCAGTAGCAAATAATTTATCTACTTCTTCATCAGTATACTTATAAACTTCTTTTAAGTCATTTTTTACTTGATCTAAAGCAGGATAAACAAACCATTCATAGTTTATTTTATAATCAACAACTGTTTGAGAAAAAGCAAATTTATTTTCATTTGTGAATGCATAAGCTTCATCATATTCTGCTTGAGTTATATATCCTAAATCTCTCATTTTCATAAGAACAGTTTTAGTTCTATCTAAGTAAAGTGTAGGATCTTCTTTATTAGCAGGATTATATGGGCTATAAGCACTAGGTGCTTGAGTTAATCCTGCAATAAATGCCGATTCAGGTAAATTTAAATCCTTAGCATCTTTATCAAAGAAATAATTTGCAGCGGCTTCAACTCCATAAATTGTTCCACTTAAAGGAATTGTATTTAAATAAGCCTCTAAAATTTGATCTTTTGAAAGTTTGCTTTCTAATTTTAAAGAAAGATACATTTCTCTTATTTTTCTTTCAACTTTAACGTCATTTGTTAAAAGAGTATTTTTTATTAATTGCTGAGTAAGTGTAGATCCACCTTGTACACTACCTTTTCCCGTAAGATAAAACATTGCAGATCTATAAGTTGAACCTAAAGTTCTTTTTACATCTACACCTTTATGTGTATAGAAACGCTCATCTTCAATTGAAACATAAGCATCTTTTAAATATTTTGACATTTCATCCAATTTTATTTTATATCTTTCTTCTTTTGTTGGAAGATTATCAATATATTTACCTTCACTATCATATAGCATAGAAGGTTCATTTAAGTTTAAAACTGCATTTACATCAAGAGGTGGTGTACTTTTAATTATTGCAAACACATAACCAAGACCAACTACAAAGCATAGAAGTCCTGCAATTAATATTGTAAGAAAAGTTCTCTTTATTATTTTTTTATATCTAGGTTGATTTTTTTTCTTTTTAGAGCTTTTGCCATTGTTCTTATTGTTATTAGTATTGGCTTGGCTTTTTTCTGTTCTAGAAGTGTCTTTATTAGCCATTTCTTCCTCCCTTAAAATTAAAATTATTTAATATTATAAAATAAATAATATAGAATATTATAGCATATTTATATAAAGAATAAAATAATAACTCTAGAAGGTGCTTATGAAGTATTATACAAAAAAACCCAAAATGCGATTTCAAATTAAACATCCTAAACTTATAATGGTTATTATTGCCTTTTGCATCTTATTTAATTCTATATTGTATTTTTTTAATAAAAGTATTTTACCAGCAGTTATGAAGATAGCAGAAGAGAAGTTAAAAAGAGAAGCTACAGATATAATTCATGAAACAGCTTTAGATATTTATTCTAATGAATTTGATTATTCTGATATGATAATTATTGAAAAAGATAATGATGGTAATATAACTATGTTAAGAGCAGACACAGTAAAATTAAATTACTTATCATCTAAATTAGTTTTAGCGTCAAATGATAAAATAGAAGAATTACAAGAGGTGGGGCTAGATGTTCCATTAGGATACATGAGTGAAAATTTAGTAATTCATAATTTAGGTCCAAAAATAAATATAAAAATGAATCAAATAGGAAATATAACTAGTAGTTATGAATCAGTATTTGAAAGTGCAGGAATAAACCAAACAAGGCATAAAATATATTTAAATGTAAATATGAGGATGAAAGTAGTTATACCGCTAAACAGTAAAGATGTAGAAATAGCATGTCAAATACCAATATCAGAAACTATAATTGTAGGAAAGATTCCTAATACAGCAATTGAATTAAATAGACCGTAACTAAAAAAGCATAATGAATAGTGGAAAATTAAGAAAAAACTCCCTTATGGGAGTTTTTAATTTTAAATATTTTTGCAATTATTAAATCTTAATTAATTTCTAAAGTATCCGTTATGTATTTGTGAGTTTATAATTATTTTTCTTCCCAATTAAATACGTAAGGTACATTTCTATAGAAACTTTCATAGTCAAGACCGTATCCAACTACAAATAAATCTTCTATTTCAAAGCAACAGTAATCTGGCTTTAAATCAACTTTTCTTCTAGAAGGTTTATCTAATAATACACAAGTTTTTACTGATTTAGCTCCACGTTTCTTTACATAATTTATAACAAATTCCATTGTATATCCAGTATCTATTATGTCGTCAACTATTAATACATCCCATCCTTCTATATTATCTGGGATATCATTTACAACCTTAACTTCACCAGTACTTTCTTCTCCATGTCCGTAGCTTGAAGTAGTCATAAAACCAACGTTGGCTTTGCAATCAATAGCTCTAAATATATCTGCCCCAAATACAAAGCTTCCTCTTAGAAGTGGAAGTACATAAAGGTTTTTATCTTTATATTCCTCAGCAATTACTTTTCCAAGTTCTGTTATTCTAGTTTTAATTTGATCTTCTGTAAAAAGTATGTTTCTTTTCTTGTCATCCATTAGTATAATCCTCCTAAAAATGAATATTTTTAAAAGCTTAAAGCCGTATTTACAATAAATTTTAACGTTATTATTAATATTACATATTTTTTATAATTCTTGCAACTTATTTTTTAAATACTATAGCATAAGAATTTTTACATATGTCCACTTTTTTTATTTGGAAATATTTGAGAATATTTGTTAGAATCATGACTAAAAATTAATAATTATGTATTCTTAGTGTAATAATTTTGTAACTTTTTTTAGAATATAAAAACTATAATTAATATTGAGTAATAATTAAGGCATAATTGGTGGGATTAAATATGAAAAGACTAATATTATTTATTGTAAGTACAGCAGTAACATTTTCAACAATAGGAGGTATTTTTTCTGGAGCTTTTATGATAAAAAAAGACAATAATGTAGAAGAAGCAAAAAAAGTTCTAACAGAAATAGAAAATAGAGATTTAAGTAAAATAGAAGATACTTTAGAAAAGGAAAGAGTAAATTTTGAAAAGCAACTAAATCCTGAAAAAGATGAAGAAGTTAATTTTTTTAACTTCTATGGAAATACTGTGTTTTTAGGAGATTCCATTACTGAAGGGTTATCGGAATTGGAAATTATAGATGAATATAATGTTGTATCAGAAAAAGGTGATACTGTAGTAAAGGCCATGAACCAGTTAGATAAAGTTAAACAAATGAATCCTAAAAATATTGTTTTGTTATATGGAATGAATGATGTTATTGAGTTTGATGATTCAAGTGAAACACGAACTCCAGAATATTTTAAAGAAAAATATGTGGATTTAATTAACGAATTAAAGAGAAGGCTACCACGATCTAATATATATGTGACGTCACCTACATCTGTTATGGCAAAGGCACAAAACATAAATAGTAGATTAACTAATGAAAATATAAATAGTTTTAGAGAAATGACAAAAATGGCATGTGAAGAAACAAAAGTTAAGTATGTAGATATTTCTAGCTTTATAGATGGAAAAGATATGTTACATGAACAAGATGGAATTCATTTTAAATATGATTTTTATAATATATGGCTTACATACTTAAAAGATATTATTGAGGCAGGTTAATAGATGAAATTATGAAGAAAGACAGATATTTTAAGTATTATATTATTGAACTAGTAGTAGTAATTGTAATTTTTATTTCAGCTTATCCAATGTTAAGAGTTAGGGATTTGGATATGAATGGAGTTAGAAATTCCTTGGAAAGTTTTAAAAATAATGAAACTATGGAGGAAGGGGATATTAAATCATTAAGAAAATTATATTATATAAATAAAAACCAAGTTGAGGATTTTGTGTCATCTGTTCCTAAAAGTAATATGAATGCAAATGAAATCTTGGTTTTAAAGGTAAAAGATGAAAAAGATATACCTACAATTAAAAGTGGTATTGAGGAAAGAATAAAAAAGCAAGGTGAAAGTTTTAAAAATTATAGGCCTGAAGAGTGTACTCTAATAGAAAATGCAATATTAGAAGTGGAAGGTAATAACATAATATTTATAATTTCTAAAGATTCATCTCAGATAAAAGAGGCTATAGACAGTAACTTTAAGTGATTTTGACGTAATTGGAGTGATAAATTTTGGTATTTAGTAGCTTAATATTTATATTTATGTTTTTACCAAGTGTATTAATTATATATTATTTGGTGCCTAATAGGTTTAAAAACTTAGTATTATTTATTTCAAGCATAGTTTTCTATGCATGGGGAGAGCCAATTTATATAGTTTTAATGATATTTTCAATATTAATAAATTATTTAGCAGGTTTGTTAATAAAAAATAATGATAAAGATAAGAGTAAAAGAAAATTTATATTTTTTACAGTAGTATTAATTGATATAAGTGTACTTTTGTTCTTCAAGTATTATGGTTTTTTAATATCTAATATTAATTGGGTCTTTGGATCAAATTTAGAAATAAGAGAACTTCCATTGCCTTTAGGAATATCATTTTATACTTTTCAGCTAATATCTTATATTGTAGATGTTTATATGAATAAGGTTAAAGCTCAAAAAAATATAATAGACTTTGGCGCATATATTTCAATGTTTCCACAGTTAGTAGCAGGACCAATAGTTAAATACAGTGATATTGAAAGTCAGCTTAAAAAAAAGGAATTATCTATTGATAAATTTGGACAAGGTGTAGAGAGGTTTATACTTGGATTAGGAAAAAAAGTTTTAATAGCAAACAATCTAGGCGCTATATGGCAACAAGTAAAAATTATACCTATAGATTCTCTTACTGTTCTTACTGGATGGATAGGGATAATTTCATTTACTTTACAGATATATTATGATTTTAGTGGATACTCTGATATGGCAATAGGGTTAGGGAAGATGCTTGGATTTGAATTTTTAGAGAATTTTAATTATCCATATATGTCAAAGAGTATAACAGAATTTTGGAGAAGGTGGCATATTTCTCTTGGATCTTGGTTTAAGGAATACATATATATTCCCTTAGGGGGAAATAGAAGAGGGAATGTAATTCAATTTAGAAATTTAATGATTGTTTGGTTCACAACAGGATTATGGCATGGAGCAAGTTGGAACTTTATAGTTTGGGGATTATATTTTGGATTAATAATATATTCAGAAAAAATATTTTTAAAGTCAATTTTGAAAAATGTTCCAAATATTATTGCTCATATTTATACAATGACTTTAGTGGCTATAGGATGGATATTTTTTGATTTAAGTAGCTTAAATGATGCAATTGAATATATAAAAGTGATTTTGGGGTTAAATGGTAATAAGTTATGTAATAATTTCTCATTATATCTAATTTCAACAAACCTAATAATACTTATTATAGCAATAATACTATCTACTGATATGATTAATAAAACCATTAAAGATATTAAAAAACGATTAAGAGAAAGAGACATATTTTTATTTGTGTTTATAGAGTTGATAATTTTGATAATAAGTACTGCATATTTGATAGGTGAAAGCTATAATCCATTTTTATACTTTAGGTTTTAAACGAGAAAGCTGGTGAGTGTGTGAGAGACAAAAGAAAAATTGATGGGTCTTTAATTGCAGAAAAAAGAGTTAAAAAGTTTGATAAGACTTATCGTATAATTATATCAATAATGTTTGTAGGATTCCTTACTATATGTATCCTAATAAACTATTTAAAAAAAGATGACATTTATTCAGAAGTGGAAAATAGAAATTTAAAAACAAAACCATCTTTCTCATTAAAAGAGTTCTTTTTAGGAAGCTATACTAGTGATTTCGATAGCTATATTTCTGATCAATTTTTTGGAAGAAAAGAGTTTATATCATTAAAAACAAAAATACAACAGCTAGGAGGAAATAACAAGATTAACAATGTATATATAGGTAAAGATGGACAACTATTTGAAGACTTTAAAATTGAATCAGATGAAAAAATAAATGATAAGATTCAAGTAATGAATGACTTTAAAGAAATGAATCCAAATACTAATATAGAATTTATGCTTATACCAACAGCTACTAGTGTATTAAAAGATAATCTTCCTAAATATGCTCCAATAGATAATGAATTAGATTATATTAATAAAGTAGGAGAGGGGTTGGATAATTCTATAAAATTTATAAATCCATATAAAAATCTTAAAGAGAATAGTAACGAATATATATATTATAAGACAGATCATCATTGGACTTCTGATGGAGCTTATATTGGATATAAGAGCTTTTGTGAAGCAAATGGAATAGAAGCAAAAGAAAAAAGTGACTTTGATGAGTTAGTTGTATCAGAAGCTTTTTATGGTAGTTTATCTTCAAAAGTTGGAGTATATGGAAGTAATGCTGATAAAGTAAAAGTTTATGTTCCAAAAGAAGATAATATAGTTGTTAATTATGTTTCTGAACAAAAAAAAGTACCAAGCCTATTTGACAGCGAAAGTTTAAATAAAAAAGATAAATATCAAGTTTTTACAGGAGGAAATCATCCATTAATTAATATTAAAACGGCAAATAATCTAGATAAAAAATTACTTATAGTAAAGGATTCATATGCAAATAGTATGATTCCATTTTTAACAGAAAATTATGGGGAAATTGATGTTATAGATCTTAGATATTATACAGATTCTTTACAAGATTTTATTAATACAAAAAATATTACAGATGTATTATTTATGTATAATGTAAATACATTTAATGGAGATGACTCTATATTTAATATAAATGAATAGAGAAATATAAAATACTTCTTATAAAAGCTTAAAGATATCTAATATATTAGGTGTTTTTAAGCTTTTAATTTATATTTTAGGCTTTGTTGATATGATAGTTGCGTAATCACATATGAGCAAGTTTTTAGAATTTCATTCTTTCTATAGTAAATATTGCGTTAAGAAGTTTTAATGTTTGAGCATAGCGAGTTTTAAAACTTTAGTAATATTTACAGAAGAAATAATAGAAATTCTTAACGTAGTGAATTAGTGATAAAGTGACTCTCATATTAATATTTTCATCTAACACAGCCTTATTTAAATCTCAAGAAGTTCAACAAATTTTTCTGTAGCTGTAGACATAGAAACACCTTTCTTAGTTGCAAATCCTATAATTCTTTTAGGGATGGGTTCTTGAAGTTTAATTTCATATAGTTTCTTTTCTTTTAATTCTTTTTCAATATAATTTTTAACTACACAAGCAGCTCCAAGACCTATTTGTGCAAATTCAACTAGAAGCTCTACTGTACTTAATTCTATTTCAGGGGACACAGATATCCCATTAGAGTTAAAATACTTGTCTAAAAAATCCCTAGAGTTACCGCCTTTTTCTAATAAAAGAATAGGAGTGTTATTAACTATTTCTGATAAGGATATAGTTTTTTCTGAAAGATATTTGTACTTTTCATTTACCACAAAACAATCTTGTAAATCTATTGTTTTAATAATATTAAGAGAATCTTTTTTATTAACATTCATGTTTAATATGCCTAAGTCTATTTTTCCACATTCTAATAATTCAATAATTCTATAGGAAGATTCATTTGTAACTTTAATTTTTATATTTGGGAATAGCTTATTATATTTTTCTAAGTATTTAAGAAGAAAGTGTTTGCATACTGCATCACAAGCAGCTATTCTTACTTCTCCAAAATTAAGGTTTTTAAGTTCATGAAATTTTCTCTCTCCATTTTGAATAATACCATAGCCTTGTTCTATATATTCAAACAATATCTTACCTTCTAAAGTAAGTGAAACACCCTTTGGAGTTCTATAAAATAACTGGCCACCGAGTTTTTCTTCTAATAATTTTATTGAATGACTAACAGCTGGCTGTGAAGTGAAAAGTTCCTTAGCTGCTTTAGATATACTTCCTAATTTTGCAGTTATATAAAATGTTCTATAAAGCTCAAGATTAATATACATATAAAATTTTAATATACCTCCTATATTAGATATTAATTTTACTTATGTTATTGCATTAATTATAATTACTTCAAGAAGCGTAGTCAATAAATAAAAGAATTGGAGGAGGCAGTGTGATATTTACATATTATTTACTATCATTAATAGCAGGATTTGCTTTAACGTTGCAAGTAGGGATAAATGGAGGGCTCCGTTTAAAATTAGAAAATCCCATACTTTCATCTCTTATTAGTTTTAGTGTAGGAGCTCTAGGGCTTTTAGTAGTTTTTATATTTTCATTATTAAATGGTTCTACTACATGTATTAACATTAACAATATTAAAAACATAAAATGGTGGATGCTTATGGGAGGATTACTTGGAGCATTTTATATACTTATGACTATATTAGTTCCTCCTAAAATTGGATTTGCTAATATGTTAAGTATCGTTATATGTGGACAAATAGTTCTGGCAGTTATTTTTGACCATTTTGGAATATTAGGAAATGAAATTCACTTAATAACTCCAATAAGAATAATAGGAGTTATGGTATTAGTTTTAGGTGTTTATATAATTCAGGCTAACTAATAGCTAGAATTATTAAATAGCAGTTTTATAAACTGCTTTATAGAAATATAACAAAAAGATAAATGGAGGTAATATTAATGAAAAGAATATGCGTATATTCAGGATCTAATTTAGGAGTACAATCAGAATATAAAGAAGTAGCTAAATTACTAGGTAAAGAATTAGCTAAAAATAATATTGAATTAGTTTATGGTGGCTCTCAAATAGGACTTATGGGAGAAGTAGCAAATGAGGTTTTAAAAAATAATGGAAAGGTAATAGGAGTTATGCCTAAAGGACTTTTTTCAGGTGAGATAGTTCATAATGCCTTAACAAAGCTTATTGAAGTTAATGATATGCATGAAAGAAAGCATACTATGTTTGAACTTTCGGATGGGTTTATAGCTCTTCCAGGAGGCTTAGGAACTTTTGAGGAGTTATTTGAAGTGCTTAGCTGGGCTCAAATTGGGATTCATAAGAAGCCTATTGGAATATTAAATATATCAAATTTCTTTGATAATCTTTTAAAAACACTTGAAAGTGCCTGTCAAGAAGGCTTTATGAAGGAGTCAAATATGAAACTTCTATCAATATCTAAAGATCCATCAATATTAATAGAAAGAATGGAAAACTATGTTCCACCTACTATGGAAAAGAAATGGAATCAAATAATATAAAATATAGCTCTTAGTAATTATTACTAAGAGCTATATTTTATATTTAAGGCTTTTTTGTATAGTAGTTAATATATACTTTATCTTTAATTTTAGTATTATCTAATTAGGTTTACAAGAAACTGCTAATGGTATAAAATTATATGAAAGTTGTTAATAGTATAAGATGAGGTGGTATTTAATGATATTTGGAAATATAGATGGTGTTAAAAAGTCTTATTTAGATGAACTTGAAAGACTTTATAAAGTAAAGGTTTTAAAAGATGAAGTTTGTAGCAGGGAAATAATAGAGATAATATCAAGATTGACATCTATTTTAGAAAGAGAAATTAGCGTTGCAGTAGATAGAAGAGGAAAGGTTGTTTCTGTTGCTATTGGTGATTCAACTTCAGTAGAAGTTGCTATGATAGATATAAGAGAAAAAAGATTATCTGGAGTTAGAATTATACATACGCATCCTAATGGTTTTTCAAATTTATCAGCCCTTGATTTATCAGCTCTTTTAAAGTTAAAGCTAGATGCAATAATGGCAATAGGAGTCCATGAGGGCAATATAATAGACTGTTCATTAGGAATGATTACAATAACTAATGATTTATTAGATTATGAAGAAAAATTAAATCTTTCAGTAGACCAAGTACTTTCAATTCATATATTAGATAAAATCCAACATATGGAAAGTATTATAAAAGAAAAAGAAATAGCAGAGGATGAAGGTGAAAAAGCTATCTTAGTTGGGTCAGACACTAAGGAAAGCTTAGAGGAACTTAGAGAACTTACAAAAGCTTGTGATATACCTGTATTAGATATGATGTATCAAAGTAGGAGTAAAATTGATCCAGCTTTTTATATAGGTAAAGGAAAAGTTTTAGAAATAGCAAGCTTAAGGCAAAGTAAGCGTGCAAATCTTATAATTTTTGATGATGAGCTTTCAGGGTCTCAAGTTAGAAATCTAGAATCTGCAATAGGAGCAAAAGTAATAGATAGAACAACTTTGATACTAGAAATATTTGCAAGAAGGGCAAGAAGCAAAGAGTCTAAAATTCAAGTTGAGCTTGCACAACTAAAGTACAGATTAGGTAGATTACAAGGTCTTGGAACTGTTTTATCAAGAACAGGTGGTGGAATAGGTACAAGAGGACCAGGAGAAAAGAAATTAGAAACAGATAGAAGACATATAAAAGAAACAATATATGATTTAAATGATGAGCTTAAAAAAATAAAGAAGATAAGAGAAGTTCAAAGGGAAAAAAGAAATAAAGAAAGTATTCCAAAGGTTTCTTTAGTTGGATATACAAATGCGGGAAAATCAACTCTTAGAAATAAGCTTTGTGATGTAGCTGCTCAAAAAGAAGTTCAAGGGAAAGAAAAAGTTTTTGAAGCAGATATGTTGTTTGCAACATTAGACATAACTACAAGATCTATCGTATTAAAAAACAAGGGCATAGTTACTATAACAGATACAGTAGGTTTTGTAAGAAAACTTCCGCATGATTTAGTTGAGGCTTTTAAATCAACTTTAGAAGAAGTTATTTATTCTGATTTATTATGTCATGTTGTAGATACAGCTTCAGATTATGCAATTGAACAAATAAAAGCTGTAGAAGAAGTACTAGAAGAGCTTGGAGCAAAAGAAAAAGAAACTATTATTGTTTTAAACAAAATAGATAAGGCTTCAGAAGAACAAATAGAGCAGGTTAAAGAGTCTTTATCTAACTATAAAATAATAGAAATATCTGCTAAAGAAGAGATAGGGTTAGATAATCTTTTAGATTTAATAGAAGAAAATTTACCATATAAAATGAAAAAATGTGAATATCTAATTCCTTACGATAGGAGTGATATAAATTCATATCTTCATAGAAATGGAAGAGTTTTAGAAGAAGATTATAAGGATAATGGAACCTTTATGATAGTTGAGGTAGATGATGAAGTTTACAACAAATCAAATGCTTTTATAATAAAGGTACTTTCTTAAGAATATACTGTAACAAGCAAGTTATGGAGATGATTAAGTGAATGGGATATTAGATGAAATTTCTATAGATTCATCAGCTAATGAAAATGATGTAGTTGCTGAGGAGGGTGAAGTAGCAAATGCAGGAAATGATATACAAAATAATGTAGATGCAAATGGAAATCCCGCTTCGCAAATACTAAATGATGAACAAGTTAATCCTTTAGATGAGAGAGTAGCAAGGATAACAGCATTATCAGCTGCAGTAAATAATATTCAAACAAATGTAGCATCACTACTTATAGGTGGAGAAGAAGAAAGAATTTTTTATGATAGAAAAGTTAGACCATTATTAGATGAAGTATATTTTTTATCCGCATCAGCAGAAGGTGTATCTATAGCAGCTCAAAATTTACAGTCTAACGCTTATGCAAAAAAAAGACAGATAAAATTATCAGTAGACTTAACTTATGAATTAATGAAGGAAGCTTATTGCATATTAGATACTTTAAAGAAAAGAAATGCTGTATATAGAAGAGTAGTTGAAGATGATATAGAAAGATGTGGAGGATTACCTAGCAACTATAAATCATGTTTTGATGCTTTAGATGAATATTACACTAATAATGAAAAAGATGAAGACTGTGATAAAGATTAGACTTTATTACAGTTTTTTTATATAATTGATTGTAATAATACAATAATATGTAAATAGGGGGATAAGGTGTGGCAAAAGCAATAATAGATTACCAAAATGCTTATAAAGAAATTACAGAAATTCTTATAAAAAATAAAAATATTTTAGCTATATTTGTATTTGGTAGCATGGTTACTGGTGACCTATGGGAAGAATCAGATATAGATTTATTTGCAATATACAAGGATGATTTTCAAGAAGTTAGAGATGTATATTCAGAAATTATGGGAATACCCATACATATAAAATTTCTAAGTAAAGAAGCTTTTAAAAAAGACTATTATGAATCAGGAAAAAGAGGTGTAGTAAGAAATTCATTATTATCATCAAAACTTATATATTCAATAGATTATGAAATATCTGAATTATACCAAAAAGTTTTATATACTATAGATTCGGATAAAGGAAGATGGAATTTAGTTTATTTAGGCAATCTTTTAAAGGAAATAGGAGTATGTAAGAAGTATTTAAGTACAGGAGGAAGCTATACGTCATATGAACTTCTTATAAGAGCTTTAGACAATTTTTCAAAGCTTTACTTAAGTATTAACGGATATTCTGTTAGCAAGGATTCATTAAATATGGCATGTAACTTAAATGATGAGTTAAATGAAAAAGTTAGAAATTTATTTTATATGGAAATGAATGATGAGAATATAAAAAGTGTACTAACCTATATAGAAACATATCTAGATTACAATATAGAAAAAGCTTCAAAAGAAATACTAGAATTTTTAAGAGAGAAAGATCGTCCTTTAAGTGCTTATGAGATTAAGAGTGATAAGTATTTTGTGAATTTTGATGTTAAAGTAGAAGATATTTTAAAAGTACTATGTAAAAATAGTATGGTAATTAAGAGTAAAAGAGAGTTTAGAGATTCTTATGGGAGTTTACTAGCAATGGAAAATGTTTATAGCTATAAAGATTAAATAAAGCTTTGGGGGAAATATGAAAGACATTTTTAATATATCGTTTGAAGAGGATATTCCTAAATATATACAAATAGCTAATTATATAAAAAAGTTAATAGATAACAAAGATATAAATGATGGAGAAAAATTACCTACTATAAGAGACTTGGCTAATAATTTAAGGGTGAACAATGTAACCATAGTAAATGCATATAAAAAGTTAAAAGGAGATGGATATGCATATCAAAAGGTTGGTTCAGGGACATATGCTAAAAGAAAAGAAATAATATCAATGTTTAGTAGAGAATATTCTAGGATATTTAAAAGCTTATTACCTAATGATTTAGAAAATATTATAGACTTTTCTGGAGAAACAAATACAGAAGTTTATTTTCCTATAAAAGAGTTTAAAAATGTAATAAATGAAGTATTAGATAGAGACGGAGCTAATGCCTTAATAATGAAAGAACCACTTGGCTATGAAAAGCTCAGAAGAACTATAAATAAGTCATTTTGGAATAATTCTTTAGATTTAAATAATATATTAATTGTTTCTGGTGCACAACAAGGAATAGATATAGCCTCTAAAGCAATAGTTAATATAAATGATAATGTTATAGTAGAAAGACCAACTTATGGCGGAGCTATTTCTGTATTTAAATGGAGAAGAGCTAATATATTTGAAGTAGAAATAAAAGAAGATGGAATAGACTTAGTAGCATTTGAAGAGATATTAAAGAAAAATAAAATTAGTTGTTTTTATACAATGAGTTATTTTCATAATCCTACAGGTATAAGCTATAGTCTTGAAAAAAAGTTAAGATTACTAGAATTAGCTAAAAAATATGACTTTTATATTATAGAAGATGATTACTTATCAGAACTTATATATGATAATAATATAATTCATGAACCTTTAAAAAAATTAGATAAATATGAAAGAGTAGTTTATATAAAGAGCTTCTCAAAAATATTTTTACCTGGGATAAGGCTTGGATACATGGTTATACCAGATTCATTTACAGAAAGTATGCAAACATCTAAGATTAATACAGATATTGCAACATCTAGTCTTATGCAAAGAGCATTAGAGCTATATATAAGAGAAGGGTATTGGAAAGAGCACATAGCTTATCAATGTAAAGAATATAAGTCAAAATATGAAATTATGAAAAATATAATTGAAAATGAATTATTAGATAAAGCAACATATATGGATCCTAAAGGGGGACTTTATTTTTATATAAAGTTGAAAGATAAAAATTTAACATCAAAGGAGCTTTTTTATAAGCTAAAGAAAAAAAATGTTTATATTACACCAGGAGTAATATTTTTCAAAGATTCAAATAGGGGAGATTATTTTTTTAGAATTAGTTTCTCACAAGTAAGCAAAGAAAAAATAGTAAAAGGGATAAAAATAATAAAGGAGGAGCTTAAATGAGTTACATTACTATAAGAGATTTTGGAGAAGATGAATTTATAGAAAAAAAGTCAGAGTTTATAGGTTATGCAAAGAGATGTGAAAGTGAAGAAGAAGCAAAAGCTTTTATAGCAGAAATTAAGAATAAACACAAGCAGGCTACTCATAATTGTTGGGCATATGTTATAGGAGAAAATATGGTGGTTCAGAGATATAGTGATGATGGAGAGCCACAAGGAACAGCTGGAATACCAATATTAGAAGTAATGAAAAAAAGTAATGTAACAGACTGTGCAATTGTAGTAACAAGATATTACGGTGGCATTTTATTAGGGGCAGGTGGACTTACAAGAGCATATACAAAAGGTGCTTCTATTGCACTTAAAGCAGGTGGAGTAGTAGAAAAAGTACAAGGAATAAGATTATTGTTTAATATGGACTACGATATGTTAGGAAAGGTTCAATATATATGTAATGAAAATAATTGGTATATAGAGGATACTGAATATACAGATAAAGTTGTAGTTCATATATTAGCTGAAGTAGAATCATCTAAAAATATAGAAAATGAAATGATTGAGTTAACTAATGGTAAGATATCAGTAAATAAAAGAGATGAAGGAATTTATTTTAAGGAAGAAAATAGATTATATAAAATAATTTAAATTCTTTTATAGAAGAGCCAGTTCTCTATTTGAAGACTAGTTTTATTAACAATGAATATTTGTCATGATAATATAATTGTGTTATAATTCCAATATGTTTACAAAAATTTTTCGATAGATGTTGGGAGGAATAAAAATGTCAGGACATTCAAAATGGCATAATATACAAAACAAAAAAGGAAAAGCAGATGCTAAAAGAGGAAAGGTCTTTACAAAGTTAGGTAAAGAAATAGTTATTGCAGTTAAAAATGGTGGTCCTGTGCCCGACACTAACCCAAAATTAAGAGATGTAATTGCAAAAGCAAAGGCAGCAAACATGCCTAATGATACAATAACAAGATCTATAAAAAAAGCTTCAGGAGAACTTGCATCAGTAAATTATGAAAAAATAGTTTATGAAGGTTATGGTCCATCAGGAGTAGCTGTAATAGTTGAAACTTTAACAGATAATAAAAATAGATCAGCAGGAAATGTAAGAAGTGCCTTTACAAAAGGTGGTGGTAACATGGGAGCAACAGGATGTGTTAGCTTTATGTTCCAAGAAAAAGGTGAAATTGTTATTGAAAGAGAAGATAAAGATGAAGATGAGGTAATGATGTTAGCTTTAGATGCTGGTGCAGAAGATTTCGCAGCAGAAGAGGAAGTGTTTATCGTTACTACTACACCAGAAGATTTTAGTACAGTGATGGAAGCATTAGAAGCAGAAGGATTAGAATTCTTAGAAGCAGAAGTTAAAATGATACCAGATACATATACTGCTATAAATGAAGATGATGCTAAGAAGTTCCAAAAGATGTTAAACCTTCTTGATGATGACGATGATGTTACAGATGTTTATCATAATGCTGAATTCCCTGAAGGATGGGAAGAATAGAAGAATATTAAGGCTTCAGGTAAGTATATGTAGTTTACTAAAGTATGATGTACGTATTTTTAAGTAAAGTTTTATGATATATGAATACTTTCTTATCAATTTAAATATTGGTAAGAAGGTATTTTTTTTACTCTATAGGAAATTATATTTTTTAAATTTGTAGATAAATTATTTATATAATATAAGTTATTAAAGTTAGTACTATACAGTAGAAAATAGAATAAAGTGCGTGTGCAAGATTTTACCTCAGGCAAGCTTCTAGCACTAAGTATTTTAACTTCAACTAACCAAATATAAAATTTGGAGTGTCATTTAAATGCACATGCGCGAAAAAAGTCGACGGCTTGGCAAGCTTGCCTTGGCGACTTTTTTATTATAAAACATTATTTACCAGAACACTTATTAATTAATATATGCATATATTTGCAGTATTTTATAAATATAAGCTAACTAGAAGGTGATATTTGATTATAGATGACTTTTTAATGGAATATGTATATAAATAACCGAATTGACAGTATATATTGATTTATATATAATTAATCATAAAAATCTTGGTTACTAATTGTAATTAAGGGATATATTGTATCCAAGAGGGAGTGGACTTTAATGAAATTAATGAAAAAAATTAAACCAGGAAGAATTATTGTATTGGGATTTTTAACTGTAATTTTACTAGGAGCTATATTATTAAAACTTCCAATATCAATAAATGATGGAGTTGAAGTTTCTTTTGTAGATGCTTTATTTACATCAACTAGTGCAGTTTGTGTAACTGGGTTAATAGCTGTGGATACAGCTGATACATTTACTGTATTTGGACGAACTGTTGTAGCTTTATTAATACAAATAGGAGGTCTTGGGGTTACATCTGTTGGCGTTGGATTTATTTTACTAATGGGGAAAAAGGTTAGTATAAAAGAAAGAACTCTTATAAAGGAGGCTATGAATTTAGATTCAATGAAAGGACTTGTAAAATTAGTCAAGTCAGTTTTAATGATGACGTTGATATTTGAAACTATTGGAGCAATATTAAGTTATATAGTATTTTCAAAGGATTATTCACCAATGGATGCCTTAGGTATTAGTGTATTTCACTCAATCGCGGCATTTAATAATTCAGGGTTTGATATACTAGGAGGGTTAAGAAACTTAATACCTTATCAAAATAATGTACTGTTAAATTTAACTACTTGCGGATTAATTATATTTGGTGGATTAGGATTTTTAGTAATTAAAGAGATAATTCTAAAGAAGTCTTTTAAGAAGTTTAGTTTACATACAAAAGTAGTTCTTACTATGACAGGAATATTATTATTAGGGGGAACTATACTTTTAAAACTTACAGAAGATATATCATGGCTTGGAGCATTCTTCTTTAGTACATCTGCTAGAACAGCTGGATTTAGCACTTATTCATTAGGAAACTTTACAAATGCAGCATTATTTGTATTAGTTGTTTTAATGTTTATAGGAGCATCCCCAGGATCAACTGGAGGAGGAATAAAGACAACTACTTTTTTTACGTTATGTAGAAGTATTTATAGTACATCTACCAATAAACATTGCACTGCATTTAAAAGAAAAATTCCTACTAATATAGTGTTTAAAGCTTTTAATATTACTTTGCTAGCTATGTTTGTTGTATGTATGGGAACATTTATATTAAGTATATTAGAGCCTAATTATACTTTTATGCAATTATTATTTGAGGTAACCAGTGCTTTTGGCACTGTAGGATTATCAACAGGAATAACTCCTGATCTTACTGATTTAAGTAAGATTATTATTTCATTAATTATGTTTATAGGAAGATTAGGACCGATGACAATAGCAACTATTTGGTCTTTTAGGGAAGCATCAAATGCTTATTTTTCAGAAGAAGCAGTTATAATAGGATAGGAGAGAGAAATATATGTTTAATCATAGGTTTGTAGTAGAGTTTGGGATAATTGGTATAGGAAGATTTGGATTTGCACTTGCAAGAACATTAATAGAAGCTGGAAAGGAAGTCATAGTTTTAGATAGTGATGAAAATAAGATAAAACAAATTAGATCACTTACAGAAAATGCATTTGTAGTTAATAATCTAGATAAAGAAACTTTAGAAGAGACGGGTATTCAAAATTGCGAAACTGTATTTGTATGTATAGGTGAAAAGATAGATGTAAGTATATTAACTACGTTAAATGTTATTAATATGGGTGTAAATAGAGTTATTTCTAAAGCGACAACTTATGAGCAAGGTTGTGTTTTAAGGAAAATAGGTGCTGAAGTTGTATATCCAGAAAATGATATGGCTATAAGAATTGCAAATAGATTGTTAAATGAGGAAGCCTTAGAGTTTATTGAATTAAATAATGATATTCATATAGAGGAATTAAAAGTAACCTCTAAGATAGATGGAAAGACAATACTAAAATCTAAAATACGTAATGATTTTAACTTGAATATTATAGCTTTAGAAAGAGGCGAAGAAACTATAATAGAAGTTGATCCAAATTATATTTTAAGAGAAAATGATTTAATTGTAGTTATAGGAAAGAAAAATAATATAAGAAATTTTGAAGAATATTTAAATAGTAAATAATCAAAATAATAAGGTCTATTTTTATGGACCTTATTATTTTTAAAATATAATAAAAAAGAGTGACTTGCCCAAATCACTCTCCACAAATATATTGTGTATTGTTTTTTCACTCCCCTTGGAAGATACTAAAACGTATTTTTATGATATCAATATATTGTGTATCTTTCAATAGGATTTTAATTTTAAATTATGAAAAAAGTATATATATTATAATTTATAGTATATTAAGTTATATTTTGGAACATTACAAAAATATTAAGTATTCCATATCCCCACTGAGGGTTTGGATATACGTCTCCAGGTCTTTGAGTTACCCCTCTAGCTAAATAAGCTTTTATAGTTTGTGCATACATATTTGGGTTATTACCTTGAACATCACCCCATTCAAATAGCATTGAACATGCTCCAGAAACTATTGCAGCAGCTACACTAGTACCATTTACAATAGCTGTTTTATTGTTAGGAGCAACTGTAAGGGCGTTTACTCCACCAGCAGCAACATCTATAACACCTGCATAATTAGTATTAAAGGCCATACCAGAATAATTTAATATATTATTATTATTTTGATTGTATGCAGCAGCAGTTACTAGAACTGTAGCGTTCCCAGGACTAGTAATAGTACCATAAGGATCTTCAGGAATAAAATGAGTACCACCAACAGATATACCTTGTTGAGGAATCCATGCATTAAAGACTCCATCTAAAATAAGATCTCCAATTACTCTAAATATCCATATACCAGGTTGTAGCTTAGAAAAACGAACTCTTATTAATTGAGAACCTGAGCTTTCTTCAGGGATATAGTAATTAACTTTCAATTCTGTTTTTTCAAATAGGAAAGTATAAGTTGTAGTTGTATTTATTAAGTGATTTATTATACCAGTGTTTTCTCCAGAAGGAGATATAATGTCAAGGGATATTATATTAGGAGGTTCAGTCCAAATTTCAACTATTATATTTTCTTGTTCTGGAGATACATCTAATTCTATTGTTCTAGTGGGTTCACTAGTGGAAAGCACTCCAGAAGCATGGCCGCCAGAAGCACGTTCATTACCAGTTCCACTAACAACAACTATGCCACTAATTAGACAAATGCTATCTATATATTTTGATAATAAATCATTACCTTTATGACTTCCTAAGCTAGTCCCAAGAGGGAAATATATGACCATAGGAAAAGAAGACATTAATTGATACTTAGATAAAAAATTTAATGCAAAAAAAACTGATGTTACATTAAAAGTAGGTATCTTTATATTAAATTGCTTTTGAAATCCGTAGTCTTCAATGAGTTTAACTACAACGAATTTACAATTAGGTACAACTCCTCTTAATAGAGGGTTTTTACCAGTAGATCCAATTATTCCAGTCATTTCAGTTCCATGACCAATTTCATCTTTACTAGGAACTATGCTATAAGGATCTCCGCCTGATTTAGATAAATTTATTGCTTCTTGTATATCTTCTTTAGAATAAGTTACTCCAAATGGAACCTTAATACGATTAGGTCTATCAATAAAATCAAGAGTTTGATCCCAAATATATTCGATTCTAGTATTGCCCTCATAATCCATAAATTCTTCATTTAAATAGTCTATTCCAGTATCTATAATTGCCACAAGGGTGTTTCTGCCAGTTAAGTTCAAAGGAAGATTTAGTTGTAAAAAGCTTGCTTGGGATGCCTCCAGTGGAGATATTTCTTGGAGTGTATACATATCATAAGGTTTAATAGCTACAATAGTACTAAAATAAGGAAGCTCTGATATCTCTTGAACCTCTTCAGGCAAAGAAATTATAGCATATCTATCATTAATAATGTTTACATAATAAGTAGGATAATTTAAAAATTCCTTTTCAATATCACCCTGATATTGAACAACATAATGAGAATAAGTTGGATCTTTAAAAATATTTTCTTTAATTGGTGGATTTCTATTCATCTAAAACCTCCAGCATATTTCTAGGAATTCTTACAACTAATTTATTAATATTAAACTCTATAAATTCATTTTTAAAGTCAATACTTCTATTTGAATTATTTAAAGAATTTCTTACATTACTATATATTCCTCCTATAACATTAAATGTACCAAGTAAGTTAAATTCACCATAACCTGTTTCTCTATTTGGAAATTTATAAATTTCGTTTCTAGTAGCACCATAGAGCAAATAACTTCGAATTTTTATAGAATACATAGTTGGGTCATTTCTTTTTACAACTCCCCATTCTAAAAGAAGAGCACAAGCACCAGCAACTATAGAAGAAGCAGCAGAACTACCAGATAGTGTAGTAACTTTTCCAGAAGTATCTATAGTTAAAACATTAATTCCTATTGTAGCTACATCAGGATTTATTAAACCATTAGTATTAAATCCTTTACCAGAAGAAGCGACAATAGAATTGTTAGGTCCTAAGTATGCTACAGTAACAACACCTCTAGCTGTAGCCGGAACGGTAACAGTACTAAATGGATTGGGATTTAAAAATACTAAACCTTCTGGTATTGTATTATGTGAAGGTAACCATATATGGTAGCTTCCATCTATAATATAAAATCCTATTAATTCTATTCTCCATATTCCTGAACGTATATCTCGAAATGTTACGTTTATAACTTCATGTCCAGTAAAATTTTCTGGAGTAAAGTATCTAATGGTAACTTCTGTATTTGTAAATACAAATTTATATGTTTCAATTTTATTAGTTTTTGGTTTTATTATTTTAGTAGATTCACCGCTAGGTGATACTATATTTATAGATGCGCTATTAGGAATTCGAATCCATATATTAAAAGTAAGACGCTTTAAATCTCTTGGTACATTTAGTTCTTGAACAGAAACATCTCCTACATGTGTCATGTTTCCAGAAACGTGACCTTGTGCAGCACCTTCGTTACCTACTCCAGAAACTAAGCATATACCTCTTAAATTTCCAAATTGAGCTAAATATCTAGATACTAAGCTACCACCGTCATGAGCACCTTCTGAAGAGGAAACTCCAAGATACATAACCATAGGTCTATTTAATCTAAAAAATTCATTTTTTAAGAACTCTAATGCAGATACAAGTTCAGAAATATTATAAACAGGAGGAGGAACTAAACCATTTTCACGTATTATTTTTTTTAAGTTTGAAGATTCAAAAAGTTTTACCACAACAAAATCACAGTCATGTGCAACTCCTTGAATTTCACTGGTATAGCCTCTAGCACCAATTATTCCAGCAACTTTTGTTCCATGGCCAACTTCATCTTTTGAAGGGACAATAGCATAGGGGTCTTGGTTATTTTTAGAAGCCAGTATTGCAGAATTAATTTCTTCGTTAGAATATCTTTGCCCTATATATAAATCATTATTTGGCTTAGAGAATTCAGGGTGTTCATATTCATTTATACTTTGATCCCAAATGCTAAGTATTCTAGATGTACCATCTTCTCTAATAAACTCAGGATTTAAATAGTCTATTCCTGTATCAATAATTCCAACTATAACACCTTTACCTGTTAAATCTAAATAAGGATTTATCTTTATATTATTTATGTTATCAGCATAGGAAGGTGAAATATCCTGCAAAACTGCCCCAGAACGGAAATCAACATAAACTATAGATGGTACATCTTTTCTTAATCTACTTAAATCATTTTCATTAACTGCAATTACTCCAATTGTATTTGTAATGATAGCACCACAAGCATAAGATACTTTATCTATTTCTTCTTTAAAATTTCCGCGATATTGGATTAAGTAATTTCCTGCATTAGGATCATAAAATAAACTACATTGTTTTCTACTATTCATATATAGACTCCTAAAATATAATTATTGACCTTATATAATATGTATTATATAAGGTCAATAATTATAACCTAGTAACCATTTTAAATAATAAAAATTAAAAATAGTATTAAATAGATATATATGATCTATACTATATTTAAAGATTTAAATTGCTTTGCAGAAAAATTATTATAAGATAACATAGGTTTAGCATGGAGGAAAAATGAAAAAGTTATTTATATTTAGTAGTATAATTTTAATAATTTTAATAACAGGTACTAATAAAATTAGAGCTATAGAGCTAGAGAAAGCTCCTATAAAAATAGGCGTATTATTATACAGAGAGGATGATTACTATATTTCTTCATTAAAAAATGATTTATTAAAAATAGAAAATGAAAATAAGGATAAGATAGACTTTATATTTTATGATGGAAAAGGAAATCAAGAATTACAAGATCAACAAATAGATGAAGTTATAAACGAGAAGGTAGACCTTATATTATTAGATCTAGTAGATTTAAAAAAATCATGTTTACCAGTAAATAAAGCAAAAGAAAATAATATACCTATAATATTTTTTCATAGGGAACCTTCTTCAATGGATTGTATTAAATCCTATGGAAAATCTTTATATATAGGAACAGAAGCTTGTGACTCAGGAAATATACAAGGACAAATGATAATTGATGAATGGAAAAATAAAAATATAATAGATAGAAATTATGATAACATTATAGACTATGTTTTATTAAAGGGAGAAAAAGACAATTTAGATGCACAAGCTAGAAGTAGTTGTGTTATAAAAACAATTAAAGAAAGTGGACTAAGAACTAATGAAATTGCATCAGAATATTGCAATTGGGAAAAAGAATGTGCAAGAATTAAAATGAAAGAATTAGTTTCAAGATATGGAGATACCATAGAACTGATAATTTCTAATAACGATGAAATGGCAATAGGAGCTATTATGGCTCTTCAGGAAATGGGCTATAATAAGGAAGGTTCTAAAAAGCATATTTCAGTTGTAGGTATAGATGGAACAAAGGAAGCAAAAGATCTAATACAAAGTGGAGCTATGACAGGTACAGTTATACAAGATTCTGAAGGTATGGCAAAAGCACTTTATACAATAGGAATGAATTTAGTTCAAGGAAAAGAACCATTAAAGGATACAGAATATAAATTTGATGAAACAGGAGCAAGAGTTATGATACCTTATGGTAATTACATAACAAAAAATTTATTAAAATCATAAATAAAAAATAATAAGATTAAAAAAATTATATTATAAATTAATTTATAGTTAAAGTAAATTTCAAGGTAATATATAGGGAGGATAAAATGAAGAAGATAGTACTATTAAGTAGCATTATTATAGTTATGATTATTGGAATATATAGTACCAATACAAATGCTGATATTATTAATAAAGGCCCTATAAAAGTAGGTGTATTAATATATAAAGAAGATGACTATTTTATTTCTTTAGTAAGAGATGAGTTGTTAAAAATAGAAAATGATAATAAGGATATAGTAGATTTTATATTTTATGATGGAAAATCAAATCAAGAAGTACAAAATAAGCAAATTGATGAGGCTATAAATAATAAAGTAGATCTTATATTAGTAAATCTTGTAGATATAAATCAATCAGATACTGTAATAAATAAAGCAAAAGAAAATAACCTACCCATAATACTTTTTAGTGGGGAACCATTATCATTAAATGGGATTAAATCTTATGGTAAATCTTTATATATAGGAACGGAAGGTTGTGAATCAGGGAATTTACAAGGAGAAATGATAGTAAAAGAATGGAATAATAGAAATATAATAGATAGAAATGAAGATAATAAAATACAATATGTGTTATTACAGGGAGAAAAAAATGATTTAGAAGCACAAGATAGAAGTAAATGTGTTATAAGAACAATAAATCAAAAAGGGATTCAATCTAGTCAAATAGCATCAGAGTTTTGTAATTGGGATAAAGAGTGTGCAAGAATTAGAGTAGAATCATTATTTTTGGGATATGGAGATACCATAGAATTAATAATTTCTAACAATGATGAAATGGCAATAGGAGCTATTATGGCCCTTCAGGAAAAAGGATATAATATGGGAGATCCTAATAAATATATTCCAGTTGTAGGCATAGATGGTATAGATGAAGCAAAAAAATTAATAGAAAATGGACTTATGACAGGAACTGTAATACAAGATGCAGAGGGAATGGCTGAAGCTCTTTATAGAATAGGAATGAATTTAGCGCAAAACAAGAAACCACTAAGTGATACAGATTATAAATTTGATTCAACAGGTGTAGCCATTAGAATACCATATAAGGGTTACATAATAAGAAATTCACCAAATCTATAAATTTTATCTTTAACAAGTAAAATTTTTATGATATAATCGTGGAGTATTTTGGAAGAATGGGGGAGTATAATCATGAAACATATCAAGACAATCAATAAGACTAATATTAAAAACAGCCTAGTAAAACCTGGTTGTAAAGAATGTGCTAACTCATGTCAATCAGCTTGCAAAACTTCATGTACAGTTGCAAACTTAGAGTGTGAAAACTAATTAACAAGAAAGCGGCAACAAATAAGTTGCTGCTTACTTTTTAGTTGAAGCAAAGCTTTTGGAGGGATGGAAAATGTCTTTAATACACAAATTTAAACAAGGTGATAATTATTTTATATTAGATGTAAACACAGGAGCTGTTCATATAGTGGACGAGCTAGTGTATGATTTAGTACATGATGATGGAATGAAGGATAAAGAAGAAACATTAAAGCTTTTATGTAATAAATATGAAAGAGATACGATTATAGAAGCCTATGATGAAATAATGGAGCTTGTTAAAGATGGCTTATTATATTCAGAAGATAAATATGAAGATATAGCTCATGGATCAATGGAAGATAGAGATTATATAAAAGCAGTTTGTCTAAATATAATTCATGGATGTAATTTAAGATGTAAATATTGCTTTGCAGATGAAGGAGAGTATAATGGCCATAAGGGAGTTATGTCCATAGAAACTGCTAAAAAAGCAATAGAATATGTAGTTAAAAGAAGTGGTCCAAGAAGAAATATAGAAATAGATTTGTTTGGTGGAGAACCAACTATGATTATGGATACTGTAAAAGAAATAATACAGTATGCTAGAGAAAATGAAAAAGAGTGGAAGAAAAATATAAGATTTACAATGACTACTAATGCTACTCTTTTAAATGATGAAATGATGGATTTCATGGATAAAGAAATGGGAAATATCATACTTTCATTAGATGGTAGAAAATGTGTTAATGATAATGTAAGAATAAAAGTTGATGGAAGTGGATCTTATGATGATATACTTCCAAATATAAAGAAAATGATTAAAAAGAGAACGTCTGGTAAGATGTATTATGTTAGAGGAACATTTACAAGAGCAAATACTGATTTCTTTGAAGATGTAATGGCTATGGTAAATGAGGGCTTTGATGAAGTTTCTATTGAACCAGTTGTTTTAGAAAAGGGACATCCTCTTGCATTAAGAGAAGAAGATTTATCAGAAATAATGAAGAATTATGATAAGCTATATGAAGATATGGCAAGAAGAAAAAGAGAAAAAAATGGAGAATATAATTTCTATCATTTTAACGTAGATCTTAATGGAGGTCCTTGTGTTTACAAGAGAATTTCAGGTTGTGGAGCAGGTTTTGAGTATGTAGCAATAACACCACAAGGAGATGTATATCCATGTCATCAATTTGTAGGAAAAGAAGAGTTTAAGCTTGGAAGTATATATGATGATACATACAAAAAAGATCTTGGCAAAGAATTTAAAAAAGCTCATATATATAATAAGCCTAAATGTAGAGATTGCTGGGCAAGATTCTATTGTAGTGGAGGATGCCAAGCAAATAACTTTAGCTTCAATGGAGATATGAAAATACCTTATGAAGTTGGTTGTAAAATGCAAAAGAAGAGAATTGAATGTGCAATTGCTTTAAAGGCAGAATAATTTTAAATATAAAAGTTGGTATTTGAGTATGTTCAAATACCAACTTTTTATATTATTATATAATTAATAAAATTATAGGGGGACCTTATGAAATATAAATTAATAAATAATTTAGAAGTTATATATAAAAGAACAACATCAATGTTAACATCTATCTGTATATCAATAGATGCAGGAGCTTGTAAGGAAGAAGAGTTGCTTGGTTTAGCTCACGCAACAGAACATATGATTTATAAGGGGACAAATAAAAGAAGTGAAGAGGAAATAAATAAAGCCTTAAGTCAAACTTTTGGATTCCAAAATGCAATGACAAATTATCCATATGTTATTTATTATGGAACTATGTTAAAGGAAGACTTTGAAAAAGGAGTAGAAATATTTTCAGATATAATTTTAAGACCAAAATTCTCTCCAAAAGGCTTTAAGGAAGAAATGGATGTAATAAAAGAAGAGTTAAAAGAATGGGATGAAGATCTTGAGCAATATTGTGAAGATAAATTATTTTTTAATAGTTTTAATGATAGAAGAATAAAGTATCCAATAATAGGAACAGAAGAAAGTTTAAAAAATATAACCTTAAAGGATTTAAAAGATTTTTATCAAAGCAATTACTTGCCAAGTAAAACTTCTATAGCTGTAGTATCTTCTTTAGATTTTAATGAAGTTACAGAGTTAATAGAAAAGTATTTTCAAGATTGGAAAAGAAAGAATAATGACACAGATAAAGAGATTATTTATGAGAAACCAAATGTCACTACTTATAAAGACTTAAAAGAAGGAACAAATACCTGTAAAGTTGAGATTATATTTCCAATAGATGAGCTAAGCAATAAGGAAATTAAGGCCTTAAGAATATTTAATGAGTATTTTGGAGAAGGAGTAGATTCGTTGCTATATGATAGGTTAAGGACAAAGAATGGACTTGTTTATGATGTTTTAACTAAAATAGCTTTTGAAAAATATATAAAACTTTATAAAATTAATTTTAGTACTTCTAAGGAAAACTTAGAGAAATCATTAGATTTAATAGATGAGTGTATAAAAGATATAGATAGATTTAAAGAAGAAATAACAAAAGAAGACTTAGCTATATTTATAAAGACAATGAAACTTAAAAGGCTGTTTAGGGAAGAACAAAATATAATACTAGCAAAAGAATTATCTACTTACAATACTATGTTTAGAGATGAAAATATTTACCTAGAAGAATTTAATGAAATAGATAATATAGATAAAAGTTTTATATATGAAGTTGTAAAAAAGGTATTTAACTCAAAGACTATAGAGATAGTATGTAGCTGAATTAAAGGTATTAGTGAGGAGAAATAGATGAGAAAAGCACCTTTATTAGAAGAATTATTAAAATATCATAAAGAAAATAATTTAATTTTATCTATGCCAGGAAATAAAAGTGGAAAAGCATTTTTAAGAGACGATTTAGGAAAAGAATTTATGTATAATCTTGGGAAGTTAGATATAACTGAAGTAGATCCATTGGATAACTTGCATTGTCCAGAGGGTGTTATAAGAGAATCAGAAAATCTTTTAGCAGAAACTTATAAGGTTAAAAAAGCATATTTTGTTGTAAACGGAAGTTCAGCTGGGAATTTAGCTTCGATATTTTCAGCTTTTAAAGAAGGTGATGAAATATTAGTAGAGAGGAATTGTCACAAATCAATTTATAATGGAATTATTTTAAGAAAGCTTAAAGTGATTTATATTGATGCTGTAGTTGATGATAATTTAGGAATATTTTTACCTCCAACAGAAGATGAAATAAATGAGGCTTTAAAAAAATCAACTAAACCAAAGGGAATAATACTTACAAGTCCAAATTATTTTGGAATATCTTATAATATAGAAAAAGTTATAAAATCCTTAAAGGAAAAAGGTTTAAAAGTAATAATTGATAGTGCCCATGGAGCTCATTTTGGAGTGAATAAAAATTTACCTAAGTCCTTAGCTAAACTTGGAGACTACGTTGTATTAAGTGCACATAAAACTTTGCCAAGCTTAACACAAGGAGCTTATTTATTAGTAAATAATGATGAAGGTAATATAGAATTTTATCTAAGAGCTTTTATGACAACATCTCCTTCATACTTAATAATGGCATCTTTAGACTATGGAAGATATTATCTAGATAATTATGGGGATAAGGATTATGGTACTCTTATAGAGTTGGCAGAAAATTGGAAAGATAAAATAAATTTCTTAAACAAAGTAGAAATAATAAGTGATTATAACTTGAAAAAAAGTTATACAATTGATAAAAGTAGATATTTAATGATTTTAAAAGATGGATATAGTGGACATAAGCTTTTGGATTATTTAAGATATAATAAAATACAAGTTGAGATGAGTTTCTCTAGAGGGATAGTTTTAATTCTTTCTCCATCAAACACAGTAGAAGATTTAGAAAGAATATACTTGGCTATAGAAAAATTAGACTTAAACCTTTTAAAGGTAGGTAAAGAAAATACAAATTATACAAGTATATCACCAATTAAAAAACTAGAACCATATGAAGTATTTACTTTAAAAGACATAATTATTAATATTGAAGAAGCTGTAGGAAAAGTTGCTAAGGAAGCCTTAATACCATACCCACCAGGAATTCCTTTAATTTGTCCTGGAGAAATAATTACAAAAAAAGCTATAAATATAGTAAATGAATATATAAGCAGCAATTTAACTGTAATTGGAGTAATAGATAGCAAGGTGAAAATAGTAGATATATAAGTTCTAATAAAGTGTATTAATTTATTTAAAGTAAATACACTTTGTTATAGTATCAGTAATTCAGTATTACACGAACTTATATATAAAATTAAAAAATATATATGCTTCTAATTTTGCTTCGTATTCTGTTAATGAGACTTTACTATAAAATAACTAATACAAAAATATAATGTAAATTATTAATTAGAACATATATATATGAGAATTAAGGCTAAATTTGAAGAAATTTATAAAATATGGTTGTTAAGTTAAATATATTTATATAATATTATTTATATATACGTAAAGAATAGAATTTTAAAATATTATAAATGAGAGGTGTACTATGGGAAATTCTAAGCAAACGATACTACAAAGTACTTTTGGTTCTGTTTTTACAACCTTAGGTGAAGAAGAACTAAAGAAAACTACAGAGAACAAAAAAAACATAATAGCTATTTCAGGAAAAATAAAGAATCCAGGACTAATAGAAGTAGAAGAAGGGATGAGCCTTGAAGAAATAATATCCTTAGCGGGTGGCATGATTAATAATAAGCCTTTTAAATGTGCTCAAATAGGATTTCCTTTTAGCAATTTTATAAATATAAATCAATTAAGTTTACCAATTGATTTAAATTCATTTAAGGATAGTGTATATAGAAATATAATAATACTTTCTGAAGAAGATTGCATAATACAATTTTCAAAGTTTTACATAGAATATCTTTTAGGTAAGATAGAAGATCCACTTTTTACTGAATATAATGAGTGTAAAAATGAGATTTTAAGAATTTGGAGAATATTAGATAGAATAAGCAAAGGAAAAGCTAATAGTAGAGATATATACTTATTAAGACAACTAGCTAGTGGAATAAAAAGTACTATAAATCAAAATAGAAATATAATTTTAGAATTAATAGAAAATTTTTATGAGGAAATAGAAGAGCATATAGAAGAGCACAAGTGCTACGCTGGAGAATGTCCACAGCTTACAAAGCTTAGAATAACTGATAAATGTATAGGATGCCATGCATGTACAAGAGTTTGTCCTGTAGATTGTATTTCAGGTGGAATAAAAGAACAACATGAAATTAACAATAATAGATGTACACATTGTGGTCAATGTATAGTGGCATGTCCTGTTAGTGCTATAACTGAAGGAGACAATACATTTAAGTTCTTAAGAGATTTAGCAACTCCAAAAAGAATAGTTATAACTCAAATAGCACCAGCAGTTAGAGTTACAATAGGAGAAGCTTTTGGCTTTGAGCCAGGAGAAAACTTAGAGAAAAAACTTGTAGAAGCTCTTAAAAGATTAGGAGTAGATTATGTATTTGACACAACTTGGGCAGCTGACTTAACTATAATGGAAGAAGCAGCAGAGCTTAAAAATCGTTTAGAAAGACACTTTAATGGCGATGATTCTGTTAAGCTACCTTTATTAACTTCTTGTTGTCCAGCTTGGGTAAAGTTTATAGAACAAAACTATCCAGATATGTTAGATGTACCTTCTACAGCTAAATCACCTATGCAGATGTTTGCAACTATAGCAAAAGATATTTGGGCAAAAGAAAAAGGTTTCAAGAGAGACATGGTTACTTCTGTAGCTATAATGCCTTGCGTTGCTAAAAAGTACGAAGCATCTAGAGAGGAGTTCTCACGTGGTGATAACTATGATACTGATTATGTAATAACTACAAGAGAACTTATAAAAATATTAAAGGAATCTAATATAGATTTAAGTGATCTTCAAGGTGAAGAATTTGATAACCCTCTATCAGAGTATAGTGGTGCTGGAGTTATTTTTGGAAGAACTGGTGGAGTAATAGAGGCAGCTACAAGAACAGCTTTAGAAAGTATAACAGGCAAGAGAATAGACAATATAGAATTCACTTCATTAAGAGGATGGGAAGGATTTAGGTCCTGTGAATTAAATGTAGGAGATATAAATCTTAAAATAGGCGTAGCTCATGGACTTAAAGAAGCAGGAAAAATGCTTGATAAAATAAGAGAGGGAGAAGAGTTTTACCATGCAATTGAAATAATGGCTTGCAACGGTGGATGTATAGGTGGCGGAGGTCAACCGAAACCTAAAAAAAGACAAGAGACTATAATTAAAAGAGGAGAAGGATTAAACAAGATAGATAGTTCTCTTAAAATAAGAAGGTCTCATGAAAATGAATCTGTCCTTATGATTTATGAGAAATACTTAGATCATCCTTTAAGTGCAAAAGCTCATGAGTTAATACATACTAAATATTTTCCTAAATTAAAAAGGTAAAAATTAAATATAGTAATAAGAACTAAATATAATAATAAAAACTAAAGGTAGATATATTAAATAACTATATATCTACCTTTTACGAATTTTAGCTTTACATTAAAATGCTAGTGAATAATGAAATTACTCCAGCTAAAGAAATTGATATTATGTTAGTTTTTACTTTTCTTGAAATAGTAATTTTTCTAGATTCTTTAATATTTTTAAAATTATTATTTTGTATAATTGCTTTAATAAATACTAAGAGTCCTAATGTTATAAGAAATATACTTAATGTAAATACATAGATGAATAAAGGGAATTTCATTTTTTCATTTAGATATAAAGATAATAAAGATACAACTAGAAGCCAAGATACAGTATTTAGGATAAGATTTTTCACAATAATCCCTTCTTTACAAATTAATAAATAAATTATTATATAAATATTATATGAGTTTTAAGAATTATTTCACAATATACTTATAAAATATTGTAAGTCTTTTTGTAATTGATTACAAGGCGTGAAAAATACAAATAATGTAGAAAATTAAAGCAATATAAAGTTAAATTTAATAATATAAAAGCTTATTAAGAAAATTATTATAGAAAATGATTTTAGGAGGAAAATGAACTTTAGTAAATATTGACATAAAAATTTATTTTAAATAAAATATTTAGGAAAGAGGAGGGATAATTTATGAATAAGAACAGAGGTAATATTTCAATACACACTGAAAATATTTTTCCAATAATTAAAAAATGGTTATATTCAGACAAAGATATTTTTATAAGAGAGCTTATAAGCAATGGATGTGATGCTATAAGCAAACATAAGAGGTTAGTTTCTTTAGGAGAAGCAAAAGAAGATGAAAATGCAAAATATAAAGTTTTAGTTTCTGTAGATAAAGAAAATAAAACCCTTAAATTCATTGATAATGGAATTGGTATGACTGAAGAGGAAGTTGAAAAGTACATAAATCAAGTTGCCTTTTCAGGAGCAGAAGATTTTATTGAAAAATATAAAGATAAAATGGATGAAGGAAAAGATATAATAGGCCATTTTGGACTTGGATTTTATTCTGCTTTTATGGTTTCAAAAAAAGTTCAAATAGATACTTTATCCTATGTTGAAGGAGCAGAAGCTGTAGCCTGGGTTTGTGATGGAGGAACTGAATATGAAATTTTTCCATCAGAAAATAGAAAAGAAAGAGGTACTACAATAACATTATTTATAGATGATGATAGTACTGAATTCTTAGAAATTAGTAATGTTAGAGAGATAATCAATAAATATTGTTCATTCTTACCAACTGAGATTTATTTAGAAGAAGAAGGCAAAGAAGAGAAAGAAGAAAAGAAACCATTAAATGATACAAATCCATTATGGATGAAATCTCCAAAGGATTGTACTGATGAAGAATATAAGGATTTTTATAAAAAAGTATTCTTAGACTTTAATGATCCTTTATTTTGGATTCATTTAAATGTAGATTATCCATTTAATTTAAAAGGTATACTGTATTTCCCTAAGTTAAAGCATGAGCTAGAAGCCACAGAAGGGCAAGTAAAACTTTATAATAATCAAGTGTTTGTTGCTGATAATATAAAAGAAGTTATTCCAGATTTCTTATTATTATTAAAGGGAGCAATTGATTGTCCAGATTTACCTTTAAACGTATCAAGAAGTTTTCTTCAAAAGGATAAGGATGTTATAAAGATATCTAAGCATATAGTTAAAAAGGTAGCAGACAAATTAGTTGGACTATATAAAAATGAAAGAGAAAACTTTAATAACTTCTGGAAAGATATTCAGATCTTCATTAAGTATGGTTGCTTAAGAGATGAAAGCTTCTATGAAAAAATTAAAGATATAATTATTTTCAGAAGATTAAATGGAGAGTATATAACATTAAAAGAATACTTAGAAAACAATAAAGATAAGCATGAAAATAAAGTTTTTTATGTAACAGATGAAAAGCAACAATCTCAGTATATAAAAATGTTTAAAGAAGCAGATTTAGATGCATTGATTTTAGATTGTTCAATAGATAATCACTTTATAAGCTTCTTAGAGACAAAAGAAATTGGAGTAACTTTTACAAGAATAGACTCTGATATATCAGAAACATTAAAAAATAAAGAAGATGAAGAAAACCTAAAAGAAATAAATTCTAAAATAGAAGAACTATTTAAAGAAGCTGTTTCAAATAAAGTAAATACTATTAAAGTTGAAAATTTAAAAAATTCTGGAACTCCTGCCATGATATTAGTATCAGAACAATCAAGAAGAATGGCTGAAATGAGCAAGATGTTTGGTGGAATGGAAATGCCAAATATGTTTATGGAAGAAAAAACTTTAGTAGTAAATAATAATAATTCAATAATTAAAAAATTAGCTTCAGCAGATTATGAAGCTAAAAATGATGATATGCTTTTAATATGTAAGTATGTTTTAGATTTAGCATTGATAGCAAATAAAGAACTAAGTGCTGAAGAAATGGATGAGTTTATTAATAGAAGCAATGAATTATTAAGTAAATTAATGAATCTTTAGTTTAAAAAGTAGTTAAGCTTTTGAGAAGTTTAACTACTTTTTATTATATTAAATATAAAAACTAAGTTTTATGCTGTTATTATAAATTGTCTATTGTTACTTAGTATTGTATCCATACAATAGACAAAATAAATTTGTTGGATTATTATAGAATAAATAGTTGAAACAAAAGTAGGTGCACTTATGAAGGGAATAAAAAAAGTAGCAACAATAAATGATTTATCAGGAATAGGAAGATGTTCTTTAACAGCAGCAATGCCCATATTATCAGCACTAGGGGTACAGTGTTGCCCTTTTCCAACAGCCATTCTTTCTTCTCAAACAGAGTTTGATAATTTTACTTTTTTAGATATAACTAGTGAAATGAAAAGCTATAAAAAGGCTTGGAATCTTTTAAATTTAAACTTTGATTGTATATATAGTGGTTTTTTAGGTTCAGAAGAGCAAATAAATATAGTTTTAGATTTTGCAAGAGAACATAAAGAATCACTAATTGTTATAGATCCTGTTATGGGTGATAATGGAATAATATACGATACGTATACAGAAAATATGTGTAACAAAATGAAGGAGTTAATATCTATAGCAGATATTGCTACACCTAATCTTACAGAAGCTTGTATATTAACTGGAAATCAATATAATAAGTACAACATGAGTGATGAGAGTATATTAAATATTGCTAAGGATATAAGTAAACTAGGTCCAAGCAAAGTAATTATTACAGGAATTATAAAAGAGAATAGTATTTATAATTTTGCATATAACAAATCAAATAATGAATTTTTTATAGTTAAATCAGAGTTTAATAATGAATCTTATAGTGGTACAGGAGATATTTTTACTTCAGTAGTTATTGGATTATTATTAAATAATCATGACTTTAAGTTTTCTATAGAAAAGGCTACTGAATTTATATATAATGCAATTCAATATACTACTAAATTTAAGACTAACCCAAAAGAAGGAGTTATTTTTGAATTGTTTTTAAAGGAGTTGATTTTAATAAATGAAAACAAATATTAAAACTAAAAATCTAGTATTAACAGCTTTATTTGCAGCATTTATCTGTGTAACAACAGCGTTATTTCATATTCCTACAGGCTTTAATGGGGGATATATTCATCTTGGAGATGCACTTATATATCTAGCAGCAGTTATGTTACCAACTCCATATGCTATGTTAGCGGCTGGATTAGGAGGAGGACTTGCAGATATATTATCTGGAGGAATGGTTTGGGTAATACCAACAATAATAATTAAGCCATTAATGGTTATATTTTTTACTTCTAAAACAGAGAATATATTAGATAAGAGAAATGTATCAGCAGTTTTTATTGCAGGAATAGTAGGATGGTTTGGATACTATTTAGCAGGAGCAGTTATGTCAGGAAATTTTATAGCTCCGCTTACAACTTTCTTTATAGATATAATACAACCAATAGGAAGTGGTATAATATTCTTAGTTGCGAGTTACTCTTTAGATAAAATAAAAATTAGAGAAAGATTAACTATAGAAGCAAAGTAACTTAATTAAAATACGTGAGGTAGAAGTATGAAGGTTATGACCTTTAACTTAAGAACAGATTTTTTATTAGATATAAATAATAGATGGAATGAAAGAAAAGAAGTTGTATATGATATTCTTAATAATAATGAATGGGATATAATAGGTGTACAAGAATTAAATAATAGAATGTTTAAGGATATATCTAAGGAAATAAAAGGATATAATATAGTTGGAAGTCCTAGAAGTGCCAAATACTTTATTGAGAGGAATGATATATTAGTATCTAAAAAACATGAGATATTAGAGCATAATACTTTTTGGCTTTCTGAAAACCCAGATAAAATAGGAAGCTCTATTTGGTATTCTGTTTATCCAAGAATATGCACTACAGCGTTAATAAAACTAGATAATGGCAATATAATTAGAGTGTACAATACTCATTTAGATTTTTTTCTTTCAAAAGCTAGAGAGTATGGATTGAAAAAAATAGGTGAGTATATGGAAAAGCAGTATGAAAGAGATAATTATCCAGCAATTTTAATGGGGGACTTCAATGCAAGCCCTAATAGCAGAGCTATAAAGAATTTTTCAGAAGGGAAATATAATAAAAGAAAGTTTATTGCAGTTCAAGAACATAAAAAAGAAATCTATAATATGACAACCATGAGTAAATTTAAGGGGAATAAAAATGGTGTTCATATAGACTATATATTTGTAACAGAGGAATTTAATATAATTGATACAGAAATTTTAGATTATAATAATAAAGGAAAATATCCTTCAGATCATTATCCTATGGTAGCAACATTAGATATAGTTCATGATAAATATAAAATGGATAATACTTAAAGTTAAGTATTATCCATTTTATATTTTAACTAAGCGTTATCAATAATTTTGAAGAATAGGTTTTCTATATTACCTTCTTCTTCATATTTTTCTTTTAAGTATTCTTTAGTTCCAGAATCCACTATTTTTCCATCTTTCATTAAAATCATAGTATCACTTATTTTTTCCATTGAAGCTAGTATATGAGTACTTACTAATATTGTTTTACCTAATTCTTTTATTTTAGCAAGCATTTCTCTAAATTCTTTTATACCATTAGGATCTAGTCCAACAAAAGGTTCATCTATTAATAGTATATTGGGATTATGAATTAATGCCATTATAATAGAAACCTTCTGTTTCATACCCTTTGATAAATCTTTTGCTAGAGCATCTTTCTTATTTGATAAGTTGAAAACAGACATTAAATCTTCAGCTTTACTTGTCCAATCTTTTATATTATAGGCTAAAGCTATAAATTTAAAATGCTCCCATACTGTTAGTAGGTTATAAAGGTCAGGTGTTTCAGGAATATAAGCTAAGGTCTCACGAATATTTCTGTCTTTAGTAGACTTTCCATCTATTAATACTTCTCCTGAATCCTTTCTTAATAAGGAAAGAATACATTTAAGGGTTGTAGTTTTTCCTGCTCCATTTGGGCCACATAAAATAGCGATTTCTCCAGTATCTAATGAAAAAGATACATTATCTATTGCTTTATTTTTTTTAAAGGATTTAGATAAATTTTTAATTTCTAACATAAGTATCCTCCTAAATTAGTATTCTATATAATCAAAAATCTTATTACATAAAATCATAAGTAATGAGATATAAATTCCTATAACAACTGATAAAACACCAAAGGTTATATATGGATTATTAGTTATACCATAAGTTGCAATGGCTGCAGCAAATGGTATCATTATAAGTATCATTAATACAATAGTTGCAATCATACCAGGACCAGATTCATTATCTTTTGGCATAAGAAGTATAGTTATTAAATTGAACAATTTTACAACTAGGCATAGAGCTAAGGTAATAATATAAATTCCAATACCTAGAATCAAAAATTTAGTATCTAATATAATAGCTGGTATAATCATTAAGCTAACTCTTATAAGTAAAACCAAAAGTTCATCTAAAATTGTTGAAAGAATTTTAAGTATTGGCTTACCAGGAATAAGGTATATATATACATTCTTTAACTCTCTTGAAAGTTCAGAAAAACTAGAAAAAATTAATACAATATAAGAAGTACCTATTGATATAGCTGTAAGTGCAAGAAGTTGTTTTCCATTTAATGTAAAGTATCCACCGGCAATACCAATAGCTATATTTAAAATAAATAATAAGTATCTTTTTACAGGCCTTTGCTTTCTTTTTCTAATTACAGAGGCTTTCCAGTAAAGTGATAATACACCCCATCTTTCTTTGGAATTTCCTTTTAAATTAACATGTTTAATCTCTTTTTCTATTTGAGAATGAACATCTTTTTTGTTGCTTTTTAATTGTTTAATTTTTTCATTTTGTGTAGAAACTTTTTCGGCAATTTCTTCATAATAGTCTACATTAAGAAAAGTAAATAAAGAGCAATTAAATACTATTAAAACAAATAAATAAAATATATCTAAAAAAGGTGGTTTCATTGTTTCTGTAAGAAGTAATGAAATAAAGTTTACAACAGAATATACTATAGGTATTTTATTTAATAAGCTATTAGAAATATATAATAATAAGGCTTTAATATCAAAATCCATTTTCCATAATTTATATAAAAAATATAAAATAATAATACCTGCAATACCTTGTATTATATAAGATATTATTTTTAGTTTTTTAACGGAGCCTGTCTTAACTTTTATTGCAAAAAGTAAATATGATAAGGAAATAAAAAATAAAAATATAAAAAAGAAACCTAAGGCTATAGGTAACAATCCTATTAATGATAAGTTAGTACTAGCTAAAAGCATTAAAATAATAAATAGAAGAGTTAAAAAGAAACTAGCTACGCCTTTTATAGCACTTCTAACCATTGAGTAAAATAATATTAATCTATTATTTATCGGTGAAGGAAAAAGATAGCTTATATCTGAAACAGAAAAATTACTTGGAGAGTAATCATTGAGATAATAAGCTATAACAAATAACATTGTTATAAGAGTTATTAGTGCTACTGCACCTAGAGAGATTTGTTGCATTTCAGCACTTATAGATATTTTAGAATTGTTTTTAAAGGCTGAAATTATAAGAGATGAAAAACAAATTCCAAAGAAAATGATTATTGAAAAAAGCTTTTTCAAAAATAACAATGGGTTATAAAAAATTTGTAAAAAGAAATTTTTTATTTTTAAAAAGTCTAAATAAATTAAAACTCCTAAGTCTTTCATTTAAAATACCTCCAATATTAATCTGATATATTATACCAAAAATAATAGATTAATACAATTAATCTATGTATATACAAATTATAAAAAATTAATAATAAGAATTTTAATCTCTGCTGTTTGACATAAATTGCACCAGAATATATTATAAAATAAAGAATACATAAGATAGAAAGCTAAGGTGGTGAAATTTAATGGAACTTTCAAAGGTTCAAAATAGATTTATAAAGCAAAAAACTTCAGGATATAAGCTTTTAAAAGGTAAAGAAGGAACAGGAAAAAGCACAGCTTCAATATATAAAGCAATAAACTTAGAGAATAATTACTGTATTTATGAAGAGGATAAAATATTATTTATAACTTCAGATTATAATAAAACATCAAAAGCTATAAATCTTTATAAAAAAGAAAGTAATGAAAATTATTTTTACTCACTATTTTCTTTAGGAAAGGAAAGAGTAAGTATTTTAACTATAGAAGAACTTATAAATACATATTCTAAAGCTTATAGAAGAGAAAAGGGACTAGCATTAAAAGTAATAAATAAAGATAAATCAATGGAGTTATTAAGAACATTAAAAAATAGTATTGATATATTTTCTAAAAAATCTAAATTTATTTCTAAAGCTTCAAATAACTTTATAATGGACGAAATACTTTGGATTAAAGCATCTAATTTTTCGAGAGAATATTATAATGATGTAGATAGAAAAGGTAGAGCAGGTAGGATAAAGAAAAATTCATATACAAGAAATGCTTTATATTCAATTAAAGATTTATATAATGAAAAATTAATAAATGAAGGTATTATGGACGAGTATGATCATACTTTATTTGCTGTCTCTTATATTAAGCTTCATGGAGGGGTATACAGTCATATAATTTTAGATGATAGTGAAGTTCTAACAAAAGGAGAAATAGACTTTGTAAGAAGTATTTATAAAAATAAAGCACATTCATCATTTATATTTATATTAAATAGTGAGTTACATAATAAAGAAAATTCTTGGATTATAAAAGGAAGAAAATTAAATACATTAGGAATAGATTTCAAGGGGAGAAGCTTTAATTTTAAAACAAGGTATGAAGATAAAAAGAAAATAGAGCTGAATACAATAGAAAATTATAAATATATTAACCTTAAAAATAAATCTATAGTAAATTTTAATATAGATACAGCAGCTCCGCAAAAAGAAATTTTTATAGATGAGAAAAGCTTTTATGATGAAGATGAATTACAAGATATTCCTATGTTTAATAATATAGCAGCTGGAACACCTATTGAAATGAATGATAATATTGAGGGAAGTTTCTATATACCAAGGCAATGGCTTGAAAGAGGTAAGGATACCTTTATATTAAGAGTAAAAGGTGATTCAATGGTAGAAAAAAATATATGTGATGGTGATTTAGTGGTAGTTAAAAAGCAAGAAACTGCAAATCATAATGATATAGTTGCAGCCAGTTTAGACGGAGAAGCTACGCTAAAAACTTTAAATTTAAATAAAGAAATACCTATGTTAATGCCTGCAAACTCTATGTATGCACCTATTGAAATAGAGGGGAAAGATATTAGTATTTTAGGGGTTGCAATAGGAGTTATAAAACAGGAGATAAGCCTTTAGCTTATCTCCTGTTTTATAATATGCAAAATCTATATTATATTCTGTTAGAGTTTCTTTAAGTTTTAAATAATCATCAAAGCTTCTACCCAAATTTCCTATAAGTAAGTTATGAGGATTTTTTTATATTATACTTATTTTTTATTTTTATAACTTCATCTATTTAATTGATAGTTTATGTCTTCAGGAGTATCTATAAGCATATTTAAATCATATAAATAAAGTGAACAACCTGTTCTTTTATAAGTATCTCTTTTTATAAAATTATACATGTAGTAATGATTTGTGTAAATATTTCCCATAAAATAAAAATAATTAACATAATAATAAATTATGATGAATAAATATTATATTAGTAAAATTAATTAAATAATATTGAAAAATAGGAGTATTTAAGATGAGTTTGAAAATAATAAATGATCAAAAAAGAAAGATATTAGATAATATTAACTATGCAAAGGAATCTAATATAAATAAGGTATCGGCTATACTTATGTGTAGTGATGAAGAAATACAAAAAGAGTTATTATCTTGGTTAGTTATTGAAGGATACAAAGTTTCATTAATTAAGGATGAAGTAAATGTTTTGACAATAGAATGGTAAAATATATCCAATAACAACATTGACAATATGATTAAAAATGTTATAATTAACCATATAAAGTAAAAGTTATAACTTTTATAGTGATATCTAATATAGAGGTGCTATATGGGACCAGTAATAATGATTTCAGTTATATGCATAATTTTTATAATAATTGGATTAGCAATTAGTAAGTATAAATGTTATTGGCTAATATCTGGTTATAATATAGAATCTAAAGAGAAAAAGGCGAAAATAGATATTGAACAAGTTGCAAAGCATATGGCAAGAATGTTATATCTTATGGCAATAGTATTATTTTTAGGAGTTATAAGTTCAGAATATTTCAAGATTTCCATGATGCCATTTATTTTTATTTTTTTATTTATTGTATTTGGATATTTAATATATATTCAAAAGTTTGATCATAATAAAAAAAGTAAAGCAGAAATAATTGTAATGGTAATTATAGGTTTTATAGTATTTTCAGTTTTAATTATTACATTTTCATTTGGAAATGAACCAAATGATATTATAGTTAAAGAAGAAGTTATAATTATAGATGGAAGTTATGGAACTACTATAAAAAGAGAAGACATAGAATCAATAGAGCTTGTAGAAGATATACCTAAAATTCATATAAAAAATAATGGATATAGCTCTGGTGGTGCCGTAAAGAAAGGAGATTTTACCTTGGAAAATGGTGAAAGGGTAAAGCTCTATCTTCAAAGTAGGAATGGCCCTTATATAAAAGTATCTACAATAAATTATGACATATATATAAATTATAAAAATATAAATTTGACTAAAGATTCATTTAATAATTTAAAATAGCAAGGACAAAAGAGCTTTTATGGGCTCTTTTGTCTTTTTTAGGGTAAAATTATAAAAATAAAAATTACGGGTTCTTAGAATAAATATAATGATATAATAGATAATAATCTTATAGAATTTTAATATGGAGATAAGTAGATGATTATAGAAAAAGAATTTTATAATAAGGGAGCTATTGAAGTAGCGAAAAATCTTTTAGGAGAATATTTAATTAGGGAAGTAAATGGAATAAAGATAAAATCTAAAATAGTAGAAACTGAAGCTTACATAGGTGCTATAGATAAGGCTTGTCATGCATATAATTATAAAAGAACAGAGAGAACAAAACCGCTTTATGAAGAAGGTGGAATATCTTATGTTTATTTTATTTATGGATTATATCATTGTTTTAATATTGTAACTAACATACAAGAAGAGCCAGAAGCTGTACTAATAAGAGCTGTAGAGCCAATTGATAATTTAGATTATATATCAAAAATTAGGTTTAATAAAAATTATGAAGAATTAACAAGAGCTCAAAAAAGAAATTTAACTAATGGACCATCTAAATTATGTATGGCTTTAAATATTAATAAAGATGATAATTGTAAAAAATTATACTTGAAGAAAGATTTATATTTAGAATATAATAATGATAAAAAATTTGATATAGTAGAAACAAAAAGAGTTGGAATAGATTATTCAGAAGAAGCACGAGATTTTCTTTGGCGGTTTTACATTAAAGATAATCCATATGTTTCTATAAAATAACTCTAAAGTTTAGATATGAATATTTATAAGAAATAGGACAAAACTATTAGTGATTATAATGTAAGGAGGAAACTTTTATGAAGTTAAAAAAATTTTTACTAGTAGTTTGTTCAATAATAATATTTACAGGAGTTTTAGTTGGTGCTAAGCCAGAAAAAGGTATGACACCTAAAAGTCCAGTTGTTATAGGTGAAGTATTAGAGGTTCAAAAGGATACAGATGGAAAGTCTATAAGAATTACTGTAGAAGGATATATTAAGAGTAAAGAAGTAAATAAAATAACAGTTGTTGGAATAATTAATGAGGATACAAAAGTTATGAACTCTTCTAATGATAAAAAAGAAGATATAGTTATTGAAAAAGGAGATTTAGTTTATATGAGAGTAAGTGAAGCAATGACTAAGTCTCTGCCACCTCAAACAGTTGTTAAGAGAATATTTATTACTAAGAATAAATAGAAATTTTTATTAAATGCCTTTATAATATAAATGGAGGATGAAATATGAATAAAGTAGATAAAGAGGAATTAAAGAATAGATTAACAGAAATGCAATACAAAGTTACACAAGAAAATGGTACCGAAGCACCTTTTTTTAATGAGTACAACAATCATTTTGAAGAAGGGATTTATGTAGATATAGTTTCATTAAAACCTTTATTTATTTCAACTGATAAGTTTAATTCAGGTTGTGGATGGCCTGCTTTTTCAAAACCAATAGACAGAGATTTAATTAAAGAAAAAATAGATAAAAGTCATGGAATGATTAGAACTGAAGTAAGAAGCACAGGTTCAGATTCACATTTAGGACATGTATTTTGTGATGGTCCAGAAGAATTAGGTGGACTTAGGTACTGTATTAATTCAGCAGCATTAAAGTTTATACCTAAAAATGAGATGAAAGAAAATGGCTATGAAGAATATTTAGATTTATTTAAAAGTAAATAAGTAAAGGTGGAAATCCACTTTTACTTTTTATTTAGTTAAAGATAGAGGAAATAATTTACATAATAAAAGCGTTTTTGATATAATTAATAGGACAGCCTATCATTAGAAAATTCTAAAATAGTACCGCGGGGGAGAAGAATGAACAGGAAAAATAAAAGTACTAAGGTAAGAAGTGATAAGTTTAAAAAAAGTCATTCTAGAGAAAGAGCTTTTTTTAGTAGTATAAGTATTTGTATAGTATTGTTAATTTTAATAATAAGACTAACATATATAATGATATACAAAAATAAAGAGTATAAACATATGGCGCAAGGACAGTGGAATTCACAAGTAACAGTAGAAGCTGATAGAGGCGATATAAAAGATAGAAATGGATCAATACTTGCGACTTCAATAGATGTATATAGAGTTGACTTAGATTTAGAAGCTATAGACATACATATAAAAGATGAAAAGACAACAGTTGATGAAGTGGCTCAAAGTTTATCTGATGCATCAGGAGTTCCTATTGAAGAAGTTAAGAAAAAGTTAAATCATGTTAATGAAAATGGAGTACAAGTAAGAACTAGTACATTAGTAACGGGAATTGAAAAAGAAGTAGCAGATAGAATTAAGGCTTTAAATATATATGGAGTAGTAATATCTATTAATCCAAAGAGGTATTATCCTAACAATAATTTTTTATCTCATGTTTTAGGTGGTGTTAATTCTGATAATACTGGACTAAATGGAGTAGAATTACAATACAATACTGAATTAAGAGGAATTGCAGGATATAAAATTGCAGAGATAGATGGAACTTTAAAAGAACTTCCATATCAAACTGTAAAGTATACAAGTCCAATTAACGGTAAAGATGTTATGTTAACTATAGATGATTCTATTCAGTTAATAGCAGAAAAGGTAGCTCAAAAAGGGTTTCAAGATAATAAGGCAAAGGAAGTCTCTATTATTGTTATGAATCCTAATAATGGTGAAATATTAGCAATGGTAAATAAACCTGATTTTAATCCCAATAATCCATATGAGGAATATGAAAAATTCAGTGGAGAAAATGATTCTGAAAAACTTGAAAATATGTTTAGAAATAGTGCTATAAGTAATACCTTTGAGCCAGGATCAACATTTAAGAATATAACTATGGCTGCAGCTATAGAAGAAGGTGTAGTTCATGAAAGTGATACATTTTATTGTAGTGGAGGATTAAAATTTGGCTCAACAACTATAAAGTGCTGGAACACATCAGGACATGGAGCTCAAACTCTTCCACAAATATTACAAAACTCTTGTAATGTAGGGTTTATGGAAGTTGGAGCAAGATTAGGGAGTGCAAAATTAAAAGAATATATAGATAAGTTTGGCTTTGGAAAATTAACTAAAATTGACTTGCCAGGTGAATCAGAAGGGATTATTAAATCTGTAAGTGATATGAGTGAAATGGATTTAGCTACTATTTCATTTGGGCAAACAAACACTGTAAGTAGTATCCAACTTATGAAGGCATTTAATGCTATAGCAAATGGTGGGAAACTAATTCAACCTCATATTATGAAAGAAATTACACATTATGCTGAGAATGGAACTAAGGTAGTAGATGAACAATTTAAGCCAACTATAGAAGAAGGTATAGTATCTGAACAAACAACAGCAGTATTAAGAGATTATCTAGAAAGAACTATAAACCAAGGACAACCAATAGGAGCCTTTATGGGAAAAGAAAGAAGAGTTGGAGGAAAAACTGGAACAGCTCAAAAAGTTGATCCTGTATTAGGTGGATATTCTTCAGATAAATATATAGCATCTGTAGTTGCATTATATCCAGTTGAAAATCCTCAAGTTACAATCTTTATAAAGGTTGAAGATCCAAGTGCAGGACAATATTATGGAGGACCAGTAACAACTCCACTTTTAAAATCTTTATTGGGAGAAATGTTTACTTATATGGACTCACAAGTATATGCTGAAAGATATTTAGAGAAGTCTAAAGTGGTTGTTCCTGAAATAAGAGGTAAATCTGCTGATGAAGCGAAAAAAATACTAGAAGATATTAATTTAAATATAAAAATAGAAGGAAATAGTTCAAAGGTAATAAATATGGAGCCTTACCCAGGATCATTAGTTGAAGAAAGATCAACTATAAGTGTAAATCTACAGGATTCAAAAAGTGACGCTAATAAGCTTATAATGCCAGACTTAAAAGGAAAAACATTAGAAGAGGCGGTTTCTATCTTAAATAAACTTGGAGTAGCTTATAAATCTAATGGTGATGGAGTTATAGCTAGTCAAGATATCATTCCAGGAAAGTTAATTGAAAAGGGAACTAAAGTAAAGTTAGATTTGAAATAAATAGATAGTAGGAGATAAAATGGATAAAGTTAGAGAATTAAATATAAAGGGGAGAAAGAAAAGCTATAATAATATAAGAAAAAAAAGAAAGGTAAGAATGAAAAGTATAGACTATAGTATGCTATGTGCAATTCTTATACTATTATTTATAGGAGTTGTAATGGTGTATTCTTCAAGCTCTTATTATGCTTTATACGAAACTGAAAGCAAAAGCACAGAGTTTTTCTTTAAGAAAGAGGTTTTATGGACAATTGTTGGTATAGCAGCAATGATTTTTACCATGTCTATAGATTATCATTTTTATAAAAGAATAACACCTTGGTTAGTTATAGGAACTATAGTTTGTCTAGTAGCTGTTTTATTTATTGGAGCCGAAATAAATGGAGCACGTAGATGGATAAGACTTGGACCTTTATCATTTCAACCTTCAGAACTTGCTAAGTATGTTTTAGTGCTATATTTAGCCCTTCTTATTGATAAGAGAAGAGGAAAAATTAAAGAGTTTAAAGCTGGAACCTTATATTACTTAGCTATAGCAGCTGTATTTGCAGGATTAATAATATTAGAGAAAAATTTAAGTATTACTGCAATTGTAATGATGGTTGCTTTTATAATGATATTGGTTGGTGGAGCAAAAATTAGCCATTTATTATCTCTTATTCCAGTTGGACTAGCAGCAGGGATAGGTCTAATTCTTGCAGAAAGTTATAGATTAGATAGACTGACAAGTTTTTTAAATCCATGGGCAGATCAATCAGGAAATAGTTATCAGCTTATACAATCTCTTTACGCACTAGGTTCAGGAGGGCTTTTTGGAGTAGGGCTGGGAAATTCAAGACAGAAAGCACTTTTTATGCCAGAGCCCCACAATGACTTTATATTTGCTATAATAGGAGAAGAACTAGGACTTATAGGGTGTATATTTATAATTTCTATATTTATGTTTATAGTAATTAAGGGTACTGCAATTGCAATTAAAGCAAAGGATAACTATGGTTATCTATTAGCTATTGGAATAATTTCTGTAATTGCAATACAAGCTATAATAAATATTGCAGTTGTAACAGGATCAATGCCTGTAACAGGAGTTCCAATGCCCCTGATAAGTTATGGAGGTACTTCATTAGTATTTAATTTAGGAGCTCTTGGTATTTTATTAAATATTTCAAGGCAAAGTAAAGAGGAAGATATTTGAAAAAGCACTTAAATAGTGCTTTTTCTTTTATAAAATATATTTAAATAGAGATTATTGTGTTAAAATAATAAAAGAATAAAGTAAATTATTTACAAAGATATTGTAAGGATAACTTTAATAACTATAGTAAATTATTAGAGAAAGAAATCAAAACTATTAATTAAGGAGAAAATTTATGATTAAGCATGTAGTAATGTGGAGATTAAAAGAAAAAGTAGAAGGAAATACTAAAGAATATAATGCCTTGGAAATAAAAAAGCAAATAGAAGCATTAAAAGATAAAATTGATGTAGTAATAGATTTAGAGGTAGGTATAAATTTTGAGGAGTCTAGTCAAGCTTATGATGTAGTTTTATATTCAACTTTTAAATCTAAGGAAGATTTAGATAGTTACCAAAATAATGAAGAACATCTTAAGGTTGTAAAGTTTATAAAAGAAGTAGTGGAAAAGAGAGTTGTAGTAGATTATAGAGTGTAATATTAAAATTAGTTTATAAACTTCATAGAAAAACTATAAATATAGATGTATAATTAAAAACATATTAGAAATTTATAAAAATGTATTTTGGGAGGAGCTGACTATGAAGATAGTTATTTTAACAGATTCTTGTTGTGATTTGCCTATAGATTTCGTCAAAGAAAATAATATAGAAGTTATGCCTATTAGAGTCAATCTAAAAGGAGAGGATATACCAGATGATTTAGGGCAAAGCATTAATTATAACGTATTTTATGATATGATTAGAGCAGGTGAAATGCCTTCAACATCACAAGTTAATGCATATACTTTTACAGAAGCCTTTAAAAAATATTCAAGTGAAGGCCATTCAATTATATATATAGGTTTTTCATCAGCATTAAGTGGATGTGTAAATAGTGCAAGAATTGCTAAGGAAGCTGTAGAAGATGAAATGCCATCAGCAGATATAACAGTTATTGATACAAAAAGTGCATCTATGGGGTTAGGACTTATTGTTTATTATGCTGTTAATATGCTTAAAGATGGAGCTAGTAAAGATGAAATAATAAGTTGGATAGAAGATAACAAATTAAAAGTTAATCATTGGTTTACAGTAGATGATTTAAATCATTTAAAAAGAGGTGGTAGAATATCAAGTACAGTTGCTATAGTAGGAACTATGCTTAATATAAAACCTATTATGCATGTTGATGATGAAGGAAGGCTAGTTCCTGTTTCTAAAGTCAAGGGAAGAAAAAAATCAATAAAAGAACTTGAAGAAAAGTTAAAAGAAAGAATTGTTAATTCAGAAGAACAGACAATCTTCATTAGCCATGGTGATTGTTTAAGCGATGCAGAGCATCTTAAAGATCTAATTTTAAAAGAAACAAAGGTTAAAGATGTTATTATAAATAATATAGGACCAGCTGTAGGTACACACTCAGGTCCAGGAACGTTGGCATTATTTTTTATTGGTACTAATAGATAAATATTAGAATAATTATTTTGTTTTAAGAGGTAAGAATTAATTTAATCTTACCTCTTTACTAATTTGTAGAGTTGTTTCTGCCTTGAATTATTTTATTTATAATGATAAAGTATAGTATAGATTAGAATCTAAATATTAAGTATAGTGACACTTTATTGGCATTTGAGGGGGTTAGTTGTATGTATGAATACATAAAAGGGAACTATAAAGGAATAAATAGGGATTATATTATTGTTGAAAATAATGGAATAGGATATAAGATATTTACATCAGGAGCAACTATGTCATCTATGCCTAAAATTAATGAAGAGGTTAAGCTTTACCTTGAACAAATAGTAAGAGAAGATTTTATAGGACTTTATGGCTTTGACTCGAGAGAAGAGCTTGAGATGTTTAAGCTACTTATTTCAATTAATGGAGTTGGTGCAAAAGCTGCTTTATCTTTATTATCAATTAGTAGAATAAATAACTTACGATATGCAATAATGATGGGAGACGAAAAGCATTTGTGTAAGGCACCTGGAATAGGTAAAAAGACTGCAGGAAGAATTATACTAGAGCTTAAAGATAAAATAAAGAAAGAAGATATAGCTGAAGGAGTAGAAGGCTTAGGAGAGTTTGAAGATTTAATACCAAATAATGCAAGTAATATAGCAGAGGCATTAGGTGCTCTTTTAGCACTTGGATATTCAGAAAAGGAAGCAGAACAATCACTTAAAAAAGTAGATAAAACAGATACATTAGAAAATATAATAAAAAATTGTTTGAAGGTTCTTATGGGATAGAGGTGAATTATGGAAAGAATAATAACACCACAAGAAATATTTGAAGATGGAAGTACTTTAAGTTTAAGACCTCAGAGTTTAGAAGAGTATATAGGTCAAGATAAAGTAAAAGAGCGTTTAAATATATTTATAAAGGCAGCTCAAAATAGAGATGAAGCATTAGACCATGTATTGTTATATGGGCCACCAGGGCTAGGTAAAACAACCTTAGCTAATATTATAGCAAGAGAGATGAAGGGTGAACTTAAAATAACTTCAGGTCCAGCTATAGAAAGAGCTGGTGATTTAGCTGCAATACTTACAACACTTAAGGATAATGATGTTTTATTTATAGATGAAATACATAGATTAAATAGAAATGTAGAGGAAATATTATATCCAGCAATGGAAGACTATGTTTTAGACATTGTTATTGGAAAAGGAGCAGCTGCAAAGTCTATAAGATTAGACTTGCCTAAGTTTACCTTAATAGGAGCAACTACTAGAATAGGAATGTTAACTTCTCCATTAAGAGATAGATTTGGGGTTCTTTGCGATATGCAATACTATACAGAAAAGCAACTTAAAGAAATAATAATAAGATCAGCCTTTGTATTAGATTGTAATATAACAGAAGAAGGAGCATATGAACTTGCGAGAAGGTCAAGAGGTACCCCAAGAATAGCAAATAGACTATTAAAAAGAGTTAGAGATTATGCCCAAGTTTATTCTGATTCTCTTATAAGCTATAAAGAAGCAAAAGCAGCACTTGAACTTTTAGAGGTAGATGACAAAGGTTTTGATAGAGTTGATAATAAAATATTAGAAGCAATAATAGATAACTTTAATGGTGGTCCTGTTGGAATAGAAACACTTTCGTATTTTATAGGAGAGGAACTTAGAACTGTAGAGGATGTATATGAACCTTATTTATTACAAACAGGATTTATAGTAAGGACTTCACGAGGAAGAATTGCAACTGATAAAGCATACGAGCATTTAGGAAGAAATAAAAGAAAAAGAAAAATAACTGGAGAACAGCAAAAGCTGTTTTAAAGATAACTTAAATTAATAACGAGAAAGATTAGGAGATTAAAAAATGAAGGTAAATGATTTTGATTTTTATCTACCAGAAGAATTAATTGCACAGCATCCACTAGAAAAGAGAGATTCTTCAAGACTTATGGTTTTAGATAAAAAAACTGGAGAGCTAGAGCATAGATCTTTTCATGATGTAATAGATTATTTAAATAAAGGAGATACTTTAGTTTTAAATAACACAAGAGTGATGCCTGCAAGATTGATTGGAGAAAAAGAAGAAACTGGTGGAAAGATTGAATTTTTATTACTAAAAAGAATAGAAGGAGATAAATGGGAGTGCCTAGCAAAACCAGGTAAAAGAGCTAAGATTGGGCAAAGTTTTACTTTTGGTAATGGAAAGCTAAAGTGTACTGTAGTTGATATAGTTGAAGAAGGAAATAGAATAATAGAATTTTCATATGATGGAATTTTCGAGCAGGTTCTTGATGAGCTTGGAGAAATGCCATTACCACCATATATTACAGAAAAGCTTGAAGATAAAGAAAGATATCAAACTGTATATTCAAAAGAAAAAGGATCAGCAGCTGCACCAACAGCAGGATTACACTTTACAGAAGAATTATTAAAAGAAATTAAAGCAAAAGGTATTAATATAGCCTACTTAACTCTTCATGTAGGTCTTGGAACTTTTAGACCAGTTAAAGTTGAAGACATAAATGAACATATAATGCATTCAGAATATTACTTCTTAGATAAAGAAAATGCAGAGTTAATTAATGAAACTAAAAAAAGAGGAAATAAAGTAATAGCAGTAGGGACTACATCTACAAGAACTTTAGAAACTATAGGTGATGAAAATGGATTTGTTAGGGAGCAAAGTGGATGGACAGATATATTTATATATCCAGGATATAAATATAAGGTTATAGATGAACTTATAACTAATTTTCATCTACCGGAATCTACATTAATAATGTTAGTTTCAGCTTTAGCAGGAAAAGAAAATGTTATGAAGGCTTATAATGAAGCTGTTAAAGAAAGATACAGATTTTTCTCCTTTGGAGATTCCATGATAATAAAAGAATAAACAAAAAGAGGAAGTGAAATTTTGAGTAAGAAAAGATATACTTTACTAAAAAAGGATGGTAACGCAAGAAGAGGTAGATTTGAAACTCCTCATGGAACTATAGAAACTCCAGTATTTATGAATGTTGGTACTTGTGCTGTTATAAAGGGTGCTGTATCAACTATGGATTTAAAAGAAATAGGATGTCAAGTAGAGCTATCTAATACATATCATTTGCATTTAAGACCATCTGATAAAGTTGTAGCAAAACTTGGTGGATTACATGAATTTATGAATTGGGATAGACCTATACTAACAGATTCAGGTGGGTTCCAAGTATTTTCATTATCAGGAATGAGAAAGATAAAAGAAGAGGGTGTATATTTTTCATCACATATAGATGGTAAAAAAATATTTATGGGCCCAGAAGAATCAATGCAAATTCAAAGCAATTTAGCTTCAACTATAGCTATGGCTTTTGATGAGTGTATTCCAAACCCATCTACAAGAGAGTATGTAGAAAAATCAGTAGCAAGAACTACAAGATGGCTTGAGAGATGTAAGGTAGAAATGGATAGGTTAAATTCTCTTCCTGAAACTATAAATAAAGAGCAGATGTTATTTGGTATAAATCAAGGTGGTTGCTATGAAGATATAAGAATAGAACATGCTAAAACAATAACTCAAATGGATTTAGATGGATATGCAATAGGCGGCTTAGCGGTAGGAGAAACTCATGAAGAAATGTATAGAATAATAGATGCTGTTGTTCCATACTTACCAGAAGATAAGCCTATTTATTTAATGGGAGTAGGAACTCCAAGTAATATCTTAGAAGCTGTTGATAGAGGCGTGGACTTTTTCGACTGTGTACTTCCAGCTAGAAATGGAAGACATGGACATGTGTTTACAAAAGAAGGAAAAATAAACTTAATGAATGCAAAATTTGAATTAGACACAAGACCTATAGATGAAGGCTGTCAATGTCCAGCTTGTAAAAGCTATACAAGAGCCTATATAAGACATTTATTTAAAGCTAAAGAAATGCTTGCAATGAGACTTTGTGTATTACACAATCTTTATTTCTATAATAAATTAATGGAAGATATTAGAGCGGCTATAGATGGTGGATACTTTAAAGAGTTTAAAGAACAAAAATTAAAGGAATGGAATGTCAAGGCTTAAAGTATTAAATATCTGTTAATGTAATTGACATCACTATATAAATAATATATAGTTTTTATTATGAAATTTAATAACTTATATTTATGAAGGGAATGAACTTATATGCCACAAATATTATCAATTGTATTACCATTTGTATTAATGTTTGGTCTTATGTATTTATTATTAATACTACCTGAAAAAAAGAGAACTAAAAAATATAATGAAATGGTATCAGCATTAGAAAAGAATGATGAAATTATAACTAGAGGCGGAATAATGGGAAAGATAATAATCGTAGAAGAAGACTATGTTGTTATTGAAACAAGTGCTGAGAGAACTAAAATAAGAATATCTAAAAATGGAATAGCTTCAAAAATAAATAAAGTATCAGAATAAGAATAATACCCCCTAATACCTCATAAAATGAGTACTAGGGGGTGAAATTTTTATGGATTGGACAAATTATTTTAAAAGTGTCTTAAAAGGATTAGTTTGGGCGCTTATGACTACATTTTTAGTAACTGCAGTACTTTCGATTGTTATGCATAAGCTTACATTAGGTGAAGGAGTATTTAATATTATTTATGTAGTCATTTCATGCCTAGCTTTAATTGTTGGCTCTTTAATAGCAGTAAAATCATATGGTAGTAAGGGGTGGGTTGTAGGTTTAGCAGTAGGGTGTATTTTTTACATATCCTTATATATAATAGGCATTATCTTTGGTGCAGAACCTACATTAACGATGTATGATTTTGTGAAATTTGCATTATGTATATTTATAGGATTACTTTCTGGAATGCTGGGAGTAAACCTATAATTTCATTAGAAATTAGATTAGTATATTAGTCATAGTAGTAATTAATCTAATTTTTATAAACTAGCGAGATAATAAAAAAAATAAGATAAGAGAATTTAAACGGCTCTCTTATCTTATTTTAAATTTTAAGTTATAGGTGGATATTATAACTACATATTAGAAATTAATATAATTTATTTTTTATAAAAGTTTACAAAGTAATAGTTAGGTTAAGAATATAATAAACAAGATAAGATGATAATTAATATAAAATATGGAACATATTTACTGGGATAATATAGAAACTACCGAAAAAGTAGTTGATATTACTTAACATAAGTAATATAATTTAAGTGAAAACGTACCAGAGGGGGAAGAACATGAAAGCAAGAAGCAAAAGTAAGAGTAAAAGTTCAATATTATTTGTACTCTGTGTCATTGCTATTTTTTCATTAGCATTTGCAGGTTTTAAAGGGGTTAAAATAGCAGGATGGGAGTTTAAGTCTTTTGATAAAGCTATAACTAAGGGTCTTGATCTTCAGGGAGGAGTTTCAGTTTTAATGGAAATCCAAGAAGATAATGTACCATCAGATGTACGCCAAAGAACTAAGCAATTATTAGAGCTTAGAGTTAATAAAATAGGGGTAGCAGAAACTGTTGTTACAGAAGAAGGAGAAAAGAGAATAAGGGTCGATATACCAGGAGCATTTAATTCAAGTGAGATAGTTGATAGCTTAAGCAAAACTGGTAATTTAGAGTTTAAGGATTCAGAAGGAAATGTTGTTTTAACAGGAAAAGATGTTAAAGAAGCAACAGCTGTTATTGACCAGACTTCAAGACCTGTAGTTTCATTAGAGTTGAATAGTGAAGGTCAAAAGAAATTTGCTGAAGTTACAGCTAATAATATAGGTAAGAATATTAGCATATCTATGGATGGTGAAGTAGTTTCAAATCCAGTAGTTCAAACAGCAATTACAGATGGAAAAGCTGTTATTAATGGAATGGCTTCAATGGATGAGGCTACAAAACTTTCAGGGATAATAAGCTCAGGTGCTCTTCCTGTAACTGTTAAAGCAGTATCAGTTAAGAACGTAGGAGCTCAATTAGGATCAGAAGCTCTTCCAAACGCTATGAAAGCTGGCGTTATAGGAATATCATTAATATTTATATTTATGATAGTTTATTATAGATTACCAGGATTACTTGCTTCTATAGCATTGACATTATATATAGTTTTACTTCTTTTAGTATTTGTTGAAGTTGGAGCAGCTCTAACTTTACCAGGAATTGCAGCTTTCTTATTGACTATAGGGATGGCTGTAGATGCAAATATATTAATTTTTGAAAGAATAAGAGAAGAGCTTTCAATAGGTATATCTGTTAAAAGTGCAGTTAAAAGTGGATTTGAAAATGCAATGTCATCAATTGTAGATTCAAATGCAACAACATTTATTGCAGCACTAATATTATATTTTATGGGATCTGGAGCGGTAAAGGGATTTGCTGTAACACTTATGTTAGGAATAGTTTTAAGTTTATTTACTGCTTTAATAGTAACAAAGATGTTAATAAATTTAGCAGTAGATATGGGACTTTTAAAGAGTTTAGGACAATTTAGAGTTAAGAGGGGGGCTAAAAATGCTTAAAATTATAGAAAAAACTAAGCTTTGGTTCACCTTGTCAGCGATAGTTATAATAATCGGTTTAGGATTTACTATTACAAGAGGTCTTAATTTCGGTATAGACTTTAGAGGCGGAACTAAGGTTGTAATTGAGCTAGGGGAAGGGTTTAATAAACCAGAAGTAGATGAAATAGTTAAAAAAATAGTTCCTGATGCAGTTACAAATGAGGCTGATAATACTCAATATGAAATAAAGGCAAAGGAGTTAGACAGCGCTAAAGTTTCAGAGGTTTTTAAAGCCTTACAAGAAAAGTATAACTTAGAGGATAGTGCTTTAATATCACAAGATGAAATTGGAGCATCTGTAGGAAAAGAACTTACAAGAAATTCTATACTAGCATTATTAGTTGCTTGTGTAGCTATGCTTATATACATTGCAATAAGGTTTGAGATGAGTTTTGGAGTAGCAGCAGTAATTGCACTTGTACATGATTTATTAATTACTATAAGTATATTTGCTATATTTAATATTCCAGTTAATACTCCATTCATAGCAGCTGTATTAACAATTGTAGGTTATTCTATAAATGATACTATAGTAATATTTGATAGGATAAGAGAAAATTTTAAAAATATGAGAAGAGCATCTTCTACTGAAATAGCTAATAAAAGTTTAACTCAAACTATGTCAAGATCTATAAATACAACTCTAACTACTTTAATTACAATAATAGCTGTAAACATATTTGTTCCAACAGTTAGAGAGTTCTCATTCCCTTTAATTATAGGGATTGCAGCTGGAGCATATTCTTCAATATTTATAGCTTCACCAATATGGGTTATATTAAGAGATAAAAGAGGTAAAAAAAGTAAAGCAGAAACAGCTTAATTTTTTATAAAGATAACCCAAAAGTTAAACCTCCGAAATATTTTGGAGGTTTATTATTTTTTTCTTAGAAAACATTTGTAATATTATAGATTTTCAATTATAATATATGTGTTTTCTTAAGTTTTGTGGAGGAGTTTATAATGCGTAAGTTTTGGGAGAGTATTTATAGTCCAAATTATATTACTGGATATAATCCCTTTATACTTAAAAATATGAATAAAGCTATGGAGCAGATGGTAGAAGCTATAAATAATAGAAAGAAAATAGTTGTTTATGGTGTACCTAATGTAGATGGATTATGTGCTATAGCGTCTTTAAGTTTAGTACTTAAATACTTAAATGCAGATATAGAGTATGTAATCCATGATGAAGAATTAAATTCAGGAATTACCTCTGAAGATATAATAAATAATGTTAGTTTTCTTGGAGGGCAGCTTTTAATTACATTAGGAATAGATTTAAGCTCAGATAAAGAAGAAAAGCTTTGTAGGGATCTTGGGATAGACTTGATAGTTTTGGAAAATAAAGAAGTAAATGTTGAAAGAGATTACATATACATAAATCCAAATCAAAAGGGTTGCCAGTATAGATATAAAAATTTATCTATTAGTGGTTTAACCTTTAAGTTAATGCAAGCAATTGCTATATATTATAACATAAAGAGCATTAATAAGTATTTGGATTTAATACTTATAGGTGAACAATGGGCAGAGGTTCCTTTAAAAGGCGAAAATGGTGTTATTTTAAAGGAAGGAAGAAAGTTTTTAATAAATACTAATAATTATGGACTAAGAGCAATAATGAATTATTATAGTATAGTTGAAATGGATGATGGGTGCATATTAAAAATCATAGATGTTATTACACCTACTATAAATGCTGTAAGGATGATGGATAATGCACGCATAATTATAGAGCTCTTAACAACTAATAAAAAGGATAGAGCAGAGCAAATAACTAAATATTTAAATAAATCAAAGATAACTATATAATTAATTTAATAATTACTGTAAAATAATATTGAAATATTTTATTTAAAGTAAGATAAATAATTATATAGTTTATAATTTTTAGTAATGGAGGATTTATCATGAATCTAAAAGAAAAAATAAGAGTAATTGAAAATTTCCCGAAAGATGGAATAAGCTTTAAGGACATAACGACAGTTATAGGAGATGGAGAAGCATTAAGATACTCAATTGATAAGATGGTAGAGCATTTAAAGGATAAAAATATTGATTTAATAGTTGGACCAGAAGCAAGAGGCTTTATTTATGGAGTACCTGTTGCATATGCTATGGGAATAGGATTTGTACCAGTAAGAAAGCCAGGAAAGTTACCTGGGGAAACAGTCTCAATAACTTATGATTTAGAATATGGTAGTGATGCATTACAAATACACAAAGATTCTATTAAAAAAGGACAAAGAGTTGCTATAGTTGATGATTTATTAGCAACAGGTGGTACTATAGAGGCAGTAGCTAAACTTGTGGAATTAGCAGGTGGAGAAGTAGTTTGTTTAGATTTTGCCATTGAATTAACTGGATTACATGGAAGAGATAAATTAGAGAAGTATGAAGTCATGTCATTAGTTGATTACGAATTTTAATATTATTGAAATATAAAAGTAATTATTATATAATATAAGAAAATGGCTGGTTTTTGAAACCAGCCAATTATTTTAGATTTAATCAAATCAAAGGAGATTACCCATATGTATGAAAGTCTGTTACGAAAAATAAATGAAAACTGTAATAATGTAGATACACATATCGTAAAAAAAGCATATGATTTAGCAAACGATGCTCATAAGGATCAAAAAAGAGAATCAGGTGAACCTTATGTAACACATCCGATAGATGTGGCTGAAATACTAGCTGAGATGGGTATGGATACAAGTACTATAGTAGCTGGACTTTTACATGATGTTATAGAAGATACTCATTATACCTATGATGATATAAAGAGTATGTTTAATGAAGAAGTTGCAAACTTAGTTCAAGGAGTAACTAAGCTTGGAAAAATAGAGTATAAGACAAAAGAAGAGCAGCAAGCTGATAATGTTAGAAAGATGCTATTAGCAATGGCTAAAGATATAAGAGTTATAATTATAAAGTTAGCTGATAGATTACATAACCTTAGAACATTAAAATTTATGCCTAAGGAAAAGCAAAAGCAAAAAGCGAAGGAAACTCTAGACATATATGCTCCACTTGCTCATAGACTCGGTATATCTAAAATTAAATGGGAGCTTGAAGATTTAGCTTTTAGATACTTGCATGAAGAAGAGTACTATGATTTAGTTAAACAGATTGCGGAAAAAAGAGTTGAAAGAGAAGTTTATATTGCTGAAATAATAGAAGATTTACATAATAAATTAGAAGATTCTGAGATAGACTCAGATATAGATGGAAGACCAAAGCATTTTTATAGTATATATAAAAAGATGGTTAACAAAAATAAAAGTATAGAGCAAATATTTGATTTAACAGCAATAAGAATTTTAGTAAATACAGTTAAGGATTGTTATGGTGTATTAGGAATCGTTCATACAATATATAAACCTATTCCAGGAAGGTTTAAAGATTACATAGCAATGCCTAAGCCTAATATGTATCAATCTCTTCATACTACTGTTATAGGGCCACAAGGAAAAACTTTTGAAATACAAATTAGAACATTTGAAATGCATAAGACTGCGGAATATGGTATAGCAGCCCATTGGAAGTATAAAGAGGGAGATACACAAGAAGAGAAAGAAAAGTCCTTTGAGAATAAACTTGCGTGGCTTAGAGATATGCTTGAATGGCAAAAGGAAACATCAGATGCAGAGGAATTTATTGAAGGATTTAAAATAGATTTATTTACTGATGAAATATTTGTGTTTACCCCGAAAGGTGTTGTAATAAACTTACCAAGTCAAGCAACTCCAATAGATTTCGCTTATAGAATACATACTGATATAGGAAATAGATGTGTTGGAGCAAAAGTTAATGGTAAAATAGTCCCACTTGATTATAAATTAAAAACAGGTGAAATAGTAGAAGTATTAACTTCAAAAAGTGCCAAAGGCCCTAATATGGATTGGCTAAATATGGCTAAAAGTAATCAGGCTAAAAGTAAAATAAGACAATGGTTTAAGAAAATTAAGAAAGAAGAAAACATAGATAAGGGAAAAGAGTCTTTTGAAAAAGAATTAAAGAAACAGGGTGTGATTTATTCAGAAATATCAAAAGGTGATGCTTATGATAAATTAGTTAAAAGATACAATATTCATAATATGGAAGATTTATATGCTGCCATAGGGGTTGGTCAAATATCTGCATCATCTTATATATTAAAATTAAAAGAAGAAAATATGCCTGAAAAGCAAAATTTAGAAAGTGTTAATAAGTCAATTGATGATCATATTTCTAAATCAGATAAATTATCTATAAATAAGCCAGCATCTTCAAGTAATTATGGAGTAACTGTAAAAGGTGTAAATAATCTTATGGTTAGATTTGCTAGATGTTGCAATCCAGTTCCGGGAGATGAGATACTTGGATATATAACAAAAGGGAGAGGTATTTCAGTTCATAGAACAGATTGCAGCAATTTAAAAGCACTGATAGATTATGATAAAGATAAAGTTGTTGAGGTTTCCTGGGGAACTTCAAAGGGAGCAGCTTACGTAGCTGAAATACAAGTAAGAGCTGAAGATAGAATAGGTATTTTATCTGATATTATGATAATAATAACAGAAGCAAGGCTACCGCTTAATGCTTTAAATGCAAAGTCATCAAAGGGTAATATTGCATTAATAAATATAAAAGTAAAAATAGATTCCATTGAGCAACTAAAAGAGCTTATGAGAAAAATAAGAAGATTAAAAGGCGTAATGGATGTATATAGAATGAATAGCTAGAGAGGTAATTATATGAGAGCTGTAGTTCAGAGAGTATCATCCTCTAAGGTAGAAGTAAATAATGAAATAGTAGGTTCAATTAATAAAGGAATTAATATACTTATAGGTATATCTAAGGATGATGGTGAAGAAGATTTATTATATATTAAAGATAAGGTTATAAACCTTAGAATATTTGAAGATGAGAATGATAAAATGAATTTATCAGTATTAGATATAAAGGGAGAAATTTTAGCTATTTCTCAATTTACTCTTTATGGAGATTGTAGAAAGGGTAGAAGACCTAATTTTATGGAAGCTGAAGGTGGAGAAAGAGCAAAAATATTATATAATAAATTTGTAGAACTTTTAAGAGAAACTTCTTTAAAAGTTGAAACTGGAGAATTTGGGGCTCATATGAAAGTTGATATTCAAAATGATGGGCCAGTAACCTTAATAATAGATAGTAAAAAGAAATTTTAATTAAGGAGGGTATATATGATAGTAAAGACGTTTCCATTAGGCTCATTACAAACTAATTGTTATATAGTTATAGATGAGAAAAGTAATAAAGCAGTTATAATAGATCCAGGTGCGGAGGCAAGTTATTTAAATAGTCAAATAGAAGCCTTAGGTGTTGAAATAGAAGTTATACTTTTAACTCACTGTCATTTTGACCATAATGGTGCGGTGGCTGAATTAAAAGATAAGTACAAAGTAAATGTATATCTTAACAAAGCTGAAGAAGAATATATGGAGAATGATCCTTCAGGTGTATTTGGTAAGTTACCTCATATATATGAATATATAAATGAAGGCGAAGTAATTAAAGTTGGAGAATTAAGTTTTAAGGCTATATTTACACCAGGACATACTAAAGGTGGAACTTGCTATTTAGTGGAAGATAAAGTTTTCACTGGAGATACTTTATTCCAAGGATCAATAGGAAGAACCGATTTTATAGGTGGAAACTTTGATGAACTTATAGAAAGTATAGAAAGCAAACTTATGGTACTTGGAAATGATGTAGAAGTTTATCCAGGACATGGACCAAAATCTACTATCATATTTGAAAAGACGAGAAATCCTTTTTTAGCATAAGGAGAATAAATGAAATTAAAAATAAGATTAAATGATTTAAAATATAGATATGATGTGTATCAAATGTTTAATATATATTTTCCATTAGATGAATTAAAATTCGTAGAAGATGGAGATTATATAGTAAATATTGAAGAACAAAAGGTATCTTTAACTTATAAAGAGTTTTATAAGGAAAGTACTTTAGGAGAAAGTCTAAAAGAAGATATTAAAAGGTTGATTTTTTCTTCATTACGTGAAATTACAGGGGATTATTATCCTTGGGGAATACTTGTAGGTATAAGACCTTCTAAAATAGCTTTAAATTATTTAGAAGAAGGAAGAAGCGAAGAAGAAATAATAGAAATATTTAAAAATAGGCATTTAGCCTCAGAAGAAAAAGCAAAGCTTTGTATAGAGGTAGCTAAAAAAGAGAAGAGATTTGTAAATAAAAATGAAAAAAATATTGCTATATATATAGGAATGGCATTTTGCCCAACGAGATGTTTTTATTGTTCTTTTACAGCAAATCCTATTGGGGGAAATAAAAAACTTGTTAATCCATATTTAGAAGCTCTTACTTATGAAATAAGAGAAATGAAAAAATATGTTGATGAAAGAGATTTAAATATAGAAAGTGTTTATTTTGGTGGTGGAACTCCGACAGCTGTAAATAATGAAGAGTTTGAATCTATTATGAAGGAGATTTATAATGCCTTTGTTTTAGATAAAGACATATTTGAGTTTACTGTAGAATGTGGAAGGCCAGATAGCATAACTTTAGAAAAACTTCAAACAATGAAAAAGTATAACACTACTAGAATAAGTATTAATCCTCAAACTATGAATGATAACACTTTAAAAATGATTGGTAGAGGTCATACATCTAAAGACGTTATAGATAAGTTTAAATTAGCAAGAGACTTAGGATTTAATGATATAAATATGGATATGATAATAGGACTTCCTGGAGAAGGAATAGACGAGGTTAAGTTTACAGCACAGGAAATATTAAAACTACATCCAGATAGTTTAACAGTTCATGGATTATCTTTAAAAAGGGCATCTATTCTTTATGAGAACTTCATATTGAAGAAGGGAATTCAAATAAAAAAGCAAAACGAACTTTCACAAATGTATGAAGAAAGCAGATATATTTCAGAGAAATTAAATATAGAACCTTATTATATGTATAGACAAAAAAATATGGTTGGCAATATGGAGAATTTAGGCTATTCTAAAGAAGGAAAAGAATGTTTATATAATATTCAAATGATAGAAGATAAACAAACTATAATAGCATTAGGAGCAGATGCTGTATCTAAAGTTGTCTTTTTAAGGGAAAATAGAATTGAAAGATTTGGAAATGTTAAAGATATTAGAGAATACACAAGTAGAATTAAGGAAATGGTAGAGGCAAAGAAAAAGCTTTTAGATACACTTTACCTTAAATAGGAGGAGATATTTTATGGAAATCCAAGCACCTAAGGGTACTAAGGATATGCTACCTCAAGATGCATATAAGTGGCATTATGTAGAGGGAGTTTTAAGAGAAGTATCAAAGGCATATGGTGTAAGAGAAATTAGAACACCTATGTTTGAACATACAGAACTATTTTTAAGAGGAGTTGGGGAAACTACTGATATAGTTCAAAAGGAAATGTATACTTTTAATGATAAAGGTAATAGAAGTATTACTTTAAAACCAGAGGGTACAGCTCCAACGGTAAGAGCTTTTATTGAAAATAGGCTATTTAATGAGGCTCAACCAACTAAGCTTTATTATATGATACCTTGTTTTAGATATGAAAATGTTCAAAAGGGAAGATTAAGACAATTCCATCAGTATGGAGTTGAAGTTTTTGGTTCAAAAGAAGCTTCAGTTGATGCCGAAGTAATTTCATTAGCTATGGAAGGATTAAAAAAGTTAGGACTTAAAAGCTTAAGTTTAAATATAAATAACTTAGGATGTCCTAAGTGTAGACCTAAATACAATGAATCTTTAAAAAAATATCTTGAAGAAAATTATGATAATCTTTGTGGAATTTGTAAAACTAGATTTGAAAAAAATCCTATGAGAATTCTTGATTGTAAAGAAAAAAGTTGTAATGAAATAACTAAGAATGCTCCAATTATATTAGATTATATATGCGAAGAATGTGATTCTCACTTTACTGAAGTGAAGAAGTATTTAGATGCTTTAAATATAAAGTATAAAATTGATCCAGGTATAGTTAGAGGATTAGATTATTATACAAAGACAATTTTTGAAATATTAAATGATGATTTTACAGTTTGTGGTGGAGGAAGATACGATAAGCTTATAGAAGAAATCGGTGGACCAGAAATGCCAGCTGTAGGATTTGGATTAGGGTTAGAAAGACTTATAATGACTTTAGAAAAAGAAGGAATAGAAATTCCAAATGAAGGACTAGTAGATATTTATATAGGAGCGAGAGGTGAAAATGCTAAGACAGAAGGTTTTGTATTAGCTAATAAATTAAGAGCTCTTGGTGTAAAGACAGAAATAAATCATATGGGTAGAAGTATAAAAGCAGAAATGAAATATGCTAACAAGATAGGTGCAGCTTTTACCACAATTTTAGGTGATGACGAACTTGAAAATAAGACATTGAAGCTTAAAAGAATGAGTGATGGTGAACATTTTGAAGTAAGTTTAGACAATATAGAAGAAATAGCAAAGCTTATAAAATAGTTAGGAGGAAGAAAAAATGGGTGAAGCTTTAGGTGGCTTAAAAAGAACCCTAATGTGTGGAGAAGTTAGAGAAAATAACGTATCACAAAAAATCACATTAATGGGTTGGGTGCAAAGAAATAGAAAATTGGGAGGTCTACAATTTATTGACCTTAGAGATAGAACAGGAATAATGCAAATAGTATTTGGTGAAGAGATAAATTCAGAGGCTTTTGAAAAGGCTAAAGATGTTAGACCAGAATATTGTATAGCAGTAACTGGAGAAGTAGTTTTAAGAGAGGCTCCTAATCATAATATGCCAACAGGATTAGTAGAACTTAAATGTGAAAGCTTAAAAATACTTTCTGAATCAGATACACCTCCGATATATATAAAAGAAGGATTAGATGCTGCTGAAAGTATAAGATTAAAATATAGATATTTAGATCTTAGAAGACCAGATATGCAAAGAATATTTATGATTAGAAATAGAATTTCTAAATCAGTTCGTGATTATTTAGATAATAATAATTTCTTAGAAGTTGAGACTCCAATGCTTACAAAGAGTACTCCAGAAGGAGCTAGAGATTATCTTGTACCTTCTAGAAATTATCCTGGAATGTTCTATGCACTTCCACAATCACCGCAAATATTTAAACAACTATTAATGGTTTCAGGATTTGATAGATATTATCAAATTGTTAAATGTTTTAGAGATGAAGATTTAAGAGCTAATAGACAACCAGAATTTACTCAAATAGACTTAGAAATGAGTTTTGTTGAGCAAGAAGATGTTATAAAAATGAATGAAGGGTTAATAGAACATGTATTTAAAGAAGTAGCAGGAGTAGATGTTAAACTACCAATAAAGAGAATGACATTTAAAGATGCTATGGAAAAGTACGGTTCTGATAAACCAGATTTAAGATTTGGAATGGAAATAACTAATATTACAGAAGACGTAAAAGATATGGATTTTGTAGTATTTAAATCAGCTATTAAAGCTGGTGGTTCTGTTAGAGCACTTTGCTTAAAGGGTGGAGCTGATTTAGGAAGAAAGCCAATAGATAAATTAGGCGAATTTGTTAAGACGTATAAAGCTAAAGGTCTTGCTTGGATACAAATAAAGGAAGATGGGGTTAAGTCTTCTATTGCTAAATTCTTAACTGATGATGTCACAAATTCAATAGTTAAAACTATGAATGCTGAAGTCGGAGATGCTATTTTTATAGTTGCTGATAAGAATTCAGTTGTATTCCAAAGCTTAGGAGCGTTAAGATTAGAGATTGCTAAACAATTTGACTTAATAAAAGATAAAAATGAATTTAATTTTACATGGATTACAGAATTCCCTCTATTTGAATATGATGAGGAAGAAGGAAGATACCATGCAGCACATCATCCATTTACATCACCAATGGATGAAGATTTAGATATGTTAGAAACTAATCCAGGAGAAGTAAGATCAAAGGCATATGACTTAGTTTTAAATGGTGAAGAATTAGGTGGAGGATCTATAAGAATTCACGATTCAAAGCTTCAACAAAGAATGTTTAAAGCATTAGGTTTTACAGAAGAGTCTGCTCAAGAAAGATTTGGTTTCTTAATAGATGCATTTAAGTTTGGACCACCACCTCATGGAGGTTTAGCATTTGGATTAGATAGAATGGTAATGTTCTTAGCTGGAACAGAAAATATAAAGGATGTTATAGCATTCCCTAAAAATCAAAATGCTTATTGCTATTTAAGTGAAGCTCCTAATATTGCAGATGAAAAGCAATTAGAAGAATTAGGAATTTCAATAAACGTAAAAGAAAATTAATATGATATTAAATAGATATTGTTATTTATTATAGCAATATCTATTTTTTTACTCTACGGAAAATTATATTTTAAAAATCTATAGATAAATTATTTATAGCATATAAGTTATTAAAGTTAGCACTATAGAGTAAAAAATAAAATAAGGTGCGCGTGCAAGATTTTCCTCAGGCAAGCTTCAGAAATGCACATGCGCGAAAAAAAGTCGACAGCTCGGCAAGCTCGCCTTGGCGACTTTTTTATTGTTATTTTTTATAAATTATTGACAAAAGTGTACATATGGATTAATATATGTATATATAATATATATACACTTTATGTACACTTGGAGGTGAGAGCTTGAATATAATAATTAGTAATTCTTCACAAGTGCCTTTATATGAACAAATAGAAACTCAGATTAAAACTCAAATTATAAATTTAACCTTAAGACCTGGTGAAGCATTACCATCTATTAGAACATTAGCTAAGGAGTTAAAGGTAAGTATAATTACAACTAAGAGAGCTTATGAGGAGCTTGAAAAAGAAGGTTTTATAAAAACCGTTGTTGGAAAAGGAACTTTTGTAGCAGAGTCTAGTAACGAAAGGCTTAGAGAAGTTGCTATGTTTGAAATTGAAAACAAACTAGAGGAAGCAATTATAGCAGCGAAAGCTATTGGATTAACTTTAGAGAAAGCAATTGAGATATTTAAAAATTTATATGAGGAGGTATAATGGTGGAAGCAATTGAGATTAAGAATTTAATAAAGGCATATAGGAATTTCAGATTAAATATAGAAGAATTAAAAGTAAAAGAGGGCTTTATAACAGGTTTTATTGGACCAAATGGTTCTGGGAAAACTACTACTATAAAAGCCATAATGAATATGATTAAATGTGATTCAGGAGAAATACTGATATTTGGAGAAGATGTTTTAAAAAATTTAAAAATTAAAGAATATGTAGGATTTGTGGGGGATATATCTGGATTCTTAGAAGAAAGTAAGATAAAAAATATAAAAAATAATATATGTAAATTTTATGATAGATGGGATGAAGGATTATATAATGAATTAATTAAAAAGTTTAATATAAACGAAAGTATGATTTATGGAAAGCTATCTAAGGGTCAAAAGAAGCAATTTGAATTAACTATGGCATTGTCTATAAAACCTAAAGTTTTGATTATGGATGAACCAACTGCTAATTTAGATCCTGTTGTAAGAAGTGAGTTTTTAGAAATACTACAAGAGCAAATAGAAAGTGAAGATCTTACAATATTTTATTCTACTCATGTAACTAGTGATTTAGATAAATGCGCAGATTATATTATATTTATATATAAAGGTGAAATTGTTTTATATGGTGAAAAAGACGAGATATTAGAAAAACATTCTTTAATTAAAGGAAAGAAAGAACTTTTAGATAAGGAAACAAAAAAATATCTTATTTCAATTAAAATAAATGGATTTGGATTTGAAGGACTTACATCAAATAAAGTAGAGGCATACGAAATATTCGGAAATGAAGTTATTTATGAAAAACCTACTTTAGAGGATATTATGCTTTATTATACTAGGAGGGATTAAAATGAGAAAAATATTTAATTTATTACTTTTGCAATTTGAAACTATATTTTCTTTAAAAAAATATATGTTATTGATAATAGCTATGGGGATATTTTTTGGAGTAATGAATCCTCAAATGATAACTTTTAGTGGAGCATTGTTTATAATGGCAACATGTTATAGCACTGCTTACTATGAAGAAAAAAGTAAAATAGGTTATTTAATATATTCATTACCAATAAAACCTAGTGATTATATATTGTCAAGATATATATATGTAGCAATAAATACATTTATAGCTATTATAATATCATCAGTATTATATGAAGCATTAATTTATTTAAATATAGTAAATAAAGGTGAACTATTTCCATTATTGTCTTTAGTTTATATAATGATTGGAATAGGGATTTTTATGATGACTATATTAATACCACTGGAATTACTTTTAGGTTTTGAAAAGGGTAGAATAATAATGGTATTTCTAACAATACTTCCAGTGATTTTCTCAAGTAACTTAATAAAATATTTACCTAAAATTAATTTTGATATGTTTATTATAAAGATATTTATAATTCTTTGTATATTTACGATAGTGTTAACTTCATATTTTGTTACATCTAATCTCTATTCAAAAAAGGATATATAATATCAAATAGGTATAATGTAATATAATAGAATAGAAATGAATAATTTAAAATAAATTATCCAGTTCTATTTTATTATAAATATATAAGCTAGTACTTGTGCTAATATTATCATAGGAACACCTAAAGTGAACTTTAAATGTTTTGTTTTATGTCTAAAAGTGTACATTCCAATATATGTTCCTATGCTTCCACCCATTAGTGATAAAAATATAATAGTTGACTCCTTTATTCTCCATTTTTTTCTTATAGCCTTTTGCTTATCGGTATAAATTACTATAAAAGCTATAAGATTAACAAGAAAAATATAATAAATTAAATTATTTTTCATAAAGACCTCCTCTAAAAATTTTTAATATATATAAGTATAAACTATAAAAGTTATTATGCAAATAAAGTATACTGATAAATAAGTTTTATTGCCATTTATTTAATTATATACTTTAAAAAAACTGAAAGAATATAAAAATATTTTAGTATAATGATAACAACTTAATAATTAATAAAATGAATAAAATTTTGAAAAATTATTTGAAAATAATTTAATTTATATTCTTATTTTTATTTTTCTGTGATATATTGTACATAGTATTTGTCATTATTAATAGGAGATTATAAAAAGGGGTGGAAAAATGAAGAAAAATGAATATGGTTTATTTACTGCCATAGGAATGATAGTAGGAATAGTAATAGGATCTGGTATATTTTTTAAAAGTGATAATATATTAGTAGCAACTAATGGAAGTATAAGTTTAGGTGTACTTGTTTTTTGTATAGCTGCTATGGGAATAATATTTGGAAGTCTAACTATATCTGAGTTAGCATCAAGAAAGTCAAAAGCAGGTGGAATTATAACTTATGCTGAATATTCTTATAACAAATCTATAGCGTGCGCTTTTGGATGGTTTCATACTTTTTTATATTACCCAACTCTTACTGCAGTGGTATCTTGGGTATCAGGAATATATATATGTATGTTATTTGGAATAAATGGGGGATTACTTACTGAGACTATAATAGCCTTAATTGTTATGACTACATTCTATATTATTAATGTATTATCTGCTAAATTAGGTGGATATTTTCAAAATGCGTCAACAATAATTAAAATTATTCCTTTAATACTTATAGCATTAGCAGGAGTTTTCTTTGGAAATCCTAGTGAAATAGCAATAAGTGATATTACTCATATGAAATCTGCTAGTTGGATAACTGCAATAGCTCCTATTGCATTTTCTTTTGACGGATGGATAATTGCAACCTCAATTGGACATGAAATAAAGGATTCTAAAAAAAATTTACCAAAGGCATTGATAATTGCACCTATTTTTATTCTAATTATTTATGTATTATATTTTGTTGGAATAAGTATATATGTTGGACCTGAAACAATTATGAATATAGGTGATGCACATGTAGATTTAGCAGCTAATAGATTATTTGGAGCTTGGGGAGCTAAAATAATACTAACATTTGTAGTTGTATCTATATTAGGAACTGTTAATGGCCTGATAATGGGGCATATTAGAATGCCTTATTCATTAGCTATTAGAGGTATGTTTCCAAATTCAAATAAGATAAAAAAGGTTAACGAGAATTTAGGAATGCCTATTAACTCAGCAATAATATCTTTTATAATATCAGTAGTTTGTTTATTTATACATTATATAACACAAAAATATAATTATTTACCAAATAGTGATATATCAGAGGTATCTATTACTGTAAATTATTTATTATATATATTACTATACTTTAAAGTCTTTAAAATGGGATTAGCAGGTGAAATTAAAGGCTTATTAAGAGGAAAAGTAAATCCTATTCTTGCTACTGTAGGATCATTAATAATTTTATTTGGAAGTCTTAATAATCCTTTATTCTTGGTATATGCAATAATTTGTGGAATTATTTTAATATCTGCAATGTTATTTTGGAAATATAAAAAAGAAAATTGTTAAATATAATTATATAGAAAAGATAGGAAAATATCCTATCTTTTTATATTTTGTAGAAAATATAAGAATAAGATAAAAAAATGAAAATATAAAAATATTCCCAATATTTTACAAGTGATATATAATTATTTACATAAGATTAATATGTTAATTTTATGTATATTAAAGTGTTTAATATATTAGAGAAGGGGAGATTTATATTGAAGGGATTAATTTTATATTTTAGTGGTACAGGAAATACAAAATTTATAGCAAATAAGTTATGTGAGGAATTTATAAAAAATAAATGTAATATAGATATGCATTCTATTGAGGAAAATATGAATATTAAAAAATATTCATATGATTATTTAATAATAGGGTTTCCTAAATATTTTGAATATATCCCTGAAATTTTTATGGAGTATATAAAGGATAATATAAATTATTCAGAAAAAGAAATAAAAACCATGATATTTTCTACAGGAAGAGATGTAATAAAATCATCTTTTAAGGAGTTAGAGGATTTATTATTGGAAAAGAACTATAAGGTTGTAATTACTAAGAATTTTAAAATGCCTAATAGCTATATATTAAGTAAGAAGTATAAAAATGTAGAGGTTAGAGATTTAGAAGAAATTTATAAAATTTCAGTTGATGAAGTAAAGAATTCAGTAGAAAATTTTCTTATTGAAAATTATAGTAAAGAAAACATTAATAATTTTAAAGGAAATATTATTAAAAGACTATCAAAATTTAGAACAAGAGAATTATATAAGAATTCCTATAAGTTTTCAATAAATTCAAACTGTGATAAATGCAATTTATGTGTTAGAAATTGTCCAACTAAAAATATAGAGAATATTACTAATGAAATTAAATTTAGAGATAATTGTATAATGTGCTGTAGATGTATAAGTATTTGTCCACAAAATGCAATATTATATAAAGAAAAAAAATACTCTCAATATAAAGCCAATATTAATTTAATAGTAGGTTAGTTTATTTAGAAGTTTAAAATTAAGTTATAATATCATCTATGAAAAAGGTATGCTTAAAGAAAGATGTAAATAATTTAAACTATATTATTAAAAGAAGGTGTACCTTCTTTTTTTATATTTAAGTGAATTAATGATATAATATTATATATTTAATAAATAGAAGTTATTTAATTTATAGGAAGAGGTATAGAATGAAGAGGTTACTAAGTATATTATTTAAGTCAATACAAGGATTAATGGTGGCTTTATTTACTATTGGATTAAGTGTAATAGTATCATTAAATTTAAGGATTATTTATACTTATTCAATAAGTAAGTATAATTTAACTGAATTGGGGAACATATCAAAAGAAAATTTAATAAGCGATTATAATATTTTACTTAATTACTTACAGAATCCTTTTATTAAAAAATTAAAGTTTAATAATTTTATAATGAGTAACAATGGAGAATTTCATTTTTATGAGGTGAAAAAAATATTTTTAAGTATATATTTAATAGTTATAATACTAACAATATTTTTTGTAGTTTTATATTTTATTAATAAGTATAAAAATAAAGAATTTAACTTATTTAAAATGCTTAATTATGGAGCAAATACACTTATAAGCATAATAACATTTTTGCTATTATCAATATCTATAGATTTTTCAAAGTCTTTTGTAGTTTTCCATAAGATATTTTTCAATAATGATTATTGGATTTTTGATTCAGTTACAGATCCTATTATAAATGTTTTGCCAGAGGAAGTTTTTAAATTATATGCTATAATAATATTGTTATTTATTTGTATTTCAATAATTATTTACAAAATTCTTTATTATAAAATTGGAAGTAAAAATAATTTAGTGAATTATAAACAATTATAAATAATTTAGAAGAGTGAGGGGGTTCCTTCACTTTTATTTAAGTGCTAAATGTTTTTTCATCAGAATTAAAAAATATTTATTTTTACTATTTAAAAATTTATTTTATGTATTAAGAACGTATGTTTTGTCTATGATTATAATATATTTAAAGAAGTAGCTTTACTTTAGTAAGGAGTGTTTAATTTGACTGATAGAAGTTTAGAAATATTAGAAAAATATTATGGCTATAAGAGTTTTAGAAAAGGACAAGAAAGTATAATAAAAAGTATTTTAAATAAAAGTGATGTATTAGCAATTATGCCAACAGGTGGAGGAAAGTCTATTTGTTATCAAATACCAGCTTTATTACTTGAAGGAATCACTATAGTAATATCGCCACTTATATCTTTAATGAAAGATCAAGTGGATACAATAAAACAAATGGGAATAGAATCTACATATCTAAATAGTTCATTAATCTCAAAGGAATTTAATGAAATAATAAGTAACATAAAAGAGAATAAATATAAAATAATATATGTTGCTCCAGAAAGATTAGAGTCTTATGAATTTATTATGGCAATAACAGAATGTAAAATAAGTCAAATTGCAATAGATGAAGCACATTGTGTATCTCAATGGGGACATGACTTTAGATCAAGCTATAGAAGAGTAAAAAAGTTTATTGATATGCTTAGTATAAGACCTATAATAACAGCTTTTACTGCAACGGCAACAGAAGAAGTAAAAAAAGATATAATTAGTTTACTTGGACTTAGAAATCCAAATTTATTTATAACGGGATTTGATAGAGAAAATTTATTTATTAATATAGAAAAAGGAAATGATAAAAAAAGCTATATACTAAAATATATAGATAATAACAAAGATAATTCAGGGATAATATATGCAGCAACAAGAAAGGAGGTAGATTATATTTATGATCTTTTAATCTCCAAGGGTTATAATGTTGGAAAATATCATGCGGGATTAAATGATGAGTTAAGAAAAGAATACCAAGAGAATTTTATAAAGGATAAACTTACTATAATGGTTGCAACTAATGCATTTGGGATGGGGATAGATAAACCAAACATAAGATTTGTAGTTCACTATAATATGCCACAAAATATTGAAGGATATTATCAAGAAATAGGTAGAGCAGGAAGAGATGGAGAGAAAAGTGAATGTGTTTTATTATTTTCTCCTGGAGATATACATACTCAAAAATATCTTATTGAAGCTAGCGTAGAAAATGAAACTAGAAAGATAAACAAATATAAGAAATTACAACAGATGGTTGATTTGATTTATAGTAATGATTGTTATAGAAAGTATATTTTAAATTATTTCGGAGATGAAATTGAAGAGGATTGTAATAATTGTAGTAACTGTTTAAGTGAAGGTGAGGTTGTAGATAAAACTATAGATGCTCAAAAGGTTTTATCTTGTATATATAGAATGAAAAGAGGATTTGGAGCAACCATGTTAATTGATGTTCTAAGAGGATCTAAGAATAATAAGGTAGTATCGGCAGGCTTTGATAAACTATCTACTTATGGAATTATGAAAGAATATAAAAATGAAGAATTAAAGGAATTTATTAATACTTTAATATCACATGGCTTTTTAGAATCTGTTGAAGGAACATATCCTATTTTAAGGCTTAATAATAAATCAGTTAAAGTATTAAAAGGACAAGAGCAAGTATTGTTAAAGGAAGTTAAGATTGTAAGAAAGTTAGAAACAAATAATGAATTATTCGAATTATTAAGAGAGTTAAGGCTAAATATTTCTAGAGAAGAAAATGTGCCGCCATATGTAATATTTGGTGATGGTACATTGAAAGAAATGACTGTGAAATATCCATTAGATAAAGATTCTATGTTAGATATTTCAGGTGTTGGAGAAACTAAGTTTAATAAATATGGAGAAAGATTTATTGAAGTTATTAAAAATTATGTTGAAGTAAATAATATTAAGCCTAGCAATCAGAAGGATATAAACGATAATTATATAGAGGATGAAGAATTTTTTGAAGTAAAAAGCGATAAAGAGTTACTAGATAGACTATATTTACTAAGAAGTGAGTTTGCAAAAAAAGAAAGAACTATACCTAGTATGATAATTAGTAAAAATTCTTTAAAAGAAATTAGTGGTAGATACCCATGTAATGACGAAGAGCTAAAGGACATCGCAGGGGTAGGACCTAAAAAAATAATATCTTATGGAGAAGAAATACTTAAAGAAGTTAAAAGATATTTAATAGAAAAGGATATAGATAGAGTCTGGAAGGAAAAAAAGAAAAAAAGGTTAATATTAGATGGTGAAAGCAGAAGTAATAATGAAATTGCGTTAGATTATATAAAAAGTGAAATGAGTTTAGAAGAAGTATCATTGGATTTAGAGATTTCAATTTCTACAATTTTAGGATATATAACTGATTATATACAAGAATCAGGAGATACTGTATTTAATTTAAATTTAGATAAGTATTATAATACTTATGAAGAAGAAATTATATTAGAAGCTTGCAAGAATTATGGTTATGATAAGGTGGGAGTATTAAAAAAAGCACTACCAGATAATATTAAATATGAAGGAATAAGAGCTGTTATTTTAAAAGAGTATTTTAATATTAAATAGCAGAACAATAACTTCGTTTTAATTATGGAAGTTATGAATAAATAATTTCCATAATTAAAATAATCAATAAATTTTAAAAAAATTATTGACAAATGAATTTAAAATGATATTATATAAATATAAAGTAAAAGTTTACATTTTAAATTAAATATTTGATTGTTACTGATTTTATCAGGCGAGACCTTATTCAATGCAAAGAATTGTTAATAGCATCTTTGTATTTAATAGGGTCTTATTTTTTAAAAACAATTAAATATATAAATAATAAGATGTAAGTTAGTAAAACTAATAGTATTAGGTATAATTTTTAATTATACATGTTAAAAGACAATTAAATATGGATTGTTACTGGTAAAGCAGGCGAGACCAAATTAGATAGAATAAATCAATATTCTATTTGTTTTGGGCTCGCCTTTTTTATAAATATATTTTAAGGAGGATTTTTTATGAAATATGAACAATTAGCTAAAGATATTGTGGCAAATGTAGGTGGAAAAGAAAATATTAATTCTTTGACTCACTGTATTACACGTTTACGTTTCAAATTAAAAGATGAAAATAAGGCTAATACAGATGTATTAAAAAACATGGAGGGAGTAGTTACAGTTATTAAAAGTGGTGGACAATATCAAGTTGTTATTGGTAACCATGTAACAGATGTTTTTAACGCTGTAAATGAAGTTGCTGGATTACAAAATTTATCTGAGTCTACTTCTGATACAAAAGAAGAAAAAATGAATCCATTTAATAAATTTATTGATATTATTTCAGGTATTTTTGCACCAACACTTGGTGTTTTAGCAGCAACTGGTATGCTAAAAGGATTTAATGCATTATTTTTAGCATTAGGATGGTTAACACCAGAATCAGGAACTTATCAAATTATACAAGCTATAGGGGACTCATTATTTTATTTCTTCCCAATATTCTTAGGATATAATGCATCTAAGAAATTTAAAACAAGCACTTATTTAGGTATGTTAATTGGAGCTGCATTAGTATATCCAAGTATATTAGGTTTAATGAATGGAACACCTTTATATACTTTATTCCAAGGAACTATGTTTGAATCACCAGTTTATATTACTTTCTTAGGTATTCCAGTAATATTAATGAATTATACATCAAGCGTAATTCCAATTATAGTTGCAACATACTTTGGTGGAAAAATAGAAAACGGATTCAAAAAGATAATTCCAGATGTTGTAAAAACATTCTTAGTACCATTATTCACTTTATTAGTAATAGTACCATTAACATTTATCGTAATTGGACCAATAACAACATGGTTAAGTAAAATGGTAGGAACAGGATCACTTTCTCTTTATAACTTCTCACCAATAATAGCAGGTTTATTATTAGGTGCATTCTGGCAAGTGTTTGTAATCTTTGGATTACATTGGGGCCTAATTCCAATAATGTTATTAAATATGTCAACTATGGGATATGATTCAGTATTAGCACCAATGTTTGCAGCATCATTTGCACAAACAGCTGTTGTAATGGCTATATTCATTAAGACAAAAGATAAGAAGATGAAATCATTATCAATACCTGCAATTATATCAGGGTTCTTTGGAGTAACAGAACCAGCTATTTATGGTATTACACTGCCAAGAATCAAGACATTTGTAATAAGCTGTATTGGAGGAGCTGTTGGAGGAGCAATCATTGGATTTATGGGAGTTAAACAATATACAATGGGTGGACTTGGATCTTTCGGATTCTTTAACTATATAAATCCAGCCAATGGAGATACTAGTGGAGCAATTAACGCATTAATTGCAGTAGGTGTAGCTATGGCAGTTAGCTTTGTATTAACATTTGTTATGTACAAAGATGAAGAAGTAAAATAAAGAAATATAAAAGTTTATAAACTTCTTTAATGTATAAGCAAGATTTAGAATAAAATAAATTTGAAAATTAGAAATTTTAAGGGGAAAAATTATGAAAAAAAGATTATTATCATTATGCTTAGTTGGAGTACTATCTGTATTATCAGTAGGATGTGCTTCAAATACAGATAAAAAGGTAGAGGCTCCAAAAGAGACTAAGCCAGTTGAAATATACTTAACAAGACATGGTAAAACTATGTTAAATACTACAGATAGAGTTCAAGGGTGGGCTGATGCTCCACTTACAGCACCAGGTAGAGAAGTAGCTGAATTCCTAGGAGCTGGATTAGCTTTAGAAAATGAAAAGTTTGTAGCAGCATACGCAAGTACTAGTGGACGTGCTATAGAAACTGCACAAATTGCATTAGAAAAGAGTGGACAATCAGATTTACAAATTAAACAAGATAAAGATTTAAGAGAAGCTTGCTTTGGAGATTATGAAGGTGAATTCAATCATAAATTCTGGGAAGATTTAGCAAAAGCTAACGATATGACTTTAGAGCAGTTTATGAAAGCTCCTGATATGAAAATGATGCTTGATACTGCTTCAAAAATAGATCCAGGTAAGCAAGCTGAGAACTGGGATCAAGTTTCAACTAGAGTAAAATCTGCAGTTGATAAAATAGCAAAGGAAACTGAAGAAAATGGTGGTGGAAAAGTTTTAGTTGTATCACATGGGATTACATTAATGACTTTCTTAACACAAGTAGCACCAGAATCACTAAAAGATCTTAGTGGTGGTTTAAAAAATGCTAGTGTAACTAAAGTATTATATCAAGATGGTAAATACACTGTTGAATCAGTAAATGATATGAGCTACGTAGAAAAAGGAAAAAATAAATAATTCTTATGATAAAAAAATGGCATCTCTTGAAGAGACGCCATTTTTTTATAGAGCTAATTTTAAAATTTCTTTAGCCTCTGTATATCTAATTTCAACAAAGTTACCTACATGATCACAATGAGCTACCAGCTTCTTAGACATCTCATCTATATGATTTTCATCTATGTTTACGTGACTTAATCTAGTTGGTAATTCAATTTTAGTAAAGAAGTTTTCAAGGGCTTCAATACCACGCAAAGCAGTTTCCTCAAGGTCATTGATATTTATATCAATGTCAAAAACTCTATTTGCAAACTGAGCAAATCTATTTACATCATGTTTATAAACGTACTTCATCCAAGCAGGGAAAATAATTGCAAGTCCAGCACCATGAGCTATATCATAAATCCCGCTTAATTCATGTTCTATATCATGAGTTGCCCAATCACCGATTCTTCCCATACTTAACCAATCATTATGAGCAACCATTCCAGATAACATTATTTCTGCTCTTGCATTATAATCATTAGGGTTTATATTTAATCTTAACGCATTGTCTATTATAGCCTTTAATGTGCTTTCACATAATCTATCAGTTAAATCAACATGTTTTTCATTTGTAAAGTATCTTTCTAATATATGAGCGAACATATCAGCAATACCACAAGAAGTTTGATATTTTGGAAGAGTAAAAGTAAGCTCTGGATTTAATATAGAAAATACAGGTCTTAATGTAGGATGTCCAGTACTTCTTTTAAATAAACCATCTTCATTTGTTATAACACAGCCAGAACTTGTTTCACTTCCAGCAGCTGGTATAGTTAATATTGTTGCAAGTTGAAGACATTTATGATTTATAGGAGTTCCTAAAAATAAATCCCACACATCACCATTATAATTAACTCCAGCAGCAATAGCCTTAGCAGAATCTATAACACTACCACCACCTACTGCTAATATAAAATCTATATTATGCTTTCTACAAATATCTATACCTTCTCTCACAAGAGAAACTCTAGGATTAGGTTTAACTCCAGAAAGTTCTATTACTTCTATATTTTCATTTTTTAATGAGTTTAAAACTTTATCATATAAGCCAGTAGATTTTATACTACCACCACCATAGTGAAGTAAAACTTTACTAGAATATTTTTTTATTTCTGAACCAATACTATTTTCAGTGTCTTTTCCAAAGATAATTTGAGTTCCATTTTTATAATTAAAATTTCTCATAAAGGCCTCCTTATATTTAAATATTAGAATATAGATATATAATACTTCAATAAAGAAAAGGTTTCAATAAATATAAAAATATTATACATAATTAATATGAAGTGGATTTAAGCATCTATTTCATAACTTTTTTTAATAAATTAATTTTATTGTTATAAGGTGCGAATTTAATAGGAAACTCTATAAAGGTTCCTCTTTTAATTACAGATTTTTTATGGGTAAAGATATCAAAACTAGCTTTTCCATGATAAGCTCCCATACCACTAGGACCAACTCCACCAAAAGGTAAATATGAAGAAGCAACATGAATAATTGTATCGTTTATTGTGACTCCTCCAGAAGTGGTGGAGTTTAACATCTTTTCTACTAAAGAAGAATCTTCGGAAAAATAATATAGAGCAAGAGGTTTATCATTATTTGTTACATAATTAATAGCTTCATCAATAGTTGAATACTCTAAAACAGGAAGTATAGGACCAAAAATCTCTTCTTCCATAATGGAGTTATTATTTTTAATATTTGTAAGAATGGTTGGAGCTAAATATAAGTCTTTTTCATCAGACTTTCCACCAAAATAAATATCACCATCTTTTAAATAACTTTTAAGTCTTAATAATGATTGTTCATTTACTATTCTAGGAAAGTCAGGACTTAATTTTATGTCATTTCCAAATTGAGATACTAATTCTCTTTTAAGCTCACTTAGTAGTTTTTCTTTGACATCCTTTTGGACTAGTATATAATCTGGAGCCACACAAGTTTGTCCTGCATTTAAAAATTTACCCCAAACAATTCTTTTAGCAGCTAAACCTAACTTAGCTGTATTATCTATAATACAAGGACTTTTTCCACCAAGCTCCAAGGTAATTGGAATAAGGTTTTTTGAGGCTTTTTCCATAACTATTTTTCCTACTCGAACACTTCCAGTAAAAAATATATAGTCAAAATTTAAATCTAATAAATAAGATACTGTATCTTTACCGTCTAAAGGATTAACAACTCTTATATAGTTTGACTCAAAATTATTATTAATTATTCTTTCTAGTAATAAAGAGATGTTTTTAGTGTTTTCAGAAGGCTTAATAATAGCACAGTTTCCTGCAGATATAGCACCAATTAAAGGAGCTATAACTAGTTGGAAAGGATAATTAAATGGGCCAATTATTAAAGTAACACCATAAGGATCTTTATATATATAGCTTCTAGCTGGAAAATGAACTAATGGACTTCTTCTTTTTTCTTTCTTAGACCACTTTTTTAAGTTTTTTATATGAAGATTTAATTCATCATATACTATTCCTATTTCTGTAGCATAGCTTTCAAAATTAGATTTTCTTAAGTCTTTATAAAGAGCATCCATTATATCTTTTTCATTTTCTTTAATTAATATTTTTAATTTTTTTAAATTATTTATTCTATAATTAATATCTTTTGTTTTAGAAGAATTAAAAAAGTCTTTTTGACTATTAAATATATTTAAAATTTTCTCCATAAAAACCTCCATAAAATTTATCAAATAAAAATAACTATATTATATATAACTTTATTATATCACTATAATTATAAATAAATATAATTTAAGGATATATTAAGTTGAATAGTTATATACATAAATGTTAAAATATAAATACCCTATAGAGGTATAGTAACATGGAGGTTTAAATTATGGAAGAAGAAAATGAAAAGCTAAGAAAAGATATAGTAAATAGATTAAAAAGAATAGAAGGTCAAGTAAAGGGAATTCAAGGAATGATGGAGAAAAATGTTTGCTGCTCAGATATTTTAGTTCAAATTTCCGCTATTAGATCGGCAATAAACAGAGTTGGAGGATTAACTATTGAATACTATGCTAATAACTGTTTAGGTATTGAAGAAGGGTCCTCTGAACAAGAAACTTTAAAGCAACTTATAAAAACCATAAATACTTTTGTAAAATAATAACTTTAAAAAATTAAAATTTACTATTTACAATTTGTTTATAAAATGATATTATTCATATAAATAATTGAATTACAGGCTATGATGAGAAGAAGTAAAATTAATGTATCTTTTCAGAGAGTTCTACATTAGCTGTGAGTAGAATAAGAAAATTAATTTGAATAACATCTCTGAGCCGTGCCCCGAAAGATTACAACTAGTAGGCGGTAACCGGGTTGCACCCGTTATAGTGCTAGAGTATCTAAGTAAATTTTACTTACGTACTTGAAGAGTCTATTGCTGTGAGGTAATAGTGAATTAAGGTGGTAACATGGAGTATAACTTTCATCCTTTTATATATTTTTATAAAAGTATGAAAGTTTTTTTATTGCAATAAAATCGTTAAGCTATGAGATATCTTTAAAATATGGGAATTTAGTTATTTAAACTTATTTAGAGGAGGAAATTTAAAATGAAAGTAGAAGGAATAATAATACCAGAAGGTTACAAAAGTAGCACAACATTAATTGAAACAGAGGTTCATATTAAAAAAATTAAGGATTTTTTTGAAAGAGCATTAGCAGAAAACCTAAGCTTAACAAGAGTTTCGGCACCTCTTTTTGTTGAATCTGGAAATGGTTTAAATGATACTTTAAATGGAGTAGAAAGACCTGTTAAATTTGATATATTAGCTACAGGAGAAGATGTAGAAATAGTTCATTCATTATCAAAGTGGAAAAGACTAAGTCTTCACAGATATGGTTTTAAAGTATCAGAAGGATTATACACTGATATGAATGCAATAAGAAGAGATGAAGAGTTAGATAATCTTCATTCAGTTTATGTAGACCAATGGGATTGGGAATTAGTTATAGATAAAAAAGATAGAACTGAAGATAAATTAAAGGAAATAGTAAGAAAAATTTATACTGCTTTTAAAGATACTGAAAAATATGTTCATAAGGATTTAATAGAGGGAGAGGAAAGGCTTCCAGAAGAAATATTCTTTATTACCACTCAAGAACTAGAAGATAAATATCCAAATCTTACTCCTAAGGAAAGAGAAGATGTGATATGTAAAGAACATAAGGCAGTATTTTTAATGAAGGTTGGTGGAGTTTTAAAATCAGGGGAAAAGCATGATGGAAGAAGTCCAGACTATGATGATTGGAACTTAAATGGAGATATACTGTTCTGGTATCCTCTTTTAGACAGAGCTATAGAATTGTCTTCTATGGGTATACGAGTTGATGAAGAGGCTTTAGATTATCAACTTAAAGTTTCAGGAAATGATGATAGAAGAAAGTTAAACTTCCATAAGATGCTATTAAATGGAGAATTACCATATACAATAGGTGGCGGAATAGGGCAATCTAGAATTTGTATGTATTTTTTAAATAAAGCTCATATAGGAGAAGTACAAGCAAGTACATGGGACGAAAAAAATTTAAAAATATGTGAAGAAAATGATATAAAATTATTATAAAATGTTTCTAAATAATAATTAATATCAATTAAAACTTCTAATTAAACAATATTCTTGACAAATTAAAATAAATATTTATAATTAGGTTATATTAATTATTTATAAAAATAAAGTAATTTTTAAATATTAAAAATTAAATAAATTGAGGAGGGGAATTACATGAAGGCATTTGTTGACGAAAATACATGTATATCTTGTGGACTTTGTGAAGGAGTTTGCCCAGAGGTATTTTCATTAGAATCAGGAGTTTCAGTTGCTATAGAAGGTACTGTAGCACCAGAATTAGAAGAAGCAACAAGAGAAGCTTGTGAAGGTTGTCCAGTAACAGCTATTTCAATAGAAGAATAGTTTGAAAAGCCATACACTAATATGATAGTGTATGGCTTTATTTAAATATTTTTCTTCTTGCACGTCTTTCTAACTCTTTAAATTCTCTATTTTTCTTAGCGGACATTAAAAGTCTAGTAAGGGTTGACACCAAAATAACCCCAAGAGCAAGTGACCCTGCATTAGCAAGAGTAGTTAGCCCGGTTTCAAGAGATTTCATTATGTTACCAGTTACCGCTTCATACATAGTGTAATACATTCCTCCACCAGGAACTAATGGTATTAAGGCACAAATTATTAAAGTAGTTACAGGAGTTTTTAATATTCTTGCTAATATTTCTGAATATATACTAAATATAATTGCAGATATAAAAAATGAAGAGGTTACATTAAAGCCTAAACTTTGGCAATAGAGACTTATAAACCAGCTTATCCCACCGCCTAAAGCAGCATAAAATAATTTCTGTCCTTTTATATTAAAAAGTATTCCAAAACCAAGGGTAGAAAAGAAGGCAAATAGTGATTGTATAAACATATTAAAGTCCTCCAAAAGTAGAAATCCAAAAACTAAGAACAGCCCCTGTACCAACAGCTATAGATATAGCTACTAGAAAAGCTTCAGCAGCTCTTGTAAGTCCAGCTAGTAAATCACCAGAAATAGTGTCTCTAATTGCATTAGTTATTGCAAGCCCAGGAACTAAAAGCATTATAGATCCTATTATAGTTTTATCTATATCATTTATAAATCCTAGTTTTAAGAATATAATAGCCATTATAGCTGCTATTCCAGCAGAAATACTGTTTATAAAAAATTGATTTATTTCAAGGCTAGAAAATTTTATGGATATTGATTTTATAACAAGACCAACAAAAAATGCAGCAATAGCCTCTCTTAATTTACCTCCAAATAAAAACACAAAACAAAAAGCACCTAAAGCAGAAATTAAAATGGCTATTTTATTATTGTATCTATCACCATTATTTATAATTTGAAGTTGAGTTTTTAATTCAGACACAGACAAATCTCTAGCAATAATATTCCTAGATAAATCATTTACTTTATCTACCCTATCTAGATCTATGGTTCGTGTTGATACTCTTCTTATTAAAGAATATGTTTTAGCATCGTTGCATACAGAAACCATAATACCAGTTGGTGTTACAAAGCTTTCAGCCTCTTCTACACCGTAAATTTTACAAATTCTCCATATTATCTCTTCAGCTCTATAGGTTTCTCCACCAGATTCAAGCATAATTTTACCAGCAAAAGTTGCAACGTGAAGTATTTCATTCATATCCATAATTCTTAGCTCCTTATAATTTATAAAATTTCTTAAGTATTATAACATAAAGGCATTAAGTATAGTATATACTACTTTGTAGAATTAATAATATATATATTATTAATAAATTATTTTTGAAATTTATAGAAAATAAGAATAAAATACAAATATTAATTGATTATTAGATAAATTATATTTATAATTTATTAAAAAAGGATTTGGGGTGACAATATGAATTTTGAAAAAATTTCAAAAGAAGATAAAGTAATTTACCAACTAATAGAAAAAGAACTTAATAGGCAAAAAGAAGGAATAGAATTAATTGCATCAGAAAATTTTGCATCAGAGGCAGTTATGGAAGCTATGGGCTCATATCTTACAAATAAGTACGCAGAAGGATATCCTAACAAGAGGTATTATGGTGGATGTCATGTAGTTGATGAAGTTGAAGATATAGCAAGAGAAAGAGTCAAGGAATTATTTGGGGCTGATCATGCAAATGTTCAACCACATTCAGGTTCACAAGCAAATATGGCTGTTTATCTATCAATACTTGAGCCAGGAGATACTGTTTTAGGAATGGATTTAAGTCATGGTGGACACTTAACTCACGGATCACCAGTGAATTTTTCAGGAAAATTATTTAACTTTATTTCATATGGAGTTGATAAAGTAACTGAAACTATTGATTATGATTTAGTTAGAGAAATTGCTATTAAACATAAACCAAAGCTTATAGTAGCAGGAGCAAGTGCATATGCAAGAGTTATAGATTTTAAAAAATTTAGAGAAATTTGTGATGAAGTTGGAGCTTACTTTATGGTAGATATGGCTCATATAGCAGGTCTTATTGCAGCTGGAATACATCAATCACCAGTGCCGTATGCTGATTTTGTAACTTCAACAACACATAAAACTTTAAGAGGTCCTAGGGGGGGGTTAATTCTTTGTAGAGAAAAATATGCAAAGCAAATAGATAAGACTATATTCCCAGGAATTCAAGGAGGACCTCTTATACATACAATAGCAGCGAAGGCAGTATGTTTTAAAGAAGCTTTAGATCCTAGCTATAAGGAATATATGCAAAATGTAGTTAATAACTGCAAAATTCTATCTGATGAGTTGATTAAATATGACTTTAAAATTGTTTCTGGTGGAACAGATAATCATTTAATACTTCTAGATTTAACCAATAAAGATGTTACAGGAAAAGATGCAGAAATACTTTTAGATAGCATAGGTATAACAGTAAATAAAAATACAGTTCCAAATGAAACTAAGAGTCCATTTATAACATCTGGTATAAGGATAGGAACACCAGCTGTTACAACAAGAGGATTTAACGAAGAAGATATGAAGGAAATAGCATCTATAATTAATGATGCAATTTCTATAGAAAATCCTAATTTAGAATTATTAAAAAATAGAGTTAAAGATTTATGTGAAAAACATCCTTTATATAATAAATAATTTTAGGTTAGTTATCTGATATTAAAAGAGTAGTAATATGTAAATAGTATTCATGTAATATTATTTGTTACATATTGCTACTATTTCTTTGTTTATTAATTTTAAAATTGTAAAGGTTAAAATAAAAAATACGATATTTATAAAAAAAGGAATTTAGGGGGAAACGACGTGGGAAAGAGAGTTACAGAGGTTACCAATAAGTATTTTGTTATAGCAACAACTATACTTGCAGCAACATATTCTTTAGGGTTATTAGTAATGATGCAAAAAGGAAGTATGGTTAAGGAGTTTGTATACTTAGCTTTAGCAGTTATATCATTATTTACTATTTTAATGATTATATTTTATTTAAAGAACAAAAGCAATGTGAAAATAAGGCATATAGCTGTTACACCATATGCAGTTGTATATGCTATTACCTTATTTGCATCTGATTTAGCGGTAGCACCAATAGCTATTATACCTCTTATAGTTATTTGTATGGTCTATCTAGACGAAAAATTTATGGTTAGACCGATTGTAGGAGCAGCAATTTTTAATATTATTTGGATTGTTTTAAACTTTAATAAAGAAGGAATGAGAGATGCAATGCCATTAGAAATGGTTTGTATCTTTATGTTTTATGTTATGGCCTATTTAATCACTAGAATATCTAATAAGATAAGATTAGAAGCAGATAAAGAAAGAGAAAAAAGTAGCAATATGGTTAAGGAACAAGAAAAAATCTTATCAGAGATAAGAGGAGCAATTGAATTACTAGATAAAAATACAGTATCAATCTCGGGTACATTCAATACTATAGAAGAGTCATCAAGTGATATAAGCAGAGCTATTTTAGAAATTCTAAATGGTTGCGAAAGTACTACTTCTAATATTGAAGAGCAAAATAAGGCATCAAATAATATAAAGTTAGATATTGAAAGTGCTGTTGAAAATTCTAAGAATATGGAAGTTAATTTTAAAGAAAGTAGAGCAATATTTGAAAGTATATTTAAGATGATTGAAGAGGTAGCTGTAAATTCTAACCATGTTAAGAATAAAAATTTAGAGGTTTATAAAACGGCTAATGAATTAAAAGAAAAAACGTCAAAGGTATTAATGATAATAGATATAATAAGAGATATTTCAGAAAAAACTAATCTTTTAGCTTTAAATGCAGCAATAGAATCAGCAAGAGCAGGAGAATATGGTAGAGGATTTTCAGTTGTTGCAGATGAAATAAGGAAGCTTGCTGAACAAAGTAAAGATTCTTCAAATGAAATAAATAATATAATAAAAGAATTAGAAAAAGAGGTATTAAATGTTTCTAATTCTATTAGTGAAGTTACAGAAATAATAAATGAAGAAGAAGTTACTGTGAAAAATACCTCTAAAGAACTCTATGAATTAACAAATGGACTAAATAGTATGGAAGAACTTGTTAACAAAGTAACTAAAAAGATTATAGCAATAGATAGTGATAATTTAAAAATAACAGATGGAATAACTAATGTTGCTTCAATATCTGAGCAAACTTTGGCAAATTCACAAAATACAACAGCGATTGTAGAAATATTATTTAAGGAAGTTACAGATGCAAAAAGTTCATTAGATGAATTAGTAGAACTATCTAAAAGAATGAACACATATGCATAGAAGAATTTAAAAAAGGTGTTATAATATAGTTAAAATATTATAGCAAAGGAGAAGTATATAAAATGAAACTTATATCATGGAATGTTAATGGGATAAGGGCCTGTGTAACAAAAGGCTTTTTAGAATATTTTAAAGAAATGGATGCAGATATTTTTTGTATACAAGAAAGCAAGTTACAAGAAGGACAAATAAATTTAGAATTAGAAGGATATAGTCAATATTGGAATTATGCTGAGAAAAAGGGTTATTCAGGAACAGCTATTTTTACAAAGAAAAAACCTTTAAATGTAAAATATGGGTTAGGGGTAGAGGATCATGATAAAGAAGGTAGAGTTATAACATTAGAATTTGAAAAGTTTTATATGATAACTGTATATACTCCAAATTCACAAAATGAACTTGCAAGATTAGATTATAGAATGGTTTGGGAAGATGTATTTAGAAACTACATAAAATCCTTAAATGAAATAAAACCTGTTATAGTGTGTGGAGATTTAAATGTAGCACATAAAGAAATAGATTTAAAAAATCCTAAAACTAATTTAAGAAATGCAGGTTTTACAGAAGAGGAAAGAGGAAGGTTTACTGAGTTATTAAAAGCTGGTTTTTTAGATACATTTAGATATTTTTATCCTGATAAAGAAGGAGCTTATTCTTGGTGGTCTTATAGATTTAATGCAAGAGCAAAGAATGTAGGTTGGAGAATAGATTATTTCTTAACATCTGAGGATTTAAAAGACAAATTACAAGGAGCTGAAATTCATTCAGAAGTTTTAGGTTCTGATCATTGTCCTGTAGAGTTAACAATAAATATTTAAGCATATAAAATTATTTAAATACAATTAAAATAGATTCTATTTTATTCTTTAGGAAATTATAAAAAGATTATCATTTGAATAATTTTTTATAATTTCCTTCATTCAGTTTGTAAGTGGACATATGTAAGTTTATATTGACTTGGAGCGGAGCGACGGAAAAAGTAAACTTACATATGTCTACTTTTTTATAGCAAATAATATCTATAAGTTTAAGTTAAAAAGCAATCTAATTACATCATAATTTAGTTTATTTAAAAGTAATATATAATATAAGTAAACTATAGGGGTGATGTAGTGTCAATTAAAGAAGTTAAGAATAGCTTACCAAAGGAACTTATAGATATTTTAGAAAATATATTTACAGAGGGTCAATTAGATCTAATTTATAAAAGTTTTTATAGAGGAAGAAATACTACTTTTAGAGTTAACACCTTAAATGGGAACACAAAAGAAGTAATGGATGAATTAAATATGAATAAGATAAAAGCTGTAAATCATCCACTAATCAAAAATGCATTTATAGTAAAAGGAGTAAAGGAGAGTAACTTAAGAAAATTAGAGGTTTATAAATATGGTAAAATATATTTACAAAATCTATCTTCAATGTTACCTCCTTTATTTTTAGATTTAAAAGAAGATTTAGTTATATTAGATATGTGTGCAGCACCTGGAGGAAAAAGCCTTTATATGGCGGATTTAACCCAAAATAAGGCTACTATTTTAGCTAATGATGTAAATGAAATAAGAAGAGAAAGGCTAAATTATAATATAGAAAAACAGGGAGCAAATTCTATTATTGTTTTAGGAGCTGATGGTTGTAGCATAGGTAAGAGATTGCATAGATATTTTGATAGAATTCTTTTAGATGCACCTTGTTCAGGCGAAGGAACAATGATATTAAAAAACTCTAAAGCTTATAGGGGGTGGAGTGAGAAAAAGGTAGCACTTTACGTAAAATTACAAAAAAAATTATTCGATAGTGCTTATCATGCATTAAAGCCAGGTGGAGTTATTGTATACTCAACTTGTACTTTAAATCCTTTTGAAAATGAAGAAATTATTGAGTATGCATTAAATAAATATAGTGACTTAAAATTAGAAAATATAAATCTAGAACTTTCTAACGTCATTAGAGGTATAAGTGAATATAAGTATAAATCATATAATAAAGAAGTGAAAAAAGCTATAAGGATAATACCAAGTGAAACTATGGAGGGCTTTTTTATAGCTAAATTAGTTAAGAGTAAAAAATAACTTATATGATGTTTAGAAACTATATATCAAAATTTTATTTAAATATAATAAAAATAATTAAAAAGGAAGAATAGAAAACTAGTTTTATATACTTTCTATTCTTCTTTTAATTTTTAGTAATGTACGTGAATTAAGTGGAATTTTATGTTATCATTACTCCATCCTAAGTCATAAGGAACAAGAAGTCTATCAGTATTATGACATGTAACTAATGGATAACCCTTAGAATCAAAGCCGGTAACTGTAGATATATGAGTAATTCTACCTTTTTTTTCATAAGCAACAAAATCTCCAGGTCTCATATTAAAAGCGGCTTTATAAGTCTGTTGATAAGATCCTTTAGCTATATAAGATGCCCTACCACTACCAACCATATAATTTTTAAAGCCTTGTGCATTTAGCCAAGCTTTAGTACCTTCCTTCCCAGAGTGATTCCAAGCTCCATTTTTCTTAAAACCTCCGCCATCATGTAATATTTGAGAAGCAAAATTTGCACAATCTCCTCCATCAGGATTATGATTTTTATATTTTGAGTTATATTTGAAGGTAAAATTTTCATCTTCAGAAACTCCACAATACTTATGAGCATATTCTATTGCTTTTGTTAATCTCTCATTTGGAATGAATTCTGGTTGTTTTTGAGATAGTATGTATTGTCTTATTTCCTCCGATTTTATATTATTCATATCCAATGAGTCAGCAAATGGATCAGTGTACCATTCTTTAGTAATTATATATCTATCTCCTTCTTTTTTTAAGTTAAGATAATGATTAGTACCAAGTCTAAAATGATTAATAATATCTGGTGAATCTATATAGTAATAATTGAAGTCAGTTGCTACATCACAAATTACACCATATAATCCAGGTTCTTTTTCAGCAACTTTTCTTATTTTAACTATAGATTTTAAGTCTTTAAATTTTACAGCTTGTTTTTCTGACCAATTAATTAAGTATTGAGTTTTTTTTGCCTCACTTTCATATGCCCATAAACTTACTTTAATATTTAAATCATAAAATCCTTTTAAAACTTCACAGTCTCCTAAAACTATAGCCTCATTTCTTTGAGCAAATAGATTTTCCAATAAGTCTTTAAATTCCTTTTTCATTTCCTCAGAGGATAGACCATTATTTAAAAAATTAATAGTTTCTTCATCTTCATAAAATTCATCTGCAAAAGATGTAGAAAAGGGTAGTATATTAAAAGTTAATAATAGTATTAATATTAAGCTTATAGATTTATATTTAAACTTCACAAATTTCGCCTCTCTTTCGCTAAATAATACATATATGTAGTTTGTACAAAAGGCTTTAAATTTATATCTATGTTAACAGTATTTTTAATGGATGTTTTTAGCAAAGAAGCAATGCAAATCATATAATAAAATACTATAAATTTTATAAGGGGAAATTTATGAGAAGATTAAACTATCTTTATGATAATGCAATGGAAGTGAAATTTGATAATGGAGATAATATAGTATTTATATCAGATGTTCACAGAGGAGATGGAACCTTTTACGACTCATTACTAGCAAATAGAAATATATATAAAACTGCACTATCTTATTATTATAGAAAGGGGTTTACTTATGTTGAAGTAGGAGATGGAGATGAACTTTGGAAAAATAGAAATTTTAATGACATTGCTTATTGTTATAATGATATATTTAAGTTATTTAATAAATTTAAAGAAGAAAATAGAATTTATATGATTTATGGAAATCATGATATAATTAAAAATAGAGAGACCTTTTATATTACTCAATATAAAGCTTTAAAAAGAATTGGAGCAGACTATGGGAAAAATTTCTTGAAGTTTATTAAGGATATAAAATTTTATGAAGGTATAAATTTTAAGTTTAAACCAATTAATGAAAAATTTTTAGTTACTCATGGACATCAAGCAGATCCTATTAATTCAGATTATTGGTTAATATCAAGATTTTTAGTAAGGTATGTATGGAAATTTTTAAATGGCTTGGCAGGTTTTAATGATCCAACTAGTCCGGCTAAAAATAATAAAAAAGGAAGTAAGGTAGATAGGAAGCTTGAAAAGTGGGCAAAAGAAAATTCAAAAATGTTAATTTGTGGACATACCCACAATAGTAGAATGCCAGGAAAGCTTGAACCACCTTATTTTAATGATGGATGTTGTATTTTACCTTATGCTATGACTGCTATAGAAATAGAAAGTGGTAATATTTCTCTTATAAAATGGAGTGTTGAATCTCAGGAATCAGGGATTCTTTGGGTAAGAAGAAAAGTTATAACTGGTCCTCAAAGTTTAGAGGGATATTTATTATGGGCAAGAGATGAAAGGATAAGGATGATAGAAGAATCTAAAGACATAAATAAAAATTTAAATAAAAAAACAAAATGTTAAAGGAGATTTAAAGGATGAATTCAATTGATTTACATTGTGACACAGCTAGTAGGCTACTATATGAAAATTTAAAATTAAATGAAAGTATTTGCAAGGTTGATATTAAGAAGTTAAAAAAAGGTAAGGCTTTAGCACAAGTTTTTGCACATTTTATAGAACTAAATATAGTAGATAATCCATATTTAGAATTTAAGAAAATGAATGAAGTTTTAACTAAAGAGTTAAAAGAAAACTACAATGATATTGAAATAGTAAGAAATTTGAGAGAATTGGAAGAAGTAAATAATAAAGGTAAGATAGGAGCATTTTTATCAATAGAAGAAGGTGAGGTTTTAGAAGGAAGGGTTGAAAGGGTAAAAGAGATTTATGATTTAGGAATTAGATTTGTAACTTTAACATGGAATTTTGCTAATAGTATAGGATATCCAAATGCAGGATATAAATATAAAAATGAAGGTCTAACAGATAAAGGAAAAGAGATTGTTTTTGAAATGGAAAAGTTGGGGATAATACCAGATTGTTCTCATTTATCAGATGGTGGATTTTATGATTTGGTCCATATATGTAAAAAACCTTTTATAGCAACTCATTCAAATTCAAGAGAAATAACTAATCACTCAAGAAATTTAACAGATGATATGATAGTTAAGATTTCTAATAAAGGCGGAGTTATGGGGTTAAATTTTTGTGCACCATTTTTAGGAAAAGAAAAAGTTCCTACTATTAAATCTATGATAGAACATATAAAACATATAAGAAATATTGGAGGAATAGATGTCCTTGCCTTAGGAACAGATTTTGATGGAATTGAAAATGAAGTAGAAATAAAAAATATAGGAGAAATAGGTAATCTTAGAGAAGCATTACTTAAAGAGAAGTTTACAAATTCAGAAATAGATAAGATATTCTACAAAAATGTAAAAAGAGTAATTAAAGAATGTCTATAATATATAATAAATTTTTAGGAGAATAAAATGAAAAACTTACAAGGAAAAATAGCACTAGTAACAGGAGCGTCAAGGGGAATAGGAAAAGCTATAGCAATAGAGTTAGCTAAAGAAGGGGCAACTGTAGTTATAAATTATTCTAAGGATGATGATGGTGCAGAAACTACTTTAGCAGAGATAATTGCATTAGGTGGTTATGGGAAATTATATAAAGGAAATATATCAGACTATAATATCTGTAAAAATATGATAGACTATATAATAGAAATTTTTGGGAAAATAGATATATTAGTAAATAATGCGGGAGTATCAAATATAGGCTTATTTATGGATTCTTCAAAAGAAGATATAGATAATATTATGGGAGTAAATATTTTAGGAGTTATGTATTTAACTAAACATGCTATTCCATATATGATTTCCAAAGGAAAAGGTAATATAATTAATATATCATCTATTTGGGGGGATGTTGGAGCTTCTTGTGAAGTAATATATTCTAGTTCTAAAGGAGCTATAAATTTATTTACTAAATCCCTAGCAAAGGAAGTTGCACCAATGGGAATAAGAGTGAATGCAATTGCACCAGGTGTGATAAACACAGAAATGAATTCATTTTTATCAGAAGAAGAAAAGAATGAGCTAAAAGAAGAGATACCTATGGGAAGATTTGGTGAAGCAGCTGAAGTTGGCAAATTAGTAACTTTTATATGCAATGATTCATGTAAGTATTTAACAGGTCAAGTTATAAAGGTAGATGGAGGAATTATTTAGAGTATGAACTATACTTATATGATTTGTATTTGAACTTTTGCTTAAAATAAATAATTAATATTAGATTTTATTAAAAAGGAAGGTTTAAGTTGTTTATAAAACCTTCCTTTTTGTATAATCATTTAGTTAAGTCGGAAGGATAATATCCTTCTATTTTATAAAATTGCTTTGTAAAATGGCGAGGAGAATAATATCCAACTTTCTTTGATACATCTTTAATAGTAAGTGATTTGTCTTCTAAAATTAACTTTTTACTTTCTTGAATTCTAATAGCAGTTATATAATTTGAAAATTTCATACCAGATTTTTCATGAAATATTTTACTTAAATAATTAGGTGTAATCCCATAAAGATTGGCAATAGTATTGACACCGATATCTTTCATATAATTTTCTTTAACATAATCCATAATTTCATCTATAATATCCTTACTTTGTGATTTATTAGAGTATAAAATATTATTACTATTTGATATTAATATATTTAATAACTCATCAAATGTTTTAAATTCTGAATTTAAATTCATATTTAAATTTAGAAACCTATTTAAAACTTCAATATTTATTTCTTTAAATATACCTTTGTATGTATTATTTAAAGAGATAGAATTTAAAGATTCTATAAATTTCAGTTCATTTTTATCTAAATAATATCTATATATAGAAAATATATCATTTGTTAAATTTAATATTAAATCTATATTAGGTAAAGAAATTAGCTTTTCTATATACAATATCCTACCCGATTTATAAGTAGCTCTGAGTGTGGAGTATTTCTTAATAAGTTTTATTTCATCATATACTTTAAGTAAATTTGAAACATTTTTTGTAGCTATAGGAGTAATTAATAAATTATCATATTCAAATTTTTTTATAATATCTTCAAAAGTAATATGTCTTAAATTAGGTGAATTAATAATCAAGCATAGCTCACCTGAGAGTAGATTAAATAGAGCATAATTATAGCCTTCACTTATTTTATCTTCTAATGTCTTTTCAATTTCATTATATAATGTATTAATAAATTTATTTCTACTTTCTTGATTAATGTAGGTATCTACAAAGAAAACAATAGCTGTATAATTGCCTTCTTTTAAAGTAATATAGTTTTTTGTAATATTATTGCTAATTAAAGTAGAAGTAAATAAAGAAAGTGTATTTAGTTTAAACACTTCATTTTCTAAATGGTTTTTGTTTAAGATATTTTTTTCGGCTAAATCTAGGTTTGTTTTTAGATCATTAATACTAACAGGTTTTAACAAGTAATCTCTAACTCCTATATTTATAGCTTCTTTGGCAAAGCTAAATTCAGCTTCACCAGTTAATATAAACCATTCAGTATTAGGGCAGTTATCTTTACAGGATTTTAATGCTGTTAAACCATCAAGTAAAGGCATATTAATATCTACATAGCAAATATCAGGTTGATATTTTTTAGATAAATCTATTAATTCTTGTCCATTTTTTGCTTCAATAAAAGTATATTTACTAGGATATATATCTTCTAACATACTTCTAAGTGCTATTCTAACTAATCTTTCATCATCAGCTATTAGTATTTTCATTTAAGCCACCTCCAATAGGGATTTCTATATAGCAGTCTGTACCTTCATTTTCAATTCCACTTATAGTAAAGTTGGCACCTGTTTTAAAGAATTCAACTCTTTCTTTAACATTATTTAGGCCTGTACTATTTTTAGAACTATATTTTTCTTTAATAAAGCCAGCACCATTATCTGAAATAATTATTTTTAATGTCTCGATGTCACCAGATGTTGTATCTAATAAGGCTATTATGGTTATAAAAATAGGTTCATTATAATTTTTTATACCATGTTTAATTGAATTTTCTACAAGTGGTTGTAAAATTAATTTTGGAATATCTATATTAGCAACACGTTCATCTAGAGATATTTTAAAATCTATCATATCATCAAAACGTAGTTTTTGAAGGGTTAAATATCTCTCAATAAAATCAAATTCATCTTTTAATGTAGCCACATTTGTGTTGCTACAAGTATATCTATATAAGCTAGAAAGTTGGATTATAGAGTCTTCTAATAGTTGTTTTTCTCCAATCCTATTTAGTGCTACGAATCCATTTAATATATTACATAAAAAGTGAGGGTTGATTTGAGATTGCAATGCCAAATATTCAGCATTTTTAACAGCGATTAGTGATGAATATTCATTTTTTATATGGTTATCTAAGTTAACAATCATTTTGTTTAATGCGTCAGATATAAATTTAAGTTCATCATTTTCTAAGGTAATGCATCTGACTGATAAATCACCATCTCTAACTTTTTTCATTGTTGATGTAATATTTGTTATAGATTTTATCATTTTATTTGAATTAATTCTAAAAAATATAATTGCAACTATAATACAAAGTAATGATATTATTAATGTGACTTTAAATACAAAATCTACTTCACTATATAAATCTTTTTTAGAGCCTAGATACAATAAAATCCAGTTACTAGATTCAATAGGTGTTGATACTATATTATAGTCTTTAGACAGATTTTTATTAGAAAAAACAATATCAGAAACATCTTTATTTGAAGGAAAATTCACAGAGTGAATAATTTGACTATTTTGATCCATTAAAATAAATATAGAATTATCACTTATATTTACAGAAGATATAATATTTTTAATAGTAATGGCTTTTACATCTATTTTAACAGTTCCTATTACTTTATTAGTATCCAAATTTTTAATTACTCTCATTACTGAAAAAATTTGATACTCACTACCACTTTTGGTGTACTTATATGAATGAACAGGAGTAAAATAAGTATCACCATCTAGATGTAGTGCATTACTTAACCAAGGACTATATGAATAAGGAATATCTACTTGGTTTAAAGTATCGTAATATTTACTTACTAAAAATCCTTTAGATTGATTAGAATAAGGTATAAAGGTAATTCCTAATATATCTTCTCTTGATTGATTAATTATCTTATTAAGAGTAGAACTATAATTTTTACTTTTTATAAATCTATCAATTTCAGTAATGTTTCTTTCATAACTACCATTATTTATGGATTCCATAAATAAAGATATTTCTTTATACATATAAGGAGTTAATGTTAACCTTTTCAAATCATCTATATATGTATTAATATTACTTGAAACAGAGCTAAGTGTATTTTTAAACTGAATTACATTTTGATTTGATAGTATATTAGTAAAGTAAACACATAGTACCAATATCATTATAGTTATAGGTAAAATTATACTTAGGCTAAATAATAACATAAGCTTTGAACTAAAAGACTGTATTTTTTTCATAGCACACCTCTAAATATAATATACTACTATTTTATAATATAAAATATAAAATTAAAATGATTTTTGAATGAAGTAAAAATTAGTATAGAATTAAACTCTATAAGTATAGAATTGATACATATGAGATCTATGAAAAGGATTATATAATAAATTTGTAAAACAAATTAAGGGGGAAAGGTTTATGAAGAAAAGATTAATAAGTGCTTTATTATGTGGTATGTTAACGTTTACCGGGTTGGTGGGTTGTTCATCATCAAATAATGGAGGAAAAACAGGAGATACAGCTAAGGAAGATGTAACGCTTTCATTTATGACTAACTTAGTTGGAGTTCCAAGTGAGGAATTAGAAAAAGTATGTAAAGACTTTACTGATGAAACTGGAATAAAAATTGAATATTCAGCACCAGGAAGCAATTATGAAGAGCTTATGAAAACTAAAATGGCTGCAAATGACTTACCAGATTTATGGACAACTCATGGATGGTCTGTTGCAAGATATAGTGAATATTTAAAACCTCTTACGGATCAGTCTTGGGTAAAAGATATTAAACCGGCAATTAAACCAATGATTACTAACGAGAAAAATGACATATTTGTATTACCAGTTAATATGGATATCGCAGGTATTGTTTATAACGTTGAAGTTTTAGAGAAATCTGGAGTAAAAGTTGATGATATTAAGACTTGGGCTGATTTTGAAGTAGCATTAGGAAAGATAAAGGCTACTGGATTTACACCTATTCATATGGGGGGAAAGGATAACTGGACAATAGGTCAATTCTTTGATTGGGTAGCACCGTCATTCTATGTTACAAACGATGCTAAGAACTATAAGAAGCAATTATTAGATGGAACATTTGATTGGAATTTATGGGGAGATGTTGCAGGTTTATTTGATAAATGGAATAAAGCTGGATACTTCAATTTAGATAGTTTAACATCAGATTATTTAACTGATATTAAAAGCTTTGCAGATGGCAAGGTTGCTTTTGAGTTCTATGGTAACTATGCAATTACAGAAGCATTAAAAGTTAATCCTAATGCTAAGCTTGGAATGATGCCTATTCCTTCAAATAGCAAAGATGATGAACCTTCACTTATAGCTGGTGAAAGAATAGCTGTTGGTATGAATAAGAATACTAAAAATGAAGAAGCTGCACTTAAGTTTATAAACTACTTAGCTAAACCAGAAGTTGCTGGTAAATTGGCTTCAGTTGATGGAATGCCATCAGGTTTAACAAATGTAACTGCTGATACAGGTGCTGTTCAACAATACTATGATAAGTATGCTAATGTTGAAACATTCCCATACTTTGATAGAGTATATCTACCAAGTGGAATGTGGGATGATATGTGCATAACTGGAGCTGATATATTAGCTGGAAAACCAACAGCTGTACAAGATTCAATTAAACACATGGAACAAAGCTTTAAAGATAAATTTAGTCAAAAGAGATAATCAATATAAAATAAAACTATTAAGGGTATTTTATGCCCTTAATAGTTGATAATAGAAATTATTGGGAGGGGAATATATGAATAATGAAGTTAAAATGTTGGTTACAGAAAATGATGCTGTTGTAGTTAAAAAAGCCCCAAAAAGTAAAAATAGAAAAAATTTAATGAACATATTATATTTACCAGCAATTCTATTATTCTTATTTATTGTTGTATATCCTTTTATAGATGGTATTAGAATTTCTTTTACAAATTGGAATGGATTTTCACAAAATTATAAATATGTAGGAGTAGATAATTATATTAGATTACTACAAGATAAAAATATTTGGGGAGCACTTTTTAATACAATTATATACGGATTTGGAAGTACATTATTACAAAATGTTATAGGAATAGCTTATGCTATTTTTTTAAATTCAAAGTTTAGAGGAAGATCTTTAGCTAGGACAATAATTTATATTCCAGTTATGATTGCACCATTAATAATGGGTTATGTTGTTTATTTCTTATTCCAATTTGATAAGGGAGCATTTAATGACGTGCTAATTTGGTTAGGAAGAGCACCAATAGATTGGTTAGGAGATGGACAAAGAGCTGTAATAATTATGACAATAATAAATACATTACAATTTTGTGGTATTTCAATGATTATTTATTTAGCAGGACTTCAAAATATTCCTGATATGTATTATGAAGCTGCTGAAATTGATGGAGTTAGGACTTGGGATAAATTTAAATATATTACATTACCATTATTAATGCCAGCTATAGTATCATCTGTAGTTATTAATTTAATTGGAGGTCTTAAGTTATTTGACATAATTATGGCATTAACTGGGGGAGGAACCAGGGTTCTCATCACACTCCTTATCAACTTTAGTAACGCAGACATATTTTAGAGGACAAAATGCTGGCTATTCAGCAACAATAGGTATATTTACATTTATATTTATAATGATTGTTTCAAATTTAATTATGAAATACTTTGATAGTAAAGAGGTGAATGAATAATGACAAATAGTGGATTTAAAAGAAATAACTTATGGAGAACTCCATTAGCAATATTAATTTGTTTATTACACATAATACCTTTTTACATTTTGGTAGGGGTTGCATTTAAATCACCTAAGGATTTAAGCTCTAGATGGGTATTTCCTACTTATATTAATTGGGAAAATTTTAGTGTAGCTATAGAAAAAGGAAAAATTGGACAAAGCTTAATGTCAAGTTTAGTAATTACAAGTGTATCTATTGTGTTTATTACAATAATAGGAGCTTTAGCAGCTTATCCATTAGCAAGAAATAGGACTAAATTTAATATGGGAGTTAAGGCCTTCGTTTTAGGGATAATGATGGTACCACCTTTAAGTATTCTTGTACCATTATATTCGATGATTGCAAAGTTAAATGGAACTAGCACTTATTGGTCTATAATAATAGTTCTAATTACATTCCAACTTCCAATGAGTATATTCTTATATACTAATTTTATTTCATCAATACCAGATGCATTAGACGAAGCAGCAGCGATAGATGGATGTGGGCCAATTAGAACATTCTTTAGTATAATACTGCCACAATTAAAACCAGTAACAGCTACAGTAGTAATACTTACAGGAGTTTCATGTTGGAATGATTATCAATTTTCCTTATATTTATTACAATCACCTAAGATTAAGACTGTTACACAGGCTATAGCAGGATTCTTTTCACAAAGTTCATCGAATATAAATGCAGCGGCTGCAGCATCTTTATTAGGAATATTACCAATAGTTATTATTTTCTTATGCCTACAAAAATACTTTATTAAGGGTATGGTTGATAGTGCTATAAAGTAGAAGTTAAATAAAATAAGCTAATATTTAGGAGGAACATATGAATAACGAAAATTTTCATCCAGAATTAATTGAACCACCAATAGCACATGCTCTTCATAAGTGGAATGAAGAAACGAGAACGTTAACATATGAGTATAATGGTAAAAATATTATTACAATGAAGATAGATGGAGAAGATGAAGTTGGTTTCAGACATGGATCAGATGGAAATCTTCAAAACATTCCCTTTATACAACAAATATATGTAATGCTAGATAAGCCAGCAAAGGCTAAGGTTACATTTTTATTAAGTGAAGATGCTATTAGTATGAGACCAAATCGTGCTAATAAAAATGAAGCTATATTAGGACAAGTTGGTCATCCAACTATGAAGGGGGTAAATGGGGTTTATGATATTAAACAAGATTTACTAATAGATTGGAACGGATGCCATTGGAAATGGATTTCAGAAAGGTTTGAAAAAACAGAATCAAACAATCTTAAAGTAGAATTAGAAATTGAGTTAGGACCAAAACCTTTATTTGTGAACTTAAGAATGCAATATTATAGAAAACATTTAGGATATTCTTACCATAAACCATGGGAGTGGAGACCTAATACAAAATCAGTTACGGGTTGGTGCTCTTGGGAGGCATTTAGAAGAGATGTAACTCAAGAAAATATAGAAGAAGTATCAAAGTTCTTTTCAGAAAAATTAGGTGGATATGGATTAGAATATATACAAATAGATGATGGATATCAAAATATGCCATTACCAGTTGATCCAAATGGCTCATTAGCAGAAGGATGGCTAAATACAAATAGTCAATTTAAAAAAGGTCATAAAGGAGCAGTTGAAGCAATAGAAAAAGAAGAGTTTAAAGCTGGTATATGGACAAATGCTAATATTACAAATCCTGAATTTGCTAAAAATCAAGGAAAGTACCTGCTAAAGGGCAATGATGGTAAGCCAATGCTAGGTGAATGGATAGATTATTTAATAGATTGTAGAAAAGAATCATTAGATAAGCATGTATTACCTTTTTATAAAGGGTTAAAGGAATATGGTTATGAGTATTTTAAAACTGATGCAATAAGGCATCTATTATTAGATGGATTACATGAAGCCGTAAGACAAGGATTAATAACTAATGATGATGCGGAGAAACGTTTTAGATCTTATATGGAATGTGCAAGAGATGGAATTGGAGATAAGGCATATTTCTTAGCATCATGGGGAGTATTATCAGAAGTTATAGGGGTTGTTGATGCATGTCGTGTAGCGATGGATGCTAATCCAACTTGGGCTGGAATAAGAATGCAAATAGTTGAGTCAGCAAGATGGTTTAATGCTCAACGTATATTATTCTTAATAGACCCAGACCACATTTGCGCAAGAACTAACCTTGAATGGGCAAGAAGTATATGTTCACTTGTTTCACTGTCAGGTGGATTATATATGTTAAGTGACCCAATGAAGGATTATGATGATAAGAGAATCGAAGTAATAAGAAAAACATTACCTACTATTGAAACTTTTGCTGGGGAAACAGGTACTATTGACTTAAGCTATCCAGCATTTACATGGACAAAACTTCATGGATTTGCAGTTCCAAGAGAAAATCCAGTTAAAGCAGAAGATATTACATTAGAAGAAGCAATGAATATGGCTGGCGAATATCCATCTATGAATGATGAGCATCCTTTTTCAACTCTTTGGACAATTCATATCGATAAAGAGTGGAGAAAATGGAGTGTACTCGGAAGATTTGCTTCAATTCCATTGGAAGAAAGTAATATAGAGCTTGAAAATGTTGGTTTAGAAAGGAATAAGGAATATCTTGCTTTTGATTTCTGGGGCAAAAAATATTTAGGAAAAGTAAGTGGAAGATTTACTGTTAAGAAATTAGATTTAGGTACGTGTCAAATAATATCATTAACAGAAGTTAAGAGTGAGCCACAAGTAATAGCATCAACAAGACACGTAACAATGGATGCAATAAGTATTAAAAATCAAAAGTTTGAGGATAGTACATTAAATTTACATTTAGATACTATAAAAGGATCAGAAGAAAGTTATTGGTTCCATATACCAAATGGATTTGTTATTGACAGTGTCAAATGTGATAATGCAGAAGTTGATTATTTTATAGAAGAAGAACTTCTTCAAGTTAATTTAGTATTTAAGGGAGAAAAATCTAATTTAAGAATTAGCCTTAAATAACTAAGAATAGGAGTTAAAAATATGAAAAAACCTATATTAACTATCTCTAAAGAAAGCTTTGAAAAGTTTGGGAAGATAATTGAGTTTAGTGAAACTTGTACTGATAAGTTTGAAATAGTAGTATCAGAGCCAAATGATCCTTGGAGACTAGCTGTTTATAGATATAAAGAAAAAGGTGTAAAGCTTATGGAAAATCATCCTACATCAATGGAAAGCTTTGAACCATTAACTGGTACAACCTTAATTATGGTAGCAGAAAATAAAACACCTAGTGATTATAAAGTATTTTTATTGGATAAACCAATATGTCTTTATAAGGGTATATGGCATCAAGTAATATCATTATCAGATAGTGCTAGCGTTAAAATAACAGAAAATTTAGATGTGACGTCGGAGTTTTACTACTTTGAAAGTGAAATATTGCCTATGATGGTATAGAGAAGCTCTGAATTATAACTAAGCTCTTTATATTAAGGGGCTTAGTTATTTTCATATTATAAATAATGAGAGGGGATTTAATAATGAAAAAAGGTTTTAGAACATCCATGAGCAAAACATTAGCATTGTTAGTAGCCTTAACGTGTATTACTAGTAATGTATTGACTTTTGCTGAACCAATTAAAGAAAATAATCTAAGTACTGTAGAACTAAATGATGATAGTAGAGTAAACTTAGTTAAGGATCCAGGCTTTGAGGAAGATCCAAATATTGATGATTATGAAATTCCAAATTGGATAACTATTGGAGCAGTAGGCGATTGGAATAATTTTCCCCATACAGGGAAGATTCAATGCTGGGTAGATCCAGGTGATAATAACATTATAAAACAAACTATTGAAGCGCCATATAACGGATATTATAAAGGAGCTGTTTATGCGGCAGCAGGAGGACCTAATGGAAAGTTAGCTTTATTCAATCCAGAGGATGGAAGTATTATAAAGGAAGTTAAAATAGATTCAAACTCTAGCTATACTAGATATGAAATAGAGCCTATATATATGAAAAAAGGTGATAAGATTGATATAGGATTAATAGGAGGAAGTGCCTGGGTTAATGGAGATGATTTTGAATTTTATTATGATAGAAGCAAGGTAGAAAATTTACTTGTTAATGAGAGTTTTGAAAATTTAGATGGATGGGCTTTAGAAGATGCAGAAATATTAAATGGTAAAGCAATTTTAAAAGATGATACTTCAAAAATAAGCCAAGAGATAAAGGTTCCAAATAAAGGGAATTATTACTTGGAAATGAATATAAAGGCTTTAACTAACAATGTAAACGTTAAGATAGGGGACAGAACAGAAATTTTAGCAGCATCAGAAGAATATAAAGTAGTAAGAATTAGTGATATAATACAAGATAAAAACTCTGACTTAAATATAGCCATAGAAGGGAGTGCAGAAATAGAAGATGCTAGGTTTATGTATGACATAGATAAAATGAATTTTTTAAAACCACAAGTTACCAACATTCAGATTAATGGTAATAATGAAGTAGGTGCACCGTTAAATGTGACATACGATTTTAATGACTTAGATAATCATATTGAAGGAGCTACAAAGTTTAGTTGGTTAATGTCCGATAGTAAAGATGGTGAATATAGTGAAATAGCAGGAGAATATGGTAAAACATTAGTGCTCAAAGAAAACTTAAAAAATAAGTACTTAAAATGTAAAGTTATACCTGTTGACGAATATGGAACTTTAGGAGATGGAGTATTTAGTGAGGCCATTGGACCAATTGATGTAAATATCATTAATAATCCAAGCTTTGAGAATAATGGATTAGGTTGGAGATATTATGGAGCTAACATTAGATATAATTATAGCTATGATGGAGGAATAAGAGCTCGTATAGCTAAAGGAGATTTTAATTATATTACTCAAGAAACTGAAATTCCCGAAACAGGATTTTATGATTTATCAGCTTTTGTAAACACGGAAGGAGAAGGAGCTAAATTAGGTATTATGACTTTAAGTGATGAACTTAATGATTCTGAAATTATATGCTATTCTACAGTAGAAAAAAATACAGGTTATACAAAAAATGAGCTTAAAAATATTAGACTAGAAAAAGGAGAGAAAATTAAAATATTTTTCCAAGGTACAAAAACTTCTTTAGTAAGTGTTGATAATGTTAAATTAATTAGAAATAGAGAGATTGAAACGGAAAAGTACAGTAATATTATTTCATTTAACTTGGATGGACAAGAAGGAAATAGCATAATAAATAAAAAAGATAAAACTATAAAGGTTGTAGTACCATATGGAACTGATACTAGTAAGGTAGTTTTAAATAGTATACAATTATCTGAAGAATCAGTATCAAATTTAAAAAATGGACAAACTTTAGATTTATCAGCTCCATTAAAGGTTAATGTAACTAATGGAAATGGGAGTACAGATGTATGGTCTGTAGTATGTGAAGTGGAGAGAAAAGAGGCAGTTGTAAAGTCTTCTAATAAATTCTTAGAAGATAGCTTTAATTGGTCAGTTGATAAAACAGAACAATTTGTTATGACTGGAAAAACAGGTTTGGTAAATAGAGATGAAAATAATAATGATGGTAGTGGAACTGCTAAATATATACCATCATATTGGGCTGGTTATTATGATAGAACAGCATTTTATGGAAGAGATTTTGTTCATCAAGCAACAGGTGGACAAATCTCAGGATTAAAGGATGAAAACTTCTCAATGTTTAAAACCTTTGCAAAGAATGCAACAGAATCAAGAAAATGGTATACATTCTGGGCAATAAATTTTGATGGAACACCGCATACAATTGATTACAAAAATGATGATTTATTTGTAAGGGAAGTACCAGCTCAGTTTGAACTAGTTGAGAAGGCCTATGAGCAGTATCTTTGGACTGGTGATGAAAGATATATTTTTGATGATGATTTATGGAATTTCTATACAAAGGTATTAACAGACTATATAAGCCTTCATGATGACCAAAATACAAATGGCATTGCAGAAGGTTATGGAGGAATATTCCAAGGGTCATGTACTTATAATGAAAGAGGAAAATTCCCAATTGAGGCTGCTGATGCTATTGGGTCACAATATCAAGCAACATTAGCCTATGCTGGTATGCTTAGTGAAAGAGGAGAAGATAAAGAAGCTAAGGAATGGTACGATAAAGCAGAAGCATTGAAAAAATATTTTAATGAAGATTGGAGTGTAATAGACCCAAATAGTCCAAATGAAAATTATGCTACTGTATTACAAAAGGATGGAAAAAAGCTAAATGATTTTGGTAAAGAAAATAGTTGGTTTATTCCAATGAAATTATTATCAGAACCGGGAGAAAGAAATGATAAATATTTAGATTTTATATCTGAAAAGTTAGGTGATGGAATAGGAAGTACTGAGAATTCGCCTTTGAATATAGAGGCATATACCTATATACCTGAAGCTTATTTCCCATATAATAGAAATGAAGAAGCTTGGAAATGGATGAAATATATAATGAGTGTTAAAGATCAGGCACATGAACGTGCAACACAAGGTACCAATGGTGATTATCCAGAGATTTCATTTACATTTATTTCTCATACAGTAGAGGGATTAATGGGGATAGAGCCAGATGCAGGAGCTCATAAAGTTGTAACAGCACCACATTTGCCTGGAGAAGTTGAATGGGTTAATTTAGATAATTTACAGATGGGAGATCATGAATTAAGTATTGCTCATAACGGATTAACTATGACTACATTAACAAATAAAGCATCAGAAAGTTTAAATTGGGAAGCTAGGTTCTATGGTGATTATAAGTATATAAATGTTAATGGGGAGCAAGTTAAAGCAGAGCAAAAGGAAGTAAACGGTGAATTAGTAAGTTATGCAAATGTTGAGGTAGGAGCTAATGACACAGTTTCAGTTGAAGCCACAAATACTGTTCAAGAAATAGTTAACAAGGAAGAGTTGAACAAATTAATTACAGATGCAGAAGCCTTAAGAAGTGAAGATTACACTAAGGAGTCTTGGAATAACTTCAGTGAAGCTTTGGCTAGCGCTAAAGATATAGTGTCTAATAAGAAGGCTACACAAATAGAAGTTGATGAAGCAGCAAAAAATCTAGATAAGGCTATGAAGGATTTAAAGTTAAAGGATAATACTGTAGTTAATATTGATAAGAGTAATTTAAAAGAAATTATTAAAAAAGCAGAAGAGTTAAAAGCAAGTAATTATACTGAAGAAAGTTGGAAAGTATTTAATGAAGCTTTGGCTTATGCGAAAGATGTATTTGCTAAAGTGGATGTAACACAAGAAGAAGTAGATAAAGCAGTAAATAATTTAAAAGATGCAATGAATAAACTTGAAAATAATGAAAGCAAAGATGAAGATAAGCTACCTAACACAGGTGATGCTATAGGAACAACAGCTTTATTAACTTTAGCTTCATCATTAATGGCAGCAGGATATGCTTTGAAAAGAAAGCGAGACTAGAGTTAAAAATAAATGATTTAACAAAAAAGTGGATATCTTTATAGGTACCACTTTTTATTGCTTGTTACTGATTTTTTTTATTAAAGTTATAATAAGTTTTATTAACAAGTATATAAGAAATACATAAATAAATCCATAAAGTCCATAAGCAATATCGGCAAACTCCATATTACCTCTATGTGTTAACTTTTGCTGTATTTCTATAGCAAAAACTATAACTATCATAACTGTTAATGTATATATAAATGATATAGCAGTAATGCTATATTTTGCAAGTTTTTTAAATACAACTTGAGTTATTACAAATATTACTATGCCAATTAAGGCCATAAATATAAAATGAAGTTGTTTATCATTTAATGGATATCCAGCTATACTAACAATATCTAAGACTTTATCATGTAAATCATTAATAAGACTAGCTATTAATTTCAATATTTCTACCATAGATATTCCCCCTAATTTGTTTTGTCATTTATTATATCATTAAATATAATATTTTACTAATTCTGTATATTAAAATACTTTAAATATAGAATGTTTATTTAAAGTAGGTTTACAGAATATCATAAATTGGATATAGTTTAATTAGTTAAAAGAAAATAATAAATAAATATAGAGTTTAAGATGCAAGAAGTATATTTACTCTTAAAAGAGAAAGGACTAAGATATGGGAAAAGTATTAGTACTAGCAGAGAAACCTTCTGTTGGTAGAGATATAGCAAAGGTTTTAAAATGTAATCAAAATAAAGGAGCATATATAGAAGGAAATAAGTATGTTATAACTTGGGCACTTGGACATTTAGTTGGGCTTCAAGACCCAGAAGGTTATGATGAAAAATATAAAACTTGGAGTATGGAAACTCTTCCAATGTTACCTAAGTATATGAAGCTTACTGTTTTAAAAAAGACATCTAAACAATTTTATGAAGTTAAAAAACTTTTAAATAGAAGTGATATTGAAGAAATAGTAATAGCAACTGATGCAGGTAGAGAAGGAGAGCTTGTTGCAAGATGGACTATAGAAAAAGCAGGAGTTAAGAAGCCTATAAAAAGACTTTGGATATCATCTCAAACTGATAAAGCAATTTTAGATGGATTTAAAAATTTAAAGCCTGGAAGTCAGTATGAAAACTTATATAAGGCAGCTCAATGCAGAGCAGAAGCTGATTGGGTAGTTGGACTTAATGCAACAAGAGCTTTGACATGTAAATATAATGCACAACTTTCAGCAGGAAGAGTACAATCACCAACTTTAGCTATGATAGTTAATAGAGAAGATGAAATAAAAAATTTTAAGCCAAAAGATTTTTATACTATATCTGCAAAAGCAAATGGAATTTCACTTCAATGGGTTAATAAGGATAATAATTTAAGAATATTTAATGAAGAAATGGCTAATAAAATATTAAATAATGCAAAAGGACATGATGCTAAAATTACATCAATAACAGAAACTCCTAAAAAGAAATTTGCACCAGCTTTATATGATTTAACAGAGCTTCAAAGAGATGCAAATAAAATATGGGGTTATTCTGCAAAGCAAACTTTATCTATAATGCAAAGACTTTATGAAAACCATAAGATATTAACTTATCCTAGAACTGATTCTAGATATATATCTACAGATATTGTCTCAACTATTCCAGAAAGATTAAAAGCAATATCTATTGGTGAATATAGAATGGCAGCATCTGAAATATTAAAGGGAAAGATAAACTCTAATAAAAGCTTTGTAGATAATAGTAAGGTAAGTGATCATCATGCAATTATACCAACTGAACAAAAGCCTAATTTAAGTAATTTAAGTTCAGAAGAAAGACATATATATGATCTTGTAGTTAAAAGATTTTTAAGCGTTTTAATGCCGCCATTTGAATATATTCAAACTAATATAAAGGCTGATATAAATGGAGAAAGTTTTATTGCTAAGGGGCAGGTTATAAAGTCAAAAGGATGGAAGTCTTTATATGATAAAGAAATTATTGATGAATCAGCAAGTGAAGATGATTTAAAAGATCAAGTACTTCCAAAACTTAATAAAGGAGATTCATTAAAGATAAGTTCAGTAGATTTAAATAAAGGGCAAACTAAACCACCAGCAAGATTTAATGAAGGAACTCTTTTATCAGCTATGGAAAATCCACATAAGTATGTAAATGTAGATAAAGATTCTGCTAAGACACTAAATGAAACAGGTGGACTTGGAACTGTTGCAACTCGTGCAGATATAATAGAAAAGTTGTTTAATTCTTTTGTAATAGAAAAGAGAGGTAAAGAAATAATACCTACATCTAAAGGAAGACAGCTTATGGAATTAGTGCCAAATGAACTTAAATCACCACTTTTAACTGCAAAATGGGAAAAGAAATTAGATGGAATAAGTAAAGGAAAAGAAGATTCAAATTTATTCATAAAAGAAATGAAAAATTATGCTGTAGCATTAATTGAATCTATAAAGGGTACAGATAGTAAATTTATTCATGATAATAAAACAGGCAAAAAGTGCCCTAATTGTGGTAAATACCTTTTAGAAGTAAAAGGTAAAAATGGTATTATGAATGTTTGCCAAGATAGAGAGTGTGGATATAGAGAAAGTGTAAGTAGAAATACTAATGCAAGATGTCCAGAATGTAAAAAGAAATTAGAGCTTAGAGGTCATGGAGAAGGACAAATATATGTATGTCCTAATACTAATTGTACATTTAGGGAAAAAGCTTCTATATTTAATAAAAGATTTGATTCTAAATCTGATAAAGTAAATAAAAAAGAAGTAAATAATATAATGAAAAAGATGAAAAAGGAAGCAGAACAAGATATTAATAATCCATTTGCTGATCTTTTGAAGAATTTTAATAACTGATACATTAAATTATAAATAAATTTTAATTTAAAATATTACTAGAGACTTAGGTTTTTAGTAATATTTTTTTATATTTTTAGTTTATATAATAATTTTGTAATTATTATATAAACTAAATGTATAATATATAGTATTTAAAATTAAATCTTAATTTAAGAAATTTTAACATATGAATGTATAAATAGACATATGTCAAAAATTAAGTTGTAGGGAGGTCAAAAAAATGGAAATGAATGAAACATCATGTATATGTAATAAGTGTGGATACAATTTTGAGGAGTTAAAGGAAGAGTCTTTAATTTTATGCCCTCAGTGTAAAGAAATAAAAAAAATGCAAGATTTTAATTTAATAGAAGAATAAATTTTAAAAGTAGTAGAAAATTTTAATTTCTGCTACTTTTTTATAATAATAATTAATATATAAGCATATTATTATATAAAACATAACATAACTATTGAAGGGTAATGATTAAAAGGGGGCGTAACACTTATGATTGAAAAATCATTAAATAAGATTTGTAAAAGAAATCAAGACCTCATATACAAGGGAATAAAGTTATTTTTAAAAGATTTTAAAAATCAACATAAAGAGTATAAATTTGAAGGGAACTTAAATGATAGAATAATTATAAAAAGATTTGTAGAATCTCAAAAAGATACAATTAGATTTATAAGTAAAAAAAGAAATAAATTTAAAAGAGATATATTAAGTATAGAAAATAATATAAATTACTTGCAAAAGAGTTACATAGAATTAGAAAAGGAAAGAGAAGATAAAGTAAGAAGATTGGGTTTGATAGAATTAAGTAATACTGAAGATAATGAAATAGAGTTTGAAAAGTTAAATGATATTATAGAAGCAGTTAATGAAATTAAAAGAATAGAAAAACAAGAAATTAGTAAGGTTAAAAATTTAAGAAAGAATTATGATGAATTTAATAAAACTTCTTATGAAGAAGAAAAATTAGTAGGCGTATTTTTAGATTACATAAAAAAAGAGTTTTTAAAAGAAAAAGGAACTGTAGTTACATCTATAAATTCAGGATATCTAACAGATTTTGATTTGATTTTAAACTATGAGTACATTTCTATTTTGATAAGTGACATGTTAAGTTTAGAGGAGGAGATAATGGGTGGGTAATTATTTAAAAGAAGAAGTTATAAAAGATAACGTAAAAGAAAGACTTAAAGATTTATATAAAGATATAATAATTGATGATATAAGAGGAGAAGTTGAGAAAAGTAAAAATGAAGTTCTAAGCAATATAAAAGAAATAGGGGAAAATAGAAAAACAAATAAGGAGATACTAAATAAATTAGAGCAAATATTAATAATGGTAGATATGTTAGAAAGTAAAGAAGAAAAAGAATTAAGAGGAATTTCACTAAATAGTAAAATAGTTTTAATATTAAATGCTATTCTGTTACTAATAATAATAATTAGCTTTTTTGTATAAAAAGGGATGAAGCTCATCCCTTTATATTATTTCTAAATCATCAGCTCTTTTTAAGGTAAATTGAAATTTTACTCCATCTATTGTGTTAGATAAAGAAAAAGAGCTTTCATGTAATGTTAAAATCCTTTTTACTATTGAAAGTCCTAAGCCATTACTGTTTTTAAAACTACTTCTTGATTTGTCAATTTTGTAGAATTTAGTATAAAGATTTTCAATTTCTTCTTCAGGAATATGAGAGCCTTTATTTTCTACAGAAATATTAATAAAATCATTTTCTCCTAGCACTTCTACTATTACTTTCTCTCCATTAGGAGTATATTTAATTGCATTACTAATGAGATTAGTAAGAACTTGTTCTAATTGAAATACATCTCCAATTACATAGCAATATTCAAACTTAGTTTTGAATTCTATATTTATATTTTTAGATGCAAGTTCTAAAGAAAAACTTTTTATAAGTTTTTGAATAAGTCTAAGTATGTTAAACTTTTCTATAACTAAATCTATATTCCCAGATTCCAGTTTGGATAATTCCAACATATTTGTTACTAATTTATTCATTTTATTTGCTTCATCTATAATTGTATCTAAATAAACTAAAGCATCTTCACCAGTAGCTATACCATCTTTTAAGCCTTCAGCGTAACCCTCTATTATTCCTATAGGTGTTTTTAAATCATGGGAAACACTTGCAACGAAATCTTTTCTCATCTCTTCTAATTTACGTTCTTTTTCTATATCTTCCTGAAGAGTTTTATTTTTTTGCTTTAAATCTTCTAAGGCATTTTTTAAGGTAGATGATAGAAAGTTTAAGGTAACAGCAAGACTTCCAATTTCATCATCCGAGTTTTCTTGGCACCTAGCTGTAAAATCCATTGCAGACATTCTCTTAGCTACTTTATTTATATTGACTAATGGTTTAGAAATTAAATTTGCATATACAGATGATAAGAAAATAGCAATTACACTAAAACCTAAAAATAAATATCCATAAAACTCTTTAGTCACACCAGCAGCTTCGCTAATAGGTTGCATTGATGAAACAGATACAATAATTGAATCATTTTTAGAGTTTAATGACATTGGGGATACTATTCCAATTTTCTTTGTATTGCTTAATTTATTTTCAAAAACTCTAGCTTGTGGCTTACCAGAAGTTAAAACTTCATTAATAAGATATTTATCATTAATAAGTTCAGCACAAAATGCAGTTAAAACTTGAAAGTCATCTGTATTTTTACCATAATTATCTAGAAACTTAATTTTACCATCTAATGAAAGAATAACAACTCTAGAATCTGTCTCTTGTTCAAATCTAAATAATGCATCAGTCAAAAAGTTTTCATCAGCATAAGAATTTAAAGTACTAAATTTACTTGCTTCCTTAATCATGTCTTTTACTTTTCGATTTAAATAGAAATCTTCAAAAAATAAAATTTGGAATAACATACTAAATATTAATACAATAAATATTAAGCCAAAAGTTATTAAAAATAATTTTTTTGATATGCTAAATTTATTTTTGTGCCTCAAATCTATATCCACTTCCTCTAACTGTAACTATATAAGATGCCTTGTCTCCAAGCTTTTCTCTAAGTCTCTTTATATTTGTATCAACAGTTCTTAAATCGCCATAGTAATCTAAGCCCCACACATTATCTAGTATAGTATCTCTTGATAAAGCTATACCTTCATTGTCAGATAAATAAGTTAAAAGTTCAAATTCTTTTGGAGATAAATTTATTATTTCATCATTTATTTTAACTTCATGAGATAATTTATTTATAGTCAAACCATTATAGTCATTTGTACTAGAAAATGTGTCTTCAGAGGTTCTCTTAAGTAAAGCCTTAACCTTAGCAATTAATACTTTAGGGGAAAATGGTTTAGTCATATAATCATCTGCACCCATTTCATAACCAAATAATTTATCTTCTTCTTGCCCCTTAGCAGTAAGTAATATAACTGGTACTGTAGAAACCTTTCTTATCATTTCTAAAACTGTAATCCCATCAACCTTTGGCATCATAATATCTAATATAACTAAATCTACTTTATTGCTTATAAAATAGTTAAGACCTTCATCACCATCGGAAGCTTCTATAATATTGAATCCTTCTTTAAAAAAATAATCTTTAAGTAAAAATCTAATACGAGTTTCATCTTCAATTAATAGTATATTTTTTTTCATAAAACCCTCCCTATTATGAAATCTTTAATATAATTATAAATGTCAATACTTATATGGTAAAGATTAATTATGTAAATAAATAAAAAAGTAATATTTATTTAATTTATGTTACATTTATATAACAAGTAATTATTTGATTTAAAAAGACTAATAATGTAGATTCTTAGTTGAAACATATATATAATTATAGTATTGTATTTAAAATGTAGTCATATTATATTTTTAATAAGCAAAATAATATGAGGAAATAGGTGGATTAATATGTTTAAATTAAATTTTGATGTTGAGAGAAATTTTTTAGATAATGGATTAGAGGTTATAACTATAAAAAAGGATACAAAAATATCATCTATAAATGTAGGAATAAAAGTTGGATCACTTTATGAAGGTATGGATGAAAAAGGAATATCTCATTTTATAGAACATATGCTATTCAAAGGGACAAAAAAAAGGAATTATGAAGAATTAAATGATGAGCTAGAGTTTTTAGGTGGAGAATATAATGCTTATACAGATTATACATCTACAGTGTATACTATAAGCTGTTTAGAAGACGAGCTTAAAAATGCTATTGAAATTTTAGGTGATATGATAATCTGTCCTGAATTTAATGAGAGTGAAATGGAAAAGGAAAGAGGAGTAATACTTGCAGAAATAAGAACAAGTAAAGATGATATAGAAGATTTAAGTTTTAAAAGAACTAATGAAATAGCTTTTAATAAAAGTCCTCTAAAATATGATGTTGCAGGTATAGAAGGAAATATAAAAAAATATACTAAAGAAGATTTAATTAAATTCTATAAAAAATACTATATAGCAAATAATGCTTTAGTTACAGTTGTGTCTTCTTATGACCATAGTGAAGCACTAAATGAAGTAAAAAAAATATTTTCAAATTGGGAAAGAGGGGTAGAGATAGAAAAAAGTATCCTAGAAGAAGAAAATATTTCTAAGTCAATTACAACAACTAAAGCTAATATAGAACAAAATACTATAGTTTATTTATACACTTTTTATAATTTAAATAGGGAACTAGAGCTCCCGCTTAGAATTTTAAATCATAGGTTAGGGGAGAGTTCTAACTCACTTCTATTTAGAGAAGTAAGAGAAAAAAGGGGATTGGCCTATGATATTTATACTAGTATAGATATGACAAATAGTGTTAAGACTTTATATATATATACAGCAGTTGCAGAAGATGATTTAGATGCTGCTATAAATGCAATAAATGAAACAATAGATGGAGTTAAAAATGGAAATTTATCAATTGGAGAGAAAGATTTAGAACTTATGAAGAAAGTTCATAAAACAGCTGTTATCTCAACTTTAGAGGATCCAGCAGAGTTATGTAATTATATGCTTCATCAAGGCTTAGATGGTGAAGATTTATATGAGTTTGTTGGAGATATGGAAAAATTACATACATTAGATATGAATAAAATCCAAGAGGTAGCTAGAAAGGTTTTGAGTAATCCAACAATTCATATACTAAAATCTTAAAGGATTGGAGATAATTATGAGTGTTATTACAAAAATAGAAATACAAAAGAGAAATAAAGAAAGAGTAAATATATATATTGATGGGGAGTATTCATTTTCAATAAGTACAGAATTAGTTTATAAAGAAGGACTAAAATTAAATGAGAAAATAGACATAGAGAAAATTAAAGTAATTGCAAAAGAAGATAATTATTTAAGATGCAAAAATACTGCCATTCGAATAATAGAAAAAACATATAAAAGTGAAAAAGAGCTGAAAGATAAGCTTTTATTAAAAGGATATGATGAAGCAAGTATTAATAAAACATTAAATTTTTTAAAAGAGTATAATTTCTTAAATGATGTAAATTATGTAAAAATGTACGTAAAAGATAAAACTAGGTTGCAAGGAAAAAAGAAAATAAAATATGATTTAATAAAAAAAGGAATAAATGATACTCTTATAGAAGAGGAAATTTCTAATATAAATGAAGATGAAGAAAAAAATATAGCATATAATATGGCTTTGAAAAAATATAATATTTTATTAAAGAGAGAAAATGATAAATACAAATTATCTCAAAAGTTATATAGGTTTTTGTTATCCAAGGGATATAATTATGATATAGTTTCTCAAGCAGTAAAAAGGATAATAGAAATTGATGATATGTAGATTGTTTTAAAAGGAGAGACATTAATGATTACATATTTACCTTATATTTTATGTGCTTTATTAATGGGTTTTTCAATAAAGGGTAGTGTACAAGGATCCTTAGAAGAAGGAAGTGCTAAGTATTCTTTAAATAGATTAATTTATTATTTTTCTATTTTTATGACATTTTTGATCATGCTTACTAATTTAGAAAAAATATATTTAGAAATATTAAAGTTTGTAAGTAATTATTCTAATATTAATTTTGTAAATAACAATTTATTTAAAGCTTTAGTACTAGGAATAGTATTTTTATTCATTCAAACTATAATTTATTGGATTTTAAAGTGTTTAAATAATCCATTAACAAAAGCATATAATATTTTATTAAGTAGAGGAAATTTAGGAATTGTTTTATTTTCAACACTATTTGGGCTTTTAAAAGGTTTAGTTATAATATTAATAATGTTTATGAGTATTATAACTTATAATACAACCTTTGGAAGAAGTATGAAAGTTAATTTATTTAATAGTATAAATGGATACAGTACATTAGAAAATATAATGTCAATTAATAAGCCTGTACTATCTTATAATGATTTTAAAGAATATATTCCATCAAATTCTAATGTAATAGTATATTATAATGGAGTTACATTAGAAGAAGGAATAAAATCATCAGAAGAAATAAATAAAAAGGCTGTTGAAATAATTGGAAATGCTAAAAGTGATAGAGAAAAAGCAAAAAAATTATATTCATGGATTGGATCAAATATTAAATATGACTTTTTAAAAGCTGAAAAAGCTTTAGGACCTGAAGGCGTAAGTAATAGTGGAGCAATTGAAGCTTGGAATACAAGAAGTGGAATTTGTTTTGATTATGCTTGTCTTTATGTAGCTATGGCAAAATCTGTAGGATTAGGAACAAGGATAGTAACTGGAGATGCCTTTGATGGTCAAAACTATGGACCACACGCTTGGAATCAAGTGTATCTTTCAGATGAAGGAGTTTGGATTAATATAGATCCAACATTTTATTTAGCAGGAGATTACTTTGACAACAAAGATTTCAATTCAGATCATTTAAATGCTCAAATAGCAGGAGAATGGCTTTAAATTTAGTAAAATTAAAAAGGCTTTTATAACCTATTTAAGATTATAAAGCCTTTTTATTTTTAGACATTATTAAATTTATAGCTTTTTCACAATCATAGTCAGAATCATCTAGTGACCAGGCTATGTTAAAATAAATAAGGGCTTTTTTGAGTTCTTCTTTCATTGTATAACAATAGGCTAAGTTAAAGAAGTATTTACTTTCTTGCTGCACAGAAAGAGCTTTTTTTATCATTATTATTGCCGAATCAAAATCCTTAAGCTTTATATAACAAACTCCTGCATTATAATAGGAACAAGTTGTACTTTCATCATTTTCAATTGCCCTATTGTAAAATTCAATTGCTTTTTTAAATTCTTTAAGATTATAGTATTTATTACCTTCGTTAAAGTAATTCATTTTTACCTCCAAGGAATATAATTATATGTATTTAAATTATTGACATATAGATAAGTTAATATTCAGTATATGAATATCCAAGGAAAATGTAGCAAGTTTTAGAGAGTTTTAAATAAATAATATAATTAAAGAAGCATAAATAAAAAATAAAATTCGACAAAGTTTGTAAAATTAACTTTATTTTTTTAGCTTTCTCTAATATAATATATTTATGTTTTTTAGTAACGGATTTTAAAGAGCAGGAGAGATGGTATGTATAATAATAATCCTTATATATTAGTATTAGGGGCGTCAATAGTAGATATAATAGGCTTTAGCAGAAAAAAATATAATGGAAGAGATTCTATACCAGGACATATAAAGATATCATTAGGTGGAGTTTGTAGAAACATTGCTGAAAATTTAGCAAGAGTTAATGTTAATACAGAATTTATTTCTATTTTAGGTGGAGATGATCAAGGAAGAAATATTTTAGAAAACTCAGAGCTTATAGGATATAGTATGGAACATTCATTAATTTTAGAAAATGAATATACACCTACATATATGGCGATTTTAAATGAAAATGGAGAAATGGAATCTGCAATAGTAGATATGGAAAGTCTTAATAAAATGGAATCTAGCTTTATAAATTCTAGAGCCCATATAATCGAAAATGCAGAATATACTATATTAGATTCAGATAATCCAGAACTTTTAGAGTATATTTTAACTACTTTTAAAGGAAAAACTAAATTTATATTAGATCCTGTATCATCAACAAAGGCAGAAAAAATAAAACATTTAGTAAAATATTTTCATACAATTAAACCAAATAGATTAGAGACAGAGGTTTTATGTGGGTTTAAAATTGAAAGTGACGAAGATTTAAAAAGAGCAGCAGATTACTTCTTATCACTAGGTGTTAAAAATGTATTTATAAGTCTTGATGCAGAGGGTATTTACTATAAGACTTCTAATGAAGAAGGAAAAATAGCTACAAAGGCTGTGGAAGTTAAAAATGTTACAGGTGCAGGAGATTCTTTTGTTGCAGGTGTTGGATATGGATATATGAATAATTTTTCAATTAAGGATACTGTTAAATATGCTATCGCTATGTCAGTAGTTACTATAATCCATGAAGAAACTATTAATCCAAGTATGAGTGAAGAATTTGTTAATGACTTTATAAAAACAATGGAATGGATAGATGGATAAATACTAATTACAAAATTTCACTTTCTTTCTTAGCTTTATATAAAATAAATTAAATTATTTTACATAAGCTAATTATATAAATTTGGAGGTGAAGTAAATGAGTAAGAAATCAAAAAATAGTCATAAAAAACATATAAATCATAATCCGCAAGTGGAAAGTGTAAAAGCAGCTTTTGGAGAACCAAAGGCAAAGGAACATAATCCAAAGGATTTTAAAATCTAATAAATAGAATATTTTTTAAGTGCTAAATAAAAATTTGGCACTTTTTTAAGTTACTTTAATTATTTATTTTGTGATAACATTGACAAAAATAATAATATAGTATAATATAGCCTTACAAAATCATATAATAAAAGCAATGATAAAGAGGAGTAAGGAATACAAAGTATTAAAGAAAAAGAGGGTCACCGGCTGAAAGCCTTCTATATAGAGTATCCTGAAGGTAGCTTTTGAGCATCTTTACTGAAATTAAGTAAGTAAAGGCGGCTGTCTTAGTCGTTAATAAATAAAGAGCTTAATATAAAATAATATTTTATATTAAGAAAAAAGGTGGTACCGCGAGTCTTCGTCCTTTTGTGATGAAGGCTTTTTTTATTGCTTAAAATTAAACATTCAAGATTATATTATACTATTTTATTTGGTTTCTAAATTACAAAAGTGAATTTATAGATTAATTATGTGAATCTTAAAGTATGAACCTTCAAATTATACTTAATTGCTATTTACTATTTAGTACATATAATAAAATTTTATTAATTATCTTGAATATATAAAATAAAAGGAGGCAAAAGGATGTCTGAAAAGAAAAACTTAGCAACCACGTATAACCCAAAAGAATTCGAAGAAAGAATTTATAAAAATTGGGAAGAAAAAAAATATTTTACACCAATAATTGATAAAAATAAGAAGCCTTTTTCTATAGTTATGCCACCACCAAATATAACAGGAAAGCTTCATTTAGGTCATGCACTTGATAATACACTTCAAGATATGCTTATAAGATTTAAAAGAATGCAAGGATACTGTACTTTATGGTTACCAGGTCAAGATCATGCTTCTATTGCAACTGAAGTAAAAGTTGAAAACGAACTTTTAAAAAAAGGTTTAGTTAAAAAGGAAATGGGAAGAGAAGCTTTCTTAGAGAAGGTTTGGGAATGGTCTGATGAATATAGAGAAACTATAAGAAAACAACTTAAAAAAGTTGGAGTTTCCTGTGATTTTTCTAGAGAAGCTTTTACGATGGATGAAAATTTAAATAAGGCAGTTAGAACTGTTTTTGTTAACCTTTATAAAGAAGGATTAATATATCAAGGAAATAGAATAACTAACTGGTGTCCAAAGTGTACGACAGCTCTTTCAGATGCTGAAATAATTTATGAAGAAAAAGAAGGAAGCTTTTGGCATATAAATTATCCATTGGCTGATGGTTCAGGGGCTTTAGAAATAGCAACTACAAGACCAGAAACTTTATTAGGAGATACAGCAGTAGCTGTAAATCCAAATGATGATAGATTTAAACATCTTATAGGAAAAACATTAAAATTACCTCTAACAGATAGAGAGATTCCTATAGTTGGAGATGACTACGTTGATATTGAATTTGGAACTGGTGCTGTTAAAATAACTCCAGCACATGATCCTAATGACTTCCAAGTAGGTCTTAGACATAACTTACCTCAAATAAGAGTCATGGATGATCATGGTGTTATTAATGAGTTAGGTGGAAAGTATCAAGGCTTAGATAGATATGAAGCTAGAAAGCAAATGGTTAGCGATTTAGAAGAACAAGGATTATTAGTTAAGGTTAAACCACATACTCATAATGTAGGAACACATGATAGATGTGGAACAGTAGTTGAACCTATAATATCAAAGCAGTGGTATGTTAAAATGGAATCTTTAGCAAAGCCAGCTATAGATGTAGTTAAAAATAATGAAACTAAATTTGTACCAGAAAGATTTGATAAGATATACTTTAACTGGATGGAAAATATTCAAGATTGGTGTATATCAAGACAATTATGGTGGGGGCATAGAATTCCAGTTTGGTACTGCACAGATTGTAGAGAAATCATAGTTGAAGTAGATGCTCCTACAGTATGTCCTAAGTGTGGATCTAATCACTTACGTCAAGATGAAGATGTACTAGATACTTGGTTCTCTTCAGCTTTATGGCCTTTCTCAACATTAGGATGGCCTAATAAAACAGATGATTTAGAATATTTTTATCCAACAAACGTATTAGTTACAGGATATGATATTATATTCTTCTGGGTTGCAAGAATGATATTCTCAGGAATAAAAAATATGGATAAAACTCCATTTGATACAGTTTTAATGCATGGTATCATAAGAGATTCTGAGGGTAAGAAGATGAGTAAATCTTTAGGTAATGGGGTTGATCCGTTAGAAGTTATAGATGAATATGGAGCAGATGCTTTAAGATTTATGCTTGTAACAGGTAACTCACCAGGAAATGACATAAGATATATTCCTGAAAGAGTTGAATCTGCTAGAAACTTTGCAAATAAGATGTGGAATGCTTCAAGATTTGTTATGATGAATCTTGATAAAGATATAATGAATAAATATGCTGATTGCAAGGAATATAGTTTAGCAGATAAATGGATACTTTCAAGAATGAATACATTAGTTAAAGAAGTAACTGAAAATATGGAAAAATATGAGCTTGGAATTGCTCTTCAAAAGGTATATGATTTCATGTGGACAGAGTTCTGTGATTGGTATATAGAACTAGTTAAAGGAGTTTTATGTGGTGAAGATGAAAAGCAAAAAGGCATAGTTTACAATGTTTTAAATGATGTTCTGCAAACTGGACTTAAGCTATTACATCCTGTAATGCCATTTATAACTGAAGAAATATATACTACTTTAACTGATGGCGAGTCAATAGTAATTTCAAATTGGCCAGAATGCAATGAAAGCTTAAATGATGAAAAAGCAGAAAAAGATATGGACTTTATAATTGAAGCTATTAAAGGATTAAGAAATGTAAGAGCTGAAATGAATGTTCCACCATCAAGAAAAGCTAAAGTAATTAGTTATACTACAGATGAATCAAAAGATGCATTCTTATCTGGAGTTCACTATATAGAAAAGCTAGCATCGGCATCTGAAGTATCATTTATAGAAGATAAGTCTATGGTTCCAGAAAATGCAGTATCACTAGTTGTTAAGGGTGGAGAATTATTTATGCCGCTTTTAGATTTAGTAGATAAAGAAAAGGAACTTGAAAGACTAAATAAAGAAAAGAAAAAGCTAGAAGGAGAAGTAGAAAGAATAGATAAGAAATTATCTAACCAAGGCTTCGTAGCTAAAGCACCTCAAGCAGTAATTGATGGTGAAAAAGAAAAGAGAGAAAAATATCAAGAAATGCTAAATGCAGTTTTAGTTAGAATAGATACTTTAAAATAGGAGATATAATTTTACAATAATAAAATAAAATTCATTGCTATACAACATTAATAGAATTTATTTATTATAAAAAAAGTTGTTTCTAATTTATAGTATTTAGTTTATAATATTTAAGATAAAAGATTTAATAAGATAAAAGGCACTAAAGGCTCTAGCTTAAACTAGAGCCTTTAGTGTTTAAATGCCTAGGAAAGTATAAAAAAATAAAGCTTTGAAAATGCGATTATATAATACTTTTAGTAATTAAATGTGGGAAAGTAGATTTATTTTATACTTTCCTTACCTTCAGTTTGTATGTGGACATATGTAAGTTTATGGTGACTTGGAGTGGAACAACGGAATAAGTAAACTTACATATGTCCACTTTTTTATTAAAACATCTGTAATATAGTATTTGCTAAAGTACTGCTTGGATCTTTTTCAATAACTTCTTCAGCAATTTTTATTGCATCATAAGTTTTTATAAAGTTATTAGGAAGTGTTGAAAAAATAAGAAACCATTCTTTATACTTAAGTTCATCTTTATATTTTAAGGCTTTATTTATATGATTAAATGCTAGGTCTTCATATGACAAAGGTGTTAAAATAATAAAAATAAAATAAGACATTAAATAATGCGAATATGCTAGTTCCTCATAATGTTTTTTGTTTTCAAAAAAATTTATTTTATTAACCAACCAAAAGTAAAAGTTTGTTTGCATATAGTAGTCATAAGATTTAAGTTCAATTAATTTTTCTTCATCTATTTCAAAAATAGAAATTTTATCTAAATTTAATTTTAATGCTTCATTTAAATCATTCATAATAAACTCCTTCTTTAGATTATCTATTTATTATTTTAAATTATCTTAATATAAAATACAATTAATATAAAATAATAACATAAGCTTTAATATTGACAAAAAAAATTAAAAGTGATAAAAGTAGGTTAATTAATAAAGAGTAGAAAGAGTGGATATGTATATGACAGGATGGATAATTTACAATGGAACATTAAATATTCCAAAAATAAATAAGCTTGTAAAATCCTTAGTAATTGAAGCAGAAAAATTAGATATAAAATTAGAGGCAGTTAAAAATACAGAAATAATACCTATGTATAATAATGAAGGTAAAGCTGAACTTTTATATCTAAAGGAGCTGCCTAATCCAAGATTTATTATATTTTGGGATAAAGATGTATTATTAGCAAAACATTTAGAAAAGATGGAATTAAAGGTCTTTAATTCAAGTAAATCAATAGAATATTGTGATCATAAGGGATTAATGCATTTAAAACTTTCTAATAATAAAATCCAAATGCCGCGAACTATACTATCCCCAATGGTTTTTAATTATTCATCAAACAATGAAGATTATTTATTAAAATGTTATGAAGAACTTGGAGAAGATATAATAATAAAAGAATCAAAAGGTTCTTTTGGAATGCAGGTATATTTAATAAATAGCAAGGAAGATTTTATTAGAAAAGTTAGTGAGCTAAATAAGAGAAATGTAGACTTTATTATGCAAGAAAATATTAAAAGTAGTTATGGTAGAGATATAAGAGTAAATATAATAGGAAATAAAGTAATAGGGGCTATGCTTAGAAAGTCAGATAAAGACTTTAGAGCAAATATATCTCAAGGCGGAAAGGGAAAGTTGATAGACTTAACTAAGGAACAAGAAGAGCTTGCATTAAAAGCACACAAGGCATTAGGTTTAGATTTTTCAGGAGTAGATTTATTATTTGGAGATGATGATAAGCCTTTATTATGTGAAGTAAATTCAAATTTAAATTTCTTAAGTTTTGAAGAACTTTGGGGAAAAAGCTTTGGAAGAGAAATATTAAAATATATATTAGAGGAATGCTTATGATAAATGGTTTAGTTATATATGATGAGAGAGATGTAGAAAAAAATAAAGGTTATATTAATTGGTTAATAGAAGATGGAAGAAAGTATGATTTAGATTTAAAACTTATTTTAACAAAAGATATTGATTATAAAAAGATAGAAGGAAAATATAAATTTGCTATAAATAGATCTAGAAATTACAATGTAACATATAATTTAGAGTTATTAAGTATTAAAGTTTTTAATAAATATAAGTTTTGTAAATTGGGAAATGACAAATTAGAAGCATATAATTTTATAGAATCTTTAAATATAAGATATCCAAGAATCTATAGATGTTTAGAAGATATTGATAAGAGCAAAAATATAATAGAAAAACCTAAAAATGGACATGGTGGAATAAGTATTAATATACTAAATGAATTTAATAATTTAGATTTTAATAAAAATGTATATCAAGAATTTATTGAAGACTACATAGGAGATATAAGATTTTACATAATAGATAATAAAATAGTTAACTGTGTAATAAGAAAACCACAAAAAAATAATTTTTTATCTAATTTTTCTAAAGGAGGAAATGTGAAGTTATATAATTATTCATCTAAAGAAGAAAAAGTACTAGATAAAATATTAAATAATATAGAAATAGATTTCGGTGGAATTGACTTTTTACTTTTAGAAAATGGTGAAATACTATTTAATGAATTTGAAGATGCAGTTGGAAGTAGAATGCTAAGCTATTTAGGAGTAAATAATACAATGGAATTATTTTTAAACCATATATCAAAAGATCTAAAAGGAATGAGACAGGTATGAAGAATTTAAAGGCATTAAAATATTTAGAAGAATTAAGAAAATTAGGCTCAAGTTATGGATTAGAACGTACAGAAAGATTATTAGAGTTACTTGGAAAACCACATAAAAAACTAAAGCTTATACATATAGCTGGAACAAATGGAAAAGGTTCAACTTCAGCGATAATAGGGAAGGTTCTTATTGAACATGGGTACAAAGTAGGTTTTTTCAATTCACCACATTTAGAAGAAATAGAAGAAACTATAAGAGTAAATGAGGACAATATACTAGAAGAGGATTTAGTAAGCTTATTAGAAGAAGTAAAACCATATGTTAATAAAGTGGTAGAAGAAGGATATAAACATCCAACAGAATTTGAAGTTTTAACTTGTATAATGTTCCTATATTTATATAGAAAAGAAGTTGATTTTGGAATAATAGAAGTGGGGCTTGGAGGTAGATTAGATTCAACAAATGTTATTATACCAATATTATCAATAATAACTTCTATAAGCTTAGATCATACAAATATTTTAGGGAATACAATAGAAGAAATAACTAATGAAAAAGCAGGTATAATAAAAGAAAATATTCCAGTTATAACTTGTAATCAAATAAATGAAGCTATTGAAATTATTAAAAAAAGGGCTTTATTAACTAAATCTAATTTAATTGTTGTAGATTCAAAAAATTACACACTATTAGAAATAGTAAATGATGATATTCAATATCAAAAGGTTTCAATAGATTATAATAATAATAAGTATATTTTAGATTTACCTTTACTTGGTAAGCATCAAATTATTAATTTAGCCTTAGCAATTAAAGGGTTGGAAGAACTTCATAATTTAAATTATATAAAATTAAATTATGATAAGTTATATTCTGGTGTGAAAAGTGTTAGATGGAAGGGCAGACTTGAAGTATTAAGAAAAAATCCATATGTAGTAATTGATGGAGCTCATAATATTTCAGGAATTGAATTTCTTAAAAGTAATATAGAAGAGTATTTTAAATATAAAAATATATATTTAATACTTGGAATTTTGGCAGATAAAAATGTTGATGAAATGGTAAAAATAATAGCACCATTAGCTACCGAGGTTTATACTGTTACAGCAAATTCAATAAGAGCAAAGAATGCAAATGAATTAAAAGATGTAGTATTAAAATATAATGAAAATTGCATTGCTTTTAATGAATATAATAAGGCAATAGAATTAGCATTAAGTAAAGCAAAAAAAGATGATTTAATAATTGCTTCAGGATCACTTTATATGATAGGAGAGATTAGAAGAATATTAAATAATATATAAGTATTACAAATAATCCAATATATTAGATAAATTTTAGTGTAATTAGTAAAATTTTATTTTACTGATTACACTTATTTTAATATATTCTAGTAATAATTAACTTAGTAAAATAATATTATTGATACTATTTAATGATATTATATAGAATATACAATATCATTAAATTTTTTTGAGAATAAATATAACAATAATGATATTTTAGAATGAAAAGGTTTATTTGTTTTTATAAATATGATAGTATTTTATTAATTATAGATTAAGGAGGCTTTTAACATGGCAAAACATTTACACATAATGGCTAATGAAGGAGCTATAGCAGAAACAGTATTATTGCCAGGAGATCCACTAAGAGCTAAATTCATAGCTGAAAATTACTTGGAAAATCCTGTTTGTTATAACGAAGTTAGGGGAATGTATGGTTATACTGGTACATATAAAGGTAAAAGAATCTCAGTACAAGGCACAGGAATGGGGTTACCATCACACTCTATTTATGTAAACGAATTAATTCAGTTTTATGGTGCAAAAAGACTTATTAGAATTGGCTCAGCAGGTTCAATGAATGAAGATGTTAATGTAAGAGATATAGTTTTGGCTCAAAGTGCATCAACGAACTCAGGAATAAACAAAAGAAGATTCAAAGGAATGGATTATGCTCCAACAGCAAATTTTGAGCTTTTATTAGAAGCATATAATAAAGGAAAAGAAAAAGGTTTAAATATTAAAGTAGGAAACGTATTGTCTTCGGATTTATTCTATGATGACACTAATGTAGGAATAAAGTTATGGGCTGATTATGGTTGTTTAGCTGTAGAAATGGAATCAGCTGAATTATATACACTTGCAGCAAAATATGGAGTTGAAGCTTTATCTATACTTACAATTTCTGATCATATATTTAAAGGAATAGAAACTACTCCTGAAGAAAGACAAAAAAGCTTCACTGATATGATGGAAATAGCATTAGAGTTAGCAAAATAAATATATAAGTAAGATTAGTTTTAGGCAGTAGGAAGTTTATCCTATTGTCTTTATTTAATAATTAAATTAATTATCTATATATAATAGAGATAATTATATTTAAAATATACTTTTTAAATATATTAATTAGATATAAAGATATTTAATGCTATATAGATAGTAAAATATAAATTATATATATTAAATTTGTAAATAATATATTTTAGAAAGAAGGTGAGAAAATGATAGATATTGCGCTATTAGGTTGTGGCGGAGGAATGCCTATGCCAAATAGAAACTTATCAGCACTATTTATAAATTACAGAGGAAGAAAAATATTAATAGATTGTGGAGAAGGTACTCAAGTTACTATACGAAAAATGGGGCTTGGATTTAAAGCTATAGACATAATTATTATAACTCACTTCCATGGAGATCATATAGTGGGATTGCCAGGATTATTATCTACTATAGGCAATAGTGGAAGGGAAAAGCCATTAACAATAGTTGGTCCCATAGGAATAAATAATGTGATAAATAATCTTAGAGTTATTTGTCCATATTTACCTTATGATATAAATATTTTAGAAAATCCTGATGAGTTGTATTTTAATATTACAAAGGATATACTACAGCTATCTGAAGTTGAAAAATGTGATTTTATATTAAGATCATTAGAATTAGATCACTCTTCACCTTGTTTAGGATATAGTCTTTACTTTAAAAGAAGAAGAAAATTTGATTTAGAAAAAGCTACTTTAATGAATGTACCTAAAGTTCTATGGAGTAAATTACAAAAGGAAGAAGAAGTAATTTATAACGGAGTGAAATATGATTACACCATGGTTTTAGGAGAGGAAAGAAAAGGTGTTAAATTAAGTTTCATAACAGATACAAGACCTATCTCGAGTATTCCTATGCTAATAAAGAATAGTGATTTGTTCATTTGTGAAGGCACTTATGGAAGTGATGAGGATATAGAAAAAGCTATAAAAAATAAACATATGACTTTTAAAGAAGCTGCTATTTTAGCAAATAAGGGTAAAGTAAAGGAGTTGTTACTAACTCATTTCAGTCCTGCAATGGTAGAGCCTAAAGAGTTTAGTGAAAATGCCCGTGAAATATTTGAAAGTTTAATAATTGGAGAAGATGAAATGGTAAAAACCTTAAAGTTTACTGAGTAAACTTTAAGGTTTTATTTTATATAATTAATAAGACTTTTTATTACTAATTGCTTGCAGCGGAAGCAGCAGCCGCAGCCGCAGCTGAGGCCGCTGCTATTTGCATTATAATAACTATATTTAGAGATATGTTATTAGTTGTTTCAATTAATTTTTCCTTTATTAAAGAATCACTATTTTCAATAGACTCTAAAGAGAGTAATGAAGCTATAATCATATGCCTTACAGTTGAACCTAAAGTAAATGTTCCGAAACCAGATTGTTTTTTTAGAAATTTATCAGTTGAAATTAAATTTTGAGCAAATTCTTCATAATCATTAATTGTTAAAGCCGCAACACCTAGTATAGGAAGAGAATAACCTTTTAAAGGAAGAGAATGTTTTCTTAAGGTTTTATCTAATAAAATAACTTTATTGCATTTTTCTTGTGAGAATCCATCAAAAAGAGATAGTATGTGAGAAAGAGCTTGAAGATTATTACCAGAATAAAAACCATTATTTTTTAAAATATTATAGCACTCTTCCATATCAATAAATGTTTGATCTAAATTATAAGAAGTTGTAGCAATAAGAGCAGCAGCGCAAATATCATCTTGCCCAGTTAAAAATAGATGGTTTTTTTTCATAATATCATAAGCTTTTCTAGTATTTTCAACTAATAAGTCAACATCTATTGTATTTTTATAATTATAAATTATTTGTGATGCTAAAACTAAAAATTGATTATTAAAAAAATGATTTTTTAATTTGTTATATATAATGGTTATATCTTTAAAAATTTCTTCTGGATTATCTTGTATAGATAAATTAATTGCAGTAGTTAGAAGGTTATTTCCTCTAAAATTAGAGAAAAAAGAAGAATTATTTTTTATTAAATCTATGCAGTTATTTATTTTTTCTACATCAACATCTATATTTCTTAAGGTTAGGTTTAAGGCATTACATCTTTTAAATATACCCATTCCAAAGGTAGATTTTACATTTTCTAAGTTATTACTATTTTTAATAAGTAAATCTAATTTATTGTCTATCATAAATATTCATTCCCTTCAAAAATTTACTAATTATATAATAAAGGAAAAATAAAATAAATTCAACATAAAAGCTGCTTTATATAATAAACTATAACTTATAATAAGATATTTGATTTTATATTAGTGCTGTTTGTGTATCCTTTTATTAGTGATATAATGGTAAGAAGTAGTAAATTTAGAGGGAGTAGATAAAATGAGAAAGAATAATAAAGTTAAATTAGGCATTTTCCTTATAGCTACTATGTTTTTAACATTTACAAGCTGTAAATCAAATGTAGAAGAGTCTAAACAAGAAACAAAAGAAAAGAAGGAAATAAATTTAGTAGTGCCAAATGGAGTTCCATCAACATCTATATCAAAAATGATTAAAGAAAATATACAAGTAGATAATAATTATAATATTATCTATTCTATAGAAAATACTTCAGATACATTAGCAACTTCAGTAATGAAGGGAGAACCCGATATAGCAATAGTTCCGTCAAATCTAGCTGCACAAGCTTATAATAAGAATTTAGGTTATAAGTTAGTTGGTACAACAGGTTGGGGATCATTATATTTGATCTCAACTGAAGGAAAAATTAGTTTTAATGATATTAGAGGTAAAGAGATTTATAATATAGGAAAGGGCTTAACTCCAGATATAGTTTTTAAAACTCTTTTAAAGGAAAGCGGAATTAAAGAGGATGAAGTTATATTAAGTTATGTAGGTGGGCCAACTGAGTTAGCACCTACTATACTAGGGGGAAAAGCAAAGTTTGCAGTTGTTCCAGAGCCTGTGCTAACAACTATAATTAATAAGAATACTAATATAGAAGTAATAGCTAATTTAAATGATTTATGGAAAGATAAATTTGATAGCAATAAGGGATTTCCTCAAGCTAGTATAATTGTTAAAGAAGATTTAATAAATAATAGTAAAGATTTTCTTGATAAATTAATGAGCGAAATAGATTTATCTACAAAATGGGCAAATGAAAACAATGGTGAAGCAGCTAAGTATTCTGTAGAAAATGGTTCACAAGTAGATGTAAGTGTATTAGAAAAATCAATAAAAAATAGTAATATAAACTTTTCAAAAGCAAAAGATAGCAAGAAAGAATATTTAGATTACTATAAAATTCTAGAAAGTGAAAATCCAAAATCAATAGGAGAAAAAATTCCAGATGAAGACTTCTTCTATTAAAAATCAAAAAATTATATTTATATCTCTACTTGTTTTAGTAGGGATATGGGTACTATTATCAAATAAAATAAATAATTCTATTTACTTACCTAAAGTAAGTGAAATATTAAAAGAAATATTTAACATAGGGAAAGAAAAATATTTTTTGTTAAATATAGGTAATTCGTTATTGAGAGGCTTTATAAGCTTTATACTGGCATTAATAATAGCTATTATCTTAGGTATAGTATCAGGCTTTAATAAATTTATATATAATTTTTTATATCCTGTTAATTCCATATTAAAGTCAATTCCAACAATAGCTTTTATACTTATAGCTTTAATTTGGTTAAATAAAAATTATGCACCCTATTTAATTGGATTTATTATGGCTTTTCCAGTTTTGTATGAGTGTACAATTAATTCAATAATAAATGAAAATAAAGATTTAATTCAAATGGCAGAAACCTTTAAAGTTAAGTTTATTTATAAATTATTAAATATATATTTTCCAAAGATAATAATTAATATTTCATCTATAGCGACATCTACCTTTTCATTGGTGTTAAAAGTTGTAATTGCAGGAGAAGTGTATGGACAACCACTATATGGAATAGGAACTGCTATTCAAGGAGAAAAGATAAATTTTAATACAGCAGGAATATTTGCATGGATAATTATAGTTGCTATACTTTGTTATATAACTGATAAAATAATTATATATGTTTTAAATAAAAGCATTAAAGGGAGAAGGTATATACTTGATTAAATTTAATAATATTAATATTAACTTTGAAGAAAAAGTATTGTATAAAGATTTTTATATAGATTTTAATAAAGATTCTATAAATTTTATAATGGGTGAGTCTGGCATAGGAAAAAGTACTTTGCTTAATTATATAAAGGATGAATTAATATTAAGAGGATTCAATGTTAGTGCTGTTTTTCAAGAAAATAGATTAATACCATGGATAAATATTTATAAAAATCTAGAATTTGTTATAAAAGATAATTTTCATAAAGAAATTAGAAAAGAAAAAATAGATGATATATTAGAAAAAATGAATTTATCAAATTGTAAAAAGCTTTATCCACATGAATTAAGTGGAGGAATGAGACAAAGAATAAATATAGCTAGAGCAATGTTATATGATGGTGATGTATTTATTATGGATGAACCATTTAAAGGCTTAGATAAGGAAAATAAAGAAAATATTATTAAGGTAGTAAGAGAATATTTTTCTGAAAAAAGAAAAACTGCCATAATAGTAAGTCATGATTTAAATGAAGCAAGAGAAATCGGTGATAAAATAATATTATTTAAAAATAATCCAGTAGAAAAAGAAATAATTAAAAATAATTGAAAAGAGGTGTCAATCACTTCTTTTTTTATTATCTAAAACTCCATATAAATTGAAATTTTAGACAATAATATGCTTTAAAGAAGGAATATGGCAAAAGATATAGAAGTATTAAATAAACGGATAAAATTTTCCTTAAAGAGATTTTGGCATTAATTATTTAATCAATATAGGGGTGAGAATTTAATGTACAGTGTTGGAATAATAACAAGTAGTGATAAAGGATATAAGGGTGAAAGAGAGGATAAAAGTGGAGCTGTAATCAGAGATATAGTTGAGAAAGCAGGCTTTAATGTAAAAAAACAAATTATTTTACCAGATGATAAAGAAATGCTAAAAAAAGAATTTATTTGTATGAGTGATGTGTTAAAGGTTAATTTAATTTTAAGCACAGGAGGAACAGGCTTTTCTAAAAGAGACATAACTCCAGAAGCAACTAAAGAAATAATTGATAGAGAAGCACCGGGGATATGTGAAGCTATAAGATGTTATAGCCTTCAAATAACTAAGAGAGCTATGCTTTCAAGGGCAGTATCAGGAATAAGAGGAAATACATTAATAGTGAATTTACCTGGAAGCCCTAAGGCTTGTATGGAAGCATTAGATTTTATATTAGATGAATTAAAGCATGGATTAGGTATATTGATAGGTGAAGAGCAAGAATGTGCAAGAAAATAATTAGTTTTTCTGACTATGGCCTTTTACCATGTTATGGAGAACAAGAGTAATAACTATGTAAATAAATATAAGGCTTTTATTTAAAACTCAGGAGGAATAAAAATGAAAAATAAATTAACCCATTTTGATAATAATGGTAATGCAAAAATGGTAGATATATCTGAAAAAAAAGAAACTGAGAGAGTGGCCATTGCTGTATCCAAAATAAAAGTTAGTAATGAAACTTTAGAACTTATAAAGAATGGGAAAATAGGTAAGGGAGATGTTCTAGGTGTAGCTAGAGTTGCGGGGATAATGGCTAGTAAGCAAACATCTAATTTAATACCTATGTGTCATCCTTTGCTAATTTCTAGTTGTAATATAGATTTTGAAATAAATAATGAAGAAAGCTTTATTGAAATAAAATCAACAGTAAAAATAGTAGATAAAACAGGAGTTGAAATGGAAGCTTTAACTGCAGTTACAGTTGCAGCATTAACTATTTATGATATGTGTAAGGCAGTTGATAAAAGAATGGTTATAGAAAGTACTCACTTACTTAAAAAAACAGGGGGGAAGAGTGGAGAGTTTAATTTTTTTAATGACAGCTCTTCAAAATAATATGAAAGATAAATTAGGAAGAGAAATAGATTACTTAAGAGTTTCACTAACTGATAATTGTAATTTAAGATGTATCTATTGTATGGAAGAGAAAGAAAATACATTCCTTAAAAGTGAAGAAATGTTAACTGATGATGAAATTTATAAAATAGTTCTTGAAAGTTCAAAATTAGGAATAAAAAAAATTAGATTTACTGGAGGAGAGCCTTTATTAAGAAAAGGAATAGTTGAAATAATTGATAAAATAAATAAGATAGATGAGATAGAAGAAATATATTTAACCACAAATGGAATATTACTTGAAGATAAATTAGATCAATTAGTGAAAAGTGGTTTAACTGGAGTTAATATAAGTTTAGATTCTTTAAGAGAAGATAGATTTAGAACATTAACAAGAGTGGGAGAGTTAAAAAAAGTATTATCAGCAATTAATAAATGCTTATTGTTAGGGATTAATGTTAAGATAAATACTGTTATGATAGATGGAATTAATAATGATGAAATATCAGATTTTATAAAACTAACAATAGAAAAACCTATAGATGTAAGGTTTATAGAGCTTATGCCTATTGGAGTAGGAAATAGATATAAAGGTATAATTAATAAAGATATATTGAATATTATAAAATCTAAATATGATAATTTTGAAGAAATTAAGGAAAATAAAAATGGTGGACCAGCAAATTATATTAAAATTAGTAATTCAAAGGGAAAAGTTGGATTTATAAGTGCAATAAGTAATTGTTTTTGTAATCAATGTAATAGAATTAGAATAACTCCAGAAGGATTTTTAAAACAATGTCTACATTTTAATTATGGAGTTGATTTAAAAAAGATGCTTAGAAGTGGTGCTTCAGATGAAGAGTTAATTATAGCTATAAAGAGTAGTATTTATAATAAACCTGAGAAACATTTATTTATGAAAAAAAGTAATAATAAAGAACTAAAATCTATGAATCAAATTGGAGGATAATAATATGGGGAAGGTTTTAGCTATATGTACAAGTAAGAATAAAGGAACTTTGAAAAAAGAAATTACTGAAGCTAACTTTATAAAGGAGTTTGGTATTGAAGGTGATGCTCATGCAGGAAAATGGCATAGACAAGTGAGCTTACTAACTTTTGAAAAAATTGATGAATTTCGAAAAAAAGGTGGGAACGTTGATTTTGGAGCATTTGGAGAAAATCTAGTTATAGAAGGAATAGAATTAGATAAGCTTCCAATAGGACAAATGCTAACAGTAGGGGATGTATTATTAGAAGTAACTCAAATTGGGAAAAAGTGTCATGATAAATGTGCTATATATTATCAGGTTGGAGAATGTATAATGCCAAAAAATGGAATATTTACTAGAGTGCTAGAAGGTGGAAAAGTTAGAGTTGGGGATCAGTGTATTTTATTAGAGAACGATAAAAAAATAATTAGTTTGTAAATGCTTAATATAAATTAATAATTAAAAATAGATTATATCATAATAATGATATAATCTATTTTTTAGAATTTTTTTAAAAGCTATTCACAAATCTTTAAAAATAGAGTATTATATAACTATAAACAAAACATATCGGAATAGTAGGAGAAGAAGAGAGGAGAGGTTAAAATGAAAATAGCAAAAAGTCTAGTAGAATTAATAGGAAATACACCATTGTTAGAGTTATCTAATTACAATAATGAAAATAAAGTATTAGCAAATATTATAGGAAAATTAGAATATTTTAATCCAGGTGGAAGTGTAAAAGATAGAGTTGGATATGGAATGATAATTGATGCAGAGAAAAATGGAATATTAAATAAAGAATCAGTCATAATAGAACCAACAAGTGGTAATACAGGAATTGCATTAGCTTTTGTAGCGGCAGCAAAGGGATATAGGCTTATTTTAACAATGCCAGAAACTATGAGTTTAGAAAGAAGAAATCTTTTAAAGGCTTTAGGAGCAGAATTAGTTCTTACACCTGGAGCGGAAGGGATGAAAGGTGCAATAGCTAAAGCAAATGAACTTAAAGATACTATAGAGAATTCAGTTATTCTTCAACAATTTGAAAATCCATCAAATCCAGATATTCATAGAAATACAACAGCAGAAGAAATTTGGAGAGATACTGAAGGTAAAGTTGATATATTTGTAGGTGGAGTTGGAACAGGGGGAACTATTACTGGTGTAGGAGAGGTACTAAAAGCCAAAAATCCTAATGTTAAAATAATAGCGGTTGAGCCGAAAAATTCTCCAGTTATATCTGGGGGAAAACCAGGACCTCATAAAATACAGGGTATAGGAGCAGGATTTATACCAAAAAATTTAAATGTATCAATTATAGATGAAGTTATAGCTGTTGAAAATGAAGATGCATTTAATACTTCAAAGAATATTGCTAGAACAGAAGGATTATTAGTTGGAATATCAGCAGGAGCTGCTATATTTGCAGCAACAGAACTAGCAAAAAGAGAAGAAAATAAAGGTAAAAATATAGTAGTTCTTTTACCAGATACAGGTGAAAGATATTTATCGACAGATTTGTATAAATAATTGTAATAAAGTCATTGCTATTTATAGTAGTGGCTTTTATTATTAAATATATAGAATAAAAAGAAAAAGGTGATTATGTGAAAATTTCAACCAAAGGAAGATATGGAATTAGAGCACTTGCAGATTTAGCTATTAATATGAATTGTGAAAATGTAAGTATAAAAACAATATCTGAAAGGCAAAATATTTCAGAGAGATATTTAGAACAGATATTTTCATTGTTAAGAAAAGGTGGAATTATTGTAGGAAGAAAAGGTGCTCAAGGCGGATATACACTAGGTAAAAATCCAAGTGAACTAACTATAAGTGAGATATTAAAAGTTTTAGAGGGTGAAAATATATTTATAGATATAAATGATGATGAGGAAAATGAACTAGAAGATTTTATAAATAAAAGTTTATGGAAAGATATAAATTGCATTATAAGCAAGTATTTCTCATCAATTACTTTAGAAGATTTAATTAATGATTATAAAAAATCAAAAGATACTATTATATATTATATATAGTAAATTAGTCTAATAATGAATGAAAATAGTATAATTTATTAATATAACTATTTCTTATAAAATTATATGGTTACTTAGAGCTAATTCTCAATTAAAGTTTATCATAGTGATTTTTTAGGTAAATTAATAAAAGAAAAACTGTAAGCATACTAAGCTTACAGTTTTCCTTTTATTAAAAGCATTTAGCATCTAATTCATTTGAAATTGCCATATTATAAATGTATGAGTTACAAATTTCTAAAATAAAAGCTTCCTTTTCTTCATTTGATAGCTTAAGTGAGTTTAACATATTATGATAATTCATAACATAAGCTCTCATATCGCCAAGATCCTTATATTGATAATAATTTAATCCATCTTCAGTGACATTATAAAAATCTTTCAATAAAGAATAAAATGTTCTTCCACCAAATAAATCGGCTAAGAATCTTGTATAAGCATGAGCAATTATTAAATTAGGATTTTGTGTAGAAACACTATTTATTCTATCAACATAAGAAAGTGTAGAAGACAAAGGTTTTAGGGATGATGTATCACCTAAAAGTGTTTCTAAATCTTTTTTTATTAAATGAGATCTATACAATTCTTTTGTTACAAATGGGCTTACAGCCTCTAAATCATTAAACTTATCAAGGTTATTTTCTATAACTTCATATACGTAATATAAGTTAAATAAATATTCAGCATAACTCTCTTTAGTTGCATTTTTATCAAGTAGTCTTCTTGTGAAACCAGTACTCTCAGCAGCTTTATGCAATGTATTGCTTCTATCTCTAATTTCTATCATTAAATTATTCATAATTAACACTCCTCATAAAAAATATTATATAAAAATAATTATTAATTAATTTTATGTATTAATAATAGTATTTTTACTATAATTAAGCAAATCGATTTTAAGCTTAAATTTAATAGTATTTTGCTTAAATGTATAATTAAGATAAAATATTATTAATTTTCTTGATCATAGTTCATAATAATACTGGAATGAACATTGTTCAAATAAATTATATTAAATTCAGCCCATATGTAGTATTAATTATTTAAAATATTTTTATGCTCTTATATTTAAAAGTCTATATAAAAATATTTATCTGTTAATGTTTATATATATCTTTTAAATTTAAAAAGAATATATATAATTTGATTATTATTTTAATTAAGATAATTACAAAATTTTAAAATACTGATAATTTGAAGAAACACTAGAATAAGTTATGGTTATTGTAAGAAAATAGCTATAATGATATAATGTAATTGATTTCAAAAGGATGGATGGTGGTTCTTATGAATAAAAAAAATTTATCAAAATTTTTGGTTGTTTCTTTAACTAGTCTAATAATTGCTTTAAGTTTAGGACAGTTTATTTCGATTTTTCAAGGGTACCATTTTAGAGACATAATTTTTGTAGAAGGAATAGCAGTATTAATGATGGGATTATTTTCTTCAATAGGAGGCAATCCTATGAGTTTATCTCTTCAAGATTTGGGTCAAATTAATCCTCAGTGGTTAGCTAACATAAGCTTAGAAACCAATGAAATCGATAGAAAAAGAATAGTTGATTCATGTAAAGTTACTTTAAATATTGATATAATTAATATTTCTTTAATGTTAAGCGGAATAATCACATTAATAATAAGCTTTATATTATAAAATTAATTATGTAAACTAAAAGGAGTAAATATTCTATGGAGAGAATATTTACTCCTTTTATAATAATTTAAAAGTTTTAATAATATATTAATAAATATATATTATAGAAAGGAAATAGAATTGAAGGTTAAAAAAATATATTTAATAGTAACAGTAATATTATTAATAATTATTATAGTAATACTTTCAAGAGATGCTATAAGATCTTATTTTAAAATAAGCTATAGAAAGTTTTACAATATAGATATTGATGATAATCAATTAAATATACTAGAGAAAAATTTAAATATTATAAACTTAGATTACAAATGGAAAGAAAATTTAGAACTAAGCAATATACCAGACAAGATAATATATCATCATGCTGCAAGAAGTATATGGGGTCCTGAAGATATAAATGAATATCATAAGGAAAAGGGATGGAAAGGAATAGGATATAATTATTATATAAGAAAAGATGGAAGAATTTATTCTTGCAGACCAGAAAATGCAGAAGGAGCACATACAAAAGGTGAAAATAATACTTCTATAGGAATATGCTTGGAAGGGAACTTTGAAGAAGAACATCCAAATGAAGAGCAGTTAGAAAGTTTATATAAGCTTTCAGTATATATATCATTAAAATATGATATATATAAAATTTTAGGGCATAAAGATGTATATAAAACACTTTGTCCAGGGAAAGAATTTCCTATAAAAGAGATAAGAGAAAATGTAGTTAATGAAATAAAAAACTATAATAAAAAGGAGTAGAAGTACTCCTTTTTATTATGCAGATTTTTTATATTCTTCTAGTGCTTTAGAAAGTTGATCAGGGCAAGATGTATCTTTATTTCCACATGTTATCCCCTTTAACCTAGATATTGCTTCATCAATATTCATTCCATTCACTAAAGCTGATATTCCAATAAGATTGCCAGGACAACCTCTGATAAAGTCAACGTTTTTTATAGTATTATTTTCTACATTTATATGTATTTCTGTAGAACAAACCCCTTTAGTTTTATAAACAAACATATTATATCCCTCCTTTATACAATATTGTACAAAACATATTATATATCTATATTAAGTAGAAATGAAGAGGAAATGTAGAAATATGATATAAAAGATAAAAAGTTGTCTCATTTATTTTAAGTAGGAATATATTATAAATGTACATAGTATTTAAGATATTATGAGTAGCTATAAAAGTATATAATAATCAATCTTTATAAAGTTTTAATAAATAGCTTCTAATATAAAGGAGGTGCTATATTAATGAAATCTTTAATTATTTGTAATACAGGTAGTGATTCTATAAGCAAACTATCTATAGAAAATTTTTTGAGTGAAGAAATATTTTTAACTACTGGGGAAAGACCTTTAGGACCAAGTGGTATTTGCATTAATGAAAATATAGCTTATACTGCTAATAGTTATAGTAATTCGATATCAATAATAAATATGGATACATTAAAGGAAAAAAATAGCATTTATATAGGAGCTCATCCAAATGATTTAGTAAGATATAAGGATTATTTATATATTATATGCTCTGAATCAAATACTATTATTATTTATGATTTAAAAGAAAATAAGATTGCGTTAGAAATACATGTTAATAATTGGCCACATAATATAGAGGTATCTAAGGAACTTGGTCTAATATTTGTTTCTAACTTTCAAAGCAATAATGTATCTGTTATAGATATAAATACCAATAAGGTAATTAAAGATATAACAACTTTAGAATATCCAACTAAAATTAAAATTTCTAAGGATAAAAGATTATTATATGTATGTGAAAGTTATATGGGAGATGACAAGGAAGGTTATATTGAGGTATTTAACTTATCAAGATTAGAGTCACTAGCTAGGATAAAGGTCGGAAAGGTTCCTATAGATATTGTGGAAGATGAGGAAGGTATATATGTTTGTAATTTTGTAGATGGAACCCTTAGTATAATAAATAAACGTGATTTTAGTAATTTAAGTAAAATGAATTTAGGAGGAATGCCTAAGTCAATAGTTAAATATGGTGAAACAACATTTGTATCAGATTATTTAAATGGAAGAGTTATGTGCATTAATCTAAAGAAAAATAAAATAAAAGTCATAACAGTAGGAAAAGAGCCTAATGCTATGACTTTATATTAGTCAGAATCACTGAATAAAGAGTTCATTATTTTAGTGTAGATATCAGATGGATTGCTTTTCCATCTGTTACATAATGATAATGCTTGTTTTTTTGATGGAACAGAAACTTTAAGAGATATTAAAAGATTCTCATTTTCTAAAGCTTGTAAATTTACTATAAAAGCATTATCTTTTCCTAAAGTATAATCACTATTAATAGTTAACTCCTTTTTTATGGAATCAATCATTGAAAGAAGATAGTCATCGATTATCTTCTTTTTTATTGAAGATATTCTATCAGAGAAAAATGAAAGAACATTTGATCCGTTTTCAGTTATATAAATTAAATTTTTATCATTCACTATGTCATATCTTAAAAATTCTGATGAAACAAGTTCACTAATATATTGTTGAAGAGTAAAATAGTTTATAAAATTATTTTCCAATATAATTTCAGTTAGTTGAGTATTAGTAATAGGATATTTTAATGACTCTATTACATATAAAACTAATAACTTGTTTTCTGCTAGTTCTGCTGAGTTTTCGTACATATTAAACCTCCCTTTTAGAAAGTATATATTAATTATATCATAAATTTTACTAAGTTGATATTATAGTCATTAATATTATTTATAAAGAATATAAATAAATAACATTAATTTACAGGAGTTTTTTGTGAGAAGGAGATATAGAGTATTAATAAGTTTAGCATTATTAGTGTGCACTATGATTTTTTCTGTTTTATTTAAAGAAAATTTTAAATATGTTTTATCAGAAACATTTAATGAAGGACCTATTTATAGAGTAAACAAAGAAGAAAAAGTTTTATCCTTAACATTTGACATAAATTGGGCTGAAAAAGATGAAATTTATAACATATTAGAGATACTAGATAAATATAATGTAAAGGCAACCTTTTTTATAATGGGAGGTTGGGTTAATTATAGTGAAGAAAATAGAGAAAAGCTTGTTAGTATAAAGGAGGGAGGCCATGAAATAGGAAACCATAGCTATATTCATCCTATGTTTACCAAGATAGATGAAAATAGGATGAAGGAGGAACTTGATAAAACTGATAAAATAATAGAAGAAACAGCAGCAGTTAAACCTAAATTATTTAGGTTTCCTAGTGGTGATTACAATAAAAAGTCCTTTGATTTTGTAAATAAACAAGGATATAAGTGTATTCAATGGGATATAGATTCTGTTGATTGGAAGCAAAAAGGAGCTTATGAGGAGTATAATAGAGTTATGAAAAAAATTGCTCCAGGTTCAATTTTACTTTTTCATAACAATGCAAAGTACACTCCAGGAAATCTAGATAAAATAATCAAAAAACTTAAAGAAGAAGGATATTCCTTCATACCAGTGGGTGAAATGATATATGAGAAGGATTATTATGTTGATGATAAAGGAGAACAAATAAAAAAATAAATTAAAAAATATTGAAAAATGATGATATAATGTATTATAATGGAAATGTATCCAGTGGGGTTAAAAATGCAATCGATTAAAATTATTACTAAGGGAGAGAGGGTTAATGATGGACAACTTGATGTTAAATAACAAAATTTATTTAGAGGGAACAGTAATATCAGAACTAGAATTTAGCCATGAAATGTATGGGGAAGGGTTTTATACATTTTCAATGGAGGTTATGAGACTTAGTGATTCAGTTGATGTTTTAAACATAACAGTATCAGAAAGACTTATAGCTAATATGGACTTATCTATTGGTAAAGAAATAATAGTAGATGGTCAATTGAGGTCATATAATAAGTTTGTTGATGGATCAAATAAACTTATATTAACTGTTTTTGCAAGAAATATAGAACCTTGTATTGAAAGAAGTAAGAATCCTAATGAAATTTTCTTAGATGGGTATATATGCAAGGAACCTGTTTATAGAACAACTCCTTTTGGAAGAGAAATTGCAGATGTACTATTAGCAGTTAATAGAGCATATAATAAATCAGATTATATTCCAACAATAGCATGGGGAAGAAATTCAAGATTCTGCCAATCTTTAGAGGTTGGAGATAACATTAGAGTTTGGGGAAGATTACAAAGTAGAGAGTATCAAAAGAAAGTTAGCGATACAGATGTTATAAAGAAAATAGCATATGAAGTATCTGTATCAAAGATGGAAAGAGTTCAAAATGATAATTTAGATTTAGAACATGAAGTTAGTGAAGAAGAAGTAATGTAGTATAAAATAAAGGTGAAAAGCTTGCTTTTCACCTTTAATCATTTATTCTTTAGGAAGTTATAAAAAGTTTACTCTATGAATAACTCTTTATAATTTCCTTCCTTCAGTTTTCAAGTGCACATATGTAAGTTTGTGATGACTTGGAGCGAAGTGACGGAATAGGCAAATTTACATATGTGCACTTTTTTATAAATTATTTTCTTATAATTAAGTATGCACAAGTATGAATTTTATAGTTTCCTATATAATGTATGATTATATAGGAAACTATCAGCACTGTATTATAAAATGAGAATATAGAAATAATATATTAAGGGTATATACATAGAAAAATAATAAAATAATGATAAAGTATATTATGTTTACAATACACTTATATATAATGTACAATTTATAAAAAAAAGGAGTTGATAGAATGAAATTGGATAAAGGATTAGTTCAAGTGTACACAGGAAATGGTAAAGGTAAAACTACTGCTGCCATAGGTCAAGGAATGAGAGCCTATGGAAATGGATTAAAGATATATATGCTTCAGTTTCTAAAAGGTGGTCCAACAGGAGAATTAAAAACTATAGATGAGCTTGGAGAAAACTTCGAATTATTTAGATTTGAAAAGCCAAGAGATTTTGTTTGGAATTTAAACGAAAAAGAAAAAGAGGAATTAAAGCTTGAAATTAAAGAAGGATATAAATTTATTTTAGATACAATAAGAAATAATAAATGCGATGTATTAATTATAGATGAAATAATGGGAGTCTTATATAATAAGTTCTTAACAGTTGAAGAAGTTCTATATATTATAGATAATAAACCTACTAATATGGAACTTATTTTAACAGGAAGGGATATACCAGAAGAAATTTTAAGAAAAAGTGATTTAGTTACAGAAATGAAATGCATTAAACATTATTTTGAAAAAGGCGTAGATGCCAGAAAAGGAATAGAATATTAATTTATTAATATATAGATAAGTTAGAGAATTATATAAATAAATTACACATTTAATAATAGGTAACTGATTAGCATTATAGTAAAGCTTTTATGCTAATCAGTTTTTATAAATAGTTTATAATTATGCGTAATAATTCTATGAGAATTAGAAAATATATGTTCACTATAAACGAACAAATTTATATAATTGTCCGTGTAAATTAAAATTTAATAAATATATTCTATTAAAATAAAAGTAAATTAATAATAATTAGAAAAATGAAGGATTAATATTTATACTTGCAGAAATGAGTAAAAAAGTAAGTGTAAGCGTTTACCAATGTTTCGGGGGTTCTTTTATAAATTTTAAAAAAAAGATAGGTATTATTGATATATTATTAAAATACTGAATATAAATTTAAAATGTTAATTGACAAATTTTAATAATATAATATAATTATTAATATCTACAAAATGGAATGTGTGTAGAATGATGAATGGGGGTTGAAAACAAATGGTAAAGTATATAGGAAAGAGGCTTTTAACTAGTATAGTTACTATTTGGGCAGTTGTGACTATAGTATTCTTTCTAGTAAGAATGATGCCGGGTGGTCCATTTGATGGAGAAAAAATAACACCGGACATGAAAGCCCAGCTAAACGAAAAATATGGGTTGGACAAACCTGTTGGGGAACAATATACAATTTATATGAAGAATTTATTAAAAGGTGATTTTGGTAAATCAATGAAGTATAAAGGAAGAGACGTTTTAACAACAATAAAAAAGAGTTTCCCAAACTCAGCTAAAGTTGGTGCAGTATCAATAGTATTTTCAGTTGGAGTTGGAGTTCTACTTGGAATAATAGCTGCATTAAAAGCAGATAAATGGCCAGATAGAGTTTGTATGCTGCTAGCAACACTAGGTATAACAATACCAAGCTTTGTAATGGGAACATTTCTAATATATATATTTACAGTACAGATTAAAGGTTTCTTACCAGCTACTGGATTAAGCAAACCTAAAAATTATATAATGCCAGTTATAGCACTTTCAGGAAGTTCAATGGCATTCATAACAAGATTAACAAGAAGTAAATTAATCGATGTATTAAAATCAGATTATATAAGAACTGCAAAGGCTAAAGGGTTAAGTGGAAAAACAATAGTATTTAAACATGCATTAAGAAATTCATTAATTCCAGTAGTTACTTACTTAGGACCATTAGTAGCAGGAGTATTAACAGGCTCTTTCGTAGTTGAAAAAATATTTGCTATACCTGGGCTTGGAAATGAATTTACTTTATCAATAACTAATAGAGATTATAGTTCATTATTAGGAGTTACAACATTTTATTGCACCTTAATAGTAATATGTAACTTACTAGTAGATATAATATACGTGTTTATAGATCCAAGAATTAAACTAGAAGGGTAAGTGGGGGTAAAGGCATGGAAGATTTAAAAATGGATTTAAATATAGATAAAGAACTATTTACTCCTTTAAGCGAAGAGGAAAAGAACTTTGAACAAATAGTTAGACCAAGCGTTGGATATTGGGCTGATGCTTGGAGAAGATTAAAAAGTAATAAAGTAGCATTATTTTCATTAATAATGATAGGAATAATAATTTTATTTGCATCTTTAGGACCAATTATAATGCAAAAAACAATGGGATATACTTATTACGATACAAACTTACAAGCAACAGATTTAAGACCAAGTGCTCAGCATTGGTTTGGAACTGATAATTTAGGAAGAGACTTATTTGTAAGAGTAATGTATGGAGCTAGATATTCTCTTATAATTGCAGTATCAGCAGCAGCTATAAATTTAGTTATTGGTGTAGTATATGGAGGAGTTGCTGGTTTCTTTGGTGGTAGAGTAGACAATATAATGATGAGAATAGTTGACGTTTTATATGCTATACCAAATCAAATTTATGTAATCATATTAATGGCTACATTTAAGAAAGAAGGATCTTCAGGATTAACTACTATTATTCTAGCAATGGCTATTTCTTATTGGGTAGGTATGGCAAGAATAGTAAGAGGAGATATTCTTCAATTAAAACAACAAGAATTTGTATTAGCAGCAAAAGCTCTTGGAGCTTCAAAGGCAAGAATACTTTTTAGACACTTAATTCCTAACACAATGGGATCTATATTAGTAACTTTAACATTATTTGTACCACAAGCAATATTTACAGAGGCTTTCTTAAGTTTTATAGGCTTAGGTATAAACGCACCACTTGCTTCACTTGGAACATTGGCAAATGATGCTAGTGGACTTTTAAGTACAGCAGCGTATCAATTATTATTCCCAGCTGGAATGATTTGTTTAATTATATTAGCATTTAACCTATTTGGTGATGGGTTAACAGAAGCTTTAGATCCTAAGAATAAGAGATAGGAGGAATGACAGATGAGTAGATTATTAGAAGTTAAAAATTTAAAAACCTCCTTTAAAACACATATAGGTGATGTACAAGCAGTAAGAGGAGTATCCTTACACTTAGATAAAGGAGAAGCTTTAGGTATAGTTGGGGAATCTGGTTGTGGTAAATCAGTTACAATGATGTCAATTATGAGATTATTAGCAGATAATGCTGTTATTGATGCGGATACTATTATGTTTAATGGAACTGATATAACAAATCCAAATGAAAAAGTTATGCAGAAAATTAGAGGAAATGAAATGGCTATGATTTTCCAAGATCCTATGACATCATTAAATCCTCTATATACAGTAGGAGAGCAACTGACAGAACATCTAATAAAGCATAAGAGGATTTCTAAAAAAGAAGCAAATGAACAAGCTATTAAGATGTTAGACATGGTAGGTATCCCAAGTCCTGAAAAAAGGCTTAAGCAATATCCACATGAATTTTCAGGTGGTATGAGACAAAGAGTTATGATAGCTATGAGTCTTATTTGTGAACCAAACCTTATAATAGCTGATGAGCCAACAACAGCATTAGATGTTACAATACAAGCACAAATATTAGATTTAATGAAAGATTTAAAAGAAAAGGTTAATAGCTCAATTATCTTAATTACACATGATTTAGGAGTTGTAGCAGACCTTTGTTCAAGAATAAATGTTATGTATGGTGGAATTGTTGTAGAAGAAGGATCAGATGAAGATATATTCTATAATGGAAGACATCCATATACTTGGGGATTACTAAATAGTGTTCCTAATCCTAAAAGTGAAATAAAAGAAAAATTGACACCGATTGAAGGACAGCCACCAGATTTATTAAAACCACCAGTAGGATGTCCATTTGCAGCTAGATGTAAGTATGCAATGAAGGTTTGTATAGAGAACCAACCACCTTTATTTGAAATATCAAAAGGACATAGAGCAGCTTGTTGGTTATGTCATGAAAATGCACCAAAGGTAGAGTCACCAATAAGGAGGGAAGAATAATGGAAAAGAAAAACGATGTTATTTTAGAAGTTAAAAATCTTTGCAAATACTTCCCTGTAAATAAAGGATTATTTTCCAATAAAAGCTTTGTTAAAGCTGTAGACAATGTATCATTTAGTATTAAAAGAGGAGAAACTTTAGGGTTAGTAGGAGAATCAGGCTGTGGTAAAACTACTACTGGTAGAACTATTTTAAAGCTATATGAACCAACTTCAGGACAAATAATTTTTAATGGTGAAGATATAACTAATCATAGTGAGAAGAAAATGGTTTCTTTAAGAAAGAACATGCAGATGATATTCCAAGATCCATATGCTTCTTTAAATCCAAGAATGACTGTAGGAGATATTATAGGTGAGGCTATAGACATTCATGGGTTATATAAGGGAGAAGAAAGAAATAAAAGAATTAGGTATTTATTAGATAGAGTTGGCTTAAATGGAAGTCATATAAATAGATATGCTCACGAGTTTTCAGGTGGGCAAAGACAAAGAATAGGTATTGCTAGAGCTCTTGCAGTACAACCAGACTTTATAGTTTGTGATGAACCGATTTCTGCGCTTGATGTTTCAATTCAAGCACAAGTTATCAATATGTTAGAAGAGCTTCAAGAAGAGTTTGGGCTAACTTACTTATTTATAGCCCATGATTTATCAATGGTTAAGCATATATCAACTCATATAGGTGTTATGTACCTTGGTAAAATGGTTGAAAAGGGACCAGCTGATGATGTTTATTTAAAACCTAAACATCCATATACACAAGCTTTACTTTCTGCTGTGCCAATTCCAGATCCGCAGGTGGCTAAAACAAATCAAAGAATAGTCTTACAAGGTGATATACCATCACCAATAGATCCGCCACCAGGATGTAGATTTAAAGGTAGATGTAAATATGCTAAGCCAATTTGTGGAGAAGTAGATCCAGAGCTTAAAGAAGTAGAGCCAGGTCACTTTGTAGCATGTCATTTATTTAATGATTAGTTATTTATTGCATAAGCAATTAGTATAAAACTTATATATTAAGGGGGAAAAACAATGAAAAGCAATAAGCTAAGAAAAATTTGTGCAGTTGCACTAACGCTTGCACTTGGAATGTCTGTTTTTGCAGGTTGCGGAAAAGGTGATTCAGGTGATGGTGGAAGAAAATTAATTTACAACTTAGGTTCAGATCCAGAAACAATAGATCCAACTCTAAATACAGCAGCAGAATCAGGAACTGTTATTGATAATGCTTTTGAAGGGCTAATGAGACTAGATGAAAATGAAAAGGCAATTCCAGGGGTTGCTGAAAAGATGGATGTTTCTGACGATAAATTAGTTTACACTTTTACATTAAGAAAGGATGCTAAATGGTCAGATGGAAAAGACGTTACAGCTAAAGACTTTGAATATTCATGGGTTAGAGCTTTAACTAAGGAAACAGCAGCAGAGTATGCATACCAATTTTTCTATATTAAGAATGCAAAAAATTTCTATGATGGAAAAGCTAAAAGAGAAGATTTAGGAATAGAAGTTGTAGATGATCATACTTTAAAGGTAACATTAGAATCACCAACAGATTACTTCCCAGAACTTACTGCATTTACAAATTATGTTCCATTAAGAGAAGATATAGTTTCAGCTAATCCAGATACATGGGCAACTAATCCAGAAACTTATGTTTCAAATGGACCTTTCAAATTAGTTCAATGGGATATGAAAGATCAATTAGTTTTTGAAAAGAATGATAATTATTGGAATAAGAAAGAAATTAAACTTCCAGGAATAGTTTATAAATTAGTTACTGACCAAAACACTGCATATTCTTCATTAAAAGCAGGGGAATTTGATATGGTTGATACAGTTCCTCCAGCAGAAATTGAAGCTGGTAAAAATGAAGGTTTAGTTACAATTTATCCAAATCTTGCAACATACATGTTAGTAATTAATGTTGGTAAGCAAGATACTATATCATCACCAGAAGTTAAAAAAGCTTTAAGTAATAAAAAAGTAAGACAAGCTTTATCACTTGCAATTGATAGAAAAGGTATAGTTGAAAAAGTTACTAAAGCAGGACAAGTTCCAGCATATAGCTATGTTCCAAAGGGAATTTTAAATAGTAAAGGTGAAGAGTTTGCAAGCAAAGAATACTTTAATCCAAATCAAGCTAATACAGAAGAAGCTAAGAAGCTATTAGCTGAAGCTGGATATCCAAATGGTGAAGGACTTCCAACATTTGAATTTATGTATAATACTGAAGGATCTCACAAGGATATAGCTCAAGTTATTCAACAAGATTGGGCTAAAATTGGTGTAAAAGCTGAATTAACTAACCAAGAATGGAAGGTATTCTTAAATACAAGACAACAAGGTGGATACCAAATTGCTAGACATGGTTGGAATGGAGACTATGTTGATCCAATGACATTCTTAGATTTATTTGAAACTGGCGGCGGAAATAACGATGCAGGATTCTCAAATGCAGAATACGATAAGTTACTTGCAGATGCTAGAAAAGAAACAGATTCAACTAAGAGATGGGAAATTATGAGAAAAGCTGAAGATATACTTATGGATGAAGCTCCAATGATCCCATTATACTACTACACTAAAGTTAAGGGAGCTAAGCCAGAAGTTAAAGGCGTTAGAGTTTCAACTTTAGGACATGTATTCTTTAATAATGCATATATAGAAGAGTAAAAATAATTAATTGAAAGAAGAGTCGGAAGACTCTTCTTTTTTAATTTCCAAATCTATTAAAGTGTTGACTTGAAGATCCTTCTTTTTTGATAGATTTATGTTTAGCATTTGGATTATGATTATGACCTTCTTCAGTTATTGGAGTTTGATAATTACATTTTTCCATTCTAGCTTTCTTATTGTCAGGTTGACTATCTTTTGCCATAATTAAGCCTCCTTATAAATTGATGATATTATAGTTTTACACTATAGAAGATTTTTAAACTGGAAATAGATTCTTAAAATAAAAAGAGATAAGAATTAATCTTATCTCTTTTTAATACATTTAAATTCCTAATACATCATTCATATTATATAAACCGGCCTTAGTTATTTTACTCATATATTCACAAGCCTTTAAGGCTCCAACTGCAAAAACTTCTCTAGATATAGCTTTATGAGATAGTTCTATTACTTCTCCAGCTCCAGCAAATATAATTTCATGATCTCCAACTATTGATCCACCTCTAACGGCATGAATTCCTATTTCATTTTTTTCTCTTTTATTTTCCCCACTTCTTCCGTATATATATACTGTTTCTTTTGGAATAGCAGATTTTATTGTATCAGCAAGTAAAAGAGCAGTTCCACTTGGAGAATCAATTTTTTGATTGTGATGTTTTTCAACTACTTCAATATCATAATTTTCATATAAAGAAGGTACTATTTTTCTTAATAGTGAATTTAATAAGTTAATACCTAGTGACATATTAGCAGATCTAAATATAGGAATATTATTGCTTTTTTCAGTAATTAGTAATAAATCTTCTTCTGAATAACCTGTAGAGCAAAGTATGATAGGTTTATTATTTTTTAAAGACAAATCTAAAATGTCTTTAAGAGCTTCAGGTCTAGAAAAGTCAAGTAATACATCGTAATCTATATCTAAATCAATAGATTTATTAAATACTTTAAAATAACAATCATTAGTAGGATATTTATCTATTCCAGCTACTATATCAATATTAGGAAAATTTTTTGATGATTGAATAATTACTTTTCCCATTTTGCCGCAACATCCATTTAACACAATTTTTATCATAATTTACTCCTTAAATTAAGCTATATTCTTTTAATGAGCCTTTTAATAGCTCAAGATTTTTATTATCCATTTCACATAATGGTAATCTAAAAGCTCCGACATCTTTTCCCATTAAATTTAATGCAGTTTTAACTGGAATAGGATTAGTTTCTACAAAAAGCTTATTAGCTATATCTAAAGTATCTAATTGGATTTTCAAAGCATCTTTAATGTTTCCATTTATATATGAAGCAGTCATATTATGAACTTCCTTAGGAAGTATGTTAGCTAAAACAGAAATAACTCCCAGGCCACCAAGAGACATTATAGGAATAACTTGATCATCATTCCCTGAGTATATATCAATTTTATCTTTACATAATGCTTTCATTTGAACTATTTGACTTATATTTCCACTGGCTTCTTTAATAGCAACAATATTTTTATATTTTGATAATTCGAAAAGTTCATTAGGTGTAATATTAACTCCAGTTCTACTTGGGACATTATATAAAATTATCGGAGTATTTATAGCATTGTTTATAGCTTCAAAATGCTTTATTAAGCCTTTGTGTGTAGTTTTATTATAATAAGGTGTTATTATCAAAAGAGCATCAACTCCCACACTTTCTGCGAACTTACTCATTTCAATTGAAGCAGCCGTATTGTTAGTTCCAGTTCCAGCTATTACAGGAACTCTTTTGTTTACTATATCAACAGTAAATTTTATTGTTTCTTTTCTTTCTTCACAGGTCATTGTGCTTGCTTCACCAGTTGTACCACAAATTACAATAGCATCTGTTTTTTCTTGTATATGCCACTCTATTAATTCTTTAAGTTTTTTGTAGTTAACTCCATCTTCAGTAAAGGGTGTAATTATTGCTACAGCAGAGCCTTTAAAAATTGACATTACTTATCACTCCTTATTAATAGTTCAGCTATTTGTACTGCATTTAAAGCAGCACCTTTTCTAATGTTATCAGCAACCACCCAAAGGTTTAATCCATTATTTACACTAAAGTCTCTTCTAATGCGCCCTACAAATACATCATCTTTTCCTGAGACCATTAGTGCAGTAGGGTATTTAATTTCTTTAATATTATCATAGACAGTAAGGCCTTTAGTATTTTTAAATAATTCTATTACATCATCTAATTCAAAAGGCTTCTCAAGTTCAATATTTATACTTTCACTATGGCTATTAAGAACAGGCACTCTAACAGTAGTTGCTGTAATTTTTAAATTATTATTATGAAGAATCTTTTTTGTTTCTTTAATCATTTTAATTTCTTCCTTTGTGTACCCATTCTCTAAAAATACATCTATATGAGGTAAACAGTTTCCTGCAATGGGATAAGGAAATTTTTTAGGTGATAAGCCCTTTAATCCATTCTCTAAATCACTTATACCTTCCATGCCAGCACCTGAAACGGCTTGGTATGTAGAGTATACTATTCTTTTGATACCATAATTATCTATTAAAACCTTTAAAGGAACCATAGCTTGAATGGTAGAGCAATTTGGATTAGCTATGATACCATTATGCCACTCTATATCTTCAGGATTAACTTCAGGAACAACTAAAGGTACATTTATATCCATCCTAAAAGCACTAGAGTTATCTATAACAGTAGCTCCATAAGAAACAAATATTGGTGAGAATTTAGAACTAACATCACCGCCAGCTGAAAAAAGTGCATAGTCTATTTTTTTATTTTTTATATTGTTAATAGAGGTTTCTTCTACTATAATCTCATTTTCTTTAAATTTAAGTTTAGAACCTGCTGACCTTTTAGATGCAAATAGATATAAATTTTTTATAGGAAAATTCCTTTCATCTAAAATTTCTAAAAATTTTCTACCTACATTACCAGTAGCCCCAACTATTGCAACATTGTACATAAATTTGCCCCCTTAACATAGTTAAATATTAAAAATTAATGTTTTATTATAATATATAAAATTTAAGGCTTTATAGTGAATAATTAATTTAATAGTATATTAGAAAAACTTTTGGAAAAAATATAAATATTATATTTTTAGGGGGTATTAAAATGAGTAAAACACCATTAAAAAAAATAATAAAATCAAAAATAAGATCAAATAAAGAATTATCAGACGCAGAAATATTAAGAGAAAAAATAAAGTATGAAATTGCTGATGAATTAGGTTTAAAGGATAAAGTAGATGAGTGTGGATGGGGAGGATTAACAGCAGAGGAAACTGGGCGTATAGGTGGAATAATGACAAAGAGGAAGAGGATGCTAAAGATACCTACAAATGATGAAATTTTAGGTAGAAAGTAAATTTACTTTAAATAGGAGTTTTTATTGATTCTATAGATTGACTAAAGGAAATTTTACATTTAATATAGTTTTAGAAAACTCTATAAAAAAGGGGGATGGATATTTTGACATATGGGGAGTTTGCTAAAATATATGATGAACTAATAAATGAAGATATTAATTATCAAGAAATGTGTGATAGAATTATTGATATATGCAAAGATGAAAATATAAGTTTCAATAATTATTTAGATATAGCTTGTGGAACAGGAAATGTAACTGTGAAATTAGCTAAAAACTTTAAGGAATCTTTTGCTGTAGATTTATCTGATGACATGTTAAGAGAAGCTTTTGATAAACTAAAAAAAGAGAAAATAAAGTGTAAATTAATTTGCCAAGATATGAGTGAGCTTAGTCTAAATAGAAAATTTGATTTAATTACATCAGTATTAGATTCATCTAATTATATTGTAGAAGAATCTAAATTTATTGATTATTTAAAAAGAGTAAAAGAACACTTAAGTGATGATGGTATATTTATATTTGATATAAATTCTTACTATAAGCTTTCAGAAATATTAGGAAATAATATATATACATATAGTGAGGATCAGGTATTCTATACTTGGGAAAATGCTTTTGAAGATGATATTTTAAGTATGTTTTTAACTTTTTTCGTTAAAAAGGGTGACTTATATGAAAGATTTGAAGAAGAACATATAGAAAGAGCCTACAAAGAAGAATTTATAGATAGTAAACTTAAAGAATTGGGATTTGAAGTTATTGGTAAATTTGATGGTTATTCTGACAAAAATGTTGAAAATTTAACAGAAAGAATAATGTATGTAGTAAAAAAGTAATTTATTTAATGGAGGAATATTAATGGATAAAATAATTAGAGCAACAGCGAAGGATGGAATGGTAAGGATTATAGCTGGAGAAACTACAGAGTTAGTTAATAAGGGAAGAGAAATTCATGAATGTACACCAGTTGCTGCAGCAGCATTAGGAAGAATGTTAACAGCAGGATCTCTTATGGGATCTACTTTAAAATCAGAGAAGGAAGTAATAACTTTAAAGATAAATGGAGGAGGCGAAGCAAAAGGAGTTACTGTAACAGCATATGAAGGTGGTAATGTAAAAGGATTTATTGGAAATCCATATGGAGATATGCCTTTAAACCCAAAAGGTAAACTAGATGTAGGCGGATATATAGGTACAGATGGGGAATTTACAGTTATTAAAGACCTAGGAATGAGAGATCCTTATGTAGGGCAAGTTTCAATATATACAGGGGAGATTGGAGAAGATCTAGCATATTACTTCACAGTTTCAGAACAAACACCATCAGCTGTAGCTCTAGGAGTTTTAGTTGATAGAGATTTTTCAATTAAAGTTTCAGGTGGATTTATAATTCAAATGATGCCAGATGCTGATGAATTATTATCAGATTTAATTACATATAGATTAGAGGAAATTCCTTCAATAACACAAATGTTACAAGAGCATGGAAGCATAGATAAAGTTATAGAGTTTATATTTGAAGGTATGGATTTAAAGATATTAGAAGAATCAAAACCAGAATATACTTGCAACTGTTCAAGAGAAAAAGTAGAGTCAGTTTTATTATCTATAGGAGAAAAAGACCTTAGAGAAATATATGAAGATGGAAAAGAAGAAGAAATTAAATGTAATTTCTGTAATACAGCATATAATTTTTCAAATCAAGAAATTGGAGAATTATTAAATAAAGCGAAACAATAAAAATGAAAAGGCTTAGATAATTAAATATCTAAGCCTTTTTATTTTGGAGGCGCCACCCAGATTTGAACTGGGGAATAAAGGTTTTGCAGACCTCTGCCTTACCACTTGGCTATAGCGCCAAATCTTATAATTATATGATATGTAATATTTAAATTTTTGATACTAAATTTAAAATAAAATTTTAATAAGTACAAATAATATTATTTAGGAGGTGGCAATATGGATATTGAAATATTTAATCAATTAGAAAAAATATTAATAAATGAAAAAGAACCATCTGTAGCTATAAGTGGTATGATGAAAACTGAAAAATTTAATAAAAGTGATTTTAGTATAATAAGGAAATTGGAAGATATCCCCCAAGAAAAAAAATATCATCCTGAAGGAAATGTGTGGAATCATACTAAGATGGTGGTAGATATGGGAGCGAAGATTAAAAACCTTTCTGATGATGCTAGAAGCTTTATGTGGGCAACATTATTACATGATATAGGAAAAATACCAACAACAAAATTTATTAATGGAAGATATAGATCTTATAATCATGATACAGAAGGAGCAGAGATGGTTTATAAGTTGCTTAATAAATATGGTTATACAGAATTAACAGAGGACGTAGGTGAGTTAGTAAGATATCATATGCACCATATTTATATAATTAAAAATTTACCATTTTCTAATATAGAAGGCTTATTAAGTAGTAAGAAATTTAATGATATTATATTGTTATTTATTTGTGACAAACTTGGAAGAGGAAATCAAGATATAAATGAATACAAACATAGTTTAGGTGAGGTTTTTCTTATATTAGATAAATTAGAAAAGGAATCTAATATAAAATATTATGAATTAAGAAATAAAATAAAGGAATTTGAAAAAATTATATATAAGGAATAACTTAAAGGAGATTTTAATTAATCTCCTTTAAGTATTTTAAATTAATCTCTATAAAATTAAAAGTTAAATTAAAATGTTATTAAAGCATTATTAGAAACATTTATATAAAAAAAACGTATTATATAAAAGACTATAATACAAACAAGCTTCCTCTATCGTGGAGTTTTCCATCTTTTAAATAAATAGGTTTAACTCCATATTTTTTTAAAAAGCATTTAACTTTATCACCGTATATATATGAATCTAAATTTCCGAAAAAAGCTATTAGGTTTTCATTAATAAGGCCACCAGTTCCGCCAATAAAACCATAGTCTAAACCTTCAAGAATTATATCACCAGGAGGTAGCAATAATATATCAAATCCTTGGGGATTTAAGGAATTATATATACCAATATCATTTGTTATTATTGCTTTATCTGAAATTGGTAAACAAGAGCACTTAGTATATCCTTGATTAATATTTATTAGTTTTTTATGGGATTGAGTAGAAAGTAGTATTTCATCAGTATATTTTAAATTATGTATAAAATAGTCATTTAAAATTAAAGCATTTAAAAAAATATTCTTAGGATAACTATAGTCTAAAGAATTTTTACTTTCAATAAAGTCAATGTCGAAATTTTTTAGTTTATCCTTAAAGCTTTCTGGCATATTTTTTTGGATTATTACTTTCTTAAGTTTTTTATCTAATATAGCTAATTGTATATCTACATGTCCATCTATAGATTTATATAGATTATTGCAAGGAGGAATTTCTATTATTGAGAAATCAAGCGATTCAAGAATTTTTTTTTCTTTATTTGTAGTTCTATAATCAACAAAGCAAACCATAAATATACTCCCTAAATTTGTATTTAATATATTTTATTATAGTTTGGTAAATTAATTTTGTCGATTAGTAAAAAATATTTTTTGAATATAGTTTAATTTTTTATACATACTATTACTAGGAAGGGAGTGGAACCCATGCTTGTACTAAAGCTTGTATATAATAAGGATCTAGATTTTGTAAGAGAAATCCAAGAACTAAGGACTGTTCTAAGAAAAAAACACATAAAAATTGGAGTAGTAGAGAGTGTGGAATTAGATAATCATATAGTTAAAGTACTATGTGATGATGAAGATTATAATGATAGAATAAGAGAAGTTATAAACTTATATATAAGTAATATTTTATATAAAATCGTTATAGAGAAATATAAAGAAAGAGAAATGTTTGATTTTTTAACTGAAAATTACTTTTTTCTTAAGCAGGATGAAGTAATAGAAGTTGAAGAAGAGGTTATGAAAGTATTACTATGTGAAGAATATTTAAAATCAGAAAATTTGATTTATTGCATGAATAAGATGAACTGTGTAATAGAAAAAATTAAAGGGTGTTTAGAAGAAAACTCAGAGATAAACATAAATGGATTTATTAGATTTAGAATGAAGGAATTAAGAGAAGATATAGAAAACATAATAGATAAGGTAATAGAGAGTTATATGGTTGAGAAAGAGTATAAAGAATTTGTAAAATTATTAAAATATTTTGTTGATATACAAGAAAGCAAGATAGATGAAATAAATATATGTATAGATGAAGGTGGCAATTATTATATAAAAGATAGAGATAAAAAGGATATTTTTAATGAATTTATGAAGGAATTAATAGAATGTAGAATAGATAGTGATGCAAAAATGGAAGATATAATAATAAGTGGACTAATAACTAATGCTCCTAAAAAAGTAATAATTCATGGAAAAGATAACTGTTTAAATAAGGAATTTATAAACACTATAGAAAATGTATTTGAGGATAAGGTAAGTTACTGTGAAGGATGCTCCTTATGTACTGAAAAACAGGTTAAATTTTAAAATTATATTGACAAGTTTTTTAACAGATAATATAATTACTAGTGTTAAGAAGAAACAAAGCCGTTTCTCACCTTACGGCATAGCTTAGTAAGGTAATACATTCTTATTTTAATTTAGTATTATTTAGATTAAATTAATGTATATTATGAGGACGGCGTAGTGCTGTCTTTTTTATTTGTCTTTTTGAGTAATAAATACTTAGAGATAAGTAAAATTATAAAAGTTCTCTTAAGGAATTATATAAAAAAGAAAGTGATAGTCATTATTACAAATAAGAAAGCACTATATAATGCTAATTAGTTCCTATAAGTGGAATTAGATTATAACTAATTAGGGGAATGGTTTAGTTAGAAAAGTAGTAAGTATTAAAAAGATATTTGTACTTAATTAATATTAAGAAATTATCACATAAGTGTAATTGAGATTTCCCTTAAAAGAAACATAATTTGAGAGGAGGATTTTATTATGCCAAAAATGAAAACGCACAGAGGTGCAGCAAAGAGATTTAAGAAAACAGGTACAGGAAAGTTAAAGAGAGCTAAAGCTTTCAAGAGTCATATCTTAACAAAGAAGAGCTCTAAGAGAAAGAGAAACTTAAGAAAAACTGCTTATGTTTCAACTACTCAAGAAAAAGCAATGAAGAAGTTATTACCATATTTATAAGATTGTAGGAGGATTGGAACATGGCAAGAGTTAAAAGAGCAGTAAATTCACGTAAAAATCATAAAAAAGTATTAAAGCTTGCAAAAGGTTATTATGGTGGAAAGAGCAGATTATTTAAAACTGCTAACGAATCAGTAATAAGAGCTTTAAGAAATGCTTATGTTGGAAGAAGATTAAAAAAGAGAGATTTTAGAAGATTATGGATAGCAAGAATTAATGCTGCTACAAGAATGAATGGTCTTTCATATTCAAAATTCATAAATGGTATCAAATTAGCTGGAATAGACATGAACAGAAAAATGTTATCAGAAATAGCTATAAATGATCCTAAGGCATTTGCAGATTTAGTAGAAGTAGCAAAAAGCCAAATAAACAAATAGTCTACTGCGGCCATATGGTCGCATTTTTTACTCTTTAGGAAATTATATTTCTAAATTTATTGTGGATAACTATTCTAAGATATTTAGCTATTAAAGCTATTTCCTAAAGAGTAAAAAATATGAATATAGTGCGTGTGCAAGATTTCCCTCAGACAAGCCTCGGAAATGCACATGCAAGAAAAGAAATCGACGGCTCGGCAAGCTCGCCTTGGCGACTTTTTTTATAGATAAATATAATAATATATTAAAAATAGTGTATAATAATTAGTATAAAATTTTAGTATATCTAAGAGGTGGAGGATATGCAATTTAGTTTAAAGAGTAAAATTAAGTTAAATGGAGTTCAAATATTGGCATTAGGCTTTTTAGTAGTTATTTTTATAGGTGGAACCATACTTTCATTACCTATTTCATCTAGTAGTGGGAAGCCAACTAATTTTTTGGATGCTATTTTTACATCTACTTCAGCAGTATGTGTAACAGGTCTTGTAACATTAGATACTAGTACTCATTGGAGTACTTTTGGGCAAACTGTTATTATGACTTTAATTGAAGTTGGTGGTCTAGGGTTTATGTCTTTTGCAGTATTAATATCTTTAATATTAGGTAAAAAAATAACTCTAAGGGAAAGACTTGTAATGCAAGAAGCTATGAATACATATTCTATTCAAGGACTTGTAAAAATGGTACAATATGTATTAGTATTTACGGTTTCAGTTCAATTTTTTGGAGCTTTATTATTATCAACTCAATTTGTCCCAGAGTATGGAATTGCGAAAGGGACTTTTTATAGCGTTTTTCATTCAATATCTGCTTTTTGTAACGCTGGATTTGATTTATTTGGAAAAAGCCTTGTTGGGTATTCAAGTAATAGTGTAGTTATCTTAGTAATAAGTGCATTAATAATAATAGGTGGCTTAGGCTTTACAGTTTTATTAGAGATATATGAATTTAAAGGAATAAAAAAATTATCGCTTCATTCCAAATTAGTTATAATAACAACAGCTATATTAATATTTGGTGGTGCTATTTTAATGTTAATATTTGAATACACCAACCCAGAAACTATAGCAAATATGAATTTTAAAGATAAGCTTTTAAATTCATTTTTTGCATCAGTAAGTCCAAGAACTGCTGGATTTAATAGTGTATCAACTAGTGGAATGACATTAGCAAGTAAATTTTTAACTGTAATTTTAATGTTTATTGGAGGATCCCCAGGCTCAACTGCTGGTGGATTAAAGACAGTAACTTTTGGTATATTAGTATTAACAGTTATTTCCGTAATAAAAGGAAGAGAAGATGCAGAGGGTTTTGGAAGAAGATTTACTAAGGAAGCTGTTTATAAAGCATTTACTTTATTATTTATAGGTGCATCATTAGTAATATTTGCAACGATGATTTTATCATATACTGAAGTTGGTGCAAGCTTTATAGATTTATTATATGAAACAACATCTGCATTTGGAACTGTAGGTCTAACATTAGGACTTACTCCAAATTTAAGTTCTATTGGCAAAGTTTTAATTATGCTTATGATGTATTTTGGAAGAGTTGGTCCTCTTACTGTAATGTTGGCATTAACTAGAAAAGGTAAAAAATCTGGATATAAATATCCAGAAGGAAAAATTTTAATTGGTTAAGGAGAGGGATTTAAGTGGCTAATAAGCAATTTGTAATTATAGGACTTGGAAGATTTGGATCTTCAATAGCAAAAACTTTATATTCTTTAGGAAATGATGTATTAGCAATAGATAAAGATGAAGATATAGTTCAAGAAATATCTGATAGTGTTACACACGCTGTACAACTAGATGCAACAGATGAAAATGCTTTAAGATCTTTAGGGATTAGGAATTTTGATGTAGCAGTAGTTACAATAGGAGATAATATACAATCAAGTGTAATGGCTACATTATTAGTTAAGGAACTTGGAGTTAAATATATTATTGCTAAAGGTCATAGTGATTTACATGCAAAGGTTCTTTATAAAATTGGAGCAGATAGAGTTATACTACCTGAAAAGGATATGGGAGTAAGAGTTGCACACAATTTAGTTTCAGCTAGTATTTTAGATTATATAGAGTTATCAGCAGATTATAGCGTTATGGAAATTCAGGTTTTATCTGAATGGGCTGGTAAAACTTTAAATGAATTAAGACTTAGAAGTAAGTATGGAATAAACGTTATGGCAATTAAAAGAGACGAAGAAGTTAATTTATCACCATCAGCTGATGATATAATAGAAAATAATGATGTAATTGTTGCTATAGGATCAGCTGAGGATTTAAATAGATTAGAAGGTATGATAGCTAAATCAAATTAACGAGGTGCAAATTCTTGATTTATATAGAAAGTAAAGATAATAATTTATTTAAGTCTACAAAAAAACTTAAGGAAAGAAGATTTAGACAAAAAGAGGATAAGTTTATTTTAGAGGGACTTCGTTTAATTGAAGAAGCTGCAAAAGCACATATGGAAATAGAATTTATAGTTTTATCCGAAAGGGATGAAGATATATTAGAATGCAGTACTCTATTAAAGGAAATTATAGCAGAGGATAAAATTTTTGTTTTATCAAAGAATTTATTTTCACAATTAGCTTCTACAGAAAATCCGCAAGGAATTATTGCTGTAGTAAAAAATAAGCAAATTTCCATAGATTTAAATGGTGAATTTTTCTTAGTATGTGATAAAGTTCAAGATCCTGGTAATTTAGGAACCATAATAAGAACAGCTCATGCATCTGGAGTAGATGGAATAATATTAACAAAAGGAACTGTTGACATATATAATGATAAGACAATAAGATCTACAATGGGATCTATATTTTATGTTCCAATTTTTTATGATGATGAAGAATTTAATATTATAAAAAAGCTTAAAGAGAGCGGTGTTAGTTTAGTAACAACATCTCTTGAAGAATCTAAAAACTTTTTTGAAGAAGATTTAAAAGGAAAGATAATGTTAGCTGTAGGCAATGAGGGAAATGGAATAAGTAATGAGCTTTTTGACTTAGCAAATAAGAAAGTTAAAATTCCAATGCCTGGAGGAGCAGAATCTTTAAATGTAGCAATAGCAACATCAATAATTTTATTTGAAAAAGTAAGACAAAATCTAATATAGAAATAATTAGAAACTTACTATTGAAATTAACTAAGTTTATTTGTATAATAGATTGTAAATTGAATATATAAAGACTGAGAATGAGAAAGTAGATATAAAGGACTTTTCAGGGAGAAGTGGTCTAAGACTGGAAGCCGTTTTAAAGAAGTTTATATTGAAGTTCCCTCAGGAGTCCTAGAGATGAAAGTAATAGTAGTTTCTAGCGGTTTTAACCGTTATTTAAATTTGAGTTGGGTTTTAAATTTATAAAATTTATAAAATTTATAAAATTTATAAACCAATTAGGGTGGTAACGCGGTACTTCGTCCCTTTTATAGGGGGCGAAGTTTTTTATTTTTATCAAAAAAGGAGGAAATATAAGATGCAAGAAAAGTTAATTTCTATTAAAGAAAATGCATTTAAAGAATTAACAAATGTAAATACTAGCTCAGAATTAGAAGAAATAAGAGTTAGATATTTAGGTAAAAAAGGAGAACTAACTACTATATTAAGAGGTATGGGAGCATTATCTCAAGAGGAGAGACCAATAGTAGGGAAACTTGTAAATGTAGTAAAAAAAGAAGTTGAAGATAAGATTGAAGAAATAGCAAAAGGTATTAAAGAAAAAGAAAAAAATGCTAAATTAGCATCTGAAGTTATAGATGTATCATTACCAGGAAAGAAAAATTTAATTGGTAAGAGACATCCTCTAGATTTAACTTTAGAAAGTATGAAGAATATCTTTGTATCAATGGGCTTTACAGTAGAAGAAGGACCAGAAGTTGAGTTAGATCATTATAATTTTGAGGCTTTAAATATTCCAAAAGATCATCCAGCAAGAAGTGAGCAAGATACTTTTTATATAAATGACAATTTAGTATTAAGAACTCAAACTTCCCCAGTTCAAATTAGAGTTATGGAAAATCAAGCACCTCCTATAAAGATGATAGCACCAGGTAAGGTTTATAGATCAGATGCAGTTGATGCAACTCATTCTCCTATATTCTATCAAATGGAAGGATTAGTTATTGATAAGGGAGTAACTTTTGCAGATTTAAAAGGTACTTTAGAACTTTTTGCAAAAAAGATGTTTGGAGATAAAGTTAAGACTAAATTTAGACCTCACCACTTTCCATTTACAGAACCTTCAGCAGAAATGGATGCAACTTGCTTTGTTTGTGAAGGTAAAGGATGTAGAGTTTGTAAAGGAAGCGGTTGGATAGAACTTTTAGGTTGCGGAATGGTTCATCCTCAAGTATTAAGAAATTGTGGTATAGATCCAGAAGTTTATAGCGGATTTGCCTTCGGATTTGGCGTTGATAGAATGGTTATGCTTAAATATGGAATAGATGATATCAGACTATTATACGAAAGTGATATGAGATTTTTAAATCAATTTTAATTATAGGAGGTAAAAGAGATGAAAGTACCATTTAATTGGTTAAAAGATTATGTTGAAGTGAATATAGATGCAAAAGAACTTGGAGATAGATTAACATTATCAGGTTCAGCAGTAGAAGAAGTTATTACTCAAGGTGATACAATTAAAAATGTAGTTACTGGAAAAATTGTTGAGATAACTACACATCCAGATGCTGATAAATTAAAGGTTTGTCAAGTTGATATAGGATCAGCTGAAAATATTCAAATTGTTACAGCTGCAACAAATATGAAGGAAGAAGACGTAGTACCAGTTGCTCTTCATAAATCAATCCTAGCAGATGGAACTGAAATAAAAAAAGGTAAGCTAAGAGGAGTAGTATCTAACGGTATGTTCTGTTCAGAAGAAGAACTTGGAATAGCTGGTGATGAGCCTGTTCATGGCCTTATGATATTACCTAAAGATGCACCTCTTGGAATGGATATAAAAGAGTATTTAGGTCTTAATAAATCAATATTAGATTTTGAAATAACTTCAAATAGACCAGATTGCTTAAGTATAGTTGGAATGGCTAGAGAAACTGCAGCAACTCTTGGAACATCATATAAGATGCCTAGCTTTAATTATGAAGTAAAAAATTCTGAAAATATTAATGATAAGCTTAAAGTTGAAGTTAATGACTCTTTATGTAGAAGATATATGGCAAGAGGCGTTAAAAATGTTAAAGTTATGCCATCACCAGGTTGGATGCAAGAAAGATTATTAGAGGCAGGGGTTAGACCTATAAATAATATAGTTGACATAACTAATTTTGTAATGTTAGAACTTGGTGAACCTATGCATGCTTTTGATGCAAGAGAAATAGAAAGTGGTAAAATAGTTGTAGAAAGAGCTAAAGATGGAGAAGTTTTTGTAACATTAGATGAAATTGAAAGAAATTTAGATTCTAGTTTCTTATGTATAAAAGATGGAGATAAAACTATAGCTTTAGCAGGAATAATGGGTGGATTAAACTCAGAAATTAAAGAAGATACAACTGAAGTTATCTTTGAATGTGCAAATTTTGATGGAACAAATATAAGAGTTAATTCTAAAAAACTTAATTTAAGAACTGAAAGTTCATCAAGATTTGAAAAAGATATAGATCCAAATCTTGCAAGTTTAGCAATAGATAGAGCTTGTGTTTTAATATGTGAGCTTGGATGCGGTGAAATAATTGGAGGAACTATTGATGTATATACTCAAAAGAAAGAGGAAGGAAGTATAACAGTAGATTCTAACTGGATAAATAAATTCTTAGGAACTGAAATAGCAAAAGAAGATATGAAGAAATATCTTGATTCATTAGACTTAAAAACAGAAGTTGTTAATGATAATTTAGTTATAAATATACCAACATTTAGAATAGATATAGAAATCAAAGAAGATATTGCCGAAGAAGTTGCAAGAATATATGGATATGATAAGATTCCAACTACAATATTTAAGGTATCTACTGAAAGAGAACCTAAATATAAAAATGAAATATTAACTGAAGATGTTATAAATACTATGATATCAAGTGGATTAAACCAATCAATTAGTTATTCATTTATATCACCTAAAGTTTTTGATAAAATCAACTTACAAGAAGATAGTAAGTTAAGAAATGTAGTAAAGATTAAAAATCCTCTAGGAGAAGATTACTCTGTTATGAGAACTACTACTATTCATTCTATGATGGAGTCTTTAGGAAGAAACTACTCAAGAAATAATGAATATGCTAGATTATTTGAGGTTGGTAAGATATATATACCAAATGAAGATGAAACTGTTCTTCCAACTGAGAAAAACATACTAACAATCGGTATGTATGGAGATTGTGATTATTTAGATTTAAAGGGAGTAGTAGAAAATGTAATTGAAGCTTTAGGGTTAAATAAAGTAACATTTGTTAGAGAAGCAGAAAATACAAGTTATCATCCAGGAAAAACTGCAGCTTTAATGATAGGTAAATCAAAGGCCGGAGTTTTAGGTGAAGTTCATCCTGATCTTTCAGAAAACTATGGTGTTGATGTAAATTGCTATTTAGCTGAGTTAGATTTAGATATATTATTTAATAATGCTGAAACTACTAAGAAGTATAAACCACTTCCAAAATTCCCAGCAGTTACAAGAGATATAGCTTTATTAGTAAATGATGAAGTGCTAGTACAAGAAATAGAAGATACTATTAAAAAAGCTGGCGGAAATTTAGTTGAAAAAGTGAAACTATTTGATATCTATAAAGGTGCTCAAATACCAGAAGGCAAAAAGAGTATAGCTTATGCAATTGCATATAGAGATGAAAAGAAGACACTTACAGATAATGATGTTAACAAAGTTCACGATAAGATATTAAGAAGCCTTGAATATAAATTAGGAGCAACTCTAAGATAATAAATATATTTAGAAAAAGGTTAATAAAGTTGTATGATAAGAAGAGATTCTTAAAATACAACTTTATTAATTTATTAAAAGAAATTGTTATAGGTATATCTAATGTTATTCCAGTGGTAAGTGGTGGGTTTTTATTAATGACAGAACTTATAGAAAAAATAAGGAGATATTTTAGATTTAAGATAGTTGTTTTAAATCTAAAATATCTTTTATTATTTTAACTATAATTAGATTATAATTATCTATACATTCTTTGGAATATTTATGTTAAAATTAAATTAATAATAAATATTATGTTAATGAGGTGTATTATGAGTACGGTAACTATTAAGATAAATGGGATTGAATATAATCTAAAAGGAAGAGAAAACGAAGAGTATTTATTAGAAGTAGCAAAGTATGTAGATGGAAAAGTAAAAGATATAATGACCAATAATAGAAAATTAAGTTCTACAGCAGTTGCTACGCTAGTTGCACTAAATATAGCTGATGAATTATTTAAAGCAGATATAGAAGTTGAAGGACTAATGAAAAAACATACATCATTAGAAGAAAGAAATATAACTTTAAAAGAAAGAATAAAAGAAATAAGAGAAGATACAGAAGTAATTCAATTTAATAACAATAGAGAAATAGAAGGTTTAAACAAAATCATTGAAGACTTAAATCAGAGACTTTTAGAGGGAGAAGAGTTAAAAAATAAAATTTCATCTCTTGATATAGAATTACAAGAACAGAATGATTTAAAGGAAAGAATATCAGAATTAGAAAAGGAAATTAAGGTTAAAGAAATAGAAATAAAGGAAAGCCTAAATTTAAAAAATGAGATGGAATCTTTAAAAAATGAAAACTCAACCTTAAGAGAAGAGGTAGAAAAATATTATGATGAGATGGAGAATTTAAAAGTAACTAATGATTTACTTAAAAACAATGAAGTAGACTATAAAGAAAAATTTATTAAACTTAATGAAGAGTGCAAGATAATGGAAGAAGACTTTAAAAAGACTAAAGAGGAAAAGGAAGCTTTAAAGTTAAGGAATAAAGAAATAAAATTTCAGTTGCAAAATTCAAAGTATAAATTATTAGATTTAGAAAAGAAGTTAATTGACGTACAAATTAAGTTAGCTTCAGAGAAAAAGTATAAGAATGCCTTGATTAAGAATGTTTAGTTAGTAGATATAATTAATATATAAAAACAGCTTGATTTTCCTAATTAAGCTGTTTTTATATATTTAGAAAGTGACTTATTTAAAGTATAATAGAAAAAGGTTAAAATTTATGATATATATAATTAGGAAAGATTAAAAGTATAATAAACTAAAGTTTAGGAGAAGTATTTATGAAGAAAGTTGAAATTTTAGCTCCAGCAGGGAGCATGGAAAGTCTTATTGCAGCAATTAATAAAGGTGCAGATGCAGTTTATTTAGGTGGAAATAAGTTTTCAGCAAGAGCATATGCATCTAATTTTGATAATGATAATATGATAAAAGCTGTAGATTATGTACATAGCTATGGAGCTAAGGTTTATGTAACATTAAATACTATATTAAAGGAAAATGAAATTGAAGAAGCTGTTAGATATGTAGGATTTTTATATGAAATAGGAGTAGATGCAATAATACTTCAAGATTTAGGTTTATTTAAAAGAATAAAAGAAGATTATCCTGATTTTGAAATACATGCATCTACACAAATGACAATACATAATGGAGAAGGTGCATTATTTTTTACAGAAAGAGGATTCCATAGAATAGTTTTATCAAGGGAATTATCTGTAGATGAAGTTAAGCACATTTCTAAGGATTTAGGAATAGAAACTGAAATATTTGTACATGGAGCCTTATGTATATCATATTCAGGTCAATGCCTTATGAGTTCTATGATTGGTGGAAGAAGTGGAAATAGAGGTAGATGTGCACAACCTTGCAGAATGGAGTACACATTAAAAGGAAATAAGTCTGGAGAAAGAAAAGCTTATCTTTTAAGCCCTAAAGATACTTGTACAATAGAAGATATTAAGGATATTATAGATTCTGGAACATATTCTTTAAAAATTGAAGGAAGAATGAAAAGACCTGAGTATGTTGCAGGTGTAGTTGAAAATTATAAGAAGGCTGTAGAAAAGGAATTATATAGCACAGAATATAATGTTAGCAAAGGTAAAAGAGAATTATTACAACTATTCAATAGAGGTGGATTTTCTAAAGCTTATTTACATAAAAATGTTGGTATGGATATGATGAGCTTCAAACATCCAAGAAATACTGGAGTACCACTAGGTAAAATTGAAAAGAATGGAGAAATAGTTTTAAAAGAAGATATTTCCTTAGGTGATGGTTTTAGATTTAGAGAAAGTGGATTTTCAATAAATAAAATTATAAGTAATGGTAATGAAGTGAAAGAAGCTAAAAGAGGGGAAAGAGTTAAAATATTCCCAACTGCTTACAAAGCTGGAGATGACATATTTAAATCTTTAGATAAAAAGCTGTTTGATTCTCTAGAAGACTCAATTAAACCATATAACAGAAAAATATCATTAAAAGCAAATGTTAAATTTAAGGTTTCTGAACCGTTAAAAATAACAATAAATTATGATAATAAGGATTATGAGTTTTTAGGTGAAGTTGTTGAAAAAGCAGAAAAAAGGCCTTTAGAAAAAGATAGAATAGTAGATTCTCTAAGCAAATCAGGAGACTGTGCTTTTAAAATAGATGAAGTTAATTTTACAGATTTTGAGGATGGATTTATAAGAGTTAGTGATTTAAATAACTTAAGAAGAGAAGCATTAGAAGGAATACAAAAATCTATTACGAAGTCTTTTAGAAGAAAAAGACCTAATAAGATAGAGAAAACTGATGAAATAAAAAATAACCTTAGTAATTTAGATATAATATATCAATGTATTACAAAAGAGCAGCTTAATACTTTAATAGAAGAAGGTATAAAAGATATAATAGTTGATATATTTAATAGAGATAAGGATGCTATACAAATCAAAGATTTAATTGAAGTATCTCAGAATAAAGAGATTAATATATACTTAAAAGTTCCAAATATAATAAAAAGTGAATTTAAGAATGTAATAAATATAATAGAAAAAGCTAAAGAATATATTAAGGGTATTGTAACTGTTAATGTAGGGGTAATTCGTAAATACCAAAATGAAATGACTATTATAGGTGACTATAAATTAAATATAATTAATTCACAAGCTTTAAAGTTCTATCAAAATGAAATTGATATTCCTACCATTAGTTTAGAATTAAATAGAAAAGAAATTAAAAATATGCTAAAAAGAAATAAAGGGAATGTACAAGGGATAATATATGGTAAAACTGAGCTTATGATAAGTGAATATTGCCCAATAGGAAGTACTTTTGGAGAAAAATCCTCTTGTAATGATTGTAATTTAGCATGTACAAGAGATGAATTTACATTAATTGATAGGATGAATGTAAAGTTTAGAGTCATGACAGATATATTTTGTAGAAGTTATATCTTAAATCCACACCCATTAAATCTTATTGAAGAAAAAGACGATTTAAAAAGCCTTGGAATAAATTCCTTTAGAGTAGAGCTTAGGGATGAGAACTCTAATGAAGTAAAAAAAGTACTTAAAATGATAAGAGGAGAAGAAAAAGTTAATACTAATAATTATACAAAAGGGCACTATAGAAGAGGAATAGAATAGAGGGGAAAATATGAGCATTACATTAATTAAGTATTTAATTTTAGGAGTAGTATTATTAAATTTACTAGTTATATTAGGAACAAGGAAATTTAATAAAAATACTAAAATAGTAAATGTAAATGTTGAATATAGAAGAGAAGGTATTAAATTATTAAAAAGCCTTTGGAAAAAGCAAATTATGATGATTGCAATAGGAGTAACATTATTTTTATTAGCTATATTAATTAAAGAAAATGATAATAAGATTGCAATTAATACATTTGCAGTTATAGGTAATTTATATGTACTAATTTCAGCATTATTAGCTACTTATAACTATAATAATTTTAATAGAAGCATAGCTAATTTATTAAATAAAATTAAAGGTTAGGGTAACGAAGAGGAGATATTATGGAAGAAAGAACTCTTAGAGTATTAGAATTTAATAAAATAAAAGAAAAATTAAAAGAATATGCAGTAACATCTGGAGGAAAAGAACTTATAGAGAGCCTTAGACCTTATGATACTGTATTTGAAGTTAAAAACAAACTTAAGGAAAGTAATGAGGCCTTAGATTTATTAATAACAAAGGGAAATCCACCTTTTGAAGGGTTATTTGATGTAAAGGATGGAGTAGAAAGAGCTAAAAAGGGTGGAGTATTATCAGCAGGACAATTATTAAAAATTTGTGGAATGCTTAAATGCTCAAGAAGATTTAAGGAATATATATCTAGAAGAGATGATGAGGTTCCTCATATAGTTTTAGAGGATTTAGCGTACATACTAACTCCAATCAAAAATCTTGAAGATGTTATAGAAATGTCTATAATTTCTGAAGAGGAAATAAGTGATAGAGCAAGTAGCACGTTAAATGGAATAAGAAGAAGCTTAAAAGATAAAAATTCGTCTGTAAGAGATAAGATAAATGGAATTGTAAGATCAAATGCGAAGTATTTACAAGATGCTTTATATACAATGAGAGGAGATAGGTATGTTTTACCTGTAAAAGCTGAGTACAAAGGTTCAGTTCCGGGACTTGTGCATGATCAAAGTTCAACTGGAGCAACATTGTTTATAGAGCCTATGAGCCTTGTTAATTTAAATAATGAAATTAAAGAACTTAAACTTAAAGAAAAAGCTGAAATTGAAAGAATATTAATGGATTTATCTAATAGAGTTTTTGAAAATATCGAAACAGTAGAAAGTAATTATAAAATACTTACTGAATTAGACTTTATATTTGCAAAAGGAAAATATGGTTCAAGTTTAAATGGAATTTGTCCAGAAGTTAATGAAGATAAAAGTTTTGATATAATTCATGGTAGACATCCATTAATCGATACTAAAATAGTTGTACCCTCTGATGTATATTTAGGTAAGGAATTTAATACATTAATGATTACTGGTCCTAATACTGGAGGGAAAACAGTAACTTTGAAGACCGTTGGGTTACTACATTTAATGGGATTAAGTGGACTTCTAATACCAGCAAAGGATGCTTCAAGTATAAGCTTTTTTACAAAAATATTTGCTGATATAGGAGATGAGCAAAGTATAGAGCAATCATTATCAACTTTTTCATCTCATATGACTAATATAGTAAAAATAATGAAGGAAGCAGATGATAGTTCTTTAGTTTTATTTGATGAATTAGGTTCAGGGACTGATCCTGTTGAAGGGGCAGCATTAGCAATAGCGATAATAGACACATTAAGAGAGAAAAGAGCTAGATTAATTGCTACAACACATTATAGTGAGTTAAAAGGATATGCATTAAGAACACCTGGAATTGAAAATGCTTCTGTAGAATTTGACGTTGAAACATTAAGACCTACTTATAGACTTTTAATAGGAGTGCCAGGAAAATCAAATGCATTTGAAATTTCAAAAAGATTAGGACTTCAAGATGATGTAATAAATAAAGCTAAAAGTAATATTTCTTCAGAAAATCTTCAGTTTGAAGACTTAATAAGAGATTTACAAGAAAAAAGTATTTTAGCAAATAGAGATGCAAGAGAAGCTAAAAGAATAAAAACAGAGGCTGAAGAGCTTAAAAAGAAGTATGATGAAAAGTTCAAGAAGTTAGAAGGAGTAAGAGATAAAGCTTACAACGAAGCAAGAAGAGAAGCAAAGGATATCATAGCAAAGGCTAAAGATGAAGCAGATGAAACTTTAAAGGCTATGAGAGAACTTGAAAAGTTAGGAATTGCTCAAGGTGGTAGAGCAAGATTAGAGGAAGAAAGAAAGAAGCTTAAGGATAGTTTAGAAAAGAAAGAAGAATCACTTTATAAATCAAGAGAAAATACAGGAGAAGCTATTGAAAAAGTAACTTTGGGTATGGATGCATACTTACCTTCTTTAAATCAAAATGTAATTATAATTTCAATGCCTGATTCAAAGGGAGAAGTTCAAGTAGAGGCAGGTATAATGAAAATAAATGTTAAGCTAAAAGACTTAAGAAAAATTAACAATACTCCAGCTAAAAAAGAAAAGAGGAAAAGGGAGCTTAAGTTAAATTTAAAATCAATAGAAAATAGAGTTGATTTAAGAGGGATGGATTCAGAAGAAGCTTGTTACAAAGCTGATAAGTATTTAGATGAAGCATATATGGCTAATTTAGGCGAAGTAACAGTAGTTCATGGAAAAGGAACAGGAGTTTTAAGAAAAGCTATAAATGATATGTTAAAGAGACATCCACATGTAAAAAGCTATAGGTTAGGTGAATATGGTGAAGGTGGAGATGGTGTTACAATAGTAATTTTAAAATAAAATAATAATTAAAATAATATTAATATATAAAGAGACTCATTTTTTAGAGTCTCTTTTTATGTTATAATTATATAGAAAAGAGGTGTATATATGTATCTTATAAGTGGTTGTTTATGTGGTGTTAATTGTAAATATAGTGGTGGAAATAACTTAAATAGTAAGTGTGTAGATCTTTTTAGAGAAGGAAAAGCTATATTGGTATGTCCTGAACAACTAGGAGGACTTCCTACACCTAGAACTCCAGCAGAAATACAAGGAAATTCAGAAGGGGTTTTAAATGGTAATCATAAGGTTCTAACTAAAGATAATGCAGATGTTACAGAAGAGTTTTTAAAGGGAGCATATGAAACTTTAAATATAGCTAAATTAACTAATGCAAATAAAGCCATTTTGAAGGATGGAAGTCCATCTTGTGGTGTTAATTATATTTATGATGGTAATTTTAATGGAAAAAAGATAGAAGGAATGGGAATAACAACAGCTATCCTTAAAAATAATGGAATAGAGGTTATAAGTGATATTGACTTGGAAGGAGAATAACTATGGGAATATTAGATATTTTAAAAAAAATAAAAAGAAAAAATTATGAAGATGATTATGAGTATGATTATGATTATGAGGATACTGATGATAAAATAGAAAGTGAATATGAGTATAGGAAAAAAGAAGAAATAAATGACATAAATATTAAGGAAAAAGATGTAGATACATTAATAGAAGAAAAAAATATTATTGAAAATATAAAAGATATAGAAAATACAAATTTAAAAGAGGAAATTGAATTGTCTAAGGAAGAAATAGAGGAATTAATTTCCAGTGAAATTTTAAAAGTAATTGAATTATATGATGATTTCGATAAAGTTAAAATTGCTGCAAGAGAAGCAGCTGAAAATATTGGTAAGAATTATATAAAGGAACTACCTAATTATTTAAATAGGAAAATACATAAGCCAAGTAGATTCATAGATAAGTACGATGAAATAGGAGAATGGGGAGTAGCTGTAGAAAATTCTGTTTTAATGATAATTTATAGCTACAAAGAAGATGCAGTTCCAGTATTAGAACGAATTTCTCAAAGGAATTCAAACCTAAACTTAAAGGCTACAAATTTATTATGTAAATTAGCTAGTGAAGGAGTAAAAACTGAAGAAATAGTAAATTCTATAATGAATAATCTTATTGCATTCAATGATGAAAATAAAATTGTTATTTTAGGATTTATGTCTCAAATTAAAGAAAACAATCAAGTTATTGGTTTAATACAACATTTTTATAAGGCTTTTGTAAAGAATGGAGAAATAGAAAATGCTTATAAAACTTTAAAACATTTAATTAATGCTGCAGAGAGATTTACTAAAGGTCATTTAAACTTTTTAAAAGCAATTGCAATGGGTAAAAGTTTTATTAATCTAGAAGAAATAATGGGAATTGAAGAAGAAGATCCAAAAATTGTTTCTATAGAAAAAGTTAATGATTTTTTAAGAATAGATGCAGCTATAACATATTATTCATTGGATTTTAATGATGATGATATAAATAGTAAGCTTCATTATTTAAGTGAATACTCATTAGATAAGGGATTAAGAGAAAGAATTAAAGCTATGTTAAAATATAAATAAATATTTATCTATCATATTTTTTAATATTTAAAGATTAATTATACAAAAGAGCTACTATTTAGATTTTATAATGAAAATGTATTTTAACATAATATGCTTTTTGTTATAATTTTAAATAGTGATGGAGGAGTTAGAGATTGAATAAAAATATTAATAAAAGAAGAAAGAATGTTTTAAGAAGAAAACAGATTATAAAAAGAAGAATAGTGTCAGTAGTTGTTTTTGGTATAATTATAGGAGTATTTCTTTATGCTCCTATTGAATTAAAGCATTTTGCTTTACTAAAAAAAGAAGCAAAGGCAAATGAAAGATTTAATTTGCAAATGGAATCCATAAATGATTATAAATATATAAAAGATATTTTTAATAATATATACACTACAGAAGAAAAATCAAATGAAATAAAAAATAAGATAGATGATATAGAAAAAAAGTTATCTAATGGTATTAATGAAGAAATAGAAGATTCAATATCAAAATTAAAAGCTACTATAAATGAATTAAGTGCAGCTAATCAAATAGAGTTAGATCAAACATTCAATAATATAAACGATGAAAATCTTCAAGGATTTAGTAATGATGAAATGGATAAGGTCAATAAGCTTAAAGATGAGTATGATACCCTATATAATGAGAAAAAGTATAAACAAGCTAAAGAGACATTAGATTCCTTGAATAGTTACATAACTGAAACAAAAAAGGTTGCTAATGAAAGAAAAATAAAAGAAACTTATGAAAAAAAATCAAGTGAAGATGCAAGCTTAAGAGAGCCTAAATATATAAATGGAATTTTAATTGTAAATAAAGAATTTGGACTTCCTGACAGCTCTGCACCAGGAGAAAGTACAGAAGCTAGAAAGGCTTTTGAAAGTATGAAAGCTGATGCAGGAAGGGAAGGAATTTATCTTAATGCTTTTTCAACTTATAGAAGCTATTGGAGCCAAGATAGATTATATTGGAGCTATGTTTCAACTTATGGACAAGATCCTACAGATACTTTTTCTGCGAAGCCTGGATTTAGTGAGCATCAAACAGGACTTGCATTTGATATTGGAGGATTAGATCAATCTCTTTGGGCTAAAGACGACTTTAAATATACCAAAGAAGCAGAATGGCTAAAAAATAATAGTTATAAATATGGATTTATATTAAGATATCCAGAAGGAAAAGAGTGGAAGACTGGATATATGCATGAATCATGGCACTTTAGATATATTGGAGTAGAGCATAGTAAAAATTTTAAAGATAATGATTTAACTTTAGAAGAATATCTAGGATTATAAGAAAAAGGTAATTTGATTTTAAAATCAAATTACCTTTTTCTTACTTTGTAACTATTTTAATATTTTCAACAGTTAAATCCTCTGTACCTTGGACATAAAGATTAGCTCTTTTTAAATCATGAACATAGTTTACAACTTCTTGAGTTATTTCTTCTCCAGGACAAAGAACAGGAATTCCAGGAGGATAAGCAAGTAAAAATTCACCGGAAATTTTACCTATACTATCATTTAGTGGAATCGAGATTTTATCACTGTAAAAGGCCTCTCTTGGATTAAGGACTTTTCTTGGTATTGCTGGAATATCTAAGAAGTCTTGAACAGGCTCTTTCTTACCATAATACTCATTAGATATTTCTTTAAGTGCAGATAATAATCTATCCATACCTTCTTTAGTATCTCCAAAGGAACCAACGGCTAAAACATTATAGAAGTCTGATAATTCCATTTGTATATGGTATTTATCAGCAAGTATCATATCAAGTTCAAAGCCTGTAATTCCAAGTTCTCTAGAAGAAATAGTAAGCTTTGTTGAATCAAAAGAATATGAACCTGGTTTTCCTAAAACTTCTTCTCCAAAGCAATAGAAGCCAGGAATTTTATTTATTTCATCTCTAGTGTACTTACAAAGTTCTATTGTTTTTTCAAGTAAATCTTTTCCTTCTAATGCAATTTGTCTTCTAGCACAATCTAAAGATGCCATTATTATATAAGAAGGAGAAGTTGTCTGCATTAAATTTAAAATTTGTTGAATTCTCTTAGGATCAACATATTTACTTTTAACATGTAATAAAGAGCCTTGAGTTAATGAGCCTATTATTTTATGTGTACTTTGTGCGCAAATATCAGCGCCAGCTTCTAATGCTGACATAGGTAACTTCTCTGAAAAAGCTAAATGAGGACCATGAGCTTCATCTACTATTAATGGTATATCATAGCTATGTACTGTATCAGCAATTTTTTTTATATCTGTTGCAACACCATAATAAGTAGGATTTATAATTAATACAGCTTTAGCATCTGGATTCTCTTTAAGAGTTTTTTCAACAGTTTCAGGAGTTACTCCATGAGCAATTCCTAATTTCTTATCAATTTCAGGCTCCATAAAAACAGGAACAGCTCCACTTAAAATAATACCAGAAGTAACTGATTTATGTACGTTTCTAGGAACTATTATCTTATCACCATCATTTACTACTGCAAGTATCATAGCTTGTATAGCACCTGATGTGCCATGTATTGAGAAAAATGAAGCATCAGATCCATATGCATCAGCTACTAATTCTTGTGCTTTCTTTATAGGTCCAGTAGGATGATGTAAGCTATCAACTAGTTTAAAAACTGTCACATCTATTTTAAATGGATTTTCGCCGATAAAATCCTTAAATTCTTTATCTATACCTACTCCTTTTTTGTGTCCAGGAACATGAAATGGTAGTGTATCTCTATTTACATACTCCTTTAGAGCATCAAAAAGAGGAGTTTCATATTGATTCATTTTATACAATTTAGAACACCTTCTCTCTTATAAATATTATTGGTTATCCCATAAGTTTTATACAAACATTAATATTATATTTTATTAGTTTAAACTATGCAATAAAATACTACACAATATTAAAAGAAATATACAAATAAGTTAAGATTGAATAAAAAACAGCATTTATGACAAGAATACTTGAGGAGAATCTTATTAATAGGAGGAAGTACTGTGAACAATTTAAATTTAAATAAAAGAGAGGCAAATGTACCTAATAATGCTAAGAAATTAAGAAGATTAGGAAAAGTACCAGGAGTACTTTATGGAAAAACTTTAAATGGATTTATGTTTGAAGTGGGAGAATTAGAATTATGTAGAGAGATTTCTAAAAAAGGCGAACATGGTATTTTAAATGTTAATTTAAATGGTGATAATCATAAAACTTTAATAAAGAGTGTTCAAAGAGATCCTGTAACACATAAAATCATTCATTTAGATTTAGAAGAGTTAGAAGAAAATAAAAAAATAATATCATCTGTTCCTATTCATTATATAGGAGAAGATACTTTAAATAAAAGAGGAATGGTATTACAAAAGGAAAAAGATCATATAAAAATTGAATGTACAGCAGATACTTTACCAAAGTATGTAGATATAAATGTAAATAGAAGTGCAGATGGCTATGTTTATAGAATTGGAGATTTAGAGGTAGCATCTGAGTTGTCAATAATTGATAATTTAGCTACTGTAATAGCATCAGTAAGTTATGAAAGAAAAACTGTAAGTGACGATATGGTAAGAGTAATAGAAGAAGATAGTAAAAAGAAATAAAAAAAAACAACTAAAAATGTAAAGAGATACAATATTTACTCTCTTTACATTTTTTTATTCCACAATTAAATTTTTTAGTGTATAATATTACCTGATTATTAAGTTTTAGGAGGGGTAGCACGATGTATAGAGAAAAATATAATGATTGGTTAGAATCAAATATTGTAGATGATATAATTAAGGAAGAATTAAGAAGTATAAAAGATGAAAAAGAAATTGAAGATAGATTTTATAAAGATCTTGAGTTTGGAACAGGTGGGTTAAGAGGTATTATTGGTGCAGGAAGCAACAGAATGAATATATATACTGTTTCTAAAGCAACTCAAGGATTTGCAAATTATTTAAATGATAAATTTGAAAAACCTTCAGTAGCAATAGCATATGACTCAAGAAATATGTCAAAGGAATTTTCTAAGGCAGCAGCATTAACACTTTGTGCTAATAATATTACTGTTTATTTATATGAGGATTTAAGACCAACTCCAATGCTTTCTTTTGCAGTAAGGCATTTAAATTGCACAGGAGGAATAGTTGTTACAGCATCACATAATCCTAAAGAATATAACGGTTATAAGGTGTATGATGAATTTGGTGGCCAAGTTACTGATGAAAAGGCCAATATAATAATAAATGAAGTTAATAAAATAAATAGTTTTGATGAAATTAATACAATAAATGAAGAGGAAGCTTTAGAAAAAGGTTTATTAGTATATATTGGAGAAGCAGTAGATAAAGCTTATATAGATGCTGTAAAAGGCTTAACAATAAGAAAAGGTTTAGTAAAAGAAAATGCGAAAGATTTAAAGGTTATATATACTCCAATTCATGGATCAGGAAATATGCCAGTTAGAAGAGTACTTAATGAACTTGGATATACAGGGGTGTCAGTGGTTAAAGAGCAAGAAGCTCCAAATGGAAACTTCCCAACTGCATCATATCCAAATCCTGAAGAGCCAGCAGTATTTAAATTAGCTTTAGAAATGGCAAAGTCTGAAAATCCAGATGTTATATTTGCGACAGATCCAGATGCAGATAGAATAGGTGTTGTTGTAAAAGATAGTGAAGGTGAATACAGAGTTTTAACTGGAAATCAAACAGGATTATTATTAACTCAATATATTCTAGATGCTTTAAAGGAAGAAGAAAAACTACCAAAGGATGGAGTTGTTATTAAAACTATAGTAACAACAGATGGAGCTAAAAAAATTGCAGAGGCTTATGGAATTGAACTTATAGAAGTTTTAACTGGATTCAAGTATATAGGTGAAAAAATAAGAGAATTTAAAGAGAATAAAGACAAAACTTATCTTTTTGGATTTGAAGAAAGCTATGGATATTTAGCAGGAGACTTTGTAAGAGATAAGGATGCTGTAATAGCAGCAATGCTAATAGCAGAAATGACATTATTCTATAAAGAACAAGGAAAGAGTTTATATGATGGTTTAATAGAGTTATATGATAAATATGGCTATTTTAAAGAAACTTTAGTATCATTTGAACTAAAAGGAAAAGAAGGCGGAGAAAAAATATCTAAGTGTATAGATTCCCTTAGAAATGAAAAGCTTGTTGAATTAAATGGTATAAAAATAGTTAATAAATATGACTATAAATTAAGCATTGAAGAAAATACGATAAGTGGAGATAAAAATGAAATCAATCTTCCAAAATCAAATGTTCTTAAGTTTGTTTTAGAAAATGGATCGTGGTTTGTAGTTAGACCATCAGGAACAGAACCTAAAATGAAAGCTTATGTAGCTATTAAAGGTACTGGATTAAAAGATTCAGAAGAAAAGTTAGAAAACTTTAAAAATGAAGTTGTAAATTTAATTAACTCAAAATTAAATTAATACAAAATAAGTAGGGTATATGCCCTACTTATTTAATCTCTAAAAGTTTAAAGCTTTGAAAATTTGATTATATAAGGTTTTTAGTAATTAAATGTGGAAAAGTAGATTTATTTTATACTTTCCGTACCTTCAATTTTTATGTGGACATATGTAAGTTTGACTTGACTTGGAGCGGATCGAGGAAATAAGTAAACTTAAATATGTCTATTTTTTTATTTGCCTCCGTTAGAGTAATTTGTTGATTTACGAGATATAAATATAATGTATAAACATTATTCTAATCTTAATGTAAAACTAATTTATTTTAATAATTTTTACTATTGAGATATAGTTTTATGTTCACTAAAAATGCTACTTGTTTTATCTAATACATAAACCTCATCAATAATAGAAGTATTATCTTTCATCACCTTAAAAACCATATAATCTGTCATGTCTATTGATTTATCACCTGATTTTAACTTATAAGACACTTTATACTCATAATGAGTATATGTATCATTTTTTGTTTCTTTAGTTTTTACTATTTTAATATCTGTTGTATTGTTGATACCATTCTTATTTATAACAGTATAATAAATATAAGGAATTCTATTAGACATTAAAGTACTGAATGCATCTTCTGTTAAATCTTCTTCAAAAATTGCTTTTGATTCATCTATAAACTTATCAGCCTCAGAAGAAGTAATATTTTCATAAGTCTTTACAGATATTAACTTATTAATGAAATTATCTATAGTTTTTTCTTGTTTTGTAGAACTACACCCTATTAGTAAAAGTAATGATATACCCATAAGTAAAATGATTTTAATAAAATATTTCATTTACATGTCCTCCTTGTTATAATAGATAACTAATTATTGCTAATTAGTTTATATCTTTATTATAGGAAATTATAACTATTTTTACAAATAATATAAATAATATATAAGAGGTTATATAAATATAACCTCCCTTTCTTTGTACTATTTCATTTTAGTATAAACAAAGGGAATTATACTATGAATAAGTATATTTTTAGTCCTTATCATTACTAATACCACGTTTTTAAATTCTTTTCCTACTTTTCGAGGTGATCTTGGCATTTTTTCTTATAGAAAGACCAAGAAGCATTCCTTTAACATATTCAATCCATGTTTGTAAAGGTAATTTTGTGCATGATAAAGCAGAAGAATAGACAACTATCTTATCATCTAGTGAAGGGAATTTTTCGTAAACTAGATAAATAAAGAAATTTAAGGTTATAATTGAAGTAAATGTAAAAATATTATAGAATTAATAATATAAGCAATTAATTTATTAAGTATAAAATAAAGTATTATGAGGTTTATATGTTTACTAATAAAAATATGTCAAAAAAGTTTATAGTTAGTTTTATGTTATTTATAATTATTCCAGTCATAGTTATAACTCTTATTTTTAATAGATTGTATGTAAATATATTAATATATAATTATAATGAAAAGGTACAGCAAATTATGGAACAATTATCTATTGATTTCAAGAATGAGTTTAAAAGAATGTCACTCTCTGTTGCCAAGGTTTCTACAGATGAGGAATTATTAGGACTTGTAAATAATGCTTATTATGAAGAGGATGCAGTAAAGAAACTAGAATTATCAAGGCAAATAAATTCTAAACTAGACTATTTATTTGCCTATTTGGGAGAAGTAAATTCCATTACTTTTTTATCTAAGGATGGAAGAGAAGTAAAGTATAAAGAGCCCTTTTATAAAGGAAAATCTAGCATTAAAAATAATTTATTATATAAGCAGTGTATAGATAACAAGGATAAAGTAGTTTATTTAAACGATTTCAGACCTGAAAGTATAAATACTGTAGAATTTTTATTTGGAATTAGTCCAAGCATTAATTATTCTAATACAAGTACAGATCTTATTTGTTTTGAAATGAAAAATGATGTTTTAAAGTCTATATGTTCAAAATTTTCTAGTACGCAAATAGGAGAAATGATAATTGCTGATTCAAACGGAAAAATTGTAATTGCACCATATAAGGAATTAATAGGAGAGAATGTTAAGGATATAGATTATATTAATTTAGCAATTGAAAATAAACTAGATTATTATAAGTATAGATCAAAAAATGGAATTAAATATATCACCACATATTCAGCAAATGAATTAGATTGGAAAATTATAAATATTATTGATTATAATAACCTTACAAAGGACACATCAAATGCTATGAATACATTATTATTAATATTTTTTATTATAATTTTACTATATCTTATATATTGTAAGATATTTTTTACTGAAATAATAAATCCTATAAAAAGTTTAATGAAAAAAATGGATAATGTACAAAATGGTAAATTAGATGAGATTAATAATATTGAAAGTAATATTTACGAGATTAAAGAGCTTAATATTAATTATAATAAAATGATTAATAATATAAAGGAATTGATGATAGAAAGAGATTTAAAGGAGAAAGAAAGATCAAAGCAGGAGATAAAGGTGCTTCAAGCACAGATTAATCCACATTTTATATACAATACATTAAACGTTATCAAATTGATGGCTACCATATCTAAGATTGACAATATAAGAAGTGTAACTGATTCATTTATGAAGCTTTTGGCATTGACATTTAAAAGTGATTCTAGCTTTATTACAATAAGAGAAGAATTACAATATATAACTAGCTATTCTGAAATTATGAGAGTTAGATTTGGAGATAATTTCAATCTTATAATGGATTTTGATGAAGGGTTACAAGATTTATATATCATTAAATTAGTATTGCAGCCTATTGTAGAGAATTCAATTGTTCATGGATTAAATGAGTTAGAGGGAAGTAAGGATATAATTATTAAGGGATACTTAAAAGAAGATAAGCTTATTATAGAAGTAATAGACAATGGTGTAGGTATGTATGAGGAGGATATTACAAAGGTTTTTGAAAACCATAATAAATCTAAGACAAGTCTTAATGGAATTGGAATTAAGAATACTGAAAAGCGTATTAAATTAAATTGTGGAGATGAGTATGGAATCAAAATAGATAGTAAAAAAAATAAGTTTACTAGGGTAACTCTCATACTTCCAACAATTAAAGAGAGAGGTAATGATTATGTATAAAATGCTTTTAGTTGAGGATGAACCTATTGTTAGGCTTGCTTTAAAAACTCAAGTTAATTGGCAAGAGTATGGATTTGATGAAATTTTGGAGGCTGCTGATGGCTCAAAAGCGCTGGATATAATTAGAGAATGTAATGATATTGATATAGTAATAACGGATATTAATATGCCTGGTATTAATGGCATTAAGTTAATAGAAGAAACAAAAAAGTTTAACAATGATATTCAATTTTTGGTTTTAAGTGCTTATGACGATTATGAGTTTGTAAGAAAGGCCTTTAAGCTAGGTATAGATGATTATACTCTAAAAACTGAAATGGATATGGAAAAAATATTACACACTGTACTTAATATGACTAGTACATCAAAAAAACAAAAAACTGTTAAAGAGAAAAAAATAGATAAGGAGAAGGTTAAAAGTAGGCTTTTAGTTGGAGATTTAAATGTTGAAGAGTTAAGGGAGAGTGGATTAAGGTTATATGGTAATAACTACGTATGTTGTTATATTATTATTGATAATTTTAATCTTATTAAGAGTAGATATAGTAACGATGACTTCCAGGACCTTATATCTTCTTTCGAAAATGCTGTTATGCAAGTATTTAGTACAATAAATAATGGAGAAATTTTGGCTAGATCACCTAAGGAGTATGTAACATTTTTTAGTTTTCAAGATGATAGTAGTGAAAATCTAAATAATAGATTAAGAAATATTTTAAAGAAAATTAGATATGCCCTTTGTACATTTCTAAATATAGGTATTACTGTAGGGGTTAGTGGTTTTATAAGTAAAGTTGAAGAAACAAATATATTATTTAATGAAGCTCAAAGAAATGCAAAGATGAGGTTTATTTTTGGTAAAGGAAAAGACATTTTTTCAGAACATGTGGAAGAATTAAATAAGATAAAAAAGAATAAAAATAATAACTTGACTCAACAAATTATTAGAGAAATGGATAAAAGTAACGGGCTTCTTAGATCTATCGACGAGCTAAATGAAAAAAGATGTTTGGAAGAGATGAAGAAAATTTTAAATATACAGAAGTTATCCTTTAAAGATAAACTTGATAATGGATATATTTATTATTTAGAAATTGTATTAATGATGGTTCAATACGTAATAAAAGATGAAGATAATAATTTAGAGGATGTAATTGGAGAAGAAATAGATTTATATAATGAGATAAGAAAATTTGAGACAATTAAGGAAATAGAAAATTGGGTACTAGAGATTTTAACTAAGGTTATTTCTTATTTGAAACATAATAAGCAAAGGGAAAGTAATGTAGTAAAAGAGGCTAAGGAGTATATATTAAATAATTATTCAAAAAATATAACTTTAGAGTCAGTTAGTAAACAGATAGGCTTTAGCAAGATATATTTTAGTAAAATATTCACAGAAGAATTTGGTGATAATTTTATTAAATATCTAACTAATGTTAGAATAGAAAATGCTAAAAAACTTTTAGAGGAAACAGATATGAAAATATATGAAATATGTGATAGTGTTGGATATCATAATATTGAACATTTTAGTAGAACCTTTAAAAAAATTGTAGGATTAAGTCCCCTACAGTATAAAAATAAAAAAATGAAAGTAGGTAATATATATGAAAGGAATATTTAGTTATGATGGACCAATATATAAGATTTGTGAATTAATATACGAAACATGTATGTTAAATATATTATGGATTATTGGATGTATACCTATAGTTACTATTGGAGCATCAACTACTGCACTATACAGTGTTTATAACTCTAAGATCAGTGGAAAAGGTTATAAAATTTATAGTGATTTTTTTAAAGCTTATAAGAAAAATATTAGACAAGCTTCTATATTAGGAACAATTATAACCATTATGTTATGTATGGGTATTTATAATATGACTAGAATAAGTAGTTTTAAGGGCAACTATGTATGGTTACAGTATGTTCATATATTTATAATTTTTCAAATTCTACTTATAAGCAATTATATATTCTCATTAATTGATAGAACCACTATGAATATTACGGATATAATAGTTAATGCTGTAATTTTAGCATATAAAAATATAATTATAAGTATTATAAATGTAGTAGTGTTAGCTCTATTAATAGCATTACTTTTATTTAAACCAGTGATAATGTTATTTTTTATGGGGATATACGGATTAATAAGTAGTTATTTAATTGAAAGGGTGTTTGAAGCTATAAAAGTTGGTATATCAAAAGAAAAGTAATATAAATCAAAAAAAAATTAATAAATATCATTGTTCTACTATATGTAAATAATGTAATTTAAACGAAGACAATATAAATCAAAAAACAGTTAAATAATATCATTAAAATAAACTTACTAAATGTTTAAAATATAATTGTAAGCATTTAGTAGGTTTATTTTAATGTTTACAATAGGATATAAAGAATTAAGGGGGAGATAATATGTTAAGTAAAGGCTTAAAAAGAAAAATATGTTTTATGGTTGCAGGAGTAAGCATATTTGGTTTAGCTACAGTTGGATGTTCTAAAAATAGTCCTAATTCAAAAAAGGAAGTTACATTAAAACTTGCAACTTGGGGTGAAGGTGATTATAAGTATATGACAGAAACAAAAAATTTAGCAGAAGCTTATAAGAAGGATCATCCAAATGTTAATATTGAAGTTGAATTAGTTGCAAAAACAGAATATGACAATACAATGAAAATTAGAAATACAGCAGGAGAATTGCCGGATGTATTTCCAGTAAGACAAGCAAACTTATCATTATATGCAGATACTATGGTACCTTTAAATGATTTAAAGGCAGTTGAAAATAATATATATGCTAAGGAAACAATGGTTAATGGAAATGTTATAGGTATTCCGCAAGCCGTATTTAATGAGTTTGTATATTACAATAAGAATATTTTCAAAGAGTACAATATAGAGATTCCTAAAACTTGGGATGAATTTATTAAAGTAGCTGAAACTATAAAAGCTGGAGGTAAATATACACCACTTTTATTAGGTCTTAAAGATTCATGGGTAGATTATCCATTTAACGAATATATGCCTATGCTAGAGGCTGGTGATGGCCAAATTTACAATAAAATGGCTACAGAAGATGCACCATTCTCAAAAGGAACACCATTTAACACATCATATAATAAAATACAAAAATTATATGATGCTAAAGTATGTGGAAATGATGCATTGGGATATGGATGGGATCAAGCAGGAGCAATGTTTGCAGCTGGAGAAGGAGCAATGATAGCATCTGGTTCTTGGTATAAAGATCAATACAACCAAGCTGGTGGGAAGGATGAAAATATAGGGGTATTCTTACTACCAACAAGAAATACTACTTCTGATCCATTCTATACAACTGCATCAACTGAGTTTATGTGGGGAATCTCAAAGACTTCCAAGAATCAAGAAGCAGGAAAAGAATTTCTTGAGTGGTTCTTCGCAAGTGATTACTATGTTGATTTAATGGCTTCACAAGGGGTAAAACCTACAGTTAAAGGCTTAGAGTACAAAAATGAATTCTTTGAACAAGCTTTTAAAGGAATAGATGTAAAGCCAGTAACAGTTTTCTATGATGATGCTTATAACAAGGTTATGAATGCAATGAAATTCGATGTTAAAGCTATAGGACAAAAAATGGCTGCAGGTACATCATTTGATTCAATGGTAGATGACTTAAATGCCCAATGGAAGAAAGCAAAAGCTGCTAACTAGTAGTTAAATTTAAGAAGAATAAGGTACCTTTGGATACTTTATTCTTTTTTTACAAATAAGATTGGAGGGATATTGTGCTAGCAATTAATAGAAAAGATGCACAAAAGAATAGGTTATTATTTAGTTTTTTAGTTATACCTACAGTATTAATGATAGTATTTATGTTATTTCCATTAGTAAAATTGATGGGATTAAGTTTTACAGATTGGAATGGATTAAGCGATACAAAAAATTTTGTTGGGTTAGATAATTTTAGAAAAATATTTTTTGATTCTCCAGAAATCTGGTCTTCATTAAAAAATAATGGTGTTTATTTTATTTTCCACTTATTATTTATACCAGTAGAACTTTTTATTGCATTCTTATTAGATAATAGAGTTAGAGGTTGTAAAGCTTTTAAAACCATTGTATTTTTACCATATGTAATTAATGGTGTTGCTGTTGCATGTATGTTCTCATTCTTATATAGTTCAGAGAATGGAGTGTTAAATAGTTTTCTACAACTTTTACATATGAATGAGGTTTCATGGCTAAGTGATCCTAAAATAGTTAATATGTCTCTTGCTGTAGTTTCATTATGGAAATTTTCAGGGATTCATATAATATTATTTTTAGCAGCATTTCAGTCATTACCAACTGATATGGTAGAAGCTTCTCTTATCGATGGGGCAAGTAGCTTTAAACAGTTTTATCATATAGTATTACCAAATATTAAAGGAGTTGTTGAAATAATATTATTCTTAAATGTAAGAGGAGCTTTGATGATATTTGATATTCCATATGTTATGACTAGTGGAGGGCCCGGAAATGCTAGTAGTACATTTACAATAGAGACTATTAAAACAGCCTTCCAATATTCAAGTTTTGGAAAGGCATCAGCTATGGCTGTAGTTTTAATGATGATTATTATAGTAATTTCAGTTGTTCAGAAGAAACTACTTAAATTGAAGGGGTGATATTAATGGAAGCTAATTTGGAGAAAAAAAATAGTACGAACACTTCAATTGAAAAAAAGACTAAGAAAATAAAAAGAAAGAAATCAATTCAAAGTGGTGATGTATTAAAATTTGTAATATTCGTTTTTATTGCAGTAATAGTAATTATGCCAATGCTAGTTACATTCTTTGCATCATTTAAAACTCTATCTCAAATAGGGTCAGAATCAGCTCTTAAACCTCCTACAAGTTTAATGCTTGATAATTACAAGAATGTTTTTAAAAATGGTCAAGTTTTTGTTGCATTGAAAAATTCAGCTATATTAGTAATAGTTACTGTAATAGTAAACTCTCTTTTAAGTACTATGGTCGCATATTGTTTAACTAGGTTTGATTTTAAATTAAAAAAAGTATATTATGCTATGTTTTTGATAGGGTTAATAATACCAGGTACTGTTACTGAAATATCTAGATTTGGAATAATGACAGATTTAAAACTTTATAATACGTTACTTGCACCAATATTTATATATATAGGCGCTGATTTAATGCAAATATACATTTATAATCAGTTTTTGGAACAGATACCTCTTTCTATAGACGAAAGTGCTATGATTGATGGGGCATCATATTTTACTATATATTGGAAAATAATATTCCCTATGGTTATTCCAGCAACAGCAACACTTGGCATACTTAAGGCTGTTGATGTTTTAAATGACATGTATATTCCCTTCCTATATATGCCAGGGGTAGAGCACCGTACATTAAGTACTTTACTGTTTAATTATGTACAGAATCCTCAGACATCTTCTATGCCTAAGTTAAGTGCGGCAACAATAGTTGTTATGATTCCAACAGTAGTAATATATTTTATATTCCAAAAATATATTTTTAGCGGTGTTGCAGCTGGAGCGGTAAAGGAGTAATTAAAGAAAAATTATTTTAAGCTGAACCCTCTTAGATTTAAAGATGATTCAGCATTATTTTAAAATATCAATGTCAATTAATTCAAATTATGAGATATTATATAAAATTAATATATGTTAAAAACTTAATTAAAATAATTTTGGAGTATGTTGGATTTGCTAAAAATTAAAAAGAGTATCGATAGGAGGTGAATTAATTATTAAATACTCTTTTTGTATATTAGGATAAATTAAAGGGGTAATGAAATTTTAACTAAATGCCCCCTATGTAAAGCAATTTGCATAGAAAACCACTCTAATTGCTGGAAGTTCCTAAAGCTAACTAAACCACAACATGATTATGAAATAAGGGTGAGTGTGAAGGTTACGAAAGTAAAAAAAATTAGTTGGATGACATATGGTTAAATCCTAAGTGTTTTAATAATGGATAATCAGCAGCCAAGATCTGAATAGGATAAGGTTCAACGACTAGGTAGAAATACCGTACACTATAAGTTATTGGTAGTGGAAGTGGGTGGCTACCTAAACATAGTTTAAGATTAGTTATAAATTATGTTTAGGTAGGTGATATAGTCTGGACTCATGTGAAAGCATGAGAAGTTCATAAGAGAACTGTAAAGGTTTAGCTAACCTTTATGAACAAGGATAAGATATTATCAATATAGTGATAGTATAATATTATACGTGTTTTTAGTGCAAAAAAAATCAAAAAAAATATTTAAAAGGGTAAGGATACTTGGATTAGTGGTAGCATTTATAGTTACTCAGATTATACCGATATCAACATTATCGGTATTTGCAGAAGAACTTGATACTTATACTCAGAATTTTGATGATGGAAATGTAGGTGGATGGAAAGCGGTTAAAGGTACACCAAAAGAACCGTTATCTGTGGTAGATGGAAACTTAGTTTTTAAGAATAATGGAGATAATATTATAGTAGATGAAAATTCACCAGCTAAAGCAAATGGAGAATATGAATTTCAATTTACACTGCAAGGAGATGCCAGTAGAGTAGGATCAATCTTTAGATATACATCTAAAGACTCATGGGCATTTGCTGGATATAACAATACAGATGGGACATGGTTAATTGAGTGTCCAACTGGTTGGAAGGATGGTATACCAGGTCCAAAATTAGAAGCAGATAAACAATATACAATGAAGGTGAAATATGTAGGAACAAAAATCACAATGTTCCTTGATGGCACAGAAATATTTAATATTGATACATTCTCAGTAGATTCTTTGAAAAAATTTCCAAATGAAGCTGGGAAGATAGGCTTTAGATCATGGTACAATAGTAAAACAATGATTATAGATAATATTAAATATTCAGATGTAGCAAGTAATCCAGGTGGTGGTGTTACTAATGGGAGACCGATAACTGACACTGATGTTCTTTCATCAGGAGATATGAAGGTAACAATAGATAAGGATTTCCCTAATGTAGAGAAATATGAAAAAGACGGTAAAATAATGTATGGAACAGAGTACTCTTCAGATAAAGTGCTTATTAATGGGAAAGAATATACTCCTAAAGTAGAATATACAAATCTAGGAGAATATACGCTTACTATTAATGAAATTAATGTTGTTATAAAAACAAAATTTACAGTTGATAAAAATATATTTACTATGAATATTATAGAAGTTCAGGAAAATGGAACTGATAAAGTAAAGAGTATAGAATTTGCTAATCAAAACTTATTATCAGTTCGTAGTACACAACCAGGAGCAAAGTTTGCTGGTTCTCGTATGAATAATAAAGTAAATGGTACAGGTGACGTTTTTGAAACTGTTACAGATAAAAGTGCTGTATCTAAGACTCCTACGAATTATTTATATGGTATGTTAAACACAGATGAACTTTCAGGAGCTATTTGGACAAATGCTTATTCAGATTATAGTTCAGATAATGATAATGATAGAATAAGAAAGCAAACAACAAATACTGGTGATTATACTCAAACATCACTTTGGAGTAGTTCATGGGTTTATAGAGCTGAAAATATGCCAACTACATTAGCGGAAGACAATATAATGAAAGAAATGCCAGTAGTTAAAGTTATAATAACAGAAGATGCTAATAAAGATAGTATTGTTGATTGGCAAGATGGAGCTGTAGCATTCCGTGAAATTATGAATGTTCCATTCCGTTCAGAAGATGTTCCAGATTTAGTTGTTATGCGTATTCCATTTAACTTTGCAAGTCAAGCTACAAATCCATTTTTAAAGACTCTTGATGAAACTAAGAAAATGTATCTTGCAACAGATGGATTAGGACAATGGGTAGAACTTAAAGGATATCAAGCAGAAGGACATGACCAAGCTCACTTAGATTATGGTAACCACATTGGAGAGAGACAAGGTGGGGTTGAGGATTTAAATACCTTAGTTAATGAAGGGCATAAATATGGTGGATACTTTGGTGTTCATATATCAGCTACAGGAGCAAATCCAGAAGCAAAGAATTTCTCAGAGGATGTTATAGATATTAAGAAACTAGGATGGGACTGGTTAGATGCTTCTTATGACTTTAATAAAGAAAAAATGAGAAAAGAAGCATCAGAAAATAACAGGTTAGAGAGATTAAAGGTATTACAAGAGGCAGTACCTAATTTAGATTTTATTTATGCTGATGCATTCTTTGAGCAAGGATTCGATGCAAGAAGATTTGCTAAAGAAGTAAATTCATTAGGTTGGAATCTAACTACAGAATTTCCTTATGTATTAGAGAATGATTCTACATGGTATCATTGGTCAGTAGATTATAAGTATGGTGGCCAAGATATGAAAGGTTATAGTAGTAATATTGCAAGATTTATTAGAAATCATCAAAAGGATTCTTGGATTGTAAGACATCCACTTTTAGGTGGAACCGAGATGGATGATTATGAAGGATGGGTAGGAAGAACAAATTTTGATAATACTATTAAAATGACTTTCGATACTAATCTACCAACAAAATATATGCAACACTTCCCAATAATAAAATGGACAGAGGATACTATTAATTTTGAAAACAACATAACTGTATCAAATAAAACTGGTACAAGAGTTATGTCTAAAGATGGTATTACAATTTTAGATGGTAATAGCTACTTATTACCTTGGGATCCTAAGGAGGAAACTAAGTTATATCATTGGAATAGTGAAGGTGGAAGCACTACTTGGACATTACCAAATAGTTGGGCAGGATTAAGCACTGTTAAATTATATAAATTAACAGATACAGGACGTGTAGAAGCTGAAAATATAATTGTTAATAACAATCAAATTACTATTAATGCAGAGGCCAATGTACCATATGTTATTGATAAAGGTGAAGTATCACCAAAGGTAATTAATGATTGGGGACAAGGTGGAATAGTTAAGAATCCTGGATTTGAAAGTTCAACATTAGATGGTTGGAATGCAGAAGGTAAGGATTTATCTATAGTAAGAAATGATAGAGGAAATTATGAGTTAAAAACTTCTGGTGAGAATACTTCAGTAGTAAGTCAAAAGCTTACAGGATTAGAACCAGGAACTTATGAAGCTTCTGTAGCTGTAGAAGTAATTGGAGATCGTAAAGCAACTATAGGTGTTAAAGATTATGGTAATGCTGATGTTTCCAATTATGCAGACATATCATTTGCTAAAAATTACATTGCTGCAGATTCGAAGCATGGAAGTTATATGCAAAGAATGTCAGTATTTTTTGATGTTCCGGAAGGGAAAGATAATGCTACACTTTATTTAGAAGTAAATGATGGATCAGGGACTGTTGTATTTGATGATGTTAGGGTTACTAAGACAGAAAGATCTGCAAATCCTAATAATGTGTATTTCACTCAAGATTTTGAGAATGTTCAACATGGATTATATCCATTTGTAAAAGGTCCAGCTGGTGGAACAAATGATCCAAGAACACATTTATCAGAGTTACATGCACCTTATACTCAAAAGGGATGGAATGGAAAAGAAATTGATGATGTCATAAATGGACATTATTCCTTAAAGGCACACAAAGAGTCAGGTGGATTATTATATCAAACAATACCACAAACATTAAGATTTACCCCAGGAAGAAATTATAAAGTTTCATTCAAGTATGAAAATGCAATAAAAGGAGACTATGCTTTTGTAATTGGTGATGGTAAAAATCAACTTTCAATGCAAAGCTTTGACTTTGCTGATACACCTAAGGATTATAGTGTTGAGTTTACAGCACCAGAATCAGGTAACTTATGGATTGGAACAATTGTATTAGGTGGACAGTCAGATTTAGTAATTGATGATCTTGTAGTAGAAGATCTTGGAGTAGGTGAATATATTGAAATACCAAAAGGTGATATAGATCCAGAAGCATCTATTGATCAATCAGATGATATAAGTTTAATACCTCAATCAGGAATGAAAGTTACTGCTTCAAGTGAAGAAACTAGTGGAGAATGGGCACCAGTAAGTAATGCTATCGATGGAGATAATGAGACTTTCTGGCACAGCAAGTGGTCAGGTAAGCCAGCAGTATTACCACATTCAATTACTCTTGATTTAGGGGATACTTATAATATTAATAAAGTAACGGTTGTACCAAGACAAGGTCAAGATAATGGCGTTATTACAAAGTATGAAATTTATACAAGTATGGATGGTGAAAATTATACTAAGGTTGCAGAAGGAGACTGGGTTGCTAATAAAGGGCTAAAGGTTGCAAGGTTTGAAACTACTGAAGCAAAATATGTTAAGCTTATTGCTTTGGAAGGTAAGAATGGATTTGCAACAATTGGGGAGTTGAATGTAGGTAAAGACATTAAAGTTGATTTAAGCAATGCTATAAAGGAAGCTTCTGATACATTGGAAAATGCTGAAATAGGTAATGAAAATGGTCAATATCCACAATCTGCAAAGGATGCTTTAGAGGAAGCTATAAAATTAGCACAAGCTGTTTTAGAAGGTGAAGGAGCAAAAGATAAGCAATTAAATGAGGCTATAGTTGAATTAAATAAGAGTATCGATATATTTAATAATAGCATTATAGAAAAGCCAGTTTACAAAAAGCATTTAGAAATAGCTGTAGAAGTTGCTGAAGAAGTAACTGAAGAAGAACTTAAGGATGTTGTCCCAGCTGTAGTGGAAGAATTCAAGGCTGCTTTAGAAGAAGCTAAGGGAATATTAGGTAATGAAAAAGTTACTCAAACTAAAGTAGATAATTCCTTTGATAGATTAAGTAAGGCTATGCAGATGTTATCATTCAAAAAAGGTGATAAAGCAGCGTTACAAGCTTTAATGGATAAAATAGCTACATTATCAGAAAATGAATTTATCTCTTCTACTTGGGTTAAGTTACAAACAACTTTAGAAGTTGCAAACAAAGTTATGGCTGACGAAAATGCTATGGTGGAAGAAGTAAATGAAACTTATGATAACTTAATGAGAGCATTCCTAGCGTTAAGATTAAAACCAAATAAAGATATGTTAGAAGGCCTAATCAATAAAGTAGAAAATATTGATAGAAATAAATATACTAATAAGAGTTTAAAATCTTTAGATAAGGCTTTAGCAAATGCAAGAACTATATTTGCTAATGAAGAAGCTACTGAAAAAGAAATTGATTCTGCAACTAAGTCTTTAGAATTAGCTTTAGCTAATTTAGAAGAAAAGGGTGGAAACAATAAGCCTGGTGAAGGAAACAAACCATCAGACGACGACAAAGAGCAAGGAGGAAAACCAACAAATGGAGGAAAGCCATCAAATGGAGGAAAACCAAGTGGATCACTTCCTAATACTGGTGGAGTTAATAGTAGCAATTTAGTTATTTTAGCTTTAGCTATAGTTGGAGTAGGCTTATTATTCTTTGTTAAGAGAAAAGATAGAAAGAAAATAAGTGAGTAAAAAGTTTAAAGTTTTTAGTAATTAGGGCAAATAATAAAAGGGATCTTCTTATATTTACTTTGTAAGAAGGTCTCTTTTCTTAATAGAAATATTAATAATAAATTAATATACAGATTGGAGAAGATTACAATATTAGTAAAAGTTAATATATATCAAAAAATACTAATAAAAATCATTCTTTTAATGGGATAAATTTATTAGAATTTAATAAAAGACTTATGAAAGTATAGAAAATTGCAAGTTGAGATAAAGGGGGATATTATGAATAACTTTGATTTGGAATGGTTAGAGGATCCAGAAATTTTTCAAGTGAATAGAATGAAATATCATTCTGATCACAAATATTTTAAAAATATGGAGGAAGCTACTTCTAATAAAACATATATGAAATCTTCATTAAATGGAAGCTGGAAGTTTAATTATGCGAACAATCTATATAATATGCAAAAGGACTTCTATAAAGAAGATTTTAGGGTTGATAACTGGGATACTATAGAGGTTCCAGGGCATATTCAATTACAAGGGTATGGTAAACCTCATTATGTAAATACAATGTATCCTTGGGATGGACATGAGAATCTTATACCTCCACAAATACCAAAGGACTTTAATCCTGTTGGTAGATATGCAAAGGATTTTTATATTAATAATGAATGGAAAGATAAACCTATTTATATATCCTTTCAAGGGGTAGAGTCAGCTTTTTATATATGGCTTAATGGAGAGTTTGTTGGATATAGTGAAGATAGTTTTACTCCAGCTGAATTTGATTTAACACCATATATAAAAGAAGGTAAAAATAGACTTGCTGTAATGGTAGTAAAATTTAGTACAGGTAGTTGGCTAGAAGATCAAGATTTTTGGAGGTTTTCAGGAATTTTTAGAGATGTATATCTTTATACAATACCTAAAACTCATATAAGAGATATGTTCATAAAGACAAGTCTAAAAAATAATTATAAGGATAGTGATCTTAATATACAATTAGATATTTTAGGCGGATTAAAAGGGTCATTAAGATTATCTTTAATAGATTCTAAAGATGCAACTTCTTTAATAAATTCTGAAAATATTATAAATATAGGTAAGAATATAGATAAATCTAAAGAAGACTGCAATTTAGAAATAAAATTTGAAGTAAACAATATAAAATTATGGAGTGCTGAAAAGCCTAATTTATATAATTTAATAATTGAAATTCTTGATGATAATAATGAAATAGTAGAAGTTGTAACTGAAAAAGTTGGGTTTAGAGAGTTTAAAATGATAAATAATATTATGCATATTAATGGAAGAAGAATAGTTTTTAAAGGTGTAAATAGACATGAATTTAGTATGTATAATGGAAGAAATATATCTAAAGAAGAAATGCTTTATGATGTTAAAACTATTAAGCAAAATAATATTAATGCAGTAAGAACATCACATTATCCAAATAACAGTTATTTCTATGAATTGTGTGATGAGTATGGTTTATATTTAATTGATGAAGCAAATTTAGAAACTCATGGAACTTGGCAAAACATTGGTAGAATAGATTATGTAAATGTTATTCCAGATGGGAAAAGTCAATGGCTAGAAGCTGTTCTTTCTAGAGCTAGTGCAATGCTTGAAAGGGATAAGAATCATCCATCAATATTAATTTGGTCCTGTGGTAATGAGTCCTTTGGTGGAGAAAATATATATAAAATGTCTCAGCTTTTTAAAGAAAGAGATGATTCAAGGTTAGTTCATTATGAGGGAGTATTTCAAGATAGAAGATTTAATGATACAAGTGATATGGAAAGCAGGATGTATGCTAAGGTTTGGGATATAGAAAAGTATTTAAATGATAATCCTAAAAAGCCTTTTATATTATGTGAATATACACATTCCATGGGAAATTCAAATGGCGGTATGCACAAATACACAGATCTTTCAGAAAAATATCTAATGTATCAAGGTGGATTTATTTGGGATTATATAGATCAAGGAATATTAACAAAAGATATATACGGAAAAGAATATATTGCTTTTGGTGGAGATTTTGGAGATAGACCAACAGATTATAATTTTTGCACCAATGGAATAGTATATGCAGATAGAAAGGTCTCACCTAAAATGCAAGAGGTTAAATATAATTACCAAAGCTTCATGGTAAATGTAGAGGAAACATCTGCTGTTATAAAAAATAATAATTTATTTATTGATATGAGCAAGTATAAATTAAAGTATTCATTATTAAAAAATGGTGAAGTAAAAGAAGAAGGCTATTTAGAAGTAGAATTATCACCACAAGAAGAAAAGAAAATTCAATTACCTATAAGAAAAGCTAAGGAGAAAGGTGAATATATTGTTAATGTATCTATAGTTTTAAAAGAAGATACATTATGGGCAAATAAAGGGCATGAAGTGGCTTATGGTCAATGTGTTTATAATGTTGAACAAGAAGAAGAGAATAAATTAGAAAAAATAGTAGTAAGTAATTGTGAATTTAATTTTGGAGTAAAGGGAGAATACTTCCAGATAATGTTCTCAAAGGCATATGGTGGGTTGATTTCTTATAAACATAGAGATGTAGAGCTTATAAGTTCAATTCCTAAACCGAATTTTTGGAGAGCTATAACAGATAATGATAACGGTAGTAAGATGGGATTTAAATCATCTATGTGGAAAGGTGCTAGTTTATATCAAAATATAATAGATATAGAAACAAAAATTAGTGATTATAATGCAAGTATATCATATACTTATGAGTTACCGACAATACCAACCACTAACTGTAAGCTTACTTATGTTGTTTATGGTGATGGAAAAATAGAGGTTGAATTAGAATATAAGGGAACTGAAAATTTACCTAATATGCTTGACTTTGGAATGATATTTAAGATTCCATGTTTATATGACAACTTAGAATATTATGGGTATGGAGCAGATGAGAATTATCAAGATAGAAATAAAGGAGCAAGACTCGATGTTTATAAAATAAAGGTTAGTGATAATGTGTCAAAGTATGTTGTACCACAAGAGTGCGGTAATAGAACAGGGGTTAGGTGGGCTAAAATTACTGATAACAAAGGCCATGGAGTAAAGATATTTGGAGATTCATTAGATTTTAGTGCATTGCCATTTACACCTCATGAACTAGATAATGCAAATCATCACTATGAATTGCCGAAAGTCTACAATACTGTTATAAAAGTATCATCAAAACAAACAGGGGTAGGTGGAGATGATAGTTGGGGGGCAACACCTCATGAAGAATATTTATTAAAGGCCAATGAAGATAGATGCTTAAAGTTTAATATAATAGCAATATAGTTTTTATTTAGGATGGTACTAATAAAAAATATTAATGGGATTATATAAAATAATATCAAAGACTTAGAGGTGTTATTTCGCTTCTAGGTCTTTATGTGTTTTAATAGTTATTATATCTGTTAAAAGATGAAATAATGGGATAGTACATACTTTTTAAAAATAGATGATTAATTTTATTGAATTTCTCAATAATTGTTAATTTTTTATTTAATAAAGATAATTTATTACATACTATTGGAGAATAAATTTTTAACTATTATACTCACTTTTTCTAGTTAATATAAATTATATTAATAAATATCATTTCAAATTTAAAAAATTTAATTTGAAATTGTATTAAATAAATAATATAAACAAAATAACAGTAAAATAATGGTAAATAATGCAGAAAAAATTATGAAGATATATAAAAAAATTCATAAAAAATTCAAAAATGGTAAATGAACAGTATTATTGTTAGCAAATGTAAAAATTTCTAAAAAACTATTTATTTTAATAAAGAAAATTGTTAAAATTAAGACAAAGGAGATGAATTTTTAATATTTTAAGGGGGAAATGAAAGATGGAATTCTTAAAACAAATTAATAAAAAAATGTTACTACTTTGCGCAATTTTTAGTTTAAGTATTGTATCTTATCCTGTAAAAGCGATAGACACAAATCTAGTAGCTAAGAATGATAATGCTAGTGATATCGATTTAGGGATATCAAATTTAGACTACAACAAATATGAAGTTTTAGCCTCTAATGGAGATAGGGTAGAAAGCTTTGTTCCAAAAGAAGGCCTATTTTCAAATGATAAATTTATAGTTGTAGAGAGAAATAAAAAATCAATAACAACATCTCCTGTAGACATTTCAATTATTGACTCAGTAACAGATAGAACATACCCAGGTGCATTACAACTTGTTAATGGTGATTTTGTAGATAATAAACCTAATTTATTAACTGCTAAAAGAAAACCATTAAACATAAGTATAGATTTACCAGGTATGGGAAAAGAGAAAATAACCACTGTTAACAATCCAACTTATGGAAATGTATCTGGAGCTATTGATGATTTAGTTTCTTTATGGAACAATAAGTATTCAAATTCACATACATTACCAGCTAGAACACAGTATTCAGAGTCTATGGTCTATAGTAAATCTCAAATAGCTAGTGCTCTTAATGTAAACGCCAATGTACTTAACAATTCTCTTGGAATCGATTTCGATGCAGTTAGTAATGGTGAAAAGAAGGTTATGGTAGCAGCATATAAGCAAATATTTTATACTGTAAGTGCAGAATTACCAAATAATCCTTCAGATCTTTTTGATGAGAGCGTTACATTTAATGAATTAACACGAAAAGGTGTAAGTAATCAAGCACCACCAGTTATGGTATCAAATGTAGCCTACGGTAGAACTATTTATGTAAAGTTAGAAACAAATTCAAAGAGTAAAGATGTACAAGCGGCTTTTAAGGCATTACTAAAAGATGGTAGTATTAATACTAACAATCAATATAAAGATATATATGATGATAGTTCTTTTACAGCTGTAGTTTTAGGTGGTGACTCAAGTGAGCATAATAAGATTATTACTAAGGATTTTGATGAAGTAAGAAATGTAATTAAAAATAATGCAGTGTTTAGTACTAGAAATCCGGGATATCCGATTTCTTATACAAGTGTTTTCTTAAGAGATAATTCAGTTGCAGCTGTTCATAATAAAACAGATTATGTAGAAACTACTTCTACAGAATATTCAAAAGGTAAAATTATTTTAGATCATTATGGAGCGTATGTTGCACAATTTGAAGTATCATGGGATGAAGTTTCTTATGATGAAAATGGAGAAGAGATATTAACACATAAAGAATGGGAAGGAAACGATAAAAATAAAACTGCTCATTTTAATACAGTAATACCATTGCCAGCTAATGCTAAAAATATAAAGATATTAGCTTGGGAATTAACTGGACTAGCATGGGAAGGCTGGAGAAATATAATTAATGAACAAAATGTTCCTTTAACAAATGAAATAAAAGTTACAATTGGAGGAACAACATTATACCCTAGTGCTAATGTTACTTTTTAACAAATAATATAAAGGTCATATTTTGAGAATGTACTCAAAATATGACTTTTTTGTTTTGATAACCACTGGCTATACCAGTAGACAAAATGGAGATGCCGATATCATATAGTATTTGCGTCAAAGTATAGAAGACAGATAATATATGGAAAGTACAAAGTTGAAACAGGTAAGATGTTAAGGGAAATATGCAAAAGAAATGGTGTGGAAATTATCAAAGCGAATGTATGCATTTATAAGGCTTAATCAAGCCACCAGCTCAGCTTTGGGGACTTTACTGGTCAAATGGCATCTCTTTTAAAGGTTGATACAATTGGATCGAATGAATTGGCGAAAGAGTATAGTGTAATTTATTCTATAGTAGCAAGATGTGGAGTTTTTGCTAAAACATATGTTCAGCATCTATTAAATGAAGAAGCTAATTGAATTATTAAATTGTTCTAAAATTTATATAGATAAATTGGTTAAAGAATATGATGGTAAGAGCGACGTAAGAGAAGGGGCTTTAAAAAGATATAATTACTTGTTTTTATAGAAAATTGTCTTGTAAAATTATGAAAAGAAAAATATAATTAGAATTATCATGTAGACTTGCAATGATATTTAGAGTTGGGAATATAGAATAAGTAATATTGAAAGTATTATTACAAGAGATAAATGGGTATGTGTGAGTTATTTTAATAACAATGCAGAGGAAAATGAGAGTATTAGCAAATATATCTAAAAAGTCAATTTTAAAGGCGTATAGTTTTAATTAATAAACTTTAAAAGCTATAAACCTTTAAATTTTTAAAAAGCTATTTAAGGTTTTTTTGTCATGCAAATAATTATAAAATTTTATAAATTTATTTCTTACATGTATATATTTTTCAATATATAAAAATAAAAAATAAGTATATTGATTATAATGGGAGATTATCATTTATAATAAAGTTATTTTTAAGGAGGGATCTGTATTGGATTATAATGCAGCATTTAAAGAAAAGTTAGGTAAATTACTATTTTTAGAAATGAATAAAGAAGGATTTAAAGAAAGTATAAATATTCCTAGTTATGTAACTTTTAAAAATAAAGATTTATATTTACCTATATCCCCAGATTACATAACATCAAATGTAAATAATGAAATTAAAATAAAAAATTTACCTATATATTACTTTATAGAAGGAATGTTTTTTGCCTTAGGAGCAGATGAAAATCTGAAGTTTAATGAAGATTATGAAACAATATTAACTTATATAAAAGATACAGAGAATTGTATAAAAAGTATAGTTTCCAAAAAAATAAAAGATGATTTAATGATAGATGCTTACTTATTATTAAAAGGTTTTTACAGATATTCAAAAGATATTGATATTATGAAGAAACTATTATTAGTTGGGGAAAATATAAGAGAAAAGGATAGTACTTTTAAAGAAATATTATTACAGGATATTGAATATTGTGAGATTAATTTGTTGAAAGCTCCAGAGGCTTATCTTTATAAGGCTTTAATATTAAAAGATGATGGAGATTTCAAAGGAGCAAAGGTTTCAATAAACGAGTATTTAAATAAGGGTGGAGAAGTAACAGAAAATATAAAGATAGTTATTGATGATATTACTAACGTTTCCAATTATGAAATTGCTATAGAGCATTTAAATGATAATCCTAGCAAAACAATAGAACTTCTTTTAAAATTGGTAGAAAAGTTTGAGAAAAATCCATTAATTTATTACTATTTAGGAGTTGCATATAGAAAAATAGAAAATTATGAAAAAGCTATATATTATTTAAATGAAAGCTTACAAAAAGAAAGTGGCATATATGAAGTGGTAGTTGAACTTGGAATAAATTATGCATGTATTAATGATTTCCAAAGCGCAATAAGATATTTTAAAAAGGCATTTGAGGTTACTAAAGAAGTAGAAGTATGTACTAATATAGTTATGTGCTATGTTAATTTAAATAATTTAGAGGAAGCTAAGTTACATTTAAATATAGCTAAAAAGTTAAATCCAGAAGATGAAGTAGTGAAAGATTTAGAGAAAATGTTAAATAAATAAAGTTGAATTGGGAGTTTAAATATTAAACTCCCAAATTTATATATACAATTTATTTCTTTAGTAAAGTAGATAAATATGGTATTATATTTATAAATAATTTTAATAAATATATTATTGAGGAGAAGAAATGAAAGATAATAATTTTATTGATGTCTTGGGATATAAAGTTTATAAAAACACCTTAATAGATGCTTTAAAATATATAGATAAATTTAATAAGGTGCATATTATATCAGGAAATCCCGAGGTGTTATACACAGGATTATACAATGAGGAATTATTAAATAATTTTAAATCTAATAAATCATTTATAATACCTGATGGTGTTGGATTGCAAATTGCAGCCAAGCGTTTAAAAACTCCTGTTAAAGAAAAAATTGCAGGAATAGATTTAATGAAGGAAATAATAAAAAGATGTGAAAGAGAAGATAAAGGAATATATCTTTTAGGAACATCTGATGAAAATATTAAAGCTTGTGTTGCAAATTTAATGGTTAAATATCCAAATATAAATATAGTAGGATATAGAAATGGATTTTTTGATATTAATAATTCTGATGAGATATTAAACGAAATAAAAGAAAAAAAGCCATATGCTATTTTTGTTGCAATGGGATGTCCAAGGCAAGAGAAATTTATAGTTAAATATATGGATGAGTTACCATGCAAAATATTTATGGGGGTTGGAGGAAGCTTTGATGTAATTGCAGAAAAAGTTAATAGAGCTCCTAAATGGATGATAAAACTTGGATTAGAATGGCTTTATAGAGTTGCAAAAGAGCCTTGGAGAATAAAGAGGCTTGGAAGTATTCCTAAATTTTTATTATTAGTATTTAAAAATAAAAAGGTGATGTATGAGCAAAAATAAGATATTTAAAGCAACTTTTATAGTTATGGCTATGACTATATTAAGTAGAATAATAGGATTTGGTAGAGATATGCTTGCGGCATATCATTTTGGAGTTGGAGAAGCATACGATATATACGTTGCAATACATGAATCAGTATTTTTAAGAAAAGAGATAGTTTCTGTATTTTATGAGAGAGGAAAGTTTGATTCAGAAGCTGTTATGTTAACAGCTATGGCTCTTTTAGGATATTCAATACAAGGACCTTTTGTAGGTATAAGATTAAGCATGATAAAAGGAAAAGTTAGAAGGGAGGTTTAGTTTAATAAAATGAAAATATTATTTATTGCATGTTATTCGCCATTAATAAATAATTCAGCATCTATAGAAACTCTTCAATATTTAAATAATTTAGCAAAAATTGAAGAAAACGAGATTCATTTATTAACTGTAAACTTTCCTGTAAATTCAGTTTATTATGATGAATATATTTTTAAAATGCTAGATAAAAGAATTAACTTACATATAATATCAGGAGGCAAGATATTTGAGCTAATTATGCCTAAAAAAGCTCAAGAAGGAAGTACTATTAAGAAAAATGTGAGTAAAGTTAAAATTAAAAGTGCTTTAAGAAGAGTGAAAAAAATATTTGCAGTTCCAGATATGTATTTGTATTGGGCATTTAAAGCAAGTGAATACGGAATAAAATTAATGGAGAAAGAAAACTTTGATGTTATGTTTTCTATGCATGAACCACCATCAAGTCACATTTGTGCATACAAAATTAAGAAAAAATATCCTAATTTAAAATGGATAACTTATTGGAGCGATCCTTGGCTTAAGGATTCTACTAGAGAAGGATCTAGCTCAATAAGAAGAAACTTTGAAGAAGGATATGAGAAAAATATTGTTGCTTTAGCAGATAAGTTTATTTTTGTAACTAAGGCTAATAGAGATGATTATATGGATACATATAATATTAAAAAGGAAGATACTTATATAATAACTAGAGGATATGATGAGAAAGTTTATAATGATATAAAAATAAATGAAAGACCTTTACTAATTGATAATAAAAAAATAAATATTATTTATACTGGAGAGATTTTTTCTAAGCTTAGGGATGTAAAGCCCTTTATGGAAGCAATAAAAAGGTTAAGTATAGAAAATATAGAACTTTATGAAAAGTTAAATATACTTTTCTTTGGAAATATAGACGATGAGAAAATTAAAACTGAGTTATGTCAAATAAGTAATGTTACAGTTTCAAGTAGGATTCCTTATAGAGAAGCCTTAGGTTATATGATAAATGCAGATGTTTTACTTCTATTTGGAAATAAAAAATCAAAACAAATACCTGCTAAGATATATGATTATTTTGGATGTTATGGATATATATTGGTAGTTTTAGGAGACGAAAATGATCCTATAATAGATGTGGTAAGTGGTTTAGAAAAGTGTGAAGTTTCATTAAACAGATCAGAGGAAATATTTGATGGGCTTATAGAGTTATCTAATAAAATATTAGAAGGTAAAAAGTCTAATCCAATTACAGAATATGAGTGGGAAAATATATCTAAAAAATTAAATTCTATTTTAAAGGGGGATTAGTTATGCATGTTATGTTTATACCATCATGGTATCATAATAAAAGAAACCCTGTGCATGGAAGTTTTTTTAAAGAACAAGCATTAGCATTACAAAATAGAGGTGTAAAAATTACTGTAGCTTATAATGAAATTTGGCCTTTGACTTTGGCTTTTAAGGTTAAAGAAAAAATAGGATTAAATTATAATATTGAAGAAGGGCTAAAAACCTATAGATATAAGAATTATAATTTTCTACCTAAAAATCCTATGATGTTTAAAATATTTAATAAAAGGCTAGAAAAGTTATATAAAGAAATAATAAAAAAAGAGGGAAAGATAGATATAATACATTGTCAATCTTCTTTTTGGGCTGGAATAAGTGCGAATTATATTTCAAAAAAATATAATATACCTTTAATAATAACAGAACATTCTTCATTGGAAAAAGCTATTTACATAAAGGAAAGTTATAAACCTTTAATAAAAAAATCTTATGTTGAAGCAGATAAACTTATAGCGGTAGGAAATGGATTAAAGAAAGAGATCTCTGAATTTTCTGGTAGAAAAGATATAGAGGTTATACATAACTTAATACCTGTAGAGAATTTTCATATAAAAAAAGCTGAAAATAAAGATTTTACTTTTTTTTCTTTAGCTTTTTTAGAAGGCGAAAAAGGAATGGATATTCTTATAAAGGCTTTTAATAAATATTTTAAAGAAACTTCATCTAAACTTATTATAGGTGGAGATGGAAGCCAAAAAGAATATTTAATTAAGCTATGTGAGGATTTAGGAATAAGAAATCAAGTTGATTTTGTAGGAGCTTTATCTAGAGAAGAGGTTTCTGAATATATGAGTTCTTGTGATTCCTTTGTTTTAGCATCAAAATATGAAACTTTTGGAGTTGTTTATATAGAAGCACTTGCATCAGGTAAACCTATTATAGGAACTTATAATGGTGGTGCTGAGGATATTATAGATAGTAATAATGGGAAAATAGTTAAGGTGGATGATATTGATGAATTAGGAAAGGCTATGGAATATGTTAGAGATAACATAGGAAATTACAACTCAAATAAAATTAGAAATATGTGTATAGCTAAATTTTCTAAGGAAAAAATAACTAATGAAATAATAGAAGTTTACAATTTAGTATTAAATGAGAGAGGATAAATATGTTATTTAAAGATTATAGTATAGATAAATTTATAAGTGAATTATCTTCTAATGCTCCTTCACCAGGAGGTGGAAGTACTGCAGCCTTAGTTGCAGCTTTAGCATCTAGCTTGAATTCAATGGTCTATTCATTGACAGTAGGTAAAAAAGTCTTCGAAAAGCTAAATGATGAAGAAAAGAATATAATGATAAATTTACAAGAGGAAGCAGAAAAATTTACGAAAAGTGCTCAAAGTTTTATGGAAAGTGATAGGGAAGATTTTTTAAATCTTATGGATAGCTATAAATTTCCTAAAGAAAAAGAGGTAGAACTTAAATTCAGAGAAGAAAAGATAAAGAAAAATACTTTTAAAGCAATGGAAACTCCACTTTCTTTAGCGGAAGAATGTATTAAATTCTATGATAATATTGAATTTGCAATTAAGTATGGTAATAAAAACTTAATTTCAGATGCTGGTGTAGCAACGATTTTATTACATTCTGCAATAGAGAGCTCGGTAATTAATGTTAAAGTGAATTTAAATTTTTTAAGAGATGAAGATATTTGTGAGGAAATAGAAAATAAATGTAAATTAATAATAAATGAATCATACATAAAAAAATGTAATTTAATAAATAGTGTTGAAAATATTATATACCCTAAAAAAATATAGTCTCTTTAGAGACTATATTTTTTTAGGGTAGTTCATTTAATGATTTAAATTCATATCCTTCAGATTTAAGTTCTTTAATAACATCCTTTAATATTTTAGTATTTGTATTTGAAACTGCATGTAATAACATTATAGATCCTGGATGGGCTCCATTTAATATTTTCTTTATTGCAGCAGATTCTTCAGGTTGATTATCTACAAGCCAATCTTTATAAGCAAAACTCCAAAATATAGTTTTATATCCTAAACCCTGTGTTTTCTTTAAAGAATTTTTAGAGTATTTACCCATAGGAGGCCTAAAGAATTTAGGCATATCTTGAGATGTTAAGGCCTTAAATTCTTCTTCAACTTCAGTAAATTCCTTATTAAATTTATCATTATCTAATATACTAGCCATTGATGGATGATGAGAGGTATGATTACATACCAAGTGTCCTTCCTCTACCATTCTTTTTACTATTTCAGGATGTTCCTTTACATAGGGCTTAACTACAAAAAATGCAGCAGGAACTTGTTGATCTTTTAAAATATCTAAAATTTTTGGAGTGTTTCCATTTTCATAACCCTCATCAAATGTTAAATATAATACTTTTGAGTTTGTATCGCCTACATAATAAGCGCCAAGTTCACTAAAGAAAGCTACTGATTCTTTTGGAGGCTCAGGAGTTTTTCCTTTTTCTCTATTAACAAAGTACCAATTTAGTTCTAAATCATCAGAAACAAGTACATTTGCATTTGTAAGAGAAGATGTGAAAATAAGAATTAAAGTTATTAATGAAGCTGTAAATACATTAAATTTTTTCATTATTTCACCACCTTTTTACTTATATATATTTAAATTTTTCGCCCTGTTAGAGATTTTTCTCTAACACAGCCAAATTTTTATATAAGTTGTTATAATATTAGCTTTATTTGTAATACATTAAAGATAATATTCTTTAATAAATGTATAATCTTTATTACAACTTATATATAATCTTATTTTTATCTAAAATAATTCTTTTACACATAGAAATACAATGTATAAATGCTATTAATTGCCTTTCTATATTTCTTTAAATGTTGAAATTATTAATATTGTAGAGTATAATTTTAAAGATATGATTAAGATAAGAAAGGAATGTACATAGATGAATTTAGGAATAGTTGGTTTACCAAATGTAGGTAAAAGCACTTTATTTAATGCAATTACAAAAGCTGGAGCGGAGTCAGCAAACTATCCTTTTTGTACTATAGAACCAAATGTTGGAGTAGTTAGTGTACCAGATGAAAGATTAGATGTTTTAGAAAAGATGTATAATACTAAGAAGAAAGTCTATACTGCAGTTGAGTTTTACGATATAGCAGGTTTAGTAAAGGGAGCTTCAAAAGGTGAAGGCTTAGGAAATAAATTTTTATCTCATATAAGAGAAGTTTCTGCCATAGTACATGTAGTGAGATGTTTTGATGATGGAAATGTTGTTCATGTAGAAGGTTCAGTAGATCCAATAAGAGATATAGAAACTATAAACTTAGAGCTTATATTTGCTGATTTAGAAGTTTTAGAAAGAAGAATGGAAAGATCAATTAAGCAAGTAAGGTCTGGAGATAAAAAGGCAAAAGAAGAATATGCATTAATGGAAAAAGTTAAAGCACATTTAGAACAAAACTTACCAATAAGGACATTAGAAGTTACTGAAGAAGAAGAAGAATTAATAAAAGGATTATTCTTAATAACTTCAAAACCGGTTCTTTATGCATGTAATATATCAGAAGATGATATGATGGAAGGAAACACAAATAATCAATATGTTCAAAAAGTGAGAGCCCATGCTGAAAGTGAAAACTCAGAGGTTGTTGTTGTTTGTGCAAAATTAGAAGAAGAATTATCAGGTTTAGAGGAAGATGAGAAGCAAGAAATGTTAAGTGAATATGGCTTAACAGAATCAGGTTTAGACCAACTTATAAGAGGTAGTTATAAATTATTAGGACTAATAAGTTATTTAACAGCAGGAGTTCAAGAAGTAAGAGCCTGGACAATTAAAGAAGGAACAAAGGCACCACAAGCAGCAGGAAAAATACATTCAGATATAGAAAGAGGATTTATAAGAGCAGAAATAGTTTCTTATGATGATTTAGTTGAATGTGGATCAGAAGCAGCTGCTAAAGAAAAAGGACTTTATAGATTAGAAGGTAAAGAATATGTTATGAAAGATGGAGATGTAGTTAACTTTAGATTTAATGTTTAATTATATCTTATAAAAAAGACTGAGTAATATCAGTCTTTTTTTATTGCATCAAATTTTATAACTTTTTATTAATTATGTAAAATAAAATTCTTAAAAAATCAAATAAGCCTTGAAGATTTGCTTAAAATTCTATAAAATAATAGTATAAAGTGGTTAAAAGTGGTTAAAAGTGGAGCGAATTTATAAAAGGTAGGGGTAAAGATGTTTATAGGAGAATATCAACATGCAATAGATGCTAAGAATAGAATGATAGTCCCTGCAAAGCTGAGAGATGGGCTTGGTAATAATTTTGTTATTACAAAAGGCTTAGATGGATGTCTTTATGCTTATCCTATGGAAGAATGGAAAGCTCTTGAATTAAAATTAAAATCTTTACCACTTACAAATAGAGATGCACGAGCATTCGTAAGATTCTTTTTTTCAGGAGCCTGCGAAATTGAAGTAGATAAACAAGGAAGAGGTTTAATTCCTCAAAATTTAAAGGAATATGCAAATATAGAAAAGGAAATAGTAAGTATAGGAGTATTGACTAGGGTTGAAATTTGGAGCAAGGAAAAGTGGCAAGAATACAATGAGTCGGATATAGATTATGATTCTATTGCTGAAAAAATGAGCGATTTAGGAATATAAGGAGTAAGATTATGGATTTTAAACATGTTTCTGTACTTTTAAATGAGTGCATAGAGGGATTAAATATTAAAGAAGATGGAATATATGTGGATGGAACACTTGGCGGTGGAGGACATTCTTTAGAAATATTAAAAAATTTATCAGAAAGTGGAACTTTGATTGGAGTAGATCAGGATAAAGATGCATTAAAAGCAGCTGGTGAAAGGTTACAAAGTTTTAAAAATGTAAAGTTTGTCCATAGTAATTTTTATAATATTGATTCTATATTAAATAATTTAGATATTGAAAAAATTGATGGTATGCTTATGGATTTAGGAGTTTCTTCTTATCAATTAGATGAGGGGGATAGGGGCTTTAGTTACATGCAAGATGCTCCTTTAGATATGAGAATGAATAGAGAAAACTCACTATCTGCATATGAAGTTATAAATGAATATGAAGAAGAAGAGATATATAGGATAATTAGAGATTATGGTGAAGAAAAATTTGCAAAGAGAATTGCTAAATTCATAGTAGAAAACAGACAAAATAAGCCTATAGAAACAACTTTGGAATTAGTAGAAATAATAAAAGCTGCTATACCTGCAAGAGCTAGAAGAGAAGGACCACATCCTGCTAAAAGGACTTTTCAAGCGATAAGGATAGAAGTGAACAGTGAATTATCTATATTAAATAAGGCTATTGAAGATGGAGTAAATAGATTAAATAAAGGGGGAAGAATGGCAATAATAACATTCCACTCCTTAGAAGATAGAATAGTTAAAGTTAAGTTCAAGGAACTAGCTACTTCATGTACCTGTCCTAAAGAGTTTCCAATTTGTGTTTGTGGTGGAAAAGCTAAGGTGAAGTTAATAAGTAGAAAGGCTATAGAGCCTACAAAAAATGAAGTAGAAGAAAATCCAAGAAGTAGAAGTGCTAAGTTGAGGGTTATAGAGAGAATTTAAAAAAATTAAGTAAAATGCAGAGGAGATGTAATAAAATGGTTGATAGAGAATATGATTATATAAGGGGTAATACAGCATTAAATCCAAAGAGAAAATATGATGAAATAGACAAAAGAATAGAAAAAGAAAATCAGGAGAGAAAACAAAGAGAGTCACAAAAAAAAGAAAGACAAGCGAAAAAGGCTACTGTAAAAAATATATTACAAGTGTCTTGTATTGCATTAGTTCTAGGTATTAGTAGCATAGCAAGAGATGGTAAGGTTTATAAAATGCAAAATGATCTTTCTAAAGTTAAAAATGAGATGAAGGTTGCTACAGAAGAAGGAAAAGCATTAAAAGTAAACTTATTAAAATATGAGCCGCTTTCAGATATAGTAGATGCAGCTAATAAAGAGGGAATGAAAATCCCAGGAAAAAATGATTCAGTAGTAGTAGACTTAACAAAAAACTTCTTTGCAAACTTAAGTGAATAAACATAAGTAATAAAATAGTACACTTGCCAAGATAAAGAGTACAAAATTAGTACTCTACATGTTTTTAATCAATTACATGGAGGCATTGATGTGAATAGAAAGAATTATAGAGATAAAGCGCTAATGAAAAAGAGAATGTCATTAGCGCTTACCGCATTAACCTGTTTATTTGCTCTTTTAATAATTAGATTGTCCTACATAATGATAGTTAAAAGAGGTGAGTACTCAGAAAGAGCTGAAGAGCAGTGGACGAGTGAAGTTAAAATTGATGCAAGAAGAGGTAGAATACTTGATAGAAATGGGGTAGAACTCGCTGTATCTGCAAATGTTTATAGAGTAGATTTTGACCTTAACTCAATAAGATCCCATTTAAGAAAAGAAAATTCAAGTAATGAAAATATAGCCCCTAAAATAGCAGAAGCTTTAGGAATGGATGTAGAAAAGGTTCTTAAGAAATTAAATACAAAGCTTCCAAGTGGAGCAGATGCAGGAGCTGCAACATTAGTAAGAAGAATAGAGAAAGAACCGGCTGATAAGGTTAAAAATTTAAACATACCAGGAGTAATAGTATCTCCAGATACAAAAAGATATTATCCAAGGGGAAATTTTTTAGCTCATGTATTAGGCAGTACTAATATTGATGGGCAAGGATTAACTGGTGTAGAATTACAATATAATGAGTATCTATCTGGCACTCCTGGACTTCGTATTTCTGAATTAGAGAAGTATAACGATGAATTACCATATACAATTTCAAAATTTACACCACCAGTAGATGGAAAGGATGTTACTTTAACTATAGATGCTAATTTACAAGCATTTGCTGAGAAAGTAGCAGAAAAGGGATATAAGGATAACCAAGCAAAGCAGGTTTCTATAATAATAATGAATCCTAGTAATGGCGAAATATTAGCAATGGTAAATAAGCCTGATTTTGACCCCAATAAACCATATGAAGGAATAGAAAATTATAGCGGAGAAAATACAGCTGAAAAGGTTCAAAAGATGTGGAGAAATCATTTAGTTAATGACACGTTTGAGCCAGGATCAATTTTTAAAGTTGTAACAATGATAGGTAATTTAGAAGAAGGATTAGTTAAAGAGTCAGATACTTTTACCTGTAATGGAAGCTTAAAAGTTGGACCTCATACAATAAAGTGTTGGAAGACATCAGGACATGGAACACAAATATTACCTGAAATTCTTGAAAACTCCTGCAATGTTGGTTTTATGGATATAGGTAAAAGAATAGGAAAAGAAAAACTAAATGAGTATATAAAAAAAATGGGCTTTGGTAAAGTGAGTGGTGTGGATTTACCAGGAGAAGCAAAAGGAATAACTAAAAAAACTGAAGATATTACAGAGGCTGACCTTGCAACAATTTCATTTGGACAAACGAATACTGTAAATGCTGTTCAATACATGACTGCATTTAATAGTATTGTAAACGGAGGGAAGCTTATTCAACCTCATATAATGAAGGAAGTAATTCATAAGGATGAGTATAATAATATTGTAACTGATAAAACTTTTGAATCAAATATAGTAGATATCTTAAGTCAAGAGAACACTGCTATTTTAAGAGATTATTTAGAAAGAACTGTAGCACAAGGTGGTTCAAGTAAATCTTATGTTGAAGGATATCATATAGCAGCTAAAACAGGGACTGCTCAAAAGGTTAACCCAAATGGTGGAGGATATGAATCAGGAAAATATATATCTTCTTTGGCTGGTTTTGCGCCAGCTGATGATCCTAAAGTATCAGTGTTTATATCAATAGATGAACCTGGTACAGGAACCTATTATGCAGGTCAAATAGTTGCTCCTCTTGCAAATATTTTATTTACAGACATATTTAATTATATGAGTTCAGAAATATCAAAAGATAATATAGATAGCATAGTAAAAGAAGTAGTAATTCCTGAGATAAGAGGATTAGAAGTTAATGAAGCGAAAAAAATATTAAAAGAATACAATTTAGAGTATAATATTCAAGGAAATGGGTCTATAATAACAAATGTAAAACCTTATCCAGGATATACTGTTAAAGAAAATTCTAAGATTAATATAGACATAGGTGACTCAGAGTCTTATAATAAAAATGTCGTTATGCCAGATTTGAGGGGGTACTCATTAGAGTCTGCAACTAAAATTCTCGATGATTTAGGCATTAAATATACATCTGAGGGAATGGGGTCTATATTTAAACAAAGCATTCCAAAGGGTGAGATGATTACAAAAGGAACAAACGTAAAACTTATATTAAACGAAGAATATGGAGATTAATTTAGAATATCCCTTTACATTAGCATGTGGGAAACTCACATGCTAAATTTTTATACAAAAGATATGGGGAGTTCTTTTTAGAATATTAAGGAGATGGTGAAATGAAGTTATTAGATTTATTAAAGGGAGTAAATTATGAATTATTAGAAGGAACATTAGATAAAGAAGTAAACAGTATTCAGTATGATAGCAGAAAAGTAAATAAAAGTGACTTATTTGTATGCCTTACAGGATTTGAAGTTGACGGTCATAACTATGCAAATAAAGCAGTAGAAGCTGGAGCAAAGGTTATAGTTTGTGAAAAAAATATTGAAATTAAAGGGGAGGATATAACTGTTTTAGTTGTGAAAGAGGGTAGAAAAGCACTTGCTACTATGTCTTCTAACTATTATGGACATCCAACTAAGAATTTAAAACTAATTGGTGTTACAGGAACAAATGGAAAAACAACAACTGTATATATGTTAAAGTCAATGCTAGAAAAAGCAGGTAAAAAAGTTGGGTTAGTTGGTACTATAGCTAATTATATAGGAGATATTAAACTAAAATCAGAAAGAACTACTCCAGAGTCATTAGAGCTTCAAAAATTATTTAAGGATATGGTAGAGGCAAACTGTGAATATTGTGTTATGGAAGTTTCATCACATTCTTTATATTTAGATAGAGTTTATGGTTGTGAATTTGAAGTTGGAATATTTACAAATTTAACAAGAGATCATTTAGATTTCCATAAATCTTTTGATAATTACTATAATGCTAAATTCAAACTTTTTGAAAGAAGTAAAGCTTGTGTTATTAATGTTGATGATGATTATGGATATAGAGTGCTAAAGGATATTGAGAAATTAGGAAATAAAGTAGTGAAAACTTATTCAATAAGAAATAATAGTGATTTTAAAGCATCAGATCTTATGTTAAAAGAAGGAGATATACACTTTAAGATAAATGGAGAAGATTTTAACTCTATTTTACCAGGAGAATATAATGTTTATAATGCTTTAGGGACGGTTGGAGCAATGAGTATTTTAGATATAAACAAAGAGTTTATAAAAGAAGGTTTATTAGACATTATAGTACCAGGAAGATGTGAGAGAGTTGGATATAAATATAATATACCATACGAAGTAATAATAGATTTTGCACATACTCCAGACGGATTAAAAAATATACTAGAAACATTAAAAGGATTTGCTAAAAATAGATTAATTGCAGTATATGGATGTGGTGGAGACAGAGATAAAGTTAAACGAGCTGAGCTTGGAAGAATAGGAACAGAAATTGCAGATTTAGCTGTTATAACGTCTGATAATCCAAGAGAAGAGGATCCGATGGCTATTATAAAAGAAATAGTTGCAGGAATAACAAAGTCAAATTATCTAGCAATTGAAAATAGAGTTGAGGCTATAAAACTTGCATTAGGTATGGCTGAAGAAGGAGATGTAGTTGTTTTAGCGGGAAAAGGTCATGAGAATTACCAAATAACTAATGAAGGTGTAATTCATTTTGATGAAAGAGAAGTAATTGATGAAATTTTATCAAATAAAAAGAAATAATTAGAGGTGCATAAATTGGAATTATCGTTAGATGAACTTTTAGAAGCTGTACGAGGCGAAATAATAATTGAAGGAAAAACTAATTTTAACAATGTTTGTATAGATACAAGAAAGATAGAAGAAAACAATATATACTTTGCTATAAAAGGTGAAAATTTTAATGGAAATAAATTTGTAAATGAAGCCTTTTTTAAAAAAGCATCTATAGCAGTAGTAGATGAAGTTTTATTTGATGTAAGCAAAATAGAGAATAATGGTACCATAATAAAGGTGGCGGACACTTCACAGGCTTTGTTAGATCTTGCTAATTTTTATAGAAATAAGTTAGGTTTAAAAGTTGTTGGTGTAACTGGTTCATGTGGAAAAACATCTACTAAAGATTTAATTGCAGCTTTCTTAAGCAAAAAATACAAGATTTTTAAAACAAAAGGCAATTTTAACAATCAAATAGGATTACCTTTAATGATATTAGAGCTTGATAGCACAATAGATGTAGCTGTTTTAGAAATGGGAATGAGTGATTTAGGAGAGATAGATGTCTTGGCTAAGTGTGCTAGACCAGATATAGCGGTAATAACTAATATTGGATTATCTCATATAGAAAATTTGAAAACTCAAGATAACATTTTAAAAGCAAAATCAGAAATATTTAATTACTTTACCGAAAGTAATACTCTTGTAATAAATGGAGAAGATAAGAATTTATTAAGAATAAAAGATAAATGTTTTAAAATTGTAAAAATTGGATATAATCATGAATATGATCTTTATGCATTTAATATTATACTAGAGGAGAACAAAACAACATTTACTGTTAAGGATCAATATGAGGAAAGTACATTTATAATACCTATGGCTGGTAAGCACAACGTTTTAAATTCAATGCTTGCAATAGAAGTAGCTAAAATTTTAAATGTTTCTTTTTCTGAAATGAAAGAAGGAATTGAAAATTTAGAAGCTACATCTATGAGGTTACAAGTTTTAAAAAATGATAGATTAACAATTATAAATGATTGTTATAATGCTAGCCCAGATTCAATGAAATCCTCAATTGATGTACTAAGTACTTACAAGATAGGAAGAAAAATAGCTATACTTGGGACTATGAATGAACTAGGTGATGAAGCTGTAAAATCACATAAAGAAGTAGGAATTTATGCTTCAAATAAAGTAGATTTATTAATTGCTATAGGAGAATATAGAAGTTATTTTAAATCAGGATTTACAGGAGAAAATATCATTACTTTTGCTACTAAGGAAGAATTTATAGAAAATATAAATACTATGTTTAAAGAAAATGATGTAGTTTTAGTAAAGGCTTCAAGAGGTATGAAGTTTGAAGATATAGTTAGTTCATTAGAAGAAGTCTCAATATAACGAAGGAGGTGAACTGCCTATTTAGGCAGCTACAATGGGGGATAAATTAATAGACATAGTAACATCAAATCTAACTTTAGGATTAGTGTTAGCTTTTATAATATCGATAATACTAGGACCTATAACAATACCAATGCTTAGAAGATTAAAGTTTGGTCAAAATATAAGAAAAGAAGGGCCTCAGAGCCACCTTAAAAAAGCAGGAACTCCAACTATAGGAGGTATTATATTTATAATATCAACATTAATAGTTATGGTGGTTATGAGATTTAATCCAATGGACGAAGCGATGATTGCGCTTTATTCGCTACTTGCTTTCGGGTTTATAGGATTTTTAGATGATATTCTAAAAATCATAAAGAAACAAAATGAAGGATTAAAGGCTTGGCAAAAAATGGTGCTATTAATTATCTTTTCAACTGCAATTGCAGTTTATGGATATGTTAATTTAGGAACTGCTTTAAAAATACCTTTTATTGATACAAAAATACCACTAGGGATATTGTATATTCCTTTTGTAATAGTATATTATGCAGGTGCTACTAATGCTGTTAATTTAACAGATGGATTAGATGGATTAGCATCTACTGTCAGTGTTTTAGTATTAACATTTTTTGCAGTTGTGGCATTTACAATGAAACATGAATCATTAGCAGTATTTTCAGTCGTTTTAGCAGGAGGTTTGCTAGGATTCTTAAAATACAATGCTTACCCTGCAAAAGTATTTATGGGTGATACTGGTTCCCTTGCAATTGGAGGTGCTATAGCTACTATTGCATTAATTCTAGAATTACCATTAATACTATTTATTGTTGGTGGAATATATGTTTTTGAAACAATATCAGTAATTTTACAAGTTTCATCGTATAAATTAAGAGGAAAAAGATTATTTAAAATGGCACCTATTCATCATCATTTTGAGCAAGTAGGATGGAGTGAAACAAAAATTGTTACAGTTTTTTCTATAGTAACTGTAATATTATGCTTTATAGGATTTATAGCCCTTTAATCATTGAATTGGAGGAGCTTTTATGAGAGAAAAAAAGTCCAGTGTAAGAGTGGGCGAAATTGACTATGGTATATTTTATGCTGTTATATTTTTACTAGCAATAGGAGTAATTATGATATACTCAGCAAGTTCATACTATGCTATGTTTAAAGAGGGAGATAGCATGGTATATTTAAAAAAACAATTAATTTGGGCAATAACTGGGTTAGTAGCGATGGGGGTTATGGTTACTTTCGATTATCATAAGTTAAAAAAAATTACTCCACATCTTTTGATAATAACTGTTCCATTATTAGTAGCCGTATTTTTCTTTCCAGCAGTAAATGGAGCAAAGAGGTGGATTCAGTTAGGACCATTATCATTTCAACCTTCGGAACTTACTAAGTATGTAGTAGTTTTATTTTTAGCTATGAGTTTAGATTTAAAGGGAGATGGGGTGAAAAAATTTTGGTCAGGAATAGTACCCTATCTAGGTGTATCAGGGTTCTTCTCAGCTATGATATTAGCAGAAAAGAACCTGAGTATAGCAGCAATTATTATGATTGTTACTTTTATAATGCTTTTCGTTGCAGGCGGACGAATTAAAGATTTGTTTGGTAAGGTTGCACCAGTGTTATTAGTAGCAGTTATGGTATTCATATTTGGGGAAGATTATAGAAGGGCTAGAATGCTGAATTTCCTAAATCCATGGAAAGATCCAGCTGGAGATGGATATCAATTAATTCAATCTTTTTATGCACTAGGAGCTGGAGGAGTAACTGGATTAGGACTTGGTCAATCTAGACAAAAAACTTTATATATGCCTGAGCCACATAATGATTTTATATTTTCCATAATAGGAGAAGAACTTGGGTTAATTGGATGCCTTTTTATTATTGCACTTTTTGTATTCTTTGTATGGAGAGGAATAAAGGTAGCAATGAAAGCAAAAGATACTTATGGAACACTATTAGCAATAGGAATAACTTCAATAATTGCAGTTCAAGCTATTATTAATATTGCAGTTGTAACAGGGTCTATGCCTGTAACAGGAGTTCCAATGCCATTCATAAGCTATGGAGGTACATCATTAGTAATTAATATGATGGCAATGGGAATACTTTTAAACATATCAAGACAAACACAAGGGAAAGAGTTATAAATTTTATTAAAAAGAGTGGGTTTTTCTTTATTATTCACTCTTTTTTCTTTGTAAAATTTTAAGATATATATTTTTAAAATAAATTATTATAAAAAATTTAAATTTAGTAAAAATAATAATGAAAAAATACCCATAAAGTGATATTATTATAGTATATAATTATATTATGTAAAAGTAGGAGAATTATGAATAACAAAACAAATCAATTTATAAGAAAAAAGAAGAGAAAAAAAGTATTAAAGAAATTAATTTTAGGGGTATTTGTTTTTATAATAGGAATAATAATATTTGTATATAAATCTCCAGTATTTAATTTGAAAAAAATAACTATAAGTGGATTAGTTACCTTAACTGATGAAAGCCTACAAGAAAAATTAAAATATAATATAGGTCAAAATATATTTACTATAGATTATAAGGAGATGGAAAAAGAATTAAAAGAAAATCCATATATAAATGAAGTGAAAATAACTAAAAAAGGAATAAATAATTTGAATATAAATGTAAATGAAAATAAGATTGCATTTTATTTTGATGATGGAAATAAAATAAAAGTTATAAACAATAATGGAATTATTGTTGAGGAATTAGTTAGTTTAGAAGATAGAAAATTAGTAAAACTTATAGGAATGGATATATCAGATAAAACTATAGGAAATAAAGTTTCTGAGGAGAGTAATTTTTCAGATACATTAGATAAATTTTATAAAATAGTTGAGGCTATGCCAGATGAATATGTTTTTTCTCAAATAGATGTTGAAGACTTAAATAACATAATATGTTATATCGGAAATATAAAAATAATGATTGGAGACAGCAATGACTTAGTAGATAAAATGAACTTATCACTTAATGCTATAGAACAAGGCGTTATTTCAAAAGGATATATAGATATGAGTTTTGATGGTCTACCAGTTATAAAGCAAGAAAATTAGAGAAGGGGGAAGCTATATGAAGCGAGCTACATCACAAATATTTGTTGCTATTGTATGTGCACTTTTAGGATTTTTGCTAGCACATCAATTTAAGTTACTTAACGAAAAAAACAAAATCAATACAGCTACTCAAAATTTAGATATAATTGCAGAACTAGATGACTTAAAAAAGCAAAAAGAAGAATTATTAAAGTCAAACAATAGTTTGTCAGAGGAGTTAAAGAAGCTAGAAGAAACAGCAGCTAAAGAAGGTGTTGTTGAAGCAGAAATAAAAAAGCAATTGGATAATTCTAGAATGAATCTGGGATTAGTGGATGTAAAGGGACCTGGAATAGTTATAACTATAACACCAAAAACTGATATATTTGGTTCTAGTAATACTGGTAATTCCAGAAGTATAAGTGAAGATGAAATAGTACATATAGTTAATACTTTAAGATATGCTAGAGCTGAAGCTATATCAGTAAATGATCTTAGAGTAACTCCTCAAAGTGGAATAAAGGTTTCTGGTGATGGAATTTGGATAGGTACAGCAGGTAGAATCAATCCAAAAGACAAAATAGTTATAAAGGCTATAGGTGATAATAAAGCATTAAGTGTAGAAGTTAATTTTATAGGAGTATTAGACTATGGATCATTGCCAAACTACAATGTTGAAGTAAAAGAAAGTGATGAAATAATAATAAATAAAACAACACAATCTTTAAAAACTGAATTTATTAAACCTGTAAATTAGTTAGGGGGGATTTTTATGATAGCATTTATAGGACTTTTAATAGGCATACTTTTAGGATTATTATTAGATATAAATATACCAAATACTTTATCTCCCTATATGTCTGTTGCAATATTAGCATGTTTAGATTCTGTGTTTGGAGCTGTAAGGGCATCATTATCAAAAAACTTTAAAGCAGATATTTTTATTTCAGGTTTCTTTGGAAATGCAATATTAGCAGCAGGTTTAGCCTATTTAGGAGATAAACTTGGGATACCAGTATATATAGCAGCTGTTATAGTCTTTGGAGGTAGAATATTTGATAACTTTGCAGTTATAAGAAGATTATTAATTGAAAAGCTAAAGTCTCATAAACGAGGTGATTAAATGAAAAATTTGAAAGGGAAAATTTTTATTTTAATAGCTTCAATTATAACAGGGATTCTTATAATGATTAATATAGACTTAAATAAAACTAGTTATAATATATCTCTGAATGCAGTTGAATATAAAAAAGCCTTGGAAGAAAGAAATAAGCTATACAAGGAAATAGAAAGTATAAAAAGTGAAAACATAGATTATAGATATAAAATAAGTAAATATGAAGGTAATGATCCAGAAAAAAATAAAAAACTTGTAGAGGATATGAAAAGCCAGTTATTTGATTATGGAAAATTAAGTGGAGTTACTGCAGTAAAAGGACCTGGATTAGTTATAAAAGTACAAGATGGAGATATAGATAAAGTATTAGATACAGAACGTGATATAATGAGAAAAATATTTCACCAAGAGGATATGGCATTAATAATAAATGAAGCTAGAAAAGCAGGTGCAGAGGCTATAGCTGTAAATAATCATAGAGTTTTGCCTAATACAGGGGCAAGTTGTAATTCGGCGTTTATAGGGTTTGAAGATTATTCAAGGGAATATGGACCATTTTATATATATATGATAGGTGATCCAGAGAAAATGAAAGCTTCATTATTATCTGAAAATAGTCATATACAAAAATTGATCTTAAGAAAGATTAAAGTTGATATAGAGCAAAAAGATGAAATGATTATTCCAGCAACGAGTCAAAATACTGAAGCAATGTTTATGCAAAGGTATGAAGGAAAATAAAATTTTATTAAAAAAAATTTTAAAATTGAAGGAATTTAAGTTTTTTTGAAGAATATTTACATTGTATAAATAACTTCTTTAGGAGGAAATATCTTGATTATAGAAGAAAATATAACTAAAATCAAAAGTACTTTACCTAAAGATGTCACATTAGTAGCAGTTTCGAAAACTAAACCTATAGAAGATATAGAAATAGCATACAGAACTGGTCAAAGAGACTTTGGAGAAAATAAAGTTCAAGAACTTATTAATAAAGAAGAACTCCTTGGAAAAGATATAAGATGGCATTTTATAGGTAGTTTGCAAACTAATAAAGTTAAGTATTTAGTTGGGAAAGTTCATTTGATACATTCCTTATCAAGCATTAAGTTGTTAAAAAAGATAGAAAGTGAATTTTCTAATAAAAATTGCATAGCTAATCTTTTAATACAGATAAATATTGGAAGAGAAGACAGTAAAAGTGGGATTTTTGAAGAAGAACTAAATGACTTAATAAATGAAATAGAGCTATGTAATAATTGTAAAATAAAAGGATTAATGGCCATAATTCCAAAAGGAAATGATAATAAAAATAAATATTATTTTGAAAAAATGAAAAGTATATATGATGAATTAAGTAAGAATTCATATAAAAACATTTCTATGGAGATTCTATCTATGGGAATGACAAATGATTATAAGATAGCAATTGAAGAAGGAGCCAACTTAATAAGAGTTGGTGAAGGAATATTTGGTAAAAGAAATACGTTAGGAGGAGTAAAGAATGGGTAATATGTTTGGAAAATTTAAAGAAATAATTGGGCTAGGTGAGTATGAGGATGATTTTGAAGAATTAGAAGATGTAGAAGTTGAAGAAGAAATACAAGAAGAAATAGAACCAATTATATCAAAACAAAAAGGCAATAAAGTAGTTAATATTCATACTTCATCAACAGCGAAGGTAATGGTAACTAAACCAACTAATTATGATGATGCTAGAGAAATTGCTGATGCTATAAAAGCAAGAAAAATAGTTTTAGTAAATGCTACTACTTTAGAAACAAAGGTAGCTCAAAGATTAGTAGATTTTATAAGTGGATCTTGCTATGTTTTAGGTGCTACACTACAAGAAATAGAGCAAAGAGTTTACTTACTGTCGCCTTCTAATGTAGAAGTTACTAACGAATTAAAAAATGAATTAAGTTCAAAGGCTTTATTTAATTGGAATAAATAGGGGGAGATTTATATAGGAATAATATTTACAGCAATAAAGTTATTATCTAGAGTTCTAGAAATAACTATTATTATGGAAGCCTTTATGTCTATTTTACCAAATGTTAGGCAAAGTTCTTTTTATGAATTAATTACATCATTCAATAACCCTATATTAAAACCCTTTAGGATTTTACAAGAGAAAGTTATAGGTAACAGTATGCTTGACTTTTCACCTTTATTTGCAATTATATTATTGTCAACTATTAGGATGTATCTTTAATGTTAAAAAAAGAAACTATACTTAAAAGTTTTACTGATGATGATGTGAAAGAGGCTATAAAAATATATGAAAAGTATAAGTTAGCTTATGAAAGAGATATAACTATTTTTAGCAATAGTTTTTATTCACCTAATATTTGGAGCTTTTTTGAGAAAAATTGTAATACTAATACTTTTTTAGTTAAAAGTAATGGTTTTTTTGAAGAATCTGAAAGAAGAATGATATCTTTTAATAATAATTATAATATTGAATATCCAATTAAAATTTTAGAAGTTATTAATAAATCAAATTTTTCAACTTTAGAGCATAGAGATTATTTAGGGGCTGTGTTGTCTCTGGGAATTGATAGAAATAAGTTGGGAGATATATTAGTTAGAGAAGATAAGGCATATTTACCGGTTTTAGAAGAAATATCTGATTATATATTAAATAATCTTATTTCAATAGGAAAATCTCCTGTGGAAATAAAAATAATAGAGAATATAGATGATATTCCATCTGTAAAGTTTGAAGAAATAATTATAAATATTTCTTCATTAAGGGCAGATAGCATTGTTGCAAAAATTGCTAATTTATCTAGGGCAAAAGCTATTGAGCTTATAGATAGTGGTAAAGTTTTAATAAATTATGTTAAAGCAAAAGATAAAAGTCAAGACATTTTGAAAGATACTAGAATTACAATTAGAGGAATTGGAAAGTTTATTGTTGGAGATGTTATTGGCGGAACTAGAAGTGGTAAACAGAGAGTTATAATAAAAAAATATATATAATGTAGAGGTGATTTTATGAAGCTTACTCCAATGGATATAAGTAATAAAGAATTTAAAAAGGGATTTAGAGGATATGATAGTGAAGAGGTTGATGAATTTATAAATGAAATTATAGAGAACTATGAAGAGCTTTATAAAGAAAATTCAAGATTAAAAGAAAATTTATCTAGAGTTAATGAAAAATTAGAGCATTATGTAAAAATAGAAAATACTATTCAAAATACATTATTGTTAGCACAAAATGCAGCTGAACAAGCTAGAGAAACATCTCAAAGAGAATCAGATCTAATAATAAAAAATGCTAATGATGTAGCTCAAAAGGTTTTAGATAAAGCCCATAATGATGTAATTGAAATAAATGATGAATATGAGAAAGTTAAGCAAGAATTTATTAAGTTTAGAGCTAAATTTAGAAACTTTATGAATGCACAAACTCAAACTTTTGATGAATTAGAAAGAGATTTAACTAAAAATTATAGCGTTTCTGAACCTTTAGAAGAAGTAGCTAGTGAAAGAAGTATAGAATTATCAAGTAAGAACATAGAAGAAATAGAAGAAGTTTATACTGAAGATATGGACGAGATAAAAAGCTTTTTCGCTAAAAATTAATACATAAAATCCGTTTAATACGGATTTTTTATTTTTAATAAATACTTAGCTATTGAGTGCAAGGTTTTAATGTATTATAATGTGTTAAGAATTATAAAGAAAGTGGAGATTCATATCAATGGATGAATTATTATTTAAAATAACTGAAGAGAACAATATAGGAGCAAGAATAGATAAGTATTTGTCTAATATGATAGAAGGAAAGTCTAGATCATTTATACAAGGATTGATAGATTCGTGTTCAGTATTAGTAAATGGTAAATATGTAAAAAGTAATTATAAATTAAGAGAAAAAGATGAGATTACCGTAATCATGCCAGAGCCTATAGAACTTGATGTAGTTCCAGAAGATATAGCTCTTAATATAGTCTATGAAGATGAGGATGTAATAGTTTTAAATAAGGCACAGGGGATGGTTGTACATCCTGCACCTGGAAATTATAGTGGTACATTAGTAAATGGATTGCTATTTCATTGTAAAGATTTATCTGGAATAAACGGAGTTATAAGGCCAGGAATAGTACATAGGATAGATAAAGATACATCAGGAATATTAGTCATAGCTAAAAATGATGAGTCTCATAATAAGCTAGCAGAGCAATTTAAAGATCATACAATTAAAAGAGAGTATTATGCTTTAGTAGAAGGAAAGTTTAGTAAATTAGAAGGTACTGTAGATAAGCCTATCGGGAGAAATAAAAAAGATAGATTAAAAATGGCTATTGTTGAGGATGGAAAAAGAGCTGTAACGCACTATAATGTTTTAGAACAGTACAACAATGGAACATCTTTAGTAAAATGTACTTTAGAAACTGGAAGAACACATCAAATAAGAGTTCATATGGCATCTATAGGTCATCCTTTAGTTGGAGATCCTCTTTATGGGAATAAAAAACAAAAGTTTAAGCTAGAAGGTCAAGTATTACATGCAAAAACATTAGGATTTATTCATCCAAGAACTAATGAATATATAGAATTTAATTCAGACTTACCTAAATATTATTTAGAACTATTAGAGAATATAAGAAGATAGAGGTGTATTTAATGAAGTTAAAAGCAAATTTATTAGATGATAAAGGGATTAAAAGAACTTTAATAAGAATATCACATGAAATAATTGAAAAAAATAAAGGTGTTGAAAATATAGTTTTAGTAGGGATTAAAAGAAGAGGTTATCCTTTAGCGAATAGAATTGCAAAAAATATTGAAAATATAGAAGGGGTAAAAGTACCAGTAGGATATGTTGATATAACTTTGTATAGAGATGATATAACAGAAATAAAGGATAGCCCAAGAGTAAATAATATTGATTTAGGTGTAGACGTTATTGGTAAAAAAGTAATATTAGTAGATGACGTTTTATATACATGTAGAACTGTAAGAGCAGCAATTGATGCGATAATTGATTCAGGTAGACCACAACAAATACAACTTGCAGTTTTAATAGATAGAGGTCATAAGGAGCTACCTATAAGAGCTGATTATGTTGGAAAAAACATACCTACATCAAAAAGTGAAATAATAGGGGTTGAAATAGAAGAAATTGATGGAGTAGACTCAGTAAAAATATTCGAAGGATAAAGGAGAGTAATATGGAATATAATTTAATTGCCACCACTACCTTTGGGCTAGAAGGCATTACAGCTAAAGAGTTAAAAGCATTGGGTTATGAAGACTTAAAAACAGAAAATGGTAAAGTTTATTTTACTGGTGATGAAATGGATATAGCTATCGCTAATGTTCATTTAAGAACTGCAGATAGAGTTTTAATAAATATGGCAGAGTTTGAAGCTAAGAGTTTTGAGGAATTGTTTCAAGGTACAAAGAATGTTAAATGGAGTGATATAATTCCTAAAGATGGGATTATGCATGTAAATGGTAAGTCTGTTAAATCTACATTACATAGTGTTCCGGATTGTCAATCTATAGTAAAAAAAGCTATAGTCGATAGCATGGCTAATTCTTATGGAATAAGTCAATTTGAAGAAAATGGTTCCTTATATAAGATTGAAGTATCAATTTTAAAGGATGTTGTCACATTAACTATAGATACTTCAGGGCCAGGGTTACATAAAAGAGGGTATAGAGAAGAAGCAGGAGCAGCACCACTTAAAGAAACTTTAGCAGCTGCAATGGTACTTATATCAAGATGGAAAGAAGATTTTGTTTTAGTGGATCCATTTTGTGGTTCAGGTACTATTCTTATAGAGGCAGCTATGATTATGCAAAATATTGCACCTGGAATGTGTAGAAGCTTTACATGTGAAACTTGGCCTACAATAGATTCTGATATTTTTGAACAAGTTAGAGAAGGTGCAGAGAGAGCGATAAAAAATAAGGATATAAAACTTATTGGATATGATATAGATGGAAGAATACTTAAGGTTGCAAGAAGTAATGCTGAAAAGGCAGGAGTTTCAAAGTACATTGAATTCCAAAGAAGAGACTTTAAGGATTTTTCAAATAGCAGTAGATATGGATTTATAGTTTCTAATCCTCCATATGGAGAAAGATTAGGAGAAAAGAAAGAAGTAGAACAGCTATATAAAACTTTTGGAAGTTTTAAAAAGAAGTTTTTCAATTGGGATTATAATATTCTTACATCCTATGAAGGATTTGAAGGACCCTTTGGAAGAAAGTCAACTAAAAATAGAAAGTTATATAATGGTAAGCTAAAGTGCTATTACTACCAATATTTTGATAATGAACTTATAAAAAATAATGGAGATATGCTTATAAATCATATATAAAAAGTAGAAACCATATTTTGTGATTATACAATAATATGGTTTCTACTTTTTTATTATTTAATAATTTTATTATTTTCAATTTTTGAATTGCTATATAGTGATGGTTCAGTGTATAAAGTATAATTTGTATGATATATAACCATTCCTGGTTTAGAGCCATTAGGCTTTTTTAAGTTTTTTACTTTAGTATAGTCTACTGGAACCTTTGTAGAATTCTTTGCTTTACTATAATAAGCAGCAAGGATTCCAGCTTCCTCTAAAGCTATATCAGACGGATTATCACTACAAAGTATAACATGTGAACCAGGTATGTTTTTAGTATGAAGCCATATGTGATTTTTATTAGCAAACTTCAAGGTTAAATAATCATTTTGAATGTTATTTTTACCAATATAAATATCTATTCCATCAGAGGAAATTAAATGTATAGGCTTAGAGGATTTATCTTTTTTATTGTTTTTACCTGTATTTTTAAATTTTAAGTACCCAGTTTCAACTAATTCTTTTTTTATATCATCTATTTCTATATAGCTTTCACAATTTAAGATATTTGTCATAACTGAGTTTAAGTATAGGAGTTCCTCTTCATTTTTCTCTAGCTGCTCTAAAGCAGCTTCTTCAGATTTTTTTAGTTTATTATATTTTTTATATAAGGATTGTATATTTTCTGATGGTGTCTTATTTTCATCTAATTTTATAGTTACATATTCCTCGTTATCGCTATAAAAGTTTAATAATAATATTTCTTTTAATCCTTTTTTAATCATATATATATAAGAAGTTAATAAATCACCATTAATTTTATATTTTTCTTTTTCTTCACATTCTTTAAGTATATTTTTTAATTTCTTAGCCTTATTATTGCATCTATCTATATTATTTAAAATTAGTCTTTGTAAATCTACAGACCTATTTAATAATCTATCTTGTTTGTCTTTTACAGTAAAAAATTCATCAAGCAAAGAACTTGGATTATTGAAAGATAATGATGAATATATAGATTCTAAATTTTCTAACTCTACACAATGAAAATCTTTAAAAATATCCTTATCCATATAAATCTTAAATTTGAAATTATTTTCTAAATTTTTTATGAAGATTTTAAAGAAGTTAAAAATTAATTCCATATTTATGGTATTATTATCTTGTGAAATATTTTTATATATGCTTTTAGATAGAGATTTACCTATACCAGTAAATACATTTGAGAATATATTTTCATCAATAGTTACATTATTAGTATCTAAATATAGGTTTAAATCATCTATTGAGAAATTAAAGGGATTTAATTTGTTAGAGCTCGGAGGATATACATAATTTATACCAGGATATAAAACTCTATAGGTATTTATATCGGCAGAAATATGCTTAATACATTCCATAATTTTATTATCTCTTTCTCTAACAAGAGTTATATTGCTATGTCTTCCCATAATTTCAACTATTAAAATATATTTACTGTTAAATCCTAATTCATCTGTAGATTCTATGTGTAATTGAAGGATTCTATCTCCATTTAATTGGGAAATATCAGTTATTCTTCCTCCAATTAAATATTTTCTCATAACCATAGTAAACATAGGTGCTTGTAATGGGTTAGGTTTACTTATATTAGTTAAGTGAATTCTAGGGAATTTAGAAGAAGCTGAAATTAATAACTTAATATTTTGTCTATCTTTCCTTAGGGTTAAAATTACTTCATCTTTTTCTGGTTGATTAATTTTATCTATTTTACAATTTAATATTGATTTTTTTAAATCATATACTAAACTATATAAGTAGATACCATCCAAAGCCATAAGTATCATCCTTTCTTTGGTAATAAGATAAGGATAGTATAACATTTAATTAGTGTAATTATCAATGGTGGTTATAAAGCTAGAAATAAGAGTTTTTAAAGAAAATAAATTATAATCAGATATAATTTTGGAAATACTTAGATTATAATTAAATAAAGTTAGTGGATTTAACTTTATGAGGAAATTAATTAGTTAAAATAATAGATAATGAAATATATATAATTGAATCAACAGATTTTATTTGTAAAGTTGAATTATATTAATTAGAAGAGGTAAAAAATGAATAAAAAAAGAAGGAGAATAAATTTCCTTGTAAGTCTAATTTTATTAATAAGTATGTTTTTATATGGATGCAATGATAAGCAAGAAGAAGAGCAAAAAATAGATATAAAGAGCGGAGCTATAGCTTTGGAAAACTTAGGTGAGTACAAAATATATAATTTAACAAATGATAAATATGAAAAAATAGATACTGAATATTTAATTACAGCCTATGATTTGAAAAGTGGAAATTTTATTTATAATGAAAATGGGCAAAATAAAGTTAACTATTTAGGTAAAGAAGAGCTAATAGAAGAAGGAAAAACTGTAATATCACCTAAGTTATCTATAGGTGGAGATTATTTAGCTTACTTTATAAGAGAAGATTATTTAGAATTAAAATTAAAAGATTTATCAAAAAGTAAGGAAATACAAATAAATAGTAATGTATCAATTTCTGGAGAATTAATTGATTGGTTAGATGAAGATACATTAGTTTATTATGGAATAGATAATGATAAGAATAATGGAATATTTATTTATAATATTATAGATAAAGAAGAAAAACTTCTATATAAGCTTGATTTAGGATATGTAGAATTTTTAAAGGTTTTAGATAATGAAATAGTATTAGTTCAAGACAAGGGAGGAAAACAAAAGCTAGTAAAAGTTATAAATAAAAATGGAGAGGTTACAGAAACAATAAAAAATATTTCAGATGTTAGTGATATAGAATCAAATTCAGATGGTATATTTATTTTAGGAAAATTACAAGATAATAATTATTCCTTATATAAATATAAAGAAGGAGCTATAAAAAGATTAGTTTTTGATTTTCCTAAGTTTATAAATTTAGAAAAAGGACTTTCTAAAGATAAGGATGGTAATATAACTTTTAGTGGAGGAGAAGATCATAAACAGGAAAAGATATATAAATGTTCAGATGACGCTATTAGTATGGTTAATGGGGATTCTGGATCATATCATTTTATTAGATTCAGATAGAGATATTTATAAGTAAAATTATAAATATCTCTTTTTTTATCCAAGAAAATATATGAATTAAATATATTATAATTTTCTAAAATATTTAAACTAGCGTCTATTATAGAAGGTGTTTATAAAATATATTAAAATCTAAAAAAGTTGTATAAATTTTCCTTAATGGGACAATAATTTAAATGGTGATGTTATATGAATATTTTAGAGTTTGATATATCAAAAGTTGATATAAGTATATCTAGAAAGTTGAATAAAAATAAAGCTTTAGAAAATAAATCTTTGCCGATTATGGTTAAAGAGGATTCTATAATTACGTTAGCATCAAGGGACGAACTAAATAATAAAGATGAAATAGAATTTTTATTTTCAAAAAAGTTACAAGTACACAAAGTAAGTGAAGAGTTTATACAAGATCTTATTGAAAAAATATTTTTAGGAGAAAAAGAAAATCTATTTGAAGTTATATTAAACAAGGCAATAGAATTAAAATCTTCAGATATTCACTTTGAACCACAAAAAGAAGATATATTAATAAGATTTAGAGTTGATGGAGTTTTAATAGCAATAACTAAAATAAGAACTGAAGAATATCAAAAACTACTATCTAAAATAAAAGTTAGTGGAAATATGGATATAACTGAGAAAAGAAGGCCTCAAGATGGAAAAAGTTTTATAAAAATTAATGAAAAAAATTATGACTTAAGATTATCTACTATACCAATTACATATGGTGAAAAGCTGGTAATTAGAATACTATACGGAGAAATGTTTAATTACAATATAAAGAATCTAAATATGAATGAAAAGCAATCTTCAAAATTGAAAAAAATAATGTCTTTTAAAAATGGCTTGGCAATCATAAATGGACCAACTGGCAGTGGGAAATCTAGTACTCTTTATTGCATTTTACAAGAAATAAATAAAAAGGATATAAATATAACTACACTAGAAGATCCAGTAGAAGTAATAATAAGAGGAATTAACCAAGTAAGCTTAAATAGAAAAGCTAATATAACATTTTCTACTGGTCTTAGAAGTATATTGAGACAAGATCCTGATGTTCTTATGATTGGTGAAATAAGAGATGAAGAAACAGCAGCAATGGCAGTTACAGCATCTTTAACTGGGCATAAGGTATATTCTACTATTCACACTAAGACTCCTCAAGAAGTATACCTTAGACTTGAAGATATGGGGGTAAAGCCATATCTTATTAAGGATTCTTTAGTTGGAATAATATCACAAAGATTAATTAGAGTTCTTTGTAATAACTGTAAGGTGAAAGAAAAGAAAACTATTTTTAAAGGTACAGAAATAGTTAATTATAAAAGTGCTGGGTGTAATAATTGCAACTTTACAGGATATAAAGGAAGAAAAGCTGTTAGTTCAGTTGTTCTAATAGATAGTTTTATAAAAAAGATTGTTTCAAATATTTTCCAGGAAATGAAAGAACTAAGTAATGAAGAAATGGTAGATAATTTAAAAGATTTATTACTTAAAGGAGAGATATCTATTCGGGATTATAATAATTTTTTAATTGAAGAAGGTTTAGATTATGAAGAAAATAAAATCAGTATATAAGAAAGTAGACTACAATAGCTTATCCTTAATAGCAGGAAATATGGGAAGTTTACATGAAGAAGGTATTTCTCTTTTAGTTATGATGGATTTGTTAGTGGAGTTACCAATTAAAAGATATTATAAAGAAAGTATAAGAAAAATAAAGTTTTTTATTAAAGAAGGAAAATCCTTAGAGGAATGTTTTAGATATTTTTCCGAAATATACCCAGAATTATTTATAGGAATGATCTCAATAGGAGAAAAAAGTGGAAACTTATCACAAGTACTAAAAGGATTAGAAAAGCATTATAGCAATATGAAGTTTATTATATCGACAGCAAAAAATATATTAACATATCCAGTTATCTTATTATTATCTATTATCGTACTATTACTATTTATAGTTTTTATAATAATACCAAACCTTTATGATTTCTACGTTAATTTAAATGTTGAAATTCCTTTTATTTGTAAAAGTATTAATAATTTAATGAATTATGCAAAGGAAAATCCTATTATATTCTTGATATATTTAATTTCATGGGGAATATTAGCTCCATATATAATATTTAAGTTATTTATAAAAGGTGTAATTAAAAATTTATTTAGTAAATTTTTAATTGTAAAAGAGTTTCATGAGTTTATATTTATTTCTTTACTTACAATAATAATTAAAAGTGGAGTGAATATATCTAAAGGATTAGAATATTCAGCTTTAAGTTTTAAAAGTTCCATACTAAAAAAAAGATTTGTAAGTTTAAACAAGGGTATATTGTTAGGAAAAAGTATATCAGAAACCTTATCTGAAAGTGGAAGTTGCAGCAAATATACTATAGCTATTATAAAATTAGGTGAAGAAGGAGGAGCCATGGAAGAAAGGCTAAATTCTCTTTCAACATATTTAGAGAAAAAATTTCTAGGGGCTATGAATAAATATATATCATTTTTACAACCTGCTATGGTTTTGATAATGGGTGCTTTAGTTATAAACTTTATAATGATATTTATATTGCCTCTTTTTAATTCATTATTAGAAAGTGGTTTTTAAATGAAGAAGCGTGGATTTACATTAATAGAATTAATAGTAGTATTGTCAATAATGACTATTTTGTTCACTTTCTCTTATGGATTTATTAAATCTTTTAAGAACAGGGAAGAAAAGTTAACAATAGATAGCTCTGTTTATGAAGTTAAAGCTTTATTAAGTTATGGTAAAAGTTATTGTAGAAAAAATAAAGTTAGTGGAAAAGTAGTTATTGATAAAAATAGAAAGTATCTATCTTTTACTGTAAGCAATTCATATAATCCAATAACAAGAACTGTGAAAATGGATTCAGATATAGAAGTAGGTAGTAATTTTTCCTTAGGATATACGGAAATAAATGAAGAAGGGTTTATTAAAAACTCAGGAACAATAAAGCTTTCATACAAGGATAAAATCTTTAAAGAAATAAGAATTGGAGTTGGAAATGATATTATTGGAATAAATGAAGGTGATTTAATAGAATGATTAAGAGAAAAAGAAAGGGAAGCCTTTTACTTGAAGTAGTAATAAGTATTATGATTTTATTAATAGCAACTACCTTAGCACTTAAGCTTTCTTTAGCTGGAGCCAAGTCTTTTAATGAGAGAGGGGAAAAAGAGGAGGCTAATAGAATAGCATATGCTATAGAAAATGAAATTAAATATAATGTAAAAATAGCTAGTTTAATAGAAAAATTTAATAATAACACAACTATAAAGTATGAGTACACAAAAAACTTTTTAAATAATTTAACTAATACATCATTGTTAGATTTAAATTCAGGAAATGGTATAGAGATTAATAAGGTTTTATCAAGTAGCAATGATTCAATTATTAAGATAAAAGTTACTATTAAGAATAATAATAAGGAGATTCTATGTGAAAGGGAATTTATTAAGTCGGATTGGATGGATAAATAATAAAAAGAAAAAAAGAGGATTTACTTTGCTTGAAATCACTATAACTATTTCAATACAAATTATACTTATAGGTCTGTCCTATAGAACTGTACTTGTAGCTTGTAATAGTTATAAGACTTTAAAGGATAAAGCCATAAGGGAAGATGCTTTTGATGATGGATTATTAACCATTGATAGATTATTAAAAACAAAAATGATAAAAGATATTGAGATTAAAGAAGGTAATCTAAATCAAGAATGTGAAATAGTAATTAATATAAAAGAAAATCATAATGAAGATGGGTTAGTTCAAAAGAAAATAAAACTAGATAAGTTTAACCAGAAAATAGTTTTAGAGACATATAAAAATAATTACAAAAGAAGTACAAATGTAATTATGAGAGATGTTTCAGAATTTAATATAGTAAAAAAGAAAAAATTGTACTATTTAAAAATAAAAAATTCATATGGTGAGGAAAAGATACAATGCATATAAGATCATGTAGCAAAAGAGCATATGTTTTGCTAGAAAGTATGATTATACTTATGTTTATATCATTTATAGTTACACTTGCTTTAAAGGTTATACAAAGCAACTATTTAAAATCTAACAATTTTTATATATATGAGGAAACAAAAAGTTTAACATTGGTTGAAAGTGAATTATTATATTTAACTAATGATTTTATAAATAAAAATAAAGAGGAATATAGAAAGCTAATTAATGATGGGATTTTAGAAAAGAAAGAAAAAAAGATTTATTCAAATAGTAATTATAAAAACCTATCTGTTGTCTTTAATGGAAAAGATTATTTTATAATTGAGGAAAAGGAAAATGGTAGAAGGTTTATTGGATTGAAAGAAACAGCAAATCAGGAAAATATTATTTTGACACCTAACCATTATAAAACTAATTATATTGTGAAATAGGAGATATTTTTATGCAGTCAGTTGCTATTATGAAAAATATATATTTATATAAGGGAAATGAATACAATACTTTTAATATAGATACTTTAATAAAAAAATTAGGAAGAAAAAGAAATATTATAATACTTTCTGAACAATTATTTATAAAAAAATATGATATAGAAGAAAAAACTAATATAGAAAGGTTTATTGACAATAAAATATTAGAAGATTTTTCTAATAAAGATGATCTTCTTTTTCATTATGAATATGTTAAAAAGTATAATTGTGTATATTTGTACTCAATAAGATGTATTGGATTAAATAGATTTTATAGTAATATAGAAAGCTTAACAGTAAAGCCAATTCAATTTTTAATTAAAGATTTAATATTAAAAACAAAGAATAAATTTAAAAGCTTTATAGCTATATACAAGCTTAAAGAGTTATACTATGTAGTTGATATAAATGAAGAAATTATAATAAATTCCTATATTCTTAATAAAGAAGAAGAGGTTAAGGAAATAATACAAGAAATTAATAAAACAATAGTAATAGATAATAACTTAAAGAAGTTAGATCTAATAAAAGAAAGGGTTTATATTAATATAGGAGATAAAATAAATGAAAAATTATTTATTAAATAAAGATTTTATACCAATAGAATATATAAAACAAAGAAATGAAAAAATTAATAAAATAAATAAAAGATCAATATTAATTTTAATATTACTTAACATAATGATATTTCCAAGCTGTCTTAATAAATTAATGCCTAAGGAAGAGACTGTTAAAATAGATAAGGACTTAAATAAAGAAGTTGGAATAAAAGTAGATAATATAGAAAAATGTATAAATATTATAAATCCAGATATATTAAGTATGCAAATTCAAAATAATAAGGGTGTTATTGAAATTAAAACAAAAAACAAAATTTATGAAATAGAATCTACAGAAGAAATAAAAATTAATTCTATGACAAAAGGAGAAAAAGACACTTTTATATTAGGAGTAAATTTATGATGAAATTAAAATCATTTTACTTAAAAGTAATTTATTTTGTTGTTATTGTTATAACATTTATCCAAGTTAGTATCTTTATTTTTAGCAAAGAAAAATCTAATAAAGAGGAAATACAATGTATAACAGAAGTAAAAAATGTTAAATATATTAAGGATATAGAAAATGAGCTAAGTAGCATGAATAATTCCAGAATATTAAGTTATAATAAAAAAGAGAATGAGTGGAATATACGATGTATATTAAAAGGAAATAAGGAAGAAATAATAAGTAATTTAAAGAAAATAGATAATTATTATATACTTAATTATAATTTAAATTATAAGGAAAACAGCATAGAATTAGAAATGGAATTAATAAGTAAATAATGACAATATTTTTTATATCTTTTTATAAGTAATTGCATTTATTTGTGAATTTTGATAAAATATTTTTGTTATGTCATAAACATTGTTTAAGTTATGACTATTTAGTTAACACAGTGTTACACTAAGTATGGAATAAAGTTTTTGGAGGGATATTTAATGATATCAGCAGGAGATTTAAGAAAAGGTACTACTTTCGAGCATGAAGGACAAGTTTATACAGTAATAGAGTTCTTACATGTAAAGCCAGGTAAGGGTGCAGCTTTTGTAAGAACAAAGCTTAGAAATGTTATTTCAGGTGGTGTTACTGATACTACTTTTAACCCAACAGCTAAATTACAAGAAGCAGTAATTGAAAGAAAAGAAATGCAATACCTTTATTCAGATGGAGAACTATACTACTTCATGGATCAAGAAACTTTTGAACAAATCCCATTAAACTATGAAAAAGTGGAAGATGCTATAAAGTTTATAAAAGAAAATATGTTTGCTGTAATAAAGTTCTATAAAGGAGAAGCTTTCTCAGTAGAAGCTCCAAACTTTGTTGAATTACTAATAACTCAAGCAGATCCAGGAATCAAAGGAAATACTGCTACAAATGCAATGAAACCTGCTACATTAGAAACAGGAGCAGTTGTAAATGTTCCTATGTTCGTTAATGAAGGAGATGTAATTAGAGTAGACACTAGAACTAGTGAATACATGGAAAGAGTATAATAAAAAAAGCTAAGTTTTTACTTAGCTTTTTTATTATACATATATGTTATAATTTAAATAAGAGGATATATTTATATTTAAAAGGAAGTGAAGATGTGAAGGATATAAAAAATAAAATAGAAAATATCAAAACTAATATTGAAAATGTTAGTGATGATAAATATAAGAACCTCTTTAATAGTATTTCCTCAGTTTTAGATGATATGTTAAATGTAATTGAGGATATGAGTAACAGACAAGATTACTTAGAGGAAAATGTACAATATATAGATGAAGATCTTACAGGATTGCAAGATGAATTATTTCAAGAAGTTTCTATTGAAGACCTTATAGAAATGGATGATGAATATATAGAAATAAGCTGCAAAAATTGTGAAAAGCCTTTGTTTGTAGAGAAAGAATCTATAGATAATAATAAAGTTATACCATGTCCTTTCTGTAATAGAGATGCAATTTAGTTTTATAACAAGTTTTTATACCTATCAGTATTTAGCTGATAGGTATTTTTTTCTTTAATAATAAAAATATTTTACATATTTAATTATAAGTATGAATATTATTTGATAGAAAGAAATAAGTTTAAATATAACCTTAGAAAAGGAAGTGATAAAAGTGAGAAATGAGGAAGAAATTTTAAAGGTCTTACCTTTAAAAATAAGTAATGAACTTAGGGAAATATTACTAAAGGAGCCTGTACAAGAAATAAGAATAAAAGCTCATAAACCTATAATAGTTAATTTGGCATATAAAGAAATAATATTAAAATATGTAACTACAATTGATGATATAAAACAAATTTTAGTTAAAATATCAAATTATTCATTATATGCATATGAAGAAGAAATAAAGCAAGGATATATAACTATTAGAGGAGGACACAGAATAGGCATAGCTGGGGAATGTGTATTAGTAAATGGTGAAGTAAGAACTATAAGAAATATATCTTCTTTAAATATAAGAATATGTAGAGAGGTAATAGGATGTTCTAATGAAATAATGAAATACATAACTAAGGATGATAGAGTTTTTAATACATTGATAGTATCTCCACCTAAATGTGGTAAAACAACAATTTTAAGAGACATAGCAAAAAATATTTCATCAGGTATGCCAATTGTGAAGTTAAAAGGTAAAAAAGTTTCTGTTATAGATGAAAGAAGTGAAATAGCTGCTTGCTTTAATGGTGTACCACAATTAGATGTTGGAATTAGAAGTGATGTTTTAGATAATTGCTTAAAAAAAGATGGAATGATTATGTCTATAAGAAGTCTTTCACCTGACATACTTATTTGTGATGAAATTGGTACAGATGGAGATATAGAAGCTCTTCATATGGCGTTTAACTCTGGTGTAAACATAATAGTTACTATTCATGGATATAGTATAGAAGATATTTATAAAAGGAAAGTATTTAAGGATTTGTTGGAAAATTCAATATTAGATAGGATAGTGATTCTAAGTAATAGAAATGGAGTTGGAACAATAGAGCAAATATATTCAATAGAAGCGGAGGGGGATTTTAAATGCTTAAGATAACAGCTGTCGTAATTATTTTCTTATCTTGCACCTATATAGGGTTTTATTACGGTGAAAATTTTAAAAGGAGAAGCAAGCAACTTAATTCAATATTAAAATCAATTCTATTTTTAAATAATGAAGTAATATATGCAAATACTCCTTTGCCAGAAGCTTTAAAATATATTTCATTAAAGGTAGATCCTCCTATAAATGCTATTTTATCTAAAGTTTCAAATAAGCTCTTAATGGGAGAAAGCACAAGTGTATATGAAGCTTTTGAAAATGAATATAAAAATAATAGGTCAGAAATTTATATATATGAAGAAGATAGAAGAATAGTTAAAGATTTTCTAAGGTCATTAGGAGAAACAGGAGTTTATGGACAAGATAAATTATTTAACTTAACAATAGAAAATATGAAGTTAAACTGTAAAGCAGCAGAAGAATTAGCAAAAAAAAATATAAAAATGTATAGGGCTATAGGTGTATGCATAGGTGCTATGATTTCAATTTTTTTAATTTAATAGGAGGGTAATATATGCTAGATGTAAGTATTATATTTAAAATAGGGGCTATGGGTGTTCTAATTATAGTAATTGATAAAGTGTTGAAAGCTAGTGGAAAAGATGATATTGCAGTAATAACAAATATTGCAGGAATAGTTATAATTCTTATTACAGTAATAGGACTGATAAGTAATCTATTTAATGCTGTAAAGACTATGTTTATGTTATAGGTGCTATTATGGATATTATAAAGATAGTTGCCTTTGCTTTTGCAGCATTATTTATGTTTCTTCTATTTAAAGATAGAAGAAGTGATATATCAACACTAATTCTATTGTCAGCAGGTGCTATAATTTTTCTACTTATTATTACGCAGCTTAATGAAGTAATACATTTTATTAAGGAAATAGCAGACAAAGCCAATATTGATATGGTTTATATTGGAGTTGTTATAAAAATATTAGCTATAGCATATTTAGCAACTTTTTGCAGCGAGATATGTAAAGATGCAGGTGCTGGTAGCATAGCAAGTAAGGTTGAATTCTCTGCTAAAGTATTAATTTTAACATTAGCAATACCAATACTTATGGCTGTACTTCAATCAATTTTACAAATATTGTAGGTGTTTTATGTTGAAAAAATATATTTTTACAAAAAGATTTATATTAGTTATTAGCATGATTATTTTAACTTTTATAATTCTTCCAAGGAAAAGTGTTTTCGCTAATGATAAAAATATTAACAATATAAATATTAATAATGAATCAACTACAGAAGAGGTTTTATTAGATGATCAAAAGGTGAATAATCAGTTAGATTCCCTATATAACTATATAAATAATATGAAATCAGATATTGAAATAATGAACGATTTAGATCCAGTCGAATATATAAAAGGATATATAAAAAATGGAGAAGGAAATTTGTCATTTAAAACTATTAGTAATGCAGTTATAAGCTTTTTATTTAAAGAAGTAAAAACTGTACTAGCTTTATCGGTAAGTATAATAGTTATTGCAATAATATGCTCTTTACTTAAGAATTTACAATCAGCTTTTTCAAATGAAGGTTTATCTAATGTAGCATTTTTTGCATGTTACGCTCTATTAATAATAGTTCTATCTAAAAGCTTTATACTTTCTATAAATATAGCAGTTAATATAATAAATGAATTAACAAATTTTATGGCAGCTATACTACCAGTATTAGTCACAATGATTGCAACAATTGGTGGTTTTACACAAGCTGCAACAATGGATCCTATAGTTATAGGAGCTACACTAATTATTCCAAGAATATATATTAATATAATAATACCATTAATACTTATAACATTTGTTTTAGAATTTACTAATAATATTTCAACTGAAAATAAAATAAGTAATTTTTGCAAGTTAACAAAGCAAATTACTATATGGCTTCAGGGAATAATTTTAACTGTTTTTATAGGATTATTAACTGTTAGAGGAATTACATCATCAACTATAGATGCGGTTACATTAAAGACTGCAAAGTTTGCTATAGATAATTTTATTCCTATAGTGGGAAAGGCCTTTTCAGATGCAATAGCGTCAGTTGCAGGATATTCATTAATTATAAAAAATGCCATAAGTTCAGTTGGATTAATCATAATAATACTTATGATGCTGTACCCTATAATAAAGTTAGTTTTAATTTCATTTATCTATAAATTAACTGCAGCTTTAATAGAGCCAATAAGTGATAAAAGAATTACTAATTCAATTGCATCAGCAGGAGATTCTTTAATATTAATAATGTCTTGTGTATTATCAGTAAGCTTAATGTTTTTTGTGCTACTAGCAATTATGGCATCAGCAGGAAAATTTGTTATAGGAGGATAGAAAGATATATGGAAGAAATAAAAGGATTTGTTATAACCCTTGTTTCTATGCTTATATTGATGACAGCAATAGAATTGATAGCTCCAGATAACAATATGAAAAAATACTTAAAGTTTGTTCTGGGGTTAATACTTATAACAGTTATGTTATCTCCTATAATTTCAGTATTTTCAAAAGGTGAAGAAGATATTTCTTTAGAGATACAAAGATATTTAGATATGAATGAAAATAAAAGTATAGAAACAAATAAGAATTATAATACCAATGGAGAATTTGTTTTTAAGCGTAATTTAGAAGAGAATTGCAATAGACTTTTAAAAGAGAAATTTACAAATAATGAATTTATTAGTGAGATAGATTGTAAAGTTGACATGGATAACATTAACTACTCTATAAATAAAGTTGAAGTAGGAGTTAAAAATAAAGAGGTTTCAAAGATACAAAAGATTATTGTAAATACTAAAGAAAATAGTAAAACTGTGTCTTCACAAGATGAAAAAGTAGATAACAAAGATGAAATAGTAAGTTACTTAGCAGAAATTTTTAATGTATCAAAAGATAAAATAGAGGTATATAAAGTTAATTGATGGGAGTGAGAGAATGGGGAAAGGTGATTGGAAAAAGGAAATAGCTAAGATTGTAAACGATAAAAAGTTTTTAAATGCAGTATGTATTGCATTAGTACTAGCATTTGTTTTATTAGCTATTAGTTTTTTAACTACAGGAAGAAAAAAAGAAACAAAACAAACAGTTGTAGAAAGTACTTCACAAAATTCATCTAATTTAGAAAACAAAGCTAAAGAAGCAGTAGAGAACTATGAAGAGCAGCAGAAAAAAGAGTTGGAAAATCTTTTAACTAAAATAGAGAACGTAGGACAAGTTGATGTTATGATTCACTTTAAAAGTGGAGAAGTAAAGGTTCCAGCAAAAGAAGATACTAGCCAAGAAGCAACAACAGAAGAGACAGATGATCAAGGTGGAAAGAGGACTAGTATTCAGAAAACTGATGGAAGTAAGGTTGTTATGGCTGGAGATGGAAGTAAAAATCAGCCATATATATTACAGACTAACAAGCCAGATATATCAGGAGTTGTAATAGTAGCGGAAGGGGCAAGCAGTAGTAAGGTTAAATATGATATTCAAATAGCTGTATCTAGTTTATATGGAATTTCTATAGACAAGGTTAATGTATATCCTATGAAAAATTAGCATATAATTAAATGAAAAATAGATGGGGGGAAATCAAAATGACAAAAAAACAATTTGGAATTATTTTCACACTGATGGCTCTTATAGTATGTGTAGGAGTCATAGCAGCAAAATTAAACAAGACAGGGCTAAATGATCCAACAGACTTTAGTCAAGTAATATCACAAGGAACAAATGAAAATAAAGATGATGAAAAGAAAAAGGATGATAAAGAAACTTTAGGAGCACAAGATTATTTTTATAACATAAGAAGTGAAAGAGAGAAAGAGACTGCAAAAACTATTGAAACATTAACTACAATAAAAAATGATACAAAAACATCTCAAGAGCAAAAGGATATTGCAAGTAATGAATTAATAGAAAAAACCATGATTGCAGATAAAGAAAGTACAATTGAAGTAAATGTTAAAAGTAAAGGATTTGAAGATGCATTATGTTCTATAGATTCAAACAAAGTTAGAATATTTGTTAGATCAGATGACCTTTCAGAAGCAGATGCTTCTATGATTCAGGAAATAGCAGAAAATGTTTCAGGAATTAGCGATGTCATAATAGAAGTAAAGAAATAATACGTTGTAATATAATTACTGCTTTGATATAATGAACATAAGAAAAAAAGAGTTTTGTTTATAAAACCCTTAGGAGGTAATTAGATGGACAATAAAAATTATGATGATAATTTAGGAATAGTAAAAATTTCTGATGAAGTTGTTTGTGTAATAGCAGGTATTGCTGCTGAAGAAGTTAAAGGTGTAGAAGACTTACAACAATTAGGTGGTAACAACATATCACAATTGCTAAAAGGTAAGAAAAGTGTAGGAAAAAATGTTAAAGTTACTTTAAATGAAGATAGTGCCATAATAGAATTAAGTTTAGCAGTAGAATATGGCGTAAAAATACCTGAAGTAGTAAGTGCGGTTCAAGAGAATGTTAAAAAGACTGTTGAAGCAATGACAGGACTAAAGGTTGATTCAGTAAACATAAACGTTCAAAGCATTTACTTGAAAAAAACTGAAAAAGAAGAAAGTAAGGAAAATTAATTTCACCCTCTGATTTTTCAGAGGGTGTTTTCCTTGTGCTTTAAATAATTTTGTTGTAGTATATTTATGATTAGAAAGTTTTAGAAGGTTAATAATAATAGTATTAGAATACTTAGGAGGATAAAATGAATAGAAAAAAATCTAGAGAAATAGCTATGGAGTTACTTTTTGGTATGACTTTAAGTAAAAATACATTAGAGGAAACTATTGAAACATTTATTGAAGATTATGAAATGAATTTAAAAACTATAGATTTAGAATATATAAGAGGGATTTTAGCTAAGGTTGAAGAAAATATTAATGTAATAGATAAAAAGATAGAAGAAGCATTAACAAACTGGAAATTAGATAGAGTTTCAAAAGTGAATCTTTCAATACTTAGATTAGCAATTGGAGAAATGCTTTATTTAGATGATGTTCCAGAGAAAGTTGCTATAAATGAAGCAATTGAATTAACAAAGAAGTATTCAGATGAAAAAAGTGTTTCATTTGTAAATGGAGTTTTAGATAAAGCCTTTAAAACTTTATAAAATTAGTTAAGGGGGAATTACTAATGGGGCAAATTATAAATGGTAGAGAAATTGCAAATAATATAAAAGAAGAAATAAAAGAATACATATTAAAAAGAAAAGAAATAGGTTTAAGAGCACCTAAAATAGTATCAATATTAGTAGGAAATGATGGAGGTTCTATTTATTATATAAATAACCAAGAAAAGCTTGCCATTTCATTAGGATGCAACTTCGAAAAGCTATTACTAGACGAGGAAGTTTTAGAAGATGAATTAATAAGAAAAATAGAATTATTAAACTCCGATAATGATGTTGATGGAATAATACTTCAATTACCACTTCCAAAAGCGTTAAATGAAAAAAGAGTAACTAATTCTATTTCCCCTGAAAAAGACATAGATTGTTTAACATATATTAATCAAGGAAAATTATATTGCAATGAAAAAGTATTTTTACCATGTACACCTAGTTCTATAATGACATTATTAGAAAAATCTAAAGTTGATTTAGAGGGTAAAAATGTGGTAGTAATAGGGCGAAGCAATATAGTAGGAAAACCAGTAGCTCAATTACTTTTAAATAAAAATGCTACAGTTACAATTTGTCATTCTAGAACAAAAAATTTAAAAGAAGTATGTAAAAATGCAGATATAATTGTAGTTGCAATAGGTAAACCTAAATTTTTAACGGAAGAGTTTGTAAATAATAATTCTATAATAATTGATGTAGGAACATCCTCTTTAAATGGAAAAATTACTGGAGATGTAGATTTTGACAAAGTTATTGATAGAGTGCAAATGATAACACCAGTGCCAGGTGGTGTTGGAGCTTTAACAACAACATTACTTATAAAAAATGCATGTGAGGCGTTAGATAAAAATGAAAATTAAAACTTTAACTGTTAGTGAACTTAATAATTATATAAAAAAAACACTAGATAATGATTTTATATTAAATAATCTTTTAGTTAAAGGAGAAATATCTAATTTAAAATACCATAGTAGCGGACATATTTATTTTTCTTTAAAAGATTCTATAAGCAAAATAAATTGTGTTATGTTTAAAAGCAATAAAGCTGAACTTGATTTTAAGTTAGAAGAAGGAATGGAAGTTATAGCTAATGGAAGATGCTCAATTTATCAAGGAACAGGTTCTCTTCAGTTTTATATTGATAAGTTGCAGAAGGAAGGTATTGGTGAACTTCATATAAAGTTTGAAAAACTTAAGCAAAAGCTTTTAGAAGAGGGATATTTCGATGAAAGGTATAAAAAAGAAATACCTAATATGCCAACAAGGATAGGAGTTGTAACATCTGAAACAGGAGCAGTAATAAGAGATATAATAAATGTATCAAGAAGAAGAAGCAGCTTAGTTGATATAGTATTATATCCAGCATTAGTTCAAGGTGAGAATGCTTATATTACAATAATAGATGGAATAAAATTCTTTAATCAAAATAAAAGTGTTGATGTTATAATTATCGGTAGAGGCGGGGGATCCATAGAGGAGCTATGGAATTTTAATGAAGAGAAATTAGCAAAGGCAATATTTAATTCTAAAATTCCAATAATTTCTGCAGTTGGACACGAGGTTGATTATACAATATCTGATTTTGTAAGTGATTTTAGAGCCTCGACTCCATCACAAGCAGCTGAAATAGCTGTTCCATTAGAAAGCGAAATCTTAAGTAAAATAGATGACTATAAAAAAAGAATAAATGAAATATCTTTTACTAAGTTAAATTATGAAAAGGAAAAGATAATAAACTATAAAAAAATACTATCATTAAATAGTCCTGAGGTAGTATTATCAAATTCATATTTAGAGTTAGATAGAATACAAGACAGAATGAAAAGCATATTAAATAATAAAATAGAAAAAGAAAAATTAAGAATAAAGTCTTTAAATGATATTTTAGAAGCTCACAATCCCATTAATGTATTGAAAAAGGGATATACAATTATTGAAGATAATAACAGCAATGTAATTTCATCTAAAGAAAAAATTAAGGATTTAAATGAGTTTAATATAATATTTAAAGATGGAAAAGTAAAAGGAAAAATTCTTTCCATAGATTAAGGAGTTGATGAATTTATGGCGAAAAAAGAATCTTATGAAGATATGGTTAAGAGCTTACAAGATGTTTTGAATAATATGGAAAATAATGAGCTTCCTCTAGAGGAATTGATGAAAGAATATGAAAATGGTGTTAAGATTGTTAATAAATTATATAAGACTTTAAATTCTTTAGAAGGAAAATTAATAACAATAAAAGAAAATATGGAAGTGGAGCTAAAGAATGAGTAGTAAGGTAGAAATTAATAGAAATTTTATTAATGATTATTTAAGTATATATTTTAATAACAAAGGAAGTTATAATAAAATTATATATGATTCAGCAAGTTATAGTTTAAATATAGGAGGTAAAAGAATAAGACCTATATTATTTTTATTAACTTATGGATTATATAAAGAAAATTATAAAGATGTAATAGAAATGGCTTCAGCAATAGAAATGATTCATACTTATTCTCTAATTCATGATGATTTACCTTGTATGGATAACGATGACTTAAGAAGGGGAATGCCAACTAATCACAAAAAGTTCGGAGAAGATATTGCTGTATTAACAGGAGATATGTTATTAAATGAAGCAATGAGTTTAATGATGAAATTTTCTATAAAGTATGGCGAAAGGGCTTTACTAGCTTCAAGAGAAATAGCAGAAGCAGCAGGCCCAGAAGGAATGATAGGTGGCCAAATTGTAGATATTATAAATGAAGGAAAAGATATATCTAAAGAAGAACTTCTTTATATGCATAGTAAAAAAACTGGGGAATTAATAAGATCATCTATTGTAGCTGCTGGTATAATTGCAGAAGCTTCAAAAAATGATTTAGAAATTTTAAATGAGTTTGGAATAAAACTTGGTTTAGCATTTCAAATTAAAGATGATATTTTAGATATAATAGGTGATGTTTCAAAGCTTGGAAAAAATACTAAAAGTGATGAAAATAATAATAAATCTAATTTTATATCTATATTTGGTTTAGAATATTGTGAAAGAGAATGTGAAACATTAACTAAAGAGTGCATTCAATTGTTGAAAGGCCTTTCTGTAGAATCTATAGATTTAGAAGAAATAACTTTAGAGTTATTGAATAGGGAATTTTAACAGAAGGAAAGGTTTGATTATGGGTAAAATATTAGATAAGATTACTTCTCCAGAAGAAGTTAAGAAGTTATCAAATGTTGAACTAGAAGTATTAGCTGGAGAAGTTAGAGAATTTTTAATAGATAGTGTTTCTAAAACGGGGGGACATTTAGCTTCTAATTTAGGAGTAGTAGATTTAACTATAAGCTTATTTAAAAGCTTTAATTTAGAAAATGACAAGATAGTTTGGGATGTTGGACATCAAAGCTATGTTCATAAAATATTAACTGGAAGAAAAGATAGATTTGACACTTTAAGAAAACATAATGGATTAAGTGGATTTCCAAAAAGATGTGAAAGTAAATATGATACATTTGATACAGGTCATAGTAGCACCTCTATTTCAGCAGCTTTAGGAATGGCAAGAGCTAGAGATATTAAAAAAGAGAATAATGAAGTTATCGCTGTAATTGGTGATGGAGCTTTAACAGGTGGAATGGCTTTAGAGGCATTAAATGATGTAGGATTTAATAAAACTAAAATGATTATAATATTAAATGATAACCAAATGTCTATAGCGGATAACGTTGGAGGGTTATCAACTCATCTAAGTAATTTAAGGATGGAACCCAAATATAATAAACTAAAATCTAACGTAAATGCAACGTTAAACAATTCAAGAGCTGGAAAAAAATTAGCAAGCTGTATATCAAGGTTTAAAGATAGTATTAAACAATTTGTTGTACCATCAATGATTTTTGAAGAGATGGGTTTAAAATATATAGGACCTATAGATGGACATGATATAGAGACGATGACTGAGGTATTAGAAAAAGCAAAGAAAATTGATGAACCTGTTATAATACATGTAGTAACAAGTAAAGGAAAAGGCTATGAACTTGCAGAGAAAAACCCAAATAAGTTTCATGGAGTTAATCCATTTGATTTAGAAAGTGGTGAAGGGTATATTCCAAGTGAAAAAACTTATTCCAAAGCTTTTGGTGATGCAATTATAGATTTAGCAAAGAATGATGATAGAATAGTAGCAATAACAGCTGCTATGCCAGATGGTACAGGACTTAAAAACTTTGCAAAAGAATTTCCTGATAGATTTTTTGATGTAGGAATTGCAGAGGCACATGCAACAACACTTGCTGCCGGTCTAGCAAGTGCAAACATGAGACCTGTTTTTGCAGTGTACTCTACCTTTTTACAAAGAGCTTTTGATCAATTAATTCATGATGTATGTATACAAAATATGCCAGTTGTATTTGCAATAGATAGAGCTGGTTTAGTAGGGGAAGATGGTGAAACTCATCAAGGAATACTTGACTTATCTTATTTAACACAAGTTCCTAATATGACAGTATTAGCTCCAAAGCATTTAGATGAAGTAAAGGTCATGTTAAATTGGGCTCTTACACAAGATGGACCTGTAGCTTTAAGATATCCAAGAGGAGCAGATTGTTGTAAAGAAATGAAGCCACTAACAGAAATTAAATACGGAAAATGGGAAAAAGTTATAAGTGGAGAAAAGATAGCTATAATAGCAGTAGGAAAAATGCTTCAACATGTATTACTGGCAAGAGAAGTTTTATTAGCTAATGGTATAAATCCAACTATAATAAATGCAACATTTGTAAAACCATTAGATACTGATATGTTAAAAGAGTTAGTGGAAGAAGGCTATGATATAGTTACTATAGAAGACAACATAACTAATGGAGGATTTGGTAGCTATGTTTTAATGGAGTTATCAGAATTATTATTTAAAAATAAATTTAAGGCACTAGGATTTAAGGATAAATTTGTATCACAGGGTGATGTAAATTTATTATATAAAGAAAATAAATTAGATCCAGAAGGAATAGCAGAATCTATTATAGAACTTAAATAATAAAGGAGATAAAGATGTCTGGAAAGAAAGAGAGACTGGATATACTATTAGTAGATAAAGGTATATTTACATCAAGAGAAAGAGCTAAAGCAAGCATAATGGCAGGAAAAATATTTGTAGAGGGTAGAAGAGTTGATAAGGCTGGAGAAAAGGTTAGTATTGACTCAGAGATAATCTTTAAAGGGGAAGAAATACCTTACGTAAGTAGAGGTGGATTAAAGCTTGAAAAAGCTATAAAGGAATTTGGCGTTAATTTAGAAGATAAAGTATGTATGGATATAGGGGCATCTACAGGAGGCTTTACAGACTGTATGCTACAAAACAATGCAAAAAAGGTGTTTTCTATAGATGTTGGCTATGGTCAATTTGCTTGGAAGTTAAGAACAGATCCTAGAGTTGTATGTATGGAGCGAACTAATATTAGATATGTAACTCCAGAAGACATAGGTGAGAAGGTAGATTTTGCATCTATAGACGTTTCATTTATTTCATTAAAGAAAATAATGCCTGCAACCATTAACTTATTAAATGATAAAGGTGAAGTTGTAGCTTTAATAAAACCTCAATTTGAGGCTGGCAAAGAAAAAGTAGGGAAAAAAGGTGTAGTAAGAGATATAAATGTTCATAAAGAAGTAGTTCTAAGTATAGCTGAATTTTTAATTAATAAAAATTTAAATATTCTTTCTATAGGTTACTCTCCTATTAAGGGGCCAGAAGGAAATATTGAATACTTAGTTTATTTTACTAAAGATATAAATAAAGAGTCTACATTTTCTCTAGAAGACATAGATAATATAGTAAATGATTCTCATCAGTTATTATAAAAATTTATCATATAAATTTAATTTAAGACTTCAAGTTTTATCTTGAAGTCTTAAGTAGAATTTATATGATTTACTATTTGTTAAGAGGAGCATATAGGGGGTATTATGAAGAAAGTTGCTATTGCAATAAATCCATCTAAAGATAAGAATAATGAGATAGCCATGGAAGTTAAGAAAAAGCTTTATAAGTATTTTAATAACTTAGAAATAATTATGTTAGATAGTTATGATATAATAAATTATAAGTTTAAGGAATTGCTTGATCTTATAATCGTATTAGGTGGAGATGGGACAATATTAAGCGTTGCTAGAGGAATAAATGGGAAATTGAATGTACCTATTTTAGGAATCAATATTGGAAATTTAGGCTTTTTATCAAGCATAGAAGTTTCTGAAATGGATAAAGCTTTTATAAAACTAAAAGAAGGGAATTATATTTCTCAAAAGAGAATGCTTTTAACATGCGATTTACCTTTAGAAGGCATAAAAAATGAATCATTAGCCCTAAATGATATAGTTGTAGCAAGAGGAACATTATCAAGAATGGTAAAGTTTCAAATATTTATAGATGGTAAAAGATATTATAACTTCAAAGGTGATGGATTAATTATCGCAACACCTACTGGATCAACTGCATATTCATTTTCAGCTGGAGGTCCCTTTATTTATCCAGATGTAGATGTAATTACATTGACTCCAATATGTCCTCATCCAAAGGGGATGCAAACTATTGTTTTAAATAGTAGTAGTGAAATTGAAGTTAAAGCAGAAAATGAAGATGAAGAAGTATATATAACTTTTGATGGTCAAAAAGCAATAAAAACAACAAATCAAACTATAATAAAGATAAAAAAAGCAAAAGAATATGCAAACATAGTTTTGTTTGATGATTATGATTATTTTAAAGTACTACGGGCAAAAATTCTAAATAACTGTAAAGAATGTGAAGGTGATTAATTTGAAATCAAAGAGGCATAACAAAATCTTAGAGATAATTAGTGAAAAGGATATAGAAACACAAGAGGAACTTGCAGAAGAGCTTAAAATGGCTGGATTTGACGTAACTCAAGCAACTGTATCTAGAGATATTAAAATACTAAAGCTAATAAAGATGCAAGGTGCTTCAGGAAATTATAGATATGTTGCATCATCGAAAGAATCAAAAGATATAAATGATAAATTATCTAGCATATTATCTAATGCTGCTGTATCAGTTGAAAATGTAGATAAGTTTGTTGTTGTAAAGACACTTACTGGATCTGCCATGGCAGTTGCTGAAGCAATAGACACACTATTTGACACAGAAGTTGCAGGAACAATTGCTGGAGATAATACAATATTTATATTAGTAAGAAGTTTAGATAAAGCTGAAGAATTAGTAGATAAAGTTAGAAAAATGATTTTATAAAAATTAAAGGTGATGTAATATGTTATTGCAATTAAATATAAAAAATTTTGCTTTAATTCAAGATTTATCAGTTGAATTTAAAGAAGGGTTTAATATCTTGTCAGGAGAAACAGGAGCTGGTAAATCTATACTAATAGACACTATAGATTATGTTTTAGGCGGAAAGTTCTCAAAAGATTTAATAAGATATGGTGAATGTAAAACTGTTGTAGAAGCAATATTTTCAATAGAAAATGAGGAAATTTTAGATGTTTTAAAGGAATTAGATATTGAAGATGAAGATATACTAATAATTTCAAGAGAAACAACTTTATCAGGTAAAAGTATAATAAAAGTAAATGGAAAATCAGTAGTACTTTCATATTTAAAGAAAATAAGAGAAAAGTTATTAGATATACATGGACAGCATCAAAATCAAAATCTATTAAATAGGGCATTCCATATTTATTATTTAGATGAATTTATAGGAGAAGAATTAAAGCCTTATCTAGATAAATTTGATGAGTTAAGAAAAGAGCAAAATATAATTTTAGAAAAAATAAAAGAATTAAATGGTAATTCAGATAGAGACAAACTCACAGATTATATAAAGTTTCAAATAGAAGATATAGAAAAAGCAAAGCTAAAAATTGGAGAAGAGGAAACTTTAAACGAGGAATTCAATCTCTTATCTAATGCTGAAAAAATATCACTAGCTTTAGGTAAAACTTATTCAATACTAGATAATCCAATTGAAGGTATTTCAGTTATAGAAGGTTTATCAAAAGCTGTTAATGAGCTATCTTTAGTTGAAAATCATTTTGAAAAATTAAAAGATAAAAGAGAAAGAATAGAAGAGGCATTATACGCTTTAGAAGAAGTATCTAGAGATATAAGAGATTTATCATCTGAAATTTATTATGATGAGTTTGAACTTGAAAAAATAAACTCTAGAATATATGAGATTAGCTTATATAAGAAAAAATATGGAGAATCTGTTGAAGAAATTTTAAACTATTTAGAAAAATTAAAAATTCAATATGAAGAGTTAATTAATTCAGAAGAGATAATTAAAGAATTAACTTTAAAACAAAAAAATATAGAAACTTTAATGAGAGAAATATCAGAACAAATGCATATTATTAGAGAAAAAAATGCAGTTAATCTTGAAGAAAAAATAAAATATGAATTATCATATATAGGAATGGAAAAATCAAAAATTAAAATACTAATAGAAAAAAATGAATCCTTTAATTCAAGAGGGTTTGATGAAGTTATTTTTCTTATATCAACAAACCCAGGAGAACCTTTAAAACCATTAGAAAAGGTTCTTTCAGGAGGAGAACTTTCAAGAATTATGCTAGCTCTTAAATGTGTATTTGTTGATAAGGATAAAATACCTACATTAATATTCGATGAAATTGATACAGGTATAAGTGGGACTATAGCAAAAAGAGTTGGAGAAAAAATGTATGAAGTTTCTACTAAACATCAAGTTTTATGTATAACACATTTACCTCAAATTGCAGCACTTTCTGATTGTCATTATTTTGTATCAAAAAAAGTTGAAAATGAAAAAACATTTACACAAATTAGAACTTTGGATAAATATGATAAAATTAAAGAAATTGCAAAGATGACTAGCGGAGATGAAGTAAGTGATGTTACTTTAGAAAATGCTTCAGAAATGGTAGCCTTTGCAGAATTAAAAAAACAAGAAATATTAAAAACTTATTCTTAAATCACATACATAAGTATATAAAAAATGAACACACTAAAATCATGGTTATTTACCATGATTTTATTTTTTTATATTTTTAAAGTTATATATTTAAAATTTTTAACGCTTTTAACAAACTTAATACAGCATATATGATTAAGGATGAGGGCAAGTTAAATACAGAAGCAAAGGAGGAGATAGTATGAGAATGAAAAAATTAAAATATTTAGGTATAATAATAACTCCAATGTTGATTCTGGGTTTACTTACGTTCCTTAGTTTAAATAGTATTCCAGAAAGAATATATATAAATGAAGCTGTTCCAACTTCAGATATATTACTATCAAAGAATATATTGGTTAAAAATGGTGAGATAAACAAGGATAAGCTTGAGGTAAAATTTTTAGGATTGATCCCTATAAAGTCAGTAGCAGTTTCTAAAGTTAATGATTTAGAATTATATCCAGGAGGAACAAGTGTAGGAATAAAGTTATCAACTAAGGGTGTGTTAGTAGTAGGTCATTCTGATATAGATTCTATAGAAGGAAAGGTTGAGAGCCCTGCCAAAGCTTCAGGAATAGAATTAGGAGATGTTATTATAAAGATAAATGGTGAAGAAATAGAAAACTCTAAAGATTTATCTAAAAAAATAAAAAATCTTACAAATTCTAAAGTAAGTGTAGATTATCTTAGAAACAATAGTAATCAAAGTAAAGAAATTGATTTGGAAAAGGAAGATAATGAGTATAAGTTAGGACTTTGGGTAAGAGATTCAACAGCAGGTATAGGAACATTAACATTTTATGATAAAAGTACTTCTATATTTGGTGCTTTAGGTCATCCAATAACAGATGGCGATACTAATAAACCTTTTACAATTAGAAATGGTGATTTATTGAATTCTTCTGTAATAAGTGTCAGAAAAGGAGAAAAAGGTTCTCCAGGAGAATTAAAGGGACTATTTGTTAATGAAAAGGAAAGCTTAGCGAAGATAGAAAAAAATACAGAGTCTGGAATATTCGGAGAAGCAAGCAAAGAGTTAATTAATAAAACCTTCTGTAAACCACTTAAAGTAGGATTCAGAAATGAAATAAAAGAAGGAGAAGCTAAAATAATAACTACTATAGATGAAAATGGACCTAAAATGTATGATGTAGAAATAATAAAGTTATTGCCTCAAGAAGAGCCGGGACCTAAAAGCATGATTATTAAAGTAACAGATGAAGAGCTTTTAGCAAAAACAGGAGGAATAGTTCAGGGAATGAGCGGAAGTCCTATTATTCAAAATAATAAGATAGTTGGTGCAGTAACACACGTATTAATTAATAAACCTGATGTAGGTTATGGAATATACATTGAATGGATGCTAAAAGATGCAGGAGTTATAGAATAGAAAGAATATATACTAGTATTTTAGGCTGCTGATAAAATATCAGTAGTCTCTATTTTATATATAATTATGATAAAATTTTATAATTATAAATTATGTAATCATAGGGATGTTATAAGAGAAATAAAACTTGTCCATATAGAAATAAATTTTACCGTAAAATTTTGAAAAAATTGTAAAAAAACTATTGAAATTAAATAAATTGTGTTATAATGATATTAAATAAATCTTGTATAAGATTCTTTTTTTATGTTATGTCTATATATAATATTTATAGATGAATTTTAAAAATGAATGAAGAATAAGTTTATGATTAACTTAAGGTGATTGGAGTATTTTGGGAAAATGGGGGAGAAAAGTATGAACGATTCAAAAATTTCAGTTTTAATAGCTGATGACAACAAGGAGTTTTGTAGTATCTTAAATGATTATTTATTAAATCAAAGAGATATAGTAGTTACTGCTGTTGCTAAGGATGGAAGGGAAGCCTTGGCTCTTATTGAGGAAAAAAATCCAGATTTAGTAGTTTTGGATATTATTATGCCTCACTTAGATGGACTAGGAGTATTAGAAAGGCTTAATTCTATGAATTTAGAAAAAATGCCTAGAATAATAGTTTTATCAGCAGTAGGTCAAGATAAAATTACTCAAAGAGCTATAACATTAGGTGCAGATTATTATGTAGTTAAACCTTTTGATATGGATGTTTTTACAAAGAGAATAAGAGAAATGTTTAATGGATCTTCTAATGAAATTGTTAGAAGACAATCTACTGTAGTTGAGACAGAAGTAAAACAACAACCAAAGGGACCTATTGATTTAGAAACAGAAATAACTAATATTATACATGAAATTGGTGTACCTGCTCATATAAAGGGATATATGTATTTAAGAGAAGCAATTACAATGGTTGTTAACGATATGGAATTATTGTCTGCTGTAACAAAGGAATTGTATCCGTCTATAGCTAAAAAGTACAATACTACAGCCTCTAGAGTTGAAAGAGCTATAAGACATGCAATAGAAGTAGCTTGGGGAAGAGGTCAAGTTGATGCTATAAATAAATTATTTGGATACACAATACACAATGAAAAAGGTAAGCCAACAAATAGTGAATTTATTGCCATAATTGCTGATAAGTTAAGACTTAAGAATAAAGTAAGTTAATTGTATAAATATAATTAATAAGCAAAATATTTTATGTTTATTTAATAAAATAAAATTATAAATCCTACTCTAATTAAGTTTAAAGTAGGATTTTTATTTTATTTAATAGAGATTTAATTTTTATGTTATTAAAGATTATGTATAGATGTAAATGTAAAATAATAGTGTATAATAAAATAGTATAAATAAATTAGGAGGAAATATTTTATGGAGTTAGATGAAAAAATATTAAGTGAGAAGTTAATTCATAAAGGAAACTTTATAGATTTTGTAAACATAGATGTTACTTTACCTAATGGTAAAAATGCTAATAGAGATGTTATTAAGCATCCTGGAGCATCTGCAATTATAGCATTTTTAGATGAGGAGAATATAATTTTAGTAGAACAATTTAGATTGCCATTAAACAAAGTTTTATTAGAAATCCCAGCAGGAAAGCTTGATAAAAATGAAGAGCCTGTGGAATGTGCCAAAAGAGAACTTCAAGAGGAAACAGGTTATATTGCAAAGAATATAGATTATTTAGGATCTATTGCAACAGCACCAGGTTTTTGTGATGAAATTATACACTTATATAAAGCGTGGAATTTAGTAAAAGGTGAAAAAAATGAAGATGAAGATGAATTTACAAATGTTAAAATATTAAATATAAAAGATGTAAAAAGTATGATAAAAAATGGTGATATAATAGACGGAAAGACAATAAGTGTTTTTTCATACTTATAAAATTTATTAAGTTCAAATACAAAAAGATACAAGGTCGTAGTTAGGGCACTGAAAAACAAAAGTTTTTCAGTGCTATTTTTAATTCCTTCATTGTATGTCCACTTTTTTATTTAAATTTTTTAATAAAAAAGGTTTTACATATATTCAATTATGAATAATGATGGAAGTTTAAACATATTATGTTCTATAGCAACTATGAGGGAGGAATAATATGAATTTAATAAAGAAGTTGAATTCAAACTTTAGAGAAAATAAAATATTTTATTTACTTGTATTAACATTTTTCTTTGTAGGTATACTACTGGGTTCATATACCATAAAATATATGGATGGAGTAGATGCAAAGGACTTATCAAATTACTTTACAGGATTTATTAAAAGCTTAGATATTCAATCAGTAAAAACTAATGAACTTCTTATAAGCATTATAAAAAATAATATAATAGTTATTTTACTTATAATAGCACTTGGATTTACTGTTTTTGGAGCTCCAATTATTTTAATTATTGATTTGATTAAAGGATTTACTTTAGGATATACCTTTAGTTTTCTATTAACTACCTTTGAAGGAAAAGGGATTTGGGTTGCTCTAGCATCAACAGTTCCGCAAAATATATTTTATATACCTTTTTTCATAGGAATAAGCATTATTTCATTAGAATTATCTTCTGCAAAGCTAAAAGAAAAATTCTTTAATGGGGTAGCATCTAATAAGTTAATATCAAATGAATTAATAATGAAATTAGGTTTTTTTATTTTCCTATTTGCTATAGGTGTTTTAATTGAGTGCTATATGTGTCCAGGATTAATAAGATTGGTAGTTACGAAAGTTTATAACTTAACCTAATCCAATGAGAATAAAGAAGGAATAAGAATTTTTTTGTCGAATTAATAATATATTAGGATAGGGGAGAATTATGAAAGAAATTGTGAATAATTATAAGGAAGCTTTATTAAAAAGTCATAAAAGTGAAAATACTGTTTATGCCTATGTAACTGATGTTAACTTATACGTTAAATACCTAAATAGTAAGAACATGAGTGTTGATGAAACAGATAATGTATCAGTACTTGGATATATACAACACTTACTTAGTGAAGGAAAATCGGAGAGATCTATAAATAGGATAGTTATAAGTCTTAGAAGTTTTTATAATTATTTAAAAGATCAAAAAGTGGTGAGCGAAATACCTAAAATTTATTACAAAAATACAGCAACAACTAAAAAATTACCAGAAATATTAACTGTTGATGAAGTCGACAGAATAATAAAAATTGTTGATAAATACTGTAATAAGGGGATAAGGGATAATGCTTTGTTAGAACTTATGTACGCAACAGGTATGAAAGTCTCTGAAATAATAGGAATAAAGGTTCATGATGTTAATTTAGAATTAAATTTTGTGAAGTGCCATGATAATAAAAATTATGAAAGACTTATTCCAATAGGAAGAAGTGCAACAGAAGCGATAAAGGAATACTTCAAGATAAGAGATCAGATTGCATCCACAGGCGTTGAAAACTTATTTGTTAATTTAAATGGAAATCAATTAACAAGACAAGGTGTCTGGAGAATAGTAAAAGAATATTCTCATAAAGCAGGTATTAAGAAGGAAGTTAACTTAAACACATTTAGGCACTCTTTCGCAGTTCATTTATTACAAAATGGTGCTAATGTTAGAGCTGTACAAAAGCTTTTAGGAAACCAAGTGTTAACTTATATGGACACATATTATGAAATAATAAACAATGACAAAATAAATATTGTATATAAAAACTCCCATCCTAGAGCATAATAATAACAACTAAGAAATAATTTTTTATAATATACCTAAGCAGGAGGGAAAGTCTTATGAGAATGTACGATGTAATATTAAAGAAAAGAAAAGGTTTAGAATTATCTAAAGAAGAAATAGAGTTTTTTGTAAAAGGATTTACAGAAGGAGAAATACCAGATTATCAAGCTTCAGCACTACTTATGTCTATATTTTTTAATAAAATGAATAAAAGAGAAACCGCAGATTTAACTATGGCTATGGTTAATTCAGGAGATAGAATTGATTTATCATCTATAAATGGAGTAAAAGTAGATAAGCATTCAACTGGAGGGGTTGGTGATAAAACTAGTATTTGTTTAACACCATTAGTTGCATCACTTGGAGTTCCAGTTGCGAAGATGTCAGGAAGAGGTTTAGGGCATACTGGAGGAACTATAGACAAATTAGAAGCTTTTGATGGATTCTCAGTAGAGCTTTCTGAAGAAACTTTTATTAATAATTCTAATACAATAGGAATAGCATTAACAGGTCAAACAGGAAACATTGCGCCAGCTGATAAAAAAATATATGCTCTTAGAGATGTTACTGCAACTGTAGATAATATGTCTTTAATTGCATCAAGTATAATGAGCAAAAAGATTGCTTCAGGAGCAGATGCTATAGTATTAGATGTAAAGGTTGGGGATGGAGCCTTTATGAAAGCCCCAGAAGATGCAAAGGCCTTGGCAAGAGAAATGGTTGACATAGGAAAATCTGTTGGTAGAAAAACTATAGGAGTAATTTCTGATATGGATCAACCTTTAGGGTATGCAATTGGAAATTCACTTGAAGTTATAGAAGCTATAGAACTATTAAAGGGAAATGGTCCAAAGGATTTATTAGAATTAACATTAACTTTAGGTAGCTACATGCTTATTTGTGGTAATAAAGCAAAGAGCTTTGAAGAAGGTAAAGCATTATTATTAGAAAATATAAATAATGGAAAAGGATTAAAAAAGTTAAAAGAGTTTGTTAAGGCTCAATTTGGAGATGCAAGCTTTGTAGATGATGCTAATAAATTCCCTAAAGCTAAACATATTGTGGAAGTTAAATCTACGCAAAGTGGTATTATATCAAAAATAAATGCAGAAGAGTTTGGATTAATAGCAATGGAACTTGGAGCAGGAAGAGAAACTAAAGAAAGTATAATAGATCTATCTGTAGGAATAGTTTTAAATAAAAAAAGAGGAGAAGAAGTAAAAGAGGGGGATATACTAGCTTATATTCATAGTAATGATGAAAGTAATATAGAGAAAGCTAAGAATGATATAATAAATAATATTGTTATATCTGATAAGCTAGAAAATGAGATTCCTTTAATTTATGATATAGTAGAATAAATTAAAAATATGATAAGAAGAATTTAGTTCTTTTTGTCATATTTTTATTTTTATTGGTAATAATAAGCTTGAAGGGAGGCAATATAATGAATAAAAAAATTATAAATAAAGTTGTTGCAATTGTTTTAAGCTTATTATCTATATCTTCAATTACTGTAAAAGCAGATATAAAGCCATATGATAATTCAGTAGAAACTTATGAAGAGTGGACTATGGAGGTTCTTAGTGATGAAGGAATAAATGTAGATGCAAGGTCTGCATTATTAATAGAGCCAACTACAGGAAAAATGCTTTATGAAAAAAATATTGATGAAAAATTTGCACCAGCATCTGTAACAAAAATAATGACTATGCTTTTAACTATGGAGGCTATAGATAGTGGAAAAATCTCATTATCTGATAAAGTAACTTGTAGTGAAAATGCTAAAAAAATGGGTGGAAGCACTATGCTTTTAGATACAGGTGAAATTAGAACAGTAGAGGAATTATTAAAAGGTGTTGCTATTGCATCAGGTAATGATGCTGCAGTAGCGTTAGCAGAATATTTAGGTGGAACTGAATCAGCTTTTGTAGATATGATGAATAAAAGAGCTAAAGAATTAGGTATGAATAATACTACGTTTAAAAATTGTAATGGCTTACCAATAGAAGGACATTTATCTACTGCTAGAGATATATCAATTATGTCTATGGAGCTTCTAAAGCATCCAACAATTTTAAAATATTCAGGAATATATATGGAAACTATATCAGAAGGAAGAAAATCTCCTATAGAATTAGTTAACCATAATAAGCTTGTTAGATTTTTTGAAGGTTGTGATGGATTAAAAACAGGATATACTGAAGAAGCAAAATATTGTATTTCTGCAACTGCAACAAGAAATGGAGTTAGAATGCTATCTGTAATTATGGGAGCACCAACATATAAGGTTAGAAATAGAGATGCTGGTATGCTCTTAAATCATGGTTTTTCTAAATATGAAGGTAAAAAGGTTTTAGTTAAAGATGAAGATGTAGAAAATATATACTTAAGTAAGCAAACAGATAAATTATTAGTTGCTAAAGCTAAAGATGATTTAGTAGCGGTAGTTCCAAAAGGAACAAATGCAGAGTTAGAAAAGAAAATAGTACTAGATGAAGTTAAGAAAGAATATAAACAAGGTGATATAGTAGGTAAATGTGAAGTTTATCTAGGAAATGATAAAATTGGAGAAGTAGAATTATACTCAGATAGAGATATTAAGCTAGGTGGTATATTTGAAAACTTTAAATTTAATATGAAGAATATGTTTAAAAAAGGAATATAGTAAAAGGGGATTTTTAATAATCCCCTTTTATAATGTAAAAAATGTTGTTCTTTACTATTAAAATTGATATTATATATTGGAAAGAAACTAGTATTATCAAAGAGGAATGATAGTTATGGAAATGCTAAAAGTAAAAGTAGCAAATTTTGAGGGCCCATTTGATTTATTGCTACATTTAATTAAAAAAAATGAAATGGATATTTATAATGTAGAAATATATAAAATAACTACTCAGTATTTAAAATTTTTAGATGAAATGAAAACTATGGATTTAGATATAACATCAGAATTCATAGTAGTTGCAGCTACACTTATAGAAATAAAATCTAAAAAGCTACTACCAAATATTAAGGTTTCTGAAGAAAATGAAGAAGATATAGAAAAGAATCTTATGGAAAAGCTTATAGAATATAAGAAAATAAAGGGAGCAGCATTATTTTTAAGAGAAAAGTATATAAATTCTGGAGATGTATATACAAAAAAGCCAGAAATAATAGAAGAAATTAAGAATGATAAAAAAGATGAAGATATATTTAAAAATATAACAATAATAGATTTATACAATATTTACAATTCTTTATTAGAAAACTTCCTTATGAAACAAAATAAAGAAAATATAATTCAAAGAAAGATATATGTAGATAAGTATAAAATTGAAGATAAGATGGACGAGCTTTTAATTAATATACAAAATAATAAAATTATTAAGTTTAGAGACGATATAATAAATGAAAGCGAATGCAAATTAGAAGTAGTAGTAACATTTTTGGCATTATTAGAGCTAATAAAGCTTAGAATGGTAAAGGTTTATCAAGATGAGAGCTTTAAGGATATATTAATAGAAAGAAGGAAGTTAGATGAATAATATTGAGGTTAAACAATATGAATTTGAAGAAGTTTCATCAAAACCTAAAATTAAGTCTATAATTGAAGGTTTGTTATTTGTTAGTGGAGAGCCATTAACAATTAAAGAATTAAGTAATTCTATAGAAGCTTCACCTAAAGTTATCTCTAGTATATTAAATGAAATGATTTCAGAATATGAAGATGAAAAAAGGGGAATAAAGCTAATATCAATAAATGGAGAGTATCAATTAGTGACTAAAGCAGAAAATGGCGAATACATACAAAAGTTACTAAAAAAGAATAAGAGACAATCTCTTTCACAGGCTTCTTTAGAAAGTTTATCAATAATTGCATATAAGCAGCCTATTACAAGAGTAGATATAGATGAGATAAGAGGAGTAAAATCTGAAAGCGCACTTCAAAAGCTATTAGAGAAAGATTTAATTAAAGAAGTAGGAAGATTAGAAGTTCCAGGAAGGCCAATATTATTTGGAACTACAGAGGAATTTTTAAGGCAATTTGGATTAAAGGAATTAAAGGAATTGCCATCTTTAGATTTATATTCAGATAGTGAAGAAGAAGCGATAGAAATGATGAATAATATAATTGATGAAATATAAGATATATTTTAGGTTAAATCCTAAAATATATCTTATAAGCTTCTAACTTAAATTATTAGAAGAGGAATCACTTTCGTCAACTTTAATAGAATCATAGCAATTGTCTTGAACAGTATTATTTAAATCTTTATTTTTTTTCTTATCATTATTAATAAAACCTTTGATCATATCAAGAACTTGTGGAACAGAATCTACTATTCTATCATATGTACAATTTTGATCAACAGGTAAAAGCCTTACGGCATCATCTCTAAGAACTAAAAAAGCAACTGGTTTAACTGTAACACCAGCACCTGATCCACCACCAAAAGGATGTTTAGCATCTTTATCAGGAGCAGGCTTACATTGGTTTCCAAACTCGCTACCACCAGATGCAAATCCAAATGTTACCTTTGAGATAGGAATAATATAGCTACCATCACGTGTTTCAACTGCTTCACCAATAACAGTGTTTACATCTATCATATCTCTTAGGTTTTCCATGGTACTTTTCATTAAATTTTCAACAGGATGTTCATTTGACATAATTAATCTCCCTCTTCGGGAGTCACCTCCTTAATTTCAAAAGATATATATATTAAATATAATATATATATAATATTAGCAACATTAAAGTAAAATATACTATTTATATCAAAATATAGAATTTCAGTATTAAATTTAGGTTTAATGTCTAAATTTACTCCTTTAACTTTAAAAGGTTTATCTAAGATTAGATTTAAAACAGTAGGAATATTACACATTAGCCCATAAATGATTGCACAAGAAGCAGAATCTTCTACGCCGAATTCTAGGGTTCCATTTATTTTCATTAAAGGTTTAAATTTATTAGTTGAGATATTATTATATAAACTTTTAATTGATAATCTTTTATTAAGTTTCTTATGTTTTAGGGAGGAGGAGTTAATGGTCTTCTTATCTTTACAATTTACTTTAGATTTTTCCTTATTCTTTAAATTATGTTTATTAATAAAATTTTTAAAAAATTTATTTTCAATTCCTTTATTAGAAGAAAACATATTTAAGTTAAATAGTTTAAATTTAAATATGTTTTCACTAAAGATAAATTCAAATTTTAATGGTATAGGAATAATAAGTAATAAAATTATTATTAAAAGTATCAATATTAAAGCCATTTGTAAACTCCTATCTATATTATTGTAATAATTACCATAATAAAAAATATAAAAAATAGTAAAAATAGTGTTTAAAAAATATCTTTTGGAACAAACTACTTATAGATGGTTAACATAGAGGGTGATTTTTATGAAAGTTTTAAAAAAAGTTATTTTTACTATTTTATTAGTATTATTGACAACAGAATGGAATATTTATTCAGTAAAAGCATTTATTGAAGACTATGAAGATATTAATAATGAAAGCTCAGAAACGATAGACGAAGATTTTGTAGATATAGATGGAAATAAAGTAAACACTAAAATTCCATTGAGAGTATCTGCAAGAAATGCTATAGCTATTGATGCAGAAACAAGGCAAGTCTTATGGGACCAAAATGGATACGAAATTGTTCCAATGGCAAGTACCACTAAAATATTGACATCCCTTGTAGCTATAAATTATGGAGATTTAGATAAAAAAGTAACCATCAGTAAAAATGCTGCATCTATTAGGGGTTCAACTGTAGGATATAAAGCTGGTGAAGAAGTGACAATGAGAGAATTGTTATTTGGGCTTATGTTTAAATCAGGAAATGATGCTGCTATTGCAATAGCAGAAGATATAGGTGGCTCAGTTGAAAAATTTTCCAATATAATGAATGATTTTGCAAAAAGTCTAGGAGCTATAGATTCACATTTTGAATCACCACATGGTTTAGATAGTTTAAAGCACTATTCTTCAGCATATGATTTAGCTCTTTTAACATCCAAAGGCATGGAAAACGAAATTTTTAGGGAAATTGTAGGAGAAAAGGTTATATCTAAAGATAAATATAATTTTACAAGAGATTATCAAAATATAAATAAAATATTACATAGAATACCAGGAGCAAATGGTGTTAAAACCGGATATACAGGTGGTGCTGGAAAGTGTTTAGTTTCATCTGTAAACTATAATGGTAGAAATATTATAATAGTGGTATTAAATTGTGCTGATAGGTGGAATCAAACAGAAAAAATATTCAATTATATAACTAGTGCTAATACTTTTGAAAATATATCTAATAAAGATATTCTAGAAAAGGAAGGGTTAGCTGGACTAGGTAATATAGTAGAAAATAGTGATATTACTTATGGATATAAAGAAAAGGATGTAGTTGAAGTAGAAGTATTTAAAAGATGTATGGATATTGAAAATGGTGATATTTTAGGAAAAATTTCAATAAAAGATGAGAAAAAAGAAAAAAGTAAATTCCCATTAATAAGCGATGTAAATATGAGTAAAGAGGAATTTGAAAAGATAATCTTTAATAAAGAGTAAAGCTAAATAGTATAAATAATAAGAGTAAGGTAAGTTATATTATATATAATTTACCTTATTTTTGTATTTATAAATATATTGTAACAAAATAAAAAATAAAAAATAATCTATTATTATGTAAGAAATTCGCTAGGAGATTTAAATGATTAAAGAAGCTGTAGATTGTATAGATGCAGGAACGGAGTATTGCCCTTGCCATCTAGCAGAATCAAATGAATGTATACTTTGCTCTCAATTACAAGGAAGTTGCTTTTGTGACTGCCTAAATTGGAACGGAGTATGTATATATCATGAATTTATTAATAATGGATCCAAGCCAAAGGAAGGAAGAAAAACATATAATTGTTTAGTTGAAAAAAAGATTCTTTATCAGCGAGATGTTCTTCTAATTAAATTTAAGGTTCCACATAAATTAGCAATTGACTTGGTTAAGCCAGGAAGTTTTATTTTTATAAGAACTAACGAAAATATATACTTCGATGTACCTATATCAATATTAGAATCAAATATTGAAACAAATATTGTAACTATAATGATAGAAATAAGAGGAATAAAAACAAAGAAGTTATTAGACATAGAAGAAGGTGGAGAAATAACTATTAGGGGACCATATTGGAATGGTGTATTTGGATTAAAAAATTTAAATAAACAGGTAAATAATAATGTATTAGTTATAGCTAGAGGTATTGGTATGGCCCCAATGATACCAGTAATAAGAAAATTATCATTAAGTAATAATAATATAAATTTAATTTTAGATAAAGCACCATATGAAGATAATTATGTTAAAGAATTTTTAAATGAATATAAATTAAATATAATTGAACAATCTGTAATAGATAGAGGAGAGTTAACAGATGAAGCAAAAGTAAGTATAAGGTCTGCTATAAAAGAAAAAAATGTAGGATATATTCACATAGCTGGAGCAGATATATTGACCGTTAAAATGATAGATTATTTAGATATAATTGGAGGAGAGGATATAAAATTATCTTGTTGCAATAATATAAAAATGTGTTGTGGTGAAGGTGTATGTGGAAGTTGCACTGCAAGATTTTCTGGACACAGAGTAAAACGTTTTTGTAAGGTCCAAGCTGATCCAAGAAATGTGTTTGAAGGGAGAAGATTTATATGATAAAGACAATAATAGTTGGAGGAGGCTGGGCAGGATGCGCAGCTGCTATTACAGCAAAAAAAGCAGGAGCAGAAGTACATTTATATGAAAAGACTGATTTATTGCTAGGCCTTGGAAATGTAGGCGGAATAATGAGAAATAATGGAAGATGGACAGCTTCAGAAGAATTAATTGAACTTGGTGCTGGAGATTTAATAAATATAGTAGATAATACTTCAAGGCATAAAGATATAGAGTTTCCAGGTCATAAGCATGCAACATTATATGATGTAAATTTGATTGAAGGTAATGTAAGTAACTATTTAGAGGAACTAGGTATAAATATTCATATAGAAAGTAGAGTTACTGACGTTAAGATAGAAGGATCTAGAATACAGGGAATTTACCTTAGTGATGGCACTTACGAAGAAGGAGATGTATTTATTGAAACTACAGGAACAACAGGCCCAATGGGAAACTGTTTAAGATACGGAAATGGATGCTCAATGTGTATTTTAAGATGTCCAGCTTTTGGACCAAGATTAAGTATAAGCGAAAGGTGTGGAGTATCAGATATACAAGGTGAAAGAGACGAAGATAATTTGGGAGCTATTTCAGGATCGTGTAAATTAGCAAAAGAAAGTTTATCAAAAGACATAGTAGAAAAGTTAGATAAAACAGGTTGTGTCATTTTAGAAGTACCAAAAGAGGATATAAACTATGATAAGCTTAATGCAAAAGTTTGTCAGCAATATGCTTTAAAAGAATTTGCAGAAAATATAATACTTCTTGATACAGGACATGCTAAGCTAATGACTACCTACTACCCTTTAAAGAAGTTAAGAAAAATAAAAGGATTAGAAAAAGCAAAATATGTAGATCCATATGCAGGTAGTAAAGGGAATTCAATAAGGTATTTATCAGTAGCTCCAAGAACTAATGATTTAAAGGTTAAAGGAGTAGATAATTTATTTTGTGCTGGAGAAAAGAGTGGTCTTTTTGTAGGACATACAGAAGCAATATGCACAGGTAGCCTGGCAGGACATAATGCTGTAAGACTTGCAATGGGAATACCTCTATTAATTTTACCAGGATCTATTGCAATAGGAGATATAATATCTTTTGCAAATGAAAAAGCAGGAACGAGGGAGGGTAGAAAAAATAGATATACCTTTGCTGGAGCTGAGTATTTCAAGAGAATGAAAGAAATCGGATTGTATACTATTGATAGAGAAGAAATTAAAGATAGAATTAAAAAAGTTAACTTAGATGGAGTATTTAGTCAAAGATTAATATAAAGTATAAAAATATCTAGATAAGGACATCTGTAAAAAAGGTGTCCTTATTTTATTTAAGGGGAATGTATTATGAAGATAGCAATAAGGGGATGAGACTATAGTAATGGAGATCATGTAGCTATATATAGGAAATGGACAAATTGTGCATGGATCATGTGACAACACTTCTAATGTGGATTTTTGGAAGAATGGAAGTGTTAAAATAAATTCTCTTAATGATAGAAATTTAAGAAATAGTATTATTTATATTAGAAGAGTTATATAATATTTAATTTGTAAATTAAAGAAAGTACTTAGAGTAAAATCTAGGCACTTCTTTCTTATATAAGGCGATATGATATTAATACTAAAGATATAAAGTGATTATTTTAAGTATTATACAAGAAAGGAAGAGCTTAAACTTTATTATAAAACATTCTTGTTTGTAATTATATCACCTATAATCTGATTATTTACATTTTTAAAAGAGTAAATAAATTTGTAACAGTTTTATATAAATATCATAATGTAGTTAAGTGAAGAAATGTTTTGTGGAGGAATATTTTGAAAACTTGGGATCATAAAAATGAAGCATTATTTGAACACCGCTTTTGGTTGCAGATACTTGGAGACCATTCTAGATTTATATTAGGGGCATTGGCAGAGGAAGAAAATCGGAATATACAGAGAGCGAAGAACTTTATACATTTATTTGATAAACTTTTAGAACAATCTAGAATGGAATTAGGAGAAATAGCGATTGCAGGTCTAAATAATTCAGCCTATAATTCAGCCTGTGAAATCCGCAATTTTAAACTTGATATTCTTGAGGAACAACTAGTTGGTAAGATAAATATAAATATTCCACCAACATTTATAAATCATATGGTCAATGAAGTAGAAGAATATATACTTATTTTGAGTTGCTTAATTAATAAAGAACCGAGTTTAGCACATCCTATACATTATCATATGTTATGGTTACTTGATGGATCTGGACATGCTGCATCAATTTCAAGTTCGCTTGATATGTCTGAAAAAGATTTAATAAAACTTAGTATGAAATATAATAAAAAGTTTGATGTATTATATGAAAAGGCAAATGAAATGAAAGGATATATGAGAACTGGACTAAATCAGTTCCCATCATTAAATAAATTAAATCAAGATGCAGATGAAGAAATGTTGTGTTTTAAAAAATTCTTAAAGGAATTAGAAAAATTAGTTATAGAAAAGAAGGTCTTAGGAACTTTGCAACCTCTTATGACCGATCATATGTACAGAGAAGAATGCTATTATTTAACAGAGTTATCTATGGTTTCAGAAATTAAGAGATCAGAGTGTAATCCTGGTGAACCAAGAGTTGAAGACTAGGATTCTGCAGATATGCTTTTACTTTATAATTGAATAAAGAAGTAACTCAATATGAATTTTTAGCCAACAGACTAAAATGAGTTTAGAAAAATTCAATACATTATAATATATGTAATTAATACAAAAATAATGCTAATGCGATTTCATGCTGAATAAACCACTTTAACTGTAAATCATATAAGTATAGTAAATAAATTCATTGCTACAGACAAATAATATTATTAAAAGTTGTTAATAATAAACAAAATAGTATTAGATGGAGGAGCAAATGAAAAAAAAGAAATCAAAGAAAATAATTTTAATAATTTGCATAATATTAAGTGTAGTAATATTAATATCGGTAGCAATGGTAAGTATAAGTTCTAAAGTAACAGCTTTAGTTACAAAGCAAATGTTTGAGAAACAAATTTTAACTAAACCTATAAATTATGATGAATACATTGAAAAAGTTAAAAGTTTTAAAGATTTGTCTTATGAATCTAAATATAAAAATAATAATTATGATGTGTATATGCCAAAAGATATAAATGAGAAATTATATCCGGCAATTATATGGATTCATGGAGGAGCTTATGTTGAAGGAGATAAAAAATACACTGAGACTTTTTCAACTATGCTGGCTAGCTATGGTTTTATAGTTTTATCTATAAATTATGAATTAGTACCAGAAGCGAAATATCCAACACCAATAAAGCAAGTTGAAGAATTTTATAATCATATAATTAATGTTAAATCGGAATATTCAATCGATGAAACCAAATTATTTTTTGCAGGTGATTCAGCAGGGGCACAAATAGCAAGTCAATTTATTGCTGTTCAAACAAATAAAGAATTAGCAAAAAATATGGAAATTCAACAGACAGTTCCGTTGAATTCAATAAAAGGGACTCTTTTATATTGTGGTCCATATGATGTTAATTTATTGGGTAACTCAGAAGGAAATTACTTATTTAAATTTTTATTAAACCAATCAACATGGAATTACATAGGTGGAAGAAATCTTAAAAATAGTCAAGAAGCAAGAGAGTTTTCAGTTGTAGATAATATAACAGAAGATTTTCCACCTAGCTTTATAACAGATGGAAATACAAATTCTTTTGAAAATCATGCTAAGGAATTAATTAAAACATTAAAAGAGAAAAATGTTGAAGTAGAAGAACTACTTTTCTCTAAAGATCAATATATAACAGAGCATGATTATCAATTTATTTTAAATACTGAAGCTGCTAATATAGCTTTTAATAATACAATAAATTTTTTAAAACAACATATTAATGATTAAATAGTATATTAATTATAATAAAAAACTAGTATAAATTATCTTGTTACTAGTTTTTTATTTTTTTTCTAAAATTATATAAATAAATTTATTATTAATACTGAATTGTTAAAAATAAATATAATGATTGTAGTTTTATATTAATCAATTATAAAGAAATAAACAAATTAGAGTATGAGTATTTTTTATGAATAAGAATCAATTAATAATTTTAGGTACTATTTACAATAAAGAATTTAACAGAAGAATTAAATGAATTTTCCTATTTACTAGAATAATAACTTAATTAAAGGGAATTATAATTTTGAAATAAAAAATTATGGAGGGATCCAGATGTTTGAACATAAAAAACAATTATTACATGAAGTTAAAGTTGAAAAACCTAATCCTCAATATGCTGTACTAATGCAAGAACAATTAGGTGGAGCAAATGGAGAGTTAAAAGCAGCAATGCAATATATTTCTCAAAGCTTTAGAATAAAGGACCAGGAAATAAAAGATTTATTTCTTGATATTGCAGCAGAGGAACTTAGCCATATGGAAATGGTGGCAACAACAATTAACTTATTAAATGGTCATGATGTAGACTATAAAGCAGTACAATCTGGAGAAATTCAAGGTCATGTACTAGGTGGATTATCACCATTATTAATGAATTCATCAGGATATTCATGGACATCAGACTATGTATCTTGTACAGGAGATTTAGTTGCTGATTTACTTTCAAATATAGCATCTGAGCAAAGAGCTAAAGTTGTATATGAATATTTATACCGTCAAATCGAAGATAAAGAAGTAAGGGCAACAATAGACTTTCTATTAAATAGAGAAGAAGCCCATAATGCTTTATTTAGAGAAGCACTAAATAAGGTTCAACAAACTGGTTCAAATAAAGATTTTGGAGTTACAGAAGATTCTAAACTTTATTTTGATTTATCAACTCCAGGGCCAGAACATAAAGCACCAGATCCAACAGCTCCATCTTTTAATAATCCAAGAAAATAAAAAACAAAGGAGAAATTACTATGCAATTAGCAACAAATGAATTAAATCAATTAAGCGAATTAATAATGAGTTGTGTTAATTCAATAACTTGTATGGGGTTATTTAAAAATATGGCTCAAGATCCAGAACTTAAAAATATCTTAGAAACTCACTTACCAATACATATTCAAGATTATAATATAAAGGTAGAATATGTTAAAAATGCAACTGTACCAACCCAAAAATTAAATATACCAGCGTTAAATAAAACTTTACAAGATTTCACTAAGTCTCCAGCAGCTAATATAGAACCAACTACTCCAAACACAAATGCAACTACTTTAAATGATAGAGAAATTGCAACGTCATATCTTTTAACATTAAAAAGAGCTGGAAGAGAGTATGCATGGAGTGCAATGGAAGCAAGCAATCCTGATTTAAGAGAATTTTTAAAGGATGCATTTACTATGAGTTGTAATCATTCTTATGATGTATGGCAGTGGATGGTTAAAAAAGGATATTATCCATTATGCCCAGCACCACAAGAAGAAATGACTAAGATAGGTAATATTTATAACGAAGTTACTCAATAATAATACTTTCTAGGAAGACATATAACCATATAATCATGCAGAAGTTAATATGCAAATAAACAGTATATAAATTTTTATAATTTAAATAAGGTATAAAATAATACATGTAAGTTATGGCACTTAGTGAAACTAAATGCTTTTATATGACATATAAAGTTATATTTGAAAACATTAACATGATTATTATATAGTTAAAATACGTATAATATAAAGGTAAGAATATAATAGGTGGTGATCAAATGAGAAAACTTTCAGAAACTGAAAATCTATCTTTAGCAGCTGTACTAAAGATGGAGAATGATGGATTAATAATGCAAAAAGCAATAAGTTCTTTAATATCAGATGAAGATTTAAAAAGGCAATCAGAAGCTAGCATATTAGCAGCAGAAGGAAGGATTAAAGGGATACAAAAATTTATAGAAGAGAATAATATATAAGTGTCTAAGGAGGGCTAATATATGAAAAACATGATTGGAAACATGATTAAAAACAATGTTGATATAAATGATGAAATTATAGCATTAAGTATGCTTTCTTCTGGGAAAGAAGCATCAGACATGTATCTTAATTCTGCATTAACAAGTAGTACTCCAGAATTAAGAACTATGTATTCAGCATCATTGGGACAAATGGTTGAAGGACATACAGCACTTACAGAGTTAAGTGTTAATAAGGGATGGATTAAACCATATAGTACATCTAATGAACAGCTAACATATTCTTATAATGATTCAAAAACTGTTATTAATGAAAAAAAATAAAAATTTATAATTGTAATTTAATAAGAACTCTAGAAATAGGGTTATTTTATTTTAGCTTACTTAGAAATTGGATAGCCCAAAATTATCCAGTAAAAGATTAAAATCCTAGTTTTGGTAGTCTTTCCATAGACTATTATTTTTTAGATTGGTTAAGATACTATTGTAAAAGAAAATAATGCATAAAGGAGATGGATGATATGGCTTCAAATAGTAACAGAAATTTAGTACCAGAAGCAAAAAATGGTTTAAGCAGATTAAAGAATGAAGTTGCATCAGAAGTTGGATTACACAACTATGAAAATGCAGATAAAGGAAACCTTACTTCAAGAGAAAATGGAAGTGTTGGTGGAGAAATGGTTAGAAGAATGGTAGAACAATACGAAAACCAAATTAAATAGTAAATTAACATGCATTAAGTTAAATGCATTAAATTTAACTTAATGCATTTATATGTCATTTAAATCACTATTAAAGAACTAGCTACTATATTATTTTTAAATAATTTGCCATAATATTGCTTTAAAATAAACTAATCGAAATTTATTAAGAAATACTTGTAATTATAAATATTATATATTTTTATAAAGAATTAAAATAATAACTGACTTTAAGAGTTAATTTATTATATGAATAAAACTATATTGATTAATATATAATAGCATTAAAAAGAGTAGTAACTATATGAGCTATCGATTATATACTATATAAAGAAATAAACTAATAACAAGTATCTAAAGGATTAATGATTATAAAGTCATTAGTCCTTTTATTATAGTTGTAGAATAAAGAAACAAGCGGAGGGTAACTTCTAGAAATAGAAAAATACTTAAGAGATCAGTTACACGTTAAAGAAACATATAAAAATAATGCTCATGCGATTTATAGTATGTTAAAGATGCCGAATTTAACATATAATCACATAAGCACTATTAGAAACTTCATATACAAATAGTATTAGCTTAATTTTATTTTATTATTCAGAGTAAAGAGAAATCTTTGCTCTATTTTTCTTTATCATTTTCTTCTTTTGGAAATATTTCTTCATTGTCTTTATATTTGTCATGTAATTCTAAGAGAATATCTGTTACAAGTTTTGTAGCCTCCTCTATTTCTTCGCAAATTAAGTTATAATACATTATAGTTTCCTCCTTATAATAAATCTTTTAGTTTTTCATATTTATCATGTGGTATCTGATATTTGTTATCTCGATATCGGTCTATTGTACTTCTATGACATTGTAGCGGTTCACATATTCTAGTTATGCCATATTTATAAATAAGTTCTTTTATATTATTACCTTGATTTAATATATAGGATAGGTAATAATCCAATATAATATTTGAATCTAATACTGATAGTAACTTTTTTAAAGTATTTATATTAATAGTATCTCTATATCCAGCTTCTAATTTATTAATAGAAGCTTCACTTAAGCCAGTTTTTCTAGCTAAATCTTTTTGATTTATCCCATATATTAATTTTGCTTTTCTTAATCTTTCAGATAAAGTTGTTTCAGGTAAATCATTGTAAAGTAGTAAATTCAGTTTTGTTACAGTTTGGACAATTATGGTGAAGCAATATGCACAGGTAGTTTAGCAGGACATAATGCTGTAAGGCTTGCAATGGGAATACCTTTATTAATTTTACCAGGTTCTATAGCAATAGGAGATATAATATCTTTTGCAAATGAGAAAGCAGGAATAAGAGAAGGCAGAAAAAATATATATACCTTTGCTGGAGCTGAGTATTTTAAGAGAATGAAGGAAATTGGATTGTATACCATTGATAAAGAAGAAATTAAAGACAGAATTAAAAAAGTTAATTTAGATGGAGTATTTAGTCAAAGATTAATATAAAGAGTTATTAAGATAAAATATAAAAAATATCTAGGAAGGACATCTGTAAAAAGGTGTCCTTTAAAACAGAGTATATTCAATACGGTTCTGATATTAACTTTACTCAAGTAGTAATGGTAGCTAGTGGGGAGATAGATAATCCATTATTAAATGCAGTGCATATATTGTTGGATGGACCATCATCACCTAAAGATGTAGTTAGTATGAAAGAAAAAATGAAATATTCACCATAGTAGCAAAAACTACTATGGTGGAGCCTACTTATTATGAGTTGAAAGAAATAGGATTGGAGCTTACAGATTTACAATTAGTTGAGATATTTAATTTTACTTAAAACGAGGTGCAATCCTTAATATAATTTCGTACAAAGCAGCAAGATACTAAGAATAAGTGAGAAGTATAAACAAAGGCCAAGTGAGATCATGGGGATATCAAATACTCACTTGGATTTTTGTTTTGATGAAGCATGTGAATATATTTTATCTATGAAAACTTTTAAAGAAGTTGAAAAGGGTGGCAATGTATATAAATAGGAAAGTTAGATTAAAGGACCTCATTGGAATGATATAGAAAAAGAAAAAATAAAGCAAATAAATAATAGTGAATTGGTAAAAGAGATGAAAAAAATCTTGGAAATATAACTAAATCATATAGTTAGATTCCTAACATTAAATGGATAATTATGGTATATTTTATGAAGGGAGGAGATTATATGAGGAGAGTATTAATATTTAGTCTGTTATTATTTAGTCTGTTATTCTATGGATGTGATAAGGAAGAAATCAAAAAGTTACCCATGGAGGAATCTATAAAAAAAGTTTATGAACAATATAATCCAGAGGAAAAGTATGATGTTGGTGATAAGGTAGAAGTAAAAGGTAAAATTAAGGAGATTAAAACTAATAATAATTCTACTTATTTTTACGAAATTGAGAGTTCTATTTACGGGTATGATGTTATTGTGCAGTTAAAAAATAATATAATAACTGAAGATGCTGAAATTGGAGACTATATTACTTTAAATTGTATGATAGATTCATTTAATAATTCAACATTTCCTGATGCAGAGGCAATAGTATATTATGAGAATACAAGTCAATCTAAATCTAATGAGCCAAAACCGAGTGAAGTTATTGTACAGGAAAAGTTAACTCTAGAAGAAAGTAAAGAAGAGTTAGCAAATATTAAAGATAGTATAACAAATGGAGAAGGTAAGGTTGAGTATATATCTGGTAGAATAGAAAGTGAATTAATACCGATAACTATAAAGATGAATGATGGTAAAGGAGAAATTAAAGATATTACAATAGATGTTTATGAAATGAAATTTGTTACAAGAAACAATACATCTCATAGGGTGTATATTAGTATTGAGAATATAGGTAGCAAACATACTTATCAAAAAGGAGATAGCATCTATTATGATATTAAAAAAGATAGTATTCTAAATCAAGCTTGGTATATTGGTGAGAATAAGGAAGTATTGTACTTAATTTTAATTGAATAAATAAATCAAAAAAGAATTCTTGATATTGAAGAGTTCTTTTTTTATATCTCAAATTAAGAAAAAAGGGGGGAATATATTATGGAGACTACAATGATAGTTGATACTATTTGGGTATTTCTTTCAGGTATTTTAATACTTTTTATGAATTTAGGTTTTGCAGCTGTTGAAGCAGGGTTTGCAAGATCAAAGAATACAGTTAATATTTTATTAAAAAACTTTATTGTATTTGTAGTTTGATCATTAGGATTTATGCTGCTTGGATGGGGATTTATGTTTGGTGGAGAGAATCCTTTTATAGGAACTCAAAATCTATTTATTTTAGGTAATTCTGATTTATCTTTTTATAATGAAACATTAACATCATTATCTACTATTACAAAAATTAATTAAAAAGGATATTAATAAAAAAAATCCCTATAAAAAGGGATTTTCTATTAATATGTTTTTAATATAAGAAATTTAATATTCTAATTATTTGCTTTTAACATATTCATGCATTGGTTTAACAAGGTAATGATTTACAGGAAGCTTTTCAGTAGTGATATATCCAGCTTCAGCATCAATTAACATAGGAATTCTATTAACAAGAGTAGCACATGTTAATTCTACTGTTGCAGGTCTATCAACTTTAATTGATGTTTCAGGTTCGCCTTCAAATGTCCAATCATTTTTATCAAAATCATCAGGACCATAAACATAACCTTGACATTGAGTTTCTAAAGTTATTCCTTCTTCAGTTTCAGTTGTAACAATGGCTGACATTCCAGTTGCATCTCCAGCTTTAACAGTCATATCTAATGTTGAAGAATACAAATCTTCTCTATGTGTCATAGGAATACATTTTTGAGTTTGTGATTTTATAGTTAATCCTAACTGACTACATAACCATCCATTTTGGTTCCACATATAAGAAGGAACAACTTTACCGTTCTTAATTGCTTGTGCAGTTTCCTCATGATTTAATCCATTATAGTTACCAATTTCTTTTTTAAATTTTTCAATAGAAAGACCAGCTCCATGACCTTCTGCAAGAGCAATTCCGTAATCTTCTACATTATAGCTGCTAACGCCTCTTATTTTAGTAATTTTATGCATTGACCCTGCTAAAGTTGTAATTAAACTTCCCCAATACATATCAGGATATCCACTTCCACATAATGTACAACCGTTTTTCTTTGCAAGTTCATCTAATTCTTTTGTAATATCATAAGATGAGTTCCAAGGATACAAGGCTTCTTCGCAAGTACTGATAGCATTTACACCATTTTCAGCACAAACTGTAAATGCAGGTTTTAAATCTTCCATAGTTGATCTTGTAGCGATAATGCAAACATCAGGTTGAGTTTCCTTTAACAATTTATCAGCTTCTTCAGCGCTGTTTACCTTTACACCGAGTGGCTCCATATCTAATAGCTCACCAATATCTTTTCCAATTACTTCTGGATTTAAATCTAAGGCACCAACAAGCTCTCCACCATGTTCTAATACATACCTCATAAGATATAAACTCATTTTTCCACAGCCATATTGAACTACTTTCACTTTATTTTCCATTAAAATTCCCTCCTAATATTAAAAAAATGAATTTTCTGATTTCATTATAAAGCTTATAGTAAGTATAAAGTCAAATAAATTGTTAAATTTTTTACATTCTAGGAATTAACATATGTGTAAGAGTTAATAAGCTTGATGATTTAAATCTTTATGTTTTATAATATAAGTATATTAATTTGGAAAGATTATACTATAGTATAAGGTAGGGCATATATATGAGTGAGAATTATTTAACAATAGGACAAATGGCAGAATTAAACCATGTATCAACTCAAACACTACGTCTTTATGATAAAAAAGGATTGCTAAAGCCAGAGTATCAAGACCCACAAAACGGCTATCGCTATTATCATATAGCTCAAAGCGATGAATTAGACTTAATTCATACCATGAAAATATGTGGAATGACCTTAGAACAAATTCATAAACAGCTTACCCAATCATCTCAAGAAGATCTTTACAAATCTCTTATGGAGCAAGATAAAAAGCTAAGCGAAGAAATTAAGCAGCTTACAAGAAGTTTATGTACTATAAGGCGGTTTACATCAAATCTAAGTCGTCTAAATTCTATTCCGCCTATAGGAAAGATAGTATATGAGTATTTACCTGAAAGAAGAATAGATACCTTTACTTCAGATATTGATTTTTTTGAAAAGGGATATTCAGGGTATGAGAAAATGCTAAGAGAATTTAAAAGCTATATGATTAAAAATGGATTACCACTTTCATACTTCTTTAATGCAGGAACACTTATTGAAAAAGATGATTTTATAAGACAAAAATTAAAATCAAACAAAGTATTTATATTTGTAGATGACGATTATCCTATAAGCAAATCTCAGCGTGTTTTACCTGAAAATATGTACATAACAATTTATGCAGATGATACAATACAAGAATATCAGTATGCAAAACAAATATACTCTGAAATTGAAAAATCGGGGTATGAAATAGCCGGAGAATATCTTTGTGAAGTTATTTTATATACTCCGTATAATAAAAAACGAAATAAATCCATTAAATACAAAATACAAGTCCCAATTACACACAAAAATAGAGATTAGGAAAAGGATTTAATATAGGAGTAATTAGATGAGGTTTTAAAAATAGATCTTAAAAATAGACTATTAGCTAAGTAGGCAATAAAAATAAAATTAAAAAGTTAAATATTGACAAGTAATATTTGGTATGATATTATAACGATATTAAAAAAAGAGAGCAGAGACGTTCTTAAAAAGAACGTCTCTGCTCTCTTTTTATTTAGAAAAGACCAGCTAATAATAGTCAAGTAAAATTTTAAAAAATATTTTTAATAAAAAAGAGCATGACAAATAAATCATTTCGAAACACGAATGATTACAAAATATGGATACATTAAGCTACGTTATTTATAGATTTATTTTCTAAATACATCTGCTTATGAAGTCTAGGATCTCTTACCTCAAACTGTGTTTGATTTCGGAGAACTGCAAAAATATAGTTTATGATTTTACGTATTATCGCTACCAATGCGACTTTAGGTTTTTTACCATTAAGATTAATTTGGTAATAATCTAATAAAACTTTATTAATAGGAACTCCGTTACGGTTTGTTCTTATGCAGGCTAATGCATCGGCATATAATGCTCTGCGACCTATTCTAGTTTCACGTTTTGAAATATGATGACTAAGACATTTACTGTGCCTTTAGTTCGTGCAGGGACAATGCTTACTAAATTTTCTATGGATTTAGAATCAGGATTAGCAAAGAGTAGTACAGTTGCAAATGAAACAGAAGTGGCCATGTGAGATATAGGAAAGGCTGTAACTAACTTAAGTAACGAGACAGGAATAAATAAAAGAACTTAGTTTAGATGGAGTTATTGAAGTTTATAAAAATAGAGAGCATTTATGCTTGAAAACATCAGGCTCGGTTTTAATGCAACCTTCAGACTATATAAAGGTATTATTGGAATATATTTGTAAACAATTCTATTATAATAGTAAAATGTATTTATTAATTGTATTTATTAATGATATGAATAGGAGTGAGTAAATTGTACGTTAAGCAATTGTCTGAAGAGGAAAAAGAAGCACTGAATAAAAGATTTAAAAAGATAAAAGAGTTGCAAGAAAAAGGCATATGTTTCTCATGTCACAACTTCAGTACAGGAGATATATTCCCTGATGATGGCTTAATTTTTTACGAGGATGAAAAGGTGAGATGTCAATTTGAAAAATACCCAAGAGCAACTGGACATACAATTATTGTAGCAAAAGAACATTATGAAGACATTTCTGAAATGCCTCTTGAATTAGGGGTACATATATTAAAAGTATCAGATGCAATAATTAAACTTCATAAAGAAATTATAGGTGCAGAAAAAGTATATATGTGTACAATATGTGATGGTAAAAGAAATCATTTACATTTTCAGCTTTTTCCTCGATTAAAAGGAGATACCATAGGCTTTGGAAATTTTGCTAGAGAAGAAGGAATTATTATGGATTATCATGAAACAGTAGAACTTTATAGGGGTAGACTAAAAGGAAGTATACTATAGATTGCGTAATAGTAAACTTAATTACTTTACAATATAAATTAGGAATTTATCGAGAGCCTAGTGTACAAATAAAAATTTATATAAAAGGAGAATATTATGATTACTTTACTTAATCCTGCCAGTTTAGTGCTTGGTTTAATTTCTTGGATACTTCCTGTTGTTAATCTTATGCGATACAAAAAGAATGACAATAGAAATTGGATTGTTCTTTCAACCATAAGCCTGAGTGCTTGTGCTATTTCGCTATTTTTTCAGATCCTTTATACTAATCATCTGGTTAATATTTGGGATTGGACTGCTCTTATGGATATAACGAATTCTTTAGTGTTTGTGGCATCAGTTCTTATTGTTGTTACCATTATATTAAATGCAATTACTCTGATTGTATATCGTGGCAGAACAGCAAAGTAGGATGTCAAATTCCAGTTTACAATGTTGAAATAATTAATTCATAATGCAAAAAGGATTAACTCATATTGCGATAAAGAAAGGTTAGCAGTTTAGCTGACCTTTTGATCTATGATTTTATCCTAAATTTCATAATGAAAATGCTTATGCTTTTTGGTTTTAATTATAAATATATATAAGGATTATTGGTATTAATTTGTAAATTATTCTAATATAAGAATAAATGATTAATAAGTAATTATAATTTATTGATTATTAATAAGTTAATGTTTTATAATAGAAAATTTAAAATGGTTGCCTTAATATTATTAGGAGGCATTATATGTATGATATTTCTAGTAAATAATATAGTGTCTATTTTACATAAAGTTAGAGATGGAAAAGATACTAGTAAGAGTATATTTATTTGTTGTATAACTCTTATATACTTATGGGTTAGCACAATATTTTTAAGTGCTTCTTAGTAGTTATTGAAAATAATATATAAAGGAGTATTTTGAATGGAGATTAGCATTATTATTGCTATTATTATTAATTTGGCTCTATTAATTGCCATAATAATATTATTATATAAAGCCATAAAAGGTATTAAAAGTTTTATTAATAAAAATAAAGAGTTAAATAAAAAAGTAGATATTATTTTAATTGAAATGGACAAAAAAGATAGCAAATAAAAAATAAATGATTTTGTTATATCAATAGTAGCTAAATATAGAATCTTAATTAATGATTCATCGTTAGGAAAAAAAGTATGCCCTAAATGTCCATAAAAATTGTAATGGACAGCCTTAAGGGCATACTTTAAAATTTATATATTTTATTCTAGAATATCAAATTCATAGTTATTGTCTTTAAAAATTTTAATTATTCCTGGCAATGCTTGAACGGTGGTTTTCTTAGTCATACAATCATGCATAAGTACAATTGCTGGATTTTTTAGATTGCCATCTTTATCTTTAATCTCTTTTAGAACATTATTACATAGTGTACCAGAAGGTATATTATTACCATGAGCATCTCCAGAGTCTACATTCCAATCATAACAATGTACACCTTGTTCTTCTAATTTGATAATTATATTTTTAGTAAAATCTTTTCCACGAGCACTTCTAACTATAGTATTTTTTGATCCACCAGGAAATCTAAAGACAGTGCTTGGACTTCCTGTTATTGATTTTATAAAATCTTGTTGCTTGTTAAAATCTTTAAAAAATGCTTCTTCAGATGTATAAACATATTTAAATTCATGATTATATGTATGATTACCTATAGCATGGCCTTCATCATAAATACGTTGAACAATTGCATTATGACTTTCTATATAAGGATGAATAATAAAAAAGGTTGCTTTAATATTATTTTCTTTTAATATATCTAAAATCTTTGGAGTATTTTTACTAGGTCCGTCATCAAAGGTCAAATATACAACCTTTCTATTAGAAGAAATATCGGAAGGTATATCAACTAATATTTCTTTACTACTATAACAAGAAGCAGTTTTTAAAAAGTTAAATCCTATTATGATAATTGAAGTAAGGATTAAAGTTTTACTAAGCTTACTTAATATATTTCTCAAAATATAACCCTCCTTATTTTTAAACATATTAGTATTTTTATCATAACTATTGTAATTATACCTTCCATATATTGATAAGAATTTTCTATACATAGTAAAAGTAATGATAGCTGATGATAATAGTCTTATTTTATTCTTTAGCTTATATAATTATATTTATTAAAAAGTCTAGTTGTAAAATCAAATTGAACTAAATAAAAAAATCCATAGAATTACTTTCCATGTTAAGATTAAGTTGCGAAACAAAACTCTTCCACGAGAAAAACTTGGTTATAAAACTCCGTAAGAGCTATTCGATAATCAACTTGATCTTATTTATTCAACTTAAAAGGGAAAGTAGTTCAATTTGAGATTGTAAGTTATAAAAGATAAAATATTAAGTCTATTAATGCTTGTAAAAATATATGTGATATATATTCTTTTATTTATTTCAGAAATATTAGAAAAATAATGAAATATTTTCTTGTTATATGCGACTTAATTAATAATACAATAATTTTTTCATAAGAAGGGAGGATTATATGATTGATCAATCTAATTTCATTAGTGAATTAAAAAATAAAAATGAAGAAGCACTAACTTTCGTCATTGAAGAATATGGGAATTATATATATAAGATTGCTTATCTATACTCCAATTCTTTAGAGTTAAGCGAAGAATGTGTAAATGATGTTTTGTTAAAGATATGGAAGGGAATAGATGGTTATAAGTATGATTCAACAGTTTTTAAAAAATGGGTAGCTTCAATTACAAAATATTCATCTATAGATTTAATGAGAAAAGAAAAAAAGCATAATACTTCCACTGTATTAGATGAAAATTTGACTAAATGTACAGATAATATCGAGGACTCATTAATAACAAAGGAAGAATTAACAGTTGCAACGAAGTTTATGGAAAGCTTAAATGATGTAGATAAAAAGATTTTTAAAAGTAGATTTCTACAAAACAAAAACTCAAAAGAAATTGCTGGAAAATTAAATATGACAGAAAACGCCATTAATTTAAGAGTCTTGAGGATGAGAAATAAATTAAAAAAATATATGTATGATTTGGAGGGAGAAGAATGAAAGATTATGAATTGACTGATATAGATGAAAATAGTCTACCTGATGTATCTTTAAGCCAAGAGCAAATAAATAAAATTAAAGCGGCTGTTACTTTTCACTTATCTATTTGTATTGAGAATAGTAAAGACTTAGATATTGATTACTCATTTAAAAATATTATTTCTGTCTATAATAGCTTAGGAAAAGAAAGAGATTTAACAATTCATTATGTAAAATATGCTAAAGTATTTGAAAAACTCATTATTCCAGCTTTTGATAAAAAATATTCTCCAAGTGATGAAGATCTAATTTTTAAATACTTTGGTTGTCCTAGCGCCTATGTATTAACTTTTCCACCTCTTTGGAATGATATGCATTATTATTGTCAAATTTATATAACAAAGAGTCATTTAATTATTTATTATTTTAACCATATTTTTAAGATGGTTAGAAACTATGAAATCCCTATTGAGGAAGTTAAAAATGTCTCCTTTAACAAAACTGATGAATACTTGAATATATCTAATGAATACTTGAAGATAGATATTAAATCTACTAATGATACTTTTCCTAGAGAGATAAATTTATTAATGAAAAAAAGTAATCCCGAATCATTGAATAATCTAAAAAATTCTTTAGTATCTCTTGGTGTATCAAATAATATTTATCATAGGCATAAGATATTTAAGTACTATGGATATTTTATTTTTATGCTTGTATTGCTAATAATATTGTATTTGATATGGTATACGGTTTCATTGAACCTTTATTAACACAAGCTTAGAATTCTATTTTAAAATTTGCTGGAACTATTGCAATAATGGGATACATTATTAAATGTAAATTACCTGATAGTTCTAGTACTAATCATTATATATATTAAATGCAAAAGTTAATTGAGTGAATAAGAAAAGAGATGCTTCAATTTCTATAGAAATATCAAGTGTTTTATAAAAAAAACTTGGGGAAAAATCAATAAAAAAAGCTTAACCACGGACTTTAATGAGTTTCTGTTAATGCTAAGTTGATAAATAAAGATAATTCATAAAAATAAATTTTAATGAAGAAATTATAAGAAAATAAAGGTGGATGCAGTAATTTTGTATCCACTTTTCATATTAAGTAATAGTATTTTAAATAATTGTATACGTTGTAAACTTTAGAAAAAGAAATCTTTAATAACAGAAACATCTCTTTTTCGACGTTAGAAATTTAGCAAGCTTTTGTTCGTTACTTGTAAGATGATAATTTTTTCTATAAGCCATACAATAATCAATAGGCATTTTTAAATTATCAATAGTAATCTTTTTTAAAGTACCTCTTCTCAATTCATGACGTACAGATGCTTCAGGAAGAAAAGATAAAGTTTTATTTCCTATAACACTAGCTTTTATTGATTCAATTGAATTTAATAGAAGAAGAATATTTAAATTATCTATGTTAATGGAATGTTTAGATAGTTCATTAGTTAAGGTTTTATAAATTCCTGAATATTTATTTTTTAAAATAATTGGATAAGAAGGCAATTCTTCCAGTGAAATAGAATCAGGAGCTGACATATTACCTGATACTAATATAAGATCATCTGATATAATATTTATTGTATTTAGATTACTTGGCAATTCTATATTTTGAATTATAGCTAAATTAACGCTATGTGTAAGTAAATCTTCTAATATTTTAGTATGATTTTCTAGTTCCATTTGTATGTCAATATTAAAGTAAATTTCTTTAAAGGTATAAATACTACATGGCAGGATACTTTGTCCTATGCTATGGCAACATAAAAAATATAATTTATTATTTTTAACCCTTAATTCTTCTAAATTTTTCATTATATTATCTTCTAAGGCAAGCATACTACTTGCAGATTCATATAATATCTTACCAGCATCTGTTAACTCCACACCTTTATTGCTTCTATCTAATAGAACTTCTCCAATTTCTCTTTCTAAACTTTTTAATTGTCTACTTAATCCTGGTTGGGTTAGATGTAGTTCTATAGCTGCCTTTGAAATGCTATTACATTGTATAGTAGTATAAAATGACCTTAAATAGGTTAAATTCATTTGTTTCACCTCGTAAATTAGTTAATAAGCATAATAGTTTAAATATACACCAAGTATCGAAATATAGCAAATAAAGTAAATTTATGTATAACATAATGTTATTTAGCATGATATTTCCGCATAATGCAACAGGAAAAAAATATGATATAGTTAAACCATGATAAAAAATTAACAAAAATAATAAATTTAATTAAGGGAGAGATAAAGAAATGGGTAAAAAAATAGTTATTGTTGGTGGAGTTGCTGGTGGAGCTTCAGCAGCAGCAAGACTTAGAAGACTAGATGAAAGTAACCAAATAATAATGTTTGAAAGAGGTCCTCACGTATCATTTTCAAATTGTTGTTTACCATATCATTTAAGCGGACAAGTAGAAGATAGTGAAGATTTAGTTTTAATGAGACCAGATAAATTCTTTAGCCAATATAGAATTGATGCTAGAGTTTATACAGAAGTTGTAGCAATATATAGAGATAAAAAAGAAGTTAAAGTAAGAAATGTTGTATCTGGAGAAGAATACACTGAAAGCTATGACAAGCTAATACTTTCACCAGGGGCAAAGGCTATAGTTCCTCCAATAAAAGGAATTGAAGATGTTAATGTATTCACAATAAGAAATGTTGTAGATATAGCTAAATTAAATAACTTTATTAAAGATAATAGATGCAAAAAAGTTTCTGTAATAGGTGGAGGATTCATAGGTGTAGAAACAGCTGAAAACTTAAAAGAAGCTGGATATGAAGTAACATTAATAGAAGCAATGGATCAAATAATGAGACCATTTGATTATGATATGGTTCAAGTTTTACATAAGGCTATGTATGATAATGGAATAAATTTAATAGTTGGAGATAAAGTAAGCTCTTTTAAGAAAGATACTATTGTATTAGAATCTGGAAAAACTATAAAAGCAGACGCTGTAGTTATGGCAATAGGGGTAGCTCCAGAAACAGACTTAGTAAAAGAAGCTGGATTAGAAATAGGTGAAACTGGTGGCATAAAGGTTGACCAAAACTATTTAACTAACGATAAAGATATCTATGCTGTTGGTGATGCTGTAGAAGTATTCCATGCATTAACAAACCAAATAACTAAATTACCATTAGCAGGCCCTGCTCAAAAACAAGCAAGACATGTTGCAGATCATATTCACAGAAGACAAGTTAGAAATTCAGGATATATAGGATCTTCTTGTATTCAAGTATTTGATTTTAATGGAGCATCTACAGGTTTAACAGAAGGATTAATAAAAGCTACAAATATGAATACTAAATATGAAGTAGTTAGAGTAATTCCACAAGATAAGGTTGGATTAATGCCAGGAAGTGAACCATTACACTTTAAGCTTATCTTTGAAGTTCCAACAGGAAGAATTTTAGGTGCACAAGCTATAGGTAGAGGTGCAGTTGATAAGAGAGTTGATATAATAGCTACTTTAATTAAAGTTGGTGGAACAATTGAGGACTTAAAAGATTTAGAACTTTGTTATGCACCTCCATTTGGAACAGCTAAAGATGTTGTTAACCATGCAGCATTAGTAGCATCAAACTTATTAGAAGGAACTTTCAAGCAAGTATATGTTGGACAAGTTAGAGAGTTAGTAGAACAAGGAGCATTTATTGTTGACGTTAGAGAAGTTAACGAGTATGCGCAAGGTCATATAAAGGATGCTAAAAATATTCCTTTAAGTGAAATAAGAGATAGATTAAGTGAAATACCAAAAGATAGACCAGTTTACTTACATTGTAGAAGTGCTCAAAGAAGTTACAATGCAGCCTTAGCATTACAACACTTAGGATATGATAATGTATTTAATGTTGCTGGTGGATTTATGGGAATATCTTTCTATGAGTATTACAATGACAAAGTATTAGATAGAGAACCAATAGTTACAGAATATAACTTTAACTAGTATGAAAATTATTAGAAAGTTCTTTATAAAGGACTTTCTAATAATTAATAAATAAAAAAATATTTAATTGTTTTGGAGGAGCTTATGAAGAAGAATCAGATATATATAGGGTTTTCGTTAGTATTAATAACTTTAGGGTTTGCATATTTTAAAGGGCAAGTAGATAGCAAACTAGCTTTATTCCTAATTACTGGATTAATGATAGGATATTCTCTTCAAAGATCAAGATTCGGTTTTGCTGGTGGAGTTAGAAAGCCAGTAATGATGGGAAATGCAGATTTTGTTAAGGCTTTACTTGTTTTATTTTCAATAACAGTTGTAGTAACAGCTGGTATACATTATGCATCAACTATAAAAGGTGGAGAAATTGCTTTCAGAGCTGCGCAAGGTGCTAGTATAGTGCCAGGATCACAAAGTGTAAAGCCAGCAACTTTAGGTTTATTTATTGGTGGATTACTATTTGGTATTGGTATGATTGCGGCTGGATGTTGTGCATCTGGAACTTTAACAGACATTGGAGAAGGCGCTGGAAGAGCAATAATAGTTTTACCGTTTTTTTGTATAGGTAGCGTTCTTGGTGTTTGGCATTTAGCAAGCTTAGAAAAAACATTTTTATATGAAAAGGCAATTACTGTGTATTTACCAGATCATTTTGGATATTTAGGTTCAATATTAGTATCTTTATTCTTATTTTTATTAATATATATTTTTATTAATAAATATGAAAGTAAGAGAAAAGCTGAAGGTACATATAGAGAAGAGAATTATGCAGATTGGGAAAAGGAAATCGAAAAACAAAAAGATTATAAATTCTTTAGTAAAGAAACTTATCATTCTTTCTTTGTAAAGAGATGGTCATTTATGACTGGAGCTATTTGGATGGCAATTTTATTCATATTCATTTTAGTTACTACAAATAAGAGCTGGGGAGTTACTAGTACATTTGTAGAGTGGGGAATTTGGTTATTAAGTTTAGTTGGTATAAACTTTACTAATGTAGAAGCTTTAAATGGTGCAGTTAAAATAGTTAATAATGGACTTTTAAATGACCCAGGATCATTAAGAAATATTGGAATAATTATAGGTGCGTTTACTTGTATGTTACTTGCAGCTAAATGTAAGTTTAACTTTAAATATAAATTAAAAGATATTGTTTCATATATAATTGCTGGTCTTATGATGGGATATGGTGCAAGATTAGCTGGTGGATGTAATGCTGGAGCATTGCTTGGAGGTATATCTAATTTATCATTATCTGGCTGGACTTTCCTAGTAGCTATGGTTATAGGTGGTTTAATAGGAATTAAATTTGTTAAAAAGTGTGATATATCAATATAATAATTTTTATGATTTAAAAAACTATGTAGAATCTATTACATAGTTTTTTATTTAGAAAAAGAGAGGTTAAATTATGAAGAGTAATTTAAGTAAATTTAACATATTTTCTATTGTTCTTGGTGGAATAATTGGATGGGGTTCTTTCATGTTACCAGGAACTAAATTTTTAAAAGAAGCAGGCGTTATAAATACTTTATTTGGTCTTGCTTTTGGTGCTTTATGCATTATCATAATTGAAAAAAATTATGTAGTGATGATGGATAGTCAAAATGAAGAAGGAGGAGAGTTTTCCTTTACATATAATAATTTAGGTGAAAAACACGGGTTTATTGTTGGATGGTTTCTTACATTAGCCTATTTTACAATGATTCCATTAAATGCAACTGCATTTCCACTAGTTATTAAGAAAATTTTTGGTGGTGTATTAGAATTTGGATACCTTTATAGCGTTGCCGGATTTGATATTTATATAGGTGATATTCTTGCATCTAGCTTTATAATCCTTGTATTTGCTTATTCAAATATAAAGGGATTAAAGGAAACTAGTAAAGTGCAAAATATAATAATAATAGCATTAATTTCTATGGTATTTATTGTTTTCGTTGGAATGATTTTAAAGGGAGATAGAGCTAAATTTAATGAGGTATATATAAGTAGCTATAAATTTGATTTGGGTGAGATTGCTAAAGTTTTTGCTATAACTCCATTTGCTTTTGTAGGTTTTGATGCAATACCACAACTATGTAAAGAATTTAATTTTTCAAATAGAAAAGCATCTTTAATAGCAGTAATTTCATTAATTATGGGAGCAATGATATATAATATATTAAATATAATAACTGCTTTAGCATATGCACCAAGTGAAGTTGCTAATTTAGAATGGGCAGCAGGAAGTGCTGTTATAAGTACTTTAGGTAAGGGAGCATTTATTATGTTAGTAATTGCATTATGTGCAGCTGTATGGAGTGGAATAAATGGATTTATGATATGCGGCTCAAAACTACTTGGTTCAATTGCTCAATATAATATGCTTCCAGAATCTATGGGGAAATTAAATAGTAATGGAGTTTTTAAGAACTCAATTATTTTCATAGTAATTGTTAGCTTGATTGCACCATGGTTTGGGAGAGAGGTTATTAGTTGGATAGTTGACATGTCTTCTTTAGGTGCATCTATTGCATATTTCTATGTATCACTAATTGCTTACAGAAAATGCAAAAACATAAGTGGAAAAATTTTCTCAGTTTTAGGTGTAGTTGTTAGTATAGTATTTATTTTATTATTACTACTACCAATGTCACCAGCAGGACTTGGAAAAGAATCAATAATTGCTCTTTTAGTTTGGAGTGCTCTTGGTTTAGGTTTCTATCTACTAGTTAATACTACTTCCAGATGTGAAGCGAATAACGAAAGAATTTAAAAGTATGGTGCATATAGGTTAATTGGCTGACCTAGGAACAGTTAATAACCATAGAATTGGAAAATGTTCTTTAGTTGAAAAAATAATTTTAAGTAATATAAAAAGCACCGTATTAAATGATATTTTCAAAGAGCAAAACTTTAAAAGTATTTCTGCTAAAGCAACAGATGATAATTTATTTAAATTATCTGACGCAGTAAAAGATTTCAGCTCAGGTAGTTACTAAGGAAACAAATACAGTAACTACTTAATAATAAAATATCTTGGATCTATAGCTATTGTGAACCATAAACTTTTGTGGCTTACAATAGCTTTTTCTATTTCTTCTTAGAATATTGTTTAGCACAAACTAATGTAATAGTCAATTTTTTGACGCTTACAGTATTATTTATAAATATTTATATACTTAAAAGTTTTGAAAACTATATTTTGGTATTATAATATTATTTAGAAAAATATATAAATTTTTTATAATGTGTATAAAAGTAACCATACATATAAGTAAAAAAGCCTTAATTATATATACACTATGAAAAAAATAAACAAAAAAAGTTCATACACAGGCGTATGACTTTTAAATCTGTATTTTTAATAAAATATGTGTATTAAATATGATGAAAAATCCTGTTTTAAAGATTTAATTGGTTTTAATGGAAGTTTGAAAAATGTAATTCAACTTACTAAAGAATTTATACTTTATCCACAAAAAAAAGTCTGAATACATTAATCATAGGAGAATCTGATACAGGTAAAAGTTATTTAGCTGAACTTATGTATCAGTTTGCTAAGGAAAAGGAAATACTGGATAAGGAGGCACCCTTCATTAAATTGAACTGCAGGCACTATATTGAGGATATGCAATAACCAGAGCATGATTTATATGGAAAGTCAGATAATATTATATCGTTATTTCAATAGCTATTTAAAACATAGTTTAAATTTTATTTGAAAGATTTAATTCTAGGACTTCAGCTAGTACTCTTTTGATATAAGTTATTTGACTTAAAGAATAAGATGGAGAAATAACAACTAGCATATATAGATACAGAAAATTACCTAATTAATTAAATAATTTAAATATAAAAACAAGATTTGTGCTTTGAAATCAAATCTTATTTTTTTTATAAATGAATCTTAAGATATTTATATAAAATAAAATTGGTGAAATTATGCAAATGTGAAATATTACGCAAGGAAATTACGTTATTATATATGAAAGTACTTTTATTAATAGGGGGAGGACTATGATTGATAGTGAAAACTTTATAAGTTTTTTAAAGAAAAGGGATGTTGCTGCTTTGGATTATGTTATTGATACTTATTCAAAGAAAATTTTTAGTGTGGCATATGGCATATTAAATAATAGTGAGTTAAGCGAGGAGTGTTTAAATGATGTATTACTAAAGATATGGGATAATATAAAATACTTTAATATAGAAAAAGAAAAATTTTATTTATGGATAATAGCAATAACTAAAAATACTGCAATAGATATTCGAAGAAAGGAAATTAGACATCTTAATAAATTAAACATTGAAAATATAGTTATAAGTGAAGAGCATTCTTTTGATAAGGAAATAGATAATAAAGAAAAATTGAAAGCTGTTACTAAGGAAATCAAAAGTATGAATGGTGTAGATAAAGAAATTTTTTTGCACAAATTCTATTTGGATCAATCAAGTAAAAAAATAAGTGAAAAAATGGGTTAACAGATAAGTTTATAAACTTAAGGATTTTTAGAGGAAGAAAAAAATTACAAAATAAATTCAATGTAGGGGAGTGAGTTTATGAATCCAAGAGAGCTATTAGATAACATTGACAATTTAGATTTTGATGATATTGAAATAAATGAAATAGATATAACAGACATGGTGAAAGAGAGGGCAAGAAAAAAAGTAAAAAGAATTATACGCAATAGAAGAACTAAAAGAATAAAAATTGCTGTAGCCATTACTATTGGTATTTTTTCGTTGGGGGTTATAAGTACTCCAGTGATAGCTACTAATATTCCTATTTTATCAGATTTATATAGGAAAATAGGGATTTTTGATGATTTTAAGGATTATAAAAAATTTATTGGGATAACTAAAGAAGATGATGGGTATAAGGCTACTATAGAAGAAATGGTAGCAACACCAAATACATTACTAGTTGCTGTCAAAGTTCAAAGTCCTATTCCTTTTTCAAGAAATGGAAGGGAATTAAATGCACAAGTAAATATTGCTAAATTAGGTATGACTTCAGCTTCGGGAAGTATTGCAACATATTATATAGATGATTATAATTGTTTGATTATAAATGAAGCTAATAGCATAGAGGGTATGTTCCCTGAAAGAAGCAATATATCTATAAATGTGAATAAACTTGATGAAGAACTACAAGAAGAATTTAATATTAGTTTTGATGTAAACGCAGATTTTAAATCAGCTTTTAATGATGTTGATAAATTTGAAATTAATAAATCAGTAGAAAATATTGATATAAAATCACTTACATCTTCAATTATAAAATCAAATCTACTAGTTGATACCAAAGGTTTGGGTAGTGAGAGCGTTAATTTAAATCATGATTTTATTATAAATGTTGATGGTAGATATCATTATGAAACAAGTGCCTCTTGGTCAGATAGTGACTTTATGGCAGAGTTTAAAACTTTAAAATATTCAGAGATTCATAAAGCTAAAAAAACAAGTCTTATATACACTGGTTTAAAGGAAAAAGAAGAATATGAGAAGGATATAACTTGGGAAGAGGAGAAAGCAATAACCTATCCAAAAGAAATAATTACAAATTCAAATAATAAGTATAAAATTAATAAGGTTGAGAGAGATTCAAGTAAGGTGAAATTTTTTATTGAAAGCAATAATCCACCTGTAGACTTGTTTACCAGATTGACATTGGTTACCAATGATGAAAAAGAAAATAGCTTTTGGTTTGGAACAATGTATAAAGGAGAAGATAATAATTATATAGTTGAATTCAATGATGTAAATAAGGATTGTCCTTTAAAACTAAGTGTTGATAATTACTGGAAAGAGAAAAACATTGAAGATTCAGTAGAAATACGAATTAAATAAGCATAAAATTTTATAATCATATTATGAATTCATAATATATAGTTACAATATTACTGAAAAACCTATGCCAGCACTTTAGGTGCTAGTATAGGTTTTTCTTTGTGATATAATTTTAGGGATTCAATAAGTGTTAAAATAACTAAAAGATTATCTTATAATGAGCATAATTTTGGAATAGAAATATAATTATTGTATGTGGTTTTTATTTACTTTTAGAGGAGTAATGAATGTACATTACGGTTCGCCTCCATCAACAAATCCACGATAGGAATGTCATGGATTTTTTAGCACATAAATGAGAAAAATAAAAATATGATATAATATAGTGAAATACAATACAAGAGATAAAACACATGATGATTAAAGAATTAGAAATTAGTGATGATATAACTAGTATATTAAAAAATATAAGAATAACAGGTCCAACTGAGATTCAAGAAAAAAGCATTAAAGATCTATTAAATGCTACGGTTATAATTGCAATATGATCCATAGTGACATACCTCAAAATAAGCGCGAAAGAATTATGAAATCTTTTAGAATGAAGATACTCAATATTTAATTGCTACAGATGTAGCTTTAAGAGGATTAGATATAAGTGGAGTAGATAATATATAATTATGACATTCTAGGAAAGGTATAAGCAGTGAGAATTGGAAGAGCGGGAGAAAAAAAGGATACATGTTTGTTTATAGAGCCTAAGGGTAAAAAAATTTAAATGAAATAGAAGAACAAATGAACTTTACCATTCTAAGAAGAATTATATAAGTATATAGAAGGCGAAGTCTAAGAATGTGGTTAATATGGATTTAGTAAAATGAGCTTTTTATTAGCTCATTTTTTGTGCGTTTGGGAATAAATAATTACTAATACTGTAAATGATTGAGAATTGTTTTAAATAATGATAGTATAATATTGTAAGTAAAAAGTAGTTGATATATAAGAAAATATGTATATGTAATCAGATTAACATATAATATTCTATCAAGAATTAATAGAGGATATAAAATTATGGAAATTCTTTGTACTATCAATGAATAAGTGGGAGGGAAATTATGAAGTTAAAAAAGGTTGTTGCTTTAATTCTTCTATCTATAATTATAATTTCTAATATATCTTTATTAGATGTAAGCGCAAAAGAAAATATGGAAGTTATAAATATAGACGAAGGCACAAAGCTAGGTGGAATAATGCATGAGGATATTGTATTAACTAAAGATAAAAGCCCATACGAAATAGATACAAATATGCAAGTTGCAGATGGAGTAACAATTACTGTTGAACCAGGAGTAACGCTTCAAAATGGTAATGTAGAGATATTTGGAAGTGGAAAGTTAATAGTAAATGGACAAGCGAATGAAAATGCAGTACTAAACAATGTAATTATAGATGCTGATAATTGGAGTAATGCTACGGTAATTATAAATAATGCAACTTTGAATAAGGTAAAATACGATTCATTTGTATCAGGAAAACTTAGTATAGTTGAAAGTAAGTTATATGGAACATATATAAATTTGTATGAACCAAGAGAAGATTGCGTAATAGAAAGAAATTTATTTACTGAAAATAGTACAATAAATCTAACATCTACGAATAATAATACGCTTATAAAAGATAATACATTTAAAAATGAAACTAAAACATCAGATATAAATTACAATTATACTAATCAAAAGACTCAGAAAATAAAAATTGAGGGGAATAATTTTTTAGTTGTAGATAAAATTGTACTAAAAATAGAGAATGTAGGATCTGGTGATATTATAGATGCTAAAAATAATTATTGGAGAACTGAGAACTATAAATTAATTGATGAGATGATATACGATGGGAAAGATGATTATAAATCTAATGCAATAGTAAATTATGATCCGGTACTAGGGCAGTATAACATGCAAGCACCTATAGTTGAAGAACCACCACTTAAATTACCTGTAATAGATGAAAGTGTTACTAATAAATTAAAAGGGGTAATAAGAGAAAATATGGTACTAACAAAAGATAATAGTCCATATGAAATAGATAAGAAGGTACAAGTTGCAGATGGAGTAACAATTACTGTTGAGCCAGGAGTAACGCTTCAAAATGGTTATATAGAGATATTTGGAAGTGGAAAGTTAATAGTAAATGGACAAGCGAATGAAAATGCAGTATTAAACAATGTAATTATAGATGCTGATAATTGGAGTAATGCTACTGTAATTATAAATAATGCAACTTTGAATAAGGTAAAATACGATTCATTTGTATCAGGAAAACTTAGTATAGTTGAAAGTAAGTTATATGGAACATATATAAATTTGTATGAACCAAGAGAAGATTGCGTAATAGAAAGAAATTTATTTACTGAAAATAGTACAATAAATCTAACATCTACGAATAATAATACGCTTATAAAAGATAATACATTTAAAAATGAAACTAAAACATCAGATATAAATTACAATTATACTAATCAAAAGACTCAGAAAATAAAAATTGAGGGGAATAATTTTTTAGTTGTAGATAAAATTGTACTAAAAATAGAGAATGTAGGATCTGGTGATATTATAGATGCTAAAAATAATTATTGGAGAACTGAGAACTATAAATTAATTGATGAGATGATATACGATGGGAAAGATGATTATAAATCTAATGCAATAGTAAATTATGATCCGGTACTAGGGCAGTATAACATGCAAGCACCTATAGTTGAAGAACCACCACTTAAATTACCTGTAATAGATGAAAGTGTTACTAATAAATTAAAAGGGGTAATAAGAGAAAATATGGTACTAACAAAAGATAATAGTCCATATGAAATAGATAAGAAGGTACAAGTTGCAGATGGAGTAACAATTACTGTTGAGCCAGGAGTAACGCTTCAAAATGGTTATATAGAGATATTTGGAAGTGGAAAGTTAATAGTAAATGGACAAGCGAATGAAAATGCAGTATTAAACAATGTAATTATAGATGCTGATAATTGGAGTAATGCTACTGTAATTATAAATAATGCAACTTTGAATAAGGTAAAATACGATTCATTTGTATCAGGAAAACTTAGTATAGTTGAAAGTAAGTTATATGGAACATATATAAATTTGTATGAACCAAGAGAAGATTGCGTAATAGAAAGAAATTTATTTACTGAAAATAGTACAATAAATCTAACATCTACGAATAATAATACGCTTATAAAAGATAATACATTTAAAAATGAAACTAAAACATCAGATATAAATTACAATTATACTAATCAAAAGACTCAGAAAATAAAAATTGAGGGGAATAATTTTTTAGTTGTAGATAAAATTGTACTAAAAATAGAGAATGTGCGTTCTGGAGATATAATAGATGCTAAAAATAATTATTGGGGAACAACAGACTATAGCAAAATAGATAGTCTAATATATGATGTAAATGATGATTACAATTCAAATGCAACAGTTGAATATAAGCCTATATTAACAGAGATAAATGATAGAGCACCTATAATAAATGAAGAACCAGTAATTAATGGTGTAGATGATATATCTTTATTTCTTGGAGACGAGTTTAATCCAATGAGTGGAGTAACTGCATTTGATAATGAAGATGGAGATATTACATCAAACATTATTGTTGAAGGACAAGTGAATGTAAATAAGGTTGGTGTTTATAAGTTAAATTACTCAGTTACTGATAGCCATGGAAGCATAATTAGAGTTTATAGAGTAGTAACAGTTAGAGGTAATGAAAGACCTACCTTAACTGGATGCGAAGATATTATTCTAGAATACGGGGAAGAATTTGATAAGATGTTTGGGGTTACTGCGACAGACTTTGAAGATGGAGATCTAACAGATATGATAGCTGTTATTGGAGAAGTTGACACTATGAATGGTGGAGAATATACTTTGATTTATATAGTGGAAGATAGCGGCAGAAATAGAATAGAGTATGTGAGAAGGGTAACAGTAAACTATAATAAGTCTGATGTAAATAAAGATAACAAGATTGATATTTTAGATTTAGCATTAGTTGCTCAAAGCTATAATAAAATCTCTAGTGATTTGGACTGGAATCAAGCTTTGGATATTAATAATGATGGAATTATTGATATATTTGATATAGTTTTAGTATCTAATAAGACTAAATAAAAATGTCTGTATCATATTATTTCTGTTTAAGAAGAATATATTTAGAAAGTGTTGAAGATATAGTAATTAGGCATAAAGCCCACGAAAATCATATTTTGTGATTTTCGTGGGTTATTTTATTTTTATGAGTTTAGAAAAGGTGGGTTGATATTGGATATTGTATCATTTACTCCAGATGAAAGACTTGATTCTAGAGCAGGAACTAAAATCAAGGGGGGATATTTTCAACTATTCCTAAAATTATACTTTGGAATTATGAAACAAAACAATTAGTAGAGAATTTTTAGCAACCTCTTTTCCATTGGGCACAAGTGAAGAGAGAATGAAAAAAGCTAGAGCAATAAATTTAAGAGAAAATTGTCTTATTAAAGAGTATGACAATGAGTATTTTGAATTTATTCCAATTAATAAGAATAAAAAAGTGTAAGTTATATTTATTAGTCGAGGTTACTAATAGTCACGCATCGCCTCCACCATTAAGACCCACGACATTTTTGACGTGGGTTTTATGTATTATAAAAATTCTAATGTAGTAGAGGCTATTGATATACAAAGTGTGGAAAGTTGATTTGCCCTTTAACACTATATTTTAAGTAAATTTAAGACAAGGATGCATATCTGTATTTAAAATAAATAGAAAATTTTAACAAGAAAACGATTAAAACACTAGATATTTATGTTGGTTTTATGTAATATTATATTAGTATTGGGAATAATTTCTAATAATAATTTAAGGGAGGGGACTTATATTATGAATATTCCTGTTTGGCATTATGTACTTTCAATGGCAATTTATTTTATTTTTCTGCTCTTCATGATTGAATTCATGAAGAACCACTATAAGTTTTCAGCTGTTTTTTGGGTTGCTGCATTATGTACTTTTCCAATTTGGCTTATGGGAGGTGTAAATGGCTGGTTCCGTTGGGCAAAAACATTTAGTGCTATACTTCCACTTGCAATAGGTGGATTCTTCCGTTTAGCTGATCAAGAACAATATCAAGGTAAATTTTGGGATTTCATGAGGAAGGATTGGATAGTTTGGTTTGTATATTTAGTATTGTTTTTAAATATTGCTGAAGCTACACTAAAAGATGTTGCTTTAGGAAACTATGCTAATGCACTTTGTGGCTTATTATTATGTGTTACTATTCCATTCCCAAATGGAAGGAAATTCTTTAAATTAAGTGCTGAAGATAAGAGTATGTTTATAGCTTATACTACTGTAGCTTGGAATTTTCTATATACAACTTGGAATTTATGCTTTGTATATGGTGAAACTGGCAAATATTTTGCAAGCTCTATATGCATATTAATGGCAGCAGAAGTATATCCAATTATTAAAAGGAAACCTGAACTTTATATAGCTGCTCGTATTTATACATTATCAGCTCATGTGCTAATTAGAGCTTGTTTCCCTAACTTATTTCCAGCTGTAATGGATGCATCAACATGGATGAATGCAGATGTGTTATATGTATGGGGAATAGTTAACGCTATACTAATAATTCCTTATGTTTTCTGGTATATATGGCAACTGCATACAGGCAAGGCTGAACAAAGCTTCAGCAGAGGTAAAATTAAAGCAGTATAGGTATTATTCCAAATAATATATAAAGTTAGGGATTATAAAAATAAGGACAAGTCTTCCTATAACCTGTGAAGTAATATTTATTTAAATAAAATAATAAAAAATATAAAATGTAAGGGGGATAGATTTAGTGAGAGTTTGATTAATACCGTCTCTCGCTAAAGAACGAATATGGCAAAAGAAAAAGTACTGGATCTTGCCAATAAGATTGCTAAGACAAAACGTGGTTCAAAATCAGAGATTACAGAGAATCATCCAGAGTATAAAGCCCTAGAGCCTGTTGTTACAGAAAAAATGGCAGAAGTAGCACTTTATCTTGAATTTCGTAAACCGCAAAGTGTAGAAGAAGTAGCAGCACTTTGTGGTAAATCTGTAGAAGAAACATCTAAAATTTTATGGGAATTAGCTGTTGCAGGTGCCTGTCTAGTAGGTAACAAAGACGGAGTTGATAAATATTGGCTTGAAATCTGGGTTCCTGGACATATGGAACTTATAGTTAATCATCCACACAAAGAAAATATTAATAACTTTACTCAAATAGGTCAGGCATTTGATGAATACGGGAAAAGGAAAGCACCTATGGCAGCAGGTATTTTTCCAATAGGAAAGGGACCTATGCGTGTTATACCTATAGAAAAGGCTATTGAAGGAGAAACAAGAAGAGCATCTTATGAGGAAATTTCTAAATATCTAAATGAAAATACTGTTTTCTCAGTTTCAGACTGTTCTTGTCGTACAGCAAGAGAAGCCATGGGCGAAGGTTGTGGGCATTTAAAAGAAGACATGTGTATCCAGCTTGGAGATGCTGCTGAATATTATATACGTACAGGTAGAGGACGTAAGATTACCCGTGAAGAAGCTTTTGATATCATAAGAAGAGCTGAAGAAAATGGGCTTATGCATCAAATACCAAATACAGATGGTTCAGGAAAAACTCATGCAATCTGTAACTGCTGTGGTTGTTCTTGCTTAGCTACTAGAAATGCAGGAATGTTCTTGCACAATGATTTTGTTCGTTCAAATTATATATCCCAAATAGATAAAGACAAATGTGTTGCTTGTGGAGAATGTGTTGAGGTATGTCCTGTTAATGCTTTAAAGTTAGGACAAAAATTATGTACTAAAGCACCAATTAGTGAAGAAAAAAGAGAAGACTTCCCATCAAATACTGAATGGGGACCAGATAAATGGAATGTTGATTATAGAACTAACAGGGAAAATGTTGTTAAAACTGGTACAAGTCCTTGTAAAACCAATTGTCCAGCGCATATAGCTGTTCAAGGATATATCAAGCTTGCTTCTCAAGGAAAATACAAAGAAGCACTTGAACTTATCAAGCATGAAAATCCATTCCCTGCAGTATGTGGACGTATTTGTCCACGAAAATGTGAATCTGCTTGCACAAGAGGTGATATTGATGAACCTGTTGCTGTAGATGAAATTAAAAAATTTATAGCAGAACAAGATTTAAATATGGAGCATCGTTATGTGCCAAGGAAAAGACATGAATATGGTAAGAAGATAGCTATTGTTGGAGCAGGACCTTCAGGTTTATCTTGTGCATATTACTTAGCTATTGATGGATACAAGGTAACTGTATTTGAAAAGCAAAAAGTACTTGGAGGTATGCTAACACTAGGTATTCCTTCTTATAGATTAGAAAAGGATGTAATAAATGCTGAAATAGATATCTTAAGAGAATTAGGAGTAGAATTCAAAACTAGTGTTGAAGTAGGAAAAGATGTAAGTCTTAAAGAATTAAGAGGTCAAGGCTATGAAGCATTCTATGTTGCAATAGGTGCACAAGCAGGAAGAAACCTTGGTATAGAAGGTGAAGAGGTAGAAGGCGTTATGACTGGAGTTGATTTCTTACGTGAAGTTAACTTAGGAAATGACACTAAGCTAGATGGAGAAGTTGTTGTAATAGGTGGTGGTAATGTAGCAATTGACGTTGCAAGAACTAGTGCAAGAGTTGGTGCAGCTAAAACTTCTATGTTCTGCCTTGAAGGTAGAAAAGAAATGCCTGCTTTAGATGAAGAAATAGATGAAGCTTTAGCTGAGGATATTGAAATAAATAATTCTTGGGGACCGAAGAGAATTTTAACTGAAAATGGCAAGGTAGTTGGGATTGAATTTAAGAAGTGTATTTCTGTTTTTGATGAAAATAAAAGATTCAATCCAAAATTTGATGAAAAGGAAGTTAAGATTGTTAAGGCAAGGCATATATTAATTTCCGTTGGACAAGGAATAGATCGGGGGAATCTTTTAGAGGGAAGTCAGGTAGAATTAAACCCAAATAAGACAATCAAGACAGATTCATTTACATTGCAAACTGGAGAAAAAGATATATTTGCAGGTGGAGATGCAATTACAGGCCCAAGCTTCGCAATAGATGCCATTGCTATGGGTAAAGAAGCAGCTATTTCAATTCATCGGTATGTTCATCCAGGTCAAAGCTTAGTTAATGGACGCGATAGGAGAGCTTATCATGCACTAGACAAAGAAAACTTAATTTTTGAAAACTATGATCGTATGCCTAGACAAAGAGCACTACATGTAGATGGTAAGAAATCAAAAGAAACCTTCAAGGATTTACGCCCTACCTTCACAGAAGAGCAAATGAAAAAAGAAACAGAACGTTGTCTTGGCTGTGGAGCTACAGTTAGAGACGAATACATGTGCATAGGCTGCGGAGCATGTACAATTAGATGTAAGTTTGGAGCTATATCACTTGTCAGAAAATATGATGAGGAAGGTGTAGAACTAAAAAAACTTAAGCCTATAGTTATTAAAAGTATGATTAAACGTAAATGTAGAATCACAGTTAGAAAAGTGAGGAAATTTTTTAAATCATAAAAGGTAAATATAAAAAATAGTTATTTATTTTGTTTTAGTGAAATAAAAGCAATTAAATACATTTTATTAATAGAAAAGCACACAATCTGCAGTGGATTGGTGCTTTTTCTCTTTACTATAAATTATATATGTTAGTTTTTTTGATAAAAATAAATTTAAATTAATATTTAAATTTTATCTATAATTTTTGACTGTAATACTAAGAATAATATAGTATTCAATGTCAAATATAAATATTATAAGAGGTGAGAAAGAAATGAGTAATAAACATAAAAATAGTAAGAAGAAAATGGCATCTTTAGGACTCAGAAAAGATGAAAATGGAGATTATAAATATATTGATCCTAATGATACAACTTCAGAATTTGTTCCAGTAAGAAATAATAAATCAAAGTCTACAAAACATTAATGAGGATACAAAAAAACTATATATAGATTAATTGTAATTATATAGAAAAAATGGGCTGTGTTTTAAACTAGTGTTGATAATTACACAGTAAAGTGGACTGGTATACTTCTATCAACTTTACTGTGTAATTCATATAACATTAGTTTTAATGGTGTAGTTTATATATTATTTAATTCTATAAATCAAAATTCCATCCCATTTCTTGTAGTTTATCTAATATATCTTTAGGGATATCATTTACACTACCTCTTCCTATAAGTTTACAACTATATATTTGAGTTTGTGCAGGATAAGTTTCGTTAATTAAATCGTAAGTGATTTCAATTCTATCTCCACTTTTCAAATCATCAAAAATATTTTCTTTACCTGTTTCGTTACCCATAAGAGTTGGAGCGCTATCCTCACCAATAATAATATTGCTTCCGTTAATTGACTTTAAGTATATACCAGTCATAGAATTTTTATTATTTACAGAACATCCTACAAGTAGAATTATACTGAATGTAAGTAGGGAAAAATATACTAATAGTTTTTTCATATCTCATACCTCCTATTATATACTTATTAGATATTTTATTTGATTTAAAAGTTCCAAATAATAAGTTATAATTATTGATTTGCTATATTATACATATTTTATGCTCATAAATTCCTCACAAAATTCTTCTTTGCCTTTAAGTATTTCATCAGAATATTTTCATTTATTGGAGTAATAGATTTATATTTTTCGATTATTAATTTTATTCTTTTCTTTTTATTTTTAATTCACTCATTGTTTCTAGCAAACGTATATATTTTATGGTTGTAACATCTAGGACAAGTAATTTTCTATTAGATTTTCTCAATGATTTCTTTCATCTTTCTAGGCGGTAATGTCTTTGTGGCGAATTTGTTTTTAGCAATGATGCTGTAACAATTATAAAAACAAATGAGATTAATAATAGAAATCTAATAACTTGCTACATATAATATACTGAAGAATTGATATAGATAATATATTTAAATTTGAATATAGTAAAGTTTTAACTAAATAACAGAGGTGATTAAGATGGAAGAAAAGCAAGATAAAAAGAAAGCAACGAATGAAGGCGAAGATAAAGTTTGTATTAATAAGTCAGTATGCCCTAAATATAACACAATAACAGAGCAGTGCGAAATTGGACCTTTGACACCAGAACAGAGGCGCATTGAGGCCTTTGAAAAACGAACTGAGTCGGCTTTATTTCAGAAGAACTTGATTCTTCAGGGACAAAGATGCAATAACGATGAAATTTTATATGCAAACAAGATTGGAAATTATACAAAGGCTTTACCTCATAATTTGTTAGGAGAAGTAAATTTAGAGGCTTACAATATTTGGATAAGGACATTAACTACTGCAAATCCGGAAAAATTTGAGTTGATACCACTAGGAGGGAGTAGAAAATTCGTTAACCCTCAGGCCTCATATGCGTACGAGATGGTAGGACCAGATTCTAACCATCTTACTATAGCACTCGCTCCGAGCTTTTCTAGTGCTATAGAAGCAAGTGAAATGGCTGAGGATTATTGGATGGCTTTAATTCGTGATGTCCCTTTTGTAGATTATGATACCAACCCTATAACTAAGGCTGCAGCTGAGGATTTATCAAAGTTTTCGGTTTTTGATGGTCCTAAGTGCAAATGCAAAGTAACTACGGAAACACTATTCCGTAGTAATGCTCCTGGTGCTTTGGAAGGACAATATGTTTCACAGTTCCTCTTAAAGGATATTCCTTTTGGGGCAAAAACTATAACACAGAAATACACTGTACCTATGGAAAAAATCGATTATATGACCTCATATAATGAATGGCTTAATATACAGAATGGACAGGCACCCTCTTCAGCATTAAAACTTGACCCATTATCTCGATATATTAGTAATGGCAGAGACCTTGGCGAATATGTCCATAAAGACACCAGCATTCAGGCGGCACTAACAGCTTGTTTGATACTACTAGGGTTTGGGCAGGAAGCTGTATCTTTGAGTAATCCCTATTTATTCTCAAAAACTCAAGAGGGGTTTGTTACCTTTGGTACTGCACATGTTTTGGATTTTGTGACTCGTGCAGCCAGGATGGCACTTGAAGCAACCTGGTTCCAAAAGTTTTTGGCTCATCGAAGATTAAGACCAGAAGAGTTTGGGGGATGCGTACAAAATCTTAAGATAGGTGCCGCAAAGCATCCTATTAATCAGGAATTATTAGATTCAAGGGTATTAGAGATAGTATTCAAAAAATATGGAACCTATCTTCTACCTATGGCCTATCCTGAAGGATGCCCAGCTCATCCTGCATATCCTGCAGGTCATGCAGCTCAGATTGGAGCAGGTGTAACTATTCTAAAGGCATTTTTCAATGAGGATTATATTATTCCTAATCCAGTAGTAGCTAGTGTCGACGGACTTAATTTACAACCATATCTTGAGGATAATTTAAAAGTAGGAGGAGAATTAAATAAGCTTGCTTCTAATATTTCTCTTGGAAGAGATTTTGTAGGGGTTCACTGGCGTTCAGACGGCTTAGAGGGAATGAAACTTGGAGAAGCTGTGGCAATAGGATTACTTCAGGACTATAGAAGCACCTATAATGAAGAGTTTCAAGGTTTTTCCTTCACAAAGTTTGATGGTACAAAAGTAACAATTTAAAAAATATGCTTATAAAATATGTAATAATAAATTATTAAATAAAGAGACTATCGTTAAATGATTAAAAATTTAATGATGGTTTCTTTTAATTAGAAGGAAATTTCCTCTATTAAGAGAAAATTTTTTGTTGTAAATAAAATGTTAAAAACTAGAAATAATTTAAGAAACATGTTATCTTAAATAAAGAGAATATTTAGAAAAAATAATGGTGTTTTTAAAGAATATAAATTACAAATACAAAAAATAAAGAGTTTATTTAAGTAATTCAGAAAAACATATATATTAATTTTAAATAAAGGCTAAAGCTACTTTAGGTTTTGGAGGATAGAAATGAAATATAGTGTTAAGGATTTGTCAAATATATTGGGAATAACAACAAGTGCAATTCATTTTTTTGAAAAAGAAAATTTGATTAAGGTAAATAAGGAGAAAAATGGGTGGAGATATTATAATGTAGTAGATGTATTTCGCCTATTATCTTATACAAAGTATAAAAATATGGAAATGCCTATGAAGGCTATTGTTAAGCAGTTTAGTGGTGAAGACAGTAGCTATTTATCTACTAAGGATAGGATGGAAGAATATAAAAAAAAGGCAGAAGAAAAAAGTAAGTATTATAAAGAGCTTGCAGACTCAATAGAAGAAAATTTAAAAAGTATACGCCTTATTAATGAACTGCTTAATAAATATGAGTTTGTTAAATCTCCAGAAATATTAATGTTGTATGATGATGAGTGTGGATGGATTTCTAGAGATAGACGAGCTCAAAGGATGGTCCAACAGTGCGTTAAAGCAATGCCAATAGTTCAGCTAGGTGTAATTAAGCATAGAGATAGTAATATATGCAATTTTGGATATATGGTTTTAGAGAAGCATATAGATAAGTTTAACATTTCTGTGGACTTGCATAGGAAGAATTTAAAAGCTACTTCATGCATTCATACAATTCAAATTATTGATGATGAATTAACAAAGAGTCCTGAAATAGCCTTTAAAAGTGCAGAGGAGTATGCAAGGTCTAGAGGATTTGAAATTATAGGAGATATGGTTGGAAAGATTCTTCTTGTAGATGTTGAGAAACCAGCTAAATTACATACTTATATAGAAATATGGATACCTATAAAATAAATTATTTGATAAAATTATCACAATAACTATTGAAGTTAAAGTTCCTTTATGTTCTATAATGATTTTTAGATGGAGGTATTGCCAATCATAAAATTATTTTAGAGGGAGAGGGATGTCTTATGATAAAAGAAAAGTACAAAGTTTTATTTGAACCAATTAAAATAGGTAACTTAGAAATAAAAAATAGGTTTGTTTTAGCACCAATGGGGCCAGGTGGATTATGTAATTCTGATGGAAGTTTTAATGAAAAAGGGGAAGAGTTCTATGTTGAACGTGCTAAAGGTGGTACAGGTTTAATAATGACAGGTGTTACTATGGTTGAAAATGACATTGAAAAATGTGCATTACCATCAATGCCATGTCCGACTTTAAATCCTCTTAATTTTATAACAAGAGGAAAGAGTATGACTGAACGTGTTCATGCTTATGGATCAAAGATATTTTTACAGTTATCAGCTGGATTTGGACGTGTAAGTATTCCATCAATTGTTGGTAAAACAGCAGTTGGACCATCTGCAATTCCACACAGATTTTTAAAGGATGTAGTATGTCGTGAACTTACAACTGAAGAAGTAAAAGAATATGTTAGAAAATTTGGAGAATCAGCAGAAATAGCTAAAAAAGCTGGTTTTGATGGTATAGAAATACATGCTGTTCATGAAGGATATTTACTTGATCAGTTTGCAATTTCATTCTTTAACAACAGAACAGATGAATATGGTGGAAGCTTAGAAAATAGATTACGTTTTTCTTGTGAAATAGTTCAAGAAATAAAGAAAAAATGTGGAGAAGATTATCCAGTATCTTTAAGATACAGCATTAAGAGTTTCATAAAAGACTGGTGTAAGGGTGGTCTACCAGGTGAAGAATTCGAAGAAATGGGAAGAGATATTCCAGAAGGAATAGAAGCAGCTAAAATATTAGTTGCTGCAGGATATGATGCCTTAAATGGAGATGTTGGATCATATGATTCATGGTACTGGAGTCATCCACCAATGTATCAAAAAAAGGGATTATACTTACCATATAATGAAATTCTTAAGAACGCAGTAGATGTTCCAATAATTACAGCAGGAAGAATGGAAGATCCTGAATTAGCAAGTGATGCTATATTATCAGGAAAGACAGATATGATTGGACTTGCAAGACCATTACTTGCAGATGCTGAAATTCCTAATAAAATATTAGCAGATGACTATAAGAATGTTCGTCCATGTTTATCTTGTCAAGAGGGGTGTATGGGAAGATTACAGAATTTCGCAAATATAACATGTGCAGTTAATCCAGCATGCTGTAGAGAAAAAGAATTAGAACTTAGAAAAGCTGATGAAAAGAAGAAAGTACTGGTTATTGGAGGAGGCGTTGCAGGATGTGAAGCTGCAAGAGTAGCTGCAATAAGAGGGCATGAAGTAGAAGTCTTTGAAAAATGTGACAGATTAGGGGGGAACCTAGTAGCAGCAGGAGCTCCAAATTTTAAGGAAGATGATATAGCACTTGTTGAATGGTATAAATTACAATTAGAGAAGCTTGGGGTAAAAGTAAAATGCAATACAACAGTTACAGAAGAAATAATTAAAGCAACTGATGCAGATGCAATTATAGTAGCTACAGGATCTACTCCAAGAAGATTAACTATTGAAGGAACAGAAAATGTATATACTTCAGAAGAAGTATTACTTAAGAAAAAAGATGTTGGAAACTCTACTATAGTAATCGGTGGAGGACTAGTAGGATGTGAAACTGCTTTATGGCTAAAAGACATGGGAAAAGATGTAACTATTGTTGAAATGATGGATGATATACTACAAGTTGGTGGACCTTTATGCCATGCAAACCATGATATGTTAAAAGAGTTAGTAGCTTTCAAGAAGATTAATGTAAGATGTGGATCTAAAGTAATAAAAGCAACAGAAGAAGGATTTGTAATTCAAGGTAAAGAATCTCAAGAAATAGTTAAAGCCGATTCAGCAATCATTGCAATTGGATATGACTCAGAAAATTCACTATACGATAAAATTAAATTCTTACGTCCTAATATTAGAATGATTGGTGATGCAAACAAAGTTCAAAACATAATGTATGCTATATGGGATGCGTATGAAGTAGCAAGAAATATCTAATCAATAAATCAATTTTTAAGCTCTGATTAAATTATTTAGTTAATAATTTGATTAGAGCTTTTGCGTTTTAAAAGAAATAACAGTTAAATTATTTTGTAAATCAAAGCAATCCTATGATAAAATGTAATAAATATTTGCCTTGAGGGGGAGCATAACTTTGAACATAAAAGAAAAAATTAAAAAACTGCCTTCTTCACCTGGAGTATATCTTATGAAAGATTCCTTAGATACTATTATCTATGTAGGAAAATCTAAAAATCTAAGAAGTAGAGTTGGATCCTATTTTATAAATTCGAAATCTCATTCTCCAAAGGTAATAAAATTAGTGAAAAATCTTAAGGACTTTGATTATATTCTAACAGATACGGAATTTGAAGCTTTATTGCTTGAATGCAAATTAATTAAAGAAATTAAACCAATATATAATAGGCAAATGAAAAGTCCAAAAGGTTATTGTTATATCAAAATAAAAATGAACGAAAAATATCCAGATATTGAAATCTGCAACGATCTTAACAGTTCTGATGGAGAGCTTTATTCTGGACCTTATACTAATAAGAATACTGTAGAAAAAGCTCTTTACGGTATAAAAGAACATAGTAAAATTTTGTGTACTAATGCTTCTAGAAAGGCTTCAGGCTGTCTAAAGTATTCTATGAACTTGTGTATTGGTATGTGCACAGCCAGTCCTTCTAAAGATCATTATTTTGCTTTAGTAGAAAAAGTGATAAAATTGCTTAATGGCACTGATTTGACTATTTTGGAAGAAATGGAGCAGGAAATGAATATTTCTGCTGCAAACCTTGATTTTGAAGGTGCAGCTAAATATAGAGATTATATAAAAGCAGTAAAGCATTTGATAAGTACTGCAAAAATTATTAGATTTACAGAAGCTAATAAAAATATTGCTTTGGTAGAGTTTCTAAATAATAAAGAAATTAAGTTTTTTCTAATAAGATATAATAAATTGCTTTTCAGTGAAAGGTATAAACTTAGCAATCTTAGTATTAATGAAATAAAGCATAAATTTAAAAGTAATATTATATCCCATTTCAGTGATGCTTTGAAAAGTTCGGTTAATGTTGGTAAGGATGAAATAGATGAGGCTCATATAATATATAATTATTTAAAAAGTAAAGAAAGTACATGTAAATATATAGCTATTCCAGAACAGTGGCTTAATGATATGGATAGCTTAAGTATTGACAGAACTATTGATGAATTTATTTCAGATAATTTGTAATTAACCATAAGAATTCTTATATAAGCGTAGAATGTGATACAGTGAACAATACCATAAATAAGTACGTTTTTTACCAATAAAGTAAGGGCAGTGTAATATATATGACTATTAATTATATAAACTCTTTAAAAAATGTAAGTTAAAAAGCCAGCAAGGTTTATCGTAAAATCCACCATAACTAAAATAAAGTGTTATAGTGGGTTCTTATATTTATAGAGTGATTAACAAATTAATATTAAGCTTAATATAATGTAATATTAATTTAAGGAGAAAATTATAGTGGATAATAGTATAAAAAAAGATTATAGGCCAATAGGGCCAACTAATTTGTATGCTTATTTTATTGGAGAAAACCCAGTTACTTCATTTAATCCTATAAGCGTATATCCTCAAGTAAGTGAAAGTGCATTTATAGGGCCATTTTCAAGTGTAATAGGTGATGTAGCAATAAAAGAGAATGTATTTGTCGGTGCTAATGTAGTGATAAGAGCAGATGAGGGAACACCATTTTATATAGGTTACAATTCTAATATACAAGATGGAGCAATATTACATGGGCTAAGAGATGCTAAATACTATGTAAATGGTGTAGGGTATTCAATATATATTGGCAATAAAGTAAGTATAACTCATGGAGCATTAATTCATGGGCCAGCTATTGTAGGAAATAACACATTTGTAGGATTTAATTCAATTGTATTTAACGCTATAGTAGAGGACAACTGTTATATCGATATTGGAGCAATAGTAACAGGGGGAATTAGGATAGCTGCAAATAGGTATGTTCCAATTGGAGCAATTATAAATACACAAGCTAAGGCAGATAATCTTTTAGAAGTACCAAAGGAAAGATCAGATTTTTCAGAAAAGGTTATTAAAGTTAATGTAGAGCTTTCAGAAGTTTACGATTTGAAATTTGGTGATACACGTTGTAGTTGTGGTCTTTGTTGTAAGCATAGTACCTTAATTCACAATTAGGGAAAATTCATAGTTAATAACTTGTTTTATTATTAATGCAAGCAATATTATATACATTTGTTAGTTATAAAAGATAATTTTCAATATAATGTATTTAAGTAATGGAGGAGAATCAAATCCAGAGGGAAGAGGTTATCCTTCTTATTTTGTTTCAAGAAGAAAATTAATGATAAATTTATAAAGTGTTGACCCTAACATCACGTCATAGTGTAATATAAAAATATAGCTTGAATATATTAACAAAAACTCATAGCCGGCTGAGCATTAGACAATATTGATAGCTGTAAAATCAAACTTTGAGGTGTAGCAATGAGAACAGTAAAACAAGTTTCTGATCTAACAGGAATAAGTGTGCGCACACTACATTACTATGATGAAATAGGATTATTAAAACCAAGTGAAATTACAGAGGCAGGATATAGACTTTATGATGATGAAGCACTTAAAACTCTGCAGCAAATTTTATTTTTCAAAGAGCTTGATATACCTTTAAAAGATGTTAAAGAGATAATGTTGAGTCCATATTTTGATAAAATGCAAGCACTAGAAAATCAAAAAAAGCTACTTATTTTAAAAAGAAAAAGATTGAATGGTTTAATAGAGCTTATAAATAAAACCTTAAAAGGAGAAAGCACGATGAATTTTAAAGAATTTGATATGAGTGAGTATTTTAATGTATTGGAAGAATTTAAAACAGAACACAAGGATAAAGTAATTAAAGTTTATGGTAGTGTAGATAAATATAATGAATTTATTAAAAAATGTAAATCTAGGGAAGCTGAGATTGCTAAAATGGCTATAAAGCAATATGGAAGTATTGAGAAATATGCTAAAGCTTTAAAGAAAAATCTTAATAGTGACATATTAACTTTAGGAGAACAATATGATAAGTTTAAAAAAGATTGCTTGGAAGATAAGCATCCTAAATTAAAAGAACTATATAAAAAGATTGTATCTGACTTGAGTAAAGATCCTTCTTCAAAGGAGATTCAACAAATTGCTGAAGAAATAACAAATACAGCTAAAAAAGATTATGAAATTTTCAAAATGGATAATGGAGATGATCATTGGTACTATATGGTACAATTATTTAGTAATCCTATATGGATAAAAGAAGTTGATAAGAAATATGGAAATGGTTCATCTAAATTTATCGGAGAAGCCTTAAAGAAATATTTGGGAGATAAGCAGCCTAAATTAGAAGAACTATATAAAAAGCTTGCATCGGACTTAAGTAAAGATCCTTATTCAAAAGAGGTTCAACGAATTGTTGAAGAAATATCAGATGCAAATAAAAAAAGTCAAGAATTTTACAAAATGGATGAGGGAGAGAATCATTGGGGTTATACAGCAGAGCTTTATTTATCAAATTCCACATGGATAAAAGCCATTGATAAGCAATATGGCAGTGGTGCATCCAAATTTATTGGAGAGGCTTTAAAATTTTATTCTGAAAATAGTAAGTCGTGAATTAAAAACTATGAAGTATTTGACATACAGAACCAAAGTTACAAGTATTAACTTAGATATTCAAAAAATGAACTACAATTAAATAATTAGAAGTTAAAAATCGCGTAATTGAACAAATGAAATTATGCGATTTTTTCTAATACTACTAACGGATGTACTAAAAGTGTTATCACTTGCAACTGATATGGAGAACCGTATCACAAATAAGTGAGTAAAGAGTGATATGTAAACTTAAAATCTGTTAAGTAATTAAATTTACTATATAAAAATAGGATATTACAAACAGTAATAAGTAGTGAAATTACTATATTCTACTTATATTCTATGTACTCTACCCTTGGTAGATTTAAATATAGTGGCTTTTGAATTATCATATTATTAAAGGAGGGTGTTATTATGGATACACAAAAAATTGGACGATTTATAGCAGAAGCTAGAAAAAACAAAAAAATGACTCAAGCAGAGTTTGGAGAATATCTGAATGTAACTGATAAAGCAGTTTCAAAGTGGGAATGCGGTAAGTGTATGCCTGATAGTTCATTGTTTGAAGAAATAGGTAAAGTGTTGGAGGTTTCAGTTAATGAATTACTAAAGGGTGAATATATTGAACAGGAAAATGAAGAGGTGGAAAATAATAAAAATATAATTTTATTAATTAATGAAATTCAAAAATTAAAAAGAAATGAATCATTAGTTGGAGCCTTATGTGCATTATTGATATCATTTATTACAATAATTTATTCTGCAATATATAAACCTGGTATAAAAGCTTATGAACAATTTTTTTCGGGATTTATTAAAGCTATCAGTGCCGGTTGTCTTGTTATAGGAATACTTCTTATATTCAATGCTTGGGTAAAGTACTCAATAAAAAATTCCAATAAAAACTAGAGTATAAATTATGTAAAGAAGTTATTTAGGAGTACAAATTTTTTATCACGTGATAATATTAGATAGATGTTATAGAAGGAGGATAAAGGGGATGAAGTTTAATAGTTTAATACCAGAGTTATCAGTAATTAATATTGATGAATCAAAAAGATTTTACATTGATATTTTAGGATTTAATTTAGAGTATGAAAGAGTAGAAGATAAATTTGCTTTTTTATCATTAGGAGATGTACAAATAATGATAGAAGAAATAAACGGTTATTGGAATACTGGTAAATTAGAGCATCCATTTGGTAGAGGAATAAACTTTCAGATGAAAGTATCTAATGTTGATGAGATAAGAGATAATCTTGTTAAAAATAATATAAAATTATTTAGAGATATAACTGTAAGCGAATATAAATGTAATGGTCAAATAATATTACAAAAAGAATTTCTTGTTCAAGATTTAAATGGATATTTATTAAGATTTTGTTCGGAATGAGTAATTTGATAAAAATATTATTGGTGGTTAACTTTTATAAAATTCTGAAAGAAAAGTATAGAATTAAACCTCAATAAACTTTTAGAAGATGGTAAGGAAAAATTAAGCAATTGATTAAGATTAACTTTAGATGATGGCGTTAAAGGTAAAATAAAAGGAATGATGATGAAGAAAATATATAATCCGCAATAAATATCAAATATGCAAATGTACCTTTCGTTATATTATAAAGGAAAGGTAAGGTGTTATTATGAAAGAAACAACAGCATATTTTAAGAATTTTGAAGGTACAAGTTATGAAGTCGGTGTACAAATTGGCAAATGGGTATTAGAGAATTCAAATATGTTGCAGATGATATTAGTGCCAGAAAATATATATCCACGAGATAAATTTTTAGCAATTACAGAACTTTTAGACAAATATTGTAGTGGCATTAATGAAGAAATAAAAGGCTTTTCAGATACTATTGGAGTTAGTCCTGAACAAGCAATATTTTATTCTATGACATATTTAGAACGTGGTTGCAGTTTGATGGCAGGGTTACCTACTAAAATGGAAAATGGTCATACTGTAATGGCAAGAAATTATGATTTTAATGACGTAATTGAAGAAATGTGTTTTGCTAGAACTAAGGTTAAAGGAAAATATTCTCATATTGGTTCATTACTAAATCTTTTTGGAAGATGTGATGGTATAAATGACTGTGGACTCGCAGTTTGCAAAGCAAGCAATGGATTGCCTGTCGGAAATTTTGATGGTGGACAAAAGCCAGGGGTAACAGGTTTTCAATTTTGGGTTCTTATTAGAAGTATTCTTGAAAACTGCAAGAATGTTGAAGAAGCAATGGACTTTGCTATGAAAGCACCTATTGGTTATAATATTAATTTAATGGCTGCTGATAAAAATAATAAAATAGCATTATTTCAATGTATAGATGATCATAAGCATTATGAAATACTAGATGAAAATAGTAATAAAAATTATTTAAGTTCAACAAATCATACACTATTTCCTGAACTAAAAGCATATGAAAAGCTAATAATAAAAAACTCAGTATTACGGAATGAAGTCATTGTTAAAACTTTTGAGTCAGAGAAAAAACTTTCTTGTGATAACATAAAAGTATTACTTTCAAAATCATATCCACAAGGCTTATGCTGCCACTATTATGAGGAGTTTTTTGGTACACTTCGTTCTATGATTTTTGATGTAACTGATGGAACTATTGAAATAACCTTTGGTTCACCACAAAATAATGAATGGAGAAAATTTACAATTAATTCAAAGGAAGAGGAAGAGTATACAGTTAAATTGCCATATCAAAAGGCTGATAAAACATTTTATGATATAATATACTAAGTTAAGAATGGAGGGACTACATTGAACTCGAAAAATATACTTGAAAAGACAATTATATTTATTGAAAATAATCTGTATAAGTCTATTACAGTTTTTGATGTTGCCAATGCAGTCTCTTATTCCTATTATCATTTTCATCGATATTTTTATAGTGTAATGGGAGAAACTATTGGAGAATATATTCGTTTTAGAAGACTCACTGAAGCGGCAAAATTGTTATTATATACTGAAAATAAAATATTAGATATTGCTATTTCATTACATTTTCAATCTCATGAAGCATTTACTCGTGCCTTTAAAAGTAGATATGGTGTAACACCTAAACAGTATAGGAATAATCGTATTGATACACTAATTGGTAATAAGATACAGTTAGATGCAAATGAATTAATACATAGAAGCAATAAAATAACCTTAATACCTGAAATAGTTATTGTGCCAAGTAAAACAATAATGGGAATTCGTTTTGAAACAAGCGTTGCTAATAATAAAAGTATTGAACAATGGAATATTTTTAATAATCATCTTATAAAAATGAATAATGTATTTTGGGGATATAATAGATATGGTTTTTTTGAAGCAAATAAAAGTTGTCAAACACAAATGTTTAATGAAGAGAGCTCAACTACTGAATTTATTGGTATAGAGGTTGATAAATCAAGGGGTGTACCTGAGAATATGCTAATTAAAGAATTTTCAGGAGGAAAATATGCAAAGTTTGTTCATACAGGAACAGTAAGTACTCTTTACATGACTTATAGATACATTTGGGGTACATGGTTTCCAAATAGCGATGAGGAGCTTGATGTGCGTGATGATTTTGAGTGCTATACAGAAAAATTTTTAGGTGCTACCAACGATAAATCACAAATTGAAATTTATTTTCCTATTGTATAATTAGATTAATTTAATATTAAACCTTATACTTGTTTTATATTAAATTTATACTAAAATTAATGAGTTTTATCTAGTTTTATTCTTTGATGGATCAATAACTAGCTTATGATAAATCAAAAATATTTTATATAATTGTTTAGTAATTTTATATTTGAAATACGTGATAAATAAAAGTATTAACTTAAAAAACAAAAGGTGAGTAAACACCAGGAATAATAGGTATAGTTGAAAATGAAAAAAGGTTATGAATAATGTGCACGCCATTTGTGGAATGGAAGAAATATGTTTTTCAACAGATATAGAAAAAATACAGAAGAATTTTATAAGAAACTAAAAAATACATATTTTGTGATATACTTAAAAGTAGGTTGACATAAGAATTATAGATAAGGAAACTTGATAATTTTATGCCTTTGTAAGTGTAGTAAGCTTACGAAATCATAGATTTGGAGTTTCACTTATGGAAAGTAAGGGGATAATAGAATGAATTATCAAGAAGTATTGAAGAATGCGAGAACTTGTATTGGTGATTATTGTAAAGCATGTAATGAATGTAACGGGAAAGTATGTAAAAATCAAATGCCAGGACCAGGAGCAAAAGGTATTGGTGACGTAGCAATACGTAATTATGATAAGTGGAAAGAAATTCGTATTAACATGGATACATTAACAGAAAATAAAAAGGTTGATACCAGTTTAGAATTATTCAATAGAAAATTCAAGTATCCATTTTTTGCTGCGCCAGTAGGAGCTGTTCAATTGCATTATGGTGATAAATATGATGAGATGCAATATAATGATATTTTAGTTTCTACATGTGCAAAGGAAGGAATCTTAGCCTTCACTGGAGATGGTGTAAACCCGGAGGTAATGAAAGGTGCTACAAATGCTATAAAAAATGCAAATGGATTAGGAATTCCTACTGTAAAGCCTTGGAATATAATAACAATAGAAGAAAGAATGAAGTTAGTTAGAGATTCAGGGGCTATTGCAGTAGCTATGGATATTGATGCGGCTGGACTTCCATTTTTAAAGAATATGAATCCTCCAGCTGGAGCAAAAACTGTAGATGAGCTTAAGGAAATTATTGAGCTTTCTAAACTACCATTTATCGTAAAGGGTATAATGACTGTTAAAGGTGCATTAAAAGCTAAAGAAGCTGGTGCTGCTGCTATAGTTGTTTCAAATCATGGTGGAAGAGTACAAGATCAATGTCCAGCAACTGCAGAAGTGTTAGCCAATATTGTTGATGCTGTAGGTGGCTCAATGAGAATATTTGTAGATGGCGGAATACGTTCAGGAGTAGATGTTTTTAAAGCATTAGCTTTAGGCGCTGATGGAGTACTTATATGCAGAACCTTTGTAACAGCACTTTATGGTGGAGCAGAAGAAGGGGTAAAAGTATATATTGAAAAATTAGCAAATGAGCTTGAAGATACAATGGCAATGTGTGGAGCATATTCTTTAGAAGATATTACTAGAGATATGATAAGATACTAATTAATACATTAAGGTAATTCTATTTAAAGTCATAGAGAGATCTATGGCTTTTTTATATATAATTGAGAAACAAGTGTGTTAAAATACAAAACAAAGGTTATTACTTTTATTAATTACCTTTGCTTTTGAGTAGATTATATTGCCAACAATTATTTCTCCATCACATGAAATAAAATCTAATTCTTGGATAAATGCATTCATTTTATATTCTAATATTTTGTAAAAAAGATATTCATCTTAATTACCTAAATTTCATACAAACCATGTACCAATACCATCTCTTACTTATGTATAAATTCAAGATATTTTGGCTATCATGTTTGCATAGCACTGAAAAACAATTGATTTATTGAAGCGTGAATATGCATACTAATAGAGAAACTTGACATATATATATAAATAATATATAATTACCTTGGTTAACAGTTAACAAAGGTAACTATGTTGAATTAGGAGGTATTAAAAATGCAAGGCTTTTTTCAGCGATTCATATCTTTATACCGACCAATAATAAGTAAACTTAATGATTTGTTAAGTGAATATAATCTTTCGTATTCTTTATGGCAAGTTATTTTTTATCTAAAAAACAATGGACCATCTTCACTTGTAGATATTTCTAAGTACTATAATATAGAAAAGCCTAGCGTGACTAGAAGGGTTCAAAGTTTAGAAGAGAAAATGATTATAGAAGAAATAACCGGCAAGAATAAGCGTGAAAAAATCATCCAGTTGACTGAAACAGGAGAAGAACTCTATCAAATCTGTCGTGAAAAAATAACATGCTTAGAATATGAATTGATGAAAGGGATTACAAAAGAAGAGCAACAAATTGTATTTGAAGTAATTCCAAGAGTATTAGAAAATATTACAAATGAAAAGGAGAATTGAAATTGAATCAACCTAAATTATGGACAAAAAATTTCCTGATTGTTACTACGGCAAACTTTTTTCTTTATTTTACTTTCTACTTATTGATGGTGACAATGAGCTTATTTGCATCAGAAAAATTTCATGCTACACCTAGTCAAGCTGGGTTAGCTTCTGGAATATTTATAATAGGAACACTTGTCTTACGTATTTTTTCAGGGAAATACATAGAAAAAATAGGATGTAAGAGAATGCTTTATATTGGTTTTACCTTATTCTTAATAACTACTTGTTTATATCTTTTAGTGAACAGCATGGGAATGCTTTTGGCTAATCGTTTCCTGAATGGAGCAGCTATGGGAATTGCATCAACAGCTACAGGAACCATTGTAGCAAAGATTATTCCTAATGAACGTCGAGGTGAAGGTACTGGCTATTATACATTAAGCTTGACTTTGGCTGCTGCAATTGGACCATTTTTAGGAATGTTAATCACTGAGCATGCAAGTTTTTACATGAATTTCATTGTATGTGTTGCTTTTTTAGCAATTAGTTTCATTGCAGTGTTCTTCGTGGAGGTTCCAAAATTAGAGCTTGCAAAAGAGCAATTAAAGAAGAGGAGTAACTTTTCTATACATAATTTCTTTGAGATCAAAGCAGTTCCAATTTCTATAGTTTCAGCATTAATTGCTTTTGGCTACTCAAGTATTCTTACATTCATTACACCTTATGTTAAAGAAATCAATCTAGCTTATGCAGGGAGCTTTTTCTTTATTGTATATGCAGTTTTTGTTTTTGTTTCAAGACCTTTTACAGGAAAATGGCTTGATACAAAAGGAGAAAACTTTGTTATGTATCCGTCTATAATATTGTTTGCTATAGCTTTATTTATTATGAGTGGAGTCAATAATGGATTTACACTCTTATTAGTTGGAGCTTTAGTGGGAATTGGATATGGTACAATATCTTCAAGTTGCGTAGCAATTGCAATAAAAGTTTCTCCGAAGCATAATATAGGATTAGCTACTTCAACTAGTTTTATATTTCAAGATTTAGGGGTAGGTTTTGGGCCGTTCATATTAGGACTTTTGGTACCGTCAATAGGCTATAGAGGATTATATTTAGCGATGGCAATAGTTACATTTATTACTATGCTATTATATTATTTCTTACATGGAAGAAATAGTGTGTATGAAGAGAATATTAATGAAGCATCTTCTATTTAAGAAGTAAAAAACAGTTAAAAGGCAGTCTTTTATGAGGCTGCCTTTTTTATATTTAAACCAGGAATTTTTAATATATTTTCTCTATACTTTAATTATAACATAAATAATTAGATAATTACAGACTGGTAATTTCGGGCGTTTATGATTAAATATTAATATCACTTTAAAATGCTTTTTTCATTGTAAGGAGGAGATATATTGTCAATAAATAAATCTGAATGGATAATAGAAGAGGAATGGTTACAAAGGGTATTAAGAGAGGTAAAAAGTCAATTAGAAGAAAAGAAAAACTATAAAGAAAATTTTAAAAAAGATGCAATTAAAACACAAAGAGAACTATGGGAAAATGTTGGAGCAGTTTCAGTAAATAATGGTTTGCAGCATATTGTAGATTTTATGCAGTTTATAAATACTATGAAGATTCAAAAGCAAAGTCATGAGTTTGAAAGAAAGCTAGTTGATAAATATGAGCAAATGCTTTTATCACCCTATTTTGCAAGAATGGATTTTATTGAAGATGGAGAAGGAAAAGAGGAAAAATTCTATCTTGGAATTTCTAATTTAATTAATGAAGATTTTGATTTCCTTATATATGATTGGAGAGCACCAATTTCAAGTATGTTTTATGATTATGAGATTGGAAGTGCTTCTTATGAATGTCCTGAAGGAATAATAAATGGCAAGATAACAATGAAAAGACAATATAAAATTAATAATGGTAAGATTGATTATATGTTTGATAGCAATATTAAAATAGATGATGAGGTCTTACAAGATATATTAAGTAAAAGCAGCGACAGTAAAATGAAGGCTATAGTTACTACAATTCAAAGAGAACAAAATAAAGCAATCCGTAATGAGAAGTATAAAAACTTAATAGTTCAAGGACCAGCAGGTAGTGGAAAGACATCAGTTGCCCTTCATAGAATAGCGTACCTTTTATATAAACATCGTGATACTATAACTTCAAAAAATATAGTAATTTTTTCGCCAAATAACATATTTAATGATTATATTTCTAATGTATTACCTCAGCTTGGTGAAGATAATATGTTGCAAACTACATTCAAAGAATATATGCATAAAGTTTTAGAGAATGTAAATGTTAAGGAAGATTATTGTGAAATGATGGAAAACATCTTTGGTGATGAAGGGGAACAATATTATGATGTTAGAATTAAAAGTATAAAGTTTAAGTCTTCTATGGAATTTGTTAAGCTATTAAAAGTATATATTTCATACCTAGAAGAAAATCCTAAAGAATTTTTTGACATCACTTTAAGAAATGAAACTATAATTTCTTCCAAGGATATAAATGAGTTGTTTTATAAGGATTATGTTGATCTTCCCCTTAAGAGGAAATTAGAAAAGATAAGAAATAGAATTTTATTTCTTATAGAATCTTATGAAAAAAGATTAGTAGAGAAAGTAGCAAAGGAAATAGAGGAAACAGGAGAATATCTAGAGAAGAGAGAAATCAATAAAGTAAGTAGGGCCTTAGTTAATGGAGGGATAAAAGATATAATTTATGAAGTTGAAGAAAAGACTAAATTTAGCTTGCTAGATACTTATACAAATCTTTATGAAAACTTAGAATATTTCTTAGAAAAGGCAAATATTGATTTTGATAATGATACCATTAGAGAAATTAAAAGATATACATTAGAAAATTTTAGAGCTAAAAAGATTAACTATGAAGATCAAATAGCACTTTTATTTATAAAAGGAGCAGTAGGTGATATTCCAAAAGCATTAGAAGTAAAATATGTAATTATAGATGAAGCACAAGATTATTCGCCATTGCAGTATGAAATATTTAATCAATTATTTAGCTCTGCAAATAAAACAATACTAGGAGATATATCTCAATCTATTAACCCATATATGAATGTTGGTAGCTATAGCAAGATTGTAGAAATACTTAATCCAGAAAATACCTCTACTATTAATTTAACTAAAAGCTATAGATCAACAATGGAAATAACTAAATTTTCACGAAGAATACTAAATAAAGAAATAGCTGATGAATATGTTGAAAGAAATGGATCTGAACCAAGGCTAATTGGATTTTTAGATGAGAAGGATATGAATAAAAGAATATTAGAAGAAGTAAAAGCTTATAGGAGTGAAGGTTATAACTCTATTGGGATAATAACTAAAAATATTAGTGAAGCAAAAAATGTCTACAATTACGTAAAAGATAAGATAGATGCTAAGATGATAATAAATGATGAAGATGAATATGTTAATGACATTGTAATTATTCCTGCTTATCTTGCAAAAGGATTAGAGTTTGATGTGGTTATGATATATAATGCAGGTGATTCTAAATATAAGGATGAAGAAGATAGACTGTTACTTTACACTGCTTGCACAAGAGCACTTCATGCTTTAGATATATATTATATAGGGAATTTATCACCATTATTAAATAACTTTAATTAAGGAAGTTTTTTAATAAGGTGAAATAATGTCTTTGACAATAGGAAAGAATTTATTTTTCATCCAACGGAAAATGAATGGAAAATCAGTTGTGTCAAAGGACGTTTCGCCAAGGAGGATAGTTGGGCAAGAGATTGAATGTAAAACTTTAATTTATTTAATAATTAATAAATAATAAATAATCCCTTGACCTGAAGTTAACTTAAGGTTGTATGATATAAAAGATGTTTTAAGAACATATATTTATTAATGTTTGATAGGGATGTGAGTTTTATGAAAAAGAGAAAATTAGGAAATAGTAATCTTGAAGTTTCAACTATTGGATTAGGATGCATGGGAATGAGTCAAAGTTACCCTCCTTTTCCTGAAAAAAGTGATATGATATCTTTAATTCATTCAGCCATAGATTTCGGTGTAACTTTTTTTGATACAGCAGAAGTTTATGGAGCATATACAAACGAAGAATTAGTTGGGGAAGCATTAAAACCTTACCGTGATAAAGTAGTTATTGCCACAAAATTTGGTTTTAATATTCAAAATGGTAAATCAGTAGGGGTAGACAGTCGTCCAGAAACAATAAGAAAAGCAGTTGAAGGTTCTCTTAAGCGTTTAGGAACTGATTATATTGATCTTTTATATCAACATCGTGTTGATCCTAATGTACCAATTGAAGAAGTAGCAGGAACTGTCCAAAGGTTAATAGAAGAAGGAAAGGTGAGATATTGGGGCCTTTCAGAAGCTGGTGCGCAAACAATTCGTTGTGCTCATTCAGTTCTTCCTGTAACTGCTATTCAAAGTGAATATTCTATGTGGTGGAGAAAACCAGAGAATGAATTACTACCAACGCTTGAGGAACTTGGAATAGGATTTGTACCATTTAGTCCTTTAGGAAAAGGATTCTTAACTGGTGGAATTAATAAAGATACAAAGTTTGAAAGCAATGACTTTAGAAATACAATTCCACGTTTCAATTCAGAAAATCTTTCTGCAAATGAAGCTCTAGCTGAATTAGTAAAAAAGATTGCTAAGGAAAAGAATGCAACACCAGCACAAATTGCACTATCATGGGTACTAGCTCAAAAACCTTGGATTGTGCCGATTCCTGGAACTAAAAAGCTTGAACGTTTAAAGGAAAATATAGGATCAGAAAATATTAGGTTCACAGTAACAGAATTAACTGAGATAAATGACGCACTTTCTAAAATTAAAATTATAGGGGAACGTTATCCAAAAGAACAAGAAATATTAACTAGATTATAAAGCAAAAGTATGTGTTGAAATTGGAGAGATAATGATGACAATAAAGGAAGTATCAGAATTAACAGGAATATCAATAGATAATCTTAGGTACTACGAGAGAATCGGACTGATTCCTCCAGTTCCTAGAAAAGAAAATGGGATAAGAGATTTTGATGAGATGTCACTACATTGGATAGATTTTGCTATGAAGTTTAAAAGAGCAGGGATGCCTTTAGAAGCAATTATTGAATATATGAGATTAGCTAGATTAGGTGATTCTACAAGGGAAGCAAGAAAGCAAATTTTAGAAGAGGCAAGAGATAATATTATAAGAAAGATTAATGAATTACAGAAAACTTTAGATTTTGCAAATTATAAGATAAACGATTTTTATGGTGATTGTTCAAGTGAAATAGATAAACTTGTTAAGTAAAAAGAGGATAAATAGCAAATTTTGAATGTCAACTTCTAAGAGGATAAATAATTAGGTGCAAGTGGAGCTGCCGTACAAAGAAATTCAACTACAATATAGTGTATAAGTTATTTTATTAAATAGCAATATATTGTGTTTGTATCTTTTAGTACGGCAGCTTAATTTTTTTTCAATAGTTTGTAAAATATTAATGGAAATAATCATACAAATAAAACAATAAACTGTTGAAAAAGCATTTCAAATTTTACATTTATGCATAAGAATCAATGAGGGTAAGAAATGAATTATTAATGATAATTTTGTAAACAATTATACATGTCAATTATTAGTTAAATATACAATTATATATCGAAAAATAGAAAGTTAACATAATTTCAATAAAATAAAAGGATTACAAAGGAAAAATTGTAAAAAAAAGACAAAAATATTAGGAATATATTGTAAAAATTTACAGTATAAATTTAAAGTTATAAGAGTTATAATTAAAAAGTGGTTAAAAAAGACAAACATAGAAGTATGAGGGAAAATTTAATAAGTGTAAGATAAGTATATTTACTTATTTAGGTTATATTGTATTGAAGATTCCTACTGATATGTTTTAGCTATGAGCAAAGCTTAAAGATATTAGTATTTGATATAAAGTGATACTTTTCAGGTAAAATTTTATATCTTAAGTAAATTAAGTTGGACTTGGTTGATGACTATGATTTCATAAAGATATTTGAAGTATGGGTATGATTTACCCTTTTATGCAAGCGCTTGCTACCGAAGAATTAAAATCTTTAGAGATTAACGAGATAGTTTCATCAAGTTGTGTAATACATGTATTGATATAATCGTAATGATTTAGACAAACATTTATCTTTAAGCATTGTTCTTGCGAAATGTTATACTGCACTGATAAATTTATAGATTCAGCTTTAAAATTTTGCGCCTTGAGCACATGGAAAGGAATGATAGTTAATATGAAAGGATTAATTATTAACAAAAACAGAGAAATTGATGTAATGGAGGTTAATGAACCACAAATATGTTCTGAATGTGACGTCAAAATTAAAGTCAAGTATTCAGGAATATGTGGTACAGACTTGCAAATGTTAAAAGGAAACCTAGAATGTACATCTGGTATTATTAGAGGTCATGAAGCAGTTGGTATAGTAGTAGAAGTTGGTACTAATGTAAAAAATGTAAAAGTTAATGATAGAGTAGTTATTGATCCTAATCAGTATTGTGGAAAGTGCCATTATTGTAAGAATGGTCAAACTAATTTTTGTATAGGTGATAATGGCAAATTAGCTATTGCAGGAGTAAATAAGACTGGGTTATTTGCAAAATATTTTGTATGTGATGAAACTTTTGTTCATAAAATACCTGATAAGTTAAGTTTTGGAGCTGCAGTATTAGTTGAGCCATTAGCTTGTGTACTTCATAATATTAAAGCTGCAAACATACAGCCAGAAGAATCAGTACTTATAATAGGGGCTGGACCAATGGGAGTACTTACCCAAATGGTTTGCAAAAGAATAGCAAGGTTAACTGTAAGTGTTGAAAAGAATGATTTTAGAAAAAACTTTTCAAAAGAAATAGCTGATTATGTATACTATCCAGAAGAACTAACAGAAGAAGTAAGAAGAATAAATATGGATAGGAAATTTGATGTAATTATAGACTCTGTAGGAAACCAAATGGAATTGTGTGAAGCTATGATAGAAAAAGATGGAAGAATTGTTTTATTAGGAATTGATCCTTCTTACAATTTTAAATTTAATCCTGCTTATTATCAAGGTAATGGTATAAGAATAATAGGTGCTGGTGAATATAATTTATTATTCGAAAAAGCTATAAAATATGCAACTAAATTAAATGGCTTGGAAAAACTAGTAACTAAAAAATATCCTATAGAAGATGCGAAAGAAGCATTTGAAGAATTATTAGCTAATAATATGGAGTCTATGAAAACTGTTTTTGAATTTAAGTAAAAATGAAAAAATGGAGAGTAGAAAAAATGAAGAAAGTAAGTAATTTAAACAAAATAGATGAGTTCATAGAAAGTCAAATGGAAAAGAAAAAGTACTTGATATGGATGCCGAAAATTTGGAATACTATACATTTTGAAAATATATTATCTGAAAGCGAAGATGAAATCCAAGTAGATGCATATGAATATATTTCTATACTACTAAAATTTCTAAAATCGCAAAATTATGAAATGCCTTTGAATAATGATTTTAATAAAAGTTCAATATATTGTTCTCTAGTTAGGTATTCAACAGCTTGGGATTATAACCATGATGGAAAATTAGAAATGGGAACCTTTTTGAGATTTTTTATATTGTTACCTATGCTAAAAAAAATAGGAATAGATATATTATATTTATTACCTATAACAGAATACAGTGACTTATATAAAAAAGGGGATATTGGAGGTCCTTATGTAATAAAAAATTATTTTAAGTTAGACAAGAATTTACATGATGAGATGTTAAATGAAATGGATGATTTCTCTATAGACAATGAATATGCTGCATTAGTAGAAGCTTGTCATCTTTTAGGCATAAGAGTAGTAAATGATTTTGTTCCAAGAGTTACTGCACGTAACAGTGACATAATAAAGGATCACCCGGACTGGGTATATTGGATTAAAAAAGAATATTTAGATGATTTCAAAACACCACAGATACCCGAACTAGGATTTTTTGAAGAGTGTACACATGATAATTTAGAAACAATATATAAGTCTGAAGAAACTAAAATGCATCTAAGAAAATTCTCTCAATCACCGGATATATTAAACCCTAGTTTATGGGAAAAATTAAAGGCTCAATCAGAAGAAACAGGGGAAGATTTATTGTTATTAGTTGAAAAAGAAATGAAAATAACAACTCCACCTGCACATTCAGATTGGGTAAATGATGTACAACCAATTTGGACAGACATTACTTTCTTAAAGATATATAAGGATGTATATCCAGAAGTTAAAAAGTTTTTAAATGATGATCAACCACCATATGTTATGTTTGATACTATAAAAGCTAATAAGTTTCCAGGAATAGAGCCAAATTATGGATTATGGGAGCTTTTTGAAGAAGTTATGCGTTACAGCATTACAGAATATGATATAGATGGAATAAGAGTTGATATAGGACATACTATACCATCAGTACTATTAAATCATTTATTTGATGTAGTAAAGGAGTTAAAGCCCAATGCTATATTCATGAGCGAGGATTTATTTAATAAAAACCATGAAAAAGCTTATGAAAGTGGTTATAACATAATGCTTGGCAGTGAATGGCTAGAAATGTCTAGATTAAATAAAGAGAATTTAACTAATTTTTTAACAGAATTACAAAACTTGAAGCTTCATATATTCGGGTGTGCTGAGACTGCAGATACTCCAAGAATAACAACGAGGAATGGTGGAATTCAATTAGCTCGTTCAATTGCAGTATTTAATATGTTTTTACCTAACGCAATTCCGTATGTAACTACAGGGGGAGAAGTAAATGAAGATGAACCTATAAATTGTGGATTGGCGGATAATACAAATGGATCAGAAATACCAAGAGCCTTTTTTAATAAAATGAAGATTAAATGGACTAACAAGAATGCTAATGGGATGCTTAATTTATTGCAGAACTTAAAAGAGTGTAAAAGCAAATATTTGCATCTATTAAGTTCAGAACATTTTGAAATTTTAAATTCTTCAGATGAAGTACTAATATATGCATATAAAAATATCGATAAAGCGCTAGTAGTAGTATTTAATTTAAATATGGCTGAAGAAAAAGTAATAAAGCTAAATGAATCAATCAACTTTGCAAAAAATCCTAAGATTGTTGCAAATAGTGTAGAAGATGACCAAAGGAAAGTGTTAAACAATGAAATTGATAAGCTAGAAGCTGGACAAGTTATTGTTTTAGTTAATGATTATCAAAGCAATTAAAAATATTCCATAGAGAATTAATAATATTAAAGGATAGTGAGGAATGAGAAATGAGTATAAAAGATAAAAGTGAAGTAATAATATGGCATGAATGTGATGGAGAGGCAGATTTAACAGCAAATTTGCTAGAAGATGTAGCTAGAGAACTAAGTGAAATAACAAACGTAAATTATAAAATAGAAATCATGAATATAGTGGAGTATATAGAAGCTCTTACAAACATTCATAAAACAAAAAAAGGTCCACATTTAGCACTGATACCATCAGATTTAACAGCATTTGCAGAGCAAGGATTATTTTCTGATGTGCCAGAAGCATTACTTCAAGGTTATGTGAACAAGAAGACATGTGAAACAATGAGTTATAAGGGTAAGCAATATGGTGTACCTATAATAGGAGGTAACAATGCAGTTGTTTATTATAACAAAGAATTAGTAAAAGATGTTCCGATGGATTTTGAAGATTTAAAGAGAATGAAGGAAAATTTAAAAAAAGAAGGAATTGCTCCAATAGCTGTTGACCTGGAAATACCTTATTGGTTTATACCATTTTTTTCTGCTTTTGGCGGATGGCCAATTAAAGATGAAAATTTAGATTTAGATTATGAAGCATTAAAAGAAACATTTTCATTTTTAAGAGAAGCAATACATGAAGGTGTAATTGTTCATTATAAGGCAACAGATGCTATGCTAAAAAATTTCATTGATGGGAAAATAGCATGCATGTTAAATGGAGAATGGGTATATAGTTACTTATCTAAAAAATGTGAAGATAAACTAGGAGTATGCTTAATGCCTACTATAAAAGGTAAACAAGCAAAAGTAGCTACATCTACAGTAGGATGGGTATTTCCTTGTAAATCATTAGAATCTGAATATAAGAAACCTATAATGGAATTTATTAATTACATGATAAGTGATGAATGCCAATTAAGATTATTTAACGAAGTGCACAGGTTGCCTGCTAGTAAAAAAATAATTAAAGAAGTTGAAGAAAATGCATCTGAAAATATAAAAGGTATTTTGAAACAACTTAATTTTAGCGAAGGTATCCCAGTAGATTTAAAAATGAGAGATATATGGGATGATATAGAGCTGGGATTGAGCATGGTGAAAGATGATTCAATTTCAATTGAAGATATAGTTAAAGCTGTTCTTCATCAAAATTAGTTAAAATAATAATCAGAAGTATTTAAAAAAGAATTAGTAGCTAATAAATATGTTTAATATTCAACTAATAGTAGAGGAGGGGTAGATATATGAAAGTAACACTTTTTAGTCAAGTATCAATAGATGGAAAGTTAGCATTAGGATCAGGAAATTCTAGCAAGGAGTTATTTAACCTTTTAGATGATGATGATAAAAGATTTATTCATGAGTTTAGAGGAAAAGTCGATGGGATAATGGTTGGTAAAAAAACTATAGATATAGATAATCCATTTTTGACTAATAGATATGAAGAAAATAAAAGCCCAGTAAGAATAGTACCAACAAGTACAATGGATTTAGATTTATCTTCAAATATTTTTACTGATAGTGAAAAGACAATAGTATTAACAATAGAAGAACAAAAAAATAACCCAAAAGCGGACTTAATAAGAGGTTTAGGAAAAGTATGCGTAGTTTTTGGAGAAGATAAGGTTGACTTTAAGAAATTCTTTGAGTACTTAGAAAAAGAATTTAATATATCAAGTATAATGCTTGAAGGTGGTGGATATTTAAATTGGACACTTTTTGAACAAGATCTAATAGATGAAATAATACTTATGCAATTACCAGTAATAATAGGTGGTTACAATAATACTTCACTTGTAGATGGTGATGGATTCAAAGACTTAGAGGATATAAAGAAATTTAAACTTATAGAATGTAAACCAAGAAAAAACTATAATTTATTGAGATTTGAAAGATAAAGAATAATAGCAGAGTCTTATAGTTTAAATATATATTAATTTTCAACATAGTAGTTGAGGGGGTGATAAATAATGAATAGACAAGAGATTAAAGCAGTTATTTTTGATATGGATGGAGTTCTTGTTGATAGTGAACCTGTGTATTTTGAAATAGAAAGATATTTATTTTCATACTTTAATGTAAATGTATCTAAAGAGCAACATCAAGCCTTTGTTGGGACTAGTATAGAAGATATGTGGGAAAAGATTATAAAAGATAATAACTTAAAGGAGAACAAAGAGGTGATAGTAGATTATCATAAAAATTATGTTATAAAACATATGGAGATGTTGAGTAAACTATCATTAACAAAAAATGTAAAAGAACTTTTGGAGGATCTAAAAAGAAAAGGCATAAAAATTGGATTAGCTTCATCATCGACAAAACAGTTAATAGATATAATTTTAAATAAGTTAAATATAAGAGATTTTTTCCAAGCTATTGTTAGTGGAGATGAGGTTAAAGAAAGTAAACCTAATCCAGAAATATTTATAAAAGCAGCGCAATTTTTAAATGTGTCACCAAATGAATGTGTTGTAATCGAAGACTCATCAAATGGAGTAAAGGCAGCTAAAGCTGCAGGGATGAAGTGTATTGGTTTTTTAAATCCTCATTCAGGTAATCAGAATTTAGAAAATTCAGATATGATAATAAGTGAATTTTCTAGCATAAATTCATATTTAGACATTTAAATATATATTTGTATTTTTGTACTTATATTCAAAAGTATTAGAGAGAAGGTAGTAACAATGACTTTAGAAATAGACGATAAATTTAAAGAAGAGTGTGGAGTTTTTGGAGTTATAGATTTCAGTAAAGAATTCAATTGCAGTGAGTTAACTTATTATGGGCTATATGCACTACAACATAGAGGTCAGCAAAGTTGTGGAATAGCTGTATATCTAGAAGATAAGATAAAATATTTCAAAGAGGTAGGCATTGTAAATGAAGTATTTAATGAAGATTTACTTAATGAGCTGAAAGGCAGTTTATCTATAGGCCATGTTAGATATGCAACGAGTGGGCAAAATTTAAGTATAAATGCTCAACCTTTTATAATTGCTAATGAAGAAAAAAAATTTGCAATTGCTCATAATGGGCATATTTTAAATATAAACAATTTAAAAATTCAGTTAACTAAGTATAAATTAAAGACATCAACAGACTCAGAAATATTAGGATATATGATATTAAGGGAGCATGAAAGGGGCATATCAATAGAGAACAGTATATTAAATATAATGGATAATGTAAAAGGAGCATATTCATTGGTTATAATGGCGAAAGATAAACTTATAGGAGCAAGAGATCCTTTAGGTATGAGACCTCTTTGTATTGGTAAATTAAATAATTCATATATCATAGCATCAGAAAGTTGTGCTTTAGATTCTATAGGAGCAGAATTTATAAGAGATGTAGAACCAGGAGAAGTGGTTACTATAGATAAAGATGGGATAAAAAGTATAAAAAAGCCAGCAAAAAAGGAGAAAAAGCTCTGTATATTTGAATTTGTCTATTTTGCAAGAGAAGATAGTAAAATAGATCGCATAAGCGTTTATAAAGCAAGAGAAAACATGGGAAAAGAACTAGCAAAATTATTTAAAATAGATGCAGATCTAGTTATAGGGGTACCTGATTCTGGAATACCAGCAGCACTTTCTTATGCTAGGGAAAGTGGTATTCCATATGGACAAGGCTTTGTAAAAAATAAATATACAGGAAGAACCTTTATACAATCTACTCAAAGTGAAAGAGTAATGTCTGTTAGAATTAAGTTAAGCCCAATACAAGAAAATGTAAAAGGAAAAAGATTGATATTAATAGATGATTCATTAGTTAGAGGGACAACATTAAAAGGTATAGTTAAACAATTAAAAGAAGCTGGAGCAAAAGAAGTACATGTTATAGTTGCAGCACCGCCTATAAAGTTTTCATGTTTTTATGGAGTAGCAACATCAAATAACAAAGAATTAATAGCTTCTAATAAATCTATAGATGATATAAAAAAATATTTATCAGCAGATTCGCTAAATTTCATTAGTATTGAAAGTTTATTAAAATCTGTTGAAAAACAGAATGATAAATGTGGATTTTGTACAGCGTGTTTTGATGGAGAGTATCCGCATTTAGAAGAAGTGCAAATTGATTTAAATCCGAAAATTGGGTAATTTTTAAATTCTTATAATAGTAAGTAGTGCAATATGCACTACTTACAAATAAAGTGAAAATGAGGAGAAATTATGATTGAAAAAATTTTTAAAAAAAATAAATATTTAAGCACTATGTTAGCAATAGCAATACCAGTTTCTATTCAAAGCTTATTTCAAGCTTCTTTAAGTATTATTGATCAAATTATGGTAGGACAACTGGGACAAGATGCAATTGCAGCTGTAGGACTAGGATCAAGATTTCCAAATATTTTTATAGTAACTTTAAATGCTATTGGTGCTTCAACTTCCATTATGATATCCCAATATTGGGGAAAAAAAGATAAAGAAAATATAGCACGTTCCTTTGGTGGAAATTTATTTTTTGGGCTTGCTATAACTTTAATATTTTCTTTGTTTTCATTTGTATTTACAACTCAAGTATTAACTTGTTATACAAATGATCCTAAAATAATTGAGCTAGGAAGTGAATACCTTAAGATTACTGCAGTTGGGTATATACCAGTACTTCTAATCACTATGTATTCATCAGTTTTAAGAAGTACAGATCATGTTAAATTACCTATGTTTGCAGGAATATTTGGAATAGTGATGAATACTTTACTAAATTATATTCTTATATTTGGTAAATTTGGATTTCCTAAAATGGGGATACAAGGTGCAGCTTATGCTACCACTATAACTAGATTTTTAGAAGTTTTGGTTCTTTTGGGATGTATCTATTTAAAGAAATATCCAGGAGCATTTAAAATAAAACAAATTTCTGATTTATCATTTGATTTTTTAAAGAAAATTATGATAATAACTACTCCAATATTAATAAATGAGTTCTTTTGGGCCTTAGGTGAAACAATGTACTCTACTGTATATGGAAGAATAGGTACAGCACAAGTTGCGGCAATGACATTAACATTTCCAATACAAAGCTTCAGCATTGGATTATTTTCAGGAGTCAGTGTTGCAGCAGGAATTATGATAGGGAATAAGCTTGGTAAAGATGAAAATGATGAAGCATTTAAGTATTCACGAAAGTTTGTTCATTTAGGTATTGTTGGTTCAGCAATATTTGGAGTTTTATTAATTTCAATATCTAAGTTATATGTAATTTTATTTAATGTATCTAATGATTTAAAGGATTATACAATAAAGTTAATAATTGTGTTTGCATTAGTATTATGGATTAAGGTTTCAAATATGATAATAGGTGGTGGGATCTTAAGAAGTGGTGGACAAACTAAGTATACATTATATTTGGATATGTTTGGAACATGGGGAATAGGAGTTCCAATGGGATTTATCTCAGCATTTATCTTCAAACTTCCTATTGAATGGGTTTATTTGCTAATTTCTAGTGAGGAGCTTGTTAGATTAATTATTGGACTAAAATTAATGTATTCAAAAAAATGGATGGCAAATATTACTGAAAAAGATGTAACTAAATCAGCAAAACCATCTATTACGGAATGCTAATATTAAAGTTAAACTTTTAATAAAGTTTCATCATGTTCGTATTTAGATTTAAGTGAGATGTTCAAGTTTTAAATGTAGGATTTTTATTTTGCAGAATATATAAGTGGTATTGTCAAAACATAGAGCATGAAAAAGAAATGAGGGATATTAAAATGCGAACTAAATTAAAAATTAGCGAGAATTACAATCATACCATTTATGCTTCATTTATTGGTTATATTGTACAGGCAATTATCAACAATTTTGCACCGCTGTTATTTTTAACTTTTCAGAAAGAGTATAATGTATCATTGGACAAGATTGCCTTACTTATTACATTTAATTTTGGAATTCAGTTGCTGGTGGATTTGTTATCTGCAAGGTTTGTTGATAAAATTGGATACCGTATATCCATTGTGAGTGCACATATATTTGCTGCTACTGGGTTAATTGGACTTTCGATTTTGCCGACACTTTTCTCTAATCCTTTTGTTGGTTTGCTTATAGCAGTTATGCTGTATGCAGTTGGAGGTGGTCTCACTGAGGTATTGGTTAGTCCAATTGTGGAGGCGTGTCCAACTGAGCGAAAAGAAGCAGTGATGAGTCTGTTACATTCTTTTTACTGTTGGGGACAGGCAGGTGTTATTCTATTATCTACTATTTTTTTTATTGTATTTGGTATTTGGAACTGGAGAATACTTTCCGTTATCTTGGCGATAGTTCCGTTGGTGAATGGAATTTACTATACTATTGTACCTATTCATACATTAGATAAAGAAGAAGGTCTAAGTATTAAGCAACTTATGAAGAAAAATATTTTCTGGAGTATGATTATTTTGATGATATGTGCAGGAGCATGTGAACAATCCATTAGTCAGTGGGCATCAGCTTTTGCAGAGTCTGGACTTGGTGTGTCTAAAACAATAGGTGATTTGGCAGGACCATGTACATTTGCTATTCTTATGGGAAGTGCCAGGGTATTTTATGCAAAATTCAGCAATAAAATAGAATTGCAGAAATTTATGATGCTAAGTGGAGGCTTATGTTTTATAAGTTATTTAATGGTTTCCCTTTCACCATCTCCAATATGGGGATTAATTGGATGTGCGCTAAGTGGGTTGTCAGTAGGTATTATGTGGCCAGGAGTATTTAGTATCTCGTCTGCCAGAATTAAAGGGGGAGGAACAGCAATGTTCGCCTTGCTTGCTTTAGCAGGAGATTTGGGATGCTCGGCAGGAACCAAGCTTTGTTGGATTTGTTTCGGAAAGCTTGAATAATGACTTGAAAAAAGGGATTTTGGCAGCAGCTATTTTTCCTGTAATACTCATTGGAGGACTATTATTCTGTAGAAAAACAGGGAGCTGATGTAAAAGTAATTAAATAAATTTTATTAATAGAAAAGCACAATCTGAGTTGAACTGTCCTATGTATACTTGATAGAGGAAGTTCAGTTGGATTGGTGCTTTTTCTCTTTATTAGTGAAATAGTTTTATCAGGAGAATATTTTATATTTATTCGAGATAAAACTTACCACGGAAAAGGAGTGGGGACTTTTGTAACAAAACAAATTGTCAAACTGGGGTTTGAAGATTTAGGGCTTAATAGAATAATGCTTACTGCCTTTGAAAAGAATATAGGAGCAATTAAAGCATATACTAAGGCCGATTTTAAGATAGAAGGTGTCATGAGGAAGGCATTTTATAGGGATGATGAATTCAATAATAAAATCATTATGTCAATCTTAAAAGAAGAATGGAGTAATTCATAACCTTATGTGTCAAGGGAAGTTTCCAAAAGGAAGATAGTTGGTCAAGAGACTGGATATAAAATTCTATTTCAAGGAGGTGAAATGGGGTAAGAAGGTTTTGATTCATACTTATATGAAGTTCAAAGCTTATATATTATGTTAGGTGCTATGCAAAGGAAGAAAATCATTTATATGGATACCCAATTCATAATCAAAAATTTATCTTTCACTTAATACTTCTAATGCTTCATTAGCCATTGTCAAAATATTATGCTGAATATCATATGAGTTTTTCAAATCTTCTTTATTATACCATTTTAGTAAATTAGATTCTCCATCTCTTGGCATTGTATCAAAAGATTTTGCAGTTGCATAATAAACAAAGTCTATATGATAATGTTCTGGATTTATCTCACCTAAAATTGTGTGCACGGGATTTATTAATAATTTTTCTCCTACCAGTTCGCATGAATTTTTAAGTTGATTATTTATTGGATTGTATAGAGTTATTTTTAAACCTGATTCTTCTTGCGCTTCACGAATACATGCCTCTTCTGGCAATTCATTCAATTCTATATGCCCACCTAAAGGAAGTATTTTTTTAGCCTTTTTATGTAAATGTAATAATACTTTATCTTTATATACTATAAATACGGAAACTGTAAAATGTCTATCCATGTTTATATTACCTCCTTAAAATTGTTTGGTAAATAGTTCACAATATTTTTCAATTGTCTACTTATTTAATTATAAACATTATTTACGTTATATTCAAATAATGGAATCCAATTATATAAAAATCCAGTATTTATAAATAGGTATGCTTTATTCTGACTTCACAGATTAGTTGCGTAATAATATTTCTTAATCTATCTATAGCGCAAAGTACACAAACTTGTTGATAAGAAAGGGAAAAGAAAATAGCAAACTTTCTTTTGAGTTTGCTATTTTATATAACTTAAATTAAATCATCTAAGCCATTAACTGTAGTTTGTTCATTTTCATTAATAGGAATAACTATGCATTTTTGGCCATCAATTATTTGAGATTTTATTTGAGGTATTTTTTCAGGTTTTACTTGAAGTATAACATCATAATCAGGAGTAGTATTATTATCCTCTGAATTTATATCTTCAACTTTCTCTAAGTTAGCTTCTAAAGTTTCTTCTGAATCAGTTTCAGAAACTTCTTCTAAAATCATATTATTATTAGTACCTTCTAAACTATCATCATTATTTGCTGGATTATCATAATTACTTTCTCTAGATAGAAGAGCTTCATTATCTACAGCAGCCTCTTGTTTAAGTTGCTCAAGTTTAGTTTGAAGTATTTCTACTTGTTTTTCAAGGCGTTCTTCCTTTTTTCTTTGTTCATTTGCCTTAAGTGTTTTTACATCAATTAAATTTTCTGCTAAAGGAAGATCATCACCAAAGGTTTCTACATAAGATTTTTCAATCTTAGTAGTAATTTCTTCAGGAACTCCACTATCTATTAAAAGGTTTTGTATTTCCTTCTTTGTTAAGGTTATAGGTTCACAATCTGTATCATCATATATAGAATTGTATTCTTCTATCATATTATTTAGATTTTCTTGTACTTCCATAAAAATCTCATCGGCCTTCTTTTCATCAGCACTAAAGGAATCTTTAATAATTGATTGGAAGGTTTCTTTTTGTATAGTAGCAGTTTGTTTTGAATAACAACCTAAAGAATTTTCCATTAATTCAGGATGTGTATCCTTTGCATTTTTGGTGTAATACATAATAGAGTTAACATCTGAACTACGATCAATAAAAGCAGGAAACACAAAGCCATTAGTTGGGGAATCAACCACCCAATCTCTAATACGTGCTTTTATTTTATTTTCTTCTTCAAAGTATCTAAGACCAGGTTCTGAAAGTGAAACAGGACATATTGCACATAACACATATTCATATACTTCTTCAGATTCATCTATCTTTGCATTATCTTTAGTTTTAGTAATAACATCATAAGCGTCATGAAAAACAAGTATTAAAAAGTTACCAGTATAATCGTAATTATATATAATTGATTCATAAAAATCATCAAGAAGAGCATCATCCTTTAATTGACTGTTTTTAAGCTGCATAAGAGAAACTTGTCTTTCATTTATATAATCTTCATTAATTGGAAAGTTAAGTTCTAAAATATTATTCCCAATAGTTCCAGATAGTACTTTTTTAGCAATTTCTAAGTATTTAAAGTATTCATCCTCATCTAAATTAAGAAATGTTTCTCTAAATTTTAAAATAATATGTTTTTCTCCATTAACATAGCAACCACACATTTTAGTGAAGGTACAATGATCTTTTTTTAAGCGTCTTTTTAACTCAAGTATATCTTTTTTTCTCATATATAAACTCCTAAATCTAGTTTTTTATTTGTAGGTATTAATTATAATCAAACTAATTATCATATTCATTTCAATTATTAAGTTTCTGAAAGTCAAATCAAAGATTTGTACACTTACTTAAGTATAATATTTTTTTTACATTAATTAAAGGTTTAATTAGGGGAACTTAAAGCAGATGGAATACAAACAATAATCATTAGATCTTCTTTTAATAATTATGCATATAAAGAGAAAAGAATAATAAAATTTGATAGGTAACTTTTATTGTTCATTGAATTTGGTATATTATATAAATAGCTTTCTTTAGAAAGTATTGGAAAAAATATTTCTATTATTAATTATTATTGATAATGGAATAGTAATATGGAAAAATAGAAATATACCTAATTGGTTAAATAATACATTTCTATAAAAATGAAAAGGATGGGGAATTAAAATGAAAAAGATAAAAATAGTTTTAATTATTATGTTATTCATTAGTATAGGAGTACTAGCATTCTATTTCATTCCAATGAGTATAACGCCAAAGGTTCCTTTAACAAGTGAAGATATTAGTATAAAAGTTGAAAGAGCTTCAGGAAATACAGGACCAGTTTTTAAAGTAGGTGAGGATAAAGCTAAACTTAAAGAGATATTAAAGGAAAAGTATCCAGATAAAGATATAGATCCACATTATATTGAATTAAGGGGAAACTTACCATATGGAGTGGTAAATGATCCAATATTATTGGGGAATTATGTAGTTCATGGTAAGATTGTTTCACCAGATGGTGGTGAAGAAAAAAGTGCAATAATTGATGTTAAATATTCAGATGCAAAGATTGCAAGATTTTTTAGAGATGATTTACCAAAAAATGGAAATGAAATATTATATGTATTTGTTGCATTAGTAATTGTGTTTATATCAGTAATACAATTACTCTTAATTAGTATTACAAAAAGAGCGAGTAAAAATTATAGGTAAATAATATGCCAACCTTTACAATTTTTTAGGAGCTAACGGAGCTGGAAAAACTTCAATCTATATAATTCTATTTATTATAATGAAAATAACAGTATAATAAATAAATATATCCTAAAATAAAGTTGATAAAATATGTATTTTTACATATAATGTTTAATAGATAGATTTCAAATAAAGAGAGGTATTTTTGTGAGTGTTTAGTATCTAAAATAGTAACTTAATATTAATTCTAAAAAATTAAGGTGTAAAAGACCTTTAATTGTTATGGAATTAATCACTATTTGAAGATACGAGTCCACGAAACTACTTTGGGGGTATTACCCTTATTTATGTTGCGATTTAAGCTGTGGAGTATCCATAGCTTTTTTTATTTTATAATAAATAACTATAAATTCAAAATGAAGTCTATCTATGTTTCGTTGACTTGAATAAAGTTAAGGAAGGAATTTAGAAATGGATAATACAACGTTAGAAAAATTACACTACAATCAATTAAAGGAAATAGTTAAAGGATATTGTGCCAGCGGTTTAGGGAAATTCATAATAGATAAATTAGAACCAAGTACTAATATAAAGGTAGTAAATAGAAGATTGGATGAAACCTCTGAGGGAAGAACACTTTTAGATGCTTCATACAATATACCTTTTGATGGAATATTTAATGTAAGTCCACTTATAGATAAAATGGAAAAGGGTGCCTCATTAGATCCAGAGGATTTAAGTATGATGGCAAACTTTTTAAGAGGTTGCAGAAAGCTTAAAGTATTTATGAAGGATAAAGAAGGTTATGCCCCTACTTTAAGTTTATATAGCAATAATATAACAGATTTAAGCTATATAGAAGAGGAAATAAATATATCAATAGTAGGAAATAGAATAGATTCCAATGCTTCAAAGGAGCTTAAAAAAATAAGAAGGCACATTGATATATGTGAAGGGAAAATAAAAGAGAGACTTGAAAGGTTCTTAAAAAATTCTGAAAATAAACAATATATACAAGAGTTTTTTATAAGTCAAAGAAATGGAAGATATACCATTCCTATAAAAGCTGCCTTTAAAAATCAAGTTGAAGGTGCAATTATTGAAACATCATTAAAGGGTAATACCGTATTTATAGAGCCAAATGTAGTAGGTAAATACACTTCTGAACTAGCAATTTTAAAAGCTGAAGAGTCTATAGAGGAATATAAAATATTAGCTACTTTAACAGAAATGTTATATGAAAAAATAAAAGAAATTAAAATTAATGTTGAGATAATATCAGAGTATGATATGATTTGGGCAAAAGCGAAATATAGTAAAGATATAGACGGTATAAAGCCTAAGATAAATGAGCATGGTTATATAAAAGTAGTTAAAGGAAGCTATCCTTTAATTAAAAATGGAGTACCATTAGATTTTGAAATAGGAAAGAATTATAGATCATTAATTATAACAGGACCAAATGCAGGAGGAAAAACAGTAGTGTTGAAAACTTTGGGAATGTTAACTCTTGCAACACAATCAGGCTTTCATATAAAAGCTAAGGAAGGTACAGAAATTTCTATATTTAATAAGATATTTGTAGATATAGGAGATAATCAAAGTGTAGAAAATGCTTTAAGTACTTTTTCATCTCATGTAAAAAACTTAGCTTATATAATAAAAGAAAGCAATAAATCAACATTATTATTATTTGATGAAATTGGTAGTGGAACAGAGCCAAATGAGGGAGCAGCTTTAGCAATAGCTATCTTAGAGGAATTGTATCATAAGGGATGCATAACAGTAGCGACAACTCACTATGGAGAAATTAAAAACTTTTCAGATCAACATCCAGACTTTGAAAATGCAGCTATGGAGTTTAAAAAGGAAACCTTAGAACCTTTATATAAGCTTAATATAGGAAAGACAGGAGATAGTAATGCTCTTTATATATCAAAGAAAATGGGGATTTTAGATAATATAATTGAAAAAACTAGAAGATATATAGAAAGTAAGAACTATAATTATGAACTAATAAAGGATAGCAAAATTAATAAGAAAAAGGATTTTGAAGAGGAAAGCGTAGAATATTATGAATTTGCTGTAGGCGATAAGGTTCTTTGGCTAGATAAGAATGAAAGTGCCATTGTTTATAGAGAAAAGGATAAGTATAATAATGTAATTATTTTATTTAACAAAGAGTTTGTTGAGGTAAATTATAAGAGATTAAAGTTAGAAATTAAAGCCTCAGAACTATATCCAGAGGGATATGACTTAAATCAATTATTTGTTGCTTATAAGCAAAGAAAATTTAATAAGGACATAGAGAGAGGGTCTAAGAAGGCTTTAAGGGAAATTAAAAAAGGTCACTTGAAATAATTAAAGCAAACAATATAATAAGTGAAGCTCCAAATCTATGATTTAGATAGCTGGACTTACTCCTATGAACGAATGTGAATAGAAGGTTCCCTTAAATAAATACGAAAAAATGCTTTAGCCATTGATATTATTTGGCTAAGGCTATTTTTATAACTTAAAATACCACACAATATAATAAGTAGATTGAGAATGTGAAGCTAATATAAAAAATATGCATTAAAATTTTATTAAGCATATATGAATACTTGTAAATACAGAGGTGCAACTGATGGTTGACAAAAAGAAACTGATAGTTGGTAGATTAAAATATGGTAATTATGTATAATTTTTTTATGGAGGTGAAGTAATTGAGTTTAGCTGAAAAATTACAATTATTAAGAAATAATAATAGACTATCTCAAGAAGAATTAGCAGAGAAATTAGGGGTATCAAGACAAGCAATTTCAAAATGGGAGTTAGGACAATCAATACCAGATTTGAAGAAGTTAATAGCAATAGCTGAACTGTATAATGTAACTATTGATAGTTTAGTTAAAGATAGTGATGAATTTGATATTTTACAAAGTAATGAAATAAGTAATACAGAAGAACATGAAGCAGAAAAAGTAGATGATAAAAAAACACAGGTAGTTATTAATATAAATAGAAGGTCTTCAGTGGAATATGAATATAAAAGTAAGAGAATATTATTTGGATTGCCACTTGTTCATATTAATATTGGAAGAGGTTTTAAGAAGGCAAAAGGTATAATTTCAGTAGGAAATATATCATATGGAATAATATCAGTAGGTTTTATATCTTTTGGGATTTTAAGTTTTGGTTTTTTATCTATTGGATTAATTACGTTTGCTCTTTTATCAATAGGATTATTATTAGCAGTAGGGGTTATTTCTTTAGGAACTTTTTCAATTGGGGCAATAGCGATAGGAGTTTTTTCCCTTGGTGCAGTATCAATAGGAAAATATGCAGTAGGCGCAGGAGCTATAGCATCAGACATAGCAATAGGAGATTATGCAAAGGCTAATATAGCTATAGGAAATAAGGTAGAGGGAGTAAATACACTACCATTAGATACTTCAATGGAAGATATAAAAAATTTAATAAAACAAGAATATCCTAATTTAAGTGAGTGGGTTGTAGATATAATTAATTTTATAATTTCTAGGAAAGTATAAAAGTTTAAACTTTTGAAAAGGTGATTATATAAGGCTTTTAGTAATTCAATGTAAATAAGTATATTTAATTTATACTTTCCTTACCTTCAGTTTGTAAGTGGACATATGTAAGTTTGCGTTTACTTGGAGCGGATCGATGGAATAAGTAAACTTACATATGTCCACTTTTTTATTAGGCTCTGTAAGCAGAAAATATTGATATGAAAGTAACTTTTTGTTCTAATTTCTATTAGTAATTAATAAATTAAATAGAAGTTAGAATTTTGGAGGAATTAAAATGGGAATTTTATATGAAGTTACAAGTTTTACAGGCTGGGGAATTTGGTTTTTTGTATTATTTTCACTAATGGCATTTAATGAGCTTGCTCGTTCTAAGAAGTGGGCAGGAATAATATTGTTTTTAGTAGTTCCAACAATATTAACTATTTTTGTATGGCCTCAAACAGCAGCACCAGGAAATGAATATGGAACTGGAAATTGGTTTAACTGGGTGAAAGCTTATTCGGCCTTAGCTGGGTGTTTAGGATTTATGGCTATTAGATATATACCTTCCTTAGCAAAAAAGAAATGGATGTTATTGTTTCCACCATTGATTTTAGCTATTAATATCATGGAAGCCGTAATACGTGACTTTCAATGTTTTTCATATGGTGCATGGGAAGGCACATATATAAATAATCTTTGGGTTATGTCTGGCACTTGGAATATCATGAATGGTATTGCAGGAATGCTTAATATTATTGCTATTTGTGGATGGTTTGGAATATATGTGTCAAAGGATAAGACACAAGATATGATATGGCCAGATATGATATGGCCATGGATTATTGCCTATGATTTATGGAATTTTGCATATACCTATAATTGTATAGCTGATCATTCCTTCTATTGTGGACTAGCATTATTAATTTCATGTACAATACCAGCAATCGTTATTAAAAAGGGGGCATGGCTACAGCATAGAGCACATACTTTAGCCTTTTGGGCAATGTTTTCATTAACAGTACCTCAATTTGCAGATAAGATTGCTCCAGTTTCAACTACACATAATCCTACAGTCTTTTTTGTAGTTAGTCTACTATCATTAATAGCAAATGTAGCCCTTGTTATTTATCAATTTAGAAAAATATTTAAAAATAAGATTAATCCTATTAAAGATGAAATATATACTGATACAAAAGCATATAAGAAAATTATGGCTGAGAATATATAATTAAAGAAATCATAGTTTTTTAAAATAATTTAATAGTAAAAAAGCGAGGTTGTTAGATATAATTACAACCTCGCTTTTAGTTTTAAAGTGGATTAATAAAAAATACAATTGTGAAGATTATAAGTTTGAGAAAATTGATGTAGAAGACGAAAGTCATGTTAGATTTTAAAATTCATTTGGTGCTAGTATAAAATATATTGACTATTTATATAAAAAGTAATAAAATAGTTTGCATAGGAACTAATTATTGCGAACGGAGATGATAGTAATGGAACTATTAGAAAAATTTGAGATAAAAGCTAATAAAAGAACACTTTTTATACTAGGAGGAGTTTTATGGGGCATTGCTGGAGGCAATGTATTAAATCTTGGTGTTCAAGATCTATTTAGAAATGCGAAAAATCCAATTCCCTTTTTAATTATTTCTTCTATAGTTTTCTTTATTTTTTATAACTTTATATTTAGCAAAATGGTAAAGAAGCATATGGTGAGAATAATTAATAGTACTTTAGGTAAACACTGTGTTTTTTCATTTTTTGATTTTAGATCATATTTAATTATGGCATTTATGATAACATTTGGAATATTATTAAGAACTTCTGGTATAGTAAACCCTATATATCTTGGAAGCTTTTATATAGGTTTAGGACTTGCATTATTCTTTTCAGGGATATTATTCTTATTATCTGGAGTAAACTTTGAGAAAGCAAAGTTAAAATATACAAAATAGATAAGTTAGTAAATATGAATATTTTATGAGAGAAAATCAAATAAATTAAAAAAGTGGCATGAAATAACCTTTTGGGCTTGGTAATGATGCCACTTTATTTTTTATTATCAAAAGTTGCTTTCAAGGTAGCTTGTTTCTGGCGCTTTAGTGGTTTAGTCTTTTATGATAATGTGCAATTGTACAAATATAAAATTTTTGATATTATTAAGATATTAAAAATAGTTTAGGGAATAGAAATATATCAGTGAATTAAAAAACTACATAAGTAATATATAGTTTGTTTTACCGTACATAGTAGCTTTAAAAGTTAATATCTACGGTATTTTTAGGTATAATATTAAAATCTCTAACTTCACAGAAAAAACACAATTATACTTTATAATAATGGATATAGGAAGGTGAAAAAATGAATGAAAGGATACTTGTAATTGAAGATGATTTAGATATACAAGAAATAATAAGTGAATTTTTATGTGCAAGTGGCTATGTTGTTGAAGTTGCTGGGGATGGATTAATGGGCATTGAGAAGTTTAATTCAGGTAAATTCGATTTGGTGATTCTTGATATTATGATTCCAAAGATTGATGGCTTTGTTGTATGCGAAATTATTAGAAAGACATCTAAGATACCAATAATAATGTTAACTGCTTTAGAAGAGGAACAAGATCAAATAAAAGGTTTTGAATTAAAAGTAGATGATTATATAACGAAACCTTTCTCAGTTAATCTTCTAATTAAAAGAGTTGAAGCAGTACTTAGACGAACAAAAGCAGTAAATGATGATGTAAAATTTAGTTTTGAAAATATTGTACTAGATGCTAGCTGCTTTAAGGTTTGGGTAGGTGGAAAAGAGATTGAACTTACAGCTAAAGAGTTTGATATGCTAAAAATTTTTATTAAAAATAAAGGTAGGATTTTAACAAGAGAAGTGTTATTAAATCAATTATGGGGTTATGATTTTTATGGGGATGTCAGGGTTATTGACACTCACATTAAAAACTTAAGGTGCAAGCTAAAAGTTGATTATATTAAAACGATTAGAGGTGTTGGCTATAAACTTGAAAAATAGTACAAAAAAAAGCATTACTTTTAAAATTTTTAAAATTACATCTGTTTTACTAATTATTTCAACTTTATGCATCTATTTAATATTATATTTTTTACTACCGAGCTATTATTATAAATATAAAAAAAATACTATAGAAACTGGATTGAATAAGTTAGAAGCCACTGTTTCAAAGCTTTCAATTAATGATGCTAAATATTACTTTGATGAGTTTAATGCTAAATATACTGTTAGCTTGAGTATACAGGATAGTTTAGGAAGGCTTGTATACATACCATTTAATTTGATAGAAATGTCTGTATTAGATCAAGGTAATGTAAATAATACGTCTCAATCCATGAGTACATTCCAAACAGGTAGCGTTTTTATTTCCGGTAATAATCAACATTCCTCTACCTATGGGATTTCAAAACAGATAACTTTTTTAAATGATAATGAAAGCTACACTATGAATGTTATAGTACCGCTGCAGCCAATAGATGAAGCTTCGAAGGTTATTTTTAATTTACTACCATTAATTGGCCTTGTAGTCCTTATTATATCAGTTGTGGGAGCCTTTATATATTCAAAAATAATTACTAAGCCATTACTGAAAATAAACAATACAGCCAAACATCTGGCCGCTTTAGATTTTGAAAAAAGCTGTGAGGTAAATAGTGATGATGAAATAGGAGAAATTGCCTTAAGTTTAAATGAATTAGCTTCTAATTTACAGTATACTATGAATGAACTCAAAAATACTAATTTGAAACTTTTGGATGACATTGAAAGAGAAAGAGAGATTGAAAGAAAAAGAAGAGAGTTTACTGCTACAATTTCACATGAATTAAAAACACCTATTACAATAATAAAAGGGCAACTTGAAGGTATGCTTGGAAATATAGGAGTTTATAAGGATAGAGATAAATATATGAATAGATCTTTAATAGTTTTGCAGGATATGGAGTCAATGGTAAAAGAAATACTTGAAGTATCAAAACTCGAAGATAATGGGTTTAAACCACAATACACTGAAATAAATCTATCATATCTAGTTAATAATTGTATTGAGAAACTCATTTATATTGCAAATGAAAAGTATATAAGTTTAAATCTAAAAATATCTGAAGAAGTTTATGTTCAGGCAGATGAAAAACTAATTAAAAAGGCAATAACTAATATTATTAATAATTCTATTATACACACAGCAAGAAATGAGAAGGTCTTTATAAACTTGTGGATAGAAAAAGATGAGGTAGTGTTAACTGTTGAAAATACAGGGATATATATAGATGAAACTGAATTTGAAAAGATCTTTAATCCTTTTTATCGTATAGAAAAATCTAGAAGCAGAAGTACTGGAGGTACTGGTTTAGGATTATATATTGTAAAGACGATATTTGAAGCTCATGGAATAGAGTATAAAATGAGCAATACTGATTCAGGAGTTTGTTTTAAAATTATATTTAACAGAAGCAATTAAGCTTCTGTTTTTTCTATTCTTTAGGAAATTATAAAAAATTTACCCTGTCAATAACTTTTTATAATTTCCATCCTTCAGTTTTGAAGTTCACCTATGTAATTTTGCGTTGACTTGGAGCAAAGCGACGGAATAAGCAAAATTTACATAGGTGAACTTTTTCATTTTAAAAACACCTAGACTTCACAGTAACTACACAATACAAATTTACAATCAATAATGTAATAAAGATTAAAAAGTAGGAGGAAGAACAATGAACTTTATAAAAAGAGCAATATTAAGTGTTACTAAAAGAAAAATGAAAACTATAATATTAATTGTAATTTTATGTGTTATAGCCAATATGGTTCTTGCTGGTTTAGCAATACGATCTGCTACTGCTAAATCAGGCGAATTTGCTAGAAGAAAACTTGGTGGTGCTGTAACTCTTGGAATTGATTATGAAAAGGCAATGGCTAAATCAGGTAATAAAGGCGGTAAGCTGGACATAACTCCATTAACTATTAAGGATGCAGATAAATTAAAGGATTTAGAGCATGTTAAAGCATATAATTACTCATCATCAGGACTGGCTTCAGCAGAAGGTTTTAAACCATTTGTGAAAGAACAAGATGATAATAAGGATGATAAAGATTCCTCACAGGTATCATTTGGTGGGCCTCCAGGTATGGCTCAGCCGGATGTATCATTAGAAGGCAATTTATATTCAGATCTTTCTCCTGACTTTACTGAAGGAAAAAGTAAGCTGATTGAAGGAAGAAACTTAACAGAGAGCGATCAGGGAAAAAATGTAGCAATTATAGAGAAAAAACTAGCAGATGAAAATAAGTTAAAGATTGGTGACAAAATAAATGTAAAAAGCTTAGAAGGAAAAAATACTTTAGAATTAGAAGTGGTAGGAATATATACAGCTGAAAAAATTGAATCAAATCCTATGATGGATGCGATGACATTTTTAAGCCCATATAATAAAATATATGTACCTAATTCAGCTATAGCTGCACTAGATCCATCTACTACAGGATTTAGTAAACCTGATGCTATTCATAATGCTATATATTACATGGATGATCCTATGAACATTGAAAGCTTTAAAAATGATGTAAAAGCTTCAGGTATAAATTTAGAAGATTATAAATTAGATGCAAAGGACTCTTTGTATAAACAGATGATGGGACCTATTGAAAATGTTGGATCATTTTCAAAAACAATGGTTATTATAGTTGCCATTGCAGGTGCAGTAATTCTATCACTTATAATAATTTTATCACTTAAGGATAGAAGGTATGAAATTGGTGTGTTAATGTCTATGGGAGAAAGCAGACTTAAAATTATTAGTCAACTATTAGTAGAAATCATGATTGTTGCTTGTATAGCTTTTAGTATATCAACATTTACCGGAAATGCAGTAGCACAGAAAATAGGGACTAATCTATTACAGAATGAAGTAAATGTCACTGAAAAACAAGAAAATCCGCAACCTTCAAACTCAGGAGTGGTGATGGCTGGACCTGGGGGAACAATGGACGAAAAGGTTGATGCCATAGATACAATTGATGTTGGCGTAAGTTCAAGCGACCTTCAAAAATTATATTTAATAGGATTTCTAATTGTAATTTTAGCAACAACGGTTCCAACAGTATTAATACTTAGATTTAACCCTAAAACAATTCTTTTAAAGAATGAATAAGGAGGTACAGAAATGAGCGCAATATTAGAATTAAAAAATATAAGTTATCACTATCAAGATGCTTCAAAAAAAATATCTATTTTAAATAATGTTGATTTCAGCTTTGAGAAAGGAAAGTTTTATACTATATTAGGTTCCTCTGGGTCAGGTAAAACAACACTTCTCTCCTTAATTAGTGGCTTGGATACACCTAAATCTGGAGAAATACTATATTGTGGTAAAAATATTAATACTTTAGGTTTAAATAACTTTAGAAATAAGAACATAGGCATAGTATTTCAATCCTATAATCTTATACCATATATGACATCTTTACAAAATGTTGTAACAGCAATGGAAATAACTAAAAATAAAATAGAAAACAGAAAACAAAAAGCTTGTGCTTTATTAGAAAAAACGGGATTAACAAGGGAAGAGATTAAAAGGAGTGTATTAAAGATAAGTGGTGGACAACAGCAGAGGGTTGCCATAGCTCGTGCATTAGCCACAGAAGGAGATATACTTTTTGCCGATGAACCTACAGGAAACCTTGACCATGACACGGCTATTGAGATAATAAAACTATTTAAAGCTTTGGCTCATGAAAGCAATAAATGTATTATTGTTGTTACACATTCAAACGACGTAGCAGCTCAATCAGATGTTAAACTTAAACTGAAGGGTGGGAAACTTGTTATAGCTTAAAGATTTTATTAGTTTATTATCAAAAGAAGTTATTATTATTATTCAACAATGCCTTCCAGTTGCTACTATTGAAAATTTTTCTCTTAGGCAAGATATTACATTTAATTATAAAGATCTAGCAATACTGCGGGTTCCATATTTATTAGGTACTCCTTACTAATAAGGATGATAATGATATAGTGGCATAAAGTAAGGGTAAGGTAATAAAGATATTGAAGATAAAGGAAGTGTTTTAGAGATGAAGTGGAATGGTAGGTTATTTTTGTCAGATGAAGAAATACAAGTTTTAGCTATGTTTTTAGCTTATGGAGTAGGACTTGGAGTATTGGTTGGTTTATTCACAGGCAATATACAACTATTCTTTGCCTTAGGAGGAGTTGTATCTATATTGATTTCACTTTTAAAAAGCTTTATTAACAGAATTAAGAAATCAAAGAAGATTCATATATAAATAACATTACGAATAATATATAGTTTATTTTAACATCCATCTATATATTATTAAGAACAAATATTAAAGGTTCAACTTTTAGAAGAAGAAATGCAAGATCTAAAAGCTCATATGTAGATTTTTTAGCTACATATGAGCTTTTAGATCCTTAAATCAAATATTATTACTACAATACTACTTTAGATGAAACTATGATTTAAGTGGTTTAATTTCCAAGTTTATACCATTGTTCATATTTATCAGTGTTTGTATAACTATAATTATTTAAGATTTCTTTAATAGCTTGGACTTTTTCAGCTTCAGTTAAATCTTTTTTATTATTCCATACTGAGTCAACATAGTTTCCGTAAGTTGCATTTGGTAGTACTATCCATTTATCTCCCCAAAGATCTTTATATTTAGGGTCAGAAGCAAGTTCAGTTCTCTTTACTGTACCTAATTCTCTTGAAAAGTCTTCTGTGAAGTCACCAATATTATCTCCTAAATACATAACAACTTCGTAATCCTTAAGAATATTTTCTCTTCTTTCTGTTTTATCTGAAGATCCACTTTCATTACAAACTTGTACATGTTCTTTATCAGCATTAGGGAAACCTAAACGCTGAAGCTGAGCTACTGATAAATCAAGCTGATCATGCTCTCTGTTAGTAATATAAAATGTTTCTACTCCATTATCAGCTGCATAGTTCATAAATTCAACAGCACCTGGGATTGCAACGTTTGAAGTTGAAGCGATTGAATCATAATAACCATTCCAAGGTCCGTTGTCCCATTTTTCATCCTGCATTACAATTCCAGCAATGTAATTACAGTCTGAGGCAAGTGTATCATCAATATCTGAAATTATAGCAATTGGTTTTTTATACGTACCAGCTTCTCTTTCAGCAATTCTTTTATCAAGTTGTACTCTTGCAAGTTTATATGCCTGATATTGTAAACCTTTAACTTCAGCTGATAATTGATAAAGAATACCATTTATATATGATTCTTTTCTCCAGTCATTTGTAACAGAACCTTCATTGATTGTAATTTTTTCAGTGTTATTTGCTTTTTCATCATTTGGTTTTGCATTACAACCTATTCCCAATGCACTAACACACATTATTAATAGAGTTGCAAGTAACAATCTAGACCCTTTTCCATTTTTCTTAAACATAACAATCCTCCATCCTAAATATTTTAAAAATACTATTCATATTTTCTTATAAGTAAAACAAGTAGTAGTTGTAATTAAAAATAAATGATTGGTACATATTTAACAATACTATTATTTCCATAAAATGTCAATATTGCATTATATTGAATAATGTTTTTGGTTAAATTATTTAACTATAATTAATTATGAATTAAATTTCTGAAATATGCGGTGCTAAAGGCTAAATTATGTAAATGTTATATTGAAGAATTTACTTCAGTTTACATGAAGTATTTTTAATTAAATGAACTCTGAAAATCATTGATTTTTAGCTACTTTTCAACTGTCTTAAATTAAATTTTATTAATAAAATTAAAAAATAAATTGATATTGACTTTAATAAAATTAATGTTATACTTAATATTATTAAAGAAGGGAGGCTTGAAATGGATATTGATAAAATTCCTAAATGGGTATTTGCTTTAGAAAAGGAAGATTTGGGGTTTTTAAAAAATTTTGCATTAAAATCAGGTTCTTTAAAGGAGATTGCAAAATTATATGATGTTTCGTACCCAACTGTAAGATTAAGATTAGATAAACTTATTCAAAAGATAGAATTAAATGATAAAAGTGAGGAGGAGCCATTTCAAACATTTATTAAGGGGTTAGCAGTTGAATCAAAGATTGATATTGAAACTGCTAAGTTAATTATAGAGAAATATAATGAGGAGTGTAAGGAGAATAAAAATGAGTGATTCAATGGTGCTTATTATAGCATTAGGAGCTAGTGCAGTTATGTTAATTATGCAACAATTATTAAGTAAACGTGAAAATTGGATATTAGGAGGTATTTTGCCAATAATATCATTACTATTTGCAATAGGAGTATTTAATTTGAGAAAAATAGAACTCAATATAGGAAATGTATTACCTTTTATTGTACTTATAGGCATACAAGTTTCTACATGGGAAGAGGGAAGAAAAAAGATTAAAGAAAAGAAAGAATTAGAATTAAATAAAATGAAGAGCAAAGATTTATAATCAGAAGATGCTAGCGTTAGTTAGTATCTTCTTTTATTTGCATAATGAGGTTATAAAATAGATAAAATATTTTTCCAAGTTAATTTAACGAAATCAAGAAAGTATATCATTGCTACCCGAAATTGTTAACTTTATATTATTAAGAACAAGTGTTAAAATAGTATGGAGAGAAAAAATCTAACGGGGGAATTATGAAGAAGAGATATTTATTATTAGGAACAGCACTTATTTGTAGTTGTATGATAACTTTATCTGCATGTAGCAAAAAATCTGTAGATAACACAAAGAATGTAAGTGCTCAGGAAGATATTAAAGAAAAAGAACAGACTAAAGAAAATGCTGAAGAAAATATTCCAAAAATTGTTGAACCAGGATATGAAAATTTAGAAAAATTTTTAGATGAAGAAGCAGCTAATAATAGATTTCAAGGAGTAGCACTTGTTGCAGAGGGAGATAATATTAAATTTGCTAAGGCATATGGATATGCAGATGCTGATGATAAGAGAGAAAATAAGTTGACAACACGATTTTCTATTGCCTCAAATACAAAACAATTTACGGCAGCAGCAGTAATGCAATTAGTTGAACAAAATAAAATTAATCTTGATGATACAATAGATAAGTATTTTCCAAAGTATAAGTATGGAAATAAGATTACTGTAAAGAATTTATTGCAAATGAGATCAGGAATTCCTGATTATCTCAATGAAATAGATGTATTCATGAAAGATGAAGAGACTTTGAAAATTCTTAAAGATTATGAAAATAGTAGTTATTTTGATAAATATGTTGAAGATAAGAGATGGTCAAAGGATTTGATATTAAAAAATCTATATCTAACAGAGTTATACTTTGAACCAGGTGAAGCCTACGACTACAGCAATACAAATTATTACTTACTTGGATTAATTATTGAAGAAGCCAGTGGGTTGTCTTATGAAGATTATATAAATAAATATATATTTAAGCCTGCTAAAATGACAACTAGTAGTATGGAAATGGAAAATTTAGATGCGAAAGGTCATGGAAGTGATGTGTCAGGAGAAATAGCAGCTAACCCTAAATTTACTTATGCAGCTGGAGATATTCATGCTAATATTTTTGATATGTTCCGTTGGAGTAGAATGTTACATAAAGGTAACATAGTGTCAGAAAAATCTTATAAGGAAATGACAACTCCTGTTGATTGTTATGGGTATGGACTTTTTATACATGATAATATTATAAGACATAGTGGATGTATAGACGGATTTAGTTCAAATACAGAATATAATGTAAGTAAGGACACCACAATAATAGTTTTAGAAAATAACGGTAAAACAACAGGACCATTAGATGCACAATATCATACAAGCCTAATAAATGAAGTTATATCAAAATAATATAAGAAAAGGAGAGTTAGTGAGGATTGGTACTTGCGATACATTCCTTCACTAAAGATAAAATATGATATTAAATATTATAAAATTAAGCTTAATTCTAACATTAAGTATTGCAGGAAGCTTCTTAGTCTTTGGATTCTTAATTGGTTATATTCAAGGAAAAACAAATATTAATTTATTAAAGACCTTTGGGAAAAAGGGAATTATTGCGACAAATTTTATTGGAACTACTGTACATGAGCTTAGTCACTATATAATGTGCATTATATTTCTCCATAAGGTGGACAAGGTTAAGCTGTTTTCATTTAAATTAAATGAAAGTGGTGTTTTAGGTGAAGTACAGCATTCCTATAATAAAAAGAGCATTTATCAAAGAATAGGTAACTTTTTTATAGGGGTAGCTCCAATATTTGTAGGTGCGATAGTTTTAATATTATCTATAAGATTGTTGTTGCCAACTACTTTTATAAGAATTTTAGAAGGTAAGACAATAAGTAATTTCCTAGCTTCTTTAGAATTCACAACATTAGCAGGATATATTAGCTCCATAATAGATGTTTTAAAAAATTGCTTAAAGTATATATTTACTATAGAGAACTTTACAAATGTGAGATTTTGGATATTTATTATAATAGCATTTTCAGTAAGCACTCATATGACATTAAGCAAAGCTGATTTAAAAAATTCAAAGGATGGAATAATAACAATTTTCTTATTATCAATACTTGTTAGCATAATATTAATGCTTTTTTATTCATATAAAAGTTTTATTTTTAGAATGCTTATATTATTTAATAGCTTTTTAATACTGATACTTTCTATAGGGGTGTTTTTTTCTATTTTATCGTTTTTAATTTCAGCTGTATTTGCACAAATTAAAAAGTAGCAATTTCTTTTAAAGATATTTTAAGCGAAAAAATCAATCTTTCTGTTAGAGATGTAAAAGAAGATGTAGCTATTGGAGATATATTAGAATTAATAGATAATATAACAACTAATAAGTTTATAAAAACAGAGTATGGAGAATTAACATAAAAGGTTTCAGCTCAAGTAGTTACTAAAAAATAAATGCGGTAACTACGTAGTAATAAAATAAATTAAAAATAAAGCTATTGTGAACAATAAAAAATGTGGTTTACAATAGCTTTTATTATTTCTGTAAATACCTATGTGAATTAATATGTAATTTGTAGTGTGGGATTCTTTTAAAAGAAAAGGATATTTAGATATAAATGGGAAATTGTGTTATTATGATATTAAGAAAATAATATTTATCAATATTAAATTATACAGTAGTTTATATTTAACTAATAGATAAAATAGGAATTTGTAGGAGAAGATGAATGACTAAAAGACCAATATTAAATAGAGATTTGAATAGTAAAACTTTTCAAGAGTATTACTATCTGAAAGAAGAACTTGTTACATTTTGCAGAAACGAGGGACTATCAACAAGTGGTGGCAAAATTGAATTAACTGATAGAATTTCACATTTTTTAGATACAGGAGAAAAGAGAAAATCAGAATCTAGAAAGAAAACAAAAGTAATTGATGTTCAAACTATAACAGAAGAAAGTAAAATTGAAGATAATTTCGTTTGTTCAGAAAAGCACAGAGCCTTTTTTAAGAAAAGAATTGGAGATTCATTTTCTTTCCCTGTGACATTTCAAAAGTGGTTGAAAGAAAATACAGGAAAGACATATAAAGAGGCAATAGATGCCTATTATCAAATTTTAGAAGAAAAGAAAAAAGTAAGAACAACCATAGATAGACAGTTTGAATACAACACTTATATTAGAGATTTTTTTGCTAATAATGAGGGCAGATCTCTTGAAGATGCAATTAAGTGTTGGAAATATAAAAAAGGATTGAAAGGGCATAATCGGTATGAAAAAACAGATTTAAGTGTATTGACTATATAGTTTGAAACTCCAATATGTAGAGTGGGTTAAAAAATAGGAATTTGAAAGTGAGATTATTATGTGTAATGTCTATTTTAATTGTCCAGAGTTCGAAAATGATAGATATAAGTTAAGATTAGTTTTGGAAGATGATTGTAATGATTTATTGAAAGTTTATTCTGACATAAAGGCAGTGCCCCTATTTAATAGTGATAATTGTGGTGGCGATGATTTTTATTATACTTCTGAAAAAAGAATGAAAGAAGCTATTGATTATTGGAAATTTGAATATAATCGTAAGGGATTTGTAAGATGGTCAATTATTGATAAAGATATAAATGAAGTAATAGGTACAATAGAATTATTTCATAGAGATTCAGAAGATTATTTTAATAATTGTGGTTTACTTCGCTTGGATTTAAGAAGTGATTATGAAGAAGAAGAAATAATAATAAATATTTTAAGCCTAATTATTGATGAAGTATATTCACTATTTGAATGTGACATGGTGGCAACAAAAGCTATTGATATGGCAACTAAAAGGATAACTGCATTAAAGAAACTTGGTTTTTCACTTACAGATAATAAATTGATTGGACATGATGGAAGAGAATATTCATCATATTATTTTTTAGAAAGATAAATTAAATAACAATAAAAATAAGGGCGAAGAATTATGAGTAAATTTATTAAAAGTAAGATTTGTATTTTAGGCACATGTGCATTATTTTTAGTGGGATGTAGTAATGGAGTAAGTGAAAAGGAAGCACAAACTAATAAAGAAGAAAAAGTAGTAACTTCTTCAGAAAAGATAGAAAATGAAAATAGAATTGATTCATCCAAGGATAATACCAACACATATTCAACGAAGCAAATATATTTAGAAAAATTAAATAAGTTAGAAGTTAATTTAGAAACATCATTAAAAGAAAAATATGCTAGTCCTGTAACTCAAGATATGATTGATGCAGCTAATGAAGAATTTAAACAATGGGATGACATGCTAAATGAAGCTTATGCTGAATTAGAGAAACAATTATCAAAAGAAGAAATAGATAAATTAAGAGATGAAGAGCTTAATTGGATTAAGAGTAGAGATGAAAAAAGTGAGTCAGCTGCTGATGCTAACAAAGGTGGAACAATAGCACCTTTAAATAGAGTAACGAGTTTAGCAGCAAGTACAAAGGAAAGATGCTATGAGTTAGTTAATAAATATATGAAGTAAAAATATATAAAGTTTTTTATTTATCAAATGTAAAAAAATATTGTATTTTAATAAAAAAAATGATATATTTGAAAAAACACTTTTAATTTAGTTCTGAGAAACTAAGAAGGGAGACAATAATATGAAAAAAACGTCAGAAAATGAAATTTTAATGGTTGATGTCAATGAAAAAGTTCCAATGGGGAGGGCAATTCCATTAAGTATTCAACATCTATTTGCCATGTTTGGCGCATCTATTTTAGTACCTATCTTGTTTAATATTGATCCAACAACAGTACTATTTTTCAATGGAATTGGTACTTTACTTTATGCCTTTATAACAAAGAAAGGTATACCAGCGTATTTAGGATCAAGTTTTGCTTTTTTAGCTCCAACATTTTTATTACTTAGTGAAGGTTATAGTTTTCAAACTGTACAAGGAGGCTTTGTAGTTTCAGGTCTTGTTTTTTCAATAGTTGCAATTATTGTAGGTTATACAGGTACAGGCTGGATTGATAAATTATTTCCACCAGCTGCAATGGGGGCAATAGTTACTATAATAGGATTAGAGCTTGCTAGTACAGCAGCTGATATGGCAGGTTTCCCAGTTGGAGGATCAAATTCACCAGAACTTAACACAACTTGGGTTATAGTATCAATGATTACTCTTACAACAGTTATATTAAGTAGTGTATTACTTAGGGGATTTTTAAAGGTAATACCTATTTTAATAGGAGTTGTTGTTGGTTATATAACAGCTTGTTTTATGGGACTTGTAGATTTTACTTCTATCAGCAATGCAGGGTTCTTTACAGTACCACAAATAAAAATGGCTAAATTTGATATAACAGCTATATTAACTATACTTCCAGCTACATTCGTAGTAATAGCAGAGCATATCGGACACTTAAAGGTTACTAGTAACATAGTAGGTAAAGATTTATCAAAAAATCCTGGACTTCATAGATCACTTTTAGGAGATGGATTATCAACTATGATTTCAGGTATGTTTGGATCAGTACCAACTACTACATATGGTGAAAATATTGGAGTTATGGCATTAACAAAGGTATATAGTGTATATGTAATATGTGGTGCAGGAATAATTTCAATCATATTAGGGTTTTCAGGTAAGCTTTCAGCTATAATAAGTACAATACCGACTCCAGTAGTAGGTGGTGTTAGCTTATTATTATTTGGAACTATAGCTACATCCGGACTTAGAACTTTTATAGAAGAGAAAGTAGACTTTTCAAAATCAAGAAACTTAATACTTACATCAGTTATTTTTATGGTTGGATTAAGTGGTATAAAATTAAGTATAGGTGTTGTAGAGTTAAAAGGAATGGGACTAGCAGCTGTAGTTGGAATTGCTTTAAACTTAGCATTTATAATATTTGATAAGTTAGGAATTATGAATGAAGAATCCTAAGGATAGTTCATAAGTATTTGGAATAATTAAGTTAAATACAGATAGAGTATTAGAATATCGCATAATTCAGAAATGAATTTGCGATATTTTTTATTTTGCAATATGTAGAAAGCACGATGCAAATATTCTTTAAAATTGAACAGATATTATTGGGAAAATATGTTATAATAATATAAAGTTGTGAGATAGTTGTTTAATAAACCAATATATAAATAGGAATTCGCCTGGCTGTTTCATAGGAAGAAAATTTATACTTTGTGAGGTGATGATATGGAAACATGGCGCATTGTTTCAGGTTGCATTGTAGGATTTATTGCTATTGCTTTAGTGGTTTATGTCTCATTTACAATAAGATGTAGAGGCCCTATTTTTTCAAATTCATATTTATGGCTTTCGAAAGAAGAAAGAAAGAAAGCAGATAAAAAAGCAGAATATAAGCTTGTTACCGTTGTATTTGCCTGCTTAGCTGCAGTCTTTGCTCTTTTGTCGTTACACATATTTACGCTGTGGAAGTTGCCATACATTTTGATGTGGTTTGTAATAGGTTTTGTTATTGTTTATGCGATTGTTGATGCTGTGAAAACTGAGAAGCGTAAGTACAGAAAATGAGCATAATCTCCATTTTAAATTATAGTTTATGTGGAGGTTCTAAATAGCATACTATTAAGTTGAAAATAGATAACATAAAAAATATCGCATAATTCAGAAATGAATTTGCGATATTTTTTATGTTGTAATATGCAGAAAGTACGATGCAAATATTCTTTAAAATTGAACAGATGTTATTGGAAGAATATGTTATAATAGTGTGGAGTTATGATATGGTTATTTAATAAACTAATATATAAATAGGGATTTGAAAGGGGATTGGAATGAAGGTAAACAAATATCTTATTGGTATAATCTGTGGAATTATTGGAGCAATAATAAATATTACATTTTTATTGTTTGCGACAGGTCTTGATACAGAAGTATATTTATCAACTGGGGTAACATGGGTAGTTATTGGTTTGCTAATATCCGCATGTGATTTTAAAATTAATTCATTTTTAAAAGGAATTGTTGTTTCTCTTTTGGTGTCTTTGTCCTCGCTTATATATACATTTTCATCTTCTTTGAGTGGAGCGATATGGACGATAGTTAATACTATAATAGTCGGAGCAATTATTGGATTTGCTTTTGAAAAAATATCAAATATGAGCAAAACAAAGAGATAAATTTGAATTTATCTAAAAAATAACATGAAATTAAATATGGATAATTGTATTATATTTGAGATTAAATATATTTTGGGAGAGAAGTTATGAGTAATAATAAAAATTTAATTAAGTCTTTTATATTATCATTTATTATTGTTTTTGTATTTATTATTTTATTTCAAATGTTAGGATTTCAACAAGAGCAAATGGGTATTGTAGTTGCTACAATAATTGTTTTTACTGTATTACTTTGTACATATGCCATTATTGATGAGATAAGGAAACTTAAAGATACTAACAAGTAATGTGATACTTTTGCGTAGTAAATGATAAAGATGTTCTTTGAAAATTAAATAATGCGGTATTTACACTATATGTTATAATTTTAGGCAAAATAAATGTTAATTATATTTTTTATATAAGGAGGAATTAAAATGGAATATTTTCATGTTGATGTTTTTAGCAATGAGATTTTATCTGGCAATGGATTAACTGTTGTTTTTTGTAATGAGGAATTAGAAGATAATCTTATGTTGAAAATAACACAAGAGTTTAAGCAATTTGAAACAATTTTTGTGAGAAGAATAGATGATAGTATATTTAGTGCAAGAATTTTTACAGTAGATGAAGAATTGGATTTTGCGGGGCATCCTATTTTGGGAGCAGCTGCTACTATTCATAGTCATATTTTTAGAAATGAAGAAGATATAGCAATTACATTTCAATTAAATCAAAAAACAATTATAGTTAATTCAAAAAAGATAGAGGAATATTATGAAGTACAAATGAATCAAGGAAAAGCGGAATTCCTCTGTGAAGTTTCAAAAGAGAAGAGAAATAAATATGTACATGCATTGAACTTGTCAGAAGAGAATTTAAGCGAAGAATTTCCTATGGAAGTTGTATCAACAGGATTACCATACTTATTAGTACCATTAACTTCAGGAATAGAGAATGCAAAAATAATTAGTTCTAAATTTGAAGAAATGTTAAAAGAAGTAGGTGCTAAATTTGCTTATATATTTGATGTGAATTATATAGAAGGACGGACCTGGGATAATCAAGGAAACGTTGAGGATGTTGCTACAGGAAGTGCAGCTGGACCATTAGGTGCATATTTATATAAGCATAATATTTTTAATGTAGGTCATGAGATTATAATAAATCAAGGAAGGTTTGTCGGCAGACCTAGTAAAATTAAGGTTTCTATGAGCATTTCTGAAAAAGAAATATTAGTGTCTGGAGAGGTAGCTATTTTGGCAAAGGGAACTATTTTACTATAATAATAAACGTAAAAATATGTCATAATTTATTTTAGAATTAGATAGATAAATAAAAATTTAATGGAGGGGGAAATGGAAAATGCCTAAAAACGTATTTACTACTAAACAAATAGAAACAATTCAGCTTAATATCATAGCTTTATTGTGCTATATAAAAAGACACGATGAAGGGGCATTACCTAGATGCTTTAAATTTTGTGAAATCATTGTAAAGAATATAGATATTTGTAGGAATAATGGATATTCTGATATTGATGAATTATCAGAATATATTAGACAAGATTGGAATAGCGCTATGGAAATTCATACAGGATTACCAGAATACTATATACCAAATTGCAATTTTGAGATTCAGAAAGCCATAAATGAAGCTATAAAAAGACAAATAATGTTTATAGAGGAGTATTTAAATATCTAGCAAAAAAATTCTGGCTTACCAATTAGGCATTATTTAGGTTAGATAAATAAATTGGAATTTGTAATGGGGATTATTTTCGCGAGCACAACTTTGAATTAGCAGAAATCAAACATTAGGTGATAAAAGTCAAAGCGTTCATCCATTAAAATTTAATGTATACTTCAAAACGTGAGGTGAAGAAATCATGACAGATAAAAAAATCATAGTACAATTTACAATGCTGACATTTTGCATAGCCTATCTTGTGTCAGGTGCTTTGATTGCTCTTGGGCAATTCGGATATTCGGTTTACAATTGGGTTCACTCGTTACAGCAATTCGGGATGAATATTCCTTTTGCAATCTATATTTTGTCACCTGCTATTGCTTCATATATCGTTCTGAAGAAGAATAACAAAATAGCAGATTTTAAGGAATGGTTGAAAACTGTTTTCTACGCCAAAAATAACATATTTCCTTATTTATTCGTCGTTGCAGGACTTGCACTGTATTTTTTGATACATATTGTAGTTTCAGGCCGCACGGAAATGGTACTTCCATTTTATACGTTCTTCCTTTCCCTACCTGGTGGCCTTATTATCGGTGGCTTGGAGGAAGCTGGCTGGATGTACATATTGCAGCCTGAGCTTGACAAAAAATATGGCTTTGTTTTATCTTCTGTTTTCGTTGGAATCATTTGGATTTTTTGGCATATCCCTCTCTTCTTCATTCCAGGAACTAATCACGGAGAGGGACTCATCAACTTTTGGATGTTTGCAGTTCAACTCATGGCGTTTCGGTTTTTCAACGGGGCAATCTACAGAATATCAGGAAAAGGCTGTGTGTTTATGTGCGTATTATTCCATACCATGTTCAATGCGGTATCCCCCATCTTTGGCACTATGACTATGACTTGTGCGGGAACCATTGTCGCAAATGCTGTGATTATTCTTGTTTCAATTGTAACTGTTGTGATATACGACAAAAAGAATAGGCGAATAGTATAAGCATAATCCGTGTTCGCCAAATTTTAGTTTATCAATTATGAATTATTAAGTGAAAAATAGATAACGTATTAAAATACCGCATTATTCAAAAGTGACTATACGGTATTTTTTAGTTCGCAATTCAAATATATTATGAACAATTTGAAATTATTGCGAACTAAATGATCTTTGAAAATTGAATAATACGGCATTTGGTAATATATGTTATAATAAATTCGTAATAGTATTAAAATGTGTAATAGAATATCTATTTTGCGAGGAGATGTGAAATGAATAAAAAGCTATTTTTGAAATTAGGATTATTGTTATTATCTCTGTCACTTGTTGCATGTGGACAGAAAAATAATTCATCAGGAGAAGATAATTCTTCTAAATCAAGTACAAGCCAATTGGTTAGCAGCACTCAAAGTTCGGTAAAAGAAAGTGTAAAAACTACATCTCCCTCTGTTGAAAATGCAGTAGAAAGCAAACAAGAGGATGTACAAAAAAATACACAACAAGACACGAAACCAGATACACAACCAGAAGCAACTGAAAAAAAATACTATGACTTAATAAAAGAAGCTTGGCAGAAGCAAAAGGATTACATTGATTCTATTGATGATCCTAAAGTAAAACAATCAGTACAAACCACGCACTCTGCAGCTATTTTAAAGTCAAATGAATTACTTTTGGCACATCCTGAAGACTCTAAGGCTATAAATGCAAGTCTAAAGAGGGTTCTCGCTGGCGAATAATTTTCAAGCTTTGGTAAGGTAAAGTTGGGTGACTAAATACGTAATGCTTATATATTCCTCTGTTTTTTCATTAGTGATACTATCAATTTTATTATTTAGGGCATCTTTATCACTATTTAAACCTCTATTTTCTTCTTTAAGTTCAGTGATTATACTTTCATATTCAGATAACTTAACTTCATTTAATTTCAATTGTTCCGTAGTATTTTAAATTTATGCGAATTAAATTGAAAAGCCAGTGAAACTTAACTAGTTTTATTGGCTTTTTTATGCATAATTGATACTTTCTATAGAATTGTTTTTCTCTATTTTATCATTTCTGATTTTAGTTGTATTTGAATAAATTAAAAAAATAGGATTTATTTTTATCAAGATAAAGGGAATGATATATTTTTTGTTATGTGTTCTAATGGAAAATTATGTTACAATATTTAATGAAAAATATTATAGCTATTAACCAAGGGATAAGTCCCTTGGTTTTTGTATATTTTTATTTAAAAATTATTAAAAAATTTCATAAATTATGAAACTATTGATGAATTTTAAGTATCTAATATACGTAAAAGGAGTGAGAATTTTGAAATCTTTATGCATAACAGATAAAACATTAGATAACTTTGAACATATAACAATGCTTGCTAAAAAGGGAGAAGAGGAAGCTTTCATATCGTTAATTCAATTAAATTCAACTGCTTATTATAGAGTAGCAAAAGGGATTTTATTTTCTGAGGAGGATATAAAGGATGCAATTCAAAATACAGTTATAATAATTTACAATAAACTACACACTTTAAAGGACATAAAATTATTTAAAACATGGTCAATAAGAATTTTAATTAATCAATGTAATAAGATATATAATGCCAATAAAAAGTTAGTTAATACAGAGAACATTGAAAATATATCTACATATTCAATTAACTCTGAAGATAAAATAGATCTTTATAATGCAGTTTCATCCTTAACTAAAGACTTAAGAATTCCTACTATATTGTTTTACTTTGATGATTTATCTTACAAGGAAATATCAGATATTTTATCTATTCCAGAAGGTACAATCAAGTCAAGAGTTTTTAGAGCAAAAGAAAAGCTATATCAAATTTTAAAGGAGGATTAGCAGCATGGATGAAAATTTTGATAAAAAATTAAGAGAAATGGCTAGGAATTCTAATGTTAAGGAACCTTGGGATATTAAAGAGATTGCAAAAATAGTTTGTGAAAATAATAAAAAGAAGTCAAAGTTATTAAATTATAAAAGAGCTATAGTTGCTGCAAGCATAATGCTCATATGTACTATATCATTAGGGGTATTTGGAAAAATAAGTGCTAAGGAAATACCTTTTGTTAATGGAGTTTTAGAGTATTTTACTAGAAATAATAAGGTAGATAAGGGATATGGCAACAATTCTATAGGAGAAGATTATGCAATAAATAATGAAAATTATAATATATATATTGAAAATGTATATTATGATGGGGGTAAATTAGTTTTTTTCTATAAGATTAATAGTAAAGAGCCATTAGATAGAACGAAAGAATATTATTTAAATACTGAATTAAATATTAATGCTGATATAAAGGGCATGGGAGGATTGGAGCAAAAAGATTTTGTAGACGATTATACTTATGCTGGAATGATAAGTTATGGAATAGAATCAAGTAGTAGAGATACTTGGCCAGAAAAATTAGAAGGATATATAAAAATAAATAGTATAGACATATACGGTAAAGGAAATGATGTAAAATCTGTAGCAGTTGAATCAGAACCATTAAAAATATCATTAGATAGTAATAGTGTACCAAAAAAGGAGTTAGATATAAATAAAAATATTTCTAAAGATGGTCTTACAACAGAAGTTAGTAAATTAATTAAATCACCAACTGGAATAACATTAGAAATGATTAATGCAAGTGATTCAGTAGATAATGGAATATATTTTATGACGTATTTATGGGATAGTGAAAAAGGGATTTTGGAATTTAAAGGTAAAACTAATGATAAAAATGAAAAGGGAATTATAATAAGAGAGGAATATGAGAATCCTAGTAAAAATGGAACGCTATCTATTATAACATTTGCAAGTAATTCAGGACCTATAGGGGATGGGAATGATAGGAAAAAACAATATAGCTTAATGGAAGGAGTAGATTTAGATTTATTAGATTTAGGAAGCTTAAAGGTTGAAAAAATAGAAGATAAAGATGATAAGACCTTAATTACAATGGAATTAAAAGGTTATATAGCAACACAACAAAACTTACAAATATTTAATGGTTCTAATAGATATTTACCAATAAAAATAATAAATAAAGAAGTAAAAGGAGATTTGGAGATAAAAGCAACCTATGTATATCCGAAGTTAAGCTTATCTGATGATATTGTTATTTCATTATTTCATCCCAAATATTTAGAACTATTAACAGATCAAACTATTAAAATAAACTTAGATGAACTTAAATAATCTTAATTATATTAAAAAAGCTATGAGTATTTTCATAGCTTTTTTAATTTGGTTTATAATTTATTCAATTTTGAAGTTTGTATGTTAGATAATATATACCATTTGTAGTGTTAAGTCTTTTAAAATAATATTTAAATATAGATGGAAAATCGTGTTATTATAATATTAAGAAAATAAAATTTATCTATATTAAATTATTCAGTGGTTTATATTTAACTAATAGATAAATAGTAATTTGAGAGAGGATATATGATTACGATAGAAAATTTTTTGAAAGATGTTGAAGAATGGGCAAAAGGAGATTTACATATAGAAAGTGTAATTGTAGTAGGTTCTTATGCATGTGGAACAAATAAGAACACTTCTGATATAGACCTTTGTATAATTACATCAAACAAAGAAACTATGGTTAAAAATCAAGATTTTACGAAAATATTTGGAAATATTGATAAAAAACAAACTGAATATTATGGAAAGTGTACTTCAATTAGAGTATGGTATAAGGAAGGCAGAGAAATTGAATTTGGTATTGTAGATCCATCATGGATAGAAAGTCCGTTAGATGCAGGAACGTATAAAGTATTAAGTGATGGATATAAAGTTATCATTGATAAAAAACATTATTTCAGGAATATTGATATTTCTAAAAGCTAAATTTTAAATATGTAGAGTAGGTTGGGAAATAGGAATTTGGAGGGGTAGATTTGAGAAAATTAGATTCTAAAGATATTGAGCTTATTGAAAAAGCAGTTGAGATAATAAAGAAAAATTATGATAAAAAAAATTACAATCATACTGTTGCTGCAGCGGTTAAATGTGGTGGTGGTAAGATATATGTTGGCATGAACGTTTTTTCTTTGCATGGAGTTTGCGGAGAACAAGTTGCAATAGGAACCGCTGTTACAAATGGAGAAAAACAATTTGAATGCATTGTTGCGGTTAGAGGTGAAAATGGAGATGAAATATTATCTCCATGTGGAAATTGTAGGCAAATGTTATCAGATTACTGCCCTGAATGTGAAGTGATAATACAAACAAATGATGGATTACGAAAGGTATTAGCAAAGGATTTAATTCCATTCTCATATAGCTTTGAAGGTTAACAAATTCCAATTTAGGGTGGGGTTGAATGTTAAAAAAGCAATCTGAATTTATATATATTAATAATAAACAGGTCATTTATAATTGGGAGATGAATATTATGAGATTATTTAATAAACTAGCAAAAGAAGGAATGAAGAACTCAGAATCCACTAAAAAGGTTGTATGCCAATGCATGGTAGTTGAGAATATGATTAATGGCGAGAGCCATGGTGATTATATTGCGAATATTAATAGGCTCAATGATTTGGAAAAACAGGAGATAATTGAGCTTTATGCAGGAGATAGTTATATTAAGGATGTAGCGTTACATTGTGAAAAAGAGGATCGATATACGATGAGCCATTATTACAGATGCAAGAAATGTGATAAGGTATTTTTTATAGGATTTTATTGTAGAGGAGGCTATATATTTAAAGTAGATGATATTGACTTGAACAGTATTGATTTTGCTCACATTATGTCTGGTAAAGAACAACTGGGAAGCTATTTTAATAATTCCGAAAGATAATAAAAGTAAATGGCATATCTTGTAGCACAAATTCCAATATGTAGAGTAGGTTGAAAAATAGAAATTTATAATTATAAGGTAAGTAAAAATTACTTATATTTGGTGAGGTGAAAAATGGAGATTTGGGATATTTATGACAGGGATAGAATTAAAACCGGTGCAACAATGATAAGAGGAAGTAAATTTAAAGAAAATACTTATCATATGGTAGTTCATGTTTGCATTTTTAATTCAGATGGAAAGATGTTAATTCAGCAAAGGCAACCTTTCAAAGAAGGGTGGTCAAATTTGTGGGACATTACTGTTGGTGGTAGTGCTGTATCTGGTGATTGTAGCCAATCAGCAGCTGAACGAGAGGTCCTTGAAGAAATAGGATATAAGTTGAATCTTAAAGATAAACGTCCTTCATTAACAATTAATTTTGAAGATGGTTTTGATGATTTTTATCTAGTGAAACATGATATTGATATTAATGACTTGAAACTACAACATGAAGAAGTTCAAAAGGTTATGTGGGCTGATAAAAATGAAATTATCAATATGATTGATGCAGGATATTTTATACCATATTACAAGAGCTTTATAGAATTATTGTTTGATATGAAGAATTGCATGGGTACTCATAGTAAAAAATAGTATCTAAAAAATGAGCATGATGCAAACTAAATAAATTTCAATTTAGTAATGATGTAATATTTCCATTATTCATTTTAATTTTCAGTGCAAGGTAACTTTAGCAAATATTAGAGATTATAAAATCACTATAAAATATGGAGGTTGTTTTATGAATACTTTTATTTTAATTTGTAACATTTCTGTTCCATTACTAATGATTAGTATAGGTTTATTATATAAATATAATCTATATAAAAAGATTAATAAAACATTAGATTTATTTATGCGTATAGCAATGATATTTGCTGGGGCTGGAGATGAGAGTAAAAATCATTTTTATAAGAATACAAATTTACTTGCTTCTGCTAATAAAAAATGTAGTTCAATATGGAGTATTTCAGGGATATGCACATTAGTGATTACTATAATAGTATTAATAGTAAATAAATCTAATATTATTAATGCTAATACTTTTTCTGATATGAGTAATGTAAGTGTTATTATGTTAGAAGTTGAATTCGCAATAGTAGTTGCTGTATTTATAAGCGTAGAATATTTTTTAAAGAAAAAGCTTTATAAAAAAATAGATGCCAATATTAAACTTTAGACATACAACTAAATATCAATGTGCATTAGTTTTTTTATAAACTACTTATATAAATAGAAATTTATCGAACAGCTTGTAAGAAGATTATTTATACTTTGGAGGTTGATATGAAATATATTAAAATAGAGACAGAAAGCATTAATCGAGAACTATTTGCTCACTTTCAGCGTCATCAAAGGGTAACAAAGTGTTGGAGAAAAATCGATGGAAAGTGGTGTATCAAAGAAGTTGCTTTTATCGATGACTGGACGGAAGAAGAATACGCTGAACTGTTTATCACTTTAAAAAACACTGTGGCAACTGGTGGATTGGTACTTGGATCATTCTTGAATAAGGACTTAAAAGGCTTTGTATCCATAGAACCTAATCCCTTTGGTAAAAACAAAGAGTATTTGGATTTATCTAATATTCACGTTTCAGAAGACATGCGAGGAAAAGGTATCGGGAAAGAATTGTTTCAACAGGCAAAAATATGGGCAAAAGAGTATGGAGCACAGAAACTATATATTTCAGGGCATTCGGCAGTAGAGAGCCAAGCATTCTACCGTGCAATGGGATGTGTGGAAGCACAGGAATACAGTAAGGAACACATAGCAAAAGAACCATGTGACTGTCAGTTAGAATGTAGAGTATGAGTATAAAATGTAATGACTAAATTTCAATATGTAGATTAGATTGGAATTTAGGAATTTATCGATAATCTAGTGTACAAATTAGAATTTGGAGGTTAATCATGAAAAAATGGTATGATGAGGAGTACAAATTTGAAATTGAGGTAACTGGGTTTCTTCGCAGTGACCATACAGAGCGGTACTGCCGAAACGGCGAGGAAGTGGGGGATAAGTATACCTGCACCTATGGCTGTCCCATAAATTCGGATGGACAGGGTATCTGTTCCAAGGTTATGATGATTATGTTCCCAATCATGGAGTCAGTCAGAAGTGGCGGAGATTTAGAGAACATTGGTGGCAATGGTAAATATAGCAAGGATATTGTATGCCCAGATGGCTGCGTCATGTTCAGGCTGACGGCAAAGAAACTTGACAATGAGAATTTTTATAAGGGGAAGTTTTTTGATTAGTTTTGATTTTTATTGTGATCAGTTTGAAGATAACAGAAATATATAAATTCCAATTTTTTGAGGAGTTTTATTGTAAATTACATTGTGAATAGGTATGTTATTATAATATTATGAAATTTATATTAAATTATGCAGTAGTTTATATTTAACTAATAGATAAAATAGGAATTTGACACTTAATTAAAGTGTTGAGCAATTGTATTAAAGTATTAAAGGTAACGTAGTAATAATAAAAGACAATTGTTATCAATTTAATCTTAGGTTAACTGTGAGGTAAAATTTTAATGAAGATATGTATAAATAATAAAAAGTTAAAAATTGCATTAGTAGCATTTATATTGTTTAGAATATTCATATGTATACTTAATAAACAATTGGATTTATATATAATGGTTTTCGGAGTTAATCAATGGATTATTAATTTATTAGTAAATATTTCAATCATTATAACTATTGTTAAGTTAATTTTAAATTATAATACAAAAAAAATATTAAAGTATGTAATAAATTTTTTAGCAGTGATATGTATAGTATTACTTCTATTTATAAATCTACTATTAAACAGTTCTAAAAGTTACTTTTATTTTAAATCACCTGATAAGTCCAATACATTAGTTGTAGAAGAAGATTCTTTTTTTATGAGTGGGTGGAGCAACTTTTACGAAAGAAAGGGTTTCATATTTATAAAGGATTTGAAACAACAAATAGATACTAATAACGGTTACAAACCTTTTTCATGTAATGATTATGAATTAAAGTGGTTAGATATTAAATCTATAGAAATAATTTATGGTTTTGGTTCAATGAATGTATATAAAAAAGAAATTATAAGATTTGATTAGACATAATAAAAAGATATGATGAGCAATTTTAATATATTGCAAGCGACAAATTCAAATTTGAAATGGGGATTAGTCTAAAAGAATCAGAGAGTATTTTTAATTCATTAATGCAAAAAGCATTTAAATGTTAATTATTTAATAATAATTTTTCTCTCTACAAGGGATTTAACTAAACGTTAGCTCCTTTGCAAACTATTGATTTTACTGGATTTAAGGCTTTTATTAGCTTGAAAAAATATCTACTGTTTAAATATGAAGAAAAACATAGCTTTTAGAATTTCAAATTACCACTTTTACTTGACTCAAACAGTACTATATAATTGTCTAGGTATAATATGGATTTTATGGTATAATATTTATATTAAATACGAAAGAGGTGCTGAAATGATTAAGTAATCTATTTTGGAATGACATAGTTTTTAGGCGTACTGAGGGTACGTTTTATTGTGTTGCCAAAGTTAGATTATATATCATGGATGTGCTTAGTTATATAAAAATAAGTACGTTTATTTTATGTACGTCTAAAAATCATTTGGCAGCAAATGATTTTTTTTATTGGAGGTATATTATGAAAAAAACAGCCGTTCTTATTTAGAATGATTTTTGTAATTTTAAGATTAGTGTAGCTTTGGAAAAGTAATAGATGGTTATCCAAAAGCATTGGAGATTATAGAAGATTAAAAAGGGGAGAATTATATGAATAAAAATTTAAATATAAAATTAATAGAAGATAAAATTAACAATATGAAAGAATTTTCAGGTGTCATAAGAATAAATAGAGCTGAAGAGGTATTGTTTGAAAAGGCTTATGGCTTTGCTGATATTTCAAATGATAGGATAAATAATATTAACACAAGGTTCGGAATAGCTTCAGGTGCTAAGTTGTTAACTGCAATTTCTATATGTAAGTTAGTTGAACAAGGAAAACTTAAGTTTGATTCATTATTAAAAGAGTATATAGATTGTGATAATTTTGATGAAAATGTAACAGTAAAGCATTTATTAACGCATACCTCAGGGTTACCAGATTATTTTTATGAAGATTTTACTGAAATAACTATTCCTATGTATATGCTGAAAGAACCAAAAGATTTTCTTCCGTCTATGATAATGCAAAAAAGTATTTTCAAGCCAGGTGAAAAGTACCAATATAATAACGGAGGATATGTAATTCTAGCCTATATAGTTGAAAAAGTAAGTGGAATGAGATTTATTGACTTTGTAAAAGAACACATATTTGATGTTTTAGAAATGAATTCAAGTGGTTATTTTAGTATGGACATGTTACCTAAAAACTGTGCTTATGGATACGAAGAAAATAGTGATGGTACGTTAAAAACTAATATATTTTCAATCCCAATAATTGGAGGAGGAGATGGTGGAGTTTTTGTAACAGCTAACGATATAAGTAAGCTATGGGATGGATTATTAAATTATAAATTATTAAATAAGGATATTACTAATGAATTATTGACCCCACAAGTATATGTTCATTACGACGTATACTATGGTTATGGTATTTATATAGTAAAAAGAGATGATGGCATTTATAAATATTTTATAACTGGTGGAGACCCTGGTGTTAGCTTTGAGTCAACAGTATATCCTAATAAAGAAATTGAGGTAACTATACTAGGAAATAGAAAATTTAGTACCTATGAATTATTAATGGAAATAGAAAATATAAATTAGATAATGAACAAATTTAATGTGTTTTAATATATAACCAAATTCAAATTTTGCACCTCAAAAGGGAATCAGCTATTTAAAGATGCACTCTTCGATAAATTAGCCATTTGAATTTTAAAAATATAATGTTGTTTGGTACTTATTGTCTTGGGGATAACTAAAGCTATACACAGCCTATCTTTTATAATATTAAGAAAGTAACATTTATCTATATTAAATTATGCAGTGGTTTATATTTAACTAATAGATAAATAGGAATTTCGTCGAGGTAAAGTGAATAATTTAATATAATAGTGGTAAGAACTTAAACATTAGTTTTTAAGATAGATAAAAGATTGTTGTGTACAAAAACAAATGCTTAAGGATAAAGAGCCTATAGAAAAAATAATGAAATATACCAAATTTAGTGAAGAAGAGATTCTTAAAATCCAAATATAATAAAAACTTATTGTTGGAAACCTATAGGGTTTCCATTTTTCTTTGTAAAATATAGTCAACATTTATTACATAAATAGAGTATCACTTAAAGTATTTAAATATCAACTTACTAATCTTACACTAACTGTAAGTATTTTATTTTCACCAATCCATTTATAATAATTATAGAAGATGAAAAATCAAAGTAGATGAAAATACGAGTTTTTTGTTTACTATAAGATATGAAGTGAAAGGTGGTTATAATGAGTGAAAGAATATTTGTTATCTTTTAATTTTTTTATTAATATCACTGACAAATAAATTCTTATGGTGTTTTGAAAATTAGAATATTGATGATATGGAAAGGAGACAATTTGATATGAAGATAATGAAGAAAGTATCTTTTATTGGTACTGCTCGCTATCTTGGAGCTATATTAATAGTAATGCAGGGCATTTTACTTGCCTTACTTGCTATTTTTATGCTAAATAGCAAGTATCAAAATCAGTGGAATAAATATTTGAAAACAGATTATGCACTCGATGTGTATCTTCAAAATATCTCTGAGGATCATAAAGGCAATATTGAAGAATTTCTACATAATGAGGCACTTGAAAAAAATCTCTTTATAGCTAGAAAAGATTCAGCGTTAAATAATGAAGGCTATTTTTCAGGCTATACTTTTGGCATATATGGTGATGTTGAAAACAACGAGGTTTCATTTGAATTTTATGGTAAAAAAGTTATTGAGAAAGATATGCTTAATAAACTCCTTTTATCAGAAGTGGATGAAAGTACCCTTGGTATAGATAAAGGTAGTGTTTACAGTGTTGGTGAAATTCCTTCATTTAGATTTGGGCAAAAAACGGTTTTTAAAAAGTTGAACTATTTAATAGAAGAAAGTGGTACTATCAACGGAGACTACGTTGTCCTTGGATTAAATGATAGTGATAAAAATGCTTTTATACAGGGATTGGCTTTAGCGTGTAATGTGCCAGCTGATGATCTACTCAATGAGAAGAAAGGTTTTTTTTCAGATGATAGTTTTGCAAAAACAATAATACTTGTATTTATTTTTGCTCAGGTAATTTTAAATACTGTGTATTTTATGATTATAACTATACGAAACATAAGTAAAAGTGGTAAATTGGCACTTTTAGGATGGTCAAGAACCGCATATTGTACTGAAACCTTAGGAATATTTATTGGTTATGCACTGCTAAATATTCCAATTCAAATCATTATAGGAATTTTGCTTTCTGGTTGGAGCAAAATGACAGGTTTATTTATTAGTTATTTCATAGTATGTGCAGTTATAAACCTTATATTGGTAATATTAGAAGTCGCAATTTCAGCTATAATTCAGCTATCAATTAGCCCACTGAATGCAATTAAGGGCAGAATACCCAAAAATACATTGTATATTTTTGGGATACTGGCGTATATTGGAGTAAGTGCGGGAATTGTGTTTTGTGGTCTTTATGTAGACGGTCCTATGAAGACCATATCAGAAAATGCAAGACTTTCACAAATGTGGAGTAGTGTATCGGAGTTTCAGATTTTAAAAAATATTTCGATTGGGAATGATCAAAGTTCCATTAGTGGAAATTCAAAAGAGCTTGATCAAAGTTTTTATGACTGGTACAAAGGTATGTATGATGATAATGGAGTATATCTAATAAATACAAAGTATCACGATAATGAACAGTTAGATGGATGGAAACAAAATAATGTATATGAAGATAGTCCTGAAAACCCATTTTGGTATTTTTTATATTCGCCAAATTATATAAAATCTCTGAATTTGAATGTTGATAGTAGTATTCTAAATGAGGCAAAATCAGGAACAAGAGTTTACCTGATACCAGAATCTTATTCAGAAAATGAGAAAGTTAAGATGAAAAACTGGCTCACAGAATCATCAACAAAAATGCCACATGAAGGAGATATCAGTACTGTATTTAATAAAGAAAAGAATGTAAAATTTATAGAATATACTCCTAAAGATAACATGTTTACATGGAATACGAAGTCAACATATGAAAATACATGTATTAATCCGGTTATTTATATATGTACACCGGAAAATATGACCTATTTTGAATCAGAGAGTCTTAGAGCAAACGGCTTTAATGGTTATATAAAATTTGTGAATAAAGCAGTAGCAGAAAAATATCTTGATAATGATATACTTGAAAAATATAAATTGGATGACAATAATCCTGAATTTGTAAATACAGGAAAATACATCGATGGACTACAGAAAGATTTAATGACTACAATTGCATGGTTTGGAGTGGTATTTTTAATATTAACGCTTATCCTTCTAGGAATATTAATTGCTCTTGCAACAGTTTTTAGAATTGCAAATCAGGAAAAAATTAATGTTAAGAAATTTTTAGGCTATGGATTTATTAATTTATATCGCATGCCAATTATTATGCTTATTTCTGTTATATGTATTGAGTTGATTATTATGCTTATTATGCATTCTAAGTTTGGGTTTCTGTTAATGCTTATCGTGGCAGTTATTCAGATACTTATTTTTTTAAGGTATATGACTAAATGTGAAATTGAAAACATACGTATGGCGTTTAAAGGAGAGTAGAATTATGGCAAAAGCAATAGAAGTATTAAATGTTACAAAGAAATTTGGGAAAAGATATATATTTAAAAATCTAAATTTGTCCGTTGAAGACGGGGAGTTTATTTCAATTGTTGGACCAAGTGGTTGTGGAAAATCAACTCTCCTAAATATGATAGGCCTTTTAGAATCAAGGGATGCAGGTCAGATTAAGCTAAAAGGAAAAGAAATTCCTAAAATAGAAAGCAACGGAGCTACAATGTTAAGGCGAAATACAATTAATTACTTATTTCAATCATTTGCGTTAATTAATGATATGACAATATATCAGAACCTTTTTCTGGCAATGAATTTCTCTAATATTACTACCAAGGAAAAGGATAAAAGAATAGAGGAAATATTAGAAAAGGTTCATTTAGAAAAATTTAAAGATGAAAAGGTTAATACTCTCTCAGGAGGTGAACAACAAAGAGTGGCACTGGCAAGAACAATACTGAAGCCAGGTGATATAATTCTTGCAGATGAGCCAACTGGATCTTTAGATTCTGCTGCAGCTGAAATAGCATTTAACCTAATTAAGGATTTAAGCAAACAGTATAGAAAGACTGTAATTATGGTTACTCATAGTGAAAATTTAGCAAATCAAGCAGATAGAATAATTAACATTTCAAAATGTTAATTAACTCTAAGAAAATCAACCTTCCATAAATTGAATATATGTATTTATGGAAGGTTTTTTATTATCTAATAAACAAGTGGTTTTTCATTCTTTTGTAGTATATCAATAGAAACTACATACTCTTTTTAGATCGCTATTCAGATATTGATGATGTAATTTTAATGGGTTAATATATTGGTTATGTAATTGCAATATCTATTTTAAAGTTGTTTGTTAGCAAAAAAGTAACGTTGTTTAAAAGGTATTGTGAATAGTATTCTGTGCGGTAAATTCCAATTTAGCGAACAGCTTGTAAGAAGATTATTTTTATTTTGGAGGTTGATATGAAATATATTAAATTTACTGTTCAGTTGTTCAAATTTCATATTTATGCAGATATTTAAGACAAATGATTTTGTAATAGAGCCATTTTTGAAATATCTCTCCCCATTTAGTTACTATAATGCGGAAAGTCTGGTTGTGAAATCTACATTTGAAATGAACTATTTAATTATCAGTATGTTAGTGATTATGATAACTGGAGGATTAGCATATTTGTTTCTTGCGAAAAAATAGCAAAAAATTGCGAATGAATTGTGGAAAAAAATGTAATATGATAAGATGCTTTTAGGGCTATAACATAAGGTGATTACATTTTAATGTTAGAGTATCCAATAATATAAGAGGGGGAAAAGAAAAAATGAGAACACGCATTACAAAATGGTTGTCGGCGATTTTGGCAGTAATCATATTATTTCCAGCAATGCCGCTTAAAGCATGGGTATCGGACAACGGTGACGGAACATTCAGCAATCCCGTTATGTGGGGTGACTATCCTGATAATGACATCATCAGAGTAGGCGATACTTATTACATGTCTTCTACCAGTATGCATTTATTCCCGGGATGCCCGATCATGAGTTCCAAAGACCTGGTAAACTGGAAATACGAAAGTTATACATTATCTGAAGAAGATGCTTTAAAGCTAGCTAAGAACGATGACGGACTGACATTGAAAAATGGAAGAAATGTTTATGACAAAGGGCCATGGGCAACCAGTCTTCGTTACAGCGAAAAACTTAAGAAATTCTATCTTCTGGTTAATATTCAAGATGGCGTAGATTCAGAATATGCAATCCTGTGTGTTGCCGACAAAGCATCCGGACCATGGAACACTTACCGTCTGGATAATCCGGAAGGAGAAATCAAGGGATTATATGATCCGGGGCTGCTCTTTGACAAAGATCCGGTGACAGGCAAAGAAAGTGGTGATATTTGGGTTATACATGGACAGGGACGTCTTTTTGCGACTAAACTATATGTGGTAAATGAGCAGACAGGTGAACTGGCTATCGACCAAGAACAGAAAAACATTCCGATTTACAATTACCAAGGTGGTTACTTTAATGAAGGATCTCACGTATACAAAATTGGAGATACTTACCATATCATCAGCACACCTACATGGAGCGGAACTTCAACCAAGAAGTCCATTGATATCCAGACAAAAGATCTAGTAAATGGACCTTATAATGTAAAGGATATCATGCGCAGTTATATGAATTTTGGTGAAAATGGCATTCATCAGGGCGGAATTGTAGATGTACCACAGGAAGATGGCTCTTCTGAGTGGTGGTCCGTTATCTTCCAAGACCGTGGTAAACTTGGCCGCGTTCCGACGCTTCAGCCTGTTTACTGGGAAGAGGATGAAAACGGCCTGAAATGGCCGGTGATGGGTGTGAAAGGACAAAATGGCGATCAAGCAGTGGTTACCATGAAGAAACCGAATACCGGTGCACACACTGAGCCTGAAAAACCTGCTGATTCCGATGAATTTAACAGTGAGATGCTTGGCAATAACTGGCAGTGGAATCATGTCTCAGATCCGGAAAAATGGAGCCTGACAGAGCGCTCTGGATATATGCGCCTTCATACGGCTACCGTAACGGACAACCTCTCTACAGCTCAGAATACATTGCGTCAGAGAGTTGTAGGGCCGGAAAGCTCTGCTACCATTAAGATGGATATTTCCAACATGAAGGATGGAGATATTGCCGGATTATCGGTTATCCAGAGAGACTACAACTACATTGGTGTTACAACGGAGGGCGGGGACAAGAGAGTCATGATTAATGACAAGGGTACAGAACAGATTTCCGAGGCTATTCCTGTCGATACCAAAGATATCTGGTTCCGTGCATCTATGCCGCGTTTTGAGTATCGCACCGAATTTTCTTACAGTCTGGACGGAGAGAACTTCATCAGACTGGGTGGGCGATATGATATGCATGAAGGCAATTATGTAGGAATGGGGTTTGGTGCATTCAATTATGCCACAAAAGAGTTGGGCGGTTATGTGGATTTGGATTACTTCCATATGGACATGCCGGATGACCATGGAAACTACAATACGTTAAATGAAAAAATCGAGGCTGAGAGATACGACAATCAAAGCTATGATACTTCACTTGGAGAGCCAAGCCGGTATTACAATCCGCTGACTGAATGGACAGCAGACTATGCAAATGCAGATAATCTGACCAAAAATGGAGAAGCTTATGATCTAGCACTTGGCAATCTAAGAGAAGGCAACTGGGTTTCGTATAACCGTGTAGACTTCAAAGACGGAGCTGACTGGTTTAACTTCCGTATATCAGGAACAGCAGATGGCGGTCAGATTGAAGTTCGATTAAATGATGCTCAGGGAGACGTTCTGGCAACGATAGATGTTCCAAATACCGAAGACCGGGAAACATTCCAGAATGTAGTTGTGCCACTGGAGACATCACCGACAGGTGTAAAGAAAATCTGTCTGGTATATCGCGAAGGTGCACCTGCATCCTGCCGTATCAACTGGTTTATGGCTGGAACAGGAGAACAGCCGCAAGTTCCAGAAGCTCCTGAGAACCTTCAGGCAGAAGCTATAGGAAATACGCAAATTGAATTTTCATGGGACGAAGTTCCGGGAGCAGCAAGTTACGATTTGAAAATCGGCGAGGAAATCGTCACTAACGTAACGGGCCCGTATGTGAAAACAGGAATACCGGAAGGTGCATTATACAAGGTGTATGTCCGCGCTAAAAATGAGGGCGGTTATAGTGCATGGAGTCAAGGAGTCGAGGTTTCTACCCCGGTTAATCCGAAGCGTATCCCCCAAAGCAGCATTTCTATTCCAAAATTCTCCAGTGAAGAAGCCGGGGGAGAAGGGCCTAAGAGTGGTTACATCTCTGCTATTTTAGATGGCGATGCCAATACCTTCTGGCATAGTAGATGGAGTTACGAAGTCGCTAAGCCGCCTCACTGGTTTATACTTGATTTAGGAGGTTCTTATGATATAAATCAGATTACCATACTTCCGCGTCAGGGAAGTGGTGATAGACCGAATGGACTGATTCAGAAGTTTACACTTTCCTATAGTACTACAGGCATGAAAGATGAAGATTTTACTACTATAGGACAAAAAGAACTTCCACTAAATGAGAAATTGCAGACCATCGACTTTGACATTGTTCATGCACGCTATCTGAAAGTATATATTGATGAAAGCTGGAATGATTTTGCATCTCTGGCAGAGATAGAAGTTTTCCGAAGCGAAGCGGACACTGTAAGTAAAGATGGTTTAATAGAGGTGGTAGAAGAAGTTAAAAATTTAAACAAAGCTGATTATACAGATTTATCATGGGAAGTACTAGAAAAAGCTTTAGAAGCTGCAAATGTTGTATTAGCTAATGAAGAGGCAACTCAAGGAGAGGTAGATGTTGCAAAAGAAGTCTTAGAAGCCGCAATTGAAGCCTTAGAAAAGGTGCCAGTAAATATATTTAAGAAACATTTAGAAATTGCTGTAGAAGAGGCTAATAAATTAACTGAAGAAGAGCTTTCTAAAGTTGTTCCAGTTGTAGTTAAGGAGTTTAAAGATGCATTAGCTGAAGCAGAAGCTCTATTAGCAAATAATGATGCAACTCAAGATGAGGTAAATATATCCTTTGATAGATTAAGTAAAGTAATGCAAATGTTATCCTTTGAAAAAGGTGATAAGGAATCGCTTATTTCATTAATTGATAAAATTAATGGGTTAGATGCAGATGAGTATCTTTCAGCAACGTGGGAAAAGCTACAAAAGCAATTAGAAATTGCAAACAAGGTAGTTTCTGATGAAAATGCTTTAGAGGCAGAAGTAATGAAGACTTATGAAGATTTAATAAGGTCATTCTTAGAGTTAAGATTAAAACCAAATAAGGATAGATTACAAGAGTTAATAGATAAGGCAAATAGTATTGATAGAAATAAATATACTGAAAAGAGCTTAAAGAATTTAGACAATGTATTAGCAGACGCAGGAAACATATTTGCTAATGAAGAAGCTACAGAAAAGGAAGTAGCTAAAGCAGAAAAAGACATTGAGGTAGCATTAGATAGCCTAACAGAAAAAGATAATAATAACAGCAACAATGACAATGAAGGACAAAATAACGGTGGCAACAAAGATAATGGTGAAAAACCAAATAAAGGTGGTAAATTACCAAATACAGGAGGAGCACCAGCGGTGGCTGTAGGGCTATTTGGAACACTTATTTCAGCTATAGGTATTTCAATTTTTAAAAAGAAAAAAGAAAATATGTAATAATGTAAGAAAAGAAGGCTATTGTTTAAATGCAATAGCCTTAGCTTTTTGTTTTGATTGTATAGAGTTAGAAAAATATAAAGATAAGTTCATCATAAGCATAGTTGTAGCGACTATCAAACCTATGAAACTAATAAAATTAGATAGAGTTAAACTAAAAGGTAAAAATTATATAATAAAAGATAAACAGGGATTTATAAAATAATCTTATGGTGGACAAGATGGTAATTGCTGAAAGAATTCAAATAAGTAGAGTAACTGAAAATCATTTATTCCGCAAAGGGTGTGCATATTATTCATCCACTTTTTTATTATCAACAAAAGGTTTATTGGAATAAAATTGGAAATAGTGTTAATATAAGATTAACTAATTAATTAAGAGTTGTATTAAATTGTGAGTTAGTTTTTTATTTAACTAATAGATAAAATAGGAATTTAGAGAGAGTTATATCATTATTGATAAGGAGTAAAGTTCATGAAAGCAATTATTTTAGTAGACAATATAGCAGGTGAACAGCTAAAACATGAATGGGGACTTGCTATTTTTATAGAATATGAGGGCAAAAATATTCTGTTGGATACTGGTTGTTCTAAGCTTTATTTGGATAATGCGAAGAAACTTGATGTAGATATAAGAAAAATAGACTACGGAGTGTTATCCCACGCTCATTATGACCACGCAAACGGCATGGAAAGCTTTTTTCATGAAAACAAAGAATCAAAATTTTATTTGCGTGCAGGCAGCGGGGAAAATTGCTACTTAAAGTTTGGGATATTCAGTCACTATATAGGAATACGCAAAGGCACCTTGGAAACTTATAAGGACAGAATCGTATTTGTAGATGGAGATTACGAACTGATTCCAGGAGTTACCTTAATACCTCACAAAACATCCAATCTGGCTATGATTGGCAAGAAGAATAAGATGTATATAAAAAAAGAAAGAAAATGGTATCCTGATGATTTTTCTCACGAACAGAGTATTGTTTTGGAGACAGAAAAGGGACTGGTCATCTTAAATAGTTGTTCTCATGCAGGTGCAGATCTGATTATCCGTGAGGTGGCAAACACTTTTCCTAATAAGCATATTTATGCTATGATTGGAGGTTTTCATTTATACAATGCATCTCATGAGGAAGTAAAAGCTTTTGCTAATAGGGTAAAAGACACTGGTATTGAAAAAGTATATACCGGCCATTGTACTGGAGAAAAGTCATACCAGATTTTGAAGGAGCAGTTAGGGGAGAAACTGGAACAGTTTAAGGTTGGATTGACTATCGATATATAGTGAACGTACTGCTATATGAGATAGTATGCTTGGTAAAAAGTATGATACACTTAGCAATTCGTCAAATATCCCAATTTATCTAACAGCTTGTAAGAAAATTATTTATACTTTGGAGGTTGATATGAAATATATTAAGATAGAGACAGAAAGCATTAATGGAGAACTATTTGCTCACTTTGAGCGTCATCAAAGGGTAACGAAGTGTTGGAGAAAAATCGACGGAAAGTGGTGTATCAAAGAAATTGCTTTTATCGATAACTGGACGGAAGAAGAATACGCTGAACTGATTATCGCTTTAAAAAACACGGTGGCAACTGGTGGATTGGTACTTGGAGCATTCTTGAATAAAGACTTAAAAGGTTTTGTATCTATAGAACCTAAAATATTTGGTAAAAACAAAGAGTATTTGGATTTATCTAATATTCACGTTTCAGAAGACATGCGAGGAAAAGGTATCGGGAAAGAATTGTTTCAACAGGCAAAAATATGGGCAAAAGAGTATGGAGCACAGAAACTATATATTTCAGGGCATTCGGCAGTAGAGAGCCAAGCGTTCTACCGTGCAATGGGATGTGTAGAAGCACAGGAATACAGTAAGAAACATGTAGCAAAAGAACCATGTGACTGTCAGTTAGAATGCAGAGTATGAGTATAAAATGTAATAACTAAATTCCAATATGTAGATTAGATTGGAGAATAGGAATTTATCAGTAATATTATTCTTGTTAAGATAATTATTAAATTTTAACTTTAACTTTTGCTAAATGATTTAACAAATTAACTAGGAGATGATATATATGCTAAATAAAAAGAAAATAGAGAGGTCAGGTTATGGTTTAGCAGTAGTTTTTTTTATACTAGAAATGATTATTCTTTACACATATAGAGAGATAACTCTTCTTTCTAATTTATTGTTAACTATTGCATTTATTCTATTAGTTGCTACAACTGTTTACAAATATTGTTTTAATAAATAATTTAAACTATTACAAAACAAATTCAAATTTGAAATAGAGATTAGTTTAAAAGAATCAAAGGTTAATTTTAATTCATTAATGCAAAAGCATTTAAAGGTTAATTATTTAATAAAAATTATATAAAATTATTTGAATAATATGAAAAATATGGTATGATAAAGAAAAACATGTTGAAAGGGGATAGTAAGTTATGACACCAGCTAATTGCTAATATTAATTGAAATATAATTTAAAATTATTTTAATTTAATATGTATTTTATAATGAGTTTTAAATTGCCTAATTATTTAGGTTTAATTGTTATGCTCTTTATGGAATAAGGCGTTAGAAGGTAACTTACTTTACTGAAATTCAAGATTATAAATTATAGTATATATGTTTAATAAGATTTCTATATTATAGTGTGCAATATTTATGTATTGCCATTAATTTAAGTATAGTTTTATTGTTGAAACTTATAGGATAATAAAGGATTTTCAGACTGTAGGAAGATAAGAGCTTCTTACAGTTTTTTTATTTTTCAAAACTAAGGACATATGAAAAGAATAAGTATTACATTGTAGAATTATGTGGACGTAAATTATACATGGAAAAGTAATTGGGATAGATTAATTATTTTTTAGTCCTTAATTGAGCACTTAGGTGTTAAGTTAATAAAATATAAAGGTTAGTAATGTTCTTTGTCTATCCATTTAGAGGATTAAGGCATCTGAAAATAAATAACAAGTCAAAGATGGAAAGTATATTTTGGGTTAGACAAGGAAATAGGTTCCGCAGATAGTATCACTATCTAAGGGTTCTGTTGACGCAGTATAACACAAAATAGACGAGCATTCTGACTTACTTATTTTTTGAAGATGACTAAAAGAAGTAATGGATGAAAGAAGGAATTTTTATGTTTGAATTATCGCTTATAAATGTGAAAAAATATATGGAAGCAACTCTTGTAGTTAATGATATAAGTTTTCAAGTATATTCAGGGGAGAAAGTTGGTATAGTTGGAGTTAATGGAAGTGGAAAGAGTACTATTTTAAAGTTAATTGCAGGAATATTACCAATGGATTATTGTGTAGGATACCCAGGAGCTACAAGTCCAGGTTATGATGAAGGTTTTATTAATAAACCAACAGAAGCTACTTGTGCTTATCTTGAACAAATCCCTCAGTATGAAGATGGTATAAAGGTTATTGATGTTTTAAAGCTAGCTTTTGAAGAAGTTTATAGTATAGAAAAGAAAATGCGTGAATTAGAAAAGGAAATGAAATTTTTAGAAGGAGATACTTTAGAAAAAGCTTTAAAGCAGTATAGCCAATTAGTTGAAGCTTATGAAGTTAAAGGTGGATATAATACTGAAGAGAAGTTATCAAAGATTTGTACTGGATTAAAATTTAGTGAAAGCTTTTTAAATAAGGAATTTAATTTATTAAGTGGCGGTGAAAAAACTACAGTTATTCTTGGTAAGCTTTTAATTGATAATCCAGATATATTACTATTAGATGAGCCTACAAATCATCTTGATATGGACTCAATTGAATGGCTTGAATCTTATCTTAAAAGCTACAATGGTATTGTAATTGTCGTGTCTCACGATAGATATTTTCTAGATAATGTAGTATCAAAAATTATAGAAGTTGAAGATATGAAAAGCAAGACCTATAAAGGTAATTACTCTGATTTTGCAAAGCAAAAAGAAGAAAATATGATTGAACAGTTTCATCAATATAGGGAACAGCAAAAGGAAATAAAGAATATAGAAAACACCATAAAAGATCTTAGGGACTGGGCAATAAGGGCAGATAATAATAAATTCTTTAAGCGCGCTGCAAGTTTGGAAAAAAGACTTGATAAGATGTTAAATAGTGATACAGAAAGTAATAATAGTTATAGAACTAGAGGTGGATATGTAAGAACTGAAAAACCAAAATTTGAAAGAAAGACTATGAAGCTTAATTTTAAAGAAAGTGAAAGGTCTGGTAATGAGACAATAAAGGCTTTAGGACTTTCTAAATCTTTTGAAGATAAGGTTATTTTAAAAGATACTGATTTACTGATTAATTATGGAGAAAGAGCAGCATTAATTGGTCCTAATGGTAGTGGTAAAACTACTTTTCTTAAAATTCTTTTAGGTGAAGAACAGCTAGATGCAGGGGTAGTGGAATTAGGTTCTAATGTAAAGGTGGGGTATTTGCCACAGAAAATTACCTTTAATGATCAGGAACTTACTGTGCTAGAGTGCTTTAGAGAAGATATTTCAATACTAGAAGGAAAAGCACGTGAATATTTATCTAAATTTATGTTTTTTGGAAAGAGTGTATTTAAAAAAGTAAAGTACTTATCTGGAGGAGAGAGAATAAGACTAAAGCTTGGTATGCTATTATATGAGGATGTAAATTTATTAATACTAGATGAGCCTACTAATCATTTAGACATTAACTCAATAGAAACCTTTGAAGAGGCTCTAGAAGACTTTAAAGGAACCATATTTTTCATATCTCATGATAGATATTTTATTAACAAAATAAGTGAAAGTGTAATTGCAATTGAAAACAATGGCTTTATTAGCTATCAAGGAAATTATGATTACTATAAAGAAGTAAAAGAGGAGTTAAAGCTAAAGGCTGAAAATGATGAGAAAGAGAAGACTGAAAATGGCAAGAAGTTAAACAATAATGATGAAAATAAAAAGGGGAAAAAGGCTAAGAAGCAAACTAATTTCGATGAAGACAAAAAGAAAGAGGCTGAAAAAGTTAAAGTTGAAAAAAAGGTAGAAGCTCTTGAAGGTGAGATTGAAGAAGTTGACTTAGCTATGGCTGACTCAAATATACATTATAATGAGCTTAATAAATTGTACGCAAAGAAAGAAGGTTTAATAGAAGAGTTAGATGCTGTTATGGAAATATGGTTAAGTCTTAATAGCTAGTACTGTATTTTATGTTTATTATTTATTGAATTTTGTATAAAAGCCATTAAAGTAAAATAACTGTAATGGCTTTTTTATATAATTAGAGCGAAAGTAATTGTATAGTGAAAATATAATATTTAAAACTGGAATTAAGGGGGATCAAAGGATCCCTTTTATTTTTTGTAAATATTAGAAAAAGTAATTTGGAAAATTTTTAAAAAAGTACTTTACCTGTCGTAGTAATTGTGTTATTATATTACTACGATAGATGAAGTAATAACTTTATCTGTCGTAGTAGTAATTTAAGAGGGTGATAATTTGATTAGTAGTGACATAATCAGAGGATATAACGATACAATAATATTAAGCATTCTTTTAGATGGAGATTCCTATGGTTATGAAATTTCAAAAAATATAAGAAATATAACTAAGGAAGAATATGTTATTAAGGAAACAACTCTTTACTCAGCTTTTAGTAGACTAGAGAAAAATGGATTTGTTGAATCTTACTTTAAGGATGAAACCTTTGGAAAAAGAAGAACTTACTTTAAGATAACAGAAAAGGGAAGAGAGTTTTATAAGGAAAAATGTGTAGAATGGAAGCTTACACAAAATGTAATAAATAAATTTGTTAAGGAGTTGTAATAGGTGGAAACAATAAAGATTTACGTAGAGAATATGTTTAAAACTTTACCAAGGACAGAAGAGTTAAAAAAGTTAAAGCAAGATATATTAATGAATATGGAAGAAAAGTATTCAGAACTTAAAAGTGAGGGCAAAACTGAAAATGAAGCCGTTGGTATTGTAATTTCTGAATTTGGTAATATAGATGAAATAATAAAAGAGTTTGGAATTGAAACAAATGAGATAAATAATAAAGATAATGAGTTGCCGCAAGTTAGTTTAGAAGGAGTAAGAAGTTTTTTAGATGATACAAAAAGATTTAATTTCCTTGTGAGTATAGGGGTTATGCTTTGCATGCTTGGGGGATCATTTTTAGTTTTATTTTTTCAATTATTTGAGGATGGAATAATCTTTAAGGGGTTAAATGAAGACAAGGTAAGCTTTATTCCAGTAAGTATACTTTTAGTTTTTGTAGTAGTTGCTGTAGCACTATTTATTTTCTCAGGAAATTCAATGGAAAAGTATAAGTATATTGAAAAGGGATTATTTAACCTAGATGGTAATGCTAAAATGGTAGTTGAAGCTGAATACGAAAGTTTAAAATCAAAGGTAACCTTTGGAACTATTATAGGGGTGGCACTGTGCATTTTATCACCAATAGCAATTTTCCTAGGTGGAATGATAAGTGAAGAGGGCTATGTATACGGAACTTCAGTACTTATTTTAATTGTTGCAGTGGCAGTATTTCTTTTTATTAATGTAAGTGCATGTAATGATAGTCACAAAAAGCTTTTAAAAGAAGGAGAGTATAGTGAGAAATCAAGAAAGGGAGATAGGGTTATAGGTGCAGTAGCTAGTGTAGTTTGGCCATTAACTACAATTGTGTTTTTTATATGGGGTTTGGCCTTTAATGGATGGGGGATTTCATGGATAGTCTTTCCAGTGGTAGGAGTTTTATTTGGGATTTTCTGTAGTGCATATAAATCACTAAAAGGAATAGAAGAATAATAAAAAAATCTCTAGTTAAAATTTTTAACTAGAGATTACTTTTTTCTAATTATATATTACCACAAAATTGCGAAAATTTCAAGTCTTGAAGTAGAGATAAATAAGGAGTACAGTGAGTTTTAGAGGTGATTTGTATGAATAAAAATATTAGTTTAGCACTTCAAGATATACAAAAAAAACAAGCGATAATAGAGCTAAAAAGTTGTAATGAAATAACAAGTAAATATGGGTTAACCTTATCTAATGAAGATATTAATGAGCTAGTTGAAAATCGTTTTAAGTCTTTAAAAGATACAGGAAGAATTGAGTTTTCTGAAGGTGTTTTGAAAAAGCTAGTTGAAGCCTTTTGTGATTCACCTTATATAATGCAACAGAATTACAAAGATACATTAATGGAGATTCAAGAGTCTTTTTACTTCTTTAAAAGCGAAGCTATGGATCAGATACCTGATGATGAACTTATAGAGTTTATGAAAAGACATTTTGATGGAAAATGCCAAGGTTCTGTAGAATATTTAAGTGGAACTAGTTTAGAAGAGCTTTGCAGAAATACAAGATACGGATATGAGGTTGATGATACAGATATATATGGTCATGAATTTTAGGAGGCATTATGGAAGAAAATAATATAAGTTTAGTGTCATTTTCAGATAATATGCAAATAGATAAAAACCTAGGTGAAGAAGATAGAATGCTTATTGAATTAAAAATGTGGAATCTACTTTCTAAGCATACTGAAAGATATACAATGGGTAATAGTACATCAGTTCCAATAGAAGTAGCTGAAGAGTTACTTAATTCAATTTGTTTTTCAATAGGATTAGAATTACAGGGATTAAATAATCCAAAGGAAGTATTGCTATGTGAAGATGTAAGCCATTTATTAAAAGCTTCTTGGAGGAAAATAGATTCGATGATTGAGGTAGGTAAGAGGCTATTAGAAGAGGTTAAAGAAAATTCACCTTATATAGAAAACATATCTTATAATGATACATTAAAGGAAATAGGAGAATTCTTTAAAAGGTATGATTATAGATTCTTTGCTCATAAGATAGATTGTTCTATAGATTATCAACTTTCTAATCCAGTATCAGAAAAATTACAGGGAATTGAGTATATAAATGAATACTTAAAATTCTTGATTATCGAAAATGAGTTTTGTAAATATTTTAATAAGGATAAAGTTATATATATTTTAAATAGCTATTGCCCTGATTATAAAAGGCTATTAATTAATATTTTTGAGCTAATACTAACAAATGCAGTAGGGCTGGATATTTTAGGAGAGGATATATTATCCTTAGAGATTTCAGCTATGGAAAGAGAAATGTTATTAAGGACTTTTAGAAATTTATCAAAAGTTGAGATTTTAGATAAGTTAGGAAATTCAGCAAAGAAAGTATGTGATATTTTAGGGATAACTCAGAATGAAAAGATAGAATATATTCAAAAAACAGCTATAGATATTTATCCTAGAATTGAAGTTGGATTATCAACTGGAAATATTGATAATGTATTTTTAAGCTTTAAGTATGAAGAGGGTTTAAAGGAAATTGATTTTATAGATAATGATGCTATGGACAATGAAAAGTTACGCAATTTAATAAATGAAATAAAAGATTGTAGATTTATTTCTGATAAGATTGCAATAGTAAAAGAAGAAGTTCATAGCCTAAGTGATTTAGTAGAAGTATTAGGCCTATGCTTTTGGGATGATGAAGCATTAGAATTATTTAAAACACTTTCAAGAGAAGAAATCTATTTATTAAAGAATTACTTAGATAGTAAAAGTGAAGGATATATTTCTAATTCAGAATGGGAAATAAAATTTAGAGATTATATAAGCGAATAAGTTTATAAAAACAGAAGCTTGAGACTTAATAGAAAAGTTCTCAGTTTAAGTAGTTACTAAGAAAACAAATAAGGTAACTACTTAAGTGAGAATCTAAATCTATTATTTAGCTATTCGAGCTTACTCTTTGAAACGCATGTGAGAAGGAGTTCCCTTTAATATATAAAGCTATTGTGAACTATAAAATTTATGGTTCACAATAGCTTTTATTGTCTAGAAAACCTCCGGCTATGCCGGTGGTACTTGACTATTTCTGTAAATACCTATATGAATTGATATTCCATTTATACTATAAAACTCTTTTAAAGTAATATTTAGATATAAATGGAAAATATGTTATTATAATATTATGAAAGTTACATTGATATATATTAAATTATGAAGTAGTTTTATATTTAACTAATAGATAAAATAGGAATTTGTAAACTTAAAATGATTGAAATCTACAAACTAATTTGATTGTGGATTTTTTACTTTTAGTTAAAAGTATACTAATTTAAAGGAAACTATTACAATTTGTAGAATAATGGTATAGTAAGGTGTAATGTATAACACAGTTATTAAATCTATAATGGGTAGAGTTATACTCACATAGGAGATGATGATATGAAAAAACAAGAGATTTTCTATCACTATTGTAGTGTAGATGTACTTCTAAGTATATTGAAAAATGATGCATTACGTTTATCTGATATAGAAAAATCTAATGATTATGCTGAGAGAAAGTGGATGATGAATAAAATAAAAGAAGAATTCATTATTGCTTCTGAAGAAAATTTCGTAGAAGAAAAAGAAAAACTTATAAGAGGGTTTTCTCGATTGAAAAATGAGTTTGAAATACTAGATAATGTTTATGCAACTTGTTTTTCTACGGAGGGAGATTTACTAAGTCAATGGAGAGCGTATGGACAAGATGGACATGGGATAGCAATTGGGTTCTCAGGGGAATTATTAAAGAAAGTGAACGCCTTTGAATATGGTATTAAATTCTTACCTATCATTTATGATTATGAAAAGCAAAAAGAATATGGAAGATTGCAAACAAAAAAGATATTTGATTTGCTACTAAAAGGAGATTTTTTGTTCCACGCAATGAGTGAAGTATTCACAAATGATTTGGAGAAGCTGTGTTGTTATAAAAATCCTGCATTTTCTGAGGAAAAGGAATGGAGGCTTTGTAAAGCTTTATCTCCAGAGTGTAGAATAAATGTAAAAGCTAACTATGAACCATTTGTTATGTCTGAAATTAAATTATATTCAAATCAAAAGAGAATTGTAACGTATCTTGATTTAAATTACACTAAGGTGAAAAATGAAATCATTAAAGAGATTATTTTAGGACCCAAGTGTGAAATTTCAGAGAAGGATTTACGCCAAATATTATTTGTTTTAGGATATATAGCACCAGATATTGAAATTAAAAAATCTAAAGCTACATATTTATAAGGATGAACAGATGATAACAACTATATTCTGAATGCTTGTTAAGGCATATTAAAGAGAAATAAATATTGATTACATATGGAATATTTTCAAACATGTATACTTTTTTGAATAATGTAAGGAAAATAAGAAATGACAAATTTCAATATGTAGATTAGATTGGAATGAAGGTAAAAAAATATCTTATTGGCATAATCTATGGAATCGTCGGAACAATAATAAATATTACATTTTTATTGTTTGCGACAGGTCTTGATAGGGAAGTATATTTATCAACTGGGCAACATGGGTAGTTATTGGTTTGTTAATATCTGCATGTGATTTTAAAATTAATTCGTTTTTAAAAGGGATTGTTATTTCTCTGTTGGTATCTTTGTCCTCGCTTATATATACATTTTCATATTCTTTGAGTGGAGTTATATGGACAACAGTTAATACTATAATAGTCGGAGCAATTATTGGATTTGCCGTTGAAAAAATATCGAATACGAGCAAAGCAAAGAGATAAATTTCAATTTAAGGGTGAGTAATGGAAATAGTAATTTGTTGAGGAGAAAATATGTATGATAAAAACAGAAGAATCAGAGAACTTTACAAACAATGATGATAGAATTGATTGGAGCAAACAGTATGAGGTAGTAGAGAAAATTGGAGTAAAAGGTTATTTACAAAGATATTTCGAAGAGTGTAAATATGTATGGATAAATATGGTTCCTAAGTCAGGACAAGCTGATAATCTTCAAGGTGAAATGCTTAGAATGGCAGAAAAGTTAAGAAATGAAGCAGTAGGTAATGGAAATATAAATTGGGATGATAATTTTGAATGGTTCTGCGATTTTCTTAAGAAAGAATTAGTGAACTGTGGTTTGTTTGACGAAACAAAAAATATAAGAATAAGAATGGTTTTGGATTATATAAAGAATAATGGAAATTATGCCCGTAAATATGCTAATCGCGAAATTGCTGATAGTCAAGTTGATATATTAAGATTAGCATATACAGACGATGATATTTATGACTATTTAGAAGATGCCATTGCAGAGTATTATTTAGCAAGTAAGTCTCCTATACCATATGAAATTAAAGATTTTATTTATAGATAGATTATTAATATAAATTCCAATATGTAGATTAGATTGGAAAATAGGAATTTGTAAGGGGGATAAATATTTAGCGAATAGTTTTAATTAGTTTATATATAATATGTGAGGTAAGAGAATTATGGAAAATAGGCTATTCATAGTAGAAGGTGTGCCGTGTACTGGAAAAACTTCCACTAGTGAATTTATATCAAACTTAATAAGTACATCAAGAAAAAAGGCATTACATTTCCCAGAGGGAACACCTGATCATCCAGCAGATTATAACTTTCATGCTTTTGTAACCAATGATGATTTGGATAGATTTTCAAAGGATGAAAAAGATATACTATTAAGTAGTTCTGAGCATAAAAGTAATGGATATGTAATTTCATTAACTAATATTGGCGGAGAATTATTTAATAAGGTAATTAAATATAAGATATATGATATGCTCCCATGGGATAAAGAATATCCTATAATGATTAACAAATGGGAAGATTTCAGTAAAACAGCAATGACTAATGATTATATATATGTGTTTGATTGTTGTTTCTTACAAAATCCACTTTGTGAGACAATGATGAGATTTAATATGAAAACTGAAGGAATTTATGATTATATAGATAATATTTATGAGCGTATAAAACAACTTAATCCTGTAGTTATATATCTTAAAAATACAAATATAAAACAACGTATACAAGATGTTTCAAAAGAGAGAGAAAAGAAATGGCTTGATGAAGTAATAAAATACCATACATCACAAGGATATGGTAAGGGCTGTGGATATGAAGGTTTTGATGGATATGTTAAATGCTTAAAAGCAAGACAGGAAATAGAATTATCTATTTTAAATAATCTTAACATAGATAAAATGATAATTGAAAATCCATTTGAAAATTGGGAGGAAACACATAAAAAACTTAAGAATTTTATATGTGGATTGTAAGTACAAATTCCAATATGTAGATTAGATTGGAAAATAGGAATTTATAAAGGAGACTATTGATGAAGACTAAGTATGTAGTAGTAGAAGATTACAATCCAATATGGAAAGAGGAATTTAAAAGTATAAAGAATGAGCTATTAACAGTCTTATCAGGAAAAATTGTTTCAATAGAGCACGTTGGAAGTACATCAGTAGAAGGATTATGTGCAAAACCAATTATAGATATTGATATTGTGATTGATAAAAACTTTGAAGAAGTTAAGGGATTATTAGAAAGTCGTGGCTATATATATGAAGGGGATTTAGGCATACACGGTAGAGAGGCATTTAGATATATTAATAAGCCGCATTTAATGACACATCATTTATATGTATGTAATAAAGATAATAAAGAACTATATCGTCATATTACTTTTAGAGATTATCTTAGAAATCATAAAAAAGAAAGAGATACATATGGTGAAATAAAAAAGAAAATGGCATTAAAATATCATCAAGATATTGATTCTTATATTAGAGGAAAGCAACAAGTAATTTTAGATATATATAGGAAGTGTGGTTTAGAAAAATAAATTCTAATTTATCTAAAAATCAGATGGAATTAAACATGAACAATTGTATTATATAATGCAGTAACATTACATTTTATATTTTAAGGTCGGTGATTATAGTGAAAGTTAATATCGGGAAACATGAATTCAGCATTATTTGGGATGGCATATATTATCACGCATTATCCAATTATCCTAGTATATCACAATGGGAATTAAATGGGATTATTAAATTTGTAGACTATGAGAGTTTATATGGGAGAAAGGTCGAAATTGTTAGTGATAATCAAGAAATAATAGAAAAAATAAATTATGCTTTATCCAATAAAAATGAGTTTATAAATGTAGAAAAGCCAGAAAAAATAACAGAATGTACTGCATGTAAACAAAAAGGCTGTATAACTAAGTATCTTTGTCACACAGCACCAGTTGAAAATGCTTTATCTATTATTAAAGGTGGAAGTATACTTTCTGCCGTTAAGGCAAGAAACATATCAGCGGAGGAATTAAAATTAGAACCAAGGAATGCAGCAAAAGACCCTACAGATTATTTTGAATACTTAATGCTATCTTGGGGAAATTGTCAGGCCGGTGATAGACTTGTTATGGAAAGAAAATTAGAGCGTGAACCTAATGAAGAAGATTTAAATAAGGGTTTTACCCCAGGAGTGCGTTTCTTTTTCAAATATGATGAATTAGTAAAACATCATAATGCTATTTTTGATGGATACCATCCACTGAAAATTAAAGATGAATTAACATTAAAAGATAATGTGTTTGCAATTATAATTCCAGAGTTATATAGAGATAAGTTTGAAAGTATAATAACTGATGATATTAAAAATAGAGTGTATTATATGGATAGCAAAAACAAAGATATATGGGAATGGTCAGAAAACGTTTATAAATTTATTGATACATTATAAGTTTAATTTATGTAAAAATTATTACATGAATTTCGTACAAATATATATCATGTACTAGGAATAAGAATATGGTCACCTTATTTATTATTATTTATTCCAGTTCTTATAATTCTACTAAGCATTCCTATAATAAGATATTGCTATGAAAACAAACAAGAATAAATCAATTTACAGTATTTGAAATTATATATTATGATTCACTTCCGATAAGTAGAGCTTATTGGAAGTTGTTTTTATAGTCTATATTTCAAAATAATGGTATAATTAACTAAAATATAAATAGGAAATTTAAAGTATTAATAAAACGGGTGAATTTATAGGATGATAAAAAATATTTATAAAAAAAGATAATTTGATAATTATAAGTACAACTTTAGGTGATGAAGAGGTTTTAACTAATTGCTAGAATGAATTATAGCATTAGTATATTTTTTTGCTATATATAGTATATAAAATGAAAAAATGGTATAATTATGTAGAGAAATAAGGTTATAAAAGGAATTTGTAAAATGAGTAAATTTATTAGGAAAATCGTTTGTGTTGTAGGTATAAGTGTATTTTTATTGGTTGGATGTAGTAATAGAAATAATGACAAGGAAGTACAAGGAAATAAGGATAAAGAAATAGTTACTGAAAAAGGTAATAAAATTATTAATGAAGATAATACTTCTAAAGAGAATGAAACTACAATAAAAGATGAAATAAAAGAAAAAGATGAAGATAAAACTATTACGTTAAGTAAACAAGAATATCTAGATAAAATGAATACTTTAGATGAAAAATTAAAGGTGAAATTAAAGGATAAATTAGCAGGAACAACAATTGAGATGCGAGAAGCTGAATCAGAAATATATATAGCATGGGATGAAATGTTAAATGAGGTTTACTCGAAAATAATTAGTACACTTTCTGAAGAAGAAAAAGACAAACTTATATTAGAAGAAAAGAATTGGATAGAAGAAAGAGATAAAAAAGCTGATGATGCTGCAAAGGAAGTAGAGGGTGGGACTATGGAACCACTAGTAAGAACATCTTCCTTAGGAGTTAGTACTAAGGAAAGATGTTATGAATTAGTTAATAATTATATGGAATAGTATTATATAACTGTAAGTTAAAGTTTCAAAGCAATTTAGGCAGATTATCTTTAAGGCTCGTCGAAGAATTGAGACTTCTTTTTCGCAGCTTTCTGAACAATTAAATATTTAAAGGGTTCTGGCAAAATCTGCGTGGGGCCTAGTTTCAAGAATAACAAATAAAATTTTAGTTCATACAAGACAGAAAATAGTGATTCTAAGCCAAATTATGAAGGGGATTATTGAAGGGTGATATGATGAAAAATAAAAATAGTAAACAAACTAAAAATAAATCTAAACAAATTTTTATCATTGTTTTTTCGTTATTTATGGTTTGTTTAATATTAATTGGGTCAGGATACTTATATGTTAGAGGCAAGATATATAGAAAAAATAAACCTACAGTGGTAACAGATATAGAAACTCCTGTTAAGCCAAAGGAAGAAACTATTGACTATAAGGAAGTTGATGGAATTACCAATGTATTATTAATCGGTGCTGATGGAATAAATTTTGATTCAGGAGATCAAAGATCAGATTCTATGATTATTGCAACTTTAGATAGTAATAATAAAAAAGTGAAATTAACATCTCTATATAGAGATGCATTAGTATATATACCAGGCTATGGGGAAGATAAGATGAATGCATCATTTAGTTTAGGTGGACCAGAACTTGTAATGGATACCATAAGATATAATTATGATTTAAATATAGAAAAATATGCAATGATAAATTTTGTAGGTTTTGAAGCTATAATTGATCAAATAGGTGGAATAGATATTGACGTTCAAGAATATCAATTACACGAATTAAACAAGTACATAGGCATTGATACTGGTGGAAATAATTGTTCAGTAGAAAAACCAGGGCTTCAAACCTTAAATGGTAAACAAGCTTTATCTTATGCAAGAATAAGAAAAGGTGTTGGAGATGATTTTGAAAGGGCTGAAAGACAAAGAGAAGTACTTTTAAAAGTTGCTGAAAAGCTACAGAATACTAATTCTATCAAGTATTTTGGGATAGCAAATAAGATGTTAGATTATCTTAGAACTAATATGGAGCTTGTTGAATGTTTAAATATGGCATATACTATTTTTAAATTCCCAAGTTTAGATACGGAACAACTTAGCATACCAGCGCCAGAGCTTTGTGTAGATGAAGAAGTAGATGGAAATTTAGTTTTAAGAATGGATAGATATAAAAATGCATTAATACTTAACGACTTCATTTTTAATGATACTCTACCAGATTTTATATTAAATAGAAGTACTGAAAGAGATACAAGTATTTATTATGAATATGATGGATTCGGTGAATAGAATTAAATTTAAAAAGAAAATTTAGATAATTAAAGTAATGTAATATATTATAAGCAAAACAACAACTGTTATTATTTTAATATAATAACAGTTGTTACTCTTTAGAAGATGATATGAATAAGAAAAATAGTAATTTGTAAAGGAGACTATTGATGAAGACTAAGTATGTAGTAGTAGAAGATTACAATCCAATATGGAAAGAGGAATTTAAAAGTATAAAGAATGAGCTATTAACAGTCTTATCAGGAAAAATTGTTTCAATAGAGCACGTTGGAAGTACATCAGTAGAAGGATTATGTGCAAAACCAATTATAGATATTGATATTGTGATTGATAAAAACTTTGAAGAAGTTAAGGGATTATTAGAAAGTCGTGGCTATATATATGAAGGGGATTTAGGCATACACGGTAGAGAGGCATTTAGATATATTAATAAGCCGCATTTAATGACACATCATTTATATGTATGTAATAAAGATAATAAAGAACTATATCGTCATATTACTTTTAGAGATTATCTTAGAAATCATAAAAAAGAAAGAGATACATATGGTGAAATAAAAAAGAAAATGGCATTAAAATATCATCAAGATATTGATTCTTATATTAGAGGAAAGCAACAAGTAATTTTAGATATATATAGGAAGTGTGGTTTAGAAAAATAAATTCCAGTTTAAGGTTGAGTATTATAAATAGTAAATTTGCAGTTAACAGACTTTATATAGAATTAACTGAGAAAGGAGGATTTTATTATGATAAACAAGAAAAATAAAGAGCTTTTATGGAGGGTTTTACCTCTATAAATTATGGAGGAAATATGTTTAAAGATAAATTTAATATTAGTAATATTCCTGCAGTTTTGTGGGGAGAAAAGAGTGAAAAACTTTTTATTGCAGTACATGGAAATATGTCAAACAAGGAAGATGTTGTGATTCAAATTTTAGCTGAAGAAGCACGTCAAAAAGGTTATCAAGTGCTAAGTTTTGATTTACCAGAACATGGTGAAAGAAAAAGTGATAGTACTCCTTGCAAAGTACAGTTTTGCGTTAGTGAGTTATCTATAATTATGAACTATGCAAAAGAACATTGGAAAGAAGTGAGTTTGTTTGCATGTAGTATGGGAGCTTATTTTAGTCTTTTAGCGTATAAAAATGATATCTTGAGAAAGGCATTATTTTTATCACCAGTAGTTAATATGGAAAGAATTATTGAAAATATGATGATATGGTTTAATGTAACACCAGAGCGTTTGCAAAAGGAAATGACTATAGAAACACCCATTGGGCAAAAGCTGTATTGGGATTACTTCTGTTATGTAAAACAACATCCTATTAATACATGGAACACAGATACAGATATTATGTATGGAGCAAAGGATGAATTGTGTGAATTTGAAACTATTAATTATTTTGTTAAAAAATACTGTTGTAGATTAGAAGTCATGGACGCAGGAGAACATTACTTTCATACAGAAGAACAGTTGAATGTATTCAGGCATTGGTTACGAAAGCATATTGATTAACAAATTTCAATATGTAGATTAGAAAATAGTAATTTATCATAGAAACTAAATGGAGGTTTGATTATGTACTATGAAAATGCTAGAAACTTTATTTATAAGAATGCTAGACCACTTGATATAGCAAGATGGAAATACCTGTTTGAAAACGGGAGCAAGGAAGATGTTCTGACAGCATTAATTGCATACCAAAATGAGGATGGAGGCTTTGGGAATGCACTTGAGCCAGATTGTTGGAATCCTAATTCATCTCCAGTGCAAACATGGGTTGCCACGGAAATCATTAAAGAGATAAATCTGAATGATAAAAATCACCCAATTATACAAGGAGTATTAAATTACTTGTCATTGGGAAAGGATTTTGATGGACATACATGGTCAAATACAGTGTCTACTAACAATGATTATCCTCATGCACCATGGTGGAGTTTCGAGCCTCATCAGGAAACATCATATAATCCTACAGCATGCCTTATTGGTTTTATATTGAAATTTGAAGATAAAAATAGCAAACTTTTTGAGTTGGCCTGTGTTCTTGCTAAAGAAGCATATAGTTATTTTAAGTTACATTTTCCTATGGAATCTATGCACACTGTTTCTTGCTTTGTTGAATTGTATGAGTATATAAAAGAAAGCTCAATGAATGATCTTTTGGATATAGAGGAATTCAGTGCTTTACTACACGAACAGATTCAACATGTTATAACATACGACACATCAAAGTGGGCAGTTGACTACGTATGTAAACCATCTTTATTCATAGGCACTAAAACAAGTGATTTCTATATGGATAATAAAGAAATATGCGATTATGAATGTGAGTTTATTTTAAATACTCAAGAATCAGATGGTACATGGGGTATTACATGGTCATGGAAAGATTATCCTGAACAGTGGAACATTAGTAAGAATTGGTGGAAATCAGATTTGATTATAAAAAATACACGATATATTAAAGCAATCCATAGCTAAATTCGAATATGTAGATTAGATTGGAAAATAGGAATTTGAAGTGAAAATTATTTAAATAATTCCAATAAAAGAGTCTAAGGAGTGATTTGATGAAAAGCAAACAGGAACGTTCAGAAATTTTCAAGTTATTTCAAACAAATATAAAGATAAAAAACTCTTTTGAACTTGGGAAACAACAACTACTTAAACTTAGAGATGAATTGGAGTCAATGTATGAGTATATATTTGCAACTTGTAATTTTGAGGATTTTACGAAAATGCCGCTTACTAATGATAAGACGATAGCATATTATCTATATCATATGACTCGTATTGAAGATATTACATCAAATACTTTAATTGCAGCAAAAGAACAAATTTTCTTTACAAAGAATTATGACAAATTACTGAATTCTCCTATTATAACTACAGGTAATGAGATATCATGTGATAAATTAGTTGAATTCAGTATAATGTTAGATATAAATCAATTGAGAAATTATATAGCGGATGTTTTAACTAATACAAATAATATAATAAAAGATATGAGTTATGAAGATTCAAAAACTAAAGTATATGACGAGAGAAAAACAGAGTTATTGAAACTTCACACTGTTTCAGCTGATGAGAATGCTTTTTGGCTTGTTGATTATTGGTGCAACAAAACCTTTGCAGGATTGTTGTTAATGCCTTTTTCAAGACATCAGATGTTACACCTTGATGGTTGCTTAAGAATAATCAACAAGATAAAAAAATGATATTTATATAAGGATTATGAGCATACTCAGTGTTCGTCAAATTCCAATTTATCAAGGAATTTAAATTAATTTTAAAAAATAATATAATATGAAATAAAGATTATTTTAATATTAGTTAGATAAATAGTAATTTGTAAGTTAGATAAGTTGTTGATTAAAGGAGAAATGAAAATGGGATTGTTTGATAAATTTAAGAAAAAAAATATGGATAAAAATAGCGCCTTAAATAATATTTTTTTACAATTTACAATGGTATTTGAGCCATCTGATGATTTGGTAAAACCTACAGAAGAGGAACTGAAGCAATTTGAGGATATATTACCATCTGAATTATTGCACTTTTGGAAAGAATATGGATTTGGCAATTACGGTAATGGAATAATAAAGGTTATTAATCCACTTGACTATATGGAAAATCTATATGAATGGCTTGGAAAAGAAGATTTCTCAAAGTTGCCTATTTTGGTAACTAGCTTTGGAGATATTTTCTATTATCGAAAATTATCAGAAGTGGATGAGGATATCTGTATTCTTAATATTCATTATAGAAACATTACAGTATGTTCATACAGCTTAGAGGATTTTTTAAAATCATATATTGTAGATGAAGTTAACTACAGTAAAATATTGAGAAAAGAATTATTTGACCAAGCATATGCTGTTAAAGGAAATTTAAAACCAAATGATATATATTTCTTTGTACCATCGCTTATCTTAGGGGGGAAAGAATCAGTAGAATTAATTGATAAAGGGAATGCAAATGTACATCAAAGTTTATTGTTTCAATTAGGTAAATGATTTTTTAGTATATATTTTAAAATTCCAATTTAAGGTTGAGTAATATAATAAAGATAAGGAGTAGCAGAGTGGATGAATATTTATGGCCTAATTATTATGGCAATAGTTATGATACCTAATGTTATATTTGCAATTAAAGAGAAAAACTTTGAAAGTAAATATCATAATAAGGCAGTTGAAATCATTGAGCAGATAGGAAGATTTGGTTCAATGGGATTAATGATTTTTAATATATCATTATTAGAGTTTGGTTATTGGTTTAATAATGGGAAGATTGTATATATGATTTTAACAGGTGTACTAGTAGTGCTATATTGTTTTGTATGGTTTTTATATTTTAGAAAATCAACAATGGAAAAAGCAATGTCACTTGCTATTATTCCAACAATAATATTTTTATCTAGTGGTATAATACAAGGCAAGGTTTTATTGATAATAACAGCAATACTTTTTGGTATTGGGCATATCATTATAACTTATAATAATAATAGATAAATTCCAATATGTAGAGTAGATTGGGAAATAGGAATTTGTAGAAGAACGCTAAAAGATATATATTCACAGTAAGGAGTGGAGCTTCTTAAAATTAATTATGATAAAGAGTAAATGGGGATTAAATTGGAACATATGGGAGGAGATAAATTGATTAAATATGAAATTCCTGAGATTTTAAAAGAGCATGAAAATATAATAAAAAGAACTTTTAGGTATAGTAATGAGATAAGTTTTAGATGTGAAGAAACAAAACCATGGGAGAGTAAACTAGGTGGATGTCCATATTTAAAAAATATTAGAGATTATCCAGTAGATGAGGAGGGAAAACCTATGGTATTTTTAGCACAAATAAATCTATCAGACCTTGAAAAGTTGGATTATTTACCAGAAAAAGGGTTATTGCAATTTTTTATTGTAAATGATGATATGTTTGGTTTAGAAAGTCCTATTGTAGTAAAATATATAGAAGATTATGAAGAAAATGAAGTACAATTAATAAAGAAAAATCCTTATGAAAATAGTGAAGAATATAATCAAGGTCTACCTTTTTCAAATAACGGAAAAATGTATTTTGAAATAAGGGAAATGCCTATGTCTTCTTCATTAGATTTATTTGAAAAAGTTTTTAAGAATGAGCTTTCAGAAGAAGAATATGAGAGACTGAGTGATGATTGTTATAGCTGTGACAGTAGAGTTGGAGGTTATCCTTATTTTGTGCAGAATGATTATTTAGGTTTTAATGATGATGATTTTCTTTTATTGCAGCTGGATATAGATGATGAATGCGGTATTATGTTTGGAGATTCTGGAAACTGTGTTTTTTCTATTCCAAAGGAAGCTTTGAAGAATAAGGATTTTTCAAAAGTAATGTATGATTGGCAATGCTGCTAGATTATAAAAATCATATATAGATGCTTATTTATTGAATAGATAACAACTATACAATATTGTTAAATTCCAATTTATCAATAAGATTGTTTAAATTTATGAGGTAGAAAATGATTATATGGATAAATGGTGCTTTTGGTAGTGGAAAAAGTACGATAGCAGAACTATTACATTTAAAAATAGAGATTTCACATATATATGCCCCAGAACAAGTTGGTTATTTCTTATGGGGTAACTTTCCAGATGAAATAAAGAGAACTGGAGATTTTCAAGATAATAGTATCTACAAAACTTAGAAAAGTAATAGAAAATGAGCAATAATAAAAAGCTTTAGGTAAAATATTATCTAAAGCTTTCTTATTATAAACTGCTAAAATTAGCTAATGCAGCCAGCTGACCATGATGATAGTCTTTTATATTAATATAATTATTAAGCTTATCATTAAGTTCTATTCTTAATGAATCTCCACTTTCTGTATATAGCCATTGATATAATAGATCACAACACTCATGTATATTTTCACTATAAGTTGAAAAGCGAGGACTTAATTCAGTCATTAACTGATTAACTTTAGAATCAAAAATACAAATACTAGGTAAAAAGTAAGAATAATAAGCATTTTTCCATTGAAGTTGATGCTGAGGTTCTTTTAATATCTCATATAATTGCAATTTCATTTTATTTACGTATTTTTCATAATCAGATTTATTTATACTACATACCTCATTTATATGAATATTACGTTTTGTAAATTCCTTATCTATTTCAGAGGCCGAAAGGGAATATAGATACTTTTTTAATAAAAGAATATTTGAATCATTAATATTAGCCATTGTTTTAAGAGTTTTATCCCATAAAAACTGACGATACTCAGTCATTGGAAGATCATATAAAAAATTACCCCACAAATATAATGAAATTAATTTAGAATCATTTAAATTATTTGAAATATTTAAAGTAGGTTTTTGTGTTGGAAAAATAATATTTTCAATGTGATTACTTAAGTCATCATAAGAAACAAATAAAGGTAATTTATTATTTAAAGTCTTTAAGCATTCAATCTTTTTACCAAGCAAAACATACTCTTCTTCTAACTTTTCAGTTTGTCTTTGGAGATAAAAATGAATTGTATTAGGATATTTCAATATGCAACGAATATCAGAGATAGAAAATTTAGCTAACCGTAATTGTTTTATAGTTTTTAATTTATTAATATCATCTATTGAAAAAATATAATAACCATTAGTTAAATTAACTTCCGGAGTAATTAAATTTTCTTCTATGTAGTAATGAATAGTTCTTTTGTTAAGACCAGTTTTTTTTACCACTTCATTTATTTTCATACAAAATCTCCCCAAGTAAACTGTTACCTTAATGTACAGTTTTTATTCTAATTATTAATAAATAGGTTACAAAAATATTATACCATGGTGGGAAACTTATACATACCAGTATTTGGTGGGAATATTACTTTAGTAAATTAACTTATTGACTATCCATAAACGTTATACTGTAGAATTTTTATATAAGACATCTTCAAAAAATAAATAAGTCAGTATGCTCGTCTATTTTGTGTTATACTGCGTCAACAGAACCCTTAGATAGCTCTGCTATATGTGGAACCTGTTTCCTTGTCTAACTCAAAATTTCCTTCACATCTTTGACTTATTATTTATTTTTGGATGGCTAAGGTAAGGAGGTATTAGTATGTTTAATAAGTTATTTTCACCAATTAAAATTAGAGGAATGGAACTGAAAAATCGTATTATTTTTCCTGCTATGGGAACAAAGTTTGCTGGAAACTCTAGAATGGTAAATGATCAGTTAATTCAATATCATGTAGAAAGAGTTAAAGGTGGAACAGGTCTTAGTATGGTTGAAGTCACAAGTGTCCATGCAAAGAGTGCACCAAGAAGATATTTAGCAATATGTGATGATAAATATATTCCTGGATTTAGGAAACTGACAGATGCTATTCATGAAGCTGGCGGTAAAGCTGGAATTCAATTATGGCAAGGTAGCCTAGCTGTTGGTAGTGACAAAACTGCGCAAATACTAGTAGCTAGTGATATGCCAGTAAGTGCAGAGGTTATATTACCAGGGATAACTATAGAGGAAATTAAAGAGGTAGTAGCAAGTTATGGGGCAGCAGCAAAGAGAGCTTACGAGGCAGGATTTGATTGCATTGAAATACATGCAGGACATAATTATCTTCCTCATTCATTTCTTTCAGGTGGAATAAATAGGAGAACTGATGATTATGGTGGTTCTTTTGAAAATCGTGCAAAATTTCCATTAGAAGTAATTAAAGCAGTAAGAGATAATATACCAGGTACTATGCCAATATTTATGCGTATAGATGCTCATGATGATTATTTAGAAAATGGACTTACAATAGAAGAGGTTATTAAATTCTGTAACCTTGCAAAAGATAATGGGGTAGATGTACTTGATATCTCAAGAGGAAATATCTTAACAGCTGGATTAAAATATGAAGTTCCTCCAATAGATTTACCTAGAGGATTCAACATTGAAAATGCAGCAAGAATTAGAAAAGAAACAGGTATGCTTACAGTTGGTGTAGGTAGAATAAATACTTCTGAATTAGCAGAGCAAATTTTAGAAGATGATAAAGTTGATATGGTAGTAATGGGACGAGCTCAATTAGCAGATCCTAATTTCTGTGAAAAATCACGTTTAGGAAATCTTGAAGATATTGATTATTGTGTAGGCTGTAATCAAGGTTGTTACGATTGCTGTGAAAATGTGAATGCAGAACAAATCACATGTCTTAGAAATCCAGCCCTTGGTAGGGAGGGAATATGTAAAATAAATAAAGCTGAAAAAGCAGAAACAGTATTGATTGCTGGTGGTGGAATAGCTGGTTTAGAAGCTGCTATAATATTAAAAATGCGTGGACATAATCCAATAATATGTGAATCAACAGGAGTATTGGGAGGACAATTTTTAACTGCAGGAGAAGCTCCAAGAAAAGAAGAAATGAAGATAGCAGTTGAAAGTATGGCTAAGAAAGCAGAAAGACTAGGTGTAGAATTAAGATTAAATACTAAAGTTACAAAGGGTATTATTGAAGAAATAAAACCTCACACACTTATTAATGCCATTGGAGCAGAACCAATTATTCCAGAAATTACAGGAGCTCAGTTACCATTTGTATTAAACTCTCATGATGTTCTTAATGGAAAAGAAAAAGCTTCAGGGGAAATTGTTGTAATTGGTGGTGGATTAGTTGGAATGGAAGTTGCAGAATACCTTGCATCACAAGGTGGAAAAGTAACTGTTTTAGAGATGCTTAAAGACTTCTGCCAAGATATGGGAACTACAAGAAAAATATGTGTAACAGAAAATATATATGCTTCAGGTATTACTCCTATAACAGAAGTAAAAGTAACAGAAATAAAAGAAGGAAAAGTTATTGGAATTAAGAATGAAGAAAAAGTATCTTATCCTTGTGACTATGTTGTTATGGCAGTTGGATCAAAATCAAGAGATGGAAAAGAGTTAGAAGATGCATGTAGAGAAAATGGAGTAGCATATTTTGCAGTTGGAGATGCAGCAATGGCAAGAAAAGCTTTGAATGCTACTAGAGAGGCATTTGATGTAGCTATGACTTTTGATGATCCTAAGGTTCATGAAGAAGCATTAGAACCTAAAAAAGTAGTTTTTGTTACTGGTGGAACAGGAATTATGGGAAAAGAGACTTTAAAACAATTGCTTTCAAGGAGTAGCAGATTTAAAGTAAGAGCTATTGCAAGACCATCAGAAAAAAATAAAGAAATAATGAAAAAATTTGCATGTCCTTCTTTAGAAGTTATTTGGGGTGATATGGCTGATTACGATACTATTTTAAAAGGTGTGACTGGTTCAGATTATGTATTGCATATAGGTGCTATGGTATCTCCAGCAGCTGATAAATATCCTAAAGAGACACTTTACACTAATATAGGTTCTACTTTAAATATAATAAAGGCTATTAAAGCACAACCTGATCCAGATAAAGTACATTTTGCATATGTTGCAACAGTAGCAATGACTGGTGGAAGAACAGCACCAATCCATTGGGGAAGAGTTGGTGACCCAATTAATTCTTCTATTTTTGACTATTATGGAATGTCAAAGGTATTTTCAGAAATGGCACTTTTTGATTCAGGACTGAAGCATTGGGTATCAATACGTCAAACAGGACAACATCCAAGCAATGAAAATGCTAAAGATGAACCTATAGTATTCCATCAGCCTCCAAATAATGTATTAGAGTGGAGTACTTCTATAGAATCAGGAATATGTATGGCTAATCTTTGTGAAGATTGGGTTCCAGAAGAATTTTGGAGAAAAGCATATAATTTAAGTAGTGGAAAAGGATATCGCTTAGCTACTTGGGAATTGATGGATTTGCAACTTGGAGCATTTGGAATTAAGTTTACTGATTTGTATGATACAAGAATGATGGCACAATATAATTTCCATGGTCATTATTATTCAGATGCAGATAAATTAGACCAAATGTTACATTTTCGCTGTATTCCTGCTGAACAATATTGGGCATCAGTAAAAGAAGAAATGGAGCTTATGGCAGCAAATCCAATGGTTAGAGCAATGTTTCCAACAGTAGAGCAAATGAAAGATAATAATATCGCAATAGGTCATAAAGAAATGGGAACTTATTGGATGTTTGAAAATAACGAAGAAGATTGGATTAATGCTTTCTTTGGATCAAGAGAAAAACAAAAGGCTATCAAAAGTGTAGAGGAAGGCTATGAATTATTCCATCCAAGTGAAGAGGTAACTTATTTAAATCATGGATATGATGAAGAAAAAGGCATAGAAAATTTAACTATTGAGGATCTAAATAAGGCAGCAAAATTCCGTGGGGGAGAGTGCTTAGAAAAGGAAGTTTTAGATATATATACACCAATTAAATGGAGATGTGCAGATGGACATGAATTTATGCTTTCAACAAATGCTGTATTACATGGTGGACATTGGTGTCCAGAGTGTTTAAGAAATGAATGGCATTATGGTGATATAGCTAAAAAGAATCCTTTCTATGCACAAGTATGGACACCTATACATGGAGAAAATGATGATTATGTAATACCAATGAAGCATAGCGCATACGATATTACGAATGAACTAAAGAAAAGTTTAGGCTTAGATTAAAATAATATAATTAAAAAGAGTTCAAAATAAAATGAAAGTAATTCAAGACTGCCGTTAAGGCAGTCTTTTTATGTTGCTAGTATTAATAGTTGTGTGGAGCTCTAAAATTATTTAACGTTACAATAAAGTTTAATATTAAATAATTACTAAATTGGAATTTATCTAAAATCTTGAAATTATTCTTTTATATTTAATTTTATGTTCGTAATATAAGAAAATTACGAATTTAATATATTCTCAATTTTTATTCTTACTTCTGATGGTAAATGTCCTTCCAATGCTCTCTCCAAAAATGATTAATATCAATGTAATTCTCTAAGCAAATAACCTCACTAATTGAATTTCATCAAAACGTTAATCATTTTCTGGTTTCGTATCTAGAAGATTTTTTAATAATTTTTCAAGCACGTCCACAATAGCGGTGATGATACTTGTTGCTAAAATACTCATTATACTTAATGATATAGGACCTGCTGGGTCATCTCCTGAGATTTTAGAAATTACCTTTAAGGTTATTATCCCTAACACGAAGAAGATGATGATTGTTAACCCACATTTCTTTATGACCTTCAAAGATTTAAGTGATAACTCGGAGAAAGCATTGTTCCCTTCAATATAGATTAATATTTTAAAAGCTTGATACAATGCAACAGAAAACGCAATACAGCATCCATACGCATATCCTAATAAGGGGTATAGCGAGTAGTCCCCTGGATGTGCTTTTGGTTCTCTAATGGCTAGGCTAGGTAACCAAAAGATACACAAAGCAAGCATCGCAATACCAAGCAGAAAAATAATTACCTTTAAGAAAGTGGTTGAACCTTGTTTAACATTCATTTAAAGCACCTCACTGATTTAATGATAAAATGATTTTAACACATAATTTATCGTTTATCAATTAATTTATATCTCTTTTCATTATATTATTATTGTTATTATTATATCTTTTAATTTATAGAAAACGTGAATTCTCATTAAAAATATACTATGAGATTGATTTTTGTACCCCAGAAGTAAACCCGTTAACATTTCATCCTGCCCAATTTTTTATTCGCAATAAATTCAAATTGTTCATAATATATTTGAATTGCGTACTAAAAAATACCGCATATTCATTTGAATAATACGGTATTTTCATTAATTTATATTTAATTGTGTCTTCGTAATATATTAAAATTATTCTTTAGAATTTTTATTTCATTAACACACTTTCTTTTCTATCTTATTTGCATTTCTGCACTTATTTTACAACTCCTTAATACTAGTTATTGAGTTTATTTTTATTAATTCTATGCATACTAATAACAAAGGAGTTGATTCCAATTAAAAAGTTTATATTTACATTATTATTAGCAATTTCTCTTATTACTACAAAAGCCCATGCAGAAACTAAAACTAAAGTATTAAAAGAAGGCATTCATAGATCTGAAATTTCACAAAAAGTTAATGCTAAATTTAGAAATATAAGTCCAGATAACATGACAGTAATAGTATTATCACCTCTTAAATACTTAAAGTTATATACTGACTTGAATCTTAATGATATAACAGCTACTAAACTTCTAACTAATGAAGATGTTGTACTTGTTATAGGTCCAGGAGAAATTGTTATGGAATATGATCTTGCAGAATAGGGTTGTTAAAACCCTATTTCTTCTTATAGACAAAAATATTTTAAAAGACTTACTTTAACGAATAATAGTATCAAATTGTTCACATAAAATTCTATTTAATCACTTCGATAAATTGAAGCTTATCTGTTAGTTTATAATAACTAATTTAAGTAATTTTAAAGCATATTAATCCCTATTTCATCAAAACTTTCTCCTAGAATATTTTCTATTGATTTATATATATCATTGGTAATTTTCATATCATCAAATAAATTAATTATAAAATTATCACCACCTTTCTCAAACATATATTTTAGTAGGTATTTAGAATATTGGTAGTAGTTAAAAGCGTTAGCTTTGTTGAAATTAGAGTCATCTGTAATATCTCCAACCACAGGAACTATATTAAATTCTTTTGTTTCAGGTCCATAATATATTTCGGCTAGATAGGTAGCTAAGCCTTCATTAAACCATTTAGGAAGTTCAGGTATATTTTCGAATTTATCTTTCAGCTCTAGGTCCAAAGCGTAGTGTACATACTCATGGAAAATTACACCTTCATATTCCTTAAGTGAATTATATTTTGACAATGACTGGAGAACTATGTTTCCTGTAAGTGGATCGTAATAAGCGGCAGCATTATTATCAATAAAGGTATTGATTTTATTAATTTCATTTACTATAACAATGTTTGCTTCAGTATCTTGGAATTTCTTTAGATATTTTGTTAACTTGTTAGTTTTAGCAGAAGATACTACATCTTTGATAACCTCTATACTTTCTGAATAATCTCCTATCCCATAATAAATGTTTAAGTTATTATCAGTAATGACATTATAATCCTTTGTAATATTATTACTATTTTGAATAAGCGTATCTTTAACAATTTCTACTGATTCGACAGAGTTTTTAGATTGAATTAATGCTAGTTTTTTTTCTAATAAAGCTTCACTATCCTTACAACTATTAAAGAGTGTTTTATTAAAAGCATTAACATAAAAAAGTGGGAGAATAAATATTATGCTTGAAAGAATAATAGCACCTACTGATCTTCCACCCAAGTATTTGAAATTAAATTTTCTACTAATAAGTTGATAAACACCCAAAGAAGCTATTGCAACAGAGATTAAGAATAACACAACATTCATCCATTCATAGTAGTTCATAAAAAATATAGTTTTAATTCCTAAAATACATAAAGCAAACATAATTATATAAAAACTTATAATAAGAATAAATTTAATTATTTTTTCTTTCATAATATTACCTCCTTTAGTTACCATTAAAGTTCACCATTATAAATAATATTCCATTAAGAGACTTGACATTAATTAAGAGTTTTTTTATTCCTTATAATCAAAAATCTTAGATAATATATTTTAAAAAGGTACTAATAGATAAATTTCTATGTATATAATTACTTGATAAAAACTAATGCACATTAACACAAAGTTATGTCACTAAATATTAAAACTGTTCAGTAAAACTAATTTATATAGGGGTATTACTATCTTATTATTTTTCTCATATATAACATACCTTCATTTTTAGGCCCATATATATCTGGTATAATACCAACTGGAACAAACCCATTCTTACCATAGAATGCTATTACATCGTAATCACCAGCATATGTATGCATATACATGCAATAGACATTTTGATTTTTTGCATAGTTTTCGGCATATTTTAATAACTGTGACCCATATCCTTTATTTCTAATACCTTTGTTTATTCCCATTTCTATAACTTCACAACTATTATAACCATCATTAATTCCTTCTGGTGGTACATCTACTAATATAGTAATAATACCTAGTATCTCATTATTTTCACTAAATGCTCCGAAAAACTCGGCTCCATTATAATAAAGTCTATCAATTTTCTTTTTTAGCCAATTAATATGCTCTTCATTTTTTATATTAAAAAGATCATATTCAACTTCACCAATAAGTTCAAAGAAAATATCTATTTCATTTTGCAAAACTTTTCTTATTTCCATAAAATTTTCTCTCCATTTCTTTTATAATTTATTTGCTAACGCTTTGTTTTAAAATAATGTTTAAATCTGGCTAAATTAAAGGATGTTCATTTGGACATCCTTTAGCCTCGTATTATATTAGGATTGCTATTTAAAATAATACATTAACTTATTTTTTGCGATTAATTTTAAAATTAAGTATTAGTCCACTAATTAGCATACATAGTGATAAAACAATACCTCCAACTTTTATAGATATTATAAAGTTTCCATACAAAAATGTTATTGTTAAACCTACCCCCGCACCAATAAGTAAAGCATAAAATATCTTTTTTGCCATATTTATTCCCCCTGTTTTTTACGATTATAGCGAACAAAATTTAACCAATATTTGTTAATATATATATTTAATTATACACAAGTAAGAGTAAAATTAAAGAAAATTTTACTATTTACACATATATTGAACTTCTTGTTTTAAAATCCTTTATTAAAGTAGTTGAATGTTATATACACCTATAGTTTTTCTTCCACCTTTAATTTGATACAACTCAAAAGGAGAAATGCTTTATGAAAATGGTAGAATACTATTTTCAGGCTTAGAAGAAGATAAAATGGAATTTGGAATTATGATATAGCTAACAAGAAGCTTACAAAAATTGTAGATGTAGATAGTGATACATTCTTTGAATTTCATTTCAATGAAAATAAATATAAAGTTGTTATAAGTAGTTTAAAACGGCCTATGGAAAGGTATGGAAAACAAAATAATACTTTAAGTATTGCAAATATAAATGATAAGTTAGAAATTACAAATATAACTAACATAGTTACTAATACAGAGGAAAGACATCATAAAGCATTTATAGGTTGGGAAAATGGTGGAAAAACATTTTATGTAAGATCAACTATAGCTGATGAAAATTATAATTCAACAAATAAGTTAGAGGTTTATAATATTGTAGAATAAAAGTAATTAGGTAGAAATATTTACAAAACTATAATAGCGCATTCTTACTTGAATAATTTATTGAGTTAAAATATCTAACGGTATTAAGGGGCGAAATCCTATTTAAAAACATTAAAAAATTATAATAACTAGAAAACTAGTAAAAAAATAACAAAGAATATATAATGGTAATAAAAGGGGTGATAATTTGAGAGAAAATATATTAATTATTGAAGATGATGAAGATATAAGCCAGATATTAATGTTTTCATTAACTAAAGAAGGGTACACAGTTAAGATAAATGATAATGGATTAAGAGTAGAAGATGATATACAAACCTTTAAGCCAGATTTAATATTACTAGATATTATGTTAGGTGATATAGATGGATTTTCTATTTGCAAGGAAATTTCAAATTATAAGATACCTATAATTATGCTTACAGCAAGAATTGATATTACAGATAAGATTCTTGGTCTTGAATTAGGCGCAGATGATTATATTACAAAACCTTTTGATATTAGGGAAGTAATAACAAGGATTAGAGTAGCTTTAAGGAGAAAAAAAGAAATTGCAAATCAAAATAATACTAAAAAAAATATTTCTAGTGGTAACATTAGGATTTATGAACAGAGTAGAATTGTAGAATGTAATGGTGAAGAAATAAAACTTAAACCAAAGGAATTTGATCTTTTATTATTTTTAACAAAAAACAAAAATAGAGTTTATTCAAGAAATGATTTATTAAATTTAGTTTGGGGATATGATTTTATTGGAGATACAAGGACTATAGATGTACATATAACAAGATTACGTCAAAAGTTAAAAAAGGAAGTTAACATAGAAACCGTTTTTGGAGTGGGTTATATGTTAAAGGAAAGTAATGCTAACAATAAGGCGTAAATATGGAGTAGTATTATCCGTAATTTTCATTGTATTCATAATTATATCCAATATAATATTAAATAAATTTTTTTATAAAAATTTTAAAGAGTATATTACAAATGATATGGAGAAAAACTATCAGGTTTCACTTAGCAGTTTAAATGATTATTTAGCTATTAATAATATTAATAAAAATGAAATCACAGTAAGTGATTTAAATAATAAAGTAATTAACTTTATTTTAAATAGAGCTTATTGTCAAGGAGCTTTATATGACTTAAATGGTAACTTATTATTAAAAGGAGAAATTAATGAAAAAGAATTAGATCTAAATATATATGGGATATCAGAAGAAACTTTGAATATAGTTAAAGATAATAAGGCTATTATAGATATTGAAAGAAGACCTAATAGTATCATTGGAAAAGTAAGTTACTTAATATATGGTAAGAATAAAGAAGCTATAGGGGTTATAATGTTGGCCAATGATTATGAAAAGGAGTATATAAGAAATCAAAATATCAATAAGTTAGTTAATTATATTTTTACTGGACTTTTCTTAATTATATTGATTTCTATATATTTTTTATCATCAAAGATAGTTAATCCTTTAATACTACTTAAAAATAAAGTTTCAGAAGTAGGAAAAGGTAGTTATCCTTCAAAAATTAATATTACTTCAAATGATGAAGTAGGAGTTTTAGTAGACTCTTTTAATTTAATGAGTGAAAAGTTAAAAGGAAGGATGAACAAGAAAAAAATATCTTTAGAAATATAACTCATGAATTAAAATCACCAATTACTAGTATTTCAGGATATGCACAAATATTAAGTGAGGATAACTTTCAAGATGAGGAATTTAAAGCTATAGCTATAAAAAGAATTATTTTTGAGAGTAAAAGAATGAATGAGTTAGTAGGTACACTTTTAGATATTTCAAAGCAAATAAGTGATTTAGAAGATTACTCCTTTGAAAATGTTAATTTGAAATTTATTTTAAATGATATAGTCCAAGCTAACTTAATAAGTATAAAGGAAAAATCATTAGAAATAATTAATGAAACTAATGATATTAGTATAAAGGGAAATAAACAATATTTATATATATTAGTGAATAACTTAGTAGAAAATGCAGTAAAGTATTCAAACAATAATAGTAAAATAGTGATTGAATTAAAAGATATTAATGAACATACAATGTTTTCAATTTCATCAGAAGGGAAGGTTATTCCAATTGAGAAGAAGGAAAGTATATTTGAACCCTTTGTTAAGGTTGAGGATACTAGTAAAAATAAGAAAAATTCTCATGGATTAGGTTTGTATATTTGTAAAAGCATCGTAGAAGCACATAATGGAACAATAGAAGTAGAGGTAGATGGAAATAAATCTAAATTCATTATCAAATTTACAAACTTTAATACTTTGGAAACATCTTAATATTATTCCAATAACAACTAGTTATTATACTAAGGATATAAAGTGATTGGAGGAGCTAATATGAAAAGAAAATATTTAGTATTATTAATTGTTATAATGACAACAATGATACCAGTAGGATGTTCAAAGGGAAGTAGTGAGAATGTAGTATTGGGAACAGAAAAAGTTATTATTGATGATAACACAAAAGATAAAAAAAATGAGGATTTTCAAATTAAAATGGTTGCAGAAACAGAGCCGATAGATCCTGGAACTGATTATAGGATGCTTTATGTAAAGGAAAACATTATTCAACTTATTTACCAAAATGATGATGTTATTAGAGAAGTAAGCGTCGGTAAATTAGATAGCAATAATAAAGTAAATTGGACATATAAAAATGTTGACTGGGGAATATATACAAACATCTCTTATAATGGATCTTCCGCAACTAAGATAAAAAATGATAACAAAGTATATACTGTTAATAAGGATGGGGAATTAGAAGAATCAGCTGTATATACTAAATTAATTGAAGAGCAAGGTAACTTACTTTATGATGGTCATGATTCCTATAGAAATTGTACTATAGATGTAGTGCTCTGTGGAAGTGAGCAAGATCCGAAATTAGCTGTAATAGATATCCCAAATGAAAAATATTATGTTATTCCTAATGAATTAAGACATAATGATAAAGATGGAGCATTAAGAGAAATATTAGGAATAGAGGGAGATAGGATTTATGTTAACTACCAGTATTTAGAAGGGTATTATTCAGATGATTTCGATCCGTCTAAAGAACATAATACAAAAAATACTATAGGATATATTGAAAATAATAAATTCACTAAGATATTATCAGAAGATGATGGTATTAAAATTGATATTAGGGGAGAAATGCTTTATGAAAATGGTAGAATACTATTTTCAGGTTTAGCAGAAGGTAAAAATGGAATCTGGAATTATGATATAGATAACAATAAGCTTACAAAAATTGTAGATGTAGATAGTGGTACATTCTTTCAATTTCATATCAATGAAAATAAAGATAAAGTTGTTATAAGTAGTTTGAAACCGGCTTTAGAAAAGGGTGAAAAACAAAATAATACTTTAAGTATTGCAAATATAAATGATAAGTTAGAAATTACAAATATAACTAACATAGTTACTAATACAGAGGAAAGACATCATAAAGCATTTGCAGGCTGGGCAAATGGTGGAAAAACATTTTATATAAGATCGACTATAGCTGATGAAAATTATAATGCAACAAATAAGTTAGAGGTTTATAATATAATAGAATAAAAGTAGTTAGATAGAAATATTTACAAAACTATAATAGTGCATTTTTACTTTAAAAATTTCACAGTTGAATAATCAAACAGATTCCTAAAATATTTAATTTTTAAATATCAAAAGTCAGGTTTTATAAACCTGACTTTTATAATTTCTCCATTAAAGGAACAATATCTAAATTTTCTTTTAACAGTTTATAAATAAAAGCTCGTCCTCTTTCAGTCCAGTATGTTACTATTATAGATCTTCCACTAGGAGTATTTAGTGTTTTAGAGTGTGTATATCCTTCAGGTGCATAATCTTGATATAAGACCCATTTATCAGAAATTTTATATTGTACTTTTAATGAATTAAGAATTTTATTCATTTGCATGCCTGACATTCCATAGTCTTTTGCAATAACTGTTATAGGAATTAGTAAATCATTATTTAAAACTGTATCATGATAATTAACTTTTTCTTTAGATTCTTCAAGTTCAAATATTAGTTGTTCTCTTTCTTCTTTTAGTTCTGTAAGCAAATTTTCAATAGTAGTTGGATCTTTCAATCCTCCATCTACTACTTTAGGGGTAGCATATATTCCTTTAGCTCTTATAGATGGAAGTATTTCTTCGAAAACCCACCTTTCAAATTTTTCAGCATAAGGAAGTTTAGAGTGTACAATAAGCCTAAATAAATCACTTTCAGGTATAAATATAACGTCTTGATTTCCTCCTGAAGTTAAAATATTGTGTTTAAAAGCATATTTAGTATGTCTTTTTATAGCTGCATGTGGATTTGAATATCCGAGAATTAAAGCACATTGGTTAGATTGAAAGTATTCTCTACCATTAATCTCCAATATGTTTATTTCTCCAAAGGTGTCATTTTTAAAAATTTCTAGTTTTTCCATAGCATAAACCTCACTTTATAATTTTATTTTTTCTATTTTCAAAGGACCTAACGAAACGTTAGCCCCTTGTGAACTCTTGATTTTACTAGGTTTCTTAGGGGTTTTATTAAATAGAAAATTTCTATTCATTATTTAAATATGCAGAAAACTATACTTTTTAAAATTTTTAACAAAAATTTGTTATTATTAATGAAATAATTTTTTATATAAACGTTTTTCTTATGTTTTTAAGATGAAAAGTATGTTCTAAAAAGTCCTGTTAGATGCATTCATAAAATAAGAGCTAGAAAAGTTGTGAAAGAAATATATACAGATAAGCATTCAGATATAATGAAAGATAGCTGTAGGGAAGTAAGGGCTATCGCAATTATAGATTTATTAAACTCCATATGATAAAATATAACTAAATGTAATTAGGGCTAAATCAACCAAGAATGAAGAAAATATAAGAAATATATAGGTGAGAAATAATAATGAAGTTTAGTGTTAAAGACAAAAAGGTACAGTATATTATATTTGCATTAGGATTGATTTTTTTAATAGTGATAGCAGTATTGTTTTTTCAAAAGAATGATACAAAAAATATAAAAAGTGTTAAAAAAGATAATGAGCAAGAGGAAGTAGTAAAAAATGAAAGCAAAGTTATTGAATTTATAAGTTCTATAGCAGGATTACAGGCTAATAATATGGAAGTTATAAACAATCCTGTTGTGGGTGTTAAAGGAGAAATATTTGCACCTAAAGAAGCTATCATTAATAGCTTAGATTATTACTTAAAGCATACTAAAAATGATAAGATGAGCGATGTTAAGGTTGATATAGGAGATGGCTATATAGTAGTTAACGTAAATTATAATGTAACTAATATGATAAAAACACCTATTGAAGTTAAAGTTATACCTAGTTTAGATGAAAATGAAAATCTGGTTTTAAATATTAAGGAAGTAAGATTGTTAGATTTAAAAATTACAAATTGGATTGTAAATTTAGCATTAGATAATTTTATTAAGGATTGGTTTCCAGCAGATAGTAATTTAAAGGTAGATTTTAATAATGGAAATATTTTAGTTTATAAAGAAAATTTTAAAGGTGTGACTTTAAAGGAAATAGATATAAAGGAAACTGGATTAAAGGTAAATGCTATAATTGATTTAAATTTACTTTTAAATTAGAAATGAAAAATCTATTTAAATTGTATATCGAATATTTGTAAATGAAATTAATAATAAGATATTAATATGAAATAAGTAAAAGAACGTAATATAGATATCTAATATGTTCTTTTGCTTATTTTTTATATTTTTTTAACTATGTTTTAAAATATATCTTTTTAGCTATTTTAAAATTTGGCTATGGTTAATAAGTGTATTTAGAATGTTACAATTTTTAAGGAATCAAAAAATGTAATAACTTAAATAAATTTAGAAAAAAAGATAATAACTGACAGAAAGCATAAATTCAAAACGAATAATAGATAGAAAGACAAATAGAAATGAGGTGTAAATTTGAGAGATATAAATGAAAAAGAACTTATTTATAGGATTAAAAATAAAGATATTCAATCTTTCGCTAAGCTCGTCAATGACTTTGGGAAGTTAGTTTATTATGTAGCAGGAAATATATTAAAGGAGGACTATGAAAAAGACTTTATAGATGAATGTTATAATGATGTTTTTACAACTATTTGGTTTAATATTGATTGTTTTGATGAAGAAAAGGGGAACTTTAAAAATTGGTTGATATCTATAACTAAGTATAAAGCCATAGACATTAAGAGAAAGAATTTTAAGAATAATAATTATGTTGAATATACAGATGAAATAACAGCAGTAGAAGATAAAACCTTAGAAAAAATAGAAGATGAAGAAATTATAGATAATATTTTAAATAACCTAGAAGAAAAAGATAAAGTAATATTTATTAAAAGGTATATAGAAGGTTATACAATAAGGGAAATAGCAAAGGAGCTTAGGTATTCAGAAAACTATATTCATACTAGAATATCTAGAACTAGAAAAAAATTAAAAAATATAGAGAAGGATGTGATTTAAATGGATGATAGAGAAGTATTAAAACTATTAAATAAAATTGACTACTCAGAAGAAGAGCTAAGTGAATTAGAAAAGAAATCTATTGAAAGTAAAAATCAATATGCAGAAGATCTTTATAAAATTAAAAATGAAGAGATTGTAAGAAAACTTGCTTTTTCACATTTAAATAAATTAGCAAAAGTTAATCTTAATAAGGATGAAACTATAGAATATAGAGGTATATTTTTTCAAAGCTTTTTAAATAAAAGGATAACAATGTATCCAACAACGTATGGATATTTAAGCCCAGTTTATTTTGGAATATTTATAACAAATAAAAGAGTTTTCGTATATAAGTTATCTGGAAGCTATACTATTATAGAATATGAATATATTAATGATATAGAAAATATAAAGTATATAATAGATGGAAGAGAAGACTTTGATACATTTCGTCTGATTTTTAAAGATAAAGTGAAAATTGATTTAAGACCATTTAATAAAGAAAACAATGAACTTCTATTAGAAATAATAAAATATTTAAATATAGAAAAGAGTATAGAGATTAGGAAGGAAAAAATCAAAAGCAATTTAATATATTTAGCAACTAATTGGCAGGGGTTAATTCCTGGACCTAAGTATGCTGTCATACTATTAATTTTTATTTTAGTATTCGCTATTCTTCGTGCAATTACCTAATTCATCTTTTAATAGAGTATTTTAATGATAAAGGAAGGTATAAGCCTTCCTTTATATTCTTTATACAAATAAAAAAACTCAGTATTTAAACTGAGTTTTTGTTGTCTTCTAGACTTATTTTTCTATTTAACTTTTTATTCAATAGTTTCTTCATAAGTTTCTTAATCTTGTTTTTAGGTAATCAGCCTTTACTTAAAATTTTCCTTCTTCTTTAGATGACGTATGTTGATCAGTTTTACCAATCTATTAAATACTGAATTCAATTTGATTTTTAACAGAGTATTGATTAATTATAATTAAAATTTAAAATACCTAGGTTTAAATAAATGGGAATTAATTGCATATTAATTCCTATTTTGCTTATTTAAAGCATTAAAATATGATAAAATATAAATAAATGTAACAAAATGTAATTAAGGAGACTCAACTCCTTTTGTCGTTGAGTAAGTTAGAAGTGTTAAATCAACCACTTAGGTAAGTTTGAAAGACTAAATTAAAGATTTAGATTCTCACTTAATAGCAATTTATTATAAATAGACATATAAGTTAATTTTAATAATTAAATTTATTAAAAGGTGGTGAATTTATGAAGGTAAAAAATATAAATAATGAAATGACTAATGAAATTAATATAAAAGAAAAAGAAATTCAGATAACGTCAGAATTAGATCAAAATATTATGCTAAATGATTTTGATGGAATTACATATAATTTACCTAGTTCAAATTCTGTAGATACAAGAATATTTGGCAGGTTATTAGAAGATAGCAGAGTTGTGGCAAGCTATAAGATGTATTGGTTACTAGGTATTCTTGAAGAAGTAAATTTAGGTAATGTTGAAATAACCTTTAGAAGAGTAATTGCAAGAATGATAACAGGGGCTTGGTATCCAACATTACAATATAGACTTTATTTTGGACAATTTGATAACTTAACAAAATCAATAGACTATATAGCAAGTGTTTATAAAAAGCCTACTAATATAAAAAGCCTACTAATATAAAAAGTCCAGAATTATTAGAGTTTATTTATAACAGTGAGGATAAAATTCTAAATAAGCAAATAAAAGAATTAACTTACCATGTGCCTTATAAGCTTTTAACACCTTTGTGGAACTTAGTACCTACCTTTAAAAATATAAACAGTAAAAAAAGCGATAAGCTTTTAAGATATGAAAATTACATAAATGATTTTTGTAATATGCAATATGAAGCCTTTTCTTTTATATGTGATAATAATAGAAAGAAAGATCTTGAACAATACGTAGACATGTTAAGGTTAGAAAATCCAATAGATTTTTATAAACATAAAGGTAAAGAGGGATTTTCAGAAAAATTAATATGAAGCATAGCTCCAATATATCAAATAGCCGTAAATCAAGGCTTTAGTGTTATTGATAAATTATAAATATCTAAGATTATAAAAAATAATACTCATATTATATTAATCATAAAGTTATTATACCAATGAATGCTTAAGATGATCTTATTTTATAAATATTTTCATTGTGATATTATATTATTAGTATTTATAGTGATGGGAGTGGTCAAAAATGCCAATGTTAAAATTTAAAGGTATAGAAACAGAAAATGTTTGTTCAATAAGTAAAAAATTAATAGACGAATTACAAGAATTAATTCAATGTCCAAGAGATTATTTTAGCTTGGCAGTTGATAAATCTGTATATATAAAAGATGGAGAAATTGTTAAAGGTGAGCCAGTAGTTGAAGTTTCATGGTTTGATAGAGGACAAGAAGTACAGGATAAAGCTGCAAAAATAATTACTAAATATGTTCATTTATTAGAATACATAAATGTGGATGTTATATTCTTTACATTAGATGAAAGTAAGTATTATGAAAATGGAGAGCATTTTTAATTAAAAAGTAAAGATAGCTATAAAAATATCTAAAGAAAATAATATGCTGTAGGAGTATTAAGAAAATGTATCTATATAAAATTAATGAACAAGAATTAAAAGAAGTTAAAGAAAAAGGATTTAATAAAGAAGTAGAATTACATAAACTATGTGAGAATAATTTAGAAAATATATTTGGATTGAAATTTATACAAAGAGAATTTTCTGTAAATGAATTTAGGCTTGATACATTAGCTTTTGATGAGATTACAAAATCTTTTGTAATTATTGAATATAAGAATACAACCAATTTTAGTGTAGTTGATCAAGGATATGCATATCTTGCTACTATGTTAAATAATAAAGCAGACTTTATTTTAGAATATAATGAGAAAATGAATGATGTTCTAAAAAGAGATGAAGTGGATTGGTCTCAATCAAGAGTTATCTTTATATCACCTAGTTTTACTCAATATCAAAAACAATCATTAAACTTTAAGGATTTGCCATTTGAGTTATGGGAAGCTAGAAAATTTGATGATGATATAATATATTTTAATCCAATTAAAGTTTCCCAAGGAGTTGCTTCAATAAAGACAATAGCGACTTCAAGCGAAGAGGTTAATACGGTAAATAGAGAAGTAAAGATTACAACAGAAGAGGATCATTTAGAAAGAGGAAATGAAGATATTGTTGAAATCTATGAAATATTTAAAGATTATATAATGAGTTTAGATAGCTCAATAATAATAAAAAGTAGAGGTGGATTTATAGGATTTGATTTACATAATAAAAATCTTGTAGGCATCCTAATTAATAAGACCTCTGCAAAGGTTTGGATTAATTCCAAATGGGGAGGTTTGAATGACTATAAAAATATTTTTAGAGATGTGTCTAAGATAGGACATTGGGGAAATGGTGATTATGAAATTACTATTAATGATAAGAAAGAATTGGAATATATATGTTTTATTATAAGAGAGGCTTATAATAAAAGATTTTAGATAAAGAAATTATTTTATGGATTTTAAAGTACAAACTTTTTTATTACGATTGGGGGAAAAGTATCACAAGTAACGGAGCGCTGTTTGATAAATTAATAGTCTTTATAGGAATAGATTTAAAAGTATGACTAAGTATATAATACTCATTCATGGAAAGAAGAAGTTTATATATTATAATATAAATGATATAATTGTGTTATACTATGGGGCGATGGTGTAATGGTAAAAACACACTGTAGAACAGAATAATAGTTAGGTTCGATTCCTAACCGCCAAAGGCTATAATTTTAAATAGATTGTAGTTTTTGGCGATTAGGAAACCTAAAGAGGTAGATATGTATCATAATCATTGTGACAATTTGAGGTACCTAAAAAAAGGCATAGATGTATTGAAGTCAGATTTAAATCAAAGTATATCTCAAGAAGATGAAATTAAAATAAATATATATAACAAACTTTTATCAGCTGTAGTTACGAGCTGGGCTGAAGTTAGGATTCTGAAACTTGTGAATGAACCAAATGGATTTACTGAACTTGAAAAAAGTTTTATTGAAAATAGAAAGTTAAGTTTAGAGCAAAAATGGAAAAAGTCATTAAGAATAGCAATATGTAAAGCATACAATATTAATTATCTAACACCTAATAATAAATTAATTAAAGATAATATTATTGAATCAAACCTTAGTGAGGATATGAAAATTAAATTTAAAGAGCTTAAAGATATAATAGATAAAGATTTAGTTCCATCAATAAACATAAGAAATAAAATAGCGCATGGTCAATGGAAATATCCAATATCTAATGACTTCAAAAATGTCAATATTGAATTAGAAAATGAATTTTATAATGAAAATATAATTATATTTTCATATAGAATTAATGTATTTGAAAAATTATCTCAAATTATTCATGATTTATGTGTATCAAAGCCAACATTTGAACGAGATTTTGATAGGTTATTTGCAAATATAAGATCTGAAAGAGGTCGTGATCATACAAAAGCATATGAAAAGCATTGTAGACAAAAAATTGAGAAATATAAGAAAAGAAAATCGATTAATAATTGAGAAAAATAATATTTATAGATTAAAGTAGTTAACCGTATCATTTACTTATGATACGGTTTTTATAAATACTGAAATAATAGTATATATTATATTGAGATAACTATAGCAGTATCCTGTTTATGAAATGGTGGCAAATTAGCTAAATACGATATAGTAACTATAGCAATTTAATTAAAGAAGAAATGGAGTAAAGTTGTTTTATAGAATTGGATGTATATGTTAAAATGAATATATAACATATTGTATTATTTTGGAGGAAAAATGATTACGTTGGATGATGTAAAAAAAGAGATTGCAAATTCATTAGCTCAAGAAAAAGCATATGGATTACCAGGTTTGTGTAAAAAATATGGTTTAGATGACGGTGATGAGAATGAAGCATTTGCAAGCAAAAGAGCTTATGTAACTAAGAGATTAGTAGGAAAAGATAAGAATTTTATTTTAGATTTAGGTAAAAAAGTTATGAGTGAATATCCTACATCTGAATTAGCTAGAGTTTTAGATAAGTTTTTTCCAAGTGGTGGATTTGCAATAAGTAGCATAACGAGAAATAAGCTATTAGTTAGAATAAATGAATTTGGAAAGCTTGAGGGAAAATTAGATATAGTTGATTTTCTAATTAGAGTGTTTGATATTAGAAATATACCTTCTAAAGAAGATTTTTTCGAGACCTTTGAATATGATGTGATTAGGCATATGAGGAATAATGACGATTGGGATTATCTACATTTATTAAAAGAAGAATTGGATTTAATCTATAAATCAGATAATGAATTTATATATTTTTTAGAGCAAATTGTACATCCATTCATTAGAGAGAAATCAAAGCAAATAGAGTATGTGAATATGATAAATCATTATATTGAAAAGGATGGATATAAATTGCTAAGTGATGATATTATATCTGATGAAGTGATTTATAAAGTAAAAGCCATAGAAAATAATGGTGTAAATGGACAAGTTAAAAATCTTATTTTTGCATCAGATGGACCTAAACCAGAAATTATAATATTAGATTCTTTAAATAATGATATAAGTATAGTAAAGAATGAGGAGCATTGTTTAGTTTATTGTAATAAGATAGGTAAAGAAGGATTAACCTGGGGAGAATTGGTTGAGTGGTGGAAAAATCTTAATACTATTAAAGAAGAAGGTATAGATATTGAGCAAAGATTATATAAAAGATTAGAGAAAACTTTAGAGGATGGTCCTGAAAAGAGATTTTTCTATTTATATTACAAAACATATAAAAAAAAGTTTGAAAAGAAATTACCGGTTTTAATTCCACAGGTATATTTACATTATGACCCGCTTACAATTAAACAATTAGGTGGTACTAAGAGATTAACTCATCAGAGGATGGATTTTTTAATGTTATTTTCTGATAGAGATAGGGTAGTTATAGAGATTGATGGAAAGCAGCATTATTCAAATGGGGATTCATCATCACCTAGGAAATACTCAGAAATGGTAGCAGCAGATAGAGAATTAACACTTAGTGGATATAAAGTTTTTAGATTTGGTGGGTATGAGTTTATTAAACAAAATAGTGATGATTTAGTAATAAAATTTTTTGATAAATTATTATCATATTATGGATTTGATATATAGCGTCAGAAGTTACTTACGCTATATTATTGTATCTTAGTAACATAAAGTTATTATTGTTAGACATTAGTTTTATTTTAATTAGGGGGATATGAGATGGCAAAGATAAAAATGGAATGGAGTCTAGGAGAAATAGACGAGAAAATTAAACCTATACATGTAGAAAATATGGAGAAAGATGTATATGAAAGCAAATACAAAGGGACTTTAACCTGTATTCATGGTTGTGATGCTAGAATTAAATTTACAGAGAGAAAAAATAAGATTACGTTTTATAGTACATGGAATGGCGAAGGGGCCAAGCATAACGAGTATTGTGAGTTTCATGTAAAATATAAGGGAAAAGCAGGAAGAAAAAAATTAGTAGCAGAAGAGAAAAATAGAGAAATATCAGATGAGCAGATTGAAAGAGCTATAGATAGGAAAATAAAAAATCTTAAGCAGACATATAATGGTGAGAATGGCGGGGAGAAAAATCAAGGAACATATTTGATAGAAAATTTGGGAGAAAAAAATGTTGCTATTTCAGTAGATAGTAATGAAATTAGTAAAAAATCTGAAAGAGGGGCATACGTAACTAGCATTGAAGCTAGTTTGATTAATCAAACTTATCTAGATAGAAGAAAATGTGTGTTTGGAGTTATTAAGTCTATAGAATATAGATATTCAGATAATAATGAATTGTATGGATATGCAAATCTAGTTAATGACAAATATCAAATATCGGCTTATTTGCCTCCATCATTCTATCGTGATAATTATATTGATGAAATAAACTTTAAAAATGCTTTAGATATATTAAAAGAAGAAATAAACAATAAACATAAGTTTGCTATGGTAGTGTGTTTTGGAAGAATAGGAAATAAGAAAGACAGCAAAAAAGATTATAATATAAATATTATTAAACCAATGCATATAAAAATAAATGAAATGACATTAGAAGAAATATTGAGGAAAAAATCTATAAAAGAAATAAAGTATAATGTAATATAATTTTTATAAAGTGATTTAAGGGAGCTAAGTTAAGAATATAAGGGATAATATAAAAATAAGAGATAAATTTAGCTACAAGCTAGTTTAACTAAATTCAATATTCACAACACGCTGAGACAGTTGTTAGGCTGATTAAGAAATAGCTTGGTATCAAAGTTTTAGCGGGGCTTTAGTAAGTATTAAAGTTTGTTTTAAATTCCCTAAGACTAGGTCTTGGGGAATTTTTCTGTTTAGGAGGTCTAATAAATACATGGAAATTAATAAAACAACTAAATATTAAAAGTTAGTAATTAAATTATCAAAATAAAGTGTTGACATTCATTATTTCAAATATTATACTTAAAACATAGATAAACGAATATATAACCCAAATAAGAAAAGTTAGTAATTAAATTATTAAAAAGTAGTAAAGGAGAATGAAGATGAAAGGTTACAAGAAGGTTATCAATGAAATATTAGAAATTCAAAGAGGAGCATCACAAATTAGTTATTTAGATTCAAATACAGCTATGCTATTATTACTTGGATATTATTCAAATAAGAATCCCAAAAAAGTAAATTTGGATTTGATATTAAATAGTGTCGATATCAAAAAGGCTGTTAAAGATGCATTAAATATTATAGGTGAAGAAGTAGAAGAAATAAGAGAAGCTATATCTTATCTAAATAATTTAAAATTATCAGGTGAGGAGCTTGCTAGAATAATAGTAGCTTTAAAGAGTGGTTTGCTAAATGAAAATCAATATAAAGATGCTTTTGAGTATGTGTTAGAAAGTTTATATGAATTATCAGGTAAAAGTGGGGGAGAAGGAACAACACCAAACGCTATAAATAGATTAGCTGTTGAAATAGTTGAACCTAAGGATGGAGAGCTTTATGATGGGACATTTGGAATTGGGGGAGGTGCTGTTGAAGCTTATAACTATGCATCCCAGTACGGAAATGAACTTAAAATTTATGGGCAAGAATTAAACTTAAAAACATACTCAATAGCTTGCATTAGAATGTTTATAAATGGAATTAAGTCTGCTGATGTTAGAATTGGTGATGTATTAGTAAATCCAATATTTAAAGAAAGCGAAAATACACTAAAGAAATTTGATTCAATTATAATGGACCCACCATTTAGCATGCAATGGAAGGATAAAGAAAATGAAATATTAAATGATAAGTATGCTAGATTTATATATGGAACTCCAGGAGTAGCAAGTGCTGATTGGTTATTTATATCTACAGCATTAAAGTCATTAAAAGCAAATGGAAAAGCAATAATAATAACGACATTAGGATCATTATTTAGAGCAGGTTCAGAAGAAATGTTAAGAAATAAAGTCATTGGATTTGATTATATTGAAGCTGTAATAGAGTTAGCTGGTGGATTATTCACTGGTACAGGGATACCTTGCGCAATGATAGTTTTTAATATGAATAAATCAGAAGAAATGAAGAATAAGATACAATTCATAAATGCTGATGATATATATGAGAATGTTAGAAGAGGAAAGAATATCTTAAACGAAGATAATATCAATACCATTTTAGATATCTATAGAAATAAAAAGGTAGTTGAAGATATAAGCACAATAGTAGACTTAAAAGAAATAGTAAATGGAAATCTTTCTCCAAGTAAATATGTTGTTAAAACTGAATTTGAATCTACAGATTATGGTAAGGTTAAGATATATTTAGATAAATTAAATGCAACAAAAACTTTAGATGATATAGGTAGTTTTTATAGAGGTATAAATGTTACAAGTAAGAATGTTAAGGATCCTAATGGAAGTTATAAAATAATTAATCTTGCAGATATTAAAAATGGAGAATTAGATGTTGATTCTATACCAAACTATTCAATAGAGAATAATGCTAGAGTAGAAGCTTATAAAGTTGAATTTGGGGATATAATTATTTCAAATAAAGGAGTAACTAAAATTTGTATTATTCCAGAACATGATGGTAATATATTAATATCACAAAACTTTATTGGAATAAGATTAAAATCTAATTATAATCCCCAATATATAAAGGAGTTCTTAGAAAGCCCAATAGGCGAATATTTAATTGAATCTAGAAAGACTGGAACTGCTGTTGCTATGATAAATCCTAAGGATTTAAAGGAAGTTCCTCTAGTAGATATGGATTTAGAGAAGCAAAACGAAATTATAAATCAATATAGTAAGGCAGAAAGAAACTTAAAGAGAGAATTAGAAGAGCTGCAAGCCAAAATAGATAATCTTAAGTTTGATTTATATGAGAAAATGAATATAAAGGAAGTTTTTGAAGTAATGTAAATAAGCAAGAGAAGCCTTACTTAATTATAAGAAGTTAAGTAAGGCCAATTAATAAAGTGATAAGTTGATGGAGGAATTAAAATGGCAAATAAATTATCATTAAATAAATTAGAAAGCCTTTTATTTAAAGCGGCAGATGTACTTAGAGGAAAAATGGAGGCTAATGAATATAAAGAATATATTTTTGGAATGCTCTTTCTTAAAAGATTATCTGATCAGTTTCAGGAAAAGCAGAACATTTTAAGAAAAGAATACGAAGCAAAGGGATGGGATGAAGAAAAAATACAAAGACAAATAGAAAATCCAGCAAGATATTCTGACTCTTTCTTCGTACCAAGGGAAGCAAGATGGAGTTATATAGAAGATGGGAAAAATAAAGGTATAGCTCATACTAAGAAAAATGTAGCAGACGAATTAAATTCAGCGTTAGCAGCTATAGAAGAAGCAAATATAGAAAAACTTGAAGGAGTTTTAAAAGGGATAGACTTTACTAAAAAAGTTGGTAAAACAGCTATGAAGGATTCTACCCTAGTGGAATTTATTAATATATTTAATAAGATACCTATGAAAAATGAAGATTTTGAATCGCCTGACATGCTAGGAGCAGCTTATGAATATTTAATAAAATATTTTGCAAGCTCAGCAGGTAAAAAAGGTGGGGAGTTTTATACTCCAGCGGAAATAGTTTATTGCTTAGTTCAAATCATAAAACCCAAAGAAGGACATTATGTATATGATCCAACATGTGGTTCAGGTGGTATGCTTATTCAAAGTAAAAACTATATAGAAGAAAATGGTGGAGATTCAAGAGATTTATTTTTATACGGACAAGAGCTTGCAGGTTCAACTTGGTCTATGTGTAAAATGAACATGATACTTCACGATATTGTAAAGTTTGATATAGCAAATGAGGATACTTTATCACACCCACAATTTTTTGACGAGAATGGAGAACTTAGAAAATTTGATAGAGTTATAGCAAATCCTCCATTTTCTCAAAACTATTCTAAGAACGAAATCGAGCATAAAGAAAGATTTGAATTTGGATTTACACCAGAAGGTGGAAAGAAAGCTGATCTTATGTTCCTTCAACATATGGTAGCATCTCTTAAAGAAGATGGCAAAATGGCATGTATACTACCACATGGAGTGTTATTTAGAAGTGGTGAAGAGGCAAGTATAAGAGAAGGATTAATTACAAAAGATGATAGATGTTTAATTGAAGCTGTAATAGGATTACCTTCAGGGCTATTTTACGGCACAGGAATACCAGCTTGTATAATAGTCATAAATATGGAAGGGGCAAAGGATAGAAAGGAAATATTATTTATAAATGCAGATAAGGAGTACAAAGAAGGCGCAAATCAAAATATCTTAAGACCACAGGATATTCAAAAAATTGTACACACTTATGAAAGCAAAAAAGAAATAGAGCAGTACTCTAGAAACGTTACAATAGAAGAAATAAAAAAGGAAGAATTCAATCTTAACATCAGAAGATACGTAGATAATTCTGATGAAGAAGAAAATAATAACGTAGCAGCACATATTTTTGGAGGAATACCAAAAATAGAAGTAAAGAAAAATCAAGAAGTATGTCAAAATCAAGGGTTAGATATAAATCTTATGTTTAAAGATAAAAATGAAAAGTGCTTAGAATTCATTGATGAAATAAAAGAAAAAGAAAATATAAAAGAATTCATTGAAAAAAATGAAGGTGTAATAGAAAAAAGAACATTAATAAATGAACAAATTACTTTATGGTGGGAAACTGCTAAAAATAATATAGTGGAACTAAACAACATAAAAGAGGTTGCGAAGGTTAAAAAGAGATTAATGAAATCCTTCAGTGAGACTTTTATAGATTATAAGGTTCTAAATGAAAATCAGTTAGAAGGTATATTTGTATCTTTTTATGATGAAGTAAAAGAAGATTTAAAAGCAAAAGCTACTACAGGATGGATATCAACATTATTAACTTTAGGGGAAATAATTGAACTTAAATTAAATAACTTAAGAGAAAAAGTTGAAAACGATGAAGTATCAGGTCTTAAAATAGCTAGATATGATAAAATATACGATATTATAAAGAGTGAAAGAGAAGGTATACTAGATAGATTATTAGATGAAGAAACGTTAAAAGAAAGTGAATATAACGTATTGAATATTTTAATAAGCGGGGTAATAGAGAATACAGAAGAAAGGGAAGTAGAAGAAATTGTACTTAATAGATTTCATGGAAGAATAAAGGAGATAATGAACAGCTTCATTAGCGATGAGGTACAAAAAATAATAAAACTTCTAGAAAGCCTATGGGATAATTACAGAGTATCACTTAATTCTATACTTAAAGAGCGTGAAGAAATAAGAAATGAACTAAATGATTTCCTAAAAGAACTAGGATATGATCGAGTATAGAAAAGAGGTAAAGAAATGAAGAGAGTAAAGTTTGATGAATGTTTCGATAAAATGTTTGATTTCAGAGGAAAAACGCCCAAAAAAATTGATATGGATTGGGGCGGAGGCGATATTCCAGCATTATCGGCCAATAATGTAAAAATGGGGAAAATTGACTTTAGCCAACCGACTTATTATGGTTCAGAGAAATTATATAATAAATGGATGAATAAAGGGAATTTAAAAAAGGGCGATGTACTTATGACAATGGAAGCTCCATTAGGGAATACGGTGCTAATACCAGATAATAAAAAATATATATTGAGCCAAAGAGTTGTTGCATTTAGAACAACTAAAGATGTGTATAATAAATATTTTATGTATTATATAATGAGTCCAATGTTCAGAAAAGAGTTAGATAAATATTCTACTGGAACAACAGCTACTGGTATCAGCCAAAAGAACTTATTTGAAATTTATATTAATATACCAGAATATAAGCAACAACAAAAAATAGCTAAAGTCTTAGCAACCTTAGATCAAAATATAGAAAAAACAACTTTTACCATTGAAAAATACAAGAAAGTAAAAAAAGGATTAATGGATGATTTACTTACGGGAAAAATAAGAATTAAAGATGGAAAATGGATAAAGGAAACAGAATTTAAATGGATAGAAGGTATAGGAGAGGTACCTAAGGAGTGGGATAATGGAAATATTACAACTTTGGTAGAAGTCAACCCTAAAAAAAATATAAAAAAGTTGCTAAAAGAAGATATAGTTTCATTTATTGCAATGGAGGATACATCTGAAGAGGCAAAAGTAACTAATATGACAGATAAGAAACTGTATGAAGTTGAAAAGGGGTATACTAATTTTCATGAGAATGATATTTTGTTTGCGAAAATAACCCCGTGTTTAGAAAATGGAAAAGGTGGTCTTGCAGTAGGATTAACAAATGGAGTGGGATTTGGAAGCACTGAATTTCATGTTTTAAGATCTAAAAACAAAAAGTCTATAATGTTTGTGTATCAATATAGCAAGTATAATAAATTAAGAATAAAAGCTGCTGGGTTGATGGTTGGATCAGCAGGACAGCAAAGAATAGGAAAAGATTTTTTTGAAAGTTATAAAATTGGAATACCTAATTATGATGAGCAAAAATCTATAGGTGAAATTTTATACAAACAAGATCAACTTATAGAAAAAGAAGAGCAATACCTACAAAAGCTACAAAAGTTAAAAAGTGGATTAATGGAAGATTTACTTACTGGGAAGAAAAGAGTTAAAATATAATTAATAGATAAGAGTATGAGGTAATAGCTAATTAAAAAACTGTTACCTCATACATATTAAATATGGGGGATTTTATGAGTGAATATTTATATGTAGAAAAACCTTTCTTAGATCAACTAGAGAATTTAGAGTGGACAATCATAAACTATGGTCCAAAGGGAATACCTATGGATCCTAGTATAAGTTTAAGAGAGAATTTTGATGAAATAATTATAAAAAAAGAGTTTAAAGAACATGTTAAGAGAATCAATAAAACTAAAGATGGGATAGAATGGATTACTGATGAGCAATTAGATGAGATATATAATATTTTAACTAAAGATAATTATGAAAGTTTACTTGAAGCTAATAAAGTTATTGCAGAGCTTTTAGTTGAAACTCCACCTAGGCTTGATAAAAATGAGGTTACAGGACAGGAGAATCCTTTTGTTAATTTAATAGATTTTGAAAATCCAGACAACAATCACTTTCTTGCAATTAATCAATTTAGAATTAATACACCAGGAGGAGCTAAGAAATTTATAATTCCGGATATTGTACTTTTTGTAAATGGTATACCTATAGTTGTTGTAGAGTGTAAGATTCCTACTGAGATAGATAGTGATGCCATGGAAGAAGGAATAAGGCAGTTGTTAAGGTATCAAAATAGAAGAATTAATACAGAGGGGAAAGAGGATAACGAAGGGAAAAGGCAGTTGTTTTACACTAATCAGTTTGTTATTTCTACTTATGGAGATGATGCTAGAGTAGGTACTATATCTTCAGATTATGATCATTTTCTTCAGTGGAAGAGTATTTATCCAAAGAAGTATGAGGATTTTGTAGCGCCTTTAGGTAGAGTTCGTTCTCAAGAAATTTTAGTTCAGGGTATGCTTAATAAGGAGAATTTATTAAAAATAATTAAGCATTTTACTATATTTAAGCCTATAAATAAGAAGCTTGATATAAAAGTGGTTTGTAGATATCAACAATTTAGAGCAGTTCAAAATATCATAGATAGACTTTTAACAGGCGATACTTATCTTCAAAGAAGTGGAGTTGTCTTCCATACTCAGGGGTCTGGTAAATCTTTAACTATGGTGTTTTTAGTTCGTCAAATGAGGTTTATGAATGAGCTAAAGGATTATAAGATATTAATGATTAATGACAGAACAGACTTGGAGGACCAATTAGGTGAAACGGCAAAGCTAACAGGAGAGAAAGTTAACTTTATAGAAAAATCAAAGGAGCTAAAGGAAAAATTAAGTGATGATAGCTCTGATTTAACTCTTGTTATGATGCATAAGTTTGGAGATAAGAAAAAACAAACTAAGCTAGCACAAAGTTTAATAGATGCTGGAGTAGTGGAAGAGGATTTATTACCAGAGATTGAAGAGTTGGGGGTTATAAATTCATCTAATAGAATTCTTATCTTAATAGACGAATCTCACAGAACTCAAAATAACATATTTGGACTTGCAGGAAACTTAATTAAGGCATTTCCCAATGCCACAAAGGTAGCATTTACAGGAACTCCCCTTATAACAGAGAGACATAAGAGAAAGACCATAGATATCTTTGGAAGTTTTATTGATGAATATAATGCAAAGGATTCTGTTAAGGATGGAGCTACTTTAAGAATTATATATGTGCCAAGAAAAAATAAACTCTCAATTATAAAGGAAGATGAATTTCAAGAAGAGTTTGATGATATATTTAAGAATAAAACTGAAAAGGAAATTAATGAGATTAATAAAAGGTATGGAAACTATAAAGACTTTCTGGAAAGTGATGCTCATATTAATGAGGTAGCAAGGGATATAGTAAATCATTATACCAGTGAAATATTAATAAATGGGTTTAAGGCTCAGGTAGTTTGTGTATCTAAAATAGCAACGGTTAAATATAAAAAGCGTATTGATAGTGCTATTGAAGAAAAAATAGTAGAGCTTGAGCAAGAATATGTACCCAATGAAGAACTTATAAAACGATTAAAGTTTTTAAAGACAGCTATAGCAATATCTGATGATACTAATGATTCAGCAGATATGGTAAGACTTTCAAAGGAATCTAAGAAAAATAATTCTATTGAAAACTTTAAAAAATCTTATGATTATAATGATGCAAATACAGGGATAGGAATTTTAATAGTATGCGATAGGCTTTTGACAGGGTTTGATGCTCCAATAGAACAAGTAATGTATTTAGATAAAATAATGAGTGAACATAACTTATTCCAAGCAATAACAAGGGTTAATAGAACAAATGCTAATAAGGAAGTTGGATATATAGTAGATTATGTTGGCATTTTAAAACGAATAAGAGATGCTATAGATATATATACAGGAGACAATAAAGATGATGGTAGTGAAATTACTGTAATTGAAGATATTAACTCAGAGATGCCAATACTAAGAGATAGGTATAATAGGCTTATTAATGTGTTCAAGGATAGAGGTATAAAGGAAATAGAGGATTATATTACTCATAAGATAACTGATCCTAAAGCTCAATATGATGTATTATATAAATGTGTTGATATATGTGAGGATATAAAGATAAGAGCAGAGTTTGAAGTTTATTATAAGAGATATTTAAGTAGTTTAGATATTTTAATGAATCAAGGAATAGATGTAAAGTACACTATGGCCATGAGAGTTTTTGGACATATACAAGCTAGAGTTAGACACATGTATAAAGATGATAGTATAAATCTAATGGGAGTTGGAGATAAAGTAAAAGAGCTTATAAATAGACATGTAGAAAGTCAGGGGATAAGCAACTCTATACCTCCAATGGAGTTATTTGATGATGGGTTTATAGAAAAGCTAGATGAAAATCATAAAGAAAATATCAAGGCAAAAGCTAGTGAAATGGAACATGCAATGAGGAAGGAAATATCTATAAAGAGTAGTAGTGATCCCGCCTTATATGAAAGCTTTTTAGAAAAGTTAAAAGAAATTCTAAAAAGACACTCAGAAGATGTTGAAGCAAGATTTAAAGAAATGAAGGGCCTTTACAATGAAATGGCAAAGGGTAGAACGGGAAGAAATGATAATAATGGATTAGATCCTGAAAAAGAAGCGCCCTTCTATGATTTGCTCATTAATAAGATATTTAAGAATGTAGACATTGTAGATAATGAAGAAATCCTTAAAAGAATAGTAATTGAAATATTTAAGCTTATAATCTTAGAAATAAATAGAACAAACTTCTGGGGAAGTGATGCAGAAATTGCAAGATTAAAGGGTGGAATAGGAAATATATTATTAGATTCTAATATTATGGAATTAGAAGACAATGAAGAACTTATAGCCACAGAACTTCTTAACCTTGCAAAAGTAAGAAAAGATAAGCTTAAAAACTAATAAGTTTGAAAGTGGTTAAGTTATGAATAATTACAAGGACATAGAATATGAGCTAATAAGAAGAAAAAGAAAAATACCAAGCCTTATAGTTGAAGCGGGTGGAGCGGTAAAATTAATAGTACCTGAAAGTTTTACGATAGAAGATGTTGAAAAAATTTTAGAAAATAAACTTTACTGGATATATACTAAAAGATCAGAGTTTGAAGATTTAAATAACTCAAAAGTAAATAGACAGTTTAGGAGTGGTCAAGGCTTTCTATACCTTGGCTCATCCTATAGACTTGAAGTTACTGAGAATACTGATAAGGACTTAAAGCTTTATAGGGGACGATTCTATCTAAAAAAGACTAAAATAAGTGAAGGTAGAGAATTATTTAAGGTCTTCTATAAAGAAAAGGGCATGAAAAAAGTAGAACAAATAGTTGAGAAGTATAGAAAGCAAATGGGAGTTAAAACGAAAAATATAAGAATCATGGAGTTGCAGAACAGGTGGGGTTCATGTAGTGATGAAGGAAATCTTAATTTTCACTGGAAGAGCTTAATGGCTCCTTTAAGTATAATTGAGTATATTGTTGTCCACGAGCTTGCTCATCTTATAAGTAAGAATCATAATGAAGAATTTTGGAATACCATTGATAAGGTAATGCCTGATTATGAAAAGAGAAAAAAGTGGCTTAGGGACAATGGGGCTAGCTTGGATATTTAGTAAGGAGATTACACACAAAGCAAAACAGTGATAATAGATACTATAGATGTTTAAGTTGAATAAGTGCAGAAAAAACTTATAGTTTTTTCTTTAGAAGTGTTTCATTAACTATTTTATTAAAGATCTTCAAGTAAAAAGAAGATATAACACAATAAAGTTATGGGAAATAGATAGGAAAATTGGAGGCATTTGTGGATATTGCATGCCATCTGATCCAAGATTTATTCCCTTTCCTGAAGATGAAGAAAGGAAGCTTTTTCGTTCTCTGCAATATGTAAGATCTGAGATAGACATTTGTGATATAAGAATAAATTCTAGGCATGTAGTTCATTATAGTGGAATGCATTTAGAATCAGTATTAAGATTATTTCTTTCTAAAACTAAAATGTGTGGAAATTTACGATTTTTTAACTCAACATTAGGTAAAGCAGCTCATGAAGTAAATAAAATGAATGTATTCGATAAATCATTTATAGAAGTATTATTTAAATTTATAACTTTATATAACAAAGCAAAGCATGAAGTGAATATGATAAATAATAGGGCTCGTTTATTTTCAGTAGCAGATGCAATAATATGTTATTTTGCTGCAAGAATAATTGGTCAAGTAATACTAATTAAATTACAATATCCATTATCATTAAATACATATGATATAAATAATGATATCTATCATAATTAGTTAGATTTATTAAATCAAAAATATAACTTATAATTTTTAATTTTCGCAAGTTATAAATACATTTAGATTTTAAAATCGATTACCTATTTAATAATCTATTTATAATCTAACATTAAATATTACTAATTCTTAGATTTTCTACAATTTATATACTTAAACCTGTCTTTTCAGATATAGTTAGATTACCTGAAATATAGAGAAAGTTTTTATCTATTTGAATTGCCTTTATTTTATCAGTACTATTAAAAAACTATGTTTAACACACCTTTTATAGAATTTTGTAAATGTGGTTTTTAAAAGAGTATTTATTAATTATAACTAAAATTTAAAATATCTGGATTTTAGAGAAAGAGGAATTAATTGAGAAATAATTCCTCTTTTTCTTATTTAAAGCATCAAAATATGATAGAATTCTATAAAATGTGATAAAATGGAATTGTTATTTTATATAGGAGGGGGAGGATGAATATAAAAGGATTAATTTTAAAAAGTAAGAGATTAATTATTTGCTTTTCAGTAGCTTTTGTATTAGGAATTTTTGTTGGAACAAGTAATATGCCAAAAGAAGAATACAATAATTTACTTATAAAAAATGAGCAAATAGGAGAACAGATTGTAGAGCTTGATAAGACGATTGGAGATAATAAATCAGAAGAAAAAAAGCTTCAGGCTCAGAAAGAAGAGAAAGATAAGTTAGCAAAGGAAGAGACAGAGAGAAAGGCTAAAGAGGCCAAAGAGAGAAAAGAGAAGGAAGAAGCTGAAAGAAAGGCTCAAGAAGAGGCTAAGAGAATTGCTCAGCAGGAGCAAAATAACAATAATACTGTTGCCAATGGTGGTGGTGGAAATAATGTAGTATCAGAAACACCTATTGGGCAGATGGTTTGGTTACCAGCAACCGGTAAAAAATATCATTCAATAAGTAATTGTGGGAATATGAATCCTGCAAAAGCTAGGCAAGCTACCCTTGAAAGTGCCATATCTAAAGGTTATAGTGCTTGTTCAAAATGCTATTAAAAGGAGGAATTTGATTTGGGGGTTACATTAGAAGAAAAGACTAATAATTATGTTGATCAAACTATTGTTGGACAAGATTTTAAACCGAAGAAGAAAAAAATAAGAACCTTTTTCAAAAATTACTATAAAGAGATAATAGCTGTATTTATTGCAATAGGAATAGGAAATTCACTAGGAAGTATAGGAAAAGTAGGTTCAACAGAGGTTAATGATCTTAATTCTGAAATCAAAGAAAATACTAGTATATTAGAAGATAAACAAAATGAAGTAGACACAATTAATAGTTCAATAAATGAATTAAAACTACAGTTGAATAATTAATAAAATTAAAGTTATATAGGTTATCATATAGAGTTATTTTTTGAACTAGTTTTAATAAAAAAAGTAGATATAAATAATATTATTTTTTTATAAACTATTTATTGTTTAATAATAAGCATGATCTTTCTATTTAATATTTTAAAATTAATTCATATAAATAATTCTGTAAGAATTGCTGCTATAACTAATATATAGGAAAAAGGGTGTCAAATTGATCTCAACTTGAAACGTTAGAAAAATATCTAATGCTTCAAAGATATTTCAATTTAACATCTTTTTTTATTATCTATAAAAGTATAAAGTTTTAAAAATATGATTATATAAGGCTTTCAATAATTGAATGTTGAAAAGTAGATTCACTTTATACTTTCCTTACCTTCAGTTTCTATATGGAGATATGTAAGTTTACGTTAACTTGGAGCAAAGTTACGGAATAAGTAAACTTACATATGTCCATTTTTTATTTCCTAATTAAAGGGAAAGAAATAGATATTCTTTAATTCATAAATTAAATATATCATTGTATTAAGAAGAACAATAAAGGGGGAGAGCAAAATGATTAAAGATTTAAAGGTTAAGATTTATGCAGATGGAGCTGATTTAAATTCTATGTTAAATGAGTATAATAAGGGAATTGTTAGTGGTTTTACTACTAATCCATCCTTAATGAAAGCTGCAGGAATTAAAGATTATAAAGAGTTTGGAAAAGATGTTTTAAGTAATATTAAAGATATGCCAATATCTTTTGAAGTATTTAGTGATGATAAAGAATCTATTATTAATGAAGCAAGGGAACTTTACATCTGGGGTGAAAACGTTTATGTAAAAATTCCTGTTGTAAATACTAAGGGTGATTTTAATGGAGATATAATAAAAGAACTATCAAAAGATAAAGTTAAGTTAAACATTACTGCAATTTTTACTACTAAGCAAGTAAAGGAAGTTTTAGATTGTTTAGAAAAAGATAGTACAGCAATAATATCAATTTTCGCAGGAAGAATTGCCGATGCAGGGGTAAATCCAAGCAGTATTATTAGTGAAGCTATTAACCTAGCAAAGGATTATCCAAATGTTGAAATATTATGGGCAAGCTGTAGAGAGTTATACAATATCATTGAAGCAGACAATTTAGGATGTCATATTATCACAGTTCAAAATAGCATTTTAAATAAATCAAATTTATTAGGAAAGGATTTAACTGAATATTCAATAGATACAGTAAAGGACTTTTTTAAAGATGCAAATAGTTTAGGTTTTTCAATTTTATAGTAGAGAGGTAAAAGACATGATAAGAGAGCTGTTAACAGAAGATTTAGTTAAAGTTAATATTAAAGCTAGTAATTGGGAAGATGCAGTAAGGGAAGCTGGTGAACTTTTATATATAAATAATAAAGTAGAAAAGTCATATATAGATGCTATGGTTAAAACTGTGGAATCTATGGGACCTTACATTGTTATGGCACCAGGTATAGCTATGCCTCATGCAAGACCAGAGGCTGGAGTAAAGGATATTGGAATAGCAATTATATCTCTTGAAAAACCAGTTAATTTTGGTAGTGAGGATTTTGATCCTGTTAAGCTAGTTATAGCATTATGTGCTTCTGAAAGTAAAGTTCATATAGAACTACTTAAAGATTTAACTAATATTTTAGATGATGAAGATTTAATAAATAAAGTTGATAATTGTAAAACTAATATAGATCTTAGAAATTTAATTATTGAAACTTATATGAAGAACAAATAAAAGGAGGTATTTTTTATGAAGATAATTACTGTTTGTGGAAATGGGATAGGAAGCAGTTTGATGTTAGCTATGAAAATACAAGAAATATGTGATGAGGAGGGGATAAAAGCAGAAGTAGAATCTTGTGATGTAGGTGCAGCAGGAGGAAAAAATTGTGACTTATTTATTACTGTAAAAGAACTTGCACCAAATTTTAATAAAGATAAAACACTTATTGTTAGAAGTTACATTAATAAAAAGAAAATTAAAGAAGACGTACTTGATAAGATAAAGAATAAATATGAAGAATTAAATAAATAATTTATTAAGGGAGTGAGTTTATTATGGAAATTATATTATCATTTTTTAAAGATATTTTAAAAGAACCAGCATTATTAATGGGTTTAATGGCATTTGTAGGTTTAATAGCTTTAAGAAAACCAGCTCACAAAGTTATGACAGGAACATTAAAACCTATACTTGGTTATTTAATGTTAGGTGCTGGGGCAGATTTTATCGTATCTAACTTAAATCCACTAGGAGAAATGATTCAAAAGGGATTTAATATTAGTGGAGTTATACCAAATAATGAGGCTATAGTTTCAGTGGCTCAAAAAGTTCTTGGTGTTGAAACTATGTCAATACTTATTACAGGATTAATTGTAAACCTTTTAATAGCTAGATTTACTAAGTTTAAATATATATTCTTAACTGGTCATCATAGTTTCTTTATGGCATGTTTATTATCTGCAGTATTACAAACTGCTGGATTTGAAGGATGGACATTAATATTAATAGGTGGAGCATTCTTAGGTTTAGTAAGTTCAATTTTCCCAGCAGTAGGTCAAAAATATACTTTAAAGGTTACAGATGGTGATGAGGTTGCAATGGGTCACTTTGGTAGCTTAGCTTATTATATTTCTGCTTGGATAGGTGGAAAAGTAGGTAAGCCAGAAAATAGTACAGAAAAAATGGATATACCTGAAAAATGGAGCTTCTTAAGAGATACTACAATATCAACAGCTTTAACAATGATGGTTTTCTATTTAGTTGCAGCTATAGCTTCAGGCTCTGAATTTGTTACTACTTTATCTGGTGGTCAAAATATGATTTTATTTGCACTTATGTCAGCAATGAAATTTGCAGTAGGGGTTACAATAGTTTATGCAGGTGTTAGAATGATTTTAGGAGACTTATTACCAGCATTCCAAGGTATTGCAACAAAGGTTATACCAGATGCAATTCCAGCAGTTGACTGTGCAGTATTCTTCACATATGCACCAACAGCAGTAGTTATTGGTTTTGTAGCTAGTTTTATAGGTGGAGTAATTGGAATGTTACTTTTAGGAGTAGCAGGTGGAGTTTTAATTATTCCAGGTCTTGTACCTCATTTCTTCTGTGGAGCAACAGCAGGTATATATGGTAATGCAACAGGTGGTAAGAGAGGTGCTGTAGTTGGAGCTTTTGTAAATGGATTATTAATTACATTTATTCCAGCATTATTACTTCCAGTACTTGGACAGTTAGGATTCCAAAACACTACATTTGGAGACTTTGACTTTGGTGTAATAGGAATTACTATAGGTAAGTTATACACATGGTTAGGTTCTATTGGGGTAATTGCTTTATTAGCAGTATTAATAATTGCAGTTATAGTTCCAAGCTTTATGAAAACTAAAACAAAAGTAATAAACAATGTTACCGATGATGGTGAATCTGTATAGATAAATAACAATGCTTAAGCAAGGCAAATTAGCCTTGCCTTAGGCATTTTGGAGGAGATTCAGTGAATACAAGGTGTGTGGAAATTTTAAATTTATTTCTAAACTCTAATAATGATATAAAGGTAGATGATTTAGCAAATAGATTTTCTATTTCTAATAGAATGATTAGATATGATATTGATGAAATAAATAGCTTCTTAAGAGGGATAAATTTTAAGGAAATAGATAAGAAGCCTAATTCACCTTTAAGGTTTTCTTTATCAAAAGAGGAAAAGGAAGTTTTAAGAAATCATCTAAATAATATTAATTTAAGTAATTACATTTATTCTACAGAAGAAAGAGTAGCAATTTTGTTATATGAATTATTAAGCTCTAAAGGAGAATGTAATTATAAAGTATTGCAGGACAAGTTATTAATAAGCAAAACTACTTTATTTTCAGATATAAAAAAAGTAAAGCTTTGGCTTGAAGAATATTATATTAAAATAATTAAGGTGTCCAATAAGGGCTTTAAAATTCAGGGTAAAGAAAGCAATATTAGAATAGCCATGACAGATTTATTAATAGATAGCAATAAGTACAATATTAATACTACACTAGAAAAAATTTATAATAATAATAGTAAAAATATTTATGATAACTTAACTAGGTTTGATATAAGTATAGATAATCTTGATTATATAAAAGAACTTATTAGTGGTCTTGAAGAAGAGGTTGGAGTTTTTTCTGAGGAAGATTATACAAATTTAGTTATTGTAATATTTGTTATTGTAAATAGATCTTATAAAAATGATGAAATAATAGATGAATTGCAAGTTGATTTTAATAAAGTTTATCAAAATGAATATAAAGCAGCTAAGAAATTATCAGAAAATCTTAATGATAAATATGGAGTAGTATTAAATGATAATGAAATTAACTTAATTACTAGTAAGATTCTGTCTGGAAGTAAGAATAAAAAGAATTTATTTGAATCGGCAGATTATTTTAATGCTTGCCATATTACTGATAGGTTAATTAAAAATGTAAGAATTGCTTTAGATAAAGAATTTAAAATGGATAATAGTTTACTTGAAAGCTTAATAAATCATATGAAGAGTCTTATTTTTAGATTAAAATATAATATTTTAAGTACAAATCCTATAATAGATACTATTCAAAGTAATTATGCAAAGGAATTTCAAATAGTTAAAGAATCATCTAAATTTATTGAAGATAAGTTTCAGTGTAAATTATCTATAGATGAGATAGGATATTTAGTAATGTATATAGTGGCTGCAATAGAACAAGTTAAAAAAGAAGATGAAGAAAAGATTAAAAATGTTTTAATAGTTTGTTCTGCTGGATTTGCAACAGGTAGATTACTAGAAGCAAAGATTAGAGATCATTTCAATGTTAATATTGTAGCTGTAACTTCTATTCATGGAATAAACAAATATTTAAGTAATAATAATATAGATTATATAATTTCTACAATTAATTTAGATGATAATATTGAAGTGCCAGTAGTAAAGATCTCACCAATATTATTTAATAGAGATTTAGATAGATTTAAAAATATATTTCCTAAAAGAATAGTTGAAGAATCAATACCTTCAGTAGATGGGATTATTGAAATAGTTGAGAAATATTCTGAGATAGTTGAATATGCCAAATTGAAAGTTGAATTAAGTAATTATATAAAAGGTGTAAGAGAAGACTTCAGTAATTTAAATCAATTTATTCCTTTAGAAAACATACAACTAAACTTAGAAGTATCAGATTGGAAGGAAGCAATAAGGTTAAGTGCAAAGCCTCTATTAATAAATAAAGACATAAGTAAAGAGTATATAGATGCAATGATAGAAAATGTTGAAAAACTAGGAGCTTATATAGTTGTTGATGATGGAATTGCAATACCACATGCTAAACCAGATAAATACGTTAATAACTTTGGAGTAACTATAAATACATTTAAAAATCCAATTACTTTAGGAGAACATAACAATGTACGAATTTTTATTACTATTGCTAGTGTAAATAACGAAAATCATATCAAATTAATAACTCAAATAATGAAGCTAATAGAAAATGAAAGCTTTATCAATGGTTTAATTAATTCTAAAGAAAGAATCGAAGTTAAGGAGTTATTAGATAATGTAAATACTTTATATATGAATATTTAGTGATAAAGTAATCTCCATATGAACTATCATTTTGTGAACTACTCGCACTTATAGAAGTGTGAGCTTCCTGTTTCAAAGACCTCGTAACCTACTATCTCCACAGGCTTGAATTTGGATTGTTCCAATCCTATTTTTAATATATTTAATGCAGCATTTATATCTCTGTCATTGTGTGTATAATGACAACTTGGACATTTCCATGTTCTAACATTTAGATTCTTAGTATCTTCATTTTTGAATCCACATTTAGAGCATATTTGACTTGATGGGTAGTAAGTATCTATTATTGATATTTCCCTACCATACCAGTTAGCTTTATATTCTAGGAATTGTCTAAGTTTATACCAGCTTGCATCACTAATTAATTTTGATAATTTATTGTTTTTAAGCATACTTTCTACTTTAAGATTTTCAAGACATATTACTTGGTTTTCGTCAATTAGTCTTGAACTTAACTTATGAAGAAAGTTATTTCTACAGTTAGCTATTTTCTCATGGATCTTAGCTAACTTAATTCTAGCTTTATAATAATTACTACTACCTTTAGTTTTGCTTGATAATCTCCTTTGAGCTTTAATAAGTTTTTTATAATATTTATTAAGAAATTTAGGATTATCAATTACTTCACTATTGGAAGTAACACAAAATGATTTTATTCCTACATCTAAACCAATAGCAGTATTAAGCTTTGGAAGTTTTTTAATTTCATCAACTTCACAACATAGGGAAACATAGAATTTATTTGTATTAGTCTTACTTATAGTAGCATTTAGAATTCTACCTTTATGTTGTCTATGGTACTTAATACTTACTGTACCTACCTTTGGAAGTTTGATTTTATTATCTACTATCTCAATATTGCTATTAACCATTTGAGTTCTATAACTATGAAAGTGATTGCGCTTACTTTTAAATTTAGGAAATCCGTAACCTTTAAAGAAATTCTTATATGCCCTATCTAAATCTCTTAAGGTTTGTTGCAATGATATACTATCTATTTCTTTAAGCCATTCATAACTAGACTTTAGGCTAGTTAATAAGCTTGAACATTCTTTATAAGAAACTGATTTTTTAGTTTCTTTATATTCTTCAATTTTATGGTTTAAGAAATAATTAAAAATATATCTATTACACCCGAAGGTTTTATTTAGCATTATAGTTTGTTCTTTATTTGGATATATCCTATATTTGAAAGCCATCTGCAAATTTATCACTTCCTTTCAATTATAGTATTTACTAAAGTTAAGCAAATTATAACCATATCGAATGATTATAATTTATTGCTATCCATCACAACCTTATAGAAGGTGGTGTATTTCGCAATATTTAGATAAAATAATAAAGCAAAAGGTTAGCAAAATCGCTGACCTTTTTTATTTTTGGCCATGCTTTAAATTGATGTTGAAGTATCAGATTGGAAAGAAGCAATAAGGTTAAGTGGAAAGCCTATACTAGTAAATAAAGACATAAGTAAAAGCAGAAAATGACTAATTACAGTCTTAAATAATATAATCGTAAATGATGATAAACTAATAAAAAATATATGACAGTATTTATTCAAAAAATCTATATGAGTATAAAAAAAATAAGAATTATTAGAACGTAAGTTCGCATATAAATTTTACGAAGGGGTATAATATTAATATAGTTGCAGCTAAAAATATAAGGTGGATTTTTACAGTTTACTTTATTATAATAGAGGTGTAAAGTTGAGAAAAAATATGAATAACATTCATGATAAAGGCTACAAAGATTTGTATTCTAATAAAGATGTTTTTATAAATCTTGTTAAGGATACATTGAAATTTTCTTGGGCAAGTGAGATAAAACCAGAAGATTTAATATTAGTAGATAAGTCATACATATTGCCCAACTATCATGACAAAGAATCAGATATAGTTTATAGAGCAAAAATTGAAGATGAAGAGGTTATATTTTTTACTTTGCTTGAATTTCAATCTACTGTAGATTACAGTATGCCTATAAGATTGTTTTTCTATATAAGTGAAATATTAAGACGAGAAATTGATCCTAAAGTAATTAAAGATAAAAAGAAAAATATAAGTGTTCCAGCAGTAGTTCCAATTGTATTATACAATGGTAAAAGACCATGGGATGCTAAGATAACTTTTAGAAAGATGATATCTAAGGAAGAAATGTTTTCTAAAGGATTAATTGATTTTACATATGATTTAATAGACGTTAATAATGGTTATTCGAAAGAACAGTTACTTAATTTTAAAAATATAACTGGTGCTATATTTTTACTAGATCAAAAAGTAAATGAAGAAGAATTTTTAGAGAGAATAAAACTTATTGCTCTAACCTTTGATAAAATTTCTAACAGGGAACGTAAAGCATTAATACATTGGATAACACAAACTACAGAAGATACAATTGCAAAGAGCTCAAAAGAAGTTTTACTAGCAAATAAGGAGGAGATTATTAAAGTGGTTGCTAACAATTCTAATCTTATAAAAGAAATGAAAGAAAAAGCAGAAAATAAGGGACTTAAGGAAGGAATAGAAAAGGGAATAGAAAAAGGAAAAGTAGAAATTGTTATAAAACTACTTTCCAAAAAATTTAATAATATACCAGATTATTATAGGGAAAAATTATTACAGTTAGATGAATCTGTTATAGATACAATTGCAATTGAAATCTTTGAGATGAATTCAATTGAAGATCTAAATAAATATATTAGTAATTAATATAATACAACTTTAAAGGGTGTCCAGTGGGCATCCTTTTGCTTATCCTTATTTACACATTAGTTTTTAAAAAAGCTAAAATATATTATTTTTATAAATTCATCTTCTACATATATGAAAGTTGTAGGAGATGATAACATGGCATTTTGACATTTACCGAATAGTTAATTTTAAAACTTATCCTTCGAGCCATTAAAAATATATCACAGACATCGATTATTTTGTGTTTCTTAATGGGTTAGTGATTATTGTGAGAATTGCTAATATAAATATTAATTTATATGTAAAGAGATATGAAAATGGTAGTTATTTTATAATGCTTTTTATAGCTATTTAGTTATATTGAATTAGCATATTTAATGATGTTTATATTATATAAAATGTAACCAAAGAAAGTAATAAGTAATATATTATTATTAATAGTAATATAAAGGAAAGTTTTATGAGGTATATAGGTGATATAGATTTAAATATTGGACAATCATACTTATCTGACTGGAACGAAGTTTTGGCTGTTAAAGAGCTGATTGCAAATGCAATTGATGAAACGGAAACTGGAGATAAAGATATACTCATTGAAGAAATTTCTAAGGATACTTGGAGTATTACAAACTATGGGAATGAAATAATACCTGATAATTTTCTTATGAATGAAGGAAAGAAGTCAATAAAGAAAGGTAAAATAGGAAAGTTTGGAATTGGTTTAAAGGATGCTATAGCTGTTTTGACAACAAGAAATATAAATATTGAAATTATTACAAGCCAATATATATTTAAGCCTATATATAAAAGTAAATGTAATCTAGTAAAAGAGGTATCTCTTTTTATAGAAGTATATGCTAACAATAGAAGTGTTAAAGGAACACAAATCATTTTAAGTGAATGTAGTAAATATATTATAAATAAGGCTAAGTATAATTTTTTAAAATATAGATATGGACACTATAACGTTATAGAATTCACAGAATATGGAGAGGTAATATTAGAAGATTCTAAAGTTAATAATGGAACAATTTATTTAAATGGTATGAAAATTGCAAAGGATAGTAAGCTACTATTTTCATATAATATTTTATTAGAAGATAGGATTCTAAAGAAAAATCTTATTAGAGAAAGGAAAAATATTAGTAAAGAAGTTTACAGTAGTAGTTTGCAACAGATAATAAAGACAATTAAGGGCAAGGTAGTTCAGGATAAGTACTTAGATAGATTATTGACGTCAAAACATGGAAGTATGCGAGGGGAACTTATATATAAGGAGACAATAATAAAAACAGTACGTTATGCTTTGAATAATAATTTTAAATTAGTATTTTTCACAAAACCAGATCGTCAAAAATATTACGGACTATATAGTGATTTATCTAAGATAGATAAAATCAAATTAATAATACTAAATGAAAAATACTATAAATATATTAAAGATGATGATGAATTAATGAAAAAGAACATATTTGCTGATTCATATAAGTTAAGTTATAGAGAAATATCAGTGGAAGAGCTAAATGATGGTGAAAGGAATGTATTTGATTTAGTTAAAGAACTAATCGTATTTCATAGTGGAAAAATAGGAACATTTAATATAGTAATTAGTGAAAATAAAGATGTAGCTTATGAGCCTGAAAATGATAAGATTATTATATCTAGGAAGTCATTGCGTTATGTTCATAAATGTTTCTTGGAGGTAATTAATGCAATAAGAGATTCATGTGAAAATGGAGAAGATTTTAAAGATTATATTTTTATGAAATTTGTTAATAATGAAGTAAATAACATAAAATTTAAAAATAAAGTAATTGATAAAAACAAAAAGCAAGCCTAAAGAAATAATCGAAGTTAAAGAACTATTGAAAATATTGTGTTAGGATAAATTATAAAGCAAAAGGTCAGCAAAACTGCTGACCTTTTTTTATTCTTTAGGAAATTATAGAAAGCTTACCCTATGAATAACTTTTTATAATTTCCATCATTCAGTTTTCAAGTCGATATATATAGGTTTGCGATGACTTGGAGCAAAGCGACGGAATAAGTGAACCTATATATATCGACTTTTTTATGAAGTTTTCAGAATAAAATTTGTATAAATTACATAAAGATTAAAGTAATTGCTTTGAATAAATTGGTAAAAAATGGTATAATTAAAGATGAAATACAAAATATCCTATTTGATTTTATAGTAGATGATTTCTCATCAAACGTTTACAAAAAAAGACTGGGGGAGTTGGTAACAGAATTAAAGTTATATAAACAACTTAATAAAAATAAAGTGAGAATTTTGGGGGGAAATATGAAAATAAGAAATAGTATTATTTCATTAGTATTGGCAAGTACAATAGTATTATCTTTAGTTGATTTAAATGGAGTAACAATTGCATTTGCAGCAGACTCTCAATTTGCTGGAGAAGAATGGTATGATCAAATTAGTACTGTTAAAGTAAATCGTGAAGCTGCAAGATCTATGTTTTTTCCGTATGAGACAGCTGAAAAAGCATTAGGAAGTGAAAAGTCAGTATTAGATGATATTGATGAAACAAATTCTAAGTGGTATAAAACTTTAAATGGAACATGGGATTTTAAATGGGCTGAAAAACCTGCAGATCGTGAAAACGGTTCAAGGGGAAGTGGAGCTAAAGATTATGAAGAAAATTGGGATACAAAGGATTGGGATAAAATAGAGGTTCCAAGTAATATTCAAACTCAAAGAGATGGAAATGGGAACTTTAAATATGATAAACCAATTTATACAAATCAAACTTACCCATGGGCAAATTACGAAAATGTAAATTATAATACAAATGGAACAAATAAGCCTGTTGCACCAACAGTAAAGAATAGTGTTGGACAATATAAAAGAAGCTTTACTTTACCTGAAGATTGGGATGGAAGAGAAACTTTTGTATCTTTTCAGGGGGTAGAATCAGCTTTTTATTTATATGTTAACGGAGAAAGAGTTGGTTATGCAGAGGATAGTTATACTGCTGATGAATTTAATATTACTAAATATCTTAAACCAGGAGAAAATACAATTGCAGTTGAAGTTTATAGATGGTCAACAGGAAGTTACTTAGAAAATCAGGATTTTATCCGTTTAAGTGGTATATTTAGAGATGTATTTTTATATTCAAAAGCAGATGTTGAAATACGTGATATTTTTGTAAAAACAGATTTAGATGAAGAGTATAAAGATGCAGTGATTACATTAGATGCAGATATAAGGAGTTTAAATCCAGAAAAGTCAGGTAAGTACACAGTAAAGGCTGATTTATATGAGATAGATAGTGATACAAAGCTTTGGAATGAACCACTTTCTTTTGACGTAAAAGTAAATGCAGGAAAATCAACAGTTGAAGAAGGTTCAGAAGATACAGGACAAAGAGGAACAGGTTCTAAAGAAGTTGTAAATCCTAAAAAGTGGTTTGCTGATACACCAAATCTTTATAGGCTATTAATTCAATTAGAAGATGAGGAGGGAAATATAATTGAAGTAGCATGTCAAAGGGTAGGATTTAGAAAAATCGATAAAGTAGATATAAATGAGGCAGGTCAAGAACAAGCACAAATCAATGGGAAAAAGATAATGTTTAGAGGAGTAAATAGACATGAGTCAGATCTTATTGATGGACGTGCTATTACAAAAGATGATATTAAAGAAGATTTAGCAATAATGAAGCAATTTAATGTAAACGCAATTAGAACTTCACACTATCCAAATAATCCATATACTTATGCATTGGCAGATGAATTAGGATTATATATATGTGATGAAGCAAATATTGAATCTCATAAGGGTGCAACAGAGGCAGGAATTCCATCTGCTGAGGCTGAGTGGAATAATTCAGTTATGGACAGAACAATAAATATGGTAGAAAGAGATAAAAACCATCCATCTGTTGTTATTTGGTCATTGGGAAATGAAGCAACTTATAAAACCTATCCTATGGATGAAAATTATCCTTTCTATAATTCTACACAATGGATTTTAAAGAGAGATCCATCAAGATTGAGAAAATATGAAAGAGATAATCGTTATACTAAAGGAAGTCCTGAAAAATCTATAGTAGATATTTACTCATCTCAATATTGGTCAGTATCAGGAGTACTTGGTCACGTAACGAATACTGCAAATAAGGCACCATATATTCAATCTGAATATGCACATGCAATGGGAAATGCTCTTGGTAACTTTAAAGAATACTGGGATGTATTTAGGAATTATGAAAATGCGCAAGGTGGATTTATTTGGGATTGGATTGACCAATCTATTTCAACAAAAATCGAAAATGTTACAAAATATTATTTGAAAAATTCTAATGGCTCTGAATCTGAAGTAAAGGGAACTTTAGAAGAAGGTAGAGAAGAAGGTGGAAAAGCATTAAAGGGAAGAGCTTTTGTTCCAAGTGTAAATGCTAATAGCAACGAATTAACTTTATCTGCATGGGTAAAGCTTGATGGAATGACAGGAAGCGATCAGGCAATTATTTCAAAAGGCGATAGTGGTTACAATTTGAAAGTTAGCAAATCTGGCAATAAAATTGAATTTTTTGTAGATGGTTGGAGTGCTGGAACACTAACAGTTGATTTCCCAAAAGAAAATATAGGTAAATGGACTAATATTGTTGGGACATACGCAAATGGTAAATATTCTATATATATAGATGGAAAGAAAGCTGGAGAAAAGAATATTTCAAAGCAAAATCCAGTGGATAGCAAAAGTTATAATATTGGAATTGGGGATGATCCAGAATATAATGGTCGTGTTTTCAATGGTTTAATTGATAGTGTACAAGTTTTAAATAAAGCACTTACAGAAAAAGAAATTAGTGAAAATTATAAAGCTCCAAAGGAAAATATAGTATATTCTATGAGTTTTGCAGATAATGAAGTTAGAAAAGAATCAACTAACTATCCAGAGGGAGAGTATTTCTTTGGATATGGTGGTGACTGGGGAGAAAAGGTTACTGATAATGATTTTTGTGGAAATGGTCTAATGAATGCGGACAGGACTCCATCAGCTGAATTATATGAAGTTAAAAAGGTACATCAAGAGGTATCTTTTTATGATGATGGAGAAGCAAAGAATGGAAAAGTAAGAATTGTAAATGAGTTTTTAAATTCAAATTTAAATGAATATGATGTTAATTGGAAGCTATTAACAGATAATGGCATTGAGGCAGAAGGAAAGCTTTCAGAAGAAGAAAAAAATATTTTAGCTGGTGAGGAAAAAACAATTCAATTAAAATTACCAGAAATTAAAGTAATAGAAGGTTCTGATTATACATTAGAATTTAATGTTACATTAAAAGAAGATAAACCTTGGGCTGGAGATTATTATGGTCATAAGGGAGATGAAGTAGCATTTGAGCAATTGACATTAAATTATACACCTGAAGTAGCACGTCCTGCTATTGATGTAAGTGATTATAATCCAATAAATGTAGAAGAAACAGAAAAAGAAACAGTTATTACTGGTGGAAAAGATAAAGAATCCTTTTCGGTTACAATTGATAAAACAACCGGTTATATAACAAACTATGTTGTTAATGGAGATGTACTACTAAAAGAAGGTCCAAAGCCAAATTATTGGAGAGCAAGAGTAAGTAATGATCCTGATTTTACTGATAGTATGAAAAATGCAGCAGATAATTTTAAAGTTGAAAATTATACAATAGACGCTAAGGAAAAAGCAGTATCAGTACGTATAGATGGAAATATTGAAGGTATAGACTCTCCGAATAGCATTGATTATATGATTTATGCAAATGGTGATATAGTAGTAAGTAATAGCTTTACCCCTTCAAACTCAAGTTCTGTTGGAGAAATTGCAAGAATTGGTATGAAGATGGTTGTTCCTAAAGGATATGAAAATCTAGTGTATTATGGAAGAGGGCCTCAAGAAAACTATATAGATAGAAAAACAGGTGCTAAGCTTGGTATTTATAAAGATACAGTTACAAATGCTTTTTCTAGTAAATATACTAGACCTCAAGAGAATGGAAATAAAACAGATGTTAGATGGACAGCTTTAACAAATGGAGAAAATGGAAAAGGTATAATGGTAGTTGCTGCTGATAAGATGGAAACAAGTGCATTACATTATAGGGCAGAAGATATAAATAATGTATGGAAGAGTTTTGGACATCCATTCCAAGTGCCAACTATTGAAGATACAGTTTTAACAGTAGATTATGCACAAAGAGGTCTTGGTAATGCAAGTTGTGGACCTGGACCTTTAGGGGAATATATACTAAACAAGGGACAAACTTATACACATTCATTTAGAATTACACCTATTTCTACTGAAGCTGCTAATGAAGATGAATTTGTAAAAGAAAGAATGGAAAATAGTAAATTAAATGTAAACTCAACAATGCCGGTTACTGGAGTTACATTAGATGGCATTAAGTTAGATGAGTTTGACCCTATAAGGACAACTTACAATTATGAGTTAATTAATAAAAAGGATATTGCACTTCCAAAGGTAGAGGCTATTAAAACAGCTGAAAATGTATATGTAAAAATAACACAACCAACCATTGAAAATCCAGTTGCAATAATTGAAGCAGTTTCTTCATTTGGTATAAAAAAGGAATATAAAATTCAATTTAATATTGTTGATGAAATTCATGTAAGTGATATGAATTGGATAGTGGATAAGAGTGGATACAGCTCAAATAAAAGGGATTTCTGTACATGCGGTAGCCCACTTGGAGTTTGGATAGATGGAGTAAAAACTCCGTTTACAAAAGGAGTTGGATCTCATGCACCTTCAGAAGTAAAGATTAACGTTAAGGGTAAGAATGCTACAAACTTTACAGCAATTGCAGGAATTGGCATGGAGCAAGGTGGAAATGGTAATGTGAATTATGTAGTTAAAGTAGATGGCAAGGAAGTATTCCGTAAAGATGGTATAATGTTCAAAACATCTATTCCAGTAAATGTAGATATTCGTGGAGCTGAAACAGTATCTCTTATTACAGAAACTAATGGAGCAGATTCTAATGACCATGCTGTATGGGCTGATGCAAAGCTAATTTATGAAGTTTCAAAGATAGGCTTAGAAGAAGCAATAAGAGAGTACAAAGTAATTGAGGAAAATAAGGAAGATTATACAAAGGGAAGTTTTGAGTTATATACAAATGCATATAATGTAGCAACAGAAACATTTAAAGCAGAAGATGCAACTCAAGATGAAATTGATAATGCAGTTAATGCTTTAATGTCTAATAAGAAAGGTCTTGTTTATATTAAGGATTTAAAAGTAACAGTAGAAGAATATAAGGCATTAGATTCTACATTATTTGTAGAAGATAGCTTTAATAAATTTAATGATGTATTAGCAAGAGGAGAGGTTTTACTAGCAAATCCACTAGCAACAACAGAAGAAGTAACATCATTAATAAATGAATTAAGAAATGCATTTAAGAATTTAATTCCATTAGATGAAAGTAGAAAATCTTTAATTAATATTATTAATGAATTTAATGAAAAAGATAAAGATTCTTATACAAAATCATCTTGGAGTGCTTATGAACTTATTATTAAGGAAGCTATTGAAATATTAAATGATGTTAAAGCAACTGATGCAGACATTCAATTAGTAATAGCGAAAACAGATGAAAAGGTAAAATCATTAGTTGATTTGACAATATTAAAAGAAAAAATTAAAAACTTAACTAATCATGATCAAGTAAATTACACTGTAAATTCATGGAATGATTATATAAGTGTAGTTGAAGAAGCAAAGGCTGTTTTAAATAAATCTGATTCAAGTAAGGAAGAAGTTAATAAGGCAGTAGAAGATTTAAGAGATATAGATAATAAATTAGTAGATGTATCAAAATTAAAGCAATTAATTGTGGAAGCAGAAAAGCTTGAAGAAAAATATTATGAAAAAGATGCTTGGAAGTCATTACAAGAGGCAATTAAAAAGGCTAAAGATACATTGATTTCAGGTACAAAGGAAGAGGTTGCTAATATTATAGAAATCTTAAATAACAAAATGAATGATATAAAAACACCAGAAAAACCAGATCCGAAACCACCAGTTGTAACACCAGATCCAAAACCAATTGAAACTCCAAAGCCAGGAACTGGAGGCAATAATGGTAATAACAATATAAATGGTTCGGATAATAATGGCGGAAAGTTACCAAGCACAGGAGGAACATCATCTTCTGCTGTAGGAGTTATTGGAGTACTAACTTCAATTGCTGGAATATTTATGATGAAGAGAAAAAATAAATAATTAGTATTGAGACAGTAGGTGAATTTGCATAAATTAAAGAGCAATAAATTAGAATTTTCATTCTAATTTACTGCTCTTTTTTCTTTTGTATCTAAGATATCACTAAATATAATATCAGAAGCTGAAGACTTAACAGAAAAGGTTTCAGCTCGAGTAGTTACTAAAGAAACAAATAAAGTAACTACTTAGCAATAAATTAAATTTAAAATAGTATCTATAATATAAATCATGTTAACTATTTGCACAGTAAACTAAAAATTTGGATGTATAAGCTCAAAGGCGTATCGAGTAAATTCTTAATTAGACTATATGACTTGAAAGTTTTAGGGAAGATAAAGAAATAGTTAGAATAAAGAATATGCTAATTCACAGAGTAATATCATCTGTATATACTAAAATTAAAAGGTATAAATATAGAGATGTAAAATTTATATAATATATTACTAAAACACTGTATTTGTGTTATGATTTGGTAATAAATGTAATATGATATTTTATAAATAAAGGAGGTTTTAAAATAATGAGAATTAGTTTCAAAAGTTTTAATGAACCAAATGTAACAGATGAAAATGGAAAAGAAATTATTAGCTTTGAGAAATCGAAAGCATTACCTACACGGGTATGCTATTCTGTTATTAACGCTAATCATGAAAAGATAGGAAAGATAGAAAGAATTAGAAATACTTTTGGCTTGTTTGATTTGCCCCGAATAGTTATCTCTGTAAATAATGATAAAATTACAATCAGAAAAGATATAAAAGAATTGAGGGATATTTACGAGATTACGGGGAGTGGCTTTTCAATTATTGGTAATTGGTATGGACCGCACTTTAATATCTCCAAAAGTGAAAAAGTGTTAGCTTCAGTTGATGTAGAAAAAGAAGAATCAGAAAGTACCTATTTAGTTGATATTATTGACAAATCAAACACAGAGCAGATTATATGCATCTTATTCGCATTAAGCTGGATTATGTAAGAAGAAAATAATAAAGTATCTACTTAATAGCATAAAAATTGATAGTCATCGTCACAACTAAAATAACAAAAGAAAACAATTCTGTTGATTTTTTAATTTGCTCGTAAAACTTTAAATCTATTCGCTAAATTCCAATTTATATGATATATTAGATAGAAATATATAGTAACAATATTAAATTAATTAAAATTATATACCAAAAGGATTAAAAACACTTTCGTAGTTAATACTAATTAAGGAGGTGTTAGTATGTCTGAGTTAGATGAATTATTAAAGGATATAGATATATTAAGGGAACAACTAGAGCGTTTAATAAACGAAAAACAGGGGAATTTAGTTGATCAGGAAGTAGTAGCAGCGAGCAAGGTATTAAATGCAGCATTAAATCAGTATAATAAGTTTATTGATGAAAAGTTAAATAAGAAATGAGCTCTTAACAGGGCTCTTTTTTATATTTCAATAAACCTTTTATATATTATAAGAAAGTATAAATTTTTGGCGTTTTATAGGGAGATATTGGTTTCACATTGACTAGTTCCAGAAATTTCATGAAGTCTGTAAAAAGTCAATATTACATGTACTTCTAATTATGAAAATGGTATAATTTAATACAGAAGTAAATTAAAGGTTAGTTTTCATGATTTATGAATTTAGTACACTATTAATCAAATCACGGAAGATAAGAAGTTTTCAGTACTATTTCCTAGATTAAAAGAAGTAAATTATTATTGAGAGGTCAAATCAGATGAAGAAGTTTAGTAATGGTATAAGTAAGTGTTTTAATTGTATACGCTGGAAGGGGATAGGTATTATAGCCGTAGTATTAAAACCTACTATAAAGTATTTAGAATCTAAAGGTACACAAGGATATCCTATATTAGGTGTTGTAGGTAATATCCTATTAGCAGTACCTAGTATAATATTTTTTATAGTAGCATGCTTGTGTTTAAAATGGGACCTATTCATAGATATACATAGTCATAAAGGAAAGAATAGAAATAAATCAGAGTTTGTAGATGATTCTAAATTTATCAATAAGGTTTTACCAGATTTGATAGGATTTATGTTATTTATGGAACTTCTAGACAGAGAGAAAATAGAAAATATAATTAAAGAAAAAGAGGATAAATCTATCTACAACTTTGGAGTGGATACCTTTTGAAAAATATTGCCAGAAAATGAGAAACGATAATAAAAGCTTTATTACAAACATTTAGATGTAAAATGCTTTAAAATATATTTTATGGAGGTAAATTATGAGAAAAATATACGTTTTAATTATAGCTTTAATTGCAAGTATAGGCCTTATTTCATGTAGTGCTAAAACAAAGAATGAGGGGCCAAAGGAAAGTGATACTAAAGTCAGCAATGAAAAACAAGAATCTACAAATGAAAAGTCTTTAGATGGATTAAAGTACACAGTATTAAAAGTTTCAAAAGAAGCACCTATAGGTGATATGAATGCAGATATGTCCTATAATGAAAAGGGAGAATATTTTCAAACAGGATTAACTGCTAAAAAGGTATCTGATTATGATTATGTTGTTATTGACTTAAAAGTTGAAAATACTACTGATAAAGCTGTAAAGTTATTTCAAACTGGATGGTATGCAACAGCAGCAGATGGTTATGAATTTAAAGACATAATAGTTACAGATAAACTAAACAATGAGCAGGTGCCATCTAAATATTCTTTTGAGGCAAAAGTTAAGATTCCAGTAGAAAAGAGCTTGAATTTAGATAAAATAAATTTAAAATATAATCTTAAAGATTACAGTGATTTAGGAGCTGCAATGGAAGATGCTACAAAAGGTATGTCTAAAAGTGATATACAAAAAAAATATCCTCATCTTTATAAAGACAATTTTATAGAGTTTGGTACTTTGGAAATTAAATAATATTTATATAAAACACTTACTTAGGTAGGTGTTTTATTATTTTTATCAAAAATAATTTTTAGTAATTCAATGCTAAAAAGTAGATTTGTTTTATACTGTCCTTAACTTTAGTTTATAAGTGGATATATGCAAGTTTGTGTTGACTTGGAGTGAAGTGACGGAATAAGTAAACTTACAGATGTCCACTTTTTTATTAGTTATCTATACTTTTTAAAAAATCTTTACTTTTGTTTGCAATATTTTCAGGAGAATATAAATATATAGAATGTTTAGCTTCATAAGTAATTAATTCTCCTTTTTCAAATTTAGATATATAATCATTGTAATATTTAAATCTTCCTTCTATAAAATCCTTCTTTTCTAATCTCTCTTCTTCTGTTAAAGGAGTAGCAAGAAAAATGCAAATAGGCGTTTTGCTAGGTAAATCTAGACTATTGGATTTATTTGAGTTATCTATTAATAAAGCAAATTCATTAATTATATCATTAGAAGATAAATTTTTATATGTTAGAGCTTTATATATTTCTTTATCATCTTCTGAAATAAGATTTGAATTTAAAACGCTCTCATCAAGACTAAGAGAAGGTAAAAACCTATGAACTCCAAGTTTAGCAAAAAGACATTGGACTTTCATTATAGATAAGTTTGATTTCATTCTTTCACTTTCCATTAAATACCCTTCTGGGAATCCAATATCAAGTCCAATTATAGCCTTAACTTCACTTGGGTATTTTTGTGCCCAATATATTGCTTCTAATCCAGATATAGAATGAGGAAATAAAACATATGGAGGTTTTTCACCAGCTAAGGTTAAAGATTTTCTTGTTTCATCTAAAATAGTATCAATATCTCGAGGACTATTTGAACTTTCGCTAAAGCCATAACCCGATCTATCTACAATAGCTATTCTATATTCATTAGACATTTCTTTATATAAGGGCTTTAAGTCTATTTCTGGTGCAACGTTACCTAATCCAGACATAAATACACAGGTTAAATCACCTACGCCTTCAGAGTATACATGGATATTTTTATTATTTACTTCTACAAGTTTGCCAGGAGGGTTTAAAATCTTAGATTCTTTCTTTAATTGTATTTTATTATTTATAACAGATACAGAAATAAAAATTATAAAAAGAGCTATAGCAGCAATTATGCTAAACTTAGTAAATTTTAATATCTTTTTTAATATTTTTTTCATTTACTTCACCATCCCAAATATATTAATTTAAATTTTCAAGTTAATTTAGTCTATCAATAGAATGTTAAGATAAGCTATATACTACCTTAAGGCAACCTTAAATTTCATATAAGCTTAAGTTGTATAAAATTAATATGATATAATGAGAAATATTAAAAAGGGAGATAAGAATTATGTATTCAATTAAGAAAAAAAAGATATTAATTGTAGATGATGAGCCTCAATTGTTAGAAATGCTAGAAACCATATTTAAAAAAGATGGTTTTAATGATATATATACAGCTAAGTCTTGTGAAGAAGCAATGAATAAATTAATTAATAATAATCCTGATATTGCAATTCTTGATGTTATGTTGCCAGATGGAGATGGATTTTCACTTTTTAATGAATTTAAGAAGTACTGTGAAATACCAGTATTATTCCTTACTGCAAGAGGAGAAGCAGAGGACAAGCTTTTAGGCTTAGGACTTGGAGCTGATGATTATATAGTAAAGCCATTTTTACCAAGAGAACTTACTTTAAGGTTAAATGCAATATTAAAAAGAACATATTCTAAGAATTTAAAAGAAGAATTGCCAATTATATATCTTAATTCATCAACGATTGATTTAGGAAAAGCTGAAGTAGTAAAAGATAATGAAAAGTTTTATTTAACTGCTAAGGAGCACGCTATTTTAACTGTTTTATATGAAAATGCAAATAAAATAGTAACTAGTAATGTGCTTTGTGAAAAGGCTTGGGAAGATGATTCATATGGTTATGAAAATACACTGATGGTACATATAAGGCATATTCGTGAAAAGATAGAAGAAAATCCTTCTAAACCTAAAGCTCTTATTACAGTTAAAGGCCTTGGATACAGCTTAATAATAAATAACAGGTGATTATTATGAAAAATAGTTCATTAAAGTTTATTTTAAGATATATAGCTACAATTGTTTTAGTTGTCTCAATAATAATTGCATTAAATTATGGTAGTATTATTTATTTTACTCGTTATAGTTCCTATATAAAAGAGCCAACTAAATTAGTAGAAGATATTGCAAAGGAATTAAGTGAGAACAAAAATGAGTTATCTGATAAAACTTCAGAAATAATAAAAAACAATGATATATGGGTACAACTTATAAGTCCAAGTGGTGAAGTTATTTATAGCAATAATAAACCAAAAGATATAGGAAATTATTATTCGATAAAAGATATTGCAGTACTATCTAAGAGCTATTTAAATGATTATCCAGTTTTTTTGTGGGAAAGTGATGAGAATCTAGTTATACTAGGATATCCTAAAAATTCTATAGAAAAATATAATTTTTTTATACCATCAAATTTTAAAGACTCTAAATTAACTAGTTTTTTATATATAATTTTACTTAATATAGGGGTTACTGTTATCTTATCTATAGTTTTAGTTAAGGTATTAAATAAGCCACTAACTAAATTAATAAAAGCAGTATTTTCATTAAAGGAAGAAAAAGAAGTATTATTAAGTGAAAAAGGAATATATAAGGATTTAGCAAAAAGTATAAATGAAACATCAAAAATAATTATAGATAAAAATAATAAAATAAAACTTCGAAATAATGCTATTGAAAGCTGGATTGCATCAATTTCACATGATGTTAGAACACCTTTATCTATGATTTTAGGATATTCATCAATGATTGATGAAGATAATGAGCTGTCTAAAGAAACAAGGGAACAAGCGAAAATCATAACTGAAAACTCTATAAGAATAAAAGAACTTGTTACAAACTTAAATCTTGCAACATCATTACAATACAATATGCAGCCATTAAAGATAGAGAAATTAAGAGTAGGTGATTTAGTAAGAGAAGCAATAGCTAATTGTATAAATAGTAATGTTATTAAAAGCTCTAGTATTGATATACTTATAGAAGATGAAAGTGCTACTATTCTTGCAGATAAAGATTTGATTTTAAGAGCCATAATAAATTTAATAATAAATAGTGTAAAGCATAATAAAGAAGGCTATAATATAACAGTTACTGTTCCAAAGGTAGATAAAGATTCTTATGTTACTATAATAATTTCAGATAATGGATGTGGTATCTCAGAGGAAAAAATCAATAAGATAAATAATGAAAATACTTTTTATAATAAAGAAAAGAAAAATCATGGATTAGGATTAATTATTGTTAAAAGCATATTAGAGGCTCATAATGGAAGCTTTTTAATTGAGAATGGAAAGGAAACCGGAGCAGTTGTGACATTGAAGATTCCTCAAAAAAGAGATAGCTATGCTTAAAAGTTAGTATTTTCAATACATTAGACATAAAATTAAGATTATCTTAATTAGGTTTACCATTATAGCGATAAATGTTAAAATACACATATATAAATTGAAATAAGGTGATAAAATGTTAGATTTTGATTTAATGAATGTATTTAATGGGTTTATAAAAAATTATATAAATTTTAATTTAAAAAAGGATAGTATTAAGTTTTATATAGTCAAGCAAGAAACGAGATATTTTATAATGTTAGGGCAATTATTAGGTTATTCAGTTATTTATAAGGGACTAAATGAAAATGACAAAATAGCTTCTAATAAAATTGAACTTTCATGGAAAGATAATGATTTTAATAAGATGGCATCTGGAGTAACTAAGTTACAGTTATTTAGAGAGAACGATTTAGAAAATGATTTATCTGCAATACAAAATTTATTGAATAAAGTAAAAGAAAATCCAAATTGTGTGTATATCCAAATAATAGAAACATCTTCCAAGACAAGAATAGATTATCTTAATAATATAATTGCAACATCGATTACAGGCATAAAAAAAGATATTTTAGCAATTTATATAATTAGAGATATATTAAATGATACAAGTTATTACAATGCATATTTATTTGAAAAAGGGAAAATTACTAAAGATAAGGTAGGTATTTGTTATAGTGATGCAGTTGGAAATATGAAAGGTATCTTTAAAGTTTAATTTATAACAAGTCTTTATAAGGAGATAAGCTATGGAAATACAAAAGGGAAAAATAATAGAGGTATGGAATGATAATCATAATAAGGTATTAAAATATAGGCAAGTAATAAGAAATAATACTTTAAATGAAGTTGCAGAAATAGAAACTAAAAGTCTGAATTCCTTAATGAGTAAAGTAAGACAGCAGCTTAATGAATGGGATAAAATAACTTAATTAGTGAGGGAAATATGGGAATCAAAGCAATAAAAAAGAACGAATTTAACATGGTTATAAAGTTAAAATTTGAAAATATTTTAGAGGGTTTTGATAATTATAAATATGTTGAGCTTTATCCTAGGAAAAATAAAAGCCAAATCAATATAGAAAATGATTTTATTAATACATTAGAAGATTTTTTTTATTTAAATTCTGATAAAGATAAATTAATAATTGATTTTTATAAAAACAAGTTAAATTCAGATAGTATTAAATATATAGAATCTTATCTTAATTATGATGAAAAGGAGCTATTTCATAATATCTTAAATGAAGGTAGTGAAGAAGATATATTTTTTGAAATAACTGATAAGAGATATATAAAATTATTAACGAAGCTTTGTGTTAAGGAATTGTTTTTTATAACTTTCTACTTTACTAAAGGACCAATAACGTTATGGGGAAATTATAATTTGAAATTCCCTTTATTTTATTGTAATGAATATTCAATACAAGAATACTTAAAAATCGCAAGAGATAATGACTTACTATAATTAATTAAAATATTCATTCATAAAAAATGCTTATATATCATAATAATTACTATTATATTATATAAGTGAGGAATCATAATGAATCTCTTAAGGGAATTAATAGAGAAAATTAACATTGAAGATTTTGAAGAGGAAAATACTAATGAGTTATTAGCAAACTGTATATATTGTAATAGTGATATTAATATTAAAGTTGCATATATAAATAAAGATAATTTAAATATATATTGTTGTAAGGAATGTTTTTTAAGGGATTTAAGCTCTAAATATTATTAAGGGTAAATAGGTATTTACCCTTAATTTTTTTACTTTTTAGGAAATTATATTTCTAAATTTATTATTGATAACTATTTTAAGATTTAGGACTATAGTATCATTATTCAAATACTAGTGAATTAGTAATGAGGTGACTTTCATATCAACATTTTACCCTAACAGAACCTAAAAATATAATTTCATATAGAGTAAGAAAGTGGACATATGTAAGTTTGCGTTGACTTGGAGCGGAGCGACGGAATAAGTAAACTTACATATGTCCACTTTTAATTATTAAAAGCCTTATATAATAACATTTTTAAAGCTTTAAACTTTTATAATTTCTAGGCATTAAAAAATGCTGATTATTTCATCAGCATTTCTATCATTATATCTAAAGTAGATTTAGTTTTATTTAAATTATCAATGTAGTCAGAAATATGATATTTGTAATATTCAATTCCACTATCTGTTATTGAATATATCTTTTTACTTCTTTTATTTAGAAATTCATCTCCTGTCCAATTACTTTTGACATATCCTTTTAATTCTAAATCATAGAGTGTTTCATATATGGTACTTGATGAAACTGGAAATGGCAACGAGGTTTCAGAAAATCTATTTCTAAACTCTTCAAGGACTCTATTACCAAATATAACATTTCCTTTTGATAACTCCTTTAATATATAAAAACTATAAAGCATTTTTGTATTTACTACATTTCTAGGCGCCACAAGTCTATTTCTTTTTTCCATAGAACAACCTCCTTATATATATTTTATCATAAAAACTAGTAAGTGTACATTTAAATAATATACTCGTAAATGATAATAAAAAATATAAAAAATATAACAGAACATAAGCAATATATAATGAATAGAATGTAATAAACCAAAGAGTAGGAGTTGATAAACATGTCAAGAAGATCTTGTTGTACTAGCTGTTGTAGGAGTAATTGTTGTAGTAGAAGAAATTGTTGCTGCGTTAGAAGAGATTGTTGCTGTGGAGGATTCGGCGGTGGATTCGGCGGCGGATTCGGTGGCGGATTTGGATGTGGCGGCTGTTTCCCATTATTATGGATATTATTGCTAGGCGGCTGTTGGTAGTAAAATAATAATAAAAGGGTGCATTATGCATCCTTTTATTATTATTTATAAATTGTAACGATACATTTGACTTATTGTGTTAATAAATTTACCATAAATATGAAAGATAAATTAATTCTATTAGGTTATTATAAAAAATAGTTTAAGGTTAGGAGATTTAAATATGAAATTTAATACAAAAAGATTAATAGTAATTTCTTTATTAGCTGCATTATGCTACGTAGGTACATTTATTAATATAAGAATACCTATAGGAACTAGCACATCAATGATTCACTTAGGGACTACAGCCATATTTATAGCTGCAGTGTTAGTTGGAAAGGATGCTGGATTAGCAGGGGGAATTGGATGTGCATTATTTGACTTGTTAAGTGATTTTGCTGTATGGACAATCCCAACATTTATAATAAAGGGTTTAACTGGATATGTAGCAGGTAAAATATCATTTTCAAAGAAAAGAAATGGTGAAAGTTTAAAATGTAATATAATTGCATTTATATCTGGTGGCATAATATCATTAGTGGGATACTTCCTAGCTAATTTATTTATTTTTGGAATGACATTAGGCAATGCAATAGCTTCTTTAGTTACATCAATAACAACAACCACTATAGCAATAATTATAGCAGTACCTTTAGCTACAGCCATAAAAAAAATTGTCTCAAAGACTAATATAATCTAAGATAGGAGGTTTTATTATGAATAAACCTATAAAGAGAGTAGCTGTTATTCATGATTTATGTGTTTTAGGTAAGGCAGCGTTAACTAATATAGTTCCTATTTTAAGTGTTTCAGGTTTAGAAGTATGTCCAATACCAACATTAACTCTTTCTACTCACACTGGTGGGTTTGGAACACCTGCAATACAAAATATGAATAATTTTTTTTATGAATTAATAAATCATTATAAAATTTTAGATATAAAGTTTAATGGAATATTCATTGGTTATTTAGGAAATGAAGAGAACTTACATAATAGTATTAATTTTATAAATAACTTTGGAGATAAAAATGATATTCCAATTTTATTTGACCCAATTTGTGGAGATGATGGCAAGTTGTATTCTAATTTTGACAGTAGTTATGTAGATAATATAAGAACTTTTATTAAATTTGCTAATATTATAACTCCAAATTATACTGAAGCATGTTTATTATCAAGAAATCAATACAAAAATAAAGTAAGTGATAATGATATTTATAAAATTTGTATTGAATTAGCGTCAGTAGGTGCAAAAACTATAATAATTACCAGTGTTCCAGTTAATGAAGATAAATTAGGAGTTGCTGTTTATGATTCAGAACAAAATAAATTTAAATTAATAGTTCATAATAAAGAAACATATAGCTATCCAGGTACAGGTGATATTTTTTCATCCGTTTTGTTTTCTAATATTGTTAATAAAAAAGATATTTTTGAATCAGTAAAATCTTCAATAAATTTTACAAGAAATTGCATAATTGAAAGTTCGAAATACGACTATCCTAGAAGGGAAGGAGTATTACTAGAAAAGTTTTTAAAAGATCTAATATAAGAGTTATATTTTTATTTAACTCTTATATTAGAATTTTTTTTTTATATAAGCTAATAATAATCTAGAAATAATAACATAAGTAAGGTGATACATATGAAAAAATTATATTTAAAAGATATAAAACAAAATCAAACTGTTGAAAGTACTTTTATGATTATAAAAATACTTTCATATGATTTAGAGAATTTAATTGCAGTAATTGGAGATAGTTCTGGAGAAGTAAAAGCATATATAAAAAATATAGGCACTGAACTTAAAGTAGGCGATGTTATTTTAATAAAAGGTAAATTAGCTTCAAAGTTTAAGGTTAATTTTATTAAAAAAATTTCAGACATAGATATATCTGATTATTTACCTTCAGTAAAACGTCCAATAAATGAAATAATGAAAGAATTAAATGATATAAGTGAAAAAGAATTTAAAAGCTTAGAAGCAAAATCTATAAATGAATATTTTTTTAATAATGAAGACTTTTTAAATAAGTTCACTAGAGCAATTGGAGGAGTTTTTAATCATCATAATTATATTGGAGGGTTAGCAGAACATACTTTAGCTGTAACTTCTCTTGCAAGAGACTTTGCTTATAAATACAATTGTAAAAATAAAGAAATAGCTATATTAGGTGCAAAACTTCATGATATAGGAAAAATAAGAGAAATGAATTATGATGGCCCATTTTCATATACTTTAGAAGGTGAGCTTCAAGGTCATATAGTTATTGGATTAAAGATGCTGGACGATGCCTTTAGTAATAATAAAGAGATTTATTCAGAAAATTTTATAAATAGATTAAAAGCTATAGTAGTTCAACATCATGGTAAAGCAGAGTTTGGTTCACCTAAAGAACCTAATACCTTAGAGTCTTATATAGTACATTATGCAGATTATGTAGATGCAACATTAAATAAAATAAGTATAATATCAGAAGGATTGGAATCAGGTGAGTGGACTGAGTTTGATAGAAGAATTAATGGAAAAATATACATTTAAAAATACTTATAATATAAGAAAATTTCACTTGAATTTTGAGAATCATAGTTTAGTTTATAGTATGTTTATCAAATAAAATACAATATAAAGATTATATAATCAGTACTTTCATATGGTACAATATAATAGAGGTGAAATTATGCTAGAAAATAGATGTTTTTGTGAAAAATGTAATAAGATTCAATCAATTGAAGTGAATAGTTATATGGAAACTAAGGATTTTAATATAGGAAAAATAACTTATGAAAAATTATATGGAAATTGTTCAGTTTGTGGAAGTGAAGTTTATTCATCAGATTTATCTAAAAAGAATAAAGATAAATTGAATAAAAAAATAAAGGAATTAGAAGATGAAGTAACAATATTGAAGATACTAGAATCTAACAAAAATGGAGAGTTAAGATTAAAAAAAGGTGATAAAGAACTCCTTAATGAAATAGAAAATATTTTATCAAATAAAAATAAAAAGTAATTTCTTAAGTTATTAAAAATAGTTTAGTCTAATATAATATGGTGTAAAAGTATATAATTGCTTTAGGAGGACGCTAATGTTAGACTTACTAGTATATTTAGATGAAGCACTAATAAAAAATTTAAATTCACTAACATTAAATGGATATATTGATATAAGAACTTTTAGGAGAATTAAAGATAGAACATTTGGAGGAAATGTTAGAATAGGTGATAGAGAGTCCAATGGTTCAGAGTTTAGGTATCAAAAAGATAAAATATTAGGATATAAAAGTAAACATAAAACTTGTGAAGATAATTATGAAAATGCAAGAGATCGAAGCCTAGGATTTGAAGGAAGAGATTTTGATAGAAGTGAGCAAGAAGTAAAGAAGATAAGTACTATATTTACACTGCATAATGATTTATTGAATAAAATGCATAAGAGTAAAGATGTGAAAAAATTTGGTTCCAGGTCCATAGTAAGTGGTGAAATTAAAGAGGGAGATTATATACAAATAAATGGGTGTGTTCAAGAAACTTCCATGCCAATATATATAGATACTTTACTTGATAGTATTAACTGTTATGGAGTAGATTTTTTAAATACTTTTTTAGAAAAAAAAGAATTAAAAAATTTAAATTTTGGTATAATTTGCAAGCTTTTAGAAGGGCTAAGAAAATCTATAACAGCAAATGGAGCTCATGATTTGTTAATTCAAAATGATAGTGCATCTTTAATACTTACAATAAATGAAAATAACTTTTTAAGTAATCATTCCCATATGTTTGATTTAGTGCATTGTTCTTGTAAAGTATTTGGGAAGGTCATGATGATAAAGGAAGATAATGATAAATGTATAAGTTTATTAAGAAAATCAGCACAAGAAGAGTACTATCAACAAATAATAGATTCTATTGATCCATATTTAGAAGTATTAAAAGAAAATAATATAATTCTTCCTAAAAAACCTGAATGTAATATAAAAGGAAAAATAATAATGATATTACCTATAAGCATATGCATATGAATAAAAATATGCATATGTTTTTTACTCTATAAGAAATTATATTTTTAAAATCTATGGATAAGTTATTTATAGCATATAAGTTATTAAAGTTAGCCCATAGAGTAAAAATAGAATAAAGTGCGCGTGCAAGATTTTCCTCAGGCAAGCTTCGGAAATGCACATGCGCTAAAAAAGTCGACAGCTCGGCAAGCTCGCCTTGACGACTTTTTTATATAATTTAATATAGAAAGAAAAAATTTTTTGATGTATAATTAATACTTAATGAAAAACATAAAGAAAATAAAGAAAAGAGGCAATAGGATGAAAGTAGGATTTGACCATAAGAAATATTTAGAAGAACAATCTAAGTATATTTTAGAAAGAGTAAATAACTATGATAAACTATACTTAGAATTCGGTGGGAAACTTATGTTCGATTTACATGCAAAAAGGGTTTTACCTGGATTTGATGAAAATGCTAAAATAAAACTTCTTCAAAAGTTAAAAGAAAAGGTTGAAGTAGTAATTTGTGTTTATGCAGGAGATATAGAGAGAAACAAAATAAGAGGAGACTTTGGTATTACATATGATTTAGAAGTTCTAAGATTAATAGATGACTTAAGAACTTATGAGTTAGATGTAAATAGTGTTGTTATAACAAGATACGATGGACAACCGGCTACAACTGTTTTTATAAATAAATTAGAACGTAGAGGAATAAAAGTATATAAGCATGAAGCTACCAAAGGTTATCCAACAGATGTTGACACTATAGTAAGTGATGAAGGATATGGAAAAAATCCGTACATAAAAACTACTAAGCCTATAGTAGTTGTTACTGCGCCAGGACCAGGAAGTGGGAAGCTTGCAACATGTTTAAGTCAATTATATCATGAACATAAAAGAGGAAATGTTGCAGGATATTCTAAATTTGAAACATTTCCAGTTTGGAACGTTCCACTAAAGCACCCACTAAATATAGCTTATGAAGCTGCAACTGTAGATTTAAAAGATGTAAATATGATAGATTCATTTCATTTTGATGCCTATAATAAAGTAGCCGTAAATTATAACAGGGATATAGAGAGCTTCCCTGTACTTAAAAGAATAATTGAAAAAATTACTGGAGAAGAATCAATTTATAAATCACCTACTGATATGGGAGTAAATAGAGTAGGTTATGGAATAGTAGATGATGAAGTTGTTAAAGAAGCATCAAGACAAGAAATAATAAGAAGATATTTTAAAACTGTTTGTGAATATAAAAAAGGTTATGTAGATAAAGAAACTTCTGATAGATCAAAATTAATAATGGAAGAACTAAATTTAAAGGAAACTGATAGAAGTGTAGTAATACCAGCTAGAGAATATTTATTAAAACAAAGAAGTTTAAAAAAGAAAAGTGAAGGATATTCATCAGTTGCTTTAGAATTAGAAGATGGAAAAATTGTTACAGGAAAAAGTTCAGATGTAATGGATGCTTCTGCAGCAGTTATTTTAAATTCTATTAAATATCTTGCAAATATATCAGATGATATGCATTTATTATCTCCTGTTATATTAGAACCTATTAAAAATCTAAAATCAAAAACTTTAGGAATAAAAAATACAGTTTTAAATTGCGAGGAAATATTAATAGCTTTAAGTATATGTGCAGCAACTAATCCAACAGCTCAAGTTGCACTTGAAAAATTAACTATGCTAAAAGGATGTCAAGCACACTCAACAACAATAATACCTACGAATGATGAACAAACATTTAGAAGACTTGGAATAGATATAACTTGTGATCCTGAATATCAAAGTGAAAATCTATATTATAATAATTAATACTAACTTAAACTATCTTTAGATTATCCTAAAGATAGTTTTTTACTATAAATTATTAAAATTTAATCTTATACTATAATTTAAAATTAATATTTTGGAAATACTATTCTTAATTAGAATAGGAGGTTTTTAAAATGAGTGAAGATTTATCTGTTAAGATTATTCCTTTAGGTGGAGTTGGAGAAATAGGAAAAAATATTACAGTAATTGAGGTTGAAGATGAAATAATAGTAGTAGACTGTGGTATTGGTTTTCCAGATGAAGAAATGTATGGAGTTGATTTAATCATACCTGATATAAGTTATTTAATGCAAAATAAAGAAAAGGTTAAGGGTATTTTTATTACTCATGGACATGAGGATCATATTGGCGCTATTCCATATATATTAAAGCAATTTAATATGCCTATATATGGAACAAAAATAGCACTTGCAATTATTAAAAATAAACTTATAGAGCATGACTTACTAGAAAAAAGTAACTTAATAAGTGTTGATCCAGGCCAAACAATTCATTTAGAAAAAGTAAGCGTTGAATTTATTCAAAGTACACACAGTATTGCTGAATCATGCTGTTTAGCAATAAGAACTCCAATTGGAGTAATATTTCACACTGGTGACTTTAAAATCGATTTAACTCCTATAGATAATAAAGTTATAGATATTGATAGAATTTCTACTATAGGAAAAGAAGGTGTTATCCTATTATTGGCTGATAGTACTAATGTAGAAAGATCTGGACATACGATGTCAGAAAAATCAATAGGTAATACATTTAAAAGAATTTTTACAGGAGCAAAGGGAAGGATAATTGTAGCAACATTTGCATCTAATATTCATAGAATGCAACAAATTATAAATGCTTCTTTGGATAATAACAGAAGAGTTGCATTTTCAGGAAGAAGTATGGAAAGTATTTCAAAGCTTGCAGTGGAACTTGGATATCTTCATATTCCAGAGGATATGTTGATAGAAATTGATGATATAAAGAATTATTCTAATGAAAATATAACTATTATTACTACAGGAAGCCAAGGGGAGCCTATGGCAGCTTTAGCGCGAATAGCTTTTGAAAATCATAGAAAAATAAAGATAGAGAAAGATGATTTATTTATTATTTCTGCTGCCCCAATACCTGGTAATGATAAATTAATATCTAAGGTTATAAATCAGTTATTTAAAAAAGGAGCAAATGTCATATATGAAGATTTAGAAGAGGTTCATGTTTCAGGTCATGCATATAGTGAAGAACTTAAACTTATGCATAGATTAGTAAAACCAAAATACTTTATGCCTGTTCATGGAGAGTATAGGCATTTAAAACACCATAAGGATTTAGCTTTAAGACTTGGAATGGACTCAAAAGATGTTTTTATAGTTGAACGTGGAGAAGTGTTAGAGATAAATAATGATTGTGCTACGATATCAGGTAAAGTTGATAGCGGAGTTGTTTTAGTTGATGGCTTAGGTATTGGAGATGTAGGAACATTAGTTTTAAGAGACAGAAAACATTTAGCACAAGATGGATTAGTAAATATAGTTGTTACAATAGAAAGAGAAAGCTATAGTATAATTGCAGGGCCTGATATAATAACTAGAGGTTTTGTATATGTGAAAGAATCAGAAGAATTAATACACGAGTTAAAGGAAATAGCTACTGAAGAACTTCAAAATTGTTTAGATAAGAATATTTTAGAATGGTATTTAATAAAAACTAATGTCAAAAAGTCTTTAGAAAGATATATATATGATAAAACAAAAAGAAGACCAACAATAATACCAATAATTATGGAAATTTAGAAAAAATACGATATAATAGATATAAAAATAAAATGGAGGGGTTTCATGAAAAACGTAGCAGCATTTTTTGATATTGATGGAACAATATATAGAGAAGGATTAATTACTGAGGTATTTAAAAAAATAATAAAATATGAATTAGTTAGTGAAAATAAGTGGTATAAAGATGTAAGACCAGCATATATAAAGTGGGATAAAAGACAAGGGGATTATGATACATACTTATTAAAAATGGTTGATGTGTATTTAGAAGCAATAAAAGGAATAGATAAATACCATATTGAGTATATTGCTAAAAAAGTAATAGAACAAAAGGGTGATAGAGTATATACATTTAGCAGAGAAAGAATTAAATGGCATAAAGAGCAAGGGCACATAGTAATTGCCATATCAGGGTCACCTAGTGAGTTAGTTAGGGAAATGTCTATGAAATATAATATGGACGATTATAAAGGAACAATATACAAGTTAGATGAAAATAATAAGTATAGTGGAGAAGTTATACCTATGTGGGACCACGAAAGTAAACTAAGTTCTATAAATGAATTACAACAAAAATATAATATAGATTTAAGCAAAAGTTATGCATATGGAGATACATCTGGTGATATAACGATGTTTAAGTCAGTTGGTATCCCTTATGCAATAAACCCGACAAAAGAACTTTTAGATAAGGTTATGAATGATAAAGAAATAAGAGAAAAAATAAAGGTTATAGTAGAGAGAAAAGATGTAACATATAATTTAGATATAAATTATATCAATATATTATAGTGATTTTTACTCTTTAGGAAATTATATTCTTAATTTAATAATACATAGACAATGGAGTTTCTAGGTTATATAATAATTAATGGATTACAAAGGAGAAGTATTTAATTTAAGGAGAAGAGTATGTTAACTATTGATAATAAAACTTTAGAAGAGAAAATAAAACAACTTAGAAAAGCTATTGAAATAGTTGGAGGAAATGAATTATTAGAAAATATAAAAAATGATAATGAATTAGCACTTTTTATATTACAAAGTTCTTTTCAAGATGAATATGCTTCAATAGAAGTTTTAGAAAGAAAGTATTCTATTTCAGAACTTCTTAAAATAAAATTAGAATATGAAAAAAATTATATAAAAAATAAGAAGAAATATATTGAAAAAATAGTATATAAAATAAAAGAATATAATACTTATTTAGATTCTCTTACTAGAAAATATAAAAAAGATGGTAGCATTGAGTCATTTAGGGCTATTAAAAGTGAAATAGAAACTAGATATTCTAATGATATAGACGCTTTTATACTATCAAAATTAAATGAGTTAAATATAGAAAATTGCAATGACTTTTATGGGAATTACTTAAATTCAAAAAAAGAAGATTTTATAAATTCTATAATTAATGCAATACTGTAATTAATTTATAATAAATTTTTATCTTAAGGGAAAGCTATAGAATGTATAGTATAATCTTAGGAGGTATTACAAATGAATAAACTTACAAAAAGATTCCAAAAGAATTCTAAAAGAAGGAAGATTAAAGGTAATTTATTGCTAGAAATGGCAGATGATTTTATGGACATAATTCACAATGCAAGACTATACAAGAGAATTAATAAAAATAAAAAATAATATAAAAAATAATGCCTAATATTATAGAAATATTAGGTATTATTTTTTATATTGTCAATAATTATCATTTATATATAGAATGTATATTATATAATTATATTTATTTAATTTGAGGGAGGTGTATTAATGCAAGAAGAAATAAAAAATATCGTAGATGAAATAAAAGAAGAATTGACTAATATTAGAAGGAAACTACATTCTAATCCTGAATTATCTTTAAAGGAATATGAAACTAGTAAATATATATATGAAAAATTAAGAGAGTTTGGAATAGAGGAAATTAGTAATAATATTTATAAAACCACTATTTTAGCAATAATAAGAGGAAAAAATCCTGGGAAAACTATACTTTTAAGAGCCGATATGGATGCATTGCCAATTGAAGAAATGAATAATTGTGACTATAAGTCATTAAAAAGAGGAGTCATGCATGCTTGTGGACATGATGGTCATGTAACATGGATGTTAGGAGTTGCATATGTATTAAATAAGTTAAAAGATAAAATAAGTGGTAATATAAAAATATTATTTCAACCAGCAGAAGAAGAAGTTGGTGGAGCAGAGGAATTACTAAAAACTATAGATATATTAAATTTACCACCAAAAGTAGATTTTGCAATTGCAGGTCATATATGGCCAGAGTTAAATTCAGGAGAATATGGAATTGTAAATGGAAGTGCAATGGCTGCAGCTAATAAGTTCATTTTAGAAATAGAAGGAAAAGGTGGACATGGAGCAGAGCCGCATAAAACTATTGATCCAATAGCAATCGCAAATCAAATTTATATGACTAGTCAGCAAATAATAAGTAGACATACATCACCATTTAGTAATGCAGTTTTGACTATAGGTAAGTTTATAGGGGAAGGAGCTTATAATGTAATCCCAGATAAAGTTTTAATGGAAGGAACAATTAGAGCAGAAAGTTATGATAAGGTTATAGAGATGACTAAATTATTAGAAGATTTAACAAAAGGAATAGCGTTAAGTCAAGGAGCAAAGTATAAATTGACATCTTTAAAACCAATTAAAGCAGTTATAAATGATGAAAATTTAATTTATAAAGCTAATGAAATATTAAATAAAACAAATTATAAAGTTAATATTTTAAAGCATGGATCAATGACAGGTGAGGATTTTTGTTATATTAGTTCAAGGGTGCCATCATTATTTATATACGTTGGAACTAGAAATATATCTAAAAATATAATTTATCCACTTCATAGTCCTAAGTTTAATTTTGATGAGGATATATTAGGAAATACAGTAAATGTTTTTTCCTATTTAGCAATAAATTTAATTAGAGAATAAAATAAAAATAACTTAGAGTACCAATTTAAGTATCTAAGTTATTTTTATTTTTTGAAGATGCCTTAATACATTTGATTTATTTTAAAACCCATATTTGTAAAGTATTCTTTAATTAAATTTATATGTTCAAATCCATTAGTTTCAACAGTAACTTCTACTAATACATTTTTTATTCTATTTAGAGCTTTAAAGTGATTATGTTCAAGTTGAACAACATTTGCATTTAATTCAGAAAGTATTCTAGATATCTCAACTAATTGACCTGGAGTATCTGGAAGCTCTACTGAAAAGCAAAATAACCTTCCTCTTTCAACTAATCCATCATTAATTAAAGATGAAATAGTTAACATATCTATATTTCCACCACTAATTATAGAGACTACTTTTTTATTTTCAATATTAAGTTTTTTTAGAGCAGCAAGAGAAGCGGCACCGGAAGCTTCAGCCAATAATTTATGCCTTTCGCACAATATTAAAAAAGCCTCTGCTATGTCCTGATCTGAAACTGTAATAATATCATCAACATATTCTTTTATTATGTTATAAGTTAAATCTCCAGGGCTTTTAACTGCTATTCCATCAGCAATTGTATTAACTGAATTTAATGAAATTAGAGAGCCGCTTTTAAAGCTTAATTCCATTGCATTTGCACCTTCAGCTTGAACACCTATTACTTTTATTGATGGATTAATTTCTTTTGCAGCTAATGATATACCACTTATTAATCCACCTCCACCAATAGGACATAATATTATATCAACATCTTTAATTTCTTCCAGTATTTCTAAAGCTATAGTTCCTTGACCGTATATTACTTTCATATCATTAAAAGGATGAATAAATACTGAATTATTGTTTTCTTCAATACTTTTAGCTTTTATAAAAGCATCATCATAGCAAGAACCATGAAGTACAACTTTACCACCTAAATCTCTTGTAGATTGAACTTTTAAGTAAGGGGTAGTTTCCGGCATAACTATAGTAGAGTTAACACCTAAAAGTTTAGCAGCATAGGCTACACCTTGAGCATGGTTTCCAGCAGATGAGCATACAACTCCTTTATTTTTTTCATCTTCATTTAATGAGCGTATTTTATTAAGAGCTCCTCTTATTTTATAAGCTCCTGTAATCTGTAAGTTTTCACATTTCATATAAACAGAACAATTTGAAATTTTTGAAAAAATTGGACTGTATAAAATTGGAGTCTTGTTAATTACATCTTTAATATTTTCTTTAGCCTTCTCAATTTCTTTTAAATGCATACGTTTCCACCTCTAGTAATTTTTATTCTTTAGGAAATTATAAAAATATTATATCACTGCTTAATAAATATATGAAGATTTTAAATTTAATAAAAAGTATATTTTATATTAAATAACAAAAAATATAGATATATATTTACTGAAAGGAGTAATTGATATGGAAAAAACTTATGGAAATATGCATAAGGTTGGTAACTTTACTAAAAATGCTGTTGAAAATTTCGAAGAAAATATAGTTAATAAAACTAATTTTTTAGAAAGTCTAGATAATGCTAAGTCTGAAAATAATAATTTCAATATTAAGGAGAAGTCAAATGAATAATAATTTTCCTAAGGAGTTTCCTCCTCAACATCAAATTGTTCAACCTGGAATAGAAGGAAATATGAATCCTAAACCAATATACAAAGCAGAGGGATATAGTACAGTATCTAATAGATTAAAGGATAAAGTAGCAATAATCACAGGTGGAGATAGTGGAATAGGAAGAGCTGTAGCATTAGCTTATGCTACAGAAGGTGCAAAAATAGCTATAATTTATTTAAATGAAGACAATGATGCAAATGAAACCAAAAAATTAATTGAAGATAGTAATGGAGAATGTCTGTTAATAAAGGGTGATATAGGAGATGAAGCTTTCTGCATCTCAGCTGTAAATTCTGTAATAAGTAAATTTAATACTATTAATATACTAGTTAATAATTCAGCAGAACAACATGTATGTAATACTTTAAATGAAATTACTAAAGATCAGCTTGAAAGGACATTTAAAACAAATGTATTTGGAGCTTTTTATATAACAAAAGAAGTTTTAAATCACTTAAAGGTTGGAGATTGTATTATTAATACTACGTCAGTTACTGCTTATCATGGACATAAGACTTTAATAGATTACTCAATGACTAAAGGTGCTTTAACAACATTTACAAGATCATTAGCATTAAACTTAGCAGATAAAGGAATTAGAGTAAATGCAGTTGCACCAGGTCCAGTATGGACACCTCTTATTCCATCTTCTTTCGGTATAAATGAAGTTTCAAATTTTGGCAGTAAAACACCGATGAAAAGAGCTGCACAACCAGTGGAATTAGCAGAAAGTTATGTCTTTTTGGCATGCAATGGAGCATCATACATAACAGGAGAAACTATCCATGTTAATGGAGGAGAAGTAGTAAACTCATAAAAATAAATAAGATATTATTTCGCATCACTAGATACGAAATAATATCTTTTTTTATTGTTTACATCAGCTTAATATATTTATTATATCCTATAACTGCAGCACCAATTGCTCCTGCATACTGACTTAATGGGTGAGTTATAACATTTTTATTTAAGTACCCTTTTAAAATTTCTTTAAAGGCTTTTGAATTAGCAAGTCCACCAGTAAAAAAGATATTTTCTTGCAAATTTAGCTTTCTAGAGAAATTAGCGGTTCTTTGTGCAATGGAGTGAAGTATCCCCAATGCGATATCTCCTCTATCAACATCTTTTGAAAGAAGGCTAATAATTTCACTTTCAGCGAAAACAGTACACATACTAGAAATGTTAACTTTATTCTTTCCTTTTACAAAGGAATCTATGTTATTTATATCCTCTTCAAGAATTCTCATCATAACTTCAATAAACCTACCAGTTCCAGCAGCGCACTTGTCATTCATTATAAAGTCTACTATATTTAAAGAATTATCTAGCTGTATAGCTTTACAGTCCTGCCCACCTAAATCTATAACAGATCTAGTTGTACTATTTAAAAAGGCAGCTCCTCTAGCATGGCATGTTATTTCAGTGACTTTTTTGTCAGTTTCGGATAATAAATCTCTACCATAACCTGTAGTTATTACATATTTAACATTACTTGAGTATAATTCATTATAAACTTTATAAATGCTTTCTTTAGGCTTTGCTGAAGTTCTTATTTTATACTTAGCGACTATATTATCTCCGTCAAATAAAACTCCCTTTGTATATGTTGATCCTGAATCTATTCCTAATGTATATATATTCATTAATAACCTCTTTATGAAATTAAAGCATTTCTATAAAGGCAGCCATTCTTGTATTCAATTGACCAATATCACTAGTAGAAAAATCAGTTTCAACACTCATATATGGAATTTTCTTTTCGTTATTTGTGAACCTCTTTATAGAAAGTGTCTCAATATTATAAGTATGGCAAGCTGTTAAAATAACATCTACAACAGCATCAACTTTATAATCTTCAATCATCCTGTCAAGAAGCTTTATGCGATTTGGATTAGGAGTCATGCAAGAACATCCAATAGATAAATATTTACGAGCTAGTGCATCATAAACATCAGGATTTTCTTCATCAACTAGGTCCTCAACAGCTTTAGCTCCAGTACAATTTTCAAAAGCTACAACATATGCACCATTATCTTCAATAGCTTTTATAACTTTTTCAGTTGCAGCTCCTAAAGGGCAACCAGTAATTAGTATTCTAGGTTTAGATTCATATTTTTCATTGCTATCATATTCAGATTTAATTTTTTCTATTAAATCATATAATTGATTTGGAATAGCTTCTTTATCAAAAGAGAAGGTTGTCCCATTTAAAACTTTAAATATATCTTGTCCCTTTAAAGGTACAGGATCTAACTTTCCTAATTCATAAAACTCCTTAAGAGCTTTTCTTTCATTATTTTTTATTTTTATAGCTTTTCTTATGTTTTCTTCACTAATAGTTGTTTTAAATTGATTTTCTAAGGTATCTTTCAATCTTATAATTTCATTTTTCCAAAGTTTAAAGCCATCTTCACTTTGAGAGTTTGGTAATTCCATAACATGAACAGGTTTAAACTCTGAAAGATATTCATACATTTTCTTTTTTCCATCACAGGTAGTTTCTCCAACAACTAAATCTGAAAAATAGAAAAATGGACATTTATCTGTCTTTCCAAAACCATAGCTAGATTTAATCAATGGGCATAGATTACGAGGTAAATCCTGTTCAGCATCTGGGATGGTTTCATCAGAAGAAGCACATAGTGAAACTGTTGAAGCTCCCATAGCTAAAGCTATTTCTTGAGGAAAGTATGTGCAAAATACACCGATTAAAGGAATATCTTTTTCTTTAAGTTCTTTGGCTGTAAGAAATGAGTTTCTTCTTATTTCTCCAAAGGTCTCGAAAATTTCTGGTAATTCTTTTTGTAGTTTCATAAATCTCAATCTCCTTTTGAGTTAGTGAATTATATAAAAACAAGAAATAAAAAACTTGTTTATATATCTAAAGAGTTAAAACCATAGTAGAATTTAAAATATTAAAAATGTAGTATGTATTTTTAATTAACATATTTTATTTATAGTAATATTTTACCATAAAATTACTAAGATAGTAAATTATTTTACATTATATACAAATTTAAACAAAAAAATCGCAATGATAAATAGAAATAATAGTATGAAATTACAATTTAATAAAGGATTCAGAGATGAATTTCGAGATAAAATGGCGATGACAATAGCATATTTAAAAAAGAAATTTTGTTATTATTTCTGTTTTTCATCTAGATTTGATATTAGTAATAAAAAATAATATTTTATTAATCTTAACAATAAATTTTAAGTTATTAAAATTTGTTACTATATAATAGTAACAAAGTCAATGTTAAATCATATTATATAGATATATATCAATATGAGGTTTTATAATATAAGTAATAATCAGCTATATATTGACGATATATAGATAATACTCTATATTAATATATAGAAGGTTATCTATATAAGGAGGGTTAGTATGAATAATAATTATGAAGTAAATGCAAAAATTTTTAAAGCACTAGGAGATCCTAATAGATTAAAAATACTAGATATTTTATCTTGTGGTGAAAAATGTGCTTGTGATTTACTAGAAAATTTTAATTTCACTCAACCTACATTATCTCATCATATAAAAGTTTTAACTGAATGTGGGTTAGTATTATCGAGGAAAGAAGGCATATGGAATTATTATAAATTACATACCACTAATGCTAACAGGTTAATATTAAATTTAATGAATATAGTTACTGATACAGAAGAATGTATTTGTAAGCAAAAGGAATGCGTATGTAAAAATGATTAAAAATTTAAAGGAGTGTGTATTATTATGAAAAAAATGATTATCTTTGATCCAGCAATGTGTTGTTCCACAGGAGTTTGTGGACCATCTGTAAATCCAGAACTTTTAAGGGTTTCTACAATAATAAATAACTTAAACAGTAAGGGAATATTAGTTGAGAGGTATAACTTAACAAATAATCCTCAAATATTTGTTGATAACAAAACAATAAATGAAGTTTTAATGAAAAAGGGAGTTGATGTGCTTCCAGTAACAATGGTTGATGGTGAGATTGTAAAAGTAGGTAGTTATCCTACTAACGATGAATTTTATACTCTATTAGGAATATCTGCGGAGCTATTAAAATCAGAATCTAAAAAAACTAACAATTGCTGTTGTAAAGGTGGATGCTGTTAAATTTAAAAGGAGTGATATAGGTGTACAAAGCATTTGATATAAAAGAGATAAACTTAACTAAATATTTATTCTTCACTGGAAAAGGTGGAGTAGGTAAGACTTCAACAGCTTGTGCAACAGCAGTATCTTTAGCTGATGAAGGTAAGAAGATAATGTTGATTAGTACAGATCCAGCATCTAATCTTCAAGATGTTTTTAATACAAAGTTAAATAATAAAGGAGTTCAAATAAAGGATGTTCCTAATTTAGTAGTTGCTAATTTTGATCCTGAAGTAGCAGCAGAAGAATATAAAGAAAGTGTTATAGCGCCATATAGAGGAAAATTACCAGAAGCTGTGTTAAATAATATGGAAGAACAACTTTCGGGTTCTTGTACTGTAGAAATTGCTGCTTTTAATGAGTTTTCTTCATTTATTACTGATGAAAAAGCAGCTAATGAGTTTGATCATATAATTTTTGATACTGCTCCAACTGGCCATACATTAAGAATGCTTCAGTTACCATCAGCTTGGAGCAATTTTATAAGTGAAAATACTCATGGAGCATCATGTTTAGGACAATTATCAGGACTTGAAAGTAAAAAAGAAGTTTATAAAAATGCAGTTTCTAATTTAGCTGATGACAAGAAGACTACACTTATTCTAGTTTCAAGACCAGAACCATCACCATTAAAAGAAGCTGAAAGAGCATCAAATGAACTTAAAGATATAGGCGTGAAAAACCAAATATTAGTTATAAATGTAGTTTTACAAAGTCATGATGATGAATTATCTACTGCATTATATGATAAACAACAAAGTGCATTAGAAGAGATTCCAAAAGGATTAAAAAATCTTATCACTTACGAAATACCATTAAGACCTTATAATATAACAGGACTTGAAAACGTAAGATCATTATTGAAAAATAATAATATTAAAGTAAGCACAGATTTAGTAAATGCAACATCTATTCCAAGATTAAATAATGTTATAGATAATTTATTCAATACTAATAAAAAAGTTATTTTTACAATGGGAAAAGGCGGAGTAGGTAAAACAACTATTGCAGCAGCTATAGCAATTGGATTAGCTAAAAAGGGAAAGAAGGTTCACTTAACGACAACAGATCCAGCAGCTCATTTAAACTTTGTTATAGATGAAGGTCATGGAATAACTTTGAGTAGTATTGATGAAAAAGAAGAACTAGAAAAGTATAAGGAAGAAGTTTTAAGTAAAGCAAGAGAAACAATGGGTGACGCTGATATTGAGTATATTGAAGAAGATTTAAGATCACCTTGTACTCAAGAAATTGCAGTTTTTAGAGCTTTTGCTGAGATAGTTGAAAAGTCAGAAAATGAAGTTGTTGTTATAGATACTGCACCTACTGGTCATACCTTATTACTTCTAGATTCAACGCAAAGCTATCATAGAGAGATTCAAAGATCAGAAGGGGATATACCAGAATCAGTTAAAAAGCTTTTACCTAAGCTAAGAAATGAAAAAGATACAGAAGTTATAATTGTAACTTTAGCTGAAACAACTCCTGTTTATGAGGCTATGAGATTACAGAAAGATTTAAACAGAGCAGGTATAAATAGTAAGTGGTGGGTTATAAACTCAAGCCTTTATGCAACTAATACAAGTAATTATATATTAAAAGCTAAAGCTAGCAATGAAATAAAGTGGATTAACAAAGTAGATGAAATATCAAATGGAAACTTTGCAGTAATAGAATGGAAAGCAGAAGAAGTAAAAGGAGACAAATTGTTAGAAATAATTAAATAGAAGGAGATATTAAAGATGAAAAAGAAGGTATCATTTATATGTGTTCATAACTCATGTAGATCACAAATGGCAGAAGCATTAGGTAAACTATATGGAAGCGAGGTTTTTGAAAGTTATTCAGCGGGAACTGAAACTAAACCTGAAATTAATCAAGATGCAGTAAGAATAATTAAGGAATTGTATAAAGTAGATATGAATGAAACTCAAAAGTCTAAACTACTTATTGATATACCAGATGTAGATATTGCTATAAAAATGGGATGTAATGTTGTGTGTCCTGTTATATTAGCTAGCCATGTTGAGGATTGGGGATTAGAAGATCCTACTGGTAAGAGTGATAAAGAATTTATTAAAGTCGCAAAAACTATAGAGGAAAAAGTAAAAGATTTAGCAAGAAGAATTAAAGATAATGAAATATAGGAGGTAATTATGGGGGAAGAAAATAAAGGAAAGGGACTGGGATTCTTCGAAAAGTACCTAACATTATGGGTTGCTGCTTGCATAGTTGTAGGAATATTAGTTGGTCAATTTTTACCTATTATTCCTGAAACATTAAACAAGTTTGAATATTACAATGTATCAATACCAGTAGCTATTTTGATATGGCTTATGATATATCCAATGATGTTAAAAATAGATTTTTCAAGTATTTTAAATGCTACAAAAAAGCCAAAAGGACTTATTGTGACTTGCGTGACAAATTGGTTAATAAAGCCATTTACAATGTATGCAATAGGAGCATTTTTCTTATTTGTAGTATTTAAGGGAATTATTGCACCTGAGTTAGCTAAGGAGTACTTAGCAGGAGCAGTTTTATTAGGAGCAGCACCTTGTACAGCTATGGTATTTGTATGGAGTCACTTAACTAAAGGAGATCCAGCTTATACTCTAGTTCAAGTAGCAGTAAATGACTTAATTATTTTAGTAGCTTTCGCACCTATAGTAGCATTTTTACTAGGTGTAAGTGATGTATCGATACCATTTGAAACTCTAATATTATCAACTGTATTATTTGTTGTAATTCCTTTAGTACTAGGTTTTGGTACAAGAACTTTAGTAATTAAAAGCAAGGGGAAGGATTATTTTGAAAATGTATTTTTAAAAAAGTTTGATAATGTAACTATAGTAGGATTACTTTTAACTTTAATAATAATATTTTCATTCCAAGGGGATACTATATTAAACAATCCAATTCACATATTATTAATTGCAATTCCGCTTACAATTCAAACTTTTTTAATTTTCGGATTTGCATATATTTGGGCAAAGCTTTGGAATCTACCTCACAATATTGCAGCACCAGCTGGAATGATAGGAGCAAGTAATTTTTTTGAACTTGCAGTAGCAGTAGCAATTTCACTTTTTGGCTTACAATCAGGAGCTGCACTTGCAACGGTAGTTGGGGTTTTAGTTGAAGTTCCGGTAATGTTAACTTTAGTTAAAATTGCAAACAAAACAAGAAAGTGGTTTCCTATTGAAAAGTAGAATAATATTTTATGTATTAATATTAATAATAGAAAGGAGGTCATATGATTTATGAAGTGGGAATACAAAGTTATTGAAATAAACTCCATAAAAGGATTAGGTGATTCAGAAGAATTACAGAAAGAGCTTAACAATTATGGAGAAGCAGGATGGGAATTAGTAGGGGGATTAACAAAGCCTCATGAAGGAGTAGGGTGGATTCCAAAGTCAGATGAAGGGTCAGTAATATTTAAAAGGGAAATTGTTTAATCATTAAAAATGTTATTACATTGATTAATAAAATAGAGAATTACGTAATAAAGGTGATAATATGATTTTAAATGTAAAAATAGCCAGTATAGAAATTAATTAATTAATGGTCCGCTAAAACACATAAATTAAATTTTATATACCAGCTAGTTTGATTATATAATATATAAAGGAATAGAGTAAAGTATTATCTTTACTCTATTTTTATGAAATAGAAGTATAAAAATAATAGATGAATCATAAAAAAGTGGTTCCTGAATTTCAATAAATGATAATCTTTTTATTAAATTATTTTATGGTATGCTTTAAATAGTAATATTTATATAAAGTGATATAATTATATTATTTGGAGGTATACTACATGGATGAAAAAACAAATGTAATGAGAATTTTAGATAAAAAGAAAATTAAATATAATAGCTACTGCTATTCAAATACTGATGCTATAAGTGGATTGGAAGTTGCTGAGGTATTAGGAGAAGATCCTAATCAGGTTTTTAAAACACTTGTAACAGTTGGAAAATCAAAGAATTATTATGTTTTTGTAATACCAGTAGAAAAAGAATTAAATTTAAAAAAAGGTGCAAAGAGTGTTGGTGAGAAATCTATTGAAATGATAAAATCAAAAGAATTATTGCCATTAACAGGATACATTCATGGAGGATGTTCACCTATTGGAATGAAGAAATCTTTCGTTACTACAATTGATATATCTGTTGAGGAGCTTGAAACATTTATTTTTAGTGCTGGTAAAATAGGATATCAAGTAGAACTAAGTTTAGATGAATTAAGTAAAGTTATCAGGTTTCAGTTAGCAGATATAGTATAAATAATAAAAAACTCCCCTTTGGGAGTTTTTTTATTTATTAAATAAGCTTTCTATCCAACTAAAAATTTCAGAGAAAAAATTACCTATTGCATCAAAAAGACCTTGAAAAAATCCACTATCTTGAATATCCTTGCCAGACTTTTTAAGTGCGTCTGATATCTGATTACCTATATTTTTTAAGGTATCTTTAACATTATCGTAATCTATATCTAAGTCATTTATATTAACCATTAAAGCTTTTATTTCTTCTTTTTGTTCATCTGATATTTGAACTGTATAATTCTTTGTAACATTATCAACTATTTTAGAAATTTCTTCACTGTTTTTTGGTGCTTCTTTTATAACTTTTGTTTTTACATCATTTATAACTTTAGCAGCTTCGTCATATCCAATTTCTTCTCCAAGCTCTGAAGTAGTTTCTATTTCTTCTTGTGCTGTCTTTTTATTTTTTAATGATAACTCTTCACCTTTAGCACTTTCAAAACCCTTTAATATTCCTGATAAAGCAGAAGTTCCTGTAACAGGAAATGGTGAACTTGCTTTAATTTCAGCATTAGTTACTCCAGATGTAACTAGAGCATTTGAAAGCATAAGAGAGGTTACTTCAGTTAAATTATTAGATTTTACTTGTATCCCACCATTATTAGTAAGTTTAACGTAAGAAGAAGAGTAGCATCCTCCTTGATAATTTGATTTATCATTAGGATCTAGACCTAATTGTTTGATTATATCATCATTAGTTATTCTATCTATACTAACTTCATTTTCTGAAACTCCAAATTCTTTTAACATTTGAGCTTCTTGAGCATCTGTTAAGTCAATACCAAAAGTTACTCTTTCCTTATTTTGAGCTTGTACAGTAAAACTAAATAAAGAAAGAGCAACAGTACAAGCTGTAATTAGCTTTAGTATATTTTTTTTCATAATAAAACTCCTTTTTAAAATATAATATTACTTTACTTTAATATTATAAAAGAAACTAAAAAAATAGAAGGCTTTTAAGATTTATTTAAGAATTTACTAACAAAAATTTAAAATATAAAAGGAAGTCTAATAAAATAGACCTCCTTGATTGATATTAAAAAGCACCAGAATCTCCGCCACCACCACCAGAGAAACCTCCTCCAGATGAAAAATCATTAAAACTATTGTTGCTAAAATCCATGCTATTATTAAAGTTTGAATTATTGTTGTAATTATTATTTGTTGAATTGTGTATTTCATTAAATAAAAATGCATTAGTCATATAATAACTATAAAAAGAAGTATTAAAATTATTATCAAAAAGAGAGTTGTCTTTAATGTCTTTTGGATCTATCTCCAAATCATAATAACTTATTCCTAATGCAGAAGCATATATAATTGATTCTTTTATATTAGATATATTTTTACTATTTATTAGCGACAATAAATATTTTTTATAAGCAAACCACTTAAGATATTCGTTATAAGCATCGTTAGTCAATACTTCTTTATCTTTAATATTTATATAATAATTGTTAGATCTTCCATTTAATCTAATTTCGTTTATAAAGTCCCAATAGGAATTATGAAAGTTTTTAGCTATATTTTTACTGACATCAATTTTTGTTTTTATAGAGTTTAATGAAAATTCATTATTACTATCTTCATATGTCTTAAACCAATCCATTAATACTTTTAGATGTGAATATTCACATTTTGAGCTATCCTTTATTCTTTTAAACTTAACATTAACAAGTTCATTTTCATCTGATAGATCACTGCTTAACTTATAAAAACCTTTATTTGCAAGATACATAAGAGTAGAAGGAACTATAGACCATTGAATATTATTCTTATCATATAAATATGCAACTAAAGTAGGACTTAAATTAGAAGGAGGAGAAGTTAATACATCCTCTTCTATAAAAACAAAATTTGATCTATATTCATTTAAAGCTTCATTGAAGATCTTTTTTGAGCGTTTGCTTGAAAGATAGAAAGTTAAAGCTATTAATAAAATTAATGAAGATGGAATTAGTATAGGTAATAACATATTAGAAGAATCTTTTGCTACATGTTTATTCATATTGTTGTCTATAATATTTGTATTATTATGTTTGTCTACTGATGGTGTTGTAATAAATTCTTTTTGAAACCTTAAATCAATACCTAAATCAGAAGTTAAATTTTCTCCATTAATTTTAATTTTATTTTCTGTAGTTTCAGTACTAAAGCTACCATCACCATAAACTGTGTAATACAGATTATTAGCATTAAAATTAGTTGAATTCAAATTGATATTTAGTTCAATATCATTAACTGGATGTTCTTTTGAGGCAGTGTAAAAGCTCCAGTTTAATGAACTAAAATCTTCATACTTTACAGCAGCAGAGTTTAGTAAATACTGAATTTTAAATTTCTTTTTTTCATTGATACTTTTAGAATAAATTTTTACTTGAACTTTATCACCAGTATTTATAATTTCATAGCTATTATTTGATTTATCATCTTTGTTTTCTAAAGTATATAATCCATCATTATCTTCTATTGTTACATTGTAAATTGAATATCCTTTAGAACCATTTAAATTTAAATTTAAATAGATACCATTAAAATCTCCATTAAAAGTATAAGTAAATTCATCATTTACTAAAATATCTCCATTACTTTGTATCTCTGCATTTACCAATAAATTATCAATTGAATAATATTTATTGTCTGCATATACAATAACAGGAATTGTTAATGAAAATAATAAAGTTAAAAAGAAAATTAGTTTTTTCATTATTTTTACCCCCTTATATTTATTAGGATAGCATATAATATGTATTTTCTCCATATTCCTAAATAGTATTTAGATAGAATTAATGTTCCTTTTGATTAATGTTTTTATTAAAAACAAAATACTGTATAATAGAATATATGGGAATTATTAGGAGGTTGGATTAATGAAAAGAATATTTGAATTAACAACAAGTGACATTGAAGGACTAAATAAGAATGCTCTTAAGGATATAATAAAGAACTCTGAGGGTAGAACTGTTATGTCAGAAACTATTATTAGTTATACTCCATATATAAGAGAAGTATCTAATTTAGAACTTGCTGCAAGCTTTGGTGCAGATATGATAACATTAAATACATTTAACTTTGAAAAACCATTTATTTTTGGTATTGATGGTGGAGCTAATTTACTTTTAAGTATTGATAACTTAGCTACTAAAATAGGAGATCAAATTAAGTATAATTTAACTAACAAAGATTATATAAAGAATGTAAGAAAGCTTGTTGGTAGAATGATAGGCGTAAATTTAGAGCCTGTACCAGATGGAAGTACTTATGAAAGAGGATATAGATTAAATAAAGAAAATCTTGAAAGAGTTAAGGAATACGGGTTTGACTATATAGTTATAACTGGAAATCCCAATACAGGTGTTAATGAAAATACTATTTGTGAAGGAATAAAGCTTGCTAAGGAAATATTAGGGGATAGTACTTTAATAATAGCTGGAAAAATGCATGGAGCTGGTAGTGGGAATATATATGATGAAAATGCTATAAAAAGGTTTATAGATTGTGGTGCAGATGTTATATTAATTCCAGCACCAGGAACTGTGCCAGGGTATGATTTAGATTTAGCAAAGAAAATAATAACTCTTATTCATGAAAATGAAGCTCTTGCAATGACTACAATAGGAACTTCACAAGAAGGTTCAAGTAAAAGCATAATAGAACAAATAGCTTTAAACTCTAAGATGGCGGGAGCTGATATTCAACATATTGGAGATTGTGGAACTTTTGGAATAGCCTTACCTGAAAATATAATGGCACTTTCAGTTACAATAAGAGGAGTTAGACATACTTATAGAAGAATGGCACAATCAATATTAAGATAAAAATATTGATTATTTACAATAAAGTTTTAATGATATTTTATATTGCTAAAGCTTTATTGCTTATCAAAATAATAATTAATTCTCAAAATGATATTAAATTAGACTAGGAATTTAGTCACTGTAATCAAATATCATTTGGCATATTCATTGCTAATATATAATAAATAATGTAAGCGGTATTGTATATTATAAATTCATGTAAGAAAGAGAAGTGAATCCAATGTCATTACTAATAAAAAACGGGACAATTGTGACAGCTAGTGATACATATATAGGAGATGTATATATTGAGGATGGTATTATAAAAGAAATTGGAGTAAATATAGATAGATCTAGTGAAGAAATAATAGATGCTAAAGGCAAGTATGTTTTACCAGGCGGGGTAGATGTTCATACTCATTTAAATTTGGATGTAGGAATTGCAGTTGCAAATGATGATTTTTACACAGGAACAGCAGCAGCAGCTTGTGGAGGGACAACTACCATAGTTGATCACATGGGTTTTGGACCAAAGGGATGTAATTTAAAACATCAAGTTGATGTATATCATGGATATGCTAATAAAAATGCAGTAATAGATTACAGTTTTCATGGAGTTATACAGCATGTAAATGAAGAAATACTTAATGAAATGGAAGAGATAGTTAATGAAGAAGGGATACCAAGCTTTAAGGTTTATTTAACATATGATTATATGGTTAATGATGAAGAAGTTTTAAAGGTATTAAATAGACTTAAAGACCTTGGAGGAATTACAACTGTTCATTGTGAAAACCATGGAAGTATAAAACTTTTAAGAGAGCATTATGTGAAAAATGGATTAAAGACTCCTAAGTATCATCCATTAAGTAGACCTGTAGAAGCGGAAGGTGAGGCTGTAAATAGAATGATCAACTTAACATCTATTGCGGAGGATGCACCCCTTTATATAGTTCATCTATCATCAGCTTTAGGATTAAGTTATATAAAAATGGCAAGAGATAGAGGGCAGAATATATATGCTGAGACATGTCCTCAATATCTAGTTTTAGAAGATAGCAAATACGATTTAGAAAATAATGAAGGATTAAAATATATTATGAGTCCTCCATTGAGAAAAGAAAAAGATATAAACTCTTTATGGGAAGGCATTAGTAATGGGTATATACAAACTATAGCAACAGATCATTGTCCATTTTCATTTAGTAAGGATAAACAACTTGGAAAAGATGATTTTACAAAATGTCCAAATGGAGCTCCAGGAATAGAAGAAAGAATGCCTTTAATTTTTTCAGAGGGAGTAATGAAAGGAAAAATCACTATAAATAAATTTGTTGAAGTGTGCTGTACAAATCCAGCTAAAGTATTTGGATTGTATCCTAAAAAAGGATCAATACAAGTAGGAGCAGACGGAGATATAGTTATAATTGATCCTAATATAGAAAAAATCATAACAAATAGCGAGTTACATTCAAATGTTGATTATACGGCTTATGAAGGAATTAAAGTAAAAGGATATCCTATATACACTATATTAAGAGGTGAAATTATAGCCAAAGATAATAAGTTTATAGGAAAAAAAGGATTTGGAAAATTTATAAAGAGAAAAGATTTATTTAAATCTTTATAATGGAAGTAGGAGATAAGAATAATTATCTCCTATTTCTATTATAGAGGTATTATTTAAAATAGTGTGTCTAATACATAAATATATAAATATAATAGCTATTATTAATAAATTTTTGAGAGGCTATATGAAAAGAAAAAAACATAAAAAAGAAAATAAAAAGAAAAATATTAAAAACAGGGACTTTTACTTGTATCCAGCTCTTACTAATACTATAAATGGTAAGAGATATGGATATATAAATAAAGATAAAAATATTATAATTCCATTTAAATTCAATATCGCATACGATTTTAATAATTATGGGGTAGCAATAGTTTTAGAGGATAGTATTTTTAGGCTAATTGATACAAAAGGAAATTATATATCTACTGAGAAATATGAAAGTATAAATCCTTATAAAGAAAATAGAGCAGTTTATGTACAAAATTCAAAAATGGGAGTATTAGATGAAAAAGGATATAAAATAACAGAAGCAAAGTACGACTATATAGGAAATTATAATAATGGACGTGCTGTAATAGAGAAAAAAATTGATAACAATTATAAATACGGATATATAGATTTAGATGGGAATGAGATAGTCGAATATAAGTATATGGAAGCTTCTGATTTTAATGATGGATTTGCCGTAGTGAAAGTTAAGGATGAAGAATTCGCTTTAATAGATTTAAATGGAAATTTGGTTAACACTTACAATTATCAGTACGTTGGCTCATATGGGGAAGGCTTAATGACATTTTCTAGACTTCTAGGTGGACCTTATGGATATATAAATAAAGAGGGTGAAATAGTTATATCACCTAAATATGCATATGCTGATAAATTTAATGATGGAGCAGCTATAGTTAGTTTAGAATTTAAAGCAAATGGGACATTTGGAGTTATTGATAAATTAGGAAAAGCTATTTATGGTGAAATATATAATGACATTAGATACTTAGGAGAAGAAAAATTAGCATTAGGCTTGCCAATAGGAAAAGATAAACTCGTAACTAGAAGCATTTATGCTATTGCAGATACAAGTGGAACACTTTTAACAAAATTTATATATAGAGAAGTAGGCAGTTTTTTTAATGGTTTATCATATGCATCAGATGAGAAAAAAACATTTTTTATAGATAAAAATGGGGTAGTAGTTAAGGACTTACCAATAGTTGAAGGTAGTGGAGAATTAAGATTAAAGGGAGATTTAATATATGCAGATATAGATTATTCACCATATTATTTAGATAAAAATAAAAATATAGTATATGAAGCAAATAAAGAAATTAAATTAAGTAAAGATTACTCAATTTTTATTAATAAATATAAACCTAATATTAATTATTTAATATATATACCTAGTGTAACTGGATTGAAAAGTAAAGAGGTAGAAGAGAACATAAACTTAAAATTAAAAGAGATGTCTTTATTTAGACCTTATGATGAAGATAAAAAAGTAGAAAATATAATTATAACTAGTGAAGATGTATTAACTTATGATTACTATGGAAATTTTACTATTCTATTCTATAAAAATAATATATTAACATTAGATTTACTTGGATACTATTATCCATTAGGTGCAGCTCATGGAATGCCTACAAGAAAAACACCTACTATAAATTTAATTACAGGTGATTTTTATAAATTAGAAGATTTATTTAAAGTAAGTTCAAATTGGAAAGATGAATTAAATAAAATAATAGATGAAATGATAAAAAAAGATCCTAAGTATGAATATGTATTTAAGGATGCGTTTAAGGGCATAACAGAAAATCAAGATTTTTATATAGATGAAAACAATTTATATATTTACTATCCTCCATATGAAATAGGACCTTATTCTGCTGGATTTATTACATTCAAGATACCTTTTAGCAATATTGATATGCTTTTAAATAAAGAAGGGGATTTTTATAAATATTTAAAATAATAATTATGGAATCTATTACTAAAATTACTTGTAATAGATTCTGCACTTATATAATATACTCGTAAATGATAATAAAAATTAAAAAATATTATAACAATCTAAAAAATAACTTCAAACTAATGATTATTATGCAATTTAAGAATTATTTATAATAGTTAAAAACATGATTTATATGTATTAGTTATATTAAATATTATATAATTAAAGAAAATATATATTAAGTAAGGTGATAAAAATGATAATAGAGGTTAGCAATGAGTTGTTTGAGAAGCTTACCCCTACAGAAAAATCTGTAGTTGATTATATAAATTTAAATGTAAATAAGTTATCTAATATGTCTATTGTAGACGTCGCAGAGGAATCCTTTACTTCACCAGCAACTGTATCAAGAACAATTAAAAAGTGTGGGTTTGAGGGATTTTCAGAGTTAAGATATAAGGTTTCAGCTAAGGAAGAGCATAATTATGATTCTAAAAAAGTAAATGAAATACTAGGGAAATCTTTAATAGAAGTAACTAAAACTATTGAAAATATCTCCATAACAAATGTTTTAAATATAGTTAAAATAATTAAAGAATCTAAACGTATTTACATATTAGCAAGAGGTCTTACAGAGCTAGTTGCACAGGAGTTTAATTTAAAGCTTCAACTTTTAGGTTATAATACCTTTCTAATTGTAGATCCTAATATAATGATGAAAATTTGTAAAACAATAGATAGAGAAGATGTAGTTATTGCTTTTTCATTAAGATCAGAAACAAAAGAAATATTAGAATCAGTTAAAAGTGCAAAAAAATCAGGGGCAAGGGTGGTTACATGTTGCTGTGTAAGAAAAGGTATTTTAGAAGAGTATTCAGATGTAACATTAATTGGATACAAGCAATCTAGAACATCAATTAAAGAATTTGAAGTAACATCAAGGCTACCACTATATATTATTTCAAGAGCAATAATAGATTATTTAATAATATAGATAAAAAAGTATTTTGAAAATCAGATTAAAGCAATTTTCAAAATACTTTTTTTATTATAATCAAGTAAAATAGCCAAACTTACAGAGTAGCTTGAAAAATAACTTTGATTTTTGTGAAAACATTTTCTTAATATAAGTGATAAAATTAAATCATAGAAAAGAAAATTGGAGGTACATTATGAGAAGTATAATATCAACAAGAGAAATGTTAAAGAAAGCTCAAAGAGAAGGATATGCTGTACCAGCATTTAATATTCATAACTTAGAAACATTACAAGTAGTGGTAGATACAGCAGCTGAATTAAAATCACCAGTAATTTTAGCAGGTACACCATCAACAATAGCTTATGCAGGTGGAGAGTATATAGTAGCTATGGCAGAAGTTGCAGCTAAAAAGAATAACATTCCAATAGCAATACATTTAGATCATTATGAAGTAGTTGAGGAAATTAAGCATTTCGTAGACTTAGGCTTTAAATCAACAATGATAGATGCATCACATTCAGATTTTAAAAACAATGTAAAAATAGTAAAAGAGGTAGTTGAATATGCACATAAATTTGACGCAACAGTAGAAGCTGAACTTGGAAGACTAGGTGGACAAGAAGATGACTTAGTAGTAAATGAAAAAGATGCTATGTACACTAATCCAAAACAAGCAAAAGAATTTGTAGAAAGAACAGGAATAGATTCATTAGCAGTAGCTATTGGAACAACTCATGGTCTATATAGTGGAAAAGCAAAGATTGACTTTGATAGATTGAAGGAAATAAGAGATATGGTAGATGTACCACTAGTTTTACATGGAGCATCAGATGTACCAGATGAGTTAGTTAAGAAGGCTATTTCACTAGGAATATGCAAAGTTAATGTAGCAACAGATTTAAAAATACCATTTTCTGATGCAGTAAAGAAATACTTTATTGAAAATCCAGAGGCTAATGATCCAAGAAAGTATATGGCTCCTGGTAAAGAAGCTATGAAAAAAATAGTTGCTCATAAGATAATGGTTTGTGGAAGTAATGGACGAGCTTAATAGGAAAGGGGGAGAGTTTAATGATATATACACTAACAACTAATCCAGCAATAGATATGAATTTTACAGCAGAAAGTTACGAACCATTTAAGGTTAATAGAACAACTAACTTAAATTACTCTCCAAATGGTAAAGGAGTAAATGTATCTCTTGTGTTAAATCATTATGGAGTAGAAAGTAAAGCTTTAGGATTCTTTGGGGGATTTACAGGTAAGTTCATAGTAGATGAACTTGAGAAATTAGATATACAAGTAGGATCATTTTGGATTGATGAAGCAACTAGAATCAATGTTTTTATAGATACAGTAGATAGTAAAGAATTTAAATATGTTAATAAAGGGCCTTTTGTACCAAGAGAGATTCAAGAGAATCTATTAAGCTATTTAGAAAAATCTGAGGATTGTAGTTATTTGATTATAAGCGGAAGCTTACCTTTGAGTATAAATGAAGATTATTATGATGAGTTGTTACAGATATGTAGTAAGAGAAAAATTGATGTGATTTTAGATATAAGTTCAAAAAAATTAAAAGATTTACTAAAATATAATCCTTTATTAATTAAGCCAAATGATGAGGAAGTTAAAGATATATTTGGATTAGATATAAATAATGAAAAAGATGCTTTAGATGTATTAAAGTATTTAAAAAATGAAGGAGCTCAAAATATTCTTTTAACTTTAGGAGAAAAGGGAATGTATTTTTATAATGGTGAGAAAGCATATTATTGTACAGCACCTAAAATAAAACTTTTAAGCTCTGCTTGTGCAGGTGACTCATCATTAGCAGCATTTCTAAGTGAGTGGCTAAAAGGTAATAACATCGAATATGCATTAAAGAAATCTTCAGCAACTGGAGCAAATGTTGCTGAATCAAGTGGACTTGGAACTTTTAGCAAAGTTAATGAATATATAAATTTATTAGAGGTTAGGGAGGTAATTTAAATGAAAAAAATTATTGCTGTTACAGGATGTCCAACTGGTATTGCTCATACTTTTATGGCAGAGGAATCATTAAAAAAAGCAGCTAGGGAAATGGGTGTTGAAATTAAAGTTGAAACTAATGGTGCCATTGGTGTTGAAAATGAGTTAACCAAAAAAGATATAAAAGAAGCTGATGGTGTAATAATAGCTTCAGATAAAGATGCTAGAGTTGATAGATTTGTAGGGAAACCAATTATAGAAACTTCAGTGCAAGATGGAATACGTAAACCAAAAGAGCTTATTCAGGCTATATTAGATCGAAAGGCTCCTATAAAAAAGTCAATGATAGATGAAAATAAAAATAGTAATCAAAAAATAGAAAAGAAAGATGAAGTTATAGGGAAAGAATCATTTGGTAGAAGTATATATAAGCACTTAATGAATGGCGTTTCTCATATGTTACCATTTGTTGTTGCTGGTGGAGTATTAATTGCAATATCTTTTTTATGGGGAATATATTCAGCAGATCCAGCTTCAGATCAATATAATAAAATTGCAGCAATGCTTAAAGGAATAGGTGGAACAGCATTTTCCATGATAGTTCCAATATTTACTGCCTTTATAGCATCATCAATAGCAGGTAGGCCAGGTATGGTTGCAGGTTTTGTAGGTGGATTGATAGCAGCTTCAACAGGAGCTGGATTCTTAGGGGGAATAATTGCTGGTTTCTTTGCAGGATACTTAATGCTTGGATTAATTAAATTGTTAAAGGGACTTCCAAGACAATTCGAAGGTTTAAAATCAATTTTTTTATTACCTATACTTGGAATACTTGCAACAGGTATTTTAATGACTTTACTTGGTGAACCAGTAGCATATTTAAATAACTCAGTTATGAGTTGGCTTGCATCATTAGAATCTGCAAATCCAATACTCTTAGGACTAGTTATTGGTTGTATGGCAGCGTTTGATTTTGGTGGACCTGTAAATAAAGCAGCATATATTACTGGAACAATGCTTTTAGCACAAGGAAATTATTACTTTATGGCTGGTGTTTCAGCAGCGTGTATAACTCCTCCATTAGTAATAGCATTAGCGACAACAATATTTAAAAAACAATTTAATGAAGAAGATAGAGCAGCAGGTTTAGTTAACTATATCTTAGGGTTCACACATATAACAGAAGGAGCAATACCTTTTGCAGCTAAGGATCCATTGAGAGTTATTCCTATATTAATGGCAGGATCATCTGTATCAGCTATATTAACTTATTTAATGAAAGTTCAGGTTCCTGCACCACATGGTGGATTCTTAATACTTCCAATAGTAGAAAAACCATTTGTTTGGGTAGGATGTATTTTAATTGGTTCATTAGTTGGAGCTATATTATATGGATTATATAAAACAAACTTAAATAAAAAATTATCATAAATAAAAAGCTTTAAAGGAGATTTTTACTATGGAATTAAAAGATTTAATTAAAGAAAGTACAATAAAACTAGAACTTGTTTCTACAGATAAAAATTCAGTTTTAGATGAAATGATTGAACTATTAGAAGATGATAAAGTAGTTACTGATAAGAATAAGTTTAAAGAAGATATATTGGCAAGGGAAGAATTAAGTAATACAGGCATTGGTTTTGAAATAGCTATTCCTCACGCAAAATCAAAAGCAGTAAAAGAACCAAGAATAGCAATTGGATTAGCTAAAAATGGGATAGATTATGGTTCAATAGATGGACAAGATATAAAAATGATTTTTATGATTGCAGTTAATGAAGAACAAAGTGATTTACATTTAAGGGCTTTAGCAAATCTCTCAAGAAAGTTAATGCATACGGAATTTAGAGAAGGTATATTAAATTGTAAATCTAAAAAAGAAATAATTTATATGTTATAGAGTGAAAAGGGGCTATTTTAAATAGTCCCTTTTCATAATAAATTATATAAAGATAATTTATTATAGATATGTTTTATTTAGGTTATTTTATTTATTTAATCTTTTTTAGATAGTAATTGATTCCCATTTAAATACAAATTCATCAAGTATCTTACGAATTGTTTTGCCTATAATAGAATAGTCTTCATCTCTTAAATTTGCTAATGAAATTCTTATAGACCATTCTGGTCCGTCAAATCCAGCTCCGCTTAATAGTACTATTGATGACTCTTGTGCTAATCTATAGAGTACTTCAACAGGCTTATAATTATCTTCAAGATATTTTGCAAATTTTTTACCGTAATTAGAATTTGCCCATTCTAATAAATCAAATTCTGTGTAGTATGATGCATCATAGATGTCTTTTCTTAAATCTAAACCAAGGCCATCAAATAATAATTTTTGACGCCTATGACAAATTTCTATAGTTTGATTTTTATATTTATTTTTATCATCCAACAAGGAAAAAGCACAAAAAAATGCCATTTGAACTTGTTGAGGTGTAGAAAGTCCAGCTGTATGATTTAAAGCAACTTGCCTACTATCAGCAACAATTCTATCTATAAAAAGAATATTTTCTGGATTTAATTGCATGGCACTATATCTTCTATTTAAGATCTCCTTGTTATCTTTAGATAGATTATTAAGAAGTTTATCAAATACATTTTCTTCATGAATTGCTATTGTACCTAACCTCCACCCAGTAACTCCAAAATATTTAGAAAATGAATAGACCCCTATAGTATTATAAGGTAAATCTGCCATTAGTGACCTAAATTGAGGAAGAAAGGTTCCATAAACATCATCAGATATTATCATTAAATCCTTATTATATTCTGTTACAATAGAAACTAAATTTTTTCTACATTCATTACTTAAAGAAACAGAAGGTGGATTACTTGGATTAACTATAAATAATGCTTTTATAGAAGTATCTTTAAGTTTTTCAAGCTCTGATAAAGGATATTGCCAGGTATGTGTTCCATTAGCTGTTATCTCAGAGGCTTTTATTGGAATTATTTCTAAATCATATCTAGGTAAATGAGGTATTTCTAAATATGGAGTAAAAATAGGCACCATTATAGCTATTTTATCTTTAGGATTTAATAGCATATTTGAATTTAAAGTGTCAAATATATAGCACATTGCAGCAGTAGCACCCTCTACCGCAAAGATATTAAATCTACCAGCTGGAGGTTTATTGTAGCACATTTCTTGAACTAAGTAGTCATGGACTATTTGTTCTATATGAAATAGCATTCTATCTGGAAATGGGTAGTTATCTCCAATAATGGCATCTGTTAATTCATATAAATAATTATCAGCATCAAATTTTTTTTCTTTTATACCATATTCAATTATACTTTGTAGTAATTCAATTCCAGGTAAGCTTTTATTTTTAATTGCGAATTTATTGAATCTATCATAAATTCCCTGTTTTTTAGGTATTCCTGCTAAATCATTATGTCTAAAATCTCTTTTTGTTTCTTCAACGGCAAAAAGTCCAAAGGTAAAAAATGACTCTCTAGGAGTAGAAGCGGTCCAATTTGGATTCCCCCTACCAGCATCTAAAAGTGCACGAGTTGTTTTTTTATTTTCCCCCTTAGCTAACTCTATTAATTTATTTTTAAACTCAAATGGACTTATTTTACCATAGATTTTTTCAATTTCTTTACGTTGTAAATTTTTGTCCATATATTTTCTCCTTAATAAAAAATTTTATTTTAGTTTTTGTAGATAAGATAAATATTATTCCTTAAACATAATAATTTATTGAAAAATATTTACAATAAATTATAAAAAATATATATAGGTTCTATTAAAGTTTCTACATTTAATATAGTATTTCAATTTTTGTAAGTTATATATTTATAATATGATTTTAAAGAACCTAGATATGTAAAATTTAAAAATATATATGATTATAATTCGCTATTAAACTTGCATTTTGACTTTTAACTATTGATTTTAATTTAAACATAGATAATGTAGAATATTAATTAGAACATATATAATAGCTTAAACTTTATTTTAAGTAAGAAAAATAGCAGAGTAAAAGGGGAGTATATAATGAATCTGAATTTTGAAATAGTTAAGGATTTAGAAAAAAGAATATTAGTTATTGATGGGGCAATGGGAACTAATATTCAAAAATTTATGTTAAAAGAAGAAGATTATAGAGGAGAACTTTTAAAGAACTTTAAATTTAATCAAAAGGGTAATAATGATTTATTAAGTATAACTAATCCTAAGATTATTGATTCAATACATAGAAAATTTTTAGATGTTGGTGCAGATATAATTGAAACTAATACACTAAATTCCAATAAAATATCACAAAAGGACTTTGGTCTTCAACACTTAGTTTATGATTTGAATTATAAGAGTGCTAAACTAGCAAAAAAAGCTTGTGCTGATTACCTAAAAAAGGACGGTAAGAAAAGATATGTTGCAGGTGCAGTAGGACCAACAAATAAGATGGTTTCTTTATCTTTAGATATTGAAAATTCTAAGTGTGGTAATATTTCTTTTAATGAATTGAAAGATGCTTATAAAGAACAAATAGCTGCTTTAATGGATGGAGGAGTAGATTTAATTTTAATAGAAACTATTTTTTCCTCATTAAATGCTAAAGCTGCTATTATGGCCTCCAATGAAGTTTTTAGATTTAAAAATAGAGATCTTCCTATAATGATATCAGGAACAATATCAAATGAATCTGGAAAACTCTTCTCTGGAGAAAAATTTTCAGACTTTGCTAAGTCTATAAAAGATGAAAATGTAATTTCAGTGGGATTAAATTGTTCATTTGGATCAAAAAATTTAAATCCATTTATAAAGGAATTATCAGAAATACAAGATTTCTTTGTATCTGTATATCCAAATGCAGGATTACCAGACAAATTAGGACTTTATGAGGAATCTCCAGAGATAACATTAAAATATATTGAAGAAATGCTAAAGGAGTGCTACTTGAATATTGTAGGTGGTTGCTGTGGTACTACTTATGAACATATAAGATTAATTTCAAATGTATCTAAAAAATACAAGCCAAGAATTATAAGAAAATTTTCAAGTTCAAATATATAATAAATTAAAACGATTAAATTTAAAAATAAGAGGGATAAAAATTTCAGTAAAATAGAGAAAAGTGCTAAATACATAACCTTGTTTAGTTTTATTATAAATTTTTATAGAAAAAAGGATAATCAATGAATTTGAATATATAGATTTTTAGTGTATTATATAAATAATGAGACAAATGAATATAATGAAACAAATGAATGTGAGGGAGATTATTTATGAAAACTTTAGTAATCAATTGTGGAAGTTCATCGTTGAAGTATCAATTAATTGATATGAGTACAGAAGAATCATTAGTTCAAGGACTTGTAGAGAGAATTGGAATTGATGGCTCTATATTAACTCAAAAAGTAGAAGGAAAAGATAAATACATAATTAAAGAATCAATGCCAAATCATAAAGCAGCTATTAAATTAGTTTTAGAAGCCTTAGTAAATAAAGAACATGGTGTTATTAAATCTATGGATGAAATATCTTCTGTTGGACATAGAGTTGTTCATGGTGGAGAAAAATATTCGGAATCTGTAGTTATAGATGATAAAGTTTTAGAGTCAATTAGAGATTGCATATCTCTTGCACCACTTCATAATCCACCAAATATAGTTGGGATTGAAGCTTGTAGAGAGCTTATGCCAAATACTCCTATGGTAGCAGTATTTGATACGGCTTTCCATCAAACTATGCCAAAGGAAGCATATATTTGTCCATTACCATATGAACTTTATGAAAAATACGGAATAAGAAAATATGGTTTCCATGGTACATCCCATAAATACGTTTCTGAAAAAGTTGCAGAGGTTATGGGGAAAGACATAGAGGATTTAAAAATAATAACATGTCATTTAGGAAATGGTTGTTCTTTAGCAGCTGTAAAGGGAGGAAAATCAATAGATACATCTATGGGATTCACACCTTTAGCTGGAGTTATGATGGGAACTAGATCAGGAAACATAGATCCATCTGTAATCAGTTTTCTTGTTGAAAATCAAGGATATAATATTAAGGAGATAGGTGACTTATTAAATAAAAAGTCAGGTGTCTTAGGAATATCAGGAGTATCTTCAGATTTTAGAGATGTTATCTCAGCAGCTGAAAATGGTAATGAAAGAGCAAAACTTGCTTTAGATATATTCCATTATAAAGTGAGAGCACAAATTGCTTCTTACGCTGGAATAATGGGTGGGGTTGATGTTATAGTATTTACAGCTGGTATAGGTGAAAATTCATCATTAACAAGAAAAGAATGTTTAAGAGGATTAGAATTCCTAGGATTTACTATAAATGATGAAAAAAATTCAATTAGAGGTGAAATTCAAGAAATTTCAAATGAGGAATCAAAAGTTAAAGTTTATGAAATTCCTACAAATGAAGAATTAATGATTGCAAGAGATACTTTTAAATTAGTAAATAATAAATAATATAAAAAATAGTCTATATGTATCAAAAGCATATAGACTATTTTTATATTTATATGAATTATAAATATGTTTTACATAGAAGAAGTATTGATTGTACTTAGGTTTTTCTTTTAAAAAAATCTATACTTTTAAAAAATTTATTGTGTATTGGGACTAGGAAAATGATTTCGGATTAGATGTATATACTAATAGTCTACAGGATACAATACATATAAGATTCATATAAGTTCTTATTAAAAACGATTGATGAAAATTTAATTTTATAAAACCATAAAAATTCATATATTATTTAGAAATTTAAAGATTTTAAAAGCTAAATAAATCTTATTTAAATAATTAGAAGTTGTAAATAATAATCATTATTTGTATAATTACATTATAAGAAATTTAAATATAAAGGAGAAAAGTTATGATATCAGTTTGTCCAACATGTTCAGGAATAGAAATAGAAAAGTTAGAAGAAAAGTTTGGAAAAGATAATATAGAAGTAAGTTGTATTGGAGAATGTGGAGGTAGAGATGGGTTAATCATTGCTTATGCAAATGGAAAATATATCGAAGCTGAAACAGAAGAAGAGTTTATAAAACAAATAGAAGAATAGAATGCTTAACACCTTAGGGTAATATAACTCTAGGGTGTTAAATTTTTATAATTAAAATAGTATATAATGTATTAATAAAGGAGTGATAATAGTGAATAACTTAAGTAACAGGAATAAGGGGATAATATTTTTAATATTCTCAGCCTTTGGATTTGCAGCAATGTCTGCCTTTGTAAAGCTATCAGGAGATTTACCATCCTTTCAGAAGACTTTCTTTAGAAATATAGTATCCTGTGTTATAGCATTAGTGTTTATTATAAAAAATAAAGAAAGTTTTTTTGGAAAGAAAGAAAGTCAAAAGTTATTAATATTAAGATCTGTATTAGGAACCATCGGTATAGTTTTAAACTTTTATTCAATAGATAAGCTTGTTTTATCAGATGCAAATATGTTGAATAAGTTAAGTCCTTTTTTTATAATAATATTTTCAGCTTTATTTTTAAAAGAAAAAATTAACTTAAAGCAAATTTTGGCTATAATTATAGCTTTTATAGGAGCTCTTTTTATAATAAAGCCAAGCTTCAATTTAGATATGATTCCATCAATTATGGGATTTTTAGGAGCAATTTTTGCAGCTGGTGCATATACTTGTCTTAGAGTTTTAGGGGGAAAGGAAAAACATTATACAGTAGTATTCTATTTTTCATTATTTTCATCAATAGTAATTCTTCCATTTATGATGGCTGTATATACTCCTATGACTATAGAGCAACTAGCTTATTTAATAATGGCAGGGGTTTTTGCAAGTATAGGACAATTTGGAATAACTATTGCATATAAATATGCTCCAGCAAGGGAGATATCAATATTTGATTATTCAAATATAATATTCTCAGCTATAATAAGCTTTTTTGTTTTTGGAACATTACCAGATTATTTAAGCTTTATTGGTTATTTCATAATTTTTTTAGCCTCTTACTATATTTTTAGTTATAATAAAAGATTAGACAAGCTTGAGAGAAAATAATTTGCAAAAAGTTAAATTATTTTAATTATATTATATATATAAACATAGAATAGTATTATATATTATAATTAAGAGGGTTGGTGATTAATAATTGATAGGTTTTATTATTGTTGGTCATGGAAAATTTGCAACAGGGCTATATAGTGCTTGTAAGCTTTTTGATAAAACTTATTCAAATGTTAAAGCAGTTGATTTCCTTGATGGTGATACTTTGTATGAATTAGATAATAAAATTAAAGTAGCATTAAATGATTTAGAAGTATATGAGGATATAATAGTGTTTTGTGATTTGTTTGCAGGAAGTCCATTTAAGATGGCTTTAATGAATTCTATATATGATTATAATAGATTCACTGTTTTATCTGGTGTAAACTTACCAATAGTTTTAGAGGGGATTATGATAGGACAGAACTCAATTTGTGATCCAATAAAACTTATTAAAACACTAAAAAATGAATTCCCAAGTACATTGGTTCATACAGTAGATGAAAAGAAGGTAAAATAACCCCTCCCATTAGTTGAGAGGGGTTTTATTTAGCCTAATATTTTCTTTACCATAGGATTTATTTTTGATCTATCGAACTTTCCATTAACTTTTGGCATAATTTCTTTCATTATTTTTCCCATATCTGAAACTCCATAGTTGCCATTTGTAATTATATCTTTAAGCATAGACTCAACTTCTTCTTCACTTAATTGTGCTGGAAGATATGGTGTTAATAAATTAATTGCGAAATTTCCTTCAGCAATTTTATCATTGTCATTTAATTGAATAGCATATTGAAGAGCTTCTTTAAGTTGTTTAATTTGTTTTTCTATGATTCTTATAACATCTTCATCAGAAATATCTTTTCTTTCATTAACTTCAAAAGCTTTAATTTCTGAATTTACTAATCTTAAAACATTAACTGTTTGCTTATCTCTAGCTTTCATTGCAGCTATTTCGTTCTTTTTTAATTCTTCTTTTAACATATTTACTCACCTCACTGGTAATACTTACAATAAACCATATAGTTTATCCCTGTTAAAATTATATACTTTAAGGAATATTATTGCAAGGAATCTAACTAAGAGTAGTTTATTAATCTAAATTTATATATCTGCCAATAGGTAAACATTTTGAATTTGCTCCATGACCAATCTCACTGGTTTTAGCTATTGGAATATTAGTATCTTTAAGTTTTTTAATTATAATATCCTCAACTCTAATAGAGTTTTGAGATTTTTCTAATTCTGTAAAGCTACCTAATAAAATACCATTAAGGTTATTAAATGCACCAATTTGTTGATATTGCGTTATAAATGTAGAAATTTTATTAATATCTCCACTTAGAGCTTCAAGAAAAAGTATCTTATTATTAAAATCTGGCATATATTCTGTTCCAGCTAATTTTAAGAAACATCTGATATTACCACCAATAACTACTCCATTCATAGAATTGCCTTGAATCCATTTATAATTAAAGTCATATAAATTGTTTTCTCCATCTATGATACTATTTTTAAAATTAGAAATTTGGTTTATGCTATCTTCTCTTATAAGATTTCTAAGTTGGTAGTTGTAATTTATAGTTTTAGACTTTTTATATAGTGCATTTAAAATCACTGTTAAGTCACTATACCCAAAAAAAGGTTTGTTAGCTTCAGATATATTATCGTAGTCTAAGTAATCTAAAATTTCATTACACAAGTCTCCTCCAGATAAATCAAAAATAGCTTTTATATCTTTATTTAGATAAAAGTTCATAAGCTCTTTTGCTCTAATCTCAGCATCATAAGAAATACTCTTATCATTTTTATATAGTACATTGGAACATATAACATTTATTCCAATGGAAGATAAAATATTAATTAAATTTTCTATATTAACTTTCATATTCTTATCTAGTCCATTTGAACAAGAAATTAACCCTATTGTGTCATTAACATTCAATATATTTTCCATAAAAATCCTCCATAAATATTTATTAATTTAATTTTAAGTATAAGAAAGAAGGAGAAAAAAATCAAATAAACTAAAAATTTAGCTTGTTAAAGTTTTATATTATGTATATTTAATAAAGAATATTAACATTATAGGATGAATATTTTTATAGTATAGAAGTTTATAAGTGGAGGATATATGAAGTATAGACTTTATGTAAATGGGAGATGTAAAAATTCAAGAAACTTTCAAAGTGATATTGGTATTGGTGGAGTAATTTTAAGTGATGAAGGGAAAGAAATATCATTTTCAAGAAACATAGGGATTGGAACTTGCTGTGAAGCTCAAATTTATGCTATATTTTATGGAATCGATGAAATATTAAAGCAAAATAATGCAACTAGTATAACAGTTTATTTATCTAATTTGATGCTTGTTGATTATTTAAACGGTAATAAATTATATCTAAACCCTAGTACAGAAATTTTAGTAAACAAATTAATTAACTTTATAGAAACGTTAGAGATTTGCATATATTTTAAGTATTTTGAAGTAAATGAGTATAATTATGTTAGAACATTGGCTGAAGATGCAATAAATTTATAGAGAGCCTTTGTAAATAATACCAATGTATAGTAAGATATAATTGTAATGTAGTAAATAAATAAAAGGGAGTGATTTTATGGTTAAGAAATTACAAGTTTATAAATGTGAAATATGTGGCTCTATGGTTGAAGTTTTAAATGAAGCAAAAGGAACTTTAGTATGTTGTGGTAAACCAATGACACTTTTAAATGAAAATACTGTAGATGCAGCTGTAGAAAAACATATTCCAGTAGCAGAAGAAAAAGATGGACAACTTTTGGTAAAAGTTGGAGAAGTTGAACATCCTATGATAAATGAGCACTTCATTCAATGGATAGAAGTTATAACTAAGGATGGAGAAGTTGTAAGAAAAGATTTAAATCCAAATGAAAAACCAGAGGCTAAATTTACAATAAATGGAGAAGTGGATAGAATTAGAGAATATTGTAATTTACATGGATTATGGAGTACTAAATAATATAAAAATAAAATGCTATCTTAGAAATCTAGGATAGCATTATTTTTTATTCTTTAGGAAATTATAAAAAGTTTACTCAGTGAATAACTTTTTATAATTTCCTTCCTTCAGCTTTGAAGTTCACCTATGTAATTTTGCGATGACTTGGAGCGAAGTGACGGAATAAGCGAAACTTACATAGGTGAACTTTTTTATTTACTTTATTATATACAGGTGATAGAATTACACATGGTAATAAAAAAATGGAGGTAATACAGATGAAAAAGTATTATAGTATCACTACTTTTTTGACTTTTGGTATTTTTAGTATATTGACTACATTCTATTTTCCTTATTTAAACCAACAAATTGGTTTGAATTTATCAGAAGTTGGACGAGTAGTATCTATAGGAGCGTTATTTACATTAATTGCGCAACCTATATTATCAAATAAATTTTCAAAGGCAAAAAATAAAAATAGATTTATATTAATTTACTTAGCCATTGTATTTATAGCTATAGTAGGATTAATGTTTATAAATAAGGATTTGTCTATAATATTTGCTCCAATATATGGTTCAGTTTTAGGCTCTGTAGCTGGAATATTTGAAATATATATAGAGGAGTTATCAATAAAAAATGGATATGAATTTTCAGATATAAGAAAATGGGGATCTATTGGATATGCATGCATAGTATTTATAGCAGGAGGAATTATTACTACCTTTGGTTATAGAATATTACATTTGCTTGCACTAGCTATGATTATTGCTATGATGCTTACTATTGTATTTAAACTTAATGATAATGTAGAAATTAAAGAAGTTGAGAACAATACAAAAATAACAGATTTATTTAAGAATAGAAATATTATTTTGCTTGTAATAGTAGTTTTCTTAGGTATGGGAAGCTACATGGGGCTAGATTTTGCTTATTCATCATATTTAGTTGATATAGTTGGAGATGTAGATAAAGCAAATAAAATTTATAGTACCTCAATAAGCTTTAGAGTAGTAATTGAGTTTTTCTCATTTATGCTAGTTGCTAAGTATATAAGTAACGCAAATAGTAAAAAATGTCTTACTATAGCATTATCAATAGCAGCAATTAAGGTACTAATGTTTTCAAGTGGCAGCGTAGTACTTATAGTCCTTGGAGATCAGCTTCATGGAATAATGTATGGGTTATATTTAAGCTTTTTATTTAAATATTTAAGAGAAATATTAGATGAAAGTTTAGTTGCAACTTCCTTTGCAGTTCTTTCTGTTTTAAGTACAGGAGGCTCTAACTTTATATATCCATCTATATATAGTTTAGTCCAAGGGAAATTTGGATATAGTGGAATGTATATAGTTGGATTCATATTATTAGTTTTATCTGTAATAATATTTTTTACTTTTCTACCTAATTCAAAAAGTAAGATTAAATTGAACGCATAAACTATTTTGAGGTATTTATGAAAAGAAAAGTAAATATTAATAATTTAGAAATTGAATATAATTTAATATTTAAAAACAAGAAGAATATTTCAATAAAAATAGATGGTGAAGGAGAGATACACGTATTTTCACCAAAAGGCATTAGCTATGAATATATTAATAAAGTTATTATAGAAAAAAGTAATTGGATATTAAAAACCCTAAAAAAAATAAATAAAACTAATCTAATAAAAGAAAATAAGATATTATTTTTAGGTGAATACTATAATTTGGTTATAAAAGAATCAAAGCTTCATAATATCTATATAGATAATAAAAATTTAGTAATAAATAGTTTATGCTTAGAGGATGAATATATAAGAAATGAAATAATGAATTGGTATAGAAAATTAGCAACAGATATTATTGGTAATAGAGTAATGGAAATTTCTAATAAAATTTTGTTAAAACCATCTAAAATTATTATTAAAAATCAAAAAAGTTTATGGGGGAGTTGCAACTCTAAAAAGGAAATTAGGTTAAATTGGAGATTAGTGTTAATGCCTTATTTCGTAATTGATTATATTATAATCCACGAGTTATGTCATATTATACATATGAATCACTCAAAAGATTTCTGGGACTTAGTTAAACAGTATTGTCCTAATTACAAAGAAAGCAAGAATTGGCTAAAAGAAAATGGAGCTATGCTAATGAATTTAGTATAGCTCTATTTATATTATTTAAAAGTATAAATAGTTATTTTATAACATTTATAACAATATTTTTATAAAATTAGTATTTCATATTTTTTAATATAATTATATAATGGTAATTAATCATCTAAATCTGTGTCATAACAAAAGTATAAAATCAGTTATTTAAAGTTTATTTTTATCTTTCTTTATTTTAATATATAATTTCCTTAAAAATTAGTATTTTAAATTTATTAATTCATTTATCATAAGATTCACTTTGAAAATTATCATTTCAATAATTATCAAAATATTTCTTATATTTATTTAAAGTCTTAATAATTTTCTTTTTAAAATTCAATTGTTTATTAAATTTTATAGATAAAAAAGTTATTATGTATTTAAAATAATATTTAATATATAATATAGTGATTTTTGAAAAATAGTTTAAAGTTTATCTTAGAAATATAGATTTTGAATTTGTTTTAGTAATTTAAATTATAATTTTTATATACTTTATAAGTTTTTTATAATGAATATTTGGAATACTAATTTTATCAATAAAACTTAGGAGAAAACATATGAAAAAAGTTATTATTTTATTACTATCAGCAATTTTAATTCTTTATGCTTGTACAAATACAAGTAAAACAGATATTAATGAAGAAGAAACTAAGAAACAGGAACAAAGTGATTCAAATGAAAGAAGGATAGAAAATAAAGATGATACTATTATTTTTAGAGCCACATCTAAAGAAAGCAATGTAGATATAAAGTCTCTTATAAAAAAGGTAGAAAAGGATCTCAATTCTAAAGGACTTTCATCAAAAGTAATTAATAGAGATGGAAACTCATTATATATAATGACTACTGGCTTGGAAGTAAAAGATATAAGAGTTCATAAACTTAATATAGAAAATAAAAGTAAATTTAATATTCATGAATATATAACTAAATATAGAAATGAAAATTATGAAGCTTTATCTAAATCATTAGAAAATGAAGAATATTTAATTATTCCAATTAATATAAGAAAGGATTTTCAGGAAGAAGCAATATCATGGATTACTAGTGATGGAACTATTAAAGTATATGAAATAACTGAAAGCGAAACTTATGAAGAATAAATATTTTAATTAGGAGGGGTGTTATGAAGAGAATTATAAAATATTTATTAAAAGAAAAAAAAGCATTGGCTATTGGTACAATTTCTATGATATTAATTATATCTATAGATCAAATAACACCTATGTTGCAAAAAATAATAGTTGATAATGGAATAATAAATAAGAATTATTCTATTATTTTACCAATATTATTTGGATTTTTAATATTAACATTGATAAAGGCAATATTAGGTTATTTAAAAGAATATTTATATGATTATATAGGTGTAAAAGTTCATTTTGATTTAAGAACAGAATTATTTTCGCATATACAAAGCTTTGAATTTAATTATTTTGATAATACTAATACAGGAGAATTAATGTCCAGAATAGGTGAAGATATTGAGAATATATGGCAAACTATTGGATTTGGACTTAGACTTTTTGTTGAAAATATATTATATTTTATATTTAGTACAATAATATTATTTTATTTAAACTGGAAACTAACATTAATTTGTTTAATTATATTAGCACCTATAGGAATTATAGCTTATAATTTAGAGAAAAAGTTAAATAAAGGATACGAAGAAATTAGCGATAAAACGGCAGAAATAAATACAATGGCACAAGAAAATATAGCTGGAGTTAGATTAGTTAAAGCATTTAGTAGAGAAAAGCATGAAATAAAGAGATTTTTATCCTTAAATAAGGATTATTATGATCTTAATATGAAACAAGCAAAAACAATTTCTAAAAACTTTCCTTTTGTGGAGTTTTTGACTAATATAAGTCTGGTTGTAATGATAATATTAGGAGGATATTTTGTATTAATAAATGAAATATCCTTAGGAACTCTTATTGCATTTTCAGGATATATATGGAATCTTATTTGGCCTATGAGAATGATAGGATGGCTTATGGATATACTATCAAAAAATAAAGCTTCTGCCTTTAAAATATTCAATATACTAGATAGGAATACTAAAATAGATACTGAAATAGGGGAGAAAGCTCAAAATATAAAAGGTGATATTGAGTTTAAAAATGTATCTTTTAAATATAATGATGACCTAGTATTAAAAGATATAAACTTAAGTATAAAGTCAGGAAGTACAGTTGCTATTATGGGAGCTACAGGATCAGGAAAGTCTACTTTATTATCTCTTATAGGAAGATATTATGATGCAACTAATGGAGAAATAAGGATAGATGGAATAAATGTAAAAGATATCAACTTAGGTGCGCTTAGAAATAACATGGCAGTTGTACAACAAGATACATTCTTATTTTCAGATACAATTAAAAATAATTTAACATTTGGAAATAGTAGTGCATCAATTGATGAAATAAGAGATGGAGCAAAAAAAGCTTGTGCTTTAAATTTTATTGAAGATTTAGAAAGTAATTTTAAAACTGAGGTTGGAGAAAGAGGAGTTGGACTTTCAGGAGGGCAAAAACAAAGACTATCAATTGCAAGAGCAATAATTAGACAAGCTCCAATATTAATATTAGATGACTCAACTTCAGCATTAGATATGGATACCGAGCATGAATTATTAAAGAACCTTAATTATATTAAGAAAAATAAAACAACTTTATTAGTTGCTCATAGGATATCAGCTGTTAAAAATGCAGATTTAATAATATTTATGAAAGATGGTTGCATAATAGAAAAGGGAAATCATAATGAGCTTTTAAAGAAAAAAGGACACTATTATAAAGTATATCAAGAGCAATTTAAAGATTTCAATAATTTGGAGGTTATTTAAAATGCCTAAAGATAATGAAATGATTAGAAGCAAAAAAGAAGTTATTTTCAGGCTATTTTCATATTTAAAAAAGTATAAGCGAGAAACTATAATCTCAATAATACTTATGGGCTTGATTACTATTTCAAATAATTTAAATCCTTATTTAATGAAAATAGCTATAGATGATAACATAAAAAATAAAGATATAAAAGGATTAGTTATAATTGGAATATTTTTAATTATAATAAATATATTCACTCTTATTTTTTCTAAAATAAAATGGAAAATAGTTAGTTATGTAACCAATAATATATTAGTTAATATAAGGATGGAATTATATACTCATATTCAAGAGTTACCATTTACCTTTTTTGATAGTAGACCTGTTGGAAAAATATTAGCTAGGGTAATGGGGGATGTTAATTCTTTAAAAAATTTATTTGATCAAAGCATACAATCAGTTATACCAGAATTGATCAATTTGTTATCAGTAATTATTTTCATGTTAATGTTAGATGTAAAGCTTGCAATAGCATGTATTTTATTACTTCCTATTTTAGGTCTAGGAATGTTTTTCATAGAAATAAACTCAAGAAAAAGATGGAGTGAATATAGAAGTAAAAGATCTATATTAAATGGTTTTACACATGAAGATATCTCTGGAATTAAAGTAGTTCAATCATATGCCAAAGAAAATTCTACGGATTTAAAATTCAAAGATTTAGTATGGGATCACTTAGAAAGTTTTTTAAAAGCTGTAAAGATAAATGATTTTATTTGGCCATTAGTAGAACTTTCATGGGGAGCAGGAACTATTGTAGTTTTTTTTGTAGGTTATAGGTTAATAAAAACTGGTAGTATAGAAGTAGGAACATTAATTGCCTTTACAATGTATATAGGTATGTTCTGGAGACCTATAATGAATTTATCTAACTTTTATAATACATTAATAACAAATTTATCAGCAGGAGATAGAATCTTTGAAATTTTGGATATAGAACCATTTATAAAGGATGATTTAAATAAACCTGATATTGGATCTATTAATGGTGAAGTAAAATTTAGAAATGTATCTTTTGGATATGAAGATAGCTTAGTTTTAAAAAATATATCTTTTAATGTTAAGAAAGGGGAAAAGATAGCACTAGTAGGTGAAACTGGCGCAGGTAAAACAACAATAGTATCATTATTAAGCAGATTTTATAATCCTAATGATGGAGAAATATTAATAGATGATAAAAATGTAATGGATTATAATTTACATTCAATGAGAAGTCAAATGGGAATTATGCTCCAAGATACCTTCTTGTTTTCTACTACAATAAAAGAAAATATTAGATATGGAAAGTTAGACGCTACAGATGAGGAAATAATTGAGGCAGCAAAAGCTGTGAATGCTCATGAATTTATATTATCTTTAGAAAATGGATATGATACAGAAGTAAATGAAAGAGGTTCAAGGCTTTCATTAGGCCAAAGGCAACTTATATCTTTTGCTAGAGCATTATTAGCAAATCCAAGGATATTAATATTAGATGAGGCTACATCTAATATAGATACTCAAACTGAAATAATAGTTCAAAAAGGTATAGAGAAACTTTTAGATAATAGAACATCTTTTGTTATAGCTCATAGACTTTCTACAATTAGAGATTGTGATAGGATAATTGTAATAGAAAATGGTGAAATTCAAGAAGTTGGTTCTCACGATGATTTAATTAAAATTAAAGGAATATATTATAATTTATTTAAAGCACAATATAGCTTTTTAAATGAAGGTGCATAAAACAAGGTATATTTTTAAAATAATACTAGAAAAATATCAATATAGTATTTATAATAGATTTATAAAACTTTTAGAAAAGTAATAAGGAGAAAAACATGAGAGCTGTATATAGAAACCCAAAGGAGTTAGCAACTTGCTTAAAAGATTTAGTTGATAATTATTTAGAAGATTTATTAACTTATGATGATTTAGAAAGTAAAGTAAAAAAAATAGTTTCTGCAAATGGAGATAGAGTTTATAAGGAAGGTAAAATTTCATTGAAAATCTATCCTTACCTTGGTGATGAAAGAGTTGAAATAATTGATAAAATAATTAAAAGCTAAAACAAATAAAAGCCTCCATAGTTAACTATGGAGGCTTAATTTTAAATATAATTATATATTAAGAATATTGAGTTTCTTTTCTTCGTATTGAATTTTATCAAGCGAATGTTTTAGCGCTAAAAATTCCATTTCAACTTTATCAATTTTTTTAGATATAATTTCTCTATCTTTTTCTGAAGTAGAGTTTTGATTTTGATCTAATAATAGACTTAGCTCTTCAGAAAGCTCAAACATTCTTAGCGCTGCTTCATAGCAACTATTTATTTTCATTGAATCACCTCAAAACAATAATAACAATATTATACAATAAATGTAATAAATAGTCAAATGTTATAAATGTTTTAATATTATATATTTAAAAAATATAATATTATTAAAGATAATATATTAAAATATCTTTAAATGCTTATAGTATAAATGTGTTAAATTACGAGGAGTATGCTTATGATAAATAAAATTATTAAAGACTTTAAAGAATATAGACCTTATATAAATGGTTGGAAGGAGATGAAAAGGGCATCTGTTGTTATTTTGCTTGCAGAAATAAATAATAAATTAAATATAGTTTTTGAGGTAAGAGCTAAACACATGAGAAGTCAACCAGGAGATATAGCATTTCCCGGAGGGAAAATAGATGATAATGAAAATGAAAAGGAAGCAGCTATAAGAGAAGTATGTGAAGAGCTAGGGTTAAATAAAGAAGATTTTGAGATAATATCTCCACTTAACTTACTAATAACACATTATGATCTATTAATACATCCATTCTTAGGATATATAAAAAATTTTGAAAATATTGAAATTAATAAAGATGAAGTAGACCATATATTTCTAGTTCCACTAGAGTACTTAATAAATACAGAACCTCGTGAAGAGATTAATAAAATATTAGTTGATAGAACCAGTGATTTTCCATTCCACTTAATTAATGGTGGCGAAAGATATAAATTCAAAGAAGGTAAATATAAATCTTTATTCTATGTATATAATGATTATGTTATTTGGGGAATTACCGCTAGAATTCTTCAAGACTTTTTATATTGTCTAAAAAATAAAGGCTAGAAAAATTTTTCTAGCCTTTTATTTAAATACTATGAAGTATAAAATACACTATAAATATAAATGAAATTATGTACATAGTAATTGAAAGTTGATCTTTCTTTTTAGTTATAAATTTCATTATTGTATATGAAATAAAACCAAATGCTATACCGTCTACTATGCTAAAAGTTAATGGAATTAATACTATAATTAAAAATGCAGGTATAGCCTCTGAAATATCATTAAAATCAATATGAACTATTCCTTTAATCATTAAGCTTCCTATGATTATTAAAATTGGTGCAATTACTTCATTAGGAATTAAGCTAATAAATGGAATAAATAATAATGAAATTAAAAGAAGTAGTCCTGATATAAATGATGTTAATCCAGTTTTTCCACCAGCAGCAATTCCAGCAGAGCCTTCGACTGTAGAAACTGAGGGACTAGTTCCAAACAAACCACAAGCTATTGTAGAAATAGCTATTGCATTTAAAGCTTTATTTTGTTTTTCGGGAGATTTCAGCAATCCATTAATTTGACCATGTAGTAATCCTATATTTTCAAAAACTAATACTAATGTTAAAGAAAATGTAGCAATCCAAAATGGAATAGTGAAAAAGGCACTTAAATCTATATTAAAGAAAATCCCTTTATATTCACTAAAATTAGGAAGAGTAAATCTTAATCCAGTTGTATCAATAAAATTTAATGCTATAGCTGCTATTGTTCCTATAACTATACTTATTAAAAAACCTCCAGGAATATCTTTTGCAAATAGTATTACTGTTATTAAAAACATAACTATAAAAAATATTACTCTAGGATCTGAAAGAGATCCTATTTTAACCATAGTAGAAGGATCAGAAATTATTAGGCCTCCTTTTTGAAAACCTAAAAATGTAATAAATAAACCTATTCCTATAGTTATTGCTTCCTTTAAAGAGTTTGGTATAGATGTATCTAATATTTTGGCTAGTGGAGTAACAGCGACAATTAAAAATAATACTCCTGCAACAACTACACTTGCTAATGCTTGATTAAATGAAAGTCCCATACTTAAAACTATTGTATAAGTAAATAATGCATTAATTCCCATACCAGGCATAATTACAAGGGGCGCATTGCTCATTAAAGATACTAATAAGCATCCAATAAATGAAGCAAGCACTGTTGCTATTATGAGGGGCTCTTGTGATATTCCTCCAGCGCTTAAAATACTAGCATTAACTACAATAATATATACTGCAGCAAAAAAAGAAGTTAACCCAGCAACGAGCTCGGTTTTAAAATTTGTTTTGTGTTCCTTAAGTTTAAATAGTTTGTCCATCCTTTCGTTAAAAACCTCTTTTCTTCATCCCTCGCCCGCCCACATCCATCGATGCCTAGATTATTATACCATTTAATTTTTAATATTAAAGAGTTTAAACAAATCAAAGTCAAATTTTATACATAAAAAGACAAAATTTTACCTTTAAATATACTTTTATAAAATTACAGTAGATTTATTCATTAAAGCATATTATATAAAATTAAACATGTTGACAAATATCTTTTTAATACTATAATTAAATTATAGTACACCCCTAGAGGGTGGGGGAGGTATAACATGAACGATGAAAGAAAAAAATCATTACAATCTTTAAAAACTGCTAAGGGACAAATTGAAGGAATTATTAAAATGATTGAAGAGGATAGGTATTGTATTGATATTTCTAACCAGATTTTTGCAGCACAATCATTATTAAAAAAGGCTAATTTAATAATATTAGAAAATCATTTGTCTCACTGTGTTAAAGATGCATGTATAAATGGTCAAGGTGATGAAAAAATTGATGAGATAATGAAAATTTTAGATAAGATTATAACAAGATAAAATATATTATTAGGAGGACAATGATATGAAAAAGAAAATAAATATTGAAGGAATGAGTTGTGGTCATTGTGTCGCTCACGTAAAAGAAGCTTTACAGGAATTAAAAGGAGTTTCTTCAGTTGAGGTAAGCTTAGAAGAAAAAAATGCTACAATAGAAACAACATTAGATAATAATACATTAATTTCAGCTATAGATGAGGCTGGATATGATGCTATCTCTATAGAAGAAATATAGTATTAATATAAAAAGATAAATGTTTACATAGAAACATTTATCTTTTTATATTTTATTTTAATTTAGATATTATCTCATTCATATCTTTAATTGATAGATTTAAATTTTCTAAATCGTCTACATCCAATGAGGATATTTTATTATATAAGTTTGCCTTAATATTTTTTTCTCTTTCCTTTATAAAATCATATGCTTTATCTGTTAGTTTTACTTTTATTTTTCTTCTGTCATCAGGATCAGTATACCTGCAAACAAAATCTTCAACGATAAGTTTATCAATTATAGGTGTCATATTCGGCTTTGAAATACACAAATGTTCTGCTATTTCAGAAACAGATGAGGATTCTTTCCTAGAAAGAAAATAAATAACTTTAGCATGAGAAGGGGGGATATGAAGCCCTTTAACCATTTGATTTGCATTAAAAAGTTTATTATGTATGTGCATTAATAAACCAAATAAATTATTTGATACCTCCTCAATATTATTATTAGTATTATTACTCATGGATATCCTCCTTTATTATTACTTATTATAATTATAAACTATTTTTTTTAGTTATACAATAATAAAAGTTATTGACATATAATAGTTATGAAAATATAATTAATATATATTCATAATTAACCATACATACAATGAAATTTGAAAGGAGAAAAATTAAATGATAAAACTGACAAAATACTTAAAACCATTTATCGGTTCTATCCTTGTTGTGATAGCTTTATTATTCATTCAAGCTGTTTGTGAATTATCACTTCCAGATTATATGTCTAATATAGTAAATGTAGGTATTCAACAAGGTGGGGTAGATAATGCAGCCCCTAATATAATACGTAAAAGTGAATTAGATAAGCTTTCTATCTTTATAAATGGGGATGACCTTAAATATATAGAAGAAAACTACACATTAATAGATAAAGATAATCTTTCAAATGACGAGCTTAGTAAATATTTAAAAAAATATCCAATATTAGATGAGGAGCCTTTATATGAGCTTAATACAAAAGATAAAGACTCAATATCTAGATTAAATAGTATATTAGCAAAGCCTGAACTTATAGTTTATGGAATTGAAACGGGATCTTCTGATACAAATATAATGGGTAATATGTCAAATAATATGAATATTCCTGCAGGTACAGATCCATTTTTAATTTTAAAAAATACTCCAAAAGAACAGTTAAACAGTCTTTTAGGTCAAATAAATGAAAAATTTGATGAAATGCCTGATAGTATGATAGAACAAGCAGCAGTTTCATATGTAAAAAGTGAATACCAACAAATAGGAATTGATACAGATAAGCTTCAATCAAATTTTATTATTTTTGCTGGTCTTAAAATGTTAGGTATCGCACTTATTAGTATGGCAGCTGCAGTTATTGTTGGACTTATATCAGCTAGAATTGCAGCTGGTTTAGGTAAGACATTAAGAGGAGATGTATTTAGAAAAGTAAGTGAATTCTCAAATGCTGAATTTGATAAATTTTCTACTGCGTCCTTAATTACCCGTAGTACAAACGATATTCAACAAATACAAATGCTTATGGTAATGTTATTTAGAATAGTCTTTTATGCACCAATATTAGGTATAGGTGGAGTTTTAAAAGTAATAAAAACTGATACATCAATGACTTGGATTATAGCTGTAGCTGTAGTGTTAATTTCATTACTTGTAAGTATTTTATTTGGATTGGCTATTCCAAAATTTAAGTCAGTTCAAAAGCTTATTGATAAACTTAATTTAGTTACAAGAGAAAGTTTAACTGGTATGTTAGTTATTAGAGCTTTTAGCACTCAAAAGCATGAAGAAGTTAAATTTGATAATGCGAATAAAGATTTGACTAAAACAAATTTATTTGTAAATAGAATAATGTCTTCAATGATGCCTGCTATGATGCTTATAATGAATGTAATAACATTATTAATCGTATGGGTTGGGTCTCATCAAGTAGATATTGGTACAATGCAAGTTGGAGATATGATGGCATTTATGCAATATGCTATGCAAATTATAATGGCATTCTTAATGATATCTATGATTTCTATAATGTTACCACGTGCTTCGGTATCAGCTCAACGTATTAGTGAAGTATTATATACTGATATAAGTATAGAAGATAAAAAACAAACAAAGAAATTTATAGAATCAAAAAAAGGTTATGTAGAATATAAAAATGTAAGCTTTAAATATCCAGGTGCAGAAGATTATGTTTTAAATAATATTAGTTTTACAGCAAAACCAGGTGAAACAACCGCAATAATAGGAAGTACTGGTAGTGGTAAATCTACGTTAATTAATTTGATTCCTAGATTTTATGATATTTCAAAAGGTGAATTACTTGTTGATGGAATAGATATAAGAGAATCAAATCAAAAAGATTTAAGGGGAAAAATAGGATATGTTCCTCAAAAGGGAGTACTTTTCTCTGGAACCATAGAAAGTAATTTAAAGTATGGTTATCCAAATGCTACAGAAGATAATTTAGTAAAATCTTCTGAAATAGCACAAGCTTTAGAGTTTATAGAAACAAAACCGGATAGATTTAACACAGAAATCTCTCAAGGTGGTACAAATGTTTCAGGTGGACAAAAACAAAGGTTATCTATCGCAAGAGCTTTAGTTAAAAAACCAGAAATATATATTTTTGATGATAGTTTTTCTGCTTTAGATTTTAAAACAGACGCTGCTCTTAGAAAATCACTAAAGAAAAATATTAATGACGCAACTATGATTATTGTTGCTCAAAGAATAAGTACTATTAAGGATGCAAATCAAATTATAGTACTAGATGAGGGAAGCGTTGTAGGAATTGGAACTCATAAAGAACTTTTAGATAATTGTGATGTTTATAAACAAATAGCCTTATCACAGCTTTCAAAGGAGGAACTTATGTCATGAGCAATAATGTAAAAGATAGAAGATCTGGTGGCTTTGGTGGCCCAATGGGTGGAATGCACGCAGGAGGGAAGGCTAAGGATTTTAAAGGAACTATTAAAAAATTAATGAAATATTTAAAACCTTATAGTCTTTCAATTATTATAGTTTTAATATTTGCAATTGGTAGTGCAGCTTTTTCAATTATAGGTCCTAAGGTATTAGGTAAGGCTACTACTAAATTGTTTGAAGGATTAGTAAGCAAAGTATCTGGTGAAGCAGGTGCAGCAATTGATTTTTCGTATATAGGAAATATTATTGCAATACTGCTAGTATTATATATAATTAGTGCAGTATTTGCATTTATACAAGGATTTATAATGTCTGGAGTGGCTCAAAAGGTTTCATATAATCTTAGAAAAGAAATTTCAGAAAAAATAAATCGTATGCCATTAAAATACTTCGATAAAATGACTCATGGAGAAGTTTTATCAAGAGTAACTAATGATGTTGATACAGTAAGTAATACTTTAAATCAAAGTATGTCTCAAATTTTAACATCTATAACAACTATAATAGGTGTTTTAATAATGATGTTATCAATAAGTATAACTATGACACTAGCATCACTATTAATAATTCCTTTATCAGGAATATTAATTACATTAGTAGTAAAAAAATCTCAAAAATACTTTAAAGAACAACAATCATTTTTAGGTCATGTAAATGGTCATGTTGAAGAAATTTATAGTGGTCACAATATAATGAAAGCTTTTAATGGTGAAGAAAAAGCTGTAGAAGAGTTTGATAAGTTAAATAGTACTTTATATAATTCTGCATGGAAATCTCAATTTCTATCAGGTATGATGATGCCTATAATGACCTTTATAGGAAATATAGGATATGTTATAGTATCTATTTTAGGTGGATGGCTTGCTATTAGAAAAGCTATAGAAGTTGGAGATATCCTTTCTTTCGTTCAATATACTAGATCCTTTACTCAACCTATAGCACAAACAGCTCAAATTGCTAATGTATTACAATCTACAGCAGCATCAGCAGAAAGAGTTTTTGAATTCTTAGAGGAAGAAGAACAAGTATTAGATGTTGAAAATCCTTTAAGTATTGATGATATTAAAGGTGAAGTTGCATTTAAAAATGTTCACTTTGGATATAATGAAGATAAAATAATAATTAATGATTTTTCTAGTAAAATAAAACCTGGCCAAAGGGTTGCTATTGTGGGACCTACTGGTGCAGGTAAAACAACCATTGTTAAGTTGTTGATGAGATTTTATGAATTAAATAGTGGAGAAATTTTATTAGATAATCATAATATAAATGATTTTAAAAGAAATGATTTAAGGAAAGTTTTCGGAATGGTATTACAAGATACTTGGTTATTTAACGGAAGTATAATGGAAAATATTCGTTATGGTAATTTAAATTCTAGTGATGAAGAAGTAATAGAAGCAGCAAAAGCAGCTCATGTTCACCACTTTGTAAAAACTTTACCAGATGGATATAATATGGAATTAAATGAAGATGCAAGTAATGTATCTCAAGGTCAAAAGCAGTTATTAACAATTGCTCGTGCAATATTAGCTGATCCTAAAATATTAATACTAGATGAAGCTACAAGTTCCGTTGATACAAGAACTGAAGTACTTATACAAAAAGCTATGGATAACTTAATGAAAGATAGAACTAGCTTTATAATTGCTCATAGATTATCAACTATAAGAGATGCTGATTTAATATTAGTAATGAAAGATGGAGATATTGTAGAGCAAGGTAATCATAATGAACTTTTAAGTAAAAAGGGATTCTATGCTTCTTTATATAATAGTCAATTTGAAAATGCACAAATTTCATAATTCAAAAAGAACATCACGTAAAAACGTGATGTTCTTTTTTACTTTATAAAAAATTATATTTAAAAAATTTTTAGTAAAACTTTAGTAAAATTTAAGTAAAAATTGATAAAATAAATTGCATTTTTTTTCTTAATGTGTTAATATTAACTTATTAGATAGGGTAAAAATAAATTTGTAATGGAGAGGGTTATTATGAAAAATGAAATTAACGCTACTTTTAAAAAAGTATTTGGAGAAAAGGAAAATTGTAGAACGTTTTTTTCACCTGGTAGAGTAAACTTAATTGGGGAGCATACAGATTACAATGGAGGAAATGTATTTCCTTGTGCTTTAAGCTTTGGAACTTATGGAGTTATAAGTTTAAGAGATGATAAAAAAGTAAGAATGTATTCAAGCAACTTTGAAAATATAGGCATAATAGAATTTGATTTAGAAAATATAAACTATGAAAAATCACATGATTGGGTTAATTATCCTAAAGGTGTAATCGACGTAATGATTAAACATGGATACAGTATAAATAAAGGATTCGATGTTGTTATTTATGGAAATATACCAAATGGTGCTGGACTTTCCTCTTCTGCATCATTAGAACTCTTAACTGCAGTGATGATGGACAGCTTATTTAATTTTAATATTGATAGAGTTGACTTAGTAAAATTTTCTCAAGAAGCAGAAAATAAGTTTGTTGGAGTTAACTGTGGTATAATGGATCAGTTTGCAATTGGCATGGGAAAGGAAAATAATGCTATACTTTTAGATTGTAACACTTTAAAATATAATTATTGTCCTATAGAATTAAAGGATGAAGTTATAGTTATATCAAATACAAATAAAAGAAGAGGTTTAGCAGATTCAAAATATAATGAACGTAGAAGTGAATGTGAAAAGGCTTTAGAAGAATTAAAAACAAAATTAAATATAAACTCTTTAGGAGAATTATCAATAAATGAATTTGAAGAAAATAAGAGCTTAATTAAAGATGATATTAGAATAAAAAGAGCTAAACATGCTGTCTATGAAAATCAAAGGACTTTAATGGCTAAAGATGCCTTAGTTAAAAATGATTTAGTTACATTTGGTAAGCTTATGAATGAATCTCATATTTCTTTAAGAGATGATTATGAAGTAACAGGAATAGAGTTAGACACATTAGTTGAACTTGCATGGAATCATGAAGCTACAATTGGAGCAAGAATGACAGGTGCAGGCTTTGGTGGATGCACAGTTGCACTAGTAAAAAAAGATAAAGTTGATGACTTTATTAAAAATGTAGGACAAGGATATAAAGAAAAAATAGGATACGAAGCTAGTTTCTATATAGCAAATATAGGAGATGGAACTAGAGAAATTTAGGAGGAAGATATAAATGATATTAGTTTGTGGTGGAGCAGGTTATATTGGGAGTCATACTGTTTATCAATTAATTGAAAAGGGTGAAGAGGTTATAATTGTAGATAACTTAGAAACTGGACACATTGAAGCAGTTAACCCTAAAGCAAAATTTTATAAGGTTGATATAAGAAATGAAGAAGAGCTTGATAAAGTATTTAAAGAAAATAATATAAGTGAAGTAATTCATTTTGCTGCAAATTCTTTAGTGGGAGAAAGTATGACAAATCCACTAAAATACTATAATAACAATGTTCATGGAACAGAAGTTCTTTTAAAAGTAATGATTGCAAATAATGTTAAGAAAATAGTATTTTCTTCTACAGCAGCAACTTATGGAGAAGCTACTAAAATGCCTATAGTTGAAACAGATAGAACTGAACCAACTAATGCATATGGAGAAACTAAACTTGCTATGGAGAAGATGATGAAATGGGCAGATATAGCTCATGGAGTTAAGTATGTGTCTCTTAGATACTTCAATGTAGCTGGAGCTCATATAAGTGGAAGTATAGGGGAAGATCATAGCCCTGAAACTCATTTAATTCCTTTAATCCTACAAGTTCCTTTAGGTAAAAGAGAATTTATATCAATTTTTGGAGAAGATTATGATACAGAAGATGGAACTTGTATTAGAGACTATATTCATGTAATAGATTTAGCAAATGCTCATATTCTTGCTGTTGATTATCTTAGAAAAGAAAATGATAGTGATATATTTAATTTAGGAAATGGTAGTGGATTTTCAGTTAAAGAAATGATTGAAGCTGCAAGAAAAGTTACTGGACATGAAATACCAGCAAAAATTTGCGAAAGAAGATCTGGAGACCCAGCAAGATTAATTGCATCAGCTGAAAAGGCAAGAAATACTTTAAATTGGAAACCAAATTATACTAATGTTGAAGATATAATTGCTTCAGCTTGGAATTGGCATAAAAATAATCCAACAGGTTTTAATAAGTAGGTGAATATATGATAATTTATGGGGAAATAAAAAGGCTTATTCAATATGGGTTAAAACATGAGCTTTTTACTAAAGATGATGAAATATTTATAAGAAATAATTTATTAGATGTTTTAAATCTTGATGAATATGAGGACTTTCAAATAGAGGATGAGAATTTAAATACTCCAACAGATATATTAAATAATATATTAGATTATGCTTTTGAAAATGGAATTTTAGAATCTAATTCCCCTATATATAGAGATTTATTAGATACTAAAATTATGGGGTTATTAATTCCAAGGCCATCAGATGTTATAAAGGAATTTAATAATCGTTATTTTAAATCAAAAGAAAGTGCTACAGATTATTTTTATAATATAAGTAAATCATGTGATTATGTGAGGACAGATAGAATAGCACAAAATGTTATTTGGAAATCTCCTACAGAATATGGAGAATTAGATATAACAATAAATTTATCAAAGCCTGAAAAAGATCCTAAGGCTATAGCTGCAGCAAAGAATTTGCCACCATCAAAATATCCTAAGTGTTTATTATGTAAAGAAAATGAGGGGTATAGAGGTAGGTTAAATCATCCTGCAAGGCAAAATTTAAGGACAATCCCTATTAGTTTAAAATCAGAGCATTGGTATTTACAGTATTCACCATATGCCTATTATAATGAACACTGTATTATCTTCTCTGGAGAGCATGTTCCAATGAAAATTACTAAAAATACTTTTGATAGAATACTAGAATTTGTAGAAAAGTTCCCTCATTATTTTGCAGGTTCTAATGCAGACTTGCCTATTGTTGGAGGATCTATTCTTACACATGATCACTATCAAGGTGGTAACTATGAATTTGCAATGGATAAAGCAGAGGATGTTTATAAATTTAAACTAGATAATTATGAAGATATCGAATTATCTATTGTAAAATGGCCTTTAACTGTATTAAGATTAAAGGGAATGGATAGATTAAAGCTAAGTGAACTATCAGACAAAATTTTATCTCATTGGAGATCTTATACTGATAAAACTGCAGAAGTTTACTCTCATTCTAATGAAATTTATCATAATACAATAACACCAATAGCCAGAAGAAAAGGTGAATTATACGTATTAGATTTAGTTCTTAGAAATAATAGAACTAATGAAGAATACCCCGATGGAATTTTTCATCCGCATAAAGAACTTCATAATATTAAAAAAGAGAATATAGGGCTAATAGAAGTTCTTGGTTTAGCTGTTCTTCCTGCCAGACTAAAAGATGAATTGGAGATTATAAAATCCTATTTACTTGGTGAAAAAAATGATATATATAGTGATGAATCTATGAGAATTCATTTTGATTGGTATGAAGAGATAAGAAAGAAAAACCCTTCTATATCTAATGAAAATATTGATGAAATTATAGAAAAGGAAGTTGGAGAAGTATTTTCTAAGGTATTAGAACATTGTGGTGTATTTAAATGGAATGAAGAAGGTAAAGAAGCTATTGGAAGATATATAAATAGCTTAAAGACAACAATTAATTAAACTATACAAGATGAGGCATTATTAAGTATGTCTCATCTTTAGTTATTATTTATATAAATAATTGAGGTGATTATAAATGGCAACTATAAAGGATATAGCAAGTGAAGCTTCAGTGTCTATATCAACAGTTTCTAGAATTTTAAACTTTGATAAAACTCTAAATGTTTCAGAGGAAACAAGAAAAAGAGTTTTAAGTATAGCTGAAGAAATGAACTATGTAACTATAAAAGAAAGAAAAAATAAATTGAAAAAATATACTGTGGGAATAATTTGTTCTTTTACAGAAACTAAAGAATTAAATGATCCATACTTTCTATCAATTAGAATGGCTATAGAAAAAAAATGTGTTGAAGAAAATATTGACTTTAAATCACTATATCTTACAAAGATATTAACCGATGATAATTCTAACTATAAAGAACTTGATGGGATAATTGCCATAGGAATATTTGAAAATAATGAAATTCAAAGACTTAAAGAAATATCTCCTAATATAGTTTTTATAGATTCATCTCCAGAAGAATGGGAATTTGATTCTATTGTTGTGGATTTAAAATATGGAGCTAGAAAAGCATTGGAATATTTACATAGACTAGGTCATAAAGATATAGGCTACATAGGAGCAAAGGTAGTTCCTCATAATAATACCGAAAGCATAGAGCTTATTAATTATAGAGAAGCGACCTATAAAGATTTTATGTTGGAAATAGATAATTTTAAGGAAGAATGGATATTTAAAGGCAATTTTACGCCTGAAGATGGCTATAATCTTATGAATAAAGCATTAAAGTTAACTAAAGTTCCATCTGCTTTCTTTATAGCTAGTGATCCAATGGCTATAGGAGCATATAAGGCTATTCAAGAAAATGGATATAAGATTCCAGAGGATATAAGTATAGTTGGATTTGATGATATAGCTACAGCTCAATATTTATCTCCATCTTTAACTACAGTTAAGGTCTTTACTGACTTTATGGGAGAAACTGCATTGGACACTTTAATGGAAAGAATAAAGAATGATAGAGTATTAAGTAAAAAAATTGTTTTACCTGTAAAATTAATCATAAGAGATAGCTGCACCTTAGCATAATTTAATTCCCCTATAAGTAATATATTACTTATAGGGATTATTTTTTATATGGGGAGAGGTAGTTGAAATGATATATAAACTTGGAATAGATGCAGGTTCCACTACAGTAAAATTAGTTATATTAGATGAATATGATAAAGTTATATACAAGGCTTATAAAAGACATCTTACTAAAGTAAGAGAAACAATTTTAGAAGAAATCCAGCAGGCAAAGAATATACTAAAAAATAATGATTTTAAAGTTTCTATAACGGGATCATCAGGCTATGGAGTTGCTAAAGAATCAAATATTTCATTTGTTCAAGAAGTTTTTGCCACCACTATAGGGGTTAAGAAAATATTTAATAATATTGATGTAGTTATTGAACTTGGTGGTGAAGATGCTAAAATAATATACTTAACTAATGGATTAGAGGAAAGAATGAATTCAAGTTGTGCTGGTGGAACTGGTGCATTTATAGATCAAATGGCAAGTCTAATGGGAATAACAGTAGAGGAATTAGATGAAATTAGTTTAGAATATAAAAGCATGTATCCCATAGCATCTAGATGTGGAGTTTTCGCAAAATCTGATATACAACCATTACTAAATCAAGGTGCAAATAAGTCTGATATTGCTACTAGTATTTATGAGGCAGTTGTAAATCAAACTATTGGTGGTTTAGCTCAAGGTAGGGAAATAAAAGGTAACATACTATTTTTAGGTGGTCCTCTTTATTTTTATAAGGGGCTTAGAGAAAGATTTATTAAAGATTTAAATTTGTCTAGCAAAACTGCTATTGTGCCAGAAGATGCTGAAGTTTTTGTAGCAAAGGGAGCTGCGTTATTTGCTATAAATGAGGAAAAAACATATACATACAACAAACTAATTTCAATATTATCATCTTCAAATAATACAAACTTGGAAGTAAGAAAAGAAATTCAACCATTATTTAAAAATAAGTTAGATTATAATAAATTTATTGAAAGACATAATAGAGCAAAAGTACTTCATAATGATATAAATAACTGTACTGGTAATGTTTATTTAGGAATAGATGCTGGTAGTACAACTACAAAACTAGTGCTTATTGATGAATGTGATAGCATACTATATAAATATTATGGACATAATGAAGGAAATCCTATAAAAGTTATAAAAAAACAATTAGACTATGTCTATTCTAATTTTGGAAATAAAATAAAAGTTAAAGGAAGTTCTGTAACTGGGTATGGAGAAGAATTAATAAAAAAAGGGTTTTCCATAGATTTTGGAATAGTGGAAACACTGGCTCACTATATAGCAGCAAGTAGATTTAACCATAATGTTGATTTTATACTTGATATTGGTGGACAAGATATAAAATGTTTTGAAATAGAGAATAAAGCTATAAAGAGTATAATCTTAAATGAAGCGTGTTCTTCTGGATGTGGTTCTTTTATAGAAAGTTTTGCAAAAGCTATGGGATATGACGTTGAAAGTTTCTCAAAGCTTGGATTATTTGCAAAACATCCAGCTGATTTAGGATCTAGATGTACTGTTTTTATGAACTCATCAGTAAAACAAGCCCAAAGAGATGGTGCTACAATTGAAGATGTTTCTGCTGGTTTATCTATAAGTGTTGTAAAAAATGCACTATATAAAGTTATTCGAACTAAAAATATAGGTAAAAATGTTATAGTTCAAGGTGGAACTTTATGCAATGATGCCATTTTGAGAAGCTTAGAGCTTGAATTAAATCAAAATGTAATAAGATCAAATATATCTGGATTAATGGGAGCATATGGGGCTGCCTTATATGCTAAAAGTAAGAATCCAACTACATCTAAAATTATAAATAAAGATGACCTTATAAATTTTAAGCACGAATCTAAAGGGGTTAAGTGTAGACTATGTACTAATAAATGTAATCTAACTATAAATACATTTTCAGGTGGTAAAAAATATATATCAGGTAATAGGTGTTCAAAACCAACAGGAAAATATACTGATAATACTATTCCTAATATGTATGAATATAAAAATAGTAAATTAATTAGTTATGCTAATAATGAGGGAGAAAAAGGTACTATTGGTATTCCAATGGTTTTAAATATGTATGAAAATTTACCTTTCTTCGTTAAATTTTTCAATGAATTAGGAATTAAAGTTGTTTTATCAGAAACTTCATCAAAGAAACTATATTTGAGAGGACAACACACAATTCCATCTGACACTGTATGCTATCCTGCTAAATTAAGCCATGGTCATATAGAGAGCCTTATAAATAAGAATATTAAAAATATATTTTATCCATGTATGACATATAACTTTAATGAAGAAATATCTGACAATTTCTTCAATTGTCCAGTTGTAGCTTATTATCCTGAAGTTATAAAAAATAATATATCAAAACTAAAAGATTCTAATTTTATAAGTCCTTATTTAGATTTAAATTCTGATAAAAGTACAATAGAAAATTTATATAATTCTTTAAAGAATCATTATAGTTGGATAAGCAAAAAGCATATAAAGATAGCTTATTATAAAGCTATTGAAGAATATAAAAAATATAAACAAGAAATTTTAAATAAAGGTCAATTAGCTATTGATTACGCTAGAGAAAATAATTTGCTAATAGTTGTTTTAGCCGGAAGGCCTTATCATGTTGATAAAGAAATAAATCACGGAATAGATAAAATGATAAATTCTCTAAATATAGTAATTCTAACAGAAGACTCTATACCTATAAATAAAGATAATTATAATATAAAAATGTTAAATCAATGGACATATCAAGCTAGATTATTTAATGCAGCAAACTTTGTGTTAGAAAATGATGATATGCAATTAGTTCAACTAGTTTCTTTTGGATGTGGAACTGATGCCATAATTGCTGATGAAACCAAAAGAATCTTAGAGAATAATGGAAAGCTATATACCCAATTAAAAATAGATGAGACTAATAATTTAGGTGCAGCAAAAATTAGAATAAGAAGTATGGTTGAAGCAATTAAAAGTAGGTGATTATATATGAATTATGATTATAAAGTATTTACAAAAGAAATGAAAAAAAATTATAAAATATTAATACCTAATATGCTACCAATTCATTTTAGAATATTAAATAAGATTTTAAAGAATTATGGATTTGACATTGAATTTTTAGAGGATGATGTTCATGAGATAATAGAATATGGACTAAAATATTCTAATAATGATATCTGTTATCCAGCAATGATAGTAATAGGGCAATTTATTTCTGCACTGAAAAGTGGTAAATATGATATAGATAAGACAGCACTTCTCATGACTCAAACAGGTGGTGGATGCAGAGCATCAAATTATATACACCTTATACGAAATGCATTAGAAAATAGTGGTTTTTCAGAAGTACCTGCCATAGGTTTAAGTTTAACAGGAATAGAAAAGCATCCAGGATTGAAATTAAAGCCATCAATTATAATAAAAGCCTTTTATGCAATTATTTATGGGGATTTAGTAATGTACCTATATAATAAAGTTAAACCATATGAAATTAACCAAGGTGAAGTAGATAAAGTTTTAGATAATTTAATTGAGAGTTTAAATAATAAATTTTCTAGTAAAAGATATCTTAGAGTAAATGAAATGTCTAAAATGATTGTACAAGCATTTGATAATATAAAAATTATTGATGAGAAGAAGATAAAGGTTGGAATAGTAGGGGAAATATATATGAAATATTCCAGAATGGGTAATAATCACCTTGAAGAATTTTTAATAAAAGAAGATGTAGAAGTGGTTCAATCAGGACTTATGGACTTTATGAATTATTGTATTCTAAATTCTATAATAGACCACAAATTATATAAAAGAGGATATTTAAAATCTAAACTTGCTAAAATAGCCTATAAATTTATTTTAAAAATACAAAGAAAAATTAACTTAAATATAAGAAAATACTCTAAATTTAAAGAGCCTACAGATTTTGATGAAGTCAGAAAAATGGCAGATGGCTATATAGGCCATGGAGTAAAAATGGGGGAAGGTTGGCTTTTAGTTGCTAATATGCTTGATCTTATCCATACTGGAACTAATAACATTATATGTGCTCAACCCTTTGGTTGTTTACCAAACCATATAGTCGGAAGGGGAGCTATTAGAAAAATACTAGATAAAAATCACAATGCTAATATAGTTGTTATAGATTATGATCCTTCTCAGTCAGAAATAAATCAGGAAAATAGAATTAAATTAATGCTTTCAAATGCTAAATTAAATGTCTATTTATAATTAAATACTCTAAAAAAATAAGCTATATATATATAATTTATTTCTAAATATGATATAAAAAAAGATGATAAATATAAGCTTATATAGTATACTTATTTTAAATAAAGGCTGTGTTAGATGAAAATATCTAACAGAGCCTAAATAATTTTTAAATTACCATCAGGGGATAGAGAGGGTAAAATAATGACAACAACTAAACATTTTTTTGTGATAAATCCTGAAGCAGGAAAAGTTAATATTTCTGAAAAAATAAGTAAGGATATAAATGAAATATTTAAGAATTCAACAGATCAATATAAAATTTATATAACAAAAGGGAAAAATGATGCTACTAATTTTACAAAAAAGATATGTGAAAGTGAATACGGAAATTTAAGGTTCTATGCTTGTGGAGGTGATGGAACTTTAAATGAGGTCATAAATGGAGTAATTGGCTATGAGAATGCAAGTGTATCAGTTATTCCTTATGGAACGGGAAATGATTTTGTTAGAAACTTTGAGTCAACTATAAATTTTTATGATATAAAAAAACAAATAAATTCTAATATAGAAGAGGTAGATTTACTTAATGTAAATGGATTATACTCAGTGAATCTATGTAATATAGGTTTTGATGCAAAAGTTGCTGAAAATATGGTGAAATTTAAAAAATTTCCTTTTATAAATGGACAAGGTGCTTATACTCTTTCTGTATTTTATTCATTAATTCACAAGATGCATAACACTCTAGATATATTAATAGATGATAAAGAGTTGATTCATGGTGATTTTTTATTATGTGTAATAGCTAACGGTTCATCTTATGGAGGAGGATATGTTGGGGCTCCTTTAGCTGAGATAAATGATGGGCTAGTTGACTTATGTATAATAAAAAAAGTGTCTCGCCTTAAGTTAGTAAAATTAATAAATCTATATAAGGAAGGTAAACATCTAGATAGTAAGGAATTGGAGGGATATGTTATTTATAAAAAGTGTAAGAAAATCAACATAAAATCCAATGAAAATTTTACTGCCTGCGTAGATGGAGAAATATTTATTGATAATAATTTAGATATTTCTTTAGAAAATAAAGCAATTAAGTTTTTAATACCACACAAACATATAGAAGAATAAATAAAAAGAGAGGGATAATTTTGAGTAGCTTTATAGAATTTAAAGATGTGAAAAAAACATATAAAATGGGTGAAGTAAATATAGATGCTTTAAGAGGAGTTTCTTTTCAAATTGAGAAAGGTGAATTTGTAATAGTAGCAGGTGCCAGTGGTGCAGGTAAAAGTACAATTTTAAACATATTAGGTGGAATGGATACTTCAAGTAGTGGAGAAATATATGTAGATGGAAATTTAGTTAGTAAATATTCTGATAAAGATCTTATAACCTATAGACGTCACGATATAGGCTTTGTATTTCAATTCTATAATTTAGTACAGAACCTTACAGCCTTAGAAAATGTTGAACTTGCTACTCAAATATGTAAGAAACCTTTAGATCCATATGAAATTTTAAATGCCGTTGGATTAGAAGAAAGAAAAGATAATTTTCCAGCTCAGCTCTCAGGGGGAGAGCAGCAACGTGTAGCAATTGCAAGAGCACTAGCTAAGAATCCTAAATTACTTTTATGTGATGAGCCAACAGGAGCTTTAGATTATAATACTGGTAAAGCAATACTTAAATTATTACAAGATACTTGTAAAAAATATAATATGACAGTAGTTATAATAACACATAATTTGGCATTAACACCTATGGGAGATAAGGTTATTAAAGTAAAAAATGGAACGATTGAAAGTATAACATTTAATGAAAACCCTCTTCCAGTTGAAAGGATTGAGTGGTAATGTTAAAAAATGCTTTTATAAAGGATGTATTTAGAGATATAAAAAAGTCAAAGAGAAGGTTTCTTTCTATATTTGCAATAATAGCTTTAGGAGTTGCTTTTTTTCTGGTATCAAAATATCATCAATTGATTAATAAAAATAGGATGGAAAACTAAGATTTCTATCCTATTTTTAATGTATAGCCTTCACTTTTTTATTAGAATACCTAATAGAACAAATTTTATAGTTAAGTATATAATATAAGATGTATATAAATCCTTAGGAGAAATATTTATGTCATACAATGAGTTTTATGAAAAATTTGGTTTTAAAAGGGAAATTGAAAGGTTAGAAAAACAAGCATATTTAGGATATGAAAAAGAAATAAGAATGATTAAATTAATGGGAATTGATGGTAATAGCGAAATTTTAGAAGTTGGCAGTGGACCAGGTTTTTTCACTAAAATTTTGTTAGATAACTTTAATGAATGTGAAATAACATCATTAGATAATGATGATAAGTTTCTTGAGTTTGCATATAACAATTTAAAGACTAAATATGGTGATAGAGTTACCTTCGTTAAAGATGATATCACTAAAACATCTATACCCGATAATTATTATGACTGTATAATTGCTCGTTTTGTCTTTCAGCATTTAAGTGATCCACTTTCTGCAGCAAAAGAGATATTTAGAATACTTAAGCCTGGAGGGAAGGTAATTATAATAGATGTTGATAGTGAACTTTGGGGGTTAACCTATCCTAAAAACAATTTAATTAAATTTTTAAATGACAGTTTATCTAAAGTACAATCAAATTTAAAAGGTAATAGAGAAATCGGAAGAGTCTTAATAACACTATTAAAATCAATTGGATTTATTAATTTAGATATTGAAGCAGTAGTTAATCATAGTGATATTTTAGGTAAGGATAATTTTAGATACAAAATAAGTAGTGATATGATAAAAGATCCTAGATTGTCAAAGTTGATAACTGAATATAATAATTTCTTTGATTTAAAGTATTCATCAATAATGCTTCTAAAATTATTCTTTTATGCTGAAAAACCATTATATAACTAATATAAAATTAGGCTTTGTTAGGGGCAAATGTTGATATGAAAGTGACTTCATTACTAATTAGCTAGTTTAAGAATTTCTATTATTTCTTTCGTAAATATTAATGGCAATGTTCCCAGTATATACTCCTTTTATATTACACTTTTATCATAGTATAATTACTTAAAGATAAATTTGTATTCTTAGGAGGAGAAATGCTTTGAACTACGCTGAAAATTTAGCAGTATTAGGCTGTGGAGATATAGGTAATTACATTACAAGATTTGAAGACAACAAAATATACTCTAGCTTTTACTTAAAAGAAAATATTAATAATTTAAAATATATACTAGATAAATCGAAAGTAGAAATGAAAGCATCTCAGATGATTGTTGGTGGACAATCTTCTATTTTATTACTTTTTAGATTTGCTGAAAGTAATAAATTTATTTATGGACGAATATATAATTTAGAAATAGATTTTCACAGAGAGCATATGGAAATGCTTATGTTTCAAGAGGAATTGCCAATTTGCTTTGTTGATTCTAACAATATCATTATCTCTACTACATTAGTCAAAAATGACTTCAAAAATGATATTAAAAAATATATTATAAAGAGGAAATTTAAATATAAACCTTCCTATGACTTTAAAGATAATGGATGTAAAATAGAAGATTTATGGATGTATATATAGAGAAGTGGAAAAAACCACTTCTTTTTGTTATAATAAAGAGATAATTAATTTTCAAGGTGACGAATATGATAAAACAAATTTTAGTAGAAAAATTTAATAAAGATACTTGTGGCAAAAATGATTTAGGCGGAAAAAGGATATTAGAAAATGAATTAATATCTGATTTAAAGGTAAAATGTGATGATGATTTAATTTATATAGATTCTAAAATTATATCTGAAAATTATTTTAGTGAATATAATTCTAAAATAGAAGTGGATATAAAAAGTAAAGGTATATTATCTACTTTTTGTAGCTGTGATGATTATGAAAGAAATGAGCTTCGTAAACATAATTATTGTTGTAAGCATTTGTTTGCAACTTTTTATAAATTCTTAAATGAATTAGATGAATATAATGAAATTAAATCTAAATTAAATAATGATTTTATCCATAAATCTATTTTCAAAAATAAAAAAGACAATATATTAGATTTATTATTAGAAGATGAAAATAAAACAGAAATTAAAATTGAAGTTTATATAAATAAACAAGGTTTTAAAAATAGATTAGCAGCTGAATTTAGAATAGGATTAAAGGGATTATCATCTAATAAGCTATATGTTGTAAAAGATATAAATCAGCTTTTAATAGCTTATTATAATAAAATTCCAGTTAAGTATGGAAAGGATTTTGCTTTAGACTTAAAATATCAAAGACTTGGCCTAAAAGAAAAGAAAATACTAGATTTTATAGAAAAAATAAAAGATATGGAATCAGCATCCTCAAATTTTATAAGAAGACAGGATAAATATATAGATGGTAAAACACTTATAATTCCAGATTTTCTTACTAGAGAATTCTTTAATATAATATCAAAGAATAGAGTTTACTTAAATGAGGGCTTCTTTTATAGACCTGTAGAAACTGAAATTATTTTTGATAAACCAAATATAAAAATTTCTTTAAAAGCATTAGAAAATGAATATATTTTAAGCTTAGATGATGGAATTCCTGAAAAGATTGATAAAAAGGGTACAGTATTTTTATATGGAAGTAGTATTTATGTACCTAATTTTGAGTACTGCTATGATATTTCCACTTATTTAAATATTTTTAATAATACTAAAGCTATAGCTATTGATAAAGATGATGAAATTAGAGTTCTATCCAAGCTTTTGCCTAAATTATATACTCTATCAGATGATATAACTATTAATAAGGCTATAAAAAATAAAATTGTAAAAGAAAAGGTTGAATTTAAATTTTATTTTGACAAAATTAATAAAGATACAACATTAACATTAAAAGTTAAATATGGAGAGCACGAATTTAACATTTTTCATGAATACACAAATAAAATTATATATAGAGATTTAAATAAAGAAAATGAAATATTATCTTGCTTAAGGGCACTTGGTTTTGAATCGTCTGGGGATAAATTTTATTTATTACTTGGAGATGAATATTTATTTAAATTCTTTAAATATGATATAGAGAAATTACAAGATATTGGTGAAGTTTTTTATTCAGAGAATTTTAAAATTATAAAACATATAAATAATAAAAATATAGTAGGTCAAATAAAAAGTGGTAAGCTAGATTATTTTGAGTTAAAGTTTAAAATTGATAATATATCAGAAACTGAAGTTAAGGATATTATACTAGCTCTTAGAGATAATCTTAAATACTATAAGCTTAAAAGTGGAGAGTTTTTAGATCTTGAAGAAATTGAACTTAAGAACTTTTTAAAGCTTTTAGATGTACTATCTTTAGAAAATGATATAGAGGGAGATACCTTATTATTTAGTAAGAGTAAGAGTCTTTATATAGATAACTTTATTAAAGATAATTCTATTAGATATATTAAGGGTAAAAAAGAATTATCACAAATTCAGAAAAAGATAAAAGACATTAACAAGTTAACTTTTAAAGAACCATTAAATTTAATGGCGGATCTTAGACCTTATCAAAAGGAAGGGTATAATTGGCTTAAAACTATGGATTACTTAGGATTTGGAGGTATTTTAGGTGATGAAATGGGACTTGGTAAAACAATTCAAGCTATTTCATTTATATTATCTAATTTACCAGCTAAGACACTAATAGTTGCACCAACATCATTAATATACAATTGGAGCAGTGAAATTGAAAAATTTGCCCCAACTATAAAATATGCTATTATAAATGGATCTAAAGATGAAAGAATTAATATATTAGAAAATATTGAAAATTATGATGTGTTAATTACTACCTATAATCTAATAAAAAGAGATATAGAAGAATATGAAAAGCTACAATTTGATTATTGTTTTATAGATGAAGCTCAATATATTAAAAACTGTTCTTCTCAAAATGCAGTAGCTATGAAAAAAATTAAAGCTATTAGAAAGTTTGCATTAACAGGTACTCCTGTAGAAAATTCATTAATGGAGTTATGGTCAATTTTTGATTTTATAATGCCAGGATACTTATTTGATGAAAAGCGATTTAGTGTAAGATATCATAAAAAGCTAAATGAATCTGAAGAAGTATTAAAAGAATTAAATATGCTTACAAAACCTTTTCTATTGAGAAGATATAAAAAAGATGTAATAAAAGAACTTCCTCTAAAAATAGAGAAAAAACTTTTAGTATCTATGTCAGAGGAGCAAGAAAAGATATATTCTATTTATGCTAATCATGCTAAAAGCTTAATTGAAAAGAAAGTTAAGGATGATGACTTGAAAACCAGCAAAATAGAAATTTTATCCTATATAACTAAGCTAAGACAAATATGTCTTGATCCATCTGTTTTAATTAATGATTATATTGGTACTAGTGGTAAAATAGATGCACTTATTGAAATTTTAAATCAAGGAATAGAAGAGGGTCATAAAATATTAGTCTTTTCACAATTTACATCAGTATTAAAAAATATTTCCACTAGGTTTAATTCTGAAAACATATTGTATAGCTATTTAGATGGATCTATACCAGCGGAAAAGAGATTAGCATTAGTAAATGAATTTAATGAAGGTAATAATTCTGTATTCTTAATAAGTTTAAAGGCAGGAGGAACTGGTTTAAACTTAACATCAGCAGATATAGTGATACACTTTGATCCTTGGTGGAATCCTGCTGTAGAGGATCAAGCCACAGATAGAGCACATAGATTTGGGCAAACTAATATTGTTGAGGTAATTAAGCTAATATCTAAAAATTCAATAGAAGAAAAAATAGTAGATCTTCAAGATGAAAAAAGAAAACTAATAGAAAGAATAATTGATAATGAAAATGATATAACTAGTATTAATACTTTAAGCGAGGAAGATATATTAAATCTTTTTTCAATTAACTAGTAGCTATGTATGATACTTATTAAAAATTTTATACAAATACTTATTATATAAGAATTATGAAAATATCGCATTATTTCAAGATGAATATGCGATATTTTTTATTTTATAACTTTAAAGTCTTAAGAGATACTAATGAAATGTAACCTTCTAAAGTAAGCTTTTTATTAATAATATAACATATAATTATCCATTATAAGTTTTCACTTCTAGTTTTACTAATATTTCTATAGGTTATTATGCATTAACTATGGTTAACATATTATTGTAAAAGAAAACAATATATAAAGGAGGTGGAATACATGGCAAACTATAATAGAAGTTTAGTACCAGAAGCAAAAAATGGTTTAAGCAGATTAAAAAATGAAGTTGCATCTGAAGTTGGATTAAACAATTATGAAAACACAGATAAAGGAAACCTTACTTCAAAGCAAAACGGAAGTGTTGGCGGAGAAATGGTTAAAAGAATGGTAGAACAATACGAAAACCAAATCAAATAATTATAAATGATAATTATTAAAAATTAGAGATAATAAACTTATATAATAAAGAAATAAAAAAGATAAAGCTTTCTAATAAAAGTTTTACTAGTACTATAAAATAAAAAGCATTTACATTAGTAAGTGCTTTTTATTTTATAAATATTATCGAAAATTTAAGAAAATTAAATATATATGCCGAATTTAACAAACAATTAACAATGAATTAACAATCATTTAATAAAAACTCTCTATATTAATTCTTATTAAGATAAATATTTTAAATCATTTTAATAGTAAATAATAATTTATAATAACCAGCAGGAAATAATATTAAGTTTTGGGGGATAATGATGAAAATAGTAAAAAAGATTACTGTTGTTTCTGAGGCAACAGGAGGCAAAATAATTGATAAATATATATGTAATAAATGTAGTAAGGTAGTAAAAAGAGTACCTAGGGTTGAGACAGAAAGAGAGCTTAAGTACTCTAGATTAATTTATTGTATTTGTAATGAATGTAGTAAATAATTTAGTTTATGATAAAGATTTAATTATTTATAAGTAGTATTGCAGTGACTGCTTATTAACTAAATTTCATAATTATAAGTAAGGGGAGAGGTTATGGATTTATATCACTATACAGATGTTCATGGGTTAGAAAATATATTAAAAAGCAGAAAAATAAGATTTACTTCTTTAAAATATGTAGATTGTAAAAGCGAAAATTTATCTAGCAACTTATTTGATTATGGATCTAATATTTTTGTTTCATGTTTTACAATAAAAAATGAAGAAAGTGTAGAGCTTTGGAATACAAACAGCGAATATGGACAAGGAGTACGATTAAAATTTCAAAAAGATTTAATTAATGGATTTACAAAGAAATATAAAAGAGAAGATATAAAATATATAGTTCATGGAGATGGAAAAATATATAAAGTTGAGTATACAAATGATCAAGAAAAAATATATCCTAAAATTTTTCAAAAGAATAATATAGGTAAGGGAGTATTTCTCCAAAATATAGGAAAATATAAAAACTTATCTTATAAGCTTGAAGAAGAGTGGAGATATAAATTAATAGTTTGTAGTTACTTAGAAAGAAATAATGGTAACTACTGTATGCTAGAAAAAGTACCTATTGATCACTATGATGTAGATATAAACAAAGAAGCTTTATATAATATGGAGGTAACCATAGGATACAATGTAAAGATAAAGGAAAAGGATAGAATCTATAAATTGATTAATGAATATAATAATGAAAATTTTGCTCAAATAATTTGTAAAGAAAGTGTATTAAAATAATTAGATTATTTTTCAGGAAAGAGTCAACAGCTTTTTGGATATCTAATTCTGTAATATCACTTAAATCCTTATTATCTAATGAATTAAATGTTCTAAGCACTAGATTATATGTTTTACAATTACTAGACATAAAGTTCTTAGGGGTTGTACTAACTGGAATATTAATGAGTAGAGGATCAAATTTTATACATGATTTATTAGTAAAAATAACAAATATAAAAGCAAAGTAGCATTTGGGAGTAATTGTCCTAGGTGCTACTTTTTTTATAAGAGTTTTAATTTATACTATTAATGATGACTATTATAACTTGCTTTAGAATAAGTTGTTAGTTTTTTTGTGAACTAATCATGGAATCCTTACTAATGTTAGTTATTTTGTTTTTCATAAACATATGACACGTTACATAAAAAAAATAATATAATATATTATCCTTGAATTATAGTAATAAGGTGAGTAACAAAAGAATAATAGAGGCACAAAGGAGATAATCAAATGAAAAATCAAATTTATGACTATATAATTGTAGGGGCTGGTACAGCAGGTGCTACTATTGCAAAAACCCTTACGGATAACAGAGAAAATTCGGTATTGGTTTTAGAAGCAGGAGAAAATAATGATAATGATGAACCAATTCGTAACTCTACCTTTTCACCTGTACTACAAAGTCTCTTTTTCCCACAATACTTTTGGCAGGGTCAAGGAGTACCTCAAGACGAGCTCAATAATAGAACATTCCCTTGGACCACAGGAAGGTTATTAGGAGGTGCTTCTTCAGTTAACCGTCAACTATGGGTAAGACCTACAACTGCAGTAATAAAAAAATGGCAAGCGCTACTTGGTCCACTTTGGTCTCCAGAAGAGGTAATTGAAAGATTCAAAGAATTAGAAAAATACAATGGACGTACAAATAATCCTGAGGCTCGTGGCTTCAGAGGTCATGTAGATGTTAGACAAGCTCCTGTTAATCCGACTAGAATGGCTCAAAAACTTGCTTTGGCTATTGAAAGAGCAACAGGCTTTGAAGAAATACTAGATTACAACAATCCGGATACACCAATAGGGCCGTATACGCGTAATCAATACACTCAAGAACCGGATGGAACTCGTGAAAGCTCTTCAACTGCATTCCTTTCAAGAAAAATAGTAGATAAAGAAGGCTGCGGAGTAAATGGAAGAAATTTAATGTTGCTGACTAAATCTACTGCTCTTAATATAATTTTTTGTGATAATATTGCTATTGGCGTTGATTTTTTAAGAGAGGGTCTCTACCTTAGCGCATTTGCAAGAAAGAAAGTTATAGTATGCGCAGGTGCTATTAAAAGTCCTAAGCTGTTAATGCTATCAGGAATCGGTCCAGCAAATGAACTTAGAGCAAAAGGAATTCCTGTTATATTCGATAATCAAAATGTTGGTAAAAACCTTGCTAATCACTCCATAATAGCTGCTATATTTTCTACTAATCCGAATGATAAACCAGTACCACCTGATGATCCAAATGCTCATTTGATAGCAGGAGCTTTCTTACCAAATCCAGCGCCAGGATCAAATCCAAAGTTGAGAGCGGTACAGATAGAACCATTTTTCTCCAACAATACTTTAATTGTAGGAATATCTCCTATACAACCTAAGAGCCGTGGCTTTGAAATGATACAGGCAAATGATCCACTTAAAATTGAACTTGGAGATGAAGAATTCTTAGAAAATGAGGATGACATGAAATTATTAAAAGATACTTTTAAAGTGTATGTTAAAAACATTGCAGCTAATCTTAGAGCTATTGATCCTAGGTATCAACTTCTTTCACCAACACTTGATGTAATTAATGATGATACAAAACTTGAAAACTTTATCAGACAAAATCTAAGTTTGACGTTCCATGAGGAGAGTACGCTTAGAATGGCACGTTCTGCTTCGGATGGTGTTGTAAATTTCAAAGGAGAAGTTTTTGGTGTTAAGAATTTGGTTGTTGCTGATAATTCAATAATCCCATTTGTTGCAGATGGTAACACTTCTGCACCAGCATATCTTATAGGACTAACAATTGCCCAACAATTATTGAAAGAGGATAACACAAATCAAAATAAATGCTAATAATATAGAATAGGAATCCGCCAAGAATTTAGGTGGATTTCCCTTTTTCTTTATATAAATTAAATAAAAAGTAAGCAGAAGCTTGAAGAGATCAATAATGAGTATTAAAATTAATTTGTTATAAAAATATAAATACATACATATGATGTGAGGTTGAAAATGAAAATACGAAAACCAGGTTACTTTGATGAATTTAAATGTATAGCTTCTAAATGTGAAGATACTTGTTGCGCTGGATGGGGAATAGTTATAGATGAAGAAACTCATAAGCGTTATTTATCTGTAGAAGGTAAATTTGGAGATGAATTAAGAAGTAAAATACTTAATGAAGATGGAGAAAATATTTTTGCTTTACAAGGAGATAGATGTTCATTTTTAAACGAAAATAATTTCTGTGATATATATAATGAACTAGGAGCAGATAGTCTTTGCTATACATGTAGACAATATCCACGTTACCTAGAGGAATTTGGTAACTTACGTGAAATTGGAATATCTTTATCCTGTCCTGAAGCTGCAAGAATAATACTAAGAACAACTAAAAAAGTTGAATTTGAATTAACAGAAAATGATGAAGAAGTTAATAGCTACAATGATATAAATCCAATGGTTTATATTAATCTTATGCAGTGTAGAAAAATAGTTTTTGATATTTTACAAAATAGAAATTTAGATTTAAAAATTAGAGGCTCCTTAGTACTTATTTTTGTAAATGAAATTCAAGAAAAAATAGATTTAAATGATATACAATCAATTAAAACTGTTAAGGATAAATATTTAGATAACAAGTTTATTAATGAGGCTATTAATAAACTTGAAAAATATAAAGGAAAGACAAATGAAAAATATCTTAATATAAATGAAGTTATTAAAGTCTTTAGAGATTTAAAACATATAAAACCGAATGATATTTTAGGCTTAGAAGATGCATTAAGATACTTTTGGCAAAATGAAGATGATAAAGCTATTTATTTAGATATTCATAAAAGCTTTAATGAATATTATAAGGATAAAAGCTATCACTTTGAACAAATCTTAGTTTATTTTGTATTTAGATACTTTATGAAGGCTGTTTTTGACTATGATGCTTTAGCTAAAATTAAAATCGCATTAGTAAGTTATATAATGATTAAAGAATTATGTGTAGTAAGGTATTTAGAAAATAAAGATTTTACAGAAACAGATATGGTGGATATAGCACATACTTATTCTAAGGATGTAGAGCATTTAGAAGAAAATATTGAAACATTAGAAGAGTTATTTGAAACTAATGATGTGTTTAGTATTAAAGAATTATTAGCTATTTTAATGAATTAATAAGGTTATTTTGCTTTTTAACTTATGACTTTTTATTGTTGTAACTTTATAGTATAATAGTCATAAAACCTTATATTTACAGGTTTGTACTTAAATTTATGTTTGTGAGGTATAAAAAAATATGTTAACTCCAATGATGAGACAATATTTTGAGATAAAAGAAAATTATAAAGATTGTATCTTGTTTTTTAGATTAGGTGACTTTTATGAAATGTTCTTTGAGGATGCCAAAATAGCTTCTAGAGAACTAGAACTTGTTTTAACGGGAAGAGACTGTGGCCTTGAAGAGAGAGCACCTATGTGCGGAATACCATTTCATGCAGCTTCATCTTATATAGCAAGACTTGTTAATAAGGGATATAAAGTAGCTATTGGTGAGCAAGTTGAAGATGTTTCAGTTGCTAAAGGAATAGTTAAAAGAGATGTTATAAAGGTTATAACTCCTGGTACATATATAGAAAACACTGAAGATAGTGAATATAAGAATACTTATTTAATGTGCATAGTTGAAGATGCTGGATATTACGGGTTAGCCTCTTCTGATATATCTACTGGAGAGTTTAAAGTAACAAGCTTTACAGCAATAAAAGCAAGCTTATTAGATGAGATAACTAAAATTTCCCCTAAAGAAATAATTGTAGATATAAACATAAGTGAGGAATTATTATCAGAAATAACCTCTATATCTTCTGCATTAATTACTAAGAGAGATCTAAGTAAAAGTATTTGTTCTGAAAAAGAACTTCTAGAGCAGTTTTCAGAAGTATGTGTAGCTAACTTAAATGATTTATCTAAAACTGTTTCTAAAGCTTTATTAAAATATATTTATGATACTCAAAAGATGACATTAACTAATATAAACCTTTTAGAGTATTATGACATAATTAACTATATGACTATAGATGGTAACTCAAGAAGAAATTTAGAGCTTACTGAAAACTTAAAGGAAAAATCTAAAAAAGGTAGTTTAATTTGGGTATTAGATAAAACTTCTACTTCTATGGGAGGAAGAGCCATAAGAAAGTGGATTGAAGAGCCTCTTATAATAAAATCTGAAATAGAAAAAAGATTAGAAGGTGTAGAAGAGCTTTATAATAATGCATATTTTAATGAAGATTTAAGAGCTCTACTTAAGGAGATTTATGATATAGAAAGAATTGTAGGTAAAATTTCTAATAAAAATGCCAATGCTAAAGATTTAGTTTCTCTTAGATGTTCTCTTGAAAAACTACCAGGAATAAAGAAACATTTATCTTCAGCTAATTCAGGTATTTTAAAGGAATGGTATAAAGAATTAGATGAGTTAACTGATATTAAGGAACTTTTATCTAAATCTATTTTAGATGATCCATCTATTGCCTTAAAAGAAGGTAACATAATTAGAGATGGATATAATGAAGAAGTAGATAGTTTAAGAACAGCTAAGCTTCATGGTAAGGAATGGATAGCTGCATTAGAAAATAGGGAAAGAGACTTTACAGGAATAAGATCACTAAAGGTAGGTTATAATAAAGTATTTGGTTATTATATAGAAATATCAAGAGCAAATTATAGCTCAATTCCTGAAGGCAGATATATAAGAAAGCAAACTTTAGCTAACGCTGAAAGATTTATAACTCAAGAATTAAAGGAAATGGAAGATAAAATTCTTGGTGCTGAAGAAAAATTAGTATCTTTAGAATATGATTTATTTATATCTGTAAGAGAATCTATAGAAAAGGAAATTGCAAGACTTAAAAAAAGTGCTAGAATTATTGGAAATTTAGATGCCTTATCTACTTTATCTATAATAGCCGTAGAAAATGATTATGTTAAGCCTAATATAAATGAAGATGGTGTTATAGAAATAAATGAGGGTAGACACCCAGTAGTAGAAAAAGTTATTGGGAAAGGTGACTTTGTTTCTAATGACACAACCTTAAATTCAGATGATAATAGACTTTTACTTATTACTGGTCCTAATATGGCAGGTAAGTCTACATATATGAGGCAAGTGGCATTAATAACTCTTATGGCTCAAATAGGTTCCTTTGTTCCAGCTAAATCTGCTAACATTTCTATATGTGATAAGATATTTACAAGGATAGGTGCTTCAGACGATTTAGCAGGGGGAAAATCTACCTTCATGGTGGAAATGTGGGAAGTATCTAACATACTAAAAAATGCTACATCTAAAAGCTTAGTATTGTTAGATGAAGTTGGAAGAGGAACTTCAACTTATGATGGGCTAAGTATAGCTTGGTCAGTAATAGAATATATATCTAAAAATAATGATCTTAAATGCAAGACTCTTTTTGCAACTCATTATCATGAATTAACAAAACTAGAAGGCGTTATAGAAGGTGTTAAAAATTATTCTGTTGCTGTAAGTGAAATTGATGATAATATAATATTCTTAAGGAAGATAGTTGAAGGTGGAGCAGACCAATCCTATGGAATAGAAGTTGCAAAGCTTGCTGGATTACCAAATGAAGTTATCAATAGAGCTAAAGAAATATTATCTTCACTAGAAAGCTCTTCAGGAAATAATTCATTAGATGTTACTTCAATTAAAGAAGTTGCAACTGATAAGGATGAAATAACTAAATCAACTAGCAATACAAAGGCAGTAGAAATTTCAGAGGTTAATTCTTCTAATAATATTAAAGAAAATTCTATAGAAAAAGAAATAGAGACTATAAATAATAATGTATTGGAAGATACTAATATAAAGAAAGAATCTAAAAATAAAAAGAATTTTAATGATGAAATAAATGATTATCAAATAGATTTTACTATGATAGAAAAAGATAATTTAATTAATTCAATTGCTGATATAGATGTTATGGCTTTAACTCCTATGGATGCAATGAATACATTATACAAGTTAACACTTGAAGCTAAGAGGGTAAAGTAATTGAGGTGAATATATGAAAAGAATAAATCTATTAGATGAACATACCTCTAATAAAATAGCAGCTGGAGAAGTGGTTGAACGCCCTTCTTCAGTTGTTAAAGAATTAGTAGAAAACTCAATAGATGCAGATGCTAAAAATATCACCGTCGAAATAGAAGAAGGTGGTATTTCTTTAATAAGAATTATTGATGATGGTAATGGAATACATAAGGATGATATTAAAAAGGCTTTTATGCCTCATGCAACCTCTAAGATTCAAAATGTAGAGGATATATATTCTATTATGACATTAGGCTTTAGAGGGGAAGCATTGGCCTCTGTAGCATCTATATCAAAAGTACTGTTAAGAAGTAAAATGGATGGAGATGATTTTGGTTCTGAAATTTCAATAGAAGGTGGAGAAATACTTTCTGTAAATGAAACAGGAACTAATAAGGGAACAATAATAGAAGTTAGAGATCTATTTTATAATGTACCCGCTAGAAGAAAGTTCTTAAAATCTACTTCAAGAGAAGGTGCATTAATAAGTGATATAATTTCAAGGATTGCATTATCAAATCCTAACATATCAATAAAGTTCTATAATAATGGTAAAAAGGTTTTACATACCTATGGAACAGGTAATCTTAAAGATGTTATTAGAACTGTATATGGAAAATCTATAAGTGAAAATTTAATATACTTTGAAAGTGCAGAAGATGCAATTCATTTATATGGATATATAGGCAAAGAAGAAATAGCTAGAGGTTCTAGAAATAATCAAAGCATATTTGTAAATGGTAGATATATAAAGAATAAAACTATAGTTGCTGCTATGGAAAATGCATTTAAATCTTTTGCTACTGTAAATAAATTTCCTTTCTTTGTGTTATTCCTTGAAGTATATCCTGAGTTTGTAGATGTTAATATACATCCAACTAAGGCTGAAATTAAATTTAAAGAGGATAGAGGAATATTTAAAAAGGTATTTGATGCAGTTCATAAAGCTTTTAGAAGTGAAGTCTTTAATGATTTTTATATTCCTGAAGAAGAAAAAGAGCAAAAGGATGAGGTACCTACTGAAGTAGTAGAAGAAATTTCATTCAATATAAATTTAAATGATACTTATTCAGGAAACTTACCTTTATCTCAATATGATGATATTAATAATAAGAGTAAGGAAAATGAAATAAGCAGTAATATACAAGGAATTTCTTATGATGATTTAAGAAGGGAAGAAGAGCTTTATAATAATCTTAAAAATCTAAAAGAGCTTGGTAAATTAGATATTAAGATGCCTAATAATTTAAATAATGAAGATAATAGTAATAGCAATAAATATAATCCTATAGACTATGATTCAAATAATGTAGTACGTGAAGATAAAAGAGAATTTGCAAATAATGAAATAAATGAAGAAGTATCAAGTATTAAGGAAAACATAAATAATTCAGAAATTAGAAATGCAAAATTCCCTAATTTAAAGATAATAGGACAGTTTAATAAAACATATATATTAGCAGAATATGATGAAGTTTTATATATGATAGATCAGCATGCTGCTCATGAAAAAATTCTTTTTGAAAAGTACTTAAAGAGCATAGAAGAGGGAGATATAGTAGTACAGCAACTTCTAGTACCAACCTTAATAGATCTAACTAATGATGACTTTTGTTATTATGAAGAAAACTCTAATATATTTACTATGGCAGGATTTAATGTAGAAAGCTTTGGTGGAAATACAATAGCAATTAAAGAAGTACCATACTTCTTAGGTAAACTAGATCCAAGAAATTTATTTATAAATATCTTAGATAATATAAAATCATTAGGTAGTGGAAAGACAACAGAAGTAAAATACAATAGAATTGCAACACTTGCATGTAAAGCTGCTGTTAAAGCTAATGATTACTTAAATCACGTAGAGATGGAAAAACTTATAAATGATTTAAGATATATAGATGACCCATTCCATTGTCCTCATGGTAGACCTGTAATAATAAAGTTTACAAACTACGAATTGGATAAAAAATTTAGGAGAATTGTATAAAAGGAGTAACAATGAAAGACAGAGTTTTAGTTATAGCAGGTCCAACGGCAGTTGGAAAAACAGATCTATCTATAAAGTTAGCAAAAGAATTAAATGGTGAAATAGTTTCTACTGATTCAATGCAAATATATAAGTATATGGATATTGGCTCTGCTAAAATTACTAAAGAAGAAATGTGTGATGTTAAGCATCATATGATAGATGTAGTAGATCCTAGTATACCATTTTCCGTTGCTGATTATAAAGAAATGGCACAAAAATGTATAGATGATATTTTATCTAGAGGAAAGCTTCCAATATTAGCTGGTGGTACAGGGTTATATATAAATGCTTTAACTTGTAATATGAATTTTACAGAAGCAGAAAATGATTTAGAGTACAGAAATGAATTAGAAAAGCTTGCAGAAAGCTATGGAAATGAATATATCCATAATATGCTTAAAGAAATAGATCCTATAAGTTACAAAGAAATTCATTATAATAACAGAAAAAGAGTAATTAGAGCTTTAGAAGTATATAAATTAACTAAGAAACCTTTTAGTTCCTTTAATGCAGGAGAAGAGTTTTATAACGGACCTTATGATGTAAATTATTATGTACTTAATATGGATAGAGAAAAACTTTATAATAGAATAAACCTAAGAGTAGACATAATGATGGAAAGAGGTCTACTTGATGAGTGTATAAAATTAAAGGAAATGGGGTATAATTCATCTGTACAGTCAATGCAAGGAATAGGATATAAAGAGATATTTTATTATTTAGAACATAAAATATCATTAAATGAGGCTGTTGAAATGATTAAACAAGGATCAAGAAATTATGCTAAGAGACAATTAACTTGGTTTAGAAGAGATCCTAGGGCAATATTCTTAGATAAGGATATTATTACTGAAGATGATATATTTAAAAAAATAGTTAATGATTTATTACTATAAAATATATAATTTTATTATATAAAAATCATATGGAGGTGATTTAATTGACTAAGCAACCTAACAACTTACAAGATATATTTTTAAATGGAGCAAGAAAAAATAAAATTTCCGTTATTATATATTTAACTAATGGATTTCAATTGAAAGGGTATGTAAAAGGCTTTGATAGTTTCACGGTTGTACTAGATTCAGATGGAAAACAAATGTTAGTATATAAACATGCTATAACAACTATTACCCCTCTAAAACCAATACTATTTAATAATGAAGAAGAGTAGGCAAATAATGCCTACTTTTTATTATTCTGCTTTGAAAATATATCAAAATATGATAATATTTAATTTATCTGATATATATAGTTTATACATAATTACTTAGAAGGGAGAGTTTACATATTATTAATAAATATGTAATGATACATTATGTTAAGAGAAACAGAAGAATTAATGATGAAAAATTATAATTTTAAACAAAAGACTTTTGAATTGTATAAAGAAGCTTTAAAAGACGTTGAAGAGGTTTTTGGATCTTATGATGAAATAAGAGAATACAATCAATTAAAGGTGTTAAAGGCTTTCCAAGATGAAAGGATTAGTGATTCACACTTTACTAATTCATCTGGTTATGGATATGATGATATAGGAAGAGATTCCTTAGATAAGGTTTATGCAAGAATTTTTAATACTGAAATGGCCTTAGTTAGACCTCACTTTGTTAATGGTACACATGCCATAGGCTGTGCTTTAATGGGAAACCTAAGAACAGGTGATACAATGGTATGTATTTCAGGAGCACCTTATGATACATTACATAACATAATAGGAATAAGTGGTAAAGAGAATATAGGTTCTCTTAGAGAATATGGAGTTAACTACAAACAAGTTGATTTAAAAGATGGTAAATTTGATTTTGATAAAATAAAAGAAGTGCTATCTACCGATTCTTCAATAAAGCTTGTACATATTCAAAGAAGTACTGGTTATGGATGGAGAAATTCATTTCTAGTAAGTGAGCTTGGTGAAGTTATTAAGTTTGTAAAAAGCGTAAGAGAAGATGTAGTAGTTTTTGTTGACAACTGTTATGGAGAGTTTATAGATACTATAGAACCTACAGATGTTGGAGCTGATTTAATTGCAGGCTCTCTTATAAAGAATATAGGTGGGGGAATAGCACCAACTGGAGGATATATAGCTGGTAAAAAGTCTTATGTTGAACAAGCTAGCTTTAGATTAACTACACCAGGAATAGGAGGAGAGTGTGGCTCAACATTTGGAGTTATGAGACAATTCTATCAAGGCTTATTCTTAGCTCCTCATATAGCCATGGAAGCTGTTAAAGGCGCTGTATTTTGTTCAAGAATAATGGAGCTTGCAGGTTTTGATGTTCTTCCTAAATATAATGAAAAAAGAAGTGATATTATTCAAGCTATTAAGTTTGGAAATAAAGAAAATCTAATTAAATTCTGTAAGGGAATACAAAAAGGTTCTCCAATAGATTCATTTGTTGAATGTGAACCTTGGGCTATGCCTGGATATAATGATGAGGTTATAATGGCAGCAGGAGCCTTTATACAAGGATCTTCTATTGAATTATCTGCTGATGCTCCAATAAGAGAGCCTTATATTGCATACCTTCAAGGTGGACTTACTTTTGATCATGCTAAGATAGGTATTTTAATCTCTTTAAATAATATAGTACAATAGTAAGAAGGTAATATATAACTAAAAAACACCATTAGCTTTTGTATAAAATAGCTAGTGGTGTTTTTTATTATTCATCTATATGAAAAATCATTTCTTTAATATATTCTATATCCATATTTTTATCTTTATCTTTTAAAGTTTTTTTAGCTTCACTATCGTTTATATTTTCTAGTATCTGATAACAGTATTCATCTTCATACTCTGAATCATTTTCTTTATCTAAATCAACACATATTTCTGTTACACTAATATTTGAATCAATATATTCAAATGGAGTTACAATTAACTCTTCACCAATAGAGTCATCTATACTAATTAATATTGAAAATATTAAATCTGGAACAGATATAATTGCACAAGAAGAAGCAATGGCATATATATAAATATTAAACTCTAGTATATAGCTAACTATAGTTGGTATAAAACCTAATAGTATAAAAGGAAGTATTAATGATAATATTAGTCTAACTTTTTTTACAGGTTTATTAGAAGAAACATAAATATTCATATTTAAAGGATTAAATTCTAATTTAACAACATTCTTTTTAAATGCATTTGGAAAGAATACTGCTTTTAAGAAAGCATAAGGAATTTCTAATATAAAGTATAACACAACTAATAGTACTAAGAATTTAATACCTACTTTTATAAAATCATCACCAAGGTAAAATAAACTATAGCCTAATCCAAAAGCGTATATAGAAGCCACAATAACTTTCATAAGTAATACTATAGAAAAAAAGTCTTTTTTAATAATATACCCTTTGCTATCTTCATTTATAAAATAATCATTTGTCTTACTATCTTTTTTTAAAAGAGAAAACTTCAAAATTACACCTCCTAAAATAGTAATAAAAAAATAAGAGTCATACAATATTGTATGACTCTTATTTTTTAATATGCTCTAAATAAACCAACTAATTTACCTAAAATAGAACAGTCTTCAACAATAATAGGGGATAAGCTATCATTTTCAGGTTGAAGTCTTATATGATCTTTTTCTTTATAAAAGGTTTTTATAGTAGCATCATTTTCAATTAATGCTACAACTACATCTCCATTTTTAGCAGTTTGACATTTTTCTATAATTGCATAATCTCCATCATGAATACCTATATTAATCATGCTGTTTCCTGTTACTCTTAACATAAATAATTCTTCATTATGCTTTATATAATCCATTGGAATAGGAAAAGTATCCTCTATATTCTCAGTTGCTAGAATAGGAGTTCCTGCAGTAACTCTTCCTACTAATGGAATGTTTAGCATTTCTTTTTTTACATTAGAAGTTTCCAAAATTTCTAATGCTCTAGGTTTGGTTGGATCTCTTCTTATTAATCCTTTTTTTTCTAATCTTTTTAAATGGCCATGAACAGTTGATGTAGATCTTAAATTAACAGCGTCACAAATTTCTCTAACTGAAGGTGGGTAACCTTTATTCTCAGTATATATTTTTAAGAACTCATAAATTTCTAATTGTTTATCTTTTATTTCGTTCATTTTAACACCTCACTCTATTATTAACATTATAGCATAAAGTTTAGTTTATATCAAACTTATGTTCTGGAAACTAGAGTTCTTTCCATTGATGTTTGATTATGTAATATATATTTGATATAATATAATTTGTTTTAATTTTATAAACATAGGTGGTGTAGTGATGGATATTAAGAAATATAAAGAAGATGATTATTGTGATATATATCCTAATAGAATCTGTGATAATTGCGGTGATTGCTTAGAAGAAGAAGGTATAGATGTAAGAGCTATAAAAATAGAGGATATAGCAAAAACTGTTGAAGAAAATGAATATCTAGAAAATGAATATAAAAAAATGCTAGAAGCATTAAAAGAAGAAGAATTATTATCTAAGGAAAATGAATTAAAAGAAGAGTATTCACTAGAAAATGAATCTTCAGAATATGTAGATGCATTTGATCATATTGAATATATTGATGATTTAGAATTATTTGAAGAAGATTCATTAGAAGAGCTTACAGAAGAAGTTTTTCCGGGAGTTAGAAAGTTAAAAGGGAAGTTTTAATATAACTTTAATATAAATGGTTAAGATATAAAGATATCTTAACCATTTATATTTTAGATAAAGGATTTGATTTTACTGCATCTCTTAGGATTTCTTCATCTACATGAGTATAGATTTGAGTGGTAGATATATTTTCATGTCCTAATATACTTTGTAAGCTTCTTATATCTACATTTCCATGCTTGTACATTAATGTAGCAGCTGTATGCCTTAATTTATGAGGAGTATATTTATTATCAACTAATCCTAAATTAGTTATATGTTTCTTAACTAACAATTCAACAGTTCTTTTATTTATAGGTTTAAAGCGGGAGGAGAGTAGTAGATACTCTTTATCTTCATTTGTGCATTTAGAACTATCTCTTACAGATAAATAATTATTAATAGCTTTTAAGCAAGCTTCATTTAAATAAACAGTTCGTTCTTTATTACCTTTGCCTATTATAGTTAAAGTATCACCTTTAATCTTATCTATTTTAATGCTACAAAGCTCTGATAAACGCATACCACAATTTAAGAACAATGTTAAAATACAATAATCCCTATAATAATTTTTATTCTCCTTATCCAATGAATTTAGTAAATTTAAGCTTTCATCTAAAGTCAAATAAACAGGATGCCTTTTACTTATTTTAGGAGACTCTAATTCTAAAGTGGGATTATCATCTATTATTTTTGCTTTACCATGAAGAAATTTAAAATAAGATTTTAAAGTAGCGACCTTTCTAGCTCTTGCATAATTTCCGTTTTCTCTTTGTTTTTCAGTAAAAGATAAAAAAGCATATATATCTGTTAATTTTATATTTTTAATAAAGAAATTATCTATATCTCTAATATCTATTTCTGAGAATTCTAAAGAGTCATCTTTAATAAGTCCTTTATATATCTTTAAAAACCTAAAGAACATTGTTAAATCTATTTCATATCCTTTTATAGTATTAGGGGATTTCCCTTTAATAGTTTCTAGATAATTCAAAAAATCTATAACCGATTCCGGTAAGTTTTTAATTTCAACTTGTTGAATTCCATACTTATTTATAATAGAATTAGCGTTCAAATTCAATTTATCGACAGAATTCAACTCTATATTCAACTTGGAATTTTTCTTATATATCTTTTGAGCTTTTTTTATACTTCGATTTATACCAAGTTCTTTAAGCCAAATTTGAACATTTCTAACTCCGGTATCATAAATTTCTGCTAGCTGTGAAGTTGATAATTTATGTATTTCAGCAAGTTTAAATAGATCTTCAATTATATATTTATATCCACGTTCAACACCTAAATCGTAGTAATTGGAATAAACTGAATGAAGTTTTTTCTTATCTTTACTTGATAATTCTACACTTAAAAGACTTTTTACATCGCTAGTATATAAAAAATCTTTATATTTATATGTTTTCGTTCGTCCTGTAGACATTTTTTCACCTCCGAAATCATTATAAAGCCTTGATTTTATTATATCATAGCGTTTTTAAAGTTGCAATAATACGAAATATAATAAATGTATATTTAGCGAAATAAAATTAGCTGTTTTTTAAGGTGTTTTTATAATATTTTTATTAATTAAGCTATCTTGATGTTTAAATTTATATATACTCGCTGTATCTCTTTATATAAACTTTATATAAATTTAAAATAACGACATAATTTTACCTATTATAAACTTAATAAATTTATTTGTCTTTATTTATAGCAAAAATGAATTTATTAAATATTTTTAGCTTATTTTGCTATACATAATTATTGAATAATTATATTCACATTTTTATCCACTTGCTGTTATCAATTATTAATTTAGTAATTAATAATAAAATAAACATATTAAACATTATGTAAACTAATTTAATAAACAATGCTTTTATTTAGCATTGTTTAAATTATTACATCTTTATAATTATTATCATTAAAATTATCTATATTAATATTATATTCTGTAGTCTCCTTTGATTTTAATATATACTTCCACATTCTTTTATCATAACCATTTATAATCACATTATTATTACCAATATCTCTTATAGAAAATTTTTGGGATACGCTTTTTAGATTCCAAAGTTTTATTTTTGGAGTATTTAATCCTAGACTTAACCATTTTTCATTAAACTTTCCATAACTATTTAAATCTAAATCTTCGCTACTACTATATATATAAATTATAGACTTAGGAATTTCTTCATTTTTAAAATTCTTTTTAAGTATAGTAAATAACAACAAGTCTAATGCTGAAGATAGATCAATATTATAATTAATGCAGGAATCTAAAATTATTTTTATATCTTCAACAATATTCAATCCTGTTACTTTATTGAATTTAGGATTCTTTTTAAAGGACATATAGTAATTTTTAAAGCTGTTTAAATTCATTTTATTATATAGGAGTATTGTTGTAATTAAAATTTCAAAATATCTACTATCTCTTTTCAACACTTCTGTTTCTATGCCGTTTATTACTAATGTATCTTCAATATTATCTTCACAGCTTTTATATTCTTGTATAATATATTGCCAATTTTTTATATACATATCTTCTGTACTGTTCATCTCCAAGTTATTCAAGTTTTTTATAATATCAGAGACTATATTTTCTGGATTCTTAAATGGGAAATTACTATTAACATTTCTTTTTATATATTTCTCGAAGTTTTCTTTATCTCTTTTAATAAAAGCTTTTTTGTATTTAATAATATTTAATCTTGTTAAGTTTTTATAATTTATATTTAAGTAATCTTTTCTACTTAGATCTCTTTCTACTATACCAATTTTTCCTCTTAGACTAGATAAGAGTTTTCTATATTCTTTTTGAGAGTATCCCAATAATTTTCTAGTCTTATTGCCTAAAATTATAGACTCTTTAGATGATGTATTTTCAGATTTTAGCCATTTACCTAAGGTTGACGGTATTTTTGAATTTACATCTATTTCTATTTGGTCTTTAAATAATTTAACAACGTCTTCTTCTAGATTAGTGTCAAATAAATAATATAAATCATCCCAACGTCCATACTTAGGGATTAAAGTTAAATTATTCTTTATATATTTAGTATGTTCATTTGCTAGGTATTTAATTAAAATTCTAAAAATTCTCTTTTCTCCTAATCCATTTATTTTATCTCTAATAAAAAATAAAAGTCTTAAGCTATATGCGGAGTCATAATAAAAGACTTTTAGATAGTTCTCTATAATATCTTCTTCTTTCGCAAATCTAAACAAGGAGATATTCTCTAGAAACTCTTCTATAACGCTTTTATTGTTTTCATATTCATCTACCCCAATTTCTGAGACTTTATATAATTCTTCTCTTATTTTATTTAGTATGCTAGACATAACTACCTCCTTAAATCAATACAAGACACGCTATAAAAATAAATATTACATATAAATATGGCTGCAAGTGTCTTTTCAAGATACATTTTTAATTGGGCTGTTAGTATCTTTTCATTATTATTTTATTGTAAACATTTAATTTTTAGAACAAAAAAAGTAATTATTGCACTTTTTATAATTCTATAATTTTTATAATTAACTCCTTAAGAATTAATTCTGATTTTGAAGTACCATTTTTAAAATATCTAACTTGTTTATAATTTATACCATTTAAATTTAAATCTATTACATCTATTTTATCTCCCATATATGTAATTGGCTCTTTTCTACCTTTTAAAAATATTGATACTTTCATATTCTTTTCATACTCCCTCTATTAATAATATTTAAAATAAAAAATATAGTATTAGTTACATTTTAATATAACAATACTATATTTATAATACCATATTTTATTTGAAAATATTAAATGGTTTACCTACTGGTAAAAATACTTTCCCAAAATGTTTATTTAACACTGCTGCTCCACTTCCATAGAATGAAAAAATTGAAATCCCAAGTTCTGAAATGGCAGCTAGATTATGAGAAAAGTGTGGCATAATACCAAAAGAATTTAGCATTAAACCTATAAAAAGTAAATCTATTAAAACGAAAATAAAGAACAATACCTTGGTAGTCTCCATAGCCCCTATAGTCATAAATAATGTAAATATTAAATAAGCTAAAAATGCAAAACCTAATTGTTTTGTATCAGCAGCTGTTGAAAGTTTTTCTCCGAAAACCCCATTTTGTATCAGCCAAGTCATTCCCATTGCATACCAAAAGAATGCATAAGCTCCAAAGGCAGTAGCTCCAAAAGTATTGTTATGTTTAAAATCGTTTATACAGGCAAATAATTGAGCGGTAGCTCCTAAAAATATAGCCCATGGTAATACAAGAGATACCCCTTGTGTAATTCCCAATTTTTGAGATGAAGCAACTAGTGTTATAACAGCTAGTCCAAATAATCCTAACGCTGAAGGATCTGCAACTAAAATTTTTACTTCTTTTGTTTCTTCCATGATTTCCTCCTATGTAATATTATCGACAACCTTTAAAAGATTATCAAATATTTTAAAGGTTGTCAATAAGGCATCTGAAAATAAATAATAGGTCAAAGATGGGAAGTATATTTTGAGTTAGACAAGGAAACAGGTTCCGCAGATAGTAGCACTATCTAAGGGTTCTGTTGACGCAGTATAACACAAAATAGACGAGCATTCTGACTTACTTATTTTTTGAAGATGCCTAAAGCAATTCACTAATTTATCTATTTTTATACTCTTCTATTTTATTAGAGATATCCTCCAGATATTCTAACCTCTCATATTTAAATAAAAGTTCTTCTTCTATAGTTTCTTTTTCTTTCATAAGTTCATTTAAAGCTCCATAATCAGATGAATTTTTGCTCATTTTTAATTCAATTTTTGATATAGAATTTTCTAAGTTTTCTATAACAGAATATATTTCTTCAAATTCCTTTTGTTCTTTAAATGTGAATTTAGGTTTATTAGATGTATTCTTATACTCCTTTTGATCGGATTTTTTTACTTTTTCTTGCAATAGTGGTTTTTCTACTGATTTTTCATATTCCTTATGTATTAAATAATCACTATAGTTACCTACATACTGCTTTATATAACCATTACCTTCATAAGAAAAAATTTTATTACATAATCTATCTAAGAAATATCTATCATGTGATACTATTATAACAACTCCAAGGAATTCATCTAAGAAATCTTCTAAAAGTTTTAAAGTTTCTATATCTAAGTCATTTGTTGGCTCATCTAATATAAGTACATTAGGAGATTCCATTAGAATTCTCAATAAATGTAATCTTCTTCTCTCTCCTCCAGACAACTTTTCTATAGGAGTATATTGCATGGTTCCATCAAAAAGAAATCTTTCGGCTAATTGAGATGCTGTAATATTATAACCATCATCTGTAGGAATATTTTCTCCGCCCTCTTTTATATAATCTATAGCCCTTTGATTTAAATCCATATGACTATTATCCTGTGAAAAAGTTCCTATACTTACCGTATCTCCTACTTCTATATTCCCCTTATCTGGTGTTAATGAGCCAGTGATCATATTTATTAAAGTAGTCTTTCCAGCTCCATTTTTTCCTATTATCCCTATTCTATCATTTTTAGAAAATATATAATTAAAATCTTCAATTAGTACTTTATCATCAAATGATTTAGATAGATTGTTTATTTCTATAATCTTTTTACCTAATCTTCTTCCTATAAAAGGCATCTCAATATCAGTATTAACTGTTACATATTCAGTATTTACTAACTCATCAAATCTTTGAAGACGGGCTTTTTGTTTTGTAGTTCTAGCTTTAGCTCCTCTTTTTACCCATTTTAATTCTTTTATTATAAGTTTTTGTCTTTTTTCTTCCATTGAAGCTTCAATTTGTAATCTTTCAACTTTTTTTTCTAGAAAATCGCTATAGTTACCTTCGTATAAATAAAGATTTCCTCTATCTAGTTCTACTATCTTATTTGTAACTCTATCTAAGAAGTATCTATCATGAGTAATCATGATTAAGGCACCTTTTCTAGAGTTTAAGTATTCTTCTAGCCATTCTATTGATTCTGAATCTAAATGGTTAGTTGGCTCATCAAGAACTAATAATTCACAAGGAGTTATTAATGATGAAGCAAGAAAAACTCTTTTCCTTTGCCCACCTGATAGTTCTGACATCTTTTTATTAAAGTCATTTATTCCTAGCTTTGTTAATATTGTTTTAGCATCACTTTCTAAATCCCATAAGTTCATGGTATCTATTTTACTTTGAAGATCTATCAATTTATCATTTAATGATATATCATTATTCACCTTTTCTAATAATTCCTCATACTCCATTAAAAGCTTCATTTCAGGAGTATCTCCTTTAAATATTTGTTCTAAAATAGTGGCGTTATCATCAAACTTTGTATCTTGAGCTAAATACTCTATTCTTATATTTTTCCCTTTTACTATCTTTCCATCAAAAAATTCATCTCTTCCAGTTAATATCTTTAATAAAGTAGACTTCCCTGCTCCATTTAAACCTATTAAACCAATTTTATCACCATCATTTATATTTAATGTTATGTTGTTTAATAAAACTTTTTCACTATAAGTCTTAGTTATATTTTCTAGTGTAATTAAATTCATATAATTCTCCTTAAACTATTTATCTACTTAGTATATATCTATTTTAAATAAAAAAACAAGCTTAGACAACTATAAAGTATCTAAGCTTACTTTTTTATTGTAGAACTATTCTACTCTTATATTTATTTTCTATAAATTTAAATACTGGAACACCTATTACTGTAACAACTACAAACTCACCAATTCCAACCTGTAGCATAGTTAACACTAGTGGAGCACCAAGAACATAATTTAGCATCCATCCAATTATTACACCATTAAAAATAGTTGGCCATAATGAACCGATTATTAAACTTAAGTTCTTTGATTTTATATATTTAGCTGTAAGTGATATTGCAGATACACTTAAGAATGTTGCTAAAGTTCCAAATACTATGTCCATGATACCTAATCCACCTAGTATATTTGCTAATAAACATCCTACAGTTAATCCAACTATGTAAAAAGGGTCTATAAATGCTAATAAAACTAAAACCTCTGATAATCTAAATTGTACTGGTCCATAGCTTATAGGTGCTAACACTATTGTAAGTGCTGCATAAATTGCTGCAACTAAAGCAGCTTTAACTAATTTTTTTGTTATATTTTCTTTCAATGCAATCTCCTCCAAAATATTATTTATAATTTCCTAAAGAATAAAAAAAGTGCCTAAAATAGACACCTCCAAAATATAAAAATACGAAATAGAACTACAAATATAATACATGTAAAAATAAAATAGAGAGCTCACATAAATGAACCCCCTACAAATAAAATCACACTTAATATAAATTGCAATTAATTACCGTAGTTTTATTTATAGACAGGAGGTTTACGAACTGTCTTATTTAATTTTCCTACAACATTATAATTTATAATCTTAATAATGTCAATGTATAGCTACAATTTTATCTAAGTAGCTAACTAAATTAGTTAACTCCTTAGATTTATCCAGCCACCAATCTCTACTCCATATACGATAGAGTTTTATATTTTTACTTCTTAAATAACCATTTAAATAAATATCCTTTAATGAGCAACTTGAACTTCCTCCTATGATTTCTCCATCAATTTCAATTAATACAAGTATATTTAATTTTCTATCTTTAACTACAAGGGGAATTCTAAATATATCTATTGATACATTATATTCAACTAGATATCCTAAGCGCTCTAAATATTTATATATATAATTTACTATAGGATTATTTCTATAGTCCCTATTAACTAATGACTTCTTAGTTTCAACTATATCAAAATTATTGAAACCTAATGAATTTAAGCCTATTATCTTACTCTTAGATAATATTATTAGATTGTTATCAAATTTATGAAGATCAATTAAATTATTAACATAAGAGTTAGTTAAGTCATCTAATAGTATTATCTTATCAAAACCTAAAGTATTTATATCTTCTTTAAAAAGATTTAAATTATCTAAATTAGTGATTACACAAGGAAATAAATTTTTATATAGTTCTTTGTTTGTAAAATCAATTTTTTCTATTGTATTTATTGAAACATGCAATTTTTCCCGTAATATATTATTCCATACGCAATTAATAGAATTTAATATTAAATTATTTTTTGTGATTAAATCCTCTTCTATATCATGAATTAATTTATCAAAATCTTTATATTTATCTAAAATATCAAGGTTTGTAGTTTCCTCATCTTCTATTTCTAAATAAAGCTTTAATTTAGGAATACTTAAAATAATATCATTTAATTCTTTTTTATCTTCTATATTTGCATAGCAGTAATCTAATATATCTCTATCTATTTTTCTTATAGTATTAATATAGCTAATAGTATTCTTTATATTGTATGATATATTGATTATTTTCCTATATAAAATTAACTGACTCTCTATATTATCTCCTTGTATTAATTTAGATAATATCTCCTCATAAGTTTCATTATTTAGTATATCTTTTAAAAAATTAATATTTTCAATATATAGTTTTAAAATTTTAAAATTATCACTGTATTCTTTTGTTATTTCTTCTTTGATATTTAAAAATTCATTTAAATTTTTTTCATATATAGTATTGTTCCTTTTTTTATTAAATATACTTAAAATTCCTCTTTGTTTTTTGTGACTTAATAAATTACAATTATATTTAAAATTTACTATATTAACTAGATTACTTATATCCATATCATTCATAGAAGGATTGCCTAAAAATGTTTCTATAAAATCCTCAGTGTATTGAGAATAAATAAAAGGCACTTTAAAAACATTATCTTTGATCAATTCATCAATTTTATATATTGCTAAACTCAATTTATTATAATCTGTTGAATTATTTAAAGTTTTAAATATATTATTATCTATAAATCGCCTATATTTTATGTATTTTCTAACTACATCTGAGTTTAAAATTCTATTTGCAGAATCACTTATTTCATTATAGCTATAATTTTCTAAAGGTTTCTTTATTCTATATATTTTGTAGTATTTAAAAATAGGATCATACTTATCTAATTTTTTATTAGTAATTGAGTATTTTTCTACCATTGATAAAGAATTTTCTTTTTCTATAGAAAAAAATCTTATTATACTTAGCAAATCATTTATTTTTCTATCTATGCTTCTAGATAATAGTTCTACCTTATTTATAGCTGTCTTACCAGTTGATTCTGGTAAATTTAATATTTCTTCTTTTAAACTATGTTTAATATTTTCTTCTACTAAATCAATTACTTCTGTTCCTAGGTTATTTATAAGATCAATTTTCTTTATTTTATCAATATAATTATTAGATATAATTAATACTTGTTTTTTATTAAACATTAAATTAGATAATATATTTTCAAGTATAGACATTAAATAATCTTCATCACAATCGTTAACTAATAAATTATTTTCTGTATATGAGCAATTTAAAATTAATTCTCCTATATAATCTAAATTAGATACTTTAAAAATATCTTGTTCTTCAGCAAAATTCCCTACCATTTATTAAATAACGCTGCTATTTAAAGCAACTCCCTCCTGTTTATTTTAAGTTAATAGTGTTAATACAATATATTCATAAAAATTACAAATTATAATCATGTTTTAAATTATAATTTTCATTTATTGTCTATAATACTAATAGCTTAAAAATAAGGAGTTGATCTTTTGAAGAAAATTTTTAAATTTATAGCATTACCCATAATAACATTTATAACAACATGCATACTAATTGCTTTTTACTTCAAAGGGGCACTTATACTGACAGTAGATATACTTCATGAATTAAAAACTTCTAATAAAAGTATAGAAACATTAAGTGAACTAACTGATTATTATTGCTCTACTTCAATGGATATTGAGGGTTTAAGATATAAGGATAGTTTATCGAACGATGTGTTTCTAGATATATATAAATCAAATAAAAATGATAAACCTTCACCAGTTATTATTTATGTTCACGGTGGAAGCTGGCTATATGGTGATAATGGAATACCAATAGGATTAGATCCTGTTGTAGAAGGATTTAATAAAAGAGGATTTAACATAATAAGCCTATCTTATGAACTACTTAAAGAGGATACCCCTATTTCTAATCCTATAAGTGATGTAAAAGATGCTATAAGATGGGTTTATAAAAATGCTGATAAATATAATTTTGATACTGATGAAATTGGCTTAATTGGAATATCTTCTGGAGCACATTTATCTTTGTTAGCAGCTTATTCAAACGAGGATGACTTTGTTGGTGATAAAGAGCTATCATCTTATCCAGCTAAAGTTAAATATGTTATTGATGTGTTTGGTCCAACTGAATTATCTACACTAGATTTCTCATTAGTAGAAGATGAATTTAAAGATGAAATTTCAAAAATAAAAAATACTTCTCTCTTTAAAGAATTATATAGTCCTATTAATTATGCTACTAAAGACTCTCCAAACACCTTAATAATACATAGCAAAAATGATGAACTAGTTCCATATAAAAATTCGCTAGATTTATATAACAAACTTCAAGAACTAGATGTTAAATCTAAGTTTTTAAGTTTAGATTCTGGAGGACATGATTTTGATGGGTTTAGTAAAAAAGAAATAACCGCTTTAACTTTTGAAATTTTAAAATTTCTTACTATAAATACCTCATTATAAAAAAGTCGACAAGGCGAGCTTGCTGAGCAGTCGACCTTTTTTCGCGCATTTTAAAAATATAATTTCCTATAGAGTAAGTAAAAAGGCTAGCTTTTTATAGCTAGCCTTTTATTAGTTATTATAATTAACCCCATATTTCTTGTAATAATCTTCTATTGCATTTTTCATATTGTCATCTATGTGTATTTTACCATTAACTTCTCTATTATATAAGTAATTTACTACTTCTTTCATTGTAACTATAGGGTATGTAACTATTCCGAAAACTTCTTTTATTTCTTCTTGTGCTGATTTGTCAGATTTTCCTCTTTCCATTCTATCTACAGAAATAATAAGGCCTTTTATATCTAAATTACCTTGAGACTTTAATATCGGCACGGTCTCATAGATAGATGTTCCAGCAGTCATAACATCTTCCACTATTACTACTCTTTTATCCTCCTTAAGAGATCCACCTAAAAGTATGCCTCCTTCACCATGATCTTTAACTTCTTTTCTATTTGAACAATATTCAACATTTAAGTCATATAAGTCATTAAGAGATATTGCAGTAGTTACTGTTAATGGAATACCTTTATAAGCTGGTCCAAATAAAACATCTAAATCGCTTCCGAAGTTATTATATATAGCTTTTGCATAAAATTCTCCTAATTTTTTCAATTGCTCTCCAGTTGTATAGTTACCAGTATTAATAAAGAAAGGTGTATTTCTTCCGCTTTTAGTAATAAAGCTGCCAAATTTTAATACATTACTTTCTACCATAAATTCTATAAAATCTTCCTTATATCTTTCCATATTAAACATCCCTTCCAACGCAAATATTAAACTATAAATTATAGGTCTTTATAATTCTACCATTATTTACTTGACTTTTCTAATATTTTTTTAAAGAAAAAGCATTAAAATAAGATTTAATGCTTTTCCATACTTGTGAATATTAAATTATCATTTCTTACCTGTAGCTTCTTTATCTAACTCATATAATCTGGCTCTTTCTTCTTTAGTAAGCTCTAAAGAGCCTTCTCTTTTCTTTATTAGTTTTTCTAATTCTTGAAACTTAGCATCACCTAGTTTAATTTTTATTACATCTACTTTCATATTTTTAAGTTCTGTTTTTTCTAATCCAGATAGTAAATCACCTTTAGCAACTTTTTCTTTTAATTCATTTAATCTTTCTTTTTGTGATGCATTAAGGTAACCTTCATTTTCGGGAGTCCAAAAGTCATCAAACTTTTCCTTACCTAAATCGGCAATATAATCATTAGATACTCTTAAAGCATTTGCCTTATTTTTCACCTCATCAGCTTGTACGTAATTAAAATTTGAAAAACTCATAATTGTTGCTGATAAAATAAATAGTGTAGCTAATTTCTTAGTCATCTTTTGTTCCTCCTTTTTTATTTATATATTCACATTATTATTATATGAAGAATATAAAATTTTAAATGAAGAAAATTTTTCTATTAAACTTTTTAACTTAATTTATTATATATTTTTAGCTTGTTTTAATATCTTTATCTTTTGTATCTAAATTTACTAATAATATGCTAATAAATGTTGTAAGTAAACATAGAGGAATAATAAATATTCCTAGAGATATTCCTATAACATCTGATAAGATTCCTGTTGTTAAATTTATTAAAGTATTTACTATTCCTGCAAAACTTATTATAGAGCCAACTATATATGATGAATTAACTTTAAATATTTTTCCTATAATAATAACTGTGGTTGGAAAAATTATAGAAAAAAAGAATCCTGAAATCGGTATTAAATATAATCCATTTTCTTTTAAAATTAATCCTGTAAAAAATAAGAGTCCACCTATAAAGGAAAAAATAATAACACCTTTAATTATTCCTATTTTTTCTATAATAAATCCGCCTATTAACCTTCCAATTGTAAGTAAAAGGAAAAATAAAGATATTATAGAGGATATATGGTTATCATTTAAGCTTAAGTTTGAGTTCTTAAAATAAATAGGTAACCATCTTCCAGTAGCTTGTTCTGCAAATATATAAGAACCTATTCCTATTATAAATAGCCAGCAAATTTTATTTGATAATACTTGCTTTAATGATATTTTCTCTTCTATATCACTTTCCTTATTAATAGGAAACTTTGTAATAATAACTATAAAGACAATTAATAAAGTAATCATTGCTGATATTACATATATTTTTCTCCATGTTATATTATTAGATAATAGTATACCTGAAATCTTTTGTGTAACTGATAACCCAGCACCATAAGCAAAGTGTGTTAAATTCATTATAATAGCCTGACCAGTTATCCATATTAAAGGAATTATCGTGTTAATACTTATTGCCATCATTCCTAAGAAGAATTGAATAAGTACAAATCCTAAAATAAACATATTAAAATTTACAGATGTCGCCAAAATTATATTTCCTAATATTGCACCAAATAATCCTGCAATTAATAATATTTTTTGACCAATTTTATTGCATAAAATTCCACCAATATAGTTTGATATTAGATAAGCTATTGAGCCTAATGTAAACATTAAAGAATATCTTGTATCGTTTAATAGAAATTCTGACTTTATAGTATTTCCAAATATATTTATAAAACCTTCTGCAGTAGCCATTATCACCATCACTATTAAAACTATAATAGTTGGTATATATTTATTTTTAAAATTCAAGTTTCTCTCTCCTTTTTCCTTTGTTAAAAGGATTTAATACTATATTAAGAACTTTTGCTATTTCTAATTACAAACCTTCTTATTCTCTTAACTGCTTCTACTAAATCTTCCATGGAAGAGGCATAACAAGCTCTTATAAAGCCCTCTCCACATTCTCCAAAAGCATTTCCTGGCACTGCTAATACTTTTTCTTCCATTAAAAGTTTTTCACAAAATTCATCAGAACTCATTCCAGTTGATTTTATGCAAGGAAAGACATATAAAGCCCCCATTGGCTCAAAACATTCTAATCCCATTTCTCTAAAGCCCTCAACAAGAACACGGCGTCTTCTGTTATATTCTCTTGCCATTTCTCTCACACTATCATCACCATTTTTTAACGCTTCAATAGCAGCATACTGGGCTGTTGTAGGTGAACACATTATTGCATACTGGTGTATCTTTTTTAACGCATCAATTAATATTGGATGTCCACATACATAACCTAGTCTCCATCCAGTCATAGCATATGCCTTTGAGAAGCCATTTATAACTAAAGTCTTATCTTTTACCTCACTAAAGCTAGCTATGGAATAATGATCTTTATCATAAGATAGTTCTGCATATATCTCATCAGAAAGTATTATTATATCTTTATCCTTTAATACATCAACAATTTCCTTTAATTCATCATTTGTCATTATAGCTCCAGTTGGATTATTAGGAAATGGAATTATTACAACTTTTGTTTTAGGAGTTATAGCTTCTTCTAAAAGTTTAGCTGTAAGTTTAAATTCATCCTCTGCACGTAAATTGATTATTTTAGGTGTAGCTCCACAGAATGTAGCACATCCTTTATAAGCTACAAAGCTAGGTTCTGGTATTATAACTTCATCTCCTGGACCTACTAGAGCTCTTAAGGCCAAATCTATCCCTTCACTACCACCAACAGTTACTAATATTTCATTATTAGGATTATAGCTTAAATTAAATCTTCTATTTAAATATTTGGATATCTCTTCTCTAAGTTCTATAAACCCTGCATTGGAAGAGTAATGAGTTTGACCTTTTTCTAGAGAATAAATTCCAGCCTCTATAACATTCCATGGAGTTATAAAATCTGGTTCACCTACACCCAAAGAAATAACATCTTCCATTTCATTAATTAAATCAAAATACTTTCTTATGCCTGACGGGGGCATATTTCTTACATTATCTAATATCATATTTTCTAAAATCATATAAATATAGCCTCCCTATCTTCTGTTTTTCTTTCTTTAAATATAGTTCCATGATCTTTGTATTTTTTTAATACAAAATGAGTTGCAGTACCTGTTACATACTCTTGTACGGCTAACTTTTCTGACACAAATAAAGCTACTTCTTTCATTGTTTTGCCTTCAACTATTACTGTTAAATCAAAGCCTCCTGAAGACATTAAGTAGCAAGCTTTAACTTGGTTAAATCTATATATCCTCTCTGCAACTTTATCAAATCCAACTCCTCTTTGAGGTGTAATTTTAACTTCTATTAATGCAGTTACTGTTTCTTTACCTGTATTCTCCCAATTTATAAGTGTTGTATATCCAGCAATTATATTCTTTTCTTCATAATCTCTTATTGCATCTCTAACCTCTTCAACAGTTTTTCCAGTCATTAAAGCAATATCTTCATCCTTATACCTGCTATTTTTCTCTAAAACTTCTAAAATTTCTTCCATGTTAAAAACCTCCATATAAAAAAATAAATCCTCCATCCCAAAAAAGGGACGAAGGATATTGTTTCGCGGTACCACCCTAATAAGTAAATAAAATTTACTCACTCAGCTTGAATATTATTTTAATATTCAATTCTCTATAACGGGAGAAAATACGTCAATATCTAATTAAGAATTTAAGTTCTTATTTTTCAATACGAGATTCAAAGGCTGCTTCATTTAACATACCATACTAAACTCTCACCTAACTTTAGTTCTCTTTAATGTTTAGTTAAATTACTCTTCCTTATCATTATCTTTCTAAATATTCTATTTTTTTATTATTATAATAATAAAACAGAAAAATTTCAATAGATTTTAACTAAAAAGAAAAACTATTATTACTAATCATCTAATTCTTAAATTATTATTTTCTTTGCTTTCTGAAAATATTAGTGAAAACAATATGCTACATAATAGAATTACTAATATTATTAATATTGATAGTGACACTGATATCTGTATATTGAAAAATAGTAATAATAATTTTAATCCAGTAAACATTAATATTGAAGCTACTCCATATTTCATAAATTTAAACATACTATTTAATCTATTAAGCACATAATACATGCTTCTTAAGCAGATTATAGCAAAAATATTAGATGTGTATACTATAAATGGGTTTTGAGTTATAGAAAAAATTGCAGGTATTGAATCTAAAGCAAAAATAACATCTGAACTCTCTATTATTATCAAAATAATAAAGAGTGGTGTAGCATAAAGTTTTCTGTTTTTTCTTATAAAAAAATTATTACCTTCTAATTTGTCATGAATAGGCATTACTTTTTTTAATATCTTTATTAATGGATTTTTATTAAAGTCTATATTATTATCATTGCTAAATATCATTTTAAGACCGCTAAGCATTAAAAGGACACCAAATATATATACAATAAAATGAACTTTATTTATTATACGTATACCTAATAGTATAAAAACAAGTCTTAATATCATGGCTCCTATTATTCCATATTTTAAAACCCTTTCCTGGTACTCTAATGGTATTGCAAAGGTTGAAAATACCATTAAAAATAAAAATAAGTTATCTAAGCTAAGAGACATCTCTATTATGTACCCACCTAAAAATTCTACTGCTAGCTCTGCTCCCATTGAAAAGTATATAAATATATTAAATACTATAGCTAAACCTATCCAAAATATTAAACTAAAAAAAGACTTCTTTACCCTCATATAACTTCTACCTTCTAAAGCATTATTCTTGGTATTATATGAAAACTTTTTTAATTTTATATCATAGTATAAAAAAAGAACCTATATAAATAGACTTTTTATACAAGTCTAATATATAGAATTCTTTTATCATAAATAAACTTTAAAAGTTTTATTGAACTTCTCCTATAAGTGAAAATGGTTGTGCTCTAGTAATTTTAACATTTACTATATCTCCAGCTTTTATATTTTCGCCAGCGAAATTAACTAATTTACCATTTCTTGTTCTTCCAGTAAATTTAGTTTCATCATTTTTACTTAAACCTTCAACTAATACTTCAACTACTTTTCCTTCATATGCTTTGTTGCTTTGTATAACACCATTATTTACAGCTTTTATAAGTCTGTCAAATCTATGATGCTTATCTGCATCTGTAACTTGATTTAACATCATATCAGCAGGAGTATTATTTCTTCTTGAATAAATAAATGTAAATGCAGAGTCATATCCTACTCTTTCGACTAAATCTAAAGTTTCTAGGAAATCTTCTTCAGTTTCTCCAGGGAATCCAACTATTATATCTGTTGTTAATGATACACCTGGGATTTCTTTCTTTATCATATCAACTAATTCTAAATAATACTCTTTAGTATAGTGTCTATTCATTTTCTTTAGGATTTTATCAGATCCACTTTGTACTGGTAGGTGAATTTGCTCACATAACTTATCACATTCTTTTATAGCTAAAATAACATCTTTATTTAAATCCTTTGGATGAGATGTCATAAATCTTACTCTTTCTAATCCCTCTATTTTATTTATCTTTCTTAAAAGTTTTGCAAAGTCAATATCTTCTTCTAAGCCTTTTCCATAAGAGTTAACATTTTGACCTAAAAGTGTTATTTCTTTATAACCCTTTGAAACTAAATCTTCAACTTCTTTTACTATATCCTCTGATTTTCTACTTCTTTCTCTTCCTCTTACATATGGTACTATACAATAAGTACAGAAGTTATTACAACCATACATTATAGTAACAAATGCTTTAACATCACTTTCTCTGTCTATTGGAACACCTTCTATAATATCTGTTTCTTTATTAAATATTTCTTTAACCTGAACACCATCTGTTCTAACTCTATTTAAATATTCAGGGAACTTATAGGCATTATGTGTTCCAAATATAATATTAACATGTCTGAATTTTTTTAGTATTTTATCTGCCATTCCCTCTTGTTGCATCATACATCCACATACTGCAATTATTAAATTAGGGTTTTTTTTCTTTAGATGTGTTAGTTCACCTAAATTTCCAAAAACCTTATTTTCAGCATTTTCTCTTACACAGCAAGTGTTATATATAATTATACCAGCCTCTTCTAATACATCAGTTTTAGTATAACCAACACTTTTAAGCATACCAGATAATTTCTCTGAATCCTCTTCATTCATTTGACATCCCCATGTCTCTATGTAATATTTTAAACCTTTAATTTCTTCATTATAATTAATTGCCATGCTAATCCTCCATCTCATCTTTTCTTATGAATCCTAATGTATTATAACAAAATTATGGAAGAAAATAAATAGTTCTTATTTTTTAGATAATTTTATTGAGTTATGCTTTAGTGTTAGTATCGATTTTTTTATGTGTAAACACTGATGTTAGCGATAATATCTACAAAGATCCGCAACTATGTAAATACATAAATAAATGTATTTACTAGTTCTTATTTGAAATTCCTAAAAATAAAAATTTTGATATATATATTTTTCTAATTATGAATATAGAAAATGGTAATGATAAACTTCCGACAATAAAATTACTTATAAAAAATATACTATAGTTATCTATTTTCAAAATTTTTGTAATAAAAATCATAGATAATACTTGGAAAAACCATGAAAATATATAAATATCCATTGAATGTTCACCAAGTTTATTGAATATTAATTTTAAATTATTATATTTTTTTATAAATAGTGTGAAGTCTATAGCTAATATGATACCTAAAATTCCACAAATGAACTTATATATATTTATTACAAATTGATTTACAACAATTTCTTTAGCAATAAGTACTGAATATATGGCAATTATGACTACTGAGAATATATCTATGTATACATTGCTTTTATAATTTATTGAATTCTTTAGTTCATAAATCTTTCTAATGTACATTCCAATAAAATAGTATATTAAGAAAAATGACACCCTATTTAATGCTAAAAAACTTATATTTTGAGGAATAAATATATTTAATAATATTCCTATAATCATAATGACTTTCCAAGAGAATTTACCTAATAGCGGTGTAATTATACTAACTATAAATAATGTATATAAAAACCATAACGCACCCATAACACCATTTTCAGGATATGAAAACGTTATTTTGAACATTTCAAAAATACTTGTACTTATTTCTTTATTAATTAGACCCTTCATAAGCACCATTAATACATTAGTAAATAAAGATATTGTAATAAAGGGAACTCCTAATCTAATAAATTTATTTTTAAAGAACTTAATATAATCTTTTCTTAAATTCATATCAAAAGACTTAATAGATAAAAAACCTGATACTACAAAAAATAATGGCATATGAAAAGCATATATGAACTGAACAATAACTTCATATGTAATTGGCCTAGGCAAAAATGAGCTTGTAGCAGCATGTCCTATACATACAAGCAAAATTGCTATTCCTTTAATTAAATTTACTTCATATATATTCTTCTTCATTTTTCTTTTACCTCTTCTGTATTTGTCTCTAAACATTTATGATTATATACCATTTATCTATTTTGTTACATTTATAACTCTTACAATAAACTTTCATTTTTGTAATATAAATATTTAATACAAAAAATAAAGACTAACAAGAGATTATCCCTACTAGTCTTAAAAATTTAATATTAGATTAGCTGTTTGTATCATATTCCCATTCTATATTTGCCTCATAACAATATAATTTCCCCCTATAAGATTAATTTTATAAAGCATTAAAATTATACCATAGATTATTATTTATGACTATATTTTACTTTTATTAATTTTTTATCCATAATATACTTTTATTGTTAGATAATAAAAAGTTAATTTAGAGGGAGTAAAATGGTGATTTATCTAATATAAGATAAATTTTTTAATAAAAATAACTATAAGGAAAGTTTTTGAATATGATTACTAAAAAAAAATAAATAAATTAATAGATCTTATAAAAACTAAATTTATTATGGCGTTTAAACAAAAAGTCTATATTGGGAAAAAATATAAAATTAAATACTTATTTGAAAATAATTCTAAATCTAAAGATTTAATAATAATTTTTACTTCTTGCATAAAACCTGGACAAAAGGCTAGATATAACTATATTAGAACACTTGACAATTTTGAATGTAATAAGCTTTTTATACTTGACGATTTTGGATTTGATGGAAGAGGGGCTTATTATTTAGGTAAAGATAACGATTTTGATATTGAGAAAGATTTGGAGTCATTAATAAATAGTGTAATAACTAATCTTAATCCTGATAAAAAGATTTTTTTAGGCTCAAGTAAAGGCGGCTATGCAGCTCTCTATTTCGGAATAAAATATAATAAAAGTATAATTATTTCAGGAGCACCTCAGTATATTTTAGGAAATTATCTTAATTATCCTAATCACAGAAACATTTTGAAATATATAATGAGTGATACAAATTTATCTTCAATAGAATTGTTAAATAATCTTCTAAGAAATAATTTAGAAAAGTATAACAATAATGATTCTACTATATACTTACATTACTCTACTAATGAAGAAACATATGATTCTGATATTTCAGTATTAATTAAGGATATGAAAACTTTTGGAATACAAACTTATTATGATATTCATACGTACAATAATCATTCAGATTTAACTAACTTTTTCCCTGAATTTATAAAATCAACATTAAAAGATATATTATCATACAAATAAATATTTAGATATTCTACTAATTATTTTCTAATGATATACTTCATTAGAAATAATTTTTATATGATTTTATTGAAAACATTCTTACTGTAATACACAAAGGTGATGTTGTAATATTCGTTGCATAAATATTTAATTCTTTTAAAAATAATGGTTCTGCATAAAAAAGTTAAAAATAGAGGATATAATTATATATCCTTTAAACTGATCTACTAAAATATTTTTATTCAATGGAATATTTAACTTTTTATCATTATAAGTAACTTCTATACATTCATCTTTTAACACAATTATTTTTTCGGCCGAAAATAATTGTTTATCTTTGTAATGTTTGTGAGAGAGTTTTTTTAGTCTTTTCATTGTCAATTTAGGCATTATCTTAAAAAAAGATATACCGCAAATAAAGTAAGTCCTATCATAAATAATATAAAAATAGAGCAAAGACTTCTCTTTACTCTGAATAAAAAATAAAATTACGTTCGTATATTATTATTATAACCTTCTTGCTGTTGAATAATGATCTCTCCAATATCCAGATGATATGTTTTTATATTCAACACCATTATCTCCACAATGAATCATTGTCCCATTTCCAACATAAATTCCTACATGAGTTGGATTAGCTCCATCATAAGTATTATCAAAAAATACTAAATCTCCTTCTTGAAGGTTTCCGTATGATATTTCAGTTCCATAACCTACTTGAGCTGTAGTTACTCTAGGTAAATAAACTCCTACCTGATTAAATACATATTGTGTAAATCCAGAACAATCAAATGCATCAGGGCCTGTCCCTCCCCACTGATAAGACTTTCCAATATGTTTAGATGCTTCATTTACTACATCATTCACTGTAGATGCTTGTACATTAATTGTTAGTATAGTACTAATCATTAAAATTGTGCTTAACATTACAATTATAGATCTATTAATTTTTTTTAGCCCTATTTTTATCATAGATACACCCCCTCTTAATGTATTCATTTACATAATATCACAATATAAATATTGTGTCTATTAATGTAAAAATGTAATGTTTTCCTATGAAAAATTTTAATTCTATTACATATATGTATAAAATTAAAGACTGCTGACACTTTGTCAGCAGTCTAACCAGACTAGCTAGTGGTTTTTTCATGAACACTATAAATGTACATTAAGGCACCAGTATAGGAACACACTTGCAAAACAAGTGCTTTTCATAAAGACAGTTAAAAATATAATCAATTTAAATATTTTTAACTTTTTTATTTAACGAGCTTTGATTTTTTATTAAATATAAGTGATGCACCTACGGATAATAGTATAACTCCGAATAATATTCTATTTACAGGATTGTTTCCTCCTGTTTCTGGAATAGATGCTTCATTTTTGTCGTTAATATTTCCTAAAGAATTTTTTCCACTTTCTTGATTATTTTCTTCATTTCCTGGATTAGTTCCATTGTCATCTGTTTCATTATGATCACCATCATCTGGTAATGAAGCTTCTAAATTTCTTAGTGCTTCTTCAATTTTATTAGTAGCAGAAATAATATTTAAAGTATTTTTACTATTTTCATTAATTAATATATTTCCTTCTTCTACTGCTAATTTTAATTGATTAACTAATTCCGAATTTGATAAATCACCGGATAATCGATTATTTGCTTCATCTATCTTGGTTTTCAATTCATCCACTTTTTCCTTTAAATATAAGTTAAGGACTTCTTTTTTATTACTTAATTCAGTCAATGCCTCCTTTACTTCACTAGCAGAAATCTCATTAGCATCTTTACTTAATATATCTTCACCTATTTTTATTGCCTTCTTCATTGCACTATATATTTCCGCTGAGTAGTTGGATTCAATTTCTTTATTCTCATTTATTAATGACATTAGAGTTTCAAGATCCTTTTCATCAGCTCTTAGAGTAAGTCCATCTATTGCAGCATTTAGTGATTCAATACTATTTTTAGCCTTATCTTTATTTGGCTTTTCTTCTTCTAATAACTTCTTTACAACGTCTAATGCATCAACATATAATTTCCATGTAGACTTCGTAGTGGTGAATTCATTAAATCCTTCACTTTCTTTTATTTCTCCTCTAAGTATAGCCTCCTCTAGTGAGTCTCTAATATCAATATCCTCTTTATCTAAAAAAGATGTTGTGAATTTAGCATCTGCAAAATCTGCATGATCATTCCAATCATTTTGTCCCCTCTCACATACTAACTTTAATTTATTAACACCTTTTACATCAATAGAGACAAACTTCATAGGAGTTAAACCTGTCATTTCTTCGCTACTATATACTTCCTTATCATCGGCATATATTTTAAATGTAACACTTCCCTTATCTTTTTGAGAAGCATCAACTCCTAAATATGTTTTAAATTCCTTAAAACCTTTTCCCTCTATATCATATATAATTTCTGAATTAGCATGTGTTCCAATACCCTTTTCAAAATTAACTTTATTGCCTTCTTCATCTATTAATGAAATTCCTTCTACTCCTCCAGCCTCTCTATCTTTTTGAATTTTACCCCAACCTGTGAATGATCCATTAGTATAATCTATATCAGATAAATATACAATATCCTTTCCCTCTAATTCTACTTTATATTCTTTTTCTGTTTTATCTGGAGCAATTACAGTAACTTTTATTAAATTATATCCCTTATATAGACTTATATTTTTTTCTAAAGTTGATTTTTTAGATTCAAATACCTTTCCATTAACGTCTAACTTAATAGCTGCACCTGGCTCTTCTGCTACTAAATTAATCTTAGTTCTTTGATTAGATATAGTACCCTTATAATCTGTATCTTTAGGAGAGAATACCTTATCTAATATAACATTACCTTCAAAATTCATTTTTTCTAAGTTAGCATTATCTTTCTTAGGTACTTTTATATTGATACTATAGTAATTTTTTGGTGCAGATGTATCTGGATTTACTGCAACTACTATTTTATTTACACCTTCTACTAAATTAACATTTACTGATGATTCAGTGTAAATATTATAATTATTATCTCTTATAACTAAAGTTGAACTTGGACTTTCTGCTATTGCATTTATATTAATACTCTTCACATTATTATCTTTAATAACGTAAGTATACTCATTTTTTTCTGCATCAAAGCCTTCTAGACTCATATTACCTACTTTAAGATCTCTTAATTTAGAATTATTATATCCCTTTTTTAATACTACAAATCTATATTCTTTTATATTTTTTCCATCAGCTGCTGTTACATTTACTTCAATTACATTTATGCCTGATGATAATAAAATATCACCTGTAGCATGTCCTTCATTAGCTGTAACAACTTCTTTACCATTTGCAATTACTTTAATAGTAGCATCCTCATTATCAGCAGTTAAATTAAATCCTAATTTATTTTGATTTGCTTCTGCTGTAGCCATATAATACTTATTTTTCTTTTCAAATTCTCCAGAATCAACTCCACTAAATTCAGCATATTTTAATAATTCATTTGAAGATTTTAAATTAGGAGGATCCTCTGAAGAACTTTCATTTACTAATACTCCATTACTAGACCATACTTTATCCCCTATCATACCATTGCTATCTTTTGGTATTACAATAGCTTTCACATACTTATCTTCTAATAAGCTATTTACTGAAATATTATTACCTTCTAAGCCAATTACAATTTTGTATTCTCCATCTAACTTATCTGAAGTTGCCCACTTTACAACAGTGTTTCCTTCACTATTATTATCAGTAAAATCATAACTTACATTTAGTTTTTTACTTTCAGAATCATAGCTAGTTGTTATATTAGAAACTATAGGAGCTTCATTTTCTGTTACAAATGAAACTTCCTCTCCATCAACTTTAAGTTCTGAAAAAATAAATGGTGTATTTGTTTCTGTTCCTCCTGAGGCAATTATGCCAATTTTGAAGTTATTTCCTAATGAATTATTTTCTATAGAACGTATTTCAATCCAGTTAATCTCATCCTCACTATAATAACCAGTTATTCTATTTTCGTTTTTTATTAACTTATAGTAAATAGCTTCTTGCTTACTATCTGAAATAGGATCATTTTCATTTGGACTTCCATTACTTTCTGTTACAACATGAATTTTTGGATTTCCATTAGCATGTTTTCTTTCAACTGATACATAGTTATTTTCATCCTTATAGAAAATAAGACCAGCTTCATCGTATGATGATTTAGTAAAACCATCAACCTTTAGTGTAACTGTAACATTGTTTAAATCTCTATTAATATCACCTACTATTATATTGTTAGTTGTTCCAGTAGCCCATAAAGAGCCCGATTGAGCTTGTAACTTTAAGGCATTTTCATTAACAATTGACCACTTTCCAGCCTTTTCATGTTCCACATTGAAGTTATCAGATAATTGCTTATCTCCAACTGTCTGAATAACTAATATCTTACGGTCTTCAATACCATTACTAGTTATAGCTACAACTTCTAATATACCATTTTCCTTAGCTATTAACTCTCCATCATTAATAGTAGCTTTTTCACTTTCTTTACCTGTAATAGGATCCAAAACTTTCCATGTTAAAGATTTATCTGTAGACTCTTTTGGTAATACCTCTGCTGTAAATTTAACTACTGTTCCAATTTCAGTTATCTTATCAATACCTCCATTGATTTTAACATTTTCAGCCCATACTTCTTCTCCATTTCCAACTACATTATATGTTATTTTATTTGATTCATATTTACGATTATTTAAAGCATTATAAGCTGATACTGTCGCAGTACCTTCACCAACTGCTTTTACAACTCCATCGCTAGAAACAGTGATAACATTTTCATCGCTACTTTCATAAAATAAGTGTCCTACTGGATTTGAAATATCATTTCCTCCATTAAAGGATATTCCATCATTTTGTATAATGTCTCCAAAAGTCATATTTCTAAAATTGCCGGTCATATTTAAGCCACCATCATACTTATTATCCTCTAAAATAACATTTTTACATCCATTGAAATCATATAACTTTGACTTCAATTCATTTGCAGAGGTATTAGCATTTAATACTGTTCCTTCTCCTACTTTTAATTCACTTTTATCTGAAGTAAGATTAATTTCCACATTTGGATCATATCTATAAATTTCATTATTTTTAAAAGTTAAATTACTTACGCTTTTAGCTCCTAACACATTATTATCTGACATATAGAATGTGTTGTCTATAATTTTTATGTTATCATGAACTGTATCACTTGTAGAAACTATTGGATTTGTTGGATCAATATAGATAACAGGCTGCTTTGCTGTTCCAATTCCTGATCTTTTAAATATATTCTTTCTAATTAGTACATCTCTTGTGGGACCTGACTCATACCAACCTTGTGCATCATTAGAAATATAGATTGCTGCCATACCCATTCCATCAAATATATTATCCTCAATTACTACTTTCTTTCTTGTAGTAACTAAAATACCTCTTGTTGGAGTTTCTTTGAATACATTATTTTTTATATTAACACTTGGTGTATATGTTATATTTTCAACTACATAACCATTAGCTACTATATCTTTAGGCATGTCCTTATCTAATGTAATAGTAATATCAGTTAAGTTCCCATCATTGCTATCACCTGTTGGCCCTTGTACTGCAGCAACCTTAGCTCTAGAACCCTCAACAGGTATCATATTCCCCTTAGTCATAAATTCAACTTCGTCCCCAACATAAAAATTAGGAAATCCAGCCGTCTCGTTATGTCTATATTGAACCTTAAACTCTCTATCTGATATTCTCTCAACTACTTGCAAGAATGTTCCATGAATATTTATAGGGTCATCGTGTGGATTGGAAAATGATGAATTTAATATATTAATTTCACCCTTACATCCTGACATTTGAATAAAATCAGCATATCCTGAAGTAGTTCTACCACTTTCTGCTGGCGCCTCAAAATTGATAGTATCTAATGTTATATTTTCAGAAAATTGACCTACTATACCAAATCCATGTAAAAAGTAAAAATCTAAATTCTTAAGTTGTACATCTTTACTTTGCCATATGAAAGCACCAGCATGGTCTCTAACTGTTGGACGCATTTGATAGGAGATGCCCTTCTCAATACTTGAATGCTTACTTGTATAGTTAAATTTTACTCTATTATTGCCCAAATCTTCTATACTGCTTATATTACTAAATAGAGGGTTTCCTCCTCTCCATGTAAGTCCTGTCTTTACATCATTCAATTGAGTGTAATTCATTGAGTTAGTGGTAGTCCAATATACTTCTCCAGTACATGGACTTTTATCGCTTTCCCATCTAATTGATTTATCTTCAATTTTATAGTTATAACATTCTGGAATATATACAGTAGCAGAATTATTATCAGTATCTTCTACTGTTATATCTATGACTGTTGGTGTTTGGAAATCAATAGAAAAATTTTGAAATGAAACATTACTACTATTAATAGCTGCAAAGGTCATCATTTTTCCATGAAACATAAATAAGGAATCATTTCCCTCTACAATGACATCATTCATATCCTCTAGTAAAATTCCAATTTTTTTCATCTTATAATTTTGGTCTGCACCTACAGTATTTGTAATATAGAGTTCTTTTTCTACAGCGTAATCTGGATAAATATCATACTCTCCTTTAGGAAAAGAAATAGTTACTGGTCCTTTTACCTCTTTAGCTGCTTCAATAGCTTTTTGTATAGCTATTGCACTGTCCTCCTTCCCACTTGGGTCTGCACCATAATCAACTACATTAATTATAGTCCTATTTTCAGATTCTAAGTCTTTTGAATCCTTAGCATATGCAATTACTGTAGAAGATGCTATTGTTTGTATCCCAAAAAAGAAAGCCACAAATAATGAAAAAATTCTTTTGCTATACTTCATAAATAAACTCCTTTCTTTTTAATTTTTATATACAGTTAAATATTACCACTTCTATGTAATCTTTTACATATGAAATTATTAGATTATTCTATAAAATTCTTCTCTTAACTAAAGATAGATTACTTAAGATTCACAAGATTCTATATGATATGGGATATGACGTTAGTATAAATGGAGCTTGGTACACAATCATCGTGAAAAAAATATAAAATATTTCAATTACATAGTAGGAAAGATGTCCTTACGATAACGCTTGTACTAAATAGTTATTCTTATCATAGAAAGGAATATGATTTGTGGGCGTAAGTTTAAAACTGGAATCGCAACTATGAAATAATTAGGTGACTACAGTATACTAATATCTATTGCTAATACTTCAAAAACTATAAGTGTTTCATTTACGAAATCTCATAAAATATGAAATACTGAAACTCTAAAGCAAATTTTAAAACTTCCCAACAATACATTCTTAATTATTTTTCTCAAACTTTACACCTCGACTTTATTCTATTCTTTTATATGTCAATAAATTATTATCTATTTTAAATTTCTCAAAGTTTAGGAGTTATCTTTATATTAAAATTCCTAACACTATAAATCATACCACATATTTACTATATTCAATTTTCTAAAGGATATTTTATAGAAAAAAATGCCAATGCTCTTAAAAACATTGGCTTTAATTACAATATATGTTCTAATCTATAAATATAATTTAATTAGCTACGAATATTATTCTTCTACAACGGGAATTAAGAATGAAGTGACATACAAATTACTGTCTGAACGTAAGGCATGCATTACTCCTGCTCTAACTATAAAGGCTTTTCCAACAGTCAATTCTACTTCGCTATCTTCAAGTACTCCGAAGCCTTCACCTTTAATGCAGTAGAAAATTTCGTCGTGCTTTGGATGCTTGTGTAAAGGAACCTTCTTATCTGCAGGAATGTGATATACATTATTTACAATGAATGATTTAATATTTTCTAAATTCATTTTTTCCCTCCTGATTTTTCAATTTATATCTTAAAAATAATATTTTTACTTATTTATAACAAGCTAAATTACACCGCATATTTATTAGCATTTTAAGTTAATTTACTAAATTGACCTTTATTGAAAAACAAAAGCCAATACTCCTAAAAGCATTGGCTTCAACTTAAAATACCATTTAACAGCATTTATATTTCCTTGATGAATGGATGAATTTTAGGTATCTACAATATACTTTATTCTCTTTCCCAAACTACGACTTTATATTTTTCTTTAAAGCCAATCCATTTATATAAGTTTATAGCGTTTATATTATTGCAATCTACTCTTATTGATAAATTCTTTATTCCTGCTTTTTTTGCATAAAGTATAATATCATGTAATAATAGTTTACCTAACCCTATACCCCTAAATTCATTTATTATTCCAAAGTTAACTATAGTAAACATTTCTCTATTAAATATTATTTGTCCGTATCCTATATATGAATTGTTAATCATACCTAATATGCATAAATCCTTTAAAAAATAATCTTGTGTCATATCTGTATATATATCCTCAACAGTTAATGGTCTTCTATTCCACTCACCAAATATTTCATTTTGAATATTACATCTTAACTGTTCATCTTTACCTATTACTAACTTTCTTGTTGAAAAAGATATATTATTATCAAAAGTTTTCTTTGAATTTAAAATATTTATCATATTATCATAGATGTCATATATTTTTTCATTATTACTATAGTCTTCAATATTCATTTCCATGAGGATAGTATATTTTATTTTCCTAAAACCAAGTTTATCTAATATTAATGAATTTTCTATATTATCTATTGCTTCGTAAGATAAAATATTATTATCAAAAGATGATAATATTCTTTTATTAATTAATTTTGTATAATCTGCATCGATGTATAATGCCCATACTCTAGTAAATCTATCTATTGGAGCTTCATACCATATATAGCCAATAGGTCTATCATTTAATTTAATTATTCTCATAAATTTTCTAAACAAAAATTTCATTAAAAAATTTTGATTATCATAACATTTAAAAAAATCTTTATCATAACTAACTTGTTGTAAGTTTTTATTATACAACAATTTAAAAGATTCCATGTTATTTAATGTCAATTTCTCTAACATTATTGCAAACCCCTTCTATTCTCTATATAACTAGTATACTTCTTACATAATATTATGGTCAAGATAATAAATATTAAAAAAAGTAAAAAAGACACACATATAAATTATATGTGTGCCTTAAAATATATATTACTTTATTCAGCATCCTTTATGCTAAGAGCAATCTTTTTATTTTCTGTGTCTACTGAAAGTATTATTGCCTTAACTTCATCACCTATTTTTAAAACATCTCCAGGATTATTTATTCTGTCGTGAGTTATTTTTGAAATATGAACTAACCCATCTACTCCTGGTTCTAACTCTACAAAAGCTCCAAAATTACTAATTCTTACTACTTTTCCTAAAACTGCAGATCCTTCTGGATATTTTTCCTCTATATTGCTCCATGGCTCTGGAGTTAAAGCTTTTATGCTAAGAGAAAGTCTATTATTTTCTCTATCAGCTTCTATTATTTTAACATCAACGATTTGTCCCTTTTTAAGAACACTTTCTGCAGATTTTACATGGCTCCATGATATTTGTGATAAGTGAATTAATCCATCTACACCATTTATATCAGCAAAAGCTCCAAAGTTTGTAAATCTCTTAATTTCAGCTTTAACAACATCTCCAACACTTATATTTTCCCATGCAGCATCTTCTTTGATCTTATTTGCTTCTTCTAATATGATTCTTCTTGATGCAACTATTTTTGAAGGATTTTCTAGTGAAAAATCAATTAGTCTTACTTCTAAATCTTCACCTATTAAGTTGCTTCTATCATTTGAAAATCTTATATCTACTTGAGATGCAGGTATAAAGATTCTTACTCCTTTATAATATCCAATTATTCCTTTTTCTTTCGCATCTTTAATTTTAACTGAGAAAGTTTCTTTGTCATTAAATAGTTTTTCAAGCTCAGTGAATGTTTCTTTCTTTTCATATTCTAATCTTGAAAGAACTACGTTTCCATCTTCATTTTTAAGCTTTATAACTTTTGCTGCTATTTCATCTCCTACTTTTATTGAATCAAGAGATGAAGTTAAATTTTCTTCTGAAGTTAATTCTTTAAATGGAATAACCCCATCTGATTTATATCCAACTAGAGAAATAGTTAATTCTTCTCTTCCTATGGATAATACTTCTCCCTTTATTTCATCCCCAATTCTAAATCTTCTGTCCATTTCTTCCATTAGCTTTAATTGATCTTCCATATTAATTTTTCCCTCCATAATATCAATTACTTCTCTTATTATCCAGTCAGGTGTAGATGCTCCAGCAGTTACACCAACAACTTTACCCTTATTTTCCTCTATGAACTCTTTTGTAAGTTCTTTAGCATTTTCAACATGGATTGTATTTGGGCAATTAGCTTTTGATATTTGATAAAGTTTAGTTGTATTAGAACTATTTCTTCCTCCAATTACAATCATAACCTCTACAGTTCTAGATAATTCGTTAGCACTTTTTTGTCTTACTTCAGTTGCTGAACAAATAGTGTTAAATGCTAATAATTCTTTTGAGTTTGAAGATAAATTACTTAAAGTTTTCTTCCAAGTTTCTTCTTTTTCTGTAGTTTGAGATACAACACATATCTTTTTAGGCAGGTTTTCTTCAAAAGTACCATCTTTAGTTATTATAGCACTATCCTTACACCATCCATTTATACCAACTACTTCAGGATGCTTGTCATCACCTAATATAACAATATTATATCCTAAATCTGAATATTTATTAACCTTCTTATGAATGTTAGTAACATAAGGACAAGTAGCATTTACTACTATAAAACCTTTTTCTTCAAGAATACTAATAACTTCCTTTGATACTCCGTGAGATCTAATTACAATTACATCTCCTTTTTCTAATGTATCAATTTCATTATAATCAATAGCATATATATCATTTTTTTCTAAATATTTAACCACATCATTATTATGTATTAATGGTCCTAATGTATAAATTTTTTTATCATATTGTTTCTTTACTTTTAATGCTTCTTCTACAGCTCTTTGAACACCAAAGCAGAAGCCTGCACTTTCAGCTAATAACACTTTACTCATATCAATTCTCCTAAGTATAAAATTACATATTATATTTTAAGTATATTATATTTTTAATTCTTTAGAATATATTATCTAAATTAAATATTTTTTTTAATATTTGAACATATTTTTTCTGTTACCTCAGAAATTGATAAACCTGTTGTATCAATTTCTATAGCATCTTCTGCTTTTTTTAGAGGATCTATTTCTCTATTACTATCTATATAATCTCTTTTTATTATATCTTCTAATATATTAGAGAAATTAACACTTACTCCTCTTTCACTTAACTCTTTATATCTTCTTTCAGCTCTAGCTTCTGGAGTTGCAGTTAAGAAAAATTTAAATTTAGAATCTTTTAGTACTACAGTACCAATATCTCTTCCATCCATTATAACATCAAATTTATTTGACATATCTCTTTGTAATTTAACTAGTTTGCTTCTTACCTCTTGAATTGATGCATATTTAGATACTATAGCACTTATTTCTGGCATTGTTATTTGTTCTTGAACATTAACTCCATTAAGTATTAAGTCATCATTTTCAAACTTCATTTCAAGAGTATCTATTAAATTACATAACTCTTCAATATTTGTATCCTCTATATTATTTTCTCTTGCAACTAAGGCTACAGCTCTATACATTGCTCCTGTATTTATATACATTAAGTTAAATTCTTTGGCAACTAACTTAGCAATTGTACTTTTCCCAGCCCCTGCTGGTCCATCTATAGCGACTGATATTCTCAAAATAATATTCCACCTTTCCTATTTGAAAAACATTTTCATATACTCATATAAATTATATTATTATTATTTATATTTAACAAGTATACTTATATATTACTTCCAGCTAAAAAACCTGTAGATAATGCAATTTGAACATTATATCCACCAGTAAAAGCATCAACATCTATAACTTCTCCAGCGAATGATAAGTTGCTTATTATCTTAGATTTCATCGTTGAAGGGTCAATTTCCAAAGTATCCACTCCACCTGATGTCACTATTGCTTCTTCTATAGGTCTTAACCCCTTTATTTTCATTTTTATTCCTTTAATTAAGTTCACTAGACTTTTTCTTTCTTCTTTTGTAATCTCATTTACCTTTTTATTCTCTGATATATTTGATAGACCTATTATAATTGGTATAATCTTTTTAGGAAGTAGTTCATCTAATGAATTTTTAAAATCTTTATTAATATATTTTTTAAAATCTTTTTGAATTCTTTTATCAAGCTCTTCATTGGATAAAGCAGGTTTTAAATCTAACATAATATGATGATTATTAGACTCAATAACATATCTTGATCCCTTAAGTATAAGAGGTCCAGATACACCATAGCTTGTAAATAGCATTTCTCCTTGATCCTTATATAATGATTTTTTTGAACTTTCCTTAAATAAAGAAATTCCTATATTTTTTAGTGTCAATCCTGCTAAGTCTTTAATCCAATTCTCTTGTAGCTCTATAGGAACTAGCGATGGTTTTAGATCTACTATATTGTGTCCTAGCTTTTTAGAAAACTTTAATCCATCCCCAGTAGAACCAGTTAAAGGATAAGAAACCCCACCTGTTGCAATAATAAAATAGTCACCTTTTATATTATGAACATTATTTATTTCTACAGATTCTATTTTATTATCTTTAAATTTTATATCTGTAACTTTACTATTAAATTTTACTTCTACATTATTCTTGATTAATTCATTTGATAAACCTTTTATGATATCAGAAGATTTATCAGATAAGGGAAATACACGCCCCCCACGTTCTGCTTTTAGATTTATTCCCTGAGATTCAAAAAAATTCATTGTATCTTCATTAGTATATGTATATAATGCACTATATAAAAAATGAGGATTTCCTGGTATATATTCAAAAAACTCTGATATATCCTTTATATTTGTAACATTACATCTTCCTTTACCTGTAATGAATAATTTTTTTCCTATCTTTTCATTTCCTTCTAACAGTACAACATTATTATTACTTTTAGATGCTGTTATAGCTGCCATCATTCCTGCTGGTCCTGCTCCTATAACTATTACTTTTTTCATTGTAATCCTCCTAATGCATTGTTTTATCTTAATAAATATATCATCTTAACTTCTTTAATTCAACATACTAGATAATTAAAAAGTGCTAAGAAATGTTTAATAAACATAACTTAACACTTTTAATATTAATCTTCCCCTACATTTCTATTATTATAAGAATATACTTTATAATCCTTCCATATTTGTTCTAGCTTACTAAATACATCTGTTATATTTTGTTTTTCTCTCATACCAACAGCAATTATTAATGCATTAATAACAGATAATGGTGCTACAAGTGAATCAACAAAAGATGCCATATTACTTTGAGCTATCAATGAATAGTCTGCTCTTGCAGCTAAAGGCGATAAAAGACTATCTGTAATTGCAACTACATCTGCACCTCTATCTTGTGCAAATTCAAGTGCATCTATTGTTCTAGATGCATATCTTGGGAATCCTATTCCTACTACTAAATCTCCTTCACCTACATTTATCATTTGCTCAAATATATCAGAAATTCCATATCCTACAGTTTTAACATTTTGTAAAATAATATTTAGATAAAATCCTAAAAATTCAGCTAATGCAGTTGAACTTCTAAGACCTATTATATATATTCTTTTAGCTTCAAATATTTTATTTACAACATCTTCAAATGTATTATAGTTTATTTTTTCAAGAGTTGCTCTTATATTTTCCATATCAGCTTTTAATACACCTTTAAGAGCATATCCTTCACTTATATAATCATTTGACAATTCTAACCTTTGAACTGTTGTAAGCTTATTTTTTATCAACTCTTGCAATGCTTTTTGAAGTTTAGGATAGCCAGAAAAACCTAATTCGTTAGCAAATCTAACTACTGTTGACTCTGAAACACCTACAGAGACTCCTAATTTAGCTGCAGTCATAAAGGCAGCTTTATCATAATTTTTTAAAATGTATTCTGCAATTAACTTTTGTCCTTTACTTAATCTTGGGAACCTTGATTGTATTAATCGCATTAAATCCTTTGAGTTATCATTAAGATTATTATCCATCCGTATCCCTTCTTTTCATTAAACTTAACAACCTAATAATTATATATTATCACTTTTTGAATAATTCATCAATATTCATTTCATTTTAGTATATTTTCATTATAAAAACTTGTAATAAAATATAAAGTTGTCAATTCTACTTTTTTTCTATAACTACTAGCATAGGCGAGATTTCATCTCTATTTAGATAGGATTGAGTCATAACACCAAATTGATTTTTAGATAAATTTTTTAGATACTCTAAAATGCAAGATTCCTCAACCTTACCTTCATAATGACCTCTGTAAATACATATTGTCATTATTCCACCACTATTTAAAATATCAAGTCCCTTTTGTATGCTTTGTAGTGAAGTATTATGTAATGTAGTTATAGTCTTATCTCCTCCTGGTAAAAAGCCTAAATTATACATTATGCAATCTACATTTTCATTAATATAGTCATTAAATAAATGATGCGAATCATTTATAACTTTTACATTATTAACTTTTTTTAGTATATAATTTTCGCAGGCCTCTTTTTGTATATCAAAGCTGTAAACAAATTCAAATTTACTAGCTAGAAAGTCTGTATCATGACCATTTCCTAAGGTAGCATCTACAGCTATTTTTTTGTTTTTAATAAAATTTTCTATTATATAATGTGATAAATCACTTATATTTCCTACGTACTTATACATAAAATGCACCTCTTATAATGAATTTATATAATTTAACTCTTCTTTAGTTAAATTTCTCCATTCTCCTCTTTTTAAATAACCTAATTTTATATTACCTATAGCTACTCTTTTTAAAGATATTACCTCATGACCTAAGGCTGAACACATTTTTCTTATTTGTCTATTTTTACCTTCATGAATTATTATTTCAACCAATGAGTTAAATTCATTAGTTCTTTTATCTTTTTCTTTATCTATAACCTTTAGTTTTGCATCAGATGTAATATATCCACCAATATCTACTCCATTTTCAAACCTCTTAATTTCTTCATTAGAGAATATACCTCTACATAAGGCTATATACTTTTTTTGAACTTCAACTCTTGGATGTATAATTTTATTATAAATATCTCCATCATTAGTTAAAAGAATTAATCCTGAACTATCATAATCTAATCTTCCAATGGGGTATATTCTTTCATTTACTTTAACTATATCTAATATAGTTTTTCTTCCCTTTTCATCCTTAACTGATGTTATATATCCTTCAGGTTTATTTAACATTATATATACTTTATTTTCTTCAGGTGTTATTATTTTTCCATTATAAAATACTTTATCTATCTCACAATTTATTTTAACTCCAAGCTCTGTAACAATTTTATCATTTACTTTAACTTTACCTTCTAATATGATTTCTTCACATTTTCTTCTTGATGCTACTCCGCATCTTGCCATGTATTTTTGTAATCTTTCTTCCATATAAATCACTCCGTACTTTTAATAAATACTTTCTATAGTATAAATTTTAATAGAACCTATATATTCTTTTTAACATTTTACAATACAAATGTCTATAAAAATAGATAACTAACTTTTTTTAAGTATAAGTTTTATTTACTATCTAATTTTAAAAAATGTCTATTGTTTATATTAAAATCAGTCCTAAGTAAAATTATTATATAAATAAAATATAAAGGCTCTCACTTTCTATAAGAAAATGAGAACCTTTATATTTATGCCCTTTCTAAAGCTAACCTATCTTCAGTTAGTGTAGGTACTATTACAAAATATCCAATAACTACGTCAGCAAATCCAGTCGCGAGAGTTTTTAGAATAAGTTAATAATACTTTTTTTAATCATATAGTTGTGTAGACATGATTTCTTCTCTATTTTTCACATCTAAATTTTTTATATATTTATTTTTCAATAATGTAAATATTGCTAACGTTATTGTAACCCCCATTGTAACATCTGATGCAAAATGAGCTCCTACTATAACTCTGCTAATTGGAACTATTATTGTCCATAAAGCTGCAAAACCCACAAACCATTTTTTCTTTTCCTTTAACCTAGCAACGAAAGTAGGTATTAATGTAATCCAAATCATAATTGCTGCATTTGCACTATGTCCCGATGGGAATGACATAAACTCATTACTTGCTGCTTTTCCTTGAGGAATAAACCACATTGAAAATCCATCAAAGGATCCCGCTGCAACCATATGCCTGTAACGTTCTCTTCCCCAGCCTAATTTAATTAAGTTGAAAGAAATTATAACAAATACAAATGTTAATACACCAACAATAGCTGCATTTCGTAATTCATCTCTATTAGTAATAGAATATTTCTTAGCAATAAAGTAAGAAGCTGCAATATATAAAACAGCAAGTATAGGAATCAATAATTTAGGTCCATTAAAATATTTTATTGGTAAGGATGCTGCCATAAATGAGAATAAACACAAAATAATAATATAGCCAATTGTCCCTAAAATATATTTTACTGATTTATCTTTATTTCTAGTTAGCATTAAACCTACTGTACAAAATGTTGCAACAACTGCTGCAGGAAACTCACCAATAGCTTCAAATATTAATCCAAATTCACTTGTTGGATTATAAATAGCATTAGAAATCTGTAAATCAGTAAATGCAAATATTATCAATAGAACTCCGATAATTGATAAACCAACTACATAATTCTTTTTCATACCCTTTTCACCCTTTATTTATAATTTTATTTGCTATATTTTAAAATAAAATTACCCATTTCTATTGCACAATCCTCACTTTGTGGATAAACTCCTATGTTATCACCATAAGCATGTCCTAACCCTTTATATAATATAGTTGTAGTATCTACTCCTGCTTTAGTAAGCTTTGCTGCATATGCTAAGCATTCTACCTTTAAATAATCATGTTCTCCAACTGTAACAAGTGTAGGAGGTAAGCCTTTTAAATCTCTAATATATGGAGTTAAGTAACCATTTTTAACATCGTCAGTACCTAAAACATCCTTTAATCCTCCTGATAATCCATCAAACATACCTAGCATCATTTCAAGACCAGATTTATATTTAGGAGCCATTTCATATTCATCCTTACTCCATTTAAAATATTCATCTTCAATACCTGCCATATTAACAGTAGGATAAAGTAATAATTGTCCCTTTACCATTCCTAAATTACTTTCTAAATCTTTTGTTGTACAATATTGAGTTAAGTTTCCACCTGCACTATCCCCTGCAACAAAGATATTCTTCTTATCTCCTCCTAAAGTATTAGCTTTATCATATATCCATCTTAATACAGAATAACAATCCTCATGACCAGTTGGATATGGATTTTCTGGTGCCAAACGATAGTCAACTGATACAGCTAAAATATCTGTTTTTTCAACAATTAATTTTACTAACTCCTCTACAACATCAGGAGATCCACCAAAGAATCCACCACCATGGATGAAATAAAGAATTGGTGCATTTTCCTTCATAGTCTTAGATTTATAAATACGAATTGGTATGCTATATCCATCATTAGCTTTAACAGTTTCATGTATAATATCAATATTCTTTTCAACTATAGGAGTACTTTTAATTTCTCCAAACATAGCTCTTAATTTACCAATTGACTTAGGTGATGTATCCATTTTCATCATGCCTTTTGGCATAAATCTCATTATTGTAAATTGTTTTTTCATATCCTTATAAAGACGAGGATCCATTGCGCCTTTTTCATCACTGTCAGGAATATTCTTTACTAAAACTTTTGTGCCTTTATAATTTATTACTTCTTGTTTTTCTTTAATTTTCTCTAATAATTCTTGTGAATATTTTCTACCCATTTTTAACTTCTCTCCTTTTTATTTCTTACATTCTTTGATGTTTCTCCTAGTTTATTCTTCTGGAAATTGCAGATAGTAATTATATAAAGCTCCAATCAAATTAGAATCATTAAAATATTTGCATGTATCTACTATGGCATGTGGAATATCAAATGGAATTTTTGCATATATTTTTTCTAAATTTTCTCTAATTTTTTTCACTAAAATTGGTTGTTTAGAAATACCTCCACCAATTAAAATTTTCTCTGGATCTAAGATGCATTGTAAATTATATATTTGAATAGCTAAATTCATTGTAAATCTTTCAAAAACCTCTAATACATCAGGATCATTATCATTAATCCACTTGAATACATCATGCCCATTTATAGATCGAGGCTCAACTTTCTTTATAGCTGCAGTTTCCATTATTAGTGCAGATGTACTTCCTTTAAGGGCAAATGCATTATGAAAGTCTAAATTATTAGTATCTTGCATAATATATGAGAATTCACCAGCAAAAAAGTGATTTCCTTTGTGAATTTTACGATCCTTAATTATTCCACCACCAATACCAGTTCCTAAAATCATAACGATTCCATCTGAACAACTAGCTAAATTACCTTTCCAAACTTCAGCTAATGCAGCGCTTTTCCCATCATTTTCAACAGAAATTGGTAAGTTAATATGTTCATGAATTTTATCAATAATGTTAACATTTGCGTTGTATGATAATGCACCTGGCGAATAAACATCACCAATTGCTGAATCAATATTGCCTGGCATACTAATAGCAATACCATTTACTTCATCTTTAATCTCTTCATAAATTGATTTGATTGCCTCCATTAAATTTTCTATAGTATCTAATGGAGTAGGAACCTCCCCTTTTTGAAATATTTCAGCTCTATGATTCATAACAGCATATTTTATTGCACTGCCTCCAATGTCTAAAACTAATTTTTTCATTCTTCCACCTCTTTTTTAAACACATAAATTTAAAATATTAAACTTTAAGTTTATATATTTTATAATAAATTAAAGCGTTTTCATAAAATTGTAAAAATAAACGCATACTTCATTTATATTGAACTATGCGCATTTATCTTTCTATTTAAATGTTATCATCTTTTATTGAATTATTGTTGTTGTTTTTTGTCCATTTTATTGTCACTTTTTGATTCATTAAAATACTGACGATATTTAAATGGAGTCATGTTATACTTTTGTTTAAATAAACTTATAAAAGACTTAACATTTGAAAACCCATGAGAAATTGCAATATCTTGAATATTATTATCAGTATTTATGATATCTTCATATGCTTTATAAGTTCTAAAGTTGCTTAAATATAATTTATAAGTAATACCAAACCACTGGTGAAATTTTCTTGAAAAATATTCATTGCTCATATAGAAATGTTTAGATATATTATCCAAAGTTAAATCTTCTCTATAATTATCATTAATATATGTTAAAATTTCCTTTTGTCTTTCTTTATATTTAAAATAGTCCTTCTTATAATCTTCAATTTTAGGAATCATATAATTAGATAATAAAATATATAGAATCTCATGAATATAGGCATTTATCTTAATATAATCTAATTCCATTGGATTCAAAAAAAAATCTTTCATTTCTAAAAATATCTCTAGTAATCTATCTTTTTTATAATTAGAAATATTAATGTCTAATTGAACATTATCAATATTAGGATATATTTTTTTTATAAAATCATATGATAAAATTAAAATAACTGCTCCACCTGTTTCATCTGGATATTTTTCAAGTTCATGAACCTCTCCGCTATTTACCAAAATAAAATTTCCACTTTTAACAGTTATACTTTTATTATTAATAAGCACCCTTATTTCACCTTTTGTAACTAATGTCATTTCAATGCTTCTATGCCAATGAGGGGCTATATAGTAATGTTTTTTTATATCAATATTCTCTTCTCCTACATATGCTATCATTGCAGGTAAATTGTTATTTAAATTTACTTTCTCATATATAAAAGTGTCCATAAAAACCTCCATTTTGCATTAGAATTTATTTTATTATATAAAATAATCTTAATTTTAGAATATATATTAATTATATAATATCTTAAAATTTTAATATATAAATCCACTTATATTTAGTAATGTGAAAACTTTTCTCAGAAATAAATATAGCAAGTAAGAATTTAAACTTACTTGCTAACTCTTAATAGAATTTGTATATTTATTGATACTCATTTAACTCTATTCATTAAATCCATCATTACCTAAATCAATATATTCAGTACTACTTTAATATAAATTTTCCCCATTAGTTTTTATAACATTTTTATACCAGTCAAAACTCTTTTTCTTCTTTCTTTCTAGTGTACCATTTCCATCATTATCTTTATCTACATAAATAAATCCGTATCTCTTTTTCATCTCCCCTGTTCCAGCACTAATTAAATCAATGCATCCCCAAGGAGTATATCCCATTAAATCAACACCATCTATTTCAACAGCTTTTTTCATTTCTTCTATATGTTTTCTTAAATACTCTATTCTATAATCGTCATTAATTGATCCATCTTCCTCTACTTCATCTACAGCACCTAATCCATTTTCTACGCAGAATAGTGGAATTTGATAACGATCATATAAATTATTTAAAGCAATTCTAAATCCTTTAGGATCAATTTGCCATCCCCAATCTGATGCTTCTAAATAAGGATTTTTAACTCCACCTAGCATATTTCCTTTTATATCTTCTTCATTTTTATCAGAAGATTGAACTAATGTCATATAGTAACTAAATCCTATATAGTCAACCTTTCCTTCTCTTAAGATTTCATCGTCTCCTTCTTCAATCTTAAGCTTTACCTTATTTCTTTCTAAGAATTTCTTAGCTTTATTTGAATAATATCCTCTTGCATGTACATCAGCAAAATAATAAGTTCCATACATAAAGTCATTTGTAAGTTGTACATCGTCTGGATTACATGTTTTTGCATAAGCTTGTGGGAAAAGTACCATACATCCTATTTTGAAGTCAGGATTAATTTCATGACCTAATTTAACAGCTTTAGCACTTGCTACTAATTGATGATGAGCAGCTTGATAGCAAACTTCCATTTTATTTTCGCCTTCTTTAAATTTAATTCCAGCTGGTATAAAAGGATGTAATGCTATAACATTAATTTCATTAAATGTCATCCAATACTTTACTTTATTTTTATATCTGTTAAATATAGTATTACAGTAGTTTACATAAAAATCTACTAGTTTTCTATCTCTCCATGCTCCATATTTTTCAACTAAAGCATATGGCATTTCATAGTGTGAAATAGTAACCACAGGCTCAATTCCATATTTTAAACATTCGTCAAAAAGATTATCATAGAATTTTAACCCTTCTTCATTTGGTTCTGTTTCATCTCCATTTGGGAATATTCTAGTCCAGTTTATTGATGTTCTGAAACACTTAAATCCCATTTCTCCAAACATAGCAATGTCTTCTTTATATCTATGATAAAAATCTATAGCTTCATGAGAAGGATAATATTCTCCTTCTACTATACCATCTGTATATTGTCTTTGCTTATTTAATGCTCCTGCTGTAGCAACATCAGCTGTGCTAAGCCCTTTCTCATTTACGTTATAAGCTCCTTCACATTGGTTTGCTGCTACTGCACCACCCCATAAAAAGCCTTCTTTAAAACTCATATTATTTCCTCACTTTCCTTTAATATTAATCTCCTTCCTTTATCTTAATCAGAGGAATGAGATTACTATATTTAATCTTCTTAAATTACTACATTTAATAAATCTTCTTCAAAAGCAATGTCTTTTTCTTTTGTTTCTATTACATCTAGATAATCATTTGAATTAGTTACGATTATTGGAGTAACAATATCAAAGCCTTCTTCTTTTATTGCCTTTATGTTAAATTCTAATAATACTTGACCTTTTTTAATAACATCTCCTTGCTGAGCTTTAGGTACAAAATATTTGCCATCTAATTTTACTGTATCCATTCCTACATGAATTAATATTTCAGCACCTGAATTTGATTTAATTCCCATTGCATGATAAGTTGGAAATAGAGTTATTAATACACCATCTACTGGTGAAACTATTTTACCTTCTGAAGGTAATACTGCAATTCCTTTACCTAAAGCACCTTGTGCAAAAGCTTCATCTTTTACATTATGTAATGGTACTATTTTACCTGCTAATGGACTAGCAATAACCTCTTTATTTATTAGTTCTTCACTCTTGCTTTCTTTAACTGTTTCTTTAACTTCTTCATCTTTATATACAATTATAGTTAAAACAAAACTTACCACCATAGCTATTGCTACTGCAATTAATGCATTAATCACTCCGCTAGTATCACCATTTGCTGGGTTTATAAAGTTAAAGAATCCGAAAGATCCAAGTCCTCCCATTACATATTGTTTAACTCCTGTAAATCCAATAATTGCTCCACCAATTGCTCCTCCAATACAGCTTATTACAAAGGTTTTAACTCTTGGCAGTGTAATACCATAAATTGCTGGTTCTGTTACTCCAAAGATTCCTGATATAATCGCAGGTATTGATAATGATTTTAACTTCTTATCTTTTGTCTTAATAAATATAGCTATTACAACAGCTGTTTGTGCAAATGATGCTGCAAACATTCCTGCTAATACTGAATCGTATCCCATAGTTGCCATGTTTAATAAAGTTACTGGTATTAATCCCCAATGCAATCCAAAGATTACAAATACTTGCCAGAATGCACCTAATAATAAACCTGCTATTGCTGGTGAGAAGTTATAAAGAGAAAGTGATCCTGTTCCTACCATTTTACTTAACCATGTTGTTATTGGTCCAATTACAATAAATGTTAATGGTACTATTACTAATAAAGTGAATAATGGTACTAAGAATGTTTTTACAACATCTGGAATTATTTTTTTGAATCCCTTTTCAATCTTTCCACCAAAGTATGTTGCAACTATTATTGGAATTACGCTTGATGTATAATTCATTAATATTACTGGAATACCTAAGAAAGTAATATGAACTGGTGATTCAAACATAGTTCCTTGGAATAGAGTATATAATGGAGTACCATTCATTAATCCTAAAATACTTGGATATACTAATGCAGCTCCAATTAACATTCCTAAATAAGTACTTGTTTTAAATTTCTTAGAAGCATTATATCCTAAGAATATTGGGAAGAAATAAAATAATGAATCCCCAATAGCCTGTATAATTTGATAAGTTCCTGATTCTGGTGTTAACCATCCTAATGCTAAAAATAATGCATTAAATCCTTTTAGCATACCAGTTGCTGCTAAAACTCCAAGTGTTGGTGCAAAAATCCCAGAAATAATATCTATAAATTTATTAAAAAGACTCATTTTTTCTTCTGATTCCTCTGAACCAGAACTTGCTAAATTTTGTAATCCTCCAACTTCAAGTACATCATTAAATACATCAGGCACATGGTTACCAATAACAACTTGATATTGACCACCACTTTGAATTACAGTTACTACACCGTCCATATTCTTTAAAATATCTGTATTTGCTTTTTTCTCATCCTTTAACTTAAAGCGTAAACGTGTAATACAATGAGTTACGCTATTAACGTTTTCTTTTCCGCCGACATTTTTTAGTATATCTTTTGCTAAATTTTCATACTTCATGCTAAATCTCTCCTCTATCTTATTCTATATATAAAAAAGCAAGGCCAAACCAAAAGAATATAAATTTATTCTATCTAATTCGGTCTCGCCTGCATTACCAGTAACAATCCATATTAAGTTATTTATGTGTAAGTCTTTGTACATGCAAAGTTAAATATAACTGTTCTTCACTAGATAAATCCTTGTTAAGATATTTTTCTATTTTTAACATACAATTATAAGCATCTTTATACTTTCCTTTAACTTGTTCTAATAAAAAGTCATCATTTTCAGTTTCAATTTTTTCATTTTTATTTAACCTTTGGAAGAAAAATCGTAAATGAGTTACAAATCTCTCATAACTTAAAGACCCTTCATCAAGGTTAACATTATTTGAATATTTAACAATGTTTAGTATATCTTTCACCATCTTAGTTTGTTTAGCCACATTTTCAACATTGTTATATGACTTATTTATTTGAGCATTTATTAAATGGAGTGCAATATTTCCAGCTTCATCTTCGGGTAATCTAACACCAAGTTCAATTTCTATAAATTCAATAGCCTTTATACCTACAGCAAACTCTTTAGGATAAAACTTTTTTATTTCCCAAATTAATGCATTTGAACGGTTTAATCCTTCTTTTTCTAATTTTAAAGCATTACTTATATGATCTGTAAGGGTAACATATATGTAATCATTTAAATTAGTACCTAATATGTTTCTAGCATATTCAATAATGTCATAGCAAAGAGAAACTTGCTCGCTTGGAATATCTTCTAATAATAATTTAAATTTTTCTGAAGCTTGCTTTTCTTTTAAAATGAAAGTTTTTTCTATTTTATTATCATCTAAATATTCACCTACACTCTTTTTGAATGCAATTCCACAGCCCATAACAACTATTTCACGGTTAGATGAATCTTTTGCTACTACCGCATTATTATTAAATATTTTTTTTATTATCATGCTTGCCCTCTCATTCTTTTATTTTATACTCTAATAAGTGCATTACATTTTTTATTAGTTTATATTATAAATAATAAAAACCTCAACTAATAAAAAGTGATCTATATAATCTCTTTTTAATTATTTAAGGTCTCGCCTGATCGAATCAGTAACAATCAATATTCACTTAAATCGATTACTTACATTTAAATACTAATACTTTTAGTTTATGCTGTCAATATATTTATATAAAGTCTTATATTATTTTATCAGTATTAATATTTAAAAAGTATCATCGTTAGAATAATTTGTAAATCACTCCACAACTGATACTTTTTATAATTATTTTAAATTTTTTAGAACTTCATCTAAGCTTCTTTTTAATTCTATAGCTTTTTCTTCTGTTATTTTAATATTACAAAATACTCTACTTGGAACATCTTTAACTTTTTCATTAAGTTCTTTTCCCTTTTCAGTTAATTCAGCTATAACTACTCTATCATCTTTTTTATCTCTATATCTTTTTATAAGATCCATCCCCTCCAATTTCTTAAGAAGTGGAGTTAATGTTCCAGAATCTAAATGTAATCTATTACCAAGATGCTTTACTGTAGCTTTTTCCTCTTCCCATAATACAAGCATTGTTATGTATTGAGTATAAGTAAGATTAAATTCATCTAATATTGGCTTATATAATTTTATTATTTCTCTTGATGCTGCATACAAAGAAAAGCATATTTGATTATCTAATTTTAGATAATTATAATTATTCATAAACTTCACCTACATAAAATAAATTTATCAAATTTAATTTTATTAAATTTAAAATGATTTTACATTTTAAAAGCTCTTATGTCAATATTAAAAGCTATTAATAAACTTATTTATTTAGCTATTAATTTTTCAATATCAGTTCTTATCTTAGAAGGTGCTGTTGTTGGAGAATACCTTTTTACCACATTTCCTTCTTTATCAATTAAAAACTTAGTAAAGTTCCATTTTATTTCACTAGTTAAAATACCTTTTTCCTTACTTTTTAAATATTTAAATATAGGATGAGCATTATTTCCATTAACATCTATCTTTTCAAACATATTAAATGTAACACCATAATTAATTTCGCAGAAATTTTTAACTTCACTATTGTTTCCTGGCTCTTGATTTAAAAATTGATTACATGGAAAACCTAATATTTCTAATCCTATACTCTTATACTCTTTATAAAGTTCTTCTAAATCTTTTAATTGAGGTGTAAATCCACATTTACTTGCAGTATTAACTACTAATAATACTTTCCCCTTATATTCATTCATATTTATTTCATGTCCATTAATATCTTTTGCGCTAAAATCATAAAAATCCATAATTATTCCTCCATTAATTTCAAATTTATATTTTGTTAAATTTAATTTTATACAATTAATTTGTTTATATAATATCTCTTTTTATTTTCTATGTCAACTTTTATATAATAATATAATATCTTTAATAAAAAACTCCTCCATTACTTACATTTTTATAAGCAACTAAAGAAAATTTTCCCACTTGTTTAAATGTATGTTTTTTACTATACTAGTAAAAAACATACATTATAATTCTACTTGTAAATCGTAGAAAAATGAATTATAAAGGAGCTATTAATATGAAAAATAATGAAATTTTAAATGCATTAAATTTTAGATATGCCTGTAAAGAATTTGATAAAAATAAAAAGATTAAGGATGAGGATTTAAGGTTAATTTTAGAAAGTGGCAGATTATCTCCTAGTTCAATAGGAATAGAACCATGGAAGTTCTTAGTTATTACCAATGAAGCTTTGAAAGATGAATTAGCTAGCCTTACATTTGGTGGAAAGAAACAATTACCAACTTGCAGTCATTTAATTTTAATTCTAAATAGAACTGCTGATGATTTAAATTTCGATTCTAAATATTTTAAAAAATTATTTAGTGAAGATAAGGGGTTCCCAAAAGAAGCTGTGGATACAAGGCTAAATATGATAAAGAACGTAAATGAAACTAGATTTAAAAATAATAAGAACGAAATAAACCATTATTCAAGAGAACAAACGTATATTGCTCTTGGAACAATGTTAACTACATCTTCTTTACTTGGAATTGACTCTTGTGCTATAGGCAGTTTTGATTCTGAAGCTGTAACTAAAATACTATCTGAAAAGAATATTTTAGATACTGATCATTTTAATTTATCCTGTATGTTAGCACTTGGATATAGAAATGAAAATCCTACCCCTAAAACAAGAAGATCCTTTGAAGATGTAGTTGAATTCATTAAATAACGTTATTTTAATAAATTCTATGTAAATTGAAGAGTAAATGCTAGTAGATTTTTATATACTACTAGCATTTGTATTTTAAATATTTAATTCTATTGTATTATTAGATAAAACTGCTTTTTCTCCATTTAAAATAATATTTTTATTATTTAAGTTGTTTATTATAAACTTTACCTTTGAGTATTTCTTACTGTAATTATTTCTTTTGGTAGTAAAAGTAATATTAACTTCTTCTCTATTTGATACAACTATTTCATACTCATTGTATATTCCTTCTTTATAATTAAAACTTTCGCCATCATCAAGGTGATGAGTGTATTTAAACTCTTCAATATCATTGTCTAAATAAATATTTAAAATTAATTCATTATTTTCTTTTTCACCAATATAATTTTGCTCTATAGCCATAGGTATTATTGAAGCTTCTTTTATGAATATAGGACAAGTATCTAACGGTGCATCCTTTATTATATACTTTCCACCATTATGTTCTTCTCCAGTCCAAAAATCTATCCATTTGTTTCCCTTAGGTAAATATACAAGTTTTTGTCTCATGCCTTGTTCAACAATAGGAGCAACTAATATACTATCTCCATAAAGGAATTCATCATTTATTTCATAAGTATTTTTGTCATTTTGATAATTAAATAATAATGGTCTTATAATTGGTGCTCCAGTATTTTCACATTTCCACATTAAATCATATAAATATGGAAGTAACTTATAACGAAGCTTGATATATTTTCTATTTATATCCTCAGTTTCTTTATTAAATGTCCATGGTTCTTGGTCCCTAGTTCCCATTGCAGCATGATTTCTAAATAGTGGTGTAAATGCTCCAACTTGTACCCATCTACTTAAAAGCTCACCTGTACAATCATGACCAAATCCTCCAACATCAGTTCCACAAAAGCTAAGTCCACTTAATCCTAAGTTCATAAGCATTGGAATTGACATTCTTAAATGTTCCCATGTACTTTGGTTATCTCCAGTCCAAATAGTTGAGTATTTTTGTGTTCCTGCATAACATGCTCTTGTTACTACAAATGGTCTTTTATTAGTAGTATTCTTTATTCCTTCATAAGTAGCTCTACTCATCATATGACCATATATATTATGAATTTCCTTATGTGGAACTTCTAGACCATCTTCATCAAACATAACGTCATCAGGTAAAGGTCCATTAAAACTTGCAGGTTCATTCATATCATTCCATATTCCAGATACTCCTGAATCTATCATAATTTTTTGATTTTCTGCCCACCAGCTTCTAACTTTAGAACTCATAAAGTTAGGGTAAACTGAATCGCCAGGCCAAACTCTATTTTTATATACTATTCCATCTTTGTCCTTAGCAAAATACTCATTCTTTATTCCTTCATCATATATATTATATCCCTTATCTATCTTTACTCCTGGATCAATTATTGTTACAACTTTAAAGCCCATTTCTTTTAGTTCATCAGTAAATGCTTTCGGATCTTTAAATTTCTTCTTATCCCAAGTAAATACTCTAAAATCATCCATATAATCTATATCTAAATAGATTGTATCACATGGAATATTTTTTTCTCTAAAAGCTTTTGCTATTTCCATAACTCTTTCCTGAGGTGCATATGACCATCTGCATTGTTGGTAACCTAATGTCCAAAGTTGAGGAAGAGGTGTCTTACCAGTAAGATTTGTATATTCATTTACAACATTCTTTACTGATGGTCCATAAATAAAATAGTAGTCTAAATTACCATCAACGGCTCCAAAGTAATAATAATCAGAATTTTCCTTTCCCATATCAAAATGACTTTCAAAATGATTATCAAAAAATATTCCAAAAGCTTCTTCATCTTTTATTGATATTAAAAATGGAATTGATTTATATAATTGTTGGAATGTCTCCCCATGTGGACTAGGATCGTCTGTATTCCAATTTCTATAATGATATCCCTTTTTATTTAAAGCGCCTGTTCTTTCTCCTAATCCATAGAAATACATATCTTCTTCCATAACTTTTGAGACATAAACTTTAAAGTCCTGATGTCCATCTAAAACATGTCCTTCTTCTGCTGCAAGTTCAAGACCATTTCCTCTTCTTTTGAAAGGTAATCTTTCATCTCTATAGTCCCTGCATAAAACCTTTTCATTCTTATCAAAAATATCAACTTTAAATTCATCACCAATATTAATTTTAAGTTTTGCTGTTTCTATATTTAAACTGCTTTCAGTTTTTTCTATTGAAAAACTAGAATTTCCTAATATTAATTTTTCAACTGCTTTTGAATTTCTCTCTTTTCTATGCAATGGTACAAAGAAATTAATAACTTCATCATTAATAATTGTTATTACTGCTTCACTATTTTCATATTTTATTGTAATTTCTTTATTATTTACTTCGTAATTTAATAATTTACCAAACATATATCCACCCTCTATTCTTATATAATTAAATTTTTTTAAGATATTTAAAACTTATTAATTAATATATGATAATGTAATTATAAAATAAAAGTATTACCATTTCTTGTACTATAACATCAAAAAATATAACAAAATTGCTATTTTAATATAATTGTTAATTTGCACATTTTATATTAGTTTATTTTGTACAATTTATCACTTTTAGCTTTTACTATAAATTTCTTTAATTTATCTGTTATATATTCTAAACATAAAAAAGACCTTAGTGCTGAATTAACACTTTAAGGTCTTTTTTTAGGTTATTTAAATAAATCTTTAAATAATTCTTTTATATTTTTATTTACTTTACAAACTTTATCATTACTATTTATGTTATATATTTGTTTATCTACTCTTTTTCTATATCTAATAATTAAATATTCAATATAGTTTAAATTATCATTTATTGCTGAACAAATTATAAATATTACTAAAGGCGTTAATTTAGGGACTTTCCATAATAAAACTCCTATTTAATTACTAATAATATATTATATTTAACTTTTGTTATTAGTGCTATATCCTAAAATTTAAATTTATTAAGCATTTTTAGATACCTTAAGTTATTTACTCTATTTTTATTGTTTAATACCTCTTATTTCGAGACAATATTCTCGCATAAATAGAGGTTTACTTACTACCCTGTGGCGGAGTCTGTATTTTCTATCAAACTAGTATTTTCAATGCCTTATACTATTTTTTAACTACTTTTAATTATTTACCATTTTTAGTGTTATGCAGTTAGATTATTAACATTAATTTCCTTAAACCTGTTAATCTTATTTTATTATGATACTTCTTTTATTTCTATATTCGGCATTATATATTCACTTTTATCATTGCAAGAAAAAAAGATTAATGCTCCACTATTGAAACATTAACCTTTTTAACTTCTTTAACTGCATTGTTAAATTTTCTTTTTTCATTGCAATTCTCAATTAAATAATTTTCACCTACTTTTGGCTTAATTAAACTTATAGCATTTTCAATTTCTAAAATAAAGTTCTTCTTTTCCGCTTCATCTTTTACTATATCCGTGTGGTATGCCTTTGCTAAAGTCTTATATAGTTTCTTATATTTACTTTTATCTTCCTCATTGTGGTTACTATTTTTATTACTCTGATAACTACCATATAAATCATAATTATTGTAGTTACCTTTAAAATTTTCATAATAACTACGTTCCCACTCTTTAGATGCTTCATATTGATTTTTTATATTCTCTAGCATCTCCTTATTCCTAAGTGTTTCACACTATATCATAGCATTTATCATAAGAGTTTTGTCCATATATCTTCTCAAAATCCGCTTTATGCTCTAAGTATTTATTGATTATCTTTCTATGTTTCTCGTGAGTTATATATTCATCTGTTTTCTTGTACTCTTTTTCTATTTCTTCAACTAATGTATCTATTTTTTGTATTACGCAATACATTATTTAATCACCTTTTTTGTGGTTACTTCAAAATTTCATCTAGTATCTACACTCTTATTTTTAAATGCTTCGTCATAATGAAGTACCATAAATATATTTGACTAATCTTATATTAATCCATATTCATGGTGTATTAATGGATTTACTTCAGTCCTTACCGCTGATACACGGTCATTTTGCGACATTTGGCTTATCTTCTTTTTAAAAGCGGCAGCTACTCCTACCACCTTGGGGCAGAGTCTGTCTTTTCATTTTTAGTGGTAAAGTTGTGTGTTTTCAACCCTTACCACCATTTGTTGCTTTTTAACCTTAATTCCCCTTAACTGTTAACCTTATTTTATCACGCTACTTCTTTTATTTCTACATTCAGCATTACAAGAAAAAAGGCTAATGCTACATTTACTGAAACATTAACCTTTTAACTTCCTTAACTTCATTATTAATATTATGCAGTAATTTTTTTCATAATATATTATAAAATATAACCATTGTTTGTTTATCCTTATTATGAATTCAATTATAATATTATTTTGCAGTTACTATTCAATAATATTTGATAGATAATCTCTAATATTCTTTTCATCTATCTTTATTTTTTGCTCTTTTAAGTGACTAAATTTTAATATAGGCTTCTTTATTTCAATTAATGCATCTATTTCATCTAAAGATACATCTTTATCAAAAATAAATTGCTCCTTTTTTATAAATCCACACTTGTTAGCAATATCAGAATCACTCGTAAATATAGTTATATAGTTTATATCTACTGTTTCCTTAGCAACTTTTAAACACTTGTATTCATTTCCTCTATATAGAACCCTATACTCTACCTCATATATGATATCCACATCATTCATATCCACTTCTTTTATAAATATATCTTTATGAACATTGCCAGCTAAGTCAACCAATTCATTAAATCCTAGTTCAGCAACTCTTGTTTTTAATCTAACTTTTGATTGTCTAACGTTGGCTAAATATATTTTATTTTTATAAATAGCATATATCACTTTAATTTCCTCCTATCATAACCCACTTTATATCTGTATCTATGTCATAAATAAATTGTTGTACAACTTTCCCTGTATTACTATCTATAATCTTAATAATATCTCCATCCACAAATTTTCTAGTATCTTGAAAATATTCAGGTAAAACAACATCAGTACTACCTGTAAATGCTTTTCCTGTATAAGGATAATCATCAGCTTTAGGTTTCCAGTCTGGGATAGATATTTTATCTACATCGTTAACTTTATATTCTATTGTCCCATAAAATTTATCTGGTAATCCAACAGACTGTGAAATACCATCAACACCAGTTGTCGTCTTAAATGCTGTATTATTGTAATCTAATCTTGCGTCATTATATTTATCAAGTAGAGTTTTTAAATTAGCCCTATGTTCTTCTACAGCTGTGAAACCTCTTACTCCCTCATATTCATTATATAGATACTTATATATATCACTTTGAGGTATTGTTTTACACATTAATGCATCTGCTGATGGTATTTCTATATCTTTTCTTATAGAATCCACTAACAATTTCTCTGAATCAGTTAATATTCTATCAGGATGCAATAATTTAGCGAATTCATCCACTGAATATCCTTTACTATTAATAATATTCTTTATACTTTCAGCTGTATTTATCTCAGCTTTACTAACCCCCTTGGGGCAGAGTCTGTCTTTTCTATCAGCCTAGTATTTTCAAACCTTCATACTATTTTTTAACTACTTTTAATCACTTATCATTTTTAATGTTATGTAGTTAGATTTTTAACATTAATTTCCTTCAATCTATTAACCTTATTTTATCATGCTACTTCTTTTATTTCTACACTCTGCATTATATATTTACTTTTATCAGTATAAGAAAAAAAGGTTAATGCTCCTACTACTGAAACATTAACCTTTTAATTACTTAACTACATTATTAATATTATGAATTGCAATATTAAACTACACTTGTTGATTTTATTATAATTTTCACTTTATTATATTTATACAGTTATTTTACTTTAAGTTATGCATTTACCTTTAAATAATTGTTATTATCTTTTAGATGGGTTAAATCACTCTATTACTAATTCTTAATTTATAAGCATAATTTAAACAATACTAAATTTATACTTTTTTTCGTAATACTTGCTAAAATTCTCAATGTTTTTTAAAGGATTACTTTTTTTCATCCCATTTTCAAAGATTACCCCTTGGGATAACTCATCTTTATTTTTATCAACTGCTTCTTTTATATTTCTTTCTAAGATTTCTTTATTGATAAAAAATGTTGCTTTTCTAATTTCCTCCTGAAAAATGCATGCATCAAAATATAAAATAGCTATATAAACATTACACGCATTATCTTTTAACATATGTTGCAAACTATTTTCAAATAATTCATTTATTTTTTCTATATTTTTATATTGCTTATAAAAACAATTTACTAAAACTGAATTGATATCTGTAGGAAATACATCTGATGTAAACCTCGATACTTCTACTTCATATGGTTTTTTCCCACATAACAGATTTTCAATTTCGTCATTTTGAATTGCTCTACTTATCAAATCATTATAATTCATATTTTTCTTTTCTCCTAATCTACATTAACTCTACTTATTGTTGTTTTATTCAATGGTATTATATCAGAAATTGCCTCTGGTATATTTCCAGATGTATATCCTCCTGGAATCCATAATGAATTAGCCCCTGTTTCATTTCCGCTTGGAAGTCTTAAGTTAAATCCAGTAACATCGTCAACATCAATTCTTACCAATCCACCACCATCACTAAAATATTCATTTGGGAAACCAAGTTCCTTTTCAATAACTGATATATTACCATTTGCTCTAGAAACTACTTCATCACAATATTTTTTAGGCAATACAAATAAGGTATTATCATCTGGAACTCCTACAAAACCATTTGTTTCTGAATACCTTCCATATGCCCATTCTGTCTGAATAACGGACAGTCCATCATCAAACTGAGATAAATGCATATCAATGTATTCTTTACTCAGATATGCATCCGGGTTTGGTCTACTACCTTTAGGTATAGATACTATTTCATCTGCTTTTATTTTATCTAACCCCACATCTTTTTATATATCAGCTTTACTAACCCCCTTGGGGCAGAGTCTGTCTTTCTTAAAGAGCTTATCTCAAGCTAGTGTTTTCAGCACTTACCACTATTTTATCATGTCACTTTCTCTATTTTCATATTTAGCATTATGTAATGACCTACTCTTATCTTAATCTAAAAATAATGAGCCAATCTATTTCAATTGACTCATTACCTTAAGTGCATTATTACAATTATGCAATGAGTAATGGTAATAATTTATATTAACTTTATTATATTTTATAATATATCCTTTTTATGCAGTATATTTTAATATAAAATATGCATCATCTTTAATAACGTTATAGAATTGAAATATTCCATTTTCTTTTACATAAAGTATCAATTCGAACTACCTCATCCCATAATCCATTTTCTTTTCCTTCTCCTCCCCATTCTTTGTATTGTTTCATATTTTCTTTATTCTTTATTAATGCTTCTCTATTTTTCTTTAATAACTTCTCCATATCTAATCTAAATGGCGAGTCTCCTCGCTGTTCTCTTATTAACTGAAAATATATTATTTGCAATACAATATATACATGAAATTCATTTAAATTCATCATTTCTAATAATTTATTTTCTAAAACTTTATCAATATTCATATCAGGTCTTTCAATATATAACTTATATATTCCTTGAGTCATAATCTGAGTTATATCTGTAGGAGCATTTGAACTAACCCATTGATGAAACTCAATTTTATACTGACCTTTTCCTTCTAAAAAATCTATAACCTTATTATTCTCTATTGCTCTTAACAATTTTTGCTTTATATCCATTTATATCACTCCTATAATTGATAAATGATATCTTAATATAATCATCATTATTAGGTATTTTATTAATTATCGCCTCTGGTGTTCATCCATCAGTAAGCCCACCTGGTATCCAATGCAAGTTAGCTCCTGCTTCATTTCATGACGGTATTCTTATTCACATTCTATGAGATCTCTGTTTTCAACTACCTTATCGTTGCTTTTTGATATATTTATCTTGATTGATGTATTGTATTTTCAGTTATCTATTCAATTTGATGATTTTATTATTTTATTATTTATTGATTGATTATTTATTATAGTTTCTTCATTGAGTATTACTTTAGTTCTTATCTGATTAGTTATTATTTCTATTACTCAATTATTTCTTATCAATTCTTTATTCTAATTAATTATTATTTATCTTTTCTTCAACTTCTTATATCTTCATTTATTTTTATTGAAATAGATTTTTTATCTATTTCAATTCTTATTTTTCTTTAGGTTCTTCTGCCCCCCTATCCCCCAGTTGCTCTTTCCTAGTCCCGAGTTCCTATTTCCAAGTTCCATTATTTATATGTTTCATCTCTTTAATTCTTTTCATTTTTAAGTGAGACTCTAAATTTTATATTTAGCTAGTCGAGCTTACACCTACGAATGCATATGAGTAGTGTGTTTCCTTTTCTATCTTTTCCACTACATATATTATGTTCTTAATTCCATTAACTTTTAAGTGGAATTATTGAGCTAAAGATTTCCTTAGCTTTCAGATTACGGCGTTCTTACACCACTTGTTTTACTTGCTCCTATTAGTAGTGTATCTACTATTTAACTTTTTATCTATCCCTTACTCTCAAACTAATTCAATGTAAAAAATATCGACACTATTGTAGTATCGACATTTTAGTTACAACGATATTTTCTTTTACTTTAGGTTGAAAAGGGGAATAGGTGGTAAAGATTTTAGAAAGTATTTTTAGTTTCATCAACTAGAACTTACTTTTCAATTTTATCCTCCACTCTTCCCCCTTTGCCCCCTATTCACTGCATTATTTGATTTATGTAGTCTGTTTATCTGACTATTTTATTGATTTTCATAAACTAGACCTAATAAACTTATTATGCATTCATCTCATACTATATTTTACAGTGTTAACTTTACATTTCTCTTAAAATTTTATCAGCTCTTAATCTATCAATAAAATCATCTAATGCTTCTTCCTCATCTGAATACGTATCTTGTGAATTTGTAATCTTGCTAGCTCTTTCATCTGTTACATAAACAATCCATTTATCATTCTCATGCCTTAACACAACTTCATTTTCTCTATTATCCCTTTCTTCATTCATATTATAATCTTGTAATTTCTCCTCATGTATAATTTTTATTGCCTCTTTTATATTCATGTTTTATCCTCCTATTTAATTTCCTTAAGTAGACCTAATCCCTCTAATTGTTTAACAGTAAGACTAAATTCATATTGAATGGCTCCTCCTTTTCCCCAACCTTCAACTGCTGCCGCATTTCCTTTATATGATGCAAGTCTGCTATAGTCACCTTTATAATATTTTCTTACTGTAGTTTCAATCTCAGTTTTTAACTTTATATCTGTACATTTATCAACATACTCTTTGATTTTCGTAAAATCTCCCACCACCTCATATTGATGATAATTAGATAAGTCTTCTACATATGGTAATGAACGTTCTGTATACGAATACGCATCTCCATTAATTATAGGAGATGTATATCTACCATTGGCATTACCATATCTATCAATTACTTCTCCAACCTGCGGGTTAAACTGCTGTTTTATTGCAGTTCCATCAGCACTTAATGTATATCCTCCTTCGGCAGCTTTACTCCAATTAATTGAGCCATCAGGATTCACTACTGATGAATTCTTTGGTATTTGAATACCATCTGGCCATTTGCCCTCTTTTAAAAATTTATTTGCCACATCTTCATTTACATTCTTTAATAAATAGTTATATAACTCATCATTATTACATGTAGACTTTATCCATAGATTATCAGCTTTACTAGCCCCCGTAGTATTACCAAAAACCTCTTTAAATTTCTTCCAGTTCTTTAATGTTATTCTACCACCTTGGTACAAGAAAAGACAAGCTACTGGTGATACTCCAAATCCCGTTAATGCATTACTACCTACCATAGTAAGAGAGTTTATCAAAAACTCCTTATTAAATGCCTTTAATGCATACTTACTTCCTTCCTTAATAGCATATTTTTTTAAGCCAACTCCTGTAAGCCCTTTAATGCTACTTTGTGCAATCTCTTTCACTACAACTTTTTGTGCACCCTTTACTATTACTGCATAGTCTCCTATTAATGGGATTACTGATAATAAACTCAGCCCTCTTTCTAAGGAGCTTAATTCCCTTCCTGTTATTAAGTCTACTCCTATAATACTTTCTAATATTCCTTTTCCATCTCCGATTATTGGTACGCAGTCTATTACTAAAGATAAGTATTCTTGCCATTCTGGTATTATCTTATAGTTAAATTCTCCAGCCTTTACCATGGAGCTTATATAATCATCAAGTGTTATATAACCTGTCTCGCTTCCTACTTGCTCTAAATAAATTTCATAGTTTGCTTTTATTAGCTTTCCTATGTCTCCATATCCCAAGACATCCTCAAAGCTTATTTCTTCCTTTATTTTATCTCTTTGTTCTACTGTACTTGAATTTATAAAATATATTTCTTTTTCAGTTACACCTATATTATTTTTTATTTTTATATCTTCTGTTTTTATCTGGCTAACTTTTTCTAAAAGTCTTTCATATGAATCTGCAAAAGGCTTGTCAACTTCTCTATCATAACTACAACAAAGATCTCCAAATCTCTTTATCTTGTATATATCCTCTTCTATCTCCTCATAGAAGCTATTTTGTGATGGAAAATCTAGTTCTTCAAGTTCATCTCCATCACTTATAATATCTATGCATTTTTTTATGCACCTTTCTGCTTTCTGTATTTCCTCTAATGCTTTTTCCATAGCTGATGAGACTATATTAGCTTTTGCTTTTATTGACTCCTCTTTAAAGGAAAAATCAGCCACTCCATTTCCCCCTTAAGATAAGTTACTTTCTATAAAGTCGTTTAATATCAATGCTATTTTTTTATCTAATAAGCCTTCTTCCTGAATGACATTGGCTAAATAAGTTATTGATATGGAGTAAAATTGAAGTAATTTATTAAAGTATTCCATTGTAGAACCATTAGCACCTTCTATAAATTCTTGTCCCTTTCCAATATAGTTTCCATCAGCTAATAATATCTTAGAAATCTCCTCATAATCTTCGCTAGCTTCTTTTACATTCTCATATATTTTTGTTAGATCTAAGAGTAATTGTGGCATAAAATCATTTAATGGTATTTTTATTAAATCACTCATTTTTTACCTCTATATTAAATATTTTTGCTATTTCAAGTCTTGAATTTATTGGACTTATCTCATATAATTCTTCCTTTAATGCATCATATTTATATAATATATTTTCATGCAAATAGTAAGTTATATAAGCACTAGTATAATTAATTCTTTTATTTTCTTCTTTTCTAATAATTATTAAATCATCATAATCCTTATCTATTATATACTCTTTTACAAATTCATCTGAAGAGAGTTTTAACTTTTTCTCACTGACTTTTTCTTGCCCCTTACATAGAAAACTATATTCTTTTAATAAACAATACATTAAATCTGCTTTAATTATTTTCTTAAATTCAAACTCATCTTCTTCACTATCTTTTTTTAAAAAAACCATATACTGTGTATTATCTAAAGATAATAAGATATCATTTAGCCATATGTAACTATTAGCTTTTTTAAAGATATCAAGATTTCGTATAATATGATATGAAACTTCATTCATACTATTATCGTCATTAATAATTTTTTTCTTTTTTAATGTATCTATAGCTTTATTTTTAGAATGTATTTCTTGTTCTAAGGCAGTTTGCTTATTTATTCCATATATATCTTTGCTGTCTAAAGCCTCATTTAATAAATATATTTCATTAGCTTTTAGCACTTTCTAATCCTCCAAGTTCTTAATGATAGGACAAGTATCCATAAATTCATCTGAATTATTTACTAATTCATTTACTACAGTGAAATTATCTCTTAAAACATCAAGCAACTTTTTATGAAACTCACTAGAAAGCAATAATATATTTAGTAATGATTTTTTACTTTCAGATATCCATGTATCTCCCTCTAGTAACTCTATTACCTTTTCTACAAGTACTGCACTGTCCTTTAAAGAAGCTATTGAATTTTTAAATTTTGACAAGCTATAATTAATATCATTACTTAACTTATAGTCCATATCATTACCACCTACCTTCTACTTTTTTAGGATTTGCTTCCTCATGTTTATACATAGAATAGTAGGAATCTTTTAGGGTTTCAGCCTTTACCATATTTCTATATATAGAATTCAAAAAATAGTAAAGATAATTATATTGGCTTGTTAATTTTGCCTTACATCTTTCACTTTTTCCATTAAATAAATCAATAGGCTTTCCATAAATATCAATATCATATGAGGTTACGTGGTTTATTCCATTGCTATAGTTTTTTATATTATCAATAGTATTAACTAACTCACTATATTTTGATGATAACTTTTCATAAATTTTCTTATATTTTTTGTACAACTTTTTATAATGATAATAGTCATTTGTATTTACATAATAAAATTCCACTTAATTTACCTCCAATCATTTATTTAGTAAAACAACCTGTTTATTTCTAAACAGGTTGTTTGTCATTACTTTATGTTTCTAAACCATTTTAATTTGATCTGCAATTTCTTGGTCAGCAGCTTCCATGGTTTCAACTATAGAATTTAATTGTAAATTAAGTTCACCTAACATTGTAATAAACTTGTTCATTACTTGTTCCTTTAACATATTATATTGTTCCTCATATTTCTCGCTAGCTGCACCTTCCCAATTTGCACATAATTCGCCATTGATTAAGTTAGTTAATCTATTTATTGTATCCTCTATTTCACACTTACTTCTGTCAATTTCGTTAGCCATTTGTCTTCCTTCTTCAGGACTAAATTTTATATTTCCTGCCATTTTTCACACCCCTCTCCATTATATATTAACATATTTTAACATTAATGTAAATATTTAATTCAAAGGAGTTTTGATACTATACATGATATTACTTAAAATTAGATAACCTTCTCCAGCTTTCAACTCCCTTTCTTTTGTTCCATATTTTAATTTAACATTGTTAAAATATGTTTGATTATTAAAATAATCAAAGGTTAATCCACACTGGATTTCTCTAATAGCCTTTACAAATTTAGTAGAATATAGATTATTCTTAAATTCACTATCAGTTCCTGTTACAACAGTAATAATATTATAGTTATTGTACACCTTCACTATGTCTTCTACATAGTCTATAGCTTTCCTATCTATATTATTTATAAAGTCACTTAATCCATCAATTATAACTACAATGTATGGTAACTTTTTTAGTATTTCTTTATCATTCTTAACTAGTTCTTTTCGTCTTTCACCTTCATCAAGTATAATGTTTAGTATGCTAAGTTCTTCTTCTTTATCTTTTGCATATCCCTTTACATATGCTTCATTTTTATATGTTTCTAATTCTGAATCTGAATTATCAAATATATAAAATTCAGTATTACCTTTTTTTCCAAGGATACTAATTATATTTTTTACCATATTTGTCTTCCCAGATTTAGAATTTCCTATTATAGCAAAACTTGAATATTTCTCCAGTGAAATACCTATATAATCAAGAGAACCACAATCAAAACCGACTGGTATATCTGTATTAAAATTATTTAATTTATAATCTTTTATTACCTCATCAAGAGATAATTGTTCAGGAATAGTTATAACTTTCTTTGCCTTTTCTCCGTTATAATTACTATTTATTTTAAATATAAATTCTCTAATTTCATGATTTCTTTCAAATTCCTTATGAGCTTCTCCAAATATAGCAAATTGCACTTCATATGCATCATCTAAAAGGATTAATGCCCTACCTTTGGCTTTAGTTGGGTATACTCTATTTATACCAAGTACAGAGTTATAATCGCTCTTATCTGTACAAGTTAGGCACATTTTAGTTTTAAAATTATTTGATACTTTATATGATAATCCATTAGAACTTGAATTAGTTATTACAAAATTAATTCCATATGCTTGTCCTTCTCTTGATAAAAATAACAATTCATCTATATATGCTTCATGAATTTCTTTAAGTTCTGCAAAATTATCAACCATGATAATAATTTGTGGTATTACCTTGCCTGTTGCTTCAATATAGTTAATTAAATTACTTGCACCAACCTCAGAGAAAATTAACTTTCTCTTACTAATTTCTTTTCTCATTATTTTAAATAAATTTGCAAATTTCTCTAAATCATCACTAAATATTACATCTCCTACATGTGGTGCATCTTCAAGTACCTTTAATGTTCTTGATGCAAAATCTAAAATATAAATATTTACCTCCTCAGGCCTATATTCAGAAATTAAACTTAGAGTTAAAGTTTGTAAGAAGGTGGTCTTTCCATATCCACTTCCACCTACTAATAAAACATTTCCATCCTCTTGAAAATCAATCTTAAAGGTTTCTTTCTTAAGTAAATTAGGGAAATCAATTTCTCCAACACTTGGTGTTACTTTCTTATATTTTCTGCTTTCATTATTATAGAAATAATCATTTTCTTTAATAAATTTATTAATATTTATTAAATTATCTAATGGCTCTGTCCAGCATTTATCACAAGATTTATATCCTCTATATTTACTATAATCATGAATATAATTAACTATTTCATCTAACTGAGTAATCTTTTCTTTACCTTCATTCTCTTTATCTGAAGAATATATTGCCTTTCTAACTCCTTCGATAGATACTTGTGAAATCTCAATGGCTTCGGAAGTAGCATCCTCATCAATATACTTTTCTGCCCCACTCCATGCAGTTTGAATTAATTCATAATATTCATCATTACCAACTTGTAAATATCCCCTACCAGGTTCAACAATGAATGCTGCATCTTGTTTTTTTAGCATTTCCTTTGAATCACTTGCATCCTGAACCTTTAAACATAATTTAAATTTAGAATTACTCCAAATCTGTGAGTCTACAACTCCTGCAGGCTTTTGAGTTGCAAGAATTAAGTGAACTCCAAGGCTTCTTCCAATTCTCGCTGTTGAAACTAATTCTTTCATAAATTCTGGTTGATCACTTTTAAGCTCTGCAAATTCATCTGCTATAATAATCAAATGAGGCAAAGGCTCCATATTGCTGTCTTTTTTCTCCAGCTTCTTATATTGATCTATATGATTAACTTCAAAATTAGCAAATATCTTTTGCCTTCTTTTTAGTTCACTTTTAATAAGAGTAAGAGATCTATTAACTAAATTCCCATCTAGATTAGTTATTGTTCCAATTAAATGTGGTATTTTTAAGAAAAGATTAGCCATTCCACCACCCTTATAATCTATTAATATAAATGAAACATCATAAGGTGTATAATTTATTGCTAGTGAAATAATAATAGTTTGTAGCAATTCACTTTTACCAGAACCAGTTGTACCTGCAACTAGGCCATGAGGACCATGAATTTTTTCATGAAGATTTAAACTTATCAGAGTGCCACTAGTATTAACCCCTAAAGGTGCGTTAATAGACTTTGTTACATCATTTTCTATCCATCTATTTCCTATGTTTAATTCTCTTACGTTGTTAACCTTATATAATTCATATAAGGTTATCTTCTTAGGCAAACTACTTTCAGAATAATTTTTCTTAACATAAATTGGCCCCATCCTTCTAGATATATTATCAAATAATTCACTATTTAATGTATTAAAGCTAAACTCAATTTTATTGCCGCTATCTGCTATGTTAATTAAAGATCCTGAATTACTATCCTTAATTTCTATAATCTTTGTACATTGTTTTGGAATTAACTCTAGCTTATTATATATATATATAGTTGTTAATCCTAAATCTTCTCCCTGTTCCTTATCAAAATACTTTGATATACTCTCGCTTTCAAGCAATATAGGATTAGTGATAATCATAATGTAATGGGGAATCTTGAATGCATTCTTTTCTTCTCTTTTTGACACAATGGAATTAACTACTTCTAAAATACTATGGCAAGATTTTTTTCCAACTCCCATAAATCTTATTTGTTTGTCTTTACTCCAAATATGAGGTAACCACCTAATCCACATCCAGTCTTCCATACTTTCTTCATCACAAAGACAAATAAAATTAACCTCTTCATAATAATGAAATGCAGCAATTTCTAAGACAATATTTTTTAAGAAGTTTATAGCATTATTGGTATCACCTATAATGCCTATACCACAATTGTTTTTTAAATCTATAAATATTGGCATATTCTCAATTTTTGAATATTTCTCTTTAATTTCTCTAGGTTTTAAAAGTAACTCGTCTTCCCTCTCACCAAACTCCTCCTTTGGAATTTCTATTTCAAAGGATATATCAACTACACCTCTACCTATAAATATCCTTAAAAAGTCTTCATCTATACTAGATTTCTCCCATAATCTACGTTCAAAACTATTAACTGTTTCATATGCCTCTTCTAAGGAAGGATATAATTTATTTAATACATCCTTTTGCCTTTCATATAAAGCTTTAATTTCCTTTTCTCTTTTATCTAGATATTCTAAGTACATTAAATTTCTATTTTTTATTTCCTTTGATGCCTTTTTAGTGTTATATCCAAACATTATAAGTGTTGTAAGAACAGTAACTATTAACATTCCTATTCTATAAATTGGATTTCCAAAGGGCATAAAAAGAATCATAATGCTCATTCCTAAGGTGGAAATTAAATTTAAGAAGGTTTCCACTCCTGGCTTTTTTGCTTTTTTAGGTGGTGCAACTATTTCTACTTTCTCTTCTGGAACCCTCCATATAAATCTAGGTGTTCTAATATACTCTGGATAATCTAGGACATTATCCTTGCTTTTAACTATTTCAGCTTTCTTATTATTTATTTCAACATTTGTTTTTTGATAAAATATCTTCTCTTCTTTATATAAAAGCTTATACCCACATAAAATAATAAAATCATTATCCTTTAAAATACTATTATCTATAACCTTACTACCATTAATATAAACATTATATCTAGAACCTAAGTCTCTTAATATTCTATTACTGTTACTTAAGCTTATATTGCAATGGTAATCATCAATAAGAGAGTCATTAATTACAATATCATTATTTTGAGCTCTTCCTATTTTTATTTCATTTATATTTTCAATGTTCCAAGCTCTACTATAATCTTCTTTTCCACTAGAAAAGTCTAAGAAAAAATTAATTTTAAATATTTCATTATCTTTTAAATCAATAATATTTATCTGATCACCATGAGTAAGCTTTTTACGTTGCACTTTAATACCATTAATAGCGTAAAAGACCTTATCTGATTGGGTAATAACCCAATAATTATGTATCTTCTTTAATACTATCTGAAACTCATAGCCTATAATTTTCACTTTAATATCGCATAAATTACTGTTACTAATTATTATTTCATCTTTTCCTAAACTATCTAGATCTACTTCATTATAAAAATACTCATTAAATACTAATATTGTATTTTTATATTTGTTATCTCCCATATACCTTCCTCCTTTACATCCTATATTAAATAAATTTTACTTCCAGAGGAAATACCATAATCTGATAAGATATCATTACCCTTTAAAAAACAAGTTGGATTTTCACTTTTAATATAATAACCCTTTATATCTTTCCTATTCTCCATACCTAAGGCCTTCAAAATGCTCTTACCTATGACCTTAACCTTAAAATCTAAAGGAATTTCTAGCTCATACTCTTTTTCATCATCACCTATTTGTACTAAAACAATTCCTTTATTCATCCTTCCACTCCTCTCTTAAAAGCTTATATAAAAAGCTATTAACTTTGTTATTAATAGCTTCTGCTTCAAGTAAAACACTTAGGTTAAGATTTTGTGTCTCTAATTCATTATCATAATTTATATAAGAATATACTTTTTTATAAACCTCTTCAAAGGGTTCTCCTAGTTGCTCCCTATTATATAGTTTGTATTTATTTACTAATATCAATACCTTATCTAGATTTATAAACTCTTTTAATAATTTAGACATCTTAGTCATACTTATTAGTGAAGAGTCTATTAGACCAATAAACTTATCTGAATATTCCTGAAGCCTTGTAATTAAACTATCCATCTTTGCACCAGAATCAATAACTATATAATCAAAATCCATATTTTTTCTTATAGATTCAAGTATTACAATTAAGCTCTTTCCACTTACCTCCTCAAAATCTAATGTGGAAGTTACAGGATTTATATAATATAAACTTGTTATATTATCCTTTTTAATTGTTTTTTGTAGTATAGCATTGTCTATTTCTATGCCTTCTGATGAATAATACAATAAATCAGTTATAGTGTTATTTTTATCACTAGTGTCTAAATATACACCAAGTGATGATATTTGTTCTAAGGATAAATAGAGAACCTTTCTTCCTGCCTTTGTAAGTTTTATTGCAAATAATAATGAAATTGTAGTTTTACCAATCCCTCCTATTGGAGAAAAGAATGTAATAGCTTTAGTTCTTAATTCATCCATATTAAAGTCTTTTTTGCTATAAAAGGTTGAATAAATCTTAGTGATTAAATTGAAAAGTGTATGTCCATTTTGATATTTAAAAATCATCCTTTTATCAATATCGTTATTTTTATCTCTTTCCAATAAAGTAATTACAAGTTTTATCATACTTACTTCATAATTATTTTTTAATAACTCATCATTTATAACTAATATATCTATAGTTCTACCTTCATTTATCAGAATTAATAAATTTTCTTTTGATGTTACTCCTATTACTTTAAAATAATTTTTGTAATTTTTATTGAAGAACTTTATAAACTCTTCTATATATAATTTATCTTCATCATAAACTACTAAACATAATTCTTTCATAGCTTAACCCCTACCCTCTGTAAGATACATATTAATATTAGCTAGCCTTATCTCATTTCCACTAATTATATGATATTTTCTATTAGGAATTAGTCTTTCTCCATTAATAAATGATCCATTTTTTGATCCTAAATCCTCATAATAATAAGTATCATTACTTCCTTTTTCAATTCTCCCATGTACTCTACCAACTGAGCTACTATTAAGTACTATATCTACAGAACCCTCTAGTCTTCCAATTAGGTAAATATTCTTCTCTAAATATATGCTTCTATTATTTAAATCATCTAATATATTTAAGGTAAATCCTTCCGATATTGTACTCTCCACCTTATCATCAACTCTATTATTATCGATATTCTTTTTTCTAGATAAAAAATTTGGTAGAAATCTCTTTTTATCCTTAACTGCTTTATCTTTAATATTACTTTCTACTCTTAATGGTCTTTCCTTAGAAATATCATCTAAAAATTCTTTAAGCTCTTCTATATTTATAAAATCATCTCTTACCTTCATAATACAATCATTTAAATCTTCTCTCATAATCCCAGAACTTTTTATTGCATCTAAGAGATTTAAAATAATCATTTTCTGACTAAAAGACTTATTCTCCATAGGCATTTTAAAAGGTACGTATATTAGTTTAACTTCCTTTGATATCGAATCAAAAAAAATATAATCCTCATTAAAAAGGATATTGTCCACTTTTAAAAAATAACTTTCAATATTACTTATAAGAAATACTATAGAGGATAGTATGTTTATAATAATTTCTCTTCTTGGTCTTGTATTGTATATATAGTTAAACAAATTAACTAAATCAGTTACTTCATAGCTCATTGTATTAACACCATTCATAGTAAATAGCTCTATCGGGATAAGTGGTAATTCTTTATTATAATTAAGCATTTTAATTTGATATTCTACAGTATCGTAACTATTACATTTTAAACTAAGATATTTATGATTATTTTCTATTATTTCCTTAAATTTTAAATCACTCATTATTCTTCTGCTCACCATCCTCTTCAAATCATAAGAGTTCTGTATTCTCTTCAACCAATAAATCTGTATCCCCTTCATCTACATTTGTAACTGTTTTAATACTTTTTGATGCTGCTCCCTCTCCTGCATTTATTCCCATAGCTAGTACTTGTAATTTACTATCTTTAACTGGTTTTCTAGCTATAATTATTAAGAATGCTAATGAAATTATCATACCCAGTATTCCAATTCCCATTTTAATTATTTGAATCGCCATAATTAACCTCCTATTCTATATTCTTTTTAAGATATAGATACTGTGGATCATTTTGCCTTAGGTTACTTGAATTTTCTGTTTTTGCTAGATATTCTATAGCCTTTTCTTTATTTCCCATTAAATAATTTAATGAGGATAATTTTATATAACCTAGATAATGATCTTTATTTATTTCAATAATTTCCATATAAGCATTTTCTGCTTCTTTATACTTATTTAATTCTAGGTATATATCTCCTATATTTAAATAAGTATCAATACTTGGTTGTATTTCAAGGCACTGATTGTAAAGATTTAATGCTTCATTAAGATTATTCTCATAGGCAGCTTTATCGCTAAATCTTATATTTCTTGCTTTTTCTCTATATGCTGAGGCAAGCTTATCTAAAACCCCGTAATCTCCTGGATTAATTTTTTTAGCCTTTAAAATAACCTCCACCTCTTTTTCAAAGGCATTTTCTAAAACATCTGCACCATAGGTATATATATCTGCTAAAGCTAAATATGAAACCACTGCATAGGCTTTATCTGATTCATTAGCTTCAATAAATTTTTCAAATTCTAGTAATGCTACCTTAAATTTTTCTTTATTAATTTCATCTGGTTTAGAAAACTGTTTACTTATTTCTTTTAAATAATAGAAGTCATCATCAACTTTACTCTCATAAGATATCTTAGAAAAATATTCATAAGATTTCTTATAATTAACTTTGTACAAATAAGCCTTTCCAAGAAGATAATTTATATATTCATCCTTACTTAGAGATGGCTTATTTCCTACTAAGTTATTTAAATATCTTATACATTCATCATTAGAGCCCATAACTAAATAGGTTTTTGCTATTTCATAGTATCCTTCCTTCTCATTTTCTAAATATCCTTGTGCCTCTTCAAATTCCTTTAATGCTTGATTATAATCCATATTATTTCTAGCTTCTATTCCTCTATTAATATAATTATCAAAGTTTTTTTTAAGATCCTTAGAGTATCCACTCCAACCGCTAATAGTAATTAGTAGTGAAATAATAAAGGTCCCTAGTAATATTCCTATATTTCTTTTTCTGATCTTTACCTTATTCTCGTATTCTTTACCAATTTTCCCTATGTTTAATATATCCTTCTGTAATTCCCCTACATTTTGATATCTTACCTTTAAATCAGGATGTGTTGCCTTTGCTACAATATATTCCATACCTTCTGAAAATTTTTCGTTAATATTTCTAAGTAAAGATAATGGGTAGCTTGTCTTATCTAATCTGATCCCCGTTAATAAGTTAAATAATGTTGCACCTAATGCATAAATATCACTTTGAGGACTTATATTTCGAACATCATTTATAATTTCAGGACTTACATAACCAGCCGTTCCTAAAAGCAACCTATCATCCCACTTATTATTTGCTTCCTTTGCAATACCAAAATCTATTAGCTTAATTCTTCCTTCTTTGTTTAACATTATATTTCCTGACTTTATATCTTTATGAATAATTGGATTGGGTACTTGACTATGCAAATATATAAGTACATCACATAATTGTAGAGCATAATTTACTACATCTTCTTCACTAAAGGAACCTACATCTTTTATTATATTAGATAAACTTCTTCCATCTACAAAGTCCATAATTATATACATATTTTCATCGTCTTCACTAATATCTGTAATTCTAGTCAAAGCTGGATTGTCTAACTTTTTTAACACATCAAATTCTGCAAGCAAGTTTTTATTTTCTTTAGCATCTTTTGTTTTTTCTATAGCTTTAACAGCCCAAAAAGTCCCAAGCTTTAAGTCCTTTACAAGATATACAGAACCCATTCCCCCAGTTCCTAACTGTTGGATAAATTCATATTTTCCTTCTATAACCTTCCCATCTAGCTTCAAACCCTATCATTTCCTCCCATTTTATACTTAACTAAAATTACTGAAATATTATCCTTTTCACCCTTCTGCTTTACGAAATCAACATACTTTGAACAAATTTCACCCATATATCCATAATCAGAGGTTTCTTCAATTTCATATTTCATTCTATAGAAATCCCCCTCACTCATATTTCTATAAAACCCATCACTACATAAAAGGAAAAATGCTTCTTTCTTTAACTTACCAACTAAATATACTGGCTTTATAGCTTCCTTTACTCCTATACACTGAGTTAATATGCTTTTATTTACAGTCTTACTTTTTTCTATTTCTCCTTCTTCAATTAATTTATTGTAATAAGTATGATCTTTAGTTAATTGATTGATAGTATTATCTATTGAATATATTCTGCTATCTCCTATATGGCAGATATAAAACTTTTCTTTCAGTATTAAAATCATAGAGCAAGTTGTTCCTAATTTTATATCATTTTCTCTTCCAAAGTTTATAATTTGAGAGTTTCCTTCTAGTAGTGCTTTGTTTAATTCTCTTAATATATCTTCATCCCTTATGAATGATGTTAATATTTGATTTAATCTTGTATTCCACCATCTTTGAAGTGCTGTTACCATAAATTTACTTGCTATTTCCCCCTTAGATAATCCTCCAAGGCCATCACAAATTACAAATAAACCTATATCACCTCTATCTATCCGTCCAACCTTAATAAGAAAATTATCCTGATTAATCTCTTTAATAGTTCCTTTATCAGTTTTAACAATTACCTCTATATTTTGACCATTCAAATCCTTCACCCCTTAAGATTTAAAAGCATACTTAACATTAGAAAATGTTATATTATCTTCATTTGCTAGTTCGTATAGTTTTCCACCTTCTAGCTTTAAACCATTTAAATAAGTTCCATTCTTACTATTTAAATCGGTGATATAGAATACTCCCTCTTTATAAATAATCTTTGCATGCTCCTTACCTACTGTTCCATTTTGTATTGCATAATCTACCTTTTGTTTTAATCTTCCTATTATAAATATTTCCTTACTTATTGTTATTTTTTCAGTAGTTCCATTATTTTCACTTATTAAGTAGGCCAGAATCATTTTTTCATGGTTTACTTCTAATAATGAAGTTTCTTCATCTTCTCCTCCTATAACACTTACAGTCTCTAAGTATGTAGTCTCATCACCTTCAAATTCATAATTATTACTATATAGAGTGTCGTTTGTCTTTAAAAAAGAACTTCCACTAAACTCTTCAATACTTAATTTCTCAGAATGTATATTTGATGTATCTATATTCTTGTAATTATCCAAATCTGGTATTGCTATATTACTTAATACTTCCTTATCCTTTTCCATTGGAAGGATTAAAAAGTTTAAAAGTAAAAATGATACAAATAAATCAATAATAATTACAAAGGCTATACTAAGTAAAACCATATTTGGATTATCCCAACTCATATTATATAAGGCTATTGCTAGCAGTGTTGCAATTACTTGAGCTACTGCTATTAAGAATATACCTGCAAGTTTTATATTAAATTTACTATTTTTTATTTGATGATTTACTTTTGATTTTAATACCTTATTATCTCTTACTGAATTTTGTAGAGCAGTTAATTTATCTAATAAGGATGCTATATCGGTAAACTTATAAGTTAATTCACCTTTAACTTTACTTACTATATTAGGACTAACATAGGTATTACTAATATAAATATCCACAAGCTTTAATAATACTAATCTAACTTTATCTATTGGATTTCCTGTAGAATCTACAGTGCTTGGCAAATAAATAAATCTAACTGACTGTGTTATAGGATCTATAAATATGTAATCTTCAACTAAATATAGCTTTTTAATATTGATATTTCTATTTTGCTCACATATCCTAAAATTTTTACAAATTTTTATTAGTATAGATAAAAACTCCTTATTACTAATTCCATTTTCATTAACAATAAACTTACTTACTCTTTCTAATCCACTAATGTAATAAATCATTTCTTTTGGGTTTATTATATTATCTACATCCGTATTTACTAGTATAAGCTTTTTACCTAAGTCTTTAATTATTTCTATTTCTCCACTCACTATATTACTTATATCTATAGACTTTCTTATAAAATTTTCATTTTCTTTCAAAAGATTATTCATATGTATCCCCTCCCAAAATTATTTTACCATATTTTTGATTTAATTGGAATAATATGATATTTTTGTAATAAATGTATAATCATATAAAGGAGGATTAACATGTTAAAAAGAAATAAAAAAATTATATCTCTTATGGTTTTTACCACAGTTCTTTTTTCAAACCTACCTCTTAATACTACTATTGCCTTAGCCAAAGAAAATGAATCTGCCTTAATTCAAGAAAATATTAATCAATATGAGGCAATGGACAGGCTTGGTGATTTATTTAAAACAAATAATTTATTAGCAAATGAAAATATTAAGGAGGTGACACAAACGAATTTTAATTCTCTTACTAAGGTGGAAATTAAAATTGAAAATGATAAGCTTAGTGGAAAAAATGTTTCAGCACAAGATTGTAAAGATTTAATTCTTAATACTTTAAGAACAAATCTTACTAATCTAAGTGAAATTGAATTTAAGATTGATAAAGATGAATTTACTATGGAAATTTTCATAATAAATACTACAAATATCAAGCTTGAAGATTATATTAACAATACATTAGAAAGTGTATCTCATCAAATCTCTATTCCAAGGAATGCTATTACCAGTACTCTTACAGATATAGATTTTAATGAAATTAGTAATGAGCTTCCAGATACCCTAAATAAAAATACTATTATAGGAAAAGCTTTTGATGAATCTAATAGTTATTATAATCTTAATAATTTAATTCCAAGCACTACAAATATCGCATCATACCTTAATATAGGTGCATATCCATTATTATATTTATCCTATTTTAATTCTATTAATGAGGAGCTTTTAGGAATTAAAATTTATAACAGTACTACTAATAAACTCTACTCAGTTGATGATATTGATACAACACAAAAATTACTTCTTAAAGATATAAATTTAACTGAAAACTTAAATATAAAAATAGTTTATATAACAAAGGATGAATCAAACATAGTTAAATACCATACTCAAAATCAGAGTTATAAAAAATCTACTAAGGGTGAGACTAACTTTAAGATACCGACACTGTCAAATACAATAGATAATGGTTTAGAGAAATATACTGGTTTAATAAATTTAAACTCTGAATTAAAACTTCAAGAAAAAAAAGATAACCTGCTACCAGTTATAGGTTATGCAATTAGTGATAATTATAAAAAATCACCTTTATTATTTGCTACTGATTACTCCTCCTTTACTTTTGATAATTATATTAATAATAAAGTTAAGTCATTAGAAATATTTTTATTAGATAGTAATGGTGAGGTTTATACTGAAAGTCTAAATGAGATTATAAATTTAACTAGAAAAAACTTTAGTAGTAATAATAATCCCTTAGAATTAAAATTTAATAATACTTCAAATTTAACATCCTTTAAGATAACTAAGATAAATGATATGAAATTAACTAATGATATTATTATAAACAAGAATAAAGCAACTCTGGATTGGATTAATTCAGAATACATTATTAAGAATGGTAACAATACAGTTACTTTATCAAATGGAAGTCAAAACTATACTTTATCCTTTACTGCAAATGTATCTAAATTTAACCTTATAGAAAATCTATCTAACAATTTAAGTATAAATAGTGATAGAGAAATAATTCTAGATAAAAATACTTCAAGCTTTTATATTGATATTCTAGCTAATAAGGCTTTAGATTTAGATTCATCAGATGCAGTTACATTTCAGGGAAATAATAATTTAAATTATAGCTACGAAAAGCTTACAGATTACTCCTTTAGGATTAAAGTTAGCAATATTCCAACTGATAATGATCATTTAAGTAATCTTAAAGTATTCTTTAAGGATAAGGAAGGTACTAGTCATAATCTAACTTATAAAATTATAAAGGACATTACTGCCCCAACTATAGCTCTAGAAGAAAGTGAAAAATATAAAGATATAGAAAATATGCTTTACTTTAAAGGGGATCCATCTTCAGAAAATGAAGTATCTTTTAAAGTTAGCGATTTTAGCGGTCCTGTTTATGTATCTTCAATAGAAAAAGCTATAGATGAAAATAATAGTGAGAAATTACCTGAATATAGAAGACACTCTGAATATTATTCTTATGATGAGGATTCAAAAATTTTAAAGATTAAAAATCTTGAATATGATAAGCCTGCTACCTTTAAAATTACTCTTAAGGATAAATATGATCATGAAATTAAATATAAATATTCCTTTTATTCGGATACTAAGGCTCCAGAGCTGAGTATTTTAAACAGTATTAATAATAGTTATGAAATTAATAATAAGTCTATATTCGTTCAGAATCATAAGATAGTAGATGGAAAAGTTAATATAAACTTTTCTGTTAAAGATAATGGCCGAGAGGATAATCTTACAATCGATAAAAGTTCAGTTAACTTCTATCTTAATGGTGCTGTTCAAAATGAAATTTCTTATGATGAAGAAAATAAAATATATACAGTAACAGTAAAAAAAGATGCTTTAAATTCAGAAGGTGTTAATATATCATACACTGCAAAGGATATAGTTAATAATAAAAGTATAGATAATAGCTATAAACTTTATTATATTTCTGAAGAAATTGATAGCAATAAGGTAAACTTTAATATATCAAGTACCTTAGAAAATAATACCTATGCTGAAGCTACTGTTAAAAACAGTAATAATAAATATGAATTAAATATCACAAATAAATTAAAAGATGACAAGTTAAAAATTGATTTTTCTAAGGATTTTATAGATATTAAGAATGACATAATATTAGATAAAATTAAAATTAAATATAATAATGAAGAAGATATCATAGATTATGATGATAATAAATATGATGTAAAAGAATTCAAGCTACAAAGGGGTATAAACATAATTGAATACACAATAGAAACTTATAATTCTATTCCTTATAAAGGTAAAATTATATTTAACTATGATTACACTCTCCCTACTCTAGAAATAATAGATGCTAATAATTCATCATTAAATTTAAATAGCTCACCATATATCTCTTCTCCAATAAAAACCTTAAGGATATTTGATGATGGTTTTAAAGAAGTAAATAATACATCTTTATTATTTAAAAATAATAGCACTGGTGAAGAAATAGCTTTAAGTCTTAATGATTTTAAAAGAGAAAATGAATACTTAATTTACAACTTACCAGACTCTTTAACTTTTAAAGAAGGTAACTACACCTTTAATTATAATATTAATTCTTCCTTAGATATTAATAGTGAATCAAATAATTTTAATACAGGAATAAAATCTTATACAAGTAATGATATTAAATTTATTTATGACGAAACTAAACCAGAAATTATTATGAAGAGTTTTAATATAGATTTTGCAAGTTGTAAAATTTATTCTACTCCACAAGATATTATAATTGGCAATTTAGGTAGTGGATCCGATATTGAGGCAGAGGATAACTTAAATAATGAATTAACCTTTTATTATCAAGTTATTGATTTGAAAACTAATGAGGTAGTTTTAAATGATAATACTAAAAATTCAATTTCAATTTCTACTTTAGTAGATGGAAAATATAAATTAGTATTAAAAGCTAAAGACATTATAGGTAATGAATCTGCTTCTTATGAAGGTTACTTTATAATTGATAGCACTTCACCCAACATAAGCCTTCAAGGATTAAGTAATATAGATAATAAATACTATACTTATAGTGTAAATCCAAGGGTAACTATTGAAGATTATAGTATTATAGATGGCAATATTTCAGTTGTTTTAAACGGCAAAACAATTAAAACCTTTGCTATAAATCAATCTCATATTAATAATTACTCAAATGTATTTGACTTAGGTGAACTTTCTGAAGATGGTAGATACAACATTTATATTGAAGTTAAAGATAGAAATAATAATAGTTCTACCTTTGTCAGAAATTTTTCAATTGATAAAACAGCTCCAATAATTAATAATGTTACCATTGGCGAAAAAACAGTTTCAGCTAATAATATTAATTATATAACTAATCATAATTCTCCTATACTTGCTTCTTATTCAGATAATCTAGAAAAAGTAGATGTTATTAAATTAAGTTTAATAGCTAAAAAAGATGGCATATCAAGAACTCTAAGTAATGGTGAAGCATTAACTGAAGATGGCGATTATACAATTACTGTCCAAGCTACTGATATGGCTGGTAATACTTCAGATTTATATAGCTATAGAATTATAGTTGATACAATATTACCAGAAATATCTATAAATGATGTAAATGATGGTCACTACTATAATAAAGATATTAAACCTACTTGGAATGTTAATGATAGTAATGCTCAAGTTTCTATTACCTTAAACGGTAACCCATATGATGGCTCTGTAATAACTAATGAAGGTAATTACACAATTAAGATTGTAGCTATAGATGAAGCTTCTAATACTTCAATAAAAACTTTAAACTTTGTAATAGATAAAACAGCTCCCAATATCACTGTTGAAGGTATTAAAAATCTTGGTTACTATACCTCTTCAGTTACTCCTATTGTAAAATGGGACGATCCTGATGCAATAGCTACTGTCCTTCTTAATAATATTAACTTCTTTGGAGAAGAAATAAATGAAGATGGTTCCTACGTACTATTTGCAAAGGTGGTTGATAAAGCAGGTAATGTTAGCAACTTATCTATAAAATTCAGACTAAATGTATCTAAGCCTGTAATAACAGTCTTAGGATTTAAAAATGGAGATGTTTTATCAGGTCCTATAACACCTTCATTTAAGTTTAAGGATACTGTTGAATATACAATCTTACTTAATGGAAAAGAATATCATGGTGAAGAGCTTAGTAAAGATGGTTTCTATGAATTTGTTGTAACTGCCAAGGATGAAGATGGTGTAGAAACTACTGAAACCTTTAGTTTTACAATTCAAAATACTTCAGCAGAAGTAAGCTCAAAAAATAACGCAAACTCTAAGTCTAATAATAACTCTACTAAGGAAATTAAAAATAGAGCTAACGTAGCACTTGCTATTGGAAGTGTTTCTGGTTTACTAGCTTTAGCTGCTATTGGATATATAATCTATAGAAAAACAAAAAGAAGAGAGGAATAAATAAAAAAAGCTCAATCCTAGGTTGTGGATTGAGCTTTTTCTCTTTGCATTGCTGCAGCAAGGGCAAATTGTAGTTCCTCTTCATCTTGGTATCCAATAAATAATAATCTTGTTAAATCTTTGTGATTAAATAACTTTATTTGATTTTGACTTTGTATTCCAAAAGGAGCTAAACATCCACAATAGTCGTAAACTTCTCCCCCTTCTTCCTTTCTCATAAGCCTTCCTATAATCATTATTTTTTCTTTCTTCTCAGGATCAATCATGACTACTGAACCAATAGGTAATAATTTATACATTTCTTTCTCTCCTTTTATCTATTAATTCTTTAATATATTTTTCTACCACCACGTGATCTCCTAAATACTTATTACTATTTTATTCATAAAAGCATAAACTTTATAAATAAATTTATCTATTTTTCTTCTATACTTTCTATATATTCTCTTAAATCTTCTATTAAATCATATTGTTTATACTTAAAAACAAGGTAAGTAGTAGCCCAGGTAAACCATAATATAAGTACATATGATAATCCTAAAACTAAGTAATAAGGTTTAAATATATTAAATGCTACTATCCCTACTGTTATTATTCCTCCCAGAGCTGGACTTACACCTCTATACTTCCTGTTTGTATTTGCAAATTCCTTTAAAAACCTCTTAGGTGAATCATATACTGTAGCTATTATTATTGGAATTAAGAAACTAATTAGTAAAATTATACTCTTTATATAATCTATGTCTTTCCAATTTCTAAATAAAATAATTTGAAAGATATATATTATGGTAAAGCTCATTAGAAATATTAATACAAAAAAATATATTGCACTTTTATACAATAATTTTCTATTGCTAAATTTATCCTCTCTTACTTTTAAGTCTAAAATTAGAGCAATAATGCTTACTATAAATAATGGCATGCTATAAAATAACTTTATAAATATAGATACTTGTCCAAAAAATAGTAAAAAAATACTTATACATATCAATAGTAAATTAAATACATATCTGCTTCTTTTTCCTTCTAATATTTTATTGCTTTTATAAAAATTTATTTGTTTATCATACTCTCTAACTAATACCTTCATTGACTTTATATCATTGTTCTCTTTTAATTCTTTAATATATTTTTCTACCACCATAATGTATTCCACCAATCTTCAATATCATTTGCCCTATATTTAGTCCAATCTAATCCTGGCTCTAAAACCTTATTGTAAATATCAGTTAGAATCGGATCTACTACCGCCCCATATAATACTCCTGTAGCTATTCCCCCTATAATTCCTAATATACCGCCAACTATTGTACCTATAGGTGGTGCAAAAAATGAGCCTACTGCTGCCCCTGTTTTAACTCCTATCCATGCCCCTGCATAAGCTGATCCAACTATACCTAATGTATCTATCCCAGCTGCAACAATTACATCATCTAATTCAACTCCATTTTCAGTATATTCTTCCCATTGCTCTGTAGTTATTTCATAAACTTGAAAAGCCAGTGCTGCTCGTCCAGCCCATTTTGCAACCTTGCCTGTGTAATTTTGAACTTTATTGAAGGTTGTAATTTTATTTACATTAGATAGCTTTGCACTTCTTATATTTTTTAATTTTACTAACTGCTCCTCCATTAAATTAACTTTAGCTTTAGATAACTGACTCCTACTTATAGTTGAAGTTAATTTATTTATTTGACCTTGTATAGAATTTATATCTAACTTATACATGCTTAAATCTTTACCAATATATTTACTGTGCATAAATGCTGCTATTGATCCACTAGAGACTATATCAGCAAGTTCCTTTACATTACCTGCGTGCGAACTTCCTTTATCAAGTGATAATATTTCAATTATAAGTAGCTCCTCTTGACTTTTCACTGCTTTATCATGAATTTCCTCTAACTTTTTCTTTAACTCACTTTCATTTAATTTCTCTAACTCACTTAAAATTCTCTGAGTTTCCATATCATATAACAAAGAAATTTTCAAAGCTACCTCCTTAGGTAACCCTTGATTAATTAATAAATCATACAACTTCTCTTGTACTTCATCCTCTTGATTGAATTTTAAAATTGTAATATAAGTGTTATAATCTTTGTTATCCTCTATATACTTTAATTGATTGTTTATAAGATCTTTTAGTCCTATATCCAAAGGTTCTATTTGACTATAAAAATCAACGAACTTTGGTTTAAAGTTCTCATATCTATTTATTTCATCATTAATATAACTTTTTAATGTATTAACATTATCAAGTAAATTTGACTTATCCCATATATAACTTGGTACACTTGCATTTGATACATTAGCAGTAACTGAATCTACAAGTGATTTAATCTCTTCTAAGTAATAAATATTACTTTCTATTTCTCTTATAGTATCATCACAATTGCTATAATCTGCTAAGAATATATCCTTTGACATAGCTAAACCTCCAAATAATTTGGTAATTGATCCCTCTCTTCAATTAGTCCTTCTGTTAATGCAGCAACTTCTTCTAAATATTGTTTAAGCTGTAATATCTCAGCAAGTCTTTGTAAATAGTCTAATTTCCATTCTTCAAACTTACCTTTAAAAGAATCATAGCTTTTTCCAACCCATCCCTCGTTGCTCTCTATATTAGAAATTTCCTTTTCTAAGTCTAGAAAAAGTTCGGTTAGTTTTTCTATTTCATCATTAAATGTATTACTTAATTCTTTTATGTTTTCCATCTCAACATAAAAATTACTATTTTTTATTCCTGCCATGTGTACCTCCTAATATTCTAACTGGTTATATAAGGAACTAATTCTATCATGTAAATTGTTTATTTCATTATTAACAGCATTTATTGCATTTGATATCTCATTGCTAATGTTATCATTTATAGAACTAATATTGCTATGAGATAACTTAAGTTTTTCAAGTAATACTTCTTCTCTTCCTATTCCATCTTCACAATTTCCACATACTTTTTCATATTGTGAAGTTTCTAGTTGCCTAATGCCATTACTTATAGAATTACACTTGTTATTTGCTTTTTTAAGATAATATATTGAGTCTTCACATTCTTGTATTCTTCTATTTAAGTAATGTATTTTTTCATATATCTCATCATTACTCATTATTGCCTCCCATAAATTGTTATTAATTTTTTTCTAAAGATTTAGATATTTCTATATCTTTATCAAAGGCATCATTACAAGCATCATTCATACACTCAGCTAGCTTTTTTATATTTTTAATTGATTTCTTAAAATTCTTTAGTATATCTTTCCTCTTATCATTAAATCCATCTCTATACTGGCCCTTCATCTTTGCTTCAGCAGATTCACATTCTCTATCTAGTTTTTCATAAGCGCTGTTTGATTTATCATATATATCCATAATTTTACTGTATGAAACTTTTATCAAATCATAGTTAAAATTAATAGTATCTTTTTTACTCACATAACTCACCTCAATAAAATTCTAATCATATTATACCATTTATTAACATATATTTCAAATAATAGTTATTGTCAAGTTATATATTACATTAATTTATCAAACTTTTCATTACAATTAATATTAATGTTGCTAAACTACTTAATTTCTCATTTCTTTTACCTACCTTGTTCTAATTCTGAATGTAAAAGAGTATTTTATCAACCAGAAAAACTTTATAGCTCGTTACGTAGAATCGTTGTAAAGTACCATTAAAATCAACTCCCTTGGCTTTTTGAAATTCTATGAAAGCCTTAATGTCACCAACATGGCTTTCAATTATTTTAGGACTTTTTCCATCTTCAATTAAACTTATATTGAAATCTTCTATTATTTCAATACCACCTCTTTCATTTGTAGAAAAAACTTGCCAACTATCTTTTATTTCCCTAATACCTATTTGATTTTCCTCTATATCTTTCCCATGAAATGTTATCTTTTTATATCTATTTAATTCTTCATCTTCTATTACTTTAATTGCTTCATTAAGTGTCATATAATTCATCCCCTTACTTAATTATTTTTAATAACTATAATTCTTCTAAAATATCTACTGGTAACGGTAGTTGATATTGTATTCCCCCACCACTTGACCCAAATCCAGACGCTATTTCTCCTTTATATGATATTAAATCATCGTATGACTTTATCTTTTTATATGCCATAAAATTATTGATATCTTAGACTAACTCTTTATCAGTGTAATTCCTTATATAATCACTTAATTTACTTAAATCATCTGTAAATTCATATTGATGATATTTAGCTAAGTCCTCTATATAAGGTAAAGAGCTGTTATCGTAACTATATGGCTTACCATCAATCACAGGTAATGTAAATGTTCCATCAGATGGCCCATATCTATCAATAATCTCTCCATTTGTAGGAAAATGTGTGTCCTTAATAGCCTTTCCACTACTATCCAAAACATAACCGCTATCTGGCACCGGCTCCAATCTACTGAACCTTTTGCTTTTAATACATCTGAACTTTTAGGTATTTGGAAATTATCAGGCCATTTTCCAGTATTCAAATACTGCTCTGCATAATTAGTTTTAAAATAATTATCATTGCTTTTTAGATATTGATATAATTTTTCATTAGAACACGTTATTTCTTTTAACAATTCTTGTATTATTCTTAAATTTCCTATAGGGTTACTAACCCCCTTTATACCATCGCTAATTTCATTAAGATTATTCATATTCTTTAAGAATTCTATATCTGAAATATGTTTTTTAAAACCTACTTCCCAATCTGCATATAAAGTATTAAAAAATACCTTTTTGCCTCTCCTTCAAATCCATTATTTCTTATATACTCTAGAATACTATTTAATCTATTTAATGAACCTTTTAGTTGTTTTTCAGTATTTTCATAAATTTTAAAATCATTTTCTTTTTCAACAATAGCTTCCTTAATATTATCTAGTGTCTTTACTAAATCATCTAATTGTTTTAAATAAACAGTTATCTTAAATAAAAAATCTCTGTTTTTTTGATATAATAATTATTAATATAGATATAATTTAATATTTGATATAAAATAAATTAGACAAGAAATAAACATGCATATTTGGGAGGATACTATATGAGGGAAAAATTAAAGAAAATAGTATTAAATAATTGGCTTTTTATATTTATGCTATTAGTCATACAAGTAAAATCAATGCTTTTATTATCAATGCTTAGAACTCCTAACTCATCAAGCATAAACTTTGCTACTATGTATTTTGGAGTCCCTGCTATTGGAACACACCTTTTAATAATAGCATTAATATTAAGTGTTATGTATTTATTTAAATACAAGGGGAAGGTTAAAGCAGCACTAATAATTGATGTAATTATCACAGCTTTATTTATAGCTGATATATGGTATTACAGAAATAACGGTACATTTTTATCAATTAGACACATTTTACACCCAGAAATATTTAATCCTACAGGAAAAAGTTTACTTAATTTCAAACCTGTAGATTTAATATTCTTTATAGACTTTATAGTTATCTTTATTTTATTTAGATTAAATAAAGTACGAGATTATAAGGATAATTCAAAATTAAGTTTAAGAATTTTAAAAGCATCTACAGTATTTTTAGTAAGTGGTTTTATGATTTTTATTTCTCACTATACTATAGATATAAAAGGAAAAATTCCGGGACAATCCTTATTTAGATTATCTTGGGCTCCTTTCCAAACCTTTAGTGATATGAGTCCACTTGGATATCATGGTTTTGATTTAGTTTACTTTACAGGAAGAAATAAAGAGTTAACTAATTCAGATATTAACGAAGTAAAAACATGGTTAGATAATAATAAAGAGATCATTCCTGACAATGAATACAAAGGAATGTTAGAAGGTAAAAATTTAATTGCTATTCAAGTTGAATCATTAGAAAACTTTGTTATAAATAAAAAAGTTTATGGTCAAGAAATAACTCCTACTTTAAATAAATTATTATCACAAAGTTTATATTTTGATAATATATATGAGCAAAATAACTCAGGGACTAGTTCTGATGCAGATTTAATGGTTAATACATCTATTTTTCCAGTAAGAGAAGGTAGTACTTTTCCAACATATCCTTGGACATCATACAATAGCTTACAAAACATATTAAAGGATAAAGGTTATACTACAATTTCGACTCATGCTGAATTACCTGGAAGTTGGAATTGGGCAGAGCCTCATAAATCTTTTGGTACTGATAAACTATGGGATATAAATGAATTTAATGTAGATGAAATCATTGGACTAGGCCTTTCTGATGAGTCTTACTTAAAACAAATATCATCTAAGCTAAAATCTGAAAATGATCCTTTTTATACATTTTTGGCAACACTTACAAGTCATGGACCTTTTGAAATACCAGAGGATAAGAAGTTATTAGACTTACCTAAGGATTTAGATGAAAATATGTTAGGGAAATATTTTCAAAGTGTTAGATATACAGATGAAGCAATAAAAATATTTATAGAAGAACTAGAAAAAAATGGTCAATTAGATAATACTGTCCTAATGATTTATGGAGATCATTGCGGTGTTCATAAATTCTATCAAGATGAAATAAAAAGTGCTCCTTTAAATGAAAATTGGTGGCAAGAAAATAATAAGAAAATACCTTTTATAATTTATAATAAAGATATAAAAGGAACAACTATTTCCAAATCAGGTGGACAAGTAGACTTCCTGCCAACTATATCTTATCTTTTAGGTGCAGATAGGTCTGAATTTGATAACACTTCTATGGGAAGAGTTCTTGTAAACACTAATAGAGATGCAACTATTTTAAATAATGGAGATATAATGGGTACTCCAAAGGATTCAAATGAAGAAAATCATTTAAAGGATTCATTTAAAATTGCAGATTTTATTATCGAAGGTAATTATTTTAAAACAGTAAAAAATAATTAAAATTAAATTATATAGACTTAAATGTGCTAATGATTTTTAAAAATCATTAGCACATTTTTATTTTCTATTTTTAAAATGCTTTTTAAGTTCATCATGCATCATTTGTGATATTTCCTCGCTTTTAGTTACCTTTCCTTCATATTGATTTATTGCTACTCTCTTCATAACCTCTATATAAGAAAAAGCTAAAGCCGTAGTCAATAAGCTAGCAGTTGTACCACTAATAGCTCCTCCAATTGCTGTGCCTGCAACTGGGATAAACTTTAATAAGTTTCCAACTATTGTTTTTCCTGCTATAGTTGCACCTGCTATTCCCCCAACGCCTGAGGCTATAGCTACTAATAAATCTTTATCAACTTTAACACCAAAAATAGTAGTTATATGTGCAAGCATTCCAACTTGTGCAGGAATAAGTATTGCTGAATCAGAAAAAGGTATTGGTGAGAACCCTACTCCAAAAGAAGTACCTACATAACCTAATGCCCATTTAGTAGCTGCATCTACTTTTCTTTTCATATCTACCTTCTGGGCATTGTTAAAAGCCCGTCTTATTCCTTGAGGCAAAACTTCATATGTCTTTTCTACAAGTTCTTCCAATCCAAAGCTAGGGATTTCGACACTTCCGAACTTTATTGGATCAGCAAGTACTCTTTGAATTCCCCTTATATTCAAATTTAAATTATCTATATATTCTTCAAGCTCAATAGAGTTATCACTAAAGCTTTGAGTTAAAACTATAATAACTGGAACTTTTTCAGATAAATCCTTTATCCATTCTATTTCAAAATTTTCTATTCTATTTGATAAAGAATTTACACAATACCAAACGATATGTATTAAATCATCAGAATTTATGTCTTTACTTTTATGTATTCTATCTATTTCAGTATCAATATCATTTCTAACTTTTTCTTGAATAGTTTTATCTAACTCTAGTCCTCTACTATCATATAAATTTATAGGAACACCTTCTTTAGTTATTTTCTTCAAATGTTCAGTAACTGGTCTTCCTATTCCTGTTTTAGCTAAGTTTTCTCTAAAAATACTATTTATTAAAGTGCTTTTTCCAACTCCAGTTTTCCCAATTAACATAATATTAGCTGGCGTTATTTTATTATTTTCCTCATTTATTTTATCAAATAAATCATTTATAAAATTATAGTTGTCCATCTAAACACCCCTATTTTATTATAGCATTTAATACAGAAAGCTGTACCTGTAAATTAACTTCTTATAACTATATTTATTATATCTATTTTCTAAATTTAATATAGGAGATTAATATAGTAAAAAACATTCCCATTACAATAAAAATAGAAAACATTATTCCGTTTTTATTTTTATTACTTTCTAAAGCTTTACCGCTATTTACTACATTTTTATTTTCTTCATCTCTATTTAATTTATACTTGGAGTTCTCTAAGTTTATATTATCTTCTTTATATTGTTGATTTACTTTAGAATCATTACTTAATGTTTCTTTTGATTCTCCAAACTCTTCTTCTATCGCCTCTTCTATATTTCCAATAATTTCTTTATTATTAATATCTCCTAAAACTTCTTTTGTAATTCCTTGCATATTATCTTTACACAATTCATAATATTTGTTTATTTCATTAACATTACCTTCAAATATTATGTCATTGGTATTTTTATCTTTAATAGAGAAATTACCATTTTTAAAACTAAAGTCTATATTTAAATTTAACTTATTTGCAATTGAAGTACCATCTTTATACATATTCAATATCTCACTTAGCTTAAAATCCTTTATATTAGTTTTATCTTTAATATCCTCTGCTAAGTCCTTTCCTTTATCTAATATATCTTCAATATCATTTTTATTTATTTCTAAATCATTTATATATTCAATAAGATTTTCACTATTTACACCTATAGATTCTAGATCTTTATATGTATTTGCAGAAACTCTTATTCTTTCAGCTATTAAAAATATACTTATAGCGAAAATCACTATTAAAATTTTTTTACTAGTTTTCATATAAATATACCCCACATCTTCTTTTATTAAGAGTATTGACGTATGCCCCCTATTTTTAATCATTTCACAAGACTTTTTTTGATTTTTATATTTATAAACTAAAAAATATCATTAATATTTTCTTTATCTAAATAATGCTACTATATAGTATTAGCTTTAGTAATATTAGAAAAATAAAAAATAATAGAGCCTTCTAAAAATGAAATATCTTTTTAGAAGGCTCTAATATTATATTAAGTTAAATACCAATAATCTTTATTTTTATCCATTAAATCATCTAATACAGCTTTTGCCTTTTCAGGATTTACAATAGTTCTATTCAAAGTTAATGCTTGTAATGCTTTAGTATAATTTTTTTCTAAGAAAGCTTCAACTGTAAGAAGTTCATATGCATGTTGTGCTTCCATTAATCCCTTATAAAATGGCTTTATTTCTCCATATTTATAAGGATGAGCTCCATCTTTTCCTACTGTTCCTGAAACTTCAACTATTGCATCCTTACTAAAGTTAGTTATTATATCATTATTTCTGCTCATAAGGATAAATTCGTTATGAAGATCGTATGATATTGATTCAGCAAGTTCAATCATTAAATCTCCAAATACACTATTTGTTATTAATTCTATATCTTCAACTGAATCAGTATCAGTAGCTTTAGCACATATATCCCAAACTTCTTTTTCTCTTGAATCCTTTGCTTCATCTGCTCTAGTATAATTAGGATCACTTTCAGCTACTATTTCTTCAGGGAAGAAATAATATTGAAGATATGTTGTTGGAATATATTCATCAAAGAAGTTCATATATTTATTTACTCTTAAGTAAGTATCTAACCAAGACTTAGAACGTTGTTCTGCATTATAAGGCTTAAAGTCATAATCTCTTAAGTATGTTCTCAATTGATCAAAATAGTCATTCCCATCTATATCTTTAAGCTCTGTAAACCATCCGAAGTGATTTAATCCAAAATAAGTAGCTCTTAAATTTTTTTGCTCAACTCCTAAAATTTTTGCATAAGATCTCATAAGTGAGTATGGTTGATCACATAAATTTAATATTCTCTTATCATCTGGGAACACTTTATCCAATCCCAAAGCTACTATTGCAGCTGGATTAGTATAATTTAATATCCATGTATCCTTTGAATGCTTACGTACTTGATTAACCATTTCCACCATTGCTCCAAGGGATCTCATTCCATAAGCGAATCCTCCTGGTCCACAAGTTTCTTGTCCCACTAATCCGTGTTTTAGAGGAATTTTTTCGTCAAAGCTTCTCATTTCATTTTTCCCTACACGCATTTGACAAAATACAAAATCAGTTTTTTCATATGCTACATCTGGATCAGTAGTAAAAATAACTTCTGTTTCCTTACAATAAGTTTTTAAAACTAATCTAATATAGTCCTCCATTTTTGATGTTCTTTCATTATCTATATCATAGAATATTACTTTTTTTAGTGGAAATCTATCCTTTAATTTAACTAAGCTCCCTACTAAGGCCGGAGTTCTTGCACTTCCTGCTCCAGTTATTGTAATTATGTTACTACTTCTCATTTCTATCCCTCCACTGTATTTTTTTATTTTACATATTTTCTAATTCTTCATCTACTGCATTTCTAACAAATTCAACTAAAGGTCCATAAACTATGTGAATATGCTTAGCTGCTGGGAAGAATATCCCTGTACAACCAGAACTCTCTAAAATCTTACGATCTACTTCTTTAACGTCTCCTAAGTCTATTCTTAAACGAGTTATGCAGTTATCTACATTTTTAATATTTGATTTTCCACCTAAACCTTGTATAACAATTTTTGCTATTTCATCATATCTCTTTTCTTTTATAAGTGTGTTGTCCGCTGATGGAGAATCTTCTCTTCCTGGAGTCTTTAAATCAAATTTTATTATTGCCCACTTAAATACAAAATAAGTAACAACTGCTAAAATTAATCCTATTATTATAAAGCTAATCCAATGAGTATTTTCATAAAGTAATCCAAATATTGCAAAGTCGAAAATAGTACCTCTTATATATCCTATTGCTACACCAGCAAAAGATAATGCTACTGCTCCTATTCCTATTATGCATGCATAAGCTACATACAATAATGGTGCAATAAATACAAATGAAAATTCTAATGGTTCTGTAACATTACCTAAAAGAGCTGTTACAATACAAGTTATCATTAAAGACTTAACTAACTTTTTATTTTCTTTATAAGCTGTTTTATACATTGCTAGTCCTATAGCTGGGAAAGCAAATAATGTACATAGCATTTGTTGTTGTGCCATAAATCTTGTTAATGAAGGCATCATGCTCCAATATTCACTAGTAGGTCCTTGTTTGAATAATACTTCATTTAAAGTAGGAACAACACCAACGAAGGTTTCTCCATTTATAACATAAGACCCTCCCGCTTCTGTAAATCTAAATAAAGCATTCCATAGATGGTGAAGTCCAAAAGGAATAAATAATCTTTCACCTGCTGCTGTAAAGAATGGTCCTACTGGACTTAAGAAAACTACAGATAACTTAGTTAATAAAGCTACAAATATTTCCCATATAAATGGTATTGTTAAACCGATTGCAACCATTATTCCCATTGTTATTATAGGAACTGATTTTTTACCTGAAAAGAATGCAAATGCAATTGGTAATTCAAGTTTATAGAATTTATCTGTTGCCCATGCTGCAACTAAACCTGTTATAATTCCGCCTAAAGCGTTTACATTCATGGTTTGTATTCCTAATACTTTTATTTGACCAAATTGACTCATGACTTCTGGTGCTGCTAACTTTCCAGTTACATTTAACCATACATTCATTGATACAATTAAAATTATATATCCTATTGTTGCTGCAAATACTGAGATCCCCTTATCTTTTTTTGACATTCCATATGCAACACCCATTGCAAACATTAATGGAATATTATCAAAAACAGCACCTGCTATAGTTCTTATGTTAACTAATATAGTATTAAGAACTTGATTACCTAGGAATGGGAATCTTGCAATCATATAAGATTGAACAAGGGCTCCCGTTATACCTAGGATCATTCCTACTGGCGCCATAACTGCAATTGGTAGTAATAATGTTCTACCAAATTGTTGAATCTTTTGACTAAACTCTTTTGACATTTCGCCTTCCTCCATTTATTAAATTAAATATATTTTATGAATACCTTTACTTAAAAGAGCGCTCTTCTCAATAAACATTTTACTTTCTGTTAGAAAATGTTGCAATAACTATAAGTGATACTCTTTTCCTTTATAAAGTCTCAGGTCACAAGAAGTGAACTAGGTCACAAAAAAATAGCCCGCAGATTTGCGAGCTATTTTTTATTAAACTCTTTAATTGAATTTACTAGCATTTCAATTACAATAAACATTCCTATTCTAGATATACTATCGTTAAATTTAGTTTCTGTCTCACTGGCTACACAATGTAAGGTATAATCACTAATTCTTGATAGTTCGTTATTTCCAAATGATGTTATAGCTATAGTTCTACACCCTTTAACTTTAGCTATGTTAGCTACCTCTAATATCTTTTGAGTAGTACCTGATAGAGATATTAAAATAACTAATTCATCACTTTCTAATGTACTTCCAACTAAGGTTAATAAATTATAATCCTTAACAAAAATACACTTAATTCCTAAAGTTAATAGTATATGATTTAAATAGTAACCAGCAGCTTTGCTTGTCCCCCTTGCAAAAACGTATACAGTTTTAGCTTCTATAACTTCTCTAGAAATCTTTTTATATAAATCTGCTTCTATGATCACAAAGGTTTTCTCAATATTTTGTCTTAGTCCATATTGTAAGTCCTCTAAAACCTTTATATCATCTTCAGCATTATTATTTGACTTTAAATAATATTTCAAATCAGAGAAACCCTCAAAGCCTAGTTTTTGTGACAAATTAATAATTACAGTTTTAGAAGTAAATGTCTCCTTAGCTAAATCACTTATTTTCATTTTTATTACTTTTTGTTGATTAGTATAAATATATGTAAACACCTTCTGCTCACTATTAGTTAATTTGTTAAATAATTTAGCTAACTTCTCCATAAAAACTCCTTACTTTTTAAAACTACAAATTACCTCACAAACTAAATCTACAATTTTCTTATCAAATACGCTTGGAATTATATTATCAGCATTTAGCTCATTTTCATTTATACAATTAGAAATTCCTTTAGCAACTTCTAATTGCATTTCTGTAGTAATTTTATTAACACGTGCTTTTAAAGCTCCTTTAATTATTCCTGGGAACACTAATAAGTTATTTATTTGATTAGGATAATCACTTCTTCCAGTCGCTATAACCTTTACATTAGCTTCCTTAGCTACTTCAGGCATTATCTCTGGAGTTGGATTTGCTAAAGCAAATATTATAGCATCTTTACTCATTGATTCTGCCATTTCTTTTGTTAGTATATTTCCAGCACTAACCCCTATAAATGCATCTGCTCCAACTAATACTTCTTTAAGTGTACCAGTTTCATTTTTGTTAAATTTAATAGCACATTCTTTTTGATATTTATTACTTGAATTATCACTTGTGATTATACCATATCTGTCACAAATTACAACATTATGAAATCCAGCTTCAAATATTAAATTAGCTATAGCTATTCCTGCAGCTCCAGCTCCATTAACTACAATTTTAATATCAAATCCTTTTTTTACAACTTTAATAGCATTTAAAAGTGCTGCTAAAACTGCAATAGCTGTACCATGTTGATCATCATGAAAAACTGGAATATCACAAATTTCATTTAATCTTTCTTCAATTTCAAAACAACGTGGTGCACTTATATCCTCTAGATTTATTGCACCAAAACTACCTTCTATAAGCTTTATTGTATTTATTAGTACATCTACATCATTATCATTTATACATATAGGAAATGCATCAACTCCTGCAAATTCTTTAAATAAAAGACATTTACCTTCCATAACAGGCATTGCAGCTAAAGGCCCAATATTCCCAAGCCCTAATACAGCACTTCCATCAGTAATTACACCAACTAAGTTTCCTCGTCTAGTGTATTTATATGAAGCTTCGCTATCCTTTTCTATCTCTAAACAAGGATAAGATACACCAGGAGTATATGCAACTGCTAAGTCTTCATTGCTATTTACAGGACACCTGCTTATAACTTCTATTTTTCCTTTCCATTTTTCATGGGCTTTCAAACTTTTTTCTTTCATAAAATCACCTTCCTTCCTATGTATAATAGGATTTTTTTTGTTATCATTCAATAAAATTTGCAGATTTAAGACCTAGGTAATTTTTATAAGTGCTATTTATTTTGTTAATGTGAAAAATATTTTTTAATAAAAAGTTATTATATTTTATTTTATAAACTTTATATCTTTATATATAATAGAATTATATATTAGTAAATATTTATATAATTAAAGTATAGGGGGTATTTCAAATTGCTAGTTTATATATGTTGTGCTGGAGGGCTTACTTCTAGTTTGTTTTGTTCAAAAATAAAAAATGCTTCTACTGAAGATAATATTCTTATTGATGATATTATGACTGTTCTATTAAATTATGAAGAATTTAATGAAAAGTATGATCTTATCCTTGCTTATGGTCCTGCTGAATTTATAAAAGAATCTTCTGTAAATGACTATAGTTTAAATAATCTTATTGATTTAATTTTAATATGCCCTCAAGTGAGATTTTTGTTGCCTTCAATAAAGAAAGTTATGGATCCTTATTCAATTAAATGTGATGTGTTAAATATGAAAACCTTTGGAACTATGAATGGAGAAAAAGCATTAGAAGATATAATTGAATATGCTAATAATTTAAAAAGTCAAGGATAGCAAATGCTATCCTTGACTAATATTATATACTTCACGTAACTTATCTTTATAATCTATTGGATAAATTATATTAGACCTTATTAAAACAGTATCAATTTTATTTACCTTTAATTTATATATTTTATCTACAGGTTTATATATAAGGTTAGGCTTGTCTATTTCTAAATGATATTTTTTAGTTCTAGAAGAACCTACTTCTAACTTAATTAAATTATTTTTATAATCATAAATAAAGGTAGAAGAGGAATACGGAAATAAAAATAAAGTAATTGCAATGACTGTTAAAACTATAAGCCAAAAAACTGGTTCAAGAATAATATTATACTTAATCATATTTCCTATATTAATAGAAATTAATATAATCCAAAACCATCTTGGATACACATAATGGACATTTGTTGAAAAAAGTATCTTTTCTTTATTTAATTCTTCTGCTAATACACTTAATAAAGGCTTTTCATCATTTTTTATATTTGCTATTTTGTAAATTCTAATTCTTTTTCCATATAATATTCTTAAAAAATAGTCATCATCTATATAAGCTGCTCTAACCTTATTTAAGTCTAAAGTACTCTTATATAAGAATCTATAGAATATTATTTTATTATCTTTTATTTCAATATATTTCTTATTGTGATAGTTATGTATTATCATCTGCTTTTACCCCATGTTCAATTTTGATCTCATTAAATACATAATAAAGCTCATACATTATATACTTATATTAAAATAATATTGCAATATTGTAAAGTTTTTACATAAAGACTCTATTATTCTATCTTCCTCCAACGACTACATCATAAATTGCTTTTTATACTTTGAAATTTTGGGGTCATCCTAAGGTTTCATTAACTTCTAATATAAAAGAGGACATGGTTCATAAAGACTTAGAAAGCAATACAACAAGATTTTATATTTTTGATAAAACACCAATAGATAGGGCTACCGGAAATAAATTAAGAAGTTACAAAGTGGAAAAACTAGGATTTTTGTATTTAGCAGAATATTATGGAGAAACATAATATCGATAAACTACTTCTTAATAACTATATACTAATTTAAGTGACCACAATGTATTATTGCTGATATTATTATTCCATTATTTCCCAGAAAATATATTTACTTATCTAGACCTAAACTATAAAAAGCTTTCTTTTAACAATACTTTAGAAAGTTATATATTTGTATGTTATGTAAATAAATATAAAAGTAGAGCTAATAAAAAATATTTATTGACTCTACTTTTTAAAGTTAGTTTCTCTGTATTAATTATTTTATAAGAATATTAGGACACTATCTTCTAATTATCTCCACAGCCATTTACTACTAAATCTGCTCATTCAGATGGTCTATGTTCTATCATGTATTTATCTTCTTCTACCATCCATACTTTTTCCCATATATCCTTTCCTGACTCTCCCTCACGTTCAATTCCTCTTCTCAGTCTCAATTCTCTTGGACAATCAACGAAAATTTTAAAGTCATAAAAACCTGCTAATTCTTTTCTTGTTGAATATACACCTTCTATAATTACAATTCCACCAACAGATACTCTATGCCACTCGCTTAATGAATCGGAACACCAATCATATCTTTGATAATTTCCTTCTTCATTATTTGCTAATGGCATCAGCACTTGTTTTCTTAATCTTTGCCAGTCAAAATCTGCACCAATAGGCTTTTCTTCTGGAGTATCATTTATTCTTGAATTTGACGGCAAATAAAAATCGTCCATATGTATAATTGTTATTTCATTACTTAATTCTGAAGTTTCTTTTGCAAATGTACTTTTACCAGAGCCTCCACATCCATCTACTCCCATTAAAAGTGTTGACTGCTTTCTTTGTAAATTTTCCATAGTAATTAATAGTTGTTGAAATGATTTAAATGTTCCTCTAACACTCTTAAAATTCATATCTTATTAGTCCCTCCATCAAGATACATCCTTAACCGTGGCTCTGTTAAATATTTTTGTTGATATGATAGTTGCGTAATCACATACAAACAAATTCTTAGAATTTCATTCTTTCTATAGTAAATATCCTAATATAAAATTTATTAGAATTCTAATAAATTTTAGTTAAGTGTTTTTACTATTTCTAATCCATATTTATTTAATAGCTCTAAATCAGGTTCACTATAAAACTCTAATAGCTGACTTAATATAACATTAGTTTCAGTTTTATAGCTTAACACCCTAGCCTTGGCTTCTCTTCTAAAATCACTCCAAGTCCAAAGATGTGCTGTTTCTTCAATTGCTTGAACTTCACATATGTAATTATTAGATTTTAGAATATACTGTGCTAATGACACTTTTTTATTATCTTTGTCAGTTATATATTCTTGTGAATACAATTTTATAACTTCTTTAGTTTCTCTATCTAAATTAGAATATTTAATATATAATTCTTTAAACTTTCCCATTGAAATACTCCATTGTTTTTATATTTATATTTATTGTTATATTATATCATTTTAATTAATAAAAAAGTGGACATATGTAAACTGAAGGTAAGGAAAGTATAAAATAGATCTACTTTTCCACATTGAATTACTAAAAGCCTTATATAACCACATTTTCAAAACTTTAAACTTTTATAACTGGTCTAAACATTAAAATAGGCTTAATAATATTTTTTAATACTATTAAGCCTGTATATTATTTATTTTTTCTTAAATATAAACCTAATGATATTGTTGCTAAAGCCAAAACATATAATCCTGCAGTACTTCTGCCTCCAGTTTTAGGCAACCCCTTATTGTTTTTTGGGGTTATTGTAATATCATTATTAGGCTTACTTGGTTCTTCAGGTTTTATAGGGTCTTTTGAGTTTTTAATTTCTAATTTTATCTCTTTATTTTCTTCATTTATAGTAATCTTTTGTTCATTTTTATCTAAAACATATCCTTTGGGAGCCTCTATTTCTACTAGCTTATATTCTCCGTATGGTATATTTATAAATTTAGCCTCACCATTTTCTCCTGTTACTACTGTTTCAATTACCTCATTATTTAAATTTCTAAGTTCGAATTTAGCACCCTGAAGCAATTTTTCTTTATTATTACTATCTACCTTCTTTATAGAAATAGATCCTAGTAGTAATTCAGGTTTCTCTGGAATTAATGGTATTTCTTCGTTTTCAATATTTAAGTTAATATCCTTAACTTCTCTATCTATTTTAATTTCTGTTTCATTATTATTTAATAAATATCCCTTTGGAGCTTCTATTTCTACTAGTTTATATTCTCCGTATGGTATATTTGTAAATTTAGCTTCACCTTTTTCATTTGTTGTTAATGTTTCAATTACCTCATTATCTAAATTTCTAAGTTCAAACTTAGCACCTTGTAGTAATTTTTCTTTATTTTTGTTATCCGTCTTTATTATTGAAATACTACCTAATTTATAGTTTTTAACTACAAGATCTAATTTTTCCTTTGAGCTTATAGATACTTCTATATTTCTCTCTTCATCCAAGAGCTGATATCCTACTGGAGCCTTTACTTCCTGAAGTGTATATCTTCCAAACTTTAATTTAGGAACTTCTATAACACCATTTTCATCAGTAACTGCTTTTCCTATAAATCTTTCTTTTGAATCATATAAGTCAAACTCTGCTCCTGACAGCTTGGTTTCCTCATTATCAGCATCAACTTTCACTATCCTTAGACTACCTACCTCTCCACTACCAGTACCTGATCCATCTGTAATTCTAACTACTATTTCTTTTTCAAATGGTTGGTTTTCAGTTTTAAATCCATCCCCTTCAAAATGAACACTATTTGATATTTTAGAATAATCTACATCTGTTATTATCTTAGTTTCATATTCCACATAATACATAGTATCAATTGGTTTTAAAAACTCAAATTTAAACATTTGTTTACCACTTGTCAAATCTGGTGGGTTAACTGTAACCTTATAGTCAGTATATAAACTATTATCTGAAGCTTTATAAACTTTAAAACTATCTTCTATAACTTGATGACCTTCACTTAAGGTATCGACTAAAGTTGCATTTTCTATTTCTGACAAGCTCTTATTTACAGCTATTCTCCACTTGATGTTTCTTCCTATTTGCTGCCCTTCTTTTTCTACAAATTTATCATGATCTGTATAAGTTACCTTTCCTGAATAATCAACATCACCTACAGTTGCGGTGTTTAGGTATTCTGATTGAGATTTACCTATTATTTTTGTTTTAAAAATAATCCTATAAGCACTAGTTGCGCTATTTATTTCTATTTTAAAGCTTTTTTCATTTATTTCTTTTATTGTATATTTGCTACTATCTACCTTTTGGCCAATCTTCATATTGCCATTTGCTTCAACTGAATATTCATAAACTTCTATAGAATCCTTATCTATTACTTGATTATCTTTTATAGTATCTAAAACTTCTATACTTCCTAGATTTTTAGATAAATAATTTAAATTGATTGTCCAAGTAATTTCCTTTTTATTTCTATCTAAAACCCCTGATTTATTCCCATTATCACTTGCTATATTGCTTACTGTTTGAGTTGCTGATTTAGTTATCGGCGCTTTTATATTGCTTCCTGTAAATACAGCTTCATTTACATACTTTGTTTTATTAGCTATATTCAAATGTATTTCAGGATCAAAATTTGTTCTATAAGTTATTGTATATAAAGCATCCTTAACATCTTCTAAAAATATAACCTTAAATCCTTTAGTTAAATCATTAGCTTCTATAAGTTCTAGCTTATAATTAATATCCTTTTTTAAAGTAGTATTACCTTTCTTCACTATAAAAGTATCACTAATTAATGATAATCCTCCATTTGGAAATGTATCTCTTATCACTAAATCTTTAATAGGCTCTTTTAATGGATTTATAGTTATTTTCCAGCCCATTGTCTTTTTAGAATAATCTATACTACCATCTGATGATTTTGTAAAACTATTTGTAATTGTAGGTCTTTTAATAATATTTCCTGTTCCAACTCCATTAAGAAAAGCTTCGTTACTAAAACTTACTTCATCATTGTTTGTAATATCTGTTCTATAAACTAATCTATAGGCACTATTTATATTTCCTAAATTAACCTTAAAACTTGTATTTCCATTTTCATTTTTTATATCTTCTGCTATATATCCTGGTAAGGCATCTCCATCTATAGTAGCATTTCCATTGCTATCTAACTTTAATTTATAAACCTTAGGTGAGTTTTTATCAAAGCTCAAACCTGGTTTAATAGTATCCTCTACTATAGCTTGATCTATTGATTCTTCCCCAGTATTTACATCAATTGTCCATATAATATACTTTTCATTATAACCTATAGTTTCTTTACCACTTTTACTTATTAAACTTCCTCTTCTTATATTTACTGTGTAGGATACATTCTGACCTGAAAAACTAGCATTATTTGAAAAACTAGTTTTAGTTTTATCTGTAATATTTGTATCATATTCTATTTGATATGAATCAGATATATTTCCTAAATTCACCTTAAATAAAGATGGATTTTCATAAGGCTCAAAACTTAGAGTGTATTCTGATGGATTTACTATAGTCTTATTTAAAATACTTCCGTCATCATTTAAAGTTAATTTATATACATTTACGGAGCTTTTATCTAAAGATAATCCTGCTTGCATTGTATCTTCAACAATAGCTTCATTTATATTTGACATTGATTTATTTATATCAATAGTCCATTTAATTTTACTACTATTAAATGTCTTATCTGCTTCCCCTTTTTTACTTAAATCGCTTCCTTTATTTATAGTAACTTTCCCAGTAGATTCTTCTCCATTGAAATTTGCTTTATTAGAAAATAAGGTTTTGCTTCTATCAATTATTTTTGTGCTATAAGATATTCTATATGCACTATTTATACTTCCTAAATTTAGTTTAAAACCATTTTTTGTCTTATCAAATGTATATTTACTTGAATCTACTATATCCCCTAAAGTTGTACTTCCATCTAAATTTACATTTAATTTATATACCTTTAGAGAAGCTTCTTCAAAACTTAAGGACTCATCAAAAATATCCTCAATTAATGCATTATCCACTTTTGCTAGTGTTTTATTTACATCTATTGTCCATGCTATTTTATCTGAATTTACTGGTTTATTAGCTATACCACTCTTTTCTACTGAAGATGCTATATTTTCTGGCTTAAATCTTATTACTATTGTTTTTTCTTCTTTATTAGAAATTGGGAAGGTAATTTTGACTGGATTTTCTCCTTTAATAACTTCTTTATTAAACTCACTATTAAATTGTACTGTTCCTTTTACATTTGAATGAGTATTTGCATAATCATTAAAAACAAGTCTTAATTTACCATCCATGCTTAGATAAAATTTTCCTACTGATTCTCCATCTCCTATATAAAGATCACCTTCAACAGTATTATATATGCTAAATACTTTAGGTACTTGTATTTCTGTATAATCTCCAGACTTAACCTCTTCTCCATTACCTATTTCCCAGTTATAAAATAAGGATACTTTAGCTCCTTGGTCCATTGGGTATTCAGTATTTTCATCAATTATATTGCCCTTTGAATCTTTCAAGACTACAGATTTGATAGTATCTATTGCCTTATTTTCATCTTTAGTTAAATTATCATTAGCATATGCAGGGAAAGACATCTGAATAAGAAAAAATATGGTAACAATAATCGATAGTATCTTAGGTTTAATTTTTTTGTTAGAAATCATTACAAAATCCTTTCATATTTTATCACGCATATGAATTGTAATTTATTCCCACAAATTCATCTATATTGTTTTTGCTATTATATATACACTTTCTTGCTATAGGATAATTATTTTTAAAAGAAACTAATTATTTTTATATAACATATTTGAAGTATTTAAAATTTGGGATCTGTTAGACATTTTTGTTGATATGATAGTTTCGTAATCACATATGAGCAAGTCTTTAGAATTTTATATATTACTATTGCATAAACTTAAATATGAAAATATATTTCTTAAAATTTCTGTTTTATATTCATTTTTATATTCTATATTAAAATTGCTACTTAGATATTTATTACTTTTTCTATATTCTCTAGGAGAGCACTTATAAATAGTTTTAAAAATTTCATTAAAGGTTCTTGTACTTGAAAATCCACTTTCATATGCAATTTCTGTTATAGAATTGTTTGTCCTTAATAGTAAGTTTAATGCTTTGTCTATTCTTGCATTATTTATATATTCTTGAAATGATATTCCTATATTCTTTTTAATAAAATGAGATAAATAATAAATACTTAAATTCTCTCTATTGGCTATTTCAAGTAAAGTTATTTTTCTATCTAAATTCTCATTAATATACTTTAAAATATTTTGAATTCTAGCTAAATCTTTAGTTATACTTTCCTTATTTTCAATATCATAAGTAAAATTATTTATTAAATGTGCTCCAAGTAAATTTATATCACTTCCAACTATAAACTGATAACCCCTTCTTTTTTCAGTTAATTCCCATACTATTTTAGCTAAATAATACCTTATAACATCAAATTTTTTTTGCTCATCATCACTATAAATAAAAGATTTACAGTCAAACTTAGTATTATTAAATAGTGTATATATTAAAGCATAATAATCAATATCTATATTAGCTTCTAATATAATATTATCTTCCTTAGTTTTTATTAAATTATGAACTTCATTAGTATTTAATAAGATAAGGTCTCTTTCTTTAAGAAAATATATATTGTTACCAACTCTAATATTAAGGCTCCCTTTTAAAATTAATATAATTTCTATTTCTTTATGACATTGAAGTTTACTTTCGTAAATACTATATATATAAATTTTAATAGGTAATCCATCTTCTATTTTTATTAGCTCATTGCTATAGTTCATATTTACCTCTCTTTTTTCATTGTTCATACAATATGTATCTTCTTATTTAGCTAAACATAGAGTTTAATTTTAAAAATATATCTTTTATTAATTCATTACCTATGTTACATATTTCATATATATTATTTACTTAAATTTATATGTTAAAATAAGTATTATTTATATCTTTTATTTTTTAGTACTTTAAATTTTCAATATATATTCTTTATTGGATTTTAATATTTATATGATTAAAATATTTTATATAAAAAGGTGTTGTATCAAAAGTTGTTTTGATACAGCACCTTAAAATTCTTCTACTATTTTACATCATATATTTTATAATACTTGTTTTTTAAATAATCTATAAAGTATTTAGGATTAAGTTCTTCTCCAGTTATATTTTTTATAATTTCTCCTGGCGTATATAAAGAACCATGAATATGAACTTTTTCTTTTAACCAGTTTGTTATTTCAGTAAAGTTACCCTCTTTAACAGCTTCCATTACATTTGGCTTTTCTTCTAATAGTTTATGGAACATTTGAGCTCCATATAAATTACCTAAAGCATAACTTGGGAAGTATCCAAAAGAACCATCTGACCAATGCATATCTTGAAGTATTCCTTCGCTATCAGTTTTAGGCTCAACTCCTAAATATTCTTTGTATTTTTTATTCCATAAATCTTTAAGCTCAGCTACTGTTATTCTGCCATTAATTAATTCTTTTTCTATTTCATATCTTATTATAATATGAAGTCCATATGTTAATTCATCTGCTTCTGTTCTAATTAAAGATGTTTCAACATAATTCATAGCTTCATAAAATTCATCCAAAGTAACATTTTTAAAGTCTTCAAAATACTCTTTAGCTATAGGCAATAGATAAGAACAGAATTCTTTGCTTCTTCCTAATATATTTTCATAAAATCTTGATTGTGATTCATGTATTGCCATAGAAGCTCCAGTTTGAAGTCCTGTATTTTCTAAATCATCACTTATATTTTGCTCATAAATACCATGTCCACCTTCATGAATTGTGCTAAATAAAGCTGAGGTAAATTCATCTCCATGATAATTAGTAGTTAATCTTACATCTTTGTTTCCAAAGTTTGTTGTAAAAGGATGAATACTCTCATCTAATCTACCAGCTTCTAAATCAAAACCTATTTTTTCTAAAATATATAATGATAAATCCTTTTGCTTTTTAGTATCAAAACTTCCAAATAAGAAATCATTATTAATCTTTTTATTGCTAGCTTTAATATTATTTAATACTTCTATTATTCCATCTCTTAACTCTGCAAATACCTTATCTAATTTTTCAATTGTAAGTCCTAACTCATATTTATCTAAAAGGGTATCATATTTATCATTTTTATATCCCCAATAATTGATAAATTCCTTTTGGAATTCAACTACTTTTTCTAGATGAGGCTTGAATATCTCAAAATCATTTGCATCCTTAGCTTTTTCCCAAGCTAATTCTGAATTACTACAAACACCAACAAAAGCTATATATCTATCTTGTGGTATTTTTTTTGTTTCATTATAGTTTCTTTCAAGCTCTTCTAGCATTCTAAGTTCAGTAAGATTCATTTCATTCTTATATTGTGATAAATCCTTTATAAAATCTCCTACCTTAGAGCTAGTAATCATATTAAAGCTTTCTCCTGATAGATATTCTAAAACTTTAGATCTTGATTCTCCTGCTTTAGGTGGCATATTTGTTCTCATATCCCAATAAATTAAGTTTATTGCTTCATTTAACTTTTCATATTGTCCTAAATACTCTTTTAGTTCTGTAATTTTATCTTGCAATGTCATTTTCAAAGCCTCCCATTATATAGTTATATTTATTATAAATATACCACAAATTAACTTTTTTCATAAGTAAATTTTAATAACTTGTATGCTATAAATAATTTATCCACATATTTTAAAAATATAATTTCCTATAGAGCAAAAAAAGAATATGACCTTAAGCCATATTCCTTTCTTATTTAAATAAGTATTTGTAAAATTTATTCATTTAAATAATTAGATAAACTTTCTTCATTAATATACTTCTCCATATTATCATAATCAATTGAAGACGGATCAAAATTTAAAAGTAACTTACTTAACTCATTTTCATCAGCTAACTCCCATTTCTTATTTTCTTTTACTAAAGTTAACTTTCCTGTCCTATCAGTGAACTCACTGCCTTTAATAGACTCTAATATAACATCACTAATCATTTTGTTTTGTTCTTCTTCTGTCATGTTAACACCTGAAAAAGCTTGTTCAATAGCAGTCTTAACTATTTGTGGCATTGCTTTATTGATAATAACTTCAAAATCAGGTCCATTAATATCAATATAGACAGTTGCCTCATTTTTGTTAACTTCTTCAGAAGTTATTTTATACGTAATTTTTTGTACTTGTTTAATAAGTTCTTCATTAATCTCTGCTTCTTCTTCATTAGATATAACCATACTTTTTGCTACTAATGATACAAGCTTATCATTAGCACCCTTCATTTCATCTAAATTGCTTTTTACAAAATCTGATGGTGAAGCGCTTTTACAACCGTAAAAAACACCAATAGTTAATATTAATGTGATGCATAGTGATATTTTTTTTAGTAATTTCATATATTTACCCCCTTGATAAATTTCATCAATATTTTACTATAAATACTAAATTAAATCAAATTTTACCATAATTTATTTAAATTATCTTTTCTTGAAAATTTAGTGACTAAATTATCTTTTAATTATCTATAAAAATCTATTGATATTTTTCATACTCTATATTGATACTATTTATTATTAAAAAATGTGAATACTTTTTATTTTTAAATACTTATTTCATAATATAAATAACTATAGCTGTTAAATATCCTTGAAGAAGGTTATTGATTGTTATATAATGTATTTATCAAATTTAGGAGGAAAAATTATGAAAGCACTAAGTAATTTAGTTAATTTAATACATCATCATCGCTAGAGAGACTTGCTTTTATTAAAGAGTGCAAGTCTATTTTAAGTGGGCTTGTGTCTCTAGGCTATGATGTGTTTAGTGCAATCATATTTAGTAAGCCATGTGGGATATTTGCCTACATGGCTTTTTGTTATTTTAAAATAAAGGAGAAATGTGAAATGAAAAACAATAAAGTTAAACCAAGTATTTTACCAGGATTTATGGAACTACTACCTATAGATCAACGAAAATTTAATGATATAGTAGAGAAAATCACAAAAGTATATGAGGAAAATGGATGTCTTCCAATAGATACTCCAATTATTGAAAAAGCAGAAGTTTTGCTTGCTAAAAGTGCTGGAGAAACAGAAAAGCAAGTTTATGCATTTCAAAAAGGCTCTAATAATTTAGCATTAAGGTTTGATTTAACAGTTCCTTTTGCTAGATATACTTCCCAATATTATAATGATTTAATCTTTCCATTTAAAAGATATCAAATAGGAAAAGTATATAGAGGTGAGAGGAACCAAAAGGGACGGTATAGAGAATTTTATCAATGTGATGTTGATATTATAGGAAAAGACACTTTAAGTATTAAAAATGATGCTTTAGTTATAAGCTTAGCCTCAAAAGCTTTTAAAGCTATAGGATTAAAAGATTATAAGTTCCAAATAAATAATAGAAAAATACTATCTTCATTACTAAACTCACTAAATATAGAAAATTCAGTTGAAATTATGATTTTAATAGATAAGTACGATAAAATAGGCAAAGAAACCTTCGAATCTGAATTAACTAAATTAGTTAGTTATGAAAAAGCAAAAATAATAAATAAAGTTATAAATATAAGTGGCTCTAAAGTTAAAGTTTTAGAAGAGTTAAATTCATTAAATATAGGTGATGAAAAATTTATATTAGGATTAAATGAACTTAAAGAGGTTACTACTACTCTAGAAATACTTGGAGTAAATGATATTGAATATATAATAAATTTAAAAATTATACGAGGACTAGATTATTACACAGGTACAGTATTTGAAACTTTATTAACTGGCAATGAAGAGTATGGTTCAATTTGTTCTGGTGGTAGATATGATAACTTAGCAGAAAATTATACTAACAATATATTACCTGGAGTTGGAATATCCATTGGATTAACTAGACTATTCTTTATTTTAAAAGAAATAGGTTTTATTGAAAACTATAATGTTTCTTCTAAAGTTGAGTATTTAATAATACCAATTGGAGATACTTTAAGTTATTGTGGTGAAGTATATAAAAAGCTAAACTCCTTTGGAAGATCTGTAGAAATATATTTTGAAGACGATAAATTAAAGAAAAAAATGAATTATGCTAATAAACTTGCTATATCAAAGGTTATTCTTTTAGGTGAAGAAGAAGATACAAATAGGACTATTAATATAAAAGATATGAATACTGGAATACAAGAAACAATAAAATTTGAAGATATTATTTAAAATAAAGGGCTGTAGCTAAATATAACTACAGCCCTTTACTAGTATTACTTTTATTATGATAAATAAGACATTAATTCATTATAATTACTTTAATCTAATGACTATTTTGATTTAAAGTAGTCCCATTAAGCCTTCTTTAAAAATTCTTTCATCCATCAATTTTAAATCTTTAGATATTATTGGTTTAAAAGTCATATTTAGCAATATATCCTTCTCTAAATCTACACCTGGAGCAATTTCTTCTAGTACTAATCCTTCCTTTCCTAATCTAAAAACTGCCCTTTCTGTAATATATAAAACTTGTTGTCCTACTTTTGATGCATATTCTCCACTAAAGGTTATTTGTTCTACTTTATCTATAAATTTAATAACTCTTCCTTCATTAACAATATTTAGTTTACCATCATTTATTTTAATTTTTAATCCTGATGCTGTGAATGTTCCACAATATATAACCTTTTTAGCATTTTGAGTAATATTAATAAATCCACCACATCCAGCTATTTTAGTTCCAAATTTACTTACATTTATATTTCCATTTTTATCACACTGTGCAAGTCCAAGGAAAGCAATATCTAAGCCTCCACCATCATAAAAGTCAAATTGATTAGCTTGGTCTAAAATAGATACTGGATTTAATGATGCCCCAAAGTTTAAACCATTAGCTGGAACTCCTCCAATAGGTCCTGATTCTACTGTCAATGTAAATCTATCACCTATTCCTTCTTCATTAGCTACACTAGATATACCTTCTGGCATACCTATTCCTAGATTTATTATAGAGTCTGGCTCCAACTCTAATGCCGCTCTTCTTGCTATTACTTTTCTTTCGTCTAGCGGTAATGAATTAACTGAATCTATTGGTAATTTAACTTCTCCTGAATATGCTGGATTATACATTTCAGCATAGGTTTGCATATGTGTCTCTGGCTTAGAAATCACTATAGCATCAACATATATTCCTGGAATCTTAACTTTTCTTGGATCCAATGTTCCCTTAGAAACTATCTTTTCTACCTGTAAAATTACTATTCCTCCACTATTCTTGGCTGCTTGTGCCATTGAAGTTGCATCTAGTGTTGCAACTTCTTTATCAAATGTAGCATTACCATCTTCATCAGCATAAGTTGCTCTTAATATAGCCACATCTATTGGTATAACTTTATAAAATAGGTATTCTTTATCATCAATATTTATTACTTTAACTATATCCTCTGTAGTACTTTCATTTAATTTTCCACCACCAAGCCTTTGATCCACAAAGGTTTGTAATCCAACCTTAGATATTGTTCCAGGCTTCCCAGCTGCAATATCTCTATACATATGAGATATTATTCCTTGAGGAATATTGTAAGCTTGAGCTTCATTATCAATGGCTAATTTCTGTAATTTAGGACATAGAGCCCAATGCCCTCCAATTATTTTTGAAACAAGTCCCTTATGGCCAAAATGATTCAATCCTTTATCCTTACTATCTCCTTGGCCTGCTGCATATATCAGTGTTAAATCATTTGGAGTACCATATTTTAAGAAACTTTTTTCTATTTCTGCTGTAATTGCTTCTGCATGTCCACTTCCAATAAATCCTCCTACAGCCACTACACTACTATTTTTTATTATTTTAATTGAATCTTCTAAACTTATAATTTTAGATTTCATTTTATATACACCTCGATAACTATATTACTATAATTGTCCTATATACTATTTTCTATTTAGGCATTATCAAATAAATAATAAACCAGTTTTCTCGCCTATTTGCCACGATTACTTCGTCGTCAAAAGGCTGGCATAGCTCCACTATGACAGTCTTTTAACTTCTTGTCTCGTGGCAAATATGCTTCGAACCTTTGGTCCATTATTTATTTTCACATGCCTTATTTTCATTGCTGTCCCTGTCTAAAAAATATAATAAAACTTCAGTTCTTTCATTTTGCTTATTTTCAATTTTTTCCTTATCCCATTTATAGAATCCTTCACCAGACTTAGTTCCTAACTTATTTTCCTTAACTTTATTTTCTAATAACTTAGATGGGTCAGTATAATTACATAAATCCTCAAATAAATATGATGAAATATTATTAAATATATCTAATCCGCCTAAGTCTGCGCTACATAAAGAACCTGTTACAGATAATCTTCTACCATGTCCATATTCCATAGCCTTATCTACTTCCTCTGGTTTTGCCCATCCTTTTTCTACTATATACATAGCTTCTCTAAGAAGAGCTAATTGCAATCTATTACCAATGAAGCCTAAGCATTCTTTTTCCATTTTAACTGCCTTTTTACCAATAAAATTAACCCATTCAACAGTTATGTCAACAGTTTCTTCACTTGTTTTTTCTCCTGGAACAACTTCTACTAGTGGTATTAATTGAGGTGGATTCCAAAAATGTGCTATTACAACTCTCTCTGGATAAGTAGTAGTTTTCGCTATATCAGTTGGGCTAAGTCCTGATGTATTACTTGCTAATATAACCTCTGGCCCGCATAATGAATCCAACTTATTAAAAATATTTTGCTTAAGCTCTAAATTTTCTGCTACTGATTCAATTATAAAATCCGTATCTTCTGCTACCTCTTCAAGAGTTTTTACACCTTTTATTCTTCCAAGAATCTCTTGACACTCAAATTCACTAAGATTTCCTTGAATGGTTAATCTATTTAAACTTGCTATTATGCTACTAATTCCTCTATCTAAGCTTTCATCAGTTCTACCATACATTTTTACATTTAATCCTGCCTTCGCTGATAAAAGTGCTATTCCATGTCCCATAGTTCCAGTTCCTAAAACCGCTACATTCTTTATATTCATTTTCTTCTTCACCTTTCCTTATAAAATTTTATATTAATAATAAAAATCCTCCGAATATAATTACTCCTGTAACTAATAAGTCTACAATGCAAAATCCCATAATATCTCTTGCATTTAAGCCTGCAATTGCTAAAGCTGGTAATGCCCAGAATGGTTGAATCAAGCATGCCCATGCATCTCCCCAAGCTATTGACATTGCCGCTACGCTAGCATTGACTCCTAATTGTTGAGCTGCTGGCATTATTATTGGTGCTTGAAGAGCCCATTCTCCACCACCTGAAGGTATAAATATAGTACAAAAAGCAGTACTTAATAGTGACAATATAGGTAATGTACTTTGATTTGCTATTCCTATTATTCCATTAGCTATAGTTCCACCTAATGAAATTCCACTAGCACTAGCTCCAACCATCATTCCCATTATTCCTGCATAAAATGGGAATTGTATAATAATACCTGTAGTAGCTTTTACTCCTGATGCTGCAGCATTTAAAAACTTACGTGGAGTACCATGAAGTAGTATACTTAAAAATAAGAATGTGAAATTAACTACGTTTAAATCAAGTTTAAATCCATTTTTAGTAAAATAATAAACTATATAAATAAGTCCCATTCCCCCTACTAATATAGATACTATAGGGCTGTTTTCTAACCTTTGAGCTGGTGTCATATCTTTTAAGCTAACTGTACTCTTAGATACAGTATCACTCTCTTCTAATAACTTAGGATCTATCTCAAATACATCCTTTCCTTTCGGATGCATACAACAATTAATTATAGGTAATATTATTAAAATAGCTAATACGATAAATATATTATAGGTACTAAATATTGTTTCACTTGTTGATATTGCAGATTTTATTACCCCAGCTGAAACAGCTTCTACATCCTTTCCACCAGCAGCAATTGTAAGTGGTATTGATCCTGATAAACCACCATGCCAAACTACAAAACCGGAATAAGCTGATGCAATCAAAAGCCTATAGTCAACATTTCTAACTTTTTTCGCTATTTCTTTTGCTAATATAGCTCCTAATATAAGTCCGAATCCCCAATTTATCCAGCAAGCTATTCCTCCAACTAATGTTGTTATTACTATTGCTTGCCATGGTTTTTTAGGAATAGATGCTATTTTCTTTATTCCTTTATTAGCTATTGGAGTACTTGCCAAGGCATGCCCTGTTACAACAATTAATGCCATTTGCATTCCAAATGATAATAAACTCCAAAATCCAGTATTCCAGTGATTTAACATTTCTAATGGCCCTTGTTTAGTTACTAGCATACCTGCTATATAAACCATGATTGTAAGAATAGATGCAAAAATAAATGGATCCGGTAAATATCTTTGTACCAAAGTAACGCAACCATTTGTAAATTTTTTAAACATTTAGATTCCCCCTAGAAATTTTATTTTTTGTCACTTAGAAATTATTAATTATGTTTTTAACTAAGATTACATTTTTATTTATAGCAATAATCATGCCATTTCCCAATTTAAGTAAATAGCTATATATTTCAACATCCACTAATTCCATCATATTTTTATGTGTCTATTTTTTATACACAACTTTTATCTTTATGCCTCTATGTAAAGCTCTACATCAAACTTTATGAAATAGTGTATATTTATTATACATGTATAATAAATATACACTATTTCAAATTACTTAATCTCTATACGTAAAAAAGCTAGGCATAAAATTAAATTTATTATATAGACACCTAGCTTTTGTAGTTGATTTCTACCTTTCCTCAATATTATATTTCTCAATCTTTTTATATAAGCTTGCTCTACTTATTCCTAATAATTTTGCTGTTTTATTCTTATTCCATTTAGTCTCCTTTAGGCATCTTTCTATTGCTCTTTTTTCTACCTGATCAATAATATCGCTTAAAGTTCTTTCTTCTTTAAAAGAATTTTTTAATTTATTATTTATAATTTCTTGTGGCAAATGTTTAGGTTCAATTATTATACTCTCAGAATCTAAAAGATTTATAGCTCTCTCTATTACATTTTCCAATTCTCTTATATTTCCAGGCCAATTATAATTTTGTAATATTTTAATGGCTTTTTTTGATATTCCTTCAACATAAATACCCAATCTGTTTGCGACTTTAACTCTCAAACTGTCTGCCAATATTTCTATGTCCTCTTTTCTCTCTCGTAATGGATGGATTTCAACCTTCATGACATTCAATCTATAATAAAGATCTTTTCTAAATTTTCCTTGCTTAACAGCCTCCTCTAAATCTATGTTTGTGGCAGCTATTATTCTTATATCTATTTTCTTTACAGTATTTCCACCTATTCTCTCTACCTCCTTCTCTTGAATTACTCTAAGTAATCTCACCTGCATGTCCATAGGCATTTCTCCAATTTCATCCAAGAATATTGTTCCTCCGTCTGCCATTTCAAACTTTCCTATCTTTCCACCTCTTTTAGCTCCTGTAAAGGCCCCATCATCATATCCAAAAAGTTCTGATTCTATCAAATTAGTAGGTATAGCTCCACAATTTATCTTAACCAATGGTCCTAATGATCTTTTGCTAGAATTATGTATTGCACAAGAATGTAGTTCTTTACCAGTACCACTTTCCCCTACTATCAACACAGTAGAATCAGTATTTCCTAATAGTTTACATATTCTTTTTACCTCTATTGCCTTTTTTGATATTCCGATAATGTTATCAAAAGAATATTTTTCACTTCTTTCTTTTCCTAATTCACTTTTATAAAATTCAACTTCGTTTTTTAATCTATTAAGCTTATTATTAAGTAAAATTAGTTCCTCTATATCCTTAAACATTATTTTTCCTATAGCGCCAGTTATATCTCCATTTGTCTTTATAGGTACTCTCATTGCTATAACTTCTTTATTCTTTATTAGTTGAACATCACCATATTCTATGTTTCCTGACTTCAATATCTTAGGTAATCTAGTATTATCTATTATATCCTCTACATATTTTCCTTCTGGATTATCATATCCAAGAAACTCTTTATAACACTTGCTCATCATTGTTATAATACCATCTTTATCAACCACTACAACACACTCTTTAGTAGTATCCATAATAGTATTTAGTATATCTAAGCTCAGAACATTAGAAGTGATACCAATTAGATTTTCATAAATCTTAATATCTTGAAAAACACCTACAGCACCAATTATATTTTCATCAACTGATATAGGTATCTTATTCATAATAAAGTTATTTCCATTAAAATTAAACTTTTCATCTAACTTTAGTTGACCCTTGCATAATTGTTCTTTAAAATCTATCTTCCTTATAAGATCATAGCTTTTTTTACCTATAAAATCATCTCTATTAATATTCAATAATGACTGTGCCATATTATTTATCAAAATTATATTTTCATTTTTATCTATTAAAATAAACCCCTCGTATAGCCTATCGCATATACCTTGAAATAAATTTTTTAAAGTAACCATTTATTCTTGGTGAGTCTCTATATATAAATAAAATCCTCACCAAAATCCCCCCTTCTTCTCTTCTTAATCTCTTATATTAAAACAAAATTAACCTTTGTATATAATTTAACATAAAATCAATTTATATCCAATAAATAAAATAAACCCACGATGATACATTAAAGTATGATCACTGGGTTTATTTTCATCTAAATATACTATTAGAAAGTTTTTTTACTTTATCATTTTATATATTTCATCATTAATCACATTATAGATAGCCTTAGCAACTCCTAAATTATCATTGCTATCTGTTATGTACTTAGCTATAACCTTAACTTCTGGTATAGCATTCTTCATTGCAACAGTTTCATCAAATATTTCAAACATTGAGTAGTCGTTAAAGCTGTCTCCGATAATCATAACATCCTCTATTGCTATTGACATTTTCTTAGCTACTTTTTCTAAAATAATCCCCTTTTGAGCATTTATATCAGTTATTTCTATATTATCTCTAAATGATGAGGATATTTCTAATCCTTCAATTTCTGTCGTAGCTTTTTTTGTCTTATCTATAAGTTCTATATCTTTATTAAATGCTACAAACTTTTTAACTGCTACTTCACTTTCAAAGAATTTATCTATATCATCAATGTACTGTAAGCATGTTAAAAAGCCTTGCTTTTGAGCCATTTCTCTTGCTTCATCTTCTGTTAAAGCTGGATTTAAGGTCATAGTTCTAAATACAATTTCTTGAAAAGCCTCTTCTTTCGTAGATGTAGTAAACACTCCCTTATCTGTAAATATACGAGCTGGTAGTTTATTTTTATTTAATATCTCTATTATCTTCTTTGCATTCTCTTCTCTTATATTGATAACATCTAATATATTTCCATTCTCATCTCTATACTCTGCTCCATTTAAAAGAACACACTGAGCTTTTATATTATGTTTATCTAATAGTTCCTTAACACTTTCATATTCTCTACCAGTAGATATTGCAAAAATTATACCAGCCTCTTCAGCTTTTCTAATTGCTTCAACTGTTTCCTTATCTATATCATGATCATTATTTAATAAAGTTCCATCCATATCTGATGCTATAAGTTTTATCATTTTACTGCTCCTCCTTCAACTATTGTTACTCTATTAGATTATCACACTTTTTTAATAAAATGAGAGAACCTACCTCATTATAGAATAACTGATTATTTTAACTGTAACAAATTATCTGCTTATAATTGTGTAAGTATTCATAGCATTAAGTGGAACAGTATTTAAATATGTTTCTCCTGTTTTATTGAAGTGAACAGCATAGGTTATCCCATTATTACTTCCATCTCTTACGCCTTGCACTTGTATAACTGCTTTATCAGGAACACTTATTTTTGCAGGTTTATGCCTTATAGAAAAAGGCGCTCCTTGCTCAACTCCATCAATAAAAACTTGTACATAATCATTATCTTCCTTCTCTGCAAAATTCCATATTGATATCTCTATATTTCCATACCCACTTGAAACTTCTATAGAAGCATCTTTTGCATCTAGCTTTAAGGCATCTTTACTTAATACATCACCAACATTTACATTTTCTACAACTCCAGATGTTAATTGATCTTTATAATTCTTATTTATTTTTTTTGTAAATGGAAATGATATAAAAAGAACTAAACATACTACACCAATAATTAGTCTGAAATTTTTCATAGAAGAATTTATATACGGATCTTTCTTTTCTTCTTCTAAAACTTTAAGAGTCTGATCTTCAACATTTTCATTTTCTTCTATAACATTGTCTTCATTTATATCATTTTCTTTACTCGAAAAATTAACACTAGAATTATCTATTTCATTAAAATTATCTGAATCACTTTCTTTAAATCTTCTCATAATAACCACCTTTCACTAGACAATTTCTGTATTATAATTTTGTATTTTCTCTTCTTTTTTCATCATAACTTTTGAAAGAGGCCTTTTCTTGTAATATAATGAAACAAATACTCTCCAAAGCACTATAAATCCTACAAATGAGCATATTCCTATTATCTTTCTAGATGTTATTAATGCTATATAACTCCAATTAAGTATCTCTGTTCCTATTCCAATAAATATGCTTGCTATTAATAAATATTTAATAGTTTCAAATAAGGATGGAAAAATCATATATATCCTTCTTAAAGCTCTAAACCTTAAAGAAAAGTACATAATCATTGTCATTCCTATAAGTAAACTAATATAATCACCAGTTACCGTATATCCTGAACTAATTATTTTAAAAGCATCTGAGGTTACCATTATTGGAAATATTATAGCCATTAATATTAATAAAGGCATGCATATTACTCCATAAGCGATAGTTATTAAATTACTTATTAATTTAGATATAGATTTCATATTATCACCTCTTTACTATAAATCAACTTTAGATACATCACACTCTTCAATAGTGATAAGATTATCTTTTGTCAAATTATTAATCTTTTCAAGTCTTACTGCTTGGTTTCTAACAGTTTTTTCAAATATATTTCTTACATATCTTCCATTTCCGAAGTCAGGTACTTTGCAAGCCTCTTCAAAAATATTACCCATCTTATTTCTAGCTTCCTCAGTTAGTATATATCCTTTACCCTTAAATAAATTATCCGAAATAGTTAATAAGTCTTCAACTGAATAATCTTTAAACTCTATAATATTTGCAAATCTAGATTTTAAACCTGGATTTGTTGCTAGAAAATCGTCCATATCATTACTATATCCAGCTAATATTACTAATAGATTGTCTCTATTATCATCCATAACTTTTACAAGTGTATCTATAGCCTCCTTGCCAAAGTTACTTCCACTACCTCCATCTTGAGATAATGAATAAGCTTCATCTATGAAAATTATTCCTCCAAGAGCAGACTCCAACTTGTCTTTAGTTTTTATTGCTGTTTGTCCTACATATCCAGCAACTAACCCGCTTCTATCTGTTTCAACAAAGGTTTTGCTATTTAATACTCCAATATTATATAGAACTTCACCTACTATTCTTGCCATGGTAGTTTTACCAGTACCGGGATTACCCTTGAATATCATATGAAGAGTTTGTGATTCATCTACAGGCAGCCCTAAGCTCTTTCTTTGTTCTTGTATCTTTAATTGTGCTTGAAGGCTTCTTATAAAGTCTTTTACTTCAGTCAGTCCTACAACTTTATTTAACTCTTCCTCTAGATTAAATTCATTTGTTGATTTTACATAAACTCCAAAATCTTCTTCAGTTAATAATATTGCTGAATCCTTATCAATTATATCCATATCAGCTATTCTTGAAGATTGTTCTCTTATAGCTTTTTCTATTATATTTCTTACCATTCTACCATTTCCAGATTGTAAACCACTTTTTTGTTTTTCTTTTCTTACAGCATCCTCAAGTTCATCTTCAGAATTTCCTGCAAGTACAAAACCCTTACCCTTTATCATTAACTTACCTATTTTAAGTAATTCACTTACTTCATAATCTTTAAAGTTTACATTTAGAGGGAATCTTGATCTTAACCCTGAATTTGTATTTAGGAAATCTTTCATTTCTTTATCATAACCTGCTAGTATAACTATTATATCTTCTCTGAAGTCCTCTATAAGCTTAACTAAAGTATCTACTGCTTCTTTACCTAAAGGATCATTTTCGGAGGACATAAGGGAATATGCTTCATCTATAAATAATACTCCACCTAAAGCAGACTTAAACACTTCTGCCGTCTTTTTAGTTGTTTCTCCTGCATATTGACCTACAAGAGTACTCCTATCAACTTCAACAACTTGACCTGATTTCAATATTCCCATTTTACTCATAAGATTACCTATTAGTCTTGCCACAGTTGTTTTACCAGTACCAGGATTTCCAGTAAATATCATATTAAGAGATTGAGATGATTCAACCTTTATACCAAGTTGTTTTCTTTTTTCCTTTGCTACTAGTTGTTTTTCTAAATTTCTTACAAATTCTTTTACATCATCTAATCCAATTATTTTATTTAACTCTTCATCTAAATCAAATTCTTCCTTCTTATCAAGCCCAAAATCTGTTTCTATAAGCTTATTTATATTATCTTGATTTATACTATCTTCATCTAAAGTTGCTAACCTTTTTGATTGATTTGTAATTGCTTGTTCAATAATATTTCTTGCTAGTCTTCCATTTCCACTATCATTTTTACCCTTTATTTGTTTAGTCTCAAATAACTCTACTAATCTTTCATCTAATATCTCATCTATTATATATCCATTTGATTTAGCTATTACTTTAGAAATTTCAAGCAATTCTATAGGTGTATAATCTTCAAAATCAACAGTGTAATTAAATCTAGATTTAAGTCCACTATTTATCTTTAAGAAATCTTCCATTTCCTTAGTATATCCTGCTAAAATTACTACTAGATTATCTCTATTATCTTCTATAGCTTTAACTATAGTATCTACCGCTTCTATTCCGAAAGTATCATTTTCATCTCTAGCTATGGAATAAGCTTCATCTATAAATAATATTCCACCCATAGCTGAATTTAATTTCTTAATAGTTTTTTGCGCTGTTTCCCCCACATATTGACCTATTAAATCATTCCTAGATACTTCTACTAAATGTCCACTTGTCAAATATCCTAACGCCTTTAAGTATTTAGCCATTATTCTAGCCATTGTAGTTTTACCTGTACCTGGGTTTCCAGTAAATATCATATGCAGTGAGATCTTAGCTTCTTTTGATCCCTTACTTTTTCTTATATTTTGCACCCTTATATTGTCTTCAAGCTTCTTTATAAAATCTTTTACATTTTTTAATCCAATAATGTTATCTAGCTCTTTATTTAAAGCATCTAAATTATCCAATTCATTAGGTTTTACTAAAGATTCTAGTACTATAGAATTTAGCTCATTAAAAATAATTAAAGACTCTTCTTCCTCTTTTAATCTATATGCTTGTCCACTATTAATTTCACCATTCAGTTTTAACTCAACTAGAGGTTCGTATATATTATTTTCAATATACTCAGACAATCCATGAGCTCCAATAGTTCTATCAAAATTTTTAATTACATTGTTTAATACTGAATCTTCAAATTCTAGTAACATATTTAAATTATTGTTTATCTTAGTACTACAATCATTTAGTATAAATTTACATATTGTAGAAAGATCTTTATCTGTGAGTTCTTCCGTAGTTAAAATATCCCTAATTTTTTTCATAAAATTGCCTGAAAAAGTATTTCTAATATAGTCTTCACTTTTTTCAGTTATAAAAATTAAATACTTCCCATTTGCTTGTATTTCACCTGTTGTATTTAATGTAAGATTTCCTTTTCCTGTAACGTCCACCATTTGACCTAATTGCTCTGTATATCTTCTGTTAAGTTCAAGCTTCTCATTTATTACAAGATTATTAATTAAATCAAGAACACTTTGATGGCACTTATCAAAATTATCAAATACAATAATCCTGTTGCCTCCATAAAGTCCATTGTAAAGATCAGTTAAAAATAAATTTTCTGCATCCTTTTCAATCTTATATTCCGAAAGATCTATTGAGAATACTTCGCTACTTTTTAATATCTTATATTCTTTTAAGAATCTTGATATTGCTTTTATAGATAAATGTCTTCCAGAACCTTTAGGCCCTGTTATAAATATTGTATTACTTATACCATCTTCTTTTCCATAGACAAATGGTCTTCTAAATGCAATTGCTAATTTAGATAAATAATCTTTTTGTCCAAGCACATAGTCTGAAAGAGTATTCTCTACTAAATTAAAGACATTATCTAATTCTAATTTATTTACCTTAGTATTTCTTTCTATATTAATATCTTTTTTTACTGTACTTGAACAAACATTACCAGATACTTTTGTAATATTCTGTTCCTCTTTATTGATTAAATTAGAAACATTAGACATATTAACGTTGGATTTTTGGCTCATAGTATTCTTCGCATTCACGACAGTATTATTTACTGCTTTCTTCTGCTTCTTAATAAATTGCTTATCTAATATTCCTTTTTCTTTTATATGATCAAATACCTGAATTTCTGGAAATAAAACTCTAACTAGTTTAGAGCCAGATAATGATTCATCTTTTAATTTAGACATTCACTTTCCCCCTTAATAACTTTATTAAGCATCATAAATATATTCTATCATAACATAAATTTTTATTCACTTTTTTCCTTAATATTTAAATATATATTAATTTTGAAATTTTTTACATACTGTTATTCTGATCACAAAATTATGCACACTATATTCATATCTATACTATTTAGGAGATAACTTTAATAACTAAATATCTTACAATAGTTATTCACAATAAATATAAAAATATAATTTCCTAGAAAACAAAAAACAGCTAGCATATATACTAACTGTTTTTTAAGTATAATAATATCCTCGACAAAATCTTATCCGTAATTTTATATATAGATAATCTCTTATATATAAGATCAACAAATAATATAAAAATATCTATTATTTTATTATTGTTTATTATATTGAGGTTCTTCTTGTTTTACAAAATCAAGTCTTGATTGAAGGCTTTGCTGCACACTCTCCATTGTAGTTGCAAGTTGATTAAACATTTGTTTTGCATCTTGATTATCTGTGTCTAAAGAAAATGTCTTCATATCAGCAGCCAATCCTTTTGCACTAGCTAATGCTGTTTCAAGTTTAGTTCCTGTTGGCATAAAAATTCCTCCTTTATAATTTTTTATTGCAAATATATTTTGTTCATAATCAATTTAAATATTCAGTTTATTTATAATGAAATATATTCCTTTTAAAATCTAATCTATAATTATTGAACTTTATCAATTAGCTTTTAACAATTGAATAAATATTTATATTAAGAAATGAATTAAAATTAGGCTTATTGGTTAAAGTAAGTTAAGAAGTAATTTAATAAATATAAAGGAGACTTTTATATGACTGCTATTTCAAAGGTAAAACAAACATTAGCTACATTAAAGGGAGCTGAATCAACTTTAAGGATTTACTCATTACAAGAGCGTGATAAAGAGTCTAGAGCTATTTATGATGAGACATATAAAGAAATAAGCAAAATTAAAACAGATTTAGAAAAAAGAATAGGATCTATGGAGTTTGAAGAACCCCAATACAAAGGCAACTAAGTGAGGTGGCATATGAGTTCTTGGTTAATAATATTATTTAATTCAATAGTTTTATTTTTTTTAGCAATAGTTATAACAAAATATATGAAAAAGAAAACTTTATCTAGGGCTACTCCCCTTGACTTTATTTCTTATGCCGTAATCGCTATTATAATTACTTTAATTTCTTTAAATATAATTGATAATATTTACTTTGGACTAGTTGCACTAGCTGTTTGGGCACTGATGCCTATTGTCTTAGATTTTGCTTCTATGAGAAGTAAATCAATTTATAACCTAATACATGGTAAAGAAAGAGTATTAGTTAAAAACGGCAAAGTAATGGAAGATAACTTATCTAAAGAGAGAATTACAGGGCAAGAGTTCCTACAAGAAATGCGTTCGAAAAAAGCATTTAGCTTAGCGGATGTTGAATTTGCTGTAATGGAAACAAATGGAGACATAAATGTTAGCTTAAAAGCTGATAAGAAACCTGTTACTCCATATGATTTAGGAAAACAAGTATCATCTAAAGCTGAGCCACAAACAGTTATTTTAGATGGAAATATATTAAATGAAGGGCTTACTAATGCTGGATTAAATAAAAGCTGGCTTACAACTCAGCTAGAAATGAAAGGTGTTTCCATTGAAAATGTTTTTCTTGGGCAAGTAGACTCTTCTGGAGACTTATATTTAGATATTTTCGATGATATGATACAAATCCCTAAAGCGCAAGTTAAAGAAATGCTATATGCTAGTATTCAAAAAAGTCAAGCAGATCTTATGTCATTTTCTTTAGATTGCGACAATGAAGGTGCAAAAACTATGTACTTACAAAGTGCTGAAAAATTAGAAAAAGCAATGCAAAAATTAGAACCATATTTATTACGTTAGAGGGTGAGATAAATGTCAAATATGAAAAAGAAAAAAATGACCACAACTCAGCAGCAATATGATGCATTAGTAAATAATATAGAGCCTAAAAGACCTATTGTAACTAATTGTATTAGAGCCTTTCTAGTAGGTGGTGCAATATGTACAATTGGTCAAGGATTACAGTGGATGTTTATTAATTATTTTAATTTTGATGAAAAGACATCAGTAGGGCCTACTTCTGTAGTTTTAATATTTTTTGCAGCTTTATTTACTGGTCTTGGGATTTATGATCATCTTAGTCAATGGGCCGGATGTGGATCTGCTGTTCCTATTACAGGCTTTGCTAACTCTATAGCATCTGCTTCAATTGAGCATAAAAGTGAAGGATTTGTACTTGGAGTAGCTGGAAATATGTTTAGGCTTGCAGGTGCAATTATAGTTTATGGAGTTTTTTCTGCCTTTGTAGTTGCTACGATAAAAATGACAATAAAATGGTTGGGGGCGATGTAAATGCTTAAAGGACATCAATCTTGGATTTTTAACTCTAAACCTACAATACTATCCTCTTCCGCTGTTGTTGGTCCCTTTGAAGGTAATGGTGCTTTAGCTAATGACTTTGATATAATTTATGAAGACTTGTGGCTTGGGCAAGATAGTTATGAAAAAGCGGAAAGAGCTTTACTTGAACATTCTTGCCAAAGAGCAATACAAAAAGCAAATTTACAAAAAGAAGATATTAACTTTTTTTTAAGCGGAGACTTAATGAATCAAATTATATCTAGTAGCTTTGCTGCAAGAACTTTAGAAATACCTTTTTTAGGGATTTTCGGAGCTTGTTCTAGCTCCATGGAAGGCTTATCATTGGCAGCTCAATTAATAGAAAGTAAAGCAGCTAAATATGTTATAGCAGCTGCAAGTAGTCATAATGCAGCTGCTGAAAAACAATTTAGATATCCTACAGAATACGGAGTACAAAGACCACCTACTGCTCAATGGACAGTAACTGGAGCTGGAGCTGTTGTTCTTGGCCAAAAAGGTAATGGCCCAAAGATAACCTCTGCTACCATAGGAAGAGTGGTAGATATGGGAATTTCAGATCCTTATAACGTTGGTGCAGCTATGGCGCCAGCAGCCGTAGATACCATTGAAGCTCATTTTAGAGATTTGAATATTGATGCTTATCATTATGATCTTATTGCTACTGGCGATTTGGGAAAAGTTGGTCATGAGCTTGCTAATGCTTTATTAGAGAAACATGGTATAAATATGCCAAAACATATATTTACAGATTGCGGACTTTTAATATATACAAAAGATCAACCAAGTTTCTCTGGTGGCAGTGGCTGTGGTTGTTCTGCTGTTGTAACCTATGGACATTTACTTAATCGTATGCGCAAAGGAGAGTTAAAGAAAATACTAATTGTTGCAACAGGTGCTTTAATGTCTCCTGTCTCCTTTCAACAAAAGGAAAGCATACCTAGTGTTGCCCATGCTGTTTCTATAGAAATGTAAAAAAAGAAGGTGTGATTTAAGTTATGGAAAAATTTATTTTTGCATTTATAATAGGTGGCTTAATTTGTGTTATTGGGCAACTTATAATGGATATTTTAGAAGTTACTCCTGCACATACAACTTGTACACTGGTTGTAATTGGTGCAATATTAGGTGGTTTTGGTTTATATGATCCTTTAGTTAAATTTGCAGGTGCAGGAGCATTTGTACCTATAAGTAGTTTTGGAAATACCCTTGTAACAGCGGCTATAACTGAAGCTGAGCAAACCGGCTTTATAGGAATATTTACTGGTGTTTTAAAGACAGTTAGTGCAGGAGTTTCTGCAGCAATAATATTTGGATTTATTTCTGCTATGGTATTTAAGCCAAAAGGTTGAAAACATGAAGAAATACTTTATAATTTACATTTCTTTCATATACTACATATATTGAATTGATATATAAATATCTATATAGTGATTATAAATATAAGGTATTTTTCTAAATCACTACAGACTAAATAACCCACGATAACACAATTCTGTATTGTCGCGGGTTTTATAGTGTATACTAAGTATTATAAAAAATCTTCTCTTTTTAGTATATATACTGAAAGAATAAGATACACAAAGTGTTAGAATCTACATAAATTCATGTTATAAATTCTAAAATTTATATTCATCGAATACTTTTAATCCTTCTTCATTTAGTACATTTTCAACAACTATAGGTTTATTTGGGCTTTTTTGAAAAACTTCTTTACAAGATATCATAATATTGCTTCCAGCTATCTGTGCAAGTTGATCATGTGACACACTGTACACTACCTTATGTAGATTTGCCCATACCATAGCACCAGAGCACATTACGCAAGGTTCGCAACTAGTATATAAAGTATATTCTTTTAAATCAAATATATTATTTTCCACGCAAAACCTTCTTATAAGTCCAATTTCTGCATGATGAGTGGGATCAGATAAAGTATTAATTTGATTTTCTCCACTCATTACTATTTCATCATCTTTTACTAAAATTGCTCCGAAAGGCTCATTGCCTTCATTTCTTGACTTCATAGCAAGCTCTATAGCTTTTTTCATAAAATACTCATCATTTTTTATCATAATAGAATCCTCTTTTTTTATTTAACCAATATTCTCTATTATTTTAGCTATCCATTTACAAAAATCTATAGATGCCTTTTGTGCTATGGCTACAACATTCTCATGTGAATGTTTTTGCTTTTGTATTCCTGTAGCCATGTTTGTAATACAAGATATTCCAAGTACATCTATACCTAAATAATTAGCAGCTATAGTTTCAGGAACTGTTGACATTCCAACAGCATCTGCCCCTTGATTTCTTATTGATCTTATTTCTGCTGCTGTTTCATAATAAGGACCCATAAATCCTGCATAAACTCCCTCTTTATATTCAATTCCAATTTCATCTGCTACTTTCTTCGCTTTATCTATTAACTCAAGCTTAAAGGGCTCAGACATATCAGGGAATCTTGTCCCAAATCTCTCATCATTTATACCAATCAATGGATTATCTGAAACTAAATTAATAAAATCATTAATAATCATTAGAGTACCAGGCTCAAAGCTTGTATTTATACCGCCGCAAGCATTAGTTATTATAACTTTTTCAATTCCTAATTGCTTCATAACAAATATTGGATATGAAACTTCCTTCATTGTATATCCCTCAAAATAATGGAATCTTCCTTGCATTGCTAAAACATCTATACCTTTTATTTTTCCAAATACTAATCTACCGTTATGACCTTTAACTGTTGATGTTGGAAAATTAGGTATGTCTTTATAATCAATGTATTTTTTATCTTCTATTGCCTCAACTAAATCCCCTAACCCTGAACCTAAAACAACACCAACCTTAGGCATTAATTCAATTCTACTTTTTATATATTCAGCTGACTCTAAAACTTTTTCATACATATTATCCATCTTTTTTACCTCCAGAAATTTTATATTAGAAACCGGTTTCTAATTATTTAAAAAAATAAAATTCTATTAATTTTATTTTATTTTTTTCGTACTATTTCTAGTTATAAGTTCATATCCCATAACTATAGTTCTATTTTCCATACTATCATTATTAATTTTTTCTAGTATCAACGTTGCTGCATTTTTACCTGAGTCATAATAATCATAATTTATTGTAGTTAATGTTGGCTCAAACATAGATGACATATCCATATCATCTATACCAGCTATTGATATATCCTCTGGAACCTTATAAGAAAATTCTCTTAAACACTTAAGTGCTCCAAATGCTAAACGATCTATTGCGGTAAATACAGCTGTAGGCATTTCTTTAGAATTATTTATTATATCATTCATTGAATCATATCCTGAATTTATATTAAAATTTCCTACTGCCATATATTCTTCTTTAGTATTAATTTTACTTTCTTTTAATGCACATAAATATCCATTTTTTCTTAAACTAGCAAATACAACTCTAGATTCATCCAATCCAATGTAGGCAATTTTTTTATGACCTTCGCTAATTAAATACGAAACCATATCTTTAGCTGCATTAAAATCATCATATATTACACAAGATGCAGCTATTTTGCTATTTTCTTGCCCCATCATTACTATAGGTGTATTAATATCATCTAATACTTTTATATGTTCCTCTGTAATGTTAGTTGGGAAAAAAATAATCCCATCTACATGCTTCTTTTTAAAAATATCAAAATATTTCAATTCTTCCTCTATTTTTCCTCTTGAATTAGCCAATATTACGTTATATCCATTTTCATTTAATTTATCAATAATGCCCTCTGTTATATTTGAAAATGTATCAATTCCAATTCTAGGAATCATTATTCCTATTACTTTTGTTTTCTTAGTAACTAACTCTTGAGCTAACAAATTAGGGGTGTATCCTGTTTCCTTTAATACTTTTTCTACTCTTTCTCTTAACTCTAAACTTACATTCTGTGAATTATTAATTACTCTTGATACTGTAGATTTAGAAACTCCTGCTAAATTGGCAATATATTTTATGTTCATATTTTTTCTCCAAAATCCTTGCGGTTTTAGAAACCGGTTTCAAGTTGATTATATAAAGTTTGCTTTTAAAAGTCAAGTTTTTTGAATCAATTTACGGCTCTGTTATTCACCATATTTTTTAATATATTTCACCTGTACTTTTATATTGGGATGCTTTTCACAAAACTGACTAATTACAAAACAGCAACTTGGGCATGGTTCCCATTTACTATATAAAATAAGATTTCCTTCATTTTTCAGCACTTTTGCTTCTATTTGTTTATGTATTTCTTCAAATATCTTTTTTTCACTATCATTAACCCTATTATATCCTACCCCTAATTTACCTAATTTATTAACTTTAATACTTTTAAAAATTGCTCTTTCTAAGGGTGGTGCGATGCAATAATTTGTTATATTGTTACTGCCACTTATTGCTTTAAACTCCTTATTGTCATATATTGCTAATGCTATATTTATAGAGTCCTGTAATGCCTTGCTTTGATCTATTTTAAATGTTGTTTTTTCTTTTTCATCAACTTTCATATACTTATCCATATTTCTTATTAAACGTTGCATTCTTGGTATATTATTACTTAAATGTTGATGATACTCTACAGTCCCCTTCTTGGATTTAATATATTGATAATTTATTTCCTTCGGTATCTCTATGGATATTGTTTTAGTTTTAGTTTTGGCATTATATTTTTCTTTTACGCCTTCTTTTCTAATAAGAACCATTTTTTTTAATAGTTCAATATCCTTTGCATAAAGATAATCCTTATCTAATTCTTTTTCTAAGTCCTCTAATTTTATTTTCTCTTCTTCACTTTTTATTCTATATATATGGCTTTTTATCTCTTCTATGGCTTTTATGATATGTTCAACACTATCTTGAGAACTTGTCTCTCGTTCATATTCAATTCTATCTATATTTAGTTTTTTTATTTCACTTATTTTTTTACATAGTTTGTTATGTTCATTTTCAAATAATATCATTTTTTCTATATAGTCTATAAAATCCCTAATATCATTTGCTTTATAGGTAGTCTCAGTATCCTTAATAGATATGTGCAATCTTTCTGTTACACTTTTATCTACTTCAAAAGTCTTTGTAATTTCTTTTTTAAATTTTTCTTCATCAAATTCATTTACTTTATATCCTTCTCTTTTTAATTCATCCTTAAACTCTTTTAAATTATTAATTTTTATTCGGTCTTTTTTCTTTCTCTTTAAGGTCAGATTTTCTTGCGCCATATTCACCTCTTATCTTTGGATTTCATATAAAAAAATAATACTATAACTATTATTAAAGTGACTCATTAATATAACCGTTTTTTTTGCTGTCCACTGATACTTCTATTATATCCAAAAGGTTAAATAAGTTAAATATTTTTAATCTTTTTCACATCCAGGATCCTAATTCTAGAAACTTTGTTTTCAGAATTTACTGCATAAAAAAGTGGACATATGTAAGTTTACTTATTCCGTCGCTTCGCTCCAAGTCAACGCAAACTTACATATGTCCACATACAAACTGAATGTAAGGAAAGTATAAAATAAATCTACTTTTCCACATTTAATTACTAAAAGCCTTATATAATCACATTTTCAAAACTTTAAACTTTTATACTTTCCTATAAAGTAAAAAAATAACCAGATCAAATAACTTTGACCTGGTTATTTTTAATTATTTTATCCAAGATAAGCAAAAGCTTCTTCTTTTTTATATAATTTAAGTACTTGTTCAAATATTACTAATGATATTATTGCTAATGCTGTAGGAATAACAAACCATACGCATATTGCTACAAATATATTTAATCCTGCATCAATAGATGCTAATGGTCCAACTAATCCAACTAATCCAAAACCTGCTGATGAAGGTGTTCCAACAACGTTAAATAGTGCAACAGGTATTGCTGATAGCGCTGAAGTAAATAAAATAGGTATTAAGATAATAGGATAGCGGAATAAGTTTGGCATCATCATCTTCATTGCACCTAATCCAATAGCTGCAGTAACACCTGATTTATTAACCTTCCAAGAGTGAACAACTAATACTATTGTTGTTGCTGCAACTCCCATAGCTGCCGCACCTGCTGATAAACCATTTAATTGAATAGCCATACCAATAGCAACTGTTGATATTGGTGAAATAATCAACACTGCAAATGAACATGCTATTAAAATACTCATTACTACAGGTTGTAAATTAGTAAATGAATTAATCCCATTACCAATTAGAGCTGTGAAACTCTTAACATATGGAAGAGTTATTAACCCTATTAATCCTGCTCCAGAACCTATTAAAATAGGTGATAGTATTATATTTACTGAACCAAATTTTTCTCCAATTAATAATATTAAAATAACCGCTACTGATGCAGTAATCATAGTGTTAATAATGTCACCTGTTCCTGCACTTACATATGCTCCCATAGCTTGATTTGCCATATTTTGCATTTGAGGATTAAATACAGTAACACCTGAACCAACATAAGCTGCTCCTGCAACGACAGCCATTTTCATTGGATTAAATCCAAATTGTAAGGCAATAAGTGCTCCAATTAATAACGGTGTAGTTAATTGGAACATAACAACTGTCTGAGTCAATAAAACTACAAAGTGTGTTTGATCAAATAATTTTAATACAGCTGCTAATACAGCATTTGGAATAAGACCTACAATAATTGCTAATGCTGTACCTGCTAGAACTTTATTAAGAAAGTCCTTAGGGGTAATTTTTTTACTCTCTGACATATTTAAAGTCTCCTCTGTTATTATTTTGCGCCTAAAATTTCTTCCTTAGCATGAACTAATTCTGTTAAGAACTGACAATAAGGTGTTGAAACATTATATTTTGCACCTTTTTTACATACTGCTCCATTAATATAATCAATTTCTGTTAAACGATTATTTTGAATTAAGTCTTGATGCATTGATGGATAGTGTTTACCTACTCCATTTGGATCAAAAGTAGATTTAACGTGACCTACTATTTCTTCACGATCAAGGATAACTCCTTCTTTTTCAGCTACATCTGCAAACTCATTAATGATTGTACGAATCATTTTATCAGTTACACTTGCTGCTCCAAAACTTGCAATATTAGCATCTAAAACAGTACATGTACCATTTAATGTACCATTAACGCAAGCTTTTCTCCATATAGAATACATTACATTTTCACTATATTTTCCATTTAATCCAGCTTCCTTAAGTGTTTTTACAACTTCTAAAGCCGCTTCTTTACCATTTGGGTGTACATTTTGAAGCTCTACTTCTCCATTACCAAAAAGTTTTGCTTCACCAGGTCCTGTTAAACCAGCTGTCCACATAGTATTTCCAAGTAAAATATTTTCTTTAGCCACATACTTTTCAACAGTATCTTCATGACCTAATCCATTTAATAAACATAATACTTTCGTATCTTTTGATAATATTGATTTTATTGATTGTAACATATCATCTAATTGCATAGCTTTTGTAAATAATATTACAGTATCAATAGTATCTTTATATCCTTCCATTTCACTTGGGAAAAATGCTGGTATTTTTTCAACAACATTCTCACCATTATAATTTGCTTTTAAACCGAATTCTTTAATTGCATTAACATGGTCAGCCCATTTATCAATTAATACAACCTCATTACCAGCTTTATGTAACATAAGTCCAAATCTACTTCCCATAGCTCCAGCTCCAGCGATTGCTATTTTCATTTGTAACACTTCCTTCTTGTTATTTAATTATCATTCCATAAAGATATTATCATAAAAATATATAGAAATCTCTATGAATAATGACAGTTTAGATGTAATTATCTCAATTTTCACTTGTTTTTCTATATTTTTCTTTGTATTTCTACAAATATCGATTTTTATTTTTGTTAAAAAACTAACCTTTGCATTGAATTATAATAACCATTCTTGGAATGGCTCATAACTTACTTAGAATTAGAATAAATTATGATATTCACTTATTCTCTTAATGCTTTTTCGACATATTTCACATATAGAAAATCCTTCTTGTAATAATTTGTTATTTAAATTATTCCCAAAAAGAAGTACATTTTATTCATTCTACAAAAAGTTTTTTATTTAGACAAAATCTATGTTTATAAAATTAGAAACTTATAGTAAATTTTCTCGATTTTTTACTATTACAAATCTACCATTTATCATAATCATGTTTTATAATTTGTACTATTATAAAATTATATAATAAATATGTTATACACATGCTCCTTTTATTATAAAGTTATCTAAAAAGATAATTCTATAATAAAAGGAAGCATTATATTTTCTTATAATGTTAATTTATAAGTATTTTAATATTCTTAGAAAAGCAATATAAGATCTATAAGCCCATTTGTATATATAATCAATTCATCATATTTAAAAGGATTGCTTGACTCTATAATCCCAACTAAATTATTATTAACATCTTTTAAATACTTCAATAAATAATTTTTACTATTAGTATAACCTAGAACAAATGAATCATTTTCCAAACCATCAATTATTTCACTAACAATACTTTTTGACTTTGAAGCTTTTATATTAACTTCATTTATAAGCTCATCTGTAAAAGCTATGTTATTTTGAATATTTTGTCTCATAATATTTGTAATTTCTCTTAATATATATATTTCATCATTTAGATTAACGTAATTCCTTTTACCTATTATCTTTTCTATTAACTTCCTATCCAAAACTTCCTCCTTAAAACAATTTTAAATTAACTCTAATATAATTCTAATGTTATTGAGGATAATTTTCAATAAGATTTTTAATAGACAATTCCAAATAATAACTATAATTAAATTAAGTATTAATAAAAGTCTTTCACTACTTAATGCATGGTTTCGACTTACTTATGCGACTATATTTGGAATTGCTATACTGAATTCAATCTTTGTATTGCTTCTTTCTAAAGATACAGATTATTTATCATTAATTAAAATAAATAAAACACTAATCTATTTGCTTAATTTAAAGTAGATATTAGGACTTCCTTAAGCCTAAGCCTTTTCTTTTTGTATTTACATATTTATACGACTCCACTTTGATTTTACTTGTAATGTATCATTTACAATTTTTATATCACAGTTCCATAAGTAAGTTTTCATCCATAGTTTACCTGGCATTGGTTGCCAACCTTTTTGTGGGTTAATTTGAAGTTTAATTGAATCATTATTCTTCTTTACTAAATAAGTTCCTCCCATAACCCCTTTAACCTCGTCAACAGATAGTGAAAAATGTCCTAGTATTTCTGTATTATCCTTTAGTGAAACAATGTCTGGTATAGGTGGAGAAAAAGTTATTTTCATTTCACTATTGCTGTCAATCCTTCTTACACACTTTATTTCAGGATGTGTATCGTTTGTATTAATTGAATAAATGCAATTACCTATTTTTATTTCATCTTCATCTTTATTAAATTCTATTGGTTCTATAATACCTGTATAATTATTATTTAATTCTTTAATATTATTAAAATAAGAATACCTAGCTAAATAAACTCTCTTAAAATTACACAATGGAAAAAGTTTAATAGGCTTTAGTTCTTTTCCATCTATCTTTACAAATATATCTGTGTGTTTTTGCTCCACCATATTAAATTTTTTTAAATATATAACAGGAAATTTATCTGGGCTATCACTCATAATACCTACAGGTGCTATAAGACCAAAACTATCTAGTTTATTCTTATTTTCTTTTATTTTAAACTCTATAATTCTATTTTCCTTATCTCTTAAAGATAGATATACATCTATACCTTTTTCAGTTACATCAAACTGTACCTTAATAAAATCAACTTTATATAAAGTTACTTTATTCAGCAATGATTTGTACTTATCTTCATCAATTGTTAGTCCCTTTGTATAGTAAATATCTGATTCACCATCATGTCTTCCCATAAGTATGATGTAATAGATGGAATTTTCTTGTTTAACTTGCTGTAATTCTATAGCTTTGTAAGTAGTATCTCCCTGAAAATCAATTAAGCAAAGCTTCTCAATTACTACTTGTTCATCCTTAAATTTAATTATTGGATAAATGTATTTCTTCTTTCCTTCCTCATAAATTGATGGATTATTCTTTTTATCACCTAAGTACTTTTCTTCATTAACTGGATTGTTTTCAGGAACCATAAAGATTGGACAAATTTTTGAAATTAACCTTCCTATCACTTCTATACATCTCCTTTAAATTTTTAAAATGTATTAGGATCATTTTTATTATTTGATTTTTCAAATCTAATATTTTATATTACTGAGTTAGTAATTTATATAGATATTTTAGGTTTGATAAAACTATTGCTTTGGTTTCCTCTCTTGTATTTATAAAACTTCGATTATTAATCCATTTACATAATTCACCATGCAAATAACTATGCAGTATATTTCCAATATAATTTGCTTTTTCATTTGAAATGTTTTTATTACTTATTTTTATAAGTTCTGAAAATCCCTCTCCTGGTTTATTCAATATTTTAGTAACTTCAGGAGAGGGTTTTCCACCTATAGACTCAAACCATATAAATCTATACCATCCGGGATGCTCCGTAGAAAAATCAATTAAATTAGATAAAATTAAGAAGAACTTTTCTTCATCATCTTTTTCATTACTCAAAGAATCACTTGAATAATCCATCATTATAAGAAGTACCTTGCCAAGCGCTTCCCAAAATATTTCATCTAAACTACTAAAATAGTTATATAAGTTTGTATGTGCACATCCAACTTTTTTAGCAATATCTCTTAAAGTTACATCCTTTATTCCTTCATTTTTATCAATTAAACTTAATGTAGTTTCTAAAATAATTTCCTTACTTACATGTTTTTTATCACTTTTCAATTTAGCCTCTCCTTTCATTACCTAAGGTAATTACCATTGGTAATATTATACTAATATTTTCCTTTTTTGTTAATAAATTTTAATGCAATTTTATTTATATGTTTTCTAAAGTTTTACTTGAAAGTAGTTAATCTCATATTAAATTTACTTTATTATTTAAACTAATATATTGTTTCAAAAAATAATGAGACTATCTTATTATAAAAATTACTTTTTATTTTAAGATAATCCCACTATATATCTATATCCATGGTATTTATTAATTTTATTGTATTTATTATTAATAATAAGTTTTTATTAAAATTTTAAAAACTTATAGTTTTCTGCATATTTAAACAGTAGATAGAATTTTTTGACTAATATCCTCTTAGATCTAGTAAATTCAAGAGGGTACAAAGGAGGTAACGAAACGCGACACCCTTTTTTATTTTTACTAATTCTCAATTAAATTGTAGATTTCTCTAGATATACTTGCCATTATTTCTGATGCTAATTCTCCACCATCTAGTATTAATCTTTCGTCTTCATCTTTATAATTCCCCTCATCTAGTTCTCCCATATCTTTTGTCATTATAACCAGAACATATTCTTCTTTAGCATATATTATCCCTATATCGTGATAGTATCTATAATAGGTTCCTATTTTATGAGCTACATTATAGTATGGAAGATATTTATCTATTCTATCATGGAATACAGTTTCACTCATATACTCTAAAATATTATCATAATAAGGATTTTTTTCTTCATTAAGATATAATTTTTTTAAAACCTCTCCTAATTGATTTGCTGTATATTTATTTTCATCATTAATTAATGATACATTGCCTGTAATATTTGAAATATAATCATTTGTACTTATTGTAGATATTCTTCTAAGCATATTTTTTGCTATATTATCTGAATAAACTATTGATAAGTAAATAGCATCATCTACTGTTATTGGTGCTATATAATCTTCTTGCCAAAGAATGCCCGTCCCTTCTTCGTAATCATCATAACTATATTTTATTTCTGTATCCATTGAGTATTCTCCATTATAAACATAATCTGCAACAGACATAGCTAAAGGAATTTTAGTGGTACTTGCTGCTACATAATATTCATCACCATTATAAGAATACTCATCTTTTGTTTCAAAGTTATAGTAGTATAAAGATAAATTATCCTCGTAACCTTGAGCATATCTTTTTATAATTTCCTCAATTTCTCTATCATAACTTGTTGTTTCAACTACTTCTATATAATCTTCATCCTTATAATTAATATCTGAATAAACCTCACTTTCAATTAAAGACTCACTACTTTCTTTATTAAAAAAATTCATTCCAATTACACCAAGTAAGAATATTCCAATTAAAGATACAATTAAAATATAATTTTTCTTCATACTTATCCCCCTCGTTAATAATATTTTCTTCATAAGTAATGTTTAATAAATTTAATACCTATCTTAACTAATATTATTACGAATGAAGCTTAAAATAATCTTAAAACAACATACTTTAAACTATCATTTTATCTCTATAATCTTGATTTAAATTTAGAGTTAGCTGAAATTTAAGTTCTTTATTTTCATTAATAAAGCCGCCTCTTAATAAATATATTCTATTATAATTTAAAATAATCATCAATTATCTTTTTAATATTATTTTTTATAAATATTGCTATGCAAAAAGATGGTCACTACTAATTTGCAATAACCATCCTTTTATATTATCTATTCTACTCATTTATAGAGTTTAATTCATTACATATATTATCTATTTCGTCATAACTACTTGTTATACCCATTATGCTATTATTAAGCTCATCAATAGCAGCAAAAATTTCTTCCATAGCAGTTGCAGTGGCTTCTACATTTTCGCTAATATTATTTACTGAACTTAATGTATTTTTCATTGTATTTTCAAGCACTGTAGATTGTGATCCAACACTTCTTGAATAACTTAATACATTAGAAGTATTCTTATTAACATCTTTAAATAGCTCTTTAACATCATTTGTATGCTCATTACATAATTCGATTGACTTTTCTTCTTTTAATATTTCTTCCGCAACTACCTTGGTCTTATTAGATATATTATTCAATATTGATTCTACTTGATCTGTAGATATTTTTGAATCCTCAGCAAGTTTTCTTACTTCTTCTGCAACCACAGCAAAACCTCTTCCATGCTCTCCAGCTCTAGCTGCTTCTATTGATGCATTAAGAGCTAATAGATTCGTTTGCTCTGATATTTTTGTAATACTGTTAATAATATGAACTATTTTTGTATTTTCATCACTTAATTCATTTATCATAGACACTACATTTAAAATATTTGTATTTACCTTATTCATTTCAGAAGATAATATATCTACTTTATTATTACCTTCTAACACAACATTTTCAGTTGACTTAGATAATTCCTCCATAGTTTTAATGGCATTCGTAACTTCTTCTACTTTTTCTACTCCATCACCTATTGAAGCTTTCATTTCAATCATTACATCCACTTCTTTGGCTGCACTATTAGCAACATCGCTTGTAGAGCTAGTTATTTCTTCTGCTATTTGTCCTGTTGCAGAAATTCCACTTTTTATTTTCTCATTAGTTACTGTTAAAATTTTTATAGTACTATATATTTTTTCAAGTAGTAACTCTGCTCTATATTTAGCTTCTTCAGTAGCCTTATGAGTTTCTTCTAAATCTTTATAAATACGTTTGCTAGTAATAGCATTAATTGATAATATAACTGATCCTGCTATTATATATAATATATAAAATGCTAATTCATAGTATTCTACAGAAGCAAACAGAGTTGTTTTATAACCTAAGAAGAAATACACTACAAGTAATGTAGCCAAAACTGCTTCAATAATTAATATCCTTAAATCTTGATATACACTCATTACCAAAACACCATAATATACCAAAATAAAATTAGCCCAATTTGGGTCTGATATAAACATTATACATATAACAACAGTGTACATCATTACCGTATAATACATTGTTTGAATAATACATTTCTTTTTTATTAATATAAAATCAATTATAGCTAAAGGTATGGAAAGCCCAGCTAATATTAATATGGCGTTTCTATCTACCTTTAAAATTATATCAAAAATTATCCTTAATCCTACCGATAATATAAATCCTGCCAACATTATTTTATTCTTCAATTCCGCATTTTTTTTATAATCCATTACTGCTCCCCCTTACTCAATTCCATATTATTATTATTCGTAGTATTATTATATAACTTTACCATATCCTATATTTTTTTCTTTTTAATCCTTATATTCTATTAATATACATTTTATTACATCAAGAATATACAAATAACGCCTTATTATGGTATAGTTATGTATAAATGTATTTTTTCATATAATTATGTTAATTTATTGAAATATTTTTCGATAATTATAAATATGGATATATTTAATATTAAGAATATATTTAATAATAAAGATAAGGCGGAGATAAAATGAGCATAAAAATTAAAAACATCGAGTATTACACTCCTAAAACAAACTATTCTAATGAATATTTTTTGAAGCATTTTTCAGAGCAAGGAGTAGATATTTCCGGGTTATTGAATGTTACTGGAAGAGACCAGAGATATATTTCTGAAGATTTTCATGAAAACTCTTTAACTATGGCTATAGAAGCTTGTGAAAAAGTAATAAGAACTGCAAATATAGATATACAAGATATAAATTTAGTCGTATTTGTATCCAGTACCCCAGAATATCTATCTCCTACAAATGCTGTTAAAATTCATAATGCTTTAGGTTTAGCTAAAAATGCAAATGCATATGATATGAATGGTAACTGTGCAGGAATGATAATTGCAATGGATCAAGTTTGTAGAACAATGAAAAGCAATAACAGAATTAAATATAGTTTACTTGTAGGTTCAGATTTAGTAGTTAGATATTCAAGAAAATCAGAAGCTATTACTTATGCTAATTTTGGAGAATCTGCATGTGCTGTTTTATTAGAAAACACTGATGATAATATATCAGATTTCATAGATAGTTCATCTTACGTAGATAGTTCATTAAGCTGCTATATAAAATTTCCTCCTGAAGGATTTTCTAAGGTATTACCAATAGATGAAGATACACCAAAAGATAATAGAATAATAGAATGGATAGATTTTAATACAGATGAGGCATTCGCAAGTTCTGTTGATTCAATAAATGAAATACTAGGTCGAAATAATCTAACTAAAGATGATGTTAAATTATATTGTTTATCTCAATTTGCAAAGAAAAATATTGATATGATAAGAGAAGCTTTAGAAGAACCAGATCATAAATTTCCATTCGTAGGTGACAGATTTGGATATACAGGTGTTACAAGCCCATTTATGGCCTTAGCCGATTCTGTTTCAAATGGCACCATTAAGCATGGAGATTATGTTATTTTATGGACAGTTGGAGCTGGCGTAGTTGCTTCATGTATACTACTTAGATATTAATATAAAATCACAAAGTCAAATATGACCTTTTTGATACAAATTGTGTACTAGCCTTCTATAGACTAGTACAAATATAAAAGTTGTATAAGATTAATTTTAATATTTAATCTTATACAACTTTCTTAATTAATTATCATTTATTTTAATATTATTTTTTACTTTGATTCTTCTATATATGCTTTATCAAAGGCTACATGTCCTAAAGTTGAAACTCTAACACCCTTAACTTCTGGCTTAGCTCCCTTAACTTTAGTGTAGTAGTATAATGGTACGATTGGAGCTTCATCCATAAGGATATCTTCAGCTTTTCTCATAAGTTCCCATCTCTTATCTGGATCTGTTTCTTTTCTAGCATCTACAAGTAACTTATCGTATTCTGCATTTGAGAATCCAGCATCATTATTTCCTCCGCCAGTTTCCCACATATCTAAGAATGTCATTGGGTCAACATAGTCTCCATTCCAACCATGTCTAGCAATTTGGTATCCACCTTGTTGTCTTGTATTTAAGAATACCTTCCATTCTTGGTTAGTTAATTCAACTTTCACACCAATTTTAGCCCAATCTTGTTGAATAACTTGAGCTACATCCTTGTGAGATCCTTCTGTATTATACATAAACTCAAATGTTGGAAGTCCTTCTCCATTTGGGTATCCAGCTTCAGCTAATAACTTCTTAGCTTCTTCTGTATTAGCTTGATTTGGATTAAAGTATTCTTTGCTTGCAAACTCTTCACCTTTACTATTTAAAATTCCCTTTGGAACATAGCTATATGCTGGAACTTGTCCTGCTTTAGTAACTTTTTCAACTATACCTTTTCTATCAATTGCAAGTGATAAAGCTTGTCTTACTTTTTTATTGCTTAAAGCTTTTTTAACTTCTGGTGATGATATACTATCTTGCTTACCAACATTAAATGCTAACATGTATGTTGCAAGATTTGGATAAATAGTAACTAAACCTTCATTTTTACCAGATTCAATTTCTGCTGGAGGAACTGTATCAACCATATCAAATTCACCTGATTTTAATGAAGCATATGCAGTGTTTTGATCAGTAACTAATTTATAAACTATTCCTGGAAGTTTAATTTCTTTCTTATTCCAATAGTTATCATTCTTTTCAAAAATTAATTGATCTTTCATATCCCATTGAACTAATTTGAAAGGTCCATTTGAAACATAAGTTTCTGGATCAGTTGCCCATGTATCTGGATTAGCTGAAACCATATCTTCTCTTAATGGCATATAAGTTGGGAAAGCTGTTAATTCTGGGAAATACGTTGTTGGTGACTCTAAAGTTACCTTTAAAGTATGATCATCAACAACTTCTATTCCTAAGTCCTCTCTCTTAGCTTCTCCCTTATTGAATTTTAAACCATTCTTAATATAGAAAAATTGGTATGCATACTCTGCTGCTGTTTCTTTAGTTAAAGCTCTAACCCATGAATATTCAAAGTCTTTAGCTGTAACATCTTTTCCATCTGACCATTTAGCATCCTTTCTTAATTTGAAAGTATAAACTAACTTATCGTCAGATACATCCATCTTTTCAGCTACACCTGGCTTAGCCTTTTCATTTTCATCCAGTCTCATTAGCCCTTCAAAAGCATTATCAATAACAGTTCCTGATCCTGCTGCAGTATTTAAAGTTGGGTCTAGTGTTTCTGGATCCTCTCCTAAATTGTAAATTAGTTTTCTTCCGCTATCTACTGAATTATCTTTTCCGCAACCTGCGAAAACAGACATTCCAAGAGCAAGTGTTAGTGCTATTGCACAAATTTTTCTTAGCTTATTGCTTTTCATTGTTTTTCCCCCTTAATATTTATAATTTTTAACTTATTATTAAATAATAAAATTTAACCCCAATAAATTTCTTTTTATAAAACAAAAATTTGCACACAGTTTACATGTATATTTATTCTTGTAATTTAAACAAATGATACACTTTAACACATAAAATGTCAATATGTATTTTTTAAAATTTTTAATACTTTATAAAAAAATTTTTAATTTAAAAGAGTTTTTATAATTAATTTATTAAATAAATACGTATTTTACTATGCATATTATCAATTCACCTTAATGTAAATCCAGTTGAATTGTTAAAAACAATTTATGCACATAAAAATCCAATAATCTTTTATAATTTTATAGATAATATTAAAATAACTCAGAAAGACAATTTAAAATTTGTCTTTCTGAGTTATTAATTCCTATAACAACTATTTGGAATAAATAAAGCATGAATGAATTCATGTATAAACAAGAAAATAATAATAGAAATTAAATATATTAATATATTTAAACTTAGAGTTAATTCAAATTTAAATTCCTTATCTCCATTCGTAGGTGACAGATTTGGATATACAGGTGTTACAAGTCCATTTATGGTTTTAGCCGATTCTGTTTTAAATGGTACCCTTAAACATGGAGATTATGTTATCTTATGGACAGTTGGAGCTGGTGTGGTTGCTTCATGTATACTACTTAGATATTAATATCAAATTACAAAGTCATATATTACCTTTTACCCAAATTATGTACTAGCCTTCTGTAGACTAGAATAAATATAAAAGTTGTATAAGATTAATTTTAATAGTTAATCTTATACAACTTTCTTAATTAATTATCATTCATTTTAATATTATTTTTTATTTTGATTCTTCTATATATGCTTTATCAAAGAATACATGTCCTAAAGTTGAAACTCTAACACCTTTAACTTCTGGCTTAGCTCCCTTAACTTTAGTGTAGTAGTATAATGGTATGATTGGAGCTTCATCCATAAGGATATCTTCAGCTTTTTTCATAAGTTCCCATCTCTTATCTGGATCTGTTTCTTTTCTAGCATCTGCAAGTAACTTATCGTATTCTGCATTTGAGAATCCAGCATCATTATTTCCTCCGCCAGTTTCCCACATATCTAGGAATGTCATTGGATCAACATAGTCTCCATTCCAACCATGTCTAGCAATTTGATATCCACCTTGTTGTCTTGTATTTAAAAATACCTTCCATTCTTGGTTAGTTAATTCAGCTTTTACACCAATTTTAGCCCAATCTTGTTGAATAACTTGAGCTATATCCTTGTGAGATCCTTCTGAATTATACATAAACTCAAATGTTGGAAGTCCTTCACCATTTGGATATCCAGCTTCAGCTAATAACTTCTTAGCTTCTTCTGTATTAGCTTGATTTGGATTAAAGTATTCTTTGCTTGCAAACTCTTCACCTTTACTATTTAAAATTCCCTTTGGAACATAGCTATATGCTGGAACTTGTCCTGCTTTAGTAACTTTTTCAACTATACCTTTTCTATCAATTGCAAGTGATAAAGCTTGTCTTACTTTTTTATTGCTTAAAGCTCTTTTAACTTCTGGTGATGATATAGTATCTTGCTTACCAACATTAAATGCTAACATGTATGTTGCAAGATTTGGATAAATTGTAACTAAACCTTCATTTTTACCAGATTCAATTTCTGCTGGAGGAACTGTATCAACCATGTCAAATTCACCTGATTTTAGTGAAGCATATGCAGTATTCTGATCAGTAACTAGTTTGTAAACTATTCCTGGAAGTTTGATTTCTTTCTTATTCCAATAGTTATCATTCTTTTCAAAAATTAATTGATCTTTCATATCCCATTGAACTAATTTGAAAGGTCCATTTGAAACATAAGTTTCTGGATCAGTTGCCCATGTATCTGGATTAGCTGAAACCATATCTTCTCTTAATGGCATATAAGTTGGGAAAGCTGTTAATTCTGGGAAATATGCTGTTGGTGACTCTAAAGTTACCTTTAAAGTATGATCATCAACAACTTCTATTCCTAAGTCCTCTCTCTTAGCTTCTCCCTTATTGAATTTTAAACCATTCTTAATATAGAAAAATTGGTAATTATATTCTGCTGCTGTTTCTTTAGTTAAAGCTCTAACCCATGAATATTCAAAGTCTTTAGCTGTAACATTTTTTCCATCTGACCATTTAGCATCCTTTCTTAATTTGAAAGTGTATACTAATTTATCGTCAGATACATCCATCTTTTCAGCTACACCTAGCTTAGCCTTTTCATTTTCATCTAGTCTCATTAGCCCTTCAAAAGCATTATCAATAATAGTTCCTGATTCTGCTGCAGTATTTAAAGTTGGGTCTATTGTTTCTGGATCTGAACCTAAATTATAAATTAGTTTCCTTCCGCTATCTACTGAATTATCTTTTCCACAACCTGCGAAAACAGACATTCCAAGAGCAAGTGTTAGTGCTATTGCACAAATTTTTCTTAGCTTATTGCTTTTCATAAATTTATTTCCCCCTTGATATTTATAATTTTTAATTTATTATTTAATAATAAAATTAAACCCCAATGATTTTCTTTTTATAAAGTAGAAAGAACTTATATACATTTTTTATATATTTATTCTTACAATTTAAACAAATAATACACTTTATTCCACAAAATGTCAATATACATTTATCAGTAAATTTAATGTTTTTTATAAAAATTAAAAACCAAAAAGAGTTTTTATAATTAATTTATTAAACAAATGCAATTTTGTTACACATTTTATTAATTTACATCTATTTTATTTTAACTATATTTTATAGTATTGCTAAAAATGATTTTACGTATAAAAATTTAATGATTTTAATATAATTTTATAGATTATATTAAAATATCCCAGAAAGACAATTTATAATTTGTCTTTCTGGGATCATTAATTCCTATAACAACTATTTGAAATATATATTATGACCATTGCTAAGAATATACGAATTTTTAGTAACTTGTATATTAATCAAAATAACCCCCAATAAATTAACAGAAGATCCTCTATCATTTATTAGGTAAATATAAAAGTTGTATAAGATTAATTTTAATATTTAATCTTATACAACTTTCTTAATTAATTATCAGTGATTTTAATATTATTTTTTATTTTGATTCTTCTATATACGCTTTATCAAAGTATACATGTCCAAGCATTGAAACTCTAACACCTTTAACTTCTGGCTTAGCTCCCTTAACTTTATTGTAGTAGTATAATGGGATGATTGGAGCTTCATCCATAAGGATATCTTCAGCTTTTCTCATAAGTTCCCATCTCCTATTTGCATCTGTTTCTTTTCTAGCATCTGCAAGTAACTTATCGTATTCTGCATTTGAGAATCCAGTATCATTATTTCCTCCGCCAGTTTCCCACATGTCTAAGAATGTCATTGGATCAACATAGTCTCCATTCCAACCATGTCTAGCAATTTGATATCCACCTTGTTGTCTTGTATTTAAGAGTACCTTCCATTCTTGGTTAGTCAATTCAGCTTTTACACCAATTTTAGCCCAATCTTGTTGAATAACTTGAGCTATATCCTTGTGAGATCCTTCAGTATTATACATAAACTCAAATGTTGGAAGTCCTTCTCCATTTGGGTATCCAGCTTCAGCTAATAACTTCTTAGCTTCTTCTGTATTAGCTTGATTTGGATTAAAGTATTCTTTGCTTGCAAACTCTTCACCTTTATCATTTAAGATTCCCTTTGCAACATAGCTATATGCTGGAACTTGTCCTGCTTTAGTAACTTTTTCAACTATACCTTTTCTATCAATTGCAAGTGATAAAGCTTGTCTTACTTTTTTATTGCTTAAAGCTCTTTTAACTTCTGGTGATGATATACTATCTTGCTTACCAACATTAAATGCTAACATATATGTCCCAAGGTTTGGATAAATTATAACTAAACCTTCATTCTTGCCAGCTTCAATTTCTGCTGGTGGAACTGTATCAACCATGTCAAATTCGCCTGATTTTAATGAAGCGTATGCAGTGTTTTGGTCAGTAACTAGTTTATAAACTATTCCTGGAAGCTTAATTTCTTTCTTCCTCCAATAATTATCATTCTTTTCAAAAATTAATTGATCCTTCATATCCCATTGAACTAATTTGAAAGGTCCATTTGAAACATAAGTTTCTGGATTAGTTGCCCATGTATCTGGATTAGCAGAAACTATATCTTCTCTTAATGGTACATAATTTGTGAATGCTGTTAATTCTGGAAAATACGCTGTTGGTGACTCTAAAGTTACCTTTAAAGTATGATCGTCAACAACTTCTATTCCTAAGTCCTCTCTCTTAGCTTCTCCCTTATTGAATTTCAAACCATTCTTAATATAGAAAAATTGGTATGCATACTCTGCTGCTGTTTCTTTAGTTAAAGCTCTAACCCATGAGTATTCAAAGTCTTTAGCTGTAACGTCTTTTCCATCTGACCATTTAGCATCCTTTCTTAACTTGAAAGTGTATACTAATTTATCGTCAGAAACATCCATCTTTTCAGCAACTCCTGGAATTGCCTTTTCATTCTCATCCAACTTCATTAGCCCTTCAAAAGCATTATCAATAACAGTTCCTGCTTCTGTTGCAGTATTTAGAGTTGGGTCTATTGTTTCTGGATCTGAACCTAAATTGTAAATTAATTTCCTTCCATTATCTACTGAATTATCTTTTCCGCAACCTGCGAAAACAGACATTCCAAGAGCAAGTGTTAATGCTATTGCACAAATTTTTCTAAACTTTTTACCTTTCATAAATTTATTTCCCCCTTGATATTTATAATTTTCAATTTATTATTTAATAATAAAATTAAACCCTAATAATTTTCTTTTTATAAAGTAAAAAGAACTTATATACAATTTTTATATATATTTATTCTTATAATTTAAAGAAATAATACACTTAATTCCATAAAATGTAAATATATATTTATCAATAAATTTAATATTTTTTATAAAAATTAAAAATCAAAAAGAGTTTTCATAATTAATTTATTAAATAAATGCATATTTGTTACACATTTTATTAATTTACCTTTATTTTACTTTAACTATATTTTATTGTATTACTAAAAATAATTATATGCACAAAAGTTTAATCATCTTCTATAATTTTATAGACAATATTAAAATATCCCATAAAGACAATTTATAATTTGTCTTTATGGGATTATTAATTTCTATTTCTAAATAAAAAGTTATATTAAACTAAGATTGTTTAATATTGTAGCATTTAGAAACTATACTGTAATTTTTAAATTACTTATTTCCAAAATACATAGCATATTCACTTTCTTTTATATCTTCATTAATAAGCTCCTCTAAAATTACGAAATCATTTTTATGATAGAAGTTTATTGCATTTTTATTCTTTGTAAAAACATGTAATGTAAGATAAGGATATTTATCCTTACAAAAATCTATTAATTTTTGCCCTATACCCTCTCTTTGATATTCTTTTTTCACAAAAATTCCACCTATATAATTATCTTCAACAATACCTACGAAGCCCTTTATAATATCCTTTTCTTCAAATGTATAAACATCAACTTCTTTAAGCATTTCCTTAACTAAATCGTAATTTTTAATCCAATATTCTTTAGATATGAAGTCATGGGCATCTATATTTGTATCTAACCAGACTTTCATTACCTCATCTAATTTATTTAAATTCAAATTTTTTATCATACTCTTCTCCTCAATTTCTATAAATTTTAAAAGTAAGAGTTGAATACACTCATCAAGTTCACCCTTTCTAAAAATATATTTATGAAATGCCATTATAATTTTTATCTTACGTTCTCTTAAACTAGTAAATTTAATTGATTATCAAATATAATTTTCTTCTCAGCTTCTGTTAATTCTTCTTCTATCCCACACTTGTCTAAAAATTCCTTAAAAAACAATTTCCTTTTTATATTTTCATAATTATACCAGAAATCTATCTACTATTATAAATTATTTAGAAATAAATAATATAAAATTATTAAATATTTTCTTAAATAATTGAATTTTATTGCCATCTGCATAATAAAATATACTACATATATTATTTACTATTTTTTAATTTTCAACAAGATATAATATAATATATTCAAAAATCATATAATTTTACAATAACCCTATTATATTGACAATCAACCAATATTTACATATAATTTTTAATGAAAGGGGTGGAATTATAATGTTTTGTAAAAATTGCGGAAAAGAAATCGATGATAAAGCATCCATATGTGTGCATTGCGGAGTTCCAACAAACTCAAACCCAGCAGTTGTAGATAATGGTGGATTTGGATGGGGATTATTAGGATGTTGTATTCCGATTGTTGGTCTAGTTTTATTTTTAGTTTGGAAAGATACTAAACCAAAATCATCAAAAGCAGCTGGTATTGGAGCTTTAGTTTCAGTTATCCTTATAGTGTTATTATACGTATTTATTTTTATTCTTGGAGCTGCTGGAGCTATGGCTGGTTATTAAAAAATGTTGAAAAAATTTTTTTATAAGTGGCTACCAATTATCTTCGGATGCCATTGTAGAGCAGATAGATCTTTCTATTTTAAAAATAAGAAATTTCCTATATGTGCTAGATGTACTGGCGAACTAATCGGAATGATTTGTTCGCCATTTCTATTCTCTCTATATAATCCTAATATAATATACAATTTACTTTTAATGGCTCCAATGATTTTAGATGGTTTTATACAATTGTCAACTAATTATGAAAGTAATAACTTTAAAAGATTTTTTACAGGTCTTCTTTTTGGCTATGCTTTATGTAATATCTTTATAATATCGATTATTTTTATATGGCAATGTGGATATAACTTTGGTAGAAATCTTTAAATCTGCTACCTAATAAGTAAAAAAGCTATATTAGACTGAAATTAAGTCAGTCTAATATAGCTTTTTGTACTTTAATTTCTAATAGATTCTCTAATTTATTAAGTATCCGTTGAAACACTGTCCCAGTTATAATTATATGTACCTTTTCCAATAAGCCAGTTTAACCCCCAATGACGTTCGAAGACTACACCTGAATCTAAATCTGCTGGTGGATTTTTTCCATGTATTCTAGCATCTACACAAGCCCAATTATAACGATAAATTAAATCCGCCTCATCTAATATCTCATCTATACTTTTTAATCTAACTGTTTTCATAAAATCATTAAAATCTTCACAGTCTGCTACTGCATGAATTGCAAAGTTACAATCACATATTTGCGAAGGATATTCTAGTTTATCTACAATTCCTAGTGCCCAAATAAGTGTCCAATAAGCTTCATATTTCCATGCCATATTAATTACATCTTGCTTTTCTGGATTACCAAATATAATTTTCATCTCAGCTTCTGTTAATTCTTCTTTTACTTCATACTTATCTAAAAAGCCTTTAAAAAACTCTCTAGATTCTTCGATATTATCTCCACTATTAATATCACAGGCTACTTGAATAGAGATTAAACTTGCAATAGCACGCTTGGCTATTTCTTCTGCACTTCGCATCTCTATTTCATTTGCCTCCTCAATAACCGGAAGTTCCTCCATATATGGAACTTTATTAGCTTTTAATATTTCTATAGATTTTTGTTTTCTTTCTAATTGGTTCACGCTCTTTCCTCCTCCATTAATATTCATCACCAAAATCACTTGGGGCAAATTCTTGAGATGGTGTCTGAATACTTAATTGCAGTTCATAACCATTACTTGTCCCAAGTCTAATGTATTTTATTTTCTTTAAGTCTTCTTCTCTTAATATGTTATCTTTCTTATTTAAAAATTTACATAAGCATTCTTGTAGCCATCTTGATTTCAATTTTATTTCCATATCATAATCTCCATTATTTTAACATTCTTTATAATTGCAAGATATCGTCTTATATTTTACAAGTAGAAAATTAAATAATTTAAAATAAAAATAAAGCAGCATCCTCTCCAGGCTCTTGTCCATATTTATTAAATCTCTTTACTGTTTCCCTAATTTCTTTAATATAAAATTCCTTACTTATCTCTTCATTTTTCTCATTCACGATTGTTCCACCTATTTTCTCTTGTATGTAAAGAATCCCATTCCACATAATTTCAAAAACTTCTATCGGTTTATATGTTCTTGAAATATTCATTACAAACACTAAATCTTTATACTTAAATTCATTCATTTGATTTGGCATAAAATATCCTAGATTTGTATTTGTAGCTACTGAGAATAATACATCATCTCCATTTGTACAAGTATTGGGTAAATGGTACAAGTCCATATCTCTCCATTCTAAATTTAATTCTTTCATTAGAGTTTCTATTTCTTTTCCTAAAACTCCTTGGCTTTCTCTTGACTTCCAAGTTACAACTATATCATGCTCATACCCTTCTTCTAATTCATAGAATTATTCCAATTTTTGTGCTTTCAAAATAACATTTTCAATACTTTCTCTTGGCTCAATGCTTATTTTATATTTCCCTTTAAATTCATTTGTAATATAATTCAACTCTTCCTTTAAATTTTCTTTAGTTGCAGTTGCTACACAATCACAATTATCAAATATATCTACCATAATTGTCACAATATCGTAATCTAATTCCTCTCTATATCCTGTTCCAACTGCTAAAAACTTATCATATTTTACTGAATGACCATACTTTATATAGCCTTTTAACATAGCCACACATTCAGAATTACTAATAGTACCAGATATTAATTTTACATCTACTAACCAAGATGTTTTATCATCAGGAATGCGAAATATAATATTATTTATTGTATCAAAACTAACTGTATGTTTATTAAAATACACTGCTCTAGCTTGCCTATATTTAATTATTTCCATGAATAATACCACCTCTTAATAAGTATAATCTATTATAATTCTACAATTTATTATAATTAAAAATAATCATCAATTATCTTTTTAATTTCACCATAAGCAATACAATTATATTCATCATATTCAACTAGAATATTAATAAATAAATCTTCTACTTCCGTATCCCTATACTTAGATAAGAAATCAACACAAATATCCCATATCCCTTGAAATTCATTTAAAGAAAGAATCTTAAAAGATAATTCCTTAGCTTTAGTTTTATTATTAACCTTAAAATTGTAAAATATATACTCCAATTCTTCTAGAGGATCCTCTCCAATATAATTTAGTAATTCTACAATCTTTTCATCTGAGGTATCTTCTGCTAAAGATGATATAGCTATATCTCTATAATCTGGAAAATCTTCATTAGGTTTACTTATATTAATTGGTTTAGTTTGTTTTTCTTCTAAAATTATTTGTTTATATTTGTTCCTATTCCTTGTAATCTTATTTTTATTATTATAATAATTCTTTATCGCTTTTGCATTACTCAACTTATTAAAAGGAACATTATTACCTAAATAATTAATACCTTCTTCACCAGTATTGTAATTTTTATATAAATAAGGTTTTATTATTGTAATACAGCTAAGGGGTTTCCCTTCTAAATAAGAAGCTGTTGCTTTATGATGACCATCTATTAATAAAGCCATAAACCCTCTTAATTCAGTAGCAATACCAAATAATTTTTCACCATGCCTAATTTTTTCTCTATAATATTCTACTCTTTCATTGTTATAGCAATTAGTTCCTTGAGATGGCAGCATAAATTTAGGTGGTCCACAAATTGTTCCATAATTAGGACAATAATAGTATCCACTTGCATTATAATTTTTGCTTTTCATGTCTAAATTCCAAAAATAATTTCCTTCACCATCTGTAGGAATTAAATCTATTTCTTTTAATACATAATAATCACTCTCAAGCAAGGCTAGTATAGACTTAATTTTATCAAATCCATCTTCTATCTCTTTTATTGTATTAATATTATTTAAAATATTAATTACTTTGCTATCCACTTCCTCCCTACCTTCTGCTAACTGAATCATAGCAGAACAAGTTGGACAGTATTCTGTATTGCCCATAATCAAAGGTGTATCTCCTAAAAAATAAGTCATTTTTATTTCACCATTTTTATCCTTAGCAAAGCTACTATTTAATTTCCCACGTCCATTTTTTACTCTAAATAGAATATCTGAGTTATTTAACATTTGAATTCGTTCTACTTTCGTTTTTATTAACATGAAATCCCCCTTAGTGTTGTTATGGAAATTCTTTCATATTTTTTATTAATAGTGTATATCCTAATGCTATCATAACTATTGCAGTTAATTATTTCTAATTAAATTATATCATTTCCATAAAAGTGTACAAATTTATTATTTAGCTGTGTTCTAGATGTTTATATAAAAGTTATTTCACTACTAATAACAAATTTTTAGTAAAATCTTTAAAAGTTATAGTTTTCTGCATATTTAAACAGTATATAGATATTTTTTTATCTAATAAAAGAACTAATAAACCTAGGAAAATCAAAGGTTTATAAAGGTGGTCACGAAATGCGATCCCCTTTGAATATATAAAAAATAATTTATAAAGAGAGGTTTATATTATGAATAAACTAGAAATTTTTAAAAATGATACCTTTGGAGAAATTAGCTTTCCCTTTCATTACCTAATGTGATTACCATTGGTAATATCATACTAACATTTCCCTATTTTGTAAATAAATCAAATATAATTTTGTTCATATGTTTTCTAAAGTTTTACTTGAAAGTACTTAATCTCATATTAAATTTACTTTATTATTTACACTAATATATTGTTTTAAAAATAATGAGATAGTCTCATTATATATCTATATCCATAATGTTTATTAATTTTATTGTATTTATTATTAATAACAAGTTTTTATTAGAAATTTTAAAAAGTTATAGCTTTCTGCATATTTAAATAGTGTATAGAAATTTTTTATCAACTTAAATTCTTGATAAACCTAGTAAAATCAATGGTTAACAAGGGGCTAACGTTTCGTGAGGTCCTTTAAAAATAAAAAAATCAATTTAAAAAGTGGAGTTTATATTATGGAATGTCAGGTATGCAAATGAATAAAATTCTTAACTAATTAAAAGTACAATACAAATTTTCTGATAAATGGACTTTGTATCAAGATTATGCATCTGAATGATATACACACTCTAAAACAATTAATACACCTATAGGAAAGTTTATACTGTCAACATATTGGACTGAAAGAGTACGATCTTTTATCTATAGACTATTGAAAGAGAAACTAGGGATACTCCCTTGATGGAGAATAATTAAATGAGCTATATCAGATTGAGTATTAATTCAGCCTGATATAGCTTCTTTATTATTAAATGATTATTTTTCTATTTTATTTCATATATTTATTAACTAGTTCATAACATCTTTCTTTTGTAGTTTCACCTAAACTATCAGTATAAACTAATGGTTGCATGGTACCACCTTCAAACTTTTTCCCATTTTTCTCAGCAATAGAATCTCTAATATTTATCCATTGTATTTGCTTTTCCCTAACTTTATCCATTTTTTCTTGAGGTAATTGCTCTATTAAAACATTATATATTTAATTAAGCATATCATCCCATTTGTTATATTTAATACCTGCAGATTCTCTCATATGAATAGTAGTTCCATCCTTATATTTATCATTAGACAAAATAACTTTTATTTCTAATTCTAAGTTATCTAATTTGTTTAAATATATTTGTTTTTTACTATCAGTATATTGAAGAATATTACTGCTTGTATTTTTTTATTAATATCTTCATTTAATTAGTCTTTTTATACGTCGTTTAAAAATTAAGATTAAGTATCTTGGTCTTGACATAGAAGTTAAAAGTAAAGAATTTTGTTTAATTATGCAAAATAAACTTTAATAGGACTGTAACATCTCGTTACAGTCCCTCACATACTTTATTGTTCTCTTTTTCTTGGTCTAACCATTAAAGCAACTCCCAATGCTAAAATAATTAAACTTGTTGTAGTTAAAACATCTGTGCTTACTCTTGAACCTGTTTTAGGAAGATCTTTGCTTGCTTTAACATCATTTAATTCTTTATCACTTGTTTCTTTGATAATATCATTGTTGTTATTTACATCGTCAGTGTTTGTATTATTATTTCCATTAGTACCTGTATTGGAGTCATTTTTAGCAATAATACTTTCAACATCAACTTGAGTAATAAAATAATCACTACAATGTGTCAACTCAACATCAATATAGTATTTTCCATCTTTTTCGTAAGGTAATATCTTGGATTGTATTTCTTCAGCCTTCTTAGTTGTTGGATTATACCAGAAAAAGTTAACAGGCTTATTTGCATCAATTTTACTAATATCCACTGGTATTGTTACAGTCATTGGTGCCGGTAAATTACCATGATACTTAAATGATATAACTTGTGAACTACTATCATATTTTAATATTCCATTTTTATATGGTGCAACTTCATTTAAATTAAAATCCATATCTTTTTCTATGACTTTAATATTTTTAGGGTTGAATTTCCATACTAATTCCATACCTTGAGAATTCACTATAAATCCCATATTTTTATCTATTGTTTTGATCATCTCAAAAGCCTTTAGTGGTATTTCCTTATTATCATTTAATTCAATTTTAACTTCCCCTGTAAGCTTTTGTAGTATTTCTTTTAAAGTTTGTCCAATATCCTTACTTCCCTCTAATGATCCTTTAATTTCGAAAACCAATTTCACATTAGATTCATTGCCAGCCTTATCCACTGCAGTTATTTCTAAATAATGTTTTCCTATAGCATCAATTTCACCAAGTAGTTCTACTACTTTACCATCAAGTTCATAGGTAATTTTTGCACTCTCATTAACTACTACTTCTGGCTTAATTGTAGTATTTTTATATACTTCTCCATCCTTTACACCTGCTATGATAATTTGTGGAGCTATAGTATCTACTGTAAAAGTTAATGTTGTTTTGTTTCCTGCTTCATCTGTTACTACTAAAGTATGTTGTCCTTCTACACTTACTTCACTTTCATTAGTGAATTCTGCTTCATCTAATGTTGCTGTTCCTTCGTCAAAGCTTACTTTTACAGCCTTATCATATACTTTTCCATCTTCTACTCCTACTACTTTTGGTGCTGTAGTGTCTATTGTAAAAGTTAATGTTGTTTTGTTTCCTGCTTCATCTGTTACTACTAAAGTATGTTGTCCTTCTGCACTTACTTCACTTTCATTAGTGAATTCTGCTTCATCTAATGTTGCTGTTCCTTCGTCAAAGCTTACTTTTACAGCCTTATCATATACCTTTCCATCTTCTACTCCTACTACTTTTGGCGCTGTAGTATCTATTTTCTTAAATTTTACTTTAAAAGTATCACCATTAGAATTATTTACATTTACACTTAATTTTATTGTAGGTCCAAGTTGTGTAACTGTAACTTCTGAATCCGCTGAAACTACAGATTCTATCTGCTTATTTAATTCCACTTCTATTGTTCCATTATTTTTCATAGTAGGATCAGAAATAGAAATTTCTAAATAATCAGCTGATTCTTTAGTCATAATAGAAGATTTCTTATTTGCTGTTATAAAATCTATATTTTGTACTGTATCAGTAAAGAAGTTAGCACCAATCATATTAAGTTTATTTTCTTTAACAGCTTGTACACTTGATGTATTACTCAAAACAGTAATACTAGGATTCTTAGCATACTCTTCAACTTGCTGTTTTGTTTGGTTTGGTAGCATAACATATTCATATGATGCATCTGTAGGATTTACACCATGATCAAACCACATTTCAAGATAGTTATTTGTTATATTTAATGGTTGATCATTTGAGTCTACAGGGCCACTAGATCCAATTGCTTGCCATGTTCCTGTATTTTCAACATTTCTAACTTTAAGGTTTGTTTTATTAGGGAAGTAGTAACCTACATCTGCTCCACTAACATTTCCACTTATATAAGCCCAATTTGCACTCATAATATCTTGAGAATCACTATTTGGTTTTGGATCATTAGTTATATTTTGCTGAGTTAATGTTAAATTTTGATTTATGCCATTAACTGAGAATTCATTTGAATTATCTGACTTTAGCTTTCTATTATCAACTATAGTTTCTATATTTCTGCCATCAGTACTATTTATTCCAGCACCAAGAGCAACTATTTCATCCTCAAACATAAACCATGATTTTTTAGCTTCTAAAGATAATCTGTCCATCTCTTTTGTTTGAGTGTTAATTAATCCCTTTGGACCAATAGCATGATAATCCATTCCATTAATTCCATAATTACCTAGAACAGTTCCACCAACCCAGTCCCTATCAGAATTACATTTATTACCTTTACCATCAGTCATAGTTACTGTATCTACAGTAGTACCTGGAATTCTATATGGATTAATTGTTGGCCAATAATTCTTATAATAATTTAAATCATCATTATATAAATAAGTCATTCCAGCATTAGTGTACCAACCTCTTTTATTTTCATTATTCATGCTTTCAAAATTTGTAATTCTTGTTGAAAACATTGCTACACCAAATAGATAGTTATCTCCAACATGAACAGCTCTATCTGACATTGGTAGGTTTTTTTGATACTCTTGTTTTGCTGATGGAACAATATTTGGATCATTTAATATTCTGTCTAAATCATTCATAAGAGAAATTGGATATTGATTTAAATTAACTCCTCTCATATTATACATATGATCATATGATGTATCACTTTGTATCATTTGTTTTACAAATGAATACATTTCTGACTTTTGAACAGGATCTGTGATAATTCTAGCTATAAGCATCATTGCATTTAATGATGTATGTCCAACTGCATCCTCGGCACTTCTTGATATTCCTCTACCTCTCATCATATCAAGCATAATGCCATTGTATATGAAAGGTTTTAATGCATTGTCTACAAATTCTTTTAATATCTGTAGCTTTGAGCTAGAAATCTCCCATGGAGAACCTTGTAATAAACTTGCTATAGTTGGAACACCTGCAAAAAATACATTACCATAGCCTCCAACATATGATGTGGCACCTAAACCATATTGATCCTTATGTTGAATGAATGAACCATCAGTATAGAACCCATCTCCTTCAGTAGAATAAACAAGAACACTTTCAGTTGCATCTTTAGCCATTAATAACTGTTCATAATCCTTCGTTAATACACCCATTAGAGCTGAAATTCTAGCGCAATCTACTCTATTAGCACCCGTAGTTAACTTATAGGTTGGATTTGTTGGATTTAATTCAGTATAACAATTATTAAATGGATCTGGCATATAGAAATAAATTGCTTTCATATACTTTGTTAAATTATCTTTTGGAATGTCATTATATAATAGAACGCAAGCATTTTCTAATACCTGTGGAACCCCAATCTCCCAATTCCACCAGTTACCATATTCAACATTTAAATTTTCATTATATCTATTTTGATACATCCACTCAAGAGCATCTAATAAATCTGCTAGTAGATTAGTATCTCCCTTTAATGAGCTGTTATTCATTTGATAAGCCCTTGCCATTGCCTCAATTCTTTTATATGCAGTTGTTATGTACTCTGATTTTTTAAGATCTTTATTAGCTTGTGTTAGAGTAGGATCTATACTACTATCATCTAAATCAGCCCATAAATGAGTTCTTGACGGAGATTTATCCATTGAAGTCCAATAATTTTGAGCATCAGTAACTACCTTATCTACAAGTGCTTTTACATTAGGGTCGTTGTAATTATAATTACCTCCTGTAAGGTCATTAAACCATTTTAATCTTAAATTATAATAAACTGCATCATCTACAACTGGTGCGTTTACGATATGTTTAATATCTAATGTTGTTGATGCTGTTTTTCCGCCATCTTGAGTTTCTGCAGTTATTGTCACTACACCCTTATTTATACCTGTAACTACACCATTACTGTCTACCGTAGCTTTTCTTGGATCAGAACTTTTCCATATAAGTGTCTTATTAGTTGCATCAATAGGATTAAACTCTACTTGTCCACTTAATTCAAGAGTTTCCCCCTTTTGAACCTCCGTTCTTGTAGGTAATTTTATATCCACTACCTTGTTAAAACTTGATAGCACATTTAGTTCACATTTAGTACTTATGGATCCATCTAATGAACTTATGCTTATTTCAGCTGTACCAATGCTGTTAGCACTTACCTTTCCATTGTAGTCTACTGAAGCCACTGAAGGATTATTACTTGTATATCTTAACCCCTGATTTGATGCCTCTACTGGCCCTATTATAGGATTAAGTTTTATTTGAGTTCCAACACCAAGTGTTAAAGATTTATCAATTGATATATCTTTAACATCATAATACTTATAAATATTTAGATTATCTATAAGCATTTCTCCACCAACAGCATTACCAAATTGAACTATCCTAGCTTCATTAAATACATCCCATGTATCAGTTACGCTTATACCCGCTGTATTGTTATAAGTTGCTGATGGTAGTGGATGATTACTTTTCTTTAATTCATTATTTATGTATATATCTGCAGTATGTGTTGTTGTATCTACAACCAACTTAACATTGTACCATTTATTTATATCATAGTTTGATAATAATTGAGCTCCGCCTACCCCTAATGTAACGGTGCCGTTAGTGTTAAATACAACTAATTCAGAAAATGTATTTGATGGAGCCTTTGCTGCATCACTAAGTTTTTGTCTTATCATTACTCTACGTTGAAGCTTTTTATCCTTTAAGAATACGTCTACATCAACGACAGACTTACTAGAAATATTAAGACCTGATTTTGAAATTTGTAAATGTGGAGAAGCAGCTGTAGTTTTAAATAAAATACTATTATTATGATCATTATCAACTGATTCATTGGTAAAATAGTTATTATTATTTACATTGCCCAAACTTAAAGATACTCCATTTTGAACTATATTTGTAGCAGCATAACTTGGTCCTATATAGTTTTCAAAATCTGCTTGTAAATACATAGGTATAGTAGCAGCAAATGCGTTGATGTTTTTTCCAATACCAGGCATTAAATTTACTGTTAATACAACTGAAAGTATTGATGCTATTCTTTTTTTATTCATCATTTTCCCCCTAAATAATTTTAAATTTAACTATGTACATTTTTACTTATATTAAGAAATAAAAATTTTAATATTACTTAAGTACCTATAAGACTTTAACCTAAAAATTTAATTTATAAATAACAAAAAATCTATATATGCAAAATCTCAATAAAATATATAGATTGAAATCTTGTTAAACCGTTTTACTAAACTCGCTCATGTTCTATACTTTTCTTCACAATTGTATACCTTTACTCAAACTTAGTCAATATTTATTTTCACAATAACTATATCGTTTACATCATTGTCCATTAAATAAATTTAAAGTTAATATATTAGCTATAATAGTGTAAAAACACTTGAATAATTTTTCAACTATAAAATTATTCAAGTAAGAATGCACTATTATAGTAATAATTGTTTTTTGAATGATTATACCTTATTTACCAAATTATTTCTAAAGATTTAAAATCTCAATTTATTTAATAGTTATTTATGATGTTAGTATCAATCTTCTTTATTTATTTCAGATTTAGACATATCTTCAGCCATCAGAGTGTCTTCAAAAGCTCCCCCCATAACCCCCTATAAAAAACCCATTTCTCATTTCTATATAGGCTTTTACCTATCATTAACACATATTTTAAGTATTTCATTTATCTATAAAATTGGAGTATACTAAAGTTACAAATATTGTTAAAAATAAAACATAATTCGGAGGTATTCATATGGGATATAACCTTTCATTAAAGGAAGTAAATACTTTATTTGAAGAATTAAAAAAGGAATACAAAATTTATGCACCTAAAAGATTTAAAAAACAAGGAAGATACTCAGATACTGATATAATCAGGTATGATGAGGTTTCTACTGTTGAAGAAATCGAATTCAAAGAGAAATCCGATTATCCAGTTAAAGAAGTTATTACTCCTATTTCTCAAACACTTTACTTCTTTACAGAAGATGAATTTAGAGAAAGCTCTGTAGGTCATAATAAAAAGATATTAATCTTTGCCAGACCTTGTGATATTAATGCTCAAAGAAGACAAGATATGATCTATCTTCATAATGGTAACTTTAAAGATACCTTCTACAAAAGAATAAGAGATAGAGTTAAATTTGTATGTATTGAATGTGTTGAAGGATTTGATACTTGCTTCTGCACATCCATGAACAGTAATAAAACAGATGACTACTCATTAGCTGTAAGATTTAACCGTTCTTCTCTACTTTTCAATGTAAAAGATGAAGAATTTAGTAATTATTTTAACAACAAAACAGAGGAAGAATTTGAACTAAAGTTTATTGAAAACAATGAAGCTAATGTAACAATTCCAGAAATAAAGGATAAAGAAACTTTGATAGAACTTAAAAACCATCCAATGTGGGAAGAATACAATAAGAGATGTATCGAATGTGGAAGTTGTTCAATAGCTTGTAGTACTTGCTCTTGCTACACTACTCGTGATATTGTATATGATCCTGCTGGAAAAATTGGTGAAAGAAAAAGAGTACAAGCTTCTTGCCATGTAAATGGATTTGATGAAATGGCTGGAGGACATAAATTTAGAACTACTAAAGCTGATAAGATGAGATATAAAGTTCTTCATAAGATACATGATTATAAAGCGCAATTTGGAACTGAACATATGTGTGTTGGATGTGGTAGATGTACTGATAGATGTCCTGAACATATTTCAATTACAGCTACCTTTAATAAGGTAAACAATGCAGTAAATGAAATAATGGAGGTAAAATAATATGCAAAATTATATATTAACACCTAAGGCATATGAAATAATTAATGTTACTCATGAAACTGATTTAGAATACACCTTTAGAGTTGCTACAGATATAGTTCCTGAACACGGACAATTTCTACAATTATCAATACCTAAAATCGGAGAAGCTCCTATTTCTGTTAGTGGATTTGGTCTTGGATATATGGACTTTACTATAAGAGCTGTTGGGAAAGTAACAGATGAACTTTTTAAGCTTAAATCTGGAGATAAAATCTTCTTAAGAGGTGCTTATGGTAAAGGATGGCCAGTTGAAAAGTTTAAAGATAAAAATTTAATTATAATAGCTGGGGGTACAGGAGTTGCACCAGTAAGAAGTATCATTAATAAATGCTACTTTCAAGAAAATTACGTAAAAACATTAAATTTAGTATTTGGTTTCAAAAATGAAAATGGAATATTGTTTAAAAATGATTTAGAAAAATGGAGGAATAAGTTCAACACTATCTACTCTTTAGATAATGGTGAAAAAGAAGGCTGGGAACAAGGACTGGTTACTAAACACTTATCAAAATTACCTCTAGAGTCATTTAAGGATAACTATGAAGTTGTTATAGTTGGTCCACCAATAATGATGCACTTTACTGCTCTTGAAATGCTAAAGCTTGGTGTTCCTGAAGAAAAGATTTGGGTATCCTTTGAAAGAAAGATGTCTTGTGCAGTTGGCAAATGTGGGCACTGTAGAATTGATGAAACTTATGTATGTTTAGAAGGTCCAGTATTTAACTATACTAAGGCTAAAACATTATTAGATTAGGAGGATTTCATTATGAATCATGATATAAATGTTAAAAAGACTAGATTAAACTGTTTCCGTCAATCAAAGGTTCCTGGAGAATTTATGCTTCAAATGCGTGTTCCAGGAGGTACTGTTAATGCTAAATATCTAGGTGATGTTCAATATATTGCTGAAACCTATGGTAATGGTACTTTCCATATTGGAATGAGACAAACATTTAGTATACCTGGTATTAAATATGAAAATATTCCTTCTGTTAATGAATATATAGCTAACTACCTAAAGGAAGTTGAAATTGACGAATGTAACTGTGACATGACAATTGATGAGAATGGTTACCCGACAATTGGTGCTAGAAATATTATGGCTTGTATAGGTAATACTCATTGTATAAAAGCTAATGTTAACACTAAAGAATTAGCTAATAAAATAGAAAATTTAGTCTTCCCTTCTCACTACCACATTAAAGTTTCAGTAGCTGGATGTCCAAATGACTGTGCTAAAGCTCACTTCCAAGACTTTGGTGTTATTGGTCAAGCTAGAATGGAATATAATCCAGAAAGATGTATAGGCTGTGGAGCTTGTGAAAGAGCATGTGAGCATCATGCAACTAGAGTTTTAAGTTTAAATGATAAAGGACTTATAGATAAAGATCCTTGCTGCTGTGTTGGTTGTGGTGAATGTGTAATCGCCTGCCCTACAAGTGCATGGACAAGAAGTCCTAAGAAGTTTTATAGAGTTGTCCTAGGAGGAAGAACAGGAAAACAAACTCCTAGAATGGGTAAGACTTTCCTAAACTTCGTTACTGAAGATGTTGTACTAGCTATGTTTGCAAATTGGCAAAAGTTCTCTGCTTGGGCATTAGATTATAAGCCAGAATACTTACATGGTGGACATCTAATAGATAGAGCTGGATACCATAAATTTAAGGAAATAATATTAGATGGTGTAGAATTAAACCCTGAAGCATTAGTTGCTGATAATATCTTCTGGGCAGAAACAGAATATAGATCAAACTTTAATGTTAAGCCAATAGGACAACATAAAACAATAGAATCAAGTAGAGAAATTAGAAATTAAAAATATGCTATATCATTCACAAATTATTGCTCAAGTAAGTAATATATTTATATAATTACTTATTTAGTGGAGGTAATAATTGGGTTACTATATTGGTGTAGAACCAAATGTAAAACTCTATGTAGAGGATCTTAATCCAGAAGGATATAAAACAATATTATTTTTACATGGTTGGCCTGGTAGTCATAATTTATTTGAATATCAGTTTGATGAACTTCCAAAGATGGGATATAGATGCATCGGGATAGATATGAGAGGGTTTGGAAACTCAGATAGACCTTACTCCGGTTATGATTACGATCGATTATCAGATGATGTTAGATGTGTTGTTAATGCGCTAAAATTAAATAATTTCACACTAGCAGGACACTCAACTGGTGGAGCTATAGCTATTCGATACATGGCTCGCCATAAAGGACATGGAGTATCTAAGCTTGCTCTTTTTTCAGCAGCAGCCCCTAGTCTTATAAAACGTCCTAATTTTAATTATGGATTAGATAAAGAAACAGTTCTGCAACTAATTGAAGGGACATATACAGACCGACCTAAAATGCTTAGAGATTTCGGAGACATATTTTTCTTTCAGCATATAACTCAGGCATTCTCGGATTGGTTCTTTCAATTAGGATTACAGGCATCCGGATGGGCAACTGCATCTATTGCAAATACTTGGATAAATGAAGTGCTATTTTCTGATCTAGAAACTATAGATGTTCCAACATTAATTATTCATGGTATTCATGATAAGGTTGTTCCATTTGAACTTGGTGAAATACAACACAAAATGATTAAAAATTCAAAGTTCCTGCCATTTAATTTTAGCGGTCATGGAGTGTTTTATGATCAGAAAGACAAATTTAACGAAGAGTTAGTGAGATTTATTGAGGAGTAAAGTTTTTCAATTTAGAATATCTAAATAAAAATACCGTATTATTCATTAAAATGTATCCCTTGTAAAGGACATTATGAAAAAGACCGTACTAAGTTAAGAAGATGATTTCTGTATTGAACAGGAGTCATCTTCTTTAAGTTCCATTGATATCTATATTCATTATAATAAGTCATATATTGGTCTATCTCATTTCTAAGATCTTCTAAAGTTTGACACGGCTTTATGTTGACCTCATCTTTAAAATGTCCGAAGAACGATTCCTGCGGCGCGTTGTCCCAACAGTTACCGCGCCTAGACATAGATTGACCCAAGCCGCAATCTTTTACTAGCTTTTGAAATTTGGGACTTGTGTAATGTGCACCTTGATCTGAGTGAATAAAAGCTTCATTATGAATTTTTACACGTTCTGATTTTTTTAGATTAGTAAGAGTATCTATAACTATATCTAAAGTAAGGCTTTCAGATACGTTGTAGGCTAATATTTCATTAGTAGATGCATCTTTAATGGTCGACAAATAAGCCTTTTTACTCCTATCTTTATAGAATAAATAAGTGATATCAGTAAGTAGTACTTTACCCGGAATATTTTGTTTGAAATTTCTATTAAGTAGATTTGGTAAGACTTTATGTTCTCTGGTTGCTTTTACCATTCTCCTATATGGATTTGCTTTTCTATGAGGACAAACAATATTATATTTTTTCATAATTCTACGAATACGTTTTAGATTATATACAATTCCATATTCGCCTTCCAATGTCATTTTTATTTGCCTGGCACCTTTTTTACGATTTTTAAAATTAAATGCAGCTAAAACTACATTTTTAATCTCTAGGTCCTTATCGTTGCGCTTGCTACGCAAGCATTCGGATTTTGATGAAAAATAATTATAATACCCCGAACGTGACACACCAACTAATGCACATAAATAACTAGTCATATTTTTTAGTTTATATCTTTTAATTACTGATTTAATAAGAATAAATTTTTCTTTTGCTAATAAAACTATTTCTTTTTTCTCATCCTCCTTTCCATCATATCGAGCTTTTTTAGTAATTCATTCTCAGCCTTAAGTAGATTGTTTTGCGCTTTAAGACGTTCATATTTTTCTTCTATAGAAAATTCTTTATCAATAATTTTTCCTGACTTACCTTTTCTTGAATCATCTAATCCATGTATACCATTTTTCTTATATGCAGCACGCCATCTCTTACTTATTGACTCAACTCGTCCAACTCCTAATATGCTTATTACAAAACCATATTCTTCAAATATCTTTCGTGGGAATTTTCCTTTTTCGTATTCTGATATAAAAATACGTCTAAATTCATTCGTGTAAGTAATTGATCTTTCACTGACACTCTTTACATATTTATTATTAGCTAATAATTCTATTTCTTCCTTCGTAAATAACTTGCTACTCATCTAATCCACTCCTATCGTTATGTTTTATTATACATAAAAAAACCTATAAAATAGACATTTTTTAGTTGTCTATCTTATAGGGTACATTTTACATAGGTGAATTTTACGGTATTTTTATTTCATTTTATACCTCTTTTATATCATAATTTCGAAATCCAAATTTCAGCATCTTCAATACTTTTAAATGTTCTGAATTGATTTCCTTTATTAGCTTCAATAATCATTTCTTTAAATCTTTACCTATTAAATTGAAAATTCCACTGTGGAGTGTACTTCATTACTAATGCCTTTTCAAGTTCTTTTACATGCTCCACATTTTTATACTTTCTCCTAAACAGCTTACAATTTCTTATTTTACAAAATCAATTTTCAAATCTCCACTTTTACAATTAATATTAAAGTTATTTGAAGCTCCAGTATTTATTTCCTCTACATCCCCTTCAACTTCTTTGTCATCTATTTTATTAGTACCAAAATCCATATCTACTTTATATGAATATTCATTTTTGGGTAAACTAGTTTTTATGCTTATATCTCCAAAGTCACAATCTAAAGTATTATCACCCTTTAACTCACCATCTATATTAATTTCTCCTGATTTTGCTCTTACTAACAATCCATTAGTAACTAATTGAATTCCTTTAACATCACCAAAATCACTATTAATTTTAGCATTATTAGCAGTAAGTGTTTTTATATCTAACGTTCCTGATTTTAAATTGCTTTCAAAAGTAGTTGTATTAATATTTTCTGATATGACATCTCCAAAATCAACATATAAAACTAACTCTTCTAACTTAAGATTTTTAGTATAAACCTTCCCACTTTTTCCCGTTAAATTAATTTTATCTCCAGTAATATTATTAATTGTTGCATTTCCAAAATCACAATTAATATTTGAATTTTTAACCTCAATGTTATCAACTATTAAATTCCCGCTTTTATTTTGTATATCTAAATTATTTAAAGCTACATTTTCTGGAATGTACACTTTTACTAAAGTATTATTATCGATGAAACCCATACTGAAGGACATTTTTCCCCATCTTTTGTTACTTACAGTTAGTTTTTCATTTTCAACCTTGTAAGTTAGCTCTTCAACCTCTTCATTGTATTCAACTTCAATAGCGTATTTATCTGATTTAATCACTTCAATATCTCCAAAATCAACATCTATATTAACATCATTAAATTTTTCTAATTCCTTATTTTCTTTTATTATATTTGCCCTGTCATATATCTCAAGTCCATCTTTTCCCCATACAATACTACCATGACCTCCACTTAACAACCCTATAATTGCCATTGTTATGCCAAGTACTATTAAGCATATTGATAATAAAATTAATTTCTTTGTTTTTCTCATTATTATGCCCCCTTATTTGTTCTTTGATCTATTAACTTTACTTAAAAAGCTTTTAGTAATATTTCTAAATAATATAGCTACCTTTGGTACTATAGCTTTAACACCAACTGCTACTAAAATTCCAAGTCCAATTACTATTAGTCCTGTTCCTATATATAAACTACCTGTTGCTGGTCCCTGAAAGATCACTAGAAATCCTACAATAAACGCTACTACACCAGCTAATAAAAGTGTTAGTGCTACTGCAGCAAAAGTAAAAATAAGTGCTCCTACAACTATTATCATTGCAAATATAATTACTATTAATGCAATAGCTAATGGTAATGCTATTGGTGCAGCAAATATTGAAAGAATAATTAATAGTACCCTATTTATGCCACTCTTACTCTTTTCTTTTGTATTTGTATTAAATGCATAATCAGATAATATTTGTGATGCAATTGTTGAAGGTGACCCTAATTCTTTAATTACCTCTGCTTCATCTTTTTCAGCATCATCAAAATATTCTAAGTAATATGCCACTACATTATCAACTTCTTCTTTTGATAATCTCTTTAATTTTATTCTCAATTCATCAATGAAATTTTCCTTACTCATTATTTGTACCCCTTTCCAATAAAACTTTATCAACATTTTTTTTATACTCTTCCCATTGTCCTAAATATTCACTCAGCACTTGTTTACCTTTTTCTGTAATTTTATAGTATCTTCTATTTCTTCCTTGATAAGCTTGATCATATGTCGTTAAGCATTCATCTTTTTGCAACCTTCTAAGCACAGGATATAGTGTTGACTCTGAAATAGACATAATCTGTCTAACATTTTGTGTAAGTATATATCCATAAGTATCTTCTCTAGAAAGTACCGCTAAAACGCACGCATCTAATAAAGCTGCTCCTAATTGAAAAGCCATAACTTCACCTCATTTTTTATTTATATAATATGTATCTATATATAATACTATATATCATATAATATTATTCATCAAACATTTTTGCAACTAAATTTTCAAATTTTGTTTTAAATAACCATTAAAGGCCCCATTAAAACTAATAATTTATAAAATAAAACCAATACTATAAACTAGGAATACATTTAAAATGGAGGTGTATGGTTTTGAGTTTAGACAATATCTGTTGTAAGACCTGGCAAGATGTCCTTATAGAAAAAGGCTTCCACTCTTCTACTGCCAAAGCTCTTATTGGCTTTATTTCTTGGAATAAAGGAGAGGAGTTCTTTAAATTAGGAACAGAAATAACCCAGCTTCTTTCTGGATATGAAGGGAAAGTTTTTGCTAAAGATGTTACTGCTATTAATTATAATGATAAAGGATTATTATTTTTTAGCACAGACATTCCTCAAGAAATTGCTAATAAAATCTTTGAAGCAATTATGAGTTATGAGCAAAATGATGTTTATACTTTCTAATCTTATTCCATTGCTTAAATTATGTTATATTTCAAAATATTTTCTTGACATTACATATGACTTACCAGTCACAACTACAAACTGAACTCCAATATCTCGTGATCCTCTAATCGTTTGAATATTTTATTGGAAAATGATTATAAAATGATAAACTTATAAATTTGCTGAAAAACCCCTGTTTTTTTAACAGGGGTTTTTCAGCAAACTGGATAGATACTTATTATTATTTATTAAAAATTTATTCTACTTCTCTCCTCTAAGCAACCTATAATACTTAGGCAACTCCTCTTCACTACATTTATCACATTTCTTTGCATAGCAATAGTTCCTAGCTCTTTCTAATTTACTGTGCATTTTATTCCATATATCTTTAATATCTTCATTTAATACATTTCCAAAGGATTCAGGAACAAAATCACAAGGCAGGAAGTTTCCTTCATTATCTATATAGGAATGTTGCACCCCTGCTCCACATCCAAATTGATCTTTTGATTCAACATATGGAAACACTGAGGTTTTAGGATAATTTTTATCTCTATTAAATTTTACATGAAGATTGATAAGTTCTTTTTTCTCTTCTGCTGTAAATATAGCATCAGATTTTACTAGTAATGATCCGCATGGGATAGGTTCCAGTATTCTAACTTCATCTACTCCTAAGGTTTTTAAAAATTTACCAAGTTTATATATTTCTCCACTTTTTAGCATTTCCTTTGTACATACAACTTGAGCCATAGTATAAAGACCTGCTTCTTTGCAATGCTTTATTGCAGAAATTGAATTATCATATGCTCCATTGTGACCTCTCTTTTTATCATGATTTTCTTTGTATAGGCTATCAATACTTATTCCTACTCCAAAAAGTCCAGCTTCTTTTAATGCTTTTGCTTTATTAAGATCTAGTGAGTAGCCATTTGTAAATAAATATGAAATGCTTCTATTATCTATACTTGATATTATTTCTTCTAAATCATTTCTAAGAAGAGGCTCTCCTCCTGTGAATCCAATTATTCCAACGCCTAAATCTTGAATGGATTTTATTATGCTCTTCACTTCATCAGTTGTCATTTCTTTTGACTTATCATCTTTATCTTTAATAAATCTTTTTGCACTACAGTGCCAGCAATTATACATACATCTACCAGTAATAGCTATGTATGTAGAAATTGGTGCTAACCTCTTTCCTGTAGTATGATTATAAAAGAAGTCTTTGCCTTCTCCTGGAACCGCATCTACTATACTTTTATAAGCTACACTATTTAGTGGTGGTAAAAAGGAGTTAACTACAAAATCACCATTATGAATAGCTAATCTATCATTTTTTATAACATTCATTCCACATCTTATAACATTTATAGGCTTATAATCTTTGCTTTCCTTAAACCTCTTATGTATATATAGAAAGTTTTTTCTTACATCTTTGTTGAATACTGCTTTTATAATTGGCACCGTATTACTTATCATTTTTAAAAACCCCCCAAACATATTTATGAGTAATTGTATTAATTTCTTTTTCATTAAATAAATTAATCATTGTATCTTTAATCTTATTATCTTGCATATCTACCATAGCATCAAAGCCAGCTAATGCTCCTGTCGATGTTACAAAGGTGACTAAAGATTTGGTATCATCAAAAGTAAATATATGTGAACCACTTTTTACTTCTATTTTGGAAAATTTTTCTTTTTTGAACCATCTTGTGAATGTCTTATGATGAATTGGGTTAGGAAGTTCTTTCATTATTTTATTTATATTTTTATAGTTTTTTAAAATAAGTTTTGGATATATTTTTCTAACCTCTGGTAATGTATTTTTTAAATTAACTATTACTGTAAAATATCCGTCCTTTTTTAACACTCTAGAAACTTCCTTTATAATTTCATGAGGATTTTGATATTTAATTGCCCAAGCACATATAACAATATCAAAGCTATTATCTTTAGAACTTTTTAGAAGAGACAACATATCACTTTTTATAAATTCAGCATCTAAATTACAATTATTTTTAGCTTGATTTAGCATCCCCTCTGATATGTCTACTAAAGTGAACTTAGAAGATGGAATTCTAAAATTTATAAAACCACTATTAAAGCCTGTCCCACATGCGAGATCAAGAACTTTAGGAGATGATTTTGACTTAGTATCTATATATTTTATAATAACTTTATCTAACATTTCTTTATTATATTTATGCATTTCTTTTAAGAAAGAATCATTATAAACTTCACTTACTCTTGTATAAGAATTTGCTATATCCCTTAAATCTGTATATTTTTTAGTTAAAAATAATTTTATAATCCTTAATAACCCCTTTAACATTTGCATATAAATAGCCCCTTTATTTTTAAATTTATTTATTTCCTAAATATATATACTCATAGCCTGATGTTTTAACTATCTTCCCATTATTAAAATAATCAGAAGCTAATTTTTTCATCTCATTTTTAGATAGCATTTTAACTTTTTCAAAACAACTTCTTTCAAAGATATATATAAGCTTAGTTATTATATGAGTTCTATCAAATTCGTAAATAAGTATTTTACCCTTATATTTAAGTAATCTTTTACATTCCTTTAATGTTTCTTCTTTATCGCTTATATGGTGAAAGGAATCTCTCATTATAATTAAATCTATTGAAGAGTCCTTTAAATTAATGTTATTTGAACATCCATTTATAATATTAACTTTATTATTTTTTTCTTTAGCTATATTAGTCATTTTCACTTCTGGATCTAATATAGTTACATTAGCTCCTAAATTTATAAGTTCATTAGCTAATGTTCCAGTTCCCCCACCAATATCTAAAATTTCTAGATTAGAAATATCTCCTATTGTTTTTATGATTACTTGATTTTTATCTAAATTAAATATTCTCATAAATTTATCATATTGTTTGTAGTAATACTTAAATAAATAACTCATATTTGATATTTATCTCCTTAAAAACTCATATAAATTATATTAATTAAATAATACCATGTAATTCCTATAAATTGGAATATATTTCTTTATTTGATTTTTATTAGTAAGATTTTATGTATTAAAAAATTAACGGTAAATATCTATCAATATGATTAGTTATTTACCGCTTTCATATTATATTTCATAAATTTCTTTTAATGCTTTAGCTACTCCAGCCTCATCATTACTTACTGTAACCATACTAGCAATTTCTTTTAAACAATCTTCACCATTCTCTAAAGTAATAGGAAATCCTACTTCTAACAACATGGATAAATCATTCTCTCCATCTCCCATAGCAATTATCTCACCTCTATCAACTCCTAAGTCACTAGCGTATTCTATTAACGCTTTCCCTTTAGAGACATTTGCTGTTACTACATCTAAACTATTTTTAGCAGCCCTAAATACTTCAATGCCTTGAATTTGCTTTATTTTTTCATGCAAAGAAATTATTGTTTCTACATCATTTGAAGCATACATTATTTTAGTGATTTTAACATCATCATGTAAAAGTTCCTCAATATCATTAAAAATATTTATATCCATGTATTTAGCTAATCTTTTAGTAAATATAGCAAATGGATTTTTTTCTTCATTTAGTTCATTTGGGTTAAATGAATAAATAGCATCTAATGAATAAAATCTTGGATACATTCCATTGCTTTTAAAAAGATTATAAAGCTCCACTAATTGTTCTTTTCCAATATGTTTTAAATAATAAACTTCATTAGTTAAAACGTCTCTCATAGTAGCTCCATTACAGCCTAATATTGGAGCTTTTATTCCTAAAGTTTTTACATATTCTTTCGCCATCACATCTGGTCTACCAGTCACAACTACAAATTTAACCCCCATACCTTGTAATTTTCTAATTGTTTGAATATTTTCTTCTGGTATTTCGTTTTTGCTATTTAATAAAGTTCCATCAATATCAATAGCTACTAATTTGTACTTCATATATCTCTCCCCTTTTATATTTATTAACTATTATAGAAAATTGTCAAAGCTCACGACTAAGCTTATTTCTCGATTTGATTTTTATTAATTTAAATCTAACTTTTTTACAATAATAGCATTATAAAATTCCAATATCAACGTTATTTCAAATTTAGAAAATAAAGTTAAATTTCAATGCAATTATTAGCTATACGAGCATGGGATAAAAATAAAAACAACATTACTAAATAAATAATGTTGTTTTATTTCAAATTATTCTTTTACAAATTCTCTTAATCTAAAGCTTCCTGCTGTAAATAGTACTCCTGACATTAGTACTATTACTATAATAGGCATAAATATATTTCCCTTATTTATAATTTGTGCCATCCATGAAAATGGTGAAACTATACTTAAATTATTTATTATTTGTGGTACATTATCAAATTCTTGAAGTCCACTTCCAAGTATGCCTACACCAAATGATAACAATCCAAAGACTACAACTGCTAAACTTGCTATAGTTGGATGTTTAAGCCACCTTGTAGTAGCTACGATTAAGGAAGTAGTCATTAAACTGCATAAGGTAATTACTAATATGCCTTCACCTAAATTATAATTTGGTACTTTAAATATCTTTAAAGCTATAATTAAAGTTAATGAACTTACTATACTTTGCAAAATAAATGCAGATAAATATAAAGAACCTAAGATTACTTTATCAGAATTACCAGTTGATATTGTTCTCTTTAATACTTTTTGAGCTTTAAGCTTAATTATATCATCAATTAATATTGATCCACCTATCATCATAAAATAACATATCATAAGAACAGTCATAACAAAATCTTCTTTGCTTACTTCATTTTTATCAACTATTACAGCTTCTACAGTATTTGTACTTAGGCCATCATTTACTCCTTCTTCAAGTAATTCATTTACATAATTAGTTATAATATTATCTGCAATAACTGATCCCATTACAGCTTCATTACTATAACTTTTAATATTTGGTACATCACCATTATTTATATCTTTTTCAAAATTTTCATCTATTACATATATTGCTCCAATTTTTTTATCTCTTAATTCATTATAATTATCTTCAGCTTCTCCCTTTAATTCTTCTATATCATATTTTTCTGACAGATTATTTATTAAATCCTTAGAGTATTTACTTGAAGATTTATCTAATATCCCTAGTTTCCCTAGAGAAGTGTCATTTGAGCTTGGTCCAACTGCACCAAATAAAACAATCATAGGAAGAAGAAATGTCATAAGCAAAATTGCAGGATTCTTTAAACTTCTTCTTAAATTAATTATAGTTAATCTTATTAAGCGCATTTCCTTCCCCCCTCACATGAATTTACTTTTATTAATGCAATTAAAAGTAGTATTGCTGAAGCAGCAATTATTAATATTAAGTCTTTAGTATTTCCATTAAAATTTCCATTTAAATTATACAAAGTAAAAAGCTTTGAAATATAGTGTGTTGGTGCTAAGGTTGCTAAAGCATTACCCTCACCAGTAAGCATCTCCATTCCTATAATAGGAAGAGCAAAAAGTAATCCTCCAATAACTTTTCCATAGGTTGCTCCAAAAAAAGTATATATAAATTTACTTATTGAAACTACTAATATAGCTGAAGTTAAAACTAATATAATTAAAGGAATTAGATTTCCTGTAAAGCTTATTCCTGCAATTCTGAAGAAAAATACATATCCAGAAATAATTAAAGATGAATATACAAATAAAGCAAATGAATCATAATAAAAATATTGCTTTTTGGTTATAGGTGTTGAAGACACTCTTTTATCAAGATTTACGCTAATTTCTGCATAGTTAGTTTGTATAAGTCCAAAAATAAGCATACTAATTACAAATGCAATCATTGATGCAGACATTTTTTCATAACTACTAGAAGACTTCTTTGTGTCTATATCTATCTTTTCAACAATTGATTTTCCTGAGATCTTTTCTAAATCTTCATTTGATCCTCCAGATATATTAACATAAAGACTTTGATGATAATTATCTAAAATTGTTTTTAATGTATTTGTTGAGTTATTTAATCCTTCTTCTAATTTGTTTATATTTATTTCACCTTTTTTTAGAGACATGACATTATCTCCATATCCCTTTGGGATAGCAATTTCTATATTAGCTTTTTTATCAGTTATTCCAACAAGCTCTTTCATTTCTTCGCTTTCTAAAAAGGATATTAAATTTTTAGACATATCACTTTTGTCCATATCACTTATTTCTATTTTTAAAGTTTTAAGCTTTAAGGGGCTCTCCATAAGTGTCTTTTGGAAAAATCCCATAAAGGCTGCTAATAAGACTGGAAATAGTATAAGATATAAAATTGTTATAGCTCCATTAGATACCATTCCTTTTAAGGTTGTTTTTGTATAATATAATAATTTCAATTAAGTCACCCCCTAATCTCTTAGTGTCTTTCCTGTTAAAGCTAAGAATACATCTTCAAGTCTTGCATCTTCATAGCTTATTTTCTTTACATTAATACCATATTGCTCTATGATACTTAAAACATTATGAAGTTTAAAGTTTGAATCTATAGTTAAGGAAATTGTATCTTCCTGCTCCTTAACCTTTATTACTCCTTCTAATTTTTCAATATTTAAAATAACTTCGCCTGTAATATCTTTAGCTTCTATTAGTACTTTATTATTAGGAAAAATAGAAGTTTTAATTTCTTCTTCAGTTCCATAAGCAACTTCCTTACCTAAATCAATAATAAACACTCGCCTGCAAAGCTCCTCAACTTCTTCCATATAATGAGAAGTGTAAATAACTGTTGTCCCCCACTCTTTACAAATATTTTTAGTGAAAGTGAATATATGATTTCTTGATTGTGGGTCAACTCCAACAGTAGGCTCATCCATAATTAATACCTTTGGATGATGCATAATAGCAGCTGCAATATTTAATCTTCTTTTCATCCCACCTGAAAACTTTTTAACTTTTTCCTTCTTCTTTTCTTGAAGACCTGTAACTTCTAAGGCCTCTTTAATTCTTTCTTTAAGTTCTTTTCCTTTTAACCCATATAACGCGCCAAAAAATTCAAGGTTATCATAGGCATTCAGCTCTTCCATTAAAGCAATATCCTGTGGAACATAACCTATACATTCCTTAGCTTTTATTGGTTCTTTTAAAATATCATAGCCACAAATTTTAATTGTTCCACTATCTGGAGCTAAAAGACTAGTCATTATATTAATTAATGTGGATTTTCCAGCTCCATTAGGTCCTATAAATCCAAAAATCTCTCCTCTATTAACTTCATAGCTTACATTATCTAAAACTAACTTATCATTAAATCTTTTTGTAACATTTTTAACTTCTATAATACACATTTAAAATACCCCCTAGCTTTATCTTAATTCTATAATAAGATAAAGCTAGGGGGCTTGCCATTACTCTAAGTCACTATGTAAATGACTTAAGTCACTATTCCATTTTTAAATGCAAAAATTGCAATTTGTGTTCTATCTCTAAGATTTAGCTTAGATAATACGTTTGTAATATTATTTTTTATAGTTCCTTCAGATAAATAAAGCTTTTCTGAAATTTCTTTATTAGTTAAGCCTTCTGCAATATATTTAATGATTTGAAATTCCTTCTCTGAAAAATCATATTTCTCTATCTCTTTGCTATTGATATTTTGTAAATTTACACTAAGCATTTCATTTGCAACTTCTGGATGAACAACCATATTTCCCATATAAGCTGTTTTTATTCCTTCATAAATAACTTCATGAGAGCTATCTTTTAACAAATAACCAAAAGCACCATACTTTAAAGCATCTTGAATATATTCTTTATCTTTAAAGGTAGTAAGTATAATAACTTTAATTTTAGTAAATTGTTCTTTAATAAGCCTTGTACCCATAACTCCATCACAATCTTTCATTCTTATATCCATAAGTACAACATCAATATCTTTGTTTTTACATACTTCTAAAGCTTTATACCCATTTTCTGCCGTATCAACTACTTCAATTTCATCAAATGTTGAAAGCATAATTTTTAAACCTTCTCTAATTAACTTTTCATCATCTACAATTAATATTTTAATTTTCCCCATCCTAATTCTCCTTTTCCCTTTGAATTACAAATCTTACAAAGAATCCTTTTCCTTCTTCTGAGCTAAGATCAACTGTTCCACCCATTTCTTCTGCTCTTTCTCTTATATTCTTAAGCCCAAATCCGCTTTCTTCAATAGTACTGGTTCCTACACCATTATCTTTAAAAGATATTACAAAATCATTTTCTGTAAAATTCATGATTACTTTAACCTTTGATGCCTTACCATGTCTTAAAGCATTAGATAATATTTCTTGAGTTATTCTATATAAATGAGTACTTTGCTTTGTAGATAAAGTCCAACCACCCTTTGATAAAATGATGCTTACTTCTATTCCAGACATCTTTTCAAAGTTTTTACATAGCTCTTGAATTCTAATTATACCTCTGTAATTATCATAATCATCAGATTTAAGCTCACTTACAGCTTTCTTTACATCTTGAAAACTATCATTTATAAAATCTCTTAAGTTTCCTGCCATATCTTTCAAATTGCTTTCTTCTTTACTAGCTATACTTTCCATAGCAGATAATTGAATCATTGCTGTAGATAAAGCATGTCCAACACTATCATGTATTTCTCTTGATATTCTATTTCTCTCTTTAAGTACTGTTAATTCTTCTATTGAAGTAAGACATTCTTCAAGGTCATTATTAGCTTCAATTAGCTTTTCCTCTGATATCCTAAGCTTGTCATATAGCCTTTGAGCTTCTCTTTTTGTACTATATAGATTAGATATATAATTTAAAAGAATCACAAAAATAACCATAATAACTAAATTAATAATACCATTTTCTATGTTTTCATTAAATTTTGTAGATACAGCTAGAATAGATATTATAACTGCAAATAAATATTTCATATTATTGGACCTTAAAGTAAATGAATCTATGGTTATCCCTATTAAATAAAATAGAATACTTCCTCCAAAGTTTAAATAAGCTATTGGCGACACTATTAACTCTATAATCATTGAAAATATAGTTAATTTATCATCTTTAAAGAAAAACACTCTAAGATTATTATTTATTACAAATAACAAAACAAATATTATACTTTGAATACTTGTATTTTTTTCTTCAATAAATATTTGAGCTATTAAAATAATAAATGATATATATCGTGCTAATAATAATTCCTTACTTTTTCTCATAGTTCTCTCCAATTCTCTTTATAGTATAAGATAATAATACAACATATTTTAAAATTGGTGAATAGTAGTAAATTTATAAGTAAAAATAACCAAAAATAAAAGATGACTCCTGTTTGATACAGAAATCATCCTTTAAATAGCATATTATTTTAAACTTATATCCCTTACTTATATAAGTTATCTTCTATAATTTTATTAGCAAGAATACCTATATTAACTTCTTTAGTATCCATATATACATCAATAATTCTATCTACAAGAGTAACCTCAACGTACTCTATTTCTTTTCCGTCTTCATCTTTATACTTAATTATGTCATAAGTTATAATATCTTCTTTAAGTGCCTTCTTAGAAATCATAAGTTTTCCTCCTTAAGTTATATTCACTATATTTTAGCAAAGATTTAAAGCTATGTCCATTTAAATGAATTTCTAACTTTTGTGGATTAAATTTTTCTAAGGGCTTCTTATATTTCTAGTGAGGAGGTGTTTTTTCATCTCACTTTCTTGGAATTTTTTATGGAATATTCTTATTTTTTGTTCTTTCTTAAAACAGCACCAACTATAGTCATAATACTACCTAAAGCAACTGTACTTATTGGTGAAGTTCCTCCTGTATTTGGAAGATTAGAGTTTGGTTTATTATTGTTTGTACCTTCATTATTATTTTTGTCGTCATCATTGTCTGTACATGCATTGTTATCTTTTTCTTTTACAGTTACTTTAATAGTTGTTTCAGTCTTATTGTTATTACTATCTTCAACTTCATATATAACCTTATACTCTCCAGCCTTTGAAGTATCTACAGTGTTTTCTTTAACTTTAATTTTATTAGATATATCTCCATCTTCTTCATCTAAGGCTGTTACCCCTTCTAAAGGAACAAATTCATCTCCTATAGTTAGAACTTTATCTGAAGCAGTTATTACTGGAAAACTATCTGCTAATATATTAACTTTTGTTTCTGATGGTAAAGCTGTAAATACTCTATCATTACTATCTATTACTTCCATAGAATCTATCTTTATAGTTGATAAACCTACATTAGATTTAGATTTAAAAATTATATTAAAGCTTTCATTAGTTATAATTTTTTCTCCTAAAGCTTCTAAATTTACTACTAATTTATCATTTTCTATTTTACTATCTACTATTTTGATACCTTCACTATTAGACTCTGCTTTTACAAACTCTAAAAAATTGTTATCAAAATTAATTATTGCTGAGTATTTCTTACTATTTAAGCCTTCCTTAATATCCTTTAATAATATTTTAGTTTCAAACTCTTTTCCAACTTTAACATTTGAAGGTGCTTCAATATTTGTAGTACCCATTGAAGTTAAGTTAGTTATACCATATCCAAAGTTATATTTATTGCTAGTTAAGTCATAACTACCATCTTGCTTTAAATTTGGTATATCAACTGGAAGAGTTCCAACAGCTTCATGTGCTCCAAAAACTACATCGATAATAGCTGGAATATTTGGTCCAAAGGCTTTTGTAGGTGATAATCCTCCATCAGCTTCTGTTGGATCCATTCCTTTATATCCGTATGCTATTACCTTAGCTTGAGCTTCATCACGAGCCGTCACATCATAAGGATGACCAAGGCTACCTAAAACAACAGCCTTTCCCTTAGATTTTGCATATTCAAAAACTTCCGTTGGATATTTAGTTAGCCAACTGTCTAGTGATAAATGAGAAGATCTTGATATTTCAGATAACATAATAATTTTATCTGCTGAATCAATTTTAACCTTTATATCATCCTCTAATGTAGTTTTCTTATTATATGAAACTAAATCTAAATTAACATTATTTATTTTTCCTTCTTTTATTAATCTAGTTACACCAAATTTCATACCTGGCAACTCATTATCATATGGTGCTAATAAAAGTATATTTTCACCTTCCTTAGGCTTTAAAGGCAAAATATTATTTTCATTTTTAACTACAGTAATAGCATTAGCTGAGACTCTTCTCTCAATATCTCTATTTTCCTTTGATCCAACAATAGATTTAGCATTGGTAACCTTTTCTTCTAAAGTTCTATTGTCGTTTTTTAAATCCATTATACCTCTATCTATTTTTAACTTAACAATTCTCTCTGCTGATTCATTTATTCTATCTAATGGTATTTCTCCTGTATTTACAGCTTCTTTGATTGAATTTATAATATTCTCTAACTTAGACACATCATCTATACTTCTTAAAACAGTTGGCATTAAAGCAATATCAACGCCTGATTTGATAGTTAATTTAACAGCTTCTACTTCACCAAAATGATCACTAATTGCTTTCATGTTTAATGCATCAGTTACTACAACCCCATCAAAGGAAAGTTCATTTCTTAAAACCCCAGTAATTACATCGTCTGACAATGTTGCAGGATATCCAATTTGACTTCCATCTTTTTTTGAGGTGTAAGTATCCTTTTCTATTTGTGGAAATTGTATATGAGCAGTCATTATCATATCAACACCCTTATCTATGGCTGTTTTAAAAGGTTTTAATTCCATTTCTCTTAAAGCTTCTATAGGTTTATCTACTACTGGTAATCCATAATGTGAATCTGTAGCTGTGTCACCATGACCTGGAAAGTGTTTAGCTGCTGCTGCAACTCCTTGGCTTTGAATTCCCTCCATAATCTTGCTGCCTAATTTTCCAACTAATTCTGGATTGCTTGATATTGATCTTAAGTTAATAACAGGGTTATTTGGATTATTATTAATATCCATAGCTGGAGCAAAGTTAACATTAAGTCCTAAGGATTTTAATTCCCTTCCAATTACATATCCTGAATCATAAGCATCTATTTCACTTTTTGTAGCTCCTATAGCCATATTTCCAGGTAAGTTTGTACCTGTACCTAATCTAGTAACTATTCCACCTTCTTGGTCTATAGTTACTAGTAAAGGTAAGTTCCCATCTTTATCTTCAATTGCTACCTTTTGAAGATCATGAACTAACTTTACAGTTTGTTCTGTTTCTTTTACATTATTAGCAAATAAAATAACTCCTCCTAAATCATATTTGTCTACTATGTCTGATATTTCATCATTTAACACTGTCATATCACTTACTGCTTGAGCATCTTTAGCTTTCCATTGTCTAAAATCTGGCATTAGCATTTGTCCAACTTTTTCGTCTAAAGTCATACTTTTAACTATTTCCTTGGCTTTAGTTTTTGAATCTGTAGCATAGACTTTATTAGATGGTAGTGTAAATAATGAAGTGGTAATCATAGTTGCAGCTAGAAGTACAGCAATTTTCTTTTTATTCATAAAAATCCCCCTATAAAATAATAACTTTTTAATTTGTTAAAGATTGTTTATATTATTTTTTAATAATATTTAATTTTAACTTTTTTTATTATATTCTAGACTTTTCATAAAGTTTTTAACCTTACATTTTTTCTTAATATTTCTCTAAATTTTATTTATAGTATAAGATAATAATACAACATATTTTAAAATTGGTAAATAGTGGTAAAATAACAAGTAAAAATAAACAAAAATAAAAGATGACTCCTGTTTGATACAGAAATCATCTTTTAAATAGCATATTATTTTTTTAACTTAATTTATTAAAAGTACATTTTAAAATAATGTTTTTATTTTAAACTTATATCTTTTATTCTTGCTATAAAAACTATTAATCATGATTACTTCTTTTACTAATACTATTGATTATTTACTATTTTTAAATATAAACCCATATAACATACTGTTTAATTCCTTATATTTTTCAAAAATTGAAACATGACCACAATCTGGAATTATAATATACTCTGAGTTAGGTATTTCCCTAGCTAAAATATCTGAAAATTTTACTCTTTTAAGTAAATCATCTTGTCCAACTATAATTAAAGCAGGACATTTTATATTTTTAAGTTCATTTGTCATATAGACATCTTTTTTAAAAGTTTCATAAAGTATCTTTTGCCCTTCAAAATACTCTTTAGGCATTCTTTTAAAATCCTTTGCTCTTTCTTCTAACATTTTCTTATTATTAGTATAAAAGGAATTGCCATATATACTTGGAGCCATTCCTCTAAAAAATTTCTCTCCATCCATTGCATCACATAAAACTATCCATCCATCAATAAATCCTTTTAGTACTTCATCTAACTCACTAACAGAATCTATTACTGATATACTCTTTGTCATTTCTGGATACATAATTGCAAATTTCATTGCAACCTCTCCACCATAAGATGTACCTATTATATGAACCTTTTCTACTCCTAATTCTTCAAAAAGTTTTTTTGCATCTTCGGCATGTAGTGAAAATGTATATGGACCTTTTGGTTTATCAGACTTTAGTTGCCCTCTAAAATCATGTCTAATAACCATTAATCCTGTTTCTTCAAAAGTAGGTGATAAATAATTCCAACTATTTGTTGATGCCATAACTCCATTTAAAAAAACTACTGCTGTTTTTGAATTTAAATCACCACTTACCTCATAATAAATATTTACATCATTGATTTTGTAAAATGCCATACTCATTCTCCTTTTTTAAATTATACTAAATGTAAGTAATCACATACTTTTATTATATATCTTGTAAACATTTACTTCAATATTATTATCTGAAAACTAATTTTATTAACTTTATAAATGCTCTATTATATACCGTTAGTTTTTTTGATATTATAGTTACTTTAAGAAAAATTGTACTACCTATTATTTCTTTAATTACATAAAAAATAACTGTAATAAAGCTTAAAACTCTATTACAGTTACTATAAAAGTTATATATATATATTCTATTTATATGCCTCTAATTATTATTTTCTTTTTTTCTATAAACTAAATAAATTCCTGTACAAACTAATATTAGAGCTATTAATATCTTAATATCAAAAATATTTTCTTTTAAGAATATAGCAGATAATATAGTTCCAAATATAGGTACTAAAAAGTTAAAAACCGTTATTATTCCTACCTTATTATATTTAAGAAGCTGAGACCATAATGCAAAAGCTACTGAGGATAATAAAGCCATATATAAGAGTAACATACTCGATTTAACTGTGAAGTTTGAAAGATGTCCTCCTAAAACATATCCTAAAATAGTTAAAATAAGACCTCCTATTGCAAGTTGATATCCAGTTACAGTAGATGCATCTTTATTTTGAGTTATCTTCTTACCATAAATTGATGAAATTGAAAGTAAAAAAGCTGCAATCATTATGAAGCCTTCACCTTTAAATGAAAAACTACCTTCTAAAACTGATGTACCACCAAGATTAACTATAATAACCCCTGAGAATCCAACAATACATCCTAAAACCTTGTTATAATTTAGCTTGTCATTTTTATAAATAAAGTGAGCTAATAAAATGCTAAAAAATGTTCCTGTTCCATTTATAATTGCTCCTCTTACTCCTGTTGTATAAGACAGCCCTATATAAAAGAAAATATATTGAAGGGTTGTCTGCCCTAAACCTAATATAGTAACTTGTCCTAATTCTTTAGGATTTAAGTTAAAAACTTTAGATCCTCTTATTATTTGTAATAATAAAACAAAAACTCCTGCTAAGAAGAACCTATATCCAGCGAAAATAAGCTTTGATCCTATATCATTTCCTACAATATTAAAAAGTTCATATCCAATCTTTATAGCAGGATAAGCACTTCCCCATAATAATGTGCAAATGACTGCTAGCACAATTATATTTTTTCTGTTAGTATAAAATTTTGATTTGTCCAAATTTGTCTTTCCTTTCTAGTAGTAAATTATTTATATACATATTACCATATATTCTAATTTAATGTTATACCTTAAATACTTTTAAGTAATTTAATGGATTATCTTCTGATTTTATTCTTTAATTTTAAATTTTACTTGTATTTATAACTTATAATATTTTCTAAAGATTTAGTCTTTCTTAATTTTATAGTTACTTTTAAGTGCCTATGTAACTTAAAAGTAAGTACTTGATATTTATATACATATACTTGATAATATCATTATTAATTATATGAAAGTAATTATTAAATTAAGTTTTAATACATTTTGGAGGATAACGACATGATTAATAAAGATTTTATAAAGATTTTAGAAGAAAGATCTTCAATTCGTGAATTTGATAAATCTATAGAAATTTCAGAAAGTGAGCTATCAGAAATTTTAGCTTTAGCTACTAAATCACCTTCTGCTTGGAATCTACAACATTGGAAATTCATTGTGGTTAAAAGTGAGGAAGCTAAACAAAAACTTCTTCCAATTGCTTTTAATCAAAAACAAGTTTTAGATGCCGCAGCTACAGTAATTGTATTAGGTAACTTAAAAGCAAATGATAATGCTCCAAAGATTTATAACCCTATTGTAGATGCTGGACTTATGACTAAAGAATATAAAGACAAATTAATATCAGACATAAATAATGTCTATACTGTAGATGAAAGAGCTAAAAGTAGTGCAATACTAAATTCTTCTTTAGCTGCAATGCAATTTATGTTAGCTGCTAAGGCTTCAGGTTGGGATACATGCCCTATGACTGGATTTAATCATGAATTATTAGTTAAAGAGTTTAATATAGATAATGGGTTTATACCTGTAATTATTATTCCTATAGGAAAAGCTGCTGCACCTAGCTACCCAACAACTAGATTACCTATAAATGATGTAACTGAATGGGTTTAATAAAAGCAAAAAGAGATGTGATTTATGTCACATCTCTTTCTAATTAACAATATAAAGTACTTTTAATAGCTTGATCTGCACTCCAAAAAATCATATTCGAACCTATTTTTTCTTCAAATCCTGATTTATCAATAAAATCTTTTACTTGTTGCTGTAAACCACATAGCATTAATTTACAACCTCTATTTTTAAATTCAGTCATTACTTCATCTAAAGCTTGCAATGCTGATATATCCATTAAAGGAACTCCCCTCATTGATAGTATTATAACTTTAGCTTCTTCTATTGATAAAACTTGATTTTTAAACTTTTCTGCTGTTGCAAAAAATAAAGGTCCTGTAAAATATGCAACTTTTATATTAGATAAGTTACTACCTTCAAGGATTTTTTCATCTAATTTATTTTCATCTACCTCACTTATTGATATATCCATATTAGCAATTTTTACAATAAACAAAAGACTTGAAAAAATTACACCTATTAATATAGCTTGAGTTAAATCAAATACTATTGTTGCAAACATTGTTATTAAAAACTTTAATATTGCGCCTTTAAATTTTTTAGAAAATATATATTTTATACTTTCCAATTCATTCATTCTCCAAGTAGTTACCATTAAAACCCCTGCTAAGGCTGATAAAGGAATACTAGCCATAATAGGTGCTAATAAAAACATTGAAAGCATTAAAAATATTGCATGAAAAATACTTACTATTCTAGTTTTAGCTCCTGATTTTATAGCTACACTTGTTCTTGCAATAGCAGCTGTTGCAGGTACACCTCCAAAGAAAGGAATTATGAAGTTCCCAATTCCTTGTGCTATTAACTCTCTATTAGCATCAAATGAATCTCCTTTCATTTTTTTACCAACTTCACCACAAAGTAAGCTTTCAATCATAGCTAATGCAGCAATACTTATTGCTGGTGCTAACACACTTTTTATAACATTAATATTAATTGCACTAACATTAAGTCTTTCATCTAAAATTAATTTTTTTGGTATATCACCAATTACATCTATAGGTAATTTAAATACTAAGTTTATTAATAATGCAACAATTAATCCAATCAATGAAGATGGTATGATATTATTAAGTTTTTTTGGCCAAATAATCATAATACCAACTACTAAAGCTCCAATTAATAATGCATACCAATTTATATTTAGTGGTGACGTTACAAAGTTTATTAACTTTATTGCAGAAGATTCTGATGCTTTAGTTGTTACACCAAAAAAATTATCTAATTGTCCTATTGCAATTGTTAAAGCTATACCTGATGTAAAGCCTGTAATTACCGGTGCTGGTATATACGAAACTATTTTTCCAAGCTTAAATATTCCTGCCAATATAAGTATTAGTCCTGCCAATGCTCCAGCTATCCAAACTCCTTGTAGTCCATATTTTTGAAATAATACAACTAAAATTGCACTCATCGCTCCTGTTGGTCCAGATATTTGAAATGAACCTCCTGAAAGAGCTCCTATTACTAAACCTGATATTATTGAAGTTATTAGTCCAGCTGCTGCTGAAGCTCCACAACTAACTCCAAAAGCTAATGCTAGTGGAAGTGCTACTGCAGTAACTGTTATTCCTGCCATCAGATCTCGTTTAAAATTTAACAAATTATACCCCTTAAATTCCTCTTTAAGGTCATTAATATAACTTTTTAGCATTGAGATTACATCCCCTCGTGTTTTATTTAATTTTATCCACGAATAATTTTAACTCTAATATCAAATCAATACAAGCTAAGTTAAAGCAAGATATCGTTTACTTATAAAAATAAAAAAAGATTGTAAAAAATTACAATCTTTTTTATATTATATTTTAAATTTTTGTACCATTTCATTTAGCTTTTGTGCAAGATCTGCTTGACTTTGGGCAGTTTTAGCTACTTCCTCTATTGCCTTTGTTGTTTCATTCATACTCTCTCTAATATCTTCAGCTTTCTCACTAGACTTTTGAGAAGATTCAGCCATATTTTGAACTGCATCACTTACTTGACCAACTGTAGCTGTAATTTCTTCCGACATAGCAGCAATTTCATCAGACATTTTACTTACAAAATCTGAATCATCATAATATTTAATACCTGTATCACCATAGGCATCTAACTGGTCATTTACTTTTGTATTTACAAAATCTAATATATCGCTACCTGCTTCAATACTACTTTTAAATGCACCCTGTACTTTTGCAATTGTTTCTTGAATATTCTTTACTGCTTCTCCTGATTGTTCAGCAAGTTTCCTTACTTCTTCTGCTACAACAGCAAATCCTTTTCCTTGCTCTCCTGCTCTTGCTGCTTCTATAGCTGCATTTAAAGCAAGTAAATTAGTTTGCTCTGCTATTCCACCAATAGTATCAGCCATAACTTTTATACTTTCTACTATTTTTCCATCTTCTATGGCTTTTTCCATCTTTTCTTTCTTTTCATTATATATTTTTCTAGTTTCATTAATTGCATTTTCACTACTATGTTTAACTTCGATAGCTCTATCTTTAGCATTATTAGAAATATTACTTCCATCCATAGCCCTTGATGATAATATATTTATACTCGAATCTACTTCTTCAATAGATGCACTTATTTCCTCTGTAACAGCACCAGATTCTTGCATTCCAGAAGCAATTGATTCTACAGCTTCATCTATTATAACAACTTTAGAGAATAGTTCTTCAACAGTTGCTGAAAGTTCTTCTGATGATGCACTTATATCTTGAGAATTTTCCATAATTGTTTTTACTAAGTCTTTTACATTTTCTTGTGCTTGGTTTAAAGCATTGCCAGTTTGTCCAAACTCATCTTTTCTTGTAATAGTTATTTGATTGCTAAAATCATAGGAAGATAATCTTAATGCAAAATCTTTTATTTTAATTAGAGGATCTGTTATTTGTTTGCTTAAAATCATTGATAAAACTGCAGCTATAACTAAAGAAACAATAAGTAAAATCATATTAATAGTTATACTAAACATTAACTCCTTTTGTGCAATAGCTTCTCTATCTGCTATTATCTTATCTATATCATCTATATAATTCCCTGTTCCTATTACCCAATTAAAAGGAGCATATAATTTACTATAACTTCTTTTAGGTGATGATTCTGTTTCTCCACTCTTAGGGAACCAATAATCAGTATATCCACCACCTTCTTTTTTACCATTTTCAATTACATCTTTTATCATATAGTTTCCTTTACTGTCTTGAGAATTAAGTCTATTTTTACCTTCTGTTTCAGATCCTAAAAGAACAACATTTAATCCATCAACTGTATCAGCCCAAAAGTACCCTCCATTACCAAATTTTAAATTTCTTAATAAATCTGCACTTTGCTTTTTAGCTTCATCAAGGGTAATCTCACCTCTTTTAGCCTTTTCGTTTATTTTATCTATCATAGAAATTGCAATTTCTACTTGCTCTTTAATTCTTGAATCATAGTCATCCTTTAAACTCTTTCTTTGCATAGATAACGAATTAGAATTATTCTTGATAAATCCATATGTCATACTTCCAGCTATAATTATAGCTGTCAGTAAAGATATTATCATTGTAACAAGAATTACTTTGTGTTTGACTTTCCCCATAAAATCATCTCCTCTTTTTGAAAATTTAGAATTCATTAACATAATTTATAAAATTATTCCTTTTAAAATAATTAATATAGTGATTTTTCTACAAACTTCAACATATTTGTACATATTAATTATAATATATATATCGGCAATGCTTTTTATTAATTAATACTTATTCTATAATATTAAAATTAATATTTCTAAGCACTTCTCAAATAAAAAATTCACCAGACTATCGAAATAGTTCTATTCATTAAAATATGCTAACAAAATAAATCATGACCATAAGTACTGATATAAGTAATTATATTAAAGTAAGTGTAATAATCTGTAAAAGGCCTTTCATCAGGTATCATTTTTTATACTTTGTCAGTATGATACCTTTGCAAGCTAAAAATGTTAAGTTTAGTTGACAAATCTAAATTTTATTTTCATAATTACTGGAATTATAATCCATTAATTATGTATAATAAGAATATAAATAATTTATGGATTGTATTAAATTATTCATATTTGAGTGGGAAGATATTATGAGAAAATGTTTAAGATGTGATGAAGTTATGATTGAAGATTATATGTTAAAAACAGAAAATATAACTTCTACTGCGTCAGTTGTATTGGGAAAAGGGAGTGGAGTTTTTTCAGATAATAAAGGAAAGATAAAGGCTGCTATATGCCCAAAATGTGGTGAAATTTCAATATTTTTTGATAAGTTAGATAAAATTAAGTAGTGCATTTATTTAATATTAAGCGAAATAAGTATAAAAGGGGTTGTTGCACAACTAAGGTTGTTCGATGGCTTATTTTTTGCCCGAAATGAAAAAAAGCGAGTCAAAGACTCGCTAATGTTTTATAATTTATCTGTGAAAACAAAACTAAAATATCACAAAGATTATACTAAATTTAATGACAGCTATCAATTAGTTTTTTCATTAAATTTTGAAATGTTTATACCAGAGGATGACTCAGCTAGATTGTTAAACCACATATTGGAGGGATTAGATTACAGTACACTGTATAAGGCGTACTCTTCCTTAGTAGGAATTTTGCAATTTAACCTAAATTTCTATTTAAAGTAAAAAAATTCATACTTAAAATTGATTTTTTATTTATATTAGTTAATAATTAATGTAGTTTTATCCTTCCATTTATATTCAGGATTAATTTCTTTTATATCTTTAACTAGCTTAAATAAAGCTACATCTTTTTCTTTACATTCTAGCATTATATCAAAGTCTTTATTAATTTTTCTTGTTAATTCTATAAAATTTATAAAGTCTAAAGCATTTATAAAATCTGAATGTTTTCTATCTATTTTACCATCTAACTTTTCATCCCTTGGTGAAGAAAAGTGCATTTTAGGAGGTAAATTTTCATTACTCCATGTATCAAATATACCTTGTAGCATATCAGAAATATTTTCGTCATTATTATTGCAATTGTGGTGATGAATATCTAAAACCATTGGTATATTTAAAGTTTTGCATAATTCTAAAGTTTCACTAGCTGTATAAGTTTTATCATCATTTTCTATAATTAATCTTTCTTTTATTTTGCTAGGAAAATCTTTAAAATTTTCAATAAATCTTTCTATAGCCAATTCTTTCCCTCCAGTTGCTCCACCTATATGAATTACCATTTTCCCTTCTTTATAATTCATGTCTTCAAACCATTCAACTTGTCTAGTTAAATTTATAATTGTATTTTTAACAACCTTTAGATTATTACTGTTTATCACATTAAATTCATCCGGATGAGTATCTACTCTCATATTAGATTCTTTAATAAGATTACCTATATATTCGAAATCCTTTTTAAAAATTTTTCTATGTCCCCAATACCCGACTTCAGGGTGAGTAACTAACGGTACTAAGGCAGAAGTTATTCTATAAAAATGTATATCATTTTTTATATTGTATCTTAATATTTCTTCTAATGCATTTAAGTTTGAAGCAGTAATGCTTTTTAATTTTTCTAATCTTTTTTCTTCTGATATAATTTTACTATAATTTGTAAAGGTTACATTACTAGAACTTGTTATCTTCTTTCCTAATACATTTGAAATGGCAACATATCCAAGCCTTACTTTCATAAATTTTCTCCTATTTAATGATTAATTAAAAGTAGTTTTTCCTAATTAATTATTTTATAAACATAAAAAGCCCTTAGATTTTATTTAAATACTTTTAAAAACATATATTCATACTATCAAAGATGGTTTGTACTATTCAAATCAATGTAAATTATTAGCTAGAGATACAACTTAAAAGAGTTTGACTTTTTGTGTTCAATATATTGACATAAGACCAAAATAAGGTTGCCTAATCAAGACAACCTTATTTTAATATTTATATAACTAATTTATAAGTTTTATTAATTGATTATAATCTAAAGCCCGTATTGCCCTGTAATACTATCTTTAAAATATTCTATCATAGGAGGATTAAACGTAAAAAGAATAAAAATAATTATATGAATAGCTATACCTACTACAGCTATATAAAATAATGTTTTATTTTCTTTTGTTTTACAGGATATAAAGTATCCAGCTAATTGTCCTATTAAAATCCCTATAAAATAGGCAGCTATATCAACTATCATATTAGTTGTAAAACTTGCTTCTTTAAATAAAATATGCCATAACCCAACCAAAGAGAAGCATACAATTTCAAAAACTACTATAACTATAAATCTACTAAATAAAAAGTTTTTTACATGCCCTTTTACAAAAATATATTCTATAATAGAATATATTAATATTGGATATAATCCTATTTTCCAATGCTCCCACATACTTTCATTTACAGGTGCTATTAATCCTATCAGAACATTATTACCTAAAATATCATATAGATTATGCCATAAACATCCTATAAAAAATATTATAAATATACCTATAATCTCATACTTAAATAGCTTTTTACATTTCATATTATTACTCCCAAACACAATATTTACTATATATTATATGTTGATGTTAAACATATATACATTTTATATATTTCTATTCAGAATTATCTAATTTTTGTTCTAGGCTTATATCACTTTTATAATAATAATCAAAATAATATCTATAACTTATCTATTTTACTAAATTTGAAAAGAAAGTAAACCTACCTTTGTTTCTTCATCACAAAAGGCCGCATTTACACTATTTATATAAATTTCTCTATACTCATCTATGTTTACATTAAATGTTTCTATTAATTTATTTGTTTCTTCAGTTAAATTTACATTAGAAACAGTTCTATTATCGGTGCTAAGACTAACCTTTATACTATCATTATGATATTTATAAATAGGATGATCTTCATATGATGTTACAGCTTTTGTATCAAGATTACTTTTAGGACACATTTCTAATGTTACTCCATTTTCTTTAACTAAATTATATGCCTCATCATCATTATATATATACACTCCATGGCCTATTCTTTCAGCTCCCAAAAGTTTTATTGCATCTCTTACATTTTTACCGAAACCAGTTTCTCCTGCATGTATTGTAATTCTAAATCCCTTTTCCTTAGCAACCTTCATTGCCTCTATATATTCATAAGCAAAATCTTCTCTTTCAGATGCTGCTAAATCTATTGCTACAACACCTTTGCCAATATACTTTTCTCCTGCATCTATAGATTGATATACATGCTCTAAATCTAATCCTCTTATACAAGAAATTATTACATTACCTCTAATGTCGTATTTTTCCTCAGCCTCCTTTATTCCACTTATAACACTTTCTATAATTTCTTCTAAAGCTAGTCCTTTTTGAGTATGAAATACTGGTGCAAATCTAACTTCAATGTATTTAACATTTTCCTTTGCAGCATCTTCTAAAAGCTCATAAGCTACTCTTCTTAAATTTTCTTTTGTTTGCAAAACTTTATTAGGTAAATCAAATCTTTTCAAGTATTCATCTAGAGAATCACAATCTTCTGAAATAGTCAGTAAACTCTTAACGTAATCATAATCATAGCTGTCTAATTTTATATTTTCTTTTTTAGCTAATTCTATTACTGTCTCAACTCTTAAGCTACCATCTAAATGACAGTGTAGTTCTATTTTAGGTAAGTTCTTAGTATCCATAATAATTTTTCCTCCTTAAAAACATTTTTATATGTAAATTAAAAATCTTCCATTGATTAATCTGTTTATTTAAATTAACTAATATTAAATTTAAATAAATATATTTTTGTATAAAAAAAAATTCTTGATTACGAAGAAATCACAAATAAAATGATTTCCTCGTAATCAAGAATTATTGGTTCTTGGTAGAAACCCCTAATCCATATTATTAGGGTTATACGAAGCTATTTAATATATCTTTTTAAATTATATTAATTTTAGCACATATATTAAAATAGTCAATATGTAATTTAAGTTTTATTATTCTACATTTCCCTTATAAAGACGTTTTTGTTGAATGTTAATTTTAAAATTATTTTCATGTAATTTTATTAGAGATTCTTCTCTATCATCAACTAAAGAAAGTACATCTCCAGTTTCCCCTGCTCTCCCGACTCTTCCTGCTCTATGTAGATAATCATTAGAGTCTTCAGGAATGTCTAAATTAATAATATGAGTTACACCTTTTATATCTAAACCTCTAGCAGCTACATCCGAAGCAATTAAAACTTGAATTTTACCCGTTCTAAAACTTTCTAAAGCTCTTTTTCTATCTTCCATCTTTCCATTACCACCAATAGCATCTACTTTTACATTATTAAATTTTAAATATTCAACAGCTGTGTTAGTAGTATAACTATCATTATTAAATACTAAAACTTTTTCAGCTTTTAGTGCATTTATAAGCTTTCTTAAAGTTTCAATCTTTTTTCTGCCATCAGTTTTTATGTAGCTATGATTTATATTTTCATTAACTTTATTATGTTTAACTGCTACAACATTTATATCATTAGCTAAAGTCTTAGCAATATCTAAAGTTTTTCCATTTAATGTGGCAGAGAACATCATAACTTGAGTTTGCTTTTGAGTAGATTTTATAATGTCTTTTATAACAGGAAGATTATTTTTATCTAAAAGTTTATCTACTTCATCAATTACAATAGTTTTTATAGTATGAGCAGATACTTTCTTTTTACGAATTAACTCTAATATTCTTCCAGCAGAGCCAACTATAATATGAGGTTTCGCTTTTAAACTATCTATTTGCCTTTGGATATTAGCACTACCTATTAAAGATGTAGAAGTAATATCTAGTCCTGATGATTTTTTAACTTCATTTATTGTATTATTAATTTGAATAGCTAATTCATGAGTTGGAGCTAGTATTATACATTGCATTTCTTTTTTGCTTGTATCAATATTTTCTATTATAGGTAAAAGATAAGCTAAAGTCTTTCCTGTTCCTGTTTCAGACTGTCCAATTAAATTTACTTTATCAATAGCTAAAGGGATAATTTTCTTTTGTATTTCTGTAGGTTCTTTTATTCCCATAGCATTTAATCCATTAATAATTTTTTCATTTATTTTAAGATTTTCAAAGTTAATTTCCATAATCATACCTCTTTCATTAAATTATGTGCTTCTTAACTTTATCAGTAGTTTTAAATATTGTCAAAAAATATTTACGGAAGAAATAATAGAAATTCTTAACGTAGTGAATTAGTGATGAAGTAACTCTCATATCAACATTCTCATCTAACAGAGACTACATTAAAAGAGGTAAAAACATTTTTGCTAAACCTAAAAATAAGAAAAATCCAAAAACATCTGTTGCTGTTGTTAAAAATATAGCTGAAGCTAATGCTGGATCTACACCAAATAGCTTTAGAAATAATGGAATTAAAAATCCGAAAAAACCTGCTATAACTAAATTTCCAATCATTGCGACAAGAATAATTAATCCAAGATAAGGATTACCATACTCAATATAAAGTATTAACCCTGTTATAAATCCAGTGGCTGCACCATTTATTACACCTAAAGCAACTTCTTTAAAAACTAATCTCCAATTCTTTTTTAATTCTAATTCCCCAAGAGCAATACTTCTTATAACTAATGATAATGTCTGAGTTCCTGCATTTCCTCCCATACCAGCAACTATTGGCATAGCAGCTGCCAAAGCTACTACTTTAGCTATAACGTCTTCAAATAATCCTACGGTAAAAGAGGCTAAAAAAGCAGTTCCAAGATTAATAAATAGCCATGGCAATCTTCTTTTTATAGATATGGCTATTGGACTATCTAATCTTTCTTCCTTACTTACTCCACCTAAGTGTAAAATATCTTCAGTTTGTTCTTCTACAATAACATCAATAATATCATCAACTGTAATAATTCCCAAAAGAGAATTCTTACGATTAACAACTGGTATGACCTTTAAATCATATTTTGAAACAAGTAATGATACTTCTTCTTGGTCTACTTCTGGATTAACAGAGATTACATTATAATCCATTATGTTATGTAGCTTCTCTTGATCAGGTGCTACTAATATATCTCGTAAATCAGCGGTTCCAATTAACTCTTTTCTTTTATTTAATATAAATATTGTTTCAATTACTTCTGTTCTTGGTCCAATTTCCTTAATCTTCTTCAAAGATTCTACTATAGATAACGCTCCATTAAGGGCAATATATTCAGTTGTCATAATACCACCAGCACTATCTTCTGCATAGCCTAATAACTCTTGTAATTTCTTGATATCACCAGTCTTCATTAACTTCAATAAATCTTTTCTCATTCTAATTGGAAGATTCCCTAAAATATCAGCGATATCATCATTTGGCATATAAGAAAATAACTGTACTATAGCTTCAAAATCAAATAACTTAATAATTCTAATTTGTAATTCCTCACTGGATTGTTCCATAATTTCAGCCATAAGCTCATTATCTATTAAATCATAAAATTTCAATAAGTTTTCATCATCAAACTCCTCTAAAATTATAGCAATATCTATTGGATACATATTGTCAATAATTTCATATAATTTATCTTTATTATTTTCTATTAAGCTATCTATTAATTCTTCTTGTGTTTCTTTACCTGTTTCTTCAATCATATCTATCAACCTCTTCTATAGTTAAACATTATTGATATTCTATATTGAATCTTAGTTTCTTATCTCTTATAGTATATATTGCTTATTAATTGCCTATAGTATTCCCGTTTTAAAACCTTCTTTTGTAAAATATGCTTATTTAATGAATTAGTGGATATATGTAAGTTTACTTATTCCGTCGCTCCGCTCCAAGTCAACGCAATCTTACATATATCCACTTACAAACTGAAGGTAAGGAAAGTATAAAACAAGTCTACTTTTTTACATTGAGTTACTAAAAGCCTTATATAATCACATTTTCAGAACTTTAAACTTTTATACTTTCCTCTAAACATAAAAAACAAGGCAAATTATACTTAAAATAAATAATTGCCCTGTGTAATTTATTACTTTTAACTCTTTACTAAAGTTACTAATTTAATCTATATTTTTTCTTCTATTTTATCATCTCTACTGTTTAGAATTTCTAATTTTACTAATGTTCCTGTTCATCAAATGTCTAATAAAATTTCTATAAATAAACTTTTTTATAGGACTAATCGCTTGACTATGATTTTTAAAAAATTCATCTGGATTGTCAAATACACCATAATCTCTTACAATACCTTCCTTCTGTATATATGTGTCATTTTCATTCCAATCAATTATTGGATTTTGAAAATCTTTTGTTGCTACTCCATATCCACAAAAAGAGCCTGTACAATCTGAAAATTTACTTTGTAATTTATTTAGATAACTTACATCTAAAATAAATCCCTCAAGGTTATACCATTTAGAATTATAATAAACTTCTACCCAACTATGAACTATTTCCTTAGGTGAAAGCTTATAGTATAAGCCTTTCATAGCACCTTTTTGTAGTATTTTATCTATTGTAAAGCCATGCATTCTGCACTGAACTCCAACTGCACGCAATAATGCCATAAATAAAATCCCTTTTGTATTACACTGTCCATATCCGTCTTCTAAAACCTTTGAGGCAGGAATTGCATCATCCTCATTATACCCAAATGCAATATCATTTTTTACATAATTATATATCTCAAGAATTTTATTATAATCACTAAGATTTCTCCATTGCTTTTCTTCAACTAGCTTTCTAATGCAATCTGATGAAAAATCTAAAAGCTTTGTTTCTTCTAAATATCTTTCCATAAAATATAACCTCCATTTTCTTTATTGGCTATATTTTACTCTATTTTAAGATGAGGAACTTTCAAAAATACGCTATCTTTACGAATATTTTTCGCTGACATACCTGTTAACTTTTTACTTGTATATGCAAAGTGTGATGGACTATCAAATCCGGCTTTCATTGCTGCATCTGTTATACTACCATTGTCTAATAAATATATATATGCTTTTTTCAAGTTACATAATACAATATAGCTTTTAAGAGGTATCCCTATCTGCTTCTTAAATAGATGAGATATCCTACTTTCAGATAATGAAAGCATTTTAGAAAATTCTTTAAAAAAATTAACATCATAATCATATTCATCTAACATTTTTAGTAATTTAAGAATTCGTTCATCATATTTAATTTTCTTGTTTACTTCTATTTCTAAAATATTAAACATTGAAGAAGTAAAATCACTATATTTTTCTATATCTAAATCTTTAACTAGTTGTTGAAACTCTTTTTGAAGTAATCTAATTTCAGAACAATCAAGTACACAATACTCTTTTCCTAATAGATATTTTCTCTTAAATTGTTGAGCAATATCAGATGCTGCATCTATAAGCATTGTAAAATGAATATTATTATCTGAAGAAAAACAATGCTCTACATTAGTATTTACAATAATACATTTGCAAGATATATCTTCACCCTTTACTTCTATATTTAAATTATCCTTATAGCTCATAAACAATTGAAGCATATAATGCTTATGAAGTTCAGCATCAATAATATCTGTAAATGCTGATATATAACTTTCACTCATAAAAATATAATTCATACTCAACCTCCAATACATTATAAAAATAGTTTTTACCTCTTCATATTATATAGATGTTTATTATCTATACTATGCTTTATTATATAAACCATATCTTATAATGAAACCAAGTTTATTTACAGCATTATTATAAACCCATATCATCTAACACTTTATTTATGTACATTATAATATCTTCATCATTAACTTCAATTTTCCTCTCTAAATATAGCTGATTCCATATAAAATACTTCTTTAATAATATTGCTTCACTGATTTGAATATTTATTTCAAATAATTTCTCTACTAATAGCTTCTCTATATAAGCAATCTCAGAATTATCTCTTGTATTTTGCGCTAATAAAAAAATCTTACCAAGCTTATTATAAACTTCTTCACCTTTTTCTAATATTGCACTTTTCATACTTATACCTCATAAATTTTCGTTAAAACTTAATAAACTACTTTTTTAATTTCATAATTTTCTTTCTACTTGCAGTATATTATTTACATATATAATTATATATGTAAGTGATATTAAAATATAGTCGTTCTCCATACAGAACTGCTGAATTTCTATTTGAAGAACACTTAGATATTATTAATAAAAATTTTTCCAAACATGGAACAAATCAGCTATTTATAAAGTCTAGTTGGTATAAGGAGGGAACATATGGACGAAAAATTATTAATTAAAAAAGCTAAAAAAGGAAATAAAGAGGCTTTCATTGAGCTACTTAAAACTTATGAAAAAGATGTATATTTATTTGCAAAATATATGTTAAATAATGATGAGCTTGTCAGAGATGCAGTGCAAGAAACTATAACAGTTGTCTATGAGAAAATAAGCACTTTAAAAAATGATAACTCATTTAAGTCTTGGCTATTAAAGATATTAGGAAACAAGTGTAGGGATCTTTTAAAAAGAGAAAAAAATGTAACATATCTAGATTCACAAATAGAAGAGCAATATATTGACAATGGCTTTGCAGAAATTGAAATAAGGCAATGTATGGATGGTTTATCTGATGAACATAAGAAGATTATTATTTTGTATTATTTTAATGACCTAAGCTATAAAGAAATAAGTGATTTAATGGAAATTTCTGAAGGTACAGTAAAATCAAAATTATCAAGAGCAAAAGAAAGTTTAAAGAAGATAATAAGTAAAGAGGAGATGATAATAAATGAAACTAGAAGAAATGTTAAATGAAGAGAAAAATAAAGAAATTAATAAAGAATTTAAAGACTTCTATGAAGATACATTAAAAAATCTCCCAGATAAAAATAGAAATAAAAATAAAAAAAGTAACTTTGTAAAAGCAATAGCAGTAGTTATGCTATGTTTAGTTTTAACTCCCGTTATAAAAACATATGGAACTGACATATTGAAAAATATTTTGGGAGTAAAGGAAATTATAAATGATGCTGTTACAGCAGATTTATATTTAAAATATACAAATGATGAAATTGTCAATCTAGATTTTGGAGAATATAAAGTAACAGTAAATAATATTGGATATGATGATAACTTTTTAGTTTATGCATATAGCTTAGAAAGAAAAGATGGTAAAGATTTATCTCCTGATGAGAGTATGCAAATAGGGGTAAGACTAGACTTTGAGAAGAATGGATCCTCTTATGGTTCTAACGTAGATACAAAAATAGAAAGTAATAAGTTTTCTATGGTAGTATGGCAATATATTGGAGATTTAAATTTAGATGAAAATATTAAAGTTGAAGTAGTTGCAACAGATTATGTAAGTAAATTTAAAAGTGAAAAGAAAGCTAAACTAGAGCTACAAAAATCAAAGGAAGCTACTTCAAAGATAGTTGTACTTAATAAGGAGATAAAGGTTCAAGAAGGAAGTATATATTTAGATGAAATAGTATTCTCTCCTTTTGCTGCCATTTTTAAATCTGAAAACAGAGGAGAACTGGGAGATTGGAACAGAAAAGAAAAAGATCCTTATTACTATGCTATGTTTGATGAAAATGGATATCAAATATGGATGGGAAATCAAAGTCGTCATGGAATATCAGAAGAACTTACTAAAATAGGTAAAACTATATTACCATCTGAATATGTGGGAAAGAAAAAGTACACAATAAAAGTATATGATAGTAGAACATCTGAAGAAGTAGAAAATTCAGCTATAACTATAGATGTTCCAGAGATAAAATAGTTATTGGGAATTTTTAGACCTGTTGGGAGTGTTAAGTAAAAAGGAGCTATTGCAAAATAGTTTTGCAATAGCTCCTTTTATGTTAATTATTTTGTAGTGTCTTTAGCTGCTGGAAGTATTACTTCTACTTCTGAGTGTGGACGAGGTATAACGTGAACTGAAACTAACTCCCCAACACGTTGTGCAGCAGCAGCACCAGCATCTGTAGCAGCTTTTACAGCTCCTACGTCTCCTCTTACCATAACTGTTACAAGACCACCACCAACATATTCTTTACCAATTAGATAAACATTTGCAGCCTTAACCATAGCATCTGCAGCCTCTATTGAACCAACTAATCCCTTTGTTTCGATCATTCCTAAAGCATCATATTTCATTTTAAAATCCTCCATTTTATTTAATAATTTTTTGTTTAATAATTTTATATTATAATTTTTATTTTATAAGCTAATCTTTAATTTATGTTTTTTGATTTATATTTTAAAAATTTTTAATTTATATTTTACTTTATAATTTTGATTTTTGAACTAGAGCTAATATTCATAGCATTTGCTTCTTCAGTGTCAATATGGCATTCAAGTTTAGAGGCATCATTTGCTCTAATAGCTACATTACTGTAAATACCACCTCTTAAGTCATCAAACTTTATAGAGACTACTTGACCATCTGAAACACCAAAGCTTTTAGCATCTTCTGGTGTCATGTGTATATGTCTTTGTGCAACTATTACTCCTTCTTCAAGCTGAACTGAACCTTTTGGTCCAATTAAAGTGACTCCAGGTGTTTTGCACAAATCACCAGATAATCTTGGATGTTTAGTAACACCAAGTTTAAAACAATCTCCAGCTAATACTTCAACCTGAGTTTTACTTCTTGTAGGCCCAAGGATTCTAATTTTTTCAATAGCTCCCTTTGGTCCACAAATTGTTAAAGTCTCTTTGCATGCATACTGTCCAGGCTGTGACAAATCTTTCATTTTTGCCAGATGATAATCTTCACCAAATAAAATATTTAGATCCCTCTGTGAAAGATGTACATGCCTATTTGAAACACCTACTGGAATTTCAGATGAATCATTTTTCACTTCTGTATTAGCTCCATTAGCTTGTACAGCTTCCAGTAAAAGCTTCAATATAGCTTCACATCCATCCATCTATTGTTCCCCCTTCATCGCCTTTACTATCTGATTAACTAATTTCATAAGTTCTTCATTATTAGTAAATGTGCTATTCTCAGTGTTATCACACTTTGATGCTGCTACATATTCAGCAGGACTTAAAGTTCCACATTGATTTTGTATAGCATGACAGTTCTCAGCAGTTTTTATACGATTGAAAGTTGGATCAGCAGAAGCTAATGTTGCACAATCTTTTAAGCCATAAGCAACTCTCTTTATATTAACTAGATGCATTGGGGTAACATTTTCAGATACTGAACTACCTCCCCAAGTACCACAACCAAGTGTAAATGATGGCATAAGACCTGTGCTTGCACCTGTTCCACCTTGTGCACCTCCAGTATTAACTAAAATACGTGAAGCTGGTTTTCTAGCAAATTTCATTACTATATCTCTATCTTCAGTGTGAATACTCATTGTATGTCCAATTCCATTTTGAAGTAATTGAATACTTAATTCACACGCTTCTTTCCAGTCTTTTACTATATAGAATCCAAGTACTGTTGTAAGCTTTTCAAAAGATAAAGGATAACCTTCTCCTACACCTTTTTGCTCTCCGATAAGTACTTTAGTTCCTTCTGGAATAGAAATTCCTGCAGCTTTTGCAATAACTTGCGGAGATCTACCTACAAACTTAGCATTCATATTGTGTCCATTCTTAAACAACAAAGCACAAACTTTATTAGTTTCTTCTGTTGTCATAAAATATCCACCTTGCTTTTTGAATTCTTCAACAACTAAGTTATGATTGCATTCTTCACATATAATTGATTGCTCTGATGCACATATTGTACCATTATCAAATGTCTTACTTGCAATTATATTTCTAACAGCTTTTTCAACATTAGCACTTCTCTCTATATATGCTGGAGAATTTCCTGCTCCTACTCCAAGTGCAGGCTTACCAGAACTATAAGCAGCTTTTACCATACCTGGGCCACCAGTTGCTATAATGATAGCAACCTCTTTACTTTTCATTAATTCATTTGTTGCTCCAATGGTTGGTATAGAAATACATCCAATAATATCTTCAGGTGCTCCTGCTTCAATAGCTGCATCTTTCATTAATTTAGCTGCTTTAATTGTACATTCTGCTGCTGATGGATGTGGTGAAAATACTATAGCGTTTCTAGATTTAATTGCAATCATAGACTTAAAAATAGTAGTTGATGTTGGATTTGTAGATGGTACTATTCCCATTACTAAGCCAACCGGCTCTGCAATTTCAATCAGCTTATTTACCTCATCTTCTCTAATTACACCAATAGTCTTCATATCTTTTATTGCGTCATATAATATTGTAGATGCCATATGGTTTTTATAGGTCTTATCATTAACCTTACCAAACCCAGTTTCTTCTACAGCCATTTGCGCTAAACATACTGAATTTTCTTCAGCAACTTTAACCATATTACGTAAAATTCTATCAATTTGTTCTTCTGTATAATCTGCAATTTTTTCTGTTGCAACTTTTCCTAATCTTGCAAGATCTCTTGCTTCTTGTATAGAGCGCAAATCTTTATCAAAATTTCCCATTTTGTTATTCCTCCTTTTAGAATATTTGTGTATTAAAGTTATTTGTAATATGCTTTTATTTTACTAATTATTATCTTCTTACTTGCTTTTGAGATTGCTTTATTTGTAATCTCTAAATCATCATATTGACGAGCTAAATTTCTAAGGTTCATTAAATTAAGACTATTTAAAACTTTTATAGCTTTTTCCATTCCACTATCTTTTACTAGATTATCTACAGTATCTTTCTGTAAATTCTCTATATCAATTTCTAAAGATTTAGTTTTATTTTCATCTTTTAAATTTTCATCAGCTATGTTTTCTATATTCTCAATTACAATGTTAACTTCATCATTGTGATTGCAAGCTTCATTTATATTTTCAATGCTAATATCAGTATCTTTATTAAGATTAATATCTTTGTTATCATCGCTACTCTTATTAACATTTCTATCAGTATCATTATCAATCTTATCAATAACATTAATATCATCAATATTATCAGTATCATCATTAGCAGTATCATTTATATTAGAATCTTCTATGCTAACTGTTATATTTTTAATTCCAATAATACTATCTAACTCTTCATGTGGGCGTGGTATTACATGTTCTGAAACAAGCAATGAACTATCAAGCTTTTTAACAGCTGCAACACCAGCTTCTACTGCTGCTTTTACTGCACCTACATCTCCAGTTACTGCTACTGAAACAAGTCCACCACCAACATAAGTTTTATCAAAAATGCTAACATCTGCTGCTTTAAGCATTGTATCTGCACTTTCAATTGCTGCTAATAGTCCTCTTGTTTCTATTAATCCAAGTGCCTTCATAGCTTAATCCCCCCAAAGTTTACTATAAAAGATCCGCCCAGTTTGCAGGATAAGTAGTATAGAATACCCTTGCCTTATCTGGTGAACCCCAAACTACCTTAGAGCCTGATGGTACAAATAGTACATCTCCAGGATATGCAGTATAGGTCTTTCCATTAATCTCCACTGTTAAAGTTCCTTCAATAACATAATCGATTTCTTCATAAGTTAATTCCCAATCAAAGCGTGAATTTTCTATTGTTAAAAATCCAGCACTCATTTTAGATTCATCTTTGCTAACTAATTCCTGATAATAAGCCTTTACATTTGGATTACCTGTATCAAATACATCCATTTTAACTGTATTACCTCTAACAACCTTTAAACCACCTTTATCACTTTCAAAAGAGTAAGGTGTATTTGGTTTGTTTAAGCAATTAAGCATTTCTTGCACAAGACCTTTATCCATCATAGTTTTGAAAAATGTTAAAAGCATTTCACTATCTAGTCCATCTACACAAATTTTTTGTGCTTCATTTTGTTTTACTTCACAGGACTTTGTCTCACATTTAGGAGCTTCTGTAGTGAACTCTATTCCATTATTCTTTGCTAAATCTTTAGCTGATGGTGTAATAATTACATTACTATCAATATAAAATTTTGTTTCACCTTGTTTTATTAAGGCTTCAACATCTTTTGCACTAATTAACCTCTTCATTTACTCACATCCTTTCATTATAAAATTAATTTTATATAATGTTTTTACTCATTTTTAGAGTAAAGACTGTAGTAATCTGCCAGACGGAGATGGTATAATCTCTGCATTAACTAACAACCCTTTCTCCTCCATAATGGACTTTCCTGCATCAATACCTGCTTCAACTGCAGCTACATCACCAGTGAAGGTAAAGAAAGATTTTCCTCCAAGGCCTGTTCCTAGTCTAAGCTCTATTGGCTCCAAATTAGCAGCCTTTAAAACGGCATCTGCAGCTATAACCATATTTGCTATAGAGAAGGATTCTAAAATTCCTAGTGCCTGTATTCTCTCAGGCATTGTTGCTCCTGTAATTGCTGGAAAAACCAATGGACTTACATTTGGAATAATTATTGAGTCAATCCAAAACTCTCCTGCCATTTTTTCTCCTACACTTACTGATTCCTTTACAGCTGCAACGTCGCCACTAACTATTGCAATGTATTTTCCTGGACAAACAGAACTAGCAGTAACTATTTCAACTTCTGAAGTCTTAAGCATTTGATCCGCTGAATAAATTCCACGTGCAATGCTTGTAAATTCAACCATTCCTATTGCATTAGCCACATTAATCCCTCCTTATAGTTATAAAATCATTTTCAATCTCTATGATAGTTCCTGAAATACTCGTATGGATTGGAGCACCTAAACTTCCTTCTGGAACTTTACCTATTAAATCGCCAGCCTGAACATGGTCACCTATATTCACACTGCAAATAGATGGTGCACCTACATGCTGTTGCTTTGCAATATAAACTCTTTCAGGTTCTAATGTAATATCTGTTAAAGGAGCTGGTTTATCAAACTCTCTTAATCCTAGCCTAGCAATAAGTCTTTTACTTGGAACTAATCTATATTCACGAGCTTGTCTTCCTTCAAATTTATCTTGCACTGGCTTATACCTAATATTCTTTTCAGCAAGCTTTTGTTTAAAGTATAAATTAGCTGCTTTAGGATAAAGTCCAGCTGGACAAGAAAATAATTCACATAAATTACATTGACAACATAGTTGAGATATTTTTTGTCCTTCCATATCATCAAGATTATATGCCATAGCTCTCATCATTTTATGAGGTTGAGTGTTATGACCTAGTAGATATCGTGGGCACATATCAGTGCACATTCTACATTGCTCACAAGATGCTCTATTTACTCTTTTAGCTTGATCCATGCTAACAGACTTCTTACGAATCAGTGAATGACTTTTTTTAAGTATTACAAATCCTTTGTTTTTCTTTGTAACATATCCATCTAAACTTTTCATTACAGGTCCCATCATTGGACCACCATCAATAACTGCATAATCCTCAAAGTTATTGATTCCACTAAGCTTTAATACATCTATAATAGGAGTACCAACTGGTACTTTTACAGTTACAGGATTTGGAACATCTCCTGACACAGTGATATACTTTTCTGTAACTGATTTTCCAATAGAGGCATTATAGATATTTAAAGCTGTTTCACTATTAACAACTACACAACCAACTTGAATTGGAATACCAGCTTCCGGAACAACTCTTCCTGTAAGCTCATAAACAAGTACTTGTTCATCACCTGCTGGATAAATATCAGGAAGCTCTTTTACTTCAATTAAATTTCCTAATTGTAATTTGTTAATTCTATCTCTTAAAATATTAATTACTTCTTTATGCTTTCCTTTAATTCCTATAATTCCTGTCTTTGCATCAACTAGTTCTCTAGCTGCTTCAAATCCCTTTATTATCTCATCTGGAAATATCTCCATTAACTGTTGATCAACTCTCAAAAGAGGTTCACATTCTGCTCCGTTAAGAAGTATGTATTCTGCCTTTGATGCTAACTTAGCATGGGTAGGAAAACCTGCTCCACCTGCACCAATAACTCCTGCCTCTTTTACTTTATCTAAAAGACTCATTGTTATACCTCCTGAATTTATCTAAAATCACAATCTTCATCAATGATTCCTACAACAACTGCATCAACTGGAATATCATCATTACCTAACATTCTACGGGCAGAGGATCCAGTACATATAATTACTCTATCACCTATACCTGCACTAATAATATCTACTACTATTAGTCTTCTTCCTTCATTGATTCCACCAATTTCCTCAGCTAGCATAAACTTAAAACCACTAAGTGACTCAGCTTTTCTAGTTGCCCATACATTGCCAATAAGTTTTGCTGTTATCATAATGCTTTTCCTTCTTCCATCTTGATTTTAATTTCCTTGACTGCTGACTCCACAGAAGCTGTATCTCCAAAAATAGCAATTAAAATCATATTTTGCGGACAACTTCCTTTAATATCCTCAACTGTAACTCCAACAGCTTTTTCTGCAATATCTGCAGCACAAATCATTTCTATCATTCTTCCTTGAACAAGGCCAACTGCATCTATACTATTTAAATCTGTTTTGCAATTTACTCCCATACGTCGTTTTAGAATATCTATAGTCCCTTCAGAGGGTGATTTTATAATCCTAAAATCCATATCTTTTCACTCTCCTTATTCAATAATTTCTTTTGTACAGCTAAGGGCTATTCCTAATGGTGTAACAAACATTGGATTTTGAGGCTTATGTGTATATATTCCTGTTTGTTTTTGGATGATTTCTTCTATTCCAGTTAAACAACAAGTTCCACCCACTAAAGAAATCTCTTTAACATCATGGCCTTCTATATGTTCATTGATAATAGATGAAACTTTTTCAACTACAGGTTTTAATACTGGAAGTAATTCTTTATGCCTTTTATTGTCTCTTTTAAATTTATCTGCTTCTGCAAAAGACATGCCATAAGCTCCTGAAATAACTAATGAAAAGTGAGTTCCACCTGTTGGCTCATCCACTACATAAACGACTTCCCCATCCTTTAATATAGAAATACCTGTTGTTCCACCACCTATATCTACGACTGCTCCATTTTCAATTTTAAGAACTTTATTTGCAGCTGTAGGTTCATCTAATATACTTGTAAGTTCAAACCCTGCTGCTTGCACTACATTTTTAATAGCTCCTGAATCTAAAGCGTCTGTTCCTGGTGGAATAGCTGCTGCTGCATAAAGTAGCTCTGCACCTAACTTTTCTTCAAGATCTTCTTTTAATTCTCTTACAATCTTAACAGCACCAATATAGTCAACAACCATACCATCACGAACTACATCTGCATATCTATAGGCTCCTGCAACTGGTTTATAGTTTTCATCTAAAACAGCTAGTACCACACATGCAGTACCTAAATCAACGCCTGTATAGTAAATTGATGATTTTTCTATAATGGGCTTGTTTATAACTTCTTCAAAGTCATGAACAAGCTTATCACAATATTCAAAAGTTAATTCTCTCTCTGACATCTCTTTCCTCCAATAATTGAACAAATCATTTGGGATATGGTATTAATAATTGAATTTATATTTTTAATAACATCTTTCCCTAAATTGTCATCATCTTCATAAACTTCAAAAACATAAGGTTCTAATTCATGAAGAGCACAACGAAGTGTATGCAATTTTAGAATTTCCTTGCTTTTTTCAAGTTGCATATAAAACTCTGTAATTTCAAAGCAGTCATCAATGTCATCATAAAAATTATTTGAATTTATTCCAGTACATTCTTGACAACTAAGGATCTCTAATTCACTTTTTCCATCTATAAATTTTCTAATATTTGTAATCTTCTTACCTAAGGCAATAATATTTTGTGCTATGATAATATCTTCTTTTAAAATATCACTACTTGTAACAAGGAATATTGCTTCAATAGATTTTAATTTATAATAAAGCTTCTTCTTATTGTTATTTCCCCTTGGCAATGTTTTTGATTGCTTTACTTCAGGATTTTCCTTATTCTTGCAAGAAACCTCATCTAACATTTTTATACCTCTATCAGAAATATATTGTCTTGCTCCAGGTGTAAGGCGCTCTCCCTGAACTAATTGATAGGTACTAAAAGGTTCCTTCTTATATAAATCTCTTAAATACTCTTCAGTAATAAATTTCATTATTGCCCCCTTTGTTTTACCCTTCTTTTAATAAATATTCTTTTAAATCATCAATACCTATCCTTTTAGAAACACTAATGTGAAAATATGGCTCTGGAACTCCTATTATTCTTAATTGTCTTAAGCAATTTTCTTTATTTTCTGGCATTAAATCACATTTAGTTATTACTCCTATTACAGGGCATCTAAAGGACTTTGCAAATCCATGAGGATACACATCTGTGCATCTTGATTGGTCAATTAAAATTAATACATGAGATGCATCTTGGGCTGCTGCAATTATATGCTTATACATCCAAGAATTTTCTATATATGATCCTGGGACATCAATGGTATTTTTACCATAAATCATATCCTGTGTTCTTTTTAATTCACCTTGGTAATTATTTAATTCATTTACTAATGTGGTTTTTCCACATCTTGAAGGGCCAATTACCATTATTCTTTTCTTTCTCATGTTCTTGTAATGGGAGCAGGTGTAAACCCAAGTAAATTTTTCAACGTATCATTTACAGCAGTAAGTGCAGTTTCAACGCTCTGTACATCTCCATTTATAACTACACATCCTGTAAAACGATCTAAGAATCCGATTTCAACATCTGCGACCTTTGTAGCAATGTCTGCTGCAATAATAGCAGTTTCATAAGGAGTTAAAGTTAAAATTCCTATAGCTCCTTTTTCATCAATCCCTAAACGTTCATAGATATCTGGCATAGGTGAAGCAATAACATGAGCTATTGTGATTTGCTTACCTGGCACTGACTCTTGTATAACACGTTGTATATTTCTTTCAAGAAATTCTCCCATAAACCTTACCTTCCATTTTTTATTTATTTAGTGACGAATCACTTTAACAGGTAAATCATATTTTTTAATCCAGCTTTCAATTCTATCTAAGTCTTCATTGCTTAAGCTTGGATCTCCTTCAATTGGATATTCCATTCCTAATTGTTTGTATTTATTTACTCCCATCTTGTGATATGGAAGTAAGTCAATTCCTTTAAAATTCTTGTAATCTTTAAAAGGAATTAAAAATTTCATAGCATTTTCAATGTCATCTTGACAATCATTTACACCCTTTAATAAAGGCATTCTGATTTTAACATTATATTTGCGACGAAGAAGTTCTTTTAAGTTCTCTAATATTTGTTCATTTCTCACTCCAGTTAGTTGAAAGTGTTTGTCTGAATCAATATGCTTCATATCAAATAGAAATAAATCTGTAAACTCCGCAGCCTTTAATACTGATTCTAATTTTGCATATCCACAGGTTTCAATTGCAGTGTTTATACCTTCTTGTTTGCATGCCATAAGTAAATTACTAGCTGCTTCTGGTTGCATTAAAACTTCACCACCACCTAAGGTAACACCCCCACCTGAAACTTCATAAAATTCTCTATCTTCTTCAACAATTTCTACAATCTCAGAAATTGTTTTTACTTCTCCTACTATGGATAATGCTGAGTTTAAGCAAGCATTAGCACACTTTCCACACCCAATACAATCAATATTACGATTTACCTCATGCTTTAAAGTTTCGTTGGAAATAGTATGTATTCCAACCGGACAAACAGAAACGCAAGCACCACAATCAACACATGAATTACTTTTAAACATAACTCTATATTTCTTTAAAATTCCCTCAGGATTAGCACACCATTTACAACGTAATGGACATCCTTGAAAAAATATTAGAGTTCTTACTCCTGGTCCATCGTACATATTGTATTTTTGTACATTGAAAATTGTTGCTTTTCGTTCGATTATACCTAAGTTTTTATTCCCCATACTATTCAGTCTCCAGTCTCATTTATCATAACTTTAAATATATAATTTAATTGTTACCTTGCCACCAAAATCTTTAATTTCAGTGGCAAGATTTATAAAAATTAATTTATAGTCAAAAGATATTTATTTACTTGTCTGTAATTTACAAAACAATTTAAAGTGTTTTAAAAATGTGTTAGCATAGTTCTGCTGATAATTTCATCTTGAACATCTTTACATAACTCAACGAAGTATGCACTATATCCTGCAACACGAACAATTAAATCACGATATTGTTCAGGATGTTTTTGTGCTTCAATTAAGGTATTGTTATCTAAATAGTTGAATTGAATTTCACCAAGTCCAAGAGCACAAGCACTACGTAATAAAGTTATAATACCTTCTTCTCCTTCTTTTGTATCAAGAAGTCCAGCTATAAGCTTAAAGTTATGAACCATACCAATGTTCATATTGTCACAAGCCATTTTTGATACAGATTTAATTATTGCTGTTGGTCCCTTATAGTCTGCACCTTGAGTTGGACTTATACCATCAGATAATGGCATCCATGCTCTACGTCCATTAGCTGTTGCACCAGTTAATTGACCAAATGGAGTGTTATTAGAGATTGATAAAGTACCATGACTTAGTACTGAATATAAAGTTTTAAATTTACGGTGCTCCATTTCAGTAAAATTGATTAAGTCAGCAGCAATGTAATCTGCGTAATCATCATCATTACCATACTTAGGTGCTTCTAAACAATCTTTTCTAAGCTTTTCATATCCAACAAAATCAGCCTTTAATGCTTCATTTAATTCTCTTAATGTGTATTTCTTTTCTTCAAATACTAACCTTTTAATAGCAGCCATAGAGTCTGCATAAGTAGCTAGTCCACTCCATACTACTCCTGGTCCAAAGTTATACATTGCTCCACCAGCTTCAACGCCTCTACCTTTTTCCATACAACCTTCATACATTATAGACATTAAAGGTTTTGGAGCAAGATCTTTGTGAACACGTTGTGAAATTACAGTAGCAACACTACTCCACTTAGTTATATATTTAATTTGTTCCTTAACTGCAATTTCAAATTCTTCATAAGTTCTAAAGTTATCTATATTACCCATATCTGGACAAACTTGTTTTTTATACCAAAGAGGTACACCATTATTAAGTACAAGTTCTATACATATTGGCCATTGAGTGTAAGCAGTAGATGTCCATTGATAAAGTCTTCCTGATTTTTGAGGTTCAACACAACCCATTAAACAGTAATCTCTTGCATCTTCAATAGAAACTCCCTTTGCTAACATCATCTTTATGTGTATATCATCAAAGTGACAAGCTGGGAATCCCATTCCTGCACGAACTACATCAACTATCTTTTTAAGGTATTTATGTGGTGATTTCTTATGAATACGGCATGCTAATGATGGTTGATAAATCTTAACATGACGAACTGCATCCATAAGTAAGTAAGTTAAATCATTTGTAGCATCACGTCCATCTCTTGTAACACCACCAACACACATATTAACAAATGGTTGATATCCAGCGAAGAACTTAGAACCACCTTCACTTGTAATCCACATCATTTCAGACATTTTAATAAGCATACAGCCTGATAATTCAAATGCTTCAAAATCATTCATTCTGCCTGATTCAATATCAGCTTTATAATATGGATACATATATTGATCCACACGTCCTATAGACATACCTGTTTGGTTTTCTTCAACTACTAGTAAAGATTCTATAGTCCAAACTGCTTGAATTGCTTCCCAGAATGTGCTTGGCTTATGAGCTGGTACCCTTGCATTAACTTCAGATATCTTTTGAAGTTCTGCTTTACGCTTAGGATTTGTTTCTTTAGCAGCTAATTCTGCAGCATATTCTGATAAACGCTTAGCATAAATCATTACGCCTTCTGTAGTATCAATTACTGCTTTATAGAAATATATTTTTTCTATATCATCAGGATTTTCATACTGAAGCTTTTCAAGATTCTCTTTAGCTTCACGTTGAATATCTAACATACCCTTTTCCATTAAAATTACATCATATCCTGGGTTTGAGTCTCCTCCACCATTAATAGCATGATATGAACAGTCTGAAACAAAGGACTCACCTGAAAGTTCCCAAACACCGGCTTCACGATACTGATCTTCGCAGTATTCATCAACTGATTTACCTGCCCAGTATGGGAATAATTCTTCTTTCATAATCTTCTTATCTTCTTCAGAAATATAGAATGGATCTTGAGCACGATTACCTATAGTATCAATTTCATCAACCATCCATCTCCATGCTATATCAGGAGAAAATGCTCCTGCACGAGGTGCACCACATGGAGCTCCTACAATAAGTTCATTATCTTGAATTACTAAAGGTGCAGTTTCACAACAATATTTAAAACACTTAGCACGTAATAAAATCTTAGGCATACCAGGATTTTCTTTAGCTATCTTTGTAATAGCTCTTGCACGATGTGTTGTTATTGTTGGAACTTGTTTTAAATAGTTTTCCTTTAATTTTACTAAACGATTTGTTATTCCATCTGGAATTTTATCGCCTTCATTATTTAATACTGTTTTTGAAACAGGTTCTTCTTTTGAAATTTCTTTTGATATACTTTCAAACATCTTCATTAAAGATTCACGTTCTTCAGAAGACATATGTTCAGTAGCTTCCATAAACTTATTTGAAAATTCACGAATATCCAAATCCTTACCTCTCATTCTTTAAATATTTTTCAGATTTATAATCTTATCTTCTATTTTAAATTTTGTATTACCTTCTTTAATAGGCTTTCTAGAAATTCTACATTATCTAAAGTACAACCTTCTTTCACTTCAACCTCTTTAGATAAAGATGTACTTTCTTCTAATTTATCATTAACGATTTCATTAGCTTTACGTACTCCATATCCAACTTTTCTAATATATATTAGATTTCTTGGTGAAACATTATCAGATGTCATACCATGTCCTGCAGAACCACTACCTAATGTCATTGAAGGAAATAAATTAGTAGTTGCTCCCATACTTCCTAAAGCTCCAGGTGTATTTACTAGCACTCTACCTACTGGTTTTTTTAGTGCGAATTGACGGATAACTTCCTCATCTCTTGAATGTATAATTAGAGTATGTCCTTGTCTTTCACTTAGTAATAATTCAATACATTTTTCACAAGCATGCATCCAGTCATCTTCAATGTAATATGCTAAAACTGGACAAAGCTTTTCCCTAGAGTAAGGATTACTCTGTGAAACATACTTTTGCTTTGAAATAAGAACTTTTACATCATTAGAGACACTAAAGCCTGCTTTTTTTGCTAATTCTTGTGCTGATTTACCAACAACATCCGATTCAGCACTTCCATCATTATAGGAGAAAATTAAAGCAAGTTTCTTCGACTCTTCTTCATTCATAAAGTAAGCACCATTTTTTTCTAGCTCTTTCTTCACTTCAGATTCGATACAACTATCTACCACAATTGACTGTTCAGCTGCTGAAACAACTCCATTATCAAAAGTCTTACTAGCAATTATATCTTTAACAGCTTGTTTTATATCTGCTGTACGTTCTATAAAAGCTGGTCCATTACCATTTCCACCATATATTACTGGCTTTCCAGATTTATAGGCTTCTTTTAGTAAACTTGGTACACCTGTATTTATTATTAATGAAGCATCTTTATGATTCATTAGCTCTAATGTTCCACTTTTTGTAACATTATGAAGGTATGTAAGTGCTCCTTCTGGTAACCCATATCCTTCAGCTGCACGAATCAAAATATCTAAAGCTCTTGAAATTGTATTTTTAGCTCTTGGATGAGGTGAAAATATAATTGCATTTCCTGATTTTATTGCAATTAAGGCCTTATATATTGTGGTAGAAACTGGACTTGTTGATGGACAAAAGGCGATTATTACTCCCATAGGTACACCTACATCCATTGTTTTATTTTCTTTATCTTCACTAATTATTCCAACACAATTCATACCTTTTAATCTGTGACTTAGATACTTACAGATAAAATGATTCTTTATATACTTATCTTCCCATTTTCCGTAATCTGTTTCATCACTAGACATCATTGCAAGTTCTGAAAGATGCTTTTCTATTTCTTCAGTCATCCTTTCAACAATTTCATCAAGCTTTTTTTGTGAAAAAGTTGCTAATTTTCTTTGAGCTTCACGAGCATTTTCAACAAGAATTCTCGATTCTTGCATGGAGAGTAAATCGTTATCTATTATATTCATTTTTTTCTCTCCTTTTTATAAGAAATAACTATAATATTCTTTTACTTTTAAGGCATCAAATTAGTAATTTTGTAACGCTCAATAATCTTTTCAAGATCTGGGTGAGGTCTTGCAATAACAACTGAACTATAAAGGTTTCCACCTTCCATACTTTCAACTGCTTTTACTCCAGCTTCAACTGCTGTTTTACAAGCTCCTACATCTCCACGAACAAGAACCGATATATATCCTGATGCAACGTTTTCATAACCTATAAGTTCAACATCTGCTGCTTTGCACATGGCATCTGCTGCTTCTAAAACGAAAACTAAGCCAAAAGTTTCAATTAATCCTAAAGCTTCATAACGTGCCATTTAAACACCTTTCCTTTCATTAAATTTAAGAATCTATATCATGTACTGAAACAATATCTCCAACTTCTCTAATAGGACGTGGCATAACATTTTTTGCTGTTAGCTTACCTATTGCAGCTGCTGCTTCAGCACCTGCCTCTACAGCTGATCTAACTGCTGCTACATCACCTTTAACCATAATTGTAACTAGGGTTGATCCAACGTTTTCATATGATATTAATTCAACGTTTGCAGCCTTTAACATTTTGTCAGCTGCCTCAAGTGCCGGAACTAATCCGATTGTTTCTACAAGACCTAATGCTTCATCACCATAATATCTCATTCACAATTCCCCCCTCTCCTTTTAAGAAATTATCTTATCTTAGTCTTTAATATATCTATTTATTGTTGCTGCTCCTTCTTCATGAGCATGATAGTAAACTCTTAGCTCACCATTGTTATCCATATCAAATCTTGTTTCCTCAAGAAGGCCATTTGCTTCTGCTGTCATTAAAGCTGTAATTATATCTTTCTTATTAAGAGCTTTAAATTTACCATATTCACCTTTTAATGCATTAATTACATCATTAGCGCAGGCTTCTTCAACAGTAGTAAAATGCTTTAATATAGCATAATTAAGTGGCTTCATAATGGTCTACCTCCTTATCAGTATCTTTATTCTTCTTTCTAAATAAATCAAGTGGATTCATAGCAATAACTAGAATACCAAAAATCATTAGAACAGCTCCAATCCAAACTACTGGAGGTAATGCCCATCCATCCATTCCTGCGAATACTCCAAGTACAATCCAACAACAGAATGGTCCCCAGAATGAATAAGTACCATTACATGCCATACCAAGAGCTGCACCACACATACTATTACCGTTATACCAGCACATGTATGAAACGAATGCACAAAGTCCACTTAACGCAAACCAAATCATAGAAGAACTACTTGTAAATGCTTCAACAACTAAATTAGCTGAAAAACCAACTCCATCACCAAATATCATTCCAAAAATAGGAACTAGAATTATTAGATTTGATAAACCTGATGTTGCTTGACGGATTGTAATTCCAATCTCTGAATCAATCATTGATGTACCATATCCAGCAACACATCCTTCAAATCCCCATCCAAGAGCTGCTATAAATGCAATGCATAATCCAAGTAACATTCCTTCTGGAGCATCTCCTGAAAGGCTTGTACTACCAATAAGAAAACTTGAAGCAACACAAATTGCAATACCAGCCATCATACGTTTATTTAATTCTTGCTTAAATAATATTCTTCCTAAGATAGCACCGATAGCTGGACAAAGGGCTGTAATAGGAATAACTATTGATCCAGCCATTTGAAGTCCAACAACATAAGCTGTACTTGAAATTGGGCCTCCAATAAGAGCAGCTAGAATCATTACTCCACCTGGAGTTGTTCTAATACATCTAAAGAAATCACCAATTTTTCCTTTTATAGTTGCATAAATCATTGCCCAAACAGCACTACATGTATCATTTACTGCACTACCAAGAGCTCCCAGTAAATATGTAATTACAAGTACTGATAAGCCTGCATTGTTATCGCCATACCAATCGGCCCAAACACCTTTCTTCATTCCAAGTGTCATAAATGCGGAATAAAATCCATACATAAGACCTGAGAATAATGCGATAGAAATACCTTTTTTAAGGAAATTAGATGATAATTTCTTTTTAGCAGCAATTGCTGACGAATTAGCCGCTCCTGACATTTCACTCATAAATAAAACTCCCTCCATTTAAACGTTATCACGTTTGATTGTATATTATCATTAAATAAAGATTTATAATGACCATACTAAACTTTTAATAAGTATAAAATTACTTATTAAAAGCACTACAAGAACTCCTTTGAGTTTAATTACACTTGTTATAATTTTATCTCTAGGACATTTTATTTGTTTTGAAATTATGGAATAACTTTTCATCTTATGTATGTTTGTAGGTATTTTTTACTCTTGATTAAATTATAGTCCTTTCCCTATAGGGGAAAGTCAATATGTATTTTAATTGCACTGTTTAGTTTTATCTCTATAAATTTTTAATATAGATTTTCTTTTCATTAATTTTTTACTTAACTAGACCTAAACCTATTGTATTAAAGGTTTTAAAATAACCATCCAATATTTGTAATTATGTAGAATTATACTGATTTTTTTAATTTAAAAAATATAAAAAGCATCTTAACTGATAAATCTATAATAATTTATCCCTTAAAATGCTTTTATTTATAATTTATACGTTACCCTAAGGGTAACGTTTTCACCCAAGTCATTATTTTTTACCCCTACTAATCTTAACCATCACTTCTGTTACAAACTTATCAGTATTTTTAGTTGTCCAATAATCAGTAACATATCTTTCGTATGAATTATTTTCATATTTGTATTTATTTTTTTCTGCCCAATCTCTTATCTTTTTATATGTTTCATTAATTGTTTCATGTGAGCCTACATGATAGCAAGATGCTACCATACATCCACCAAATTCAACTGTTGCACACTCTTTACATTTTAATATTGTTTCCTGCATTATTTTCATCTTATTACACTTTCCATTCATCTTATCTTCAAAGGACGGAAACTGTATTATTACAGGACCAGTTATTGCATTATTTATATCTTCTATATAATTAGTAAATTCTATATTTATTATAGAATCCATATAATCATAATTAAATTTTTGATCTAAGTATACCATTCTACAGCTGTCCACATATTTTACTGAAACTTCTTTAATATCATTTTCTATAACTGTCTGGGCTTCAATTATAAGATCATACCAATCTTTTATAGATTTAAGTTTTAAATTTATTTCACTTTCTTCCTCCTTAAGTTCATCTATTTTATTTCTAAAGCTCTTTTCAAAAACTGAATAAGATGTTCCTTCAAGAAATTCCTTCATTTCTTCAAGTTTAAAGCCACTTTGTTTATAGTATTTTATCATTGGTACAGATAATAAAGTTTTTTTACTATAATATCTATACCCGCTTTCATCAGACACTTTATCAGGCGATAATATCCCCATTTTATCATAATACCTAAGTGCTTTTTTTGATAAATTACATATCTCTCCAACCTTCCCGATGCAATACAATTCACTTTGTCTCATAAAACAACCTCCCCTATTTTCTCCCCAGAATTTAGCTGTAATGAAATTCAGTTACATATCTTCCACCTTTATAGTTTACTTAAAATTTAAGTTATTTTCAATATTTAATATTTATATATATGGTTATTTTAAATGCATATAATTTTGCGTTATCCTTCTCTATCTATTTTAAATAAAAGGCTGTGTTAAATGAAAATGTTGATATGATAGTCACCTCATCAATAATTCACTAGGTTCATACAGAATCCATAGCGGCTTATAGACTGCCTACTTACTTTTAAAATAACTAATGCACTATGTTAAAACAGAACCACAAAAAAATCGAACAAAAAACCACTCATTTCTGAGTGGTTTTAATTAAACTATTTACTTCCTGAAACTTTATCTAAAATCTTTAATAAATCTTCTCTTGTTGCCTCTCTAGGATTTGTAGCTGTACAAATATCCTTCATAGCAGCAGTTATTATTTCTTCTTTTACTTCATTTAGTAAGTTTAAGTCTGATCCTTGCTCCTTTAATGTAGTAGGAATCATTAGTTTCTTTTGAAGGTCAACAATACATTTAATTAAATTGTTAACTCCAATAGGTACTGTAGAAGCATGTAAATTCAACACCTTTGCTAATCTTTGATACTTTCTAGCAGCTAAATCATATTCTTTATTATAATTATCTATATTTAAATTAGCGTTATATTCTATAACGTGAGGAAGTATTATTGCATTACTTCTCCCATGAGATATATGCAACTTTCCTCCTACAGCATGTGCTAAGCTATGTGTAATACCTAACCCTGCTGAGTTAAAAGCCATTCCTGCTAAACAAGATGCATTATGAATTTTTTCTCTTGCTAATAAATTATTTCCATCAGCAAAAGCCTCTGGTAAAAATTTAACAGCTAAAGAAAGAGCTTTTTCTGCTAAAGCATCAGAAAAATCATTAGAATCCTTTGAAACATAAGCCTCTATTGCATGTGTAATTACATCCATACCTGTGTCTGCTGTAATAGCTGCAGGTACAGAAGTTACAAGTTCAGGATCAAGTATTGCTACCATAGGAAGAAGTGATTTGTCTGATAAGGCATATTTTAAGCCTTCCTTTTTATCAGTTATTACTGCATATTGAGTAGCTTCAGAACCTGTCCCACTTGTAGTAGGAATAGCAAAACATTCTTCTATTTCAAAATCTGAACCTAGAAGTTTTTTTGAATATTCTCTTATAGCCTTAGCTGCATCAATTGAAGATCCACCACCAAGAGCTATAATAGTCCTTGCACCACAAGCTTTTAATTTTTGAATACCAGCAGCAATAATTTCCACTGAAGGATCTGGTACTATATCACTAAATATAGTTACCTCACAATTAACTAATCTTTCTTGAATCTTTGCAGCCATACCTGAAGACTCTATAAACTTGTCACATACAATTAACACTTTTTTATCTTTTATTTCACTTAATCGATTTAAAGAACCTTCTCCAAAATAAATATTGGTACTAACACTAAATTCTTTCATATAAATTTCTCCTAATTTTAAGTTTATAAAATATGAATAATTTAGTCATTCCTTAAATTTCAAAACAATAATTACCCTACAAATTAATTATAATCAATCAAAAATAAATCTTTATTTGTTAATTATACTACAATCATATTGAGATAGCAAATGATTACATGAGATTAATTCTATTTCTAAATAAATTTACTACTGAAATTTCTATTATTAGTTTCAGCGCCTTTATCTAAAGTTTTCATAATATATCTAGTCCAGTTAATTATTTAGCTTTATTATATATAATTCATTTTTTTAAGAGCATATATTAAAAATTCCTCTGCTAAACTTTCGCTTTTAATATTTTTTAGTGCATCTTTGAAAGTAAACCATTGTGCTTTATCAATTTCATCATTAATTTGTCCTAAATCTTCACTATCCGCTGTGCAAATAAAATTACACATTAGAGTGTTAGTTCTTTCAAAATATCTACTCTTCATATATTGATAATCTTTAATATTAAGACCTATCTCTTCTTTTACTTCTCTTACTAAAGTTTGTTCTGCATCTTCGCCTTTATTAATATATCCTGCTACAAGTATATTATCTAATCGTCCATACTGTTGTATAAGTAATACTTTATTTTTATCAGGGTTCAAAATAACTGCACTTATAGCTGAACTAAAAGTAGGAAAATGAAATACTTCACATTTATTACAATATGGAATTTCTCCATCATTATTACACTGCTTGTTTATTAACTTAGTTCCACAATTAAAACAATAATTCATACTATTACTCCTTGTACCTCTATATAATTTATAATCATTTATTTGCATGAATTCTCAATTTACATATCTTAGAATCAAGAACATTATAAATTATTCAATAAATCATTTTTCTTTTTCTGTAATACTATATTATAATTCCGTTATAAAGTAAATAAAAAAACCCATAGTTCATATTATATATATTTTACACTTATTTTGGGTATTATTCTTAGCATTATTACTAAGTGAGGTTTTATAAGTAATTTATAAAGTTTCAATTTCAACTTTTATCGCTGTAGCTCCATCTAACTGAATCCAATTTAGATTCGCCTTGAATTCAGAAGTAACTTTATCTAAATTGCATATATTTTCTACAACGTAAGCTCCTTTATTTTCAACATATTTATCTATTTCTACATGAGCTCTACCATGTTGAATTCCACTTAAATCAATACCTATTAATTTTACATTACAATCTAATAATTTATCTATAAGTTCATTAGTTAAATATGGACTTGATTTAGTATTAAAATACTCTTCACTTCCATATCCATAGCTTTCTAAGTATCCTGTTCTAAATATTACAAAAGAGCCTGCCTTAATTGATAAATTATCTAATATATTAACGTCTATAATATCTAAATTTCTAGCATCTACTACCCTAACATCTATTTTTGATGCTAACTCTATACTTGATAGATTATAGCAATCTATATGAGTTCCTATATGTTGCCTTTGATGTGCTGGCTGTGAGTCTCCCCACTTCAATATTTTTTCTGGAATATTAAATTCTGTTAAATGTAAATTCATATTATATTTCCTCCGATGATTCTATTATTTTATCTAAATAGTTATTAAATTTTATTAGGAATCTAGCTACAATCTCTTGATCTTCCTCAGTTATATCTTTAAAGAAATTATTATTTCTTTCTTCCCATTGCTTATGTTTTATTTCATGATATTTATATAATTCTTCACCTGATTCTGTTAACTTAAAATATATTTCTTTGTCATTCTCTGGCTTTTTATATTTAACAATAAGATTATTACTCAAAAGCTTTTTGCACAGTTTACTTATTGCACCTCTTGTCATATTCATATCTTGAGATATTTTAGTAACATTAGGCTCCTTTATTTTCCCTATAAAATCTAAGCAATGTATTTCTGAAATCCCATAATCTTCATATTCACCTTTAAATGCTAATTTTCCTATAGCTTCTTCCTTTTCATATATACTTTTTAAACTCTCCATAATAGTATTGATATTATCCACTTTAAAAACCTCCCTTAGAAACCTAATAAAATAATATTTATAATTTTGTTTCCTCAGAAACAATATTATTACATTTTTGTTTCCTTGTCAACATTTTATATGAATTAATCTAATATCTAATCCTTAATTTTATGTAATACAAAAAAGCTATCAGAATAATAATTCCAATAGCTTCTTATTAAAAAATTAAATAAAAATATTATTTTGTTATTCTCTATAAAACCTCTAGGTTTCCCAAATAAATTATTTTTCTAGCTCAATCACAATATCGTCCAATGTAAGTTCACCATCTCCATTACCTGATACTTGGTGTACATCATTTGATAAATGTACCTTAGGAGTTATTATTAGCTTAGTTGCATTTGGATCTAGTCTGCCAAAGTTTGACATAGAATCTCCTGAATATCTTCCTTCACTACCTGCATTTGTTGTACAACTTGTTGCAGTATAAACATTTCCTAAGTCATCTTTTACTTCTAGTATTGGAATATCTACAGAAAAATATTTTTCCTGTAATTCTTTAGAAACTTCTTGAAAATAGTCTAAGGTAAATGATACTTCAGTCTTAGAAATGCTCTTTATATTTAATTTAACTCCATTTTTTTCAGTCTCCTTATTTACAGATTGTTTAACATTATCCAATGCCTTTAGATTAATTTTAAAATTCCAATTTCCCTTTATTTCTTTAGAACTCTCAGAACTCATATCTCCTATATCTGCAAAGTTTAGTTCAAAACTTATAGCTTTTCTTTCTTCATCTATAGTAATATTTTCTCGACCTACATAAGTATTCTCATCAATTTTTTTTACTCCAGAATTTCCTCCTGTGCTTCCATTATAATCATTTATAGTAAGTCTAGGTCCATGCATATTAAAAAGTGGATTCTCCCCTAAATCTTTATCACTTTTTATTTCATAAGTATATGTTAATGTTCTTCCATTAAATATTGCTTCTTTTATAGTAATCTTAATACCATTACTTTCTTGCGTAAAATCTACTATATCTGCATAATCCTTATATTTATCATATGCACCTGTTCTGCCATTATCTAAAAATCTAAATATATCTCCAACTATAGGGATTTCTGCTGCATATGCTGGATTTGTTATTCCAACTGCTCCAATACTTCCAACCAATGAACAACATAACACTGCTGCAACTAGCCTCTTCTTCTTCCATCCTCTATTTTTATTTATACATTTCTTTAAATAATTTTTCACTTTTGCTTTTTCAACTTCTGATACTTCCATTGTTTCAATTTCACTTTCATCTATATCTACATCATTTATTAATTCATAAATATCCTTCATATTACATTACCTCCAAATTCAATCTAGTTGCTTGTTTACTAAGTAGCTTCTTACCTCTGTAAATCCTGTTATCTATAGCCGTTCTGCTCATTTTTAATTTTTTAGCTATATCCTCTGACTTTACACCTAATAAAAATTTCATAGTAAATATTTCTCTATCTAAAGGTTCAAGAGTGTTTATTAGCTTTATTAATTCATTCCTATTTTCCATAGTAATAATTTCATCTTCCACTAATCTATTAGTAGTTATTTCTTTGTCTTCTAAGCTTACATCAGAATTTTTAACTTCTTTTCTGTAATAATCAATAGCTTTAAACTTAGCTATTTTATATATCCATTTTTTAAAATCTACTTCTTCACCAGTGAATTTGTCTGTATTATTCCATACTGAAAGAAATACATCATTTATACATTCATCAATAATTCCATCTCTTTCAAGTGGTGAAAGTACTTTATATACAGCTGATTTAACTAAGCCTAAATATTTATCTACTATGAATTCTAAAGCATCCTCTTTTCCTTTTTTCAGTCTATCAATATAATTTTTTTCAGTACAACTCATTGAAATTTCTCCAATCTAATAGTTTTGTAAAAGCCTTTACACCTTATATAACGTAAATAAAATTATTTTCTCTCATTTTTTTATTTACTGTTTATATTTCTATTAAAAAAAACTCATCTAATTTCATTATACTTAACTCCACGATCACTTAGTTAATTTAAAATAATTTTTCCCATGTAAAATTTCAGCATATTAAAAAGAAGAAGGAGAACCTCCTCCATCTTGACTTGGTTCTCCTTAATTACTTAGACACATTATTAAGTTATTATTAAATTAGCTCTACAACATACTCTTTTTATTTCTATGTTAATTATATTTCTTCTCTACAAATTGCATGACTGAGTAGCATACCGAATGCAATAAACACCACAACCATACTCATCATAACTGCATATGGTCTCCAAATCGACATATCGAAATGAAATCCAGAAACTTCATTTATCACCTGTGATGATGCCAGTGGCAATGCATTTAAGATATATTGAAAGAATCTCCCTGGTATCTTGATAAATGAAGCCATGATAATGTAGAAAATATTTATTGAAATTCCTATTGCTGTAGTCAAATTTGTATTTGCTGTTTTGTAGGATATCCATCCCATAATAGTTGTTAAAGCCATTACTCCCAAAAGTTCACTTACAAATATCAAGAGTATTCCCCCTCCTAATGTAAAGTTTCCTATAGAAAATAACGCAAATACTTTTAAACTGCTCTTCAAAGCCTGAAGTCCCGTAGCCGAACCTAGAACTGACACCGTGCCAATTGTTGCCACTAAAGTTAACAGTAGACCATATATCATAACCGGCAGAAGGCGAACAGCCATCATTCTTTTTCCCAGCTTTGTTGCATAAATAATTTCCATACTACCATCTTCCATGCTATCAGAATAAGTAGCTGCTGCAAAAAATGTCACCATAAAGATAATTATTAGATAAATAACTTTAAGATTATCAATTCCTAAATTCCAATAATAATATCCTGGATACTTAACAAAAGGCGTCTTTACCTTGTTTAGTTCTTCCAATGCCTTTGCTTGATTCTTTTTAGGAATTTTTTCTATAAGTGCAATAGATTTTTTTCTCCAACACTCATAAAAATTTTTTGCATAATCATCTGGAAAGTCTTCAATTCTATTTTCACCATATAACACTTCAGGATGAACCTTAACTAAACCGTTTATAAAAGTTAAAAGTGATCGATATTTTATTTCATCTGATTTTTCATCTCTTACCTTTTTCAGTCCTAGCCATAATTTATCTTCCGTTATTTCACCAGAATAAACAGCTTCTTCTTTTAGTACTTCAGGTAGATTTTTCTCTCCTACTATCAGTATTGCATTTAATCCAATAGTCAAAAGAAGTATCCCTATTATTGAGAAAAGTACATATCTTGTAAAAAGTCGACGCTTTAACTCTTGATATATCATCTCTTTACCTCCTTCTATAGTTTAATGCGGTGAATACTGTGCTAAGTAAGAATATAACTCCACTTACTATTAGCAAAATTGATGGTATTAAGAAAACTTTTCCATAAAGTGTTATCATAGGGAACTTAGACAATCCTACGAATTGTAGATATGAAAATGTTGCTCCTCCAGGTAACAATATTTTAATTACATCAATAATTGGAGCATCTATATTAATAAATACACCTAATAGAAAAGCTCCTAGTATTGTCAATATAGAGAATTGAATTGCCTTTGAAGATTTCTTAGCTATAGATGAAATCCAAGTAGAAAAGCTTGCTACTGTTAAAATTCCTATAGCTCCAAAAACAAATAAATTTCTAAGTAATTCACCTTGGTTGTATGGAAGAAAGCTTTCACTAAAAACCTGTATTGATGTATTTAAAGCATCAGCAGGCAATAAAAGTCTCAGAAGCACAACATAAACACCAACTCCACAAAGATAGATAATAAATGCCATAACCCAAGGTATAACAATCTTTGCTACAGTGAGGTTTTTCCTACCCTTCATTGTAGTTGTGATAATCTCATCCATTCCATTTTCTTTATCTTTCGCTATAATGGAACCTGCAAAAATTCCTCCCATAATCATAAGAACAAATGAGAAAAACATCATATGTTCAATTCCGTTAGCCCATTGTGTAAATCCACTATAATAAGTATAAGGTTTTTTTACGCTATTCCAAATTGAAAGAGCTAATGCCTTTTCACTTTCATTATGTGCGTTTTTATCAATATAATCACGATAATAAAGATCTTCATTTTCATAAAAATGTCTTCCTGCATCCTTCGGAATATCCAAAAGATGCTCTGTAGACTCTCCTCTCATGTTTCTAAGTCTTAACTCTTGCATAACTAAAATGTCAGCATAGACAGCATGTTCTAATAGGTCTTTAGTCATCACGATATTACTTTTTTCACCATCACTCTTTAATGAGTTGAGAAACGTATCACAACCTCTTTGAAATTTATCTTCAGTCATTTCTCCAGCAGTAACGTTTCTATCCTTAGCTGCCACTTCTATTGCCGCTTTACCTTTATAGTCTTTGTAACATCCTGTCTGCATAAAGCCCTCAGTAGCACCCCCTACAATAAACCACGCCCATAATCCTGCTAATGTAATTGCAATTAATATATATGTTATCAGCCTTTTAAAATTAAGCTGTCTTTTTAACTCTTGAAAAAATATATCCATTTTTATACCTCCTTCACTTTTGAAAGGTAAAAATCATTAAGAGAAGGTGGAACTAACTTACTATTTGGTAATGGAACATCTGCAATATAGCGAATTGTAACCTGGCCCCCATGTTCATTACGAAAATTCATAATTCTATATTCATTTTCTATCCTTTTCATTTCATTTTCTGGAACAACTGTCTCAAATACATTACCATCAAGTCTTTGAATTAAAGAATCACTTTCTCCATTTGCAATTACTTCACCTTTTTCCATAATTACAAGATAATTAGCAATAAACTCAATGTCTGAAACAATATGTGTAGATAAAATAACAATTTTTTCTTTACTTATTGTTGTTAAATACTTACGAAATCTTCTTCTTTCTTCAATATCTAAACCCACAGTTGGCTCGTCTACAATCAAAATATTAGGATTATTTAACATAGCTTGACATATTCCAACTCTACGTTTCATACCTCCAGAAAGCTTATCAATCTTTTTCTTTCTGACTTCTGATAAATTAAATTGACTTAATAATTCACTGATTCTTTCATTTCTTAACTTTTTATCCATCCCTTTTAAAGATCCAATATAATGGAGAAAATCTTCCACTGATTGATTTTTATCATATCCAAATTGCTGAGGCAAGTACCCTATTTTATCCAAATATGCATTCCTAAGTTCAGCAATATTTACATCATCTAGCATTATTTTCCCTTTACTTGGCTTTATATTTCCAACCATCATTCTCATTAATGTTGTTTTTCCTGCGCCATTAGGTCCTAAAAGCCCCCAAATTCCTGGAGTAAATTCAAGATTTATGCCATCAACAGCCTTTAAATCTTTAAACTCCTTAGAAAGATTATAAACAAATAATTTCATATCTTTTCCTCCTTAATTAAAGCAAAATAAAAAACCTTTCTTCTATCTTCAGTATAACTAAGATAAAAGAAAGGTTTATTCATAAATTATTTAGTATTTATAAAGATTTTATTAAGAATTGGGTAAAGTAATAATAAATACAGTATGTCCATCCTGACTTTCAGCTTCTAAAGATCCCTGATGTCTTTCTACAATTTCTCTTGCAATAGCTAATCCAAGTCCTGCTCCAGATGATTGACTCCTTGACTGATCTCTTCTATAGAATTTTTCAAATATAAGTTTTAATTCTTGCTCACTTATTACGTCACCATCATTTTCCACAAATAATTGTATACTATATTCTCCTATTCTTCCGTTTATTTTTATGACAGAATTCTTGTTGCTATATGCTATGGCATTCTTTAATAAATTATTTAACACTCTAGCAAATAGTGATCCGTCGGCATAAATCTTCATATTAGGAGGAATATTTATATCAATTCTTAAGTTTTTATCTCTAAGTAGTGGATATAGTTCTTCAGTCAACTGTTCTAGGAAAAACTCTGCATTTAATAAACTTTTATTCAAAGGAATTTCATGAAGACTAAAACGAGCAATATCAAAAAACTGATTAGTTAAGTCTTCCAGTCTATGAGATTTTCCCAGAAGTTTTTTAATATAGTCTCGGCTCACATTCTCTGGCACCTCAGATTCATCTAAGATTGTGAGATAGCCAATGATACTTGTTAATGGAGTCTTTAAGTCGTGTGCTAAGTAGGTTACAAGGTCATTTTTTTTACTCATCTCTATTGCTATTTCCTGTCTTACAATTTCATTCTCATGTATAATCTTATTTATTTGAGAATCAATAATCTTTAGTTCTTGAACTTTTTCAGGTACCTCTTCTTTAGCTAATAAAGCTATTCTTTGCTCCAACTGATATATTATTTTTTTTCGTTCCTTATTTCGAGAATATCTTGTTGTAAAGTAAACAACAATTTCTAAAATAGCAAAACCTCCAACAGCTATAAGTGTCAATATATCTTTAAGGTGTGGCCAATAAAAGGTTCCCCTTGTACGTTCCCCTAAAAACGCTACTTTTTCTCTATCGTACAATATTTGCTTTTCAAAATATTCTGCTACAATTCCTTCCAATTCAAAATCAATAAATACCATTATTCCTATAAATATAAAAAAAGCTAAAACATAATAATTCCATTTCCATTTTTTACGCTTCAATGATATAACCTACCCCCCAAACAGTTTTAATATATTCAGGATGTTCAAAAGATTCCTCCATTTTTTCTCTTAAGTTTCGAATATGAACTGTTATTGTATTTGTAGATTTTGAATAATACTCATCCTCCCTAAGGAGATGAAACAATTTTTCTCCATTTAAGACTTGTCCTTTGTTTAATAGTAATATTTCAAGAAGGTTAAATTCTGTAGGTGTTAGTTTTAGCTCCTTTCCATTTAAATCAACATTCTTACTTTTTCTATCTAAGATTAACCCTTTATAATATATAGTATTATCTTCCTTTGTTTCTTCTCCATACTCCTTGTATCGTCTGAGCTGAGCTTTAACCCTTGCCATAACTTCCAGTGGGTTAAAAGGCTTAGTGATATAATCATCTGCACCATAAGTAAGACCTATTATTTTATCTTGATCTGCAGTCTTAGCAGTAATCATTATTATAGGATACTTATATTTTGTACGTATATTTTTACAAATATTTAGCCCATTTATATCTGGTAACATTAAGTCCAAAATAACTAAATCTGGTTCTTTATTTTCAAGAAGTTTAAAAGCTTCCTTACCATTTTCTGCTTCCCATATCTCAAAAGATTCAGACTTTAAATAGATTTTTAATATATCTCTAATATCTTCATCATCTTCCACAATCAAAATTCTCTCCATTTAATTCCTCCATATGTTTATATTAAAAAATATATAATGTCCTTAGTTCCATTTAAGTATAATTATACCAAATAAAATTACTATCTTCACGCTTTTTATATTTTCGGCTGTGTTAGACAATTTCCTCTAACACAGCCATATTCATAATTTCTTAATTTTATTTTTTAAGAAAATCTCCAATCCACTGGGTTCCATTATACCTACCACCTGTTCCGTTTAGTTTTAAGGTAATAGTGCCATTAAATGGATTAATGTCTTCATAATCATGATGCCTTTCACCATTAATCCAGAAATCTACATATACTCTAGCACTAGAGATAGGTCTATTATAGTCTAATTGTGTTATTTCTATTTTCTTGTCTCCTGAAATACTTCCTGAGTTTGTTAGATAATCACCAAGCCATTGAGTTCCATCATATTTACCCCCCTCTGTAAATAATGAAAGTTCTTTAGTATTATCCAATACACCGGTATTTTCATAGTCATAATGTTTTGCACCATTAATATAAAATTCCACAGCTACTTTTACATCTGAAATTTCTCTAGTATCATCATCTAAAATTACGATTTTATTTGGAGTATAAGTAATTGCAGTCCCATAATCAACTTGTAGTGATGTTCCTTGAGAAAAACTATTTTTATCACCTGTAATTCTTATCTTTATCTTATGATTTCCTAAAGGTAGATTACTTGGACTATAAATATAAGTGGAATCTTTAGATGATGAACTATAAAGATCTATATATTTTTCGGGACCATCGTCTACAGAAATCGCAGCAATACCTGATGTAGGGCTCTTTCTACCATATAATTCAATGTTAGTTCCAAAGAAGCTAATTTCAGCACTACTATTAATTTCTCCATTTATGAAATCACCAGTATAATTAATATCATTTATTGTTTCTAGAGTACCCTTTGAAGTAAAATTACTATTTGGTATCACAAATGTAGTAATAGAATTAGCAGGTAAAACTGCATTTAAGCATTTATCAGTTATTGAAATATCATCTTTCTTTTCAATATTTTCAGTGCTGGATGTTCTAAATACATTTGAAACTTCTGAAAGTGAATCAAAGTTAGTAAGATTATAAGAATTAGATATATCATTAGAAGTATTATTCATTGCTACAATTACAAGATTTTTTGAATCTTTATCGTAAGCAGCTATAGAATTTTTATCATCTATATCTATTAACTTATATCCCGCCTTTATAAATTTTGAAAATTGTCCAAAGGTATAATATTGTTTAGTAGTTGTGTACTGATAAGTTGTATCTAAGTAGCGAGCTTGTATAAATCCCCATGAATCACTTCTTTGTTCAATATTTTCTACTGGTTGCCAATATACCCACGCATCAGGCTTCATATCTCTTAAATCTCTTATAATTGTATCTGATAATGTTAATCCATTTGAAATAGCATTTAAATCTGTACCCGAGCCTGTGCCATATTCACTCATCCATAATCTCTTATTATTAGTCTTAGCGTATTCCCTAACACCTATTCTATCGCTACCACTATATGAATGAACATTAAACTGGGAAATAGCATTTTTTGCATTTGAATCATAATGATTCACATGGTCTGCTAATTTATCCATACTCCAAGAATCATTTGCAGTAATTTCAATCCCTGTTTGAGCAGAATCAATTTTAGCTTTTAATACATTTATAATATTTTTTTGTACCCATGGTTCTACTATCATTCCTTCTTGAGGACGGCCTGCCATCCAAAAACCATCAGGCTCATTAAAAGGTTCAATTGTTCTAAAGTTTATTCCCATAGTATCCTTTAAATGTTGAGTTACTTTTAAAAGATAATCAGCAAAATCGTTTTCGTATTTTGTATTGAAATTTGGAAGGGATAGAGTATTCCCAGCACTACAACCTGATTTAGTCATCCAATATGGTGCACTATTTGCAAAAGCTTCAAATATATTTACTCCTCTCTCTTTTGCTAACCTTAACATTTCACGTTCACCAGCATCACCATCCCAATTCCATACTCCTGGTGATGGTTGATAACCCTCCATTTCTGCATTTACAAAGCTTCCTGAATTCATATGGTTATGACCTGGATCATCGCCTCCCCCAATATTAAAACGAAGCACATTAATTCCTAGACCATCTTCACTAAATAATAAATCAGCAATTTCGTTTCTTTTATCTTCTGGCCATTTTCCAATTGTATTTCCCCACCAAGCAAGATTTACACCAAATCCTTCTAATGTTTGATATTGCATATTTGGGTCAACTCTTATAGTAGTAGCTGCTTGAGCTTTTTTAGGTAAAGTTATATTAGTACACAAAGATGTCAAAAGTGTAGCAGATAGCAATAAAGCTGTAAACAATTTTGATTTTTTCATTATAACACCTCCATTTTAAATTTATACATATATATTCAAATGTAAATTAAAAATGCAAACCAATTAACATATCTTATTAGAAAAAAAATACATGGAGCATCTTAATGTACTAATAATAAGATTTATATAAAAAGGCAAGCATATTTATAGCTATTTTTCTTCTTTTATTGTAATTTGAAATGAGAGCCTAAGACATAATTTTAACTAAAATGCTTTACTCTTAATACTTGATTGATATTCTAATGAATTATAAATTAAAGAATCACCCCTGACCGTTATATATCTTTTAAATATCTTAACTGATGTTAATAGTTTTATAGCACTTTCCGTAAATAAGAAATGTACTACTACATGTTTTTTAATTTTAAAAGGAGCCGTGCTCCTGATTATTTTAATCATTCTACAACAACTCCTTACTATATCTATTTAATTTAAATATACTTAATATCTTTAATATTCCAGTAAATATTAAAATTTTTATAACTCTTCACCATTTGTTTTTATTACATTTTTATACCAATAAAAACTCTTCTTTCTTGACCTATCCAATGTTCCTGTACCGTCATTTTCCTTATCAACATATATAAATCCATAACGTTTTTTCATTTCTCCAGTTCCTGCACTTACAAGGTCAATACATCCCCAAGGAGTATATCCCCATAATTCAACTCCATCATCAATAGCTTCTTTCATCTGCTCAATGTGAGCTTTTAAGTACGCTATTCTATAATCATCATTTATTGAACCATCTTCCTCAACTGTATCTATGGCACCTAAACCATTCTCAACTACCATTAATGGTATTTGATATCTTCCATATAATCTATTTAGTACATATCTTAATCCTTTAGCATCTATTTGCCATCCCCACTCATTTGCTTCTAAATATGGATTTTTAACACCTCTTGCAAAGTTTCCTTCAGCGCCTTGTACATCTGTATTTTCAGTAACACAAAGTGATGCATAATAACTAAATGTATAAAAATCTACTGTCCCATTTTTTATTGTTTCTAAATCTCCCTCTTCCATTTTAATTACTATATTATTATCTCTAAAGTAACGCTTTGCGAATCCTGAATATTCACCTCTTACTTGAACATCACCACATAAAAATACACTGAATTCATTTTTATATTCTGCTAATAATATATCATCTGGATGACAGCTATAAGGATAATAAGTAGGGTTAGCTATCATACATCCAATTTTAAACCCTGGATTTATTGAATGTCCTAATTGAACTGCTTTTGCACTAGCTACAAATTGATGATGTAATGCTTGGAAACATTCTTGATAATGCATATCTTCAAAACCTGTAAGTTTTATTTCTCTAATGCCGTCAAATAATACACCTGCTCCTAAAAATGCAGCAGCTCCACCATGTGTTGTGATATTTATTTCATTAAATGTTAACCAGTATTTTACTACATCTTTATATCTATTAAATACTACTTCACAGTATCTTATGAAACAATCTATAGTTTCTCTACTTAACCAGCCATTATGTTTTTTAGTTAATCCATATGGTGTTTCATAATGAGATAATGTTACTAAAGGTTCGATATTATATTTCTTTAACTCAGCAAATACATTATCATAAAATTTTAACCCTTCTTCGTTAGGCTCTAATTCATCACCATTTGGAAAAATTCTTGTCCAGTTTATAGACATTCTAAATGTCTTAAAGCCCATTTCTGCAAATAATGCTATATCTTCTTTATATCTATTATAAAAATCAATAGCTTCATGACTTGGATAGTAAGTACCTTCTTCTAATTCAGTAGTTATTCTTCTAGCTTCTGAAACAGTTCCTCCTGTTAGCATATCCGATGTGCTTAATCCTTTTCCGTCTTCTCTATATCCACCTTCAAATTGATTTGCAGCAGTAGCCCCACCCCATAAGAAATTTTCTGGGAATTTAATCTTACTCATTGTTACCTCCATAAGCTTTATCAAAAATTTTTTATTCTTTTGTATAGCTATATTTTTATTATATTTTATAACTCTTCTCCATTTGAAGAAATAACATTTTTATACCAATAGAAACTTTTCTTTCTAATTCTTTCTAATGTTCCATTTCCTTCATTATTTTTATCAACATATATGAATCCATAACGTTTCTTCATCTCTCCAGTTCCAGCACTAACTAAATCTATACATCCCCATGGAGTGTATCCTATCATTTCTACTCCATCTATTGTAATAGCTTTCTTCATTTCTGTAATATGTTGTCTTAAATAATCTATTCTATAATCATCATTGATTGATCCATCTGATTCAATTGTATCAACGGCTCCAAAACCATTCTCAACACAGAATAAAGGTAATTCATATCTATTATATAGATTATTTAATGATATTCTAAATCCAAGTGGATCTATTTGCCATCCCCAATCTGAAGCTTTAAGATATGGATTCTTAATTCCTTTAGACATATTTCCTCCAGTTAGTGTCTTTCCATCATTGTTTTCACTAACAACTAAAGACATATAATAACTGAATCCAATAAAATCTACAGTTCCAGCTTTTAAGATTCTCTCATCATCTTCTTCCATCTTGATTTCGATGTTATTTATCTTAAAATATTGTTTCATATAATTTGGATAATATCCTTTTGCTTGAACATCTCCAAAAAAGTATGTTCTCTTATTCATAAAGTCATCTACTTTTAAAACATCTTCTGGATTACATGTTTCTGCATATGCTAATGGATATAGTATCATACAACCAATTCTAAACTCTGGATTTATTTTATGTCCCAACTCAACAGCCTTAGCACTAGCTACAAATTGGTGATGAGCTGCTTGATATATAATCTGCTCTCTGTTCTCACCTTCTGTAAATCTAAGTCCTCCTGGTATAAATGGATTAACTGCTATAACATTAATTTCATTAAAAGTCATCCAATATTTAACTTTATTCTTATATCTATTAAAAATTGCATTACAATAATTAATGTAAAAATCAACTAATCTTCTATCTCTCCATCCACCGTATTTCTCAACTAGACCATAAGGCATCTCATAATGTGAAATTGTAACTACTGGCTCTATGCCGCACTTTAAACATTCATCAAATAAATCGTCATAATATTTTAAACCATCCTCATTAGCTTCAGCTTCATCCCCTAGTGGGAATATTCTTGTCCACGCAATAGATGTTCTAAAGCATTTAAAGCCCATTTCTCCAAATAATTTTATATCATCCTTATATTTATGATATAAATCTATTGCTTCATGTGAAGGATAATATTTTCCTTCTATAACTCCATTTGTAAACTCTCTTGGGACTCCAAAAGCCCCTGCTGTAGCTACATCTGATACACTTACTCCTTTACCGCCAACATTCCATGCACCTTCGCATTGATTAGCTGCTACAGCTCCTCCCCATAAAAATCCTTCTGGGAATCTATTTAAATTATTATTCATATTCTTCCTCCTAAAAATAAGTATTTAATATTTTATGAAACCTATATTGTTGATATTATATGATCCTAGTCAAAAAATATTTTTTTGACCAGGATCACTTTTTAACTACAATATTGTTAGTACTGTTTCTCCAGACTTAACATTTTTATTATCACTTGGTACCACTTCCAAATAATTATCTGTATTTGTAATGATTAGTGGTGTGACAACATCATATCCCTTAGCCTTTATTTTTTCTAAATCAAATTCTACTAATAAATCACCTACGCTAATAGTATCTCCGTCTTTAACATGAGCAGTGAAGTGTTCTCCACATAACTCAACTGTATCTAATCCAATGTGAATTAACATCTCAACCCCATCTTCTGAAGTTATTCCTATGGCATGTTTAGTTTTAAATATAGTCGAAATCTTTCCTTTTACAGGTGAAAATACTTTACCTTCATTTGGCTCAAAAGCAATTCCTTTTCCTACAATTCCACTAGCAAATGTTTCATCATTTACTTCAGATAGCGAAATACTTTTTCCAGATAGCGGGCTTGATATAGTGATCTTATTATTAAGTGGAGTCTTTTTCTCTGTCTTTTCTTCTATAGTTTCTTGTATTTCTTCTTCATTAACTGGATCTTCAAATCCTAATATCCAAGTAATAATAAAAGTAACAACAAAAGATATAGCCATTGCTATTATAATATTAACTACATTTGACAGTTCAGGACCTATATATACTGGCAATTGTAAAGGTGAACCTCCATTAGGAGCATAAGCTTTAACTCCAGTTAGTCCAGCATATAGCCCTCCACAAGCTCCCCCAATCATTACAGCATAAAGTGGTCTTTTTAATTTCATAGTTACACCATACAATGCTGGTTCTGTAATTCCTAGTAAACCTGTAATTCCTGCTGATGTACCTAATTGTTTTAATTCAGTATTTTTTGATTTAATTCCTACGCAAAGTGCTGCAGCTCCTTGCGCAACATTAGATAGCATCATTCCTGGAATAATTGTTTGGTATCCTTGTGATGCCATTTGTGCAAATACTCCTGGGATTATACTATAGTGCATTCCTGTCATTACCATTAAAGGTGAAAATGCTCCCATCATTACTGGTAAAACCCACGTAGCCTTACTATCTAAAAACATTATTCCGTTAGCTAAAGCATCACCAATTATAGTACCTAATGGTCCTATAACTATTAATGCAATTGGTGCCATAACTAATATAGTACATAAAGGAACAAATACAAGTTTAAGTGCTTTTGGAATAACTCTTTCAAAAAACCTTTGAACATATGATATTGCCCAAACTATCAATATAATAGGTACTACGGATGATCCATACTTAGCTAATGTTACAGGTAATCCAAATAATTTAACAGGGTCACCTACAGCAACTAATGCTGAAAAACTTGGATGTAATAAAACACCACCCAATACCATAGCTATATATGGCGAACATTTAAACTTAATTGCTGCTGTGTATGCTAATAAAATTGGCAAGAAATAAAATGCTGTATCCGCTACAAAATTCATAATATAATATGTCTGACTATCTTTAGACAGAATCCCTAGTGTTGTTGAAAGTGCTAAGAAAGCTTTTAATAATCCACAACCTGCTATAGCTGGTACTATTGGAACGAAAATCCCAGATATAATATCAAATACATCTGAAAACTTAAACTTTGATTCTGCTTTGCTATCTTCTACTGATCCCTTTTGCAAGTTCCCAAGCTTAATTAATTCATTATATACACTAGAAACATCGTTTCCTATTATTACTTGGAATTGACCGCCTTTATCAACAACTCCAAAAACTCCTTTAATCTTTTTTACCTCATCCTTATTTACTGTTGAAGAATCCTTAAGATTAAATCTTAGCCTTGTAGCGCAATGAGTTAAATGAATTACATTTTTCTCTCCACCAACTTTCTCCAAAATTTCAATTGCTGTTTTTTTTAAATCCATAATTAGTCCTCCATTTCAAATATTTTACTTAAATTAAGCTCTGAAATAATTTTGAATTGAAGGTTTTGCCTGATTTAACAGTTACAATCCTAACCTAATTCTTAATTGAATTAAATTTTTTGATAAGCCTCACCTCCTTTTAAATATATAAAAAACCTAAATTCAATCATTAAAAACACTCTACTATATAGAATATCTAACTATGAACTTAGGTTTTGCCTGCCTTGCCAGTTACAATCCTAACACTTTCTTTATATTATTTTTTTTGAACTACTCTTTCAATATGAATCGTTAAATATAACAACTCTTCTTTTGTAATATTATTGCCATATTTCATAGCAATAAATTCTTTAATTTTTTTACTACATTTAAAGGATCTAGGATATTTGTTTATTATCATATAATATAAATCATTATCAGTATCTTCATAATAGCTATTGTTAAAAATTCTTTCAGCAAAAAACTTTAAATGTGTTACAAATCTATAATAATTTAATGTTTCTTCGTCAAAATCTATATTTAAACTATATTTTGTAATATCCAGTATTTCTTGAACAATATTCATCATGTCCACTATTTCTGGTATATCTTTATTAAGTTGTCCATTTAAAATATGCAATGCTATTGAGGCGGCTTCATCCTCTGGCAACTGAATTCCTACCTTTTCCTTTATTATTTCTAAAGCTTTTATTCCTATTAAAAATTCTTGTTTATATAACCTTTTAATATCCCATAACATAGAATTTCTTATAAGAGTATTTTCTCTATATCTAGTTACTGAAAAACTTATATGGTCTGTAAGAGTTAAATATATGTTTTCATTTAACTTTTTTTCCAATTTATTTTCTGCATAGCTAATTATTTCTTCTGCTATTTGAATGTATTCTATTGGAATTTCACTAATTAAATTAATTAACTTATCAGTATTTAACTTATTTTCTAGTATAAAAATCTTGTTTATAAGGGATTTATCTATCTCATCACCCTTTTTCTTTTGAAATGCTATTCCTCTTCCCATAACTACTGTTTCTTCATTATTATCATTAAGTATTGTAATAGCATTATTATTTAATACTTTATGTATTATCACTTAGGTAACCTCCCTCTCTTAATTTCCTAATACATTTCAATTATTACAGAATTTTAAAAAATAAAAAACCTAAATTAATATAAAAATTTTTAAGTATTATTACTTAAAAAATCTTAAATTAATTTAGGTTTTGCCTGCACTATCAGTTACAATCCTAAAATCGTTCTTTATTTATATTTAGTTTATCACCATTTGTAAACATTGTCAACACGTTCTTACATTATCTTTCACAGATTGATTAATTTTAATATATGTATCTATTTTTATCGATTTTCCTTTAATTTTATTCATGTTTCACTTATAATTTTTTTATTTTACGATCTATATTTATGTATCTTTAATTTTTATTTTCAAGTTTATTAAACATATTTCCAGCAGCCGCTGCCATTATCATAGGTATTATAGCATTTGGTGGGAAAAAGAATATTAATAGAAATATTGCTACAAACATATTTCCTATTGCCTTACTTGCAAGACCTGTTACAATTATAGCAAGACAAAAAACTGGATCTAATGAAAATAACATTGATACACCATAAGCTGCACAACTACCTGCAAAAATCAATGGGAAGATGTGTCCTCCTCTATGACCTGTAGATAAGCAAATCTCAGTTAGTAGAAGTTTTAATAATGATAATAATATCAACATATAACCTGACATACTGCCCCATTCAAATACTAGTTTTTTCAACTCATGTTCTCCTGAAAATAATGTATAAGGAAAAATTGTTCCAAATATCCCTATAATTACTCCTCCGATTATTCCTTTTAGTAATTTTTTATTTTCAATAGATTTTAATGCTTTATGAAGTATAACACCATAAGCTTTATATATATATGCCAGTAACATAGCTATTAATATTAATGGAATTGCCCAAATAATCTCCTTTATTGTTATATTACTCTCTCCGAATTTAACAATGAATGATTCTCTATGATTAATCTTTGATAATAGAAAAAATGCTAAAAAACCAGATACAGTAGTAGTTGTATATACTATAGTTTTTATTTTTTTTAGAATCTTTGAATCATTTTCTTCCTCACCTGTTAATGTATATAGTCCAAATAAAGGTGCATTAAATATAATACTAGCACTTGCTTGAATACTATATTCTATTACAACATCTGAATTCCCAACTGCTATATTTTTCTTTTTAAACCTCTCCTTCATCTTATCTCCAATATATGTACTTATTCCTCCCACAATACCTGTTAATGCTGCTTCTGGCCCAACACTTGCTCCAAAAAAAAGTATTGTTAACGAATTAATTATTGAATTTTTTACAGATTTATATTCTATTCTTTTATTTTTCTTATACTCCTCTAAAGTTTCAGGCATATACTTGGGATATTCTCCAAGATATTTTTGAGTAAGCCCTACTAAAACACCACCAATAGTAGCAATAACTATCGTCCAATATTTCACATTTAAAAAATCACCTACTGTCTTCCATATAAAATTAGTTCCAAAGGTTACCAAACTTAGAAATGCCCATGTAAATGCACCTACTAATACTCCCATAAATATGCTATGAATCATCAATTTCAAATCTAATTTTGCAATTTTAACCAAAATATTCACTCCTCAGCTATAACTATTTAATTTTCTCGCTTTATTTAAATTGCATTTATTAATATATTTATAATTTTACTATATTTTTATAATAAATTCATAATTAAATAATATACCACTATTTTTAAATTTTTTCTATATAAAAAAACCACAATAATATATATCGTGGCTTTTTTGATTAAATATTATGTTATTTATTTTTTTGTATGCATCACTTTATTCTTAGCTATGCTTTAATATATTTTGAAATAGAATTATCTCTATCTATTACTAAATCTTCACTTTGTGTGTGAAATCATATATTATCAGCATAGTACGCTCAAACCTTTTATATAGTAGCTATATTACTCCCCTACACCAAAATCAGTATTCTCAAATAACACCTCAATTTTTTCTACTTTTTCTAAAAATCTATACTCATTGTTGAACCATTTAATTAACTCCTCATCCCTTTTTATGCTGGTACTATTTTCAGTAAAAATATTTATAGTTCCATAATCAAAATTATTTAATACTATATCAATATCATTTTTTATCATTTCTTTACTTTGCCCATTTATTCCCACTAATAGACACACTGAGGAAAAGTATTTTTTTACCTCTTTATAATCTTTAAAATTAGCATTTTTATTTAACACTATATTTCTAAAATCATTATTAAAACTTTCTACTCCAATTTTAAAAACTATTTCTATACCAAAAAAATCTCTCATTTCTTGTAATCTATTTTTATAACACCAATGACTTTCTAAAAATAATTTTTTAATATTCTTTTCTTTTATTATTTTTCTTATATGTTCTAAAGTGGCACTTGGCAATTCAAAACAACTTCCTGAATTAATTACTTCTAACACTCCATATATCCCCTTAACATTATCTAGTACTTCTTTATTAATCTTATTAATTTTTGATACATCATTTGAATTATCTTCTATATAATCACAAAATGAACACTTTCCCCAGATACATGGTAATGCCTTTAGTAATACTATTTCTCTTCTATTTTTTTCTGTTATCGAATTGTATCTATTCATTCTATTCATTCCTTACAATTTTACTCTTTATATTTAACGGCAACATTCCAATAATTGAAAAAACCACTCCAAAACTTACTGCCTTATCTAATAAATCAGTAAAAATTTGAGTTGAAAAAACGGCAGTTATAATACTTATACCTGAATTTTTTAATATTGCAACTAAAATACTTGATCCGGATGTTGTTACTCCATCAAATACAAATGAAGCAATAACCGCAGCCGTTGCTGATGCTAATAATGTAATTACTACTATTTTAAAAACAGATTTAATACCATTAGATTCTTTACTTTTAAATACTATTCCTGTACTAATACCTAAAACTAATTGTACTGGTATAAAATATAAAGATATTGGATCAAATGTAATACCATTAACTGTAGCTGATAACCCTCCAACTATTGCTCCACTTATTGGTCCAAATAATATTGAAACTAAAATAGTACCAATAGTATCAAGATAGATTGGAAGTTTAAGAGACAATGCAATAAATCCACCAACTAAATTAATAGCTATAGCTAACCCCATAAAAATTGTTTTATTTTTTCCCCTATTATTCATAACTTTTATACTCTCCTTCTAATTTAATCCATATTTGTCGTTATTTAAAACTGATAATATATCTTCCCTATGATTAGGAAATATTCTTATTAAAAACATCTTCATAAAATCTTTTGAATTTACTTCAGTTAAAACTAAGCAATTGCTTCTTTTTCTGTAAAAGTTTCCTTCATCTACTAAAGACATTCCTATAGCCTTCCCTTCTGTTACTATATCAACATAATACTCATTGCCTGAACATAATTCAGGATCAATAAAATACGCTATTGCAAGAGGATCATTTATAACGCACCCTAAAGTTCTTTCCTGAGCCCAATGAAAATCCACATAAAATCTTGTTATATTTATTATTAAATCTCCTAATGGTTCATTAAATTGTTTTATCATCTCTATGTAATTTGGAGTTAAGACACACTGTCTTGTAACATCAAGCCCCACCATTATAATTCTCCTATTTAGATCTTTAAATACCTTCTCTGTAGCATGGGGATCAACCCAAAAATTAAATTCAGCAACTTGAGAACAATTTCCAAAGCTTTTAAAGGCCCCACCCATAAGAACTAATTCCTTCATATTCCTTATTCCTTCCTCATCCTTTTCCAAAGCTTTTGCTATATTAGTTAAAGGTCCTAAAGCAATTACTGTAACATCTCTTGACTTTAAGGTCTCTAAAATAAAATCTACAGCACCTTCTTTATATCTTACTTCATCTATCATTGGTAAAAAGCTTTCGCCAAGTCCATCTGAACCATGAGTATCCTCAGCTGTAATTAACTCCCTCTTTAAAGGATCACAACTTCCAATATATACTGGTATGTCTAATCTATCTAAGGCTTTAAGAATCTTCAATGCATTTTCTGCTCCTTTTTTACCATGCACATTACCAGATACTATTGTAATACCTCTAACATCTAATTCCTCTGATTTTAATGCCATCATTATAGCTAAAGAATCATCAATTCCTGGATCACAATCTATTATTACCTTTTTCTTAATCATAATTTATCTCCCTTTATATAAATAATTTTTTCATAAAAAAATACCCTGAGAACCATCTCAAGGTATAAGTAACAAGACCATTAAAAAAGGTCGTACCAAGGATATAGTACGACCATAAAGTCTTTGTTCCTAGTTTTTTATAGAGGGATGGTTTCGAACCTCTCCCACAGAAACCTGTGGATTTTCTATTAAATTATAATCCTATAATATCATTTTTTACTCTTTACATCAATAGATCAATATTTTCCAATTAAATACTATAAGGAATCGTTAAGCTTTTGTAGCTAACTATAAATCCTAAGCAACTCTCACGCTTAATAGGATGATATGATAATATGAATCATCTCCCCTACTCCATTCTCTACTATATTCACAACTAATAACTGTTTTAGGCTATGTTCCAAATTCAAAACGCTTATGCTCAATAATTTGAATATATGATATATCTCTATACGTATAATTAACCACTACATTTCTGAGGTTTTTATATCTCCAATTGTATAATTTTCTCTTTTATACTTCTGTTAAATTCAGTAAAATTTTTTAAAAATGATAGACTTATTTCATATTATTATTTACTAACCTTATTATTTTTGATATATATTACTCATTATTCAATTATTCTATTCATTTATAAAATCAGTATTAGTATAATTAAATAAAAATAACTATGGAGGAAAGATAAATGAGTAATATAAGAGTAATTATTATGGATGTAGATGGTACATTAACTAATAGTAAAAAAGTAGTAACTGAAAAAACTAAAAATGCTTTAATTAAAGCACAAGAAGCAGGAGCTATACTAGTTTTAGCCTCAGGGAGACCTACCTCTGGATTAATGGATCTTGCTAGTGAATTGAAAATGAATGAAAATAATGGACTTTTAGTTTCTTTTAATGGGTCTAAGGTTGTCGATTGTCAAACTAATGAAGTTCTATTTAATGAAACTATGAGCATCGAAGAAGGACAAGCCGTTCTTGAACATATGAAGAATTTTGATGTTAAACCTATGATTGATAAAGGTAATTATATGTATGTTAATGATGTTTTCAATAATGAAGTAATGTACAACGGCTCACCTTTTAATATAATTCAATATGAAGCTCGTGGTGGTAAATTTAAACTATGTGAGAAAGAGGATTTAGCAGCTTTTGCTGATTATCCATTAAATAAAATTTTAACTGCAGGTGACCCAGAATATCTACAAGAAAATTATAAAGAAATGATGGAACCATTTAAAGATACTTTAAGTTGTATGTTTACAGCAGCTGTCTACTTCGAGTTTACTGCTAAAGGAATTGATAAAGCTAAGGCTTTAGATAGCGTATTAATTCCTATGGGCTATAAAAAGGAAGAAATGATTGCTTTTGGAGATGGGCATAATGATGCTTCAATGGTTAAATATGCTGGTATAGGAGTAGCTATGGCTAATGCTGTAGATGACTTAAAAGCTATAGCTGATGAAGTCACTCTATCTAATGAAGAAGATGGTATTGCTTATACACTAGATAAATATATAAAAGATATAGATATTTAAACTATCTATAAACTTTAAACACTAAAATTTAATAAAATATTATATAATGTTCATGAGGTGATCTTCATGAACATTTTTAGTAAATTGAATAAACTAACTAATTTAACTGAAAACGAAAAAACATTAGTTACATATATGCAAGATAATCCTGAAATTTTTGTAAAGATGAGTGCTGCTGAAATTAGTGAAGCATGCTTTATTTCAACTTCAACAATTTATAGATTATGTCAGAAGTTAGATTTAATAGGTCTATCAGAATTAAAAATACAAGTATCTTCTTCTATTAATGAATATTTGAAAGAGAAAAGTTTAATAGATTATAACTATCCTTTTAAAGAAAATGAAACACAATATGAAATTGTTCTTAGAATGAAGGAATTGTATGAACAAACCCTGGTATCTTCCTTAAATCTAATAGATCTTGAACAATTAAAATTAATTTCTGATGCTTTAAAAAAAGCAAAATACATAGATTTTTACACATCTGCTGGGAATATTTATTTTGCTGAGAACTTTAAATTTCAAATGCAAGAAATAGGAACATTTATTAATGTTCCTATAGAAGAATACCATCAACTATTAACAGCTTCTACTAGTGACGAAAATCATATTGCAATAATTGTATCCTTTGAGGGCAGAGGATTAATAGCAGAAAATATAGCTGAGATTTTAAAAAAGAATAAAACTCCAATTATTTTAATATCTTCTACAACTGAAAGTCCTCTTACTAAGTATGCAAACTATCAGTTGTATTTAAGTTCAAATGAAAACCACTTTAATAAAATTTCTTCTTTTTCAACAAGATTATCTTTATTATATGTTTTAGATTGTATATACACTCATTATTTTAAATTCGACTATGATAAAAATGTAAGTTATAAACTTAATGCATACAAAAAATTATCTAAAAAGCAATAATTAAGTTTATTTAATTAGTTATTTAATTAAATTAGTTTTAAAACATATTCTTTATATATATCCTTTATAAATTAAGTTTAAGATCCTTAGGTATTGATATAGAAGTTAAAAACAAAATAATAAGATGGATATTTTTCTTTGAAAAATATCCATCTTCTCTATAATCTAAGTTCTATATTAAATTGTTTTTCTTAAAGCTAAAATATATACCACCATTGCTAGCACTATATGTTACTTCATCAGCTATTTCAAGCAACTTTGGCTTTGCATTTTCCATCGCTACACCATGGTTAACACATCTAAACATCTCTATATCATTTTCTCCATCACCATAAGCTAATGTATTACTCTTATCTATATTTAAATAATCAATAACAAACTTAATAGCTGTATATTTACTTATACCTTTAATACCAACTTCCCCGCTCTCAGATCCAAATTGTGGTACTGTATTATGATATAGTTCTAAGTCTTTATTAAAAGTATTAAATACATCTTCATAAGGATGACCATTGCTAATAAATGAAATCTTATTTACATTACTATAATCAATTTGTTTATTCTTATGTTTATCTAATATTTCATTAAACCATTTAATTTCTTCTATTGCTTCTTCATAGGCCTTACTATTTTCATTAAGTCCATTAGTAACTTGTCCCAAAATAGCATCTTTGCAATTTAAACTTCCAAATAAACCATCATTTGATTCAATATAGTAAGCAATATCATATTTATTAAAATACTCTATTAATCTTATTACAAGTTCCTCAGGCATTTTTTTATGCATTAATGTTTCACCATCAACTTCAATATATCCTCCACCTGCGCAAATCATACCATCAAATCCAATTGACTCTATATCATCATTAATTTCTGGTTTTGACCTACCTGTACAAATGTACACTAAATGCCCATTATCCCTAGCTTCTTGAATTGCTTCTCTAGCTGATTTTGGTACTTCTCCTGCTAAATCACAAAGTGTTCCATCGACATCTATGAAAATCAACTTTTTATTCATTAATATTCTCCTCTAAATTATTAAGTCACAATCAAAGAAATAACAAGCCAGTATTTTCGCCTATTTGCCACTATACGTCGTCGTCAAAACCCTTACATAGTGGCACTATGAAAGGATTTTAACTCCTAGTCTCGTGACAAATATGCTTCAATCTTTGACTTGTTATTTCTTTTCAAGTGCCTAGTCTAGATTTTCTCCATTACTTTCTATAACTTTTTTATACCAATAGAAACTATCTTTCTTACTTCTACTTAAATCTCCGTTTCCATCGTTATCTTTATTTACATAGATAAATCCATATCTTTTTTTCATTTCTCCTGTTGATGCACTTACTAAATCTATACATCCCCAAGGAGTATATCCTATTAATTCTACTCCATCTTCAACTGCTTCTTTCATTTCAATTATATGATCTCTTAAATATCTAATTCTATAATCATCTTTAATAGATCCATCTTCTTCAGCTTTATCAACTGCACCTAATCCATTTTCTACAACCATCATAGGGATTTGGTATCTGTTATAAATGTTATTTAATACCCATCTTAAACCTTTAGGGTCAATTTGCCATCCCCAATCACTAGCTTTAAGATATGGATTCTTTGCTCCTCCCATTATGTTTCCTGTAGCATTTTCCACTTCCTTATCTGCTGTTGAACAGTTTGACATGTAATAGCTAAATGTATAGTAATCTACACAACCCTCTTTTAATATTTGCTCATCATTTTCTTCTATCTTTATTTCTATGTTATTTTCTTTAAAATATCTCTTTGCAAATCCTGGATATGCACCTCTTACTTGAACATCTGAACATAAGAAGTTATTTATATTATCTCTTTCTTGAGCTAAGAATACATCCTCTGGATTACATGTATAAGGATAAGTACACATATATGCAATCATACATCCTATTTTGAAATCACTATTAATTTCATGTCCTAATTTAACAGCCTTTGCACTTGCTATAAATTGATGATGAAGTGCTTGGAATCTAAGTTGTTTACTTTCATCTTTTTCATCTCCAAAGTTAAGTGCAAGATCAGCTCCACCTTCTGGTATGATTCCACCAGCCATAAGCCCACCAAATGGATGTGTTAAACAGTTAATTTCATTAAATGTTAACCAATATTTAACTTTATCTTTATATCTATTAAATATAGTTTCACAATATCTAACATAGCAATCAATCACTTCTCTACTTGCCCATCCATTGTACTTTTGAACTAATCCAAAAGGCATTTCATAATGTGATATTGTTACTAATGGTTCTATATTATATTTCTTTAATTCAGCAAAAACATTGTCATAGAAATTTAATCCTTCTTCATTTGGCTCTAACTCATCTCCATTTGGAAATATTCTAGTCCAATTTATTGACATTCTAAAAACCTTAAATCCCATTTCTCCAAATAATTTTATATCTTCCTTATAATGATGATAAAAATCTATAGCCTCATGGCTTGGATAGTATGTTCCTTCTTCTAACTTAGGTGTAACTCTTCTTGGCGTTGTGTGAGTACCTCCTGTCATAATATCTGCAGTACTAAGGCCTTTTCCACCTTCTCTATATCCACCTTCAAATTGGTTAGCAGCAGTTGCTCCTCCCCATAAAAAATCCTTTGGTAAACTCATCTTTTTTCCTCCTCTAAAAAATTTACTTGATGACTAAATTATATACTTAAATTCCTATTAAAATATTTTCATTCAAATTCTGAATAAAAAAGCGAGATGATTTGTAACTAACTCATCTCGCATTTTTTAACTCTTCTATTATATTATCTAAAAGTGCCATCATAACATAACGACTATTTTTTACTCCAATATCAATATCTAAAATAAGATGCTTGTTAAACAATTTTTTAGTTCTATTATCTAAATCTTGTATTGAAATAACTAATTTTTCGCCTTTACAATTTCTTATATATTCTTTAATAATTCTATTTCCATTAAAAAAATTTCCTGATGTAGTAAATATCAATAATAAACTATCACTACTTATATTTTGTATTTCTTCATTATCTTCAATAACTTTAACTATTTTTCCAAATGGGTGACATTCCATTTGAAAGTATTGTGCCATTAAATAGCAATAATTTAACCCTGATATATAAACTTTATCATAACTATTTATAGTTGAAGCTACATTATTAATATCTATATAATCTATTTTACTATAAAATAATTTTAAATCCTGACTTAATAAATTTATATCGGTATAATTATTATCTATATTATTTTTTACTCCCTCTATATAAAGCAAACATTCCTCTTTAAAAGCATTATAATCAACATAACCAAGCTTTTTTATAAATCTACTAGTAGTTGCTTGAGATACAAAACAAAGTTTTGAAAGCTCAGTTATATTATAATTAGGAACACTTTCTATATTATTAACTATAAAGGAAGCTATATTGTAATTTATATCTTCAATATTATGATTATTTATATAATTATTTAACTTATCTATAACTATCAATGGTTTTAATTCTCCTATTTTATGCCGAAAATTATTATAAATCATTTTCTAAAATTATACCATAAAATATTCCCTAAAACATCTATACTTGAAACATAAAATCATTCTAATATCTTCACCAATAAGTCCGAAATCAAATGCACTATTATCCCTTAATTCCTTCTCTTCTTTAAAATACTAGTATTTATTTATTTGATTAAAATATAAATTTGTATTTAATTTCCTTATAATTTATAATGAAAGTGATTATATAAAATGGAGGATTTTTGTATGAATGCGAAAAAAGAGGTAAGCATAAGAAAAATATCTGAAGATGCTGAGAATTTATTTAGAGGAGGATTTTTCTGCTCTGAAGCACTAATAAGTTCAATACGTTCTAACTTTGAGTTAGATATACCTGAAGAAATAATATCTATGGCTTCAGGATTCCCTGTTGGCATTGGACGTTCTAAGTGTCTGTGTGGAGCAGTTTCTGGTGGGGTTATGGCTTTAGGACTATTCTTTGGCCGTACTAAACAAGGAGATCCTAAAGTAGAGAAAAATTTAGAATTAGCAAAGGAATTACATGATTGGTTTAAAGAAGCTAATGGTAAAAATGCTCTTTGCTGTCGTATATTGACTAAAGAGTTTGATATGGCATCTGGTGCTCATAAAGAGCAATGTATACATTTTACAGGTATGGTTGCTGGAAAAGTTGCTGAAATAATAGTAAGAGAACTAAATCTAGTTAATACAGACACCTTAGTTACAGTATAGGAGTAAAAAATATGATAAAGAAAATACCACTCCCTATTTCAGGGGTAATGCTCGGATTTGCGGCTTTAGGTAATTTACTTCAAAGCTATTCTGAATCTATCCGTTTAGTATGCGGAGTTATATCTTTAATTTTAGGATTACTATTGATATGTAAAATTGTAATATATCCGTCTATGATAAAAGAAGATATGAAAAATCCAATTATGGCCGGTGTATCTGCAACATTTCCTATGGCTATAATGCTTTTATCTACTTATATTAAGCCTTTTATAGGACCAAAAGCTATTTATATTTGGTATTTAGGAATACTTCTTCATTTAACTTTAATAGTATACTTCTCAATAGAATTTATATTAAAGTTCAATATAAAAAAAGTTTTTACTACATATTTTATAGTTTATGTTGGACTAGCTGCTGCAAGTGTTTCTGCACCAACCTTTGAAAAAACAAATATAGGCACATTAGCATTTTGGTTTGCATTTATATTATGTATGATATTACTTGTGGTTGTAACATATAGATATGCTAAATATAAAGAAATCCCTAATTCATCTAAACCACTATTCTGCATATATACAGCTCCTGTAAGCCTTTGTCTTGCTGGATATATTCAATCAGTACAAACAAAGTCATTATTAATGATAACTTTCTTAACTATTTTATCATTCATAATATATATTATAGTTCTATTTAAATTACCAAAGTATTTAAAAATGCCATTTTTCCCAAGCTATTCAGCTTTTACATTTCCTTTTGTTATAAGTGGAATTGGAATGAAAATGACCATGTCTCACTTAAGTAAAATAGGATATAATATGGGATTTTTAAAATATGTTGTTTTATTACAAACAATTATAGCTACAATATTAGTAATATATACTTTATTCAGATTTATAATTTTTATAATTCCAGAGAAAAAAGATTATTCAATAACTCAATAATTTTAATCGTTAATTTACTTTTATAAAAGCAGAAGTAATAAGTTATAAATTAATAAAGAAAATAGCAACTCTCAAAAACAAAGTTTGCTATTTCTTTATTTCTTATCATTTATTAATCAATCTTCTGCCTATAAAAGAAATTACATATATTTTATATTACTCCTCTAATCCAGCAAAAATTTCTACAACATCAGGATCACGATGAGAGAAAAATGCACTTTCTCCTTTGTCTAATTTGGCAATATTATTCATATCATCATCATCTAATTTAAAATCAAATATATTAAAATTTTCAATCATTCTTTCTTTATGCACAGATTTAGGAATAACAATAACACCTCTTTGAATTAAATATCTTAATGCTACTTGAGCTGTAGATTTATTATATCTATCTCCAACTTTTTTCAGAGTTTCATTTGTAAAGATATTCTTTTCTCCTTCTGCAAGTGGTGCCCAAGATTCAATTTGTACCCCATATTTATCCATGATTTTCTTAGCCTTTACTTGTTGATTAAATGGATGTGTTTCAACTTGATTAATCGCTGGAACTATCTCATTAAACTTAATGAGATCTATTAATCTATCTGGATAAAAATTACTTACCCCTATAGCTCTTATTTTACCACTCTTATACATTTCCTCCATAGCTCTATATGTGCCATAATAATCATTGAAAGGTTGATGTATTAATACTAAATCCAAATATTCAAGTTGAAGCTTTTTAAGTGATTTCTCTATAGAAGTTCTTGCCTTTTCATATCCAGCATTTGATATCCACACTTTAGTTGTAATAAATAATTCTTCTCTTGGAACTTTGCACTTTTTAATTGCTCTTCCCACAGCTTCTTCATTACCATACGTCTGAGCAGTATCAATTGAGCGATATCCTACTTCAATTGCATCTAATACACACCTCTCACATTCCTTCAAATCTTCAATTTGATAAACTCCATATCCTAAAACGGGCATTTTCACCCCATTATTTAACGTTACATATTCCATATATTCCTCCTCATTTCCATAAGCTATTTTCATATATTTATTACTACTATTTCATATTATTATTTATACCTTATTTTAGTTTATTTTCATATTAAGAACATACTCTTCATATCATTCAATTTTCTTATCAAGATAATCTAATATATAATATATTATTTAAGATATTTATTTTATATAATTTAGAAAACTGATAAAAAATACAAAATAAGAACAGTTGATACAAGTTCAACTGTTCTTTCAAAATATATAATATAAAAAACATATTTTTTATCAGTTTAAGATACATAATTTATATTCCTCTTCCCAACCATCATGCCAAATATTATATTCATTGCCATCATTAATTTTATAAATATGTTCACCTCGTTTTTCTGGTGACGTATAATACTCAAAGTGCACTGCATAATTCCCATTACATATCTCATTAATTGTTCTATAAGTATTACATTTAATTATTTTATTTTTCAACGTAAAATATGATAAAATTTCCTCACTCTTGCTATTTTTTAGTACCCATACTACATTATTTCCATATACGCTAGCAAGAAAATGATTTTTAATAATTACTGGCATAATTTTACTTACTATTCTCATACATATTGTTGTAATAATTTTCGTACTCACCAGTCGTAATGTTATTTATCCAATCTTTATTATCTAAATTCCATTTTATTGTACTTTTTATTCCTACTTCAAAGGGAGTTTCTGGATACCAGCCTAATTCATCTTTTATCTTTGTTGGATCTATTGCGTATCTTTTGTCATGACCTTTTCTGTCTTCAACGTAAGTTATTAGTTTTTCTGTTATTTCTTTGTCTACTTTTTCGCTCAAGTAATTTATAATAGTTTTAACTATTTGTATATTAGTTCTTTCGTTGTGTCCACCTATATTATAAATTTCACCTACTGTACCACTATTTATAATAATATCTATTGCTTTACAGTGATCTTCTACATATAACCAATCTCTTATATTCATTCCATTACCGTATATTGGTAGACATTTATGATTTAAGCAATTGTTTATTAGTAAGGGTATTAATTTTTCTGGGAATTGGTATGGTCCATAATTATTTGAACATCTAGTTATATTTACAGGCATTTTATAGGTATCAAAGAAAGCTTTCACCATTAAATCCGCGCCTGCTTTGCTTGAAGAATATGGACTATGTGGATCTAGTGGTGTATTTTCAAGAAAATACCCGGTTTCACCGAGTGTTCCATATACTTCATCCATAGATATTTGTATAAATTTCTTACCTTGTTTAAATACACCTTGTACTTCCCATGCATTTTTAGCTACATTTAAAAGGTTTGCTGTACCTAAAACATTTGTCTTAACGAAAATCTCAGGTTCTTTTATACTTCTATCTACATGTGACTCTGCTGCAAAGTTCACAACATAGTCAATGTCATTTTCTGAAAATAATTTTTCTATTAACTCTTTATCACATATATCGCCTTGAATAAATGTATAGTTTGGATTATTTTCTACATCTTTTAAATTTTCTAAATTTCCTGCATAAGTTAATTTATCTAAATTTATAATTTTTATCTCTGAATATTTATTTAACATGTGATGAACAAAATTTGAACCTATAAATCCAGCCCCACCTGTTACCAAATACATTTTCATATATAACTACTCCTTTTTAGATATTAAATCACCATCTGCGATGCTGCAATATTAACGACTTCAGAAGGAGATTTAGACTCCCACTTATAGAAGCTGGAGTCTTTCCTCCTAAAGTGTCGTTAAAGATTCATCAGCAACTTGCAATAAATACCTACCATATTCTGTTTTCATAAAAGGTTCTGCTAATTTTAAAAATTGCTCTCTATTTATAAAGCCTTTTCTGTAAGCTACCGCTTCTATACAAGCTATACATAAACCTTGCCTTGTTTGAATAGTTTCTACAAAATTAGATGCATCTAAAAGACTTTTGTGAGTTCCTGTATCAAGCCATGCAAATCCTTTACCTAAAAGCTCTACTCTTAAATTTCCTCTTCTTAAATATTCATTATTTACTGCGGTTATTTCTAGTTCACCTCTAGCAGAGGGCTTAATATTTTTAGCTATATCAACTACATTATTATCATAGAAATATAACCCTGGAACAGCATAACTTGATTTTGGTTTTTCTGGCTTTTCTTCAATTGATACTACATTTTTATTTTCATCAAATTCAACAATACCAAACTCACTTGGATTGTCTACATGATATCCAAAAATAATAGCTCCTTCTTCTCTATCTACTACTCTTTTTAGTATTCCTGGAAAATCATATCCATAGAAAAAGTTATCCCCTAGAACTAATGCTACTTTATCATTGCCTATAAATTCTTCTCCAATAATAAAAGCGTCTGCAAGCCCTCTTGGATATTCCTGAACGGCATACTGTAATTTTAGGCCTATATCACTTTTATCACCTAATAACTCTTTAAAAGTGGCTATATCTCTAGGTGTCGAAATAATTAATATTTCTTTTATACCTGCAAGCATTAACACGGATAATGGATAATATATCATTGGCTTATCATATACTGGGAGTATTTGTTTTGATATTGCTTTTGTTACTGGATATAGTCTTGTTCCGGAACCACCAGCTAAAATAATACCTTTCATTTTTACCTCCTTATAGATTTTAGGTTTTGCCTTATAATTTGTTCATATATTAACTTCTAATAATTAATCACTTTGATATACTTATTATTTCTTACTATTAATGTCGTTATTATTTGAATGTGAGAAATATCTATAAGTATAATATTTCACCTTTAATAAATTGTTTTTTACATCTATATATACAATTATCTACAGAGTAAAAAATGCAACATACTAGATGAGGTTTACTTGAACCCACGATGTTCCATATTATTAATGTTATCTATTTAATATATTCAAATAGTACAAGCTTGGTTCTATATTTATTTTAAGCGAAACTAGTAGAATTTTTAATTTAATTAACATATTATAATACGACAGTAAATGTAAATAAGTAGAATTAAGAAAATATTACAAAAGAGGAGTGAGTGAAAGAATATGAAATGGGAATACAGTCTTCTTAACAGAATTAAAGGTTCTCTTTTAAATGAGCCTGGAGGATATAACTCATTACCAATATATTATATTATGGCGTATTTGGCATATTATTTTAAGTTAAAAAATTACGTTGAGATTGGTATGTATAAAAGTATTAGTCTATTTTCTGTTGCTCAGGCATTTAAGGATAATGAAGGAAAAGCTTATGGAATTGACTCTTCTCTCCTTGATGAAGTTAGAGAATACGATTTGGATAAAATATTAAGTAAAAGGAGCAATAAGTTTTTTGAAGGCATAGACTCTGAAGCTGAATATTTCCAAGCTATTGAAATAGATATGCTTCATATTGATGGTAACTATGATTTCCAAAGTGTTCAAGCTTATTTTAATAATTATTCACCACTAATAAGAGAGGGTGGGATTATTATATTTAATCGCATAGACTTGGATTCTGTAAAATTCTGCTATGATCAATATAAAAATGATTATATAATATTACTTGAAACAAATAATTTCGGTATACTGATGAAAAATCAGAAAAATTTAAACAGTGAAGTTGATATACCAAAAAAATTGAAAAATCTATATTTTAGATTGCTTGAGATAGAGAATAGAACAGAACAAAAAAAAGTTACCGTAAATGTAGGTGTATTAGCGTATAATCACGAAAAATATATAGTTGATTGTCTTAATTCAATAATAAAACAAAAGGGTGATTTCAACTTAAATATTATTATTTGTGAAGATAAATCCCATGATGGAACCGCAGGGATTGTTGAAGACTATATTAATAATGTAGAAATTGGCAAAAACGTAACTTTTGAATTTTTGAAAAGCAAAGAAAATTTAGGCATGGTAAAAAATTTAAAGCGATTATTAAAAGCTTGTAGCAAAAGCAAGTATACTGCATTAATTGATGGTGATGATTACTGGGAGGATGAGAACAAATTACAAACTCATATAGAATTTATGGAAAGCCACCCCCAGTGCTCTATTTCATTCGATGATATTATATTTTTTGATGAAAAAGAAAATAAATATAATTTTTATAATATACAGCAACAAATTAAAGGCGATATTTTAACTACATCAGATATAACAAGTATAAATTTTATTGCCAATCTCTCCTGCTGTTTTTATTATAGCAAGTATTTTGATCAAATTCCTAATGAGTTTTTTGAAATGTTTGTCGGAGATTGGATGTTAAATATTCAATTTTCAATGTTTGGAGAAATAGGACACGTCAAAAAAGCAATGACCGTATACAGAAGGCATGAAGATGGTATTTGGAACAGAATGAATGAAGATGATAAGAACAAACAAACTATAGAATTAATTGATGCTTACAATAAATTTTTAAATTACACCTATAACGAACAGTTTTCTAATATTCGTGAATTCTGTGAGTCAAAATTGGGCAATAGATATTTGGAATATCTTATGTACAGACCTAGTAGACTTGAATAATTTGCACTTTAAAGACAACGAACAAATAGTGATTGTTAATATCACCTCATTAAAAATTATTAACGCCATTTCAGAAGAGAGATCTCCCTATTCTATAAGTGTGAGTTCTCTCCCCTAGTAAAGAGAAACCTTCAGTGTGGTTATAAGGCTACAGAATATTTGTATGGTTTTGATAATTAAATTACTACTAGAAGTATTCAATAGTACTGAGTCTGCTTTATATCCATTACTGGTCCAAAATGGGTTTCCTTTAAATGATTTTTTAATCATTTAAAGGAAACCCTCTTTTACTCAACATAAGCTAATTTTTATTTTATAAATATTTTTCCCCAGCAATTCTATCTCGAATTACTTTCGCTGGATTACCATATGCTACAACATATTTTGGAATATCTTTTATCACAGTGGCTCCAGCTCCTATTATGGTATGATCTCCAATTTTTATTCCGTGAATCACTTTTGCACCTAAAGAAATAGATGTAAACAAACCTATTTTTACATTTCCACCAATAGATGAACCCGGGCCTAAACTTGAATAATCTAACATTTTACTGTCATGATCTAAGGATGAATTATTATTTATTATGCAAAAATCGCCTACTGTCGCCTCACTACTTATAGTAGTATTGGCCATTATCACTGTGCCTTTTCCTATTAATACATTCCTGGCTATTTGTGCAGAGGGATGAATTACTTTAATAAAGTTAAACTGAGGGATATAATGTGAAATTTTATCATAAACAATATATCTAATAAAATTATCTCCAATTGCAATAATCCCACCCTCTATTTTATGCATTTTTATCAAATTCTGTAAATCCTCTTCTTTTCCAATTATTTTATATCCGAAAGAGCTCGAACCTACTTCTTTAAATCTATCTAGCAGTCCAATAATTTCATATTTATTTTCTCTTTCAATACAATCAATTACAGCTTTCGCATGTCCAGAAGAACCAATAACGATAATATTCAAAACAAACATCTCCTAATAATTCATCGAGTATCTTTTTTAATACTCAGACTACTTTATTTATAATGCTAATAATGTTTTTTTGTACTTCCAATTCTAACGAATCATACAAAGGCAAGCAAAGGATTCTGCTTGAAATAAACTCTGAATTGTGTGCCTTATAAGTTTTGTCTTTTATATATGGTAAATTATTTAAAGATGGATAAAAATATCTTCTCGGATAAATATTTTCATTTGCAAGAGCTCCTTTTGCTTTTAATAAGTTTTCTTCATCTTTAAACACTATCGGAAAATAGCAGTAATTTAAGCTACTATTTATATTTCGCTCTTGTCTAATCACATTTTTACTTAGATAATTCATATAATTTTCATATACTTTTTTTCTATTTTCAAATATTTTGTCTATATCATCTAATACACATAATCCCATGGCTGCTTCAAATTCATTCATTCGTCCGTTAATACCAACCTCAGTTATATGCTCTTGGTCACTTATTCCAAAGTTAATTATTCTTCTGGCCTTGTCATAAATTTCATCATTGTTTATTACAAGTGCACCGCCTTCTATGGTATGAAAAATTTTTGTAGCATGAAAACTAAGGGTAGATATATCTCCATAATTGAGTACACTATTTCCTTTGTATTTAACTCCAAAAGCATGTGCAGCATCGTAAATTACTTTTAGATTAAATTTTTTTGCTATTTCATCTATTTTTTCTACATCACAGGCATTTCCAAACACATGCACAGGAATTATAGCTGAAGTAGTTTTTGAAATTTTCTCTTCGATTTTTTTATAATCTATATTAAAGGTGTCTTTATTTATATCCACAAAAATTGGATTGATACCTTGCCATACTTGACTACTAGTAGTTGCTACAAAAGAAAAGGGTGTTGTAATCGCTTCATCTTTTATATCTAAAAGATTATAGGCAATCTGAAGGGCTATTGTTCCATTTGCAACCAAAAGTATATGCTTTACTCCTAAATATTTTTCCAACCTATTTTGTAGTTCTTTTACTAATGGACCATTATTGGTAACATAAGCACGGTTAAATATTTTTTCTAAATATACTTCATATTTCTTTAGTTCAGGAAGGTAAGTTTTCGTTACGTTAACCATTTTTTCTCTCCTATACTGTTTTATTTTATAGATAAGTCTCTATATTATAATATGTAAAGACTCGGATTTTGCTTGTGTTATAGCTATTGAATGAACAAATATAGCGGAAGCTTTTTAGTGTTAGTATAATATTGTAGACACGAAAAGCCGAACTCATTAAATCAGCACCTGAGAAGCTGCAATATTGACGGCTTCAGAAGGCGATTGACCCCTTTGTATTCCTCTGTAGCAGATAACAATTCTCAATGAATTTGATACTATTATTTATACTTTATTTTAGTTTACTTTCATATTTAAGAATACGCTCTTCATACCCTCCAAGCTTATTATCAAGACGATCTAATGTGTAATATATTATTTAAGATATTTACTTTATATAATTTAGAAAACTGATAAATAATATAAAAAAGAACAGTTGATATAGGTTCAACTGTCTTTTGAAAATACCGTATTTACTTATCCTTTACATTCATTTATTCTTCTCCATACTAAATGGCGTAGGGTCTTAAAATGAGCATTATTAAGTAACACTACTTAGATTTGCTAATATACTATTAATGATAAGTCTTATAATAGTATCAATATAAAGGAGTATTATATGTATAATAACCAATTTTTCTTTTGTCCATATCACATGAATCAAGCTGCTTATCTCTCCTTCAATTCAACGTGGAGAACCATAGCCCAAAAATTTGCAGCCTTTAGTGGTACCGTTGCAAGTATTGAAGATTTTTACACAGGGCAAGATGATTCATCAGCAGGCTGCTATAAATTAATGTCGCTACAAAACATGGACATGGGGCCTGTAAATTTTGTAATTTCTCCGGGAACTTACTTTGTAAATCATGAGGTGATTGAGGTAGGCGACGAAGTAACAGGATTTTACGATGCAAATGCACCCGTACCTCTTATTTACCCTCCACAATATCGTGCAATTGTTATGGCTAAAAACACAGAACCTGAAAATGTTACTGTAGACTATTTTAATAATCAACTTATAAGCAGCGATGGAAATTTAAAACTAAATATTGCCCCATCTACAGAGATAATTCTAACAAATGATCAGATTTTTAATAGATACCCTGGAAATAGAAACCTAATTGTTCTTTATGGCCCTACAACATTTAGCATCCCTGCCCAAACTACTCCATATAAAATAATTGTTCTTTGCTAAATCAAAATATGCTATATTAGTGCATACAATTTACTTACATCATAGCCTTTCTAAAAAAATAGGATTGACTTTATTTTCACCTATAAAAATACCCTTAGCCAAGTAAAGTCAATGGCTAAGGGTAAAAGTCTCATTTATTTATGGTACAGTTCTCCGTAACTATTATAAATGATATGTATCTTATTATTTACTTTTTGTACAGCTACTATATAGCTTTTAAATAATAATATAATTATAGATACTTAGCAGTTAATGACTCATTGCACTCATATAATTCTTTAGGAGTTCCTTCAAAAATTATTTTTCCACCTTTAGTTCCACCTTCTGGTCCAAGGTCAATAATCCAATCAGCTCTTTTAATTACATCAATATTATGCTCAATAATAATTACTGTATTTCCGTTATCTACTATATTTTCAACAATATTTATAAACTTCTCAATATCAGCCATATGAAGCCCTGTTGTTGGTTCATCCATAATATATACTGAACTTTCCTTATGCAATTCACTAGCTAACTTTAGCCTTTGACATTCACCACCTGATAATGTATCTAGAGTTTGACCTAATGTTAAGTAACCTATTCCCATATCATAAATAGACTGTAGTTTTGTTTTAATAGCTTTTATATTAAAGAAATCAATAGCTTCTACTACTGTCATATCTAATACTTCAATTATATTTTTACCATGGAACCTATAATCTAAGACTTCCATCTTAAACTTTTTACCATCGCATACATCACAAGTACTCTTTATATTCTCCATAAAAGCAAGGTTAGTCTCTACAATTCCACTACCCTTACAATTTTCACATGCCCCTTCTGAATTTGAACTAAATAATGATGGATTAACGTTATTTTCTTTAGCAAAAGCTTTTCTTATATTATCCATAATTCCACTATAAGTTGCTAAGCTTGATCTTGAATTTGCTCCTACAGGACTTTGATCAATTAACACAGCTTCTTTGTTTTGTTTTAAAAATTCATCCTTAATTAATGTACTTTTTCCTGAACCTGCAACCCCTGTTACTAAAGTTAAAACACCCTTTGGTATATTAACAGAAATATTTTTTAAGTTATTTTTCTTACAATTAACAACTTTTAAATATCCCTTATGCTCTCTTACATCTTCTTTTATAGTAAGAGATTTATTTAAAGCATCTCCTGTTAAAGTTCCGGATTTAAGTAAATCTTCATAGCTGCCTTTATATACTATTTCTCCTCCATGTATTCCTGCTAGAGGTCCTATATCAATGATATGATCAGCAATCTTAATAACATCTGGATCATGTTCTACAACAATTACAGTATTACCTTTATCACGTAGCTTTTTTAAAAGATTATTTAACTTATGAACGTCTCTTGGATGAAGACCTATACTTGGTTCATCAAATATATACATTAAATCAACTAGGTTACTGTTTAGATGTTTTACCATCTTTATACGTTGAGATTCTCCCCCAGATAATGATGAAGTTTCTCTATCTAAAGTTAAATATCCAAGTCCTATATCAATAATATTATTTAATTTTTCAAGAATACCATTAACTAAAGGTTCAGCTTCTGGTTCTTTAATATCTGAAACAACTTTGACTAATTCATCGATTTGCATGCTAGTTAAATCTGCAATATTATAGCCATTAATTAAACATTTATAAACTCTTTCATGTAGTCTTCTTCCTCTACAAACAGGACATTCACCTTCAATTAGTAATTTACTAAGTTTCTTTTTAGCTGCTTCAGAAATTTCTCCTTCTCTCTTTAAATAAAGTCTATTAAACTTAACTATTAATCCCTCATAAGTTAAATTCATTGTCCCTACTTCATCTATCTTGATTTTTTCAGCCTCTCCATATAAAAACTTCTGTAACTCTTCTTCTGAATAATCAATTATCTTTTTATCATTATCAAAGAAGCCTGATTCGGTAAATAGCTTCCAATGCCATGATCCTACTCCAAAGCCTGAAAGTAAAATTGCTCCTTCATTTAAAGACTTATTCATATCAACTATCTCTTCCATATTAGGAACTAGCTTTTTACCAAGTCCCTCACACTCTGGACACATACCATTTATATCATTAAAAGAAAACATATTAGCTTTTCCTATATAGGTACTTCCAAATCTTGAATATAAAGCTCTTAGGAATGAATTAATATCTGTAATAGTTCCTAAAGTTGATCTAGAATTACCACCAATTCTACTTTGATCAATAATAATAGGTGTAGAAAGATTCTCAATATGATCGGCTTTAACCTCACCATATTTAGGTAAAAAGTTTCTTATAAAAGCACTAAAAGTCTCATTTAATTGACGTTGTGCCTCCTTTGCAACTGTTTCAAAAACAATTGAGGATTTACCTGATCCAGAAACCCCTGTAAATATAGTAATTTTTCTTTTTGGTATTTCTAATGATATGTTCTTTAAATTATTTTCCCTACATCCTTTTAAATAAATGAATTCATCTTCCACTTCATTCGCCTCCTTTAATTACTACTTATATATTATAATATTTTAATCTATTTGTAACTGCTTTAAAAATCTCTCTAAAGATTCTCACTCATACTACCTATAAGTGCTATAATCTAATTTACTCTTATTCTCTTTTATTTTATTTTCTTTGTCACCTTACCTCTTAAAGATATATATCTATACATTATTTCTGCTCTGAATATACTGAATTTATGGGCTATGGATATAGACCTTTCGATTACTTAGAAAAATTAACTGAAGCTTTCTATCTAGAAATATTTAAAAATTAATAAAAAAATTAGAAGAGTTGTCTCATTATCGATTAAGAGCTGTTAGTGATAGTACCTTTCCTATTCAATAGCTTCTAATTAATTGTAAACAAAAAAAGAGGCTGTATATTGTGAAATTACGATATACAACCCTAATATAATTTTACCACTTTCCGTTAGCCATATGTCCTGCAAGTTCTGCTTTACATCTTTGCTTTATAACCCAAGCTTCATTTTTTGCTTTTTCAAAACCAGATACACATTTCGGGTCAAGGTTTATTTCTATACCTTCTTCTGAAAGTTTAGCAATCTTTTCTGCTAATACAATGATTTCAGCATGTATGCTGTTAGTTCTATCTGAAGCATAAATTTTTTCAGCGTCTTCACTGCTAAGTTCAACAAACTTTTCTTTTCCTAAATTACATTTTGGACAAACTTCTGGAGCTTCAATTCCTTCAACATCAAGTTCACCATAATAGCATATTATCCTATTTATATCCTACTCAACAAACCTGTTACTCTATTTACTTTCAACATTTCTCTTAAATGAATAATAAGTAGCTACAAAATAGCATATATAAATAACTATTATCAATAATAATCCTATGCCAATATTGAATATAAAAGCTTTATCTCCAATATATATACTAATTAACCTCCTATTAATATAATAATCTTTTACTTAATTTAATTGTTATTTTTTATATGTTTCCTTAACTTTAGATGACATAATTGGTATTGTCGTTGCTATAACTAAAATTATTAATAATATTATTGCCATGGTATTACTAGATACAAAGCCTGTTGGAGTCATAGGAGTTATTACTCCTGTTAATTGTAATATCATTCCTACTAATCCTATTATAGAACCTCCTGCAACAAGCCCTGAAGATAAACTTATTCCATTTGACACTCTAAGTTCTCTTTCTTTATCACTTTTACTCATCTTTTCAACAAAGAAACGTATTAATGCTCCTACTAGTATTATAGAATTTGTTGATATAGGTAAATAAAACCCTATAGCAATAGTCATTATAGGCACGTTTAGTAAAAATAAGAATAGTGCCATAACAACACCTACTATAATCATAGGCCATGGTAAGTTTCCTGACATTATACCTGATGTTAAAGTCGACATTAAATTAGCTTGTGGAAGAGCAAAAGGTGCATCTACTCCTGTAATTGCTATTTGATCTTTTAGTATAAGAATTGTTCCTGTTACAACAACAACACCTACTATGCTAGCAATTGCAAAATAATTTTGCATTTCTCTTTTCCTTCCTTTTATAATATAAGTTACTTTTTGAGATTGGCTATATCCACCTGCTACTGATATAGCTACTATCATAAATAGTGCAAATAAAAGTAAAGATTTATTATCTGACTTATCAGTCCATCCCATTATAACAAATACTAATGTTAATATAACTAATGATGCGATTGTCATACCTGATACAGGAAGATTTGATGTTCCTATTGTACCAGTTAAACGTCCTGCAACTATTACAAATAATAAAGCTAGTATTAATGACACTATTGCTGCTAATATAGCCATAGTAATACTTTTAGAAATTATAAATGCAGATACAAATGTAAGTATAATTCCAACTAATAATATTAATATATGTCCTGAACTCTTTTCTGAATTACTATCATTACCGCTTTTTGCTTTTAAAGTTTCTTTTATTGAAAATACTATAGTTGGTATAAGTTTAATTGCACCTATTATACCACCACAAAGCATCATTCCTGCTCCAATATACTTAACATAATTTCCTGATATTAAGTTTACATCCATTTGATTAAGGACTATTGAAGGATCATTCCATGAATGTGCATTAGATTCTGCAAAATCAGTAAAGTATCCTATTAATGGAGCAACTCCAAAATTAGCTAAGACTGAACCTGCAAACATAGTTATGGCTACTTCTAATCCAACTATAAATCCGATACCTAATAATAGTGGATTTCCTTCAGTAGAAAATTTCCATTTGTAAAACTTACTTCCTACAAAGGTAATAGTATTGTTAATTAAATTTAAGAATGAACTTGTTAAAACATTTATAATACCACTTATTACAAACCCAATTCCCATGTACTTTACAGCATCTCCCCCCTCTTCTGAAGCAGTAAGAGTCTCTGATATTGCTAAAGATTCTGGATACATAAGTTTTTTATCTTCTTCAATTATTAAATAATTATAAACTAGTGATAATGCCCCTATCCCAAATAAAGCTCCTGCTATACTTACGCTTAGGCCTTCAAAAAAAGTAACATTACTGCCAATTAGTATAACAGCAGGTAATACAAAAATCATACCACTTGCTATGGATTCTCCACCACTTGACATACCTTGTATTATATTTTTACCAAATATGTTTTTTTTACGAGTAAATATGCCTAGAAGCATTGAACCTATTATGGCTCCTGGGATTCCTGCTGCAACAGTTAGCCCTGATTTCATACCTGAATAAGCAGTAGATGCTGCAAATACAGCTGCTAATATTATTCCTATTATCATTACAGCTAAATTTGATCCATTATTTTGTTTTTGTCCATGATTTTCTTCATAAGTCGATTTAGTCGCTTTTTTATTCATTTGTTACTTCCTTCCTTTGCTTAATGATTTTAATACGATTTTAGTAATATATTAAATCAAAACATATATTTTCACGCAATTTTTATTGTAGCAATATTTTATCTCTTAGTTAGCTTTCACAAAAAAATTCAATTTATTCTTTATGGTATTGAATACCATTGAGATATCTGTGTGAACACCCACCTATCTGAGGATAGGGATAAAAATCAGAGTACCGGTATTTTGGATTTTTATTTTAGAGATTTCAAGGCAATACTTAGTTTTAAGTATTTTTTTTTTATTTTTTATAAAATAAAAAACCAAGAAATTAGTTTTCTTGGTTTCTAAAATATTGTCATAATCTTAATTAAAACTTAGTGATACATATGCAGCTTTTGTTACTTCATCAATTTCAAGTGTGTATCGACACTGCTCTATATTTATTCCGCTTGTAAAAGCCTGCTGTATAGAATCTTCTATATCTGTTTGCCCACCTTTAAAATAAAGAATCTTATATGTTTTACCGCTTATATTACTTAAAAAATCTTCTTTTATATAGTTGGAGAATTCATTTTTATCTTTAACTACCACTATATTATCTCCATTTAAATCTTTCTCTACTAAGTTTAAATTATCAAAACTATATTCTGTTCTAGTTGCTTTTGGATAATTGCTTTCATCCCATTTATGGGTATCTTTTATTTGTTCATCTGTAATATTAAAATATGAATATCTAAGTTTGTTACTTCCATCATCCATTACAGGATCATCCCAAGTTGCATCTAAATGATAATACTCTCCGCCAAGTTTTACTAAATTCCATGCATGACTTATATAGCCATCCTTATTACGTGCCTCTCCAAGTATAGTCATTGTTTCTATCTCTGCTGCTTTTAATAACTTGTCCATAGCAACAGCATATCCCTGACAAACTGCTATACCATCTATTAGAGCTCCATAAGCTGTATATGATTCCTTTGGCATATCTTCTGAAAAAATTCTTTCATCATACTTACAATTATTAATTAAATAATCATGAAGAGCTCTTTCTTTTTCGTAATCCTTCATTTCTGCTCTTGTTACTGTACTTAGGATTTCTTCTACTTTTTTATTAATCTTATTATTCTTGTTAACTAATACCTCTTTGCTCTCATAATATTCTGGCTCTAATATTACTCTTACAAATAATTTTAAATCGATTGTCTTAACTTTTGTATTATCAAAATTACCTGAAAGCTCTAAATGATCTTCTAAAATATCATTTATAACAGCTCCGTTAAATATATTTTCATCATAGTTTTTCACATCAACAACTATTTCACTTTCATAATTGTATAACTGATTTTTTACAGCATCATAATAACCATCATAATCCTTAACTAAATTCCTACTAACTGCTTCACACCCTACCATCATTGATAGACACATTATAGCAGAAGCTAAAATTATCTTTTTAAATTTACCTGACATCTTTTCTCTTACCCCCTACCCACTCTCATAAAAAACTTTTTATGTATAACATGTAATATTATCGTTATACTTTCTCTTTCCTTAATAATATTATGCAAAGTATATAAGGACAAATAATCAAGAATTGAATCAAGTAAATATTTAATAACCTTATTTCGGCGATTTAGCGACTTACTTATGGTATGCTTCTCCGTATAGATAGTAAGTGAGGTTTTATTTTTTACATAAAATACTTACTTACTATCTTTGTTTCTATAACTTTCTTAGAAAGTCCTCCATGCGTAAGCTTAACAACATCATATTCATTATAGTTACAATAATCATACACTCTAAATTTAATTTCTCTTTTATTTGAAAAATCAGTAACATATACTTCGTAATATATACTTCTCCCTCTGTTTCCTTCTTTCATTACAATCCCTGTACATATTCCTTCAGTCTCTGTATATAGTCCCAAAATAGCATCTACAAAATATAATGTATCTGAAATAATAAAAATAAAAGCAATAACCATCATAGGAATATACACTAACCTAAAGTCACCTAAGAACGGTAATATAAATATAAGTCCAATCCAATTAATATGCTTAATTCTTTCAGTAAAACTTACTGATACATGAGGTACTAGCATAGGTTTAATCTTCCATAATAAACTGCTATCCTCATAAGAATGTTTATTATAAGCTTTTCTCCAATTCTTTTGAGTTTCAGAAAGTATAGCAACTGTCCTGATCTTACTTTTGAACATATACAAGTTTATATATCCAACATATATAATTAATGCTGAAATAATTATACTGATATTTTTTACAATAATAATTGTAAATATTATATATCCAATAAAAAATATATTTAATAGCTTCATACCATACTTTTTTTTATTAAGCTCTTTCTTCTCATCTTCTGAAAGCTTCCTACCCCTTTCAAAAAAATTAAAAAGGCAGCATATTAAAATGCAAAATAGAGTAAAAGAATTAAACTCATTAACAGCCTTTAGAGTTTCATATGAGCCTCCACTTATAAAATATGCAACATTAGTAGCTACATTTATCACTATCGGAAATATAGCAAAAAATAAAAAACTTTCAATACCTCTTTTTTCAGACCACATTTTCTCTCTCCTATATTTTGTAAAGTTAAACTAATTTTTTATTTATATAGCAATTTATTCAAGTAATTATATATTACTTTAACTATTTCGTAAATAATACAAATAAAACCCCCGCAACTACATTAAAAGTTATAGTTGATGAATTCTATATTCTACACATTATCTAGTATATCTAATCATCCCTATAAATTGGAATTTATCATGCTATTTGGATTTGTTAGCTTCTCTTACTTCATTTCTGATCTTTTCTACTAACATTCCAATATTAGCTCTATAATTTTCAAGCCGATCTTCTAATGCCTCAATTTACGATCTAGTAACAGCTTTTCGCCCATAAAATATTGTAGCAATTTCCCATTCTAATTCGCCAATCTTTTTATGAAGAAAATCAAATTCTTCTTTGTATAATTTTAATTCAAGAGTAAGTTTCTTTTCCATGGTATTCCCCTTTCTTTCAAATCGATAAATTCCTCTTTACCTTTCACTTTAAATTTATTATAACATATTTTGTAAATATAACCTTACTTATGATACACTATTTTTAGATAAAAAAAGAGCCTTAACCAAGTCATTTCAATGGTTAGGGCTATAAACCTCATTTACTTATGATACGGTTCTATATACATTATTCTAAATCTCATCTCTATTAATTAAAGCCTCAAACCACTTCTCATCACTACCAATTTCATTTCTATTTCTATCTACTGCTATAATTCTTAAGTTTGATGTATTGTCTAGTCTTAATTTTTCTTTATAATCATTTATTGATTTTCTTAAGTTAAAGCAGCCTCCATCTACGTAGTGAATGATACATATAGTTTTATTGTAATCTTCAATTAATTCTCTAAATAAGCCATTAATATGTCCATCATCGCAGTTAAAGGCAAATCCACATACACAAATAATATCTGATTCTTTAAATTTATTAAACATATCTACATATCTTTTAGACATCTTAACTGATGTCAATGGCTTTATACCACTTTGAGTAAATAAGAAGGGGACTATTATATGTTTTTTATCTTTATTTTCATCAAATGATATTATTTTATTTAAATATGGGTCATAGTAATCATTTATAGATCCATTTAAGTAATAAACTTCTTCTTTTATTATATCTTCTATGAATGAGTTATAGTTTGTTGTCCCTATTGCATTTATATCTGCAAATTCTTTTAGATATAAAACATCATGATAATATCCATTACCCTCTTTTATCTTTTCTGTATTGCTTTTTGCTATTGATTCGATATACCTTTTTACTGTATATAAAAATATAACTATTTTGTTAAATTTTCCCAATCAGTTTTAGGACTATAAATATATCTCCAGTTAGAATCAATTAATGTTTGATAATCTAATGCTCTTGAATATATATCCTCTAATATTTGTAATCCAAATCTAGTTATTTTCTCTTCATTACTATAATTTTCTTGTATATCTAAATCTTCATTTTCTATTAATAGCTCTAATCCCTTCATCCCTGTATTTGTATAATCTAATGTAAAGATTGCTCCAAGATCATCAAATAAATCTATGCTTTCTGGACTATCATAAAAAATTCCATCATTTAATCTATGTATTAAATCTTCACCTAATGATCCTATTAATAATTCAAGTATTGCTCTTGTTATATTTCTTATGCTTAACTTAAATTTATAGCTAACATTCTCTATTTCTAATAATTTTAAAAATCCAGAAAAATAGTTACTTCCAAAAAGTGAGTTATCTCCTCCTAGTAATGGATTTAACTTTATTATATGAGAGTAATTATATGAGCCTAATTCTAAACCTGTTATCTCTAAAAATACTTTATCTATATCAGTTCCATTATCATATAATCTTTGTGATATAACACCAACCTTCTCATCAAAATTATTTAAGTAATCTAATATATTGTTTCTTTTGTTTTCTAAACTACCTTTTACTATTGATTCATATTGTGTTTTAGTAAAAGCAGTTAATTTTTTATTATCAAAGCCTTCTGGTAACCATCTTGCATAATTTGATTGTTTATCAACGTTATTTAATTGTTCTTTTAAAATAATCTTATCATCACTAGTATTCATTCTAAAAATATCAAGTGCAAACTTTCCACCTGATGGCAATCCGTATGAACATTCAGCACCTGCTCCAAAAAACAAAGAAACTTTAGTCATAATACATTCCCTCCGAAGAAATATTTAATATGTTAATTGTAACATATTTACCATTTATTTACCTAAGATTTATTAGCATAAATATAAAAAAACAGGCACTTACTTGATTCATTTCCAATTATCAGTGTATGGTATATGCTACTTTACTATACACTCAAAAAAGAGGTAGTAGATCATATAAATTTAAATCTACTACCTCTATAATATATCTTAAATTAGCTAATGCTCATTATTAATTCTTTAATATCTTTAATATTTTTTGCTATTAAGCTAGCTTCCTTAAGTTCATCTTTATTACCAAATCCATACTCACATCCTACTGAATATAAGCTATTAATTTTTGCAATTTCAATATCAACAAATCTATCTCCAACAACTACAAAGTCTCCAACATACTTTTCTTTTATAAAATTAAATATTTTATGTTTTGGTGCAAAGTCAAACTGTTCAGTACAATAAAAATCTGTAAAATAGTCTTCTAACTTAAATATTTTCATATGCTTGTTCATATATTGAATTTTACAATTACTTAAAAATATTAAATTAAATTCACTATCTTTTAAACTTTTAAGTACCTCTATAGCACCATCATACAGTTCTGCCTTACCTTCTTCTAAATATTGAACCATAGCTGAGCCTATTATAGAACTGCATTTTTGCTTTTCTTGTTCTGGAAGGTTTGGCATAAAGCTATTCCACATATCCTTTGCACTATATCCTAACCATTTGCTTATCTCATAGTCCTGCCAGGTTTTCTCTTCAGCATAACCTCCTTCAACTAAGTACTTATAAGCTTTTCTAAATGCTGGTCCATAGATTTTTATACTATTGTGTAATGTTCCATCATAATCAAATATAATATTTTTAACTTTATTCATAATCTTAGAAGTTCTTTAAAAGATTTGCCATTTCTATTGCTGTTACTGCTGCATCATAGCCCTTATTTCCTGCCTTAGTTCCAGCTCTTTCAATAGCTTGCTCAATTGTATCTGTTGTTAAGACTCCAAATATTACTGGCTTTTCAGTTTGTAAGGAAACTGTTGCAATTCCTTTTGAAGCTTCAGCGCATACATAATCAAAATGAGGAGTTGAGCCCTTTATTACTGCTCCTAAACATATTATAGCATCATACCTTTTATTTTGAGCCATCTTCTTAGCTACTAGAGGAAGTTCAAATGCACCTGGTACCCAAGCAACGTCTATACTATTTTCCTCTACTCCATGTCTCTTTAATCCATCTAATGCTCCACCTAATAACTTTGAAACTATAAATTCATTAAATCTTCCCACTACTATACCAACATTAAGCCCTTGTGCTACTAAATTTCCTTCTATTATCTTCATTTCTTTTTTCCTCCTAATATTCTAATTTATTATTTATTTTAATTTTAATAATTTAACATATGATTTAATTTTTCTTTTTTAGTTTTTAAATAGAACTCATTTTTTTCATTATGATTCATCTGAATTGGAACTCTATCTACAACTTCTATTCCACACTCTGATAAACCATTTATTTTTCTTGGGTTATTTGTCATAAGTCTTAACTTTGTAACCCCTAAATCTTTTAATATTGCTGCTGCCACATCGTAGCTTCTCATATCTGCTGGAAAGCCAAGCATAACATTAGCTTCTACTGTATCATAGCCTTGATCTTGAAGAGCATAAGCTCTCATCTTATTTATAAGCCCTATTCCTCTACCTTCTTGTCTCATATAAAGTAATATTCCTGAACCTTCTTCAGCAATTCTTTTCATAGCTGCATCATATTGCTCTCCACAATCACACCTTTTAGATCCTAATGCATCTCCAGTTAAACATTCTGAGTGAATTCTTGCTAAGATTGGTATATCTTCATTTATTTCTCCTTTAACTAATGCAACATGATGTTCTCCATTTAATTTATTTATAAATCCAAGCATTTTAAAATCCCCATATCTTGTTGGCATTTTTATCTCAACAACTCTCTCAACTGAAGCTTCCATTGCTTCTTCTCTTTTTCTATACTCAACTAAATCTGATATAGTTATAATCTTTAAATTATGAGCTTTAGCAAATTCCATAAGTTCTGGTGTTCTTGCCATAGTTCCATCTTCATTCATAATTTCACATATAACTCCTGCTGGCTTTAATCCTGCAAGCTTAGCTAAGTCTACAGCAGCTTCAGTATGGCCAATTCTTTCTAATACTCCGCCATCTTTAGCTATTAATGGAAATACATGTCCTGGTCTTCTAAATTCCTCTGGCTTGCTATCTTCTAAAACCTTTTTAATAGTTAAAGCTCTTTCAAAGGCTGATATTCCTGTTGTTGTATCAATGTGATCAATAGCTACTGTAAAGGCGGTTCCATGATTATCTGTATTATTATTAACCATTGGATTAATATTTAACTCTTTCATTCTTTTGGCTTTTACAGGCATACATATAAGGCCTCTCCCATATTTAGCCATAAAGTTTATAGCTTCACCTGTAACCATATCTGCTGCCATTAATAAATCGCCCTCATTTTCTCTGTCAGGGTCATCTATTACAACTATTATTTTACCTTCTCTTATATCTTCTATAGCTTCTTCAATTGTATTAAACTTAAACATCTTCTCTCCTCCAATTTTATAGAAATCCATTTTCTCTAAGAAAGGTTTCACTTATTGATTCTTTTTTCATTGCTTCATTCTTAACTCTTAAACCTAAAAGTTTTTCAACATACTTCCCTATAACATCACACTCAAGGTTTACTGTTTCTCCTGGCTTTTTCTTTAATAAAATAGTTTCCTCTCCTGTATGAGGTATTATAGATACTTTAAATACCTCATTATCAACATAAGCAACTGTTAAGCTTATTCCATCTATTGCAATGGATCCTTTTTCAACAACATATTTCAAAATTTCTGAGGATGCTTTTATACTTACCCATGTTGCATTATCTTCTTTAACTAAAGAAATAATCTCTCCTGTTCCATCTATATGGCCACTTACTATATGACCTCCAAGTCTAGTTTCTAAACTTAAAGCTCTTTCTAAATTGATCTTACTTCCTATTGAAAGCTGTCCAAGATTACTTCTTCTAAGAGTTTCAGCCATAACATCAGCTTCAAATGTATTTCCACTTATGTTTGTTATAGTAAGACAAACTCCATTTGTGCATATACTGTCTCCTAATATTGTTTTATCTAAGACCTTATTTGCCTTGATTACAATCTTTGAAGATTTTTCACTATTTTTAATTCCTTGAATCACTCCAATTTCTTCAACAATTCCCGTAAACATCCTATTTTCAGCCCCCTTCAGATAACCTTCAATTAGCAAATCTCTCCCAACAGATATAACTTTCATATTTTCTAGCATTATTGCATTACTTAATTTTTCTATTCCTTTTCCTCCTACAGGAGTTTTTGATTTTTCTCCACCTATAATCTTAGGTGCTATATAAGCTTGTATTTTATCTACTATTTTATCTTCTAATGCTGAAAAGCTTAATGTTGATCCTCCTTCTAAAAGAATGCTATCTATATTTAATTTACCTAGTTCTACCATTAAACTTTGTAAATCTACCCTTTCATTTTTAGCTTTAATTATTATTACTTCTACACCTAGCTTTTTTAAGTCCAATACCCTATCTTTATTAGCTAATTCTGTTGTTGCAACAATCGTCCCAGCTAATTTATCAATCACTACCTTTGATTCCATAGGAATTCTAAGTGCACTATCTACAATTATTCTTATTGGGTTTCTTCCACCTTCTAACCTACAAGTTAACTCAGGATTATCTTTAATAACTGTATTAACGCCTACCATAATGGCCGATAGCTTATTCCTTAATTTATGAACTTCTTTTCTTGATTTCTCATTTGTAATCCATTTTGATTCACCTGATGAAGTAGATATTTTTCCATCTAAAGTCATAGCAGTCTTTAAAACCACAAAAGGTTTTTTTTCAACGATATATTTCATAAAAACTTCATTAACTTTTTTACATTCTTCCTCTAAAACTGATGTTACAACATCTATACCTGCATCCTTTAGCTTTTTAATTCCTCTCCCTGCAACTAAAGGATTTGGATCAAGAGCTCCAACAACTACCTTAGCGATTTTATTTTCAATTATTTTATCTACACAAGGTGGAGTTTTACCATAATGTGAACATGGTTCTAAAGTTACATAAAGAGTAGCACCTTTTGATTCTTCTATTAAACTACTAAAGGCATTAACCTCAGCATGGGCCTTCCCATATTCTTCATGGTATCCTTCACCTATTACTTTTTCATCCTTTACTATAACCGCACCAACCATTGGATTAGGGTTAACTTTTCCTACTCCTTTTTTTGCTAATTCAATAGCCATTCTCATATACTTTTCATCCAATATCATCATCTCACAATCATAATAATTTGAATTTAATAAATCTTAATCATATATAAAAACAAAAGCCCTGAGTTTTTGACTCAGGGCTTTTCTATAATAAACTACATAAAAAATCACTAATTAAATCTATTAATTAATCAATAACTTAAATAGATATAGTTATGTAATTAAATATAGTAATCTAAAAAATAGGACATATGTAAGTTTACTTATTCCGTCTCTACACTCCAAGTTAACGCAAACTTACACATATCCACGTACAAACCGAAGGTAAGGAAAGTATAAAATAAATCTACTTTTCCAAATTGAATTGCTAAAATCCTTATATAATAACATTTTCTAAACATTAAAAAAGCTCTGAAATATATAATATTTCAGAGCATAATACACAAATGGATATAGCTATTCTTAGATTTCTATACCTTCATATTTCCATCTTCTTCCATCCAGACTTTACTGTCGGCCTCGGAATTTCACCGAATCATGCCATAAGGCTCGCGGGCTTTACCGCCGGTAGGGAATTTCACCCTGCCCTGAAGATCTATTAAATTTTACACCTTAATTCTATATCTCTGATTATTATTTGTCAATATATTAATTTAATAACTTTTTCAATATATTTTCATTTAGAACAAAAAGATTTTCAATCCATATATTCAATTAAATGTTAATTATGCTATAATAGGCGTGACGTATTGGAGGTGTTTTTATGAAGGTCATTGGTACATTCAGCTCTAAATCAGCTTGCTCCTTGCAAAGACTACAACAAAGTCAGCTATGCTTTGTTTGGAGCCTAAGCTGTTAAATTAGCTGAAGTGCGAACATGTTTTAGGCTCTGTAACACATAACTTTCTAGTATTCTTTGCTTTAATACTATTATAATAGTTGAGGAGTAAGGAAATGAAATATATAAAAGCACAAGATGTGTTACCAGAGGAAATTGTAAAAATAATACAAGAATATGTAGATGGAGAATATCTTTATGTACCAAGGAAAAATGATAATCATAAAGCCTGGGGAGAAAAGAGTGGTATAAAAAGTAGTCTTAAAGTGAGAAATAATGAAATTTATAAAAAGTACCTTGCTGGGACTACTATTAATGAACTAACTAAAGAGTATTATCTATCAGAAAAAAGTATAAGAAGAATAATAAGTCAAGAAAAACTTTTATGCTCATAATCATTACAGAATTATTTGTTAGATTGAATGCTTATTTTAAACTATGATATGATTTCATCATGGCAATCCAATGAGAATTATCATTTCTAATTTAAACAAGGTTCAAAAGTAAAGTGATTATGAGTATGTAGTATGTTTTAAATCAGGATGATTATTTTTACTTTCAATTGGAGTAATAATAATCATCTTTTTTAGTTTGCTGATTGTAAAATAAAACTGTAAGTAAAGCTGCTTACATAAATAATAAAACAACATATATTAGAAAAGAGGTGTTAGATTTTATGAATGCTTTTATAAAAAAACATGAATATAATTATATAAAAAAATGTTTAAATGATTTAAATAATGCTTTTAGAGGTTGTATAGATGTTAATATTATTGAAGCAACTAAAGCATATATACAGGAAAAAATATTGCGTATTTTTACAAGTTTATCTAAAGAAGAAAAAGAAATACTTGATATTACTAGAATAAATGACCACTTGCAAATTGATAAGTATTTATCTGATTTGAATGAATATGTATATGGAATGACAAACATTACAAATGAGCAAATTAATAAATTGTTTAAAAAGGAAAAGAAATTTAAATTACCAACCTCAAATGCACAAGATTCAAAGAATGTGTATTTAGGTTGGATTGATGAATCTATTAGAAAATTATTTGTAGTTTACAATATGAATGGTAAACTCATAGGTATGGCATGTAGAATTCCAAATTATAGTTCCAATAATGCTCATATATGTACACTTTGTAATCATGTAGGCGAAAAAAATGAAGTAGCCTTTGTTTCAGCTATCTGTAAAACAGCTAATTCTAAGGAAGGTAACTATAAGTCAATAGGCTTTGATATATGTTTAGATAGTGCAAAGTGTAATGAGAGAATTGTATCAGTGGAAAAGCTTGAAAAAATTTTAAAGGATGTTAACAATATAAAATAGCAGTAGAATCTATCTTTAGCTATTCCTCACAATTGAAAAATCATGGACAGTAGGTAAACTTGTGTAAAATTAACTCTACCTACTATCCAATTATCTCATTATTAAATTCACTTTAGCTAAACTGTTGTCACATTAGATTATACTCAAAGTTGTATAATAAAAATTAAGTTCCACAAAATGTTCTATATGGACGTTTTGATGGTTCAGGCAATGTAGAATAGTATTCATAATCTTTAGAGTAATCATATGGTGATGAAAGAGCCTCTAGAAGTTTATCCATTACGCTATAGTCACCATTCTTCACTGCCGCTTCTAATGCCTCTTCTACTCTATGATTACGTGGAATTACTACTGGATTAGAACTTTGCATAAGTTGTTTTGATGCATCTTTTGACTCAGGTTGTCTTGTTAGTCTTTCTTGCCATATTTTATACCATTTTTTAAATTCTTCTGTTTTAAACATTTTAGTATCTTCTATATTATCAATTGTTAATTCACGGAATGTATTTGTATAGTCTTCACTATGCTGATACATAATTATTAAAAGGTCTCTTATTAATGCTTCATCTTCTAATTCTTCGTTAAATATCCCAAGCTTAGCTCTCATTCCAGAAAGCCAATTTGCTTTATATATCTCATCAAAATCTGAAACTGCATTTTGTGCTAATTCCACAGCTTCATCTTGATTAGTATGGAGAAGTGGTATTAGTGTTTCAGCAAATCTTGCAAGATTCCACGCAGCCAGTTTAGGTTGGTTTTCATAAGCATATCGACCTTGAGTATCAATAGAGCTAAATACAGTTGCAGGATCATATATATCCATAAAGGCACAAGGTCCGTAATCAATAGTTTCTCCACTAATTGCCATGTTATCAGTATTCATGACCCCATGTATAAAACCAACAAGTTGCCATTTTGCTATAAGCTCAGCCTGTCTTTTTATTACCTCTTGTAGTAAAGAAAGATATTTATTTTCTTTATCATCTACATTTGGAAAATGTCTATTTATAGTGTAGTCAGCTAATTCTTTAAGCTCATGAACATTTCCAAATCTTGAAGCAAATTGAAATGTTCCTACACGTATATGACTTGAGGCCACACGAGTCAGTATTGCACCAGGTAAATAGCTTTCACGTATTATTGGCTCACCCGTTGTAACAACAGCCAAACTACGAGTTGTAGGAATTCCAAAAGCATTCATTGCTTCACTTATAATATATTCTCTTAGCATTGGTCCTAATGCAGCTTTACCGTCTCCGCCTCTTGAATATGGAGTTCTACCCGAACCTTTAAGTTGAATGTCAACTCTCTCACCATTAGGAGTTATATGTTCTCCTATTAACACAGCTCTACCATCACCTAACATAGTAAAATGTCCAAATTGATGTCCTGCATAGGCTTGAGCAAGTGGCATGGAACCTTCTGGAATCTTATTTCCAGCAAATATCTCTAATCCTTCATTGCTTTGTAGAAACTTTGAATCTAGTCCTAATGATGTTATTAAAGAATAATTAAGTGCAACCAATTTTGGTGATGGCACATGACTTGGATTCTGTTCAGTAAAAAATATTTCTGGAAGACCAGCATAACTATTATCTAATTTAAAACCTGTTCCTATTATTTTCCTTTCTTCTGTCATAATATCTCCTTTGCTTATTTTAGTTTTTATATATAGTCTTTTTAAATATCCAATTCTATAATAACGTCCCACTTTTAGTTTCTACTTATAGGAACTTATTATACTAGATATATTTAAAGTAAAATCTCTTTGTAATTTAAATTATAATTGCTTAATATATATAAGCATCTAGATCCATTTTTAAAATTAAAGTAATTATAGCAATAACATATTATTAAAAATAATTATTATTAAATAAATATTATTATATATAATTATAACATGTTTACCATTTATTTACCCAAGTTTTATTATTATAAAAAAGATTATGGAAAAATTTTATTGTTTTCTCCATAATCTTATTTTAATTTTATAGAAATTGTTTTCTATTATTATATAAAGATTTATATCCTAAATTTAAAGATAAAAAGACAGTTAGGCAAACAGAGGTACAGATTGCAATCATAATAGCTATTTGGTACATAATAGCTGTAGTAGGTACTGTACCAGATAATATTTGTCCAGTCATCATTCCAGGTAAAAAGATTATCCCCATTCCAACCATGGAATTTAATGTAGGAATTAATGCAGTTTCTAAAGCATTGTTAGCAAAAGGCTTTAAAATATCTTTAGGGTCAACACCTAAATTAAGCAATGTGTTAATTTTATTTTTTTCTTTGTTTATGGAATCCATGAAAGTTTTTATCCCAATGTTTATTCCAGTCATGGCATTACCAATTATCATACCTGCTAAAGGTATGGTATATTGAGGATCAAATATAGATTTTTTCACTACTATACCAACAAAGAAAAATAGAATAAAAAGCCCTGCAAATGTTAAAGAAATTCCTATTGCAAGTTTAAAATAATTGTTTAAGTCTTTTCTACTTCTAATTACTCTATTAATAGAAAATGTAATCATGCCTACTAGAAAAATTACAGTAAATATAGGTTTGGGATTACTAAACATATATTGAAGTATATAACCTACAATCACAAGTTGAACTGACATTCTTAAACTTGCAATTAAAAGAAGTTTTGTTTGATTAATTTTTGATTTTTTCATTATAAATAACACTATAATTAGCAGTAAATAAATAAGTGAAAACTGAAAAATACCAAGTTTAGCTACTCCTTCCACAGTTTGTCCCCCTTAACTATTTCAATTTTATTCTCACAGAAATCATCAACAATACTTTTATTGTGGCTTACTATTACCATATCAATATTCTTTTCTTTACAAAATTTTATTATATTCTCCATTACTCTATGGCTATTCTCTTCATCTAAGGCTGAAGTTGGTTCATCTAATAATATAACTTCTGGGCATAATGATAAAAAAATAGATATATAAACTCTTAGACGTTCACCGCCAGAAAGGGTAGTTGCATTTTGCTCTAAAGGAACGTTTACTAAGCAAAGTTCGGTAATGTAACGTACATAATCAATTGTAGGAATAGGTTCATGTCGTAGTGAATAAAAGGTTTTAAAATTATCTAAAATGCTCTCATCAAAAAGAAATGGTTCCTGTGAAACCAAGCTTACATTACGCCTTAAAACAATGGGGTCATATTCCTCAATTGCTTTACCATTATACAGCAACTCTCCTGATATTGGACTTATGGAATTGTTCAACAGTTTTAAAAAAGTACTTTTACCACTTCCGCTCTCACCAACAATAAAATTGATTTTACCTTTTTCAATTCTTACATTATCATAAGTTAAATTAGACTTGTAAATAAGATTGCTCGCTTGAAATAATGGTTCATTCATTATATCCACTTCCTTTATCTATATTAAAGATAATATCACACCTAGCATGCCAGATATTTCCATAAATCTATAAAATTAACTTTCTACTTGATTATTAAAATATCTTTTTCGAGTTAAATCCGCTCATTGACTATAGGGTGACAAATAATATCTCTCTGAAAGACATTCCTTTTAAATAATCTTCATATATCCTTGCATTTCTATTGGATACTCACAAAGAATTTCAATAACAAGTTCATTTTCATTTATATAATATGCTTCTAATTTCTTTTGGATTAATTTATAATTTAAATCTTCTAAAATAACTTCAGCTTTATTTTTATTTGCATTTACTCTAAATTTTTCAATATTTATATAATGTGCTTTTTCATTACATTTAGGAGAATTTCTTTTTACTATCGATAAATTTTCAGAAACTAGTTCCCATTGATATTTTTTTTAATAGCTCATTTTTCTCCTCCTAGTCATTCAATTTTTAGGGTTTGCAAAGGCTATTTAATCATATTTTTATAATAATGCAATAGCCTATGCTATACATTAAAAATATCTCTTGTCATAAATAATTCATCCAATCTTTTTTTCTATATATATTTTATCAACTCTACATACTACATAAAACCTCAATCTTGTTTCATAAATAAAAATGAGCCAATATGATAAAAATCATATTGACTCAATACTTTAAAATAAAGCCTAATTTATTTATGGTACGGTTCCTAATAAATATTGTTAACTTTCATTATTGTAAATTCATCACAGAATAATATTATTTATTAATCACTGAATTAAACTCCCTCTTATAATTCATATGGCTAATCATTACTACTAAGAACACTAATAATTCTCCACCTAAATTACTAAGCCATATGCCGTTATCTCCTATTATTCTTGGCAATATTAGTAAAGAAATTTGAGTAGCCAGAAATCCTCTAAATACGCATATAGTAGTTGAAATTTTGCACATTTCGATACTTTGAAAATAGGATGCTTTAACTATATTAATACCAGCAAAGAAAGTTCCTAGGCTAAATATTTTAATTGCATTATATGTTGTTTCTATCAAATCGATATTGGTAGTAAAAAATGATATTATCCATTTTCCAAATATGAGGAAAATAAAATAATTAACAAAGGCTGCTACAAGCGCACTTTTTATAGCTAATGAATAATAGTATTTAACTTTTTCCTCTTCTCCAGCCCCGTGATAAAAGCTTAATAGCGGTTGCATCCCTTGGGATATACCTACAATTATCATATTTATAACTGTTAATATATAGTTTATTATGCTATAGGTTGCAGCACCATTTTCCCCAATTCTCTTTAAAATTACCATATTAAAAGCCATTGTTACAACTGCTATGGTACACTCTGTTAAGAATGCTGGAAATCCTATTATTGTTATATCCTTAATTGCTTTAAAGGATATTTTGCATCTTTTAAAACGGAGGACTCCTTTTCCACTTAGAAAGTAAACAATTGCTATGGCCATGCTTACAAGCTCACCTAACCCTGTAGCAATAGCAGCTCCTATAACGCCCCACTTAAATATAAAAATAAATATATAATCTAGCAATATGTTAGTTAATGCTCCTGCTATCATTGCAAACATAGCAAGTCTTGGTGCACCATCATTTCTTAAAAAACAGTTTAACCCCTGGCTTAAAACTAAAGGTACAGAAAATATGAAACAAAACCTTATATAATTATACACATCCTCTATTAAAGAATCCGGTGCTCCCAAGACATAGGCTATAGGTTTTGAAAAAAATACACCTACTATAAATATTACGATTGCCACTATAATTAAGAATAAAATAGATTCATTAAATTTATTTATAGCCTCCTGTTTTTTACCAGCTCCTAAGTTCATCGCAACTAATGTTGATCCACCAACAGAAATTATTAGCCCTAATGCTGTAGCTATCAGGTTTGGTGGGAATGCTATATTTACTGCTGCTAGTGCATTACTTCCAACCCCTTTACCAACAAACATTCCATCTACAACAATGTATAATGACGTAACTAACATTCCAATTACAGCTGGAATTACATAGTTAAAAAATTTTCTCATCAATACAATCCTCTCCTTACAGAGAAGAATTATATACTCTACAACTATTGTAGAGTCAAGAAAATTTTAATTTGCAACCTTTATAAATAATTCCATAAAACATTTCTCTTTATCATCACAGAACTCTGAAGCTATATAGCTTTCATACAAAGTTCCTTCAACTCTTAAATTTTCATCCTCAATAAATTTAAAAAGTTGTTTTACATATTTTTCGTGGTTACTATAATAGTCAATATAAAGGATAGATGCATATAATCCTTCTTTAAGTTCACAAATCTTAATCTTTTCATCTTCTTCTATATCGTTATCCGTAATATTAAAATAAATATTATATTTTGCCTCTTCTTTTCTATTAAACTCTTCATAGTTTATTTCATATAGAACTTCCAAAGTCAAAAGGTCATTTAGCTTAGGAAGTTTATTTAAGGCTTTTCTAAAATTTATTTCTGCATCTTCTAAATCTTTATTAGCCATATTTACCTTAGCAATTTTCTTTTTAGGTTTTTCATTTAGAAATGCTGCTCCTAAAGATTTCGTAAGCATAGACTTTATGTATTGGCTTTTCTTTTGAATTAAGTTTCTTTGCTTTTGCAACTCCTTAATCTGTCTATCTATTTCATATTCTTGATTTTGTAAGAGTCCAAGTGAGTCTTCTATATTAACTTTGTTTGATATAATTTCTTTTATTTCTGAAAGAGATAATCCTAATTTTCTATAAAATATTATAAAATCTAATTTATAAAATTGTTCTAAAGAATAGTATCTGTATCCATTATCCTTAACTAAACTTGGTTTTAAAATCCCCAATTTATCATAATGTCTTAATGTTTGAACAGACAAGTTAGATAGTTTAGATATCTCTCCTATTGAAAAATATTTTTCCATAATAAACCTCTCTTTAATGGCACCCATATTAGTTATAACTTACATATAAAACCTATTATATATTTCTGTTTGCATTTCTCTGTGTATTGCCCAAACATTGCAATTTTGATTAGCCAATACTGAAACAGTAATATATTCTGTACATATATTTTTAAATTCAAGAGTCACTTACAACATCCCTATTATATAAAAAATAATTCTGTGTACAATTTTACCACTATAATATTGATTATAACATATATTTTCTTCTCACATGGCTCCTCCTATATTTCATTATCTTTAATTCTTCTTGCTAAATCTTTCACTTTTTCTTCTATAATTTTTGCAACTTTAATAAATTCTTCATCAGACTTACCAGTAGGATCTTCTAATCCCCAATCTTCAATATGATTAGCTAGTAAAACAGGACATACAACATTACATCCCATTTTTATAACAATATCTGCCTTTGGTATATCAGTAAGCAATTTAGATTTTTGAGTTTCATTCATATCTACTTTATATAAATCTTTTATTATTCTTACTGCATCTTGATTAATTTGAGGTTTAGTTTCAGTTCCTGCTGAATAACTTTCAAAAACCTCACTTCCGTATAATTTACCTAATGCTTCTGCTATTTGTGATCTACATGAATTATGAACACATACAAATGCTACCTTCTTTTTCATCATTAATATCTCCTTCTATTTAATTATTTGTAATAATTTATCTTCTTATGAACTCAAAAAAACTTGACAATTAAAAGTTTATTGTCAAGTTTTTATAGATTATATTAAATCTATATTAGAATCATACCATAAGCCAAATTTAGTAAAAATTTTCAAATTCATTATTTAAATATTTTATTTTAACATCATTATTTCATATAATGATTTGTCTTTTATTGTCTCATTTATATTCTTATAATTTATATTAATTTCTGTTTCACCATTAAACCTAAAATAATATGGATTAACTATCATCCCTGAAATTTTTCTTTTCAAAAATGGCAACCCACTTAATAAACTTCTATCCTCTATTAGCTCAGGATTAGATATACTAATTTTTATATTATCCTTCTCATCTTCCCAATTAAAATTCAATTCCTTAGGATATTGTTTACCACCTGGATGGGTAATATAGTTACTTTTTTCTAAAGTAAGTTTACTTCCATCACCTGTTAAAATTTTATCTCCCTTTGCAAACATAAATAAATTAACTCTTTCAGATCCATATTTTTTATCAGCTACCATTTCAAAAAATATTGCTTTGTAATCTCCTATATCTAATCTTCCCCAATACCAATGATTAATAATCTTAGTTAGTGGTACGTTACCCCAGTTATGGTCATGATACCCTCTTCCTGCTACTTCACGTTCCTTTCCTTCAAATTTAATTTTACCATTTACTGTTCCATATGGTATTGGTACAAACCAAGCAAAGAAGTCCTTTTTTTCTTCTCCAAAAAAGGCCTTTCCTACTCCAGGTCTCCAAGAAGGAACAACACGATTAAATTGTAAATCTGCAGATATATCTTCAAAATCTACATGTAAATTATAAGTTTTCAAGTCTCCTTTAACCCAATTATTAGCTACCTTGACATCACATTGCTTATCTGATGCAGAAAAGTCCTCTTTAGGAAATTCTACTAATTTTAAGTAAGTTTTTCCCTCCGGTGTTGTTATGCTAAGCTTTACAAGTGGTGTTAATGGTACCTTTATATTTGCATATGACTTTGTAAAAAATATAGCTACAACAGTTGTCCCATCATCTAAGTGAGCATCAAAATACCACCATTCAAACTTACCTGAACTAGTATCAATCCTAATTCCATCCTCCCAAATGGCAGGTTCTTCCTTTAGCCCTTCTTTTTCAAACCATTCTTTAGACATTCCTACCTCAAGTAACTTATTCATAAATATCTCCTCCCAATATTAATTATTAAAATATCCCCACTTAATATTATATCATTTTTAAAAAACACTATTACTTTATTTTCCAATATGGTTGACATTTATGTGTTTTAATTTTACAAAACCTAAATTTCATTAACACTTATCATATTAATGCTTTTAGAAGAAAGTCTACGTTACTTATGGTACGGTTCTCAGTATCATTTGAAAGTGAGGTTTATGTTGATATAAGCTAATAAACATATTGAACCAAACAAAGCAGAAAAATTTATTATAACATTATCTTATAACTAAACTTCTAATACTGACCTACTTACCATTTGAATGAGCAATATTCTTTGTAATACAATGAATACCCCCCCCTAAAATATTAAGTGCTGTTGTGTTTATAGTAATTACTTTTCTATCAGGAAAAATACTTTCTAAAACTTTTTTTGCTTGTTCATCTTTTTCCTTTATTGATAATGGAAGTCCTTCTTTCCAATAACTCTGACCTAAAACAATACCATTTACAATAAGGAAATTACAATAACTAAGTGCTGTTTGCATTTTAATTTTTCCAGTTGGGAATTGAGAACCATCTTTTAATGTATCTCCAACTAATCCTAAAGACTTTTGATGATTCCAAAGGTAGTTCCAAGTCTCATTTAATATATCTCCAGATTCTGCTGTTATATATATTGGATCTGGGCAAGGCATACGTAATATTTTAAATGGATTTCCATTAATATCTGTAGCATTTTTTAAAATTTCATATGCTTTATCTAATCTTTCTTTTGTAATTTTAGCAGAGTTTAATGTATTTGCTTCTTCATCACTTATCTCTGCAAGTAAAATAGTATTTTCACTTACAAATCGGCACATTTCATCAATATGCCCATTTGCTGATGCAGAACGATATACATTCTCTCCATCTACTACATCTAACACTCCTTCAAATCTATTTTCATCATCAAAAGTAGGATGTGGAACCCAAATTACCTTTTCAACATTAAATAATTGTTTAAATTCATCTTCAACTTGTTGTTTAGAGTATAGTGGATTACGCTTTGTTACCTCAGTATCTTCAATAGTAATAAGTACTCCATTACCATTAAACTCTTTATCACCACCCTCAGAAATAAGGTTAGAATTTATAATATCAAAACAACCAAGATCAATTGATTGATGTGCTGCTATCTTAGCCGAAGCAATTGAAATTTCATCAGTTCCTTCTTCTTCTCCATAAGTATTGAATTTAAAGTTTATAAGACGCATATTACCTTCCTCATCTATAAGGATATCTGCACCATAATCACGAGCCCAGCTGATTCTATCTTCATATTGTGTAAAACGAATTTTAGTTATATCCATTCCTGAATTTACTAGTTTTTCTTTACAAGTTGTAATTGATCCCTCTACACCACAATTTACAAACACTTCAACTTCATCAATAAGGTTCTTTATAACCTCTACAAAAACATCATGAACATTATATCCTTTTGTTGGATACGCATCTGCAGGCCAACAAAGCATAACTGCTTTCTGCTTCTCAAATTCTCCATAATATCTAAAAGTACTTTCATTTACCTTGTTCATTTTTTCTATCTCCATTTCATAAAATTATAATTTATACTTTCCCTTGAAGTCTAAATTCATACTCCTTATAATAAAGTATAGTGTTACACGATAGTCAATAGGAGGTTTCATTATGAATGAAAATAAACAAGTTTATTTTACAACTGGTGAATTTGCAAAAATTGTTGGTGTTTCAAAACATACACTTTTCCACTATGATAAATTAGGAATATTTTCCCCTGAATTAAAAGGAGAAAATGAGTATAGATACTATTCTGCTTTTCAAGTTGAACCATTCTTTGTTATATCTTCACTAAAAGAATTAGGAATGTCATTAAAAGAAATTAAAGCATATTTAGACATAAGAAAACCAGAAGAACTAATATCTCTTTTAAATACACAGAATGAAAAAATTGATAAAGAAATCAATAAACTTGTTGCTATAAGAGAACTAATTTCACAAAAAATAAAAAGTACACAATCTCTATTTAATATAAATACAGAAAAAATTTTTATATCAAAAGAAAAGAAGGAATTACTGTTTCTTACAAATGCACTTCCCAATACAGATGAACGAAGTATAGCTGTATCTTTTGCAAATCATATGAAACGTTGTACTGAGAACAATATTACTTCTCCCTTCTCTGTAGGACAAATAATCAATCTCCAAAGTATATATAAAAGCGATTATAATTCATATAGCTTTTTTTATACAAAAATTTTATCACCATTGCTAGACGCTAATATCTATTCAAAAGGGGAAGGTAGCTATTTAACTTCTTACCATACAACTGGTTATAACTCAATAGAAGAAACCTATTTAAAAATGCTTAGATTTGCTAGTGAAAATAAATTACTTTTAGATGACTATTTTTTTGAAGATGTCATTTTAGACGAATTATCGGTAACTGGATATGAAAACTTTGTTATAAAAATTTCTATTTTAATTAGGGAGTAATTATTATTTTTCTTTTTAACTAAATATAATTCAAGAAGGCTACACTCTATAATTAATTATTTAACTTAAATGAAGCTAAACTAATAGCCAGAATGTAGCCTAAAAGATCTATTTTTAGTAATCCAATTTTAGTAAAAACCTCATTTACTTATGATACGGTTCACTCTACATAATTCTAATTCATTGGATAACACGCCTAAAGCTACCACAAATAATCTTGCTGTAATCTAGCTCTCTTTTCTTTATTAAAGCCATATTCTTTTTCTAAATATTCATCAATAGAGCCGTATCTTTCTTTGATTGCATTTAAAGCACTTTCTATATATTCTTTTCTTACCTCCATAAAGACTTTGAAAATCTCTTTGCTGTCTTCATCCGTTAACAAATTGCCAAGAGATTTAAATAATGCTTCATTCATATTTGAGCGATATACATTAGTTAATAAATAGTCTTCTATAACAGTTTCCTCTGGTACTCCTAATGCTAGTAATACTAATGCAGAACCTATACCTGTCCTATCTTTACCAGCTGTGCAATGCTGAACTATTGGCATTTTATCTGGACATTCAATACACTCCATAAGCTTTTTAAAGGCTTTGTTATCAAATAGCATCTCTAGATAACACTTTTTAAGAAGATCCTCTAGATTACCTAATGCTTTTAAGCTTTTACTTTCCTTCATTAAGGAAAACATATCAAAATTAACATCACTATTATCAAAAGATTTTATTCCAGAAATATTTATATTTCCAATTCCTTCAATTAATGGATCTGGTTTTGCATTAACTTCACCCTTTGAACGATAATCCAAAATTGTTTTTATACCTAAACTTTTTAGATATTCTATATCTTCTTCTGTTAACCCAGCTAATTCATCAGAACGATAAAAAATATTCCATTTAACCCTTCTACCATCCTTTGTTTTATATCCTCCTATATCACGAAAGTTACTAGTACCATTAAATGGTACTAATACTTCCGCAACTATTTCTGAAAAATATCCCTCAGCTTTTAAAATAAAATAATTTCTTCTTGTAGTATCTGGATCATCAAAAATAACTTCGTATTTTTCTTCTACTGTTGTAATATATTCTTCAATCCCATTTATCTCTGGAGTTCTATTCCAGTAAATTTCAACCTGCTTAAGTTCTTTTTCTGACTTCCAACTAATATTTATTTTGTTATCATTAATCCTTGTAATCTTTACATCTTTAAAATATTTTTTATCTTTTTCTACCTTTAAAAAATCCACACTCACTCTCTCCTTTTTGTAGTTTACTTATTAAATTTTATTATATCACAGAAAAAGCACCAATCTTTCAAGATTAGTGCTTTAGCCTCTTAAACTCATATAATAAATTCTATTCACTATCCCTAAGGATGCATAAGGCCAACATAAAGATTGATTAATCTATAATAAAAGCTATTTTTCATTTAGTCTTCTAGCCTATAGCCTATTTTAAATACAGTTTTAATGTAATCTTTTAGCATCAATTTTTCTCTTAATCTTTGTACATGGATATCGACAGTTCTTGTCTCACCAATATAGTCAAATCCCCATACCTGTTCTAATAACTGCTCTCTAGATAGGGCAATATTTTTATTTTGCATAAACATCATTAATAATTCATATTCTTTTAAAGTTAAGTCCACAATTTCATTATTCTTCTTTACAACTCTTTTATTAGTATCTATTTCAAGATGTTTGAAATTTATTACTGTCTCATTCTTTTCATATCTTCTTGCAACTGCTTCTATTCTTGCTATTAATTCTATAATTTCAAAAGGTTTAACTATATAGTCATCTGCCCCTAGTCTTAATCCTTTAACTTTATCCATAACAGAGTCTTTAGCTGTTATAAAAATTACTGGAACATCTTTTTTCTTAATGGTTTCTATTAAATCAAACCCGTTGACACCTGGAAGCATAACATCTAATAATACTAAATCAATTTCTTCTAACTGAAATAATCTTTTTCCTTCATTTCCATCTCCAGCAACAGCAACTTTATGCCCTATCATCTCTAAATTTATTGCAATTAAATCTCTAATAGCAACATCATCTTCTACTATTAATATATACATTTAATCTTGTACCTCCCTATGTATTAAATGATATTAACTTTTTAGAGTCCATGTCAACTACAAACTCATAATATCCAGTATCTGATTTTAATAATAATATGCCTCTATTACCTTTATAAAACCCATTAACTACATAATCTGACGGGTCTATATTCATCTTTTTCATCATTGGTGTTGCTATTTCTATAAAACTATTTAAATCTTCTTGCTCTGCTTCTTTATCTAACCCCCGATTATAATACTCTTCCATCTCTTTATTTACTATAATTACCCATGCATTTTCAACTTTTTTTGTATTTGAATTAATTATAATATTGTATTGTGAAATTACTATATTATTTTTTATATTTTTCCAATTAATACTCCAATAAAAATCTCCATTATTTTTTGACAAATTTATTGCTTCTCTTAATTCATCTCTTATAATTTTTTCATTAAATCCCTCTTCAAAAACATTTTGTGCATATTTTATAGCCTCTTCCCTTGTAAGAAATTCTTCTTGCTTTTTTTCTAAATTCTTATTTTGATAATTTGTTAAATCACTTTCAGAATATATATTTCCTTCAACATATTTTAATTGCTTGCTACAACCATTAAAAGAGGAGACAAATAGTATTAATAAAAAGCATGTTAAATTTTTTATATAACTCATGTTCATCCTCCTTATATATTATTAAATGTTAAAATAACCTCTGTTCCTATTTCTTCCTTACTATCAATTCTTAGTTTGATATTAAATAGGTTACAGATTTCACTACAAATAGAAAGTCCCAATCCCATACCATTTTGTGATCTATCTCTTGCTTTATCCACCATGTAAAAAGGTTCTAATATTTTTTCTAAGTCTTCTTTCGGAATTCCACTTCCATAATCCTTTATTTTCACCTCAGAATATTCTTCTTGTTTTTTTAAAATTAAAATATCAATATTATCATTATATTTAGAAGCTTTGATAGCATTTTCTAAAATATTTTTTATTAATACAACCGTTAATTGTTTTTCTGCAATAATATAGCTTTCCTTAATATCTACATTTACTTTCAAATGAATATTTTTACTTTCTAACTTATTTCTTAATGCATTAATGGCTTGATCTATGCTATTTTTCACATTAACTTCTTCTAATTCTATAGTTTCATTTTTAATTCTTGTTAATTTAATTAATGTAGAGCTTAAATTTTCTAATCTACGTCCTTCTGAATTTATATATGATAATGCTTTTTCCTTAATTTCATCATTAATATTTGCCTTTAACAATAAATCTGAATATCCTATTATAGAAGTTATTGGTGTTTTTATTTCATGAGTTAAATTATTTATAAACCTTTCTTTTTCAATGTTCATATCTTCTAACTCATTCATTTTTGATTGAAGGGATTCTAGCATATTATTAAAGTTTTTAGCTAAGATTCCTACCTCATCTTTTCTACCTATATCTTCAGCTCTATTATCGTATTTCCCATTAGATATTTTAACTGATAAATCTGCTAGCTTTACTATTGGTTTAGTAACACGTTTAGATATTATATACATTCCAATTACTAAAAATATATTTATAAGAATACTTAATATAAAGAATAATTTATAATTTTCTATCTTTTCTCTATATAAGTAGTTAATATCTTTTGTTAGTACTAATTTATAGTCATTATTTTGTATTTTAAACTCTGACCCTACTAACAGTACCTTCTTACCATTGTCATCTCTTATGGTAAAAAGCTTCTCTGAACCATTTATTTTTTCTAATAACTCATTAATTCCTTCAGGTTTATATTCCCTTGTAGAAGTAATAAGCTCATTTTGAAGGCTAAATATTTGAATATTCTCAATATTGGATACATTACTATATACATAGTTTCTAAGTATTAATTCAATATTGTCAACGCTCATTTCAAAATTTATTAAAGGATTAGTATCGTAACTTAAATATATTGAGTTAATTATGTTCTGTTGATTTTCTATAGCATCAGTTATCGTTCTCTCCAAATTAGAATAGTGCATTTTCTCAATGAATATTACTCCTATTCCTGTTATTAAAATTATTGTTAATGTTACGGAATATAAAAATATCTTTTTCCAAAACTTCATATAATTCACCTATTAATTTTTATTAATGTATTCTTCTAAGGTTAACCCTTTTTTCATTATTTCTGTTGATGCTTCTTCCCCAACATATCTTATATGCCATGGTTCATAAGCATATCCTGTAATATTTTCTTTTCCTTTTGGAAACCTTAATATAAATCCAAATTTACTCATATTATTTTGTAACCACCTAAATGATTCTGTATTTTCAAAGCCTTCATCTAATGTTCTATATTCATCAGCTAATACATCCATTGCTAAACCTGTCTGATGTTCACTTTCCCCTGGTTTTGCCACGTATCTATTAGCTTGTGTTTCCCCAACATTATTAACTTCATTTTTATATACAGTTTCTTGATAAGCATACGACCTATATCCTGATATTGCAAGTAAATTTATACCATCTTTTTTTGCAGCTTTAAATAACTTTTCTAAAGCTATTGTAGCATCAGTTCTTACATACTTGACCATACCATCTCCTACTCTTTGAAATCTAATTGATGGAACTACTAAGTCATTAGGTTCATAGTTTGATTTTATTGGATTATTTTTATTAACTAAAATTAAGTTTTGAGAGTTTATATTTTGATTTATAGTATTTGTCATAGTCTCTGTTGAATCTAATTTATCACTCTTATTCAATTCTACCTTTTCAGCATTTGAATTCTTACTTTCAATTATTACAAAACAAATTATCAACATTAGAAATACTACTAAATATATTTTAAACCCTCTTCTTCTTTTTTGCATTTTATTAATCAACTCCCTAACAATACTTTACTTCAGTCATTTATCAAAACCTTATATTAGTTGTTTCAGAGTTGTAAAATATTTCTTTTATTGTATTATATTTAGTTCTTTGTGAGATTTGCGATAATACTTAAATTTTAATAAAGACCATTGATAATTCGAAGGATAAACCTTGATTATGCAAAATAGATTATTAATTTACCAAAATTTTCTGTTTAAATTATATACTCCATAAAAAACACTCCTTACACTTCAATTTACTTAAAAGTATAAGGAGCATTTATACGGATTCCTTATTAATTAAATTATTTTTTTAAAATTTTAATTGATTTCTTAGGGCATTTATATAAACATTTTTCACAGAATATACAATCTGGATTCTTTACCGTATCATTTTTATATTCTTTTGGTGAAATTCCCATAGGGCAAACTTTTGTACAAAGTCCACATCCTACGCAAGATTTATCTACTGATAAGTTTACCTTTCTTCCTTTAAATTTTGCTATAAAGTAAGATAAAGAACCCATTGGGCAAAAATTGCACCAAGCTCTTGAGTTAGTAAATAATCCTAATACAATTCCAACAATAGTAGTTATCACGATTATTCTATAAAAAACAAATCCTATTCCATATAGATTTCCCCAGTTTCTATATAGTCCAAGTCCAAAGTTAACCATAATAAAGAATATCATAAATACTCTAAAGCCTGTGCTTTTTAAAAACTTTGGAGCCTTTTTCTTAGGTGTAATTTTAGATATTACATTGTCATAAAAATTTCCTCTTGGACAATAGTTTCCACACCAATATCTCCCCGTTCCAGCTAACGCTAGTATTATTGGTGCTAACATACAAATAATTGCCACAATTGCAAACCTCATATCAAATAAAGACACTATGACAACAAATAGAAATATTAAATAACTGTACTTTTTGTATAAATTTTTCACTAGTAAATTCCCCCTACAAATGTGATTACTTGATTATTATATATATAAATCTTAATTTTATATGTAACTTTATCACATTTATAGAAATCTCAATCTAATTTAAGTTAATTTAATTATATATTCTCAGACATAATTTTCTTGTATGCTTTTGTATCAGTACGGTTAATAAATTTATATAGCTTTAAAAGCCCATAAGTTTGTAGCTTCATTCATAAATATATCTATATCCCATGTTTGTTTACTTTTTATTTTGCTATCAGGATCATTTACTATTATCTTATTATTACTATCAACTCCAGTTAATACTATAAAATGTCCAGTAGTAGTAAATGTTCCAGGTCCCATACTTGCTATTATAGGTTGTCCTTTTTTCAAAGTGTTTATTATAACTTCCTTATTTAGTGATAACTCTTTACCCGTTACCCCAAAATTTTTGGCTCCCTCAGTCATAAGGCTCCAAGTTGAACCTACTCCCTCTGCTAAATACCCATTCTTTTCACTAAAATCTGCTACAACCTTTGGATTTATATTTGTATTATCTGTAAGCCCTACTGCTACCATTGATAGAGCTGTAGGCCCACACCCATTAATTGCTATAAACTCTGAACCATACTTTTCGTATCCCCATCTTTCATCCCATTGTATAAAAAGTGGAATTTGTCCTTTTTTATAATCCTGTTTTATAGATATAGCTTTATTTTTTGCCGCATCATAATTAGGGTAATTTGCTACAAAATCTATCTCTTCATCCTTTTTTGATGCTAATTCTAAAAGTTCTTTTGGATAGGCATCTATATTATTTAATATCTTATTAATTTCAGGATATTTATTTGCTTTTTTTAATAAGCTTTGTATTACTGGATCCTTTGAGTTTTTTACTTCTTCTGGAATTTTACTTAAATTATCTTCTTCAACTTTTTGTACCGTTTCTACTTTTTGTACCTCTTTATTATTAATCATTGAACTAAATATTTTTTCACTAGTTTTATAACCTATATATCCTATTAATGCTACTGTTACAATAAACATTGTAAATCTAAGCTTTCTAACTTTTCTTCTTCGCCTTTTAATTGATTTTACTCTTCTTTTTGATGTCATAATACATCTCCTTATCCTACTATGTTTTATTACTACTTCTCTAATTTTTTAATTTTACCTCTTTTTTTTATTTTTATCAAATATTTTATATCTCAATCTCTACTACAATAAATTCACACTAAATTTTTATAGAAAATTTATATTAGTTGTTTCAAAATTGTAAATTTTATAATGAATTCATTTAATCTTTATTTTTTTTATTTATCAAAAGTTTTAATTTGTTACATAAAAAAATGTGAGTTAATTCTCAATTAACTCACATTTTTATTACTATTATAATTATAAAAACTTATTTACTTATGATTGATTTTAGCATATTACTATTTTTTTATATTAAATCATAGTTATACATATTGATTAGATTACTAACTCAACTTCTACTCTTTTAGCTGCTTATTAAGAAGAAATACATTTTCTATTTCATTTCCCTGTCCATCATAGTATTTTACATCTGCTCCTGTTATATAACCTAATGTATCTCTATCAAGTACACTACCTTGAATCTTCAATAATGCTTCTTCATTCATAGGCAACTCTAATTCTTTTGTTTCATAATCTCTTTCACATACTATCTTCACTTTCATATCTATCATTCTCCTTTATAATTTTAGTATGCTTCAATAAAACCTAAAATATTTCACATTACTAATTTTCCTTTATTTTTTTACTTTTTGTTCTGATCCATAAACCATCACTGATTTTGTTATATAAAAATAAGAGAGTACAGACTCTTAATCAATACTCTCTTACATTTTATAATTATCTTTACTATTTTAGCTTTTACTTTCTTTTTCTATTTATATAGAACCCTGTAGCCGTTGTAATTATTCCAATTAATCCTATAGCAGCTGCTGGTGTGCCTCCTGTATTAGGTAACTTACCATTACCTTTTCCATTTCCAGTATCAGTATCAGTACCACTACCAGTATCACTACCATTATCTTTTAATTCAAGCTTTTCTATAGCAACCTCTAACCAATCTTCTGCATCTTTTACTTCCTTTTTAGTAGATTCTTCATTATCAAAAGTCTTCTTAGCTGATGCTAATGCTTTTTCTAAAGCCTTCCAGCTTTTCTTCGTATATTGTGATGAGTCAAGAGCTTCAGCCTTCTTTATTAAATCATCTAATTTATTTTTGCTTGGCTTTAATATTAACTCTGAGTAAGCTTTATTTAAATCATCATGAGCCTTATTGACATCTTTTTGTGTAGCACTTGAATCGGCTAATACCTTCTTAGACTTTGTTAGCTCCTTTTGTAACTTCTTCCAAGTTGATGGAATATACTCATTTTCATTTAAAGCTTCAATCTTTTCTACTAATTTATTTAAATCCTCCTTTGATACTGTTGTTTTTTCGTCTATTGTAAAGTTTATTTTATAGGTATTCATTGTACTTGATTCTGATAAGACTTTTATTGTTGTTTCTCCCGGAAGCTTATCTGCATTCGTAACAAACACTTTAGCATTTTCATTTGCTTTTGTTACTGTTACTTCTGGAACTTTTTTTGTACCTGCTGGTAAAACTACATTATATTGATAGTTATTTGGATAAAAGTCTTTTATTGCTGTTCCATTAACTTTTATTTCTGAAAGTGATGTGTCTGTACTCTTAGCATTTTTTATAAATTTAGCATCTGCCCATGCACCATGATCATACTTGATATTTCCCTCATAAGAATCAATATATAGTGCTAGCTCTTTAACGCCTTTTAAATCTACTTGCACTTTAGAAGCATTCCAAGTACTATAAATTCTTCCACTATTGAATACTTCTACTCCATCAGCTTCTACTCTAGCTACTATTGATGGACCATATCCTGATACACCTCTATCTAGACCAACATATGATTCAAACTTATCATAATCCTTTCCTTCTAAGTTATAAACTATTTTTGAATCCGAATTTGTTCCAATTCCTTTATCAAATATAGTTATATTATTATCAACCTTTACTCTTAATGGATTTCCAACTACTGTTTGGTCTTTTTTAACTTCATACATTCCTGCTGTTGCACTGTCCCATTCCACGTCTGATGCATAAACTATATTATTAGTTTTGAAGTTTAACTTATAAGTCTTATTGAATATTTTCCCTAATAATTCATCTTTATAAGTTACCTTAACTGTAGCTATACCAGATATTGTTTCCACATCGCTAACTTCTACTATTACATTATCATTAGCTATTTCAACTTCTATTACTGGAGGAGTATCTAACGAACCTTCTAAATACTCTATATCATATTCTGTAATATTTTCATTGAAGTTTGCTATATTTACTCCATTCACTTTAATACCATTAACTAAATTCTTTTGTAAGCTTGAATTTGATTTACTTATTTCCATTGGTGAATCTTCTTTACTTACACCATTTATCTTAAATGTGTAATTATACATTTTTCCACTTTCCATCATAAATTCTGGATGTGGAGTTGCTCCCCAGCTATTGTCTCCACCTACACCCATTTGTTTGTAGTTAAGTCTTAATACTACATTTCCTGTCTTTTGAAGCTCATGTGGATGACGTTTTCCTGAAGAAAGCTCCTCTGGTGTATATTCTAATGCATTAAATTCTATTATTGGTAAGCCTGATGCCATTAATCCAACACCATCATTGTTTGTTAAAGTCATCCATCTTACATCTGTTCTATTTCCTGTTTCTGATGGTTCGATATATGGTATAAATAACTCATCTACCTTTTTATTGTATACACCAACATCATAACCTGTATTTCTGTCTATATAGTTTTCCTCTGGTCCTCTTCCATACCAAGTTACATTTTCAAATTCTGATGGTAGTTGAAGCATCATACCTATTTCAGGTATTTCTGATAATCCTTCACCTGCTTTTAATGTATTACTTACTACTACTTCACCATTTCCATAAACTGTATAATCTAATTTTAATGTTGATTCTACTTCTGTTGGAACAATTAATTCTAGTTCTATTTTAGCAGCCTTATCATCAATTTTCACAATATTAATATTTTTAACTGTTGAATTTTTACCTGCTTCTTTCCATGTTGCTAATCTCTCTTCTGCTCCGTTTCCTCTATCATTATCATTTGGAGCTCTCCAGTAATTTGGTACTAGAGGTTCTTTTATTAATTCTACTTTTTTACCATTATCATTAAATTTATATGACTCTAATGCTCCTGTATTTTTATTTATTTTAACATCAAATTCGCTACCATCTATTGCTACAGCATCACTATTTTCTTTTACATTAACTGATGACATTGATGTTATATCTAAAGCTTTTTCTAATGGATTATTAAATGGAAGCTTAAATTGTTGTTTTGCAATCGTATGTCCTGCACTTGCCCAAGACTCATCTCCCTTTAGAGTAAAGCTTATATTTAACCAATATTCTGTTCCTGGTATTATTTCTGGAGTCGTAAATGGAATTGTCATCTCTTTGCTTGATAATGGATCTACAGATATATCAAAATTTCCTTGTTGTATAACTTTATCATCTGCTCTTAATTCCCAATTTCCTTGATATTTCTCTGTATTTGTAAATAAAAATTCATTCTTAATATTAATTTTACCATTTACAACGTCTACATCCTTTATTTTTATTTCTTGATATACTTTTTTAACTTCTTGAAGCTCAGGCTGTACTGTTCTATCTGCTGAGACTAATCCATTTGCACAGAAGTTTCCATCTGTAAAGTCTTCATCTCCCCAATCTCCACCATAGCTAAAATACTCTTCTCCTGTATTTTGATCTGTCATTTTTATTGATTGCTCAACCCAGTCCCAGATGTAACCACCTTGCATATTATCATATTTATCAAATACATCCCAATACTTTTGTAGATTACCTACACTATTTCCCATAGCATGAGCATATTCACATTGAATATATGGCTTTTTGTTATCCTTATCTTGTCCATAAGACTCCATTTCCTCTATTGTTCTATACATTCTTCCGTACACATCTGCTACATCTCTATATGGCTCATAGTGTATAGGTCTTGTAGGGTCCTTTTCTCTTATCCAATTAGCTGCATGTTCGAAGTTTTTTCCTCCACTTGATTCGTTACCTAATGACCACATTATTATAGATGTTTCATTTTTTGATCTTTCTAACATAGATCTTTGTCTATCTATAACTGCCTCTTTCCATTCTGGTCTACTTTGTGGAATTTCATCTAATCTTCCATGAGTTTCTAAGTTTGCTTCATCCATTACATATAATCCATATTCATTACATAAATCATACCATCTTGGATCGTTTGGATAGTGAGATGATCTTACAGAGTTTATGTTGTTTTGCTTCATAAGCTCTATATCTTTAATCATACTTTCTTCTGTTAAAGTTCTAGCTGAGTCTGGAAGGAATTCGTGTCTATTCACTCCCTTAAAAGATATTGGTTTTCCATTTATTTTAACCTGACTATCTGATATTTCTATTTCTCTAAATCCAAATTTATTACTTATTGTTTCTATTACATTTCCCTTTTCATCTTCAAGAGCAATAACAATTGTATATAAATTTGGTGTTTCTGCTGTCCATTTCTTTGGGTTTTCAACTATTGTATTAAGTTCAGCAATGGTATCCTCATTATTTGATGCAGTTATGCTTATTTCTTGTGATAGATCTTTAATTACATCTTTATTTTCATTGTAAATTAGTCCTCTTACTTTGTATTTTTCATCTTTCTCTATACCATAATTCGAAACGTTTACTTTTACATTTAATTGTGAATTTACATATTGTTCATCTAAATCAGTAACTAATGTATAGTCCCTAAGATGTGCTTTTGGTGTAGAATATAAGAATACATCTCTGAATATTCCACTTAACTTAATCATATCTTGTGATTCTAACCAGCTACCATCGCTCCATCTATGAACCTTAACTGCAATTTCATTTTCCCCTTCTTTTAGGTATTTAGCTATATTGAAGTCATGTCCTGTAAAGGTATCTTCACTATATCCTACATATTCTCCGTTTATATATAAATAATAAGCTGATTCTACTCCCTGGAATGAAACGAATACTTCCCTATCATTCCATCCTTTCGGTATAGTAAAGGTTCTCTTATAATATCCTATTGGATTATAATCTGTTGGCACATCTGGTGGATTTGGATTTGTCGCTTGATATTCCCAAGGGTAAGCTGTGTCATTATATCTTGGTTGATCATAGCCATGTAGTTGCCAGCTTGATGGTACAGCTAGAGTATTCCATTTACTAGTATCATAATCAGTCTTATAGAAATCTTTTATATCTTGTGACGGCTTGTCCACTATATTAAATTTCCAATCTCCATTTAAAGTTTGATAATTAGTTGAATTTGAATAATCTGAGTAATTAGGATTGTTTAACGCTTCTTCAATTGTGTTATAGGGCATAATAGTGGCATGGGCTCTCTCCCTATTATCTTCAAATTTTTCAGGATTGCTTGCCCAGAACTCCGTCCCATTACTTGTTTGATCCATAACATCTGCTAAGATACTTGGATACACATTATTTAATAGGATACCAGTACATAATGTAACTGCTAACACTTTAGCTAATGTCTTTTTGCTTAACATAATACTCCCTCCAAAATTTATTTTACTTTATTTTACTTTATTTTACTAACAATATATTAACACTTATTTTATATTATGTAAATGTTTTCCATAGATATTTTTATCTTATTTTCAATATTATGGTATATAAGAGCAAATTTTGCATTATACTCTCTAAAGTTTAATTTATTGTATTAAGTAAAAAAATAAGGAGGTGTTGCACTTCCTGCAGACATATTTCAACTATTCAGTATAAATCCTACCTTTTTAGGAAAACTATTTTCTATATACAAAGTAAAAATGGAGGTATAAAAAATTGAAAGAAAAACAAGAAACTCCTTCAAAGAAAATAAGCAAAGATGAATTTATATCACAGGAAGATAGTAAAAAGGAGGAAAATAAGCTCTCCGCTAAGAATTTATTGTGGATTGGGCTAGGTGGTATCATTGGATCTAGTTTTTTTCTTGCGTCAGGGTTACCTATAAGCTATGCTGGTCCTGGAGTTATTTTTTCTTATCTATTAGGTGGTTTATTAACAATCCAGATTGCAGGTGCACTAACCTCTCTCTCTGTTAATCATCCCGTTAGTGGTTCCTTTAAAGTCTACGCTGAAGAAATCTTAGGGTCTTTTATGGGATTCTATGTAGGTTGGACTTTTTGGATAGCAGCCATTCTAAGCATAGGGGCTGAAACCATTGCCATGGCTATATTTTCAAAATTATGGTTTCCAAATATCCCTGTATGGGTATTATCAATAGCTTATTCAGCAATAGTAATTGCTATAAATGCATTTGGCTTGAAAAACTTTGGTAAAATTGAAACAGTTATGTCTTTCATTAAGTCAGCTGCCTTAGTAGTATTTATTATAATCGGTATAGCAACAATATTTGGAGTATTTAATACTAATAATCCAGTTGGAATTACGACTCTATTAGATAACGGAGGCTTATTCCCCAAAGGTTTAATAGGACTACTCCAATCAATGTTAATTGTTATCTTTTCCTATGCTGGCATTGGTGTGGTTGCTATGGCATCATCAGAGGTTAAAGATCCAAGACAGGATATACCAAAGGCTATGCTTATCCTTCTCTTAGTATTAATTTTTTTATATGTTGTCTCAATTTTAACAGTTGTCTGCCTAATACCATGGAATACTATTTCAATGGAAAAATCGCCATTTATATCAGCCTTAGAGTCAATTAATATCCCCTTTGCTGCTTCAATCATGAATGCAGTGGTCTTGGTTGCATCATTTTCCGTAATGACAGGATCATATTTTTCTGCCATAATGATGCTAGTTTCTTTAGGAGAATCTCATGAAGCTCCAGCCTTTGTGAGAAAGAAAGGTAAGAACGGAGTATTTTATGGAAGCTTAATTCTAACAGCTATAGGGCTAATTGCTATCAATATAGCTTCATATATTTTGCCTAGCAAAATTTACGATTATTTAATTTCGGCATCGGCTTATTTTTCATTTTTTAGCTTGGGTACTATTTTACTTTGCTTTCTACTGTGGCGAAAAACTGTTGCAAATCAGCAAGTTTACAAATCCCCTTTAGCATTTGGTGCTCCCTGGTCAACAGTTATCACATTAGGAATAATATTTGTTTTATTTATATTTTCATTAAGCATTACCGATCAACGTATGGGATTTTATTTTGCTTTAGGTATTTCAGCTATTATCTCTATAGCTTACTTATTTATTCGTGGTAAAGTTAAAAATAGAGCTTAATATTATACAATATACATAAAAATCACCGTAGGTACTAACTTTTAAATCTGGTACCTACGGTATTTTAATTTAATTGTTATTTGAAAATATCTTAATATAGTTAAAGCTGGTTCTATTTAATATGTTAGGATTATCTATAAAAATCTTCATATTAACTCAAAATAAGAATTATCAATAAATCATCGATTATATCTATTTTCTTTAAATCATAAGCTAAGCAATCCTTATAATTATGGAATTAATCTTTTTCTATCTCTAGTAATTAAAGTCGCTTCTCTTACATTTTCTAATCCTAAAATCTTTGCTGTTATTCTCTCTAACCCAATAGCTAACCCTCCATGTTTAGGCATTCCATACTTAAACAATGCTAGATAGCTTTCATAACTTTTAGGATTAAGACCTTTATATTTCATATTATCTACTAGCATGTTATAATCATGAATTCTTTGACCACCTGTAGTAATTTCTATTCCCCTAAATAATAGGTCAAAACTATGTGTTTCATCTTCCCCATTTGGCATTGTATACATTGGCCTCTTTTTCCTAGGATAATTAGTTAAAAATATAAAATCACTATTTAGCTTTTCTTTTGAATATTCACACAGAAGTTTTTCTGCTTCGGGGTCTAAATCTCCATCTAGATCTTCTTTATTGTAATATTTTTTCAATATATTAAGTGCCTCTTTAAACTCAAGCTTAGGTATTTCTCCATTTATTACTGGCAATTGAACTTGTAATAAATCTAAATATTCTTTTCCTTTCCTATTTAGTGATTCCAATATAGATATTAATAACCTCTCTTCTATTTCCATAATATCTTTTTCATCTTCAATGAATCCCATCTCTAAATCCATACTTATATATTCATTAAGATGCCTATTAGTGTTATGCTCTTCTGCTCTATAAGCGTGACCTATTTCAAATACTCTTTCAAATCCCGCTCCAACCATCATTTGCTTGTAAAATTGAGGGCTTTGAGCTAGATAAGCTTTATTTTCAAAGTATTTCACCTCAAAAACCTCTGTACCTCCTTCTGCACCCTCTTTAACAATCTTAGGAGTATGAATTTCTGTAAATCCTTCTTTGTTTAGAAACTCTCTAAATGCATTTACTATTAAATTTTGTACTTTGAAAATTGCATTTATTTTTGGATGCCTTAAACTTAATGCTCTATTATTAATCATTGTATCTAAATTCACTTCTAAATTTTCTTTGTTTATTTCTATTGGAAGTTCACCTTCAACTTTGCTTATAACCTCTATACTTTCTACTTGTACCTCAAATGTGCTTAAGGAATTACTGCTTTCTTTAACATTTCCAATAATAGACACTACTGACTCAATACTTATTTCTGATAAATCAAATTCATTATTATTCACTATACATTGAACTAATCCAGATCTATCTCTAATAATCACAAAAGTTATAAACTTTAATTTTCTAATTTTATAAATCCACCCTTTAATACATACTTTTTCATCTATAAATTCTCTTAATTCACTTACTAATTTTCTTTTCATTTTATTATTACCTCCAAAAAAATAATCCCCTTGAGTAAAAAAACTCAAGGGGCAAAATATTTCGCGGTACCACCCTTTTTAACAATGTTCTACTAAATTAGAATATACACCATATAGAATGAGCTCTTTTCTATATACTTAAAAACAAAAAGCTCCCACTCCTTATAGGAGTGAAAGCATATCTTCACGGTACCATCCTAATTTAATAACGTATTAATACATTATTATCTCCAGTCCCTATAACGGAGGAAAACCGACTTATCCTAATATATATTTCAGATAAGTATCTCCAGGATGTCTTTCAATATTACTTTTCTCATAGGCTTACACCAACCCTACTCGCTTTGGATACTCAGTAAATATTTACTCTTCCCTTCAAAGAATTTAACTTTATTACATACTACTCTTAAGCAATTAATTTGTCAACAGATATTTAGAATAATGTTATTTAATTAAAGCAAGTGCTTGATTTAAAACTTTTTCTCCGTTCATCATTCCGTAATCAGACATATTGATAACAGCTAAAGGAATATTTTTTGAAGCTAATTTCTTTTCAAATTCATCTTTCATAAAACGAACTTGAGGGCCTAAAAGTATTACATCTAACTTTTTACTTTCGATATTACTATCAAATTCCATTGCTGAAATTGCAAATATTTCTGCTTCAATTCCTTTATCTGATGCAACCTTTATCATCTTATTAACTAACAAGCTTGTGCTCATTCCAGCAGAGCATACTAACATAATTTTTTTCATTTTTATTCCTCCTATATAATAAAATAGTCTTATTTATATACAGTATTAAATGATTGTTTTAAATCGTTAATTAGGGAATTAGTTTCCTCTAATCCTATGAACAATCTAATGTGTGTAATAGACATTCCTCTATTTTTTAAATCATCTTCATTTCCGCCTTTATAGGCTGGTAGAATTAAACTTTCAAACCCTCCCCAGCTAACTCCGATAGAAAAAATCTTTAGATTATTAACAAACTTTATCATTTTATTTATATCTTTATCCTTTAACTCAAAAGATAATAAACTTCCATATCCATCCAGGTATTTCTCAGATAATTTTTTTTGAGTATAATCTTTCGTAGTGTAAGGATGATAAATAAATTTTACATTTTTATTTGTGCTTAGAAAATCAATTACTTTTTTTACAGACTCTTCATGCTGCTTCATTCTCAAATTTAAGGTTGTTAGAGAACGAGTAGTTAACCATGAATTAAATGGACTATTAACAGCTCCAAAATTCATAAATCCATAATCAGCAATTTTATCAATAGTATTTTCATTACTTATAACAACACCTGATACTACATCTGAATTTCCGTTAATATATTTAGACATTGAATGTATGCATATGTCTATTCCATATTTCAAAGGATTTTGGAATATAGGTGTTGCCCAAGTATTATCAATAATAGTAACTATATTTCTTTTCTTCGCTAAATATGATATAGATTCTAAATCAACTAACTCCATAAATTGAGAACTTGGACTTTCTAAATAAATTATTTTAGTATTATCTTTTATATATTTTTCTATATCTCTACCTGAATATCCTTTTACGTTTGAATGTTCCACTCCATATTTTTTTAAAGAAGTGAAAAACCTATTAGCTTGTCCATATATTGTGTTTATAGATAGTAAATGGTCTCCAGTCTCAATTAAACTTAATATCGTAGCTGAAATAGCAGCCATTCCTGAGCTAAATACTTTAGCCCTTTCGCCTCCTTCTAAACAAGCTAATCTTTTTTCTAATAATGAAGTCGTTGGATTACTACCACGAGTATAAATAAAATTATCTTTTTCATTGTCTGTTTTGCTCATAAAATCTTCATAAGTGTTAAATTTAAAATTACTTGTCTGTACTAATGGAAATACAGTACTATTAAAATTACTTATTTCATCTTCTGCGAAGTGAGTGCATATGTTATTTATAGTTTCTTTATTACATTTCATATCTGACTCCTACTAATTTACTATAATTGCTTCTTCCTTTAACATTTTATTATCTGTTTCTTCCTTTAACATTTGATTATCTATTGATTTAATAAATGGATAGTATATTAAAAAGGCCACTACACAAAGAACTAGTTGTAGAATAACTCCACTTATACCTGAAACTAAATATCCACTAATAAGTACAGGTGTAGTCCAAGGGATCATTATGCCATTTGTTATAGCAACTAATCCAATTTTCATTGAATAATAAGTAATTAAACCTAGAATTGGTGTAGTTATAATCCAAGGAATAAATAAAGTTGGGTTTAAAACTATTGGTAATCCAAATATTATTGGTTCATTTATATTAAAGATAGCTGCTGGTAATGAAAGAGCCCCTAAAGTTTTAGTATGTTTTGATTTTGTAACAAAGATTAAACTTAAAACTAAAGGTAAAGTAGAACCTGACCCTCCGATTAGCATAAATACGTTTCTCATTTGTTCATTTATAATATTAGCTTGAGGAAGTCCAGCAGAGAATGCTTCTAAGTTTTCAGCAGACATTACTTGCCATATTGGTCTCATAACTGATCCTACTATATCATTACCATGTAAACCAAAGAACCATAATACTTGTCCTATAACTTCTGCTACAATTAGAGATATAACGTTAGTTCCTAAAGCTAATAAAGGTGCTTGAACTACTGTAAATACAAAGTTGTGTATATCACCGAAACGTGTCATTGCAAATAAGCCTCTTACTATTACAGCTACAATAGCGATTATCGCAATTGGAAATAATGCGGCAAATGACTTCGAAACAGCTGGTGGAACTGTATCCGGCATTTTAGGTTCTATATTTAAACTTTTAATCTTAATGTATGCGTTTGTAGAAATGAATGCTATGAATATTGCTATAAACATTCCTTTAGCGCCTAACCACTCTAAATCTAATTTTCCATCTACTACAGGTGTAAGAATCATAAATACCATTAATGAAATCATTACAGCATAAATTTCATCTGTTTCTTTAATTTTTGCATAATGATAAGCTAATGATAATAATATTACAAGTCCCATAATGCTTATTGTTGCTGTAGACGCTGTTTTTAATAAATTTTGTAAAACGTTTTCTCCAAAGATAGAGTTAAGGAATTCATCATATCCTCTTATTGGTAGATAAGCGAATAATAAGAAGAATGATCCTATTATAAAGAAAGGCGACATTGACATCATAGCGTTCCTGATAGCAGTTAAGGGTTTATTGCTTGCAATCTTTCCTGCTACAGGTAATAAATTTTTTTCGATGAATTCAATTAAACGGTTCATATATTTCCTCCTTATACTTTTTATATTTAAATTGCACATTCTTATTTTAAATTTGTCTAGGGTAATTTAAAATAAAATATTATTTATTTTAAATCTCTTTAATTTAAATTTGCTTTATGCTAATATAGATATGTAAAAGGAGGTGTTGTGTTTGTTTAAGTATCAACAAATTGCTTCAAAGATAAGAGCAGACATCATAAATGGAAAATACAATGAATCAGGAAGGCTACCAAATGAAGCTACATTATCTAGTTTATATAATTGTAGTCGTATGACTATAAAACAAGCTACCGACCATCTAGTAATTGAAGGATTAATTACAAAGAAAAAAGGTGCTGGTATGTACATAAGACCTAGATTATCTAATAAGAACTCTAGTCTATATTCAAATAAACCTAACGTATTTGGATTTAATAATAGCTTTAAAGATTTAAATACTATTACTAGAATAAAAACTTTTGAAGTTATTAAAGGTGATGATTCAATCACAGAAAAACTAAATTTAAAATCTGGCTCATTTCTTTATCATGTTGAAAGAGTTCGTATTATTGACGATGAACCTATAATTTTTGAAAATTTATATTTTCCTATAGATGTCATTGTAGGATTAACTGAAGAAATAATCTGTAATTCAATATATAACTATATTGAAAATGAACTGAATATAAAAATATATAATGCAGATAAGTTTATTAGAGCAGTTCTTCCATCTAAAGAAGTTCAAGGCATATTAGAAATATCTGAATATGACCCAGTTATAGAAATGCAACACGTTGTTTATAGCTCAAATGGAGAGCCTCTTGAATATGCTAACTTATGTTATAAAGGAAGCAAATATCAAATGCACTTTATTACTCAAAATTATGAATAAATATTTTAATATATTTTAATATATTTTTACCAAACTAAAATAATCTTATTTTTTATTTGTATTGTACTTTTGAAGCTAGTTCTTTAAACTCACTATCATATTTACAATTTATTTACCCAAATTTTATTATAAAAAAAGATTATGAAGATCTTTAATTATATTCTCCATAATCTTTTTTATTTAAATTAAGTTTTCTAATTATATTATGATATATATCTCATTAAGACGTTTATCAATAATTTAACATGATAAGAAAATTGTTTTTTAAATAGTTAAACTAATACTATAGAAACAATTTTATTATAAAGTAAGCTTTACTTAATTTTAAAGAATAATATTATTCTTTAATTACATATCTTAAAACATAAATATCACTATTTACATAATCTATACCAAATTCTATTGGTTTAGAATATTGATCATAATTTGTAGTAGCTATTTCAATAACAATTGCTTTCTCTGTTTCTGAAAAGAATTTAGCTTTTTCTCCAACTAATTCAACTGCTTTTAACTTTTGGTAAGAATGATTTATTTTAATATTATAATATTTTCTTAATATATCGTAAAATGATTCATTTTCAAAAGTATATTGATTAAGGTCAGGAAACCTATCAGCTGAAATAAATACTTTTTCTATTACTACTGGATTATTATCTGCATATCTTAATCTTTCTAAAACATAAACTTCACTATTTACAGGTATTTTCAAATTATCTGCAATATAATTATCAGCTTTAATCTTATCAAACATTAAAACTTTAGAAGAGGTTTTAAATCCTAAAGCTTCCATTGTTTCACTCCAGCCTTTAGAAACAGAGTTCATTGTTTTTTCAATATTAAAATGAGCTACAAAAGTTCCCTTACCTCTTATACGAGTTAACATTCCCTTGCTAACTAAATCATCAATGGCTCTTCTTACTGTCATACGGCTTGTATTAAAAATATTACAAAATTCCTCTTCTGTGGGAATAAGTTCCCCTTTTTCATATCTTCCATCTTTTATTGCATCTTTAATATAATCAATAATTTCTTTATAAATAGGCTTTCCTGAATCTTTCATTATCTAGTCACCTGCTCTTAACTTAATATATTTATATATACATTTTGTATATATTTTATATTCATACAGTATATTAGTCAATATTACTTTAAGTCGACTACAATTCTTTAATATATTACTTATTTTTAATATTAATAGTATTTATTAAATAATTTGTTATTATATTCATCTGCTCCATCTAAGTTTGAACTTTTAAATACTGGTGGCTCTATGCCTTCTTTTACTAATTTATCAATAACAGTTACGATTATAGCTTGAGCTATTGCTATTCCTGTAGCATCTGAAGTTGCTCCTATTGGAACATTAAATCCTTCTATATAAAATGCAGCATCACCCTTTTCAGCACAATTATCTATTACTACATCAGCTATTTCATACATATTTTTCCCTGACTTATGTCTTGATTTAACTTGAGTTGAATGCTTAAGAGATGTTAATGCAATAACACTAGCACCTATTTCCTTGGAATATAAACACATCTCCACAGGCACATTATTTCTTCCTGAATTAGAAACAACCATTATAGTATCATTTTTATCTACTTTATATAAATCTAAAATGCTCTTTGAATATCCATCTAATCTCTCTAAATATGTGCTCTTATTAGGCATTTCATGTAGCATTAATTCTGGAGGCAATATTCCTTTTACATATGCTAGTCCACCAGCACGGATATATAATTCTTCAGCTACCATATGGGAATGCCCTGATCCAAACACGTAAAATCTTCCACCCTTCTTACAAGATTCTACTATTAAATCTGCTGCTTTTTCTATATTTTCGCTTTGAGTTTCTTGTACTTCTTTTAATTTTGATATTACAAATTCTAAATATTTATTTGTTATCATTTCTATACACCCCTTATTATTCAATACTTTTAATTACTCTGTTTTTTATAAAAAGTCTTCCTTTAATTTATCTAAAATAAATAAAATTATTTTTTCTCCTTGCCCTCTTTTTATAATACTTGAAGAAGCTTCGTAGCATTTACTATCAAAAGATTTTTTGTCAGCAAAATATAAATAATATCCATTTGTATATCCTAAAATTATGTTCTTTCCAGTCTCTTTTATTTTCTTACCTAAACTTGAAAAAAGCTCTCCAGGTATTGTTATAAAGTTCCAATCATTTATTTTTATTATATTTATTTCTATACTTAGCTTGTCCATTTTATCTATATACTTAGCAAATCTTAAATTTGTGCAAGCTCCTTCATACTCTGATTCTATTAATCTTAAATCCCCAGGAGAAATTCCCTCTTTCTTAGCTTCTTCTACTTTTCTTTTTAATTCATATAAAATCTTTTCAGCATTTTCAGCACTATCTATATCTTTAATTTCTAAATCTAAGTTATAACTTTTAACTTTTAATTTATTTATAGTTCCTTTATATATTGGATTTTCTAAACTACTTTTAATTGCACTTGCTAAATTTTCTCCAAGCCTATCTACTTCATTAAATGATGATTCTTTTCTTGTAAATCTAGTACTTATATCACCAGCACTTCCATTGGTGAAAATAATCATATCGTATGAATCTTCTAGATATTTTAAAACACCAGATGGAAGATCAGCTGTAATATATAAATTTTCTTGGTTCATTATTGTTGGGTGACATGCAAAATTATACATTAATATTTTTTTACCATTACTAAGTAGAAACTCCATTGTAAATAATCCTGTATCCCAAGGAAATTCAGTATTATGTCTTTCAGTACATACATCATAAACATTTGAAACGCCTATTTGTATTTCACACTTTTCTCTATTATCTAAGGCAACTTTTACTCCTTCTGCCAACTTCCTAACATAATCTTCAACTAACTCTTTATTATAATCTCCAAAAACACTCTCTAAACCCTTAAATATTCCATTTATATTATCTGAAACTCCTTTAGGCCCAGAATGAGTATGTGTAGCTCCCACTATTATATTGTTTTTCTTTATTCCTAAATATTTGACTTTATCATATATTTTTTCAACAAAATAATTTTCTACACAAAGGATATCCATTTGTATAAAACATAACAATTCATCTTTATTATCAATTATTAATATCCTTCCAAACAACTCATCATGAATACCTTTTGATTGTCTAAAATTATCATACCCTGAAAGTAATACTCCAATTGGTGGCGTTATATTTACCTGTGAAAAACCAACTCTTGTAGACATATAATTTCCCCTTTCCATTACATTTCAATTAAATACTTTAATTAGCTTTTAATAATTATTTTATTTATGCATATCTTCCTATATATTAATTTCATAATATGTATATACAATTTGTATATACATATTATATCTTTATCTAAAATTTAAGTCAACAAAAAACAAAACTATATCTAATGAAATTATTTTTGCTATCTAGCATTTTTAATAGTTGATATAAAAAAAGATTATGGAAAATTTTTTATTGTTTTTTCCATAATCTTCGCTTTAATTTAAGTTAACTTTTCTAAGTATCTCATAATATTTTTTAATATCAAATTCTTTTAAGTGCGTTTACTATATCCCTCTCATATATTCCACCATGATAACATATCATCCTATTTATATCATAATTTAAAAGCTTTTCAACAGATTTCTTAGCTTCATTAATATCTAAAGTGTACTGAGGTAATGCAATAACTAAATCTCCGTTGTCTATAACTAAAGCATCTCCAGCTATTAAAGATTTACTTTCTTTATGGTAAATAGATATATGTCCTGGCATATGTCCAGGTGTAAATACTATTTCAATCCCTCCACAGAAATCCAAATAATCTTTATCTTTTAAATGTATATCTACATTACAGATTTCTATTGATTCAAGCATTTTATGGAAATTTTTAGCTTGCTCTTTTTCTTCTTCTGGCAAAGAATTACATATACTTTCTGCCTGTTGTAATCTTAATGATTTTTTATTACCATTAATATATGGTGCATCTTCTTTAGATGCTAACACTTGTACGCTAGGATATTTTCTCTTAAATTCTGCCAATGCTCCCATATGATCAAAATCATGGTGTGTTATAATTATTTTAGATAATTTTTTTATATCAATTTCATTACTTACTGCAACATCTTCAATTAACTTTAAAAAGTTAGGATACCCACAATCTATTAAAATCATTTCCTTTTCATCTTCTAGTATAACTGGATAAATAGTATTGTTTTCTCCATCAAAGCTAAAGTTTACTTCTAATATATTGACTTTACTCATGTTAGAGACCCCCTAGTAAATTATTAATTGCTTTAATAATACCATAACCATAAAAAATATAGTTAGTACATGAATAACTCTGTACCATATATGATCATAATACAGTGCAATTAAAGAATTTAACTAAAAATATTTTATTTAATTTTTATTCTAAGTTTTCTAATAATTCGTCTAATGCTATTTTCAGTAAGATAATATTTATTAATTTAATATATTCTTCTTTATTTTCTTTATAATAAATATATCTACTATTTATTATAAACTTCCATTTGCTTATTAATATGTTCTTCACAAGAACGCATAGCTAAAATTGTCTCTTCAAATAATTTATCTAATTCCCATCCAAGCATCTCTGCACCTTGCTTAATTACATCACGTGAACATCCAGCTGCAAATTTCTTATCTTTAAATTTTTTCTTAAGACTTGAAATTTCCATGTCCATAACACTCTTTGACGGACGCATTCTTGCAGCTGCACCAATTAATCCTGTAAGTTCATCTACTGCAAATAATACTTTTTCCATTTGATGCTCTGGTTTAGGTTGTTCCTCTAAACAAAGCCCATACCCGTGACTAGCTGCTGCTCTTATTAACCTTTCATCAATACCTCTTTCTCTCATAATTTCCTGAGTTTTGCTACAATGCTGTTCTGGATACATCTCAAAATCTAAATCGTGAAGTAGTCCCACTAAAGACCAAAAGTCTGCTTCATCTTCATATCCTAATTTTTCTGCAAAATACTTCATAGCACCTTCAACGGTTAAAGCATGTTGAATGTGAAATGACTCCTTATTGTATTCAGTAAGCAAGTTCATTGCTTCTTCTCTTGTTATCATAATAATATCCTCCTTTAAAACTTTATAAAAATTTTAACTTTCAAAAATATTATATCTACACCATAACGATTCATAACTCTGATAAAATTTAGCTTTTTAATTTCCTAAATTAATTCATAAATATTTTTTATCTCTATTGATTCCTATAAATAGTTACGATATAATATTTTACGAACGTAAAATATATTTAATGTTAATTATATTTTACACTTGTAAATTATAATTGTCAATGTGATTATAGGAGGTTATCCCTTAATGAATATAAATTTTATTATTGCAGAAAATCTAAAAGCACTTCGTACTGAGCGCAATTTAAGTTTGGGTCAACTTGCTGAATTATCTGATGTTAGCAAAGTAATGATATCTCAAATTGAAAAAGGTGATACTAATCCAACTATAAATACTTTATGGAAAATAGCTAACGGATTAAAAGTTCCTTATACTTCATTACTTGAACAAAAGGAAAATGATACTTGTATTATAAGTAAAAAAGACATTGAAGCTCAGCTTACTGAAGAAGGACATTATCGATCATATTGTTACTATACAAGTACACCTTATCGTAATTTTGAACTTTTTCAAATTGAAATTGATGAAGGTTATTCGTATAAATCCTTAGGTCATTCTGAAAAGTCACAGGAATATATTATGGTACTTGAAGGTGAATTGACATTAAAAATAAATAATAAAATTTATAAATTGAATCCTGATGATTCTATAAGCTTTTCCGCATCTACTGAACATATATATACTAATAGCGGAAATGGAATTTTAAAAGCTACAATAACAAATTTTTATCCAGCCTAATACTTAGGCAGGATATTTTAGGATTATATACCAATATCTAAATTCAATAAATTTATTCCAGCATTTCTTAAAAAAAATAAGAAGCTCCCTTCAAATAAAATAGAACCTATATAATAGACACTTGTAAAAGGTAGCCTATCTATATAGGTTCATTTTACATATGCCCTCACTTTTTATTAGGTATTTGTCTGTTTTTTATTTATACATGTACCATTAACATTGTAAATGAATAATATGATAATTAAGCCAATAATAACGATACTAAGTGATACTTTTATATTATTGTTTTGGTTAGTTTTTAAACATAGATTCTCATATGTATTTATTTAATTTGGGAGGATATCATTATGAAAAAAATAATTCATAATATTTTGCACAGTGTAATATTTCGTAGTAATAATAAGCCTAATACCAAAAAAAATTCATCTAAATTAAGACAATTTCCCTATGAAATTCAGGTTATAGCTGAAAATCTATATGTGCCTTGGGCAATAGATATAAGTGATGAAGGCAAAATATATTTTACAGAAAGATCTGGATCAATTAGAATTATTGAAAATGGTAAGCTTTATCCTCAACCACTTATCAAATTTAGCCAACCATTTACAAGTCAAGGAGAAGGTGGTCTAATGGGGATTGCTTTAGATCCAAATTATTCACAAAATCATTACATTTATGTTATGCATTCATATATAGAAGGCAGCGAAATATATAATCGTGTTGTAAGATTAATTGAAAATAATAATAAAGCATACATTGATCGTGTTCTTATTGACAAAATTCCTGGAGGACGAATTCATAATGGTGGAAGAATAAAAATTGGTCCAGATAAAAAATTATATATAACAACTGGAGATGCAGGAAATGCTGAATTAGCACAGGATCTAAAAAGTACAGCCGGGAAAATACTTAGAATAGAATTAGATGGTAGTATTCCAAAAGACAATCCAATTATTAATTCTCCTATTTATAGCTTTGGTCATAGAAACCCTCAAGGTTTAGCTTGGAATTCTAAAAATATATTATATGCATCAGAGCATGGACAGTCAGCTCATGATGAAATAAACATAATACAACCAGGAGCAAATTATGGCTGGCCTTTAGTTCAAGGATATGAAGAATCTAAAGATATTACAGTTACTAAACCTTTAATACAAAGTGGAGAAGAAACATGGGCTCCATCTGGCATTGCCTTTGCTAATCAAGGCCTATGGAAAGAAAAGTTACTTGTTGCTAATTTACGTGGACAACAATTACTTACTATTTCTTTAAATGGAAAAGGGACAATAGTTAAAAATATAGAGCCCTGGTTAAAAAATGAATATGGCCGCTTACGTGAAGTTATTCAAGGTAAAGATGGATCAATTTATATAACAACAAGTAATAGAGATGGCAGAGGAAATCCTGCTATATCTGATGATAAGATTCTTCGTCTTATTCCAAAATAATATTAAGTTGCTTAAAATAAAACTCTTTTATTTTAAATAAACAATTACATTTTCAACTCATCTGTAAAAAAGATAAAGGAGATATATCTTATCTATGATATACCTCCTTTATTCCATTAAGAAATCTTATATATTTATTATTATGTAAATATTAATTTTTTTAATCACTGCTATAATATTTTTTTAGTTTACTCTTGTTAATTTTAATGTCTCTTTATGTCCTATAATAATAGGTACCTTCTCTATTCTAACGTTACTAGTATCTATTCCAAACCATCTGGCTGGTGAGACAGTTAATTTCTTAATTAATAACTTTGTACTTGTAATAAAGCTATCCCATCTAGAAAGTTCACTTTCGTTAGAAAGTATTTCCTCTAATAATATAAATCTAAAATCTCCAACAATAAATTTTCCATTTTGGCTAATCATATAGTCCTTTTTAGTAAATTCAACCTCACCACTACTAGCTAGATCTTGGATAATTTGATGTAAAAACACATTAATTTTTTGATCTACACGGAATCCAAGGTTAAATTGAATACTAAATGCTTTATTTGGTACAATTGTTCTCACAGTATATTCTGTTGTATATGGTTCATCTGTTACCCTAACATTTACAAACCAATAAAAATTTGCACGTTTTGGTTGTTTATTAAATATAGAAAATATTATTTTACTTTCTATCTCTTTATAATTTTGTGATTCAGTTAAATAAACAAGATTAGTAGCATATAAAGGTATTTCCTTATCTTCTTGTAATGATTTAAAATGCTTCTTATAAGATCTTATATCAACATATTGACTAAATCTTTTTCTAATTATTGTACCATAAATCCAAATATACATAAGGAATATAAGTGCTCCTGAAATTATAATAGTCACATATCCACCATGTATAAATTTAAATAAATTAGCATATAAGAATGCTGTTTCTATAACCATAAAAGTAGCAAATACTATTATAGACATAATTTTTTTCTTTTTGTTAAATCTTATATATTGAGATAATAAAATAGTCGTCATAAGCATTGTTATAGTAATTGCCAAACCATATGCTGCTTCCATATTTTCTGATTTTTGAAATTTTAAAACTAATAAAACACAACCAACATATAATAAATAGTTAACAGCAGGTATATATATTTTCCCTTTATCATCATTAGGATATCTAACTTGAAGTTTTGGGAACATATTTAATTTAATAGCCTCAGAAACCAATGTAAATGATCCTGTTATTAAAGCTTGGCTAGCGATTACTGCTGCAATTGTAGCTATTATAGTTCCTGGTATAACAAACCAACTTGGCATAATTAAAAAAAATGGATTTTCTTTAATTACACTTCCTTCTCTTAGCATTAGCCATGCTCCTTGTCCTAAATAGTTTACTACTAAACATATTTTTACAAATGTCCATGTATAGTGAATATTTTTCTTACCACAATGACCAAGGTCTGAATAAAGTGCTTCTGCTCCAGTAGTACAAAGGAAAACAGCTCCTAAAATGTATACACTTCTAGGATTGGTTGCTAGTAATCGAATTCCATAATAAGGATTTAAGGCTTTTATTATTTGAGGATATTGCATTATTTGGCTAAAACCTAAAGCAAAAAGCATTAAAAACCATATAACCATCATTGGTCCAAACATTTTTCCTATTACATCAGTTCCAAATCTTTGAAGTAAGAATAATACCGTTAATATACTTATTACAATTATAATTATTCCCTTAGTTTCTATTGGAAAAACTAAAGTTAGTCCCTCGATAGCAGATGTTACTGTTACTGGTGGTGTAATCATCCCATCTGCAAGTAATGATGCTCCACCTATGACAGCAGGTATAATTAGCCATTTAGCTTTTTTCCTTACAAGAGTATATAAGGAAAATATACCCCCTTCACCTTTATTATCTGCCTCTAAAGTTATCATTACATATTTTATTGTTGTTTGAAGCGTCAAAGTCCAAAAAACAAGAGATACTCCACCTAAAATAAGCTGATTTGATATGTATCCATTGTCTACTCCAAGCATTGATTTCATAACATAGAGAGGTGATGTACCTATATCTCCATATACAATACCTAATGCTACTAAAAGAGACGCTATGCTAATTTTCTTGTTCATTTTTTATTATTTCCTTCCTATGTTTGCAAATTTAAAAATCTAACTTAATCATTATAATCCTCGCTTCTTTTAATGTCTACATCACTTGTATTTAATATTTTATCTTTATTTATAGATATAGTTATATGTATTTATCTAAATATTTATTCTTTATAACAATACTCTAAAATACTCTAAAATACTTAATAATACTCCAAAATATAAATCAGGAAGAAATATAATATCTTCTTCCTGATTCCAAATAATATAAAGTTTTTTAACACTTATATATAGGTTACTATAAAATTAATGTTTCTCTATGATATACTTCTATTAATCCTCTTAACATGTTTTTTCCTAGCTCTAACACTATGTATGTTTCCTTTTTTTATTAAATTACAAATATTTTCTATTTCTTCTTTTGAAAGTTTTATATCTGATGGGTATTTTCTTATAAATTTCTTTAGTTTTTTCAATTGAATTACTGAAGTTTCTGTTTTTACTTTTTTTAGTTTTGATTTATTTGTAAAGACTATTACTGAAATAAATATATCTCTTTTACCTAGATATTCTTCTAAGGCTTTTATGTGTCCATAGTTTTGTCTTATTGGGTTGTAAAATTGATTTTTATTTCTATTTAGAACCTGTGTCCAGTATTTTGAGTATTGTTCTCCATAAATTGAGCCACTGTAATCCTTTGTTTCTATTACAAATACTCCTTTTTTTCCTATTAGGACATGATCTATCTGGCTTGTGCCATTCTCTCTTTTTATCATTATGTCACTTAACAACTTATATCTAGGAATCTTTTCTAGAACCTCATTTACTTCTTCTTCTCCTTTGTTTATTTCTTTTTTCCATCTTCTTTTTTTAATTAATGCTACTATAACTATTATTACTAATATTAATATTACTAAAATTATCTTTTGTATATCCATTTTCCTTCTCCTAATTTTTTATCTCTTGTGCATTATTTATTTCTATCCTTTCTATTTTAGTTTTTACTTACATTTTATATTTTACTATTATCTTTGTAAATAAGGTTATTCTAATGTTAAAATAAAAAGGTTAGACATCAATTTGTCTAACCTTTTTCACTTACTATATTTACTATTGTTATAAATAGCTTTTTCAACTCTATCTATATGACCTTTTAAAATCAATTAATTAAATTTTAAATTTTTGTATCATTTCATTAAGTTTTTGTGCAAGCTCTGCTTGTCTTTGTGCTGTTTGAGCTACTTGTTCTATAGCCTTTGTAGTTTCATCCATACTTTCTTTTATTGTAACTGCTTCTTCACTAGATTTTTGTGAAGCTTCAGCCATATTTTGAACTGCTTCACTTACTTGTCCAACTGTAGCAGTAACTTCTTCTGACATAGAAGCAATTTCATCAGACATTTTACTTACAAGATCTGAATCACTGTAATATTGATTTCCTGTTTCTTTGTAGTTTTCAATTTGGTTATTTACATTTGTATTTATAAAATCTAATATATCCTTACCTGTATCTATGCTACTTTTAAATGCAGCTTGAACTTTTGAAATAGTTTCTTGAATACTTAATGCTGATTCTTTAGATCCTTCTGCAAGTTTTCTTACTTCTTCAGCTACTACAGCAAAGCCTTTTCCTTGCTCTCCTGCTCTTGCAGCTTCTATAGCTGCATTTAATGCAAGTAAATTGGTCTGCTCTGCTATACTCCCTATAGTATCTGCCATAACCTTTATAGTATCTACTATTTTACCATCTTCAATAGCTTTTTCCATATTTGTTTGTTTTTCAGCATATATTCTCCTTGTTTCTTCAATTGCTTTTTCACTATTATCCTTAACTTCTGAAGCTCTTTCTTTAGATTTATTTGCATTATTGCTTCCTTCCATAGCGGTTGAAGATAATACATTTATACTTGCGTCTACTTCTTGAACAGAAGCACTTATCTCTTCAGATGTAGCACTTGATTCTTGCATTCCTGCAGCTATGTTATTTACAGCTTCATCAATAGTTTCTGACTTTGATAACAATTCCTCTGCTGTTGCTGAAAGTTCTTCAGAGGATGCACTTATATCTTCTGAGTTTTCCATAATCATTTTTATTAAATTATTTACATTTTCTTGAGCTGCATTTAAAGCTACACCTGTTTGTCCAAATTCATCCTTTCTTGTAATAGTAAGAGGAGTTGAAAAATCATAGTTTGATAATCTTTGTGCAAGATCTTTTATTTTATTTAGCGGATTTATTATATTTTTACTTAATATATATGCCATTAAAATTATAATGACAAATACTATCACTGTATAAATTATTACTGTGTATACAACCTCATTAAATTGTTCTATATTTCTTAAATTAGCTTCTTCAGCTGATTTTTCATTTATCTCAATACATTTTACCAGTTTTGGAAACATAGATGATATTGTATTTGTTATTTCTGAATTATAAACTTTAACTGCTTCATCATAATTATTTGCTTTTACAAGATCTATTACTTTAGATTTTAACTCTCTATATTTTAATAAATCTTCTTTAAAATCAAAATATATATCTTTTTCTTCTTGAGTAGCAGCTAAACCCTCATATTCCTCCATGATTTTTTTATTTTGTTCCATAATATTATCAAGAGTTTTTACTTCTTGATCTATCTTAGATTTATCCTTTTCAAAAATAATTTTAAATACATTAGCATTATCATAATTTAAATTTGATTTTATTGCTTGTAAATCTTTAATAGATATTAAGTTAACATTATACATTTTTTTTGCACTTTCATTTATAGTCCTAGAGCTTAATATACCCTCTCCTCCAATTAATAATATAAAAATACATATTACTGAAAAGATTGTAATAAGCTTTTTCTTTACTCCTAAATTAATAAAAAATTTCATTTTAATTCTTCCTTTCTTCTTTGTTGTTTCTATATAACTTTTTCTTCCTTATAAATACTCGTCCTTTTTCTATATAATTTTAAAATATTTTAGTAAAAAATAAATTTTTTACAATTAATATATAATTTCATTAAAATTTATATTAATATTATAATTGAAACCTTTTCTTTTTAATATTTTTTATATTGTCTAATATTTTCATTTTGGTTTTTATTTTTTATATTTTATAATCATTTACGAGTATTTTATTTAAGGTAATATAGAGAAATTCACTTTAGAATAGATATCCTAATTATTTAGCTACTAAATTGATTAATATATTTTCCTCTTTTTACTTATATATGTATCAATTTTCTTCCTTTTAAAGTTAATATAGTAAAAATTTATTTCTTTTAATTGTTAATTATAATATACTAATATAAAGACTTTTGAAATGAGGAGATATATTGAATAAAACTACACTTGTTAACTTTAGTAAAATTATTTTTAGCTTATTTATAATTTCCACTATAGCTATGTTATTTATTGTGTATAAAAATATTAATCATCCATTAGCCACAAACTTTGGAATTTATTATTTATATTTAACATTTTTTGTAGTTATATTTACTCCTATAATAGTTATTATTAAGATTAGAAAATTAAAATGGATAGAAATAAAAAATAGATTAATTAAATTTATTGCTTTATTTATTTTATTAGGATCCTTGAACTTAATTCTTGATTACTTTTTTAAACCTGGCGATATAGATTTAGTTAAAAATCTAACTTTAGCCTTTGGTTTTTCATTTGGAATATCATTTTTAAATGTTTTATTCCTAAGTAAGAAAGATTAGATTATTACCTCATTATTTATATGGTTAAATGAAAATAGTATCAATATTAAGTAATTATTGATACTTTTTTATTAAATAATAGTTTATTACCTTATTCTTTATAGAAAAACATGTGTAATTATTATTTCATCGAATAATTAAAATATTATTTCCTATAGGTAAAAAAATAGTTAGTAAAACTACCTCTAGTCTACTAACTACTTTCCTAATATCACTTTTGTTAAACTAAATTTAAAAATATTGTATAGATGTCTTGTTCTTCTTTTATTTTTTAATAATTATAATTAATCACACTGGTGAAAATTATACCATTTATAATCTATATAAAATATTAAAAGAATAGCTTTTATCCTTTTCCCTAACTTAAAAATGTACTTATAATTGCAATTATACTGTACAGATAGGATTCTAATTTAATAATTACGCTATCATTAGAAGCACTTTTAACTACTGTCTTATTAGAAAGCTTATTAAAAATCTTACTCATAATATTAAAAATAAACCATCCGCAAATAGTTCCTATGGCATTCATTATTAAATCATTAATATCTGATGCACGAAATGGAATAAATAATTGACCAATTTCGATAATAATTGAAAATAATATTCCTGCAAATAATGTCGGTAATAATGTTCTATACTTTTCCCATAATGTTGGTAATAAGAATCCAAATGGCATAAAAAATATTATATTAAGTATAGCTGAAATTTCAAGTCCATCGTTAAAAGGTAATAAATTTATAGTAGGATTAAATATTGGCTTATTTGATGCTAAAAGTCTTTGCCATTCACTTAAAGAAGGAAACCCTACTACCTCTTTTAATGCAATCATAAGATATAACATAAATAGATATCCAAAAAAGTAATGTTGCCATTCTATTTTCTTTTTAAGCTTATTACTATTTCTATTTAATAAAAAATTTAAAATAGTTATTAGAAAAATTGACATTATCATTGATATCATATAACTTTTCATCATAATAATTTTCTCTTCCCCCGTTAATATTCAATTAAAAAGTAATTCAAAGAACTCTTTTTACTCATTTTAGATTTTTAAACATATTATACCATTTATTTAGCGAGTATTCTAGAAGGTTTCTCCAAAAGTAATTTTATTATAATATATTTTACCTACCATTTTACTACAATTGTTATTTATAGATATTAATATTATAATTTAGAAAAATATCTAAAATAAAAGGAGGTATGCTTATTGTTCTTTTATTTTATTAAATTTAATTTTCATCCTAAAATAAAAAAGCTATCATTTCTCATATTACTGTGAAATAATAGCTTTTAATCTTTAGCTCTGTTAGACATTTTTGTTGATATGATAGTTACGTAATCACATATGATGGAATTTTAATATCTGACCTATCTATTCTCCCTATCTACAACGCATTGTCCTTCATAAAATACTTTTATAATATCTTTAGTATCTGTAATATCTAATCCAGGAATACCTCTACTTGCAATAAAGTTTGCTTTCATTCCAATTTTTAATGCTCCGATTTTATCTTCTAATCCTAAAACTTTAGCTCCATTTAAGGTTATTAATGATAAATTTTCATTTTCATCTAATCCTAAGTTTTTTAATATTATCATTGATGGATTTGATATTTTCATTAATACTTCTGGTCCTTTTGGATTATCATCATTAAAGTTCAACCATGGCAAGCCAGTATATGGAGGTAAATATGAATCTGTCGCTATTGCAACAAGTATTCCTTCCTTAACCATACTTGCAATTTCTTCTGGTAAGTTTGGTGTTAAATGTGTTCCTCCTAATGGAGTTGCAACAATACTAATATTTAAATCTTTTACTTTTTTCATTAAATCTTTAGTTATTCCATGGCCATGATGTATAATATCCATTTTAGCTTCTAAAGCCATTTCTATTCCTTCTACTCCAGCTACATGACAGCCTATTTTCTTTCCTTTTTTATGGAACATTTCTACTATTTTATTTATTTCCTCTTGTGTATAAATTATTTCCCCTGCTCTTGGAACTAATTTTTCTTTTAAATTAGCAGGAGTTGCATTAATAAAGATATTTTCTCCTGGATACTCACTTTCTTCAATTAGCTTTTCTATTATTTCTTCATTAGTAAGAGTACTTTTATCAACTGTATTTTTTCCTGTTATAGATGTTAAATTTACTAGATTTTTAAAACCAATTGTTATGCTATTAGTTGAAAATACTATATCTATAGGTAGTTTTTTCACTCTTTCTTTATACTTATTTAAATTTATTTCATACATTGGTGAGCCACAAATTTGTTCCCCAAAGGCTGTAATTCCTGACATTAATCCATTTAAAATTAAAGCTTCTTGTGCTATTTCATAAGTAACTTCAGTTACTGGATAAACTGTTGATGGTGCATATTCAAACAAATGTGTATGACAATCTACAAGTGATGGTGTAATTACTAAATCTTTAAAATCCATTATTTCTAAATTTTTATATTTTAATTTAATACTATTGAAATCTCCTATATCTTCTATAATTCCATCACTTACTAAAAAAGCTCCATTATATAACGTTCCTAAATCACTTACTGTAATAATTTTATTTGATTTAACTATATATTTATTATCCATATAAACCTCTAAATAATTATTGGTGTTAAAAGTAATCCTATAATTAAACAGCTTATAATTCTAATAGCTGTACCTAATAAAGCTGCAAATAAGGCATCCCTTTCATTTAAATCTGAATTTTCCTTCCAAGTAACTGGTATCTGTCCAAATATCACTGATAATGGTAATCCTGAATTAGCAAGTACAAATCCTCCTACTACAAGAGCTGGTGCTATATTACTCATTTCACTTAGTTGAGCCATTGCCAGTGTGGGACTAGCAAGTATTGATACTATACCTGTAGCTGGTTCTATACTTAAGCCTTGTAATACTGTATTCATAAAGCTTTCAATTAATGACCAAATTCCGAAAAAATCAAGAACTCCAATTATAGTAAATACAGCTGCTACTGCTGGAATAATAACTAAAAATAATAGATGAGCTCCTTCTTTTGCAGAACTAAAAATAGTATCTAATATCTTTGTTTCTGGAGTGAATCTTGGTAATTCTTCTAATTCTACTGCTTTAGTATCCCTATAAACAGTTTTTGATAAGATAATTGGAACTAAAACTATAGGTAAAAATATACTAACTATCACTAAAGGTAATGCTGATATACCAAACTTAGTTAAAACAACTATACCTAACACAAGTGTTGCAAAGGATTGAGGTGATTGAATCATTGTAGCTATAGCAATTTTTTGCTCTGCCTTTGTAGCTTTTGCCTTAATTAAAACTGGACCAGCTATAGCCCCTGCTGCATTTATATCACCTAAAACATTATATATACTAGGAATAATTACAGATGGATTTATTTTAAAGACCTTCATTATTGGAATAAAAATTCTAATTAGTGCATCTGTAAATCCTAATCTCTCTAAGATTCTACCTACTATTACACTTATGATAATTGCTACACCAACCTCACTTAATAGAAATACATTTACTACTATTGGGAATACCTGTTTTGTAATACTATCGAATAAACCTGATATAGATTCTGGAGATACTAAAAGAGTTATAAAGGATAAAATAACTAATGCTAGACCTAATATTTCAATACCTCTCCACTTCTTCCTAGAATTCTTGTTTAATTCCATTTTCTATTCTCCTAATATTTTTGTGTAATATATAATATTAGGAATCTACGAAATTGTTTACCTTAGTTTGTAATGTCTAATAATCAACCTCTTCTTTGTAAAGTAAAATATTTAGTCATAGCCACTAAAGTTTTATTGTATATAAATTGTAAAATTGTTTTAAATTTACTTTTACTGCTATATAATAGATATATGGTCTAATAATTCCTCATTGTATATGGCTATAACTTATAAAAGTATCAAAAAATTTAAATTTAGGAGGTAATTTTATGAGGCAAGATAAAAGATTTGAAATTGTATCTACACAAGGAGCTATAGAAAGTTATAGAGTAATAGTTGATAAAGAAACTGGTGTTAATTACTTATATGTTAGCAATGGGACTTCTGGTGGATTAACTGTTTTACTAGACTCTGAAGGAAAACCAATCATAACAAAAAAATAAATAATGACTCTTAATCTTTAAGTTGTTTTACACAAAACTATATATAATTTATATTTAAAAATATTGAAATTTATTATAATATAAGACAAGCTATTATATAATTAATATATATTAAGAAAATCGTTAGATAGGTATAATTAAATTATACTTATAGATTGGGGGTAAATTAAAATGGATGAAAGTGGTAATACTGTAGTGAAAGAGACTATTAAAAAAGGAATTTCTTTCGGTTCTTGTTTAGCAATGATTATATCTTATACTGCATGGAAATCAATACCTTGGGCAATTTTTCACGGTATTCTAAGTTGGGTGTATGTTATTTATTACTGGATTACATATTAATAATATAGATTGTGTTAGATAAAGGTGTTGTTTAAGAGAAGTCATCTTGACTTCTCTTAATTGGTATAATAAAAGAACCCTATTTCTAGAGTTCAATATTGATTAGTTTATTTTCTTGACTATTTTAAATCATACTACTTACACCATTCTTTCTTCAATATAGCATATTCGTATGTATCAAGCCATATAGGCTCACCATTAATATCAGTTTTAAAATATATATTTTTCAAAAGCAACCCCTCACGTCTCATGTGTAAGCGTTCAAGTAGTTTCCAAGAATGTTCATTCTTTGGGCTACACATTGCTATAATACGTCTCGCTCCTAAATGTTCAAAGGCATAATTAAGTAATGCTTTTGCACTCTCTGCTGCATAACCTTGCCCTTGGTACTTCCTATTAAACACATATCCTAATTCCCATGTATCAAAGTCTCCTTCATCCAAATATAAGTTTCCAATTAACTTTCCACTTTCTTTTAAGCAAACTGCATAAAAAGACTCATCATTTGATCTTCTAATTGTCTCTTCCTTAGCCTGATTTTCTGAATAAACATCATATGGTTCGAATTTAACAACTTCTTCATCTGACAAGTATTCATATAAATCCTGCCAGTCATTTTTTTGAAACTTTCTAATAATTAATCTATCTATAACTATGTTTTCCATTCTAATCTCCCTTATTATCTATAGGAGAATGTACCTCCTACAATTTGTTTCCTCAATAAAAATTTCTGCTTTCATATCAAGTTCCTCCTTTCCCTAAAATTTAATCTATATATATTAATAGATTACTAAATAAAATATAACTGATTCTACTTCTTAACTAAAATTAAATAGTTAAGAAGTAAAGAACATTTATATTACAATTATATCATCAACTTCAAAATAATGTATATAACGAAGCTAAATATATTGTTATCTTCGTTCCTGATCCTACTTTACTTTCAATATCAATACTTCCACTATGCCAAGCTATAACTTCTTTAGCTATTGCCATTCCAAGTCCTGATCCTTTAGATGATGAGCTTGTGGTTACACCTCTATAATATCTATCGAAGATATTTCTTAAATCCTCTTCTCTTATTCCTTGTCCGTTATCTTCTATTACTATTTTTATATGTTCTTCTTCTTTTAAAATAGATATATCAACTATAGTATCTTTAGAATTATGCTCTAATGAATTAATTACAAGATTATTTAATGCTCTTTTTAAATACTTTTTATCACAATTTAATAGTATTTTTTCATCATCATAATTAAAGTTTATTTCTCTTTCGCTATACTTACTATTATTTAATAAATCTATTATAATTTCCTGAGATAAAGCTACTATATTCTCTTCTTTAAAACTAATTGGTAGTACTTTATTTTTTAATTTGTAAATTAAGGATAAATCATTAACTAATTCTTGAATATACTCACTATTGTCTAAAATACTACTACCATACCTTTTAGCATCTTCAATATTTATTTCATATGCATCACCTTTTAGAAGTTCTGCATACCCCTTAATTGAGCTTAGTGGAGTTTTTAAGTCATGACTGATATTAGCTATCCATTCTTCCTTTGCTTTATCTACTTCTTTACGATGAATTTCATTTTCCTTTAAAATAACAGATAAATCATTTATATTTTCACTTACTTCTTTATATATTCCTTGCTTATTTTTCTTATCTTTATATATTCCATTTTTTAAATCATCAATATCCTCAACTACTGATACCATTGGTTTAACTAAATTCTTACTGAAGATATAGGATACAATAATCATTACAATTAAAGCAAAAACTATAATTGCTATATGATACTTTAGACTTTCTTCTGTAAAAGTCATCTTAACTTTAAAAATCTTATTTATTGGTAATCCAACTAATAATGTATAGCTTTCATTTCCACTAACTATATTACTTGTTGAAATAGTAGTAGGTGCCTTACTTTCCCATGGGTTTTGTATAAATTCTATTAAATCTGCTGTTAAATAGCTACTTGGTACATTTTCTGGTTTATTTACTTCATATACTTCATTATTTTCTTTGTTTAAAACTTGTATCCAAATATTATTTTCTATTAATGTATCAATATTTTTATCATCTAAATTAAATTCATTATCTCTCTCTAAATCTTCTATATATGTTTCTACAAACTCTGAAGGTCTAAATGATACGCTAAATAGTTTTTCTCCAAATGTTATATTACTATTATATATTACTAAATTTAGCACTATATAAACTGTCATAGTTATATAATAAACTAATACCATAGATATTAGTAATTTTATCGTTAATTTTACTTTCATATTAATCAACTAGCTTATAGCCAATCCCCTTTAATGTTTTTATATGCTTTGGATCACTTGGATTATCTTCTAGCTTTTCTCTTAAATGTCTTATATGAACCATAATGGTGTTATCATAACCATCATAATCATATCCCCAAATTTCCTCACATAGTGAACTTTTACTAAATACTTTGTTCTTATTTTTTGCAAGATATAAAATTAGTGAATATTCCTTTGCAGTTAGTGATATATTTTCTCCTCGCTTTTTTACTTCTCCTGTATCTTCGTTTATAGATATATCGCCAAATACATATATCTTTTCTTTTTTTGTTTCACTGATGATATTTCCTCTTTTTAACTGTGATTTTACTCTAAGTACAACTTCTTTAATATTAAATGGCTTAGTTACATAGTCATCTCCACCAGCTTCTAACCCTTTAATTTTTTCTTCATCCTCACCCTTTGCTGTTAAAAAAATTATTGGACACATTGAAAATTTTCTAATTCTATCACAAACTTTGTATCCATCTATATCAGGTAAATTAACATCTAAAATTATTATATCTGGATTTGTTTCTTTAGCTAATAAAATTGCATCTATTCCATTATCAGCCTCATATATTTCCTTAAATCCTTCTTTGATAAATACTTCTTTTAATAATGATAATAATTCTCTTTCGTCATCTACTAGCATTATTTTTTTGTCTAATATTTCATCTATAGCCACGATAGTTCATCCCCCTTATCATTAGTTGTATTTTACCATAATTAGACTTTATTTTATATCTGATTTTGTAAAACTTATAAAATCTAAAGAGAACATTGCTAAAGATAATAGTATAGAAGCACCTAATATTATATATCTTTGTGAATTTGTTATGTTACCTCCAACTACCATCATGGAATATGTCCATGGAGCATAAACCCAAAAGCTACTTTGTGCAATAAATATATTTGTAATTAGCATAATAACTCCAGCAGATATTACTGGTATTATACTTGAAAAGTTTCTACCAATTATAAATAGTAAAATTATTATTGGTAATGTTGTAATAAAAATTTGTACTCCATAAGATAATATATTTAAATTAAAGCTTACGCTTTTGCTTATATAGAATCCTCCTAAGGTTGTGCAAACAATATATGATAATAATGAAGTAATTAAAGTAATTATCATTACCCTGTACTTAGAGAAATAAATACTACTTTTCTTAATAGGTAAAAGCATTAACTGTTTCCAGCCACTATTGTCATTTTCAACCTTTGTTATTACACATGCTGTATATATATTTAGTAGTGGTAAAAGTAGTGACAAATAAGCAACTGATGAAAATACTAATATTGCTTCTGAAGGATTTAGTCCACCTACAGAGCTTAAGTTTTGTGCTTGCTTTACAACTATTAATATTATTGGTATTGGAAGAAGTAACGCCATAAATAATAATGAGCTCTTTTTAATTTTTAATAATTCTACTTTTAATAATTCCATTTCTATACCTCCACCTAATAAACTTCCTTATTATTAAAATATCTTTTTATCAATAAGGAACCTATAAAAATTATAACAGCTGATATAATTAAAACTAAAGTTATTTCATCTCTACCTTGAGTTATTGAAAGTAATGAAAAACCATAAGGATTAATATTTTTAATAAAGTTTTCACTATAGTATAAATTTGAAGAAACAATACTTAACACTGCAGCTATACCTAAGGATACAAGTAAGTTCTTATTTTTTATATTTAAGAATAAATGTATAACCATTATTACTAATGATGCTATTAACTGTATAGCAAACATAACTATAAAAAATCTCCAAGGTATAGGCTCTTGAAACTTAAATATTTTACCTACTGCTATTAAAGAGAAAATATTTAATAATAACATTACTATAGAATAAAAACTTGCTACTATATATTTTGATAGTAAAATATTTGTTCTCTTTATTGGTTGAGTTAATAAAAATGTCCAAGAATTATTTTTATATTCACTTTCAAATACTGTTGCTAAAATCAACGCTGCAAATATAGGCATAAAGTCATTAAAATATAACATTCTTTGCTCCTTTATTAAAACTTGCCATGATGTTAAGCCATTTTCAATTGCTTTTGGTAATAGCCAACTTTCATATCTTATTAATAAATCTACACCTAAAAGCACAGATACTCCTAAAGGAATAGCTAGTACAAATAAAATAACTAGATTTCTTTTTTCCTTAGCAAATTCGTTTTTTATTAAACTTATTAGCATGCTTCACCCTCCTTAGTTAATCCTAAGAATATTTCTTCCAAAGAGCTTTTTTCTTCTGATAAATAATTCAATGCATATCCTGCCATAACAAGTTCTTTGCAAATTGTAGATGCAGATACATTATTTCCTTTAACCTTTAACTTACCACTTTCTTCATTAACTCTATAACCTCTTGAAACTAATAGCTTACATACTAAGTCATTTTCCTCATCATTTTCTATACCTATTAATACTTCATTAGTTGAATTTTTCTTTAAATTATTTAAAGAGCCTTGATATAGTAACTTTCCTTTATTTATTACAGCAACTTCAGTAGCAACTAATTCAATTTCACTTAATATATGACTAGAAATTATTATAGTAATATTTTTTTCTTTAGCTAAGTATTTTATTAAATTTCTTATTTCTATAATTCCAGCTGGATCTAGACCATTTGTAGGCTCGTCTAATATTAAAAGCTTTGGATTTCCCATAAGAGCTTGTGCTATTCCTAACCTTTGCTTCATACCTAGTGAAAACTCTCTAACTTTCTTATTTCTAGCATCCCATAAATTCACTAGCTTTAACTTCTTTTCTATTTCTTCTTTATTTACTTTTAATACTCTTCTTAATATATCTAGATTTTCATAAGCTGTTAAATGACCATAATATGATGGACTTTCAACTAAAGCTCCTATATCCTTTAATATTTCTTCTCTATTATTTCTTATTGATTTTCCAAAAACACTAATTTCTCCACTAGTAGGCTTTACTAGCCCTAGTATCATTTTTATTGTTGTAGATTTTCCTGCACCATTTGGTCCTAAAAACCCATAAACCTCTCCTTCTCTAACCTTTAAATTTACATTATCAACGCTATTTGCATTATTAAATTTTTTAACTAAATTTTCTGTTTTAACAATATATTGACTCATAATTACTCTCCTCTTCAACTTTATGAGTTAATTATAAGTTACTAACCTTAATGTAAATTTTAGGTTACCTTAATTCTAGCTTAATTTTAAGACTCTATTAGATTAAAATGTTGATTTGTAAAACCAAATAAGGTAGTCAATATTGACTACCTTATTTTAATTAGAACTTAATTATCTTTAATTAAATCTATATGGATTTTTCTTTTTCATTAAACAATAGCACATATATATACCCCAAACGATTATAAATACAAAAGAAATTCCTTCACAGAAGCCAAATGTAAAATCTGATAATGAACTCTTTAATATATGACTTAAAGATAAAATCAAGTAACCCAATGCTGAAAATAATAGCATTACAAACTGAAATCTTTTATTCATTTTACTAACCCCCATAAAATTATTATATATCATTCTACTAAATTATATGAATACTTCAAATAAATTGAAATTAATTTATTGCTTATTTAAATTACTAATATTTTTTATCTCCTATCTTCTTCACTATTCCTGTAATTAAAGTTATCAGTGGCCAAGATAATACTACTAAAAATAATGCTATAAACATAAATACACCACTTAAAGGAGTAAATATGAATACGTTTCTTGCTAAAGGAACTATAAAACTTATCATGAAAATGCCTATCATACTCACCACTAGAGTTAGTCTCCAAATATTTAAAGGATAAGCTACTCTAGCTAATACTACAAGACCTATTCCACCTGCCACTATTACAGATAATGTTCTGCATTCCTCTAATGAAAGGCCTGCAGTATATGTAAGAATAAATATGGTTACTGTACTTAATGCTATTACCACTCCATTAGGAATGGAAACTTGTAATATTCTCTTTAAAAATCCTTTTTCCACTCTATCCTTATTAGGTCCTAATGCTAAAAAGAAAGAAGGAATTCCTATGGAAATAGATCCTATAAGAGTTAGTTGTATTGGCATTATAGGGTAAGGAAGAAGTGCTATTGCAAATATAGTGGATAGGATTATAAAATTAATTGCCTTAGTTAAATACAACTCTGATACTTTTTCAATGTTATTTATCATCTTTCTTCCCTCTGACACTACTTCAGGTAAAGCACTAAAGTTAGAATCAAGCAAAACTAATTGAGCTACTGCCCTTGTTGCATCACTACCTGATGCCATAGCTATACCACAATCTGACTCCTTTAATGCTAATACATCATTAACCCCATCTCCAGTCATTGCAACTGTATGCCCCTTTGACTGAAGGGCTTTAACTAACGCTTTCTTCTGATGAGGAGTAACCCTTCCAAATACAGTGTTTTCCTCAACCACCTTAGCTAATTCCTCTTTGTCATCTGGCAAAGTTCTAGCATCAACATAATTTTTAGCTCCTAAGACTCCAGCTCTCTCTGCTACTGCAGCAACTGTAACTGGATTATCTCCAGAAATTATCTTTAAAGTAACTCCTTCTTTTCTAAAATACTCTAATGTTTTTGGAGCTTCTTCTCTAATTATATCCTCTATTAGTATAAGAGCTCCTTTCTCCATATTATTAGGTAACTTCTCACTTAATTCTTCTCCATTAAAGTTAGCTAATAATAATACTCTTCTTCCTTTTACTGCTTCTTCCTCAACCTGTTCTCTTATATCTTCGTATGAATCTCCTAAAATCATTTCTGGAGCCCCTAATACCCAATTTCCTTTATCTTCAATGGTTATTCCACTCCATTTTCTAGCTGATGAAAAAGGTACCTTTTTTAATATATTTAAGTTTGATGAAGTGCTATATCTTTCTAAAATTGCATGTTGAGTTGGATTTGTGTGAGGAAATGCATGAACTATAGCTGATAATACCTCGTCTATATCTTCCTTACCTCTTTCACCTAAGGCCACAACATCAATTAACTTTAAAGCTCCCTCTGTTATAGTCCCCGTTTTATCCAAACAAAGTACATCAACTCTAGCTAAAACCTCTGTAGCTGGCAGTTCTTGAACAAGAGTTTTCCACTTGGATAATCTAACTACGCCTACAACAAAAGTTAAGCTTGTTAATAATACCATTCCTTCTGGAACCATTCCAACTATTCCAGCTGTAGTCCCTATTACTGCTTCCTGCCAGCTTCTCTCACTAAAAAGAATTTGCGTTGTTACCAACAATCCTCCTATTGGAATTATTAACCACATTATTATTTTTAATATTTTATTTGTGGCTCCTTGAAGCTCTGAATTAATCAATTTAAATTTTCTTGCCTCATCTGCAAGTTTTGCGGCATATGTATTGGCTCCTACATTGCTTACTTTAGCATAACCCTCTCCTGCCACTACAAAGCTTCCTGATAGAAGATTACTACTTTCTTTTTTCCCAACAGAATCTGCTTCTCCAGTTAATAGTGATTCATCTACTTCAAATTCACTATCTTTAAGCACTATTCCATCTGCTACTATTTGATTTCCTGGAGTTAAAATCATTACATCATCTAAAACTAGTTCTTCTACATATATCTCCTTAGCCTCTCCATTCCTAATAACCTTAACCTTAGACATATTAAGTACAGAGAGCTTTTCTAGTATAGACTTTGCCCTAAGTTCTTGTATTATTCCTAATAAAGTATTACTTATTATAACTCCCGCAAAAAGTGCATTTTTAGGAGAACCTGCAGTTATTACAATTACTGCCAGCACTGCATTTATAGCATTAAAAAGAGTAAATAAGTTTGCCCTTATTATTTGTCCTATTGTCCTTGATGGTGCTTTAGGAAGTATATTTACCTGTCCTTTTTTAATTCTTTCCTGTACTTCTCCTTCGGTCAGACCTACAACTTTTGCCCCTAATTTGTCATTATTCACTGATTCATCCTGAGTTTCTAAATTTCTATCCATCTATCGCTTTAACTCCTTATTATAAAAACCTAAAATTAATACTTTTAATCTTTATTAACTTTAAATAATTCTATTTAACCATATATTAAATATACTTATCCTTTAAGAGGATTTTAATACAATGTAGTCACCTTAATTTCTTTGCTTTATAAATATTTTATATCATTAATCTTCACTTAACCTTAAAAACTTCTTAATTTTTACTTAAAATTTATTTTTAAAATAATTAATTCTTATTTTGCTGCCATTGCAAGTTGCATTGATATTCTAATAGGTAATGACGGACCTCCCATTTGATTTAAGTCACCTACAAAAAACAAATCCTTTTGAGGATAATAAAAAGCAAATGAACCTGTTGATCCTGTATGACCAACTAACTCACCTTCACCTGAAAAGAGCGTCACTACGCCACTCAAAGGAACTTGCATATATCCGCCTCCGTATCTAATTGGTCCCATTAAAAATTGTAACTTTCTATATATTGATAACTTGCCAAAAATAGCTTTGTTAAATAGTTTTCCTCCAAAGAATGCTTTGATAAATATCATCATTTCACTAGCAGTAGTAACACCTCCCCCACTTGATCCACAACAAGAAAGGTATTTAGGACGTTTCAATACTGTGTTTTTATAATAAATGTTAGGCACAACATTATCTTCATTTTCTATAAGATATGTTTTCTTTAGTCCCAAAGGGAAAAATATAAATTTCTCATATGCTTCCATTAGCGTAGTACCATTTACCCTTTCGACAATTTTACCTAACATATCAAAATTTATATCAGAGTAATAAGCTTTTCTCTTTGTTCTTGGTGCAAAGTGTGGTTTTACTTTCTTTATACACTCTACAGTTTCTTCAAATGTAATACAGAAATCCTTTTTTACTATTTTATTCTTCGTGGATGCTTTTCCCTCTTCAAATATATCTGGCAAACCGCTTGTTTGGAACATTAAATCTGATAATGTAAGATCAAAAGAGTATTCTTTCCCATAATAGACATGTAATCCCCTTAACATAGAATTGTTAAAATACTTTGTAATCTTATCATCAAGTGATAGCTTACCTTGTTCTTGTAATACTAAAATACAAGTAGTTGTAAATAATTTTGTAATGCTAGCCATTAAAAGTGGAGAATCTAATTCTTTTCCACCATAACTCTTACTAAATGAAAAGTCACCACTTGTATTTTCAATAAATAGCACACTTTCATGAATTTTTTTTAGGTTTGTAAATTTATTAAAGATTTTTTCAAACTTTTCTATTTTATTTATTTTCATAGACCCTCCTTTCAAGATTACATATACACTATATTAGGATTATATTCTTTATTATCTGTAAACTAATATAATTTAGCCATATAATATTCATCTACATACTTTCCATCAACTATCATAGAATTCTTTTTAATTCCTTCTACATTAAAACCATTTTTCTCATATAGATGTTTTGCACTAGTATTAGGATACATTACTGTTAACTCAAGTCTTGTAACAGAGTTGTCTTTTGCCCATACATCTAATTCTGAAAATAGTTTCTTGCCAATTCCTTTACCACGAAAAGCTTCACGAATACCAACAACAATATAAGCTGTATGTTTAATTCTTCTTGGTACTCATCTTTGAGCAGAAAGGAATCTTTACTTTACGAATATTCATTAATGCTACCTCCATTATAATTTTATTTTACTATATCTTATAATTATTTTTCTATTAAATTCCAAAAATTTCATCAATTATACCAATTATATATAAATTATTACGTTTTTAAAATTACTATTAAACATAAAATAAAGGAAGCTCTTTGGGGATTTTTCATTGTTATTAAATAAAAGCTTTGAAACTAGCTGCATATTTTGTAGGAATAAATTCAATAATTTCATAACTAGCTATTTTTTCTTTGTAAAATTGGTCTTCACTAATAGGTTTGATATAACTGAGACTTAGTATAAACATATTGATTCTATCATTTAAATGGGTTATTATAATGAAAAAAGTTATTCTCTATAAGAAAGGATTATAAATATGAGCAAAAATATTGTAGTTATAACAGGTGCTGGCAGTGGATTAGGTGCTGCATTAGCCAAAAAATATTCCAGTTTAGACTATCACGTATGTTTACTCGGTCGGACTAAATCAAAGCTTGAACAAACAGCAAAATTTTTAACTAACAGTTATTCTATTTATGAAGTAGATGTTACTTCAAAACAAATGGTATCTCAAATAATTCAATCTATACAAGATGATTTTGGATCAATTCATTTGCTTATTAATAACGCTGGCGTTGGATTTTTTGATTATGCAGAGAACTTGAGTGAAGATTCAATCCACCAAATGATTGATATTAATTTAAAAGGAACAATTTTTTGTACTCAAGAAGTGTTAAAAGGGATGAAAAAACATAATGAAGGAACAATTGTAAATATTGTTTCTACAGCTGGTAAAGAAGGAAAAATAACAGAATCCGTTTATTGTGCAAGTAAATTTGGTGTAAGGGGATTTACAGAGAGTCTAGCCCTAGAATTGAAAAAAACTTCTATTAATGTATTGGCTGTATACATGGGCGGTATGAAAACTGAGTTTTGGGATGGTGTATTTTCAGAGGAACAAGCCAAGAAATTAATGGACCCTAATGATATCGCGGATATTATCATTGATAATATTAAACCAAGAAAATATTTAGCTGTAACCGAAGTTGTTATTAAAAATCAAAAGGCTAATTGAGCTAAAAAAAGTAGTTACTAAAGCTAATAGATTTAGTAACTACCTCTCTTTTAATACTATATTTAGATATGTATTATAGACATTTGTATTTCTAGATTTATTAATGATATTAGATATTATTTTTAATATATTCTTGAACTTCATCAACATCAATATCTAAAACTATTGCTAATTCCTCATATAAATGCTTTCTTGCACTAATCATAATATCTTCATCAGTTTTATTAAGTTTTTTACCTAATAAATTTTTTTCATTTTCTTCTATTTTTATAGAGTTAATAACCTTTATAATTTCTTCATTATTTCCACTTTTAATAATAGATTTAAACTCTTCGTTTCTCCTTCTTGTATCCTCTATATCAATAGTCTCATTTTTAGAAATTCCTTCTATTAAATTCATTACTTCACTTTTTGTTAGGAGTTCTCTCATTAAAATTTTCTTATTATTTACAGGAATTTTAATAGTCATTTTATTATTATAAACTGGAGATAAAATATAATATTCTAACTCTTCATTTCTTGAAGAAACCTTTTCTATGTCTATAATTTTGCAAACACCGTTTGAACCATATACAACATAATCATTTATTTCAAACATAAATTTCCCTCCTTATATATTTACTTCATACTAAAAAAAGTAGCTCCTACAGCTAAAAACTTTTAGGAACTACCTGTTGTATATTAATTATACCATAAATATAATAATATTGCTTAAATCTTTCTAATAATATATATTGTTAAATATTTACTTTATAATAATTCATCACTGATTCTTCTTTAAAGCCACAGGATTTATATAAATTTAGAGCATTTTTATTTTTAACTTCTACATCTAACTCAACATCATATATACACTCTTTATTTAAATTACTCAAAACTTCCATCAAGGTTTGTCTTCCATACCCCTTACCCCTGAATTCTGGAATAATTCCAAATCCACTTATGAAGGCAGTATTTTTATCCTTACTTACTTTTATTTTACCAATAGTTTTCTTATATAATTGGATTAAATAAGTAATAGTATTATTCTTTTCTTCATCTTCTGGTAATATTAATTCACTGCTTACATATCCAAAGAAAACCTTATTTAAATTCTCAATTTGATCTACATCTTCATTTTTACACTTCACTAAAGAAATATCTTTATTATTTTCCCGTATATCATAGTTTAAACACTTCATTCTACATTCAGAAAATGAATAAATAGCTTCTGTATTTTTTATAAATTCTATTGCTGGAGTCGACTTATCATCGCAAAGTAATAATATCTCATTAAAATTTCTTTTCTTACATTCATCAATAACTAGTTTAATAAGTTTTGTAAATATGCCTCTTCTTCTAAAGCTAGGATGAACTATTCCATTTATTTCAGCAACATTTGCTCCAAAGCTTGAAATTCCTATATATCCTATTAAATCATCATTAATATAATATAAAAATTCATTTATATCATTTAATGATTTTTCATAATCTTTATAAATTTGTGTTCTATACTCTAACTCTAACTTCAAATTTACTTTATCTTCTTTTATACAAATATCTTCTAACTCTTTTATTTCCCTATGTTCCTTTTCATTTATATACTTTTTAAGAATAATATGTTGATCTAATACTTTATTATTTATATTAACCAAACAAATCCCCTCCCCATATTTATATTTACTCTTCCTCTTTCATAAAAAAAATAATTTATATAGTAAGTCCTTTAATTTTTTAGATAAACCATTTACGACTTCTCTGCGTGTTTTAAGAAAACTATAGAATTTATTTTAAATCAAATGAACCATCTCTAAAATCACCTGTAAAATCCTTCAAAGAAACACTAAACTTCTTTACATCTTTCAAAGCCTCATTAAAATGTTCTTTTAATTCATTAGTAGATATATCACTTTCAAACGGGAAAACAATGGTGATATGTGGGTCAATACAATTTGCAAGTGGGTCATACTTTCCCCTTATACTTTTAATAATATTAATGTTATTGAAATCTAGAAATAAAATTACTGACCTTTTCGAAATATCACTCCTATAAACTTATAATACCTTTAAAACTTGTGAAAATTAAAATATATACTAATTATAGCATTATATTCATATATTATTTCAATATAATAGTTAAATTTATAATTTTTGTATATAATATATATTAGAATAGTGGAGGTGATGATGTATATGAAAAAGTTAAATAATTATACAAATTGGGGATTGCTATTTTATGTTATTTTCTTGTTATCAAATTGCTTTAATTTATTTCCAGAATTTATAAAAGGATTAGGTGTAGGATTAGGCTTTACATTAATCTTTATTGGAATATATTCCGAAAAACACGATATGTCTAAATTAAGAAATTATAAAAAAATGCTATTAAGACGAGTATTATCAAAATAGCATTTGCAATGAATATTTAAAGAGGGATAATGTCCCTCTTTAAATATAATATAAAATCAGCATTATTTTAAAACAAAGCCTAAATTTAAGGCAAAACCCATCTTAAATTCATTATAAATAATGCTATGCTTAAATAAATTTTTTATTTATAATAATTTACATCATAAGAATAGGATGAATTTTAAATCAATGTATTAATTCAAATAATTTGAGTTTTCAAAGTAGGTTTTATTGCTATAAATAAGTCCTATCCCAATCAATCTTTTATCAATATCTTCAATAACAAATTCATAACTACCATAATCTGTTTTATGTGGTTTTGATACTATATGAACACCTTTGGAAACAAACTCTTCATAAATTATATCAACTCCACCAACTGTGTCAGTATCAATATAAGCATCATAACCTGCACCATATCTTTTAGTGTTTGATTGCATTTGCCCAAACTTCGATTGTACAATTACAAACTCAATAGAATCTCTATATATCGTTGCAAAATTATCACGCTTATCATAATGTGTTGCAAATTTAAATCCCAGTTTTTCAGCATAGAAATCTACAGTTTTTTGTACATCTTCAGATATAAAAACTGGACATACATTTATTAATTTAACTTCATTATTTTTCAATAAGTTCCCCTCCTTAATTTTGTAATTAGCAATGTCAATATTAGAATATAATTATTCATAGTATATTAAATTTGCTCAATACATACAGGCTGCATCACTTATTTTTACGAAATAAATTAACTTTAGATAAAATGCATATAAGCAAAATAAATCCTAATCTTAGTTAAGTATCATCAGTAAATATTCCCTTATTTAATAACTTGATAACTTAATAAATAATCATAATTTCATCTCATAAAAATTAATTATTTCTAAATATATTAAGATTATTGATTATTAAATCAGGAAATTATAGTGATTTTTTACATGCAGGACTTCACAAAATCTATAGGATGCTGAATTATTGCAGATGTTTCTTCAACAGAATATCCTTCTGATAAATATCTTTTTGCAATAATAGCCATAGATTCACCAATTTCAATCATATGGTAATCAGGATCATAAATTCTAATAACCCGTTGCTTCCATTCATGCATTTTAGTTTTATGAACATACTCAATATTAGTGTATGATTCTAATTTCTTAACAAAAGTGTTAAAATCATCAACCTCAAAATACAACTCCATATTGTTAGACTTTTTAAGTATAGATTCTTTTCGTATATCTGTTAGCCAATGAAAATCTTCTTGTATAGCAAATCCCCCACTAAATGTCACATTTCTACCAAAGTCAAAAGTAACAGTTTGTTCAAATAATTCACAATAAAACCTCTTCGATACTTCAACATCTTTTACAGCCAATAAAGCTAATTGGAATTTCATATAACACCTCTTAATAATCTAACTGAATTTTACTTTACAATATCTTACCATCATTAATTATAACATATTTTCAAATATTTGGTTATTTAATTTTCAGATATAACAGCTTTTATCCATTTCATAATATAATTAGATTATGTATAATAAAATAATGTACGAATTTATCAGTCATTATTTTTATATAAAAACTTTCCCATTATAACCGTATTATAATAATTTCCATCTTTATGAATACGATCATTTATTAATAATCCTTCTTCTACAAATTCATATCTTTTATATAATTCAATTGCTTTTTTATTTGTTTCTACAACAGTTAATGAAATTTTTTTAATTCCTGCAGTATTTGCCCATATCAAAATATTTTCTAGTAGTACTTTACCAATCCCATATCCCCAGTATTCTTTTAATATACATATTCCAAACTCTGCTTTATGTCTAAATCTACTTAGTTTATTTCCTTCACAACGTGTAAATCCTACTATCTTTCCATTTACCTCTGCTATTAAAAATAAAGTTGTTTTTGATATAGTATCTTTATAAATTATTCTTTCAAAATCTTCTGGAGTTAACAACCCTTCTCCTGGCTCCCTATCAAGGTTTTCTGTTTCTCCATCTATTTTAACTCTTAGGTTAGATAATTCCTCAGCATCTGCTTTTGTTGGACAACGAAGTATCCATGCTAAATTTTTACCTTCAATTCTTTTATCCTTAATTACCATAAACTTCTCCCATTAATATTCTTAAATAAAAAATATCGTATACTCTATTTGAATAATACGATATTTTCTATTTTTAATTTTATCCTTCACTTTTGTATTCTTTCTATGATTAATATTCATTTATAATATAAACTATATAGTTGAATATACTTTTTATTTTTGATTACTTAATCATTTTAACCAGTGATCTGGTTTAATTAGTGATTTAGGTAATCTTGTATTAACATCACCTTTAGCACTATTAATTTGAGCTTGAGTTAAGAAAATACTATTAATTAAATTTGCTCCACTTAAATCCGCATCCCTTAAATCAGAACCAATTAAATCTGCCCAACTTAAATCTACGCCTCTTAAATTTGATGCAATTAGAAAAGCTCCACTTAAATTTGCACCTCTTAGGTCTTTTTTTCTAAGATCTGCACCCATAAGATTTAAGCCCCCACCTATTGCTTTCTTTCCTTTTAAAGAATTCTTACCATTATTAACTTTTTTCCTCAAAAATCCTCTAGTTTGTAGAAGTAAAGAATTAACGCCTACTCTAATGGATGTTAAATCTAAATTTATAATTGATTCTGCCTCTAAATGCGTTAGATTTTCTATTTCATCTATCTTTTCAATCAGCTTGTCTTTATTTATATTGCTATTGTATTGTAACCTAACAGCTTCATTAAGATACCAGAGCATTTCATGAAGTTGCTTCATAATAATAAAAACATCAAACATTTGCTTTGAAGACTCAGGATTTTCCTTCCAATCACGTCCAGAATAAGTAATTTGAGCTACCTTTTGCCCTGCACCAATGCAATCATATGCTATACAACCTTTTAGTCCCTTTTTATTAAGATCTTCATGAACTTTACATTTAAAATCACCTTTTAAATTAATACAAGGTTTACCTGCATCTTTATTAACTGGAAATCCATCCATAGAAGAAAAATATAGTGCAACACAACATAGTCCAAAGCACTTTTCACAATCAGGCTGTAGTTCTTTATAATTCATTTTTATCCATCTCGCATTCATAAAATATATTATATAAATTATATCATATACATATTATTATTCAATTTCTAAAGATATTTTCTCCCTATTATTCATTAAAATCTATAGTTATTGTATTCCTACCTCCTGCTGCTCTTATAGTAAACTTATTTTCATAAATCACTATACTAATTTATCTCATTCATCATATAACCACAGAAATTATTAATTTTATATTTTTTACCTTCTAATAAATAATTCTTTTGGTAATAAGATAATGCTTATAGTATTTAGAATCTAAAACTAAAAATCATATTTAAAATACTCCTTAAGGAATTTAGCCATAGGTTCTTTTTCACTATCTCCCCCTATATAATCTAAATCTTCATCATAAAAATACAAATATGCTATGCTTTTCTTCTCTTCAGATATTCCAATCATACCAAAGGACTTAGGATATTTCGTGTTAGGAGTACCATTGTTATCTATAACTCTAAATGTATAACTCTCTACTGAAAACTCATATTCAGGAATGTAGTATTTACTTTTATCAAATTCGGACTTGATTTTTTCATCTAAAAAAGTATATTGTTCATTTAATTTCTCTTTTTCACTCTCAAATGTATTATCATCATAGCTCACAATAAGGGCAACTGAATGAGATTCAAATATTAACATAGATTTATGTGTATATTTGTATTCTATATTCTTATATTCAGGCAAATCTTCTAGCTCTGGCATAATATCTTTTGCCTTTGAATCAATTAATCTTCCACTATTAAGATAATCTTCAACATTTAAGCTTTTATTACTACAACCAGTAATAAAAATACTAAAAGCAATTGCAATAAAAATAAAGTATTTTTTTCTCATTAAAAATCACCTTTCTAAAAATAATTACTTATTTTCTTTAATTAGATCCATATATTCCTCCTAAAATTGAGGTCATTAAAACTTGCATTATACTTTGCCCAACTGGATAATGCCATAATCCAAATAAAATCGAATATATAATAGCTGCTATAACTGGAGATTTAATTAGAATCTTAACAAGTTGCTTTCCTATTCCATCTTTTGAAAATCCTACTGTTGAAAATATTGTTTTTTTGAATATGACATGTTAATATAATAAATTCTATAATACTTAGGCTTAAAATAATTGAAGTATCTATAGATACTCTTTTAGCAATTTATTTATATTTAAATAATATACACACACTGAGCATATGCTAAATAAATAAGCAGTATTAATACAAAACTAGAAAAAATTATAATTTTCTTTCTTCTATCAATATTATGGCTATTATCAACAATTCGTCTATTTAAAACACCAGTAAGCATTGGTAACATAAAAAACAATGATATTCTTTCACTAACTGAATATATTAACAAAATTAAAGTAACTATATTTATAGCTACTGCTGAAACAACTGGGTTTTTATATATTATTGACATCATATCTTCTTCCCGCTCCCTTAAATCATGATTAATTAAAATATATATAACTTATTTTTAATAAATAGCTTAACTCTAAATAAAATGAGTATCAATAATACAAATTCTAGTCTTAGATAATCCATGTAAATCCAAAATCAGCTTCTACATTTTATCCTTAAATTCATTATAAATAACTTCTCTATCCTTTTAACTACCAAAGTCCTCTTCAAAATATCCACAATCACAACATATATATTTTGTAGATGTAGAAATTCTAAAAGCATTAATACTTAAGGCATTATTGTATCTGGTTTTATCATGTGCTTTCACTATTTTATTTGAATTACATCTTAAATCTTGATGTTTCAACCCATTTATCTAATGCTTTTTTACTAAATATAAATTGTCCAGATATTTGCACACATGGTATCGATTCATCTTTAATAATTACTTGAGTTAATCTTTCCTGACTTATACCCAAGTATTGTGATGCCTCATCTAATGATAAAATATCTTTTGAATCTAAGTTATTATTTTCTTGACTAATTGTATTAGTAATATTAAATAATCCTTGGCTTATCCCCTCTCCAATGAATCGTCCATTATTTTGCATACCATTAGATATTATTGAAGCACTAATAATAATTGAAAGTGATAAACAAAAAATAGAAATAGGTAATAATTTTTCTTTTGACATAGCACATTCCCCCTACTATTAATTAATATTTTAAAGTATCTTTATAGTAAACCAATGCAATTATTCTATATGATTTTAAATTGTCCTCTATCTTAATTGATACCTTTGCATCTAGTCTATAAAAAATTATTTATTCACTTTAAAGAAACACTCTATATAAATCTTGTAAGATACTATATTAAATTAGTGATGATATAGCAATGAAGCCTAGAAAAATTGTAGATAAAGCCATTCCTGCTTTTCCATAATAACTTTCTCTATTTTTATATCCAATTAAAATAGATATACAAAATAAAATAATAGATACAATTGAATATGGAAGTGGTATTCCTAAAGAATTTAATATATGTTGACCTATATACTTACCACCTATATAGGTAAATGAGAATATTACAGCTATTGAAGATATTATTAAGGACATATATCCGTTGTTACTTTTTTTAGAATTTGTTATTTCTTTCATAATTCATACCTCTTTCAAAATTTACTTTATTAATTAGCTCTGTTAGACATTTTCATCTAAGACAACTTATTAATAAAACATTATAACCAAAAACAATCCATTTTTTAGGTTATATGTAAATAATAACATATATTTCTTCTATTTAAATAATAATTTAAATAATCTCTAATAAAAATAATTAAAGGAACTGTCGTACTAAATAATTAGTGCACAGCTTTATTTTTTGCAAAAAGATTCTATCGTGAATCAGACGTTTTATTAATTAAAACTTCCATTAAATATTGATTGCATGATACTAGCTAACGATTCATTGCGTTTACTAAGTCAATTCGTAGAGGAACAACTAAAATTGAGTCTACATAGATGAATTAGATATTAGGGTATATATTTTATTGAAAATTAGTAAAAAATATGACACAAAAATGGCTAAATAATAATAAAATATTTTGTAATAACTTTAATGAGTATAAGGAATATTTTATGAAAAAACTTAAATTTCTATTTATTTGTTTAGCTATGATGATATTACTTGCATTAACAAACTATAACCCAGGTATGAAAGTAGTCTTTGCAGCAGATACTACCAATATAGCTTTGATGAAAGTCGCAACGGCAGATAGTTGGCAAGCCATATATGGAAACAATCCTGATAAGGGTAATGATAGTAGTTTATCCACAAAATGGTGTGCTAATGATGGAGCGTGGGGACATTGGTGGAAAGTAGATTTAGATGGATTTTATTCAATTACTGGTTCAGAGGTTACTTGGGAAAAAGATAATAAAATTTACAAGTACAAAATAGAAGTATCAAGCGATGATAAAAATTGGACTACAGTAATAGATAAAACAGATAATACTAATAAAAATCAAATACAAAAGGATGATTTTGTTATAGATAACGTTAAGTTTGTGAAGATTACAGTTACAGAAACAGAAAGTGGAATCTGGGCTAGTTTTTATGATTTTAAAGTATTGGGAAAGGAAGCTCTTGGAGAGCCATATGTTTCTAATACTTTTACACCAAGTAGTACAGAAAGAAAGAACATGAATTTTAATACTGACTGGTTATATAGTAGTGAAGATATATCGAATGGTATGGATATTGAGTTAGATGAAAGTAGATTCACTAAAATAAACATACCTCATGCAAACAAAATTTTAACAACTAGAGAAAATATTGATAGCAGTCAATTTCAATTTATATCTTGGTATAGAAGGCATTTTAGTTTGCCTTTAGATTATAAAAATAGTAGAGTTATTGTTGAATTTGAGGGAGTAGGTACATTTTCAAAGATATATGTTAATGGTACATTTGTTACAGATCATAAGGGAGCATATACATCCTTCAAAGTTGATATAACAGATTATATAAACTTTGGAGATGCTGATAACGTTATCTCTATTAAAGTTGATTCTACTGAAAGAAAAGATATTCCACCAGAAAATTTCTTAGTGGACTATTATTTATTTGGTGGTATCGCAAGAGATGTGAATTTAATAATTACAAATCCTTTATATGTAGATAGAACATACCTAGTTACATCTCCAATTGATTACAATAATACAAAAAGTGTAGTAGTTTTGACTAAGACAAATGTAATTAATACAAGTGATAGTTTAGTAAACTGCAAAGTTAAAACAAATATAGTGGATAAAGATAATAATATTGTTGCTATTGCAGAAACAGTTGGAGATGTTCCAGCTAATGGGTCTTATGAATTTAACTCTCAGACTACTAGAATAGTAAATCCCGATCTTTGGCATCCAGATAATCCGTATATGTATAAAGCTTATACACAAGTAATTTATAATGATGAAAACGTAGATGAATATATAACTCCAATAGGTCTTAGATGGATTGAGTTTAGTAGTAAAGATGGCAAATTTTATATAAATAATAAATACTTAAAGTTGAGAGGACTAGATAGACATGAGACATTTCCTTATATAGGACGCGCAGCCGCTGATAGGTTACAAAGAAAAGATGCGGATATCCTTAAGTATGATTTAGGATGCAATATGATAAGATGTTCTCACTATGTTCAAGATCCAGAATTTTTGAATAGATGTGATGAGATTGGATTATTAGTATTAGAAGAAGCTCCAAGCTGGGGAAATATAGGAATGTCTGATTGGAAAGAAGTATTTATTAATAACATAAAAGAAATGATTTTAAGAGATAGAAACCATCCAAGTATAGTAACTTGGGGAGTACGGGTTAATGAATCTATAGATGACAATACTTTTTATAAAAAAACAAATGAAGTTGCAAGAGGACTAGATCCAAGTAGAGCAACTACAGGATCAAGGTTTACTTCAAATTATTTAAGTACATTTTTAGAGGATCTATTTGGATTTAATGATTTCACAGGGGGAATAAAGGCCCCTAGAGTATTGCCGTGGCTTGTAACAGAATATGAAGGACACATATTTCCAATAAGATCTTTTGATGATGAAAGTAGGCTTTTACAAAATTTCACAAGACATGCTAGCGTTCAAAATGAATCTTATGGAAGAAGCGATGTATCTGGAGCATTAGGATGGTGTGCATTTGATTATAATACACCTATAAGTGATAGTGTTAGCAGCAATAATATAAGATATCATGGCACCTATGATCTTTTTAGAAATCCAAAGCCAGTAGCTGCGTTTTATAAATCTCAAAATAATAGAGATTTATATGGAAGTATGGTATATATAGCAAATTATTGGACACCAAATGTTCCATCAAATATAACTGTTGCAAGCAACTGTGATGAAGTTGAAATTTTTGTTAATGGAGTATCTAAGGGCATAAAGAAACCAAATACTTATATGAATTTACCGTATCCATTAACTGTTTTTGATAATATTATCTATGAAACTGGAAATATACGAGCAGAAGGAAGAGTTAATGGTAATGTTGTAACAACATTTACAAGATATACTCCAGGAACTCCTAAAAAGATTATATTAAAAGCAGATGATACATCTATAGTAGCAGATGGAAGTGATACAACTAGAGTTTATGTAGCTGTTGTTGATGAGAATAATCAAGTAGTACCTTATGCTGATAATAATATAAAGTTTACTGTTAATGGACCATGTACATTAATTGGAGAGAACCCATTTAAATTAGAAGCTGGACAAGGCGCAATATTTATACAAAGTAAACTGGAGGATTTAGGACAGATCACTATAAATGCAGAATCAAATGGATTAATTAGTAGTGACATAACAATAGATACAACTGAACTTAAAGATTCAAGAGTACCTTGTAATTATAGCAATAAAACCATTGATCCACAGCCAGGCGATAATTTGGCTTTAAATAAATTTGCAACTTCTGATAGCGAACAATTAGGAAAAGGAAATAGTGCATATAAAGCTAATGATGGAAATTTATCAAGTAGATGGTGTGCAAACAATAGCAATGCTAATCATTGGTGGAAGGTTGACCTTGGAGATATTTATCCTATAGATGGAGTAGAAATTAATTGGGAATATGCAGAATTATATAATTACGTAATAGAGGTTTCAATTGATAATAATAATTGGATAAAGGTTGTAGATAAGAGCAATAATGACAGTAATGAGAAAAATCAAATGAGTGGCTTTTCAAAAGAAAATGCTAGATATGTTAGGATAACAGTTACAGGACTAAAGAGTGGTTATTGGGCTAGTATGAATGAATGTAAAGTATTTTATGCAAAGTGATATATTGAATAGAAAAATTGAAGACATTATGATATCTTTTGTTAATTTATAAGCTATAAGGTTTATGAGGTACTACTCTAATGATTAAAATAAAGGTGATAAAAATAACATGAATTTGATGATGTTAATTTATAATATTTTTAAGGAGCTATCGCACTAAAATAGTTAGTGCACAGCTCCTTTATAAATTACTTTCTAGTATATTTTTAAACTTTTAAGATTTTATTTAGTTTTACTGCAATGTATGAACTTAAAAAGCACTTAAATATATCACCAATTATAAATGGAACTACTGCTAAAGATAATGCAGACATAATACTAATTTTTTGTGATATGCTCATAAAGACTGCTCCAAAAGCGTATAGTACAGGCATTCCTACAAATATTGTAACAGCTAAATATCTTTTAAAGCTGTTATTCTTTCCTTTTAAATAGCTCATTAATGGAGCAATAGCTAAAAATCCTAATATAAAACCACCTGTTGGTCCAAATAATTTACCAAATCCACTTGTTCCTCCTGAAAAAACAGGTAATCCAAAGGCACCCAATAAGATGTATAATAAAACAACTATAAATGATTGCTTAGGTGTAAGTATTAATGCTACTAAATTAATTGCAATTGTTTGTGCTGTTACCATTGTAGGAGTAAATGGTAGTGGAAAAGAAATATATGCTGATATACAAATTATTGCTATACAAATTGACATTTTTGTCAATTCTTTTATTTTCATATTAATCCCCCATTTCTATGTATTCTGTAAAATTACATTTAAAACACAATATATTGTTAACATTTTTATATATTTCATCACTTATTTGAGTTAATGATTTTGCAAAATCTTTTATAAAGTAATCTAATATATTCTATATAATACTTCCTATTTTTATAATAGTCAACTATTTTTATATTTTAAGGTGACAATCATTATGGTATAATATATTAATAAGATAACAATAATGAAAATAAAATAGGTGGAAACATGAGTGTAAAAGATAAAACTTTAAGTGTACTTGAAAATAACAAAGGAAATTACATATCTGGTGCTGATCTTGCTAAAGAACTTTCAGTAAGTAGAAATGCTATTTGGAAAGCAATAAAATCATTACAAAATGAAGGATATAATATTTGTGCTGTTACTAACAAAGGTTATTGCCTTTCTACTGATACAGATATCCTATCTTCTCAAAGTATTTCTAAATATTTAAATAAAGGTGATAATGATTTTAATATTAATGTTTACAAAACAATTAATTCAACTAATAGTGCAATAAAAGAGCTTGCACTTAATGGAGAAAAAGAAGGTACAGTAATTATTTCAGAAGAACAAACTGAAGGACGAGGAAGATTCGGTAGAAAGTTTCACTCTCCTAAAGGTACAGGAATTTATATGAGCATTCTTCTACGCCCACAACTGCATGCTTCAAAGGCTTTTCTTATTACTGCTGCTACTGCTGTTGCTGTTGCTGAAGCTATAGAAAATGTTTCTGATAAAGAAGTTAAAATTAAATGGGTTAATGATATATATTGTAATAATAAAAAAGTCTGTGGAATATTAACAGAGGCATCTTTTGATTTTGAAAGCGGTATAATTGATTATGCTGTTTTAGGTATTGGTATTAATGTAAGAACACCAAAAGAAGGCTTTGCAGAAGAAATTAAAGACATTGCTACAGGTATTTTCGAATATGAAACTTCAGCTTCATCTGATATTAGAAGTAAACTTATAGCTGAAATTTTAGAGCGCTTTTGGAACTATTACAAACATATTGAAGATAAATCTTTCCTAAAATCATATAAAGAAAGATCCCTATTAATCAATAAAGAAGTAAATATACTTTCTAGTAAATCCTCTGAAAGAGCTGTAGTTCTTGAGATTGATGATGAATGCAGACTTAAAGTTAAAATGGAAGATGGTTCTATTAGATTATTATCTTCTGGTGAAGTTAGTGTTAGAGTATAAAAAGAGGATGTATCAAAATAAATTTTGATACATCCCCTTCTAATTTTTATTTATACAACAACTTTCTACTTCCGTCTTTATTAAAAACTTTTCTCAAGTGTACTTCATCAAGAACAATCATAATAACAACACCTATTAAAACTATTATATTTTGATAACCTATACTAATATTTTTAATTAAGTAATTTAAAACAAATTCTAAAGCAACATAAATGAAGCCCAATATAAGAAAAGTATTGCCTGAATATTTTTGTGCCTCATTCCATGTATCTTGATTTTTCATTGATAATGGGGTTCTATAACCATATATAGAATTCATTTTTCGTGCTGGAAAAGTCTTAAGTATAAAACCAGCCACTATACATATTATTCCTACAAGACCTATCATATTTACCTCCTAAATTCATTCAAAATTTAAATATTGCCATAATAAATTAATACTATTTTACTATTTATCAAGTATATAGGTATAAGTTTCTCCTCCAAATCAAACAAAACTGTAGTTACTTAAAATAATTACTTAATACCTACAAGAGTACCTTGATGAAAAACCATCTTACAATTTCCATCATTGCATTTCCATATTGAACTACGAATTGAAGATTTTTCATTATAATACACAACTTAATGAAAATACTCTGAATTTAAAATGCTATAATAAAGTATATTAACCTCTTTATTGTCTAAGAATTTTAATCTTTCTTTTTTAGTAAACCTATATTTAAATCCACACTTTTCATTTACTCTTTTAGAATTATTATTAAAATCAAAATGACCACACCAAATTAAGTCTAAATTTAATTTATTAAAACCATAATCAACTAAGCAATTTACAGCTTCAGGAACATAACCATTTCCCCAATATTTAGGATTTAAAACATATCCTATTTCTCTTTGCTCTAAATTAGTCAAATTAATATCAGGCTTTCTCCTATGCAGCCCAATACCACCAATAACTTTATTTTCAGCCTTTAAAACTATGGCATAAGTGTCATTATTACGTATAAACATTTTTATTTTTTCTTTACTTTCATTTTCATCTTTATGAGGTGGCCATCCAGCATTTGGACCCACTAAATCACTTTTAGCATATTCATATAAATCCGCGCTATCACTTTCCTTCCATTGCCTTAATACCAATCTATTGCTTATCAATTTTTCCATTTAATACTCCCCTTTTATCTCACAACTTAATACAATTTTAAACTAAATAACCATATAATCACATATACTTCTTTTATAGCAAATTATTAATAGAATTTATTGATAATATTTTATTTCTTTTAAGTGCTGATTGTGTATTCCTATATGACCAATTCCAAGAATTATTATAGATATAATCATCCAAATTACCTTTCCATATACCCCTAATAGTAAAAATGCAACAACAGGAAGAGTTGCTCCTGGCACAGGAATACCATAGAAACTGCGATAAAAATTTTTTAAAGTATGTTCCCCTATAAAATATCTAATCCAATATATCTCGTATAAAATCATCAAAATGAATGATGAAATTAACCATAGACTCCATAGAGAAAAATGAGTAGGATTGAAATCAGAGAAAATCAAAGCACAACATGTTACAGATACTTGTCCAATACGTTCAAATAACATCAATAGTTTATTTTCATTGCTATAATCATAATCTTCTGGCTGATGCTTTGTCCATATAATGTTTGGTATAAATAACATCAACAAATAAATTAATCCTATATATGAAAATCCTAAATGTCCTATCATAGAATCTCCTCCAAATAATATATATAGTTATATTAATATTCAATAATTAGATTAATTAATACTATATTCTATCCGATAAATCTATCTAGGAAATGCATACTCAATACAAGTTGAATAAATTCTACCATAATAATAATCAGATAATAGCCCTTTAGTATATTTCTGATATGCTTCTTGACATATTTTTTCTATTTTTTCTGTATTATCCTTAGTCATTGTTAATTTTATAATTTTATTAAGTAAATCATCTTCTATTTGATTTTTAAGCTCAATTACTAAATTCATTCTATCTTCATCACTTAATAATTTCATATATAAATAATCACTTTTCTGAAATGAATTTATCTTTTTTGAATGTCCTCCTCCATGATATGTTTCTGCCACTAATTCAAAAAGCTGTCCACATTTACTACATTTAAAATTATGGATCATAAAATCATCATACCAACCTCCAGCTACTGCTCCTGTTTTGTCAAATTCACATGATTCTTCTATCAATAATATTTTATTCTCATGAACTGTTGTAAGCATCTTATCTTTATAACTAATGTATGCTTTTCTGTAGTCTATCGGACATGTAAACTTATCTATTAAATAAATAGAATCACAAATTATACACATTTTATTCTCCAATCTAAATTAATAAGTATGTAATTATATACTATAATTACATACTACTCTGAGTCTTTTGAAACGAACTCTTCATCATACTATAACTACGCCTATAATACCAAGTATCTTTTTAAGTTCATTAGTTATATCATTTTAAATTTAAAAATCCCAGCACCAATATATATTTTATTTTCTCTTAATTTAAGACTATTTTAAGTATGACATATCACTTAGTCGTTTAATAATACGTTTTCCATCCTTTGTCTCACTTAAAAATGAAATACCACCTGCCATACCAAATAAGTCACATTTATTTAGCATACTAACATCTAACCCCAACCACATTGCATTAAAAATACTTAGTGTATCGCCATGGATACTATAATGATATTTTCATGTTTATCTGATAATATTATTTCATAAAACGATGTTAATCTATTCCATACATCTCTACGAGATTCTGCATCATTAAAAATCTTATCATCTACAGTTTTTTCTTGACATTCAATATTTTCTCTTAACCATTGAACTGATTTTCCCACTGCTATCCCTAGATTTCTTTCTCTTAATGTTTCAGTAATAATAGGAGTAATATTAAGATATTGTGAAACTTAATAATTAAAATCCTCTTTAAATGAATTTTACTAATAATAAAATTATCTTCTCCCTTTTCCAGAAATATGATCTATACTTATCTTTATAACTTTAGTTTTATCACTTGCATTTTTAATATATGTTTTGCCTTTTTCTATATAATCTGCTGAGTACTTATTTATTAATTCTAAAAGAGCTAAGGTTTTTTCGTCATCAAAAACTTCTTTTGCTCTTCCAAATATTATTACACTTTCATATTTAGTACTAAATTTATCTGGTAATACATCAGTTTGCCCAACTACACAAAAAGATACTTTATCATTTTTCTTTATATTCTCTAACTTATGTCCTTCTACAGCACTATGAAAATATATTGAGTCATTTGCATAAACATAACTTAACGGCACCCCATACGGATACCCATTTTCATCTACTGTAGATAAAATTCCATACTCACATTTTTTTAATACTTCTATTACTTGTGAACCTTCAATTTCTCTATCTTTTCTTCTTATTTCCTTAAACATCGTTAACTCTCCTTCTATAAAATATTTATTATCAAGTAAATTTTGCTCAAAAATATTGGTGTATATTAATTTAATTTTATTCTATAAATGAGGACTCATTCCCCTAATTTTATCTTCATTTTCTATTACTCTAATAATATCTAAAAAATACCGTATATTCACTCTAAATAATACGGCATCTTATTAATTTAGATAAATTAGAATTTAGTCAAATAATGCTTTCCAGTTTGTACTTTGATATGCTTCAAAACACATTTTGATTTGTTCTTCGTTATTTTTTTCTGTTGCTAACAATGGTAAGTTATCTAATGAAAAATAATCACTTTTTATTGTTTCAATATTTGTCTCAAATTCCCCATCTATCAAAGAACATAACAAAAAAACTTTACATACTTTATCTAAAAGTATATCTGACTTTAAGCTTATCATTTCTGCTGAAATTTCTCTAATTCTTTCGAAACGTTCTATATCAGACTTATCTTTGCAATAGTATAGTGCTCCTTGTGAAATACTTTGCAGTTCAACAGCCCACTCTAATAACTTATTATCCATTTACTATTTCTCATATTATTTTTATCTATATTTTATAAATTCCATTAGGATTTTTCCTAAAAAAATCCTCAATCTCATCTAATTTTTTCAAAGCTTCGTCTTCATCTTCATAGCTACATATCTCAATTGTATTTTTCAAAAAGAATAGTTGAGAACCATAAGTTCCTTCTAAAATAAATCGTCTTAGAATTAACCTCTCTTCTCTAATAGAAAACATCCTTATGTTTATAAGCTTCATGTTATCCCTTGTCCTTATTATCATAAATGTTCTTCCTTTTACTTAAATTTAAATAATTATTTATCAATTAACTTTATAGTTTGTTTTCATATACTACTTTTTAATACTTAAATAAATTTCATTACCTCTTGTTGATTTTTACCATCCATAAATGTCAAATTGAACACCAGACATATAATTTTCTATTGCTCTCTTGATATATGGTATAGTATTAATTGGAAGATTTTTTATTTCAAACCATGATAGATCATCGCATTTTTCTGGCTCCATATTAACTATCTCATTATTCCATGAGTCTGTTGCAAGAAAAAAGTCTATTCTTTCAACTTCTGACTTCCTATGCATAACTCCCACAATCTCTAGGTTATTTGAATTAATATCTATTCCTGCTTCTTCCTTTGCTTCTCTTATCATTGCTGCTTTTACATCTTCGTCTCCATCTAAATGCCCTGCAACTACACTATAATTTCCATCTTCGTATCCTGTATTAAGTCTTCTTAACAACAATATCTTGCCTTCTTTAATAAGTAAAAGATGTGCAGCAACTGGCATTTTAAATTTTTCACTTGCCAAATGAATCTCCTCCTTTTATAGTACAAAATATAAAACAATTATGCATAATTGTTTTTATAAACTTCAATAAAGTTTTAAATATCTCACTATTTAATTTTCTAATCTTATATTTTCTTAATTACCTTACAATAACTTCACATTCTGAAATAAAGATTAAACTAATTTGTATTATATCAAAATTATTTCTAATTTCTTAGTTAAATTGAAATTTGACGGGCTGAGGTTATGCTCATAATCTCTATGGTAAACGGAAATTATAGTTCAACATCTACCTTGTATTCTTCATCAATCAGAATATAATCGCATCTATATTTTTTACACATTTCTAAATTAGAATCATTTTCTTTTATCAGCATTTCTGGACTTAAAAATGAATCATCAAGGCGACCCTCTATTACATTTGCATATCCTTTAATATCTAAAAAGTTATTATCAATATATTTTTCTGTCATTACAAGACAATAATACTGAATGTGTTCAAGATATTCATCGCTGAAATCATCCTTCCAGTTGAAAGGAATATAGCACCCTTCAACAACCAAATTTTGATTGTTTTCTATTGCGGTTTTTGCCATTTCCCTTACGATCGGCCATAAGTAATTTGTTAATAGGTCATCATTTTCCGGCGTAAGGGTAGTCTGTCCACTGCGAATTAAACCCATCTTCAAATGGTCTATAGATAGATATGGATAACCGTATTTTTTAAGTAACTTCTGTGCTAAAAGTGTTTTTCCTGTATGTGAACTACCGGCAATTAGAATTATCATTATTACTCAATAGCAATATATACATCCATATAATAGATACCCTCTTTATTATATTCCTTTTCAAAACATGATAAGACTTCTTTATTTTCTTTATGACGTAGACCATTTACTTCCATATATCGTATAAGTGTTTTGTATGCATTCGGAATCATGGAGAATGGTGACTTAAATGGCTCCCTAATCGTAATAACTACATACTGCTGGTTTGCTTGTATAATTTTCTCCGAACAATCTAGTGGAAAATCCTTCGGTATTATACACGCAACTGCATAGCCATGCATATGGTATACATTTATCTGTTCCTGTGAAACAAAAGGGAAATCCCAGCCAATTATTTCAGGTTTCTCAATGCCACAAAAAATAGCCCAATCGTATATATGTTTTTTTGCATCATCTTCTGGTTCACCACTAATTACTACATATTTGACATATTGGAATGAAGGCACCATTTTTACACGAATATTTGTATAAGCTTCGTTGTCCGAATTCATATTTCCCAGTACCATTTCATCTAAAGAACAAGAAAAAAGTTTGCAAAGTGTAATAGCCTTTTCCATTTCTGGAAAAGCAGAATCCATCTCCCATTTTGATATTGTTTGTCTAGATACATTCATTTTTTCAGCCAATTCATCTTGCGTCATTCTTTCATGCATTTTTCTAAGAAACTGTAAATTTTGTCCAAAACTCATTTTATTATCCTCCTATTTAATTGATATCTAAAGTGTAACTGATTAAAAATGAGAAGTACACCAACTTACATTTTCTCTTTTTTAAGTATGTGCAACTTGAAGTTGCACGCTGTAAATACTGCATATATAAATGAGTTTCTATAATCTATTATATAAATTCTATTTTCCAATCTACTCTGCATATTGGAGTTTGTATAACTATATATTGTAGTTTATATTTGCCAACTTAGCTTGTTTACATAAATCTTTCACTTGCAACTTATACAGTTTTCCATCCTTTATAAAATTTGTGCCACACTGCCTAAATTCAAAGTTAACATTTGCCTTTACACATTGACTCCTTATGTCAAGTACCCAGTCATAATCTAATGTTCTTGCGTTCTTATCAGATTCACCACCAACTACAACAAGCTCAATATCTTTTAAATAATTTTCAATATTTATTTTTTCTAATAATGGTTGAGCTGTTATACATTTATGCTTTATAGGTAAATCTTTAAAAATAGATAATTTATAATCAGCATTTTTTTGATTTTCTATAGTGCAACATATAATCACATTTTCGTAACCATCATTCCAATCTTCAGGTATACAATAGCTAAATCTATCTATTCTTTTAGTTAAAAATAAGAACTTTAAATCACTTCTTTTCTTTATCATTCTCCAACATTCAGCTCTCCAAGCATCTGCTTCTTCAATAAAGAAATCTGATGAAAAGCATAAATATACTGTACCTGATTTAAACTTATAAGTACCATTAGTTAGTTTTTCTATTGGTTTATAAAAATCATTTGTTTTAATTATATTATTAGTATCTATATTCTTTTTAAAATCACCTTTATGAATATAACAATATTTGCAACCATCACTACATTTTTTACACCCACGCCAAGGATTCCACATATCCATACTTAATTACCTGTTAAAACCTTGACTTATCATAATTATACGGAATACTGGTACCAACCACTACATCATCTATTTTTTCAATAATTAGCCAATCATCCATATTGCTTTTATGGTCAAATTCTAAAGGAGTTATTTCTTCTACATTCTCAAACTCTACTAAACATAAACACTTTTTATGCCATCTTTGTTTTTGCTTTTCCGTTAATTGTAGTTTATTATTATCTTCAATATTTTTTGTTATTTCTTCATCATTTAGCTTAATGAAATTTTGAACATCACAAACCACGGCTTTAGCTGTTATTTTCTTTGAACCTTTTTCCATGAAATATAACACTTCATCCTTGAATACTCTACTATGTGGGATTTTTCTACCAGCCGCACCTCTGATAATCATAGTTTTACTTCCTTCTAAAATTTTTGATAATTCTTTTGTTTTATCATCACAATAAACCAAGTGTACCATTCCCTATACCTCTTTCTTTTAGTAATTTATCTTTTATACTTGAATAACAAATTCCTATTTTCCTGTATGTTATACAAATTATACCATATCATTGTTGGTATAATTAGTTTATTTCTCTAAATCAAATTTTAGTGAAATACAAAAAGCCAATGATTTAAATCACTGGCTTTTATTTATTTTTTATCTTACCATTTTTATTAACTTCATATATCCCTTTTATAATTCCTACTATTACAACAAAAGTCTGTGCAAAAGTTACATAATTATAATACTTGCTATTAAAAAAAACACCTATCACACCTAATAGAATAATAATTAAGCCCGTATATAGCATGTTTCCTCCCATTATCCTTGATACTTTATCTTTGTCATGTTTTTTTTCATCAAATCCATTTAGCATATCTCCTGCATTTTGACTTTTAATTATCCAACCTAAGAAAGTAAAAAATCCTCCAAGAAGAAATGTAATTATAATTAATCCATAAATATCTACATCCCTCATCACTAACACTTCCATATCTCCCCTGGTTTATCTATTCTTCTTTTCTCATATGCTTACTTGCATAAATTGCAGCACCTAGCATTCCAGAAGCATCCCCTAAATATGCTATTATAATCTCACAAGTATTTTTTGAGATTTGCAACGCATGTGCATCTACAATTTCCCTTGCAGATTTCAACAATCGTTCCCCAGCTGCAGCCATTCCGCCACCAATAATAATACATTCTGGATTATATAAATTGATTACATTAGCAAGCCCATAACCAAGCAGTTCTCCAGTTTCATAAAAAGTATTTATAGCAACCTCGTCACCTTTGTCAAAAGCTTCAGATACCATTTTTGCAGTAATTTTGTCATAATCGCCTTTTACCCATTCATGGATTATGCTATGCTCTCCCTCTTGCATTTTTTCTTTTAATGTTCTTAACATGCCAAGAGCAGATACATATCTACCTAAACAGCCAGAACTTCCACAACGACAGGGCCGACCTGAGCGATACATGTTCATATGGCCAATTTCTCCTACACTTCCAGTAGCACCGTATAATACATGACCATCTACTACAACACCAGACCCTAACCCAGTACCTAAAGTTAACAGAACAACATTTCTTTTGCCTTTTCCTGCTCCAGAATACCATTCTCCATATAAATTCATCCGCACATCATTATCAATAAATGTGAGAATTTTTAATTTGCTTTCAAACCATTGTGATACAGGGACATTTTCCCACTTTAAGAAATTTGGTGAAAATTTTGATATTCCTGTTTTAGTATCCAATAATCCAGGAACTCCAATTCCCATACAAAGTATTTGACTTTCTTGAATGCCAGAACCTTTTAATAATTCTTGAATACTATTTAACATTCTTGATAGAACAACATCAGAACCTTTTTCAGCTTGTGTCTGTATCCGACATTCTGCAACTTTTTCAAAATTGGTTGTAAATATAGCAGATTTTATATTTGTACCACCTAAATCTATACCAATATAATAGTTATTCATATCTTATCTCCTTAAATTCCTATTTTCCTAAAAGTTAATGCATAATAAAATACAATTGTTAATAATATATAAAAAAATCCTCTTGCTAACAGTTTACTTCTAGCTTTTATAAATCTTCAAATTTTCTTTCTATTATTTACTTTTAGATTTTTTATGTAAATATCTAAATATAATGCCTTTTGGAAATTATATCATATTTTTATATAAACTGTATATTTTTAACCTTTTTATTTGTTTGTATATAATATGCTTTTTTATTTTATTCTATCATCATTTACGAGTATCTCTCTCTCTTGTATTAATTAAAAATATAAAAAACACCTTACAAATTCATAAGATGTTTTCACTTTGTTATTTTCTTTATCCCATCATTTAAGCCTTCTTTTTAGCATTTAATGATTCATTTATGTGAACTACATTATGCCTTTATATATTTTTGTATGCCCTGGAACTAAAGGCATATCTTGCTTTATAGCCTCCTTATCAACTGTTATTAAAGCATTATTTGAAAATATGGCTCCTAAAATTTCTTGTTCAATTATTACTTCTTAATTTGTAAACATAATATCCATCCCCTTAATCAATATAATCTTCTATATTCATATTAATATTTCTTTTAAGCTCAGACTTGTATTTACAATAGTTACGCCATATTTCCCCATTATTCATAAATTTTTTTATATCATTAGGCTTGCTTATAAAATTTTCAAAATCCCAAACATAGTTATAATAATACTCACTTTTATAAACCTATTCTTAAATGATCATATTTTTTAATACTACTAAAAAATATTTTTATTTCTACATGTATTCCAAAGAGATTATATAAGAATTTGACTATGTTAGAGGAAAATGTTGATATGAAAATAACTATAAGCAAAAAAATATATAATTTGATAAATTATGGTAATTATAGTAAGCTATATATAATGAATGAAAGAGTTAAGTATGATAAGACAGCTAAATCTAAAGATATTATCATAATGGCAAAAGATAAGAAAATTAAAGAACTTGAAAAAGAAAATAAGAAATTAAAAGAAAAGTTAGAAATCTTAAGGGGCAGATCATATGAGATAATCTAGTTTTATTAGTTCACATTTGTAGATTATTGTAAGCATTTTTAAGAGAACCTAAATGATTCCCTTAAAAATGTCATAATTTTTCCAGCATTTTTAGCTGTTTATTTAAATTTATTCATGAATTAGTTTTTAAACCACTCACTAGCTATCGGCTGAACGTAATGAGGTGTAAACTCTGTGACACGATATTCCTGTACACCAGAAACCTTAAGTGGTTCAGCAGATAGATAAGCCTCAACTTTCTCTAAGGATTCAGCTTTCATAATAAGCATTCCACCACTCATATCATCCTTAACTCCAGACACTAGTATCACCCCTGCATCTATTGCCTTTTGAGAATAAGCTATATGTTCATTCATAAGATTTTCGTCCATTGGAACTGAATTTTTTAATATACCTTCAATAACAAAATATTTCATTTTTTATTATCCTCCTTTATACGAAATATATTTATACTATATTATATTATACTAGTAGCTGGTGGACAATATAAAAATATGTTAATAGGAATATGCACTATATATTTATTTTATTCTTTTTTTCAAATCCCCCTTGCTCTTCTCCCCAATCTTTTAAAGCTTTTAATACAGGTATAATCTTCTTTCCTTGCATTGTTAATCCGTATTCTACATGTGGCGGAACTTCAGAATATTGAATTCTAAAAATCATTCCATGGCTTTCTAATTCCTGCAAAGAACGAGTAAGCATAATATTTGTAATGCCTTGAACTTGCCTCTTTAATTCATTATATCTAACATTTCCATATGATAATCTCCATAAGATAGGAAGTTTCCATTTTCCGCTAACAAAATTAAATGCGTTAATTACATCGCAGGAACCATCGTACCAATCCCCTTTATTCATTTTTATCCCTCCATTTGAAATTATGAATCTAAGGCACAAAAATGTGCGTACTTGTAAATATATACCTTATAAATATAATAATAGTAGCAAATAATTATAAAAAAGAAAAGGAGAACCCTATGATATTCTATTTTTCTGGTACTGGAAACAGTTTGTGGGTAGCAAAAACCCTATCAAAATACCAAAATGAACAAATATTATCTATTGCAGATTTAATGCAAAAAAAGAACACTCCATTTTCCTTCTCCATAAAACCTGATGAAATGATTGGATTTGTGTTTCCAATTTATGCTTGGGCACCACCTAAAATAGTTATGGATTTTATAAGAAATCTTAAGATTACTAATTATAACAATCAATATACTTTTGCAGTATGTACCTGTGGCGATACTTCAGGACGTGCTATAAATGCCTTACGTACAAATTTAAAACATCAAAATATTATACTTAACAGTGGATTTTCTATTTTCATGCCAAATAACTACATTATTCTTTATGATGTAGATTCAAAAGAATTAACATCGAAAAAACTAGTACAAGCAGAACAAAGAATTGAATATATAAATGATATGCTTTCACAAAAAAAGTATGATATATTTGATTGTTATGAAGGAAATATGCCTAGCCTTAGAACTAAACTAATCAATCCCCTGTTTAATACTTTTGCTATGGGCACTAAAGCTTTTTATGCTAAAAGTAGTTGTATTTCTTGTGGACTATGCTCCAATGTTTGTCCAACAAAAAATATTCAATTAGTAGATGGAACTCCTAAATGGGATAAAGAATGCACAAAGTGTCTTGCTTGCATTCATAGATGTCCAGTTAGAGCTATTCAATATAGAAAATCCACAGAAAGCAAGGGCAGGTATTATAATCCAAATTGCTGATAACCTTTTTACGTCATATTATCAGTCCGTTATCTCCTTAAATGTTTTATTTTTATTTCTACGCCTTTAACAAAAGAGGAAAGATTAGAATAAATAGCTAGTAAAGCTCAATATATTTTACTAGCTATTTTAGCGTTCCTCGTTTAAAGATTTTATATAAAATTTAACTTAGATTATCAATTTTTATTTTCACAACATTGTATATCTGGATTATCTACTATTTCTAATTCAATTGAAGGCATTTCTATACCTATAGTACTCATATTCATTATAAAATCTTTTAATATTATTTCTGGCGCTTCACAATTAATTTCATATTCTCTACTTATTAGATTATCTATAGTAATATTTTCATAGCCAATGTTACTAAGTACCACTTTAAGATTTCTTTCTCTACTTAATGAACTTGCTACACATGCCATTTGAAAAAAACCATACATTGCTACTGACATTTCAAAATTACCCCAGTTTTCTCTAAAGTAATCAAGGAAATAAATATCTTCTCCAATTGGTCTAGGAATTCTTTTTAAAGCATTAGTTACTATATCCTTAACTTTTAATAAATTACTCTGTTTATCTACTTCCATCCAATATGCAACTGCAAAGTCATTAACAAACTGCTCTTCATCTGCATTTGAAAATGAAAGCCCTTTATGTGAAATTAAAATATGTCCAAGCTCGTGTATTATGTTATACCAATGAAAATATAAATCAAAATTTTCTTGTATGTTTTTATCTCCAAATAGCATTCTATAATTATCCTTTTGTTCTTCTGTACCAGTTTTATATTTACCTGTTATAATTTTATATCTCATAAGTCCCTCCAACCTCCATAATATTCCATATATTGAATATAATTATATAAAATACATATGAATTTTTCAATCATTTATAAAATTATGTAAATTTAAAACTATATTAGAATAAATTATTGATTCAAAAAATACTAAAGTACGTTATTTATAGTACCTTCTCCTTATGTCCCTATTAAGATTATGAGTTAGTCAAGATGTATTCTTTTGTTTAATGATTCTAATATTTTTTGCACAACATTAATAGATCTATTTGATGCCGTTACGCAGTTATTTTCGAATGCTTCTATGCCATATTCCTTTTCAGTATCAGTTATTGACCTTATTGCTATAAAAGGAATTTTATTTACATAACAGACATGAGCAATACTTGCTGTCTCCATATCTACGCAAAGTGGATTGTATTTAGAAATTATATCACTACGCCCACTACTGCTTATAAATGCTTCTCCAGTAACAATTTTTCCAAAGAATATATTATGTGTAAACATATTGTTATTAACCATTTCCTTACATAATTCTAATAATTTAATATCTCCTTGAAAATATATGCTTTTCATCCATGGATGGTATTCTGTTAATATCCCTTCATCCACATCATGATATGCTGTTTCCGTTGATATAACTGTATCTCCAATACTCAATTTATTATCAATTGCTCCTGCTACTCCAGTTACAATAACATGAGTAACTTGAAACTTGTCTATTAAAATTTGAGTTGCAATAGCGGCATTAACCTTGCAAACCCCACAATATAGTGCAACAACATCTATATTTTCATATTTACCACTATAGAATGTTAACATTGCATGAGCTTCTATTTTCCCATTAAAAATTTGCTCAATAAAAGGCATAATCTCCTCTTCTGATGGTCCTATAATTCCTATTCTCATAAATATATCCCCCATTTAATTCTTAATTTCTGTTAATTTACTAATTATTTATTCTATAACTATACAACTACTTAGATTTATTGTAAATATATTCCTTAGACTTAATCCTTTTCTTATAATTTATCTAGTTACAAAGTAATAAAATAAAAATAGCTATAAACGTAAATGAATTAAAATTCATTTACCGTTTATAGCTTTTTATTTATCATAAATAACCTCATAGCTTATTTAGAGATAATCTAGTGTTATTTATAAATGATATAATTTTACTAGTTTTATTTTTTATTGACTGCTTTCTTAGATTTATTTTCTAAAGCTAACTTTCCCACATATATCATAAATAAAGATATTATTATTAACAATAATGATCTATTTACAGCACTACCGGTTTGGGGTAATTTCCCAGAATTATTATTTTCTGGTTTATTTGTGTTATCACTATCTTCATTTCCTCCATTATTATTGTCATCTTCATTATCTTCTATAACTGTAACATTTATCTTTTTAGAAGTACTAGCACCATTACTATCAGAAACGCTATAGTTAACTATATATTCTCCAACCTTACTAGTATCTACAGTATTCTCTACAACTTTTATAGATGATGTTAAATCTCCATCTTCCTCATCATAAGCTGTTACATCTTTTAATGGATCAAAGTTTTCATTTAATTTTAATGTTTTATCATTTGCAGTTATAGCAGGAACTCTATTAATAGTTGACGATGGTATATATATTCTATATTTCTCTATTTCAGATTTGAACTCAGAAGATTCTTTATCTACTATTTCAAATAATTCTTCTAATGTGTATTTTCCCTCTCTTACATAACTATTTCCTGTTAGCTTGTCTATGAAATTAGTACTTAAATATTTAAACTTATCTGGATACATATCTCTAACTGTATATAACATAGCATAGCCTGTCTTAACTGAGTTGAAGCTATCTCTATCTGTTACATATACTTGTACTCCACCACAAACTTGATTTTTTCCTGTTGGATAATTTGCAGTATCTGATGCTGAATATTTTGAGAATTGTGGTGTGAATGAAGCTGCTCTAAATTTTACTCCTGGTAAACTTAGAGAATTTAGTTCATTAGCTAAATCTATAGCATTAATCCATGGTGCTCCTATTAATTCAAATGGTCTTGTTGTTCCTCTTCCTTCTGATACATTTGTTCCTTCAAATACACAAGTTCCTGTATATACTATTGCTGTATCTAATGTTGGCATATTTGGTGAAGGCATTACCCATGTATCTAAACCAGTTTCATCATAATACATATCTTGTGACCATCCACTCATCTTCACTACTTTTAAATCACAATTAATATTAAATTTTTCATTAATATATTGTGCATATTCACCCACAGTCAATCCATATCTTTGAACTATAGGATACATTCCAACGAATGAACTAAAATCAGTGTTAAGCAAATTACCTTGAACTTCACTGGATACAGGATTAGGTCTATCAAATACAACAAATGTCTTATTATTTTCAGCACATGCTTCCATTGCATAAGCTAGAGTATTTATATATGTGTAGAATCTAGCCCCTACATCTTGCATATCATAAGCTAGTATATCAACATTTTCAAGCATTTCTGGAGTTGGTTTCTTAGTTGATCCATATAAGCTATGAACTGGAAGTCCAGTAATATTATCAACTTCGCTTCCTACACTATCTCCTGCTTGTGCATATCCTCTAATTCCATGTTCAGCTGCAAATAATGTTGTTAAATTAGTATTTTCATATAATACATCTATAGAACTTTTAAAATTACTATCTATACCAGAAGGATTTGTTATTAGCCCTACTCTCTTATCTTTAAATATATCTAAGTTTTCTTCTAGATTGTCTATACCAAGTTTAATACTATTAATATTTTCTTCATTGTTATTTGATTCTTGATAAATATAATACTTTTCTGTTTTTGCCTTAAAGTCATTAGATTCCTTATCTACTATTGCAAATAATTCTTCTAATGTATATTTTCCTTCTCTTACATAGCTATTACCTGTTAACTTATCTATGAAATTAGTACTTAAATATTTAAACTTATCTGGATACATATCCCTAATTGTATATAACATAGCATATCCAGTTTTAACAGCATTAAAGTCATTTCTATCAGTTACATATACTTGCACTCCACCACAAATTTGATTTTTTCCTGTTGGATAATTAGCAGTATCTGATGCTGAATATTTTGAAAATGTTGGAGTAAATGATGCAGCTCTAAATTTAACACCTGGTAACCCTAAAGAATTTAATTCATTACTAAGATCCATAGGATCAATCCAAGGAGCACCAATTAATTCAAAAGGTCTAGTAGTTCCTCTTCCTTCTGACACATTTGTTCCTTCAAAAACACAAGTACCAGTATAAACTATTGAAGTAGTTAGTGTTGGCATATTTGGAGATGGCATAACCCATGTATTTAATCCTGTTTCATCATAATACATATCACGAGTCCAGCCTTCCATTTCAACAACTTCTAACTTACAATTTATATTAAATTCTTCATTTATAAATTTAGCATATTCTCCTACTGTCATTCCATATCTTTGCACTATAGGATACATTCCAACAAATGAACTGAAATTAGTGTTAAGTAAATTACCTTGTACTTCTCCACCAATTGGATTAGGTCTATCAAATACAACAAATGTTTTATCATTTTCAGCACATGCTTCCATTGCATAAGCTAGAGTATTTATATATGTGTAAAATCTAGCTCCTACATCTTGCATATCATAAGCTAGTATGTCAACGTTTTCAAGCATTTCTGGAGTTGGTTTTTTAGTTGATCCATATAAGCTATGAACTGGAACTCCAGTAACCTCATCAACTTCATTTCCTACATTATCTCCTGCTTGTGCGTTACCTCTAATTCCATGTTCAGCGGCAAATAAGGTTGTTAAATTAGTCTTTTCATATAATACATCTATAGAACTTTTAAAATTACTATCCATACCAGATGGATTTGTTATTAGCCCTACCTTTTTCCCTTCAAAAATTGTTAAATTTTTTTCTAAATTGTCGATACCTAATTTTACTTGAGCATTACTACTTGCATTTACAGTTTTTATATCTTTAATCTGAAATAATACTGAAGAAATTAAAAATCCACATGTAATTATTCCAATTTTTCTTTTTAACTTTAAATTCATGAAATTATCCCCCTATTTTATAACTATTTCTTAATAGATTAATAAGAAATATATACTAATTTTTTCATTTAAAAGTTTAAATAGTCATACAGTATAATAGAAACTTTAGTGCATCATAGTATAAATGATCAGGATAAAACTACCTAATCAACTTATCTTACGTATAGTTATTTTTATATTTTAATTCATTACAAATCTTTATTTCACATTATTCCCTCCATTCTTTTTAAAAGGTACACCTTTGTTTTTTATTAAATTTAAATATAGTTTATATTTAGTAATATATTCATATTTATAACAAATTATTAATTTTCCCTTTTTCTCAATTAAATCATCATGGCTTCCACGTTCTATAATCCTACCTTGTTCTAGAACCATAATTACGTCTGAATTTTTAACTGTAGATCAGCATCATTTAAAAATAATTTTATTTATATCGTATAGATTATCATTAGTTCTAAATTCTGTAGGCGACACTCCAAGGCTCTTTTTAAAAACTTTACTAAAATAATTCCCGCAGGAAAATCCTACATTTTGTGAAATTTCTTCTACCGTCATATCCTTGGCAAATAATAAAAGCTTAGCTGCTGCTTGCATCCTTACCTTTAATAAATAATTTCCTGGAGTTAACCCAACCTCTTTTAAAAACTCTCTACATAAATAATATTTTGATACTCCTACTTTTTCACATATTTCTTCAAGTCCAATTAATTTATCATAATTATTATCAATATACTCCTTACTTTTACTCACTTTTGGATTTAAACTTAACTTCCTTTGATTATGATTATAATAATCTAATAATTCCATAATTAATCCGTAAGCATAATTAGAACATTTATATACACTATCTATTTCGTCAAATAAAGCTGCTTCGTAGACCTTCCACATTTGTTTTAAAAATTTTGAGTCTTCTTCTATATGTATTACATTTCCCTTAATATAATTTATATTATGAAAAAATGCCATTGCTTCTTTTGAAAACTCTATATAAAGAATTTCTAAATAATTTGAGCTTTTAGGAAGACAATAGCAATGCTCTCCTGGTACATTAACTAAAAAGCAATCTCCCTTTTCTAAAGAATAGATTTTACCCTTTATTTCAATTTCTCCTCTTCCTGAAATAGTGTATTGAAGTAAACAATAATCTCCACTTCGCTTTCTTCCATCCCATATATAATTATGATCAGTTATCTTTTCCCAACCTATTCCTCTAATCATAATTAGTGGAACATTAGATATAAATTTAAATCCTATTGATTTTGGAACTATTTCTCTAAGCAATATTTTACCCTCCCATAGCATTTTTTACTCTTGTTTATACCACTCTTCTCTATATATTATTAAATCATAGATAATTTTTTATGAAAAGAGGTTATGTGTCATGGCAATATTTTATAGCGATAGTAAAAAAATTTTCCACCTTCAAGGTAAAAATACAAGTTATGTCCTTGGAGTAATTAATGATGGATACTTAGTGAATTTATATTGGGGTGCTAAGGTTAAAGAATATAATATAAGCAATCCTATTGTTTTTGTAGATAGAGGATTTTCACCAAATCCAACTCCTTTTGATAGAACATTTTCCTTAGATACTATTCCTCAGGAATATCCATCACATGGTAATGGTGATTTTAAAACTCCTGCTTTTCAAGTACAATTAGAAAATGGCTCTACTATAATGGATTTACGTTACAAGTCACATAAAATTTATAAAGGAAAGCCAAGCCTTAATGGACTACCAAGTACTTATCCATTAAGTGAAGATGAGTGTGAAACTTTAGAAATAACCCTTGTTGATGAATTAACTAAACTAAATGTAGTATTAATTTACTCAGTATTTAATGATTTCAATATTATAACAAGATCTGTAAAATTTATAAATAAAGGTAAAGAAAATTTAAAACTTTTAAAAGCATTAAGTGCAAGCATAGATTTTCGTGATGATGAATTTGAGCTTGTTACTCTTTATGGATCTCACGCTAATGAAAAAAATATTGCAAGAAGAAAAATTGTATCAGGCACTCAAAAGGTTGAAAGTCTAAGAGGTTCAAGTAGTGCTCAGCAAGCTCCATTTTTAGCTCTTGTCAGAAAAGATACCAATGAAGATAGAGGTGAAGTCTTCTCATTTAATTTTATTTATAGTGGAAACTTTACTGCTGAAGTTATGCTTGCTCCTTATTACACCACAAGAGTTGGAATGGGAATAAATCCTTTTAACTTTAACTGGTTATTAAAAGGAAATGATGAATTTCAAACACCAGAAGTAGTTATGACCTATTCCTCTAATGGGCTTTTAGAAATGTCTAAAACTTACCATGAGCTCTATACAACAAGACTTTGCAGAGGAAAATTTAAAGATAAAGAAAGACCTATTCTTATAAATAACTGGGAAGCTACTTACTTTGACTTTAACGAAGAAAAAATTAAAACTATTGCTTCAATTGGAAAAGAGCTTGGAATAGAATTGTTTGTCTTAGACGATGGTTGGTTTAAAGGAAGAAATTCTGATCTTACTTCTCTTGGTGATTGGATTGTAGATAAAGAAAAACTTCCAAATGGGCTTAACTCTTTAGCTAAGTATGTAAATGACTTAGGAATGGAATTTGGTTTATGGTTTGAACCTGAAATGATTTCTGAAGATAGCGATTTATATAGAAACCACCCAGACTGGTATATTCATGTTCCTAATAGAACACCTACAATTAGTAGAAATCAATTAGTTTTAGATTTATCTAGAAAAGAAATTTGTGATTATTTAATTAAAACAGTAAGCAAAATTTTATCTAATGCAAATATTACTTATGTTAAATGGGATATGAATAGAAATATAACTGATATATGGTCACCTTCTCTTCCTTATGATAGACAAGGTGAAATTTCTCACAGATATATGCTAGGACTTTATTATATTATGGAAAAAATAACTTCAGCTTTTCCAAATATTCTTTTTGAAAGCTGCTCAGGTGGCGGTGGAAGATTTGATGCAGGTATTCTTTATTACATGCCTCAAACTTGGACTAGTGATAATACAGATGCTATTTGCAGACTTAAAATTCAATATGGAACTAGCTTAGTTTATCCTCCAATAACTATGGGTTCTCACCTTTCAGCTTCACCTAACCATCAAGTTGGAAGAGTTACCCCTATTGAAACTAGAGGTTATGTTGCAATGTCTGGTAACTTTGGATATGAATTAGATTTAACAAAGTTAACTGAAGAAGAAAAAAATATAATTAAAAGTCAAGTTTCACTTTATAAAGAAATTAGACCAATAATTCAATTTGGAGATTTTTATAGAATACTTTCACCATTTGAATACAATGAAGCTGCATGGAATTTTGTATCTAAGGATAAAGAAGAAATTGTTGGAATGTATTTTAAAATTCTTTCAGAACCAGGTGCAAAAATTAGAACTTTAAAATTTAAAGGATTAGATGAAAATGCTAAATATCAAAACCTAGAAACTAAAGAGATTTTTGGTGGAGATGAGCTTATGAATGTTGGTATAAGCATACCAATGGAAAAAAGGGACTTTGAAAGTATACTTTGGATATTTAAAAGAGTTTAAGTTGTATAAAAATACCATTTAAGATAAACTATTAATTTTAATATAAATTTAATTTAATAAAAAGCAGCCAATACAAATAACTAGTTCAAAGTACCGGCTGCTTTTTAAATATTTTACTTTATTCTTCTCTTTAGATTTGGAAATAACCAAATTTTATAAAAAATATTATTTAAGTTATTTCCCAGAAAATACCACTACATTTTCTAGTGACCTTTCTTTTTTTCCTTCTTCTTTTGTTGTCTTTTTTGAAATTTTATTTTTTCTTCAATTTCTCTTTTTTCTTTTGACAAAAGCTTATCTTCACCTTTTTTATTCTCATAATCAAGTTTAAGGGCTTGTTGAGCTTTTGTACTTATGCCTTTTTCTTTAGTTGATTTTTTGATTTCTCTTTGCATTCTTTTAGGATTAACCTTTAATTGTGGCTTTTCATCTAATATCATATTCCTACTAAATTTAAGCTTAAAGTAATTTTTTAAGAGAAACCCATAAACTTCATAATCCTTAGGCTCCTGTCCAAAAACTACTCTACATACCTGAATTTTATCATTTTCTATCCTTTCAAAAATACCTATCCAAAATGGATTATCAAAAAATACTGTTAACTTTATCATTTTCTCCTCCTGTTTAAAGCTTAATTAGAGAAGGGACAACCCCAGGAGGGCAGGTTACTGACGAATTTCTTCGCATCCGGACTACCAACCGAATAGTGTTTTTATCTCAAAGCTATTTATTTCATCAATATTATATCACTAATAAAAATTGTTGGAAATATACTTTTCTGTTTATTATTTTTATCTCTCTATTAAACTAATGAACTAGAAACTAAATACTCATTAAGCTCTATAATTGAGTTAATATTATAAAAAACTATTTGCTCTTTTTCATTCTTATAGTATTAGAAATAACTGTTGTAACTCCTACTACACAACTTCCTATTCCCCATGCTCGTCCTTTTAATACTCCTGCTATACCAGTAACAATAAGCCCTACGCCAACTGTTTTCCCAATAGCTCCTCCTACCCTTCCTATTTTTTCTGATGGATTTGTAAGTTTCTGTACTGTAGCATTAGATTTCTGTAAAGTTTCTCTTGATAATGTTTTTGTTGCTTCTATTAACTTTTCATTATATTTTTTCATAATATATCCTCTCTTTAATTTAATTATTTCTAATCAACTTCCATATTATTTATTTTATTTGCTAACTCTAAGATCACAAAAGCTATAGAGCATAAAATAATTAAAACAACTATACTAATTACTGCTACGTTATCAATACTATAGACAATTATATTTCCTAAAATTCCTGATAAAATAAATGACGTTACTAACGCTGTTGGCACAGACTTTTTAATAAATCCTATTCTCATAGAAATAATTCCAATTCCACCAACGCCTAAAATACTTATAAAAATTCTCTTTAAAGTAGAAAATAAAAGCTCTAAAGAAAAAGTATCTTTTACTATAGGTGAAATTATTTCAGTTATACTAAAAAGTATGAAAGGTATTGTAGTGCAAATAAATATGCTTATTGATGAGAATATAAAAACTATAAGTATTTTTGATATTAATATTTTCTTACGATTTACTGGATATGAAAATAATAATCCTAGCCTTGCACCTTTATAATCATTTATCACTAAATTTACATACATAATGGTTGACATAATACTAAATATAAGCAAACTTATTATTCCTACAAACTTAAAAATATTATTATAATTTTGAAATTCAACTTCATTTTCTACTTTTGCTACATAAGCAACAAAATAGGTGAAAATAATTAATATAACGCATGAAATTATACTTGCCAAAATATAAGTATCAATTTTATTTCGTTTTAACTCTTGCTTCATTAAATTTAACATAATTTATTTCCTCCACTCATTATATTAAAAAAATACTCCTCAAGACTTTTATTGTATTTACTATTAATTTCTTCTAATTTAACCTCTTCTACAATAGTTCCGTTTACAATTACTCCTACTGTATCCACAATATATTGAAGTTCACTTAAAATATGACTAGATAATAAAATTGTCATTTCTTTATTTTGTGTAAGATTAAGAAATAATTCTCTCATTTCTTTTATCCCTATTGGATCTAGTCCATTTAGAGGTTCATCTAATATTAATATTTCTGGATTATGAATAATAGCTCGTGCTATAGCTAACCTTTGCCTCATCCCAAGAGAGAATTTTGAAACTGGTTTATTTCCTACATCCTTAAGTCCTACCATATGTAATGCCTCTGAGATGTTAATTCCTTCTCTTACTCCCATATAGTTAAGATGAATTTCTAAGTTTTCCATTGCTGATAAATGTTCATAAAATATTGGTACTTCAATTAAAGCTCCAACTTTACGTAATATATTATTATTAGATTTTGTTATATCTTCTCCTAAAATCTCAATAGTTCCTAATGTAGGTTTAAGAAGTCCGATAATTAATTTAAAGATTGTGGTTTTCCCTGCTCCATTTGCACCTAAAAATCCGTAAATAGAACCACGACTTACATTCATATTGCTACAATTTATTACAGTATTGCTTCCAAATTTTTTTATTAAATTTGTTGTTTTAATAGCTAAATCCATATTCTCTACTCCTTTTAAAACCAACCGTTGGTTTGTATGATTGAAAAATAAATCATATTCTTAGCAAACTAATTCTAAACTTTGTTTTTATACTAAGAATATGTAACTTATAAATTAATACTATTATCAATGTTTTAATATAATTACTTTATCTATTCTTCCTTAAATCCTTTCATATTGCTATATCCTTTCATAGTGTTTTCAATCAATTCATCACTAACGATATCAATACCTAGCTGCCTCATCATTTGTTGTAAGAATTTTAATCTCTTTTCTGTTTCAAATAAATTACGGCTAAACAAAACTGGATTAGTCCATATATTTAGTAATAACATAAAAATTTCTGCACATTCATCAGGATATTCTGTTTTAATTGACCCATCTTTAATACCTTCTAATAGTAATTTAGAAATAATACTTGCATCCTCATTTACATTACTTTGTAATCCTGAAACAACAAATTGTGGACTTTTAATTTGTGAACTTAAAATTAAATCTATAGCATGAGCTTCTCTATCAGTAACACTAGATATTAATATCTTTTTTAGTTTTTCTCTTGCATTTTCAGCTTTTGTATTTTTAATTAAATCATCTAACATTTCTTTAACATAAATAGATCGCTTATTTAAAACTGCATTTAAAATTTCCTCTTTTGATTTAAAGTGGTGATAAATCGCCCCTTTAGATAGTTTTAATTCATCCATAATATCTTGTATTGTTGTTTTTTCATAACCATTTTCTATAAATAATTTTGCAGAAGCTGATAATATTTGTTCTACAGTCTGTTCCGGATATTTATTCCTAGCCATAACTACCTCCAATATATACCGACCGTTGGTTTGATTAAATATTATCATAGCTTTCTGACTGTGTCAATAATATAAAAATAAACTTTCCCTTACTCTTATCTTCGTATTTATCTCTTTAATATTGCTATTTGTAAGTCCATTTACAAATCTTTACCTTCTTTCCTTTAGTATAATTTTACTTATTGCTTCAATACTAATTCTTATGAAATTAAGTACTAAAAATTATATATGGATTTGTGAAAAATGTGGTAAATCCTTTCAAATTAACTTAAAAGAAAATATTCAGCATTATAATTTTCAGACAATAATCTCCAAATTTATAGTAAAATAATTCTAAAAATGATACAATATAAGTGGTATTTTTTTATTCTTTATAAATTAAATTTAAAATTATATTTAATTTATATTCTAAAATAACACTAATAATGGGGGAATATTATGAGGATTAAAGGTATTAAAATTAAAAGTATTAAAGTAAAGATGCTATTGCTATTGCTTCCTGTAGTTATAGTTTCAATGCTTACATTAGGCTTTACCAGTTATTTAAGTTCAAAAAAGATAATAAATAATGAGCTTGAAATAAATATGAATAGTGAGCTAGATAAAAAATCACAGGAAATTGAAAAAAGTTTAGAAAGACATAAAAAAATATCTGAAGGCTTAGCTAAAGTAGTTCAATCTTCCTATTCATCTTTAACTAAGGACAATTCTGCAAACATATTAAAAGGTTTAATCGAAACTAATGATGAAACCTTTGGGGCAGGAGTTTGGTTTGAGCCATTTAAATACAATAAAGACATTGAGTTTTTTGGCCCTTATGCTTATAAAGATGAAGGTAAGGCAACTTATTCAGATCAATATAACAATACAAATTACACATCAGGCGATTGGTATCAATTAGGCAAAAATACAAATAAAAGTGTTGAATGGTCATCACCTTATTATGATGATTTTTTAAAAATTTCCATGGTAACGTGTACTACTCCATTTTATGATTCAAATAATAATTTTATTGGGGTTACTACAGCTGATATAAATTTATCTACTTTACAATATAATATTAAAAATATGAAAGTAGGTACTAATGGCAGGGCATTTTTAATAGATAAAGATGGATTATATATTGCAGATGAAGATTTATCTAAAATAATGAAAACTAATATAAAGGATGATAAAAACTCTACCCTTGCATCTTTAGGTGAAAAGATTCTATCTGATAAAAATGGACAAGGAACATTTGAGGATGATTATGGAGTTGAAAAAGTATATTATAAAACTATAGCAGATACTGACTGGATTATTTCTATATGTATTCCTGAGAATGAGGTTTATTCACAAGTTAATTCACTTATGTATAAAATTGGATTTATAATATTAATTTCAATTTTAATAGTAGTGGCATGTATAGTATTATTTACAAATTACATAGGAAAGAATATAAAAAAAGTTAATAGTTTTGCTATGAAGATGGCAAATGGAGATTTAACAGAACAGCTAGAAGTAAATAGTAGTGATGAATTTGGTGAAATGAGTAATCATTTAAATAAAATGACTAAAAATATTCATTCTATTATAGAAGGAGTAATGGAAAACTCTGAGAACATAAGTGCATCTGCTGAAGAACTTTCAGCAACAGTTGAAGAATTGTCTGCTAAAACTATAACAATTAATGAAGCTGTAAATACCATTGCAAGTGGTATGCAGGAATCTGGTGCCGTTACTGAAGAAATAAGTGCATCTATTGAGGAAGTAGATTCAAGTATAAATGTTCTATCTTCAAAAGCCATGGATGGAAGCAATAATGCAAGTAAAGCTAAAGAAAGAGCAAGCAAGGCACAAGACAACAGTAAAGTTGTAAAGCAAATAGCTAAAGATTTATATATTCAAAAAGAAGCTAATATGAAAAGGGTTATGGATGAAAGTTCAGTAATAGATACTATTAGAGTTATGGCAGATACTATATCCTCAATAGCAGATCAAACAAATTTACTTGCACTTAATGCAGCTATTGAAGCTGCAAGAGCAGGAGAACAAGGACGTGGTTTTTCAGTAGTTGCAGAGGAAGTAAGAAAACTTGCTGAACAATCCTCTTCAGCTGTAGTAGAAATACAAAACACTATAGAATCAGTAAAAAAAGTATTTAATAAAAGTATAGATACTGGTAGTGATATACTAAAGTTTATTGATATAGACATAATGAAAAATTATGATGAATTTGAAGAAACAGGTAAGAAATATCATTCTGATTCTGATTTTGTAAGTAATATGTCTGAAGAAATAGCTGCTATGTCTGAAGAAATTACTGCTACAGTAGGACAAGTAACTGAAGCAATTCAAAATATGGCTGAATCTTCACAAGAGTCTAGTGAACAAGCAGAATCCATAAAGGAGAATATGCACGAAACTACAAAAGCTATAGAGCAAGTGGCTCAAACGGCACAAAGTCAAGCTGAACTTGCACAAAGATTAACTGAAATGATACAACAATTTAAAATATAAGTTTTATAACTCTAATTTCTTAGAAAAACAAAGGCTATTTAAGATATAATAGAAAAAACCTAAAATAAATATTAAATGAAACTTTATTTTAAATATATTAATAAAGAGGAACAAAAAAATATTGTTCCTCTTTTAAATTACATTAATTAATCTAATTTTTAGCATTTAACCATTTTTTTATGCTTATTAATAAAACTTATTTATTCTACTATTTTAAATTTTTACCTACAGCAATAAACCTATGCTCACAGCTTTCAATGTAAGGCTTACTTTTTAACTCTTCATACATTTTACATAACTCATTAAATGCATTATCTACAGTAAATCCTGGAAACTCCCATTGAATAATTTTAGCAAAATATATAATTGCCCCCACGTCATAAAAATGTAAATATGGAAAATACTCATTTTCATATAATACTTTAAAATCATTTATACTAAATTCATTTAAAATATAGTTTAGATTAAAGTTTTCATATTGTCGATTAAAATCTTTTATAAGTCTATTTGAAAGAATTTCATTATTTCTTTCACCTACTTGTTGAGTAATAAACATTCCATTAGGCTTTAATATTCTTTTCACTTCTTTCATACTATAGGATGCATGCTTATTTATAACTATATCAAAGGTATTATCTTCAAATGGTAAGTTATCATCATCAATAACCTCTTTCACTGTGATTCCTAATGGTTTTAATTTTTCCTTACATAATTCTATATTAGGTTTCCAAGATTCTGTTATTGATGTATTTTTATATGGATGCTTTAATGATAATAAGAATTCTCCTCCACCTGTCCCCATATCTAATAAATTATAATGAGGTTTTAAATAACCTTTTAATATTTCTTCATAATCACACGGTAATTTTTCCTCTTCCCATCTATTATCTAAATAAGAAAAATCCCATCCCTTAAAGCTCTTTTCTTCATCTATCTTCCATTGCTCTTTTAATTTATCATAATTCATAACTAATCCTCTTTTCATATTATTAAAATTCTACTTTTTAAATTCTATATGAAAATCGATGCAGTTAACTGATAGTAAATTAAATATTCTCGATACAATCTACTATCAGATTATACTAACTGCATCGAGTAGTTACTTAGAATTATTTTCACTTTTAATATCCTCCTACTTTAATATTTCTTCTATTGAAATATTTTCAGGCTCAAAATCAAACTTTCCAATTTCTATATTAGGCTTAATTTTTCCATGAAAATCACTTCCACAGGTTATTATCATATTATTATTTATAGCTTTATTATAAAAATACTCAACTTGATCTTTTGTATGATAACTGCTATAAACTTCTATACCATCTATTCCTTCTTTTATTAATTCATCTATTAAATCTAAGTTATCCTTTAAATTATTCCCTGGATGAGCTATTACTGCTTGACCACCACTTCTATGAATTAAATTAATTGCTTCTTTTAAGCTGATAAATTCCATTGGAATGTAAGCAGGTTTTCCCTGTGCAAAATAATCCCAATAAAAATTTACATAAGGCATATCACTTCTATCTCCACCATCTTGATATGGCTTTAGTATAGGAGATTTTCTATTTTCATCGTCTTCTAAAAAGATTTCTGCAATTAACTCTCCTGTAACTACTCCATTTACTGATCTTTTAAGTACCTCATCCTCACTAAGGTTTAATCCTGTATATTCTTTTATCTTTTTTATTTTTTCCTTTGAAGCTGCTATTTCTTGATTAAATATACTTTCTTCAAGTTCATAAAAATCTTTTTCTTTGTAATCTATGTTATATCCAAGTAAATGTAAATCTATATTATTAAAGGTACAATCTATTTCTATGCCTGGTATTACTTTTATATTTTTTCCCTTGCTATAATTTAAAGCTCTTTCTATTGCCTTAACAGAATTATGATCACTTATAGAAATAATTTCAACATTATTTCTAATTGCTCTATCAATAACTTCTTCTGGAATAAACTCCCCATCACTAAAGCATGTATGCATATGCAAATCTATTCTGCTCATTTCTACCTCCTAAAATTCAATAAATTAACCAGTATATTTATAATAATATATTACATCATTTAAATAATATATAATTTTCAAATATAGAAAATTCTCATTCTTATTAATGAATTTATCGCTTCTATATTTTCATATCTATCCTAATTTATTAAACTACTCTTCTATTTTATTATTTGTAATTCCTATAAAATTTCTTCCATGTGGTCCTACTGCTCCATCAGCATCAATGTCCATTGGTATTACCTTTTGTGATCCATCAAAATATTCTACTAATGCAAAACATACTATTGGTAAAGTAAAATTTACACCTTCATTACTAGTGTACTCAGCATAAATATCTCTTGAATTAGGTATTATTTGAATTATTTTATAATCTTCCATTTCCCTTTATCCTTTCTATAAGGTTTTCTTGTCTCTATATTTAAGTGTTAATTGTAATATATGTAAATTAATTATATCATAAACACATTTTTATTGCGTAGTCACATATGAGCAATTTTTTTAGAATTTCATTATTTAAGTAATAAATAATAGAAATTCTTAAACTAGTGAATTAGTGATGAAGTGGCTTTTATATTAATATTCTCCTCTAACCCAGCCTAATTTATAAATCTTGTAAACTTCTAAATTCTTCAAATTTCTTAGCTAAATATGGTTGAATTAAAGGATATGTTAAATTTTCTGGTATTTTATCAAAAAGCTTTATTTCAGCTATTTCATAATTAGGTAATTCATCAAATTCATATACATCTGCATAGCTTAAACTTCCAAAAGATTTATCTTTATTGTTTTCAACGGAATATATACAAATGGGAGTTATATTAAAACTTTTTGCACCAGTTTCCTCTACTAGTTCCCTTGAAGCTGCCTTACTAATACTTTCATTTTCTTCTCTATGTCCACCAGGCATTTCCCATGTTTGTCTATCTTTATGTCTTACATATACTAATTTCCCTTTATACTTTGTAACAATAACTGCAAACTTTACTTTACTATCATCTATTGTATTTAAATCATAAAAATTTACTTTTATCATAACTTCCTCCCATTATCCTAGTTATTACTTTCTAATATTATTCTTTTGTTTCAATTATATGTTCTACACAGTTTGGTAAATTCATAATTTTTTCTTTTAAAAATAAAGGATATATGTATAAATCCTTTATTTTCTCTAATTCTACCCAAGTAAACATAAGGTTATGTTGCCCATTTTCATTAGTAATAAATTCATTGCCTTTTTTAAATATACTTTCATCTTTAATATCAAGTAAATAATATAACCCTATTTCATGAAATCTATCTCCACTTTGTTCTTCAATAAATAAATTTTCAACTACCCACAGCAATCTATTTACTTTAGTTTCTATTTTTACCTCTTCTTTAATCTCCCTAATTATGGCGCTTTCACTAGTTTCATGCATTCTAACTCTACCACCAGGAATATAATAATAAGGTGAGTTATCATCCTTCATTATAAGCAGTTTATTATCATGAATTAATATACCTGCAACCCTATAGTTAAAGCGTCCAACTTCTGTTTTAAATGTAATATCCACTAATCTACCTCCAAACAAAGTTATTAATATACTATATATCTTTAAAATATTTTCTTATTAAAAATTACTTTATAATTTAATCCAATAACGTTGTATTAATATATCGTTTTCTAATACTTCATTTTCAAGTACAGCACCATTTTTTATCATTGTTTTTGCTGAAGCCACATTGCTACTTTTACATGTAATTAAAACCTTGTCCATTCCCTTTTCTCTACATATATCAAGAGCTAATTTTAACATTTCTGTTGCATATCCCTTTTTTCTTTCTGTTGGACGAATTCCATATCCAATATTGCCTCCATAATTATATAAATAATCATTTAAACTATATCTAATATCTATAGCTCCTAAGATTCTTTTACTTTTATTATTGACAAGAAAAAATATATCTGATGGAACTCTATCATCTTGCAAATTAACTCCTAATGAGTTATTTTTAGCATTTTTAAGATATTCATTGTAATTAGTAGCTTCACCCTTAAGTGCAGATGGTGTTATTCTCTCCTTTACATTTTCTATTTCTGTAATAATATCTTGCCATTCTTCTCTAAACTCTTCTGATGGAGATACTAATTTTAAGTTATTCATTTTTACTCCTCCTTAAATCTATGTATTACAGTAATTAATTTATGTATTATATAATAACTTTTAAAGCTTATTCTTAATATGCTTTTTTCATAATGTACATACACTCATATTTATCCATTGGATTATTAATTTTTACAATATGAATATCACATTTATTTATATACATTAATTATACCTAAATATCTATAATATAAAATTAAAATTACCAATTATTATATATTTTTACTGTTTCACTATGATAAATTTATCTATTACGGACCTTAATTAACAATTATAAATTTATAGCCTTTTATTTCATATATAGTATATAATTTTAATATAAATTAATTAATATTTGTATTATATCATGTAGTAAAACAACTATTATTAATTTAAATAGGTACTAGGGAGGAAACCTTATTGATTAGGACAATGATAACTGCCTTTGTTTCATTTGCTAGTACAAATATTGATGATATATTTGTACTTATGCTGTTTTTTTCTGAAATAAATAATGGTATGAAAAAACAACATATTGTTATTGGACAGTATTTAGGTATTGGACTTTTAACTATAATAAGCATTATAGGTGCTTTAGGTATATCAATAATTCCAAGTGAATATGTTGGATTGCTTGGATTAGTTCCTATATATTTAGGAATAAAAGCTTATGTTGATCATAAAAGGGAAGGCAATAATAATGAAGATATAGTTCAGCAAAACCTTCAAAATGGTGAGAATAAGAAAATTGTGGAAGCAACTGATGTACAAGAAAAACCTACACTGAAATTTTTAAAGAATTTTATTAATCCAAGTGTTATAAAAGTATTCAGTTTCACATTAGCTAATGGTGCTGATAATATCGGAATTTATATACCTCTTTTTACAAGTATGAATTTAGTTGATATTGTGATAACAGTGCTAATGTTTATGCTTCTAATAGCACTCTGGTGTTTTTTTAGTATAAAATTATCAGAACACCCTTTTGTGCAAAAAAATATTGAGAAATATAAGAATATTTTTGTTCCAATAATATTTATAGGGTTAGGAATTTTCATCTTAATAGAGAATGAAACAATTGGTTTTATTTATACAAGAGTCTTTTAGATAGTTGATAATTTTCTTATTAACAATATTATCAATTAGATAGTAAAAGAAAGAACATACTATATATACATAGTATGTTCCTTTACTTATTTTTTGAGATTTCTTAAAAATTAGGTTTTGGTAATTTAAAAGTCCTCTTTAAAGTAATTATCTAACAAATCTATTTTAGAATTATTTATTAGGCATTAATTCTTTCCCAAAAACTTGAATTTGACTTAATGCTGGAAAAGGTGATGGGTCATCAGCTTTTATTAAATCGCTAAATGTTAACCATTCTATTTCCTTCTCTGGGAAAGTTATAACATGAGCTTTATCACTTTTTTCTAAATCACATGTTAATTCTGAGTTATCTGAGAATCTAAAAGTAACCTTTACCCACCAATTATCGTGAGGAAAATCTGATCTTGTGTATAAAACAATTTTATCAGTTACTATAGTTCTACCAAAGTCTAGCTTAAAACAAGCATCATCTCGCATTCCTATTCCCCATGATTCATAAGGCCATTTTCCATGGTCATGATTCTCACAGTTTCCATTTATTGCATTTCTAGCTGCGAAAACAGCTTCGCCTCTAGTTTCTATATTAGCTGATGCATGTGGGTATATACCAGTGATTCCTTGCTGATCCATTTTATTAAGTGCTAAATTTTTATAACATTCAATTTCGTCTTTTCTAGCAACTCTTACTGATAATAAATGTTTCTCTCCATAGAATACCTTTGGTGAATAGCTTACTCTTTTTTCTTCAAATGGAATTTCATAAGTTATTTTATTTTCTGTTACATAAACAAATGACTCTCCAATTGCATCGTCAATTTCTGCTACAAGATAAACTCCTGTTTCTGATGTTTCTATTTGAATTTTATCTCCACTCTTATATTCTTCTTTAAATACAAGCCTAGCTTCATCATATTCTGATATTTCAGCTTTAACATTTCCTTCTTTATCTAGTATTTTTAATGTTAATTTAACCATAATATCTCCTAAATTTAAAATATATTAGCCTAAAAGCTTTTCAATATATTCTTTTATTTCATCATTTTTGCAGTTAGCAAAGAAGTATTCTTTAAACTTAGCTCCACTTACAGCACCTTTTAACAACTCTTGGTCTATGTTCTTTAAAATTGTTAACATATCTGTATGTGTAACTTTCTTAACCTCATCTAATATTTTCTTATTTCTTTGTTCCGGAATAACTCTATCTCTTGGATATCCTTGTCCGCTTTCTCCTTGGAATAGTTTTTCAAATATATATTCCAGATTTAATTCTGCTCCCCATCCAAAACCTTTTGCAAAAGGTAATGCTATTGCATTTCCATCGTTAATTTGTGCAAACATATATGCATCTGATGGATCTACAACGTGTCCGCATAATACTCCTGGGAAAGAATTGCAAGCAAGCATTGCTCCTTCTCCAGTTCCACAACCTGTAATTACATAATCTGCCGCTCCAGAGTTTAATAATATAGCTGTTAAAATACCATTTTGAACATATGTTAATTGTGCTTCGTCTTCTGCACTATACATCCCATAGTTAAAAACTTCATGACCTTTTGGTTCTACTACTTTTTTTAAAGCTGCATATATCATTGAATTTTTTGCCGCTTGGCTATTTTCATTTATTAAAGCAATTTTCATTGTTCTCTCTCCTTTTTCATTTATTATATCCCCCGGGCATAATATTTTCCATTTAATGAAACTTTAACACCCTAGGGGAAGCTATTTTACAATATTATTTTGGTTGTTTTCCGATGTATGCTAATATACCACCATCTACATATAAAATATGTCCATTAACAAAATCTGAAGCATCAGAAGCTAAGAATACAGCTGGACCGCTAAGATCTTCTGGTGTTCCCCAACGTGCTGCTGGAGTTTTAGCTATAATAAACTCATTAAATGGATGTCCGTCTGTTCTAAGTGGCTCAGTTTGTGGTGTAGCGATATATCCTGGTCCAATACCATTACATTGAATGTTATATTCACCATACTCAGATGCTATATTCTTTGTTAACATCTTAAGTCCACCCTTTGCTGCTGCGTAAGCTGCAACTGTTTCTCTACCAAGTTCACTCATCATAGAGCAGATATTTATTATCTTTCCGTGGCCTTTCTTAATCATTCCTGGTATTACAGCCTTTGACACTATAAATGGTGCATTTAAGTCTACATCTATTACCTTACGGAAGTCTTCTGCTTTCATTTCAAGCATTGGAATTCTTTTTATTATACCTGCATTATTTACAAGTATATCAATTACTCCAACTTCTTCCTCTATTTGCTTAACCATTTCATTTACTCTTTGCTCATCTGTAACATCACATACATATCCATGTGCTTTTATTCCATGCTCTGCATAAGCTGCAATTCCTTTGTCAACAAATTCTTGACTAATATCATTAAATACAACTGTTGCTCCTGCTTCCCCATATGCTTTTGCTATTGAAAATCCTATTCCATAAGATGCTCCTGTTACTAAAGCAACTTTTCCTTCTAATGAAAAATTCTTCATAATATCCATAATAAATTCCTCCTAATTTTAACTTTTATATTTTAATAGTAATATTTATCTTAATTCAGTCATTTTAACAGCATCCATATCATCAAAGTCTTTGTTTTATCCAACCATACCCCTTTACAAGTATATCAATTACTCCAACTTCCTCTTCTATTTGCTTAACCATTTCATTTACTCTTTGCTCATCTGTAACATCACATACATATCCATGTGCTTTTATTCCATGCTCTGCATAAGCTGCAATTCCTTTGTCAACAAATTCTTGACTAATATCATTAAATACAACTGTTGCTCCTGCTTCCCCATATGATTTTGCTATTGGAAATCCTATTCCATAAGATGCTCCTGTTACTAAAGCTACCTTTCCTTCTAATGAAAAATTCTTCATACTATCCATGATAAATTCCTCCTAATTTTAACTTTTATATTTTAATAGTAGTATTTATCTTAATTCAGTCATTTTAACAGCATCCATATCATCAAAGTCTTGGTTTTCTCCAACCATACCCCAAATGAAAGTATAAGCTCTTGTTCCGGAACCTGAATGTATTGACCAACTTGGTGATATTACTGCTTCTTCATTTCTCATAACAATATGTCTTGTTTCTGTAGGTTCACCCATATAGTGCATTACAACGCTGTCGTCTTTCATTTCAAAATATAAGTAAACTTCCATTCTTCTGTCATGTGTATGACATGGCATTGTATTCCAAACACTTCCTGGTTTTAATTGAGTCATTCCCATTACTAGTTGACAGCTTTCTACTTGTCCTGGAAGTATGTATTTTCTTATTACACGATGATTAGATGATTCTAATGATCCTAGCTCTACAGTTACACAGTCTTCTGGTTTAATAAGTACTGTTGGGTATTTTGTATGAGCTGGAGCACTATTGAAATAGAATTTAGCTGGATTATTTTCATCTTCACTAGCGAATTCAATATTTTCAGTTCCCATTCCAATATACATTCCATCTTTATAATCTAATGTATATTTTTCTCCATCTAATGTAATAGTACCTTTTCCACCTATATTTATTACTCCAAGCTCTCTTCTTTCTAAGAAGTATTTAGCTCTAAGTTCATCACCTGCTTCTAATGTAAGAGGTTTAACTGGCACTGCTGCACCTATAATTATTCTATCGATGTGGCTATATACCATTTTTACTTCATTTGTAACAAATAAGTTTTGAATTAAAAATTCCTCTCTTAATTGATCAGTAGTATAATGCTTCACATCTTTTGGTGATGCTGCTGTTCTTAATTCCATCTCAAAATCTCCTCCTTCATATCTTATGATACTAGTTTAACATTTTAAATTTTCTATTTCTTGTGTTATTATGTCATAAATATTGCAAATATTGAACTTAAACATTATAATTAGGATAAACTGTGAAAGAGGGTGTTATTGTGAATGAATTCAACTCATGTGAGGCTGCAATAAAAAGTGCTTTAGAAAACAAATACTTTTCGATAGCTCACTTGTATAAAGAAGAAAAATCAATGGCTATGCATATACATGATTCCTATGAGATTTATTATTCAATAACAGGCGGAAAACAATTTCTTATTGGCAATAAATTTTATGATATTAAGCCTGGTGACTTATTTGTAATAAATCAATTTGAAAGTCACTACATATCTAAATTAGATAAGATAGTTCATGAAAGAATTGTTCTTTCAATTGATCCTGAATTTTTAAAATCTTCTTCTAGCAAGAAAACTGACCTAAACTATTGTTTTTCTAATCGTAATAAAGATTTTAATCATAGAATTTCTTTAAATAAGGAACAGCAAGGTCGTTTTATATATTTTATTAATAAAATAATTGCATCTGAAGGCTTTGGAAGTGATATAATTGAATATTCAACATTTTTAGAACTGATGATTTTTTTAAATAAGGTTTATATTAGTAATGAGCGTTCTATCTCTGAAGAATATTCTTATAAATATAATCAGCAGGTAGATGAAATAATAGAATACATAAATACTAACATAACTGAACCTATTACAATTGAACACTTAGCAAGTAACTTTTATTTAAGTCCATCTTATATTTGTAGAATATTTAAAGCAGCTACAGGAACAACAATTAATAAATATATTTCTGGAAGAAGAATTTCCATTGCTAAAGCTATGCTTGCAAATGGAGAAACTGTTAATGATGTTTGTGAGAAATGTGGTTTTAATGATTATAGTAATTTTCTTAAAACCTTTAAAAAAGCAGTTGGTTTTTCACCTAAGAAATATTCAACCTTCACTACAAGCTAGCAATTATAAAATAATATAAGTAAAAATATATAAAACCATAAATCATAAATAAAAGAAAAAACAGTTAAAAGATTATATAGAATTATCTTCTAACTGTTTTTTCTTTTTAAAAATTTTATTCTTTATGGGAATATTGTATATTTAAATATTACTCCACCTCTTTATTGTTCTCAATAATTTATAGCAAATTAAAATTATTTTATGGTTCGTTTCATTTCTATAAAAAATCCAAGTCCCTGTAACATGATAAAAGGATTATATATTCTTTTATATTCTTCAAATCCAATTTTCTCATATAATCTTTTAGCATTTTTATTTTTAGATAAAACTTCAATATAGCACTCCTTAAAATCAAGTTCATTGAATACAAAATTTATAAGTTTTGTTGCTATACCTTTTCCTCGATATTTTTTATCAGTTGTCAGATAATCAATATAGACATCTTTTTCTCCTTTTACTGTTGGCTTCTCCATAATATAGCTCATTTGCTTATAAACTATATAACCCTTTCCTTTTCCTAAAAGCTTTTGGCAAATGGATTTATTGAAACAAGTAGGACGTTTTATGTTATTTCCTATCCCTAAAAAACCAACAACATTATTTTCAAATAAAGCAACATAAATCATTGAGAAATCTAATGAATGCAAAAATAACTCTTGTAATATTTTTTTGTCCTTTGAAAAAGAAAGTATTTTATAAAAACCATCAACAAATAATTTAACAGCTTTAACCTTATATTCATCATCTAAATTTGATAATTTTACTATTTTAAAATTTTCTATTAATTTCACCTCACTTCAAAACAAATACTAGCAAACTCATAACATCTAAGAAATATATAATAATTGTCTCAGAATATGGCACTCTTACCAACCAAGATTACTGTAAGTGCTAGCGATTTGCTTTAATTAAATCCATATCTACATCAAATAATTCATTTATATCTATTCCATATAAAATATCACCTATATCTCCTTCTAGTTTAACCTTTTTGATACCAAAATTCTCATTTAAAATAAGTGTTGAACTTATTGAATTAATAATAGTTTTTGTAGCTGTGCTTGACCCATAAATGCCATGTTCAGCTAAAGGTACACTTTCATAGATATAGACATATGCTACTTCATCTTTAACTGATACATCTAAAATCTCTAGCTCTTTAGGTAGCGAACTTATTAATTCTTTACTTTTAGGTCCTTCTATTAATGCCTGTATAGCCTTTTGTGGAGTAGCATCTTCAATATATCTCTCTTCTCCAATAAGATATTCTGCATTAGAATCTGAAAAATATAGATTAACAACTTCTTCTTTTCCATTATTCTTAGATGAACATCCAGTAAACATTAAAAGTAAGACCATAATGGATGATAATTTCTTAAAACTAGTCACATCACTCTTCACCCTTCTAATAATTAAACTTTATTATAGCTAAGTTACATTACTTTACTTATATATTTCTTTTGTCTTTTAAATCCTATAAAGAAAATTAAGCTTTGTAAAATAAGAAAAAGCCATGGAGCTATATCGATACTCCATATAAATAAAGAATATATAATATATAAAATTCCTAAAAAATAAATCATTCCTCTGAATTCTTTTATATACGTCTCTTTATCACTAATTTTATATCCATATCTTACTCTACAAAAAATTCTTTCCGGAATAAATTTAGATAAAATTATAATCCCAATACCAAATAAACTAATTATTAGTGATATAGCTATTTCAAATAACTTCATAATACTCTCCTCTACTCTATAAACCATATATAAATCACATATAAATCACATATGATTATTATTAAAATAGTTGCTTTAATAATAATTAATAAATATAAAGAATCAAACATCCTCCCCATTTATATCCATTATATTTAATTAATGTTATAATTACCATAAAAATATACTATAATTCAATACACACTTATATAAGATTATTGAAAGAAGGGAAAGTTAAAATGAATTTTTAAAAAAGGATAATACTAACGGTTATTTTACTTATGATAATTAGTTTATTAATTGGATGCAGTAATGATATCACGAATTCTATTTATGATAACAATGCTAAAATAGCTAAATCATATGATTCTTTTGGATTAGATGATAGCAAGGAAACAATAGAATCAGGAGTATATACAGGAAAGCTTAAATTAAGTGGGTGTGGAACCATCTGGAGATATGAAAGTGATTCAGATTTTAATTTAGAAGCTCCGTGTAAATTATCAGTAAAAAGTGGAAAAGCAAAAATAGTTTTAATATCACCTGATGATACAGTTACTAATCTTGTAGAAATCTCAAATAAAGATACTACAGATGAAAACACTACCTTAACTTTACCAATAAAAAAAGGTATTAACCGTATAAAAATAGTAGGTTACGATAAAGCAGATATTAATATTGAATTAAATATAACTAAAGGTGATTTTCAATAAATATAAAGAATATTTTCAATAAATAAGTTTATAATAATACATTTAAATTTACAGTGTTAATTAATAATATTTACAAAAGCCACTAATTAAAAATATTAAAAAAACAGCAAATTAAGGGAAGTAAAAGTACTTCCCTTAATTTATATATGTATCTATAATATCATAAATCCATAAGATATTATTTTTATAGTACTAGTCATTATTTTCTAACTTCTAGACATATATTTTTGGAATAACCTGTCTGCTATTTCTGGATTAGATTGTTTTAAATCATTTAAATATACAAGAGCACTTCCCTTATATTCTTTTTCTTCTCCAAGTAAAATGACCTCATAGCAGCTTCTTAAAATATTTATTACACAATTTTCATAATGATTTTCTTTGCAACTTTTACAAGTCTTAAGTATATCTACTACCCCTTCCATTATATATTCTTTATCATATATTTTAGTATCTGTAATTGGAATTTTATTACATCCATCTATAACATATGTAACCTTATTAATCATACAATTCTTTATACATTCTGTCCCATATCCAACTAAACATTTTTCTCTTTCGCATACTCCACATTCACTTTCAGATAAACAGCATGGTCCTAACTTGTCCACCAATCTACTAAAGTTAATTTCTTTAAATGCAATTCCCATTTTTTATCCTCCATTTATTATAAACATATCTAATTTAGGCTATTTTTCTGCTTAACTATACATTCTTAAAGCATTTTTTTAATTCCTAAATTATAATTTAATAAATTCTTCACTCAAAATTTCTCTATAAAGAATTTATAAAATTTCTTCTATATTATACCATTCACGTTTCATTTTATCCAACTTTTTACCAGTAAGCCTTATAGATATCATTGCTTTTCTTTACTTTCTGCATCTATATTATTAAATACAAAACTATTATTACTAAATAGTTTTATTAATTTTAGCTAATCTAGTAGCAAATATAATAAAGTAAGTAAAAAATAAGTGATAAATAATTTCCTGTATTTAAATAATATTAAAAATAATTATTTAAATAATAAAAATCATATTCAGTATTAATACCATTTAGACATCTAAGTACTGCTATTTAAATATGTAAAGATGGGTATTTTCGTCTTTTAATACTCATATGACTAAATTTACTTATCACTTTTTTTATTTTTTATTTTATTGTTTTCTTGTTGATTATTTTGTTGTTGGTTATTTTGTTGTTGATTGTCTCCTTGCTGATTGTTTTGCTGCTGGTTATTTTGTTGCTGATTATTTTGTTGTAAAGATTCTAGACGTTGTTTCTGTGCCGCAATAGTTAACAATATACTCCCTATGTCTACAATAAGATTTCCAAGAACATTTATTTCATCAGTACTCTTACCTTGAGCTATTGTAATAGCAATAGCATTACCTAAAATTGCCAATTCTTCCGGACTTAAATTATCTGTACATATCATTTTAGACTTCTCCTACTATAGAATACATTTATCTTTTTAACTATTAAATAATATGATTATATTTCTAAGGATATGTGTATTTCCTTAATAGTATAAATGCTTAACGTTAAATTAAACTTTTTCTAAATTTAAAAATACTCAACATTTTTATTCAAAATGCTGAGTATATCTGTTATATTATTAACTTAATAAATCTTTTAAAATTACATACTAAATTATTTTTTTTATTAATATAATAATACTTTTAAATAAACTTCTTTTTTTATTGCTTAATTTTTGATAAGTTTCTTTTCTAATCTGAATTGAACTTAATCCTTCCTCTTTGCAATATTTTTCAAAGTCCATAGTGTTTTTTCCACTTTTAATTACACCATTTACAAATTCCTCAATCGTAGCCATCTATAATTCCTCCATTTCTATTTATTTCACCTATTTCCTTATGATTGTTTCTAACTTTTCTTAAATTGCTCATCTTACAAAATCCTCCTTTAAATTATTTTTATATAAAAATGACCCTAGTTTACCCAGGGTCATTAAAATATCACTTTATTTAATAAATAAATGCATAAAAAAACCATGAGCATAATAACTCATGGTGGTATACTTAATAAATTTAATTTTTCATAAAAAAATTATAAACTATCTCCACTGGTAGAGCTACTAATAAAAAACGAACTATATTTAATTTTATTCTTATTTTCCTTTAAATAAATAAACATATCTCTACCTCCTTTTTCAAAATTTATTAATTATTACTTTTTTATTATACAGTTCAATTCACATTTTGTAAATACTTAATATGTAAAAAAATAATAATTTTAGTAGTTTTTTATTCTGAGTTTTCCAATTAAGGGAATTCTTTCAATATATTCTTTACAGCATACGTAATTTATATCGATACATTTGTATTGAATTTCTTCTAGTATATTCCATCTACTTATAATAGTTTTCTCTCAAGTCTTAATTTCATGATATTTACTTATAGATTTACATTCTTATTAAATAAAAATAGAATTACAAAAGATAAGATTACTTCAAAAATCATAGTTATAAAAGTGCTATAAGGATTGACGGTAAGATTCATTTATATAATCTTCAATTTCTTTTAAATTTTCTCTACTTGTCCAATCTGCTGCCTTGTCCATGGATTCTATAAATGCTTTTTCCCAAGACTCAAATTTATCTGGATCTTTTTTGCTTAGCACTCCTTTTAACATTCCAATTAAAAATTTATCTCTAAAACTCATGCTTTTTAAATCAAACATTCCTCTTAGATAGAAAAGCTTAATGTTCTTTAGTTCATCTGAAAAATTATGTTCTTTAAGCTGAATATATGCCTTTTCATCATATGGTGAAGCTCCAACCATAAAAACTATTATGTTTTTATTTTTTAACTTATTATAATTCTTCTTTATTAAAGATAAACCCGCTATTCTAGAACCATATATTCCTCCTCCATAAATTATTGTGTCATAATCATCAAGGATTTCAATTTTACACTTATCTTGTGAATATGGATCTGCCTCAATATCCTCTGATAACCATTCAGCGTATTTTTTTGTTGCTCCATACTTGCTTTTATATATCACTGCTACCTTTGACATATAACCCCCCTATTTTTTTATTTAATGCTTATCATTTTATTTAATATTATTATAGAATTCTTTTAATTCAATTTTTACTTCTTTTGATAGATTGTGCCATCTTATTCCTTGTATTGCCCCTTCTAATGCATATAATCTATTAATACAAGCTGATCTATCTATACTTCTTATGTTTAACCAAGCTTCTTTGCTTCCAACTTCCTTTAATCTATCAATTGTATCTATTCCTATCTTATTAAGTTGTTCTTCTAATTTTTCTCCTATATTAGGTAAATCTGATAACTTATTCATTAAATAACACTCCTATAAATTAGCTTTAAATTTGTACTTACTCTAATGGTTTTATATACCTCTTATGATATTATAAAAATTATCTTTATCATATTTACTTTCAAATAAATTAAAATAATCACATATTTCTATTGCAAAATCAATAAAAGCTATACCTTGCGCAGTTATAATATTTTTATCTCTTACTACTCTATCTTCAATAAAAGTTGCTCTCGGAAAAGGATCCTTTTCTCCAAATATCTCTTTATGCTTTTGAGTCCACTCTGAAGCAGGAGTTGTATATTTAACATTATTAAGAATACCTGCCTTAGCTAAAAATACCGTACCAGCACCACATATTGCTGCAATTATCATTCCCTTTGAGTTTAAGTTTTGAATTAATTCTATTAATTCAGGTCTAGTTTCTCCATACCATCCACCAGCTATTATTAAACCTTCAACTTCCTCATTTAACACATCACTAACTAATCTTGAAGGTTTATATAAAAATCCAGATCGTCCTTCAATTAATTTATCTTCATATGCAATTGTAATTATTTTTTATCAGTACTTGTATTTAATAAGTGCATAATAAATGTAATTTCATAATCTGTCATTCCATCAAAAATGAATACTAGTATCCTCACCATATTTTTCCCTTTTTTATTTTAATTAAATTTGGGTAATTCCCATATATTTTCCCTTATATTGCTTTTGTGCATAATTAAAAATTTATCTTTATTAACTATCAATGCTTTAGTTGCAAAATATATTATTTTATTATCCTCCATACCTAACCCCTTCTATCAATATGAGTAACTCACTTAAATGCTTGTACTATCTGTAAAAAAATACTTTTATAGATGCACTTGTGAAAATTATAATACCTAATAAAACCATGAATACTCCGACACTTTTATTTCTCTTTCTAACTACTTTAGAGTTTACTCTATTTGATAGCTCAATTTGACTTAATCCTCCGAATAATTGAGTTAATCCTAAAGATATCATAATATAGTCAATATTAATATACTTCATAAAATATAGTACGACTAAGCAAATAGTTGTAACTGAAAAAATAATGGCAAGTATTGACCATACTTTTTTATTAATTTGCATAAATATATTCCTTTCTATTTACAATACTTAATAATTATTAAATTTAATATCTTTATTATATACAATTCTAAATATTATTTAAACATTATTTACCATATATACATATTAATTCTTCTTAATTATTATTTTTATATAAATTGTATAAAAAAACTGTATTAAAGTTTCTTTACTTACTAACTTTAATACAGTTCTTAAATTTATTCATTTCTACTTATATAATATGTAAATATAAATCCTAAAATTCCAAGTATAACACCTATTACACTGCTTAATCCATCAACTCCTGGAAATACTGAAAATACTGATCCTAGTATAAATCCAAATATTAATATATAAGTTTGCTCTGGATATTTTAAAAGTAGCACTTCAATTATTCTAGCTGTAGCTAAGGTACCAACTATACCTCCTATTACTAATGGTATTAAAACTGGAATATTCATTTGCACAACTGCTGTTATAACTGTGTTGTATAGCCCTAAAACATAAAGCATAAATGAACCACTAATTCCAGGTAGTATAAGTGCCACTGCTACTACTACTCCACCAATAAGAAGCCATAAGAAATTACCTAAACTTAATGAAGTTATTATAGCTGATGCATCATTATTTGGTGTTCCCATCATTAAAACAATTATTATTCCAGCAAGTAAGTATAAAATGCTACTTTTATTAAAGCCTTTAACAGTTGCTTTTCTAAACATTAGTGGTGCCCCACCTAAAATAACTCCTATAAATAAATATCCAACTGGTATAGGATAATTATCAAATAAAGTTTTAACTATATTACTAAATAGAAATATTCCTACTACTGCTCCTATACCCACTTGAAGCAATATTTTATATTGATTTTTAAAATCCTTTAAAATATTATTAACTGCATGAAGTAATTTATCATATATTCCAAGAATCATAGCAATAGTTCCCCCACTAACCCCTGGAACAATTTGAGATATACTAATTGCTACACCCTTTAGAAAATTCTTTAAGAATTCCATATCTGCACCTCTATTGTAAAATATTAATATATTTTTTCCATACTAGCATAATACTCCTGACAAAGTCAAAGCTATTAACATAGATTTAACATTAATATTATTCAAGTTTAATTTTCAGTAAATTATTCATCATTGTAAGTGGGGTGCTAAACTATTAATTTGTTATGTTTATCTTTATATTTATTTCAACATAAATCATTCTTAAAAACTACTTATATCAACGCTTTAAGTGTAGTTACTACATAAAATTATTAAATACCTACTATATACCCCATTCCTCTTTTAGCTTATTAACTATCTTCATCATTTCACCATCATCATTTGCTATATCTGGGTGGTATGTCTTTGCTAAAGTCTTATATAGTTTCTTATATTTACTTTTATCTTCCTGATTGTGGTTACTATGTTTATTACTTTGATAACTACCATACGAATGATAACTACCATATGAATTATAACTATTGTAGTTACTATTAAAATTTTCGTAATAACTACGCTCCTGTTCTTTTTTAGTTTTATACTGCTTTTTTATATTGTTTAACATTTCCTCATTTCTAAACACTCCAAATATATCATAACAATAATCATATGAATCTTTGCCATATACCTTTTCAAACTTTTCTTTTTCTTCTAACTTACTCTCTACTTCTTGTATTACACAATACATTATTTAATCACCTTCTTTGTAGTTACTTCAAAATTCCGTATAGTAGCTACATTTTTATTTTTAAATGCTTCGTCATAATTAAGAACCTTAAATATATTTGACTAATCTTATATTAATCCATATTCATGATGTATTAATGGATTTACTTCTTTTATTGCTTTTATTAGCCTTCTTCTATTAAATTTATCTACATTCTTAAATGATCAAAAAGTTACAACATTAACTTGACATTTATACTATCTCATAAGTAAATTTATTTAACATCTTTTCTTTTGTAGTGTCATTATATATTTACCACTACTTTTCACCTTTCCTATTTTCTTATCTCTATATATTCTAAATCTTTAATAAAAGATTTTAAAACATCAAATCGATATATATGGTAAATTTGTTTTAAATTTACTTTTATTTATGTATAATAAACATATTAATTGAAAAGCAATTGTAAAAAATATAAAGTAATTAATAGCAAAAATATTTTTGAAAAGTAAAAAGGTGAATATGATGAATTATATACCTGAAAAAGCTGAAGAGATTATAGACGAGCATATTAAAATCATTGAATCAAGCTTACCTAATTTCCTTGAATCATATTATATTTATGGTTCTATTTCATTAGGGGCATTCGATTCCATTTTTAGTGATATTGATTTTATTGCAGTGATTAAAAGAAAAGTAAATGAAGAAGATATAAATACTCTAAAAAAAATCCATGCCGATATGCAAAAAAAATATCATAAAACTATTTTAGATGGACTGTATGTATTGAATAGTGATCTAGAGTCTTTAAACAAAAGCAAAAGTTCATGCCTTAGATTTAACGATGGAAAATTTCAAGGTTTTAAAAGCTTTGATAGAAACTCCATAGATGCCTACCAATTAAAAAAATATGGTATAACTATAAAAGGACAAGTGATAAGAGATTTTAATTATGAGGTAAACTTTGATATTTTAATTGATGAAATGAGGAATAATCTTAATACTTATTGGATTAATTGGATTAATGACTGCAGGAAGTTAACATCCATGAAATATATTGGCTTATTTGTAAGTTTAAATATGATTGAATGGGGAGTTTTAGGTATTTCTCGCCTTTATTATACCTTCAAAGAAAGAGATATAACATCAAAAATTGGTGCTGGGGAATATGCATTACAAAATGTCCCTGAAAGATGGCATAAAATAATTAATGAGTCCATGAGATTAAGAAAAGGTAATAAAAAATCCTACTACAATTCTATTTTTGAAAGAAGAAATGATGCCTTAATATATATTAATTACATAATTCAAGAAAGCAATGAACTTTTTAATGAGAAGAAGTAATTTTCATTATTAATATATAGCAATATAAAAGGATGCATACAGGATGTCCTCCTATATCAGCTAATTTCCAGAGTTTATCAATAATTTTATGTAAACTTTAGAAAAATAATTTATATTTTGTAGGTTGGATAGTATGATCACATATCCAACCTTTATCCTCACATTATTTTAAGACAGTACCTTCATTTAATATTAATTTAAATATAATATCATCATCTATAATCTCATAAGATAAAATCCAGCCATTTTCTTTAGCTAATTCACTACATAAATATAATCCAAGTCCTGAACTACTTACTTCTTTAGATATATCCTTGTAACTATTATATTTTATAAATGGTTCTAATAGCTTATCTCTTATTTCTAAAGGAATTTCAGCATATTTATTTTTAATTTCTAAGGTTATTTCTTTTTCATCTTCATATAGATTTATATTGATTTCATTATCCACTGAATATTTAATGCTGTTATCTAAAAGGTTTAAAATAATTTGTTCAAAATCCTCTAAAACTCCATAGAACATAACTTCTTGTAAGTCTTCCTTTATATAAATACCACTACTTTTAAGCCTTAATTCTAAATCCTCTAATATCTCTTTAATTATATTAGTTAGTGAAAATTCACTTTTAGATTTGCTCTTATTAATTTTCCCTCTTGAGCTTTCTAAAATCTTCTCAACTAGCTTTTTCATCTTCTCACATTCAAGGACTATTCTACGACTTGCTCTATTTAAAAATTCATCATCCATTTCTTTTATATTTTCATCTCTTAGTATTTGAGAATACAAAGAAATAGCTGTAACTGGAGTTTTTAGCTCATGGGTAACATTATTAAAAAATTCTCTTAAGGTCTTCTCTTGGTTATTTAATTGATTTTTCATAGAATTATATGTTTTAGTTAAATCAGCTATTTCATCTTCTGTATTTATTTCTATATCTTTAATATCTTTTCCTAAAGTAAATTCCTCCATAGAAATGCTTAAGTTTCTAAGTGGCTTTGTAACCTTCTTAATAATCATAGATATAACTAATATAATTGTTATAACTACAAATACTTGTCCTAAAATTATAATTCCGATTGTTTTTATCATTTTATTATATTTATATGAATAATCCTTTTGTATTATTAAATTACCACTGAAGTTATCTTTAATATATAAAGAATAATTATAAGTTGCAAAGTAAGAATTATTTGAATGCTTAAACTTAATTATAGATTTAATATTATTACTTTCTTTTATTATACTTGTTATTTCTTCATTATTTATAATTTTTCCTACAGATTGATTTATATTGCCATTATCATCAGCTATACTAACATAACCTTGTGTTATTTCATTAATTGGAGATAATGCTTTCCAAATAGGCTCTCCCATTATTTCATTTTGCCTTATTATATTTAAAGATGTTAATTTGATTCTATTCATTTCTTCTATGATATCATTCTTAAAAGACTTATCTAAAAATAATGAAATAAATATAGTAAATATTATATTTATGGTTACAACTGAAATTATTGTCCCAATTAAAAGCTTTCCTCTCAAGGTTTTATTCAAAATATCACCTCATTATATATCCTATTCCAAATACTGTTTCTATAATAGAATTGTCTTTATCTTCGTTAAGCTTTTCTCTTAATCTTCTTATATGGACATCAACAGTTCTAGTGTCTCCTTGGTAATCATATCCCCATACCTTATCTAATAAATCATCTCTTGAAAATACAACTCCCTTATTTTCGTATAAAAAATTTATTAAATCAAACTCCTTTCTCCTTAAAGGAACCTCTGTACCTTCCTTTATTACACTTCTATCTCTTTTATTAATTTCTATAAGCCCTTCTTCTTTATCTTTATTTGAAGTAATATTTTCTTCTAGACCTTTTTCATTTCTTCTAAAGATTACTTTTATCCTAACTAAAACCTCCTTAATTTCAAAAGGCTTTACAATATAATCATCAGCTCCAAGTTCTAAACCTAATATTTTATCTATTATTTCCCCTCTTGCAGTTAACATTATTACATAAGTACTCTTAGCTATTTCCTTGCATATATCAAAACCATCAATATCAGGTAACATTAAATCTAATAAAACTAAATCTGGTTTAAACTCTTTAACTTTTTCTAACGCCTCCTTTCCGTTAAATACACTTCTTACATCATATCCTTCTTTTCTAAGCGCAAATGTTACTGCATCATTTATTGAATATTCATCCTCAACTACTAATATCTTTTTCTTTCCCATAGCTCCCCCATAAATTTATTTTTCTTTTAAGATGGAAGTTTTTACATAGCTTAATTAACTTGTTTAAAAGCTATTAAATTTATAAATTATTTATAACTTTTTTATATTAAATTTTTTTAATCAAGTATCTTGACTATATATTTAATCTTCATTCTTCGTTATTTCTATAATAGAATATTTTATATCTTCTTTTATTACTAGAGCATTATAATCTTTAATATTTTCTTCATTATATTTAATTTTAGTAACCAATATACTATTTCCCTCTTTATTAGCTACCCCAAAGAAATATCTATATCCTTCAGAATCATCTAATTTATATATTAAATTTATTTCTCCATCATCACTGATTTCTGCTAAATATCTATTTTCATTATATAGAACAATAAAAAAATTAGTATTATTAACTTTTCCTATTACGATTTTTTCTTTATCCATAGATATAAACTCATCTGATTTAACTTTATAAAAAAGATTACTATAATCATAAAACTCCTTAGATTCATTATTATGGATATTAAGGATTAACTTATCTTCAAAATAAAAACTTCCTAAATATCCGTATTTATAATATATTTCCAAATCCTCTACTCCAATATCTTTATACAACTCAAAAACTATCTCTTTTTCTTGTAATTTTAGCTTATAAATTTTTCCTAAATTATCTATAGCCATTATAGCTTCTTCATTATTATCAAAATAAAATTTAATATACCTATTGTTATTGTTTCTAACAACATAATAACTCTCATTTTTTAAATCAATAATAATTATTTCCTCATTATTTATAGATTTCCCTTTATCTTCTACATTAAAATATCCCTGAATATAATAATTTTCATTTCCTTCTAGCTTAGCCCCCCTATTTTCAAAGTTTTTGAGCTTTAACTCTATGGAATTATATATTTTTTCATATCCTTCTAGTTCAAATTTATTTTTATTTACTATATCTATATAATAAAATTTTCTTTCACTTAATCTATTATAGTTAAGCATATATACCCCTGAATCTATACATCCATAAGTATCCTTTATAAAGCCTATCTCATCTTTATCAAACTTACCTTCTTCTACCCTTTTAAAAGCTCCACTACTATCAATATAGTAAGGTATTTGGAACTCTTCAGGAGCTCCACTATTTTTAGGAGACATCGTTCCATAAATTATCTCTGAATCATAAAACAAAGGCATAAAAGATTTATCTCTTTCTGTATTTTCAATATTTTTCTCAGTTATTTTATACTTATCAGATGTCTTATTATCCTTAGTATTTTCTTCTAATACTTTAGTATTATTGCAACTAACCATAGCTATAGAAAATATAGCTATCATCAGTAAAATTATTTTTTTCATAAGAAAAAACCTCCCTATACTTTTAATTATATATTACCTGGAAGTTTTTACATAGTTTAATTAAGTTGTTACAAAGTTATTAACTATTTTAAATAATATGAACATTACAATCTCATTTTCTAAATTTGAAATAAAGTTGCTAATAAATTTTTATAGTGCTATTATTTATAATGTTTTTAAAATAGTTAAGTAACTAATTGTAATATTAAAGTCTATAATATACTTTATTTTACTATATTACAGATTTCTAAATAAAGGGGGGCTATTTTTGACAAAAGATATGACAACAGGAAATCCTGTGAAACTTATTTTAACTTTTTCTATTCCTTTACTTATTGGTAATGTATTTCAACAGTTTTATAGTATGGTTGATACTATAATAGTTGGTAGATTTCTTGGAGTTAATGCATTAGCAGCGGTAGGATCTACTGGAGCCATGGTGTTTTTAGTTAATGGTTTTGTTATTGGACTAACTAGTGGTTTTGCTGTTCTAGTTGCTCAAAAATTTGGAGCTAATAATGAAGAAGGAGTAAGGAAAGCTTTTGCTAGTTCTTTAGTTTTATCTGCCTTAATGACTATAGTTGTTACTTTTATAAGTGTTGTTTCTGCAAGACCTTTACTTGAGCTTATGAACACTCCTTCTGATATTATTCAAGATTCATTATCTTATATAATCATAATATATGCTGGTAATATTGCTATAATATTTTATAACATTCTTGCAAGCATATTAAGATCTCTTGGAGATAGCAAAACACCTTTATATTTTTTAATTATTTCTTCAATATTAAATGTTGTATTAGATATTGTATTTATTGTTAACTTCTCAATGGGAGTAGCTGGAGCTGCTTATGCAACTGTTATTTCACAAGCTGTTTCTGCAATTTTATGTGCAATATATATAATAAAGAAATTTCCTATTTTAAAGCTTAAAAAGAAGCATTGGAAAATTAGAAAAAGCTATGTTCAAAAGCAATTAAGAATTGGTGTTCCAATGGCTCTCCAATTTTCAATAACAGCTGCTGGAGCAATGATACTTCAAAGCGCACTTAATTCTTTTGGTTCTAAAGTAATTGCTTCATATACTGCTGCCTCTAAAGTTCAACAACTTGTAATGCAACCTGCTGTTACATTTGGAGTTGCTATGGCAACATACAGTGGACAAAACCTTGGAGCTGGAAGAATTGATCGTATAAAAGAGGGAGTTAAAAAATGTACTATGATAAGTATAGTTGTAAGTATTATATCTACTATAGTTGTTATATTATTTGGTGGTGCTTTTACTAGATTATTTATGAGTGGTAATGATTTAGAAGTTATAGGATATGCAAGACAATATTTAAATACAGTTTCTATATTCTATATACCGCTAGGACTTATATTTATATATAGAAATACCCTTCAAGGAATTGGAGATAGCTTTGTTCCTATGATGGCTGGTGTTGCTGAAATGGTAGCTAGAACAGTTGTTGCATTTACATTGCCAATTCTACTAGATTTTACAGGAATTGCTTTAGCTGATCCTGCTGCATGGATAGCTGCTGCTGTACCTCTTGCCATTACTTATTTTAAAAGAATCAATGTCCTTATGAAAGAAAAAGAGCTTGCTAATTAATAAATAAAGTAAGCTGTATCTAAATTAATTTAGATACAGCTTGTTTTATTTATGCAGTTCATAAAATATTTCTTCAGCGCCTTGAAAGTCAAAATCACTTTTATTAAAATTCGTATATTTATTTACTATTTTCAATCCACACTTCTCAACAATTTCATCAAGCTCATTAGGTTTGTATAGTCTTAAATAAAAGTCTTCATGTTCTGAACGAATATATTCACTATTGATATAAAGCTCATATACTCCCGGCAAATACATAATTTGCTGATAGGGATTATATGCAGATTTTTCTTTTAATAAAATTTCAAACGAGCCCTTTTCTACTCTTTTTCTTTCTTTAAAATCATCAGTTTCAAACTTATATTCATCAGCATAAGATTTATTATTGCGATAGTTAATGTCAGTTGCCACACCCAAAACGATTTTCCCTGATGATTTTAAGCTATTTTTCATCATCTCCAGGGCGTTGTTAATATCTCTTCTGTTAGTTAGTAATGAAAAAGAAATTGATGCAATAAAAATAAGGTCATACTTTTCTTTGCTATGATTAAATGTGGTAAAATCACATAAACCAATTCCTGTTGAAAGATTATTTGACAATAGTTTTTCTCTACATCTCTTTATCATATCCTTAGATAAATCAAAACCATCAATATCAAAACCCTTCTTTAAAAAAGGAATTAAAAATCTTCCTGAACCACACATAGGTTCTAAAATTTTCATATTTTCATTTGCAAATGAAAGTAAAAAATCCAATTCATCTTTTGGCGCTTCGGGCTTATGAATATCATAAAATAAAGAGCACAGGTCGCCATAGTAATATTTATCCATAATTCATCTTTCTCCTAATTAATTTTTTTCGAGACATAATTTGATAGCCTCCATAGCAAAATTTAAAATATAAGTATGACAATTTCATTATAGCAATCTATAATATATTCTACTGTTCCATTCTTGCTAAATGATGTTGTGTTAATCCATAACTAGGAATATAATGTAGATGTTTACTAATATTTCAAAAGTAATAAATATAATATTATTCGAGAACTTTATATAGACTAAATTGTTAACTGTGCCTTAAAATAGATTTATGTAAGCAACTTAACTAATAAAACTCTGGCTAATTTCGAAGTTATCTATAATGGTGAAATTAAGACTATTGCTCCTATGACAAACTTATTTCTAAACCTTTAAAATTAATAACGTATGAAAAAAATAATGTTAACCTTATTGTAAGTAGAGGTATTAGTAATAGCCTATTTCCTTTTAGAATAAATAATAGACCTCATATTCCTATAGTCATTTTAAAGAAATAAGGAGAGTCTCCCTAATTGGAAACTCTCCTTATTTCTAGTCATTACTCTCAAATCTCTTGCACTTCTATATGAGGAATATCATCTTATCCAAGTGTTTAAAAATTTATATTATCTGGATCCATTCCTGATCCACCACAATTAATTAAATTATCTATAAACTTTATATCCTCTTCTTTAAGTTCAAAATCAAACACTTCAGCATTTTCAGCAATTCTACTTGCTGTTACTGATTTTGGAAGTGGTAAGTTCCCTTTTTGAAGTGACCACCTTATACATATTTGTGCTATAGTTTTTTCATACTTATCTGCTACATCTTTTATTTCTTTTACTTCAAATATTTTTCCTGTTGATAAAGGACTCCAAGCCTCAACTAATATGTTATGTTTCTTACAGAATTCAACTGTTTCATCTTGATTTAATCCTGGATGTATCTCTATTTGATTTACCATAGGAGCTATTTCACAATTTTCTAATATATTTTGAAGATGATGAGGTTTAAAATTACTTACTCCTATTGCCCTTATTTTTCCTTGTTTATAAAGCTCTTCGAAAGCTCTCCAAGTTTCTATATTTACTTCTTTCCAATTTTCCTTAAATATCTTAGGAATTGGCCAGTGAATTAAGTATAAATCTACATACTCTAGTTGTAAATCCTCCAATGTTTTTTCAAAAGCCTTTAAAGTGCTTTCATATCCTTGTTCTGTATTCCAAAGCTTACTTGTAACAAATATCTCATTTCTAGGTATACCACTGTTTTTAATAGCTATACCAACGCTTCTTTCATTACCATATACTGCTGCTGTATCTATATGTCTATATCCCACTTTTAATGCTTCTTCTACAGATGAAATAGCAATTTCACCATTAGGTGTTTGCCATGTTCCAAATCCTACACATGGAATTTGTATTCCATTGCTTAATATATAAGTGTCTTTTAAATTTTTCATAAAATTTCCTCTCCTTATATTTTTAATATTATATTATCTAAAAATTCATAGGCTTTCTACTTAAAATATTATTTAAGTTAATTATAGTTCAATAAGGTTAATCATTAAAGAATAAGCTATACTTATTGATAATTCTACTATATTCATTTTTACTAATTAAGTATGAGAAGTTATTGGAAAGAATACACTTTCACATTTAAATTCTCCTTTGCAATTTTTTACAAATAAAGCATTATCATCATCCATTTTAGGTTTAATACTTACCTTAAATTTTTTACTTTCTGCAATAAAATTAAATATTATAACTTTATCATCTTTCTCTAGTATTTTTAATATTATATTATCTAAATTTATGGGCTTTTTACTTAAAATATCATTTAATATAAGTTCTTTATCATTTCTTTCCATTATAGCTACAGCGTCATCATCCTTAATATAATAAAGATTCTCTCTATAAATATAATTACAATAAACCTTAAGTGGCCATTCATCTTTTATAACTCCAAGCTTATTTGAAACTTGAACTCTATTTTTACACATTTTATCTATTATCTTCTTATCTTCTTTTAAATCTAAATTTAACTTTTTAATATTAGTTGTTTTCTTATTCTTTATATCTTCAATATAAATTATATTTTCAGTGTTTATCTCATATGAAGTTTCATTTACTCTATTAAATCCAAACTTAGGATAAAAGTTTAAAACAGAATTATTTGCAAATAAATATATAAAATCTACCTTCTCTTCATATTCTTTAAATATTTCATTCATAAGCCTTCTTATTAGACCTTTATTTCTATAATTTTTATCTGTCATTACTGTTCCTAATTGAATTGCTTTATTAATCTTTCTATTCTGGACTATAGTAAATTTATTTATAGAAACATTTGCAATTACCTCATCATTATGAATATAGGAATATGAAATATAATTATCATTGCAATAGCCCTCTTCAAACCACTGTTCAAAGTCTAATCTAAAGGTATCTGCTGCTAACTTACTAAAACTTTTTCTATATTTTTTATTTTTCTTTAAATCTTTTACCAAAATAAATTCATCCATTATTTTCCCCTTAACCTTCTAATTTATCCTAAATTACAAAATTCTTAACTAATTTTATTTAAGTTCAGAGACTTTCTTTAATACTTGACTTGCCTAAAATTTTTTCTTTACTTACTACAAATATAATTATTACATTATAATCTAAATAATCCAATTACTAATAACATATTATTTTTGTTTGCATATAATATTTAAAAGCAATTAATTAAGTGTGGTATTATGAACTACTTATTAGAAATTCAAGATTGTAAGCTATTAGGTTCTGGAGCTGAAGGTTCTGTTTATTTAACATCAGAAGGTTATGCACTTAAAACCTTTAAAAATATAAAAGCTGCTAAAAGTGAAGAAGAAATATTAAAAAAAACTTTAGACAGTCCCTTTTTCCCAAATCCAATTTTAAGGATAAGTAATATTTTAATAAGGGAATATGTAGGTGGAGAAAATCTTTTTAAATACATTACTAAACATGGATTGCCTTATAATTTATCAAAGGAAATTATAGATTTAATTGAAGACCTAAAAAGGCTTAAGTTTAAGAGAATTAATATTAGAAATGAACATATATTTGTAAACTCTAAGGGTAAAATAATGGTTATTGATCCAAGAAAAACTTTTACTAAAATTACTCCTTATCCTAAGAACATAATAAAAATACTAGTTAAACTTCATTTATTTGATAAGTTTTTAAAAGATGTTTTACAATACAGACCAGATTTAATCCCTTATTGGACTGATGCCTATAATTATCTTGCTTCTCCTAGAAGAAAAAGAAGTTATGGATATGGCTAATTAAGTAAAAACTAGAGCTAAATTCTAATGGATTTAACTCTAGTTTTCACTTCTAAAAAATATTACTTCATATACTCTGATTTTAATATTGAATATAACTCTAAATTAACTATTCCTTTTCCTGTCCATATATTCCCTTCTCTTATAGTACCCTCTTTTATAAAATTATTTCTTTTTAATACATTTTGAGATTTAATATTTTCAACCATTACATATGCTTGTATTCTGTTTAATTCTACTTCATTAAATAAATATTTTATTAAGGTCTTAACAATATTACTAGCTATCCCCTTACCAAAGTAATCTTCATTTAAAGTATATCCTATGGTAACTACACTCACTTTTTCATCTATATCAAAAATTTCCGCTACACCTACAAGCTTTTTAGGATTAGATTTAAGAAAAACACCTAAAAAAACTATCTTTTTCTTTTGAAAATCTCTTTGAAAATGAGCAATCATATTTTTTACTGTATCAATAGATTTCTTTGCATTTCCAGGTTTATATTTATATAAATTTTCATTTGCACAAATTTCATATAAATCCTCTAAATTAACTTCTTCTATTTTACTTAATATAATTTCTTCACTTTCAATATAAGGAAATTGACTAAATAATAAATCTTTTTTCATAATATTACCTCCCCTTTATAAGTGTTTATCAAATTATAGGTATATTAATTTTAAATTTTTTTTCCTTTTATTTATAAAGTTTAAATTTGTTCCATATTTTTCATATATCATAAAATAATTATAAATAATTTTTACTTAGCCTACAACTTATTAATAAAAAAAGCTATACACTAATAAATTTATTAATGTATAACTTTTCTTTTAAATAATATATTAATTATTTGTTAATAGCTATAAAGTTCACCATAACTTAAGGCAAGAGCTATTTTAGGGTTCGAACCTGGATTTATCCATTGTAAAATTTCTTTCATCTTGCTTTGTTCAACAGCTACACATCCCCAAGTTGGAACCCCAACATCTACATGTAAAAATATTGCAGAGCTTTTCCCTGGAACAACTGGCCATCTATTATAATCAATTACTAAAGAGTATTTATATGAATTGCTATGATCTATTAAATGCTCTGCTGAATTCCATCTACCATTTGGTTCTCCAAACTGCATTGTATTGTAATAAGGTGAATTAACATCATCTACCCAATATTCTGAACCATCTAATACTCTATATGGAACTCCACTTCCTGGATTTTGTGCTGCTCCAAAAGCTTCTGTTAAACTATATACACCTGTAGGAGTACATAAATCCATTTCATAAACTTCACTTGCATTTTTCATTCCATTTTCACCTAATCTTGCAAACATACTATCATATTCATACCATTTTCCATTGCTATCTTTTTGCCATAGAACTAACTCAGCTGTACTACCGCCTGTACTCACAACTGAAATTATTTGATTAGAATTCTTAGCAACTGATGTATTGGCAATCTTAGGCTCATTATTAGACGGAGCTATAGATTGAGTATTTGAATTTGAAGTATTATTCTCAACCTTTGAAGCCTCTTCTTTTTTCTTAGCTTCTTCAGGTAATGCTATTTCATTTTCTTTTTCCTGTTTTTCTTCTTCCTTCTTTTTCTCTTCTTCTATTTTTGCTTCATCTTGAATTCTCTTCTCAACCGAAGATTTTAAGTCCTTTAACTTATCTAAAACTTCATTTGCTTCATTTAGTTTTTTACTGCTTATAGCTTTGTTAAAGTCTTCTTTTAATTTACTATAAAGCTCTTCTTCATCATTATTCATATTTAAAATTTTAATATTATCTGCTTCTTCATATACTTCTTCTATTTTTGCATCTAATACTCTATCTTTTTTTACCTTGTTCACATAAAAAGCACTAAATCCTATAACAATAAAAATTAGTACTAACGATGCTATAATTAAATTTATCTTTTTGTTTTTTATCATTTTTCCCCCCCGTATATCAAAAAGTCTTTTGTAAATTAGTATTAAAATTATGTTCAGCATTGTAAATAAATTATTGGTAACTCTAATTATTATCATACATTTTTTTATAAACCAAATAAATAGTAAATTATTCCAATCAATTTCAAACTGATACCTTCTTATTTCTCTATATAAAATACTATATTAAAAATTATTGACTTTTATTTCATTCTTATGTAAACTTTACTTATAAATTAAATAAAAGAAGTGCTAGGGGTGCCTTTAGGCTGAGAGATGATTTTTCATTAACCCTCTTTACCTGATCTGGATAATACCAGCGTAGGAAAGTCACAATGTATTTTTATGGAATTAAATTATTATAAAGCTATAAACGTACCTCCTAGCATATTTTTAGGAGGTATTTTTAATGGAAAATTTTATTAACACATTAAGAGAAAGCTTTAGTGAAATATTAAAAAGCCCGCTTTCTTTAGCTACTCTTTTAGGAGTTATTATTTTAATACTTACTTTTATTAGATTTAAAAAAATAAAGCTTGATTCAAAGATTATGGCTAGAATTGGTATTGCTTTAGCCTTAGCTACGATCCTTCACCTTGTAAAGATAGTAGATTTACCTAATGGTGCTGGTAGTATAAATTTAGGTAGTATGGTACCAATACTACTTATTGCTTTTATTTACGGTCCTGAAATAGGTATGCTTACTGGATTTTTATTTGGGATAATATATTTAATTATCAGCCCTTATATACTTCATCCAATTCAAGTTTTATTTGACTATCCTCTTCCTTTTATGGCAGTTGGACTAGCTGGGTATTTTAAAGATAAAAAACTTTTAGGAACATTTTTCGGTATGTTTATTAAATTTATATTTCACTTTATATCAGGGTTTATATTCTTTGGACAATTTGCACCTGAAGGATGGTCTCCAGCTTTATATTCTCTTGTAGTTAATGGTGCTGTTGTTGGAGGAAATCTTATTGTAGTTTTAGTTATTATAGGATTATTACCTATAAATAGAATTATAGAAGGAAGTAAACGCCTATCTCATTAATTTTATAATTTTACATTTTTTTCACTTAGAGTTATTATTTCTTAAATTTTATAGTATAATATTTAAGAAATAATAACTTTAAGTTTTAGGGGAGTGAAAATAATGGATAATAATTTAACTAACAACACAAATAATGATATTAACTACGACAAGTATTCTCAACCAATGACATTGAAAGATTGGATAATTACACTTCTTTTAATGTTAATTCCAATTGCAAACATAGTTTTAATGTTTGTTTGGGCTTTTGGATCAAATGTGAATAAAAGTAAGAAAACTTATTTCCAAGCAACTCTTATTATGATTGCTATTGGAATAGTATTCTGGATCATATTTGGATCAATAATTATTGCAGCTATTTTAAGCTCTGGATATTAAAAGTTTTATTATATATGATTCTAATTTACTATTAAACTTGCTTTTTGAATTTTAACTATTGATTTCAATTTAAATATAGATAATGTAGAATATTAATTAGAACATATATACTACAAAAATTAAGAGGCTACGTTAAAGTTAAAATCCTTCATGTAGGATTCATTTTAGATTTAACTAGCCTCTTATTTTAATAATTCTTATGAATATATAATCATAATTGAATAAGATTTTAATTGGGGAATAAAACCATATTTAATAGTTTTTATAGTTTCTATCCCTGCATAACTATGGTCTGCTATAATATTCCACTCACCAGATTTTGATTCAGGAATATGTTGATTTACATTATAATCATCTATAGATGTTCCATTATAAATTACAATTAAATCATTTAAATTTTTTTCAATATTGTATAGGTTTCTAAAATGCCACTTTATTACTCCAGCATTTTCATCTCCATTTAAAAAACTAATCTCAATGTTGTTATTTATGTCATCTCTACTATCTAGTCTAAATTCCCTATAGTTTTTTCTGATATTTATTAATCCCTTTACATAATTAAATACATCTATATATTTTGCTTTATCCCTCCAAAAAATTGCATTTATATTATCTGGACTTTTATAACTATTGTGGTCTCCATTTTTTGTTCTTAATATTTCTGCTCCACCTTGAATAAATGGTATTCCTTGTGATGTTAATATTATTGAAAGGGATAAAATATTTCTTCTTACTAAATGATTATCTAAAACATTATTTTCTAATATTTTTCTATATTCATCTTCTTTAATATTAGGTTTTAAGCTTTTCTCTATTTGATCCCAGAGAGTGTAGTTATCATGAGCATCTACATAATTTATAGTTTCCTTAGGATTAAATGTTAATGTATTTATAGAGCCTTTTAAACCCTCTATTATATTCCATGCAGTAGGTCCATTATGTTGATTTCCATTTGAAAATCCATTTGATGGACTATTATTTCCCCTTATAAAATCTCTAAAGGTGTCATTAAATACGGAAAAATCTTCACCTCTTTGCCTTCCCTTGTAGGTTCCATTTAGTAGTGACGATTCTCCTCCTTTCCAAGGCTCTCCATAAATTAATATATTGTCGTCAATTTTCTTTATTAAGCTAGTTATTTCTTTCATAGTATCTATATCTATTAATTCCATAAGATCAAATCTTAAACCATCAATATGGTAATCCTTTATCCAATGAGTTATAGAATCTATAATAAACTTTCTAACCATAGGCCTTTCTGTTGCTATTTCATTACCACAGCCTGAACCATTAGTAAATCTTCCTCTATAATCTGTTCTAAAGTAATATGATGGAACAAGGCTATCTAAATTTCTAGTTTCTTGCATATGATTATAAACTACATCCATAACTACTCTTATTCCATTTTTATGAAGAACCTTTATCATTTCTCTTAGTTCTATTATTCTAGCTATTGGATTATATGGATCACTTGAATAACTGCCTTCAGGAGCATTATAATTTTTAGGATCATATCCCCAGTTTCTATTTCCTTTTTTGTTTGATTTTCTTTCATCAACTGAACCAAAATCAAATATAGGTAATAAATGTACATGAGTTATTCCAAGTTCTTTTAGATGATCAATACCTGTTTTAACTTCAATTTTTCTTTTTGTATCTTTGTATCTAGCTCCTTCTTTTGCTAGTCCTAAATATTTTCCTCTAATATTTTTATCTATTCCACTATCATCGCTTATAGTAAAATCTCTTACATGAATTTCATAAATTATAGAATCCTCTTTTCTTACAAGTTCTGGTTTTTTATCAAATAGCCATCCTAATGGCATAGTTTTTATATTATTTGTATCCATTAAAAAGCCTTTTTCACCATTTATACCTACAGATACTGTATAAGGGTCTACTGCATAGTTTATTTTTATATATTCTAATCCATTTCTATCTATATCTTTAAAGTAAAGCTTATATAGATAAAATTTCCCTTCATTTTCTTTTCTATTTATTTTGTTATAATAAGTTCCACTTATATTATCTCTTTTCATTTGATGTAAGCTTTTTTCATTTTCGTTTATATCATACCAATTATCATATAAACATAACTCTACCTTAAAAGAAGTTGGAGCCCAAACTCTTAAATATATATATTCTTTATCATAGACAATGCCCATATCATTTTCTTTATAATAATAACTGTCTAAAAACCTTCTCATCGTAACTTTACAAGGAAGGAATGTCTTACTTGATCTTACTTCAACTAGATCCATTGGTGATATATTTAAATTTAAATTTATAAACTCTACTTTTTTTAAATCCTTATAAATCACATATTCACAGTTTTCTTCTTTTACTTCATTTATATAAATATAAAACTCAGTTACATCTAATGGTTTTTTAGATAAAAAGGCTGTTATTTTATCCTTATCATCCATTATTGCCGTCTCTATTCTTGGTCCTATATATTCTATAACCTCTTTTAAATCTAGTATAAGCTTATCTTCACCATAAATTATATAACAATTTTTCACTCCTTTTGGTATTTCAAAGGTAGCTGTTTGTTCTGACCAATCATTACCCCAATTATCTCCCCAAGCTTTTCTTCTTGCAATTATATTTTCTTCCTTTACAAAAGCACATCTTCCAAAGTCACTTTCTTGTAATAATTCTATGGGGTAAGAATCTCCCTCATTAGAAAAACCCCATAAACCCCATTTATATCCATCACCAAAATAATCACCATCATTTTTTATAAAATGTATTAATGTATCTTCTACTTCTTTTAACACAATAGGAAATTCCCTAGAAGCTTTTTCTCCAGTTTCTTTATCAATACAACTTATTTGAATCGAGCTTTTATCTTTTAGTGATTTACTTATTTTAATGATGTCTTTTTCTATGTTTATATCTGTTCCTTTATAATCAATTGTCCAATAAACCTCTCTTAGTTCTTTTATTCCAAATATAGATTCTCTTAATGCTACAAGCTGAATTTCTTTACCTAAGTGAAATTCATTACAGGAAGCCTTAATTTCTAGTAAATTACCATCAAAACTTTCACTATTCTTTAATAATTTATTACTTATTTTAAAAGAGTTGTTATTACTTATGTCATTATACTTTATATCATCACTATATCTTACCATTATTTCAACTCCTAAAATTTTAATATTACATTTTATGTCTATTCTTAATTATTGCCTCTATCTATTTTTCTTTAATCATTTGAAAATTCAGATTCTTCTATAATATAAGGTATTCCTTATATAACTATATATTTCACCATAAATATTCCATCATCATATAATTTTCTAGAATTATGTCTTCAATTTTATTTTAAATTTTCATTGATTTCTTAATTTTTATATGGTAATATTTATAATGATTTAAGGGAATGAAGTTCTCCCTTGACTTATGTCAAAACCGCTTACTAAGCTAATGACTTCTGCAATGTTTTTTGCAGAAGTCATTAGCTTTTTTTAATTATTAAACAAAGGAGGATTTTTATATGTTAACTAGTTTAGCTCTTATTATTTTATCTGGTATATTTATGGGTTCTATTTTTTCTAAATTAAAATTGCCAAGTCTCGTAGGTATGATATTGACAGGAATTATATTAGGACCTCCTATGCTTAATTTAATAGATGGAAGTATTTTAGGAATTTCATCTGAACTTCGACAGATAGCTCTTGTAATAATTTTAACTCGTGCAGGTCTAGCATTAGATATTAAAGATTTAAAAAAGGTTGGTAGACCTGCTATTTTAATGTGCTTCGTTCCTGCTACCTTTGAAATACTGGGATTTATATTGCTTGGACCTAAACTTTTAGGATTATCTTTACTTGACTCTGCAATAATGGGCACTGTTATTGCTGCTGTTTCTCCAGCTGTTATAGTTCCTAGGATGCTAAAACTTATGAATGAAGGTTATGGAGTTAAAAAAAGTATTCCTCAATTGATTTTAGCTGGAGCCTCTGTAGATGATATATTTGTAATAGTGTTATTCACTTCATTTACAGGCATTGCTACAGGTAGTAGTAGCTTTTCTTATATGTCTTTATTAGAAATTCCAATTTCTATAGTACTTGGAATAATATTAGGCATTATGGGTGGCTTAGCTCTTGTCTACCTATTTAAAGAGATTCATATGCGCGACTCTATTAAAATTCTTATAATATTAAGTGTATCGTTTTTATTTATAACTATTGAAAACTTATTAAAGAACGTTATTCCTATTTCTGGATTACTTGCTATTATGAGCCTTGGCGCAACTATATTAAAAACTTACCCTAAATTAGCTACTAGGATATCTCTTAAATATTCAAAGCTTTGGGTTGCTGCCGAAATATTTTTGTTTGTTTTAGTTGGAGCAACTGTAAATATTAAGTATGCATTAAATTCCGGGATAGTAGCTATTCTGTTAATCTTAGGCTCATTATTATTTAGAATGATTGGAGTTTTAGTTTGTTTAATTAAAACTGAATTAACTTTTAAAGAAAGAATATTTTCTGTTATAGCATATATGCCAAAAGCTACAGTTCAAGCTGCTATTGGTGCCCTACCACTTTCAATGGGTCTGGCCTCTGGTGAGATTATACTAACAGTTGCAGTGCTTTCTATAATAATCACTGCTCCACTAGGTGCATTTTTAATTGATAGAAACTATAAAAAATTATTAATTACTTCAGAAAAATAAATTCTATAGATTCTAAAAAAACTATATAATAACCAAGTAATTTAAAAAGCTAAGTCTAAATTAAATTTTCAGGCTTAGCTTTTATTATGGAATTCTTTCTATATTGACTTTGGCAAACATATGCTATATTAAGTTATTTATTTTTAAAATTAAAGATGATTTTTTTATTTTCCTAAGTTATAAGAGCTTTTTTACTTCCCATTTTTGAAAATATATTTCAATTTTTAAAAAATATGTTGAAATATTAAATCTTATAGGTTACAATAGGAATAACATGTAAACATTTCCATGTTATATATTTACATTTTATTTATTAGGAGGGGTATTAATGAATAAGAAAAAGACTTTAGCTCTGCTTTTACTTGCTAGCATAACTAGTCAAACACTAATTTCAACTAAGGCATTCGCTTTAGAAAATGAATCACCACTATTTAACTTTAAGGAGTACAATTTCCAAACTGGAGAAATTACTTATGATGAGACTAAACCTGTTTCTCTTTATAAGGATGGACCTCAAGTCACTATTCCAAATGAATTCATAAATCCAAAAGAACAATTTAGAACAGCTTGGCTTTCGACTGTATTCAATATTGATGTTAATACAGTTACTCGTGATGCAAATCTTTCTTCTGAAGAAGAATTTAAGATTCAATTTACATCTTATCTAGATAAATTTGAAGAATTAAATTTTAATGCAGTTACATTCCAAGTAAGTCCAATGCTTGATGCTTGGTATAAATCTGATATTGCACCTTGGTCTCAATATCTTCATGAAGGTGGAAATAGTTACACTTTCCAAGGTAAAGATCCTGGATTTAATGGATTTGACCCTTTAGAATGGATGGTTTCAGAAACTCATAAAAGAGGTATGGAATTCCACGCTTGGTTTAACCCATATAGAGTCACTAATAACGCTGATGAAAGACCTGTTTCTGAAAAGTTAAATGAGCTTGCAGAAAGCAACTTTGCAAGATTACATCCAGAGTTAGTTTATGAATTCCAAAATAAACTATTTTTAGATCCTGGTAAACCTGAAGTTATTGACTATGTTGTTGCTAGAGTTAATGAAGTTGCAACTAAATATGACGTAGATGCTATTCACTTTGATGATTACTTCTATCCTTATAAATATACTAAGGATGGAAATACTATTGTTTTCGCAGAACAAGGTATAGATAAACAAACTTTCATTGATTATAATAGAGGATTTGGAGAATATAATTTAGAAAATGCTGCTAAATGGAGAGAAAATAATATAAATATTCTTATAGGAGCTATTAAAAATGAAATCGATACAATAAATACAGCTAATGATAGGTCAATACAATTTGGCGTTTCTCCATTTGGTATTTGGGGACATGCTGAGGTTTATCCAGATGGATCTAATACTCCAACTGGTTCAACTTCAAGTCTTAGAGACCAATTTGCTAATACTAGAAAATGGGTTCAAGATGGATTAGTAGATTATTTAACACCGCAAATATACTGGGCATTTAATACTCCTGCTGCTCCATATGGTGAACTATTAAAGTGGTGGGATACTCAATTTGAAGGAGTTAACAATTCTCATCTTTATATTGGACATCCAAACTATAAATATATAGATGCTTCTTGGGATGCTAACTTTAAAAATCCATATGAAATAGCTAATCAATTAAGATTTAATCAAAAATTTAAAAATGTTAAAGGTAGTGGTTTCTTCTCTTATAATAAGCTATTACCTCAAACTGTTGGTGGAGCTGGAGATAAATATGATGTATTAAATCATGCAAATGCTATTTTAAAGAAGGATTACTTTAACCTACCATCTAATGTACCAGGTAAGCCTTGGTTAGATAAAGTAGCAACTGTACCTGTGTCAAATGCTAAGTATGAAATAAATGGAAATCAAATTAAAATTAGTTGGGATGATACTAATACTGATAGTAAATTCTACTGTGTATATAGACAAGAAGGTAATTTAGATGCAGTTGATATAACTAATCCAGCTAATTTAATTGGCCGTTTTGGAGTTGAAGCTGGAAAAGAATTTGTTGATAAAAATGTAGATGCTAACAAAACATATACTTATGCTGTTACTGTAATAGATAATGCTTCAGTAGAAAACGAAGCTAAAGTATTTAATAAAGAAATTTTAGATAAAGAAGCTGCTGCACTTCCTGTTATTGAAGCAATTAATAAGATTCCTTCATTAGATAAATTAACATTAGAAGATGAAGCTATTGTTGTTTCAGCTAGAGCTTTAGTTAAGGCTTTAAATAATGATTCTTATGTTACTAACCTAGATGTTTTAGTTGCTGCTGAAAATAGAATAGCAGAGCTTAAAGCTGAACAGGTTAAGGAAGAAGAACAAAAAGCTAAAGAAAATGCTGCTATTGATGCAATAGACAAGCTTCCTGCTTTAGAGAATATAACTTTAAAGGATGAAGAAGCTATAAAAGTAGCTAGAGAATTAGTTACTATTGCAAACAATGATTCCGCTATAACTAATTTAGACAAACTTGTAAAATCTGAAGCAAAAATTAAAGAATTAAAAGAAAATAAAAATGAAAATGAACAAGGTAAGAATGAACAAGGTAAACTTCCTACTACTGGTGGAAGAAATTCATCACTTTTATTAAGCTTTGCTTCAATTCTAACTATAGCTGGAGCGGCTTTATTTAAGAAAAAATAGCCTATAAATAAAATATTTAAAATAAAAAGCACCCTAGTAAGAATTAAGTAATATACTATTCTTACTAGGGTAACTTTATTTTAGTTTTATATTTAATGGCTACTCTATTCTATCTAAACATTGTAAATTTACCTAAAGGAAATACTATTTCTACTTTTGTTCCTTCATTTTTTTTAGAATCTAATTTAAGCCCCAATCCTAATTTATCGCAAAGGCTTTTACATAAATATAATCCTATTCCTGTTGACTTACCAAAAAGCCTTCCATTTTCCCCTGTAAATCCCTTTTCAAATACCCTATCTATATCTCTTTCATTAATCCCTACTCCATTATCTTCAATAATTAATGAATTGCTATTTTCATTTGACTTTGAATATATTTTTACTTTACCTTTTCCTTTTTCGCTATATTTAATGGCATTCCCTATTAATTGATTAATAATAAAACTTACCCACTTAACATCGCTAAATATCATTACATTTATTTCATTGAGCTCTAATTTTATTCTTTTATTTATAAAATCTCTAGAATTATTTCTTATTGCAATTTTAACTGCCTCTGATAAGTTAAACTCTTTAATTATATAATCTTTACTAACATCTTCACTCTTAGAATAATATAATACCTGCTCTATAAAACCTTCTATTTTCTTTATTTCATAAGATACTTTTGAAGCAATTTCGCTCTCATTATTTTCTAATATTAACTTTGTTGAAGCAATTGGGGTTTTAATTTCATGAACCCATGTTTCTATATATTCTCTATACTCTATTTGTTTATTTTTAAAGTATTTAACATTTTCATTCATATTTTTATTTGTTTCTTTTAATACATCATAAACTATTTTGCCTTCTAAAAAATCGGGTTCTTCAATTACCTCTGGCAAAAGATATTTTTTATCTAATTTTTCTGATATAGAAATCATATCATTATAAAATTTATTTCGTTTAAAATATTCAACTAAAATATTAGCTATTAACGGCAATATCCATGTTGAGAAAATCAATACAGTCAACCATATATTTCTATTTGCAACTATTAAAGTTATTGCTACAAGTATAAATAAAAAAATATTTATTATTATTATAGCTTTTCTTTCCTTTATATACTCTAATATACTCATGGCATTATATAACCTAATCCTCTTCTAGTTTCTATAATATTATCTAGACCTATTTCTTCTATTTTCTTTCTTAATCTAGTTACATTTACTGATAATGTATTATCATCTAAAAATAAATCAGATTGCCAAAGAGCATCCATTAAAGCATCTCTAGAAACTATTTTACCTCTATTTTTTATTAGATGAGCTAAAATTTTAAGCTCATTTTTAGTAAGCTCTACGGTTTTAGTTTCATAAGTGATGCTTCCATTTGCCAAGTTTAACTTTAAATCACCGTAAGATATAACTTCTTCATTACTATTTTTTCCATAACTTCTTTTTAGTAAAGCAGAAACCCTAGCAATTAATATTTCTGTGTTATATGGTTTTGTTATAAAATCATCTGCTCCCAAATTCATGCTCATAAGCTCATCAACTTGACTATCTCTACTTGTAACTATAATTATAGGAACATCTGATTTTTTTCTTACTTCTCTACAAATATAATAACCATCATAAAGTGGAAGGTTTATATCTAATAATATTAAATTTGCATTACTATTATCTATATATTCTATAATATTTTCAAAGGAATCTGGTGCTTCTACATCATATCCATACCTTTCTAAATACGTCTTTAATTCTTCTCTTATAGATTCTGAATCTTCAACTATAACGATTTTATACATTTTTCACCTCTATTTTAAATTATTATCATTATGTATTTTTAATATATTTATTATATACCAAAACTTGCTATTTATCATACAAACTTAACTTATTTAATCATATAATTTATATTTTATATCTACTTTCAAAAGAATATCAACCTTATTTGGGTAAATAAGCTAGGCTTTAAAGTGCAGAAAAATTTTTCATAGTAAAATCAAAAGTATTTCCATAGTAGAATTCTCAATAAAATCATAAAGAAAAAGCCAGCATTACTTGCCGACTTTTTTAATTCTAATAATATTATAATTTTTCAGCCCAAAAATGAACTTATAATTGCAGTGACAATATATAGATAAGGTTCTAATTTAATAATTATACTGTCACTATTAGAAATTTCAACTACTGTTTTATTAGCAAGTTTATAAAAAGTATTGCTCATAATATTGAAAATAATCCACCCACAAATAGTTCCTACCGCATTCATTATTAAATCATTAATATCTGTTTCACGATGTAAAACAAATAATTGACTAATTTCAATAATAATTGAAAATACTATTCCGCTGCATAATGTTGGCCATAATATTCTATACTTTTTCCATAATGTTGGCAATAAGAATCCAAAAGGCATAAAAAATATTACATTAAGTATAGCTGAAATTTCAAATCCATCGTTAAAAGGTATTAAATTTATAATAGGATTAAATATAGGTTGATTTAATCTTGAAAGTCTTTGCCATTCTTCCAGAGAAGGAAATCCCACTACTTGTGTTAAAGAAATTATAAGATATATTATAAACATATATCCAAAAAGGTAATGTTGCCATTTTATTTCCTTATCATGGTTCCTTCTATTTTTCTTTAAAAGAATATTTAAAACAGTAATTATAAAAATTGATATTATAAAACTTTTTAACTCACCCATTTCCCTATCCCCTTTTTATATTAATTGGGTTATGCTCTCAATAATTTCGCTACGAATTTTCGTATAACTTTAAATATTGCACCCTTAAAACAAACCCATTGTATTATGATTCTATTTCTTTTATTTAACTATATTTTTATATCCTGTATATGTTGCATAGAAATATCCAGCATATACTGCTACTAAAGTAAATAAAGTAATAAATGATGATACTCCTATACTTGGCTTGTTAAATAATGTTATAAAATCATTTATAACACCAATTCCAACCATTGAATGAACTATAGCTAGAGTAAGCGGAACCATGAAGTATATTAAAGTTTGTTTAAATATAGTTTTATTAATCATCTTTTTAGATGCTCCAATTCGCTTAAGTGAGCTATATCTTTCCTTACTATCAGCAGCTTCTGATAATTGTTGCAATGATAATACTGCTGCACTAGAAATTAAAAATACAATTCCTAAATATATTGCAATAAATAATATAACAGTTGTCATGCTTTTATTAGCAATATATATTTGATCTCTTGTATATCCTATAACAAAATCGCTATAATCATTTTTTGTATAACTTCCACTCATAAAATCTGAGAATAACTCAGCATACTTATCTTCGTATTTTTTATCAGGATAATTAACATTTAAAATTGATCTAGAAGGAATTAACTCTTCTTTAAAATCGTCTGGAACTATAACAGTAAATATATTTCCTGATAGTACGTCAGTATAGAAAGATTTAGTTATTAACTCTGAGTTTGCTATATTATAACTTTTATTACTAATAGTTATACTTTTTGCATTTTTAGCGAACTCTTCTATCTTTTTAATTTTATTTCCATACGTGGAAGATATCAGAACTTCATTTTGCTTTAAAGACACTTCTTCTTCTCCTCTAAGAATCATTATATTATTGTAATCTGATACCTTTATAATATCTATAGAATTATCTCCGAAGCCTTTAATATCATTTGGATTTTTTATATAATCTTTAAGAACATCTTTTAATTTTTCATTTGATTTATATTCAGTATAAAATATATACTTCTCATCATTATTAAATTTAACATTCAACTTATCTAGGTTTTCTTTTATATCCTTTGAATTAGTTTTTTCATCTAAGTACATTATAGCTGATGCAGAAAATGGTGTAGTATCTTTTAAACTGCTCTCTACGGCATTTTTAAAACTAAGTCCTGTTGAAAGAGTTGTTATTGTTAAAAATAGCATTAATGAAATTACTGTCATAGATACAAAGTTAGTATTTATTTTGCTGCTTATTTGTCTTAAAACAAATATATTAAGTTCTTTAAAGTAAGTTTTTTTGCTTCTTTGTACTAAAGATATACTAAATCCACCTAAGCTTATAAAAAATAATAAAGTTCCTACTATTCCTAATATTAAAGACATAACAAACTTAATATCCTCTGGTCTTAATCCTGCTTTTATTACTAAATAATATGCAGCTGATAATATTAAAATTGAAACTATAAAAATTATAATATTTACAATTGGATTTTTAAGTTTTACATTTTCACTTTTTCTTGAAGCTGTTAGCATATCAATTAATTTATATTTTGAAACTACAATAGTATTAAATACCATAACTAATAAAAACATAATTCCAAAGTAAATTGTACTTTTAATAATTGCTTCAAATGATACAACAAACTTATATTCTCCCATCGCTACATCAAATAATTTAGCTGTAAACACTGATAGTCCTTGAGAAAATACAATCCCCACTATTAGCCCTGCTACTAATGATATAACACCTATTATTAGCGTTTCGCCAAGTAACATCTTAGAAATCTTATTTTTTCCCATTCCTAATGTCATATAAATTCCAAGTTCTTTTTTACGCTTTTTAATTAAAAAGTTATTTGCATATATTATTAAGCTTCCAAGAATAAATGATACAAATATTGATACAACTCCTAAGGCTTTACTTAACCCTGCTATTGTGTCTGATTGGCTACTATTCATTTCAAATAATGCTTTTTGAGATTCTATAGAATTAAAACTATAAAATATGCAAACTGCAAATGTTAATGTTAAGAAATATATTGCATAATCTTTTAAACTCTTTTTTACGTTGTTAAATGCTATCTTAGAATACATCGCCTGCGTCACCTCCTAAAAGAGTAACTACTTCTATAATTCTGTTGAAGAATTCCTTTCTAGAGTCCCCTCCCCTTACAAGTTCATTAAATATCTTTCCATCTTTGATAAATAAAATTCTATGTGCATAACTTGCTGTAAAGGCATCATGAGTAACCATTAATATTGTTGCTTCTAATTCTTTATTAAGAGTTTCAAAAGAATCTAAAAGTAATCTTGATGATTTAGAATCTAAAGCTCCTGTAGGTTCATCTGCTAATATTAATGATGGGTTAGTAACAATTGCTCTTGCTGAAGCTACTCTCTGCTTTTGTCCTCCTGACATTTGGTAAGGATATTTACTTAATACTTCTGTAATACCAAGGCTATCTGCAACACCTTTAATAAGTCCATCAATTTTATTGTGACTTCTACCTTGAATAGTCAATGCTAATGCTATATTTTCATAAGCAGTTAATGTATCTAACAGATTAAAATCTTGGAATATAAAGCCTAATTCATCTCTTCTAAATTTTTCAAGTTCTTTTAATTTTAATTTTGTAATATCTTTATCATTTATTATTATATTTCCTGTTGTTACAGTATCTATAGTTGAAATACAATTAAGTAATGTTGTTTTCCCACTACCTGATGGTCCCATTATTCCAACGAACTCACCTTTTTCAACTTTAAAACTAATATTGTCTATGGCCTTAGTTACATTTTCTTTATTACCATAATATTTTTCGATTTTTTCTACACTTAAAATGTTTTTCATATTTCTCCTCCAATAATGTACTATATGTTTTATTTAATATTTATTATTTCTGTTTACAAATATAGTTTAACCTACGATTAAGTAATTACATATTTATCTAACTTTCATTAACCTTTCATTTTTGTAAGATAACTATAGTTAAGCAAAAAAAACAAACCTTCTTAACTTAAAGGTTTGCTGTATATTTATTATAATAACTTTTTAAACTTCTTTACTTTTATTAGAGCTACTTATCTTATTTTGACTATATAACTTTATTTTATTAATAAGTTTTTTAACAATAATCTTAAATACATCAATATAATTTTTATTTATTTTCTTTTTAGTTTCATATACTAAAAGTACTATTCCAACAGTTAATGGTATAATATAATAACTTACCCTATATAAAACTAAAGCTAGTAGTGCTTCTTCTTTATTTATTCCTAATGCTCCTACCCCTAAAATAAATGAAAGATCAAAACCTCCAAGCCCTCCAGGCATCATGCTTACAATCCCTATAGCTGAGGACACTACATATATTGGAAATATTCTTGATATTGTTAACTTAGTTCCTAGCAATTTAAGAATACTATATAATAATAAAGCCATTGCTGTCCATTCTAAAATTGAAATTATCATTATTTTAATAGTCTTTATAGCATTTTCACGTTTATCTTTATTTACATATCTATATAAATTATATATTAGAAGAATTGGTGCGTAAAGCCCTGCTAAAAATATACCTAATTTCACTAATTCCATTTTTTTTAAATCATCTATGTTTAATACTGAATAAATAAAGCAAAGTAGTGAAAATCCAGTAAAATTTAATAATACTACCTTTGAAACCTCTTTTACCAAAGCTGCTTTATCTTTAATATAAGGTGAATAAAAATAGCTTTTAAGAGCTATTGCAGCTGCACCTCCAAAGCCTATTATACTTGAAATTGAACTTGCAATCCAAGAAGACTTATAAAGACTTTTATTGTCTAATGATATATTGCATGTGTCTTTAATTATAAAATCATATAACGATAATGGTAAATATGATAGTATTCCCAAAATTATAATAATACTTAAGCTTATAAAGGAAAGCTTGTCTCTATAAGAGTAAAATGTATTTATATCGAAATCTGAAAATAATCTTTTAAACTGAATAAGTATAATCATTGATATACCAAGCATAAAAATTACTTTCATCCATACTTTTACTTTGTCTTCAACCTTAACTAACATATAAATTCTCCCTGCTAAATTAATTTATATAATAAAAAATATTTACCCAACCTTTATCAGTATATATTAATAACAATATAAATTCAAAAGTTTTTATATCATTTATATATAAATTAAGGAAAATTATTTTATTTACTACTATTTAAATAATTAATATGTTTATTTCTAGTCTATTAATTATAGATTAAATTTCTCTTCATCATATCCTGCAAATAATACTAATGCTACAACAGTTAATACATCTTTAATTTTTTTCATAAAAATCATCTCCTTGCTTAACTTTATATATTTATTATATTGTTTATCTATACTTTATAGTATTTATGTATATTACTTTAAACTTTCATTTATGTAATGTAACACTAAAAATTTTTATAAAAAATCACCTTCCTAAGTGAATGATAAAATAGTTTTTATCTAAATTACTTAAAAAGGTGATTTTAATTACAAAATTTAATTTTATTTTATAAACTACAAACTCTAACTTGCTTTAACTTTTCTATGACATAAATATATTATCTGAATCATAGTAAATGGTAATGAGCTTTTTTTTCTATATGCCAAATATTTTGGTACCCATTGTTTTGTATATTTTTCTTTAAAGCTTCTTAATCCTGTAAAGGAATAAAACGATTGTCCATGAATGCATATTTGAGCTGCAATCTTCTCACTTATAAAGGAGTATTTTGATGTCCCTACATTAGCTAATGGAGCCATTCCAATATCAAAATTCTTATAATCATTCTCTTTACCATAAGCTATAAGATTTATCATAAGGAAATCCATTGTACCAATTATTGCATCATTTGAATACCTCATTAAATCTATAGAAAAACTTCTTTCCGAATCATACATAGGCATTAAATTAGCAAAACACTTAATTTTTCCATTTTCATCTTTAACTACTGCCATTTTATCTAATGATAAATATTCTTCATTAAAAAAGCCAATTGAAAAACCCTTTTCGTATCTCTCTCCAAGCCATTCATTAGAAACTTCTCTTAACTCAGCTATAAAATCCTTGTTAAAGGGTGGCTCTATAATCTCAAAGGTATATCCAGCTCTTTCTATCTTATTATAAGTTGCTCTTAATCCTCTTGTCTTTTTCCCTGATACAGAAAAATTGGATAAGTCTACAACACCTTCTTGTCCTAGCTTCATAAATTCATAACCATATTCATGAAGCATAGGTATCATTTCTTTATCTACCTGATAAAATATAGGAGTGTATCCGTATCTATCTGCTAAATCATAAAATTCTTCTATTGCACTTAATATACTATTTCTATCTCCTATTGGATTTCCTAAAACAACTAATTTATCTGATTGTTTTTGATATTGAATAAGAACTGTATTGTCTTCATTAATGAATACATATTTATCTTTTAAATATATTAAATGTGTTAATGGATTACCTTTATAATTACTTAAAATATTTTTTATTTTATCTTTATTATCTTCAAAGGTTTCAAATGGATATCTATTTCTTTTATTAATTAAATAAATTACCCCTATGAATATTATTGAAATTATAAATCCTATTATGCTACTAATAAATAAGTAATTATAACCATTTTCTACCACTTCTTTAGTGTAAGCACTAAATTTATGCAATCTTTTAGGAAATCTAGGAAAATACATTATTAGATATACTAATAAAAATCCAAATAATGCAATTGAATCCTTAAGTAGTTTTTCCCATGAAAATACAAAACTTTTCCTATAAAAGTTATGTCTACTTAAAAACAAGAAAATTATCACAAAGGTCAAAAATCCAGTTTGCCAATAACGATATACTCCAATTACTGAGCCTGTCCAAGCAATTGATACTAAAACCATAACAATTTTAAAAGTTTGCTTTGATTTATATAAAAGCATAGTTGAAATTGCAATAAGTAAAAATCCCATAACTATTTCCATAGTAATAGATAAATTATTTATTGGTTCTCTCATTACATACATCCTTCTAAAAGTAGACTTCATATGCGGCATTACTCTAAATAATAAAATCATTACTCCAGTTAAAAATATTAAAATTGATGATACTGTATATGAAAGATTAGTTAAAATTGAAGTAAATATATTGTTATATTTTTTATCTATTTCTTTTTTAATTTCATTTATAAATAAGATTAATCCTATAAATAAAGGTACTATATAATAGCTTACTCTATACAAAACTAGAGCTAATAATGCTTCTTCCTTTGGAACACCTAAAGCCCCTACTCCTAAAATAAATGATAAATCAAATGTTCCAAGACCTCCTGGAACCATGCTTATTATTCCTATTGCACATGCAACTACATATATAGGGAATATTTGAGATAATCCTAATTTAGTTCCTAATAAAGTTAATATTCCAAATATTAAAATTACTGATGTTATCCACTCTAGTATAGATGTGCACATTATTTTAATTGTTTTAATTGCATCTTTACGTTTCTCTATATTTCTATATCTAAATAAATTATAAATTAAAAGACTTGGCGTATAAAATGAAGCTATTATTATTGCTAATTGAACTAATTGAAAATCTCTTAATTTTGAAATATTAAAAATAGAATAAACAAAACATACCATAGAAAATCCAGTAAAATTTAATGCTACAACTTTAGATACTTCTTTCACTAATTTGCTTTTATCCTTTATGTATGGTGAATAAAAGTAACTCTTCAAAGCTATTGCTGAGGTGCCTCCAAAACCTACAATACTTGAAATAGAACTTGCAATCCAAGAAAATCTATAAAGACTCTTATTATCTAAATCTATTTCACAAGTATCTTTTATGATTAAATCGTATAATGATAAAGGAAAATAAGATACAATTCCTAATATCCCAATAATCACCAAACTAAATATAGATAGCTTATCCTTATAAAAGTAAAATACACTGGCATTAAAGTCTAAAAATAGTTTCTTAAACTCCATAAATATTATTGTAAAAATAGCTAATATAAAAGCTACTTTTATTAACATTTTTAGTTTCTTCTCGAGTTTTAATTTCATATAAATTCTCCCTACAAACTTATTTTATACTTTTAAAATAATTAAATTAATAATGATACGCTTATAAGTATATATTAATCAACTAACTAATTTCAAAAGAAAACTTAATATTTATGTTTATTTTAAGGTTATCTTAAGATTATTTTAATATATCATTATTTCTTTTAATCTTTTATTTATATTTAATAATTCTCTCTATTATAGATTGAATTTTTCTTCATTATATCCTGCAAATAATACTAATGCTACTACTGATAAAACATCCTTAACTTTTTTCAAAATAATCATCTCCTCATTTACTTTATCTTATGTTTCTATTATAGTATCTCTTAATAATTTATGATATTTATTTACCTTACTTAATCCTTTCATTTTTGTAATATAAATATTTTTTATTTTAAAAGTATATAAAATAAAAAACAGCATTAATAATCTAATGCTGTTTTTATATAATTATATTTAAACTTTTTTTAATTTTTTATAAAAAGTATTTTGTAATGGTAATTTAGTTCTAAATTCTCCATCTAGCTTAAAGTAAGCTCCTTGCATAGCTGGTGCTGCTGGGACAACAACAATTTCTCCAACGCCCTTTGCTCCATAAGCTAAACTAGCTTTATTTTTTTCAACTAATATAGTTTCAATTTCTGGAATCCCTGTTGATCTAAATAATCCTAGTGTACCAAACTTAGCTAAAGGAACTCCATCTTTTAATGGATAGTCTTCTGTTAATGCATAACCAAGTCCCATAACTACTCCACCTTCTATTTGTCCTTCTACTGCTACAGGATTAACAGCTCTTCCAATATCATGAGCAGCTATAACTTTAATTACTTTTCCATTATCATCTAAAACTACTACTTGAGTTGCATATCCATAAGCAACATGGCTTACAGGATTAGGCTTTGTACTTCCCATTGGATCTGTATCTGAAACATATTCTCCATAAAACTCTTGACCTTCAAGATCTTCTAGTGATTTACTTTTTAATGCCTCTTTTAACTTTAAAGATGCTACTCTTGTTGCTTCTCCTGTAAATACAGTTTGCCTTGAAGCTGTTGTAGTTCCTGAATTTGGAGTTGTAAAGGTATCTGGATTATCTACTGAAACATTTTCTGGATTTATTCCTGTAGTCTCACATAAAATTTGTGTTGCTATAGTTCCGAGCCCTTGTCCTATACAAGCTGCAGAAGTTCTAATAACTGCTTTATTATCTTTAATCACTATTCTACATCTACCTGTATCTGGAATACCAACTCCTAACCCTGCATTTTTAAAAGCACAAGCTATTCCAACATGATCATTATTTTCGTAAGCATCCTTTACTGCTTCTAAAGTTTCTACTAAAGCAGTTCCTTCATCAGCAATTTGTCCGTTTGGTAATACTTGTCCTGGTCTAATTGCATTTCTATATCTAAATTCCCATGGAGAAAGTCCTACCATATCTGCAAGCTTATTTATATTACATTCATTTGCAAAAGCTGATTGAGTAACACCAAATCCTCTAAACGCTCCTGCTGGTGGATTATTAGTATATACTGCTATACCTTCAATTTCTATATTTTGATAATTATAAGGTCCAGCTGCATGAGTACATGCTCTTTGTAGTACAGGTCCACCTAATGATGCATAAGCACCTGTATCTGATATTATTCTTCCTTTCATTCCTGTTAGAATTCCATTTTCATCACAAGCTGTAGTAAATTCCATTTCCATAGCATGTCTCTTTGGATGAATAATTAAGCTTTCCTTTCTACTTAAAGCAACTTTAACTGGTTTTTTTGTGAAGTAAGTCAAAAGTGCTGCATGATGCTGAACACTCATATCCTCTTTGCCTCCAAATCCTCCACCCACAAGCATACTTTTAATTCTTAGCTTGCTTGGGTCTAGATTTAAAAGCTTTCCTATTTCACGAAGCTCATCATAAACTCCTTGACCACCTGTATAAACTGTTAAAACTTCATCTTCATAATTTGCAACTGCACATTCTGGTTCTAAAAATGCATGCTCTGTTGGAGGAGTGCTATACCTTTCAGTTACAACATACTTAGAGTTTTTTATAGCCTCATCTGCATCTCCTCTTTTTAAATATTGCCTACTTAATATATTCCCACTTGAATGAACTTTTGGAGCATCATCTTTCATACCTATTTCAGGACTTGTTACAGGTGGAAGTTCTTCATAGTCTACTTCTATAAGAGTTAATGCTTCTTTTAATATCTTTTTATTCTTAGCTGCTACTAAGGCAACTGCATCTCCTAAGTATCTAGTTTCTTCTCCGATATCTATCATTGCTGGCCAATCTTGAACTAAATGTCCAATAAATCTATCTCCTGGAATATCCTTTGCTGTTATTACTGCATAAACGCCTTCTAAAGCTTTTGCTTTTGATGTATCTATATTTTTAACTAAAGCTCTTGGATATTTTGCTCTTAAAGCTGAACCATAAAGCATTCCATCAAAATGTAAATCATCTGCGTATTTACCTATTCCTAATGTTTTAATCTCGGCATCAATTCTAGGTAAATTTTCTCCAACTAATCCTTTACAATAAACCTTAGGTACCTCTTCATTATTTCTTAAAAGCTCTGCAACTAAATTAATTGCTTTTATGATTTTTACATATCCTGTACATCTACATATATTACCTTTAAGTGCATTTTTTATTTCATCTTCAGTAGGATTTAAATTTTTATCAAGTAATCCCTTTGCACTTATAACCATTCCTGGAATACAGAATCCACATTGGACTGCTCCACATTTACCAAAGGCATAAGCAAAAGCATCTCTTTCTTTTTCACTAATTCCTTCAACTGTAATTACTTCTTTATTTTCAAGTCTACTTAATTTTTGAATACATGCTCTTTGTGCTACCCCATCTACTAGGACCATACAAGCACCACAAGCCCCCTCTGCACAACCATTTTTTACAGATGTTAATTGTGCTATATCTCTTAAATAATCAAGTAAACCCATATCTTCATCTACTGATAAACTTTTACCATTGAGCCTAAAATTATACATTTAACTTGCTCCTTTCAATTATCAAACTAATAATTTTAGTGTTTTATAAATAAGGCATCTTTTAGATATCTTATTTATACATAATTTTTTAATTCGTCTTCGTTTAAAACATCTATTTTGTCAATATAGTAAGGATAATCTTTTAAAATTGTTTCAACAGTAATTTCTAATTTGCTCTTATCTTCTTTTGAATTAACTACATAGATATATTCTTTTCCATCTTCTCTTAATAAGAATTTATCTTCTCCAATTCTTAATAATCCAGTATTCTTTGAATTCTTATACTCTTCTAAATCTTGATAAATAGTTGTTTTCTTAAGATATGGAAATCCACCCTTTGGACAGAACATATGGCAGTTACCACATTCATTACACATATTTTCAACGTGAGCTATTTGATAATTAGCTGAGAGCTCTTCAACAGCCACCTTCATATTGGCTCTATTTGGACATACATCAACGCAAATTCCACAGCTCTTTAAGCAATCAAAAGTCTCTAGTTTATCTTCTAAAACTTTACCGTTGCCTTTGTTCTTGTAATTAGTATCATTCTTTGCCTTATTAGCTAATTCACTTAAAGCTTCAAGATTTAATCCTTCAGGTGTATGTCCTGCTTTTTTTATTTCATTTAATACAGCATTATTATTTGTATATCCTTTTGGTTGTAAATATAATGTTGCTATAGTAATAGGTGCAATTCCAGTATTAAATACATCTAATGCATTGTTTTTGTCTATTCCACCTGATATAGATATGTTTATGTCATTAAACTCACTAGCAATGTTTTTAGCTACATTTATCGCTATTGGGTAAAGTGGTTTTCCAGACATATACATAGCATCCCCGGGCATAACATTTCTAGTATTAACTACAGGTAATGTATTTGTTAACTTAACTGCGAATGTTACATTATTTTCTTTAGCTATTTGTAATAGCTTAGTTATTATTTCTTTAGCCACGTCAAACTGTAAGTCATGTTCAAAGTCTTCTCTTTTTAATTCTATGTCACTGTAACCTAAATCATCTAAAATTTGTCTTACAGCATCATATCCTAATAATGTAGAATTACATTTTAATAATGTATTTATTTTCTTATTAGATATTAAATGAGTTGCTATGTCTAAAATTTCACTTGCTTTACATCCATGCATTGTAGAAAGTGTAATTATATTTGTAACCTTTGAAGTAATCTTATCTATATCTTCTAGTTTAAATTTTTTAAATTTATCTATATTTTTCTTTAATACCTCTATACACTCTATAAATGCCTTAGTATTCTTTGCCTCTTTAAGGTCATCAATAAAGTCAGAAATTTTCTTTGACTGAATTCCCTTAAGGTCATACCCTACACTTATATTAAGTATAAAATCTTTTACATCTGATAATCCAAGTTCAATACCTATAACTTGTAATAATACTGAGGCTTTAATGTACTCATCTCTTGCTTCTTCAACTGTTAACTCTGTAGACCATTCTACATTGTATCCTACATTTTTAACATCAATACAAGGCCTTGCTATCATTTCTTGCATTTCTTTTCCATCTACTATTTGAACAGTCTTAGGTTCAAAATATCTGCATCCTGTTAGATAAGCTGCTAAAAAGTTTTGAGTTAATTGTGTATGAGGACCAGCTGCAGGACCTACTGGGAATCTTAAGTATTCTCCACAAAAATCCATTTCTATACTATTATCAATATCTCTATAAAAATCTTTTTCTTCTATTCCGAATATTTTTCCTTTTGTATAATAATCTTTAAGCGTTAGCTCAAGAATTTTTTCAAAAGACATTACTTTCATTACATCACTCATGGTTGTTCCACCTTTCTTAAAACAAATTTTATATGAATTCATATTGCTATATATTTTTACTATAAATAAAAAATTTTTAAATATATAATTAAGAACTATTACATTTTATCCCATAATTTTTGTGCTATTTTTCTTGAATTTGCAAATATTTTTTCTTCATCTATATTTACTAATTCTCTATTTTTCATCACAACTTTTCCATTAATTATAGTTGTTAAGACAGATCTACCTGTAAATCCAAAAAGCATATGACCATTTATATTATTTGCATTCATTGGAGTCAAAGGATTGTAATCAACTATAATCACATCTCCATAAGCACCTTCTTTTAATATTCCAAGTTCCTTGTTAAAGAATCTATTTGCTATATTTCTATTATTTTCAAATAACAATTTAAATGTCTCATTAAAAGCTACACTTGGATTACATCTATTATGTCTTTGTATTATAGGGAAGACCTTCATGGATTCAAACATATCACTAGTGTATCCATCTGTTCCCATTCCTATATTTATTCCTTTATTAATTATTTCTAGTACTGGAGAGCATCCAACTGCATTTCCCATATTAGATTCTGGATTGTTAACTACATTTGTATTAGTATATTTTAGTAAATCCATTTCTCTATTATTTATATGAACACAATGAACGGCTAAAGTTTTTTCTCCTAATATATTAAAATCATAAAGTCTTTCAATTACTCTCTTCCCACCATTCTTTAAAGCCTCATGTAAATCAGATATTCCTTCTGCGGCATGAATATGAAATCCTGAGTTTAGTCCTTGTATTTCCTTTGCACACTTTTCTAAAGTTCTATCACTTAAAGTAAAGGAAGCATGAAGTCCAAATAAACCTTTTATTAAATCATCCTCTTCTTTATTTGCATATTTTATAAAGTTTACGTTTTCATTTATACCTTCATCAGTTATATTAAATCCATCTCTATCTGATACTTCATAACATAAAGATGTTCTAATACCAAGCTCTTTAGCCACATCCCCTATAGTAAATAGACTATCAGTTATGCTCATAGGACTTGCATGATGATCAAAAACAGTAGTAACACCATTCTTAATACAATCAATATATGTTGTATATGCACTATATTTTGTATCCTCAAGTGTTAGTTTTTTATCTAGCTTCCACCAAAGTCTTTCTAATATTTCATTAAAATTTTGTGCTGGATCTTCCTTTGCATCCATTCCTCTTGCAAAAGCACTATAAATATGATGATGTGTGTTAATAAGCCCTGGCATTATTACTTTGCCTTTAGCATCAATAAATTCAAAATCCTTATATTTAATTTTTAAGCTTTCAAAATCTCCAACTTCAACTATTACCTTATCTTTTATAGCAACAGCTCCATTATTTATAATGGGGTTATTAATATCCTGAGTTATAACTATACCATTACCTATTAAAATCATTTATTTTCCCTCCAGTATAATATAATCAAAATTATATAAAGCATTATCCATGCCAAAATTGTAATAATTGAATTATTATATTCTATTTTTTTCTACTTAGTTATATAAAAGTATTAATGATGATTAAAATTTTTATTTTAAATCAATATACTTTTATAGAGTGACTTTAAAATTAATAAAATTTAAATTTATTATCAATTTAGTAAATGTAATTATCATTTTAAGAATAAAAAATAGCCTCTGAAATTTATACTATTAAAGCATAATTTTCAGAAGCATTTTGAATTTCCAGTAACTTCAAACCAATTCTATAATACCAAATCTCTTAATTCACTAACACTTGATAAATAGTAATTTGAGTTATCTTTCATGAAATCAATTATTTCCGGTATTAAATGTGACCATCCTGCACTAGCAAAATCAACATCACAACTTTTCGCCATATCTAATCCTGGTTTTAAATCATCAACAACTAAGATATCTTTACTACTTAAATTAAAGACCCTCATAGCTTCTTTAATCGGATATGGGTTTGGTTTTCTCTTATCCACTTCAAGATCCCAACCAAATATTTTATCTGGTACTATACCACAATTAATCATATAATCTCTTTTAATTTGTTCACTTTCTGAATGTGAGGCAACACAAATTATTCCACCTGCATTTTTAAAATCTTTTATTAACTCTGCGAAGCCAGGATAAAACTCTGGAATTTTTGACTTCGTATAGCTAGTCCATACTTTATATTGATATTCCTGCTCTTCTTTATTAAATTTCAAAATATCTTTGCATAGTTCTGAAAATCCTGGGCTAAAACAATTTGAAACAAAGTCTTCAAGTGTTAATATCTCTGTATTTGGTCTTAATACTTTAAGTGCCTCTACAAATGATGGATAATGTATATTAGGTGTACTCATTGTAACTGTATCATCATGATCTAAAATTAAGCATTTGTATTTCATTTATAAAACCTTCCTTAACATAGTTTATCTATATATGATTTTATATAAAATTCTACTATATTTAGTTTATATTTTAAATAAAATAAGTATTTTATTTTATATTAACTTTTTCTATATAAAGTAGCTAGTCCTATTCCAAGCTTCTTTGCAGCTTTAGATTTCCCTTTAGTGTCATGTCCATATTTTTCTAATGCATAATTTATATATCTCTTTTCTAGCTCCTCTAATGTTATAAAATCTCCATCTATAATATTATCCAAAGTACTTTCTTCATGTGAGCTATAATATTCTAAAATGTAATCAGGTAATATACTACAAGTTATTCTGTTATCATCATCTACAAGATTTATCATAAACTCTACTGCATTTTGTAATTCTCTTATATTACCTTGCCATGGATAATTTTTAAGTTTTTCTATAACATCATCTTCTATATCTATTTTTTCTAAATTATACGTTGTACAGTATTTATCTATAAAACTTAATACCAATTGTCTTATATCCTCTTTTCTCTCTGAAAGATTAGGTACTTCTATTGGTATTACATTTATTCTATAATAAAGATCTTCTCTAAATTTCTTTTCTTTTATCATTTCTTTTATATCTTTATTAGTTGCAGCTATAACTCTTATATCTAAGTTTATCATTTTATTTGAGCCTATTTTAGAAAATTTTCTTTCTTGAAGAACTCTAAGTAATTTTACTTGAAGAGAAAGAGGCATATCTCCAATTTCATCTAAAAATATTATTCCTCCATTTGCAAGCTCAAACTTTCCAACTCTACCATTATTATTTGCTCCACTAAAAGCACCTTTGGAATATCCAAATAACTCACTTTCAAGAAGTGCTTCTGGTATAGCAGCACAATTTATAGCAATAAAAGGTTTATTTCTTCTATTACTTTGTGAATGTATAGCTCTTGCTACTACCTCTTTTCCTGTTCCACTTTCCCCTGTTATAAGTATAGATGAAGTTGAATTAGCTATTTTAATAATCTTTCTTTTTATATTTTTCATAGCTTCAGACTCTCCAATTACGGATTCTAATTTTATTTCTCCCCAAGCATTACTTTCTGTTATATTATTACACTTATTCTTTTTGCATATCTTATTTAATATAACTATGCTTTTATAATTATAAGAGTCCAGATTAGTTTCTAAAAATTCCCCTATTCCATCATATTCAATACCCTTTGCCTTTAATCCTATTGTATTTTTATCTGCATCCTCTGATGTGGATATTTCTACCTTTTCTAAATCAATACTTTCAATACTTAAGGCTTTTCTTACGTAATTGTTTGCATAAATTACTTTGTTGTTAGAATTTAAAATTATAATTCCATCACTTATTCGACTAGCTATGTCCTTAATAAACTTTTCTTCCATGCTATCACCTTTTGTTTTATATTATTGATTATAATCCTCTCATATATTATCTTACCATTTTTTCCTTACCCTTACAATTATTATAATGATAAAAAACTGAAGGTAAGAAAAGTATAAAAAAAGAAGCTTTAGAAATTCTAATACTTCTTTTTTCCTTTATTTATTTTTTATTTTATTTATATATATTGTAGGAATTAATGCATACATAGCAGCTGATTTTACTATTTCACTTTTCCATGTTCTTTCATTCGGAGCATGAGCTTGATCTTCATGCCCTGGCCCAAAACCTATACATGGAATTCCGTATCTTCCCATTATAGATACTCCATTAGTTGAAAAGGTCCACTTATCTACTATAGGCTCTACATTAAATAGGTTTCTATAAGCCTCTATAAAAGTTTGGCAAACCTCATGCTCTTCTGGAATAACCCATGTTGGAAAGTATGAATCTGTTTTATATGAAAGTCCAGTATAAGATTCTTTATCATAATTATATATTGACACATCTGCTTTTGCTTTCTTTACTGAAGGTAAATTTTTAATTTGATTTATTGCAAATTCATAGCTCTCACCATCTGTTAACCTTCTATCTACTGAAATGCTACATCCATCTGCTACTGCACATCTTGAAGGAGATGAGTAAAATATTTCTGATACTGTTAATGTTCCTTTTCCTAAAAAGTCATTATCCATTAGCTCTTTATCTAAATCTTTTAATTCATTTAATATAGGAGCCATCTTAAATATAGCGTTTTCTCCTCTTTCTGGTGCAGATCCATGGCAACTTATTCCATTAGCGCTAACCCTTATTTCTACCCTTCCTCTATGACCTCTATATATATTACAAGAAGTTGGTTCTGTAATAACTACAAACTCAGGTCTTATATTATCCTCATTAATTATATATTGCCAGCATAAGCCATCACAATCTTCTTCTTGTATAGTACATGTTACTAATAAAGTATAATCATCTTCTAAATTTAGTTCCTTTATTATTTTCCCAGCATATACCATAGCAGCTATTCCACCACCTTGATCACTGGATCCTCTTCCTATGATTATTTCTTCATCTTCGTCGCCTTCATAAGGATTATAATTCCAAAGACTAGGATCACCAACTCCAACAGTATCTACATGTCCATCTAATGCAATTAAATGACTTCCTCTTCCTATATAAGCCAATATGTTTCCCATGGGATCTATCTCTACTTTATCAAAACCTACCTTTTCCATTTCTTTTTTTATTCTTAATATCTTAAGCTCCTCATTGCAACTTTCACAAGGTATGGCTATTATTTCTCTTAAAAAGTTACTCATATCATCTTTATACTTTTCTGCACACTTTACAATTTCTTCATAGATATATTTATAATCCATATTGGACCCCTCCATTTTAATTTATGTACTATATATATAACTAAATTTATATTCAGCATAATTTGTGCCAAATCTATATTTAAAGCTTTATTTATAGGTTAATTTTCAAAATAACGTTTTTAATCTTATATACTTTTATATTAATTAATTTTTTAAGAGCTAAATCTATGGAATAAAATTGCTATTTAAGCAGTGTCTTTAAAATATAAGATAGAAATTTCTATATATTTATAATAATTATAAATAATCTCTATTATATGAAATAAAGCAGTTATCAAAATAATAATTTATATCATTTTGATAACTGTTTCTTTATTTTTTTATAACTTCAATAAACTCTTTATAATCCTCTATAGTATCTATATCCTGTAAAAATAAGCAATTATCTATATCTACATATTTTACTAGATCTTTATTATTCCTAATTACTTCTTTTCCTCCAACATCTCCTTGTAAATTTTCTAAGTTCTGTTTTAAGCTTTTAGGAAAAATTACAGGACTTCCTATTTTATCAATAAATCTAGGAATTATTATATTTTCTTTATACAAATTAGAAGCATCTATTAATTTATTTATGGATTCTGTATCTATAAATGGCTGATCTCCACAAAAAAACATAAAGTTATACTCTAAATTTGCTTCTTTTAATCCTAGCTTTATGGATTGACTTTGGCCATAACCTGGAGATTCATTTTTTATAGGCTTTATTCCATAATTAATAGCAAGTTCTATAACCTTTTTATCATTTCCAACCAAAATTATATTTGAAAAATTACTTATCTTTATTGTTTTTATTACTTTTTCAATTATTAATTCTTTACCGATTTTCATTAAAAGCTTATTTTTCCCCATTCTTTTACTGAAACCAGATGCCAAAATTATTGCATTCATTCTTACACCTACTTCCTTATTTTCAAGTAACCGCTTTCATATATAGTTGGAAATTCACAAAATTATACTATTATAATTCATTATATTTTGCTAAATAAAGTTTCTACTGCTTTTCTTGCTTCAAAAGTAGTCTTTTCTTCATCTATGGTAGTAAGTTTACCATCTTTTACGACAATTTTTCCTGCTACTATTGTATAGTCAACTGGTGATTTACAACCTACAGTACCTAATATTGATTTTGGATCATATTGAGCCCCTATAAACTCTATTCTATTAGAGTTTATCATAAATAAATCTGCTGCTTTTCCAACTGAAAGCTCACCTATATCTTTTCTTCCAAGAACTCTTGCACTTCCCTTTGTTGCTATTTTTAGTATATCATAACCTGTTGGTGCTTTATTACTCCAATTTAATCTATGAAGTAAATAGCAAACTCTAAGCTCTTCTAAAAGATTAGATCCATCATTGCTTGCACTTCCATCTACAGCTAATCCAACTGGAACATCTAAATTTATCATTTCTGGAATTCTTGCAATACCTGATGATAATTTCATATTTGATATAGGGCAATGCGCTACTCCTGTTTGTGTTTTTGCTAAAACCTTAAGCTCATCATCATTAAAATGAATTCCATGAGCATACCATACATCACTACCAATCCAATCAATGGTTTCCATATATTCAAGTGGTCTCATATTAAATCTTTCAAGAGTATACCTTTCTTCATCCAATGTTTCTGCTAAGTGTGTATGAAGTCTTACGTTATATTTTCTAGCAAGTTTTGCACTTTCCTTCATTAACTCTGCAGTTACATTAAATGGAGCACAAGGCGCTAAGACTACTTGCCTCATAGAAAAATCATTCGCATCATGATATTTTTTTATTACTCTTTCTGAGTCATATAATATCTTATCCATCTTTTGAACAACTGAATCTGGTGGTAACCCTCCATCTTTTTTACTTAAATTCATACTTCCTCTTGAAGCATGAAATCTAATTCCTAAATCTTTAGCTGAATTAAATTGTGCATCTATAAGAGTTTCTTCAGCTTTCTCTGGGAAAAGATAATGATGATCAAAGCAAGTTGTGCAACCATATTTCATTAGTTCTCCCATTCCAACTAAAGCACTATATCTTACAGATTCTGAAACTACTCCCTTCCAAATTTCATACAAAGTAGTTAACCAATCAAAAAGTTCCATATTTTGAACTTGTGGTAAATTTCTAGTGAAGGTTTGGAAAAGATGATGATGACTATTTACAAGTCCTGGATACACATACATATCCTTAGCATCAATTACTTCTTCTGCTTCAAAAATGTCGTTACCTATATATTTTATAATTCCATCTTCTATATATATATTTACGTTTTCAAAGAGATTATCTTTTTCGTCACAGGTTACTAAAGCTTTAATATTTTTTATAAATAAGGTTTTTTTCATATTGACCCCTCCAAATTTTATAACTTTAATAGTCACAAGCCCTTTTATATTTAACTTTATAGAGTTCTTTAATCTTCTAAAGATTTCTTAGTTGCATTAAATATCTTTTGATATCCTGTGCAACGGCATAAATGTCCTGATATTTCTCTTTTTATCTCTTCATCTGTATATTTTTTTCCACTATTTACAAGAGAAGTAGTTGTAAGAACTAATCCTGGAGTACAAAAACCACATTGTACTGCTCCTTCATCTATATATGCTTTTTGCACCTTTGAAAGTTCTCCATTTCTCTCTAATCCTTCTACAGTTAGTATCTCTTTCCCCTCTGCCCATACAGCCATATATATACATGAATCTATAGGTGTTCCATCAACTAAAACTGTACATGCACCACATTCACCAACAGAGCAACCTCTTTTTACTCCTGTATAGTGTAATCTTTCTCTTAATACTTCTAGCAGTGTTTCTCTTATATCTACTTCTAAAGTATGTTTTTTTCCATTTACTATAAGAGTTATTTTCTTCATAAAGTCGCTACTCATTAACTTCTCCTCCTGCTCTTTTAATAACTTCTAATATTCCTCTTTTAGTTAATTCTTTAATTAGATGAGTTCTAAAATCTTTAGATCCTCTCCATGAATTTCTTGGTTTTGCATCTAACATAGCTTTTTCTGATATTTTTTCTATATTATCTATGCTTATATCTAAGTTTTTAGAAAAATCTTCAGCTTGTACACATCTTATAGGAGTTGGGGCCGCTACCCCTAAAGCTATTCTCAAATCCTTAAATTTATTTTCTTCTATATGTGCAACTACTGAAACTCCAAGCATTGCAATATCCATTGCTTTTCTATTGCTAAATTTTATATAATTTCCTTTGTAACCTTTATAATCTTCTTTTTTTATTATTATTTTTGTTAATATTTCATTTGGAAGAATGCTAACTTTACCAGGTCCAAGATAAAAATCTTTTATAGGAACAAGTCTTTCTTCTTTCTTACTCTTTAGTAAGAGAGTCGCATTTAAAGCAAAAAGAGTTGTTGCGCTATCTGCTGAAACTGCTCCATTACATACATTTCCACCTATAGTTGCCATATTCCTTACTTGAGGCCCTCCCATGGAAACACCTGCTTCTGATAGCACGTATATATTTTCATTTATTATTTCATTTCTAAATATATCAGTAAATGTTGCCATAGCTCCTATTTCTATCTCTTCTTTATCATTTAGTTTTATATCTTTTAGCTCTTCTATGTCTCTTAAACTTAAAAGTTCCACTCCTTGCATGCTTCCATGATGCAACTTTATTAATACATCTGTGCCACCAGCTATTATTTTTACATTTTCTCTACTTTCTAAAATGTCTAAGGCTCCCTCTATGGTCTTAGGTCCATGAATATTCTCTATATCAAACATCTCTATTCCCCCTTATATTAGTCCAACTTCCTTAAATCTTTCAAAAACTGACTGAGGATTCATCGGAATTTTGTTAAATGAAACTCCTGTTGCATCTAATACTGCATTACGTATTGCTGGTGCTGGAGAAATTGTTGTATTTTCACCTAGTGATTTTTGACCAAAACCAGCTGCTGGTTCAAATTTCTCTATAAAGGCTGACCCTATATTAGGAGTGTCCATTATTGTTTGTAACTTATAATCAAGCAAATTATTATTTAATGGTTTTCCAGTTTTCTCATCAAATAACATTTGTTCTGATAAAGCATATCCCAATGACATACTAACTCCACCATGAACCTGTCCTTCTGCCAACTTATGGTTCATAATTATACCTGAATCGTGAACATTGTATATTTCTAGAACTTCTATTTGTCCTGTTTTTATATCTACTTCGACCTCTGTAAAAGTAACTCCATAGGCTATTGCATTACTTCTAACATTAACAGATGTATCACTTGTAATAGGGCAGGATTTTATTCTGTCATAATAGGACTCCATAGCAATTTCTTCTAATGAACATACAATTCTACCTAATTCTTTTTCTATTATATTGCAATTTTCAAGGTCTAAAGCCTCTTTTTCTAATCCACACTTAGAACTTGCAAAGTTTAAAACCTTCTCTCTTACTTCTAATGCCGCCTTTTTTACTGCTGCTCCTGAAACAAAAGTTTGTCTAGATGCATAAGACCCTGTATCAAAAGGAGTTACATCAGTATCTTGAGTGCTTATAACATGTACCATATCCATAGGTAATCCTAAAGTTTCTGCTACCATTTGACCAAAAACCGTATCACTACCTTGTCCTATTTCAGTTGCTCCGATTTGTAACTGAACTGAACCATCTTGATTCATAACTATTCTTGCTCCTGCTGCCTCTAAAGCAACTGGATGTGTTCCACTAAAGTAGCTAAAGCAAGCCATTCCTATTCCTTTTCTTTTGTCTCCACTTTGATTTTTATATAAGTTTTTCTTTTCATCCCATTTTATTAGCTCTTTTCCTTTTTTAATACATTCAGGCAAAGCAAAAGCTCTTGCTATATTCTTACTAACTGGTTCTACATAGCCTTCACTTATTAAATTATTTAATCTAAATTCTATAGGATCTATATTTAATTCTCTTGCTATATCTTCAACATGGCTTTCTATGGCAAAAAACATTTGAGGTGCACCATATCCTCTCATAGCTCCTGCAACTGGTAGATTTGTATAAACTGTTTTGGGATTATATTTAATTGAATTAAAATCATATAATGGTCTAAATTTTCCTCCTGCACTCATGGTAACTGAATGACCATGTGAAGCATAGGCTCCATTATTAACTAAGTTCTCTATATATATTCCAAGTAATTTTCCTTCTTTTGATACTGCAGTCTTAAATTTTAATTTCATAGCATGTCTAGTTCTTGTATCTATAAAACATTCTTCTCTACTTAATCCATATCTTACTGGTCTTCCATGCACAGCCAAACTCATTGCTACTGTTAGTGGTTCAAGAACTACGTCTTGTTTGTTACCAAATCCACCTCCAATATATGGTTTAATTACTCTTATTTTTCCCCAAGGTATCCCAAAAGCTTGCCCAACTATTCTTCTAACTATATGAGGGATTTGAGTTGATGATACAACAACTATTCTTCCTTCTCCATCAACATAAGCATATGCACTGTGGTTTTCCATTTGACAGTGTTGAACCATGCTAGTTTCAAAGGTATCTTCAAAAATTCTATCCGCATTCTTAAAGTCTTCTTCTACCTTTCCTGATTCTGATCCCATTTGGCTCAAAATATTATTAGGTATTTCTTCATGTATTGCTGGAGCTCCTTCTTTTATAGCATCTTCCGGCTTTATAATATGAGGTAAAACTTCATATTCAACCTTTATAAGTTTTAAAGCTCTTTCGGCTATTATTTCATCAGTTGCTACAACTGCTGCTACTGCATCACCAACAAACCTTGCCTTATCAGTAAGTATTAACCTATCTTCAATATCTCTATGACTTTCCTCTAAAGACCATGGATGTCCTGCTGTTCCAAACTTAATATTTGGTAAATCCTTATAAGTTATTACAGCTTCTACTCCTTCTAATAATTTAGCCTCTTCAACATCTATACTTTTTATTTTAGCATGTGCATAAGGACTTCTTAGAACTTTTCCAACTAGCATATCTCTTTCAAAAAAATCGTCTACATACTTAGCTTTACCTGTTACTTTAGCAACTGCATCTAATCTATTTACGCTACTCCCTATTACTTTGTAAGTCATTTTACACCTCCACAAATTTTTTGTAATTATTTACATAACTAGAATATATAAAATTTTATTGCTATATATATCCTGTCAATGCTTGCGTATTGTGTTTATTACTTATATTTATTTTATAAAAAGCCAACACCTCTAAATAATTTTATTAGCTTTTTATTTACTAATTTGCTGTAATTTCTTTATGATAAAATTATCTTCTACCTTAATAATTTATACTCTTCTATCTTTCTATATAAAGTTGCTATTCCTATTCCTAATTTTTGTGCTATCTTCTTTTTGTTTTCAGTGGTAGTACCATATAAATCTAGTGCTTTTTTTATTTCTATTTCTTCTAATTCCTTTAATGGTATAATATCCTCTCTATCTATAAATAATTGTGCTTTTTCTGCAGATAAAATATTCTTTGGTATAACTTCCTTATCTATTATTCCATCTACACCTATCATATTAACTATAAATTCTATAGTATTTTCCAACTCTCTAACATTTCCTGGCCAAGAATAGCTATAAAAAGCTTTTTTTACTTCTTCAGTAATTGTTATAGATTTAAAACTCTTATCTAAAAGATTTGTGTACTTTTCTATAAAAAAGCTTATTAATATCTCTATATCATCTATTCTCTCTCTTAATGCTGGAATTTCAAATGGAATAACATTTAATCTATAATATAAATCTTCTCTAAACTTATTTTCTTTTATAAGTTCCTTTAGATTTTTATTTGTTGCTGCAATTACTCTAACATCTATATCTATTTCTTTATTTGATCCTACTCTTGTTATCTTTCTTTCTTGTAAAACTCTTAAAATCTTTGTTTGAAGATAAATTGGCATATCTCCTATTTCATCTAAAAATATTGTTCCTTTATTAGCAAGCTCAAACTTACCTATTTTCCCCATAGGGTCTGCTCCAGTAAATGCTCCCTTAACGTAACCAAATAATTCGCTTTCTAATAGTGTATCTGGAATTGCTCCACAGTTTATGGCTACAAAAGCCTTAGTTTTTCTATTTCCTTCATTATGTATAGCTCTAGCAAAAACCTCTTTTCCTGTACCACTTTCCCCTGTAACTAATACTGTAGAAGTTGAAAGTGCTATTTTCTTCACTTTATTCTTTAGCTCTTTCATAATTTTGGTTTGTCCTAATATATTTTCTGTCTTAATAACCTTTTTTATATTAGTATATTCTGAGATATCATCTCTAAAACCTTTATAATCTCTAAAAATAAATATCTTATCAAATTGTTTATCATTTATCCCCATAGAAAAAATATTGCCTATAAATTGAAAACTTTGATTTCCTATAGAAACTTTGTAAATTTCCATTTGAAATAAACTATCACCAGTTGATTCTATAACTACCTTTGATGCAAAAAAATTATCTACATGCTTTATAAGTTCAACACCTTTTGAATTTATATGAGTAACTTTATCATTTTTATTTAACACCATTACTCCTTGATCCATTTTATCTATTATTAGATTTAAAGATTTTACTACTACATCTTCTCTTTTTCGTTGTATATTTTCATAGGCTGCAGTACTTATAAACTCTGCTATTTGTTCCATAAAAGCTCTATAGTTTTCGAATCTTTCCATTATATGATGTTTTTGTTCTTTACTAAAACAAACTAAGCCTATAACTCCTATTATTCTACCCTGTAATTTTATTGGAGTACTCATTTCAAAAACTTCTTCACACTTTCCTCTTTTTATGCAATTTCTGCAAATGCTATCTTTACCAGGTTCAGTTATAGCTTTAAATTCTCCTGTTTTTAATACTTCTCTATAAGCATATCCTTGCTTCGATATATCTTTATCTATTCTATTTCTATATGCGCCTGTAGCTGCAATTCTTATTAAGTTTTCATCTACTACTTCTACATCTACCATAAGTATTTTTTCTACTATATTGATGTATTTCATTACAGCACCTTGAATTTCTTTCAATATAGATGACATATCTAAACACCTCTTTAAGTTTTATAATATAAGTTAAATATTTTAATATTTTACTTATATATAATTAATAGCAATTCCCATGCCATTAATTACCTTTTTGTAAATTTTATAATTATCATATGCATTTAATTTATAATATATTAAAGGCTATACATAAAGCCTTAATTTATGCTTATGTGTAGCCTTTTTATAATACTATCCTTCTATTTTGCTTCTTTCATTTTCTTCTTCTTCTATAGTTTTCTTTGGTAATATTAAATTTAATAATATTACTGATATAGTTGTTATTACCACCGGTGAAGTTCCAAAAACCATGTTCACCCCACTTGGAAATGCATCTAAAACTCCAGGAACTTGTGTTACTCCCATTCCAAGAGCAACTGAAAGTCCTACAATGCTCATGTTTCTACTTGACAATTCATCTTTAATTATTATCTTAATACCTGTCATTGTAATCATAGCAAACACTATTATAGTTGCTCCTCCTAAGACACTTTGAGGTATTGTTGTAATTAATGCTCCAAATTTAGGTATAAAACCTGCAATTAACATAAATAAAGCCGCTATCATAACTACAAATTTACTAATAACTTTTGTCATTGCAACTATTCCAACGTTTTGACTATAAGTAGCTGTCGGAAGTCCTCCAAAAAGCACACCAAGTACACTGGCTACACCGCTTCCTATTATTCCTCCTGATATCTCAGTATCTTTAGCATCTCTACTAAGTCCTCCTTCTGTTATAGCTGAAAGATCTCCTACAGCTTCTACAGAATTAACTATATATATTACACTAATAGATGCTATAGCTGAAGGTATAAACTTAATTCCAAAATGAAACGGAGTAGGAACTTGAATCCATGCTGCAGTTGAAATTGCTGTAAAATCAACTCTTCCCATAATCATGGAAATTATATAACCTACAATTATCCCTATTAATATTGAAGCTAGTTTAACATATCCTTTTGTAAAATGATTACAAAACAAAACTACAACTAATGTAATTATAGCTATTGCCCAATTAATAGGAGATCCAAAATCACTTACATCTGTTCCTCCAGCCATATATCTTATAGCTGTTGGATATAAAGATAATCCTATAGAAAATACAACAGTACCTGCAACTAGTGGCGGAAATAATTTTCTCATAGGTTTTAAGAAAGCGCCAAATAATATAGCTACAAATCCACCAGCCAGCTGAGCTCCAAATATAGCTTCTATTCCATAGGTTGATCCTATAGCAATTAATGTCGGTACATAAGTAAAGCTTACTCCTATTACCATTGGTAATCCTGATCCTATCTTCCATACAGGATATAATTGCATCAACGTTGCAATTCCTGCAATGAAAAATGAACATTGAACTAAAAGAGTTTTATCACTTAAATCCAATCCAGTTGCCCCTGCAACTATAAGAGCTGGTGTTACATTTCCAACTATCATAGCTAGTAAATGTTGTAATGATAAGGGCATTGCTTTTTTTAGCGAAGGAACTCCATCTAAATCAAAGACTGAAGTACTCCTCTTTTTCCTTTTACTCATTTCTAACATAATAATATATTCCCCCTCATGTAAGATTTATAATTTAATACATCACTCGAGAATATATCATCATTATCAACTGAAGAACTTTCTTCTCATTTTGATAATAACGCTATTCTTTTATATTATTTTTGTATTTCATAACCTTTTAAATTCCTTTTAATATTATTTTTCTTACATATATATGTTTGGAATTTCTATAATTCAAAAGGATTTTTAAAGCTTGCTTCACTTAAGTTAAAAATAGTAAATACTATAACTTTAAAATATTCTTATATTTATTTATAAACTATTAAAGACTATACATAAAATTTTAGTTCTATATATAGTCTTTTATTTTATATCTCTATTTTGCTTCTTTCGTTATCTTCTTCTTCTATAGTTTGTTTTGGTAGTATTAAATTTAATAGTATTACTGATAAAGTTGTTATTACTACTGGTGAACTTCCAAAAACCATATTAACCCAGCTTGGAAAAGTATCTAAAGCACCTGGAACTTGTGTTATACCCATTCCAAGAGCAACAGAAAGACCTACAACGCTCATATTTCTACTTGAAAGTTCGTCTTTAATAATTACTTTAATTCCTGTCATAGTAATCATAGCAAATACTATTATGGTAGCTCCACCTAAAACACTTTGTGGTATTGTTGTGATTAATGCTCCAAATTTAGGTATAAAACCTGCAATTAACATAAATACAGCTGCTATCATTATTATAAATTTACTAACAACCTTTGTCATTGCAACTATTCCAACATTTTGGCTATAAGTAGCAGTTGGAAGCCCTCCAAAAAATGCACCTATTATACTTGATACTCCATTTGCCATTATTCCTCCTGATAATTCAGTATCCTTAGGTTCTCTATTAAGTCCCCCTTCTGTTGTAGCTGAATAATCTCCTACAGCTTGTACAGAATTAACTATATATATTATAACCATAGATATTATTGCAGAAGGCATAAATTTCATCCCAAAATGCAATGGGGTAGGAACCTGAATCCATCCCGCTTCAGTAATTGCTGTAAAATCAACTTTGCCAATAACTATAGAAAAAATGTATCCTACAACTATCCCTATTAATATTGATGCTAGCTTAACATATCCTTTTGTAAAATGATTACAAATTAAAACTACAACTAATGTAACTATAGCTATAGTCCAATTAATAGGCGATCCAAAATCCTTTGCAGTAGCTCCTCCAGCCATATATTTTATAGCTGTTGGATATAGAGATAACCCTATTGTAAATACAACAGTTCCAGCTACCAAAGGAGGAAATAACTTTCTTAAAGGCTTTATAAATGCTCCAACTAATATAGCTGCAAATCCTCCAATTAACTGTGCTCCAAATATAGCTTCTATTCCATAGGCTGAACCTATGGCTGTTAGCGTTGGCACATATGCAAAGCTTATTCCCATTACTACTGGTAATCCTGAACCTAGCTTCCATACAGGATATAATTGCATTAATGTTGCAATTCCTGCCATAAATAGTGAGCATTGAACTAAAAGAGTCTTATCGCTTAAACTTAACCCAGTTACTCCTGAAACTATAATAGCAGGTGTTACGTTTCCAACTATCATAGCTAATAAATGTTGTAACGATAATGGCATTGCTTTTTTTAATGAAGGTGTTCCATCTACCTCAAAAATAGAAGTGCTCTTAGCTTTTCTTTTACCCATTTCTAACATAATAATATATTCCCCCTCATGTAAACTTATTAATTTAAACTTAATACATCACTCGAGAATATAATAACTATTATCAAAACGAGAATGGATTCTCGGATTGATAATAGACTTATTCTTTTATACCACTTTTGTAACCGTTTAAATTTTTTTGACATTATTTTTTCACATAGCTATATGTTTTAAATTTCTATAACTTAAAAGAGCCTTTAAAGTTTCACTTATTACAAAAGCAATAAGTATGCCAAACTTTAAAAGCCCTTTAAAATTTACTTAATATTCAGTCTTTTCAGTCACTTATACTATTTTTAATAGATTACACAAAGTATTAAAATGATAATTAAATTAACTTATAAATAGCGAGTTTCCTTACATTTATTTATTAATTTATCTATATCAAATTAATAATTTTTTATCATATTGATATTACCAAATAATTTCATGCTTTATATTAAGCTTAACTAGCAACCTATATATAAAACTAACTACATCCCACATATTATCTATTTCATCTTCACAATCTATTATTAAATATGAATTTTTATCTTCTGTATAGCATTCAACTATTATATCATAACCTTCTTCAACAAAATAATTTTCTAAAGTCTGGGCTAGATTATCTCCCTTTTCATATAAATAGTCTTCTCCTAACTTTATCTCTATTACATAATTTAATTTCATTAAATTATATAAATCTAAAGCGTTCTTACAAAACTCAATAAGGATTTTAATTTTTTTTATTATGTACTTTCTTTCAATTCGTTGTCTCAAATTTTCCCTTACCCTCTATCTTAATATATTTAATGTTTAATCTTCTTTTTTAATTTTGTATCTTCTATATAAGATACAATTATAGATAATATCATAAAGAAAATTCCTACGTATAATATAGGTCTATTATCCTCAATCGGACATGCTCCAACAGGTAGATGTTGTCTTACTTCATATATTTTATAAAAACCATATAAACTTATAACTATTGCTATAGTAATTAGTATGTTTGATAGTTTAATTAAATTCTTCATAATTACTTTTGCCTTTCGTAAAAATATATCTATATTATAGCACATTTATATAATTATATATATTTTTTAATTTATTGAAAATCATATATATAGGTTCTATTAAAGTTTCTACATTTAATATATTATTTCAATTATTGTAAGTTATATGGTTATAAGATGACTTTAAAGAACCTATATATGTAAAATTTAAAAATATATCTGATTCTAATTCGCTATTAAACTTATATTTTGACTTTTAACTATTAATTTTAATTTAACCGTAGATGATGCGGAATGTTAATTAGAACATATATATACCATAAAAATTAATTTAAATAAAAGTTTATAACTTAAATCAAAATTATTAAAAATACTATTTTTATATGTAACAATTATGTATTTATATTCATATAATTAAAGATAGCTATTAGCTTTATGGCTAATCCATATAAATTCATCTCCTTCATTAATTATATAAAAAAGAATCAAAGCATATAGCATTGATTCTTTTTTATATTTCTCCAAATCTAATATTTATTTTCTTAAATGCAATTTCCTTACTTAAAGTCAGATTTTCCATATCTATTTTAATTTTAAATATATTAGGGCATTTTTCCTCTCTCCATAATTTCATAAACTTAGGAGTCGCAGTTAAACTTGCATAATATTTTTCTTCAAAATCGTCCCAAAACTCAAAAAACTCTAGTTTGCTATCTTTATCTATACATAAGCTTTCCTTATTTATATTGTTTACTAAAGGCACAAAATACCTAAGTGGAACTTGATAATTATACCTTCCTTTTATCTCTTTAGCTTCAATTATAGCTCTCTTTAAAAAAGGATAATTAACTAACTCTTTATCCTTTATCCTTATTTTAAAAATAGGCTCCTCATTTTTACCTTTTTGTATTTTAAATTTAATCATTTGTTTCACCCTTAGTTTATTTTATTTCCATGTATCCCAAACTTCTTTTTTATATCCAATAGTAGCCATATTACCATTTCTTACTATTGGAGACTTAAATAGTTTAGGATTCTCTAATAAAATTTCTTCTTTCATTTCACTACTTCTAATTTTATCTAAATTTAAGCCTTTATATTCTTTTGCTAGTTGATTTATTAATTCATTTATGGAAACTTGCTTTTTTACAGAATTTAGCTCTCCCCTACTTAATCCCTTTAAATCTATATCAATGAATTGAAAGCTTATTTTTCTCTCTTTAAAATATCTTTCTGCCTTTTTAGTATCAAAGCATTTTTTTCTTCCAAATATTTGTATATTCATATTCTTCATCTCCTTTTAAACGTCAATCTATTATACCATAAAATTATTTTTTATATAAAATAGGAATAATACATTAATATACTTAATATTATTTTATAGTACTGAATTATTATTTGTATTATTTAAATCCTTGCTTAAAAAGCTTGGTTATAAGGTTTAATAGCAAATATCTATTATCTCACAGCTTTTTAAATTATATCTTGGACATTTTACTATTCTTAATATTTAATTAGCTAGAGAGTAGATTTTCTATACAGCATTAAGAAAGCTACTACATACTTTTTATGCTTTCTTAATGCTGATTTATTTTCCTAAAAACTATCACTTTTTTTATATAATACTCTATATTAATAATTAAGATGAATTTTAAGGGTGATGATTTTGCAGTATCTTATTATAACTTTAAAAATTTTTATTATAGAATATATAATTCTTTTTCTACATGAACTTAGTCACTATGTAGTATCTCTAATTTTAGGTTTTAAGTGCTCTTTTTATTATATGATTCCTTTTACCATATACAGAAAAGATTCTAAAATAAAACTTAAATTAAGACCATCAATACAGAGTGATATAACTAGTAGATTGCATTTTGATTCAATAAAAATTTCTTCTAAATTAGAGTATAATATACTTTTAAAAAGATTAAAAATCTTTCTTTGGATTGGTCCTATATTTGATTTTATAGCTTTTATAGTATTATTTTGTATAGGAGTTACTTATGTAAACCTATCATACTTAGCTTTAATTTCTTTAATTCATCTTTCTATAAGCACAATTAATTTCTTTAATAGTGATGGAAAATATGCAATTGGATCTAAAGAAGATAATAGAATTGCTTTTGATTTAATTAGAAATGCTACTATTTGTGGAAATGCTGAAGTTTCTTGTGAAAGTAAAAGAATTCTTACTGACATTCATATGGAAATATCTGAAAATATAACTCTAGAAAGCTTTGATGTTAATAATTTATGGGAATTCTTAAACAATATATCTTTCTACACTAATTCCCTATTAAGTTTTTTGAATAAAGATCTTTTAACTATTCATTCGTCTTCCTTTGCTTTTTTTGAAGGCTTAATAAATGATTTTGATAATATAAAAAAATATGATTATAGACAAATACAAAAAACTTCTATTTCTATAACTTATTATTTAATATATAAAAAGCTTAATGATATATCTTTTTATCCTAGTTCATTAATCATGGCTAAGATTTATGATGGGTGTAACTCCATTTATTTTAGAAAACTATTAGATTTATATTTCAAAAATGATTCTGGAAATATAGATTATCTAATTAATGAAGATAATATGCCTATTTCTATATCTTATTGTCAGGGATATAATAAATTACTATTTAATATTATAGAGTTATATAATTTATAGAATTTGTTAAAAGCACTGTAAAATCATAATATTTTACAGTGCTTTTAATTAAATTTTAATTTACCTCTGTTCCATCAAATTTATTATTTAAAATAAGTATATCAACCCTTCTATTTTTTGCTCTTCCTTCTTCTGTATTATTATCAGCACTACTTCTATATTCGCCATAACCTACGGCAGATAATCTATTTGGAGAAATTTCTCCATAATTTATTAAAAACTCAACTACATTAGAGGCCCTAACAGATGAAAGTTGCCAATTTGAATGGAAATCACTATTATTTATAGGTATATTATCTGTATGTCCTTCCACTCTTACATAGTTATCAATTTTATTTAAAATCTTTGATACAGAAATAAGCTTAGGTTTTAATTCGTCTTTTATATCTGCTTTTCCACTATCGAAAAACACACTATCTGTAAAGCTTATAATAAGACCTCTTTCTTCAATACTAGTTGATACGCTTCCTTCTAACTGTAAATCTTTTACTATATCATTAATTTGATTTTCTATTCCCTTTAATTTTTCTTCTTCTGTTTGAACTAACGGCTTTAACTCACCAGCATTATCACTTGAACTTCCAGAATTCTCCTCACTCCCTAACACCGTTGATCCACCAGTAAAAACTGCTCCCATTGAAGTAGCTAATTGTTTATATTTTGTTTCATTTACAGTTGAAGCTGAATATAGTACCACAAAAAATATCATAAGTAACGTTATAAGATCTGAATATGTAAGTAGCCATCTTTCATGATTTTCTGGTTTTTCTACTCTTTTTTTCATATCATTTTTCCTCACCAGCTTTAAGCTTTTTCAATTCTTCTTCTGTTAAAAAACCTTCTAATTTACTTGTTATAGAACTTGGACTAGCTCCAGCTTGTACAAGTAATAGTGCTTCTATACACATCTCTTTTTCTATTATTTCTTCACTATTTAATATTTTTAGTTTATTAGCTATTGGAAGCCACAATAAATTTGCTGTCCCTATACCATAAAGCGTTGCTATAAATGCTACTGCAATTTTAGGCCCCAAAGTGCTTGGATCATCTAAATTACCCAGAACTTGAACTAGTCCCATTACTGTTCCTATAATTCCCATAGTAGGAGCATATCCTCCTGCTGCTTCAAAAATAGAAATTCCTTGATGATGTCTTTCTGATATTTGCTCTAACATAGTTTCTAATGATCCTTTCATTATTTCTGGATCAATTCCATCTACAATCATTTGTAAGCCCTTTCTTATAAAAATATCTATGTTAGGATTGTTTAGGTCTAATTCCAAGCTAAGTAATCCATTTTTTCTTGTTTTAACTGCAATCTCCTTAAAAAATTCTACATTTTCTACAATACTGCTTTCTCTCTTCTTAAATGCAATTGCAATAACTTTAGGAAATCTTTTTAATATTTTTCCTGGAAAAGCAACTCCAATAGCCCCTATCGTTCCTCCTACAACTATTAATAAAGCTGTAAATTGATATAAAGCTCCTAAAGCTCCTCCTTCTAATATAAATCCTAAAATGATACAAGTAAATGCAAATATTATACTAATTATTATCGTAATGTCCATATTTCACCATCCATATAAATTTATCTTCTAAATTATATATTCTTTATTTTCATATATCAATTTCATTTTTCTGTTGTTTTTTATCCATTTAAGTCCATTTTATTGCATAAAAAAAAACTATTGTGCACTAACTAATTTTATCGTTATAATACACAATAGCTTAAAATTTTTATAGTTTTTTCTTAACTGCCTTAACCCATTCCTTTGCTCCACGAACTGAATCCCAAGCTGTTTCTGCATTTTTCATATAGTATATTGCATCTTCTTCCGAACCTAGACTCTTTAGTTCTGGTGGGTTTTTAGGAATTCTTTTTTGTTTTATAATATAATCTATAACAAATTGATTAGAAGCATTCGCGATTCTTAATGCCCTCTCTGCCTCATCTTTTTTACCAACTTTAAATAAATAAAGTGCCTTTGAAAACTTTGTAGATGGTAAATAATCCCCCTTATACCTTTCTAATAGATTCTCCGCCTCCTCATCTAAACTCTCTGAGATGAGCCAAGAAAGCAATATGCCTCTTATTAATAGCCTATCCTCTGGACATAACTCTATTAAATCATTAAATTCTTTTATAGCCTCTAATTTTTCATTTATACTCCAAAGTAAATTTCCAAGTCTATATTTTGCACTATAATAAGGCCTAGTAATTTCTAAATCTAAGAATTTTCCAATATAATTTTTTAGATTTTCTTTTCCTATAACATTCTCAGCGGCTTCTATTCCCTTAATTACTAAAGCTTTTTGTTCTTTTATATTTAATGAGTTATCATATGAAAGTATTATATACGCTTCTGCACAATTTTTACTTATTTCTAATGCTTCTCTAGCTAACTTAACTTTCTTATTATAATTCTTTTGGTTCCATGCTTCATTAGCTAATTTATTAGCTTTTTTTAAGTCTTCATCCTCTTTAACATTAACTTCCATTTTAGAAACACAGACTTCATCTAATGCTAACTTTTTTACAATTTCTTTACTTTCTTCTTTATCTTCTTTACCTTCTATTTCACCAACTTCACTCTTTAAAGAAGTTAATAACCATTTTTCATCTTCTATATCTATTAATGATCTTACTTCCTTCGATTTTGAAAGCCCTGTACTACTACTTACATTAAATATTTTATATAAATCCCCAGCTTTAATATTAATTTCTGTTTTATTTGTAAATAGTCCATTTTTTAATCCCAAAGCATGTACAATTCCACAAGCCCATGAATTTGCTTTTCCTTTATTTATAGAAGTTGTCTCTAATTTGCATATTTCTTTACATAAGTTCTCTGCAAGAAACAAATATTTTTTATTTAAGCTTTTTTTACAAACCTCTTCAATAGCACTCATTATTTCTAAATATCTTTCATTATTTACCCTAGATGTTTTTTGCATTACTTATTTTCTCCTCTTTCCTTTATGGTATTTGGAATCCCGTAAATTAATTCTCATCTTTAATGATTATTACTTAATTAATAATTTAAGCCAATGTTTTATATTATATTCTATATTAATACTTTTTTCAAATAATAGCATTTTTAGCTATTAGTTATAATTAAAATTTTGTAAATTTGTAACAATTGCCGAATTATGCTATAATATAAGAAAGATAATTTCAAAGGGGGAATTTTGAATGAAAAAGAACATTATAGCTACATTACTATTATTATTTATACCTTTTTCAATAATTTCTTGTACTCCTAAAACTCCAGCTAAAAACGATACAACCTCTAATATTAATGTAAATGAAAATAATTCATCTAAAATTAATGTTAATGAGAATAATTTAGCTGAAAATGATACAATTAATAAAGAGAATAATAATACTCCTCCAGAAATAATAAATGATAATGCTAAAATATATTATTACGATGCTGTTAATGATAAGATAGTTTATATAAATGAAACTATTGAAATAAAAAATAAAGCAGTTGCAACAGCTTTGGTCAATGAGTTAAAAAAGGCTCCTAATGACGAGGTTGCATCATCAATATCTACAGACATTTCACTTATATCAGCTAATGTTGACGAAGATAAGGATTGTATAACATTGAATTTTTCTTCTAACTTTGTAAAAGCTCAAAACCTAGGTGGTGGAGCTGAGTCAAGTACCCTTAATGCTATATGTAATACATTTGGTAATTATTTCAATGTAAAAAACGTTATAATAACATTAGAAGGTAAACCTTATAGCTCAGGTCATATTTTGATGAAAGATGGAGAAGCATTTAAGGTTGATTTAAGCAATACTGTTGAACTAAGTAAATAATATCTAATAAGTAAATACTAACTAAGGAGATTTTAAAATGAGATATGATGAAAGCAAATGCCCTAATTGTGGTAATACAACTAAAGGCGATATAGTTTATAAATGTACTCATTGTTATGATATTTATTGTGAAGCTTGTGCGGGAGATGGTCCTTTAGATACCACTTGTCCTCATTGTGGAGATCTATCTGCTGAAAGACTTTATGACATTAAGTAACTCTATAATAAATATAATACTAAAAATAAGTTTATATCATTAATTTAATGATATAAACTTATTTTTTTATTTATACTCAATTCCTCTTGTATAAAATAAATCATCTGATATAGCTGCAATTCCCTTTATCTTTTTACCTTTTTTTATTCTTTCTTCTTTTATAGGATCTAATGGATATGCATTTCCATTAAACTTTAATACTCTAAAATCCTCTCTCTCATTATCTAGTACTTTTAGTATTAAGTTTCTATATTCATTAGTTTTGTCTTCCGAAATAATTATAGGGCTTGTTGCATTACTTATTTTTGATATTACTTTATACTCATTATTTATTTTATCTAATACAGCTAAAGTTGCCCCTCTTTCAGTACAAAATCTAGGTCCTTCTAAATAAACTAAAACCTGATAACTATCACTATCCTTTAAATTTACTTTATTATATAAATAAGTAACTTTATCTTCTTCTGGATTTAATAAAAATTCTTTCTCTATTGTTCTCTCTATTAAGTTGTCCTTTATAACTTCTGATTCTATAAATTCAACTTTTGAAAAATCTATATACTCTTTTCCACCTATATTATTTAATACTTTTTCTTCACATCTAAGTAATGAATTAGGCCTTTTCTCTCCTAATATAGTAACAAAAGAATTTATTTTTTCAAATTTTGTATCTTTAAAGCTTAGAATGCAATTTAAATTTCCTAAAATATCATTTTCATTTATTCCTATTATCTTTTGTATTGATAAAATATCTATTTTATCATTCCTACTTAAATTTATAGGACTTATTTCAGATACAGGCAAAACCTTTCCAAATATCTCCTTTTTCAACTTTCCATTAGAGTCATAAATATTATTTAAATAAGCTTTATCCTTTTTACTTATATCTATTAAGTAATTTATATTAGTATTTATATCTACTAAATTAACTTTATAATTATCTTGATATAATACTTGATAAATTTCTTCTCTCTTATAGTAGCCTGTATCAAATATTTTCACTTCTTTATCACTATCTATTGAATACATTTCTCCTAGTATATAGCCATTATTCTCTTTATTTTCTATTGTAAATAGTATTTCCTTATTCTTATCAATTTTAAAGTTTTCTAAAGTTATTTTAGGATTATACCCTCTTATTCCTCTTAAGCTTATATCAATCATACTTCCATTTTCTCCGTCAGAAACTATAATTTGCATATTACTATAAACTGCATTCTTCCCCTTTCCCTCTACATTACCTAATAAATAAATAATATCTTCTTCTCTTTTTCCCTTTACGTTACCGATTTTAGTTATTATTACACTCTTTTGATTGGGTACTTCTAATTCAGTTCTTAATAAATCTTTTATATACATTAATATAGCAACCTCTTTTTAATTATTATTACAATACATACTATTACACTATAATAAATTTTGTTATTTTAAATAAAAAAATAAGGTAGGAGTACCCTACCTATAATATAACTTGCAACTAATTGTTAGACATATTTTTTTATTTTCTTTAGGTTTAAATTAAAATGCTCCTTCTCCATCACAAACTGGGCATTTAAAACTACCTTCTCCACTACATGTTACGCATCTTAGATTAGGTGATTTTTCTGTACCACAATCACAGCTTATTCTGCCAGTTCCGCTACAGCTAATACATTCATTCATATAAATATCTTTATTAACCTCCACAGATTCGCCTCCTATTATTAGTTCCATTAATTAATTATTGTCTAACAAAATAAATTTATTCAATTTATAAGTAAAAGTTGTTAAATATCTCTAAAACTACTAAAAGTCATAATGTATTATAAAACACATTATGACTTTTAATAATTGTAAGTTAAACAGAAATTTCGCTCTTAACTTTTAATGCTTCTTTATTATCCTCAATTATAGGATTTATGTAGTTTTCTATAAATTCTACAACTTGACTTGGTGCTCTTCCAACAAACTTAGTAGGATCTATTATATTTAATATTTCACCCTTACTTAACTTAAAGCTATCATCATTTATAATTCTTTCTATTAAATCGTTATCTAAGCCCTCTCCCTTCACTCTTTGAGCTGCTGCCATTGAATGAACTCTTATTTTTTCATGAAGCTCTTGCCTGTCTCCACCTCTTTTTACAGCTTCCATCATTATATTTTCTGTAGCCATAAAAGGAAGTTCATTATTAACATGACTCTTTATTACTTTTTCATATACTACCATATTTTCAGCAATATTAATATAAAGGTTTAATACTCCATCTAAAGCTAAGAATGCTTCTGCTACTGCAATTCTTTTATTAGCTGAATCATCTAAAGTTCTTTCAAACCATTGTGTTGCAGCTGTTATTGCTGGATTTAATGAATTTACTATAACATATCTTGCTAAAGAACTCATTCTTTCACTTCTCATTGGATTTCTCTTATACGCCATTGCAGATGATCCTATTTGATTCTTTTCAAATGGTTCCTCAACTTCTTTCATACTTTGTAGTAATCTTAAATCATTACTAAACTTATAAGCACTTTGTGCAACTTCTGATAATCTATTTAATACTATAGAATCTAATTTTCTAGGATATGTTTGACCTGTTACGCCATAGCTCCTTTCAAATCCCATCTTTTTAGCTACTATATTGTCTAACTCTTTAACTTTTTCTTCATCATCATTAAACAAAGTCATAAAACTTGCTTGAGTACCAGTAGTTCCCTTGACTCCCCTTAGCTTTAAAGTAGATAATAAGAAATCTATGTTCTCTATATCTAAAACTAAATCTTGCATCCAAAGAGTTGCTCTTTTTCCTACTGTAGTTAATTGTGCAGGTTGAAAATGGGTAAATCCAAGAGTTGGCATATCTTTATATTTCATTGCAAAATTTGATAAATGATTTAATACTGTTACTATCTTTTTCTTTACTAGTAATAGAGCATCTCTCATAATGATTATATCTGTATTATCGCCTACATAACAGCTAGTAGCTCCTAAGTGTATAATTCCCTTTGCATTAGGACATTGTAATCCATAAGCATATACATGACTCATAACATCATGTCTAACTTCTTTTTCTTTTTTTATAGCCTCTTCATAGTTTATATTATATATATTAGCTTTAAGCTCTTCTATTTGCTCTTCACTTATGTTTAACCCTAATTCTCTTTCTCCTTCTGCTAAAGCAACCCATAATTTTCTCCATGTTGAAAATTTCATATCATCTGAAAATATATAACTCATTTCTTTTGATGCATATCTTGAATTTAACGGTGTACTATATAAATCTCTCATCCTTAGATAACCTCCGAATAAATTTTTATTTTTCTTATTTATAATTCGTATTATAACATAATAAAATTATTTTTTCAGCTTTTTTAAATTATTTTCAGTTATATTTTGATTATTTTTTAATATATATATACTGTATTAATTCATAAGGGGGATAAATTATGTGTAAAATTAATTTAATGGATAAAATATCTTTTATATTAGTATTAATTGGTGCTATAAATTGGGGATTTATAGGATTACTAAGTATAAATCTTGTTACTTTATTAGTTGGTGGCTCAGTTTTACTACAAAGAATAATATATATAGCTATATTTGCAGGAGCTATTGATTTAGTTTTATTGATGTTTAAATGTAATTCCTTAAAACTATTTAATTAACTACATACTATATATTATAAATAGAAAATAAAAAAGTGCCCCTTGGCACTTTTTTATCTTAGTCTTCTAAGCTAGCTATTAAGTTAACAATTTCTTCAACTGCTAAAGCTTCGTCATCTCCACTTGCTAAAACAGTTACTTTTGCTCCTTTAGTAACTCCTAAAGAAAGAACTCCGATTAAACTCTTAACGTTAGCTTTCTTCCCATTAAATTCAATGCTTACATCTGATTTGAAAGATGAAGCCTTCTTTACTAATAAAGTTGCTGGTCTAGCATGTAAACCAGTTCCGTTGTTTACTACAACCTCTTTAGATATCATTAAACACACCTCTTTACATTAAATTTAAAATAGTTATCTACTTAACTATTTCATTATATATGCAAATAAAAAAAATTTCAAGGTTTATAATGGGCTATTTAACTTATTATGAAAAAGAACTACCTTAATGTAGTCCTTTTCTTTATTTTGCCCAAATAAATTCTCTCCCCAATTTAAACTCCATTTAAATAATATTTAAAATATGGAACTTACTATCTTGGTTGAACGATTAGTTTTATTGCTGTTCTTTCTTCACCATCTATTTCTATATCAGTGAATGCTGGAACACAAACAATATCTTTTCCGCTAGGGGCAACGAAGCCTCTTGCTATAGCAATTGCTTTTACTGCTTGATTTATAGCACCTGCTCCTACTGCTTGAATCTCTACTATATTTTTTTCTTTAATTATGGCAGCTAATGCACCTGCCACTGAATTTGGATTTGATTTTGTTGAAACCTTTAATACTTCCACTTGTCTTTACCTCCTAGATAAAAATCGTTTACAATAAAATTCAAAGTATTTACCCTTGCATTATATATATTCTATGACTACTAGAAAAATCCTTCTTTATTTTGAAAATTTTTTTATATTTAAAAAAATTCTTTCCCTTAATAAAAAATAAGGTACATTTTGCTTTGCAAAATGTACCTTATATTATTTAGCATAATCTACTGCTCTTGTTTCTCTTATAACATTAATTTTAATTTGACCTGGATATTCTAACTGTTCTTCTATACTCTTAGCTAAGCTTCTAGCTAATTCTATAGATCCAGCGTCATCTAAATGATCTGGTTTAACCATAATTCTAATCTCTCTACCAGCCTGAATCGCATATGATTTTTCTACACCTTCGTAAGAATTTGCAATTTCTTCAAGTTTCTCTAAACGCTTAATATATGCTTCTAGAGTTTCTCTTCTAGCACCTGGTCTTGCCGCTGATATAGCATCAGCTGCTTGAACTAATACAGCTTCTAGTGTTAACATTTCAACATCTCCATGATGCGCAGCTATAGCATTATATACAGCTTGTGATTCTCCATACTTCTTAGCTAAATCTCCACCTATTACAGCATGGCGACCTTCTTCTTCTTGTGTTGCTACTTTACCTATATCATGTAGTAAACCTGCTCTTTTAGCTAAGTTTACATCTAAGCCTAGCTCTGCAGCCATAACACCAGCTAAATATGAAACCTCAATAGAATGTTTTAACACATTTTGTCCATAACTAGTTCTATACTTTAGTCTACCAAGTAGTTTAATTATTTCAGGATGAACACCATGAACACCAGTTTCTAATGTTGCTTGTTCTCCTTCTTCTTTAATATCATTTTCAACATCCTTAGTAGCTCTTTCTACCATTTCCTCGATTCTAGCTGGATGAATTCTACCATCCACAATTAACTTTTCTAAAGCTATTTTAGCAATTTCTCTCCTTACTGGATCAAAACTTGATAAAATAACTGCTTCTGGAGTATCATCTATAATTAAATCTACTCCTGTTAATGTTTCAAGAGTTCTGATATTTCTACCTTCTCTACCTATAATTCTACCCTTCATTTCATCATTTGGAAGGGCAACAACATGTACTGTTGACTCTGATACATGATCTGCGGCACATCTTTGAATAGCAGTTGTTATAATTTCTCTTGCCTTTTTATCTGCTTCTTCTTTAGCCTTTGCCTCTATATCTTTGATCATAATAGCAGTTTCATGAGTTATTTCTCTTCTTACTTCTTCTAAAAGAATTTCTCTTGCTTCTTCAGTAGACAGAGTTGCTATTCTTTCAAGCTCCTCTCTTCTTTTAGAATATAGCTCCTGTACATTTGCTTCCATTTCATCGATTTCTTGTAATCTTTTATTTAGTGCTTCTTCTTTCTTTTCTAAAAGATCACTCTTTTTGTCTTGGGATTCTTCTCTTTGAATAAGTCTTCTTTCAAGTCTTTGAATTTCGTTTCTTCTTTCTCTTGAATCCCTCTCCAGATCATTTCTAAGTCTATGAACTTCTTCCTTAGCTTCTAAAATTGATTCCTTCTTAGTAGCTTCAGCTTCTCTCTTAGCATTTTCCAAAAGAGTTTCTGCTTCTTTTTCTAAGCCTTCTATCTTTGTTTTAGAAGCGCTTTGTATAGCTTTATAAAGTACTAAGCCTAATACGACTAATACTATAATATCAACTATTACCCAAATAAGAATTTTATCCATAACAACACCTCCTCCATTCATATAAACTTATAGTTTAACAGAAAATGTAGTAGGCATCATACTTAATCTAACTGATATTTGAAATATGATAAAACCAGTATTTGTTATTATTTTATCTTAAAATTAAAATTATGTCAAGTTTAGTTACATAAATAAGGAAACAAATTTTAATTGTTTACATAATTATGAAATCCTTGTTTGAGATTATTTTCTGCCAAATATAAATAATAAAGTCGATAATAGTAATTAGAATATTACTATTATCGACTATTATTATTAACATATTTATCTAACTATATTCGAATTATTATTAAATTTATTCTTCTTTGCCATTTTTATTTGTAGAAACCTCTTTCATAACTGGTAAATCATATTTTTCTCTTATCTTATTTTCTATTTCTAATGCTGTTTCAGCATTATCTTTTAAGTATTGTTTTGCATTTTCTCTACCTTGGCCAAGTCTTATATCGCCATAAGAAAACCATGCTCCACTTTTTTGAACTATTCCTTCTTTAACACCTACATCTACAATATTACCAGTCCTTGATATACCTTCATTATACATTATATCAAATTCAGCTTGCTTAAATGGAGGAGCTACTTTATTTTTCATTACCTTAACTCTTGTTCTGTTTCCTACAATGCCTTCACCTTGCTTTATTGAATCAATTCTTCTAACATCAAGTCTAACTGAAGAATAGAACTTTAAAGCTCTTCCACCTGTTGTAGTTTCAGGATTTCCAAACATAACTCCAACCTTTTCTCTTAATTGGTTTATAAATATAGCCACACAGCCTGTTTTTTGGATAGTTCCTGTTAATTTTCTTAAAGCTTGGGACATAAGTCTCGCTTGAAGACCAACGTGAGAATCACCCATTTCACCTTCAATTTCTGCTCTTGGAACTAATGCTGCAACTGAGTCAACTACTATAACATCAATTGCTCCTGAACGAACTAAAGCTTCAGCAATTTCAAGCCCTTGTTCACCTGTATCTGGTTGTGAAACTATAAGATTTTCAGTATCAACCCCTAAATTTCTCGCATAACTTGGATCTAAAGCATGTTCTGCATCTATAAACGCAACAGCTCCACCATTTTTTTGAGCTTCAGCAGCAATATGTAAAGCTACTGTTGTTTTACCTGAACTTTCTGGTCCATATATTTCTATTATTCTTCCCTTAGGAACTCCCCCTATTCCTAAAGCTATATCCAAGTCAAGACAACCTGTTGAAATAGATTCTATATTTAATGAACTATTCTCACCTAGTTTCATTATAGATCCTTTACCAAACTGCTTTTCAATTTGACCCATTGCATTTTCTATAGCTTTTAACTTATCAATATCTATATTTCCCATATAGCACCTTCCTCTCTAAAACGAACATTTGTTCTATAAATAAATTATAAAGTATTTATTGAATATAGTCAACATCTAATATATATTTTTTTAACATAATATTTTCCATATTAAAAGTTCCAACTAATTAGATGGAACTTTTATTTTAAATTATACCCATTTTTTTCTATTATAAACTATTTATTAGTATCTATTATCTTTTTATTTTTTTTAAAGTAATCATACCCTGATACTATTGTCATTATTACAGCTAAAAACAATAGATATTTGGGTCCATATTTAATAATTATCTTAAATGTATCGCTTGCTGATACTAATGACATTAAATATTTTGAAGACCCTATATTTACTTGAATTAATGAAACTATTATAGCTGCTATTTGCGTAACGGTTTTAACCTTTCCCCACATACTTGCAGCAATTACCTTTCCTTCTGATGCAGCAATTGTTCTAAGGCCTGAAACTGCAAACTCTCTTGCAATTATCACTACAGTTGCCCAAGCTGGTACAACTTGAAGTTCAACTAATGAAATTAAAGCAGCTGTAACTAAAAGTTTGTCTGCAAGTGGATCCATAAATTTTCCAAAATTAGTTACTTGATTTCTACTTCTTGCAATATATCCGTCTAATTGATCAGTTAAAGATGCAATTATAAATATAAAAGTAGCTATGAAAGTTCCATATGGAATGTCATTTACCGCAATAAATATTAAAAATAACGGTACTAAAAATATTCTTAACATTGTTAGCTTATTTGCTAAATTCATTACATACCTCTCCTACTAAATCATACTCTAAAGCCTCTTTAATTTCTACCTTAACAAATTCTCCTCTTTCAAGGTTTTTAGTGGTATTAATTAATATAATTCCATCAATTTCTGGCGCCATTTCTGAACTTCTTCCAATAAAATATTTTCCTTTTCTTCCATCTATAATAGTATCATAAACTTTAGATATTTTCAATTTGTTTAACTCTTGAACTACTATTTTTTGGACCAACATAAGTTCTTTTTGTCTTTCTTCTTTTACTTCTTCATCTATCTGATTTTCCATAACTGCAGCTGGAGTTCCGTCTTCTTTTGAATATTTAAAAACCCCAACATTATCAAGCTTATATTCATTTAGAAAATCACAAAGCTCTTTAAAGTCTCCCTCTGTTTCACCAGGGAATCCAACTATAAGAGATGTTCTAAGAGTTATCCCAGGAATTCTTTTTCTTAATTTATCTATTATTTTTGTTATTGTTTCTTTATTTGTTCTTCTTGCCATACGCTTTAATATGTTATTACTTATATGTTGTATAGGTAAATCTAGATATTTTACAACCTTTGGATTTGTTGCCATTTCTTCAATTAATTCTTCTGTTATTTCTTCTGGGTAGCAATAAAGTAATCTTATCCATTCTATGCCCTTAACTTTTGAAATTTCTCTAATTAATTCATGAAGTTTATTTTCTTTGTAGATATCCACTCCATAATAAGTTAAGTCTTGTGCTATTAAAATAATTTCCTTAACTCCATTTTCAGCAAGAATATTTACCTCTTTTAATATATTTTCTATATTTCTACTTCTAAACTTCCCTCTTATCTTTGGTATTATACAATAAGTACAATAGTTGTCACAGCCTTCTGCTACTCTTATATAAGCTGTATGTTTATCGGTAGTTAAAAGTCTTATTCCTTCATTTATATTTTCATCACTATAATTTGCTGCAAGTATCCTTCTTTCGCCTTTTATAAAGTCTAATATAAGCTTATGTAGCTTCATATAGTCATTAACACCCATAAGTATATCAATTTCTGGCATAAGATTTAAAAGCTCTTCACCATATCTTTGTGTTAAACATCCTGTTGCTATAAGCATTTTACATTTATATTTATTTTTATACTCAGCCATTTCTAGTATAGTATCTATAGATTCTTGTTTTGCACTTTCTATAAACCCACATGTATTTACTATTATTATTTCAGCTTCCTTAGGATCATTAGTTATTTCATAAAATTTATTTATTGTTCCTAGTATAAGTTCAGAATCTACTCTGTTTTTATCGCATCCTAAACTTATCATACCAACTTTATACTTTTCCAAAGATACTTCCTCCTACGTTTTCTACATTATTTCTCACTTAGCCTAAACTTATTTTAATGTACAAAAATAATATTTACAAGTTTTTTTAATCTTCAATATTTAATTCTTCTTTTGAAACTAGAACCTGCCTTGGTCTACTTCCATCTTTTTCAGAAATAACACCACGTTCCTCAAGTTCATCCATTATTCTTGAAGCTCTATTAAAACCTATTCTAAGCTTTCTTTGAAGGAATGATGTAGATGCTTGATTATATTCTATAACAACCTTTATTGCTTCCTCTAAAAGTTCATCACCATCTTCTGAATCTTCAACTCTGCCACCTTCTTTTATTCCATTTTCTATATGCTCAATTATAGATTTTTCATAGTCAGAATTAGATTCTTCATCCTTTATAAAGTTTACAACCTTTTCTACTTCTTCTTCTGATATAAATGCCCCTTGAACTCTAAGAGGTTTATTTTCACCTATTGGACAATATAACATATCCCCTCTTCCAAGAAGCTTCTCAGCTCCAGTAGAATCTAGTATTGTTCGAGAATCAATTCCTGATGAAACTGCAAAGGAAATTCTTGATGGTATATTAGCCTTAATTACACCTGTAATTACATCTACAGAAGGCCTTTGTGTTGCAATTATTAAGTGCATTCCTGCAGCTCTAGCCATTTGAGCTAATCTACATATATAGTCTTCTACATCATTTGGACACGCCATCATTAAATCTGCAAGTTCATCTACAATCATAACTATATATGGTAACTTTTCTTCAATCATCCCTTTTTCATACAGAGCATTATAGCTTTCTATATTTCTTACAGATGAATCTGCAAATAACTTATATCTTTTATTCATCTCATTAACTGCCCAATTTAAAGCTGCTGCTGCTTTTTTAGGATCTGTTACTACTGGAATTAAAAGGTGTGGTATTCCATTATAAACGCTAAGCTCTACCACCTTAGGATCTACCATAAGTAGTTTTACTTCATTTGGACTATATTTATATAATAGACTAACTATAAGTGTATTTATACATACAGATTTACCTGAGCCTGTTGCACCTGCAATTAACATATGAGGCATTGTAGCTAAATCTCCAACTACACATTTTCCTGTAATATCTTTTCCTAATGCAAAAGCTAACTTTTTATTTGAAGTTTCAAACTCTTTAGAGTCTAAAACTTCTCTTAAAAATACTGATGTTTGTTTATTATTAGGAACTTCTATTCCTATTGCCGCTTTTCCAGGTATAGGAGCTTCCATTCTTACACCACTCGCAGCAAGTCCTAATGCTATATCATCTTGTAAGTTTACTATTTTTGAAACCTTTACTCCAGGACTTGGTTGAATTTCAAATCTAGTTACAGATGGTCCCTTCGTTACTTGAACTACCTTTGCATCTACTCCAAAATCATTAAGTATCCCTTCAAGCTTCCCAGCATTTTCTATAAGTTCTTTTTTATCTTCACTTTTAAGCTTCATTTTGCTATTTATATTTAAAAGTTCTACTGATGGATGCTTGTAAATTTTTTCTTCTTTTTTCTCATCTATTAAACTTTCTTCTATTTCTTTACTAACTACATCTTTAACTGTATTATCTAACTTTTCTTTTTTCTTAGCTCTTTCATCAACCTTTACTTCTTTATTGAAATGATTTTCTGCAATTCTTTCTTCATCAAAAACTTCTACATTAAAAGGATTAATCTTTTTGCTTTCTTTAAATTCTTCACCTGAATTTTCAATAGCATTCTCATCTAATGATGAATTTTTCATAAAATCTAGAATCTTTATTTTATTATTTATTCCAGTTATAAATTCTTCTCTTTCCTTTTCTTCCCTCTTTGGTACAACATCTATTAAAGGAGTATTTTCTTTTTCCTTTACTATATTAACTTCCTTATTCAAAGCTTTTTCCTTTGTTTTAAGCTTTTTACTTTTTTCTTTAAAAAACATAACTATATCGTATAATGTTATATCAAAAAGAAGTACTGTTCCTATAACCCATAAAGCCGAATATAATATATATGAACCAATATAACCAATAAGTCTACTTAAAGGGTAAGATAGCAGATGTCCTAATAACCCACCATGAATACCTTTTATACTTACAATTTCAATCCATGTATTATAAAAACCATCTTTCTTTTCTAATATATGAATACTACCAGTAGAACATCCTAATGTTATAGCTAATATAATAAGAGTTATTCCAAAAAATCTTCTTGTTACTTTGATACTTCCTTTTGAAGCTATACTATGATATCCAAAATAAATTAAATATAACGGAAGTACAAAAGCACTAACCCCTACTAACTTATATATTACCTCCCTTGATAAAATAGATAAGGCACCTGCCCAAGTAGTATAAATTGCTATAGCTAATAAAATTCCTACAGCTATATAAATTATACCTTTAATATCTCCATTTTCTTTTATATCACTTTTTTTATTAGTGTCCTTCTTTTTACTAGTATTTTTTGCCTTAACTCTAGACACATAATCACCTCGCTGTTTTCCCATTTACTGTAAGTTACTCATTTACATAATAATATTATAAACTTTATAGAAAAAAAAGCAATTTAAATAACTACCTATTATTTAAACTGCTTAAATTAATATATCATATTATAAATAAAAACTGTCATTTTCATAAATTTCTATATCTATTCTTCCTTTTCTTCTGTCAATTCCTTTTCTTTTTCTTCTATTAATTTTTTTAATTTACTTAAGGCATCCTTTATTCCCCCTACTTCATCTATAAGCCCACAATCTACAGCTTGTTTTCCTATTAAAATAGTTCCCATGTCATTTAATAATTCATCCGATTTTAACATCATTTCTTTTAATTCATTTTTATCTATTTTTGATGTTCTTACTATAAAGCTATCTATTCTTTCCTGCATTTTTTGGAAATAATTAAATGTTTGAGCTACACCTATAACAAAGCCATTCATTCTTATTGGATGTACAATCATTGTTGCTGAAGGTGTTATAAATGAATAGCTAGATGAAGTTGCTAAAGGTACTCCTATTGAATGTCCACCACCAATTACTATTGATACTGTTGGCTTTGAAAGAGAATTTATCATTTCTGAAATAGCCAATCCCGCTTCAACATCTCCTCCAACTGTATTTAATACTATTAATACACCTTTTACATTATCATTTCGCTCCATAGAGATGAGTTGAGGAATTACATGTTCATATTTTGTTGACTTAGATTGAGCTGGTGAAACTTGATGTCCTTCTATTTGTCCTATTATTGGTAATATTTGAATGCTTTCATCTTGCGCTACTTCGTTTGCAGTTCCGAACTCTTTTATTTCTTCTCTTTTTTCTTTAGATTCTCTTAAATCTTCTTCATTTTCTATATCTTTATTTCCATCAGTCGATGAGTAAAAAAAATTATTCATAATAAAATCCTCCTATACAGTATTATTTTGCACAGGAGGATTTATTTTATTCACCTAAGTTAAATGCTTTATGAAGTAAATTTAGTGCTTTGATAATATTCTCTGATTGAATTAAACACCATATAGTCATATTAGAGTCAGCTGTTTGAAGAATTTCTATTGAACCCTCTGATAGGGTTTTTATTATTTTTGCCATTATTCCAGGGACTCCATTCATTCCAATACCTACTATAGCTATAGTGCTACAGTTTTCTTTTATATTGTAATTTATCTTCACTTCTTTAAAGACTTTTTCTAATTTTTCCTTTTTACATGAATCTATGGTAAAAATTTGTTCAGTTGGAAATATATTTATAAGATCTAAGCTTATACTACTTTTTGCTAAAGTTTCTAATAAATATCTATAATTAGTGTTATCTTTATTTTCTTTTAATCTTACTGTTACTTGTATTCTATTATTTAAATGTGTTATTCCTGAGATAACTTTTTTATGATCACTTGTCCCGTAACTGTTTACTAAAGTTCCCTTGCAATCATTCATTGTATTTTTTATAACTATTGGAATATTAGCTCTTCTTGCACACTCAACAGCTCTTGGATGTATAACTTTTGCCCCCTGATCTGCAAGTTGAAATATTTCATTGTAACTTATTGTGTCTATTAATGCTGCATCTCTTACTATTCTTGGATCAGCAGTCATTATACCATCTACATCTGTATAAATTTCAATTGCTTCTGCATTTAATGACATTCCTAATATACAAGCAGATGTATCACTTCCACCTCTTCCCAAGGTAGTTAAATATCCTTTTTCAGTTACACCTTGAAAACCTGTAACAACTGGAACTTTACCACTCTCTAAAATGTTTTGTATATTTTCTAGGTTTGTGTAAATTAGTTCAGCTTCGGAAAAGCTATCATTTGTTATAATACCTGCTTGACCTCCAGTAAGTGGAACTGATTGAATGCCTTCATTTATTAAGACATTACTCATTAATACTGAACTTATTATTTCTCCACAGCACATAAGCATATCTGTTGCTTGTAGGTTATTTCTCTTAAAATTATTATCTAATAATGATAATAAAGTATCTGTAGCATAAGGTTCACCTCTTCTTCCCATAGCAGATACTACTACTACAGGAGAAAAGCCTTTATTTATTGCATTTTTAACCTTAGATACTACTTGATTTCTTCTTTCTTCAGTAGATACAGATGTACCTCCAAATTTTTGTATAATTATTTTCAAGTAATAACCTCCCTAAGTTATGCTCTTGCCCTCCTTATCTTTTCCTTATCAGCTGAAACTACAATAACATTTGCTCCAACTTTAGTTACATAATTCCAAGGAATTTCTACATATTCTCTTCCTCCAAATAAACCCAATTTACTTCCAGCAACAGCAGCAACTACAAATTGTAAATTTCCATCTTCATCAATTATAAAATCTAGAGCTTGTTGAGTATCATATTTTTCTGCTTCTTCTGTATTAAATATTTCAAATCTTTCTAAATCACTAAGAAGCCTATACTTATACTCTCTTTTAGGATCTTCTTCATAATATTCCCCTTTTCTTTTATCGCCTCTTAACATAAGATTCACCTCCATACTATCTTATGTAAATCTTATGCTAATTAGAGATAATTTAGTACATAATATTATGGTAATATTATATACTTTTTAACCCTTCATTATTAGAGTTATCATAAGCTTTTATATTAGGCTCTATAATATGATTTAACTTTTCCCATTCTATATCTTGACCTACATATGATGAGCTTATTATGCCTGGTTTAAAGCAAGTATCTAATACATATTTTATGTCTTCACTATTTATATTGTTAATTCTTTTTATTACTTCTTCTTGAGTTTTAATCTTATTCTGAAGCAACATGCTTTTTGCATTAGCAAACATTCTAGATGAAGTACTTTCTAATCCTAATATATAACTTGCTTTTATTTTTTCTTTATTAATTTCTAATAAATCTTTTGAAATTCCTTTATCCGCAAACTTTTTAAGCTGCTTATTAATTACATCTAAAGCTTTATCTGCTGATTGCTTACTTACACCTGTATATATATTATTTATTCCTACGCCTAAATATGGTTGACCATATGAATAAATAGTATAGCAAAGACCTAATTCTTCTCTAACATTTTGGAATAATACAGATGATGCTCCTCCTCCAAAAACATTATTTAAAAGGACTAATGCATAAGATTTTTCGTGAGCATATGGTAATCCATTTAAAGTCAAATTTATATGAACTTGTTCTATTTGTTTATTTGTATAGTTACTTTCATTAAGTAAAATAGGTGTCTTGTATTCAGGTACATAGTGTCCTTCACTTTCCCAAGAACCAAAGTTTTCTTCTATCATCTTCATTAACTCTTTTTCATCAAATTTTCCACAAACAGATATTACTGAATTATGCGGTGCATAATGAGATTTAACAAATTTCTTTATCTTATTACTATTAAATGATTTTATATTATCTATACTCCCAAGTATAGGATATGATAATGAATTATCGCCAAATACTGCTTTTGATTGATTATTATCTAAAACATCTTCTGGAGTATCTTCACTCATATTTATTTCCTCAATAACTACTCCTTTTTCTTTTTCTATTTCTTCGTCATCGAATTTAGAATTTAATATCATATCAGCTAGTATTTCTATAGATAAATCTAAATGTGTACTTAAAGCTTTTATATAATAGCAAGTTGCCTCTTTACTTGTATATGCGTTAATTTGTCCACCTACATTTTCTATTTGTTGAACTATCTCCTTTGAAGTTCTATTTTCTGTTCCCTTAAAAAACATATGCTCTATAAAATGAGATATACCATTTAGCTCTAAGTCCTCGTTTCTTGAACCATTTTGAACCATCACCCCAACACTTATTGAATTTACATGATCTATATATTCTGTTACAACTCTTAATCCATTTTTTAATGTATATATATTGTACATAGCTCCTCCTCTTTATCCATTTTAAATTTATTCTATATTACTATTATTCTATATTATTTTAGAGTTATGTAATACTAATTATTTATATTTAATTAAAATTTTATCATATAAAGAAAAAAAGGCAATAAATTGCCCTTTACTAACTTTTTTTCTATTCGCTTTTTTCTGTTTCACCTTCTGAATCATCAGTTAATGCATCTTTTCTTGAAAGATTAATTCTTCCTTGATTATCTATTTCAGTTACCTTAACTAATATTTCATCTCCCACAGATACAACATCTTCAACCTTATTTACTCTTGCCTTATCTAATTTTGATATATGGCATAATCCTTCTTTATTTGGAAGAATTTCAACGAAGGCTCCAAATGTAGCTATTTTTGTTACTTTTCCTAAGTAAACTTCTCCAGCTTTAACTTCTTTAGTTAAGCCTTCTATAATAGCTATTGCTTTATTTACGCCATCATGATCTGCTGAAGATACAAATACTGTACCATCTTCTTTAATATCAATTTTAACTCCAGTTTCATCGATAATCTTGTTTATAACTTTTCCACCTGCACCTATAACATCTCTTATCTTTTCTGGATCAATACTTATTATTAAAGTTTTAGGAGCATATGTTGAAACTTCTTTTCTTGATTGTGGAATACATTCACTTATTTTATCTAATATATGCAGTCTAGCTTTTCTAGCTCCCATTATAGCATCTTCTATAACTTTAAAGCTTAAACCTTTTATTTTAGTATCAACTTGTATTGAAGTAATACCCTCTGTAGTTCCTGCAACCTTAAAGTCCATATCAGCAAAGAAGTCTTCTATTCCTTGAATATCTGTTAAAACTTCTTCTTTTGAAAAGTCTTCTGAAGTTATAAGTCCCATTGCTATACCAGCAGCTGGTCTCTTAAGAGGTACACCCGCATCCAAAAGAGCTAACGTACTACCACAAACTGAAGCTTGTGATGTAGAACCATTAGAGCTTAATACTTCTGATACTAATCTAATAGTGTATGGAAACTCTTCTTCTGAAGGTATTAATGGCTCTAAAGCTCTTTCTGCTAAAGCTCCATGTCCTATTTCTCTTCTTCCTGGTCCTCTAAGTGGTCTTACTTCACCTACTGAATAGGCTGGGAAGTTATAATGATGCATGTATCTCTTAGATTCTTCTTCACCTATCCCGTCAATTATTTGAATATCACCTACAGCTCCCAATGTAGCAACTGTCATTACTTGAGTTAATCCTCTTGTAAATAATCCTGTACCATGAGTTCTTGGAAGAATTCCAACCTCACAAGAAATTGGTCTAACCTGATCAAAGGCTCTTTCATCTGGTCTTCTGTGATGATTTAAAAGCATATCTCTTACAACTTCTTTTTGTAAGTTATAGATTATTTCTTTTACATCAGCTAGGTTTTCTGGATACTTTTCTTCAAATTCTTCATAAACCTTTTCATTTACTTCGTCCATTGCAGCATTTCTTTCATCTTTATCCTTTATCCACATAGCTTCTTTAATCATTTCACTAGCATATTCTTTAATAGCATTTTCTAATTCTTCACTTGGCTTATATAGTTCTGGAACCATTTTTTCTTTTCCAAATCTACTCATAGCTTCTTCTTGGAATTTGATTATATCTTGACAACTATCAAATCCAAATTTAATTGCACTAATCATAACATCTTCTGGAATTTCTTGACCGCCAGCTTCAATCATCATAACTCTTTCACTAGTTGCGCAAACAGTTAATTGAAGTTCACTTTCTTCTCTTTCTTTAGATGTTGGGTTTAAAATGAAGTTTCCATCGATTAGACCTACTTGCACAGCTGCAACAGGTGTTGTAAAAGGAATGCTTGATAAACATAATGATAATGACGCTGCATTAATTGCTAGAATTTCTGGTAGGTTATCCTTTTCAACTGATACTACTGTGCAAACAACTTGCACATCATTTCTATATCCCTTTGGAAATAATGGTCTTAAAGGTCTATCAACTGCTCTTCCAAATAATATAGCATTTTCTGAAGGTCTACCTTCCCTCTTAATAAATCCACCTGGAATTTTTCCTACTGAGTATAATCTTTCTTCGTATTCTACGCTTAGTGGAAAGAAATCTATACCCTCTCTTGGTTTTTCTGAAGCATTTACATTAGTTAAAATAACTGTGTCTCCATAGCTAATAAATGATGCTATATTTGATAACATCCCAACTTTTCCAAATTCTAATTTAAGCTCTCTACCAGCTATAGTTGTTTTCATTACATTGTTCATTTTGTAACCTCCCTTCGGGCTTATCTCTTATCATTTAAATTTGTTAAAATAATAGAGCGGCTTAAAAACCGCTCTAAAGACTATCTTCTTAAGCCTAATTTTTTGATTATAGCTCTGTATCTTTCGATATCTTGAGCAGCTAAGTAATTTAAAAGACCTCTTCTTTGTCCAACCATCATTAAAAGACCTCTTCTTGAGTGGTGGTCTTTCTTGTGCATCTTTAAATGACCAGTTAAAGAATTAATTCTTTCTGTTAATAAAGCGATTTGCACTTCTGGTGAACCAGTATCTCCTTCATGTCTTCCGTGTTCTTTAATTATTTCTTGCTTTCTTATTGCGTCCATTGTTCGCACCTCCGTAAAATTATCCCCTATATCCAGGAAATGAGCTAGCACCCTCATATCTTAGAATTAGGTTCTTCTTTGCTATTATAACAAATCATATACATATTGTAAATTATAAATTTATATAAATTATATTACTATATCCTTATCTTTTGCAAATTTTTCATCTTTTTTTATTTGTGCAACAAGTTCTTCTAAAGAGTTAAACTTTATTTCACCTCTTATTCTTTCTATAAAATAAATTTTAATCTCCACACCATAGATTTCTTCATTAAAATTTAATATAAAAGTTTCTATAGTTAATTGTTGCCCATTTACTGTAGGATTATTCCCGACAGATGTAATTCCTCTGTAAATTTTATTTTTATATTCTACATTGGTATAATAAACTCCTTTTTGGGGAATTATCATTTTCTCATCAAACTCTAAATTTGCAGTTGGAAATCCTATAGTTCTTCCAAGTTTTTTACCATGAATAACTTTACCTTTAATTAAATATGGCTTAGACAACATCTTAAAAGCTTCTTCTACATTTCCCTCTAAAATAGCTTTTCTTATTCTTGTACTACTTATTACATCATCTTTATACGTATATGGTTCTATTATATACAATTCGTATCCATATTTTGCTTGAAGACTCTCTAACAGCTTTACTTCACCTAGATTTTTATATCCAAACTTAAAGTTAAAGCCAACTACAATTCCTTTTACATTATAGTCTAAACAAAGCAATTTTATAAAATTCTCTGCCGACATTGACATAAACTCTTTAGTAAAGCTTCTAAGGACTACTATATCTACATTTTCTTCTTCTAAATACTTAAGTTTTGTTTCTAAATCCATAATTAATTTAGGTGCATTTTCTGGATTTACTAATGTTTTAGGGTGATTCTTATATGTGAACACCATGCTTTTCCCATTTTTTTCTTTAGCTATTTCTACAGTCTTTTTTACAAGAGATAGGTGTCCACAATGAAGTCCATCAAAGCTTCCCAACGCAACATAGTTACCCTTTTCCTTCTTATCCATAATAATATCATCTATTACTATCATATCCTGCTCCCCTAATTAATTAATAATTTTTCTATTTTAAAGCCCTGATGATCGCTTTTTCCAAGTCCAATAAAATTTCCACTTTCATCATAAACTCTATATAGTTTTCCTAATTCAACATTATCTTTAGTAAATCTCTTATCAAAAACTTTAACGCCATTAATTAAAAGCTTTGAAAATCTATTTAAAACTATTAATTTATTATAGGTATCTAATGCATCTTCTATACTTATAATATAATTCTCTATATTCTCTGAATTTATATTATCTATATTAATGGATTCTTCTTCAGTAAATTTGGATGTCTTTCTTCTTTTTAGCTTTGTCATTGTAGCTCCAACTCCCAAAGCCTCACCTATATCATAACAAAGACTCCTTATGTAGGTCCCTTTAGAACATGTTACCTTCATTCTAATATAGGGATTATTTATTTTAATATCTTCTATTTCATATATTTTAACAAGTCTACCTTCTCTTTCTACTTCTATGCCTTTTCTTGCTAGTTCATAAAGTCTTACCCCATTTTGCTTTATAGCAGAATACATAGGCGGTATTTGAGAATATTCACCTTTAAATAAATAAATAGACTTTAATATTTCTTCCTCTTCTATATTAGAAGGATCTTTTTCATCTATTATATCTCCCTCTAAATCATATGTAGTAGTTTTTATACCAAGCTTAAATTCTACTTCATATACTTTATCTGAATTCATTATATAATCTATAATTTTAGTTCCTTTTCCTATACATACCGGTAAAACTCCACATGCTTCTGGATCTAATGTTCCAGTATGTCCTACTTTACCAGTAGATGCAGCTTTTTTTACAATTCTAACTACATCAAAAGAAGTCATACCAGTATTCTTAAAAATATTAATTACACCGTCCATTACAACAACTCTTTCTCTATTTCTTCTAGAATTTTATCCTTAGCCTCTTCTAATTTTATCCCCTTTAGAGTTATCCCTGCTGCTTTTACATGGCCTCCGCCACCTAATTTTTCTGCAATATTTCTAACATCAAAATTATTCTTTGATCTTAAACTTGCTTTAGAACCATTTTCTACTTCTTTAATTAATACGGCAACTTCAACACCTTTTATTTGTAATCCAAAAGAAATTATATCTGATGTATCTCCTATTTCTACTCCTAACTCTTCCCCATAAGAAATAGGAATTTTAATAAGAGCCACTCTTCTATCAAACAATAATTCCATATTATTTAGAGCTTTACCTATTAATCTAATCTTCTCAAAACTTTTATTATCAAAAAGATTTTGATGTATGTTTGTATTATTTACACCTATGTTTTTTAATCTTGCTGCAATAGTATGAGTTCTAAAGGTTACATTTGAATGTCTAAAAGCACCTGTATCCGTAACTAATGATGTGTAAAGGCATGTTCCTATTTCCCTTATGTCATCCTTTTCCTCATTAAAATTTAAACCTAATATTTCTAATAATTCAAATACTATTTCTGCTGTTGCTGCTGCCTCTGTATCTACATAATTTAAATCTCCATACTTATCATTTGAAATATGGTGATCCACATTTAATATACTTCCTTTAAAATTATCTAAGTTTGCAGATATTCTTTCGTAATTTCCACAATCTAGAACTATAACTATAGGAGTGTCTTCAGTTGGAGATGTTAAATTTCCTGTAGCTTCATTTGCAGCAGAAAGAAATTGAAGATTTTCTGATATTATATCCTTTGAAATTAAATAAGCGTCCTTTTTTATACTTCTAAGTCCATTTAATAGTGCAAGTGCACTACCTACCGCATCACCATCTGGTGATACATGGTAGGTAATGCCTATTTTTTTACTATTTAAAATTGCTTTACTTACTTCTTGTAAAGTAGCCATCTATTTTTCTCTAGCCTTTTCTATAAGCTCTTCTATCTTCATACTATAGCTTATAGAGTCATCAAGTTCAAATAGAATTTGAGGAGTATTTCTCAAATTTATTCTTTGACCTATTTCTTTTCTTATATATCCGCTTGCACTTTTTAATGCTGCAAAGGTTTCATTCTTTTCTTCTTCATTATTTCCAAATATACTTACAAATACCTTTGCATATCTTAAATCCTTTGTTACTTTAACTGCTGTAATTGAAACCATAGCCGTCATTCTAGGATCCTTGATTTCATCTCTTATTATAACGCTTATTTCTCTTTTAACTTCTTCGTTTATTCTTCCGCCTCTGTAATTAGCCATTTAAAATCACCTCTTTATTTAAAGCTGTTTTCTTTCAATTGCTTGCATACTAAATGACTCTATTACGTCACCTTCTTTAAGATCATTGAATTTTTCTACGCTTAAACCACATTCATATCCTGTGTTTACTTCCTTAGCATCGTCTTTGAATCTCTTAAGTGAAGCTAAAGTAGATTCAAATATTACTATTCCATCCCTTATTACTCTTACTTCTGAGTTTCTTAACATCTTACCATCTGTAACGTAACATCCTGCAATTGTTCCTACATTAGAAATTTTATAAACTACTCTTACTTCTGCTTTACCATTTACAACTTCTTTGTATTCTGGATCAAGCATTCCTATCATTGCTGATTTAACATCTTCTATTGCATCATATATTATTCTATATGTTTTAATTTCAACACCATCTCTATCCGCTATCACTGTTGCATTTGAATCTGGTCTTACGTTAAATCCTATAAGTAATGCATTTGATGCTGTTGCTAGTGTAACATCTGTTTCTGTTATAGCTCCAACACCACCGTGAATTACTCTTACCTTTACATCTTCTGTTGAAAGCTTTTCTAAAGATTGTTTTATAGCTTGAACTGAACCTTGTACGTCAGCCTTAACTATTATTCCAAGCTCTTTAACAGTTCCTTCTTGAATTTGATTATATAAATCTTCAAGAGAAACTCTATTAGCTGAATGGAAGCTTTCATCCTTAATTTTTTGCTTTCTAATTTCAGCCATATTTCTAGCTGTCTTTTCATCTTTAACAACAGTAAATCTATCTCCTGCTGCTGGTACTTCTGAAAGTCCTAGTATTTCCACTGGTATAGAAGGTCCAGCTGATTTAATACTCTTTCCTTTATCATCAAACATAGCTCTAATTCTACCATATGTAGAACCAACTAATATTGAGTCTCCTACATGTAATGTACCATTTTGAACAAGAAGTGTTGCAACTGGTCCTCTACCCTTATCAAGCTGAGCTTCTATAACAGTTCCCTTAGCCTTTCTCTTTGGATCAGCTTTAAATTCTGCCATTTCAGCAGTTAATAGAACCATTTCTAATAACTGTTCTAAGTTATCACCTGTTTTTGCTGATACAGGAACACAAATAGTGTCTCCACCCCAGTCCTCAGCTACTAATTCATATTCTGTTAATTCTTGTTTAACTCTATCTATATTAGCTCCTGGTCTATCTATCTTGTTTATAGCAACTATCATAGGAACTCCAGCTGCTTTACAGTGATTTATAGCTTCTTTTGTTTGAGGCATTATTCCATCATCAGCTGCAACAACTAATATAACTACATCTGTAATTTGAGCTCCTCTAGCTCTCATTGCTGTAAAAGCTTCATGTCCTGGAGTATCCAAGAATGTTAGCCTTTCTCCATTTAAGTTAACAGTATAAGCTCCTATATGTTGAGTTATACCACCTGCTTCATTAGATGTAACATTTGCTTTTCTAATAGCATCTAATAATGAAGTCTTACCATGGTCAACGTGTCCCATAACTGTAACTATCGGTGGTCTCTTCACTAAATTTTCTTCAACCACTTCTTCTTCTTCTTCAACTATTTCTAACTCTTCTTTTTCTTCTTTTTTAACAACTAAACATTCGTATTTTTCACATACTTTTTCAGCAGTTTCAAAATCTATCTCTTGGTTTATTGCAGCCATAACACCTGTAAAAATAAGTGTTCTTATAACATCAGTAGTTGGTTTACCAAGTTTCTCTGAAAGTTCTTTTACAGTTATTGTTTCTCCGATTTCAACAACTCCTGATCCGCCTTCTCCAATTGAATCAACTTCTTCTACTTTCTTTTTCTTTCTCTTTTTAGCTTGATTATTAACTTCTTCAGCCAATATTTCTTCGTATTCATCAACTATAGTCTTATCTTCTGAAGATCCATTTTCTCCGATTAATTCTTTAATTAATTCTGCATCTTCATCCTCTATAACACTCATATGATTTTTAACATCTACGCTAAATTCATTCATTAATAATTCTATAAGCTCCTTTGAGCTTATTTGCAGTTCTTTTGCCAATTCATATACTCTGATTTTTGACAATAAAATCACCCCCGGTTAAATTTTAACTTTTTCCCCTTCGTAAAGGGTATAAAGCTTTTTAGCCATATTTTCATCTGTTACAGCTAATATTTTCACTTCTTCTCTTCCAATAGAAGCACCTAATTCTTCCTTAGAAAAGTCTTCTATAAATTGTATATTCTTCAATACACAATGATTTTTAAATTTCTTTTTTGTACTAATTGAAGCATCATTGGAGATTATGAATAAAAAAATAGCTTTTCTATTTCGTTGTTCATCGCACTTACTATACCCTTCAACTAAATTTCCTGATCTTTTAGCTAAACCTAGAAAATTAAAAAATTTATTCATGCTTAATTTCTTCCCTTAATCTATTATATATAACTTCATCTATTGCTATATCCAAATTTCTTGAAAGCCTCTTTGCTTTAAAAGCTTTCTCTAAGCATTCTATATCTTTGCAAATATATGCACCTCTACCTGATTTTTTTCCAGTCAAATCAACTGAAACTTCACCTTCTGGACTTTTCACAACTCTTATAAGCTCTTTTTTAGGTTTCATCTCCATACATCCAGTACACATTCTTAAAGGAACTTTCTTTACTTTCATAAAAATCCTCCCTTATTCTAATACTTCTGATTTTTCTGCTTTTAACGCTTCTGCTTGAGATTTACTCTTTATATCTATCTTCCAGTTAGTTAATTTTGCTGCAAGTCTAACATTTTGACCTTCTTTTCCTATAGCAAGTGATAATTGGTTATCATCTACAACTACTTTTGCTGACTTTGATTCTTCATCAGCCACAACTTCTAAAACTTTTGCAGGGCTTAATGAAGCTGCTATAAACTCTTCTGGGTTTTTACTCCACTTAATTATATCTATTTTTTCACCTTTAAGTTCATTTACTATATTTTGAACTCTAGTTCCTTTTGGTCCAACACAAGCACCCATTGGATCTACATTTTCATCATTTGAGTAAACTGCAATTTTGCTTCTTGAACCAGCCTCTCTTGATATGCTCTTTATTTCAACAACACCTTCATATATTTCAGGTACTTCTAACTCAAAAAGTCTCTTTACTAATCCTGGATGAGTTCTTGAAACTAAGATTTGTGCTCCTTTTGATCCATTTTTTACTTCTACTACATATAGTTTTATTCTTTCGTTGAATTTATATTCTTCTCCTGGAATTTGTTCGTTTGGTCCAATAGAACCTTCTATTCTTCCAAGGTTTACAAAAGTATTACCTTTGTCTTTTCTTAAAACAGTTCCAGTAATTATATCATATTCTAGTTCTTTATATTCAGAATATACTATGTTTCTTTCAGCTTCTCTTATTCTTTGAGTTACCACACCCTTAGCAAGTTGTGCTGCGACTCTTCCAAAATTCTTTGGTGTAACTTCTAAATCAACTATATCATCAAGATCATATCTTGGGCTAACTTCCTTAGCTTCTTCTAAACTTATTTCAGTTACATCATCATATACGTCTTCAACTACTACTTTTTGAGCGTACACATGAATTTCCCCTGTTTCTCTATTTATGCTTACTTTTACATTTTGTGCTGAAGTAGTTGGACTAGCATAGTTCTTTTTATAAGCTGCAACTAAAGCATCCTCTATCGTAGTAAAAATTAAATCTTCGCTAATCCCCTTATCTTTAACAATTTCTTTAAGAGCACCTATAAACTCTTGGTTCATTTTAATATCCTCCTTGTTATATTTCCCCTTCTAAATTGGCTGATTTTATTTTATCTTTTGGAATTGTAACTAATTCATCAGATTCAACTGTTACTGATTCATCATTTACTTCCTTTAATATACCTTTTATATTTTTTATTCCATTTAATGATTTCGTGAATCTTAGCATTACTTCTTTTCCTATTTGTCTCTTAAAATGATCATCTGTAAATAATCCTCTATTTAAACCAGGTGATGATACTTCCAAGAAATAAGCTACAGGGATTGGATCATTTTCATCCATAATATCACTGACTCTTCTTGATAGAGCTTCACAATCTGATAAAGTAATTCCACCACCGTCTTTATCAATATATATTCTTAAATAATATTCTCCATTTTCTTTTACATATTCAATGTGATAAATCTCATAATCTAATTCTTCTGCTACAGGTTTTACTAATTGATTAATTGTTTCTAATAATGCATCAACCTTCATATTAACCCTCCTTTTCTATATTCAGTTTTAAGACTTTAAATATTTACTAGCTAATCTATAAAAAAAGCAACTATTTGTAGTTGCAATTAAATAGAAAGAGCGGGCATTTATCATTCCCACTCCTAACTTCTAGCTATTAGTAAATTACTTCTTTTATTATCCTATCATAATTTCCTAATTAATACAAGGGGTAGTTGGATAAATTATTCAGCACCATGTATTTATTAGTTGCCCTATTTATAAGACTTTTATACTAAAAATTAGAATAATGATAACTGATTTGTTTCTGACATTCCTTCAAGACATCCATGATTACTTAAAGTCTCTATAACAGTCTTTGAAACTTTAGCTCTTATTCTTAAGTCTTCCTTTGATATAAATTCTCCTTGCTTCCTAGCTTCTACTATACTTTTTGCAGCATTTTCTCCAACCCCTTCAAGAGCTCTAATTGGAGGCCTTATTCCCTCTTTTTCTATTGTGAATTTAGTTGCTTCTGATATATATATATCTACTTTTAAGAAATTAAGTTTTCTTGCATAAAGCTCATAAGATAGTTCTAAAACTGTAATTAAACCTTTATCTTTCGCTGTTATTTTATTCCCTAATTCATAAAGCTCATCTAACTTAGCTTTTATTGCTCCAGGTCCCTTACAAATAAGATCAGCATCAAAGTCATCTGCTCTTACAGTAAAATATGTTGCGTAGTAAGCTTCTGGATAATAAACTTTAAAATAGGCAATTCTTACAGCCATCATAACGTAAGCAACTGCATGACCTTTAGGAAACATGTATTTTATTCTTTTACATGATTCTATATACCAATCAGGCACATTATTTTCCCTCATTGTCTTTTCAAAATCCTCTGTTAGTCCCTTACCTTTTCTTACACTTTCCATTATTGTAAAAGCCATTTTAGGTGGTACCCCAGCATACATTAAATAAACCATTATATCATCTCTTGTAGAAATACAATCTTTTAATGTAGTGTATCCTTCTTTTATAAAATACTGTGCATTATTAAGCCAAACATCTGTACCATGTGAAAGTCCAGATATTCTAACTAAATCTGCAAAACTTTTTGGCTGAGTGTCTACAAGCATTCCTCTAACGAATTTTGTACCAAACTCAGGTAAACCATAACTTCCAACTTCACATTCAAGTTCCTCCTTTGTTACACCAAGAGCTTCCGGAGATGTAAATAAGGATATAACCTTTTTATCATTTAATGGTATAGTTTTAGGATCTACTCCTGTTAAATCTTGAAGCATTCTAATCATAGTAGGATCGTCGTGCCCAAGTATATCAAGCTTAAGCAATCTACCTGAAATAGAGTGATAATCAAAATGTGTAGTTGTTACATCTGAAGTTGGATCGTCTGCTGGTCTTTGTATTGGCGTGAAATTGTAAATTTCATTATCACTCGGAACAACCATAATACCACCTGGATGCTGCCCTGTAGTTCTTTTTATTCCTGTACATCCAATAGTCAATCTTTCTATTTCAGCCATGGAAGCTCTTAATCCTCTTTCATCTAAATACTTTCTAACATATCCATAAGCTGTTTTTTCAGCAACAGTGCCTATTGTTCCTGCTTTAAATACATATCCTTTACCAAAAAGAACTTCGGTGTACTTATGAATTTCTCCTTGGTTATCCCCTGAAAAATTAAGATCTATATCAGGTTCTTTATCACCTTCAAAACCTAGGAAGGTTTCAAATGGTATATCATGCCCCTCTTTTATATATGTAGTTCCACACTTTGGGCAATCCTTATCTTCTAAATCTGCTCCTGAGCTTACTGATCCATCTAAGAAGAATTCCGATTTTTTGCAATTTGGACAAACATAGTGAGGAGGTAACCCATTAACTTCTGTAATGTTTGACATTGTTGCAACAAATGATGATCCAACAGATCCTCTTGATCCAACCAAGTATCCATCTTCTAGAGATTTAGCAACTAGTTTTTGTGCAATTAAATAAAGTACAGCATATCCATTATTTATTATAGAGTTTAGCTCCTTATCTAACCTTTTTTGAACTACTTCTGGAAGAGGATTCCCATAGATAGAATGAACCTTCTTCATAGTCATTTCTCTTATTTCTTCATCTGCACCTTCTATTTTTGGTGGATATGTTTCATCAGGTATAGGTTTTAATACTTCTATAGAATCTGCAATTTCTCCAGGATTGGTTATTACTACTTCCCTTGAAGCTTCTCCTCCTAAATATGAAAATTCCTTTAACATTTCTTCTGTGGTTTTTAAATATAGCGGAGGCTGATTACTAGAATCAGAAAATCCTTGACCTGCCATTATTATTCTTCTAAAAACTTCATCTTGAGGGTCTAAAAAATGGACATCTCCTGTTGCTACGACAGGTTTGTTTAGTTCTCTACCTAAATTATATATTTTCATATTTAAAGCTCTAAGTTCATCTTCATCTTTTACATTCCCTTTATTTATAAGGAATTCATTATTTGTTATAGGCTGAATTTCTAAATAATCATAAAAATTCATAATATCTTTTAATTCTTCATCACTCTTACCATCTAAGACAGCTCTATACACTTCACCAGCTTCACAAGCTGACCCTATAAGAAGTCCATCTCTCATCTCCATAAGTTTACTTTTTCTTGTTCTAGGATGCTTTTGGAAATTATCTATATGAGCTTCTGATACAAGCTTATATAAGTTTTTCATTCCAACTTGAGTTTTAGCAAATATTATTACATGATGAGCTTTTTCTTTTTTAATATCCATCTTTTCAAGGAATTCTTTATTTAAATCATGCAAACTATTCATATTTAATTCTTCTATCATTTTTTTAATAGATATTAAGAAGATTTCTGCAGTAGCCTTTGCATCATCTACTGCTCTATGGTGGTTTTCAAGAGACACACCTAGATGTTTAGCTACTAAATTTAATTTAACTCTTTTTAATTCCGGATATAAAAACCTTGCAAGGGGTACCGTATCTACTATAGTAGAATTAAATTCTAAACCTAAGTCAGTACAATTTTTCTTTATAAATCCTGTATCAAAAGCAGAATTATGAGCAACTACTACTGAATCTTTTATAAATTCCATAAACTTTGGAAGAACTACTTCTATAGAATCTGCATCCTTAACCATTTCATCCGTTATTCCTGTAAGTTCTGTTATCTTATATGGAATTCTGCATTTTGGGTATATAAACTCACTAAAGGTATCTATTACTTCTCTTCCTTTTATTTTTACAGCACCTATTTCTATAATCTTATCATTTTTAGCTGAAAAACCTGTAGTTTCTATATCAAATACTACATAAGTATCATTGAAATCTTGGCCATTTTCATTTAAAGCTATAGGTATTCCATCATTTACTAAGTATCCTTCTACTCCATATAAAACCTTGATTTTATTTTTCTTTGCTGCCATTTGTGCATCTGGAAAAGCTTGCACTACTCCATGGTCTGTAATTGCAATTGCTTTATGGCCCCACTTTGCTGCTCTTTCTATTATTTTACTTGCTGATACAACGCCATCCATAGCACTCATAGTCGTATGGCAATGAAGCTCAACTCTTTTTTCTTCAGCTCCATCCATTCTTTCTATTTTACTCATCTTTAAGATATCTCTACCCATTATTACTACTTCTCTTGCATAGGTGTCATAAATAGCCTCTCCTCTTACTTTACAGTAAAGACCTTTTTTTACCTTCTCTAAAACTTCTTCTGTTTCTTGAGGCTTTAGAAAACACTTCACAGTTATAGAGCTTGTATAATCTGTTATAAAAAATGTTAATATAATTTTTCCAGTTTTCGTTTCTACTATATCTGTTTTAAATACTTCACCAATTACAGCAACTATTCCTGAGGTTTCATCTATATCTTTAATTGGAATAGCTTCTTGACTTATGCCTCTTCCTAAGATACTATTTTCACTTTTAGGCTCTCTTTTAAATTCCCTCTTTTCATAAGTTTTCTTAGGTTTATTAGCTATCTTTTCCTCTTTCGGTTTATTTAAATCTTCAATTGAAATATTTCTTCCACTAAAAATTTCTTTTAAAACTTCTTTTTCCTGTTCAAGCTTCTGACTATAATTACTCTCTATTTCTAAATCAGAATCATACTCTAAAATCACCTTAGCTTTTATACCAAATATATTTTCTATATTAAGTGAAATTTGCTTATGGATATCTTTAACATTTAAGTGTTCATTTATTTTCTCATATCCACTTTTTATAGTTATAGTGTTTTCCTTTATTGTCTTAACTCCTTTTATTAAAACAGACTTAGATAAAGGAACTCTTTTCATAATATCTTCTATAACTTCAAGCCAATGCTTTTCTAATATCTCTTCAAGTGTTAAGGTGGATATATCTCTGTAAAATAACACTTTTATATCTATTTCAATTCCTAAAGTCTTTTTTATAGCTCTTTTCACATCATCTTCTTCTTGGTTATTTAATCCATATTTTCCTCGCAAGACCACTTTAAGAAGATTGCTTTTCCTTAAAAATTGAAACTTTACTATATTTATTTCTTTATCTTCTAATGATTCATTTTTATTTATTTCTCTTTTTATAAGTTTTAAAGCATCTTCGCCCAAATAAACACCACCTTTATAATTGACTATTAAGGCATCCTCTAATATTTTAATGGAAGTTTATTTACATAGTCCTAATTTAACGAAAGAATTGACAATGTCAAATAATCAATTCAGGCTAGATTTTCTAAACTTAATTAATCATTATTCATTGTCAATTATTTTTAATTACATATTTTCTATTTCTTTCATTAATTCATCTATTAAATCTTCTTCTTTTACTTTTTTAATAATTATGCCTTTTTTGAAGATTAAGCCTTCGCCTCTTCCACCAGCAATTCCAATATCAGCTTCTCTTGCTTCTCCTGGTCCATTAACAGCACATCCCATTACTGCAACCTTTATATTCTTATTTATACTCTCTAGCTTTTTCTCAACTTCTTGTGCTATCTTTATAAGGTTTATTTGAGTTCTTCCACAAGTTGGACAAGAAATAAATTGTAATCCACTTTCCTTTAATTTTAAAGCCTTTAATATTTCTTTTGCTACCTTTATTTCTTCAATTGGATCGCTTGTTAATGATACCCTTACAGTGTCCCCTATTCCTTCTGCTAGAAGAGTTCCAAGTCCTATACTTGACTTTATAGTTCCCCTAAAAGGAGTACCTGATTCTGTAACTCCTAAATGTAGAGGATAATTGCAAGATTCACTCATAAGTCTATAAGCTTCTATCATCATAACTACATCAGAAGATTTTATTGATACTACTATATCATAAAAATCTAATTCTTCTAATATTTTTACATGTCTTAAAGCTGATTCAACTAATCCCATAGCAGTAGGTTTTCCATCTCTTTCCAAAATATCTTTTTCTAAAGAACCTGAATTTACACCTATCCTAATAGGAATATTTTTACTTTTTGCTGCTTCTGCAACTATTTTTACTTTCTCAGTGCTTCCTATATTACCTGGATTAATTCTTAGAGCTGAAACCCCGTTTTCAACAGCTGCTAAAGCTAATTTATAATCAAAATGTATATCTGCAACTACAGGTATTGGAGATGCAGCACATATTCCCTTTAAAGCTTCTGCTGCTTTCATATCAGGAACTGCACATCTAATTATGTCACATCCCGCTTTATATAAAGTATTTATTTGATTTAATGTTGCTTCAACATCTCTTGTATCTGTATTGGTCATTGATTGGATTGAAACTGGAGCATCTCCTCCTAAATAACAACTTCCAACCTTTACTTTTCTTGTTTGTTTTCTTTCCATTTTTCTTCCCTCTCCTAAAATTGTATTGGGAATAATATGTCTTTTATCGTAACTAGTATCATAAGTCCAAAAAGTAACATTAATCCAACATAATTTACTGCCCCTACCAATTTATCTGGAACTTTTCTTCTTGTAATTAGCTCAATTAATAATATTACCGTCCAACCACCATCTAATGCTGGAAATGGTAACATATTAAACACTGCTAAGTTTATACTTATGAATGCTACAAAATACATAAGATTCCATATTCCGTTTTTTGCAGCTTGGCTTGACATTCTAATTATAGATACAGGCCCTCCTACATCTGTTTTAAAGTTTACCTTTCCAGTAATCATCATTTTAATACCCTTATAGGTCTGATTAATTGCTGATAATGTTTCTTTAAAACTTTGTTTAAAACTTTGCATAATCCCTGGATTTTCTACAGTTTCAAAGCCAAAACCTATTTCATATCTTTCCCTTTTATTTTCATTTTCCTCTTCATTTTCCTTTACAAGTCTAGGAGTAATTATTATCTCCTGTTTTTCCCCATTTCTTTCTATTAAAAAGTTTATAGGTTTATCTTTAGCCATATTTATTCCTACAAATAAATCATCAGCAGAAAAAACCCTACTTCCATCAACCTTTAAAAATTTATCTCCCACTTCAAGCCCTGCTTCTAAGGCAGGTGAATTTTCAGTTACTGTTTTTACTTGTGGCAATCTATATCCAAATTTATTTAAGAAAATTGTAAATATAATTATAGCAAATAAAAAGTTCATAACTGCTCCTGCTATAATTACACTTATTCTTCTAAGAGGTGACTTTGAAGAAAAGCTTCTTTCATCTTGAACCTCTTCTTCCTCCCCCATCATTTTAACATATCCTCCTATAGGAAACAAACCTATCGAATATTTAGTTTCTTTTCCTTGAGTAGAAAATATTTTAGGACCCATTCCAATAGCAAATTCTTCAACTTTTATACCATTCACCTTAGCCATTATGAAATGACCAAGTTCATGGACTATTATAAGTAAACTAAACCCTAATAACGCATAAATTATATACAATATATTTCCTCCTAACTCCACCTAGCCTTTATATATTCTCTAACTTTATTATCTAACTCAATTACATTCTCTAAAGTTACTTCTTTAGATTTTTCTTCCTTGAAGTACTCTAAAACCTCCTCGATTATTTCTGCTATTTGTAAAAACTTAATTTTTTCTTCTAATAGTAAAGCTACAGCTTCTTCGTTAGCTCCATTTAATATACAAGGTGCTAACCCACCCTCTTTTCCAACTCTATAAGCAAGTTTTAAACATTTAAAGGTATCTATGTCAGGCTTTTCAAAAGTTAATGTTCCAATTTCATAAAAATTAAGTCTTTTTGCTATAGCATGTTTTCTTTCTTTTTTATTTAAAGCATATTGAATTGGAAGTTTCATATCTGTTGAACCCAGCTGAGCTATAACACTCGCATCATTATATTCAACCATTGAATGAATTATACTTTGTGGATGAACAACTACTTCTATATTTTCATACGGACAGTTAAATAAAAAATGAGCTTCTATAACTTCAAGTCCTTTATTCATAAGAGTTGCTGAATCTATAGATATTTTTTGTCCCATATTCCATTTAGGGTGCTTAAGAGCATCTTTAACAGTGACATTCTTTAGCTCTTCTATATTTTTTCCTCTAAAAGGTCCACCTGATGCTGTTAATATAATTTTACTTACATCTTCTTCATTATACCCATTTAACGATTGGAATATAGCGCTATGTTCTGAATCAACTGGTAAAATTTCCACTCCCATTTCCTTTGCTTTTTTCATAACTAGCTCACCAGCAACAACTAATGTTTCTTTATTTGCTAAAGCTATGTCTTTTTTTGCTTCTATCGCCTTTATAGTTGGTCTTAATCCTATCATTCCTACAACTGAAGTTACAACCATATCTATTTCTTCTAAAGATGCAATTTTTTCAAGACCTTCTATTCCTGAAAATACTTCTATGTTTAAATTGTTTTCTAGACAATGGGTCTTAATTGACTTAACGCTTTCTTCATCCATCATAGCTACGTATTTAGGATTAAATTCATTTATTATTTCTTTAATCTTTTCTACAGATGAATTAGCTGTTACGCCTATAAGCCTTATTTCATTATTTGAACTTCTTATTACCTCTAAAGTTTGAGTACCTATTGAGCCTGTAGCCCCTAAAATTGAAATGTTTTTCATTTTTACCTCCTAGCTTCAGTATTTAACTACTGTAAATCATATCTTTTGCAATTATACTATAAATTGGACCTGAAATAATACCAATAAATCCAAACATTTTTACCCCTATATAAATTGATACTATTACCATTAATGGATGAATTTCTAATTTACTACTCAAAAACTTTGCTTCTAAAATTTCTCTAGTGAATCTTTCTAATAAATATAGTGAAATTAATCCAAATACTAATAAGTACTTCTTCATTATAATATTGTATATTATAATTGGTATAAAAACAATTGTTGTACCAATAAAAGGAAGTATGTCTAAAACTGCACATACACTTCCTAAAAAAATACTATTATGTATTCCAAGCACCTTAAATCCTAATGTTATTATAACTGCACTTAATAATATCAATTTAACTTCTATCTTAAAAACCTCTTTTAAATTTTTAATTTTTTGTGAAAAACTAGCTATTATTTCTTTAGGAAATAAATTTTTTAATAAATTATAAATTTTATTTTTATCTACTAGTATAAAATAATCTATTATATTTGCTAAGAAATATGATACTAACCCATCTCCTGTAATTATAGCGCCCTGCATTATCATATTGCCATTAAAGACTCCACTTATAGTTTGAATCATCTTATTTAAATCAAAATTTAATAGTATCTTGATATTATTAATAAAAGTATCTACTTCTACCATATTATTTCTATAAAGCTTTTGAAAGAATCCTAATATGGCATTTCCAAAATAAAATATCACTATAAATATGGATATATTTACTATAATTAAGCTTAATATTGCAGATATTACTTTAGGTATATTTCCTTTTATAAAGAATTTATATAAAGGTTGTGTTATTAAAATCATCATTATTACTATACAAAAAGGCTGAAAGTAATTTTTTATTAATATAGTTATTAACACTACAATAATAAACGCACTAACTAAATTTATTATTTTACTATAAGTTTTATATAATTCCATAGCATTACTCCTTGTTATTTCATACTATGATTATATTAAGCTTTTTACTAATACATACCTTTCACCCTTAATTTAGTATAATATAAAATAATTTTATTTTTCCAACTAAAAAAGTAGATATATATATAAATTTACTTATTCCGTCGCCGAACTCCAAGTCAACGCAAACTTACATATGTCCACTTTCAAACTGAAGCTAGGAAAGTATAAAATAAATCTATTTTTCAAAATCCAATTGCTAGAAGTCTTATATACTTACATTTTGAAAAATTTTATACTTTCCTTAAAAATTAAAAAAGGTAGAGAATTAATCCATCTCTACCTTAATCTATTACTTTATAATTATATTCCTACTATAAAAGTTAGATAATAAAAAACTACTGCCGCATTAAATAATATAGAATCGCATCTATCTAATATTCCGCCATGTCCAGGAATTAGATTGCTATAGTCTTTAATTCCAACATATCTTTTTACTGATGATGCCACTAAATCTCCGAATTGTCCCATTATTCCACATAAAGCCCCTATTAAAAAGAAATGAATAATTGAAACTTGCTGTACATTAGCTCCAATTATTAAACCAAATATTCCACATCCAATTGTACTTCCTAAAAATCCACCTACTGATCCTGCTATTGTTTTCTTCGGACTAACTTCGGGGCACAACTTTCTTTTTCCTAAGTATTTTCCCACATAATAAGCTGTAGTATCAGCAAGCACAGATCCTAGGAAAATTAACCATACCAAGTATTGTCCTCCAACCTTACTGTTAACCATAGGTATAAAACTAAATAATATCCCTACATATAAAAATCCTAATAAAGTTATTGAAACATCTATAAATGTGTATTTTAAATTTACAACAGGCAGTATTAATAAGATTATTGTTGCTAACACTATAATATACATAATTTCTTCAAAGTTATTTTCTCTTAAATAAAAAACTGCTAAAAGTGCATAACCAATTATAGGAATAGGATTAAATTTCTTTTCCTTTAAAGCCTTATAAAATTCATATAACCCACCTACTGAAAGTACTATTGTAAAAGCCTTAAGCCAAATTCCACCTAGTAAAATAAACAGTATAAATGGTGCTATCATTGCCGCCCCTAAGTATCTACTATTCAACTTCATTTCTCCACCTCAACTACTATACTCCGCCATATCTTCTATCTCTATGTTGATAGTCATATATGGCTTTATGTAAGTGCTCTTCTTTAAAGTCTGGCCAACATACATTAGAATACCAAAATTCTGAATAAGCACATTGCCATAATAGAAAATTACTAATTCTTTGTTCTCCTGAAGGTCTTATTATCAAGTCAGGATCTGGTATATCATTGGTATATAAATGTTCTTCAAAAACTTCTTCTGTTATATCATCTAAATTTATTTTCCCCTTCTTAACCTCTTCTGATACCATTTTAACAGCTCTTATTATTTCATCTCTTCCTCCATAATTAAAAGCTATATTTAAGATTACTCCCTTATTATCTTTAGTGATTCTAATTGCTTCATTAATTTCTTTTTGCGCATCAATAGGTAGCTTAGTAATATCTCCTAAAACTCTAATAACCACACCATTTTTATTTAACTCTTCTAACTCACTTCTTAAATATTCAACTAGTAATTTCATCAATGCTGAAACTTCATCATCAGGTCTTTTCCAATTCTCAGTTGAAAATGCATATAAAGTTAAGTATTTTATACCTAGTACATGTGATTCCTTTATAACTCTTCTTATAGTTTCTACACCAGCTTTATGCCCCATAGTTCTTGGAAGTTTTCTTTGTTTAGCCCATCTCCCGTTTCCATCCATGATTATAGCTATATGTTTAGGTATACTTTCATTATCTAAAACTATCTTTTCTTTACTTCTCTTGTTTTTACTAGTTTTAAAAATATCTAACATATTTTTATGTTCCCTCCACCACTTCTAATAAGGAAAAAAACCTGCTAAAGAGCAGGTTTTAAATTGACATAATCTCTTTTTCTTTTGCCACAATTATTACATCTATTTCCTTAACGAAGGAATCTATTATCTTTTGAACTTTTTCTTCTGAATTTTTAAGTTCATCTTCACTGATTTCTCCATCTTTCTTTAATGCTTTTATTTTATCATTAGCTTCTCTTCTTATAGATCTTAAAGCAACTTTTGCTTCTTCCCCTGTTTTCTTAACATTTTTAACAAGATTTTTTCTTGTTTCTTCTGTTAATTCAGGAATAACTAATCTAATTACACTACCATCATTTGATGGGTTAATTCCTAAATCTGAAGTAAGTATAGCCTTCTCTATTTCTTTCATTAAACTCTTTTCCCATGGAGATATTACTAGTACTCTTGGTTCAGGAGCTGAAATATTAGCTACTTGACTTAATGGACATGGGCTACCATAGTAGTCAACTTGTATTCTATCAAGCATTGTTGGGTTAGCTCTACCCGCTCTCATAGTTGAAAGATCAGATTTTAACACAGATATAGTTTTTTTCATTTTTTCTTCTGCTTTTTGAATAATGTCCTTAATCATAAAAACCTCCTATTTTTTAGATGAAACTAAAGTTCCTATTTTTTCACCAGAAATAGCTCTCTTTATATTTCCTGGTTCTTCTAATCCAAATACTAAGATTGGAATACTATTATCCATACATAAAGAAGTTGCAGTAGAATCCATTACTTGTAATCCTTGTTCTAAAACTTCTATATAAGTAAGTTTATCATATTTTTTAGCATCTGGGTACTTATATGGATCTTTATCGTAAACTCCATCAACCTTTTTAGCTAAAAGTATTACATCTGCTTCAATTTCAGCTGCTCTTAGCGCTGCTGTAGTATCAGTTGAGAAATATGGATTTCCTGTTCCTGCTGCAAAAATTACTACTCTTCCTTTTTCTAAGTGTCTTACAGCTCTTCTTCTTATAAAAGGTTCTGCAATTTCTTTCATTTCAATAGCAGTTTGTACTCTAGTCATAACTCCATTTTGTTCAAGGGAATCTTGAAGAGCTAAAGCATTTATACATGTTGCAAGCATTCCCATATGATCAGCTTGTGATCTATCCATGCCTTCACCACTTCTTCCTCTCCAAATGTTTCCTCCACCAACTACTAAGCCTACTTCTACTCCCATTTCCACTAATGCTTTAACTTCTAATGTGATTCTCTTTACTATATCAAAATCAAATCCAAATCCATTTACTCCAGCTAAAGCTTCACCTGAAACTTTTAGTATTACTCTTTTATATTTACTTTTCTCCATTCTTAGTACCTCCGCATATTATTTGGTTACTTCCTAAAAAAAGAGAACACATATGTGTCCTCCTTTGTATTACTTAGTCATCTTAGCTACTTCTTCAGCGAAGTTATCTTCTGCTTTCGCGATACCTTCTCCTCTTTCGAATCTTACAAACTTATTAATAGTTATAGGAGAACCAACTTCTTTTGATTTTTCTTGAAGGTATTTGCTTATGCTCTTATCTCCATCTTTTACCCATGCTTGATCTAAAAGACATACTTCTTTATAGTATTTTTGAATTCTTCCAATTACCATTTTTTCTACTATGTTTTCTGGTTTTCCTTCATTTAAAGCTTGAACTCTGTAAATTTCTTTTTCTTTTTCTAAAGATTCTTGATCTACATCTTCTCTACTTAAGAATGCTGGATTAGTAGCAGCTACTTGCATACATACATCTTTTGCTACTTCTGTTAAAACAGTAGTGTTATCAGCATCACATCCTAATTCAACAACAACACCGATTCTTCCACCACCATGGATATAGCTTTCAACTACACCATTTTCTAAAGTAAATTTAGCAAATCTTCTTACAGTCATGTTTTCACCTAACTTAGCTATTAAAGCTGTAAGCGCTTCTGAAACTGTATTTTCAGCATCAAATTTTTCAGTAACAAACTCTTCTACTGTAGCAACTGAAGTTTTTGAAGCCATTTGAGCCAATCTGTCTGCAAAGCTTACGAATTCTTCGTTAGCAGCAACGAAATCTGTTTCACAGTTTAATTCAACTATACCAGCAGATTTTTTATCTTCTGCTATGTAAGTTTTCACTATTCCTTCCGCAGCAACTCTTCCTGCTTTTTTAGCAGCAGCAGCAAGACCCTTTTCTCTTAATATTTCAATAGCTTTTTCCATATCTCCTTGAGATTCTGTTAAAGCCTTTTTGCAGTCCATCATTCCTGCGCCAGTTTTGTCTCTTAATTCTTTAACTGATTGAGCAGTTATCATAATGTAAATTCCTCCCAACTTAATGTAAACCTTATTATTTAGGTTAAAAGGTAAATGAGAAAACTCACCTACCCTTTAATTTTATTATTCAGCTAATTGTTCGCCTTGTCTTCCTTCGATTATACCATCAGCCATTTTTGCAGTTATTAATTTAACAGCTCTTATAGCATCATCGTTACCTGGAATTACGTAATCAACTTCTTCTGGATCACAGTTAGTATCAACTATACCTACTACTGGTATTCCTAATATCTTAGCTTCTGAAATAGCATTCTTTTCTTTTCTTGGGTCAACTACGAATATAGCTCCTATGTTTGAAGCATCTAAATTCTTAATTCCACCTAAGTTCTTTTCTAATTTTTCCATTTCGCCTTTTAACTTTATAACTTCTTTCTTTGGTAAAACGTCAAATGTTCCGTCTTCTTCCATAGTCTTTAAAGTTTCTAATCTGTTAATTCTAGTTTTGATAGTTTTGAAGTTAGTTAACATACCACCTAACCATCTATTATTAACAAAGTGCATGTTTGATCTTATTGCTTCTTCTTGAATAGCTTCTTGAGCTTGTTTCTTAGTTCCTACAAATAAGATATCTTTTCCTTCTGTTGCAACTTCTTTTATGAAGTTATAAGCTTCGTCTACTTTTTTAACTGTTTTTTGAAGATCTATTATATATATTCCATTTCTTTCTGTGAATATATAAGGAGCCATCTTAGGGTTCCATCTTCTAGTTTGGTGTCCAAAGTGTACACCTGCTTCTAATAATTGTTTCATTGATATAACTGCCATTTTCTTACCTCCTGGTTTTTCCTCCACTATCTTCTTATAAAGTTTCCTTAAAATAAGGCACCATCTTTACAAATCTAATAGTGTGCGTATTTGTTACCTTTGTTAGTATAACATAAGGTTATTACAGTGGCAACATTTTTTTCATCTAAAAATCAATAAATGTAAATTAAAATAATATTTACATTTATATTAAAGATTTATATCTATGCCTTTAAATTTTATAGTTAAAAATAATTTAATTATATATTTTTACATTTATAATTTATAAAATATTAATATAATTTTTCAAACCTTCTTCTATATACTAAAAGCGCCAAATTATTCTAAGTAATTTGACGCTTTTAGTATATGCTAATTTATCTTTTTTAATTCATCTAATAGCTTTTCATTTAATATTTTTATATGTGTTCCCTTCATTCCAAGAGATCTTGATTCTATTACTCCTGCACTTTCAAATTTTCTTAATGCATTTACTATAACACTTCTTGTTATACCAACTTTATCAGCAATTTTTGATGCAACTAGTAATCCTTCACTTCCTTCTAATTCATTAAATATATGTTCAACAGCTTCTAACTCTGAATAAGATAAAGTTCCTATAGCTAATTGAACTACTGCTTTCTTTCTTGCTTCTTCTTCTATTTCTACTTGTTTAGATCTTAATATTTCCATTCCTACTATTGCAGCACTATATTCAGCTAACACTAAATCTTCATCTGTAAACTCTTCTCCAAATCTTGCAAGCATTAAAGTTCCTAGTCTTTCTCTATTACCTATTATAGGAACTATTGTAGTTATTTTATCTTTCATAATACAACTTCCTTGTCCTTCAAAGACACATAATCCCTTATTATTTAGATTAGCAATACTTTCATGAATATTTAATAAATTATCATTATATTCCTTTGGAAATCTCTTCTCATCTATAACTTGATTTTTCATAATATCACACTCAAAGTTTTTTGAGAATGTATATCCAAGTATTTTACCTTTTCTACTTGTTACATATACATTACATGATAATACTTCACTTAATAATGAACATATGTCTTCAAATGCTACAGGATCTGTACCGGATTTTTGTAGTATTTTATTCAACATTCTTGTCTTATTTAATAATGATGACATCCCATCTTCCTCCTATAAATAAAGCCATTAAATTTTTTGAAAATTTAAAATTGCACAAATTTTCTCAAAATATCTTTATTACTTATTTATACTATCATAAGCCCTACTTATTTTCAACAAATTTTTTGCACTTTTCGACATTATGTATAGAAAACAGGTCATTTTATTAATTTATTAAGCTTTAATTGATTTCTATTGTTTATTTTTCATTATTTTCTGTATTTAAATTAATAGTCTTATTACAATTTGAATTTGAACATTGAGCATAATTACCTTTTGTTTTATTATATTTTAATACCATATAAGCTCCACATTCTGGACATTTATCTTTTAAAGGCTCATTCCAGCTTATAAAATCACACTCTGGGTAATTACCACAACCAAAGAACTTCTTTCCTTTTTTACTTTTCTTAGCTAAAATTTTGCCCCCACATTTTGGGCAAGGAGCATCTATTTCCTCTACTATAGGCTTAGCGTTTTTACATTCCGGATACCCTGGACATGCTAAAAAATTTCCATACCTTCCATGTTTTATTACCATCATACGACCACATTTATCGCAAGGTACATCACTTACTTTATCTTCTATAACTACTTTAGATACTTCTTTTTCAGCTTTATCTATAGCAATTTTTAATGGTCCAAAGAATTCTCCAACTACTTTTCTCCATTCTTCTTGACCTTCTTCTATGTGGTCGAGGTTTCTTTCCATTTCAGCAGTAAAATCCACATCTACAATTTGTTTAAAATACTCACTTAACATATTATTAACTATAAATCCAAGCTCTGTTGGAATTAAATTTTTCTTTTCTCTCTTTATATAGTCCCTACTTAATATTGTAGTTATTGTTGGTACATAAGTACTTGGCCTTCCTATACCTTTTTCTTCTAGTGACTTTACAAAAGATGCTTCACTATAACGTGCAGGTGGTTGTGTAAAGTGTTGTTTTCCTTCTATATCAACCTTACTTAATTCATCATTTTCTTCTAACTTAGGTAATGAAACATCTTCATTATCCTCTTCTGTTGCATATTCATAAAGCTTCATGAATCCATCAAACTTTATAGTAGATCCACTTGCTTTGAATTTATAATCTCCATTTTTAATTTCTATACTATTAGTATTTAATTCACAAGAAGCCATTTGACTTGCCATAAATCTATTCCAAATAAGAGAATATAATTTATATTGCTCAGATGTTAATGAGTTTTTCGCCATCTCTGGTGTAATTTCAATTATAGATGGTCTTATAGCTTCATGAGCGTCTTGTATATTTTTCTTTCCTTTATAAATTCTTGGAGAACTTGGAGCATACTCTTTTCCGTAAGTAGAATTAATAAATTCTAATGCTTTTCCTTGAGCTTCCTCTGATATTCTAACAGAATCTGTTCTCATATAAGTGATTAATCCTACTGTCCCATATCCTTTAACCTCTACACCTTCATATAAGACTTGAGCTATAGACATCGTTCTTTTAGTCATAAAATTTAACTTCTTTGATGCTTCTTGCTGCAGTGTACTAGTAGTAAAAGGTGGTAATGGATTTTTAAGTTTTGATCCTTTTTTAACCTTAGTAACTATAAATTTATCTTTCTTTAATTCTTCTATTATTTTATTACTTTCTTCTTCAGTATTAATTTCAATTTTCTTATTCTTATAATGAGATAACTTTATAGAAAATTTTTTTCTATCTTTAGTTGCTGTGCAATCAACACTCCAATATTCTTTTGGTTCAAACTTATTAATTTCTTCTTCTCTATCACATATAAGCTTCAATGCAGCTGATTGAACTCTTCCAGCACTTAATCCCCATTTTACATTCTTCCATAAAATCGGGCTAATTTCATAACCAACTAATCTATCTAATATTCGTCTCGCCTGCTGAGCATCTACTAAGTTGGTATTTATTTCTCTTGCTTCCTTTATAGATGATTTTACTGCACTTTTAGTTATCTCATTAAATACTATTCTACATTTTTCATCTTCTGAAATATTTAAAATATTGGCTAAATGCCATGATATTGCTTCACCTTCACGATCAGGGTCCGTTGCAAGATAAACTTTATCAGCTTTTTTTGCTGCTTTTTTAAGTTTAGTTAAAAGTTCGCCCTTGCCTCTTATAGTTATATACTTTGGATCAAAATTATTCTCTATATCAACGCCTAATTTACTTTTTGGCAAATCTCTCACATGTCCCATAGATGCTTCTACTGTATAATTCTTTCCAAGATACTTTCCTATAGTTTTAGCCTTTGCAGGTGATTCTACTATTACAAGATTTTGTCCCATACATAAAACTCCAGTAAATTTTATGGAGTTTACACCCCCTTAAATTTATAATGATTTTGCATAATAATTGCCAGGAAGGCAAATAATTTCATTTCTATTTTGCATTTCAAATAATAACTCAAATAATACCTTTCTGTCAACATTTACAGTTTTTATTATATCATCTAAGTGTTTTGGTTCATCATTTATTACCTTTAACAAACTAATTTTATATTCATTTACTTCCATTTTTCTATCTTTTTCTTTATTTATATCAAAAAAATCATATAAATCATCCATTTCAGTAAAAGGTTTTGCTCCGTCTCTTATTAGTTTGTTACATCCTTCACTATTTCCATTTAGGACTGGGCCTGGAATAGCCATTATCTCTTTTCCTATACTTAACGCAAAGTCTACTGTAATTAAAGATCCACTTTTTTTAGTAGCTTCAATTACTATTAATTTTTCACTTATACCACTTATTATTCTATTTCTTCTAGGAAAATTATAAGGCATAGGCGGAGTTCGCGGTAAAAATTCTGAAATTAATAACCCTTCCTTTATAACTTTTTCGTATAAAAACTTATTACTTTTAGGATAAACAATATCTATTCCACAACCTAAAACCCCTATGGTTTTTCCTCTAAATTCAATAGCGCTCCTTTGTGCCACAGAGTCTATTCCTGATGCTAGCCCACTAACAACAGTAATATTATTTTCACTTAATTCTTTTCCTATTATTTTAGCTACTTCTACACCGTATTGTGTACATTTTCTTGCCCCAATCACCGCCGCTAACCTCTTATTTAATAAATCAATATTTCCTTTATAAAATAATACATATGCCGGATCTGTAATATACCTTAAACTTTCTGGATATTCTTTTGACTTAATTGTAATATATCCTATTCCAAAACTATTTATGTAATTCCTAAACTCATTAATTCTTTCATCTGTATTTAGGTCAATTTTAACTTTTTTGAATTCTTTAATTTCATCTTTATATTTTTTAATTGTAGTTTCATCCCCATATTTTTCTATTAATGAAACTTTCTTTTCATTCGATATATTGGCTAAAATAAACCATAGTTCGTCACTGTTCATAAAATCCATCCTTATATTAAATTATTTCTCCCTCTACATTTTTTCTATATCCTAACGCTTCAAAAATATGATGTTCACATACATTTTCAGAGTTTTCTAAATCTGCTATGGTTCTTGAAACCTTTATTATTTTGTCATAACCTCTCATAGTCAAATTAAATTTATCGTAATACATTTTTAATAAGTTTTTTGTTCCTTCAGATATATTAAATAGCCTTTCTATATCTTTACCTTTTACTTCTGAATTATAATTATACCCGCTATTTTTATATCTAAATTTTTGCACTTCTCTAGCTTCTAATACTTTATCCTTTATTTTACTAGAAGTTAACCTATCTCTTCCTTTAGCTATGTCTTCGTATTTTAATCTAGGTACGTAACTTAATAAATCTATCCTATCTAACAGGGCTCTAGATAATCTATTTAAATACCTCTTTCTTTCACCCTCAGAACATGTACATCCATTTTCATCTATTCCTCCTAAATAAAGTCCACATGGACAAGGATTAAAGGCTCCAACTAATAAAAAATTTGATGGTAATTTATATGTTCCATTTATTCTATTGATATTTATAACTTTTTCTTCTAATGGTTCTCTTAAAATCTCTAATACCTCTCTTTTGAACTCTAAAATTTCGTCTAAGAAAAGCACTCCATTATGAGCTAAAGTAATTTCCCCTGCCTTTACCTCTTTACCTCCACCAGCTAAAGCTACTCTAGTTATTGTGTGATGTGGATTTCTAAATGGTCTATTAATTCCATTCTCTCCCGAAAACATTCCTGAAGCACTATAGATTTTTGCGATTTCTATTTCCTCTTTATATGTAAGAGGTGGCAATATAGATGGCAATGCCTTTGCAAGCATAGTTTTGCCTGAGCCAGGGGAACCAAAAAGCAATATATTATGTCTACCAGCAGCTGCTATTTGCATTGCTCTTTTTGATGTACTTTGCCCTATTATATCTGAATAATCTAATAATTCCTTTTTTACACTCTTAATCTCCTTATCAAAAATAAATGGTAATAAATCCTCATTATTAATAAAAGAAATAACCTCTTTTAATGTTTTAAAAGGATAAAAATTACCTATATTAAAGGATCTTAATTCCTTTAAATTATTTATAGGAAATATAAAATTGTTTTTCTTATTACTTTCACCTTCAAAAATTATTGGCAGAATCCCTTTTATTTCTTTTAAATCTCCTCCTAATGAAAGTTCTCCAAAAACTATAAAATCACTTAAATCTTTTTTAGATATTTGATTAGACTCCATTAATATTCCAATAGCTATCGGAAGATCAAGTAATGAACCTATTTTTCTAATATCTGCTGGTGCTAAATTTATCGTTATTCTTCCTAGTGGAAACTCAAATCCACTGTTTATTATTGCTGACCTTACTCTTTCTTTAGATTCCTTTATGGAAACATCAGGAAGACCTACTATATTAAAACTAGGCATCCCTTTATTTATATCTACTTCTACATTTATAAGTATTCCATCAAGTCCATTATGAGTGGCGCTTATTATTTCCATTGACATTATCATCACCTCTTAAACATTATTGACATTATAATTTAATTATTAAACATTAATTTTTTAAAAAATGATTTAAGATATTATTCTTGTCAATATTATAAGATGATGATTATTTAATATTATTTTAAAATAATATAGAATTGTGGTGATATTTTATGAATAGCTATAATAAATGCATAGGTACATATGGTGAAGACTTAGCTTCATCTTATTTAAAGTCTAAAGGATATTATATATTAAATAGAAACTTTAGAAATAAGCATGGTGAGATTGATTTGATATGCAAGTATAGTGATTTAATTATTTTTGTAGAAGTAAAAAGTAGGTACAATTATTCATACGGAATACCCTCTGAATCTGTTACCTACTCTAAACAAAAACAAATAATTAATTTATGTAAATTTTATATACTTTCTAGAAAATTATTTAACTATAACTGTAGATTTGATGTTATAGAAATATATTTTAATAAAAATAATGAATCTTATTTTTTAAATCATATAGAAGATGCCTTTAGAGGCTATTAATTGGAAGTATATTTTTTAAAAATGATCTTCTATGTATTTTACATGGTCCAAATTCTTTTAGTCCATCTACGTGCTTATTAGTGCCATATCCAGCATTTTCATCAAAACCATAATAAGGATATTCCTTTGAATATTCCTTCATTAAATTATCTCTATATACCTTTGCTAAAATAGATGCAGCTGCTATTGATGCTGATTTTGCATCTCCTTTAATAACGGATTTATTATGTATATTAATTCCTTTAATTAAATATCCATCTGATAATATAAGCTCCGGTTTTATCTTCATAGATATACATGCTTCTAAAAATATTTTATTATTACAATAAGCTATACCTTTTTCATCAATTTCATTATTTGAACTTTCAGAAATGTAATATGCTAATGCTTTTTCTTTTATTACTTCTGATAAAGATTCTCTTTTCTTTTCTGATAATTTCTTAGAATCATTTAACCCAAGTATCAGTTCATCATCTATTGCATCTAAGTCTAGTATTACTGCACATGCTACTATTGGTCCTGCAAGTGGCCCTCTCCCTACTTCATCTACTCCAGCTATATAAGAATATTTTCCAAAGCCTTTATCAAAGTTATACATCGACCTTACTCTTTGGATTTCTTTTTCTATTTTTTCTTTTTCTTTATAAAGCTTCACCCCTAAAGCTTTAACATTTTTTCTCTTATCTGAAGAAAGTAAATTTATTAAATCCATTAAATAAATATTATCTTTTTCTTCACTTACCTTTATATTATCTATATATGATTTTATATCTTTATAACTTAATTCTTGAATATCATTATTTAATAAATCCATTATTTTATTCCTCTAATCCCTCTTCATCATCTGGACGCTCAAGTGAAATATTACCTATTTTTCCTCCTCTAAACTCATCTAGAAGAATTACAGCTATTCTATTATAATCTATTTCTCCACCTTTAACTAAGCATCCTCTTTTTCTAGCTATACTATTCAAAGTTTCTAGGGGATCCTCATCTATTTTATCGATCTTATATCTTTCATTTAAATTTTCTCCATAGAAGCTTTGAAGCCTTTTAACTAAATTATAAGAAAGTTCTTCGATGTCCATTATTTCATCTTTTATAGCTCCTGTGAAAGCTAAATTAAGAGCTGTTTTTTCATCCTCAAATTTAGGCCATAAAACTCCAGGTGTATCTAGCATTTCAATGTCCATTTTAGTTTTTATCCATTGTTTGCTCTTTGTAACACCAGGTCTATCACCTGTCTTTGCTATATTATTTTTAGCCATCTTATTTATAAATGTAGACTTTCCTACATTTGGTATACCAACTACCATAACTCTCATTTGTATTTTCACTAAACCTTTAGATTTAAGTCTATCATGTTTTTCTTTTAATAATAAATCTAATGTTGGCTTAATTTGATTTAATCCTTTTCCTGATAAGCAATTTACTTCTATAACTTTTACATTTTCTGAAGATAAATGATTCATCCACATTTTTGTTACTTTAGCTTCTGATAAGTCACTTTTGTTTAAAAGTATTACTCTTGGCTTTCCTTCGCAAAGCTTATCTATATCAGGATTTGCAGAACTTCTTGGTATTCTAGCATCTCTAATTTCAATAATTGCATCTACTAATTTTAAATTTTCTTTTATTTCTCTTTGAGTTTTTTTCATATGCCCTGGAAACCAATTTATTGTAGCCATATTTAAATTCCTCCATATCTAATTAATTATAAGTGTATTATATCCATTTATATTCTCTATATATCAATAATAAACAAATTAACTTTTAACCACATTTTTTAATAACTTCATTTTTCAATAAATATATGATCTAAAATAAAGAAAAAGGGACTTATAAAAGTCCCTTACTTAATCATTAGATAATTATCTAACGTTTAATTCTTTAACTTTAGCAGCCTTACCTACTCTATCTCTTAAGTAGTATAATTTAGCTCTTCTTACTTTACCTTTTCTTACAACTTCCATTTTATCGATAATTGGAGAGTTCATTGGGAAAGTTCTTTCTACTCCAGTTCCGTAAGCAACTCTTCTTACAGTGAAAGTTTCTCTTAATCCACCATTTTGCTTCTTTATAACTGTTCCTTCAAACATTTGTACTCTTTCTCTTGTACCTTCTTTAATTTTAACGTAAACTTTAACGTTATCTCCTACGCTGAAATTTGGAAGATCGTTTCTCATTTGTTCAGCTTCAATAGCTCTTATTATTTCGTTCATTGTGTAGTCCCTCCTTAATATAATATTTAGACGTTCTTAACAAATAATTGACAGAGGACCGCCCGTACTAACACAAAGGTTATTTTAACATAAGTTCTGTTATATTTCAACAATTTATTTATACTTTTCTAGTATTTTTTTATCTTCTTTTGTAAGAGTTATTTTTCTATATAAATCTTCTCTTCTTTCCTTAGTTATTATTAAAGATTGAGATCTTCTCCATTTCCTTATATTTTCATGATGACCTGAAAGCAATATCTCTGGCACCCTATCTCCTTCAAACTCCTCTGGTCTTGTGTACTGAGGATATTCTAATAATCCATCTGAAAAGGATTCATCCATATAACTTTCTTCTTTCCCTAAAACTCCACTTTTTAGCCTTAAAATGGAATCTATCACAGGAATAGCAGCCATTTCTCCACCAGTTAATACAAAATCGCCCAAGGAAACTTCTGAGTCTATATATTTATATACTCTTTCATCAATTCCCTCATAATGACCACATATAAATATAAGCTCATCTTCTTTAGATAATTCTTTAGCCATCTCTTGATTAAAGGTTTTTCCTCTAGGTCCTAAGAAAACAACTTTCCCTTTATTAGTTTTTTTACAATGTCTTATAGAGTCTACTAATGGCTGAGGAGTCATAACCATTCCAACTCCACCACCATATGGGTAATCATCTACCTTTTTATGTTTATTTAAAGTAAACTCCCTTATATTTAAAGCTTCTATTTCTACTATATTTTTTTCCTTAGCTTTTCCTATTATACTATGATTAAATATGTCAAACATTTCAGGAAATAATGTAAGAATACTAATCTTCATCTTGCCATTCTCCTACTGGTTTTATTGTAATTTTTCTATTTTCTATATCTATATCTGTAACTATATCTAAAAGTACAGGAATTAATAATTCTTTAGGCTTTCTTATCCAATATACATCATTATTTTTTGTTTGGATTACATCATAAACTTCTCCTAAAGATTTACCTTCTGTATCATAAACATTGCACCCAACAATATCCGCAATAAAATATGTATCTTCTTCTAAAGGAACTGCATATTCTCTTGGAATTTCCATATACTTATTTTTATATTTTTCAGCTTCTTCTATTGTATCTATTCCTTCTAATTTAACTATTATCCTATCTTTTTGATATTTACATCCTTTTATTTTCTTCTCTATTCCATCTATTAATACAAACTTTAAATCATTATATCTTTTGGGATCATCTGTTAAAGCTATAACTTTAACTTCTCCCTTTAACCCATGAGTGTTTACTATTTTTCCAACTCTTAAAATATCTCTCATTTTAGCACCTCTTTTTTAATTAAATTATTTATATTAAATCATTTATTTAACTTAGTATTTTCCATATATACTAAAGTTAAAACACTAACTTTTAATTTAACATATTTAATATTTCTAATACTTCTACAAACATGCATAGAAGCATTAGAAATATTATAATTTAAAAATTCAATTTATTTTATTAAACTATCTTTTTATAGTAATTTTATGTTTAAAAAGAGTTAGGATAATCCTAACTCTTTACATCAATAATTTCTACTACTACTTTTTTCTCTTCTTTCATTGCTGCTGCTTTTACAACAGTTCTGATAGCTTTAGCTATCCTTCCCTGTTTACCTATTACTTTTCCCATATCTGCAGGAGCAACCTTTAGTTCCAGAATAATTGATTGCTCTCCTTGGATTTCATTTACATGAACTTCATTTGGATTATCCACAAGGGATTTAGCTATAATTTCAATTAATTCCTTCATAAACACCTGTAATTAAACTAATTACAGAGTTCACCTCCTAAAAATTACTTATTTAATCCTGCTTGAGCAAAAAGTCTCTTTACTACATCTGTAGGTTGAGCACCATTTTGTACCCATTTAGTAGCTTTTTCTTCATTGATTTTAACTTCAGCTGGTTCAGTTAAAGGATTGTAATATCCTATTTCCTCGATGAATCTACCATCTCTTGGAGCTCTTGAATCAGCAACTACTATTCTATAGAAAGGAGCTTTCTTAGCACCCATTCTTCTTAATCTGATTTTTACTGCCATGTATTTCACCTCCTTTTAAAGTGTATCATTTATATTAACTCATAAAAGGTAATTTACCAAAGAATCCTTTTTTAGATTTCTTTTGAAAGGACTTCATTTGTTTCATTTGCTTTCTCATCATATCAAAGCCCTTAATGAGTTTGTTAACTTCTTGTAATGATGTACCTGAACCTTTAGCAATTCTCTTCTTTCTTGAAGATGATCCTGCTATAAGCTTTGGATTTCTTCTTTCCTTTGGAGTCATTGAAAAAATTACAGCTTTAACTCTGCCTAATTGTTTTTCACCAGCATCAAAATCTATATCTTTCATTTCCTTAGGAATTCCAGGCACCATTTCCATTATTTTGCTTAGAGATCCAAGCTTTTTCATTTGTTCCATAGCTGTTAAATAATCTTCATAAGTGAAGTCATTTTCTAACATCTTTGCACTTAATTCTTTAGCTTCTTTATCATCGAAGGCTTGCTGAGCTTTTTCAATTAATGAAAGAACATCTCCCATTCCTAGTATTCTTGAAGCCATTCTATCTGGATAGAAAACTTCAAAATCGCTCATTTTCTCACCTACACCAATGAATTTAATTGGTTTCTCAGTAATATGTCTAATTGATAAAGCAGCCCCACCTCTTGTATCACCATCAAGCTTAGTTAATATAACACCAGAAACATCTAATATATTATTGAAGCTTTCAGCAACATTTACGGCATCTTGCCCTGTCATAGAATCTACTACAAGTAGTATTTCTTGAGGTTTTACTTCTTCTTTTATAGATTTTAGCTCATCCATAAGATTTTCATCTATATGAAGTCTACCAGCTGTATCTATTATTATAACATTATTACCATTTTCTCTTCCATGAGCTATACCTGCTTTTGCAATATCAACAGGATTAACTTTATCACCCATTTGAAAAACTGGAATATCTATTTGCTTTCCAACTACCTCTAATTGTTTAATAGCTGCTGGTCTATATATATCACAGGCTACTAAAAGAGGTTTTTTATTTTGTTTTCTAAGTTGTAGTGCAAGCTTTCCAGTCATTGTAGTTTTACCTGCCCCTTGTAGTCCAACCATCATTATTACTGTTGGTCCTACAGAGTTAAAGTTTAACTTACTTTCACTACCACCCATAAGATCCGTAAGTTCATCGTTAACAATTTTTATAACTTGTTGAGCTGGAGTTAAACTTTCTAAAACTTCATTTCCAACACACTTTTCACTGACACTTGAAATAAATTTCTTAACTACTTTAAAGTTAACATCAGCTTCAAGTAACGCAAGCTTTACTTCTCTCATAACTTCTTTTATATCTTTTTCAGTTAGCTTTCCCTTGCCCTTAAGTTTTTTGAAAGCTTCCTGCAATTTATCTGATAAACCTTCAAAAGCCACCTTAAACCCTCCTATGATTTTACAAATCTTTTAATATACTTTTATACTTTTTATAATCCTCTTCAGAAATTGAGTATTTATTTTTTAAATCCTCAAGAAGATTTGTAATTATTTTTTCTTGATTAAAACTTTTCTCAAGTAAATTAAGTTTACTTTCATAGGATAGAAATTGTTTATAGCATCTCTTTATTAAATCATGGATAGCCTGACGACTCGTGTTATTCAATTCAGCAATTTCGGCTAAGGATAAATCCTCATTATAATAAAGCTCCATAATTTTATACTGTTTCTCTGTTAGTAATGGACCATATAAATCCATTAATAATGAAATCTCAACCCTATCTTCCATTTCATCACCTTACCCACAAAAGAGATTTTAACAAAACCATCCCAGGCTGTCAAGTATTTTTACTTAACACTTGTAAAAAATTTAATAATCACGAAAAAAGTTAAGAAAACACCTTATTATTAAAACTATTAAAAAGCCTTTCCTTCACTAATTCCTATTTATTTCGGACTTTTTTATTGTTAATTAAAATAATGCTTCTGCAAATCCTTCAGCATCAAACTCTTGTAAATCTTCTATACTTTCTCCAACTCCTATATACTTAACTGGTATATTTAAAGTATTTTTTATAGAAATTACAACTCCACCTTTTGCTGTTCCATCTAACTTCGTTAAAATTATACCATCTATAGGACAAGCCTCCATAAATTGCTTTGCTTGAACTACTGCATTTTGTCCTGTAGTTGCATCCAAGACTAATAAGGTTTCTTTAGCTGCATTACTAAACTCTTTATCTATTATTCTACCTATTTTAGATAACTCATCCATAAGATTCTTTTTGTTATGAAGCCTTCCAGCAGTATCACAAATTAATAAATCAATATTTCTTGATTTAGCTGCACTTACAGCATCAAAAACTACTGCTGCAGGGTCAGAACCTTCCATATGTTTTACTATATCAACTCCAGCTCTTTGGCTCCATACTTCTAGTTGGTCAATGGCCGCAGCTCTAAATGTATCTGCTGCTGCAAGTAAAACCTTTTTGCCTTCTTTTTTATTCTTAGCCGCAAGTTTTCCTATAGATGTAGTTTTTCCAGCTCCATTTACACCTATTACTAATAATACTTTCTTATTATCAGTTTCTTCTTTTTCTTCGGCTCCATCAAGTAGCATATCCTTTATCACCGCTTTTAAAGCAGGATAAACTTCACTTGGATCATTTATTTTTTCTTTTCTAATTTTTGCTTTTAATCTATCTATAATTTCTATTGTTGTATCCATACCTATATCTGACATAACTAAAATTTCTTCTAGTTCCTCATATAAATCCTCATCTATAGTTATAGCTAATTTTAATGTTTCGTTAATTTTATCCGTTAACGCGTCCTTAGTTTTTGAAAGTCCTGATTTTAAATTATCAAAAAGTTTTCCAAACATTTTTTACCTCCTAATTATCTTTGCTTAAGTCAACTGAAACTACTTTTGATACTCCTTTTTCTTCCATAGTTATTCCATACATAACATCACTTGCTTCCATAGTCCCTTTTCTGTGTGTAATAACTATAAATTGTATATTGTCTGAAAACTGTTTTAAAAACTCTGCATATCTATATACATTTGCATCATCTAAAGCTGCTTCTATTTCATCTAATATACAAAAAGGTGTAGGCTTCATCTTTAATATTGCAAATAGCAATGCTATAGCTGAAAGCACCTTTTCTCCACCAGACATTAAGTTTATATTTTGAAGCTTTTTACCTGGTGGTTGAACATTTATTTCTATATTAGCTGTTAGCTCATCACCTTCACCTAAAATAAGTTCTGCATTTCCACCCTTAAATAAATCTTTAAAAGTTTCATTAAAGTTTTCATTTAGTATTTTGAAGTTTTCTCTAAATAGTTCTTGCATTTTTGTAGTCATTTCATAAATAACTGTCATTAGCTCGTCTTTTGCTTTATTTAAATCTTCTTCTTGTGCTGACATAAATTCATATTTTTCACAAACCTCTTCATATTCAGCTATTGCTGCTAAATTTACTGTTCCTAATGCTGTTATTTGAGTTTTTAATTTAAATATATCATCTTTAATTTTTGAAATATTTTCTACTTCCAATGCAATTTCCATGGCCTCAGCTAAAGTTAAATCTAGTTCTTCATTTAATCGTTTATAGTAATTATCTTTTTCACTTTCTATTTTAGCATATACTATTTCTCTCTTATTTAGTTCACCTTCTAGTATCCTTAATATCTCTATTAATTCTTTTGCTTCTCCATCTCTTATTTTTAACTTATCTTTTAAAGTTATTCTCTTAACTTCATCAACCTTAAATATATCCTCAAGCTCATTTAATCTTTTATTTACTTCATCTATTAAGTTTACTTTTATTTCTATTTGATTTTTTAAATAGTTTATATTACTTTCTTTTTCATTATTTTCTTCTTTAAGCTTTAATATCTTTTCTTCTTTTTCTTTTTCCTCTTTCTCTTTTCTTTTTATTTCAGATTGCTTTCCATAAACTACTTCATCTAGTGTTGCTTTATTTATTTTCAATTGTATAGCTTCATCTTTTATTTTATCAAACTTATCCTTCTTATCTATCAATGATGCTTGAATTCTCAAAATTTCATTTTTATTTAATAAGCTATCTTCTTTTAATTTGTTTAATAAATCTTCTTTATTTTTTATTTCTTCTTTTAGCTTATTTAAATTTTCATTATTTAAATATAATTCCTTCTTAGAAACTTCAAATGAATTTTTAAGCTTTAACCCCTCATTTTCTAGAGCTTTTATTTCACTTTCATATCTTGTTATATCAATAGTTTTTTCATGAACCTCATCGCTTTTATTTAAATTGTCCTCATCAATAGTCTTTATTTCTTCTTTAATATTATTTAGTGAATTATATTCTGATGAATATTTTTCTTTATTTTTTAAGATATTTTCTTCTAATTCTTGAAGTTCTCTTCTTCTACCTAAAATACTAGAGTTATTCTTTTTATAAATACTTCCACCTGTAAGGGCTCCGCCTGGACTAATAACTTCTCCATCTAAAGTTACTATTTTAAGTTTATAGTTTCCAAGTTTTGAGATTTTTAATGCAGAATCCATATCTCTTGCAATTATAGTTTTTCCTAAAGAATAATCCATTATTTCTTTAAATTTAGCATCAAAATCAATTAAATCAGATGCTAAGCCTAAAAAACCTGAAAGATTACTAATTTCATTAGAAATATTTAATCTATTTCCCTTAATAATATTTAAAGGTAAAAAGGTAGCTCTACCTAAAGAATTTTTCTTAAGATAATCTATTAATAATTTAGCTACATTCTCGTCTTTAGTTATTATATTTGAAATAGCTCCACCTAATGCTATTTCTATAGCAGTTTCATATTCCTTATTAACAGTAAATATTTCACCTAGAACCTTAGTACCTTTTCCATAGGATATTTGTCCATTATCTATTCTTTCCATAAGTCTTTTTACTGATAACTGATATCCTTCATAACTTTTTTCTAAGTCTCTTAAGGTAGTAAATTTACCTTCTAAAGTACTAATATTTTTAGATATTTCTCTTATAAGCCCCTCTTTTTTTGTAGAAAAACTACTTAAAAGAGAAAGCTTTTTCTTATTTTCCACTATAGTATTTTTTACTTCTTCTCTTATTCTTTTAGATTCCTGTATACTTTTCTTTAATCCCAATATAGTAGCTAAATTAATACTTATATTTCCTTCTATTGTTTTTAAAGCATTTTTTCCATTTAAGCCTAGTTCTTCTTTATTTAATATTTCTTTATTCAGTAAAACTATATTATTGTTTGTTTCTGAAGTCTCTCTTAAAAGCTCAAATTCCTCTTCCTTAAGGTTTTGAACTTCTTTTTCTAAATCTTGAATCTCTTTATTTAAGTGATAAACTTCTTTTTCTAATCTTTTAATATCATTTTCTTTTTGAACTTGTTCTTTTATTTTTTCTTCAAGTTCCTTACCCAACTGATTTTTTTCTTCTAAAGAAATTTTCAAGCTATTTTCTAAAGAATCTTTTTCTAGAGAATCTTTATTTATTATTTCCTCTAAATTTTTAATTCTCTCTTTAAATATCTCTATATTCTTTAGACTTTGGTTTAACTCTTCTTTTTTACTGTAATATTCACTTTTTTCTTTGTTATTTTTATTTTCTAACTCTTCAATTTTACTTTCTAAAACTAAAAGTTCTTCTTTATCCTTATGTAATTTATTTCTTTTAGTTTCTATATCTTTTTTTCTTTCATTTATATCTTTACTTACATCATTAATTTCATCTTCTATTTTTTTTATATTGTTAACTAATATAGAAACCTCTTTTATTCTTAATTCTTCTGCTAAAGTCTTATATTTTAAAGCTTTTTCTCTTTCAATTTTTAATGGTTCAATTCTTTCTTCATAGGTAGAAATTATATCTCTTATTCTAATTAAATTATTTTCAGTATTAGATAATTTTTTTTCAGCTTCTTCTTTTCTGGATTTAAATTTAACTATACCAGCAGCTTCCTCTAATAATGCTCTTCTATCTTCTGCCTTACCACTCAGTATGGCCTCTATTTTACCTTGTCCAATAAGTGAATACCCTTCTTTACCTATACCTGTATCCATAAATAGACTATTTATGTCTTTTAATCTACATTTTTGATTATTTATTAAATATTCTGTTTCACCTGATCTAAATATTCTTCTTGTAATAGTAACTTCTGAATAATCAGTATCTAATGAGCTATCTGAGTTATCTAATGTAAGTGAAACCTGGGCCAGTCCAACTGGTTTCCTATACTGGGTTCCAGCAAAAATAACATCTTCCATTTTTCCCCCTCTAAGGGTTTTTACACTTTGCTCTCCAAGAACCCATCTTACTGAGTCAGATATATTACTTTTCCCACTACCATTTGGCCCTACTACTGCTGTTACTCCTTTTTTAAATTTTAATTGGGTTTTATCCGCAAAAGATTTAAACCCTCTTATCTCTAGGGATTTTAAAAACATAGATACACTCCTTACCTATATCAATGATACCAATAGACTCATTGAAAACATGATAGCTAAAATTATAGTAATTACATATATCATTTTTTGTCTTGTTTTTTTCTTCATAATTACCACTCCTATTCTTATTTAAGTTTATAGTAAAGATAGTGAAATATCAATAATAAGGTAGGCAAAATCTTGCCTACCTTATATACTAACTTTTTCTATTCTTTTTAGTACAATAACATTAACGCTTCCTCTGTTGATCTTATCCTTGGTAGTTACTAGTATTTTTCCTTTATGATTATCTTTTAAATTATTAAAATAAAGTTTTTTATTCGCATAAAGCTTACTTAGATCCTTTGAGTTTATTTCAATTATTATATCTTCATCACAATTTATAACTGATTTTATTTTATCACAAATTAAGCTTCCCTCTACAAGTTCCCTAAATGCTGGATGAAAAGGTCCATCTATTATATCTTTTCCCCAAGTTATGGTTTCAGTTGGTTGAAGACCAATCCTAATTATGTTAACATTAGCACTATTATACAACATATATAACTCTTTAGATATTTCAACAGCTTCTTCTAATGAATAAGGCTTATATTGACCTCTCTCATACATATCTGCCATAGGTGTATCTTTAATTACTAGTGAAGGATATATTCTACATATATCTGGTTCCATTTCTATAGACTTTTTCACTGTTTCAATATCTTTTTCAAAAGTATCACCTGGAAGTCCTGGCATTATTTGATGACCTAATGTAATTCCATATTCTTTTATAAGATTAGATGCTTTTTCTACATCTTCTGCACTATGACCTCTTCCTGATAACCTTAATACTTCATCATCTAAAGATTGAACTCCAAGTTCAATTACATCTACTTTATAATCCTTCAAGTAGTCTAATATATATCTATTTATTGCATCAGGTCTTGTTGACATCCTTATTTTATCTATATAGCCTTTTTCTTTATATTCTTTTGCAACTGCTAATAATTCTTTTTGTTTATTTACATCTATAGCTGTAAATGTACCACCAAAAAATGAAATTTCAACAATTGCATTTTTATAATCTATAGTTTTAAGATAATCATCAACTGTATCTTTTACATCTTTATCAGTAACCTCTTCTTGAATAACCTTTGCTATTCTATCCTGATTACAAAATACACACTGATGAGGACATCCTTGATGAGATATAAATATAGGTATAATATAATGCTTTTTACTCATTTAATTCCTCCAAAACTCGTAAAGCTTCTTTTGCTGCATTTTGCTCTGATTCTTTTTTACTATAACCTTCTCCATTCCCAAATTCTTTATCCTCTATTATAACTGACGTGAAAAACTTTCTTCTATGTGGAGGCCCTTCATACTTTAGTAGTTCATAAACTATTGAAACTTCACCTGATTTTTGCATTTCTTCTTGAAGCTTAGTTTTATAATCTAAAACTATATCATTATTTATTGCTTTATCAATTATATCTCTAAAATACCCTATTATAAAATCTTTAGCAAACTCAAGTCCCTTATCTAGATAAATTGCTGCTAATAAAGCTTCAACAGCATCTGCTATTATAGATACTCTTTCCCTTCCTCCTGTTAACTCCTCGCCTCTACTTATTCTTATAAAAAATCCTAGATTTAACTTTTTACCAATTTCATAAAGTGAATTTTCGCAAACTATTAAACTTCTTATTTTTGTTAATTCACCTTCACTCTTGCTTTTATAATTTAAAAATAAATATTCAGTAATACATAATTGAAGAATAGAATCTCCTAAAAATTCAAATCTTTCATTATACTCCTGATCCTTATGTTGATTTGCATAGGAGCTATGAGTCAATGCAGTCTTTAAAAGCTTTGGCTCATTAAATGTTAAACCTATACTCTCCTCAACCTCTTTTATATTAAACTTCGCCATTTTATACACTCCTTGAAGTTTATTCTTCAACTTGCTTTCCAAGAAATTCTTTTTAATAGAGCAAATTCAAGAATAAACCAAATTCTCTGTAAATATTAAATATAAAATCCCGCATTAAAGCGGGATTACATTACTCTTCAACATGACTCTTTAAATACTTAACTACATCTCCAACAGTTTTAAAATTTTCTGCTTCTTCATCTGGAATTTCTGTATCTAACTCATCTTCTAAAGCCATCATAAGTTCAACTAAATCTAATGAATCTGCATTTAAATCGTCAACGAATGAAGAGTCCATTGTTATATCATCTTCGTTAATGCTTAATTTTTCAGCAATTATTTCTCTAACTTTTTCAAACATTTAATTCACCTCCTACATACATCATTTAGATAATATTATATATTATTTATCTAGTCAATATGCATATTGGCATAAATTATATATTATTTTGAAGTTCTGATTTTATTTTTTCTAATACACCCTTATCATAAAAAGTTTTAGTTTGCCTTATAGCATTTTTGAAAGCTTTTCCATCAGAGCTTCCATGTGCTTTTATACAAATACCTTCAACGCCTAAAAATGGTGCTCCACCATATTCTTTATAGTCAAACTTTACTTTTAATGATTTAAATACAGGTTTTAAAAGACCAGCACCTATCTTACTCATTATTCCTGATGATAAAATTTCTTCTTTTATCATTTTTAACAATGTGGATGCTACTCCTTCATACATTTTTAACAATGTATTTCCTACAAACCCGTCACAAACTAAAACATTTACATCACCTTTTGATGTATCCCTTGGTTCTACATTTCCAACAAAATTTAAATTCTTCTCTTCTTTTAATAGCTTATGAACACTTTTAGTTAATTCATTACCTTTTTCTTCTTCTGCTCCTATGTTAACTAGGCCTATGGAAGGATTCTCATTACCTATTACCCCTTGATAATATACTTTTCCCATCTTAGCAAATTGTACTAAGTAATTAGGCTTACAATCAACGTTTGCTCCAGCATCAACTATCATGAAGCTACCATTTTTACCTGGCATAATTGGAGCTAAAGCCGGTCTTTCCACACCTTTTATTCTTCCAACTATAAGTGTGCATCCAGCTAAGAATGCACCTGTACTCCCACCTGATATAACAGCATCACATTCTTTATCTTTAACAAGCTTCAATGCTTTACATATGCTTGAATCCTTTTTCTTCTTTAAAGCCATTACAGGATGCTCATTTGGAGAAATAACATCTCTTGCATCAACTATATTAACTAGCTTTTCATCATATTGGTATTTCTTAAGCTCTTCTTCTATTTGCTCTTTAGGACCTGTTATATAGTATTCTATTCCTTCGTATTCCTTTAAAGCTTGAATAAGGCCTTCTACTACGGCTTTAGGTGCATTATCCCCACCCATACCATCTATAGCTATCTTCATAATACCATTTCGCCCCTTTTCTTTATATATAAAGAAAAGAAAGTCATTAGACTTTCTTTATTCTTCTACTGAAGCAACTACTTCTTTACCTTTATAGAATCCACAATTCTTGCAAACTCTGTGAGCTAGCTTCATTTCGTGACATTGTGGACACTCAACTATTCCAGGTAAGCTCGCCTTAAAAGTTTGAGCTCTTCTTGAATTTCTCTTTGCTCTATATGTTTTTCTAGCAGGATTTCCCATTACTACACCTCCTTATTTCCAAACAACTCTTGTAACTTTGCCAGTCTTAAGTCTACATCATTTGTCTCACATTGACAAGAACCTTCATTAAGATTTTTACCGCATTGGTAGCAAAGTCCATTACAGTCATCTGTGCAAAGTCTCTTAATAGGTAAGGTTGAAATACTAATACTTTCAACTATTTCAGCAATATCTAATGTATTGCTATCTACAAAAATAATCTCTTCATTATCTTGAAGTTCCTTATTATTTGTAAACCTTTCTTCTATATCAATATCTATTGGATAGATAAAGGTCTCTAGGCATCTTGAACAATTAAGTTTCAATTTTGTCTTTATGGAAGCTCTTAGAGTTAAAACATCTCCAACAGAGGTAACATTTCCAACTACATTTACAGCTTCTACAGCTTCAATTTTTTCTCCATCAAAATAAAGTGGAGCTAATTCATATGTTATATTGATTTCTTTTTTTCTTTTATTTAATGAAATTAAGTCTGAAAATTGTATAATCATATGTATTTGCTCTAGACTATGTCCTCATATCCTTTAGGATACATTATACACATTATGTGTATAGCTTGAGCAAAGCTTCATTTCACTCCTTAGATAAATATTTGCCGAATAAACACAATTTATTATATAAAGTGCACCATTAAAAGTCAAGCAATTTATTGTAAATTACCCAACTAATAATTATGCACCTTAAATCTATTTGCTTATTAATTCAACAGTATCTCTTGCTATTACTAATTCTTCGTTAGTTGGTATAACAAAAGCTTTTACCTTACAACCTTCTTTTGATATTTCTCTTACTTTTCCTCTAACGTTATTTCTTTCAGTATCTACTTCTACACCTAAGAACTCTAGCCCCTTTAAAATTGCCTCTCTAGTTTCTGGACCATTTTCTCCAACTCCAGCTGTAAATACTATAGCATCAACACCACCCATAATAGCAGCATATGATCCAATTGTAGCTCTTACTTTATATTCAAATATAGAAAGTGCTAACTTTGCTCTATGAACGCCTTCTTTAAATGCAGCATCTTCTATATCTCTAAAGTCGGAACTAATTCCTGATATTCCAAGAACACCTGATTTTTTATTTAGCAAATCATTAGCTTCATCAATAGATAAACCTTCTTCTTTCATTAAGAAAGTAACTATAGCTGGATCTATATTCCCACTTCTTGTTCCCATTGCAACACCTTCAAGTGGAGTAAAGCCCATTGATGTATCTATAGAAACCCCATTCTTAATAGCACATAAACTTGCACCATTTCCTAAGTGACATGTAACTATTTTTAATTCTTTTATGTCTTTACCCATAACTTCTGCAACTTTTTGTGATACATATCTATGTGAAGTACCATGGAATCCATATTTTCTTATTCCGTGTTTTTTATATAATTCATATGGTAGTGCATATAAATATGCCTCTTCTGGCATAGTTGAATGGAATGCATTGTCAAAAACTGCTACCATCGGAATATTCGACATTAATTCTTCGCAAGCTTCTATACCAATTACGTGTGCTGGATTGTGAAGTGGAGCTAATTTAAAGCATTCTCTTATGTAATCTTTAACTCCTGCATCTATAATTACTGAACTCTTATACTTTTCTCCTCCGTGAACAACTCTATGTCCAACTGCTGTTATTTCATCCATTGATGAAATAACTCCGTTTTCTCTATCTACTAAAGCATCTAAAACTAGCTTTATAGCAACTTTATGATCTTCCATAGGTTGTTTAACTATATATTTATCTCTGCCTTCAACCTTTTGAGTTAAAACTGATCCTTCAATTCCTATTCTCTCTACTAATCCTTGAGCTAATGATTCTTCAGTAGTCATATCTATTAATTGATATTTAAGTGATGAGCTACCGCAATTAATTACTAAAACTTTCATTTTCTCTTACTCCTTCCTAATAATTATTATTTTTGAGCTTGTGCTTGAACTGCTGTTAATGCAACAACATTAACTATATCATCAGAGCTACATCCTCTTGATAAATCATTTATTGGCTTTGCAAATCCTTGACACATAGGTCCAATGGCTTCTGCATTAGCAAATCTTTGAACTAATTTATATCCTATATTTCCACTTTGTAAATCTGGGAATACAAGAACATTAGCCTTTCCTGCAACACTGCTATTTGGAGCTTTTTGAGATGCTACTTTTTCAACTATAGCTGCATCTAATTGTAATTCTCCATCTATTAATAAATCTGGTCTTAATTCCTTTGCAAGCTCTGTAGCTTTTCTAACCTTATCTACCATTTCATGATCTGCACTTCCCATAGTTGAGAATGAAAGCATAGCCACTTTTGGTTCTATTTTACAAAGGTTTTTAGCAGTATCTGCTGTTGCTATAGCTATTGCTGCTAATTGTTCATAAGTCGGATTTGGATTAACTGCACAGTCTGAGAATAGAAGCATTCCTTCTTCTCCATACTTTGAACCAGGTACCATCATTATAAAGAAGCTTGATACAACTGATACTCCTGGTGCAGTCTTTATTATTTGTAATCCTGGTCTTAGTAAATCTCCGGTTGTATGTACTGCTCCTGAAACCATTCCTTCTGCATCGTTTAATTTAACCATCATAGTTCCAAAATATAATGGATCTCTTACTATTTTATCAGCTTTTTCTAAAGTCATTCCCTTATTTTTTCTTAATTCATAAAACTCATTAACATAAGCTTGTAATCTTTCTGAAGTGTTAGGATCAACTATCTCTACCCCTTCTAAATTTACCCCTAATTCACTAGCTTTTTCTTTAATTTTACTGTTATCTCCAACTAAAATTGGATATGCTAAACCAAGCTCTTGTATTCTTTGAGCTGCTACTAAAGTTCTTTCCTCATCCCCTTCTGGAAGAACTATTTTTTTTCTGTCAGCCTTAGCTGCATCCCATAATTTATTCATAAGTTCCATAATTATTTCTCCTTTCAAAAAGATACTAACTCATCTTCATATACTAATATACTCCTAAATAACTATAGTTTTCAACATAAAAATATCCGAAAGATTTAATTCTTTATATTATAAATATTCAGAATTTTTCTCATTATATAAATAACCTACATATTATACTTTAATTTTTCTATAAAATCTTATTATGATATAATATTTTTATATTTCCCATTAAGGAGTGTATTTATGAATATAACAGGAATAATAACAGAATATAACCCTTTCCACAACGGTCATCTTTATCACTTAAATTCTGCAATAAAAGAAACAAACGCTGATGGAATAGTATGCATAATGAGTGGTAATTTTGTTCAAAGAGGTGAACCAGCATTAATTGATAAATGGAAACGAGCAGAAATGGCTATTTTAAATGGAGTTGATTTAGTTTTAGAATTGCCTACATTTTACGCTTTATCTTCTGCAGAATTTTTTGCAAAGGGCTCAATATCTATTCTTGACTCAATTGGAGTAATCAATAACATATTTTTTGGTAGCGAATGTGGTAATATAGATATTTTAACTAAAATTGCAAAAACTTTAGTTTCTGAATCTAAAGAGCTACAAGATGAAATAAAGGAAAACTTAAAGACTGGAATTACTTATGCAAAAGCTAGAGAAATATCTCTTATAAAAATTTTAAATGATAAATCAATGGAAGAAGTTTTGTCAAGCTCTAATAATATTTTAGCAATAGAATATATAAAATCCTTACTTAAATTAAATAGTGCTATTTCTCCTCTTACATTAAAACGAGAAGGCTCAAATTATAACGATAAAAAGTTAACTGACAAATATGCTTCTGCAACTAGTATAAGAGAGAGTTTTAAAAATAATTTATCTCTAGGGGACCTAAAAAATTATTTACCAAGTAAATCATTAGATATATTATCTTCTCTAAAAGAAAACTCTTACCCTTTTGTTTTCGAAAAAGATATGTATCCGTACATTAAATATAAACTCCTTGCTAATTGTATAAATTTTAACAATCTTTTTGAAATAAGAGAAGGATTAGAAAATAAATTTTTAAAAGAAATTTATTATAGTAATTCTTACGAAGATTTAATACTTAAAATAAAAACTAAAAGATATACTTACACTAAAATATCTAGATTAATGGCTCAAATATTTTTATCTTTAGATGAGTTTTCCTATGATGATTTAATAGATAAAAATAACCTTTATGCTAGAGTATTAGGATTTAATAGTACTGGAAGATCCATATTAAAAGAAATGAAAAAGAAATCTAGTATTCCAATAATAACTAAGGTACCAAGGAACATATCTAATCCCCTATTAAAATTAGATATTCAAGCTACCAAGGCTTATTCTTTGTTAAATAGCTCCCTTAATCCATTAAGTGATTATTTGCAATTACCCATAATAAAAGATTAATATTAAAAAGTCATAGGCATATAAATACTATATAGGAGGTAAATTTTATGTTTAGTATTTTTATTTTATGGCTTTTTATTTTTTTTCTTGTGGCATTATTATTAAAGCTATTAGATGTAAAAAAAAATTATATTATATGTTTTGCAATTACCATCTTTATAATTATATTTGTAATTAATTTAGAAGTTAGTATATCAGCAGCAATTAGTGGAGCTAAGTTAGTGGTTGTTGCAATACTCCCAACCATATTTCCATTTAGCGTCATATGTAATTTGTTAATTTATTATGATGGAATAACTCTTTACTCGAAGATATTAGGGCCTTTAATCTGCAAGCCACTAGGTCTTTCAAAAAGTTGTTCTTTCCCTTTAGCGGCAAGCTTTATATGTGGTTATCCATTAGGGGCAAAATATTCTTCTGATATATATGATCTTGGATATATACATAAAAGTGAATACGAAAGATTATTAAATATAGCATCTAATGCTGGCCCTATATTTATACTAGGATCTGTCTCAGCTTCTATGCTTTATGACGTAAAACTTGGTTATATCCTATTAATAGCTAATTACTTATCTATAGTAGTTGTAGGTTTTTTAACAAGAAAGAACTCTAAAAATATAACATCTTTAAAAAAAATGGAAAGCACTTATAAAGAAAATCCTTTTGGAACTAATTTAAAAAATGCAATTGAAAGTGCAATTTCTACCACTATAAATGTAGGCGCCTTTGTTATAATATTTTCAGTATTTATAAGCATAATAAAAAGCAACACTTATATAAGTACTGCTTTTGAAAACTTAGAAAACTTAATAAAATTACCTAATGGAATCTTATATAACCTTTTTTTAGGTAGTATTGAATTTACAAACGGTTGTAAATTAATTTCTACTTCTAATATCTCCATGAGCTTAAAACTAAGTATGATGAGCTTTATTTTATCATTTTCTAGCTTATCAGTAATTGCTCAAGTAAGCTCTATTGTAAGTAAAAATAATCCTAACATGAAAAAATATATTTTCTATAAATTTATTCAAGGAATAATAAGTTTTATAATAACTTTTATTTCAAGTAATATAATTCAAATTTCTACTACTACATCAAATATTACTAATGATAAAATATATAATATTTTATCATTTTATAAACTTTTTATTCCTTTTATAGTATTCCTTTTACTGACACTTTTAATATCTATGTTATTAAAACATGTTAGTATATTACATTCCTCTTAACTCAGAAATGTTTTCTTTAATTTTTGATCCAGTTTTACTTAGATCTTCATCAATTTCTTTTGCTACTAACTCGAAGGATTTTTGCATATTTTCAATTAATAGGTTTCTTTTTTCTTCAATTTCCCTATCTAATTGAGCCAAAATTTCTGTTGAGTACTCTCTTGATCCAATTCTAATTGCCTTGGCATCTCTTTGAGCTAGGGCAATTATTTCATTTGCTCGAATTTTAGCTTCCTTAACTATATCATGATTTTCAATATTTTGCTTCATTATTTCCATTGTTTCTCTTTTTACAGTCTCGTACTCCTTTTGAGCATCTCCAAGTATTCTATCTTTTTCTGTCATCACCCATTGTGCTTTTTTTAATTGATCTGGTAGATAATTTATAACTTGATCTATTACTTCTAAAAATTCTTTTTTATCAACTACACTTTTCCCTGTTATAGGCACTTTAGGTGCTGTTTCTATTAATTCTTCTAAATACTCTAAAAGTTCTATAATATTAACTTCAATCTTCTCCATCCCTCTTCCCCCTTGGTAAAAATTATCTAAACTTATCCTTAACTTCTAAAATTAATTCTTCAGGTACAAGTCCTTTAATGTTTCCACTAAACTTAGCTACTTGCTTTACTGAAGATGAGCTTACATAAGAATATGCTGAAGAAGTCATCATAAATACAGTTTCAATATCTGGATCAAGCTTAGAATTCATAAGTGCCATTTGAAACTCATATTCAAAGTCAGATACCGTTCTAAGCCCCTTTAAAATAACCTTTGAATTATGCATTCTTGCAAAATCTACTAATAATCCGTCAAAACTTAATACTTCTACATTTTTTAAATTCTTCGTAACCCTCTTAATTAATTCAACTCTTTCTTCAATATTAAATAAACATTTTTTATCCATATTGACTAAAACTGCAACTATAAGCTTATCATAAATTTGGGCTCCTCTAGTTATAATATCTAAATGTCCATTTGTAATAGGATCAAAGCTCCCAGGATAAACTGCTATATTCATGTTTTTCACCTTTTTATTTACTCCTCATATTTATAAAAACATACTGTTGTATTACCATATTTTCTACTTTGTAATAATTTAATATCTCTATATCCATGATATATATCTTCTATAGAATCTATCTTTGTTACTATTATTCCATTATCTTTGAGCATATTATGTTCTTTTACTATTTTTAATGCTTCTGGAATCATCTCCTTGCAATAAGGCGGGTCTATAAATATAATATCAAAACTTATTCCCTTTTTACTTAACATTTTTAAAGCTTCGTATGAATCCATATTTAATGGAGTACAAAAGTTTTCAAATTTTAAATTTTTGATATTTTGTTTTAATAAAGGAAATGTTGAACTACTTTTATCTATTAGATAAACTTCTTTCGCACCTCTACTTGCTGCTTCTAAACCAAGGCTTCCTGTCCCTGCAAAAACATCTACAGCAATTGCTTCTGGTATGTATCCTTGAATTATACTAAACATAGCTTCTTTTACTCTATCTAAAGTTGGTCTCGTTTCCATAGTTGCAGGAGGTATTAAATTTCTTCCTCTTGCTTTTCCGGCTATTATTCTCATTTAGTTTCCTCCTTAGGTACTATCATATCAATTTTATCATAATATTTCTTTATATACAATTTTTTTAATTAAAACAAATATATCGACTCCATCTTTCAATAGAACTTGATATTTCATTACATAATTTTAAATGCTCCATTTCTTTTGAACTAACTAATATATTGGCTTCATACCTTGCACACTTTAATATATCTATATCTTCATATATGTCTGAAAGGACTAACCCTATATCCCCACTTTGTTTTAATCCAAACATTTCTCCTGCTCCCCTAAGCTTTAAATCCTGCTCAGATATGTAGAAACCATCTGTCGATTCTGTCATTATTTCCATTCTCTTTTTTGTTCTTTCATTTTTTACCTTACCTATAAGAACACAATAAGACTCGTATTCTCCTCTACCTACTCTTCCCCTTAATTGATGAAGCTGAGCCAATCCAAATCTCTCTGAGTTTTCTATTATCATCATAGAAGCATTTGGAACATTTACCCCAACCTCAATAACAGTTGTGGAAATTATAACATTTATCTTATTTTCTTTAAATAATCCTATTATCTCATCTTTTTCCTTCGGCTTCATTTTACCATGTAACATTTCAACACCTATATTCTTAAATACTCCACTTTTTAGCTCTTCATAAAGTTTTTCTACAGAATTTAGCTCCATCTTTTCATCATCTTCTATTAATGGACATACTATATACACTTGCCTTCCCTTTTTTATTTCATCTAAAGCTAAATTATAAGCTAACATTCTATCATTTTCTGAATAAAACCTTGTATCTATCTTTTTTCTTCCTGGTGGTAACTTGTCAATTATTGAAACATCTAAGTCTGAATACATATACAAGGCTAAGGTTCTAGGTATAGGAGTTGCTGTCATAACTAAAACATCAGGCCTTCTCCCTTTATTTATAAGTTTATTTCTTTGTTCTACTCCAAATCTATGCTGCTCATCTGTAACAACTAAACCTAAATTAGTAAAGTCTACATCTTCTTGAATTAAAGCATGTGTTCCTATAACTATAATTGGCTCTCCTGTCGCTATTCTTTCTTTTATTCTTCGTTTCTCTTTTAAACTAGTACTTCCTGTTAACAATTCAATTTCTACGTTAAAACCTTTTAAAATTTTTGATGTTTCGGCATAATGTTGATTTGCTAAAATTTCTGTGGGTACCATAAGAGAAGCTTGATAACCATTTTTAATTACATTGAACATTGCTATTATAGCTACTATGGTTTTACCACTTCCAACATCTCCTTGAACTAGTCTATTCATTGAATATTTACTTTTTTGATCTCTTAAAATTTCTCTAACAACCTTAGTTTGAGCATCTGTTAAACTAAATGGAAGCATTTCTTTTAATGTAGATAATTCATTATGCCAATAAAATGAAATACCGTCATTGCTTCTTAGCTTACTTTTAAGTAATAAAAGTTTCATTGAATAAGTAAATAGTTCTTGAAACTTTAATCTTATTATCGCTTTTTCTAATTCACCTTTTCCCTTTGGAAAATGTATTTCTCTTACAGCTTTATCTAATTCTATCATTTTATATTTATCTAATATTTCTTTTGGCAAATTATCAGCTATTAAAACTTTATCTAGTATTTGGTTTATCAGCTTTGTTATTATCTTATCTGTTAAATCACTTTTTAATGGATACTTGGGTATTATTTCACTTTTTTTAGCATCACTACATCCAATCATTGGATTCACTACTTCTAACGAATTACCTACTCTTTTAAATTTCCCTACTAAATCGTAAGATTCATTTAATTTATAAGAATTCTTTATATACCTTTGATTAAACCATTTTCCAATAACTATATGTCCTTTGTAATCAAATTTTATTGTAGTTATTATCTTTCCAGTTTTAGTTTTAACATCTCTATCATATCCTATTACCCTACAAGTTAAAATTTGCTTTTCTTCACCATCTATTTCGTTAAAATCTATATCTCCTTTAATAAATTCATAATCCCTTGGAAAATATAAAAGTAAATCATATATTGTAAAAATCCCACATTTATTAAGCTTTTCAGTAAGCTTTGGTCCTACTCCTTTAAGAGCAGATATTTCCATTGATATATTCATTTGCTCACCTCAAAATTTTATTCATAAATATTAAAGCACAAGTCTCTACTTATGTAAATAAAGTAGTAACTTGTGCTTTTATAATTATTCCACTGACATTAAGAAATAGTAAAGCGGTTGTGCTCCTCTATAACATTGAACATCTAAATCTTCATATTTATCTTCAATTTTCTCTACAAATTCTTCTGCTTCTTCTTCAGTTACATCTGCTCCATAGAAAATTGTTATAAGCTCACTTTCTTCATCTATCATATCTGAAAGTATTTCTTCTGCAACATCACAATATGATGTTCCAACTTTCTTTATTTTCCCTTCAATTAGTCCAAGCATATTACCTTCTTTTATTTCTATGCCATCCATTTCTGTGTCTCTAACTGCATAAGTTACAGAACCTGTCTTAACCATTTCTATTGCATTTTTAAGATTTTCTAAATTTTCATCTACTTCTGCTTCTGGATTAAACATAGTTATGCATGTTATTCCCTGTGGAATTGTAGTTGTTGGTATTACCCTAACATCCTTATCTGATATTTCAGCTGCTTGATTAGCTGACATTAGTATATTTTTGTTATTTGGTAAAATAAATATATGCTCTGCATTTAACTTTGAAATACACTCCATTATATCTTGAGTTGAAGGATTCATTGTCTGACCACCTTCAATTACATATTCAACACCTAAATCTTTAAATATATTAGTTATACCTTCTCCCATAGCTACTGATACAAAAGCATATTTTACTTCTTCGCTTTCTTCTGTAGCTGATTCTCCTTGATTATATTCTTCTTTAGTTAAAAGAACTTCTCTATGTTCTTCTCTCATATTATCTATTTTTATTTTAGATAATTCCCCTAATTGAACAGCTTTTGCTAAAACAGAACCTGGATCATTTGTATGAATATGTACCTTTATTACATCCTCATATCCCACTACTATAGTTGAATCACCCATTTTTTCTATATCTGATCTAAAATTATTTGCTTTATCTGCATCTGCTAAAATTATAAATTCAGTACAATATCCAAATTTAATATCTATATCTTCTGTTCCTTGAGCACCTTGCATTTTAGCTTCAGCTGGTTTAATATCTTTTATTTCTGCCTTTATGTCATTTTTTAAGGCATCATACATACCTTTAAGAATTATATAAAGCCCCATTCCGCCTGAATCTACAACCTTTGCTTTTTTTAAAGCTGGTAATAATTCTGGAGTTTTATCTAGCATTACCTTAGATTCTGTTACAATTACATCCATAAGGCTAACTATATCTTTTACATCTGTATCAATAGCTGCATCAGCTGCTGCTCTAATGACAGAAAGAATCGTTCCTTCTGTAGGTCTCATAACAGCTTTGTAAGCCGCATTACTACCTTCCTTAAAAGCTATTGCAAGTTCCACAGTATTTACTTCTGTCTTTCCTTCTAAGCCTTTAGAAATACCTCTTAATATTTGAGAAAGAATTACTCCTGAATTTCCTCTTGCTCCCATTAAAGCTCCTTTAGCTAGCTTTTTAGAAGTTTCACCTATTGATTCAGAATTTAATCCTTCTATTTCCTTAACTGCAGCTTTAAATGTTGCTGACATATTTGTTCCTGTATCTCCATCTGGAACTGGGAACACATTTAAAGCATTAACGTATTCGCTTTGCTCTAACAATTTATTGCTAGCATTAACAACCATGTTATAAAAATCATGGCCATTTATTTTCTGATATTTCATCTTTTTACCTCCTAGACTCTAACTGCTTGAACATTTACTGTAACAGATGAAACTTTTAATCCAGTAAAGTTTTCCACACTATAACGTACCTTTTGTATTATGTTATTTGCAATTACAGAAATCTTTGTTCCATATTCAACCATAACATATAATTCTATAACTAATTTATCTTCATTAAATTTTAGTTTAACGCCTTTACTTAAATTCTCTATTCTCATTAATTCCCATAAGCCTTCAGTGGCATTTTTAGAAACCATACCAACTACTCCATAACATTCCATAGTTGAAAGACCAACTATCTTAGCAAGTACCTCTTCAGAGTAATGTATATTTCCAAATTCGTTTGAATATCCTACCATATAGAATCCTCCTTATAAATATCCTTATACTATATTTTATATTAGTTACATTTATTATTCAAGTAAATATTATACCGCTTATTATATGGAGTTAGCTATTATTATATAAATATTTCTATAATTAAAAAGTTTTTTCTTTTTTTTCTCATTTTCTCTTGCTTTTCTCACACTTACTATGTTAAAATTTAATCTGTCCTATTGAAGAGAAATTATCTTCAAAAATAAGGAGGTGTTTTCAAGTGGCAAGAAGATGCGAAGTTTGTAATAAAGGGGTTGTATCTGGAACTCAATACTCCCACTCACATCGTCAATCAAAGAGAACTTGGGCTCCTAACATAAAGAGAGTAAAGGCTTTAGTTAACGGAACACCAAAAACAGTTCATGTATGTACAAGATGCCTTAGATCTGGTAAGGTTCAAAGAGCGATATAAGTTCAAATAAAAAATGCAATTGAATTAACAATTGCATTTTTTATTTTATAAAGAATTTGTTTCGTATTAAGCTTTTTATTTTTCCTATGTAAGCTTATTTTTTTCTTTTAAAAAATCTTATAAAATTTGAAATAAATTTGGGTAACTTTATAGCTATTATTTTCATAAATTCTCCCTCCAATAAAAAATCACTCACCTATTTATTTACATTGTATGCAAATAAATAAAATGAGTGATTACTTTTTTATATTTTAATCTTTTGTATAAAGAACCATTAAAATTCCACTATCAAATGTTACCTTAATATCTTTACCAACAAATTCATTGGAGGTTGTTAATCCATCTCCTAAAGATAAATCATAATTAAAAAGTTCATATTTAGCTCCACTTATAGTAAGTTTTTTTACAATCTCTGAATATGCATGAAAGGATACTATATCTCCTTTACTTCCCTTTAATAAAATATTTTTATCTGTTAGAAACATTTTATTATTATCATCAACTATTTCAACATAGACTTCTTTTTTTAACCCCTTAAGCATAAGACCAATATTACTTAAAGAGTGATCATATCTTGTTCCTGTTACACCTAAAAGTAATATTTTCTTTGCTCCTTTCTCAATAGCTAATTCAAAAGCAATTTGAGTATCTGTAAAATCTTTTTCTTTCTTAAAGGTTATTTTTTCTACTCCTGAAGCTTCCATAGAGTTTATTACATCTATATTTGCTGAATCAAAATCCCCTAATATGTAATCTGGAGAAATGCTATATTCATGCAAAATTTCACAACCCTTATCAGCACCTATTATAATATCAGCATCCTTAATAGTTTCTAATAGTATGTCTTTAGATGGTGACTTTCCTCCTGATATTATTACAGCTTTCATTTTATTCTCCTCTTAAGACTTTTATATTTTCTTTTAAATTTCCATCACCAAAAATAGCTGAACCTGCAACTAAAACATTTGCTCCTGAATCTATTATAACTTTAGCATTTGTTTTATCTACTCCTCCATCTACTTCTATTAGTAAGCCTTTATTAGACGATAAACTCATTTCTTTAACTTCTTTTATTTTGTCTAAAGCGTAAGGTATAAATTTTTGACCTCCAAAGCCAGGATTAACTGACATTATAAGAACTAAATCTAATTTATTTATAATATCTTTTAAGACAAAAGTTGGTGTTCCTGGGTTTAATGAAACCCCAGCTTTTACACCTTTTGATTTAATGTATTCTATAGCTCTATCTATATGCTTTTCAGCTTCATAATGTATAGTTATTATATCTGCTCCAGCTTCTATAAAATCATCTATATATCTTGATGGATTCTCTATCATCAAGTGAACATCAAATACCTTATTAGTTTTATTTCTTATTGATTTTATAACTGGTAATCCAAGACTAATATTAGGTACAAAGTTTCCATCCATAACATCTATATGAATAAGATCAGCACCTGCCTTATCTAAGTTTATAATTTCTTCACCTAACTTTGAAAAGTCTGCTGATAATATTGATGGTGATATCTTTACCATTTGTATTTTTCCCCCTCTAACAATTCTTCTAGTATTCTTATATAAAAATTATATCTTGTTTCGTTAATTTTACTTTCTTGTAATGCTTTTTTTACTGCACATTCAGGCTCTTTATTATGAAGGCATCCTCTAAACTTACAGTTATGATTATATTCTTCAAATTCTGGAAAACAATATCTAAGTTCTTCTTTTTCCATAAAACCTATTTCTATATTTGAGAATCCTGGGCTATCCACTAAATATCCATCTTCTATTTCTATAAGCTCACTATGTCTTGTAGTATGTTTTCCTCTACCTATTTTTTCTGATACAACTCCAGTCTCCATATGAATTCTATTAATAAGTGTATTTATAAGAGTGGACTTACCAGCACCTGATGGTCCACATAAAACTGTTTCATTATTTTTTAATCTTTCTTTAAGGAGTTCTATACCTTCTCCCTTTTTAGCATTTATAAATAAAACGTCATATCCTATATCATTAATTTTTTTCTTAACTTCTTCTTTTTCCTCTTCTGTTGCTAAATCTACTTTATTTAAGCAAACTATTGCCTTTATATTATTGTATTCACATAAAATTAGAAATCTATTTAAAAGATCAAAATTAATGTCTGGACTTTTTATTGCAAATACAACAAAAGCTTGTGTAACATTTGCTACAGTAGGCCTTATAAGCTCTGATGTTCTATCAAAAATATCTTCAATTACTCCCTTTGAATTAGAAACACTTATATCCACACTATCTCCAACCATAGGCTTCATATCCTTATGTCTAAATTTCCCTCTAGCCTTACATTCTATAATACCTTCTATAGTTTTAACATAGTAAAACCCACCAATTCCCTTTATTATTTTTCCTTCCATGCTTCCTCCAAATAATTTAATCTTTATATTTATAATAAACAGATTTCATCAAAAAATGCAAATAATTTTTGCATAAAATAAAAATCAGCTAAAAGCTGATTTTTATTTCAATTACTGATTTCCATTATTGCCACTATTATTAACGTCTGGCTTTTGGGGCTTATCTGACTTTTTTGCTTTAATTTCTACAGTTTGCCCTTCTTTTATTTGGGTAGTAAAGCTTTCAACAATATCTCCACTTCCAATTATCTTGTAGCTTATATTATTTCGATCAAGTATTGTTTTTGCCTCATTTACTTCCATTCCTACTTCAATTCCTAACGAAGCAATATCTATAGTTTTTTCTTCAAATTTTCCTACTGTCAAAGTTATTGGAGTTCCTTCAGTACGTTTAGAACCTGAATCAGATTGACTTAATATTATACCATCTTTAGATTTATCGTGAGTTACTTCATAATTAACACTTACAGTAAGTTTAAGTTTTTCTAACTTATCCTTACCTTCAGCTTCTTTTTGGCCAACTACCTCAGGTACATCAACAAGCTTAACTTCTGGACCTTTACTCACAATTATTTCTATTGAAGTTTTTTTGCTTATTTTAGTATCATATTCTGGACTTTGCTTAATTAAATATCCTTTTTCTACAGAATCGCTAAATTCTTCTTTAATATTATAATTTTTAAGTCCCTTAACATCTAAAGTTTTCTTTATATCTGTAACTTCATAATTTCTAAAATCAGGCATCTCTACTTGTTCTTCTCCTGCTGAAACAACAACTTTTATAGTTGAATCCTTCTTTACTTTTGTCCCTGATTTAGGGTCAACTTCTAATATAGTATTCTCTGGCTTATCACTATTCTTTTTATCTTTTACTTCTAGTTTTAAGCCTAGTTTAGAAATCTCCAATTTAGCTTCATCTACAGTTTTTCCAACTATATTAGGTACTTCAACTTCCTTACTACTTCCCTTTCCACTAGCTAAGAAAAATCCTACAGAGCCTAGAATAAGCACTGCAATTATAATACCAATTGTAATTAAAGCTTTTTTTATTCCATTTTTATTCTTATTTTTCTTTTTATTTGAAAAATCATCCTCATCTTCAAAATCATCCTCATCATAATCTTCTTCAAAGTCATCATCATAGTAATCATCTTCTAATTTAGAAACATGGGATGTCTTTTGATTTTGAGCATTTATTGGTGTCATAATAATAGTGTGATCACTATTATCTACTACTGAATTACCAATAACTACGTCAGGATTTTCTTGTATTTTTTGCAAGTCCTGAATTATTTCCTTAGAATTTTGATACCTTTTTATAGGCTCTTTTTCCATTGCTTTAAGTATTAATTTATTTAAGCTATCTGGAATAGCTGAATTAATATTTTTAGGTGAAACAGGTTGTTCTTGCAAATGCTTTAGTGCTACTGTAACTGGAGAATCTCCTTCAAAAGGCAATCTTCCTGTTACCATTTCATATAAAACTATGCCAAAAGAATATATATCCGCTCTGAAATCTATATAAGTTCCTTTTGCTTGTTCAGGTGAAAGATAATGTGCTGATCCAATAATACTGGTAGTATTCGTTATAGTTTGAGAATCCGTAGATTTAGCTATTCCAAAGTCGGTAACTTTTACTTCTCCAGATTCAGTAACTAATATATTTTGTGGTTTTATATCTCTATGAATTATGTTATTTTTATGTGCACAATCTAAAGCTTTTGCTATTTGAAGTGCTATTTTTATAGCAGTATTATAACTAAGCTTCCCACTATAATTAATAAGTTCCTTTAATGTTTTTCCACTTATATACTCCATTACTATATAGTCCATTTCATCTTGGGTTCCTACATCTAAAACATTAACTATATTAGTATCTGATAAATTTGCAATGGCAGTTGCTTCTCTTTTAAACTTTTGAGAAATTTCTTCATTGTCTGCAAATTGCTTTTTTAATATTTTTACTGCAACATATCTATTTAGCTTATTACATTTTGCTTTATAGACTTCAGACATCCCACCTTCCCCTACTTTTTCAAGAAGCTCATATCTACCACCTAGTATGATTCCATTCATATTACACCTCTCCTCCAAATAACATTACAGTTATATTGTCTCTTCCACCTTTACTTCTTGCTAGTTCAACAAGTTTATCACAAATATCCTGTAAGTCTTTTTCTTCTATTTCAAATGATAAAACCTCTTCTAAGTTTATTTCATTAGTTAACCCATCAGTGCACATAACAAAAAAATCAAATTTATTTTGTTTTAAGTTAAATATATCTATTTCTACAACTTCCTCTGTCCCTATTGCTCTCGTTATAACATTTTTTTGAGGATGCTTTATAGCTTGTTCCTCAGAAATACTGCCACAATCTAAAAGTTCCTGAACTAACGAATGATCTTTCGTTAGTTTTGTAATACTATTAGATTTTATCCCAAAGCAACAACTATCTCCAACATTAGCTATTTGAATATTATTTTTAGTTATTAAGCATGCAACTATTGTTGTTCCCATGCCATTATAAGTTTCCTTACAATGAGATAAATTATATACCTTCAAATTTGCATGCTTAATAGCATCCTTTAATATATCTTTACTACTTCCATTCTCAAAATTATCTTTTATGTATTTTATTAAGGATTTAGACGCAGTCTTGCTAGCAATTTCACCAGCATTATGCCCTCCCATTCCATCTGCTACTACATAAATTTTAAAGTTATCTTCTTCATAAAATTCTGCATAATCCTCATTTAGGTTTCTTACGTTACCAACGTCACTTTTTATACCAACCATAAACACCCACTCCCCCTATTTTTTAGCCTTTAAGAAATTTCTCCTTAACTGACCACAAGCCGCGTTAATGTCACTACCCATTTCTCTTCTTACTGTAACTTCGATTCCATTCTCACTTACTATCTTTTCAAATTCCTCTATTGTCTTTTTTGACGGTCTTTTTAGTGTGTTTTCTTTTATTTCATTAACAGGTATAAGGTTAACGTGACAAAGTCTACCCTTTAACAATTTTGAAAGAGATTTTGCATCTTCTTTTCCATCATTTATACCTGATACTAATGAATATTCAAAAGTTATACGTCTTCCAGTTTTCTCAATATAATAATCGCAAGCATCTAATATTTCTTTTATAGAATATTTATTTGCAATTGGCATTATTTCTCTTCTCTTTTCATCACTAAAAGCATGTAGTGATATGGCTAATGTTATACTATACCCCTTGTCTGCTAACTCATAAATCTTAGGAACTAATCCACATGTTGAAAGAGTTATATGTCTTTGACCTATATTTAGTCCATATTCAGCATTTACTAAATCTAAAAATTTAGTAACATTTTCGTAATTATCAAGGGGCTCCCCACTCCCCATTAATACTATATTAGAAATTCTCTCTCCAATAATCTTTTGAGCTATTATCACTTCTGATAAAATTTCACCTGCAGTTAAATTTCTAACTCTACCTTCTAAAGTTGAGGCACAAAACTTACATCCCATTCTACATCCAATCTGTGTAGAAATACATATAGAATTCCCATGCTTATATTTCATTATTACACTTTCAATGATGTTTCCATCATTGAAAGCTAATAATAATTTTTGTGTACCATCTAATGTAGATTCAAAACTTTCTATTACTTCTGGAATTCCTATATGAAAATTCTCCTTAAGCTTTTCTACTAACTTCTGTGGTAAATTTTTCATTTCTTCAAAATCCCATACATTTTTGTATATCCAAGAAAAAACTTGCTTTGCTCTAAAAGCACTTTCTCCATTTTCCTTCATCCATAAGGAAAGTTCTTCTAAACTATAATCTAATATATTATTCATTATATCACCTATTTTATCTTCTTTATTTTTCCCATAAAGAAACCATCCATAGAATCACTTGGTAATATAGTTAAACTTCCATCTCCATTATATATAAAGTTATTGTTGTTCCCTATATATATTTTTTCTATAGCTGCATCGTTATGCTTTGATAAAAACCATTGTATATTTTCTTCATTTTCTTCTTTATTTAATGTACATGTAGAATAAACAAGAGTTCCACCTGGTTTCAAGTATTGCCAAGCATTTTCCATTATTTCTCTTTGTATTGGAACTAAATCTTTTAATTGTTGTCTTGTTTTATTCCATTTTATTTCTGGTTTCTTTCTTATTATTCCAAGTCCTGAACAAGGCACATCTATTAAGACTTTATCTCCATAACTTATATAGTTAGAATCAAGCTTAGTAGCATCCATAGTTTTACACACTATATTACCTAACCCTAATCTATTTGCATTTTCTTCTATAAGAGATAATTTATGTTCATGCAAATCAAAGGCTAATACTTCTCCTGTGTTACATAATAACTCAGCAATATGAGTAGTTTTCCCACCTGGTGCTGCACAAAGATCTAAAACTTTATCTCCTTCTTTTAAATCTAGTAATGGTGCAACAATCATCGCACTTTCATCTTGAACTGTTATAAGTCCTTCTTTAAACAATTCATTATCTTCTATTCCTTTTCCACCTTGTATAGCTATAGCTTCTGGACATGCATATCCTTCTTCTATATTATATCCAGTATCTTCAAGTCTTCTATAAACATCATCGTAGTCAGACTTAAATTCATTTACTCTAACAGTAACTTTTGGTGTTTCATTTAAGCCTGCCATTAATCTCATAGTTCTTTCTTCACCATATTGTTTTATGAAAAGTCTTATCATCCATGGTTGAAAAGAAAATTTGTATGCAAGTTCATCTATTCTATTTCCTGGAACTAAAATTTCCTTTTCATCTTTTATATAGTTTCTTAAAATACCATTTACAAGCTTAGATGATTCTAAAGAAACTTCTTTAGCCTCTTCAACTGCTTCATTACAAGCTGCATATTCTGGTATCTTATCTAAAAAGTACATTTGATAAATTGCTACTCTTAATATATTTAATACAGTAGTATCAATTAGGTTTATATCCTTAACAAAATTTCCTATTAATACATCTAAGGTTCTTTTTCTTCTTAAAGTTCCATAAACAATTTCTGTTATAAGTCCTTTATCCTTATCTTCTATTTCTCTGCTACTAAGTTCATTTGAAAGAACTAAATTAGAATATGCTCCTTCTTCTAAAACTCTTTGTATTATTTGTCTTGCAAGTTTTCTACTGTTCATTCTTCACCTCTTAATTATCGTTATATCTATTATTTATAGCTATTAATCTTAATAACTGAGAAATAGCCATAAGCGTTGCTGCTACATATGTCATTGCAGCTGCATCTAGAACTTTTTGTGCTCCTTTTAATTCATCTCCATATAAAAATGTTCTTGTTTTTAATATATTCAATGCTCTTGTAGATGCATTAAACTCCACTGGAAGAGTTATTAATTGATAAATTACTGCTCCTCCAAAAAATATTATTCCAACCTTTGCAAATAAAGGATTGCCTAAGAATATACCTATCATGAATAACCATATTGATAAGCTACTTCCTATATTAACAGCTGGCGCTATTCTAGTTCTTAAAACTAAAGGGGCATAATGAGTTTGATGTTGAATCGCATGCCCACATTCATGAGCTGCTATACCAGCAGCTGCTATAGTTGCTCCATCATATACTTCTGGTGAAAGTCTTATAACTCTTGCTGATGGATCATAATGATCTCCAAGATGTTTTCCATATCTTTCTATTCTTACATCAAAAAGACCTGCACCATCTAATATACTTCTTGCAACTTCACTTCCAGTAACACCACTTAAGGTTCTAACAGTTCTATACTTTTTGTAAGCACTATCTATCTTAAATTGTGCCCAAAAAGCTATTATTATAGCTGGTATTAAAATTATATATGTTGGATCAAATAAAAATCCTGGGTAAAACATAAAACCCTCTCCTTTTATATAAATTTTAAACTATACTTATGTTGATTAAATAACCTTCTTATTTAGTTCTATTTCATTACCATTTATATACTGTTCTATAGTTAAAGGCTTTCCATTTGGAAATTGAATTTTTTTAATTAATAATACTCCTGAGCTAGTTGAAACTTTCATTCCTTCTTTGGATACACTAATTATAGTTCCTGGCTCTTTATTACTAGTTTCTGATAAAATTTTACTTTCATAGATCTTCATAGATTTTCCATCATAAGTAGTATGTGCAATTGGCCATGGATTTAAGCCTCTAATTAAATTATGAATATCCTTAGCAGAATTATTCCAATTTATTTTTCCTAATTCCTTATTTAACATTTTAGCATAAAATGTTTCTTCACTTTGTTTTTCCGGAGTAATTTTACCTTGTACTAATCCCTCTATAGTATTTATTAAAAGATCTGCTCCTCTATTCATTAAGATATCATGTAAATCACCTGTTGTCATATCATCAGTTATTTCTACCTCATCTTTAAGAAGCATATCTCCAGTATCAAGTCCTACATCCATTAGCATAGTAGTATTACCTGATTTCTTTTCACCTTGTATTATAGCCCAATTTAAAGGAGCTGCTCCTCTATACATTGGTAATAATGATGCATGTAAATTTATACATCCATATTTAGGTATATCTAATACTTCTTTAGTTAAAATTTGTCCAAAAGCTACTACTATTATAAAATCTGGCTTTAATTGTTTTAGATAATCTAAAGCCTCTTTGTCTTCTTTTAGCTTAACTGGCTGAAAAACAGTTATATTATTTTCTAAAGCTACCTCCTTAACTGGAGAGTAAGCCATCTTTTTTCCTCTTCCTTTTGGTTTATCAGGTTGAGTAAATACACTTTCGACTCCATACGTCTCTATTATTTTTTTTAAAGATGGTACTGAAAAATCTGGAGTTCCCATAAATACTATTTTCATGTTAATCCTCCTTTGCTATTTTAGATAATCTACAAATAAAGTCCCATTTAAGTGATCATTCTCATGAAGTACAGCTCTTGCTAAAAAGTCTGTTGCTTCTAATATAAATTCTTTACCTTTTTCATTTAAAGCTTTTACCTTTACATAGTTAGGACGTTCAACATCTGCAAATTCTCCTGGTACACTTAAACATCCTTCTTCTCCCATTTGAGTTCCTGAAACCTCTAGTATTTCTGGATTAATAAAAACTCTAAGACCATAATCATCATATATATCTATAACAAATATTCTTTGAAGTATTCCAACTTGAGGTGCTGCAAGACCAACTCCATCAGCTTCATACATAGTATCTGCCATATCATTAATTAACTTTAATGTTCTCGGTGTTATTTCAGTAACAACCTTACACTTTTTCCTTAATGCTTCATCGCCATTTTTTCTTATATTTCTAATTGCCATTTTATTACCTCCTAAGTCAAGTTATTTGGATTAATATCAATAGTTACTTTTACTTCATTATATACATTCTTGTTTAATTGATAAAGTTTATCTTTTATTTTTTTGCAAAAATCTAAAGATAAATCACCTTTAAATAATATTTGCCATCTGTAATTATCTTTTATTTTAGATATAATACATGGAACTGGTCCTAACATTTCTACATTTAGATAATCTTCTTTAATTTTTTCTAAATCATTTTTTAATATATTCATAAACTCTTTTAATGATTTTTCATTTTTTGAAGACCCATTTAATAATAGTATTCTACCAAAAGGAGGGTAATACATCAAACCCCTAGCCGTAAATTCTTCATTATAAAACCCTTCATAATCATAATTTTTTGCATAGATTAAACTATAATGTTGTGGATTATATGTTTGAACTATAACTTTACCTTCTTTGCTTCCCCTTCCAGCTCTTCCTGCAACTTGTGTTATTATTTGAAAAGTTTTTTCTGCTGATCTATAGTCTGGTATGTTTATTGACATATCAGCAGCTAAAACACCTACTAAAGTAACATTTTTAAAGTCTAATCCCTTTGATATCATTTGTGTTCCTATAAGTATATCTCCTTCTCCACTTTTAAAAGAGTTATAAATATCTTCATGAGAATTTTTATTTCTTGTTGTATCTACATCCATTCTTAAAACTCTTGCATCTTTGAAGTACTTTTTAACTTCTTGTTCAACTCTTTCTGTTCCTGCACCAAAATGCTTTACATATTTACTATTGCATTTTGGACAAACTTTTTGCTGTTTTTGCGCAAAGCCACAATAATGACATACTAGGTATCCATTTCTATGATACGTCATAGATATGTCACATTTATGACATTTAAATACATATCCACAACTTCTACATGATACAAAAGTTGAAAAGCCTCTTCTATTTAAAAATAGAATAACTTGTTCTTTTCTATTTAAAGTTTCTTTAATTTCTAAGAAAAGTTTTTTACTAAACATAGATATATTCCCACTATTTAATTCTTCTCTCATATCAACTACATCCATTATAGGCATAGGCTTATTATCTATTCTATTATTTAACTCTATTAGTTCTATTTCTCCTATAATAGCTCTATAGTAAGTTTCTATAGAAGGGGTTGCAGATCCTAATATCACTTTACATCCCCTTATCTTACTGATAAATTCTGCAACTTCTCTGGCTTGATACTTCGGATTTTGTTCTGACTTATAAGTATTTTCATGCTCTTCATCTATTATGATTAAACCTAAATTTGAAACAGGTAAAAATAAAGCACTTCTTGCTCCTATAACAAGCTTAGCCTTTCCAGCTTTAACTCTATACCATTCATCATATCTTTCACCATCTGATAATCTACTATGGAATACTGCTACTTCCCGTCCAAATCTTCCTTTAAACCTTTCAATCATTTGAGGCGTTAAAGAAATTTCAGGAACTAATACTATTGAAGATTGCCCTTTAGAAATGGCTTCATTTACAAGGCTCATATAAACCTCAGTTTTTCCAGAACCAGTTACACCTTTTAATAAAAATACATTATTAGAAGATTTTTTTATTATGTCTATAGCATTATATTGATCATCATTAAGCCTTGGCTCTTTATAATATTTATATTCTTTGCAGTTATACCTATATACTATTTCTTCTTCTACCTTTAAATAACCATCTTTTATTAATTTATTAATTTTATATAGAGAAAGTGAATAAATGTTTGTAAGCTCACTTTTATTATATTTTCCATTGTTACACCTTACAAAATTTAATATATCTCCATACTTTTTCTCAATTTCTTCACTATAATTAGTATTCTCAACTGCTATAACCATTTTAGATTTATTTTTAGCACCTTTTAATATTCCTTGAGGAATAAGCAATCTAATAGCATCTATATATTTACACAAATAATTTTCTCTTATAAAGTTTATAAGCTTTAAATCATCTATACTTAAAAGCGGTTCTATAGATTCTATATTTTTTATCTTTTTTATTTTTATACCTTCTATTTTTTCTTCTATTATAGACACTACAAATCCATCTGCAATAGAATTTTTAATTCCAAAAGGCACCTTTACCCACTGACCAATTTTTATATCATTCTTGATTTCCTCTGTTACTTCATAAGTAAATGGTTTATCTATATCTAAAGCATCACTATTTATCACAACTTCTGCATATATTTTCAAATTTATCACCCTTTTATTAGGTAGTATTTTTCCCTTATAATAAGAAGAAAGCGCATTTTAGCGCTTTCCTAATATAGTTTCAAAGATCTTTAATGCAACTTCTTTTTTACTCATCTTATCTAAATATATTTCTTCTCCACCTTTTGAAATGATAATAACTTTATTATCATCACTTCCAAATCCAGTGTCAGCACTTGTAATATCATTTGCTACTATATAATCTAAATTCTTTTTTTCTAATTTTTTTTTCGCATTTTCTACTATATTATTACTTTCTGCTGCAAAACCTACAAGAATTTGATTATTTTTCTTTTCACCAAGAATTTTTAATATATCATTATCTCTTACAAAGGTTAAGGTTAAATCTCCTTCTCCTTTTTTTATTTTCTCATTACTATAGTTTTTTATTTTATAGTCTGCAACTGCTGCAGATTTAATAACAATATGACTTTCTTCAAAATTGTCTAAAATTGCATTTTTCATTTCTTCATTTGTTGTTATATTTATTACTTTTACTCCATCAGGTGGATTTATATTAGTAGGACCCGATACTAATGTAACATTAGCACCTCTACGCTTAGCTTCTTCTGCTATATAATACCCCATCTTTCCTGTTGATCTATTTGTAATAAATCTAACTGGATCTATTTTAGAATAAGTAGGCCCTGCACTAATTAAAACATTTTTACCTATTAAATCTTTAGACTGTTCTTTTTCATTTAGAGCCTCTAATACTCTTTCTACAATTGTATTTACATCTGCCAGTTTTCCTTTTCCTAAGTCCCCACAAGCAAGCCTTCCCGAAGCTGGTTCTATAAATTCATATCCATATTTTTTTAACTTTTCTATATTATCTTGAACTATTGGATTTTCATACATATTAGTATTCATAGCAGGTGCAAAAATAACCTTTGCTCTTGTTGCCATAATAGTTGTAGATAACATATCATCAGATATTCCATTTGCAACTTTACCAATTATATTTGCAGTAGCTGGTGCTACTAAAAAAACATCTGCCCTTTTTGCTAGTGATATATGCTGTATTTCAAAAGCCTTTGGTTCAGCAAACATATCTGTTACCACCATATTTTGACTTAATGATTGAAATGACAATGGAGTTACAAACTTAGTTGCAGAATCAGTCATAATCACTCTTACATCAATATCCTTTTTCCTTAAAGCACTTATAATATCTAAAGCCTTATAAACTGCAATTCCTCCACTTATACCTATACATACACACTTTTTATTATTCATTTTTATTTTAAACCTTCTTTTGTAGATGTAGCTTCATATCCAACTTCACCTTCATTAACTTCATTTATAGCAATAGTTAGAGGCTTCTTTGATTTTGTTGCAACTAATGGCTCACTTCCATTTATTATTTGTCTTGCCCTTTTTGAAGTAACTATTACTAATGAATATCTATCATCTACCTTTTTAAGTAAATCCATTATTGATGGATTAATCATAGAGTTGTTCATGAATTAAACCCTCCTTAGAATCTAAAATTGTATTTTCTTTTATTCTATCAACTCTGCATTTTTCTGCAGCTATAATTGACTCAACTTTTGATACCGCTATATCTAAAGTATCATTTACTACAGCATAATTATATTTTGAAACATAGTTTATTTCTTTATATGCATTTTTAAATCTTGTCATTAAAGATTCCTCTGTTTCACTACCTCTTTTTATTATTCTTTGTTTTAATTCTTCCATTGAAGGTGGAAGTATAAATATAAATACACCTTCTTTAAAATTCTCTTTTACTTGTAATGCTCCTTGTATATCTATTTCTAATATAACATCTTTTCCTTCTTCAAGCATTTTTTCAACATTAACTTTCGGAGTACCATAAAAATTTCCATGGACATTAGCATATTCTAAAAATCCATTTTCTTTTACTTTTGATTCAAAAACTTCTTTTGTAAAAAAGTAATAGTTTACTCCCTCTACTTCTCCTACTCTTGGAGCTCTTGTGGTAGCTGAAACTGAAAGATAAATATTTTCATCTTTCTCTAATAAGGCTTTACAAATAGTACCTTTTCCTGCTCCCGAAGGACCTGAAATAACTATTAAAACCCCTCTATTGCTCTGCATTATTCATCAACCTCATCTACTGCCTCATCTTTAACTACAAGTCTATGTGCTACAGTTTCTGGCTGAACTGCTGATAGTATAACGTGATCACTATCTGTTATTATAACAGCTCTTGTTCTTCTACCATAAGTGGCATCTATTAACATTCCTCTATCTCTAGCCTCTTGTATTATTCTTTTAATAGGTGCTGACTCTGGACTTACAATCGCAACAAGTCGATTAGCTGAAACTATATTACCAAATCCAATATTAATTAATTTTATACCCATTACTTTCCTCCTAATTATTCTATATTTTGTGATTGTTCTCTAATTTTTTCTATTAGATTTTTTATGTTAATGACATAGTTTGTCATATTCATATCGCTTGATTTTGAAGCTATTGTATTAGCTTCTCTATTCATTTCTTGGATTATAAAGTCTAATTTTCTTCCTATTTGGCCCTCTTCATTAAATGTTTCTCTCATCTGATTCAGGTGACTCTTAAGTCTAGTTATTTCTTCATCTACAGCTGATTTATCTGCTATTATAGCTATTTCTTGTGCTATTCTAGCTTCATCTATTTCTATTCCATCAAGTAAATCTTTAAGCTTATTTTCAAGCTTCTTTTTATATGTATTTGGTACTGTATCTGCTATTTCTTCTATTTTATAAACTAATGATTCTATTTCATTTAGTTTACTTAAAATATCTTCTTTAAGCTTTTCACCTTCATTAAGTCTCATATTATCCATCATAATAAGAGATGAATCTATAAGGGGTTTTATTACTTGCCAAATCTCTTCTATAGAACTTTCTTCTTCTACAATTGTTATAACATCTGAAAACCTAGCAATTTGAGTTGCTGTTATATCATTTTTTACACCTAAATTTTCCTCTATTTCTTTTAAACAATTATAATAACTCTCTGCAAGCTTTAAGTTTAGCTTTGCTACCCCTTCACCAGTTGAATAACTCTTTTGATTAATAAATATATCTACTTTTCCCCTAAAAAGCTTCGTATTAATCAATTTTCTAATTTCCTCTTCTAAAGAAATTATACTTTTAGGTAATCTGATATTTATATCTAAGTACCTACTATTTACACTCTTCATTTCTACTGAAAATAAATATTTATTTCCTTCTTCACTGCTAGCTCTGCCAAAGCTAGTCATACTTTTAACCATATATGCCTCCAAAGTTTATCTTTTATTCTTTATATATATTGTTCCCATAAATTCTTATTAACTTATATAAATTAGAACTATAAAATCCTTATATTAATTAACAAACTTCTTTAGAACATATATATATTAGTTCATATATAATTTAACTGTCAATATAATGTTCACAAATTGTTAACACTTTATTTTTCAATAACTAAAAAGAAGTAGAAAAGTTAATATTCCACTTCTTTTTAGGCTTATTAATATAAAATACTTTTTTAATTTATAAAATTGAACATTTTAAATATATTTTATATTTAATTACGTCTTATAAAACAGTTAGCTTAAATATAAAAATTATAGCAAGAATTATCATAACTACTGAAACCTTTGTTTTGCTTTCTTTATTTTTACAGAATACATTATGAACTAAATTTATAATTACATATGATAATATTCCTATAGTTAAACCATCACCAATACTATAAGTTAAAGCCATAGCTGTTATTGTTAAAAAGGCTGGAACACCTTCTGTTATATTTGTAAAATCTATTTCCTTTACAGCTCCAAGCATTAAATATCCAACATAAATTAATGCAGGTGCAGTTGCACAAGATGGTATTGCTATAAAAATTGGTGAAAAGAACATTGATAATAAGAATAATATTCCTGTAGTTATAGCTGTATATCCCGTTCTACCCCCTGCTGCTACTCCTGTTGAGCTCTCAACATATGTTGTAACAGTTGAAACCCCCATAACTGCTCCAAATGTTGTTGCTATAGCATCAACTAATAAAGCACGTCCAGCATTAGGAAGATTACCATCTTCATCAAGCATATTTGCCCTTGATGCTACTCCAACTAAAGTACCTACAGTATCAAAAAAATCTACAAACAAGAAAGTACAAACGATAACAATAAATTTACCTATGTTTTCTAGATTCGCTATATGAGAGAAATCTAATTGTCCTGCTATTGGTGCAATACTCTCAAACTTAAATATACCCTTAGGTAAATATATTCCAATACTAGATGCTGCTTCTGGATTTATTAAAGCGTATCCCCAAGCTAGTAAAGTACTTGTAACTATACCAAATAAGATAGCTCCTTTAACATTTTTCTTGTCTAAAACAGCTATTATTATAACTCCTACTAATGCTATTACAACTGTTGGAGTAAACTCCCCCATGCTAACTAATGTTGCATCATTTTTTACAACCAAACCTGATCCTACCATTCCTATAAAGGCTATAAAAACACCTATCCCTGCCGTTACAGCATGCTTCATAGTCATTGGAATCGCATTTACAACAGCTTCTCTTACTTTAAATAGAGATAACAATATAAATATAATACCTTCGATAAAAACTGCTGTTAAAGCTGTTTGCCAAGAAATTCCCATTCCTATTACAACTGAAAAAGCAAAGAAAGCGTTTAGTCCCATTCCTGATGCTAAAGCAAAAGGTAAATTAGCAAATAACCCCATTAAAATACAAGCCATAGCTGCTGTTAAACATGTAGCTGTAACTAATGCCCCAGCAGGCATTCCAGTTTGAGATAGTATATTAGGATTTACAGCTATTATATAAGCCATAGTTAAAAAAGTTGTAACACCTGCTACAATTTCCCTTTTAAAATTTACATTTTCATTTGATAGTATAGGCAATAAGCCTTGCTTTTTTGATGAGTTTTCCATTACAATCCCCCTAATATTATATATATATATATATAAAGTCGCTATAAATTATCTAAATAGATAACTCATAGCGACTTTTCACCAAATATAAATTATATAACTATAAAACTATATAATTCACACTTTTACTCATAGTCAAGATTTTTACGGTATCCTGGTAGAAACTAATGACCCTTATTGTCACTATTATATGAGGTATCTCTTACGAATATTATTATACCCTAAATTTTGTAAACCTGTCAACCGAAACGTATAAATTCTCATTATGTTAATCTAAAATTCGTATTTATTGTTGAAAAAAGTCTTTTATATCAATTTCTTTTTTACTTGAAATAGCTACTAGAAGCTTTATCCTCGCTTTTTGTCCAGGCATACTCTCTTCAAAAAGCACCCCTAAATCCTTAAGCATCTTACCTCCACCTTCATATCCATATGATTCATATACCCTTCCTTCAAAACATCTAGAAACTACAACTACAGGAATATTTCTATTCAACGCCCTTTTTATTCCATCAAGCATAGTTGGTGGAACATTTCCTCTTCCCATTGCTTCAATAACGATTCCTTTATATCCTTTTTCTATAAAATAATCTATGTAATCAGAATCCATTCCAGCTACGCATTTAATTAAAGCAACATTTTTCTCTATGCTATCAACATTATAAGCTTTATATTTCTTTGTGTTTCTATAAAATAAAACCTTATTGTTGTCTACTATTCCTATAGGTCCAAAGTTAGGAGTTCTAAATGCATTAAGAGCCATAGAATTTGCCTTAGTTACTTCTGCTGCTGAATTTAATTCACCATTAAAACAAACTAAAACTCCTCTCCCTTTTGCATCTTCAGAAATAGCAGTACATATTGATGTTGCTAGGTTAAAAGGTCCATCATATCCAAGTTCTGAACTGCTTCTCATTGCACCAGTTACTACTATAACTTTTTCTGTATTTATTGTTAAATCTAGAAAATATGCAGTCTCTTCTAAAGTATCTGTTCCATGGGTTAATACAACCCCCTCAATATCTTCTCTATCTACTAATCCTTTTATAAATTTGCTAAGCTCTAACATATTTTGAATTGTCATATGTGGAGAAGGTTTACTAGAAAAACTATACGACTCTACCTCTGCAAATTCTTCTATCCCAGTTACCATAGACATTATTTCTTCACCAGTTAAACTAGGGACTGCTGCCTTTATTCTTTCATCAACTTTCATAGATATTGTTCCACCATTAAAAACTACTGCTACCTTTTTCATACTTCCCCTCCTAAAGTTAATAATTAAATATTTTATCTTATTTAAATTTAATATCTGCAACTATTACATCATAAGTTCTTTAATTTAATATAATTATATATAAAAAAGTCGCCAAGACGAGCTTGCCGAGTCGTCGACTTTTTTCACGCATGTGCATTTCCGAAGCTTGCCTGAGGAAAATCTTGCACGCGTACTTTATTCTATTTTTTTACTCTATAAGGCTAACTTTAATAACTTATATGCTATAAATAATTTATTCACAGATTTTAGAAATATAATTTCCTATGGAGTAAAATAAAAACTCTTGGATAGTCCAAAAGTTTAAAAATAGATTATTGGTAGGTCGACTTATCCTACATCTCTTATTACTGATATTTCAGCGTGTGAGGAGCCATTTCTCACCTCAATAATCATATTTATTTTAAGCCAATATACATATTATAGCTTTAGGATTAAAATGTTTCAACTTTTATTTATTATTTCCATCTTATAAGCTTTCCACTATATAGCTTATTATTTATTTTTACATCGCTTATAGGATACATTGTAGAAACATATATATAATCTCTTTTATTATCTATATCTATACCTATTAGTATATTGCTATCTACTTTTTTTATTAATTCAATGTGAGTTCCCTTTTCAGTTAGCTTATATACCCCTATATAATCTGGATCTTCAATTACTTCTCTCATGAACTCTATTAAATTTCCAGATATTTTTTTACTTAAGTGTTTACCATGTCTCTTTTTAATATGCTTTATTACTCCTGGGGATGCATAGATGGTACCTGTAAATTTTACCCCTAAGTTTTCTGCCATTTTTTCTTTAAAATATCCTACTCTCTTATAGGCACAAAATTTTTCTTCCATAAATATTCCTCAATTCTGTATAGTGTATATTAGCTTTAATTTTTAAACATTCTATATAATATATTATTCATTGATGATACATAAATTTACTAATATTTTAATAGACAAAAAAAAGGTTAGTCAAATTTATGACTAACCTCTTTATATTATAGTATTATACAGATTAAACCACCGCTACCTTCATTTATTATCTTTTGAAGGGTTTTTTGAATTTTTATTTGGACATCATCTGGCATTTTATATAATTTATTTTGTAGGCCTTCTTTAATTAATACCTCTAAAGGCTTTCCAAACATATTACTTTGCCATAATGATGCAGGATCCTTTTCAAATTGATCCATTAATGATTTTACCAATTCTTCACTTTCTTTTTCTGATCCCATTATAGGGCTTATTTCAGTTTTAATATTGGCTTTTATAAAATGTAATGACGGAGCTGATGCTTTTAATTTAACTCCAAACTTAGTTCCTTGTTTAACCATTTCTGGCTCTTCAAATTTCATTTCTGCTAGTTGTGGTGCTACAAGACCATATCCAGTCTCTCTTACATCAATTAACGCATCCTTTACTTTATCATATTCTTTCTTAGCAAAATTAAGTTCTTTTATTAATGATAATAAATCACTTTCTGATTGAACATTTAAATCGCAAATTTCACTTAATATGTTATAGAATATTCCATCTTTAGGTTTCATTGTAATTGTAGCTGTACCCTCTCCCAAATTAACTGAACTCATTTCTGTTGGAGCTAAATTCTCTTCTTCTTTTAATAAATTTAATGTAGACCTAATATCTCTAACCTTGCTTATGTTTTCACACATTTCTTTTACTATATTAAAGAAATTTTTCTTAAGCCAATGCTCAGGCTCTAGTTTCTCAACCCAACTTGGCATATTAATATTTATTTCCTTTACAGGGAACTCCTTAAGTACATGCTTAAATATATCTTCTACATCATTTTCATTCATGTTTGCTACATCCATAGCTTGAACTGTAACATCATATTTTTCTTCTAAATCTTTTTTCATTGCTCTTGTTTCTGGAGCATTGACATATTTAGTGTTAAGTACAACTATAAAAGGCTTATTCATAGCCTTTAATTCTTCTATTACTCTTTCTTCCGCTTCTAAGTACTCACCTCTTTCTATGCCCGTAATACTACCATCAGTTGTTACTACAAGGCCTATGGTTGAATGATCTGTTATAACCTTTCTAGTTCCTATTTCTGCTGCATCTTCAAAAGGTATCTCGTATTCATACCATGGAGTATTTACCATTTTAGCTTCTTCACCATCCATATATCCTACTGCACCTTTTACAATGTATCCAACACAATCAACCATTCTAACTTTAAATTTTATGTCCTCATCAATAGTTATTTCTACTGCCTCATTCGGAATGAATTTAGGTTCCGTTGTATGAATACTCTTTCCTGATCCGCTTTGAGGTAATTCATCCTTTGCTCTTTCTTTCTTATAGTTATTATCAATCTTTGGTATTACCATAAGGTCCATGAATTTTTTAATAAATGTTGACTTACCTGTTCTAACAGGACCAACAACACCTACGTATATGTCTCCCTGTGTTCTTTCAGCTATATCCTTGTATATATTAAAACTGTCCACGGTGTACCCTCCCATTTATTTTTAACACTATATATATATTCAAGGATATAAAAAAATATACAACTTTTTAAAATTTTAATTCTTCCCTGAATTTTATATATAATAATATATTATTTCAAATTAGATAATATTACTTAACAATAAAGGAGAAGTAAAATTTACTTCTCCTTTATTGTTAATATATTTCGTTTTTTCTTTCTCTTTCCATTAAATCTACAACAGCCTCTTTAGGATTTTTATTTTGAAACAATATTTTATATAGAATATCTGTTATAGGCATCTCTATATTTAAGTCTTCTTTTAATTCATAGAAAGCCTTGCAAGCTTTAATTCCTTCTACTACCATTCCAACTTCATTTATAGCTTGATCAGTTGTTTTTCCTTCACCAATTAAAAATCCTGCTTTTCTATTTCTAGAATGAAGACTAGTACAGGTTACTATAAGGTCTCCCATTCCAGTTAGTCCAAGAAATGTCTCAGCTTTTCCACCTAGTTTCATTCCTATTCTAACTATTTCAGCCATACCTCTAGTCATAAGAGCTGCTTTTGAATTATCGCCATACCCAATTCCATCACAAACCCCAGCTGCTAATGCTATTATATTTTTAACTGCACCACCAATTTCAACACCTACTAAATCATCATTTGTATAAACTCTAAAGTTTCTATCTATAAATAGATCTTGAACTTTTTTTGCAGCCTCCATATCACGCGAGGATACAACAACTGTTGTTGGTATATTAAAAGCTACTTCTTCTGCATGACTAGGCCCAGATAATATTACAGCTTTATTATTAGGTAATTCTTCTTCTATAACTTGAGACAATCTTAAATTACTCTTCTCTTCGATTCCCTTTGCTATACTTATAATAATAGCATCATCGTTTATTTTTCCTTTTAATGATTTCGCTACAATTCTTATTACATGAGATGGAACTGATAAAACTATAAAATTTGCATCTCTTATAGCATCATCTAGATCAATATAAGCAGTGACATTTTCAGGTATATGTAAATTTTTAATATATCTGTCATTTTTTTTATTTATATTAATATCATCAACTACATGTTTATCTCTATCATATATACTAACTTTATTTCCCTTGTTAGCTAATAATATTCCTAGAGCAGTACCAAAGCTACCTCCTCCTAAAAAAGTCACATTCCTCATAATTATTCCTTCCTCTCCCTATATTCTACTTGAATACCTGTTCCACTAAAATCAAAACTTTCTCTTAATTGATTTTCTAAATATCTTTCGTAAGAAAAATGTGTTGCACTCGAATCATTAACAAAGAAAATAAACTTTGGAGGCTTTGAAGCAACTTGAGTTGCATAGTATATCTTCATTCTCTTTAGACCTACTATTGGAGGTTCTTTCATAAGAACTGCTTTGTTTATAACTTCATTTAATATCCCAGTAGGAATTCTCTTTGAATAGTTATCATAACATTCTTTTGCAATTTCTAATACTTTATGTGTTCTTTGTCCTGTCTTAGCGGATATAAATAAATATTTTGCATATTTTAAGAACTTAAGGCTCATTTGTAAATCTTCTTTATATCTTTGCATAGTTTTATCATCTTTTTCAATTAAATCCCATTTGTTAACTATAACCATTATAGCCTTATTCATTTCATGAGCATATCCTATTATTTTTTCATCTTGCTCAGTTACGCCTTCTGTAGCATCAATCATTAAAATACATACATCAGCTCTTTCTATTGCTGCATAGGTTCTAATTACTGAATATCTTTCTATTTCCTCTTTTACTTTGCTTTTTCTTCTAAGTCCTGCTGTATCAACTAGGATAAATTTTCCATGCTCTGTTTCTAAATTGCTATCTATAGAATCTCTTGTTGTTCCAGGTATATCTGAAACTATTAATCTATCTTCTCCAAGTAATTTATTTATTAAAGAAGATTTTCCTACATTAGGCTTACCTATCATGGCTATTCTTATAAATTCATCATCTTCATCATCTTCATTATATTTATCAAAGTTTTCAACTACTCTATCTAGCATATCTCCAAGACCTAATCCTTGTGATGCTGATATTGTTACTGGATCTCCTATACCTAAGTTATAGAACTCCCAAGCATTATCTTCCTCTTTTAAAGAATCTACTTTATTAACAACTAAAACAACTTCTTTTTTGCTTTTTCTAAGCATACTTGCTACTTCATGGTCAGCGGGTGTTAATCCTTCTTTACCATCAACAACAAACACTATAACATCTGCTGTTTCAATAGCTATATTAGCTTGCCTTCTCATTTGTTTAACAATTATATCTTCTCTTTCCGGTTCTATACCACCAGTATCTATCATTGTAAAATTATAGTTAAGCCATTCAGCTTGAGCATATACTCTATCTCTAGTTACACCTGGAGTGTCTTGAACTATAGATATCCTTTGCCCTGCTAACCTATTAAATAAAGTAGATTTACCTACATTTGGTCTTCCAACTATAGCAACTATCGGTTTACCCATTATTTTTCCTCCTCACAATTTGCATTTATTATGTCAATAAGGTCATCTCCTGTATAATCACAAACTATCACCTTAACGCCTAACGCTTTTTCTAAATCTTCAATTCTTAAATCATCCAGCATAATCATATCTGCTGGCCCAAGCTCATAACCTTTTCTAAACATATTATTTGGCATAATTAAATAATCTGTTTTTATCTTTCCTTTCAATTGATCTATTATATCAGTTCCAGTTAAAAGTCCTGCTACTGTTATAGTATTTCCAAAGAAATTATTAGTAACCTTATATACATCTATTTCAATATTAGCATTATTCTTCATTATAAGATCTGCGGATCTTTTTATCTCATCGTAAGCTAATTCACCAGTTACCATTGAAAAACTTCCCTTGGAAGTTGTATCTAGAAACTCTACAGATCTTTGAACAACCTCTCTAAAGTATCTAATCATACCTACTCCATCTTCTAACTGATCATATTCTGAGTAAAATTCTTCATTCGGAACATCTAAGCCAGCTACTACATAAAACTCATCTGATAATCTAACAAATGGAGCTCCTGTTTCTTCTATAAATTTCTTTTGTAGATCTTGAATCATCGTAATTTCATTCTTTGATGTTTCTTTTGTAAATGTATCTACATGAGGTAAGTTTTCTCTAAACTTAGTAATCCCTATAGGTACAACTGCAACATTTTTTACATATGGATGTAATTCGTATAAATCAGTTACAGTTTTTCTTAATTCTTCTCCATTATTTACATTAGGGATACATACTATTTGTGCATGCATTTCAATTTCTGCATCTCTTAGCTTTTTAAGCCTTTCCATTATAGCTCCAGCAAATCTATTTTTCAACATCATTACTCTTAGATCTGGATTAGTTGTATGTACTGAAATATTTATAGGACTTATCTTATATCTTATTATTCTATCTATGTCTTCATCTTTCATATTAGTTAAGGTAACAAAGTTACCTTGTAAAAATGATAATCTTGAATCATCATCTTTAAAATATAAAGTATTTCTCATACCTTTAGGAAGCTGATCTATAAAGCAAAACAGACATTTATTTGAGCAACTTTTTGCTTTATCCATTATCCCACCTTCAAATTCAAGGCCTAAATTTTCTCCATATTCCTTTTCAATTTCGTATTCCCATACCTCACCATTAGGCTTTTCAATTTCTAGAAGAATTTCTTCGTCTACTGCTAAAAATTTATAATCTATAATATCATCTATAGGCGTACCATTAATTGATAGTAATACATCATCAACTTCTATCCCAACCTCTTCTGCAATACTTCCAAGGTCTACTTTTTTAATTAAATTTTTCATATTTTTTCACCTCAATGTCTTAAACATATTATCTTTAATCATGTCATTCTATATAATAATTTTCTCCATTTATAAAAGAAAATATCTAAAATTCTCATGAATAAGCCATTTTATACTTAAAATAAAGGCTTATATTCTTATTGAGCAAACTTCACCCAAGTATAATAATCACTTGATGTTATATTACATTAATAATAATATCTAGTCAATAAAAAAGTCGCCAAGGCGAGCTTGTCTAGCCATGGACTTTTTAGCGCATGTGCATTTTCGAAGCTTGCCTGAGAAAAATCTTGCATACGCACTAAATTCGCGTTTTTACTCTTTAGGATATACCTTTAATAACTAAATATCTCACAATAGTTGTCTAAAATAAATATAAAAACATAACTTCCTAAAGAGTAAAAAACATCCCCATTATAGGGGATGTTTCATTTTATCTATTCGTTTAAGTCAACATAATTACCTTTCTTAGAGAATATTATCCATTCACATATGTTTGTTACATGGTCTCCAATTCTTTCTAAGTACTTTGATGCGAATAGTATTTGTGTTCCTTGATTTATCATTGATTCATCTGTTCCCATTTTCTTTAATACAATTGCAAACATCCCTCGATAAATCTCATCTACTCTATCATCCATATCACAAATTTCATATGCAGCTTTTTCATCTCCATTTACATAAGCCTCAATTGCCAGCTTTATCATACTTGTAATTATATCAACTATTTGCCAAACTGGAGCTATTTCATTTGAAAAGTTAACACCTTTAACTCTTGGAACTATTTTGCAAATATCTACTGCATAATCTGCCATTCTTTCAAGATCAGTTACTATTTTAGATGTAGTATATATACTTCTTAAATCTCTTGCAACTGGTGATTCAGTAGCCATAAATTTAATACACTTTTCTTCTATTTCCCTTTGAAGATTATCTACTTTATCATCGTTTTTTATAACCTCTTTAGCTAAATCTGAATTTTGATCTTTAAGTGCAATCATACTATCGTATATTTGTTTTTCTACTAAGCTAGCCATCTCAATAAGTTCTGAGTTTAGCAATTTTATCTTATTGCTCATTACTTCTCTCATCATTTCAAATCACCTCTTATATATTTTTTAACCGAATCTTCCAGTAATATAATCCTCTGTTCTCTTATCCTTAGGTTTATAGAATATATCTTCGGTATCTCCATATTCTATTATTTCACCATTTAAGAAAAATGCTGTTTTATCTGCAATTCTTCCTGCTTGTTGCATATTATGCGTTACTATTATAACTGTATACTTCTTTTTTAATTCTTCCATTAACTCTTCCATTTTATTAGTTGAAATAGGATCTAATGCAGATGTTGGTTCATCCATTAATATAACTTCAGGTGAAACTGCTATGGTTCTAGCTATACATAACCTTTGTTGTTGACCTCCTGATAAACCTAAAGCACTTTTTTTCAATCTATCTTTTACTTCATCCCAAAGTGCTGCACCTTTTAAGCTTTTCTCTACTATTTGATTTAGAGTTTTTTTATCTTTTATTCCATGAAGTCTAGGACCATATGCTATATTATCATAAATTGACATCGGAAATGGATTTGGTTTTTGAAAAACCATTCCTACTTTCGTTCTCAATGCAATTACATCTTTACTTTTATAAATATCGTCTCCATCAACTAATATTTCTCCATCTATTTTAACGTTATCTATTAAGTCATTCATTCTATTTAAAGTTCTTAAAAATGTTGATTTACCACAACCAGAAGGTCCAATAAATGCAGTAACTTTATTTTCCTCTAAATCTATATTTATATTTTTTAATGCTTGATTTTCACCATAATATAAGTTTAAATTTCTTACTTTTATTTTAGGCACTACTTCCTTTGACATCCTTACACCTCTTAGTTTTTTATTCTTAATTAGTAATTTGCCTTACTAAACTTCTTAGTTATTAATTTTGCTGAGATATTTAACACTAGTATTATAACAATTAAAACTATTCCAACAGCAGCAGCCTGTTCTATATCACCTGCTTCCTGAGTAACTAAATAAGATTGAACAGTTAATGTTCTCGCACTAGACATTATACCTTTAGGCATTTTTGCAACAGTACCTGCTGTTAAAAGTATTGCTGCTGACTCTCCAACTACACGTCCTACTGAAAGTATAACTCCAACTAATATACCTGGTATAGCACTTGGAACTACAACTTTATAAAGGGTTTGGAACCTTGTAGCTCCAAGCCCTAGTGAAGCTTCCTTATATGAAGAAGGAACTGCTTTTAAGGCCTCTTCTGTTGTTCTAATTATAACTGGTAATATTATAATTGAAACTGTTAAAGATCCTGCTAATAAAGAATATCCAAATTTTAAAGTAACAACAAAAAATATTGATCCAAATAATCCATATACAATAGATGGTATTCCAGATAAGCTTTCTGTTGCAAATCTTATTAACTTTACCATTTTCCCTTGTTTTGCATACTCTGTTAAATGAATTGCTGCAAGTACTCCTATAGGGGTTGCTACTATTATAGATATAAAAACTGTATATAAAGTAGCTACTATCATAGGTAAAATTCCACCATTACCTGATGCTGAATAATTTTTAGTTAAAAAATCTATACTTATGTGCTTATATCCTTTAATAAATATAAAACCTAAAATGCATATTAATATTCCAACTGTAAGTCCAGCAGAAATCCATAATAGCCCCTTTAAAATATTTTCTTTTAATTTTCTCATCTTTAATTACCTTCCTTATTAGAAAGTTTACTTAATACTAAATTTAATAATAATATAAACAAGAATAATATAACCCCTGTTGCAAATAACATCTCCTGATGAGTTCCAAACGCATAACCCATTTCTAATGCTATATTAGTAGTTAATGGTCTAACAGGATCTGTTAATAATTTAGGAATAATAGGTGAGTTTCCTGCTACTAATATTATTGCCATAGTTTCTCCTATTGCTCTACCTATCCCTAGCACTACAGCTGCTAAAATACCAGACTTTGCAGCTGGTACAACCACTTTAAATGTAGTTTCTATATGTGAAGCTCCAAGAGCTAAAGAGCCCTCCTTATAATGTTTAGGAACTGCTCTTATGGCAGTTTCTGAAACTGTTACTATTGTTGGTAGCATCATAACAGATAAAACTATTATAACTGCTAAAAGGCTTTGTCCCTTTGGAAGATTGAAAGTATTCATAATCCATGGTACTATCACTGCCAGACCAAACACACCATATAGAACAGAAGGAATGCCAGCTAATAATTCTACTGATGCTGATATTATTTTGCCCACTCTTTTTGGGGCAATCTCAGCTATAAATATAGCTGTTAAAATCCCAACTGGTACCCCTATTATAAGAGAACCCAATGTTCCAAATACAGAAGCTAAAACCATTGGCAAAATACCGAACTTTTCTGATGTAGGTATCCATTTTGTCCCAAATAAAAATTCTTTAAATGAATATCCTTTACTAATAAAAGGCGTTAATCCCTTATAAAATACAAAACTTATAATTAATAACAAACTTATTACTGCAATAAGAGCACTTACCAAAAATACTCCTTTTGATACATTTTCTACTATATACTTACTATTATTCTTTTTAACATTCAACATGCTTAACCCTCTCCTATGAAAGTAAGAATGCCCTTAAAGGAGCATTCTTGATAACCTAAAGTTATTTAACTGGAATTAACTTATTTTCTTTAACTATCGTTTGCCCTGCATCGCTTAATATAAAGTCTATTAGCTTTTGACCCGCTTCTGTTAAGTCTCCCTCTTTGGATAATACTAAGAATGGTCTTGAAATCTTATATTGACCTGATTTCACTAAATCAGCATTAGGCTCAACTCCCTCAACATTAACTATATTTACTTTATCATCTAAGTATTCAAAGGATACAAATCCTATTGCATTTTCATTTCCAGCTACCATTTCTTTTAATCCACCATTACCATTAGAAATCATCGCATCAGATCTTAGTTCTTCTGATTTATATTTAACTATTTCTTGGAATGCATCTCTTGTTCCTGATCCTTCTTCTCTTGAAGCAACAACTATTGGTGCATCTTTTCCGCCTTCAATTTCTTTCCAATTAGTTATTTTACCAGTATATATACCCTTTATTTGATCTAATGTAATATTCTTAATAGGATTACTTTTATTAGTTATAATTGCTATACCATCATATGCTATAACTGTTCCCTTAACTTCTTTTGCCTCTTCAGATTTCAATTCTCTTGAAGACATTCCAAGTTCTGATACTCCATTTATAGTGTCTTTAATTCCTGCTGATGATCCTACTTGATTTATCTCTATTGAAACATTCTTATTATCGCTTTCATACTTTTCAGCAAGCTTCTCCATTAATGGTCCAACTGATGTTGATCCTGAAATTGATATTGTTGTTGACTCTTTCTTGCTTTTTTTGTCGCCTTCTTTATCGCTTGAACAACCTACAAAAGCCCCTCCTACCATTGAAACTAATAAGGCAGTGCATATAAGTTTTAAGCTCTTTCTTTTCATAAAATTCTCCTCCAGATTAATAATTTAAATTTTAAAATTTAAATCTATTCATTTTTATTATTAATTTTCTTTACATACTAATATTAATCCCTAAAAGTTAAATAAATATTAGTTAAAAGTTAAGAAAAGTTATATAAATGTTAAAAAATTTTAACAATAACAGCTTTTTATATGCAAAAAAAGGAAAAGATTAATAAAATCCTTTCCTTTTTAATAGATAGAGTCATTAAATTTTATACTTTTTCTTAATTTTATAGTGAATTTAGTACCTATATTTAATTTAGACTTAACAAAAATTTCTCCATTAAACATCTTTACTATATGTTTTACTATTGCCAACCCTAAACCTGTTCCACCCTTAGCTCTTGATTTATCAACTCTATAAAACCTTTCAAATATTCTTGGTAAATCTTCTTTTGGAATGCCAACTCCATTATCTTCTACTTCTATATAAACATATTCTTTAATATCATAAGTTATTATCTTTATATTAGATCTATTGCTTGAATACTTAATCGCATTTTCTACTAAATTTAATATCATTTGAAAGAACTTATCACTATCTCCAATTAATTCATTAGTTCCTTCATTTATAAATTCAATAGTTATTTCTTTTTTGCCCATTTGAGGAGTCACCATATTTATTACATCTTCTATAACTTTATTTGGATTAAATTTATCTTTTTTCATTTTATGATTATTTTCAATATTAGAAAGAATTAAAATATCATTTATTAAATTTGTAAGCCTTTCTGCTTCTTTATCAATTATATCTAAAAATTTATTTCTAGTATTTATATCCTCAACAAACTTAAGTGTTTCTGCAAAACCTTTTATAGATGTTAATGGTGTTTTTAACTCGTGGGAAACATTTGCAACAAATTGGCTTCTAATATTTTCAAGCCTTTTTATATCTGTTATATCTTGTACAGTTACAACAACTCCTATAGGTATCTTTTTATCATTTATTATAGGAGATTTTTTTATTCTAAGTTCTTTTGGTATAGGATGAATAAGTTTTATTTCTTTCGTTTCTATTGCTGGTATATTTCTCATGAAACTTATTATATCATAATCTATTATATACTCTGATATATTTTCACCTATAATATCCTTTGTTATTCCAAACAAATTTTTAGCATATGGATTTATTAACATTACTTTTTGCTTATTGTCTATAGCAATTACTCCACTTTCCATACTTTCTAAAATGGCCTCTAATTTATTCCTCTTGTCTAAAGAATCATTTATTTTAGATTGTAACTGATCTGCCATATTATTGAATGTACTTGCTAATGAACCTATTTCATCATTTGTATATATATTCACCCTTCTACTATAATCTCCATTAGCTATTTTGTTTGTCGCAATTTCTAGTTCTTTAACAGGATAAATAATAGCTCTTATTAGCTTTAATGATAGCCCTAAGGATAAAAGAACTACAAATATTATTACAATAATATAGTATTTAATATAATCTTCTGAAAAGACCCTTATTGTATATAAAGGTAATGAAGCTCTTATTATCATGTTATCATTTATCTTTGTTGCATAGTAAACTACATTAGTCCCTTGAGTACTACTATATCTAGTTGAAGACGCCTCGTCATTTTTAAATGCTGCAATTACTTCTTCTCTATTTAAATGATTTTCTAAATTTTCATTATCTGTATCACTTAACACATTTCCATCTTTATCTATAAGTGTAAATCTAACTTTAGTATTATTTATTTTAAAATCTTGTAAGTCCTCATTATTAAATCTATTTAATTTTATTACTAAATTGTTATAAATAGATAAAACTTCCTTAGTTTTATCTATTTCTTTAAGGTTTACTAAGGCAATAAAAGAACATGTAACTATTAGTAATGCAAATATTACAGTTATTAATGATGATAATAATATTCTTTTTTTCATAGCTTAATTATTAGGATTAAACCTATATCCTACTCCTCTTATAGTCTCTATAAATCTTGGATTTTTATCATCTACTTCAATTTTCTTTCTTAAATATCTTATATGTACATCTACAGTTCTAGTTTCACCTACATATTCATATCCCCATATTTTATCTAAAAGAGTTTCCCTAGTTAATATTTTACCTCTATTTTTAACCAATATTTCTAATAATTCAAATTCTTTTAATGTTAAATCTATTTTTTTATCTTGTATAATTACTTCTCTTCTATCAAAGTTTATAAATATACCATTAGCCTTAAAGATTTCTTCACTTCTATCTAAGGATTTTGTTCTTCTTAAAACTGCTTTTATTCTTGCTAATAATTCTCTTATAGAAAAAGGTTTTGTCATATAATCATCTGCGCCAAGCTCTAATCCTAATATCTTATCTAATTCTTCCCCCTTTGCTGTAAGCATTATTACAGAAATATCTTTAGTTTCACTATCATTTCTAATAGCTTTACAAACATCAAATCCATCTAATCCAGGAATCATTAAATCTAATAACATAAGTTTTGGATTTTCTTCTTTGGCAAGTCTTACAGCATCTAACCCATTATTAGCTGTTATAACCTTATAACCTGAGCTTGTTAAATTATAACTTATTAATTCAACTATATGATCTTCATCATCTACTACTAATATCTTTTCTTCTGACATAAGTAACTCCTCCTTACTCTATAAATGCAAATGAAAATAATCGACCATAAGTACCCTCTGATTTTCTATAAGAATAAAGTTCTATATCATTTTCACAATAAGTACATAAATCAAGTAAATATATATTATTATCCATAATACCTAAATCTTTTAGGTCCTTTACAATGCATTCTTTTAAACTTAAATTTCTTCCATTAAATAGTTTTTCCTCATCTATACCTGTTTTATCTAAAAAGTTTTGTTTCAATTCATTAGAAACTTCATAGCAGCATTGTTTTATATGTGGACCTATGAAAATCTTAGTTTCTTTTATATCTATTTTAAACTCTTCCTTCATCTTTATTAATGTTTTCAGTACTATTGAATTAAATGTTCCTTTCCATCCACTGTGAATAGTAGCAATAGCCTTAGATTTTTCATTAACTATAATTATAGGAACACAATCGGCTGTAAATACCCCTATTGCAATATCTTTCTCAGAAGTTATTATTCCATCTCCTTCTTCTTCTTTTATGTTTTTATAATCTTTGTTATAAATATAAACCTTGTCACTGTGGACTTGATTTAAATAAATAACATCTTTTAACTTAAAATCTTCCTTTATACTATTTAAATTTTCTACTCCATACTCTGTATGCCTATTAAAACTTCTATCTTCTTCTGCTGTAGAAAATACTACATTTGTACTACCAACTTTGTAAATTAAAAAATCTCTTTTTTTATCAAAATTATTTGGTGTTAAGATTATCATAACGCCACCTCTTTTAATTTATTTTAATACATTTTACCATTTATTGATCATATTTTCTATTTTTTTAATTATTTAAGTATATTTTAACCTATTTTTAACCAAAAAAGTTAACTTAAAATAGATCTTTCTATTTTAAGTTAACTAATTATTCCTTAGAAACTAGATTTTTAATTTCTTCCAAAAATGTATTTATGTCTTTAAATTGTCTATAAACTGAAGCAAATCTAACATAAGATATTTCATCTAAATTCTTAAGTCTTTCCATAACCATTTCTCCAATAATCTTAGACTCTACTTCTGTTATCATCTTATTAGAAATAGATTTTTCTATATCTTCTGCCAGCTCTTCTATTTGTTTTCTTGATATAGGTCTCTTTTGACAAGCTATTATAAGTCCATTAATTATCTTTTCCTTATTAAAATTTTCTCTTGTCAAATCTCTCTTAACAACTAATATAGGAATGTCTTCAACTTTTTCATAAGTAGTATATCTTTTATTACAACTTAAACATTCTCTTCTTCTTCTAATAGTAGTGTTATCGTCTGTAGATCTAGAATCTACAACTTTACTCTCTTCAAATAAGCAAAAGGGACATCTCATTTCTATCCACGCCTTTCCTAAGTATTATCTTAAGTATATATAAATTATACAAGCTTTTTTAATCTATTGCTAGATATTATTTGATAAATTAAAATCATCTATATCAGAACCATTAACTAATATAACCTCTATACCTGCTTTTGTTACTTTACTCCATGGTATTTCCAAGTCCTCTTCCTTACTAAACCAACTCTTGTTAGCTCCTGGTAATATAATTGATATTACTTTGCTTTCTTCAACATCAATAACAAAATCTTTTATAAAACCCATTTTAGATCCTGTTTTTATATCTATTACCTCCATTGTTCTAAGAGCATTTAAAGAATGTAATAAAAGTTCTTCCTCAGTCTCTGAATACATATCAGCTTCTACTTTTGTGTTATCAAATAACCCCATAAACTTATCCCCCTTTAAATAATGGCATGTACATATTTTATTAGTTTAAAAGAGCTCTTTAAGAGCTCTATACATATTTTCTCATATGCTTTAATGCAGTTTTTTCTAATCTAGATACTTGAGCTTGAGATATGCCTATCTCATCCGCTACCTCCATTTGAGTTCTTCCATTAAAAAATCTTAATGTTAGTATTAATTTTTCTCTATCATTTAATTTTTTCATAGCCTCTTTAATAGATATATTTTCAAGCCAGTTTTCATCAGTATTTTTAGAATCACTTATTTGGTCCATTACATATATAGCATCTCCACCATCATGATATATAGGTTCAAATAGAGACACTGGATCTTGAATAGCATCTAATGCAAATACTACCTCTTCTCTTGGTAAATTAAGTTCTTTAGCTATTTGTGAGATATTAGGTTCCTTATTATTATCTTTTATAAGTTTATCTCTAACTAATAATGCCTTGTAAGCAATATCCCTTAATGATCTACTTACTCTTATTGAATTATTATCTCTTAAATACCTTCTTATTTCACCTATTATCATGGGTACTGCATAAGTTGAAAACTTAACATTTTGACCCAAATCAAAGTTATCTATGGCTTTCATTAATCCTATACATCCAACTTGAAATAAGTCATCAACATTTTCCCCTCTATTATTGAATCTCTGTATCACACTTAAAACTAACCTTAAGTTTCCCTTAATAAAAGTTTCTCTAGCATCTTTATTTCCATCTCTCATACTTAAAAGTAGTTCTCTTTTTTCTTTCTCTTTTAATATAGGTAGTTTGGAGGTATTTACACCACATATCTCTACTTTATTAATAATCAAGCTCATCAACCCCTTCGGAAGTAATAACATACTGCATTAAAAAGTATCCCCGAGAGTTATAGCTTTTATACTAAAGACAACCTAAATCATTTTATTGATTTCTTTTTTTAATCTATTTATTATTTTCTTTTCTAATCTAGAAATATAAGATTGAGATATTCCAAGCATGTCAGCTACTTCTTTTTGTGTCTTTTCTCTAGTACCATTTAAACCAAATCTTAGCTTTACAATTTCTTTTTCTCTATCATTTAAATGTTTTAATGCTAAAAATAATAATTCTCTATCAACTTCATCCTCTATTAAGTTATAAACTGTGTCATTTTCTGTTCCTAAAATATCAGATAGTAAAAGTTCATTACCATCCCAATCTATATTTAAAGGCTCATAAAATGATATTTCTGCTTTTACCTTACTATTTCTCCTTAAATACATCAAAATTTCATTTTCAATACATCTTGAAGCATATGTAGCTAACTTTATTTTCTTTTCAGGATTAAATGTATTGACAGCTTTAATTAATCCTATTGTTCCTACAGATATTAAGTCTTCTACGCATACTCCTGTATTTTCAAATTTTCTAGCTATATAAACAACTAGCCTTAAATTTCTCTCTATTAATATATCTCTTATAGATTCATCTCCATGTATAAGCTTTTCTACAAGTTCTTCTTCTTCTTCTTTTTTTAATGGTGGCGGAAGTGCATCATTCCCACCTACATAATGAACTTCTCTTCTAAAAATTTTAATCTTTTGTAAAATCCTATTTATTAATACTCTTAAACTTATCATAATATCACCTATATTACCCCTCTTGATAGTAATGCATTAAATTCATTTTCTTTACTTAATTTATTTTTACAACTACAAATTATAACTTCTACTGTTTTCCATTCTTTATCTTCTCCTCGAATTCTAACTCTTTCACTTTTGAATCCCTTTAAATTTCCTTCTTCTCCTATAGTGCTATATGGAATATAAAATTCTTCATCACTTGGTAAATTAAATCCATTCAAAAAATTATTTTCTATTATTATACAAGGCAAATTTGTTACAGGTTCCCTTAGGGCATTTCCAGTATCTAATAAACCTTTTAAAGATAAAGTATTCTTCTCATGTGAAATCTCTATTTCGTATATAAAATTTTTTATTAAGGCTCTTTCTCTTAAGTAATCTACTACTCTAACTATAACTATGTATAGTATCATTATTGAGATTATTAAATATTTTATAGAATAATTTCTAATTTCAAAAACTCTAAAAACACTATATTGATTGTCCATCATTGAAAAGGCAAAACAAATCCCGCATAATGTAAAAGATACTATCAAAAAAGTTGCTGAAGCCTTTATTATATTTATTGTTTTAAGGTTTTTATTAGTTATTACTATCATTAACAAAACAACAGCAATTTTAAATGGTAAAGATGTTAAAATACTATTTTCTAAAAATAAAGCTATTGTATAAAAAGCTCCTACTATAGCCCCAATATAAATAGTTTTGCTATATTTATATCTAAGTACTTTCATAGTAATTAATAATAAAAATAAGTTTACAATAAAGTTTTCTATTATAAGTATATCTATGTAAACTACCATACGCATCTCCCCCTCTGTAATTAAATTATAAACTGTTAGCTTTTAAAATTTTGTCATAAAAACTCTTTATAAAATATATTTTCATCCCTTATTTACTACATATATTTACACTTATTTGATTATTTTAATAAAAAATAACAAGGAAATACTATAATTATTAATATGTGATAAAAATAAAAAAAGACTAAGAAAGCATCACTTTCTTAGTCTTTTTTATAATTTACTTATTTTCTTGATCTTAAGAAACTAGGAATATTTACACTATCAGTTTCAATATCTAAAAGAGGATCTACTCTTTTTGTTGGTTCTGATATCTCTACTTCACTTTTCAATGGTTGTTCTTTAACAATTCTCTTTTCAAATATAGGCTCGTGATTTAATATTTTATTATTATCTTCTTCGAAACCTGTAGCTATAACAGTTATTCTTATTTCATCTGTTAAAGTTTCATCTATAACTGCACCAAATATTATGTTTGCATCTGGGTCTGCTGATTCTCTTACTATATCTGCTGCTTCATAAACTTCTATAGCACCTAAATCAACTCCACCTGTAAAGTTTATAATAACTCCTGTTGCTCCATCTATAGATGTTTCAAGTAATGGAGATGAAATAGCTTGTCTTACAGCATCTTGCGCTTTATTATCCCCTGTTCCATGTCCAACACCCATATGTGCAAGGCCTTTATTTAACATAACAGTTTCTATGTCAGCAAAGTCCGCATTAACTACCCCTGGGATTGTAATAAGGTCTGAAATAGCTTGTACCCCTTGTCTTAATACATCATCAGCTAACCTAAATGAATCTAAAAGAGTTGTCTTTTTGTCAGCCATGCTTAATAATCTTTCATTTGGAATTATAACTAAAGTATCAACTGCCTTCATAAGGTTCTCTATCCCCATTTCAGCATGTCTCATTCTTCTTTTTCCCTCAAATGGGAATGGCTTTGTAACTACTCCTACAGTTAATATGTTCATAGATTTAGCTATTTCTGCAACTACAGGAGCTGCACCAGTTCCTGTTCCACCTCCCATACCAGCTGTTATAAATACCATATTTGCGCCTTTTATAGCTTCTGCTATTTCTTCTCTACTTTCCTCTGCAGCCTTTTTTCCTATTTCAGGATTAGCTCCAGCTCCAAGACCCTTTGTTAACTTTTCTCCAATTTGAATTTTAACATTAGCATGAGATAGCATTAAAGCTTGTTTATCTGTATTAACGGCAATAAACTCAACGTTTTTTAGCCCTTCAGCGATCATTCTATTAACGGCATTTCCACCGCCGCCTCCACAACCAATTACCTTGATATTGGTTAATTCTTGCATATCTACTTCGAAATCTAACAAAATAATTCCTCCTTTAGAAAATATCTACTAGTAATTTTTCTACTTTGTTTCTTCTCTTCTTAATAATCTCAATTCAATCCTAATATATAGTAATATATATTAATTCTACATCATACTGTACCTTTTTAACAATACTTTAATAAACTAAATAAGAAAGATTTTGTTATTTAAAGACAATAAATGTATATTTTCGAACTTTTATTTACATTTTATTACTTAAATTCTTTGTGATTATTCTTACAATATGGAAATTAATATAAAATCTATTCACTTTTATAAAAATAACCATTATTTTTATAATTAAATTTAATAAAATTCAATTATTATTTTATCATTTATAATTAAATAACTCAACTATTTAGTTCATATTATAATAATTTTTAAATAGTATTATAAGCCTACATCATTATCTATTATTAAAATATATTAAAAATATTTATAAATCTTATATTCAACAAAGATTTTAAATTTCCTTTATTAAATTTTATTATTTTATAAATTTTAATAAAAAAAACAGAGATGTTCTCTGTTTTTTATAAAACCATTATTCTTTTTATAGTTTCTCTATCAACTGAATATGTTAGTGCAGTTTCTTCATCTATAATTCCTTTTTTATATAATTCTACTAATGCCATATCCATTGTTTTCATACCATATTTTCCACCAGTTTGAATAGCTGATTCTATTTGGTGTGTTTTACCTTCTCTAATTAAATTTTGAATTCCTGGTGTTGTAGTCATCACTTCTAAAGATGCAACTCTCCCCTTATTATCTTCAGTTGGTACTAGCTGTTGCGATATAACTCCCTGTAGTACTGCAGCCAGTTGAACTCTTATTTGTTGCTGTTGGTGTGGCGGAAAAACATCTATTATTCTATCTATAGTTTTAGCAGCTCCTATTGTATGTAGAGTGGAGAATACTAAATGACCAGTTTCTGCTGCTGTTATAGCAATAGAAATAGTTTCGAGGTCTCTCATCTCCCCTACAAGTATAACATCTGGATCCTCTCTTAAAATAGCCTTAAGTGCAGTTTTATAACTTTTACTATCTTTTCCTATTTCTCTTTGATTAATTATGCACTTATTATGCTTATGAAGATATTCTATTGGATCTTCTAATGTTATAATATGCGCTTCTCTTGTATTATTTATTTCATTTATCATAGCTGCTAATGTTGTACTTTTACCACTTCCAGTTGGTCCAGTAACTAATACTAATCCCCTCTGTTTGTTTATTATGTTCTTTATTACCTTTGGGTGTTTTAGCTCATCTAAAGTCGGTATTTTTAATGCAATTACTCTTACAGCAATAGCATCACTATTTCTTTGTTTAAATATATTTACTCTAAATCTACCTGTTCCCGAAATAGAGTAAGATGTATCCATTTCACCTATCTTTTCATATAATTCAAAATTATCTCCTAGTATTTCCTTAGCAAAATCTCTTAATGCATTAGGACTTAATTTCTCAGTCCCTAATTTAATCAAACTACCATTAACTCTTATTGTTGGGGGTAATCCAACTGTTAAGTGTAAATCCGACGCTTCTTTTTCTATTGTCTCATTTAATAAATCATTTAACACATACATTGCTTTATATCCTCCATGTTGATATAATATGTTTCTTTTACATATTCGATAAAAATTCCAACATTCCTTCTTTATATTTCATAATATTTCAACATAAGATATATTTATATATGTTTTTATTTGCTAGACATCTCTTTTCTCAATTTTCTAAGAGCTTTTTTTTCTATTCTAGAAACATATGATCTCGATATTCCAAGTAATGCTGCTATTTCCCTTTGCGTTCTACATCTTCCATCAATTAATCCGTATCTCATTTTTAAAATTTCCCCTTCTCTTTCACTTAGAGAAACACAAATTTTATTGTACAATTGTTTAATTTGAAGATTACTTTCAACTTTTTCTAATACTGAATCTTTGTCACTACTTAATACATCAATTAAACATATTTCATTACCTTCTTTGTCCACTCCAATTGGATCTTGTAAATAAATTTCATTTTTTTGCTTCTTATTATTTCTAAAAAGCATTAATATTTCATTTTCTATACATCTTGATGCATAAGTAGCTAATCTAGTTCCTTTTGATGAATCAAAAGAATCTATAGCCTTTATAAGTCCAACTGTTCCTATAGATATTAATTCATCTATATCTTTATTTGGAAAATTATACTTCTTTACTATATGGGCTACTAACCTAAGATTTCTTTCTATCAATATACTTTTTGCTTCCTTATCTCCATTTTTTAAAAGTTTTAAATAATGCTCCTCTTCTTCTTCTTCAAGCGGTTTTGGAAATGTATTATTTCCTGTAATATAACCAGTTAAAAATATAGAATTACATAACAGCTCTATAATATTAGATAAAAAAAACACAGAACTTCCTCCTCGTAGTGCTTATTATATAATATGATGAAATCCAAAAATATTGCTTGTGTTTTTTAAAATAAAATTGGAATATTTTCTTATATAGACTTATAAAATTATTTTATCTTTTAATAATTAGTTTAAAATAAAAAAAACTATTTAATATATATTGTTTATGAACTTATAGCATAATAAAAACTGCTATAAGTTCAAATTTTTATTTGAGCTTTATAGCAGCTTCATTTATTTAAGAAGTATTTTTATTATATCCCTAAAAATAGGTGCTCCAGTATTTCCCCCACCTAGTTCTCTTCCATCTGGGTGCTTTTCTCCAATATTAGGTGCGATAACAACTATAGTATATTTTTTTCCTTCCATTTCAAAATATCCTGCAAACCACCCATGGTTAGTACCACCAGTTCCTGTAGAGGTTCCTGTTTTTCCTCCTATGTTCACACCTTCTACCTTAGCCTCAAAGCCTGATCCTTCCCAAATTACCTTTGACATGGTTTCTTGAGATATTTTAGCTGCGGTTTCACTAAATATTCTAGTAGATTTTTCTTTAAATTCTTTTACAACATTATCATTATTATCTATAATTGATTCTACTATTGTAGGCTTTATATAAATCCCATTATTTACTACTGTATTGTATAATCCTGCCATTTGTACTGGTGTAACCATAATAGTTTGACCTATAGATATATTGTTCATGCTATTTTCTTCAGTAGGTTTAACTCCTGAAGCTTCATTTCTATTTTCTCCCTTCAAGTTAAATACCGGCTTAAATAACCCCATTTTTTCCATATATCTCACCATTTTATCATATCCAATTTTTGCTCCTACTTTTGCAAAAACATCATTACAAGATACTTTCAACGCATTCTCTACAGAGATATCTCCATGACCGTAGGCTTTGCCATTTTTACTGCATATTTCTCCTGTACATGAAAAAACATCATAAGGACTTATTAATCCTAAATCTAATGCGACAGTTTCTGTTATGACTTTGAATATAGAACCGGGTTCATATCCTAATTGCTCTATTCCTAAATTTACGTTAGCTTGAGTTTCGTCCTTTTGAACCATAGCTCTTATTTTACCGCTTTCTGCTTCAGAAACTACGACACCCACATTCTTTAAAAAAGAATAATCCTCTTTTTTAAGTACTTCCCTAATCTTTTCTTCCCACTCTTCATTTATAGTTAGTTTTATATTATTATTTTCTCCCTCATTTAATAAGCCGTCTCCATAAATAGCTTTTTCATCTAAATAAAACTTTGCTTCTGGGTAATTATTGTATTTTATATAATAATTTAAGTCATTCTCTAAAGAATCTTCTACTACATTTTCATCATTTATATTAGCTAAAAAATTATTCGTTTTCCAAGCTTCTTTAGTATCTACTTCATCATATTTATATGTGTATATTCCTTTTATATTTTTTAATTTATTTACCTTATTAAAAGTTTCTTCACTAACTGTATAATATATTTTTCCATTATTTTTCATTAAATCTGAATAATTAAAGTCAGGATTCTCAGATTTCATTATAAAATTTAAAGCCATTAAATCTTCTAAGGTTTCTTCATAATTATTAAGCATAAAAGGCTTTGTATCTACTATAACAATGTACTTTTTTGTATAATCCATTAAGTCTTTTCCATTAGTATCAAATATTCTATACTTCATTTGAGATAAATTTTCAGATTGATAATTTTTCATTTCACCAGAAACATATGATGATGGATGTATTTGAAGGAAATATAATCTTAATATTAATAATAGAATAATTAAAAGATAGCTCCCCATTATAATTACAACTCTTTTAAAATTTACTTTATTTTTTACTTCTAACAAAAAAACACCTCCCTAGGCTTAATTCTAGCCTTTAGAGGTGTCTTTTATACATTTATTTACTATTTTAATATATCTTTTATCTTTGTAACAAGTATATCTATAGCAACTTTATTTTGTCCGCCTTCTGGAACTATAATATCTGCATATCTTTTAGTCGGCTCTGTAAATTGCATGTGCATAGGTCTTACTACACTCAAATATTGGTTAATAACTGATTCAACAGTTCTTTCTCTTTCATTAATATCTCTTACTAATCTTCTAAGAATTCTTATATCAGCATCTGTATCTACATATACCTTTATATCTAATAGTTCTCTAAGTCTTTCATCTTCAAGTACTAATATACCCTCAACTATTATTATATCCTTAGGTTCAACTCTTACTATTTCTTTTGCTCTATTATGCTCAGCAAAATCATATATAGGCTTATCTATTCCAATCCCATTAATTAAATCAGACAAATGCTTAATTAATAAGTCATTATCAAAAGCTTTTGGATGATCATAGTTAGTTTTTACTCTTTCATCCATAGTTAAATGACTTTGATCTTTATAATACATATCCTGTTGTATCATTGCAATACATTCATTGGAAAAACTTGAGTATATAGCATCTGCAATACTACTTTTGCCTGATCCGGTTCCTCCTGTTATCCCAATTAATATTGGCTTTTTCATTATAGTTCCCCCTTCTTTTGTCTAAAGCTCTAAAACTTTCTTTCCTTTAATTAACATGTCTTTTTCTTTTAATGGAGTTTCAACCTTAGCTTTGAACATCATATGAGCTCTATTAGCTACATTAGTTTTAACATCCTTTTCCACATCGAACATCTCATTTAAAGTTATATTAAAGTTAGGTGTATGAGCTCTTAAAACTTCAACTTCATCTCCTTCAAAGACTCTATTTTTTTGAAGAATAGTCGCCTCTTTAGTTTCTGAATCATAACTTTGAACAATACCTACTATATCATAATCTCTTACATAAGATGATACATCATAGTTTTGTTCACCTGTTTTACCAAAGAAGAAACCTGTATGATACTGTCTATGACTTATCTTTAATAATGTATCCATCCATTCTTGCTTAAACTCGTAAGTTTCTGGATTAGCCATATATGCATCTATAGCTTCTCTATAAGCCTTAACAACAGAAGCAACATAGAATTCACTCTTCATTCTACCTTCTATTTTAAAAGAATGTACTCCACTTTTCATAAGTTCCGGAATATGCTTTATCATACATAAATCTTTTGAATTCATTATATATGTACCATCATCATCTTCTACAACTGGATAATATTCACCTGGTCTTGTTTCTTCTACTAAGTAATATTTATATCTACACGCATTTGAACATATCCCTTTATTAGCATCTCTTCCTAACATATAGTTTGAAATAAGACATCTTCCTGAATAAGCTATGCACATTGAACCATGTATAAATACTTCTAATTCACAATCTTCTGAAATATTCTCTTTTATAACATTAATTTCATTAAGTGTTAATTCTCTAGCTAAAACTACTCTCTTAACACCTTGTTCATACCAAAACTTAGTTGCCATCCAGTTAACTGTATTAGCTTGAGTACTTAAATGTATTTCTAAATCTGGTGCTGCTGATTTAGCAGCCATTATTATTGAAGGATCTGCTACTATAATTGCATCTACGCCTAAATCATATAAACCTTTAATATATTCTTCTACACCCTTTAAATCATGGTTTCTTGGGAATACATTCATAGTAACATATAATTTTTTACCTCTATCATGGCAATATTTAACTCCTTCAGCCATTTCATCATTGGTGAAGTTATCTGAGAAAGCTCTTAAATTTAACCTTCCTCCACCTATATATACAGCATCTGCTCCAAAATCTATTGCTATTTTTAATTTTTCTAGACTTCCTGCTGGTGCTAAAATCTCTGGTTTTATCATAATTTTACCTCCTTTTAGTCACTGCAATTCCATCCCCCATTGGTATTACAGAAGTAATTAAATTTCTATCTTTTGATACTAATTCTAAGTATTCTCTCATTCTTTTAACTATTGTTATTTTTCTTCTTTTTACTAATTCATTTGATGCAACCATACCTCTAAACAAAACATTATCCGCCACTATAATTCCATCTCTTTTTAATAGCCTTAAACAATGTGGTAAAAAATGATTGTAGTGTCCTTTACCTGCATCCATAAATATTAAATCATAAGGTTCATTTAGATTTTCTAAAATCTCTAAACAATCTCCCTCTTTAATTTCTATTTTTTCACCAAGACCATACTTATTAAAATTTTCTCTAGCATATCTTACCATATTTTCGTCACGTTCTATAGTAGTAATACTTGGTTTTGTTCCTGAAGCTTCATACATTAAAATGGCCGAATATCCAATGGCAGTTCCAAGTTCTAAAATTCTTAAAGGTTTTTTCATACTAACCATAAACTCTAAAAATTTCGCAGTTTCCTTTTGAGCTATAGGAACCTTATTTTCCTTTGCAAAACTTTCTAGTTCTTTATACTTATCTTCGTTTTCTGGTATTAAGTTTCTTATATATTCTTCCATATAATCATGGGTTATTCCACTCATGTTAATCCTCCGAATAGATATTATGTCTTTTTATTTAATATCCAAGTTCTTTTAGTTTATTCATAAAATCATCATCATTATTAGTAAAATAATGTGTTTTATCATCTTGCAAAACATAAAATAAATAATCTGTTTTTTCAGGTTTAAGAGCAGCTTTTATAGATGCTAAACCTGGATTAGATATAGGCCCTATAGGTAGCCCATAATTTTTGTATGTATTGTATGGAGAATTTATTTCTAAATGACTCTCTAATACCGTATTAACATGTTCTCCTAATGCATAAATTACTGTTGCATCAATTTGTAGCATCATGTTAATATTTAACCTATTAATTATAACAGATGAAATCATAGGTCTTTCACTATCTATTCTTGCCTCTTTTTCTATCATAGAAGCTATATTTACAACAGTTTCTATATCCTCATCTTTAACTGTCATATTTGTTTCTTTAAGAGCTTCCTGTAGGACTTCCTTAAATCTAAAAACCATTTTACTAATTATTTCTCTAGGTGTTTCTCCAACTTTTATTAAATATGTATCTGGAAATAAATATCCTTCTAAATTATATCTCTTTTCACTATTTATTTTCACAAATGATGGTGGTTCATACTCTTTTACAGCTCTAATGAAATCATCTTTGCTACAAATTCCTTCTTTTTCTAGTTTTTCAGCTATATCATCAATTGTGTATCCTTCAGGTACTGTAAATTTAACTACATCTAGTGTAGAATCACTAGTTAATGTATTTATTAATTCATTAACACTTAAATCATTACGTAAAACATATTCACCTGGCTTAACATCTATGTTTTTACCTGAAAGTTTAACATATAATTTAATAATCGGTACACCTTTAATTTGATTTTCCTTAGATAATGAATCTATTATACTATAAAAACTATCCCCTTCTTGCACATTTATAACTATATCTTCAGATGTATTAAAAGGTTTGTTTATTATTCTTTTAAATAAAACAAAAGAACTTATTGTTAATATTAAAATGATTATTATGGGAATCATTTTTGACTTAAAGCTTCTCATAAAAACCCCCTATATATAAAGTAAATAGCCATTATAGGCTATTCACTTTATTATAATACTTTTTTTTCAACTTATAAAGACATTTTATTTCATTTATTATTTTCTATTTCTACTTGTTATTCTTCTTCTTTCTGCTGAATCTAAAACTCTTTTTCTCATTCTTATGCTTTCTGGTGTAACTTCAACTAATTCATCTGAATTTATAAACTCAAGACATTGCTCTAATGTCATTTGTCTTGGAGGTATTAATTTAACTGCATCATCTGATCCTGATGCTCTAGTATTAGTTAATTTCTTTCCTTTACATATATTAATATCTATATCTTCAGCTCTAGAACATTCTCCAACTATCATACCTTGATATACTGGTATTCCAGCATTTATAAATAATATACCTCTTTCTTGAGCATTGAATAATCCATATGATATTGCATCTCCATCTTCAAATGAACAAATTGAACCTCTACTTCTTCCTGGAAGTTCTCCTTTATAGCTATCATAACCATGGAATACATGGTTCATTATTCCATTACCTTTTGTATCAGTCATAAATTCATTTCTAAATCCAATTAATCCTCTTGCAGGTACTATGAATTCAAGTCTTGTATAACCATTAACAGCAGAAGTCATATTTACCATTTCAGCTTTTCTAGGTCCAAGCTTTTCCATAACTGGTCCCATAAATTCTTCTGGTACATCTACAGTTAAATATTCCATTGGTTCTACTTTCTTGCCATTTTCTTCTTTGAAGATAACATTTGCTTTCGAAACTTGGAACTCATAACCTTCTCTTCTCATTGTTTCAATAAGAATTGATAAGTGTAGTTCCCCTCTTCCTGAAACTTCGAAGCAATCTGAAGATACTTCATTAACTCTTAAACTTACATTTGTTTCTAATTCTTTTAATAATCTATCTCTTAAATGTCTTGAAGTTACGAATTCACCTTCTCTACCAGCAAATGGAGAATCATTAACCATAAAGTTCATACTTAATGTAGGCTCATCTATTTCAACGAATGGTAATGCTTCAGGTTCTTGAGCATCTGCAATAGTTTCACCTATATTACAATCTGGAATACCACTTAATGCTATTATATCTCCAAGTGAAGCTTCTTGAGCATCTTCTCTATTTAATCCGTTATAAGTAAATATACTTGAAACTTTATAATTTGATGTAGTTCCATCTTTTCTTACTAATGCAACTTGTTGATTCTTTTTAACAATTCCTCTATGTATTTTACCAATTGCTATTCTACCTACATATTCGTTTGTATCTAAAGTAGTAACTAACATTTGGAATGGTCCGTCTATATATCCCTTTGGTGCTTCTACGTTTTCTAATATAGTTTCAAATAATGGAACCATATCAGTATTTGTATCTTCAACATTATATCTTGCAAATCCTTCTCTTGCTGATGCATATATTATTTGGAAATCCAATTGTTCATCATCTGCACCAAGCTCTAAGAATAATTCGAATACTTCATCAATTACTTCTTCTGGTCTTGCATTTGGTTTGTCTATTTTATTTATAACAACTATAGGTTGTAACCCTAGTTCTAATGCCTTCTTTAAAACGAATTTAGTTTGAGGCATTGGTCCTTCATAAGAGTCAACTACTAATAGAACAGAATCAACCATTTTAAGTACACGTTCAACTTCACCACCAAAGTCAGCATGTCCTGGAGTATCTACTACATTTATTTTTACTCCGTTATACATAATAGCTGTGTTTTTTGAAAGAATTGTAATTCCTCTTTCCTTTTCTAAGTCATTTGAATCCATAACTCTTTCTTCTACTTTTTCGTTGCTTCTAAAAACATGGCTTTCTTTTAAAAGAGCATCTACCAATGTAGTTTTACCATGGTCAACGTGAGCTATTATAGCTATATTTCTTATATCATCTCTACTTATTAATTTCATCTAACTTCCTCCAGTATATTATTTTATAATGTAAACCTATAACTTATTTTTCCCAAAATAAAATTGGATACACTGGTATCCAATTTTAAATAAAAATTTATTTTAGACTATAATACATTTTAAGATTATTATTCTAAAATGTCAATATCACAGATTATATTTCCATGATTATTGGTAATATCATAGGCTTTCTTTTTGTTTTTTCATAAAGGTAACTTCTAAGCTCATCTCTTACTTTAGACTTTAAGCTTGCCCAATCAGTTATGTTATTTTCCTCACATTCCCTTAGTGCATTCTTAACTATTTCTTTAGCCTCGTCCATTAATCCTTCTGATTCTCTAACATAAACAAATCCCCTAGATATTATATCTGGACCTGCAATAACTGAATTATTTTCTCTTGATAAAGTTACTACAACAGTTAATATTCCATCTTGAGATAAGTGTTTTCTATCTCTTAGAACTATGTTTCCAACATCTCCAACACCTAATCCATCAACAAAAATTTGCCCTGAAATAACTGAACCATTTTTTCTTATACTACTTCTGTTTACTTCTATAACTCCACCATTTTCTGGTATAAGGACATTGTTTTCTGGCATACCTAATGATATAGCTAATTCTCCATGTTGTTTTAAATGTCTATATTCACCATGAATAGGTATGAAAAATTTAGGTCTTACTAAAGATTGCATTAACTTTAGTTCTTCTTGACACGCATGCCCAGACACATGAATTTCTGCTAAAGATTTGTATATGACTTCAGCACCTTTTTGGAATAATTGATTTATAACCTTTGAAACTAACTTTTCATTTCCAGGTATAGGTGTTGCCGAAATTATTACAGTATCTCCTTCAACTATATTTACTTTTCTATGTTCTGAATTTGCCATTCTTGTAAGGGCTGACATTGGTTCCCCTTGACTTCCTGTAGTAATAATAACAACTTGATTATTATTATATTTATTAATTTGATCTATGCTTACTAGAACATCTTTTTCAAACTCCAAATATCCAAGTTCTGCTGCTACTGCAACTATATTTTCCATACTTCTTCCTGAAACTGCAACTTTTCTTCCATACATACTAGCAGCATCAATTATTTGCTGTATTCTATGAACATTAGATGCAAAAGTAGCAACTATTACTCTCCCCTTCGCCTTTGAAAATAGTCTTGCAAAACTTTCACCTACTACTTTTTCAGACATAGTGTAACCCGGCTTTTCAACATTAGTTGAATCAGCCATCATAGCTAAAACTCCTTTTCTACCAATCTCAGCAAATCTCGCAAAATCCATTGGTTCTCCATCTATCGGGGTGTAGTCTATTTTGAAATCTCCTGTGTGTAGAACTACTCCAAGTGGAGTGTGTATTGCTATTGCTACTGAATCTGCAATGGAGTGATTAGTTTTTATAAACTCCACTGATACGGAATTTAATTTAATTACATCTCTTGGCTTTACTCTTATTAGTTCTGTTGAACTTAACAATCCATGCTCCTTAAGCTTCGTTTCAACAATTCCAAGTGTTAACTTTGTTCCATATACAGGTACATTTAATTGTTTTAAAACATATGGTAATGCTCCTATATGGTCCTCATGTCCGTGAGTTAAAAATATTCCTCTTACTTTATCTTTGTTTTTTAATAAATAATTAACATCTGGTATTACTAAATCAATACCGAACATATCTTCTTCTGGGAATTTTAGGCCACAATCTATAACTACTATATCATTTTTATACTCAATTACAGTTATATTTTTACCTATTTCATTTATCCCACCTAAAGGAATAATCTTAACTTTTGCCTTTTCGTTTTTCAATATGTCCCCTCCTTCTTCTTAAAATATGTATTACAAAGGTTGTCATCTCCTTAGAGAGTAGCTCCTTTATTTATCCTGCTTATAATTCATCTCTTTTTGGCATTTTCTACAAACACCAAAGAATTTAACACTATGATCTAAAATTTTGAATCCATATGATCTCTCAACTTCTTCTTCAAGCTCATCTAAAAGATCATCTTGAACTTCTATAACACCCTTGCATTCATTACAAACTAAGTGATGATGTCTATGACCTTCATCCTTGCGAACTAATTCATATCTGCTACAACCATCATTTAAGTCTAGTTTGCATATAACCCCTAATTCTTCTAATAAAATAATCGTTCTATATACAGTAGCTAAACCAATTTCCGGACAACTTTTTTTAACTTCATCATAAATTTCTTCTGCAGTTAAATGTTCTCCTTCTTTATCTATAATAGTATCAACTATAGCTCTTCTTTGAGGAGTTAACTTATACCCTTTTTGTTTTAAATCTTCTTTTAGAACATTAAAATCTATACTATTTGATTGTTCCACAGACAACACCCCTTTCTTTATTTATAGTTAGCTTTTATTCTTCATCGGCAAAAATAGTATCATAAGCTTCTTGAACTGCCGCTAATTCAACTTCATCATCTATAGGTATTAAAAGATCATCTCCATCTTCATCTACTCCTACCCTTAATGCAAATATATCATCCTCAGTATAATCATTATCATATACTATGACATATTCACTCTTTTCTTCTGTATCAGGATTTACCATATCAAAAAATGCAACAACATTTAACTTTACTAAATTTCCATCCTCATCATATAATTCCAATTGTTTTAAATCTTTATCCATTAAATTTCTCTCCTTTTTATAATTGTAATTTTTAGATTATAGGTTGTCAATAATAATTTTCAATTGGGAATCAAATATTATTTCATACTAAGTCTATCTAAGTACCCTTGCAATATGTACGTAGCCGCTATTTTATCAACTATTTTCTTCCTTTTCCCTCTTGATAAATCAGCCTCTAGCATAGCTTTATGTGCAGCTACTGTAGTTAATCTTTCATCCCACATCTCAACTTTTATTCCAGTAGATTCTTTTATAACTTCTGAAAGCTCTAATACTCTTTCTCCAGATTCTCCTATGGTGCCATTCATATTTTTAGGCAAACCTATAACTATAGTTTCTACTGAATATTCTTTACATAACTTTTTAATTTCTTCTATGTCTTGCTCTTTTTTAGTTCTTCTTATTGTAGTGATCCCTTGGGCAGTCCATCCTAATGGATCACTTATAGCAACACCTATAGTTTTAGATCCAACATCTAAACCAAGTATCCTCATATTTATCTCCTTAAACACTAAAGAGTGCCCGATTAAACGGGCACTCTTTATTTTATTTCTAAATAAGATTTTATAACTTCCTCAAGAATTTCATCTCTTTCAAGTTTTCTTAGTAAAGCTCTTGCTCCGTTGTAGCTTGTAATGTAAGAAGGGTCCCCTGAAATAAGATATCCAACCAACTGGTTTATCGGATTATAACCTTTCTCCTGTAACGCATTGTAAACATCTGTTAGTATTGATTTTGTTAAATCTTCTTTGTTGATGTTTAAGTTAAATTGCATTGTTTGATCTAAGTTATTATTCATATAACTGCTGCTAATTGCAGCTCACCCCCTTACTTATATTTAGTTAATAGTATCCCTAGTAATAGTATTTCACATTTTTAAAATTCTATTCACTGATTTTACTTAATTTAATTATACTCCATATAATTATAAAAGTACACTATTTTACTAAAGATTCTATTACTGAATATGTTTTTTCTATTGCAGATTTAATATTTTCAGGATTCTTACCACCAGCTTGAGCCATATCTGGTCTTCCTCCACCGCCTCCGCCAACAACTGCTGCAACTTCTTTAATTATCTTTCCACAATGGATTCCTTTTTCTAATACATCCTTTGTAGCCATAGATATTACATTAACCTTTCCACTTACATTACTTAATAAAACAACCACTCCACTTGAAAGCTTGCTTCTCATTTTATCCCCTAGATCTCTTAAGGCATTTCCATCTATTCCTTCTAGTCCATAAGCTACAACCTTAACTCCCTTTACATCTTTAACTGAAGCTAAAATATCATCCTCAATTCCTGATGTTAATTTACTCTTAAGTTCTAAAATTTCTTTTTCCTTTTCTTTAATTTCTGCACCTTGTGAAGCTATCTTTTTGAGTACATCTTTTTCATTGCATTTCAATGCACTACATGCTTCTTTTAAAAGTCTTTGCTTTTCTTCCATATGCTTTATAGCATTTAATCCAGTTACAGCTTCTATTCTTCTTATTCCTGCTGCAACACCAATTTCAGCTATTATTTTAAATAATCCAATTTCTCCTGAGTTATGAACGTGAGTACCTCCACAAAGCTCTTTTGAGAATTCTCCAACACTTACAACTCTAACTTTATCACCATATTTATCATCAAATAAAGCCATTGCACCTGATTCTCTTGCTTCATCTAAAGTCATAAGATTTGTATCTACTGCAAATACTTCCATTATCTTTTTATTAACTAATTCTTCAACTTTTTCTATTTCTTCTTCTGTTAACCCTTGGAAATGTGCAAAGTCAAACCTTAATCTTTCATCATCCACATAAGAACCAGCTTGATTAACATGCTTTCCTACAACTTGTTTTAAAGCTTCATGCAACATATGTGTAGCGGTATGGTTCTTTGCTATATTATTTCTTCTTAAGATATCTATTTTAAGATTTGCTTCTTCATTAATTTTTATTGTACCATCTACAACCTTAACGTAATGAATAGTTTTTCCACCAACATTTTTCTTTGTATCATAAACATATGCTTCTCCAGAAGCTGTCTTTATAGTTCCTTTGTCTCCTACTTGACCACCCATTTCAGCATAGAAAGGAGTTTTTTCAGTAACTATATACCCTTTTTCTCCATTAGATAATTCTTCTACAAAATTATTATCATCAGCTAAAACTAATATGCTTGATTTTTCATCAATATTACTATAGCCTATAAACTCTGTATTTATAGAAGCATCAATTTTATTTATTGGATTCTCATCACTTCCCATATATGATGACTCTCCCCTTGCACTTCTAGCCCTTTGTCTTTGCTCATCCATCTCTTTTCTAAATGCTTCGTGGTCAACATTCATTCCCTTTTCTTCTAATATTTCTTCTGTTAATTCTATAGGGAATCCATAAGTATCATATAACTTAAATGCCTTTTCGCCTTTTAATATTTTTTCGTTAGAAGACTCCATTTCTTCTATATAATTATTTAAAATATTCATTCCAGAATCTATAGTTTCATTAAATCTTTCCTCTTCTAAAGAAACTATTCTCTCTATATATTCTTTGTTTTCTAAAAGAATTGGATAAGCACGGCTATAATTTTCAACTACTGATTCAACTATTTCAGTTAAGAATAAATCCTTTATTCCAAGCAGTCTTCCATGTCTTGCAGCTCTTCTTAAAAGTCTTCTTAATACATATCCTCTACCTTCATTACTTGGTTGAACCCCATCAGAAATAAGCATAGTTACTGATTTAACATGGTCTGTAATTATTCTTAAAGAAATATTCTTAAGCTTATCTTCTCCATATTTCACACCTGAAAGTTCTGATACTTTTTGTAGTATATTTTTAACTGTATCTATTTCAAATATATTATCTACACCTTGCATTATTGTTGCTATTCTTTCAAGTCCCATTCCTGTATCTATATTAGGATTTGCTAATCTATTATAACTTCCTTCTTCATCCCTATCGAATTGAGTAAATACAAGATTCCAAAACTCAACTACTCTATCTTCGTCACTAGCCATTACAAATTCATCTACATTTGTAATTACTCCTTCACCTCTATCATAGTGAATTTCTGTACAAGGTCCACATGGTCCTACTCCTATTTCCCAGAAGTTATCATCTTTTCCAAGTCTAAATATTCTCTTTGGATCTACATCTGTTTTCTTGCACCATATATCAAAAGCTTCATCATCTTCTAAATATATAGTTACATATAATTTATCTTTTGGAATTTGAAGAGTTTCAGTTATAAACTCCCAAGCCCAAGGAATAATTTCTTCTTTAAAATAATCTCCAAAAGAAAAATTCCCAAGCATTTCGAAAAATGTTCCATGTCTTGATGTTTTACCTACGTTTTCTATATCACCTGTTCTTATACACTTTTGACAAGTTGTTATTCTTTTCCTTGGTGGTTCTTGTAATCCAGTAAAATATGGCTTAAGCGGTGCCATACCTGCATTTATCAATAATAATGATTTATCATTTTTAGGGACTAGAGGGAAACTCTCTAATCTTAAGTGATCCTTTGATTCAAAAAAGCTTAAATAAGCTTCTCTTAATTCATTCGCTCCCATGAATTTCATAACTATTACCTCCAATTTCGCTTTATCTTTATAAAATAAAAAAAGTTTCCATCCCTATAAAAAAGGGACGAAAACATAAATTCCGCGGTACCACCCTAATTATGTATTAAAAATACATCACTTAGATAATATAGCTCCAAGATAGCTTCAATATATAATGTAAGAAGTTTTCAGCATCCACTTCCTCTCTGCATACATAAACTATATTTACTCATTCTTTTCAACGCTAAATATTAAATTTTCTTATATTTCAATGAAATTATAGTTTATTTATTAAAATATGTCAATTATTTTATTTAAAACAAATAATTATTAATATCATCATATATAACCTTTATTATAACTCCTATTGGAACTGCAACTATCATACCTACAAAACCACCTAACTTCTCCCCTACTAAAAGAAGTATTATTATAATTATAGGATGCATATTAGTACTATCTCCAGTTATTTTAGGAGACAATATATTTCCTTCTATTTGTTGAATTATAAACACAGCAATAAGTGTCCACAGAGCCTTATTAGGTGATTCCATTAAAGCTACAAATATAGCTGGAACTCCACCAATTATTGGGCCAAAATAAGGTATTATATTTAGTACACCATTAAAGATTCCAAGTATTAAGGCAAATTTCACTCCTATAATCATGAGAACTGCAAATGTTAAAACTCCAATTATTCCCGATAACAACAACTGACTTATTATGTATCTCGCTAGAACTTTATCTATATGACTAATAAGCTTTTTAGTTATTATTCTTTTTTCTGTAGGTAATATTAATAAAAGTTTATTATAAATTAAATCTCCATCTACTAAAAAATAATATGTAACTATAGGTATAATGGCGAGAGAAATTAAACTTTCAAAACACATAAATAACTTCTCAAGGAAATTGCCAGCGAGATTGCTAAAAAATATATTTACTTCCTCACTTATTTTAAAATATAGTGTTTGAAAAAATGATATATCATTTAAATGCATCTTATAAGCTAAATTTTCAATATATTCATCAATATTATCTAATATGTATCCAATATTATAACTTTCTCTTATTAATGAAGGTATTACTATATATGAAATTAAACATAAGCTTAATAATATTATTAATATAATTGAAATTGATGATATTTTTTTGCTTATATTAAATTTCTCACTTATACTATCTCTCATAGGTTTTAGAGCATAAGCTAAAATAAAGCTAATAAAAACAATATTTACTATACTATTTATTGTATTTATTTTTATATATAAAATTAGGATTATTATAAAAGATAAGATTATTAAAATTGGATTTATCACTTTTTTATATTTTTTATAGCTCAGCATGTTTTTCTCTTACGAGGCAAGCTTTGAAGCCTAACCTCATCACTACCATAATATAAAATAAAATCTTCCCCTAATACACAATTTTTTAAAAGCAATATTTCCTTACCCTTTATTATCCTATCAAATATTCCAGAACTCATTATTAATCCTTTTATAGAAAAATCATTTTTTTCTATAATTAAATCCTCTAAAATCCCTCTCATAACATTATTTTTATCTTTTATATCAATATCTTTTATTGATTTAAATGATAATCCCTCTTTTTCACTTAACTCTTTTACAATCATAACTTCTTCTAAAGAAATTATATCATCAACCTTTACAAAATTCTTTTTGCTAAATAAAAAGTAGTTAGATATAAAAAAACCTTTTATTTCACCATTGTAAAAATCGATATAAATATCATCTACTATCCCTAAGTACTTCCCCCTTATATTATAAACCTTTAACAAATAGAAATCCTTGGTCTTTAACATAGTTAATCTCCTTTCTATAAAACAATAACTATATTATCCCCCAAAGAACAAAAAAAAATTCTCATTGATCATCTATGAGAATTTTTATTTTATTTATAGAATTTTTTCTATTATTCCACCACCAACAACTATATTTCCATCATAAAATACAACTGATTGACCTTTAGTAATTGCTCTTTGTTTATCTTTAAAAGAAACTTTAACTCTACCATTAGGAAGTGGTGAAATTGTAGCTTCTGCTGGTTTTGCTTGATATCTTACCTTAGAAGAAACCTTTATTTCTTCATTTAAAGTATCAAATGGAATAAAGTTAACATCCTTAGCAACTAAGTCTGTCTTAAACACATCTTCTTCTGGCCCTATAACAACTTCATTAGTTCTTGGATTTATATCTGTAACAAAAACAGGAGTACCTAAAGATAAACCTAACCCTTTCCTTTGGCCTATTGTATAATAAACTATCCCCTTATGCTTACCAAGTACATTACCATTTTTATCAACAAAATTTCCTTGTTGTATTTCATTAGGTCTAACTAGTGTAATATACTTACCATGATTATTATCAGGTATAAAACATATTTCTTCACTATCTTTTTTATTGTGAACAGCAAGACCAATTTCTTTAGCTATTTCCCTTATTTTATCTTTAGTATAATCTCCACAAGGCATTAATGTTTGACTTAATTGTTCTTGAGTAAAGTTATATAAAGCATATGTTTGATCCTTTTTATCATCATCAGCCTTTATTAAAAAATATCTACCATCTTCATTTTTTTCTATTTTAGCATAATGTCCTGTAGCTACATAATCAGCTCCAATACCTTTAGATCTTCTTAAAAATTCATCAAACTTTATATGTTTATTACAAGCTATGCACGGATTTGGTGTCTTTCCTTCCATGTATTCTTGAACAAAATAATCTATAACTTTTTCTTTAAAGGAATCCTTAAAATTTAGAACATAAAAAGGGATTCCTAATTTGTCAGCAACTCTTCTAGCATCTTCTACCGATGAAAGTGAACAACATCCACCTTCTCTTTCAATATAATCTTCAGATTCATCATCAAAATGTTTCATTGTCACGCCTATTACATCGTAACCTTGTTCTTTTAAAAGGTATGCAGCAACAGAGCTATCTACTCCACCACTCATACCTACAACAACTTTCTTTTTCATACTGTTACCTATTCATGACCGTGAACATGATCATGTATATCATCATGCTCTTCAAAATCCCAAAGCTCTAAACCTGAATTTTTTCTATAATCATTAATTGCCTTATGAATTGCTTCTTCTGCTAATACTGAGCAATGCATTTTTACAGGTGGAAGTCCATCTAAAGCTTCTGCAACTGCTTTATTGGATAATTCCCAAGCTTCTTCTACAGTCTTTCCTTTAATTAATTCTGTTGCCATTGATGATGAAGCAATAGCTGATCCACAACCAAATGTTTTGAACTTAACATCTTTAACTATATTTTCTTCAATTTTTAAATAAACCTTCATTATATCTCCACATTTAGCGTTTCCAACTTCCCCTACTCCATTTGCATCTTCAATTTCCCCTACATTTCTTGGATTTCTAAAATGATCCATTACCTTATCGCTGTACATCATAATATTTTTCTCCCTTCTTTAAAAAGTCTTCCCATAATGGAGACATATTTCTAAGTCTTTCTATAATAGGTGGAACAACTTCTAATACATAATCTACATCTTCCTCTGTTGAAGCATCACCTAATGTTAATCTTAAAGATCCATGAGCTAACTCATGAGGTAAACCTATTGCTAATAACACGTGAGATGGATCAAGTGATCCTGAAGTACATGCACTACCACTTGATGCACATACCCCTTCAAAGTCTAAAGATAGAAGTATTGATTCACCTTCTATAAATTCAAAAGTTATATTAGCATTACCTGGCAATCTTTTATCACCTTTAGGTCCATTTAATCTTGTATGAGGCACCTTTAATAATCCCTCTATTAATTTATCTCTAAGTGCAGTTAATTTCCTATTATGTTCTTCTAAACTCTCTGTTGCAAGTTCTATAGCCTTTCCAAGACCAACTATTGAAGATGTATTTTCAGTACCTGCCCTTCTAGCTCTTTCTTGGCCACCGCCATGAATTAAATTATCTATTCTTACACCTTTTCTTATATAAAGTGCACCCGTTCCCTTAGGTCCATAAATCTTATGTCCTGCTAATGATAATAAATCTATATTCATTTCTTTAACATCTACAGGAATATTTCCAATTGCTTGAACTGCATCTGTATGGAATAATACTTTTCTTCCTCTACAAATTTCACCTATTTCTTTAACAGGTTGAATTGTTCCAATTTCATTGTTTGCAAACATAATTGAAACTAATATAGTTTTATCAGTTATAGCATTTTCTAATTCTTGTAAATTTATAAATCCCTCTTCATCAACATTTAAATATGTTACTTCAAATCCATTTTTTTCTAAATACTCACAAGTGTGAAGTACTGCATGATGCTCAACTTTAGTAGTTATAATATGATTTCCTTTTTTTCTATGGGCTGATGCTATTCCCTTAATAGCCCAGTTGTCTGCTTCTGATCCACCTCCTGTAAAATAAACTTCATTTGGATCACAAGTCAAAGCTTTTGCAACTCTACTTCTAGCTTTATCAATAGCCATTTTAGTTTCTCTAGAAATACCATAAAAAGATGATGGATTTCCATATTTCTCTGTGAAATACGGCATCATTTCTTCTAGAACTTCTGGTTTAACATATGTAGTTGCTGCATAATCCATATAAACATTTCTCATATTTATTCGCTCCTCTTTACAATCTTAATGGATTGATTTTCATCCTTCATTCTCGTATAGTCATCAACTATATCTTGAAGTGTTATATTTTTCATTACTTCATCAATACTATTTTTAATTTTTTCCCATAACAATCTAGTAGCACAAAAATCAATATTATCACACTCTGTTCCTTCAATACATTCTGCAATCTCAACAGGGCCTTCAAGAACATCCATTACATCTGCTACTGTTATATCCTTTGGGGCTCTATTTAATACATAACCACCTTGAGCTCCCCTTATACTCTTTATAAGTTTAGCTCTTCTAAGTGGTGAAAATAATTGCTCCAAATAATATTCTGATATACTTTGTCTTTGTGATATTGTTTTTATTGAAACGGGGGCATCTCCATAGTGCATTGCAAGGTCTACCATAGCCTTGACCCCGTATCTACCTTTAGTAGAAAGCTTCATTATACTTCCCCCTTTTTAATGTTGACCATTTTAGTAGCCTTTACTTTTATATCTTATCAAACCACTCTACTATTGTCAATAATTCCAACTCTTCTCATAAAGCCTATTTTATGCTGGTCCAGTACTTATTTATACTTTCTTCATATTTATTTTTTTGAGGAAAATAGTATTTTGTATTATCTAAGTTATCAGGCATATATTGTTGTTTTATATAATGATTTTCATAATCATGGGGATATTTATAACCTCCAACACCTAGATTCTCTGCTCCACTATAATGGGAATCCTTTAGGTGATTTGGTACATCTCCTATATTTTTATTTTCTAAATCCTTTATTGCATTAGAAATAGCTAAATATGCACTATTTGATTTTGGTAATGTTGCTAAGTATATAACAAGCTCTGATAATATTAAAGAAGCTTCTGGAAGCCCTACCTTTAAAGCCAGTTCTATACCTGAATTAACAACAGTCAATGCATTGGGATGAGCAAGCCCTACATCCTCAGCTACTATTACAGAAATTCTTCTTATTATTGCCGTTAAGTTTCCTGATTTAATAAGCCTAGCTAAATAGTGTATAGCTGCATCTGCATCACTACCTCTTATACTTTTCTGAAGAGCACTTAACAAATTATAATACTCATCTCCACTTGCATCTGCTCTCATATGAGATTGATTTAAGCTTTCTATATATTCTACAGAAATATTTTTTACTTTTTTAAGTTGAGAATTTATAGCAAGTTCTAATATATTGTAAGCCTTTCTATAATCTCCTTGAGAAATTTCACTGATATATTTTAATGCTTCTAATGAATATTCCACCTCTATATCTTCATTAATTAACTTCTTTATTGCCTTTTCTAGCCCCTCAGTTATTTCTTCTATATTTAAAGCTTCAAATTTAAATATGTTGCATCTACTTAATATAGCCTTATGAATTGCAAAATATGGATTCTCTGTAGTGCTAGCTATTAATGTAACTCTACCATTCTCAATAAATTCTAATAGAGCTTGTTGTTGCTTTTTACTAAAATGTTGAAGCTCATCTATATATATAACTACTCCATTATAATTAAGTAAACTATCTAAGCTTTCAGTTATTTCTTGAATATCTTTAACAGAAGCTGTAGTTGCATTTAACTTATAGAATTTTTTATCCACATAGTTAGCCATTATATTAGCTAAAGTTGTTTTCCCCGTTCCTGGTGGCCCATATAATATACAGTTAGGAATCATCTTGTTTATAATTAAATTATATAAAGGTTTCCCTTTAGCCAATATATTTTTTTGACCTACAAAATCCTCTAATCTTTTAGGTCTCATTATTTCTGCTAATGGTTTCATATCATATCCACACTTTCTTAAATACTTTAACTTTATTTAAATCCTTCATTTAATTCTGCTGCTTTTTCAAGGTTTTCATACTCAGTAAGCCCCTCTATAAAATATAGTCCATCTTTTTCTCTTGCAACAACTTCAACAGGAATATTTTCTCCTATTGCTTCATCACTTGCTTTTTCATCACCATGAATCTCTACTGCCTTTGCTTTTATATTTAAAATCATACAAACCTTATATTTACCATTTTCTTCTTTAATACTTTTAACTGAGCTTTCATATTTTTCAAGATTTAGTTCGCCTATATATAAGGAATAAAATTCTACATAATTGCAAACATAAAAGTTTTTTTCACTTATATGCTTTTTCATAGTATCATTATATCCATTTTTATAAGATAAAACTAAATCTATTGTTTCTTTTATGTCTTTTTCTTTTCCTTTACTTATACCCTGAGAACATCCAAACATAAGTATTTGTATAAATATTAAAAAAGTAACTACTAAAATTCTTTTTTTCATAAACTTCCTCCACGTTTAATGTTAATCTTATAAACCCTTAAATAAGTTGTATTTATAAATAATATCATATTTTTTTCGTATATATGTATAATTAGACAATAAAAAATAGAGGATACTTTTAAAATCCTCTATTTTTTCTCTTATATATTATTTTTTCTTAGTTTCTTTTTTAACTTCTTTTACTTTTGGTCCTTCATAAGCATTTATATACATTTGTTTAATTTCGCTCATTAATGGATATCTTGGGTTAGCCCCTGTACATTGATCATCAAATGCTTGCTCAACCATTTCATCAATTGTTGCATAGAAGCTTTCTTTTAATACTCCTGCATCTGCTATTGATTTTGGCATTCCAACTTTATCTTTTAATTCGTCTATAGCCTTTGTTAATAATTCAACTTTTTCAGCTTCTGTATTTCCACCTAGTTGTAGGTAATCTGCTATTCTAGCATATCTCCAAGCTGCATTTGGATATTTGTATTGAGCAAAGGCTGTTTGCTTAGTTGGTGCATCAGCTGCATTAAATCTAATTGATTCATTTATTAATAATGCATTAGCCATACCGTGTGGTAAGTGATGGAATGAACCTAGCTTATGAGCCATTGAGTGACAAATTCCAAGGAAAGCATTAGCAAATGCTAAACCTGCTATTGATGCAGCGTGAGCCATCTTTTCTCTTGCTTTTACATTTGTACTTCCTTCATTGTATGCTACTGGTAAATACTTAAATACTAATCTTATTGCTTCTAAAGCTAATCCATTAGTATATTCTGATGCTAATACTGAAACATAAGCTTCAATTGCATGAACTAAAACATCAATACCTGAAGCAGCTGTTAATCCTCTTGGCATACTCATCATAAGTTCAGCGTCAACTATAGCCATATCTGGAGTTAGTTCGTAATCTGCAAGTGGATATTTAACACCTGTTTTTTCATCAGTTATAACTGCAAATGGTGTAACTTCTGATCCTGTACCAGCAGAAGTTGGAATAGCAACCATCATTGCTTTTTCACCCATAGTTGGGAATTTATAAACTCTCTTTCTTATATCCATAAATCTCATAGCTAAATCTTCGAATCTAACTTCTGGATGTTCATACATTACCCACATAATTTTAGCTGCATCCATTGGTGATCCTCCACCTAATGAAATTATAACATCTGGATTGAATGCAAGCATTGCTTCTGCACCTTTTTTAGCTGCTGCTAGAGTTGGATCTGGCTCAACTTCTGAGAATATTCTAAAGTCTATTCCATATCTTTCTAAAACATCTGTTATTCTAGCTGTATATCCAAGTTCAGCCAAAATTTTATCTGTTACTATAAATACTTTCTTTTTACCCATATCATGTAATTCTTGTAAAGCGATTGGTAAACATCCATATTTGAAGTAAGTCTTTTCTGGAACTCTAAACCAAAGCATATTTTCTCTCCTCTCAGCAACACTCTTTACGTTAATTAAATGCTTAGGACCAACGTTTTCTGAAACTGAGTTTCCTCCCCATGATCCACATCCTAGTGTTAATGAAGGCGCTAGTCTAAAGTTGTATATATCTCCAATAGCTCCTTGTGATGCTGGCATATTTATTAATGTTCTTGCAGTCTTCATAGCTGCTCCGAATCTAGCAATTCTCTCTGTTGATTTTATTTGATCTGTATAGAATACAGACGTATGACCCATGCCACCTAATTCTATTAATCTACAAGCTTTTGTTAGAGCTTCATCAAAAGTTTTAACTCTGTACATAGCAAGTACTGGTGATAATTTTTCATGTGAAAATGGTTCTTCTAATTCTACTGATTCAACTTCTCCAACTAAAACTTTAGCTCCTACTGGAACTTTAACCCCAGCCATTTCAGCTATCTTGTATGCTGGTTGGCCAACCATATTAGCATTTAAGCCACCTTTTTCATTTAAAATTATCTTTCTAACCTTATCTACTTCTTCACCTTTTAATATGTATGCTCCTCTTGCAGATAATTCCTTTTTAACTTCTTCATAAACTTCATTCATAACTAAGATGCTTTGTTCTGATGCACAAATAACTCCATTATCAAAAGTTTTTGAAAGAAGTATTGAGTTTACAGCCATTTTTATATGAGCTGTTTCATCTATAATAGCTGGAGTATTTCCTGCTCCAACTCCTAAAGCTGGTCTTCCTGATGAGTAAGCTGATTTAACCATTGCAGGACCACCTGTAGCTAGTATTATATCGGATTCTCTCATAACATTTTGTGATAATTCAACTGATGGTTCATCTATCCAAGCTATTATTCCTTCTGGTGCACCTGCTTTAACAGCTGCATCTAAAACTATTTTAGCTGCTTCAATTGTAGCTTTTTTAGCTCTTGGATGTGGTGATATAATTATTGCATTTCTTGTTTTTAATGCAATTAATGTTTTAAATATTGCTGTTGATGTTGGATTTGTAGTTGGAACTATAGCTGCTACAACTCCTATAGGTTCTGCTATTTTAGTTATACCAAAAGTATGATCTTCTTCTATAACTCCGCAAGTTTTCATATCTTTATATTGATTATATATATATTCTGCAGCAAAGTGATTTTTAATTACCTTATCTTCTACAATTCCCATTCCGCTTTCTTCAACTGCCATTTTAGCAAGTTTAATTCTATTGTCACTTGCTGCCATAGCTGCTTGTCTGAATATTTCATCTACTTGTTCTTGTGTGTAAGTGGCGAATACCTTTTGCGCTTCTCTTAATTCTTTAATTCTTTGAGTTAATTCTTGTGCATTTGTTACAGCCATTTTAATTCCTCCTACATATCTATATAATAATTTTATTTTCTAAATTTTCTTTTTTGTCTATCGACTAAGTACAAGTTTATTTTAGTATATTGTCTATTTTTTGTCAATCTTTTTTGTTAAAAATTTATCATATTTTAAAAAATTATTTTTTAGTCCTATTTTAATACATTATTATAAAGTTATTTTACACATATTTAAACCACTTTCCCCTTATTATGTTCATATAATATAATATTCGACTTTGATTATTAAGTTATTTTCTGATTATTTGTGTTATTTTGAATATTGATATAATCTAATCGTAAATAATCTCTTAAATGTATATGGCATTTTAAGTAATATTATTGTTATATATATAACAATAATATTTTAATTTCTTACTTTTCATCTTTTTAAATACTCTCATCTAGATTTTAATATACAATTAGAACTTAATTACTATTACTTTTCCTAAAAATCATATTAAATATTCATATCATATAAAGGTTGTTATAAAAATATAAATAAAACCTTCTATTTATTCAATAATACTATGCTAATAAAGTTCTATCACTTAAGTCTTCATTTACATTAGCTTCCTCAAATAATTTCATTAATTTGAAATGAGTTAACTCTTCTTTTTCCTTATCTTTTACATCAATTATAATTTGTCCACTATGCATCATAATAAGTCTATTTCCACTTTTAATAGCTTGTTTTAAATTATGAGTTACCATAATAGTAGTTACTCCAGTTTCTTTAACCATTTTTCCGTTATATCCATTATCTTTAAAGAAGTTTTAGGATCTAAGGCTGCAGTGTGCTCATTCAATAATAATAATTTGGGCTTTGTCATAACAGCCATTAATAATGTCAAAGCTTGTCTTTGTCCCCCAGATAATAAATTTACTTTTGTATATAATTTATCTTCTAATCCTAAATCTAATTCTTTAAGAATATTTTTATAATAGTTAATTCTTTTTTTATTTATTGCGAAAGATAATCCATAAATTTTTCCTTTGTTATCAGCTAACGATAAGTTTTCTAATATAGTCATGTTCGGTGATATACCAATAGATGGATTTTAAAAAACTCTACCTATATTTTTTGACCTTTTATATTCATCCTTATTTGAAACATCTTCTCCATCTAATAGTATAATTCCACTATCACACTCTATATTACCAGATACTATATTTAATAACGTTGATTTTCCAGCACCATTAGATCCAATTATACTTATGAAATCTCCTTTTTTTACTTCTAAAGAGAATTTAGAAAAAACTTTATTTTCATTATTTTTTTGTAAATAAAAATATTATAGAGCTAAAAATAAATTAAAGTTTAAGGGGCTGTTATAAAATAACAGCCCCTTAAACTTTAATTTTACTATTTATTCTGGAACAGCTCTATGTCCTATTCCTATTACAACCTCATCTAAATGTAATAGTCCAACACTAAGGAAAATACATACACTTAAGTGCTCACCTTTTCTAGCAATGCCTACTTTTCCTCCTACATTTTGACCACTTGCTCTATTCCAAACTTGCATTAAAGCATCTCTTGTTGCGCCTATTACTCCACCTTCATGCAAGTGTTCTTCTCTTATTACTCCATTTCTTTTAGAGGCTACTAAAGCCCTTTCTAATATTTTAGAAGTTGAGTCATTTATATTTCCACCTATATTAACAGCAGTAACTAATACACCTTTTTTCTTGAATTCAGTTTTTAATTCTTCTTCCTCTTCTCTTGATGAAATAGCCATTCTTACTGAATATTTAGCAACATCTAAACTAGTGTTTCCCATAATATCCTCCCACACTCTAATTATTTACCCCTTAATAATATCACAAATATATTACTGAATATAGTAAAATTAAACTGTTGAAAGTAAATAACTGAAAGTTTATTCTATTGATTCACATTTCTCCTTAAAATAATTATTAAGCTTTTCTAAAGATTCTACAAGGACATCTCTTTCCTTATCTAAAAGTCCACCCATCATAGATTTAACCATTTCATTATGAAATCTTTCGTGTAACCTATGTGCGACTTTTCCTTTCTTGGTTAACTCTACAAGAACTACTCTTCTATCTTCTTCTATTCTTTTTCTATCTACATACCCCTTTTTAATTAGCCTATTTATTGCTGTTGTTAAGGTACCCACAGTAATCCCTAAGTCTTGTGCAACCTCACTCATCATTCTTTGTTTTCTTCCTATTGCTTCAATAGTGTGCATTTCTCTAACTGATAAATCTGAAAAATGTCCATTTCTTAATGTTTTTTCTTCAATCTGTAGTATTTCGTTAAATATCTTTACTAATAACTCATTAACTACATTTTCACTTCTTTCCATAATAACTTTATCCCATCCTTTTTCTATAGTTCCTCAATTAAATAATAATCTAATATAAACTAAAATTCAATTACATAATGAATATTTTTATATAAAATATTTTGATTATCAAAGTTATTTTACCTTTATTATATTAATATCATTTTATTACATTTAAATATACTATATTTTTATTATTTTTTAGATCATTTAATATAGTTTCAAAGCTAATATATTGAGGCTTTAATATAGTATAAATTGCATGAACTTCTTCTTTTGAACTATCTTCTTCTAATAAATACTCTATAACTTTAATAATTAAATTTTTACCTTCTAAATACTTTTCTATTTCTAACTTAGTATCGTCTAAATTATTATACTTAATTTCAATTTTTTTAATTACATTTTTAGATATGAACCTGTTTTCTATGCTTTTTAAAAATACTAGAGTTATTACAATTATTATAGCTCCAAATATACTTACATAATACTCGCCCATGCCTATAGTTAATCCTAAACATGCTACCACCCATAATGTTGCTGCTGTTGTTAACCCCTTTATATTACCTTTAGTATGCACTATAGCTCCAGCTCCAATAAACCCAACTCCAGTTATTACTTGAGCGCCTAATCTTCCATAATCTATTTTTATAATTTCACTTAGATCCTTGTTAGCTTCAATAATTGCTATAGCCTTATTTCCTATATCAATTTGTAGCAAAGATATTATTGTAGCTCCTACACAAACTAGTATATGTGTTCTAAGTCCTGCTGCTCTGCGTTTTCTTTCTCTTTCATATCCTATAATACCACCAACAAAAACTGAAAATATCAACCTTATTATTATTTCCCTAATACTTAATGGCATGTTTTCCTCCCTTAAGAGTTTATAATATTATAGTATTTAATTTATATAAATTTGCCATCAGCCTATATATTTAGTAAAGCCTTATGAATATATAAACTTATAAAAATAAATTGAAATAATATTATAAAGGGAGCTAATTTTTAGCTCCCTTTATTTAAAGCATTGTGATCGATAATAAAGTTACTATTATTCCTATAGTTATAATTAGATAGTAAAACCTATTCTTACTTTCATTATCATATAGCTTTAATTTTTCTATCTTCCCTTTTGGATATATTACTTCAATTTCATCTCCTCGTTCTAAATTAATCTTATTACTTAAATATGAAAGCGCTATTTTTACTTTTTTATCATCATCTTCAACCTCTAATATAGGATATAAATTCGCATTATATACTGTATTATATTCAGTTCCAGGCATAAGATAAGTGTAACTTTCAAAACCTATTACTTTAGCTTTTTTTATAATAGATTTTTTATTTAATATAATATTTTTCTCTAAATAAAAGAAAGTAAACATAGTTAAAATCAACCCAATAATTGCAAATAAAACTCCCATAGAAATCCCCCATTTAATGTATTATTTTATTATCTTCTTCACTAATATAGTATGCTATATCTTTTTAAAAGATATCTAATATGCTATTTTTCATATTTTTCTAATAAATTCTTTAATTATCTACTATTTTCTTTCACAATCTATACTATTAATAATAATTTATTAGTTTTTTAGGCATTTTATAAACTTTTTTAAATTTAACTTTTGTAAATAATAGACATTTATTTCGTTTACTAATTTACGTTATTAGGCTATTATTTAATTATAGCTATTAATAGGAGGTATCTTGTTTATATGAATTATACAAAAGTTAAGTTTGAAATATATATTCCTTCTGATTATTCAGACAAATTAAGAGAAGCTATAAATAGAACAGGCGCTTTAACTATAGGAGATTATGATAACTGTATGTCTATAAGTGAAGTCTCTGGATATTTTAGACCTTTAAAAGGATCAAATCCTCATATTGGAAAAGAAGGAGACTTATCTATTGAAAAAGAGGCTAAGATAGAGTTTAGATGTGATAAGGATTTAGCCTTTGAGGTTATTAATGTTATAAAAAACCTTCATCCATATGAAGAACCAGTTTATAACATATTTCCAGTAATAAATTAAATAATAAAGATATTTGTGGTGGCTTAATTATAGTCACCATTATCTTTATGTTATAAATTTTATTTATAAGTAGCATTTTTATATAATTAGAATAATTTATTATAAACATTAATATATGAGGTACAAAATAATGAAAGTTGTTATAATTGGTGGTGGATTTGCAGGCTGCCAAGCTGCTATACAATCAAGGAAAATGGGTGCTGAAGTTCATATCTTAGAAAGAACTGATATGCTTTTAGGAGTTGGAAATGTAGGAGGTATAATGAGAAATAATGGTAGGTACACTGCTTCCGAAGAACTATCATTATTAGGAGCTCCGGAATTAATAGACATAATGGATTCTTTAGCTATCCATAAAAATATAGATTTTTCTGGTCATAAACATGCAAACTTAACGGATATAGGTAAAGCAGAACCAGAAATCAGAAGATATATCTTATCTTTAGGTATTAATATACATTTTAAAAATAGAGCCATTAATGTACACCTAGAAAATAATACTATAACTAAAATAAAATTATCTGATGGGTCCTTTATGGATGGTGATGTCTTTATTGAAACTACAGGTTCTACCGGATCTATGACTAACTGCTCACGTTATGGAAATGGATGCTCAATGTGCATTTTAAGATGTCCAAGCTTTGGAGGTAGAGAAAGCTTAAGTTCTAAAGCAGGTATAAAAGACATTATTGGAGAAAGAAAGAACGGTATACCAGGCGCCATGAGTGGATCCTGTGAATTACCACGTGAATCTTTATCTAATGATATATTAGATAAACTAGATAAGTATGGAGTTGTTTCATTGCCAATTCCTAAAGAGGATATTAATTTAGATAAATTAAGTGAAAAAGTGTGCCAACAATATGCTTTAAAGGATTTTGCAGAAAATATTATTTTATTAGATACTGGTCACATTAAACTTATGACTTCATATTATCCTTTAGAAAAGCTTAGAAAAATACCTGGACTTGAAAATGCACGATATATAGATCCTCTATCTGGTGGCAACTCTAATTCTATTAGATATCTAGCCTCTAGTCCTAGAGATAATACCATGAGAATACTTGGCATAGATAATATGTTTTGTGCTGGTGAAAAATCCGGATTTTTTGTTGGCCATACAGAAGCAATGGTTACAGGTGCACTAGCTGGATACAACGCTTTTAAATATATCTCAAAGGAAGAACCATTAATACTTCCTAGAAGCTTAGCAATTGGAGATATAATAGCTTTTGCAAATGAAACTCTAGACATGGAAAATGGAAAAAGTATTAGACATACATTTTCTGGTGGAGAGTACTTTGAAAGAATGAAAGAATTAAATTTATATACAACAAATAAAAATGAAATTCTAGATAAAGTACAGACTCTAAAGCTCCTAAATATATTTAATAAATAAAAAATGTTAGCCTTAAATTAATTTTAAGGCTAACATCTCTTCTTAATTAAATATAGTTACTACTAATTAGAAAATATATTTTTTATCGCTCCTGTTGGACATTTCTTAGTACATAATTGACAATTTACACACTTATCATAATCAACCTTAGCTAAATTATTAACCACGTGAACAGCATCTTTAGGACAGTTTCTTTCACAAAGCTTACATCCTATACAGGCTGCTGAACAATTTTCCTTTACGTGCCTTCCTATTTCAATATTGTTACACTCAACTCTTACTTTCTTTGAAACTGGAACAGATTCAATAAGTCCTTTAGGACATATATTTATACAAGCTCCACAATTTGTACATTTGTCTACATTTACTTTAGCAATTCCATTTATTATTTCTAATGCATCAAACTCACAAACATTTACACAACTTCCAAGGCCCAAACATCCATATGAACATGACTTTGAACCTCCATCAATCATAAGTGAAGCTGTTAGACAATCACTTACCCCTTCTAACTCATATCTTGATTTAGCTGAATCACAATTTCCATTACATTTTACAAAGGCAGTCATCTTTTCAGCGGCATCTACCTTAATACCTAAAATCCCACCAATATCTTCTGCTGTTTTTGCTCCCCCTACAGAGCATAAATTAGGCTTTGCTCCTGCTGTTACAACTGCTTCAGCATATGCATCACATCCAGCAAAACCGCATCCCCCACAGTTAGCACCCGGTAAACATTCTCTTAACATTGGTATTTTAGGATCAACCTTTACTTCAAAAGCTTTTGCTGCAAAACCTAGTAGTACTCCAAAAATCAACCCTAGAATTCCCAAACTTAAAGCTGCAAATAAAATATTCATTTTAACTCTCCTCCTAGTGAATTAATCCCTGGAATCCTAAAAAGGCAATTGACATTAAAGCTGCTGTAAATAATGTAATTGGTAATCCTCTTAGAACTACTGGTATATTTTCATTATTATCTATTCTTTCTCTTATAAAAGCTAGTAGCACTATAGATAACATATAACCTAATGCAGCTCCTAAACCATTTACTATAGACTCTATAAAGCTATATCCTTCTTGTATATTTAAAGTTGCCACACCTAAAACTGCACAATTTGTTGTTATAAGAGGTAAATATATCCCAAGTGCTTTATGAAGAGCTGGAGATAATTTTTTCATCGCCATTTCAACAAATTGAACTAATGCTGCAATAACTAGTACATTAGCTATTGTCTTTAAGTATTCTAATTCTAATGGAACTAGCATTCCATTATATACAATCCATGACATTATAGAAGCTAATGTCATAACGAAGGTTACTGCAAGTCCCATACCTATAGCTGAATCCTTTTTCTTTGAAACTCCAAGGAATGAACATATTCCTAGGAATTTTGAAAGAACAAAGTTATTTACAAGCATTGCTGCTATGAAAATCATAAATAATTCCATTTGTTACACCCCTCTTAGTCCTTCTTTTTCTCTTTTATTTCTATTTCTTTTATTTCTATTCCGTTATTGCTTCCACAAGAACCAGTTCCACATCCTGAACAACTTCCGCAACTATGTTCTAAAGATTTAACTGCTTCTCCAGTTCTAGCTGCTTTTCTTATATTGTAGGCATTTAAAATTACCATAAGTCCACCTAAAGTAAAGAATGCTCCTGGTGCTAATATCATTATAGAAGCTGGTTTAATGCTTTCTGGTAATATTTGAATTCCTAGAATTTGTCCAGCTCCTAAAATTTCTCTAAAAGTTCCTATTAGGAATAATGCAATTGTAAAGCCAATTCCCATTCCAATAGCATCAAAAATAGATGGTAAAACTGGATTTTTTGAAGCATATGCTTCTGCTCTACCTAAGATTATACAGTTAACAACTATTAATGGTATAAAAATTCCTAAAGATGAATAAAGACTTGGAACATATCCTTGCATTAACATATCTACTATTGTAACGAATGATGCAATAACTACTATATATGCTGGTATTCTAATCTTATCTGGAATTAATTTTCTTATTGCTGAAATCATCATATTAGAAAATATTAAAACTATAGTTGAAGCTAGTCCCATACCTAATGCATTTTTAGCATTTGTTGTAACTGCTAAAGTAGGACACATAGCTAAAACTTGAACAAAAATCGGATTTTCGGTAATTATTCCATTTTTTAATCTTTCAATTAATTTATTCATTTTTCTCCTCCTAATTTATTATTAGTTTGCACTTGCTCCTGTATCTGCGTCAGTACCTTCTTGTGGTGCTAATTCCTCACCTTTTATATTTTCTAAATAAAAAGAAATTGCTTCATTTACTGCAGTCACAGATGCCTTACTTGAAATTGTAGCTCCTGATATAGCTTCTAATTCATTATCTTTATTAGGAGTTGTTTTAACTACTTCTAAATATCCATTTGCAGGTTTACCTTTAAATCTTGAAGTAAATTTATCTTCTGAAATTTTAGCTCCAAGACCAGGTGTCTCACTATGTGATAGAACTTTAACTCCTGCAACTTTATCATCTTTTGATATACCTACAACAAAATCTATTGGTCCATGGAAGCCTTTACTGTTGATCTTTAATACATATCCAACAACGTCACTCCCACTTACTGCTTCGTATATTTCCTTTACATTGCCTTCTGAATCTAAATTTATATCCATATCTTTAATACCTTCAGCTTGTGGTAATATATAACTTAAATCCTCTTTACTAATTTTAGAATTTTCTATAATTGCTTCTTTAGTTAAATCATTAGCAAAACCAAGTAATAGTCCTGCTATCATAGTTATAATTAGAAGGATTCCTCCTAGCTTAAAATTCTCTTTCATACTCTATTAAGCCTCCTTCTTAACTTTTATTTTTTTAGTTGTAAAATATTCTATAAGAGGAGTAAATAAATTAGTTATTATTATTGCATAATAAGGCCCTTCTGGATTAAAACCTTTTACTGCTATAATTGATGCACAAACCCCTGCTATTAATCCAAATATGTACTGCCCAACTTTTGTCATTGGTGTTGTTCCATAATCTGTGGTCATAAATATTCCTGCTATAAAAAATGCTCCTGGAAGTAATAAGTCTTTTCCAAAATAATTATACATTAGCATTGATGATATTATAAATGTAAGCGGAGCTCTTAAACTAATTCTTCCTCTTAACACTAAATATAATCCACCTATACATAGAGCTAAAATAGAAACTTCTCCTATGCTTCCATTTGCTTGTCCTATTATTTTGTCTATTAAAGGTACTACTACTTCTGAAGTTTCAGATGCTGATGATGTTGCATCTGCTACTGGTTTTGCCATTACTCCAGCCCATGATGCAATTAAAAACGCCTTAGTTGCAGCTGCTGGATTCATAAAGTTCTGTCCAAGACCACCAAAAAATTGTTTTACAACAATTGTTGCAAATATTGATCCTATAATTGGTATCCATAATGGAACATAGGTTGGCATAATAAGTGCTAAGATAATACCTAATACTATTGGACTTAAATCACTTAAAAAAGCCCTTTTCTTTACAAACTTATTCCAAATACCTTCTGCTATAATACTAGTTAAAACTGTTGCAACTATTACTTTAACAGCATCAATTTTATAAAAATATACTCCTGCAAATATTGCCGGAATTAATGCTATAATAAAATCGATCATTATCTTATTAATCCCAAGCCCCTTTTTAATATAAGGTGCTGGTGATATTTTAAGATTTCTATTTTCCACACTCTTCACTCCTATTCAGATTTTATATTACTTATTTGAATGTTTTTGCAGTTTTTATAGTTTGTGCGATTTCTATATTAGAAGGACATACAAAGCTACATAAACCACAATCAATACATTTTTCTCCACCAAATTTAATAAATTCTTCTTTTTCTCCCATTTTATTAAGTTCGACTAATTTTATTGGATTTAATCCTTCTGGACAGATTCTTAAACATTTTCCGCATCTTATACAGCTATAGCTTTCCTCAGATAGTGAATCTTTTTCTGTTAAGAATAGTATTCCTTTAGAATTGTCTGATACTACTGAATCTAAATTATATATAGGTGTTCCATTTATACTTCCACCATCAATAACCTTCTTAAGTTCATCAGCTTTACCATTTAAAGCTTCAAAGACTTCTTTATATGTTGTTCCTTTTTTTAACGCAACAACTTTTCTACCATCTATAGCACTTCCATAAACAGTAGATAATATCTCTACTCTTTTTCCTCCTAAAGTTTGTCCCAATTGTACTACTTCTACTAAATCATAAATAATAGCCTCTTGAACATTTCCATAAGCTTTAGAAATTAATTTATTAGAATATAAATCTGTTATAGGTGATACTTTTATAACTTCTCCATATTCTTTCAATGCTTCTTGTAGACTTTTATCTTTTCCATCTACTACAAATTTCATTTCTGAAATTGACTTAATTTTTTCTAGTCCTTTTTTTAAATCTTCTTTTCTTTCTTTTACTATTGTTCCATATCCATTTAAATTAGGTTGAAAACTAAAAGCTTTAATTATAACTTTTTTACCTCTATTATTTTCATAAGGTAAAATCAAGCTTTCTTCGATTTCCTTAGCATTTAATTCTTTAGAATTATCAACTGATAATTCTAATATGCTAGCATCACTAAGTGTAAATAATTTGTTTAAAACATTTACACTATTAAAAAGACTACTTAACACTATAAAAAACCTCCTACTTTTATGCAAGTATTTACCGTTAAAATATACCACATTATCCGTATATTTTAACGGTTACAATGATATAGTACCATAAATAGAGTATTCTCACAACTTTTGTAATATTTTTAACAAAGTTTTTAATAAAAATTTAAAAATTTTTATACAAAACATTATAAACTCAAGAATCTCCATTAAAATCACAAAAAAGATTTTTTTAAAATTTGTTTTTTAGTTATTTTTTTAACTATTCCCTTTCAAATGAAAAAAGCAAGCTATTACAGCTTACTTTTTAAATAGTCATTATATTCCTTTAAATTTCTTAATTTATCTAATTCTTTGTCCTTCATCATATAATCTAAAAATAAATCATTTAATTCTATACTCTTTACTAAATCCTTAAAAGATTTATGTAATTCATCTATATTAGAGTAAAAACAACTTCTATTATAATATAAAAAGCCTGAATCGCTATTATTTTCTATTCCTTCCGTAATAACTTCTATAGCTTTATAAAAATAATTTTTCTCTCTATATAAAACCGCTAAATTTAAATAACTATATGGATAATATGGATTTTTTTCTATAGATTTTTTATAATATTTCTCTGCCTCATTGGCTTTATTTAGATTTTTAAGCAAAACTCCCATATTAAATAGAATTCTAAAATTGTTTGAATCTATTTCTAATGCCTTTTCCATATATTTAAGTGCTTTCTGAAACTCTCCAAGTTCTTCATAAATACATCCTAAATTTGCATTTGCCCATAAATCCTCTGGAACTAAATCTAAAGTCTTATTATAATATTTTATTGCATTTTGCTTATCACTTATTCCATCATATGCATTTGCTAGATAAAAATATGCTCTATCATAGTTATTATCTAACTTAATAGCAGTTTTATAATATTCTATAGCCTCTTCTAAAAATTCATCTTCATCATATAAAACCCCTAAGCCATAATAAGCCCTTGCATCTTTTTCCTCTACTAATATAGCCTCTCTATATTTTTCTTCTGATAAGTCCTTATACCCTAATTTATCATATAAAAGTGCCATATCTAGTATAAGCTCTATATCTTTTCTACCCTCTTCAAATCTATATGCCTTTCTGTAAAACTTTAGTGCTTTTGCATATTCTTTTTCAGTTATAAAGCCTCTTGCTATATTAATATAATTTTCAAAAAGATATCTATTATCTTTCATTTTATGACCTCATTTTAATTTTATTTATCTAATCTGTAAAGTTTCTTATTCCTTTACTCATTATGTTAAAGAAAAATATTTCTATTAGAATTATAAACACTATAACAATAAATATATTCATATTAAAGTATATTGATGCAGATGCTAAGAAAATATATAATGATCCCTCTAATAAAACAACTTCTCCAATCCATTTAGAAAATATCTTTATATCTTTAATTTCTGAAAGATTAAAATTATTATTTATCATAGAAAAACTTTCTACTATAACTTTTAAAAGTAAAAGTTTCCTTTTTAATAACACAGTTATTCCAAGTATAAGCTCAATAAGTCCCCATATTAATAATATATATTTAAAAACCATACTTAACTCCCCTTTATTATTTACCACAACACTTTTTATATTTTCTATTACTTCCACAAGGACATGGATCATTTCTTCCTATCTTGTCACTATTTACTATAGTCTTTTTATTATTTTCAATTTCACCTTCTGAATTTCCTTTTAAAGTCCATCTTCTTACAGTCATATATAGCTTTTTCAACTCTTCTTTAAGTATATTATTTTCTTCTTCACTTTCTATTTCATATGCCTCTAAAAATATCTCTATAGCCTCTTCCAATGAAGCTTCATTTTTTATAGCTATAGAAAAGCTATCTATTTCCTCTTTTAGTATCTTTTTATCTATAACAAAAAGTTCATTTAGAACCTTTTCAAGCCTATTAGCTTGTTTGTTTTCTTCAATATAATCAGGTTTTGCAGCTTTAAATAAAGTCTTTTTATCAAACTTTGCAAAACTTATATCTGTATTTTTATTAGTTTCTTCTATTATTAATCTAGGTTCTTCTACATCTATATGATAAATAATATCCTCATCTAATTGATAATCAAAGCCTAGTTCTTGTCCATCTAAAAGTAAACTTCTAATTCTTTCTTCTTCAAACTCATAATTGTAATCTTCTCTAATAATCTTACAAATATCTTTTATTGTAAGAGCACCATAAAAATAAATTATTCCAGCTGAAAGCTTTATAACTTCTGAGTTTAAAATAGAATTTAATCTTAATTCTTGATTTAACTTATCTTTTATTATATCACATAATTCTTTAGGCGTTACCACAAATAGTTTTGCTTTTTCAACTCCAGTAAACATTATTCCTCTATTTCTAAAATAGTTAGCATTTATCAGCTCTGAACCAAAATATTGTTTTTTACCATTTAAATTTATTATTTCACTTAAGTATGAAAATGCATCAAAATCTAATAAGTTTAATATATAATCAATATTATTTATAATTCCATCTTTAACTTTTAATAGAGCATCTGATTTCTTTAATGATGTAATTCCTTTAACTGAATATTTACTTCCTACTTTCACTAATTCTTCTTTAGTCATTCTATCTAAATGATATTCTAAAGATTCATTATCTTCTACATCTTTCCAAAGCTTTTCTACTTTTCTAATATCTTTTTTTATTATTTCTTCTTGTATTTTACTTATATCCTTATCCATACTAGTCACCTCTTAACTTCAATTAAAAAACATATACAATTATATATGTTTTTTTAATTTGTGTACATATTAAGATTTTTAACTTAATAAAATAGATGATATAATTTTTAGCTATATCATCTACTTGTCTTTTAATAATTTTTTTAAATTCGCTCTATTTTGAACTCATTATTTTCTATAAATACTTTACACTTCCCTCCTTTTGAAAGCCCTCCAAATAGCAATTCATCCACTAATAATGGCTTTACCTCAGAATTTATTACTCTTAATATTTCTCTCGCTCCAAACTCTTTAGATAATCCTCTTTCACTTATAAACTTAATACATTCACTACTAAATTCTAAATTTACGTTTTTACTAAGAAGTTTTTCACTAAACTTCTTTAGTTCTTTTTCTGCTATTTCCGTAGCTATTTCTTTGTTTATTTGGTTAAACACAACTATTTTATCTAACCTATTTCTAAATTCTGGAGTAAATATTTTCTTAACTTCATCATTTATAGCTTCCATTTTTATAGAGTCTCTTCCAAAACCAACAAGATTTTTACCTATATCTCTTGCGCCAGCATTAGAAGTCATAATTATTATTACGTTTCTAAAATCAACCTTTCTTCCTCTATTATCTGTAAGTGTTGCATAGTCCATCACTTGTAATAATACACTTAAGATATCTACATGCGCCTTTTCTACTTCATCTAATAGTAGAACACAGTTTGGTTTTTTTCTTATAGTGTCTGTTAATAATCCGCCTTCTTCATAACCTACATAACCTGGTGGAGACCCTATAAGCTTTGAAGCAGCATGTTTCTCTCCATACTCACTCATATCAAATCTAACCAAATCAATTCCTAGTGTCTTTGCTAGTATTTTTGCTATTTCTGTCTTTCCTACTCCAGTTGGCCCAACAAAAAGCATTGATGCAATTGTCTTATTATCATCATTAAGCCCTGCTCTAGACATCTTTATGCATCTTGTTACTTCTTCTATAGCAGTATTTTGTCCAAAAATATTTTTCTTAAGTTCACCTTCTAAAGCTTTAAGAGAATTTATCTCTGTATTTTCAATGGTTTGTTTTGGTATAAGACAAATCTTTGATATTATTTCTTCAATTATATTTTTATCTACAATTCCATCTTTATAATATTCTCTATTTATATCAACATAAGCTCCTGACTCATCTATAATATCTATTGCCTTATCTGGTAAAAACCTATCACTTATATACTTTGAACTTAAATTTACAGCCAGTTCTAGTGCTTCTTTTGTGTATCTTACATTATGATAATTTTCAAAATTTTCTTTAATTCCTTCTAATATTTTTATGCTTTCTTCTATACTAGTTTCTTTAACCTCAACAATTTGAAATCTTCTTATTAAAGCCTTATCTTTTTCAAAATATTTCTTATACTCATCAAATGTAGTTGCTCCTATAAACCTTATTTTTCCCTCTAGTAAATATCCTTTTATTAAACTACCACCATCTAATGAGCCTCCATTTAAAGCACCTGCCCCTACTATATTATGGATTTCATCTATATAAACTATAGGATTTTCATAGCTTTTTATTTCATCTAATATTTGTTTTATTCTTTCTTCAAAGTCTCCTCTATATTTTGTACCCGCAAGTATTGATCCAATATCTAAGGAAAATATTTGTGAATTTTTAAGCTTATCTGGTACATTTCCTTCTTTTATAAACTTTGCAAGCCCTAAAGTTATTGCTGTTTTTCCAACACCCGGCTCTCCTACATGAACTGGATTATTTTTAGTTCTTCTACAAAGAATTTGGATAGTTCTATCTATTATATCCTTTCTTCCTACTAAAGGATCATTTTCCTCATTAGATAGAGTGTCTGTTAAATTAATACAATAACTACTTAATATACTCTTTTTGGAGCTATTTCTATTATTAATCCCCATCATATTTATAGAGTTTCTAGTTGCATTATGTTCTCTAGATTTGTTATGAGAAAGTTGAAATAGCAAATCTGATCTATTTATATCTTGCTTCTGTAAAAAATATGCTGCATAACTGTCTTTAAGAGCATAAATTGCTGCTATTATATGTTCTAGTTCAACTATATTTCTCTCACTAAATGCAGCTTGTTGTGTTGCTAATATAAATATATTTCCTATTCCATAGCTTTCTTCTGGATCTTTATCCTGTGATTTTTCTACATACTCATTTATATAGCTTATTAAGTCATTTTTTAGCTCTTCTATGTTACAATTTAATTGGCTAAGTATTTCTTTAAAATTTTCTTCTTCTAATGCACTTAGCAATAAATGTTCCGGTGTTACATATTCATCTTTATTTTCTTTTGCCATTTTATATGCTCTAAGTAAAATATCCTTAACAACTTTACTAATATCCATTTTAATCCTCCTCTACTGTAAGCTTAAAGGGAAATTCTTCTTCCTTTGCAATAGCCATAGCTTTACTTGCTTTAGATATAGCTATATCATATGGATATATTCCCGCTGTTCCCTTACCATTTTTATGAACTTCTATCATTATTTTGTTAGCTTCCTCTATACTTTTATTAAATATATCACCTAAAATAGCAACAACAAACTCCATAGTTGTAAAATCATCATTATGCATTATAACTCTAAACCTTTTAGGTACTTTTATATCTACAAATTCTTTTTCTATTACATTAACATTAGTTTCCAAATTAATTCCTCCATAATTGTAATTTTTTATATAAATATTATTTAAAATTATAGAATTTTTGATATCCTATATAAATCATACTAAAATATAATTATATATATTATATTATTTAAAGTCATAAAATATCAATCATAATAAACCAACTGATTAAACCTATTTAAAATACTTTTAAGCATTTATATATTTTCTATGTACCTAATATATGCTAAATCATATATTATAATGAGGTGATAAAAATTGGAAGATCAAATTTTAAATTTAGTAAATATAACATCTCATGCTAAAAACAATACAGATATTACATTACAAGAAACAAACGAAATCCTTAAACAACTACCTAAAATATTAAATCAAATGAAAAGTGTTATTTTAAATACTAGTCATAACCTTGCTGTTTTACAAACAGAAGTCCAATTTATAAAAACTGAACAAGATAAGTTTAAAACTGATATTACTCAAGTTCTAAATATTTTATCAGATAAATATACATCCATAGATAAGGTTCGAGAAGATTTATCTGTGTTAGATCAAGTTTTAGGAAAAAGAATGACTGAGCTAGAGGATGAACTAGTATTAACTCAACAAATGTCGACCAAAAGTTTGAATGAAGTTCTTAAATTCAAAGAACATTGGAAAATCTAATAGGACTGTATAGTAATTACAGTCCTACTAGATTTATCTTTTACTTTTTAAATAAACTACGTGTAAATTAAAAGGATAAATACAATGATAGCATTTATCCCTTAAAATTTATTTAACTTCCATAGTTCCTGTTACTTTTGATTTTTCATCCATATGGAATGTATTTTTTGCATCTTCATTTTTGAAATAAACATTCCCATCTATTATTGCATCTTGTAATATCACTCCATTTACTTCTACATATACATCCCCTTTAACTGTTCCACCTTCAATTTTTGCATTTTCATCTTTTATTGTAAGCTTTGGTGTAGTTAATGTATATGCCGCTGCTTTAGCATTGTTTTCACCCTTTTTATATAATGCTAAAACTCGAGGTGTTACCACCATTTTACTCGGATCATTTTTGTCAGCTTTTTTAAAGCCAGTATTAAGTACTACTTCTTTAGTAGTGTTAACATCATTTTCTAAAATTACAATCCAGCTTCCTTCAACTGCTTTAAATAGATTTCCTTCGTCTGTTACTCTTGATGGAGATGTCACAGCATCTGTTACTGGTGGTGTATTTTGATTTGTAGTACCATTTTCGGTTTTTTTATTACAACCAACGGATATTAGTGCTACCATTACTAAAGGAATTATTAATGATTTAGATTTCATATCAATGTCCTCCTTAAATTTTTCATTAATAATTTTCCCTTATTTATATTAAATTATTTATACTTAATTTATTTAATAATTAAAAACTTAATCCTGTAAGCAAATAGAACAATAATAAAATACTTATTATTGCACAAATATTAGTAGCTGCTTTTGATTTTCTTTTTTTAACATTTTCATCATTTTTATCTTCTGTTACATAACTAAATAAACTTTCAAATTTTTGTTTAAAATTACTCATAATACCAACTCCTAAAATTTGTGCAAAAAGGATAGCTTTAATACTATCCTTTTTGCTTTTCATTCTATTTTAATATTATTATTTATAGGGCACTTTATCCTTCTTAAGCAATTTCTGCTTGTTCCATTTCTAAGTTCTTCTTATCAGCATAAGCAACGAATGGTAAGTAAATTAATACAGAAACTACGATATTTAATAATGCTACTGCACCACCTTGCCATTGACCAGTTGCTAAGATTGCGGATATTACTGGTGGACAAGTCCACGGAACTATTACTGATGCTGGTGCAACAAAATGTATTGCACTTAATCCATAAGCTATTAAAGCTGATGCTATTGGAGCTAATATAAATGGTATAATATATATTGGATTTAACACTATTGGTAATCCAAATATAACTGGTTCATTAATGTTAAAGAATGCTGGACCTGATGCAATGTTTCTTATTGATTTATTAATAGCACTCTTTGACTTAATTATCATAGCTATCATTAAAGCAGCTGTTAATCCAGATCCACCAAGGTTAACATATGAATCTAGGAATTGGCTGTTTATAATGTTAATTCCTTCAGTATTTCCTGCTGCTATAGCTGCCATGTTTTCAGCTGTTAATGCAAGGAATATTGAACTTATAATTGGTGCTAATATATTTGATCCATGTAATCCAAAGAACCATAAAATTTGTTGTATTAATATTAATAGTAATAATACTGGTAAAGAGTTTGCAAGTCCCATTAATGGTTTTTGTATTAATGTATAAACTTGTAAGTAAACTTCTTGGTATCCAAAAGCTTCTAATATAGCAAATACTATACCTACTAAAGTTAAAGTAATCATTGTTGGTAATAAAGCTGAGAATGATCTTGATACTGCTGGTGGTACTCCATCAGGTAACTTAATAACTAACTTCTTATTTTTAGCTAACTTAGCAAAAATTGTACCTGTAATTAAAGTTGTTATTAATATAGTAATTAATCCTGAAGGTCCAAGCCATTTTGTGAATAAACCAGGTTCCCATCCAAGTGTTCCAGCATCAAATCCTCCCCAAGTAACTGGAGCTTTGTAAGCAAACATATTTGTTAAAATTAAGCATGATGCTAATGTAACTAATCCAGTTGCAAATCCATCAACATCATATGACTTACCTAAAGCATATCCTATTGATATTGCAGCGAATAATCCCATAAGGAACATTGATCCCCCATATACATTTAGCGCAATTACATCTAACCAATGCAAAGGTTGCCCTACAGCAAATAAATCCTTAACTGATTGAATTGGAAAGTTGTGAATTAAAAGACCGAAAGAACCAATAATCATAAGTGGCATTATTGTAGCAAAACCATCACGTATAGCTACTAAGTGTCTTTGAGCACCTATTTTAGATGCTATAGGAACAATATAACGTTCCATCCAATTCATGAATTTTTCCATTTAAATTCCCCCTTAAAATTTTTTGTTTATTTTTACTGATTTTCTCTAGAATGTTTTTTATTGATAATTTCGCTATAAAGAGTAAACCAGTTAATAGCACTTCTTAAAATCCTTTACATTAAAACTTTGTTTATTTTTGTTTTTCTCTTGCTTATATATAAAGCAATTTGCGTGCCAACTTTTTTCAAAACATTTTTTCTTAAACCCATTGATATATCTAGCTTTCATCAACTGTTTTTTTACACACTTATTTTTTTATTTCTGTGTAATTGCATTACACAAACTATCTAAAAATTTATTTGTGTAATAATATGTTAATATTTCAAACTTTGATAACTTATATACTATAAATAATTTATCCATAGATTTTAAAAATATAATCCCATATAGAGTAAAAAAAATTCTGGCAAAAACCAGAATTTTTTTAACCACTAGATTAAATAATATCTATTTTTCTAATTTAAATGAAAATTTACTCCAAGGTTTTATATAATCTAATAAAAATATTTCATCTTCAACTATCTTAGCAACTACATTTGTCTTTCCAGTATTTTTCATATCCTTTAAAGCTACTTGTAGCTCTCCTGCATATCTAGTGTATAACTCCGTATCAATTAAAATATCCCCTCTTTTTATATTTGCCAAATTATATGGTGGGAAGCTTTCCCCTTTATATTTAACTCTACTTTGAGTACTTCTTGCCATGTATTCTGAAGAATCTCCTCTATTAAAATGAAACTCTTCTAAAACTATTTTTTTATCTAAATTCCTTATTTCATCTACTAATTCAATAGTAAACTCTAACATTTCCTTGTTTAACTCACTTAAAGCTTTAAGTTCATCTTCTGATGCAAAAGCATTTGCTATTATAACATCATCAATTAAATCTGTTGCAAATAAGTGCTTCGCTTGTACATCTATCGGCAAATCTCTATGCATTTCTAAAGTGCATAGCCCCTCTGATACTGGCCAAGGCCCATATTCTGCAGAAGATGAATTAACAAAGGCTGCTGTTCTTATTCCTAACTCTTTAAATTGCTTACTTGAATTTATAAAATTTTCATAAGATAGGCCTGTATAAATATGAGGATAAAAGTTATGACATCCATAAAGGTTATTTAAATTAGCCTTATATGAAAGTATATTATCTACATATTTTGTCCCATTACTAATGTTTAACTCTATTTTCAACCCGTACTCGTTAAATGTCATAACTGACTCTTCATATCCACTAAACCCCATATCAAGCCTTATACCTGAAAGCCCCATATCTTTGAATACTTTTAAATCAAATATAGATGCCTTTAACTTATTAAATACAGTTGGATCTATATCTGCTATAACCTCCATATCATTTTCATTAGCTACATTTAATATATCCTTAAATTCAGCTAAAATACCGTCAATATCTTTATCACTTGCAGATATTAAACATGTAAATATTCTTTTAAACCCATACTTAGCAGCAAGCCTTATATAATCTTTTATTTTATCAATTGAAGTATTATTAGGATATATTGATATCCCAAGCTTATTCATTCTTATATTCCACCTTATTTAATTTTTCATGAAGATCTATAATTTCTTCTGCTAAATCCTTTACAACCATTGATGTCATTAAATGATCTTGTGCATGAACTAATAATAATGATACTTCACATCTATTTCCTGATGCTTCTCCTTGAATTAAGCTAGTTTGCGTTGCATGGGCATCACCTAAAGTCTCTTTTGATTTTTCTATTAATTCTCTTGCTTCATCAATTTGTCCACTTTTAGCTAATTGCATGGCTTCCATTGCATAGCTTCTAGCTTCCCCACTAAAGATAATTAGATCCATTATAATTTTTTCCATTGGTTACACCCCTTTTACGATTATTGCTACTTATTGCTTATTAAAAGCGCTTGTTTTAAAACCTTTTCCCCATTCATTGTTCCATAGTCCACTGTGTTAATTACTTCCACTGGAACCCCCATTGGCTCGAATTTAGCTTTCATTTTACTTAATAAAAATCTAACTTGTGGCCCTAATAATAATACATCTATTTCATTTTCATGTTTCTTTAATTCTGCCTCTCCAACAGCATTTATTGTACAATCAATTCCTTGAGCCTTAGCTGCTGCTTGCATCTTACTAACTAATAATGATGTTGACATTCCTGCTGAACAAACAAGTAATATTCTTTTCATTTAAATTCCCTCCTCATATATAATTCCTTACACTATATCTAATAGCAATTTTAATGCCAAATTGAATTTCATAAAAATTCTAATTACTATTAACTTGAAGGTCCCTTTTTTAGGGACTTTCAAGTTACATTAAAAGAAACTTTAGTGTGTAACACTTAATTACACACTTTTAGATCATATTATATATTGAATCTTATTTTACACAGAGGTCTTATTATTAACTACCATCTTAACAATATGGGCTAACTCATTTTCACCTATATTTACATTATAATTTTCTTCTAAAAGTTTTAAGCATTGTTTTATAAGTATAAACTCTCTATTATTAGAATGTCTAAATTCATTTAACATAACAAATGGAGTTTCTTTACCACCTTTATTTAACTTATCTATTAGAAAACATATATGAATAAGAATACCAATCTTTACTTCATGAATTAACCTAATATTTAAATGCTCTTCAATATGAATTAAAGTTTTTCTTATATCTCTTATTAATTTATATGAATCTATATTTTCTATTTGTTTTTCCATGCTTTCCACTATCTTATGATACTCTTCTTCTTGTAATATAAGTTTTTCTAAATCGTTAATCCCTTCACCTGAAAGTATATCTGCTGCAGATATAAATGGAATATTAGGAACATGAGTATTCATCACTCCAACCATTGCAATAATATTATATTTTTGTTCTAAAGATTCTATATTACTGTAAAAATCATCTTTATCTAATATGTTAAGTGCATGAATCTTAATATTTGTTTTACTATTCATATTATTTTCTATTATTTCTTTTAATCTTTGTGCTGATCCATCTCCAGTAAAGCAGGATGTTATTATAATGCTTTCCTTTTGGTCTATTTTAGATGCAGCTCCTTGAATTCCATATCTCTTAATTTCTAAGCATGATTCATATATTTCTTTTAAACCTCTTCCATTTAAAGCTTTTCTACCAGCTTCAATAACTAATAAAGTAGTAACCATATCAATAGTTTTTACATTGATATCAGTTTCATCCTTTATCATATCTGCAAAATTAGTCAAAGATCCCATATCTACTAATAAAAAGATACCTTTTCCAGTATGAATTTCCTTTATTTTTTCCATAGCTAATTTATACATATCTTCTGCTTTCATACTTAATGGCATATCCAAAGCCTTAACATATTCTTCTCCAATTAGAGAGTTTGCAACTTCTACCATAGATGAAGCTGTAGAATGACCATGCATTATTACTAAAACAGCCACTCTTACATCCTTTGCTTTATCTTTTTCATAAGGATTTGTGGCTAAGAACATAGTTATATAACCGATTTCGTCTAAGGGAACTTCTATTACAAACTTTTTATCTATTATACTAGCTACTTCCATTGCTACTATAAATTCTCTAGCATACTCGCCTCTAATAAAGTTTAGTTTAGGATGAAATATCTTAACACCTTTCCTTATTCGCTCTAGGCTACCTTGAATATGAAGGGCTAACCCAAAATAAACTTTTTCATCGTAATCCCTATTTAATTTTTTTGATGCATATAAAAGAATTTCTTCAACTAAATTAACTATTTCAACATCAACAACTTTTGATATTTCTTCTTTTCTAAATCTTTCTGGCAAATCTCGTATATATTTTCTGAAATATTTTTCTATATCTATATTTAATATTTCATCTATTTCTTTTTCTTCTATTCCATCTTTTCTTAACTCTTCTATTTTTTGCTCTATTCTATCATAAAACATAGTTCCATCTTTAAATTCTTCTAAACCTGTTTTATCTTCAATTAAAGCAATTTTATCTTTATATGAAAACTTAAGCACATCTCCCATATTACTTAATATCTCATCAACTTCATCCCTATATTCCTGTAACTTCATAAGTCCCACTTTCACTCGTTGATGCAAATCTTCTTGATCTACCAATATATAATCTTTATTTTTTGCTTTATATTTCAAAAAGGCTCTTGCACATGAAAGTTGAATATCACTTTTTAACTGTCCTATATTATTAGGACAATCATATAATAAAAATGATATTAAAGCACTTTTATTGAAATAAATACTTTTTGATACTCTTTGCGATTCAATTTCTATAAATTCCCTTAATAAGTAATATCTTTCCTTTATATTTTTTTCTTTTAAGGATGGTAACGTTATAACCATTGGTATTCTTCTACTAAAGGTTTTAAGTAAAAATGATTGAGGATCCTCAGTTGTAGCTGCAATGATTTGTGCTTCTACATGAACTAATTTTTCTGTATCACCTAAAACTCTAAAATAACCTTTATCAATATATGTAAATAACATTTCTTGACCTTGTGGAGATAATCTATGAATTTCATCTAAAAATAATATTCCCCCATTTGCTTTCTTTAGTAAACCATCTCTATCAGAATCTGCACCTGTATAAGCACCTTTCTTAACACCAAATATTTGTGCTATAACTAGTTGTGGATTATCTGCATAATCAGCACAGTTAAATCTTACAAAAGGTGCTTCATCATTTATAACTTTAGACTCAATTGCAAAATTATACATAGCTTCTGCAAACATAGATTTACCAACACCAGTTTCCCCTAAAATTAAAGTGTGTAATCCTCTTGGGGGATATAAAATTGCTGCCTTGGCTTGTTGAATCGGAATCTGCAAACTTAATTTTGCACCAACTAATGTGTCTAGACTATTTCTTTTTTTCTCTTTTACGACTTTCTTATTTTCTTTTGATTTAGATACTTCAGTTCTTACTATAGAACTATATTTTACTGGATGGCCATCTATTTTATCAACTACACCATCTTTATAAAGCTGATTTAAATATCTGCTTACATTAGCCCTATCTAAGTTCATAAAAGCACTAAGCTCGCTTGCTGTTATTCCTTTTTTACTTTTCATTTCTAACCGCTTTAAAGCATCATAAACTTCATTTATCTTACTCATATTTTTTAATATCACCCCAATGTAAACATTTATTTGCTATTAATTTTAACATACATTTATTTTTTTTTACATTAGTAAAATTTTTTAATTCAAAATAAAAACCCTTCTAAAATTTTAGAGGGTTTTTTTCTAATATTTATAATTTAGTTTAAATTGCTTTTATTCTTATGGTAATTATATATATAGAATGGCACTCCTAATAACATAAGTATAAATCCCCACATTACAATTTCTGCTCCTGAACCATATATTGTCCATAATGTATATATAAATGCTAGTAATGGAATTATTCCTTTTTTAATGAAAATTTGTAAATTAAACTCACTTGACTCTCTAAACATAATCATCATTTCTGCTGCTGCAGTTAATAAATATATTGGCAAAAATGCTAGCGTTGCTAATATAGTTATAAATGTAAATGCTGAAACCATACTTTTTTGGTAATTCATTATTAAAAGTATATTAACTAATATGGATCCAATTATTAAAGCATTAGCTGGAGTTGAATATTTAGGATGTAATTTCCCAAAACATTTAGGAAATACACCATCTTCTCCTGCTGCATAAGCAACTCGTGCAGTTGATAATAACCACCCAATAGTTGTTCCTAAAATACATATAACTACTGAAATTGCTAATGGCTTTCCAATTGATGTTCCTAAAATTTTAGTTAATATATCAGTAAGCGGTGCAGAACTTGAAGCTAATTCTTTGTTAGACATTACCCCCATACTAGCAACACTTATTAATATGTATATTACTGCTGATATTAGCATTCCATAAATAGTGCTTTTCTTAACATTTTTTTCTGGATTACTAATTTCTCCTGCAGTTACTGTGGCACTTTCTAAACCTACAAATGCCCATAAAGTTGATGTTGCCGCAAGAGGTATTGAATTTACTCCCTTTCCTTCTGGCATTAAAGGCAATAAATTGGAACTATCAAAATTTAAAAATGCTATGACTATAAACAATGCGAAAAATACAATTTTAAATACAGTTACAAATGATTGAACCTTTCCAGCTTTTTTTACTCCAACAATGTTTATAAATGTAAATATCCATAAGATAGAACTTGTATAAATTATTGATATTAGTGGATTATTTAGTGCTGGAATTATAGCTGCACTATAACTTGCCAATGCTACTATTATAGCTGCATTTCCTATCCATGAACCATTCCAATAAAGCCAAGCGCTTAAAAATCCTGCAAATTCTCCAAAAGCTTCTTTTGTGTATTGATAAGCTCCTCCAGTAGATGGATACTTTGAACCTAAATTAGCAAAGGATATAGCTATTAAAATAGATCCTATAGTTGTTATTACCCATGCAATAATAGTTGCCATTGGACCTGATAATTCTGCTAATGTAGCAGGTAACATAAAAACTCCTGAGCCTATCATATTTCCACAAACAAGCATTGTAGCCATAAATAAAGTGATTTCTTTTTTCATATGTTTCTTTTCCATTTTTTTCTCCTAAAAAAAGTAAGCTCAAAGATTATTCTTTGAGCTTATATTTATTGCAAACTTTAGACAATAATAAAGATAGCTCTCCACAAAAATATTGTGGCAGTTTTGTATATATTTTATACAATCCCAGCATATAACCTTTAAGCTAAGCTATATACTTCGGCAATAACCCCTTTCATATTAAATCATAGTGCTTACCTCATTAATATTACTTTTAGCTATTGCAGCCTCTACCAATAAAATATTAAATTTCCTTCTTAATTCTATCAAAATTTATATATATGTCAAGGAAATATCAAATATTTATACATTTGCCTTAAACTTTCTAAGCCTTAAGGCATTTAATAATACTGATACTGAGCTTAAACTCATTGCTCCTGCTGCTATCATAGGATTTAATAATGGTCCACCAAACACATGAAGAATTCCCATTGCTACTGGTATTCCTAGTACATTATAAGCAAATGCCCAAAATAAATTTTGCTTTATATTATTAATAGTTGCTTTACTTAATTGAATAGCCTTTATAACATCTATTAAATCACTCTTCATTAAAACTATATCTGCCGACTCTATTGCTACATCTGTACCTGATCCTATTGCAATTCCTACATCTGCTTGAACTAATGCTGGGGCATCATTTATACCATCTCCCACCATAGCAACCTTCTTATTTTCGCCTTGTAACTTTTTAACTTCATTTGCTTTATCTTCTGGTAGTACTTCTGCTAAAACTATATCTATTCCAACTTCTTTTGCAATTGCTTTAGCTGTTTTTTCATTATCACCAGTAATCATAGCCACTTTTATTCCCATACTATGAATTGCTTTTATTGCCTTTTTACTATTTTCTTTCACAGTATCAGCTACTGCTACAATTCCTTGGATTTTATTTTCTACTGCTAAGAACATAGGTGTTTTACCTTCTTCTGCTAACTTATTTGATTTCTCTTCTAAATCTTCTAAGTTTATTCCCCTATCCTTCATTAACTTTTTATTTCCTAAAAGAATATTTTCATTTTCTATTTTAACTTCTATTCCATGTCCTGGTATTGCCTTAAAACCATTTATTCCTTTTAGTTTGAGACCTTTATCTTCAGCTTCTTTAACTATTGCCTCACCTAATGGATGCTCTGATCCTTTTTCAGCACTAGCTGCTAAAATTAAAATTTCTTTTTCACTTATATCCTTTGTTATTATATTAGTTACTTTAGGCTTTCCTTCTGTTATAGTTCCTGTCTTATCAAATACAATAGTCTCAACTTTATATGCAGTTTCTAACGCTTCTCCACCTTTTATAAGAACTCCATTTTCAGCTCCCTTGCCTGTTCCTACCATTATTGCAGTAGGTGTTGCTAATCCAAGTGCACATGGACAGGCAATAACTAGTACTGATATAAATATAGTTAGTGAAAATACTGCTGACTCTCCTGATATATACCATCCTAATGCAGCTATAATGGCTAATATAATTACAGTTGGTACAAAATATGCTGATATTACGTCTGCAAGTTTTGCAATTGGCGCTTTTGTTCCTTGAGCATCTTCAACTAATTTAATTATTTGTGCAAGAGCAGTATCATCCCCTACCTTAGTAGCCTTATATTTAATAAATCCTGTTTTATTTATACTTGCTCCAATAACTTTGCTTCCTATACTCTTTTCCACCGGAATACTTTCACCTGTAAGCATAGACTCATCTATTGATGTATTTCCCTCTATAACCTCTCCATCAACAGGTAACTTTTCACCTGGTTTTACTAATACAACGTCTCCTACTATTACTTCTTCAATAGGAACAGTAATTTCATTACCACTTCTAATAATGTTTGCAGTTTTAGGCGCTAATCCCATAAGTTTCTTAATTGCCTCAGATGTTTTTCCTTTTGATACAGCTTCTAAATATTTTCCTAAAGTTATTAATGCAAGTATTACTGCTGCTGATTCAAAATATAAATGCATTGCATAATCATGATCACCTAGATTTATTTTATATATAGCAAATAACCCATAAATCACTGCTGCTGAGGTTCCTATTGATATTAACGAATCCATGTTAGGACTCAGTTTAAATAAGTTTTTAAATCCTATTAAATAGAATTTATATCCTACTATCATAACCGGTATAGTTAATAATAATTGCGTTATTGCAAAATTTAAAGGATTCATCATAGGATCTATAATTTTCGGCAAATGCATTCCTACCATGTGTCCCATTGATATTATTAGTAATGGAACTGTAAATACTAAGGATAATACAAATCTATACCAGAGCTTTTTATAATCTGGAATTTTATTTGAGGAACTCTCCTTTTTCTCTTCTATAATTAATTTATATCCCGCTTTTTCTACTATGCTTTTTATATCTTTGATAGATATTTTATTTTCATCAAAGCTTATATTAAGCTTTTCAGTAGCAAAATTCACAGATGAACCTAATACACCATCAGCTTTTTTAGTAACTCTTTCCACTCTATTTGCACAAGCTGAACAAGTCATTCCCTCCACTTTAAAACTATAGCTCTTAGTCTTCTTTTCTACACTATATCCAGCTTTTTCAACTGCTTTCTCAATGTCCGAGCTATTTAACTTTTCATTGTCATATTTAATACTTAAAGTTTCTGTAGCGAAATTCACACTTGCACTATCTACTCCTTCAAGCTTGTTCATTACTCTTTCGACTCTGCTTGCACAAGCAGTACATGTCATACCTGATATTTTAACTTTTTCTTCTTTCATATTAAACCCTCCTTTTTACCCCTCCCCAGGGGTGTGGTATAACTTTATTATACTCTTTTCATTTATAATGTCAATAATAATTCTCAATATAAATAAAATAGACATATGTATACATTGTACACATATGTCTATTATTTAACTTCCCGCACTCTCATATACGCTAATACCTTTTAGCCATATTTTATATGATACTATTATAGATATTAAACTTACTAAAAACGGTAAAAGTACACCACTTAACATATTCCCTTTCCCAATGAAATATGCTCCCGGATAATAACCTGTAAATGCAAATGGAATAAGAAATGTTAATATAAATTTTATAGCAGCCGGATAAATACTTATAGGATATTTAGCAAATGTACTTATCTGATATGTCATAAACATATATGACTGTGAGAATTTTACCCAAAATGCTATTGATGCTGTTGCAAGCTTTATAGATGTATATATTAATGTTGCACATATAACTACAAAAATAAACTCTACTATCTTAATAGGTGAATAGATAATATTTAAATTTAATGATGCTGTTATTAATAAAATTAAACCAATTATAACTTCTCCAAATCCATCTGGTTGAAAACTTTCAGATATAACTTGAAATAATGGATTTATAGGTCTTAATAAATATTTATCAAATTCACCTTTAACTATAGTTTTCCAACTAAATATCCATAGATAATCAGTAAAAATATGATCTATACCTCTTGGTATTTGAGCAAATCCATATATAAATAATATTTCGTAAAAGCTCCATCCATCTAATGTAGGTATAACGTCAAAAATTAACTTTATAAATATAACTCCAGCAAATTGAACAAATATAAATCCTATAAGCCCTAATATAAAATCAAGTCGATATTCCATTAAAGTTTTTATATATTGTTTAAGAAATTTTACATATAATTTTATATATCTATTCATTTTACCCTCCTAATATAGTTAATTCTTTTATTAAAGCTTTCCACATTAATCTAGCTATAATCATAAGTATTAAAACCCATAAAAATTGAATAGACATAGCTTTAATAATTTCAATATTAGTTAACTTTCCTATATATATCATACTAGGAGTATATATCATAGAACTAAAAGGAAGAAAATTAAATACACCTTGTATCCAATTAGGAAAAAATACTATAGGTATTAATGCACCCGATAATAATTGTGATATAGCATTCATAATTTGAGCTAATCCCCACATATTTGTTACTTTAAAAGATAATAATCCAAAAATATAGCTATAATAAAAATTAATCATAAACCCATTAATAATACTTATAAAATATAAAACTATATTTATAATTGAAAAACTACCTCCATAAGCTATTTGTAATATAGTTACTATTATAAAGCCTATTAAAAATACAACTATGAAGCTATACATTAGATTTCCTAGGGATTCAAAAAACATTCTTTTTTTATAATTTATGGGTCTAATTAAATTTATGGCTATAGACCCATCTTTAACTTCCCTACTTATTGAATGACTTATATCTGAACTAGTTACTACAGTTGTTATAAATGATATAAGCACATATATTATCATTTCATTTAAACTAAATCCTTTTATAATTAAAGTTTCTGAATTCCTATATATTGCTTTCCACAAATAATATGTAACAAACAACATAATAAGCTCACCTAAGAAAAATATAATTGCATTTGCTCTATAAGATAAATTTTTTTGAAATGTATTTTTTGTAAAGGTTAAATATGATTTTATGTCAAAAATAGACTTCAATATTTACACCTCTTTTCTATATATCTTTTTTATTATATCTTCAATGCTTGTCTCAACAATAGAAAAGTCCAATACATTAAATTTATTTATAATTTTAGAAATTATTTCTGCTTGAGTGATAACGTTTCTATTGAATCTTATTATAATTTTGTTATCTTGAGATTCCATATTTAAATTATCATCACTTATATTTAATTCATTATTAATATTAAACTCATTATAGCCATTCAAATTCTTCACTTGAACTTCAATAGTTGTTATATATCCATAATTATCTTTTATTTCTTTTAAACTACCATCGTATATCTTGATACCATTATCTATTATTATAATTCTATTACATAATTCCTCTATATCATTTAAATCATGAGTTGTTAATATAATTGTAGTTCCGTATTTTTTATTTATTTCTTTTATTGCACTTCTAACCTTTTCCTTAACAACTACATCTAGTCCTATAGTAGGCTCATCTAAATATATTATTTTAGGATTATGTAATAATGCCGCAGCTAAATCTGCTCTCATTCTTTGTCCAAGAGACAATGTTCTAACAGGACTCAGTATGAAGTCATTTATATCTAAAACCTCACTCAAAAATTCCATTCTTTCTATATAATCGTTATCATTTACTTCATATATATCCCTTAGAAGAGAAAACGTTTCCGAAAGTGGTAGATCCCACCATAATTGAGTTCTTTGTCCAAACACAACACCTATATTCTTTGCGTTCTTTTCTCTATCTTCATATGGAATCAATCCATTTATGGAAATGTTTCCAGAAGTAGGCGTCAAAATTCCTGTCATCATTTTTATAGTAGTCGACTTTCCTGCGCCATTTGCACCTATATATCCTACAATTTCTCCATCATTTATTTCAAAACTAATATTATCAACTGCTTTCTTGATTACATATTCTCTTGAAAAAAAAGATTTGATTGCTCCTTTAAATCCAGGATACTTCTTGTTACTTTTAAATTCCTTAGTTAAACCTTCGACTTTTATCATATTTTCACCAACTTTCAAACTACAATTAAATATTTCCAATTAATTCTACAGCCCACTAACTATATAGTCAATAAAATATACTTTTAAAATACTTTTATTTAAAATATTTGTATTTTAATACAATATATAGTCAATTAAATTGTTTTATTTTATAAAATTTACTATTAAAATCTAAACAATTTGATTTTTATAACTAAAAAGCCACCTAAAATTAGGTGGCTTTGAATTTATTATTTAACAGAATCTAAGACATCTTTTACAGCTTTTACATAAGTTCCAACTTTAATTGATACTCCTGACACCGCATCAGTATTTCCTTCATCATTAGTTAACTTAACCTTTGAAAGATCGAAGTTATTTTCAATCATGAACTTTTCTAATAATTCCATTTGTTCATGCCATTTCTTTGCTTCGCCTTCCTTCATTACATATTTTCCTTCTTCTGAAGCTTTTCTCTTCATTGTTCCATCTTCTTGCTTAACATCAATATTTACTCCTACTGGTTTTCCATGATCAAATACAACTTTTGTAACCACGATATCTTTTTTCTTTCCAGTTGAATCATAAGGTGTCTCTGCAATTTTAGCTCCAGTATAACCTGCTTCTAGTTCTTTTCCTGACTTAACTGAATCTACAACTTCTTTAATAGCATTTAAGTATGAACCAACTTTAATTGATACTCCTGATACTGCATCAGTATTTCCTTGATCATTAGTTAGTTTAACTTTAGATGTATCTACTTTGTTTTCATTAAGGAAGGCTTCTAACAACTCCATTTGTTCTCCCCAGTTCTTAGCTTCACCTTTCTTCATTACATATTTTCCTTCTTTAGCTGCTGCCTTTTTCATTGATCCATCTTCTTGACGAACATCAACTAAAACCTTTACAGCCTCCCCATCTTTAAACTCCACTTCTGTCACTATAACATCACCTTTTTTACCAGTTGAATCGTATAAAGTTTCATAAGTTTTAGTTCCAGTAAACTTTTCACTTTTCTCTGTTGATGTAGCATTGTTACTATTTGAATTAGAAGCTTCTTTACTCCCACATCCAACTAGTAATGCCGTTGATAATAGACATACAGCTATAATTTTTTTTGATATCATAAAACCTCTCCCCCTAAAATGAACTTTACAAGACAATTTTATAATGACTTTGTATTTTTTTCAACAATATCGTTAAATTATTATCTTATATATATATCAATTTCACTTATTTATATAATATAAATTATTAATTTATTTATATTATAGGTTATTAAAAGTATTAATATTAAAAATATTAATACTTCATTATTGAATAACTATATTTTACCAATTACAATTGTGTATTCTATAAAATAACATATTACATTCTTACCCCATTGTAAACGTATGTATAAATTTAATACTCATCTTTTTTTAACGCTTATTTCTCTATTTTTTAATAAATATATATTAGTTTTATACTTATATCTTTACAAAAATTACTTTAATTTATTATTATAAAAAACCTCTATATCATTTCTAATTGCATATATAGTAGCTTGTACTCTATCTTCAACTTCTATTTTTTTAAATATACTTGTAATATAATTTTTAACTGTTTTCTCTGATAAGAATAGCTTTTCAGCTATTTCCTTATTCTTTAACCCCTGTGATACTTCATATAATATGCTTAACTCTCTATTAGTCAATAATCCTAAAGCTTGGACTTCTTTATGGCTATCCCTTATATTACTTTTAATATCTAAAAATATAGCTTTAATTAGAGATTTATCAATATATTTTTCTCCTAAATACACACTTCTTATTGCAGTTACAATTTCAGTTCCAGCTGACTCCTTCAATATATATGCATCTGCTCCTATGTCTATTGCTTTCATTATAGTTTTTTTATCATTTTCAACCGTTAGCATAACAACTTTTATATCATTATAATCTTCTTTTAAAATTTTTAATGTATCTAATCCATTCTTTATTGGCATATTTATATCTAATAATATTACATCTGGTTTTTTATCCTCTAATGTTAAGAGTAACTCTTCCCCATTTCTAAATTGTCCTAATATTACTAAATCATCTTCAAAGCTTATTATTCTAGTCAATCCTTCTCTAATTAAATCATGATCATCAACTATTATAACTTTTATCTTATTATTAAGCATTTTCTTGTACCTTTCTACTTATTGGAAGTCTTATTTTATATATTGTTCCATTTCCACAAGATGATTTTATCTCTATTTTTCCCCTTAATTGTTTAACTCTTTCAAATATTCCAATTAATCCATAGCAATTACCTTTTTGTTTTACTTTTAATAAAGTTTCCTTAACATTAAACCCAACTCCATCATCTTGAATGTAAATACATATACAATCTTTTATATAATTAATTTTTAATTCTACAAACTTAGCTTTAGAATGTTTTTTCATATTATTAAATATTTCTTGAATAATTCTATATGTAGCAACTTGTATTATTTTTTCTACTTTATACTCACCTTCATCAACAAGTGCTTTTATTATTATATTATTTTCTGATGATATGATATTTACCATTTCCTTTATAGCTTCATATAATCCTAATTCTTCTAAGGACAATGGTCTTAAATCATATATTATTCCTCTTACTTCTTTTAAAGCCATTCTAACATTTGATTTTAAATCATCTAACTCCCTTATTCCTTTATCTAAATCCTTTTTTACAACAACCTTACAAAAATCTACTCTCATCATAGCATTTGCTATATATTGTGCAGGACCATCATGTATTTCCCTAGCAATTCTTCTTCTTTCTAATTCCTGATTTTCTAAAATCTTTATTCCTGTTATCATTTGAAACTTTTCATCTTTATCATTTAAAATATTTAAAACATTTCCTTCTAGATATCCTAATGCTATATTTATTTGATTCACTGCACCTTCAGCTTCTTGTATACTTAAACTATAATTTTTCAATGTTCTCTCTAGCGAATCTCTTTTCTGAACTAATTCTTTCTCTTCATTTTGCTTAGTTACATACTTTACTCTTATATCTAATGCTTCTTCATATATTTCTTTAAAAAAATTATTATCTGAATCTGATAATTTTTTAGACTCCTCAACTAATTTATTTCTCATAGATCTATCTATTTTCTCTAAATAATCTACTTCATCAATAACTACAGACAGTCTATTTTTAACTTCTATAAGCTCATTTTTTTTCACTTCTAATTCATCTCTCATTTTATCAGCTATATGAAAAATTTTACTCTTACTTGAGTCTATTTCTTTAATTACATCATGAATTACATCTTTTACATTATTTGTGAAATTAATTTCTTTTTCCATAATACCACCAGTCATATTTTAATAGATAAATAATTAAATACTATTTTAAAATAACATAAATCCGTAAAATAGTAAAATATGTATAGTATTTTATAACATATAAAAAAATACTACCCTAGATTAACTCTAGGATAGTATTTTATATAGCCCATTTTTTGTTTTTAGTAAATGAGACATTCATCCATTTTTTTAAATCAAAATGATTTGTATTATTATCTATTATTTCTCTAACCTTGTCCATATCTTCTACTGATCTTATCTTTGAATCCTTAGATACTATAAAATCAATTTCTATTCTAAGCTCTCTACCTACTTTAGCAACTCTAGCTATAGAATCCTCTAAGTTATACTCTTCTTCAATTTCTTTTACTAATGTATTTATATCATAATTGATTTCATCATCAACCTTAAAATTAGTTACTTCTCTAAATGCTTCTAATATAGAAGTTATAGGCATTCTTAAAAATATTGTAGAACTTAAAATAACCATTCCTGGATCCACATAATTTGCTAAATTTGCTAACCCAATAGATTTTAAAAGTATTGAAACTAAAAATCCTACTAATACTCCTACACTTAACATAGCATCCATGAACCACTGATTACTTTCAACTTTAACTATCTCAGATTTTAGATTTTTTGATTCCTCTCTCATATATAAATAGACTGCAGTACATCCAATAGATGAAATCAATGCATATCCTAATGCGAATCCTGCTTCAACATCATTTCCTCCATTTAAAACTTCCCTTATAGAAGAAATCATGTTTATAGAACAAGTTATTAAAAGTACTAATGACTTAATAATTACTAATATAGGTTCTAATGTAGCCTTTCCAAAAGGATAATTTTTAAAATCGTTTTTGTTTATAAAATTAGTAGTAATAATTGCAAATAATGCTAAAATTAAACTTATAAATGAGTACAGTCCATCAAAAGTTATCATTTCTGAGTGTATAGCTCATCCCCATGTAATACCTAAGGCAGCGAAGAACAATCCACCTACTGCTGAAAACCTAAGAATTCTGTTTTCCGCCTTCATAATATCACTCCTTTATACAAAAATATTCTAATAAAATTTTATTCTTTTACACTTATTTTCTCAACTCATTAAAATGTTATATAACTTCTATTAATATGACTATTCTCACTTTTATATTCTTATAAGAAAAGCATAAAAGTACATTTTATGTATTATATCTATACAAGGTAATACTCTAACTTACTATAAAGTGCTTATATTAATTTTTTACATTATTGTACTTATATTTATATATTTTTTATATTTCTTAAAATTTGCGGTTTTTAATAATATAAAATGTATATTTATATAGTAATTTTTTTCCATAAGTTCTTGAAATTATTAGCGCTTAGAGGTAAACTATATATGTCAATTGAATGACAAAGTAATTTTATAGAAAGTTGGTATTTATGAGTAATAATAATCTTAATCCTCAAACACCAGAGGAAGTGGTAAAAATTAAAGAAAAAAGTATAATTCCAATTTTAAAATCTTGGAAGTTTATACTTGCCGTATTTCTAATCCTAATTTCCGTTTTAGGTTATTGGTTAATTAAAAATATCAATTTGGTTAATAGTTATTCTGATAAGGTATATCCTGGTGCTTATATACTAAATAAAGATCTAGCTGGATTAGATAGTAGTGATTTGCACACTACCATTTTATCTTTAGTTGATGATATAAGTAATAAAAAAATTAGTGTTCAAGCTAACGGAAAAAACTTTGATATCTTATATAAAGATTTAGAAGCTACAATTAATTATGAAAAGCTTGAAAGTGAAATTTTAAGCTTTGGAAAAAATGATGGTTTTTTCAAGAAAGTAAATTTAATAAAAAGACCTGAAAATAGGGAGTATGAATTTGAAGTTCTTTTTAATGATGAAAATTTAAATTCATTCGTTACAAATATCTCTACTAATGTAGATACTAGCCCTACTAATGCTTCTATAAATATTTCTGGTAATTCTATAAATATATCAAATGATTCTACTGGACTTAAATTAAATTCAACAGAATTATTAGAAAATATAAAATCTAAAATAAAGGATATGAAAGCACCAAATGTGGTAGAGGTTGTTGGAAATGTAGAAGTTGTTGAAGCTAATATTAAAGCTGATGCATTAGGCACTGTAAATAATAAGATTTCATCATTTTCCACAAGCTATCCTGCGGGTCCAAGTGGTACAAACCTTCAATTAGCTGCAACAAATATAGATAATACAATAGTTATGCCTGGTGAAACTTTTTCAACCGAGAAAGCAATTGGCCCAACTACTATTGAAAATGGATTTGTAGCTGCTAATACCTACGTTGGTGGTCAAGTAGTTCCAGGAATAGGTGGCGGTGTTTGCCAAGTTGCCTCAACACTTTACAATACGATGTTAAGAGCCGGAATACTACCTACAGAAAGACTTAATCATATGATGAGAGTTTCATATGTTCCTATAGGACTAGATGCAACTTTAGCTGATAACCTTATTGATTTAAAATTTACAAATAATTTTGATTTTCCTGTTGTAGTAAACTCTTATGCAGGAAATGGGAATTTAACCATTGAATTTTGGTCAAATGATACTGTTAAAAACGGAATAACTTATGAACCAGTATCAATACCTTTAGGTCCATTAAGTGCAGATGCTTATCTTCGTGGATATAATTCAAATGGTGAACTAGTTGTTGATAAGTATTTAGATAGAAGTACCTATCAGCCATTTCAATAATTAAACTATGTAAAAATAAAAAGATAATTTGCATTTATTTTAGCAAATTATCTTTTTATTTTTATTCTCCTAGCATCCCTGCTAAATATCCAGTTGAAAAAGACATTTGAAGATTATATCCACCAGTTTCAGCGTCTATATCAATAACTTCTCCAGCAAAAAATAATTTTTTTATTTTCTTTGATTCCATAGTAGAAGAATTTATTTCTTTTACACTAACTCCCCCACTAGTAACCATAGCTGCTTTAATTGTAATTGTATCTTCTGCAGTTAAAGGCATTTCCTTTATATATTCTATTAGTTTTAATTCTTCTTCCTTTTTTAACTCTGCAATTTTAACTTCACTTAAATTCAGAATATTTAATATTTCTTTTATAAAATTTTGAGGTAAGTAGACTTTTAAATTATTTAATAAACTTTTATTTGAGTTAGATCTAATTATTTTAGATAATTCATCTTTAGATATTTCAGGTAAAAAATCTAATTTTATTTCTACTTCTTTTTCTTTTAAAATTTTATTTATGTAAGAGGAAAACTTTAAAACTCCAGGACCTGATATACCAAAATGAGCAAATATCATATCTCCTTGACGTTGAATTTTTTTCTTTTTTATAGTAGTACTTATAATTACTTCTTTCATTGATATTCCTTGAAGATTCTTAATAAATCCTTCTTTTATAACGAGAGGAATTAATGCTGGGTATAATGGATTTATAGTATGCCCGTGATTTTGTAATATATCATACATGCTACCATCAGACCCTGTAGTAGGATAACTTTTTCCTCCTGTTGTTACTATAACACTATCTGCGTATATTCTTTTTCCTTCTTCTGTTACTATTCCTTTAATAGACTCATCTTCCACTATTAAATCATTAACCTTTGTATTGTATAAAACTTTTACATCATTCTTCATAAGATCTCTCTTAAATATTTCTATAACTTCATCAGCCTTATCGCTTTTTGTAAATACTTTTTGATCATATTCCACTTTATATTCTAAATTATTATTTGAAAAATACTCAAGTAAATTAGTATTTGAAAAAGTATAAAATGCACTATATAAAAATTTCTTATTTGTTACTATTTTATCGAAAAACTCTTCTATATCTCTATTATTAGTTATATTACATCTTCCACCACCAGTAAGCTTTAACTTTTTACCTATCTCATTATTTCTTTCAATTAAAGTAACCTCATTGTTTTTTGAAGCTGATAATGCTGCCATTATACCAGAAGGTCCTGCTCCAACAACTATAACCTTTGCCATAATCTATCTCCTTAAAATAATCTCATTTAATCTTTGAACTATATTATATACTAAAAATAAATTAAATAAAATCACTTAAACTTCTAATTTAAGTGATTTTAAACCTTTTATTTCTCTATTAACTTTTTCTTTGATACATTAAATACATTTTTCCATAATAAAATATCTATTCCTAATAATACTACTGCATAAATATATAGCCAAGCTCCAGCAAAAGTTGCTCCTAAATGTCCCACTATTACTATAAGTATAAGAACTAAAGAAAATAGAAGTGAAATAATACTATCACCATTATTAGTTCCCTCAAACTTTTCTGAAAAAGGATATGATTTACTACTGACAGAAAAATTTAATATTATAATTAACACTAAAGATAAGAATGCCACTATTAAATGTTTTATTACAGAAAAAGAAAATAACATAGTAAATATTATTGATAAAACTATATATGGAGGTATAATTAATTTAAAAATTGTACCTTTAATTACCCCTTTATATATTGAAGATACCTTATTAATTGGAGCTACTTTGTATATCCATGCTCCATTATACCTTTCAGAATATCTAAGCATTATAAGTATATTAGGTATCATTAAAGCAAAAGCATATATAGTAAAAAACGACTTAGAATTCATTAGTTGCTCTCTCATATGGCTAAAACTTACTCTCTCAAGTCCTATCATCATAAATATAAAAGGAAATAAAACTCCCATAGCCATGCTAGGATATACCTTAAGCTTAAATTCACGCTCTGAATCTATTATACCTATTGAGAAGTTAAAAAAAGCTCTTTCTATATTATCTCTACATATAAAATTACTAAGCTTTAAGGAAAGCTTGTCCTTCTTTCTCTTTTTTTCACTGTTATTATTTAACTTTTGTAAATACTTTTCAAAGGTTGGTGTTAATTTCATATAAAGTAATATAGATGCTATTGGTATAACTAAAGCTAATACAGACATTGTTATTAAATGTATGTCTACTACTCCCCCATCTATTATTGCTAATGGAGCTGCAAACCACATAGGAGCAATAAAATAATGCCATCCTTTCATTTTATATGCAACTTTATCTATAGAAACAAATTGGAATATCCTAGGCACAATCTGATATCCTATTATCATAAATACACTTAAAGCTATTTGCACAAAATTTATCATATCTTTTAGTTTTTCTCCATCAAAAAACTTTAAAACTAAAAGGTATGCTAAAGCAGTTATCATTATCATAAATACATCTATAAGTACTATTTCCAGTAAAAATATTAAGAAAAATCCTATTCCATATTTAAAAGCTGCTAATAAAGAAAATCCAGTTAATGCTAAGGTTAAAGAAATTATATATATACAAACATGAGTGATTTTAGCTGCATTTATAGTTTTATTATTGACCCCTTTTGTAGCAATTATATTTTTATCCCTTACATCTAATATTACATAAGAAAAATCAGATATAAATATAGTAAGTATCATAAACATAATAGCTGCAAAATACATTGACATTTGGTACATTATATTTATTTTAAAAATCATTATAGATGCAAAAAATAACCCAATAAAAGCATATAATAGTAAGGACTTGTAAAACTCATTAGAATCCTTTTTCTTCTTTTTAACGTCATTATTAAAAACTGTTGCCTTTCTTCTTCCATCCATAGTAAGCTTAGTAGAAAGTATAAGCTTCATCATATCATAGTCAACACCAGCTTTATCATATATCCATTTTAATCTATTTAATATCTTAAATACTTTAAAATCTCTCATACTTTATACCTCGTTAACTATAGATATAAAGTTTTCTGCTAATTCTTTATATTGATGGAATCCTGTAAGTTCATTAAATATACTTTCAAGAGAGCTTTCTTTATAATTATTTTTTAGTTCTTCAAAATTACCATCTGCTATTATTTCACCATTATTAATTAAAATAATTCTATCGCTTATTTTCTCTACTACTTCCATTATGTGAGAAGAATAAAATATAGTTTTTCCATCCTTTGCAAGATGAGCTAATATCTCTTTAATAATCATTACACTATTGGCATCTAATCCGCTTAATGGTTCGTCTAAAAATAATATTTCTGGGTTATGAAGTAGACTTGATATAAGTATAAGTTTTTGCTTCATACCTTTAGAATAAGATGAAATTCTTTTTTCGTAAGCATCTAATATTCCAAGTATATTCATTAATTCTTTAGCTTTATTATCTGATTTATTATAGTCTATTCCATATAATTGAGCTATAAATGTAAGATATTCCCTTCCTGTTAAACTATCATATATTTCAGGAACCTCTGGTACATAACCTATTTTCTTTTTATAACTACCATCACCTATAGAAACTTCTTCACCAAAAACTTTTATTTCTCCAGTGTATCCTGTAACTAATCCCATAATTAATTTTACAGTAGTACTTTTTCCAGCACCATTTGGTCCTATGTATCCTATTATGCTTCCTCTATTAACCTGAAGATTTATTCCCTTTAAGACTTCTTTATCTCCAAAGCTCTTTTTTAAATTTATTAATTCTAAAACATTATTATTACACATATTATCATCCCCTTTAAATAATTTTACATTATTAATTAAAATTTGTAAAATATTTACTACAGATCATTTTATTACTTTTTTTCATTTGATAAATCATAATTTAATACAAAGTTTCTCTTTATATTTAATAAGTCTTCCATATCATTTAAAAACTGAAGAAGCTGTGCTCTATTTTCAAATTCTTCTCTTGTCTTTGGAAGAGACATTTTTTTAAAATCATTTTTTAGTATATTTAATTTTTCTAGTAACTCTTTACAATCATTTGTCTCTTTAATTTGATCTGCTACGTTTTTAGTAAACTTAGATATCATGTGAGTCTGTTCGAAGGACATATAAAAACGCTCAAAATGCAGTCTCATTTTCTTTATAATATCGAATTGATTTTTCCTCATATTTATATAATCAGTGTAATAGGAATCAATTTTATAAAAATTATTATTTGCTATTTTATAAGCTCTTTCATTACTTTCTTTTAATCTTTTTTCTAAATCTCTCATTAAATTTTCCTCATCTATATCTACTGTATGAGTTACTAAGGATTTAGACATTTTTGACATAATTACACTATATCCTTTTTCTATATACTCCTTGTCTTCATTAAATTTAAGATGAAGAGATGGCATAAAAATATTAGCTATTGATGCCACTCCAATTCCAATTATCATTATTAATAACTCATTTATTATCCAATATTGATTTATTGAATTTGATACGAGTAAATGAGTTGATAGTACTACAGCAGGAACCATTCCCTCTGAAATATTAAAATTCGAAGTAAATGGTATAAAAATTAAAAGAAATAATCCAAAAGTTAAAGGATTTTGCCCTATAAATCCATATATTAAAACTGATAATACAATAGCTACTAAGCAGGCTACCACTCTATTTTTTCCTACTATTAATGCCTTTTTTCTAGTATCTTGTATACTTAAAATTGCTATAACTGCTGCAACTGCTGCAAACTGTAAATCTAATAAATTTGCTAATAATAATGATACAGTTGCAGCTATAGACATTTTTACTGCTAAATTATAAATATATTTCATCTATAACCTCTCTTTTAATATTAATTATTTAAATTTTCTTTTTGCGTAGCCACATCTTTTACATAAGTCTTCAACTGCACGTCTCCTAGAAAAGCCATCATATATATTTCTTGCTCTTTCTGACTTTAATATATCTTCTAAACTTTCAGTAAATATATTTCCTAATGGTATTTTTCCTTCGCTATCTAAACAGCATGGTACTACTGTTCCATCTAATAAAATACCCATTTGATCCCTAAGTCCATGGCAAAATACTTCTTCACTTAAAAGTGAAAGATTAATATCTGGCCAACTAAATTTTTCTGCCATATTTAGATATACTCTTTCTTTTAGTTTCAGGTTTTTTTTCTCAATTAAAGCTTCACTTAAACTAAAATCAAGAGATAACTTCTCTTCTATTAATCTTAATATATTTGAGTTTAAATCATTATTAGCCTTTAAGTCCTTTGTATCTATATTCCAAAGTCTTAAAGCACATATAACTTCACTTTTTCTATTAGCTTCATTAATAAAATCTAGTATATTATTTATATACTCATAAAAATCTATATTGTTATCATTAGCTTCAAAGCTATGTAATGATAAATTTACTTGTCTTAATGCTTTACTAGATATTAATATACTCTTTACCTCATTTATTAAAGTTCCATTAGTTGTTATATTCACTTTTAAATTAGCTTCTTCTGCAATTAAAAGAAAATCCCTTAAGTTTTTATTTAAAAAAGGCTCTCCCATTAAATGAAGATAAATATGATTAGTGTATCCCTTAACTTTATCTATAATTTTTTTAAAATCTTCTTTGCTCATAAAGCCTAATTTTCTGCTAGTTTTAGGACAAAAGTTACAACTCAAATTACAAATATTAGTTGTTTCTATATATATTTTCTTAAATCTTGTCATCTGTTATCTCCTCTTTGATTATATTTATAAAATTAATTTATCACATTCTTGTCTTCTTTCCAAATATATTTAAATTTTATGACGAAATTAAATTGTAACATAATTAATTAAATAACTATATATTTATAATAAGTATATAACTATGAAGGATGTGAAACTATTTTGGATCCATATAAAGTTTTAGGGATTACTCCAGACTCTTCTAAAGATGAAATTAAGCAAGCTTATAAAAATATATTAGATGAATATAACCCTAATAATTCAGATTTTAACTCTCGCCCCCTTGCGGAAGAAGTAATTTCCGAAGCTAATATAGCCTATGATGTTTTAGTAAACGGTGCTATATATAAAGAAATTAGAAATCTTATAGATAATAATAATATTTCTTTAGCTGAAAGTAAATTAAACCTTCTAGACTTAAAAGACTCTGCTGAATGGAATTATCTCCAGGGATTTGTTTACTTTAAAAAAGGATGGTTTGACAGTGGAGTTCAACATATTGTAACGGCAAACGAACTTGATCCAAATAATGATGAATATGCCAGGACTTTAAACACTTTAAAAGCTCGTGCTAATGAAATAATAAATTATTATAAAAAGACTAACACTCAACCTCAACCTCAGAATAATATGAATGCTTGTGGTGGAGGCAACATGGGTGGTGGAAGTGGAGGAATGTGTTAGTTAAAATTAGCAATAATATAAGGAACAGTAAATAATCTTATATACTGTCCCTTATTATTTTTATTATTTATTTTTAACTAATTCTAATATTAATTTTGATAGTTTTTCTAGATCATCTATTATCATATGCTCTTCTAATGTATGTGGTTTTCTCTCTCCACTAGAAAGGTTAACTGCTTTTATACCATTTCCATTAAGTATATTAGTATCGCTTCCCCCTCCTGATGATGCTGTTTTTCCCTCTATTCCAATAGCTTTCATAGCTCTTTTAGCTTTATTTACAATTTCATCATTTTCATCTATTACAAATTGCCCAAATACTCTATTTACTTCTATTTCGACTTTACCACCAAATTTCTCAGCATATTTTTTAAACGTTTCTATCATATGAGCTGTTTGATCTTCTAAAGAATTTATATCTGTACTTCTTGTTTCTGCTTCAATAATAACTTCTGGGCAAACTATATTAGTAGCAACTCCACCACTAATTTTACCTATGTTTGCAGTAGTATTTTCATTGATTCTAAGTAATTTCATATTAGAAATAGCTTCTGCTGCTATTTGTATTGCACTAATTCCTGACTCTGGAGAAACTCCTGCATGAGCTGGCTTTCCTATAATTTTTACTAAAAGCTTATCTTGAGCCGGTCCCTTTACTATAATAGTTCCAATATCTCCACTTGAATCAAAAATATAAGCTTTCTTAGATTTTATCTTAGAATAATCTAAACTCTTAGCTCCATATATTCCTGCTTCCTCTGCAATTGTAAATACAACTTCTATATCTGGATGCTGGATTTCTTCTTCCTTTATAGCTGTTAAGGCTTCTATAATAGATGCCACTCCACCTTTATTATCTCCACCTAAAATCGTTGTTCCATCTGAATAAACTATTCCATCTTTTATTACTGGTTTTATTCCTTTTCCAGGTGTTACTGTGTCCATATGCCCACAAAGCATTATAGTTTCTCCTTCAATATTGCCTTTTAACCTTGCTATTATATTTCCTGTATTTGAACCTACTATTTCACCTGCATTATCAAATTCCACTTCAAAGTCTAATTTTTCTAAATCTCTTTTTAATCTTTTTGCAAATTCACCTTCATTATAGCTTTCAGAATCAATCTGGATATACTGTAAAAACCTTTCGAGAACTCTTTCCTTATTTATCATATGTCTTCCTCCTAAAACAATTAAGTATATAATATATTTTACCAAAATATTAGATACTTAACAGCTTTTTTAATTTTAAGATTTAATAGACTTAAATCTTAACTTAATAAATAATTAATTCAATAAAACCCTATTTATGATTTATTATATTTTCTCTAAATTTCTTGTATAATTACTTAAACTTAATAATATTAATAAATATATAATTATTTAGGAGAATATTATGGGTAAATCAAATCAAAACAAGAAGGCTAATGCAAAAGATAAAAAGAATGATAAAAAAGACTCATCAAAAAAAAACTCAAAAAAGAAAAAATAAGTATTAATATTTATAATATTCTTTGTCAAAACTCTTATTTTATTCTAATTGAGTTAATAACCTTCTCATTACATCTTTTAGCTTTCCTTCGCCAGTATCTTCATGAGTTACTGCAATTACTAGCTTTATATCATTATCTGATGGATCCCATTTATAAGCCTTCATATCCATTATTGCTTCCTCTGGTAAAACATCTTCCATATCAGTAGCTAACTCTTCAGATAAGCTTATGTATTCTTCAAAAAGTTCATCTTCATTTAAACCTTCTATACTATAATCATCTTCTATAATTCCATTTAATGTATCTATATCTATACTCAAGTTAAAAGCTATTGTGTCTTCCCTTTTAGTTCCCTTACTCATATCTTTAATAATCTTAAATTCTGTATTATTCTCAATTTCATTTTTTACTTCTTCTGTATCAACTACTTTTCTTCCAAATGCAACGTACATAATTTCGCCTCCTTATTAATAAATATTTACATCTTTTATAAAGTTATACCTTAAAGTTTTCTGTTGATTTCTTAATCAACCCCTTTAGCTTTTTTTAATTCCTTTAAATACTTTTTATGATCTAATTAGGAAAAGCTTAAATAAACCTTATATGTACTTTAATCTTAACTTACTTTTTTATCTTTATAGTATTCATTACATCATTAAATAAATTGTTATAGAAATTATCAAATCCATCATCATCTAGATTAATTTCTTCACTATCGCTTATATAAAACTTGTCCATAGTGGATATAATTAAATCAAACTTTTTCAAATCATTTTCTTCTAATAATATATTGAATAAGTATGCTAAATGATTTTGCATATATTTTTGCATTTCTTTAATATCTTTATCTTCTAACTTTCCCTCATCATATAACTTTTTAACAGGCCCATTTCTAAAGATAAAATAAGCTGATGCTTTTGTTATTTTAATTATATAATCTTTTGGTATTCTATCCTTCATTTGCTCACCTCAAAACTTATTGCTTATGTATATTTAACTATATTTAATAGTAAAAAACAACCCTACTATGTTAACAAACTGTTATAATTGTCATATTAATTGATGAAAATCATTCTTTGTATTATAATATATTTAATATATTTTACAGAGGTGTTAAAATGAGATTTTTTCAAGGTATATATGGAATAGATTTATTATCATTAGTGTTGTTACTTTTAAGTTCTATACTTAATATATCTCATTATACAAGACTTATAGGATATGCAATATTTATAATTGTTATATTTAGAACATTTTCTAGGGATATCTATAAAAGACAACGTGAGCTTAATTCATTTGTTAGATTTATAAATAAGCCTTTATCAAAATTTGGATTTACTATTCCAAGCAATATTCCTCCTATTGATTTAAGATATTTTTCTTTTGCACTTACAATTCTAAAAAATAAAATAAATGAAAAGAAAAATTATAAAATAACAAAATGTCCAAGCTGTAGTCAAAAGTTAAGATTACCTAGAAAGAAAGGTAAAATAGTAGTAACTTGTAAAAGATGTTATAATAAATTCGATTTTAGAACTTAGAATCATTAGATGCTAAAATAGCAGGATAGAAATCTAATATAAATAGATATCTATCCTGTTTTAATTATATCTTAAGGAATATCTATCCCTCTTCCTGCTATATATATCTCAAACCATTGGTCTCTTGTAAGATTTATTTTCGTTGCTCTAACAGCTGATTTAATTCTATCTATCTTTCCAGAACCAACTATTGGCATAATCTTACTTGGATGCATTAATATCCATGCATATACAACTTCATCAATATCCTTCGCTTCGACTTCATCTTTTATCTTATTTAAAACCTTTCTAACTCTAACTGACGCTTCATCTTCCCCCTTAAATATTCTTCCTCCAGCTAAAGGTGACCAAGCCATTGGGCTAACTCTTTTTTCAAGCATTAAATCAAGTGTTCCATTTTCAAAATGCTCTAAATTTAAAGGAGATACTTCTATTTGGTTAGTCACTAGCTTATCATCTAAATATGAATTTAACATATTAAACTGTGCTGGTAAAAAGTTAGATACACCAAAGTTTCTTACTTTACCTTCACGCTTTAATTTTGTAAATGCTTCTGCTACTTCCTCAGGATTTAATAGTGCATCTACTCTATGAATTAATAAAATATCTAAATAATCTGTTTTAAAATTTTTTAAGGATCTTTCAGCTGACTTTATTATATGTTCTTTGCTTGTATCATAACAATGAGATTTATTCTCTGGTCTATTTACTGAAGGAAACTTAATTCCACACTTAGTTACTATTTGTAAATTTTCTCTTAGTCCATTTTTTAAATTTAATGCCTCTCCAAATTTTTCTTCACAGCAAAAATTACCATAAATATCAGCATGATCTATTGTTGTTATACCTAATTCGTAAACTTCTTCAACTAATTTTAATAGCTCTTCATTACTTAATTTCCAATCCATTAATCTCCAATGTCCATGAACTATTCTAGACATTTCTAAATTATCACTTAATTTAACTTTTTCCACTTATATTCACCCTTTCAATTTCATTTATCACAAATATATATTTAACATTTTCATATATAATTTACTATTAAATTATATCATAGCTTTTTAAAACTTTATTAATAATTAAAATATTAATAATGGTGAAAATTCCCTTAATATATTGCTTTAATATTGTACACAATAAATTCAAGTAATATTTTAAGGAGGTTTAATAGTGAGCAATAAAAAATTAGATAATGAAAAATTAACTTTGTCCGCTCTTATATTAATTATTTTTACATCAGTCTACGGCTTTAATAATATTCCAAGAGCCTTTTACTTAATGGGCTATTCAGCAATTCCATGGTATTTATTTGCAGCATGTTTTTTCTTTATACCTTATGCATTTATGATGGCCGAGTATGGTGCAGCTTTTAGAAAAGAAACTGGTGGAATTTATACTTGGATGGATAGATCAATAGGACCTAAATATGCCTTTGTTGGTACATTTATGTGGTATAGTTCTTATTTAATTTGGATGGTTAACGTATCATCATCTATTTGGGTGCCTTTATCCAATTTAATTTTTGGATCTGATAATACTTCAACTTGGTCTTTGTTTGGATTAAATGCACCAAGAACACTAGCTATATTAGGATCTATCTTCGTTATATTAATAACATTTATATCTTCTAAAGGTCTTAAAGGAATTGCTAAAGTTGCCTCTGTTGGAGGTATATTTGTAACTAGTGCTAACTTAGTTCTATTAATTGGTGGATTAATAGTATTAGTAGGAAATAACTTTAAATTAGCTCAGCCTATAGATGTTAATGCATTCATATCCTCTCCTAACCCAGCTTATCAATCGCCTTTAGGAATACTTGGATTTCTTGTTTTTGCATTATTTGCTTATGGAGGCCTTGAAGTTGTTGGAGGGTTAGTAGATTCAACTGAAAATCCTAAAATTACTTTTCCAAGAGGAATAAAAATAGCAGCAATATTTATTGCTATAGGCTATTCTCTTGCAATTTTATTTGAAGGTTTTTTTATAAATTGGAATAATGTTTTGAGCGGTAAAGACGTTAACATGGCAAATGTGTCATATATAGTTATTAAAAATTTAGGTATTGAAATTGGAAAAGTTTTTGGTTTATCCTCTTCTTCAATTGATACTTTAGGATTTTGGTTTGCTAGATACATTGGACTTGCAATGTTTTTAGCCTTACTAGGAGCATTCTTTACATTAGCTTATTCTCCATTAAAGCAACTAATAGAAGGAACACCCGCTGGAGTCTGGCCTAAATCATGGAGTGAGAAAGATAAAAATAATATGCATTCAAATGCAATGTGGGTACAATGCATTATAGTTGTAGCAATAATATTAATTTCATCTTTTGGAGGTAAAAGTGCAAGTATATTTTTAAATTACTTAGTTTTAATGGCGAATGTAGCTATGACAATTCCATATATGTTTTTATCTTTTGCGTTTATTTACTTTAAAAAGAAGAAGGAAATTGAGAAGCCTTTTGAAATATACAAAAAAAGCTCATTTGCTACTGCCGCGGCAATTATTGTAACTTTAACTGTTGGTATTGCAAATTTATTTACAATACTTCAACCAGCAATAGAAGCAAAAGACTACATCTCTACTATATTTCAACTTGTTGGACCTATAGTATTCGCAGCTATAGCCCTAATTTTATATTCTTTATATGAAAAGAGAATTGCTAATAAATAGAATAATGGATGTAAGTTATCTTACATCCATTATTCTATAATCATTTATTTTCTTGCAATAATTTAACTTTTTCTAGTTCCCTTATAAAGCTATCTCTATTAGAATTATCTATATAAAAAACACACATTATATTATCATCTAATTCATTAATAGTTGTCGTAATTCTTGTATGATTTATTAACTTATCTACTTCAAATTTTCTATTTAAATTTAAATATTTATTCTTGCCATTAATTTTTATATTTTTACAGTTATCCAGTACCTCTACCTTAACATCCTCTTTTGTTTTAATTCCTATAATCATTCCATTTTTAGTGTATTTAAAAGAATAGCCGTCTTGCTCAAAACTTCCCATCTCCTCTATACCATTTATAATTTCCTCATAGTTATCCCATTCTCTTTCTATATTTTCTTTATCATAATAATAATATCTTATATACAAATCTAAATTAAAAATTTTACTACTACTGCTTTCTATATCAAAATCATCTTGGATATCTTTATGATAACTTTCTTTTAATTTTTTATTTATCTCAAATATGTTTTCTTTTATTCCTTCACAATTTTCTCTTACCTTATCTATTGCTTCTTTGAAATTCTCGGCATCTATAGGTTTATTTAATTGAAAGTCCATTAATATGATTTTAGAGTTATATCTTATTAAACCAATGTTGAATTTAATTTCATCATTTTCATTTTCTATCGAAGTTAAATTTTTTATAACATCACTAGTATTTTCTATAGAATTATTATTCTTTAAAATGTTTACTACTATATCTAAAAACTCAACTCTTTTATTAAGCTTCTTCAGAACTATAGATACATTTTCTACTTTTCTTTCCCCGACTAAAGTTACCATTTCTGATAAATCTGATAATACCCCACTATTACATTTGTCTAATTTTAGTATTAGCCCATTAATGCTGCTGTCAACCTTAATATTGTACTCATTTCTTAAATTAACTTCAATTTCTTCTTGTAACTTTCCTTCTCTGTCCGCTATATATCTATTTACAGAATCTTTATCTAATAATAGCTTTTTTGCTTTATTTAAATATCTTAAGCAATTATAATAACCTTCCATCAACTTTCTCTTATTTTGCCTATCACAAATTACATATAAATTTCTATAATTTCTTATTAATAGGTTAATGGCAGATAAAGCTTCTATAATCGATATTTCCATTTCACTTTTCACTGTTGATAATTTATATTTATGATCATAACATAACTCTTCATGATCTCTATTTCCACTTAAAAAATTCTTTAATATTGAATTTTCTAATTCTAATCTAGCTAGATTTATGTTATAAATATCTTTTCTTAAATAATGATAGCTTTCCAGTAAATCATCCTCTTCACTATATTCCCTAATAGCCTTAAATATATCACTTAATATCTCTATTGCTTCATCTAGTTTTTCTTCACATTTTGAAGACTTTTTAAAAATATTTAGCATATTCATAACATTCTCCTTCCTATCTCTACTGCATCTTATGTCAAATGCATTATATTTATTTAGGTTATCCCATTTTAAGGTATTAATACATTTTTAGAATTTATTAATATTTTTCTTGACATTTTTTCCTTAAAGTTGTATTATGTATCTAAATTAAATACATGTGTTTTTTATATGAATACATTTTGGTAAAAAGGGGGCTTTAATATGAAAAATAAATCATTAATACTAAAAATATTTATAGCATTAATAACAGGCATAATTTTGGGGCTAGCCTGTAAAAACTTTAACGTTGGTTTTCCAATTAGACTTCTAGCAACTTTCAGTGAGCTATTTGGAAGTTTCTTATCATTTATTATTCCATTAATTATGATTGGTTTTATTGTTCCTGGAATAGCTTCTCTTGGGCATAAATCTGGAAAAGGATTATTGATTACAACCTTAATTGCGTATATTTCTACACTATGTGCAGGATTTTTAGCATACTCAGCAGGGTCTTATTTGCTTCCTAAGTTATTAAAAGCAAATTCTTTAGTTATAGATTCAGGTACTGGGGTAAATCCTTTCTTCAAAATTGATATTCCTCCTATGATGACTGTAATGTCTGCTTTAGTATTTTCATTTATTATGGGGATAAGCTTATCTAAAATTAAAAATAGTAGTATATTAAATATCTTTAATGAATTTAGCTCAATAGTTTCTAAAATTGTCTCCAATGTTCTTATACCTATAGTTCCTATATATATTGGAGCAATTTTCGCTAAACTTAGTTTTAGTGGAGAAATATTTAGTACTTTAAAAAGCTTTGCTTTAGTTTATATAATTTTATTTCCTATTCAAGGAATATATCTTTTAATGCAATATTCAATTGCTGGTAGTATTAAAAAAGAGAATCCATTAAAACTTCTTAAAAATATGATTCCTGCATATTTAACAGCTGTTGGTACTCAGTCATCTTCTGCTACAATCCCTGTAACAGTTGAATGTGTTAATAATAATAAAGTTAATGAGGAAGTAACTGATTTTGTAGTTCCTTTAGCTGCAACTATACACTTAGCTGGTGATACTATTACTCTTGTATTAACATCTATGGCTGTCATGTATATGACTGGTAGAACTCCTAGCTTTGTATTAATGCTTCCATTTATATTTATGCTTGGAGTAACTATGGTTGCTGCTCCTGGAGTTCCTGGTGGTGGAGTTATGGCGGCTCTTGGAATATTAGAGTCAATGCTTGGTTTTGGAACACTTGAAAAACCTATTATGATTGCGCTTCATGCTGCTCAAGATAGTTTCGGAACTGCAACTAATGTAACAGGGGATGGAGCTATTGCTATAATAATCGATAGTGTTTTAAACTCTAATGAGGTAGTGGCAGAAAATTTAGAAGAACTTAGAGTTCTAGAATAAATAAAAAGAGAGATGAAAAAATAAATTCATATCTCTTTTTGCTTACTCTATTTTTTAGTTTTTATATCTATATTTTCTCCATCAGATAATATTGTTATTTGCCCTTGTTTATCTGTTCTATAAGCCTTTATTCCATAATTATTTATTTTTTGTAATGTTTCTTTGTGTGGATGTCCATATTTATTATCTACTCCACAACTAATTACTCCATACTTTGGTGAAACTGATTCAATAAATTCTTTTGTTGATGAGGTACTAGATCCATGGTGTCCAAATTTTAATACATCGGCATCTAAATTTTTAGGATATTTAGCTACAACGTCTTGCTCAGCATGAGCTTCTGCATCACCTGTAAACATATAGCTTGTATTTCCAAATGTTAATTTCATTATAGGTGAATAATCATTAAACTCTTCATATGATTCATAAATTGGAGAATAGACATCTATTTTTGCTCCTTCTCCTAAATCAAAATTCATTCCTTCTTTTATAACTTTTACTTTTAAGCCTTCCTTCTTAACAGCATTTATCATATTTTCGAAAGTTTTTGTATTATGAGTTACCTTAGGCATATAAAAATTTTCTACTTTATATTTTTCAAAAACTTTTTCCATTCCACCAATATGATCTTCATGAGGATGAGTTGCTATAACAATTTCAAAGTCATCTATATTTTTTTCCTCTAATTGTTTTATAAGCTTATCTGCATCACTCCTTGGCCCTGCATCTATTAATATATCAAAATCATTTACTTTAATATAAGCTGCATCTCCTTGTCCAACATCTAAATAAGATATCTCTAATTTACCACTTGAAACCCCTGTATTGAAATTTTTAATATCTTTCCCAAAATATAAAGATATTAATGCAATTATTCCAAATACAATAATAGTTATAAATTGTGCTCTTTTGTTTCCCTTATGCTTTCTCATAGTTTCTTCAAAAGATTTTTTAAATTCTTTTTCTTTAGTCAAAGCTTTATCTCTCCTTACTTCCAAACATATATTCTTATATTAATACTTATTATATGTTTTTATAGAAAAAATGTCAAAAGGCGTTGCATTCTGTCCTGCAACGCCCCATAGCCATAGTCAAATTAAAAATATAACTTCTGACTATGCTAATATTATTTGCTTTTTTATTAATTTTATTCTTTTTAATTACTTAGATTTTCAAAATTTTCTTGGGTCTTTAATTTTTTGCTTGAATTATATTTTATTAAGGTCTTAGTAATGGTTGAAACTAATATAATTCCAAGAGCTAGTACTCCTGCCGAAGCTAAAGTTTTTATTCCAGTTTCCAAGGACTTCATAACATTCCCTGTAATAGCTTCAACCATTGTATAATACATGCCGCCACCAGGAACTAATGGTATTAAAGCTGCTATTACAAATGTAGTTACTGGTGTCTTTAATATTCTTGCAAAAATTTCTGAATACACACTTAGTCCCACAGCTGCCCAAAATAAAGCTGTTGTATCAGAACTACCCACCTTTATTGAAAACTTGTATATAAACCATCCTAATGCACCACATAAAGCTGAAAAAAATAAATTTTTACCTTTAATATTAAAAACTATTCCAAATGCAAAAGATGAGATAAAAGCAGATAACACTTCAATAATCATATTTATACTCCTCCAAATACTCTAATCCAAAAACTTAAAATTACACCAGTACCAACAGCAACTGCTATAGCTGTCAAAAATGCTTCTGCTCCTCGTGCAAGCCCAGATACTAAGTCACCTGCAACAGTATCTCTTATTGCATTAGTAATCGCAAGTCCTGGAACTAAAAGCATTATAGACCCTATTATAACCTTGTCTATATCAAAGGCTAACCCAACTTTTATAGATATAATTGCCAAAAAAGCTAAAATTCCAGCACAAATACTTGTTATAAAAAATGAATTTAATCCTATTCCTTCTCCCTTTATAGAAAAATGTTTAACTACTATTCCTATTAAAAATGCTGCAATAGCATCTCTTAAAGATCCTCCAAATAAAAAAACAAACCCAAAGGCTCCTATTGCTGAAAATAAAATTGTCACCTTATTTGAATATCTCTTTTCTTCCTCTATTTCTTTAAGTTTAATCTTCAATTCCTTTACAGTAAATTTACTTTTTGATATATTTCTTGCTAAATCATTAACCTTATGAATCTTTTGCAAATCTACTGATCGATTTAAAATTCTAACTACAAGTGATTTTATTTCTCCTTCATGTGAAGCTGACGCTATAATTACTGTTGGAGTAGCATAACTATCAGCTACCTCTATTCCAAATGAATTACAAATTTTATTCATAGTTTCTTCAACTCTATAAGCTTCTGCTCCACTTTCTAACATTATTTTCCCTGCATAAGCTGCTACTTGAAGTATATTATTTATTTCCATTTCTTTTCCCTTCTTTTATATTTAACTGCATATATTATACAATTCTCATAACAGCCTGTCTATATTGATTTTACTCTTTTAAAAATTTTATTTCTTAACAAAATAAAGGAAAAAATCTTATAGATTTTTTCCTTTAAAACTATATATTATTAATTATATTTGATATACTTTGAACTGAAGTATTTCTTATAGTAAAAATCATGTCTTCACCTATTCTAAGCTTACATTCATTTTCATTTATTTTAACTTTATTTAAATTTAATCCTGTAGCTCCAAATTCCTTATATTTAGTTGGTGCTACATCTATTTCAAATTTACTATCTTTAGCTCCTGTAATTTTTATTAAACTTCCTTCACATTCATTACCTTGTATATTTAAAGTTATTATATTATTTCCTTTTAGAACTATTTTATCTTCTGGAACTGCTATTACTGATACCTTTCCAGTCATAGTCATCCATCCACCACTTAACTTTATTTTAGAAAGTAATTCAACTTTGTATTCTTTTGTGATATTACTTAATAATTGTCCTAATTCATATACGTTTAAATTGTATTTCATCTTTCTTCATCCCTCACAGTATTTTATAAAATATATTTTATTATACTATAACTCTATACGAATAACTATAAATATCTTTTAATAATTATTATCTGTTTCTATATACTCTCTATCTATATATTCAAGAAATCTACTTGTTTCATTTTTTCTATTGTAATCTTCATTTAAATGTGCTACTAAATATAAATGTTTTCTCGCTCTAGTTAATGCTACATAAAAGGTTCTTTTTTCTTCTTCTAAATTATTTGATTTAATTGACATATAGGCTGGAAAAGTATTTTCTTGAAGTCCAACAATAAACACACTATTAAATTCCAACCCTTTAGATTGGTGAACAGTTATAATTGGAATTCTCTTCTTATTAGTTCTATTTATAATTAAATTTTCAAGCTCTCCATTAGAAAGACCTGTTAATTTAATTATATCTAATAAAGAATCTCTATTACTTTTTTTATTATCATCCAATTCTCTTACTAATACATAAAAATCTCTAAGTCTTTCTATCTTTTCTCTTCCTTCTTTAACTGCTTCAAGACCTCTTCCTGAATATAATGTTTTTATATTAAACTTATTTATAATCTCTACTATTATATCTTGCGGTCTTTTAAATTCAACTTCTTTAAATAATTCATTAAGCTTATCACTAATATATGAAAATGCCTTTAAATACTTAGACATATAATTTATTCTTTTAATAGACGTCGGAATTAAATCATTATTTATGGCTCTAACTAGTAAATCACTAGTAGCCAATATATCGTCCATAGCATCATGACTTGGTTTATTTCTAGTTTCAAATATATTGCTTAATGTTTCTAATTTATAATTAATTAAATTAGAATGAAATCTTCTATATATATCTAATGTGTCATAAAAAGTTTTGAATTTATGTTCTTCTAAATTATTTCTATAAAGCTCGCTTGTTAAAATATTTATATCATATTGAACATTGTGTCCTACTACTACAGTATCTTTTGAAAACTCTAAAAATTCTTTTAATACCTTTTGCTTATCTTCACCTTTTTCATTTAAAAATTCATCACTAAAGCCATGTACATTAAATGATGATCCTACAGACTTTTTATTTTTTAAAAACTTTTCAAAGCTATCAATAGGTTCTCCATACTTATTTATTTTTATAGCTGCTATTTGAATTATTTCATCTTCTGTTACATCTGTTCCTGTGCTTTCAACATCAAAAACTATTATATTATCTTTTGCAAATTCATTTATTAATAATGAATACTTTTCACCATAAACTCTTGCATTTATATCTATAAAATCTGATAGAGTAATTCCAACCTCTCTATATTCTTTTGATTCAATAATTTGAAAGGTTTTATCACCAATACCTGTTGGAAGCCTTTTTACTATTCTCTTTAAGCTAACATTGTCATATTTATTTGCAATAAGCTTTAAAAAAGCTATTATATCTTTTATTTCTTGCCTTCTAAAAAACTTAAATTGATCTACTAATATAAATTCAAAATCTGCTCCTTCATAGCCAATTATATTTCCTAGCTCTCTACTTAATTTTATATTATAATTGTTATCTCTACTTAAGATACAAAGCTTCGATATATCTTCGTCTTTTTCTTTTAAAGATTTTACTTCCTCAAATATAAATCTAGCTTCTTCTCTTAAAGTATTACACATCTTTAATTGTATTTTTTCTCCATTATCTTCTGCTTCTGAATATATTTCATTTCTATATATAGATTTATATTGTGATTCAAAAGCATTCTTTAAAAAGCTTAAAGAACCATTAGTTATATTCTTTGTTGATCTATAATTTTTAGAAAACACTATTTCAATTGGATTATAAGATTCCTTAAAGTATTCTAATATTTTATATGGTTCTGAACCTCTCCAACCATAAATAGTTTGAAACATATCTCCACAAAGCAAGATGTTATTTCCTTTAAATATCTTTTCAATTATAAAATATTCTAATGTACTTGTGTCTTGAACTTCATCTATATTTATATATCTATATTTTTCTCTTAAATTTAAAACAAGTTTATCGTCCCTTAAAATTTCCTTTGCCTTTGAAGTTAAATCTGCAAAATCTAATCCGTGATTATTATAAAGCAATGAATTATATAAATTAACTAAAAAATGGCCTTTTTCTAATAGAAAACACTTCATTTCATTATTCAGAGTACCTTTTTCACTACAAATAGAATTTATTTTGCTTTCCTTATATTTGAATATATTTTTTATAGTTTCACTATAATCATCTAGAATATTATTACTATATAAATTAAGCTTTGCTCTTTCTATTTTTATCATTTCTATAAATTGCTGAAGCTTAAAAACTGAGTAATTATAATAATTACATTCTTTTATTATTTCTCTACAGTCTTCTTCATCAAAAACTATGAAGTCAGTAAATATATCCGTTCTTTTTTTTGCATCATTTTTAATTAAATCATAACAAAAACTATGAAAAGTTCTTATAGTGATATCTTTAGCTTCTTCTTTAACAACTTTTTCTACACGTTCTCTCATTTCTGCACATGCTTTATTAGTAAAAGTTATGCATAGTATTTCTGATGCCTTTGCTTTTTTGCTATTTATAATATTGGAAATTCTACCTGATAAAGTATTAGTTTTACCGGTACCTGCAGAGGCAAGTAATAAAATGTTTTTTTCTAATTCATTTACAACTAAAGCTTGTTCTCGATTTAAATTCACATTTACTCCTCCTAGCTTTAATATTTTAAGTTAATTTTATCATATATAACTAAGTTAATATAACAATATTATAGTAACTTAGTTATAAATATAATTTATGTTATTTTGTTTAAAAATACTGTAATGTTATAATAGAATATATGATATTCTATAAAAATAGTAACCATAAGTGAACTATCTCGAATAAGCTTAAATTAACATAAATTTAAAGGGTGTCGCAAAAGCTGACACCCCTTCTTTATTAATTTATTTCATAGCTTAATTCTATAAACTTCTCTATATCTTCTTCTATAAGTTTTAAAGAGTTTCTCCAGAAGTTAACATCATGAACATCTATATTCATTATTTTTGTTACATCACAAACCTTTTCTTTTCCTGTAACAGCTAATAATTCTTCATATTCCTTGCAGAAGCTTTCACCTCTATTTAAATATTCAGCATATAAACCTTTTGCAAATAAGTTTCCAAAAGCATATGGGAAGTTATAGAAGTTATCTGTAGCATAATAGTAATGTGGCTTCCAAGTCCACATATATTTATGCAATAAGCTGCTATCAAGCCCATCTCCATAAGCTTCCTTTTGAGCTTTTATCATAACATCATTAATTTCCTCTACTGAAAGAGAACTTTCTTTTCTTTTTTCAAAAATTTCACTTTCAAATAAGAATCTTGAATATATATCAACTATTACTTGATTGCAATCTGATATTTCTGCTTCTAAAATAGCAAAAGCTTCTTCTTTAGTTGCATCTTTTATTGCACCTCTTTTAACTATTATTTCACAGAAATTAGATGCTGTTTCTGCCAAAGTCATTGGATATTCTGAATTTAATACAGTTTCATTTCTTAAGCAATGACTATGAAATCCATGTCCAAGCTCATGTGCCATAGTTACAACATCACTAAAGCTATTACCATAGTTTAATAGTATTCTACTTTCATTTATATCTTTTATACTTTCGCAGAATGCTCCACCTACTTTACCTTCTTTAGGCATTACATCTATCCAATTATTATTAAATGCTTTTATAACAAAATCTGCTAAATTATCACTAAAGCTTCTAAAATTCTTTTCAACAAAAGCCTTCCCTTGTTCGTAAGAAAATTTCATTTCTTTATTTATAACTGGTGCGTATAAGTCATAAAATGGTAATCCATTCTTATGTCCTAAAATTTCAGCCTTTCTTTTTAAATATTTTCTAAAGGATGGTAAACTTTCTTTTATAGCCGTAAGCATAGCATTTAAAATATCCTCATCCATTCTTGACTCTTCTAAAGTCATATGAAGAGGTGCCTTATATCCTTTAAGCTCTGAAGTAGTTAAAACTTCTCCTTTAATTCCATTTAAAGCTGCTGCTATTCCCTCTTCTATTTTTTCATAAGACTTAATTTCTGCTTCATAAGCTTTTTTTCTTAAGTCTGCATCTGGACTATATGCCATGTTTAATACAACTGTTAATGGTAATGATTTATCTTCATTATCAATATTAATATCAACTTTATGTGTTGATATTAATAAATCCTTATAATTTAACCAAGCATCTGAACCTGTATTTCTCATTTTAGCAATTATAGCTTCTTCTTTTTCACTTAGCATGTATTTATTTTTTTCTATTATTTCTTTTATAAAAAATTTATGCTCTTTTAATAAATTAGATGAATTAATTAAACTATCTATATTATCTATATTTGCTACCCATTTGTAAATTTTAGTTAATGGTTCTGCTAAAAGACTATATTTAGAATTTATAACATCTAAATACTTTCTTCCTTCTGAATTTTTTGAGTCAGTACTTAAAGTTAAATTTGCATAAGCACCTATTTTATTTAAAAGTAAATCTATACTTTCTAACTTATTTATTAACTCTTCTAATTTTATTAAATCATCTGATTTTTGATCAGTATTTTTAGCAAATGTTTTAAGTTCTTCTATTCCTTCATCCACTCTTTTTAAGTCTAACTTAAACTCATCTGAAGTAAATGATGGATATAACTCTTTTAAGCTCCATTCTAATGACATAATTACTCTCCTTTTATACTTATTTTTAATTATATGCTCTGTTAAACATTTTTTTCTAACATAGTCTAATTATATTATTAAAATTATTTTTATTCAATTATTTACCACTTATATTGAATAATTTTTATTTCTAAATTCTGATGGCGATATTCCTACTATCTTTTTAAAGGTATTAGTAAAATGACTTTGATCATGAAATCCTAACAATATGCTTATTTCTAATATACTTTTTTCTGTACTTAACAGTAACGTTTTAGCTCTTTCAATCTTTATTTCTCTTAAATACTTCATTATAGATATGCCCTTATGTTTTTTAAAACAAGTTGATGCATAGCCTACTGATATATTTAAATTATTACATATTGTTTCTAGTGATGTATGATTTTCAATATTTAAATGAAGAGCTTGTAAAAGCTTGTTAACTGTAAAGCTATCAGTAATTTCTGTATCATTTATTAATAAATCCATATATTCATTTATCATTTTTGTCTCAATCATTTGTAAACTGCTTATACTATTCGCCTCTTTAATTTTCCTATAAAATTTATTATAAATTGGATGAAGATACTTTTTAGATATTCCATTTCTTATGATTTCCCTAGTAAATACTGCATTCCAAATTATTAAATCATCTCTTTTATGATCTTTATCAACATCATCTATAACTTCAGATTTATGTTTTTCATTAACTATATTTATTATTTCTTCTTTGTTTCTTGACTCCATTAAAAGTGATATTTTGTTACTAAAAATATTAAAATCGGATTCAAAACTTTCATATCCATCCTTCATAATTTATCTCCTAATTATATTTAATAAAAAGTATATACATATTATATTTTAAATATACAAATTCTATCAACAAATTTTATTATAAATTCAATATTTTTTTAATATGCAAGATATAAATTAAAACAATTTAAATAAAAAAGTAGGTAGATTCCATTTTATAAAATCTACCTACTATATATAAAAATCTAAGGGCTTTTTTATTTAGCTGCTGCTTCTAAAGCTTTATTTACAGCTTCTAATACACCTTTTGATGAATTAGTTGCACCTGATATAGCTTCAACACCTTCAGTGCTTTGTTTCTTTATTATTTCCGGAACTAAGTTTTCTTTAACACCATCTACTAAAGTCTTAGTTTCATGTTGTTCTGTTAAGTTTACTTCTGATATCTTTCCTTTTTCAACTTTAACTTCTACTTTTATTGCTCCGGAAGCTCCTTGTCCTTCACCTGTATATGTTCCATCTTTATATTTTCCGCCACCACAGCCAACAAGTACTGTTGCTGATAATGCTATTGCTCCTAATATCGCAGTTAACTTCTTCATCTTATGATCCTCCTAAAATTTTATTTATTTTTTTATATATGAAGCTGCATTCTTTCCTGCAGTTCTACCAAATGTAACTATATCTGCTAATGCGTTTCCACCTAGTCTATTCCCCCCGTGTACTCCACCAGTTACTTCTCCAGCTGCAAATAAACCCTTAATAACATTTCCATCTTTATTTACAACTTCAGCATTTGTATTTATTTTTAATCCACCCATTGTGTGGTGAACAGCAGGTGTTACAGGTATTGCATATACCTTACCTTCATTTAATTGTCTTGGAAGATCTTCTCTCTTGAATTCTGAATCAGTTTTAGCTGCTGCAAATTCATTATATTTATTAACTGTTTGAATCATTGTATCTTTATCTATTGATAGTTTTTCTGCTAATTCTGCTACCGAATCTGCTTCTGTAACTAATCCCATATTAAAGTATTCTTCTGTTGCTTTTAAGCTCTTTCTTAATCCTTCATCAAAGAAAAGATAAGCTATTCCATCCTTTTGTTCTAATATAGCCTTAGAAACAACATCTCTTGTAAATAATTCATTTGTAAATCTCTTACCATCTTTATTAATAAGTATTGCACCATTTCCTCTTACTGCTTCTGTAACCATTACAGCCTTTTCAGGAACAACTGTTGGATGTGTTTGAATTTCTGTCATATCTACTAAGTCTGCTCCAAGTTTTTCTCCAAGAACTATCCCATCTCCAGTAGCCCCAGCATGGTTAGTTGTTGCAAATCCTTTTAAGTCTTCCTTATAGTTAACTACCATTTCTTGATTAGCTGAGAAACCACCAGCTGCTATAACAACAGCTTTTGTATTTATTGTATATTCTTTACCTTCTTTATTTGATACTTTAACTCCTGAAACATTACCATCTTTATCTACAACTATTTCTTTTGCTTCATTCCATAATCTTAAATCGACTTTTTCTTTTTCAGCAGCCGCTTTTAACGTATCAACTAAGTGAGCTCCTACTGCTGCTCCACCTGTTGGTCTGTGTGTTCTATAATTTGTAGCTCCTGCCATTCTACCGACATCTGATAAGTCTGCACCTAAATCTGTTAACCACTTAACTGAGTCTTTAGCTTCATTAGATAATTTCTTAACTAATTCAGGGTTGTTCTTTTCATATCCACCCTTCATTGTATCGTTGTACATAGTTTCAATAGAATCTTCTATGCCTTTTGATTTTTGTTGTTCAGTTTCTGCTGCATTTAATCCACCAGTAGCTCTATTAGTATTTCCTCCTACTATAGGCATTTTTTCTAAAACAACAACATTCTCTACTCCCTCTTGTTTAGCTTGTACTGCCGCAGATAAACCTGCTCCACCAGCTCCTATAACCACTACGTCAGCAGTTTCTTTTTTTCCACCACAACCAACTAAAGTTGTTGGAACTAATATTAAAGCTGACATTATTAATGCTAAAGTCTTCTTCTTCATTAACATTTCTCCCCTTAATCCTTAATTATTCTTTAAATATTTACAACTTTAGTATATTTGTTAATTTATAATCAATCAATATTGTGGTCTTATTGTTTATTTTGGTCTTTTTGGTCTTATTTTTTGATTATGTAAAAGTTTGTAGGCCTTCCTATCTTACCATATTCTTGAATTATATCTACTTTTCCTTCTCCAACCATTTTTTCTAAGTATCTTCTTGCTGTTACCCTAGCAAGCCCACTTCCCTTTGCGACTTCTTCTGCTGTTAATTTAGTTTTATTTTTAACATTCATATATTCTATTATTTTGTTATATGTCTTTAAACTTAATCCTTTACATAATTCTCTTTCTTCTGCTTCCTCTTCAATATAATCTTTATTTATTTTTAATATGTACTGATCAATGTATTCTTGATTTATATTATCTATATTTTTCATTTCAAAAAATCTATCTTTATAATTAGATAATGCTTCTTTAAATCTTTCAAACTTAAATGGTTTTATTAAATAGTCTACAGCTCCATATTTAAAGGCTTCATCTACTGAAGCCTTGCATTTATCTGCTGTAATTAGTATTGTATCAATATTAATTTCTTTTAATCTAATCCATTTTAACAAATCTAATCCTTTTCCATCTGGTAGAAATACATCTAGTAAAATCAAATCAACCTTACTTTTATCAATTTTCTCTTTAGCTTCTTTTATATTACTTGCTTCTCCAACTACTTCAAACTCTTCTAGCTTCTCTAAAAATTTTGTATTTATTTCTTTTACCATTGGATCATCTTCAATAATAAAAACTTTTATCTTAGTCATTACTATATTTCAACCTCCCATTTAGTTATTTTATCTGAAGTTAACTTTAAACGTCCATTTAATGAATCTATAATATTTTTTATGTTATATAAGCCAAGTCCTCTGAACTCTCCCTTTGTACTAAATCCTCTTTTAAATATTTTTTCTTTTATTTCATCTTCAATCTTATTTCCATTATTTTTAACTATTATTTTTATTTTTTCTTCTTGGAAAATTCCCACATACACATATCCACCCTCTTTTCCTTTTACTTCTTCTATAGAATTCTCTATAAGATTTCCTATAATGGTTAATATATCCTGTATTCTAATATTGCTAGGAATAGTTTTTAAATGCGAGTTTTCATCAATTTCGAACTTTATTTTCATTTCATCAGCTTTATTATATTTTGAAAATAGTAATCCTTGTAATGATAGTTCTTTTATTTTACTTAAACTATCTGTAATTATTCCTCTTGTCTCTGTAGTTTGAAATATATATTCTAACGCTTTATCATCTTCCTCTAATTGTATTAATCCTGCTATAGTATGTAATTTGTTCATAAATTCATGATTTTGAGCTCTTAAGTTCCAAGTTAATTCCTTTACACCTGTTAATTCTTCAGCCATATTATGCACTTTTGTAAAGTCCTGAAAACTAGCGATTGCTCCTACAACTTTACCATACTCTCCTATAATACTATAGAAATTTCCCATAACTATAATATTATTATCTAATCGTATTTCCTTATTAAATATTCTACTTCTTCTATACATTACTTCATATAATAAGTTTATTATCTTATTATCTATTTCCTCGTCTGAATTTATCTTTAAAATTTCCAATGCTTTATTGTTTATTGTTGTTATATGTCCTGAACTATTTAATGCTATTAACCCTTCTTCTATATTATTTATAATAGATTCTTTTTCTCTAAGCTGAATAGCTATCTCTTCAGGTTCTAATCCGTAAATATCTTCTTTTATATTGTGTGCTAACTTTCTTGCAAGAAATATTATTACTATTAATACACCTATAAATACTGGTATTAAATCGAAAACATATTCTCTAACCTCTTCTTTTAAATCTCTCTTTAAAATTCCTACAGATACTACTCCAACTTGCACCCCATCTTTGTAAATTGGCACAAAAGATCTAATAGATTTTCCTAAATGACCTTCTCCTTCAGATATATAAGTTTCACCATTTTCTAAGGCTAATTTTTCATCTCCACCTAAAAATTTTCTACCTATATTATCTGGAATTGGATGAGAATATCGTACGCCTTCGTTATCCATGATTGTTATAAATAATAAACCTGTCTTTAATCTTACTCTTTCAGCAAAGTTTTGTACTTTAAGATTGGTAGGGTCTTCTTTATCTGCTAACTCTTTTTGAATCATCGGATTCGCTGCTATAACAAAAGCTGTATCTGTAAGACTTTTTCCTATTGTTTCAGAAACTTTCTTATTTATTATAGCTAATGAAAAAATGCTTATAATAAATATAACAGCTATAAATATAGCAATTGTTAATTTTGTAATCTTTTTTTCTAGATTCATTTATATAGTCCTCTATGTTTTACTTTATTTAATATTTTTACACAATAATTATACATTAATATATAGCTTACAACAAATAAAAAAGTGAACATATATAAGTTTACTTATTCCGTCACTCCGCTCAAAGTCATCGTAAACTTACATATGTCCACTTCCAAACTAAATGTAAGGAAAGTATAAAACAAATCTATTTTTTCAAATTAAATTTCTAAAAACATTATCTATTCACATTTTCAAAACTTTAATCTTTCATACTTTCCTAGATATTAAAAGGATGAGAAAAATTTCTCATCCTTTCTATATATTCTTTATTATATTTAATACATATGATTTAAATTCTTCAAAGCTTCCATTTTGTATTGAAGCCCCTTTATTTATCTTTCCACTATTAAAATTATACTCTGCTGATCCATAATTAAAACTTGCACTTGAAACTATTATACTAGACTCTGTAACTCTATAGTTAACTTTTGACATCATTACATCTCTGCAAAATTCTATAAAATCATTAGCTTTTTGTACATCTCCACAGGAAACAACTCTCATAGTAAACTTAAATAATTCATATCCTCCAATAAGCGGAATCATAGTTCCATTTGCCATATAAAATACTTTTCCCATATTATAAAAATATTTCATATCTCCAAAACTCATTGTTCTAAATTCATAGTTAATATCTAAGCTTTCATTATTTAATCCTTGGAATTTTTCTACTATATCATCCCATGCTTTTGCTTCTGCACTTTTATTATTGCTTATAATACTTTTAAATTTTGAAAAAGCATTTTCTAAATCCTTATCTTTATTTACAACTGATCCATTAACACTCACACTGTATTCATTATTTTCATATATTAATTCTACTCTATTATTCATATTAAACTCTCCTTATTAACAATTATAAAATTATTATTTAATAATAATTATTATAACATAATTTATTTTAACATTTCAAGAAGTAATATTTTTTAACTATATATACTAGTTCCGGGTAATACTACTTTAAAGTAGTCATCTTCAATAGAGTTTATTAGCTTTACTTTTCCAACTCCATAAAAGGCTTTTTTAATCCTAGAAAATCCTTCACCACTATTTAAAAACCTTTTATTGTTATCCAATGTTATTAGCTTTTCATAAATCCACATATTTCTTTTACTATGACTCGATACTTTATCTGAACTACTTTTTTCTATTAAAGCTCCTGGACTAATTATAGATATAGTCCTAAACCCAATATTAATCTCTATAATTCTATTAGTTGATGAATAATCTCTATACAAAACTGCATTTTTTATCCCCTCCACTATTGCTGATTTAGGATAATTCTTAGGCAATATATTAGAAACTATTGTTTCTGACTTATCTACCATTTGCAGAATACTTCCTTGAATTATTATAACCTCATTTTCATTTTTATTTACTTTATTTATTATCTTTATCATATTTTGAGGTAGCCATAAGCTATTATAATTTGAAAAAATTAATAATCCACCTAAAGTACAATTCATTTTTTCACTTTCTTTTTCCCTATATGCTATTCTAGAATTTTCTAAAAGAAATTCTTTATTTTCTTCATTAAGCTCTATTCCCTTATTTTCAAAATATTTTTTAAGTAAATTTTCATCTAAAAATGATATATTACTTTTCATTATAATAGATGTTTCCATAAAAAAATCTAAGTTTTCTTCAAAAGCTTCAATTAACTCCTGTTTTCTCATAGTATCAGTTGTAGAACCTCTTCTTATATAAAAAGCCCCATTTTCCCTAATCTGATATGGTTTTTGATCTCCTGAATATATAGTTATTATACAAATTTTTTTATCATATATCTCAACTGTGTCTACTGACACTGGAATTGGTGGTTCACATCTTGATGTAATTATTTGTTGCACCTTTTCTTCATTAATTATATCAATATCATTTAGTCCAATAATCTTCTTACTTTTATCTTCAATGCCAACTATTATATATCCTCTTCCACCTCTAGAATTGGCAATTGCACAAACATCTTTTGCAAGTTCCTTTTTGCTACTTTCATATTGTAAGGATAGCTTTAATTTAAAATCTAGCTTTACTCCTTCTTCCTTTTTTATTAAGGACATTAACTTTTTGCTATCCACTAAACCATCCTCCTATCTAAAAATAACTACTATATAATGTTATATTACTATAAAAATATAAGATCAGACACATAAAATTTTGCCTGATCTTACACTTTTACATATATTTATTATTTGTCACTATTTTATAAGCTTTTTAATATAATTATTTAATTCTGTTTCAGTTACTGCCCCTTCTTTATCAACTACTATATTTCCATCTATATCAATAAGTATTGTTCTCGGAATCCCTCTAACTCTGTATGCATTTGCAGCACTTAATTTTTCATCAAATAAAATATTCATATCAAAATTATTCTCTTTTATATACTTAAGAGCTTTTTCCTTAGTTTCTCTTTGGCCATCAGTTAGATTAATCATAAGTATTTCAACATCATCACTATATTTTTTCATAGCTTTTTCAAAATATGGCATTTCTGATTTACATGGTCCACACCAACTAGCCCAAATATTAATTATTACTGGTTTCTTTCCTTTGTAGTCTGATAATTTTATAGTTTCTCCAGCTTCATTATAAACTTCAATGTCAGGTGCTTTCTTAGTTTCTTCAGCTCCTTTTTTATCTATAGTTTCAACTGGCATAACATCTTCTGATAAATAATTATACCCAAGCTTAACTATAACCAATAAAAGAACTAATGATATAACTATGGTTATTAACCTTTTCTTATTATTCAAAACCCTTAAACCTCCTAATTAAATGTAAGTAATCCTAGTAAAGTATTTAAATATCCTGTCATCATTAAAATACCTATTAATATAAGTAATACTCCTGAAATAATATTTATAGTTTTATAGTTTCTCTTTATAAAAGTAAAAGCTCCCTTTAAGCTCTCTATAAGTAGTGCTGATATTATAAAAGGGATACCTAGGCCTAGACTATATGTAAGTAACATAAATATCCCTTCCATTGAATTCTGACTACTTGCAGCTATCATTAAAGCTGATCCTAAAAAAGTTCCAACACATGGAGTCCATCCTATTGCAAAAATTACACCAAATAAAACTGATTTTCTTAAATTAAGATTATTTAAGTCACTCTTAGTTTTTAACTTAAAACTTCTTTCTAATATACCTATTTTAAATAATCCAATATAATTAAGTCCAAATATAACTAACAAACCTCCAGCAACAATGTTGAAGACATTCATATATCTTTGTATAAAAGCTCCAAACGTACCTGCTGCTGCTCCTAAAACAGTAAAAATTATTGAAAATCCAATAACAAAACCTATTGAGTTTATTAAAGCCTTATTCTCCTTATCATTTTCATTACTTCCCATAAAGTAAGATATATATATAGGTAACATAGGTAATATACATGGAGAAATAAAAGTTATTATCCCTTCCAAAAATAAGATAAAATAATTCAATTAACCACTCCCTTACTCTTTTGGATAGTATATCATAATACTTGGAATAATAAAATAAGTTACTTTTTTGATACCTTACTATTGTATAATAAGAAACTATGCTCCTTATATCTATAGTAATTACTAAATATATTACACAAAAATAGCTAGTATATTTTTCAAATTTTACACTAGCTATCTTCTAAAAACATTATCATAAATTTTAATGTGAAGTACCTTAAATTTAATGATTTAAATTTATCTTTATGGCCTCTAAGTCATCTTCATTTATTTCAAGTAATTTAATTATAGTTTCTTCATCTAAACCTAAATTTTTAAGATTTAAAAACCTTGCTGTTACTGTCTGTAATTCTACTTCTCTCTTTACGCCCATTTTTTATCTCACTCTCTTAGAATATTACTCTTCATCATGACTGAAGTCTTTTCCTGTTTTCAGTGCTATTCTTTCAGCAACTAGATTCTTTAACAATACATTTACAGTCCACTCAATTGATGTCTCAGTAACAGTTGCTTTTAAAACATTATTAATTCTAAATTTCTTTAAATTTTCAATAAATATTCCCATCTTCGCACCAGAAATATTATTAAATATTATAGCTTTATTTTTTATTCCATCTTCTGAATCATTTGATATATTACCCTCTAGTACATCTTTCAAGATTGAATTTCCATGTTTATAATTTAAAGTTATTTTATCTTTAATTCCTAACATTCCAGCAAGATTACCTATTGTTTTTATTTCATTTGAATTAAAGTTACATAATATTATACAACTTCTACCTTCTTTAACTTCTGTATCTTTAATATCTAATTTTTCAAATGACATATCTTTCTCCTTTTTATCTATTAAATTTCTATATCTATATCATATAAAAATAATAAAAATTAAGCAACCTTCAAATTCATTATGTTACTGAATATTTTAATATGTAAATTTTAACTTTGCATTGCAGGAGATCTATAGAGCATTTTAACTGTTATTATAAAATCAAATAACATTATAAATAAACCTATAACATTTGGTATCCTCAAAAATCTTTCTAAGCTTAAGTACATACTATTTATAATTGGTTGAACTAAATTTATACCAATATAGCATAAAATCATCCAATATATAGAAAATCTTAATGTTATTAATCCTTTATAATTATATTTCAATTTAGAATAATCCCAATATTCTTTATTAAATATTTCTTTTAATAAATATCCACTTATAAATTCAACAGTTGTTGGAACTATTAAAGATATTATAAGAATTTCTGATAAGTTTAAATCAAGATATCTATTAAATAATACTAAAATTGTAAAAGCAATACCATACATAGGCTTATACGGCCCCTTCATAAATCCTTCTTTTTTAAACTTACCACATATAATATAGCTATATATTCCTTCTATTAGCCATCCAACAATTGAGTATAGTAGAAAATTAAAAATAGTAAAGTTTATCATAGTCATAAAAACACACCAACCTTAATTAATTTTACTCTTAGTTTAACCAAAGTATATTAATTGATACCTCTTTCCCCTATTTACTTTTAAAAACATATCTCTCTAGTCATGTTTTTTACATTTTATATAATATAGGCTCATTGTAACTTTTGAAATTTGTAAGAATAAAATGAAATTATAGGTTATTTGTAAAGGAGCGATTGATTATAGAATCAAATTATAAAAAAGTAAAATTTATACTTCTAATATTGCTAATTGCTAATGTACTTGTTGCAGCTTCAAAAATATTAGTTGGATTAGTTATAAATAGTTCTAGTGTTATGGCAGATGGATTTCACTCTATTTCAGATAGTGCTTCAAATATTGTTGGCATAATTGGAATTATTCTTGCATCAAAACCTAAAGATAATGATCACCCTTATGGTCATAAAAAGTTTGAGACAATCGCTAGTATGTTCATTGGAACTATGCTTTTATTTATATCTTTTAATGTAATTACATCTTCTATAAACAAGCTGTTTAACCCTTCTGCATTAGAAGTTAGTATAGAAAGTTTAATTATAGTATTAATAACATTATTTATTAATATTTGTGTTGCATTTTATGAAAGAAATCAGGGAGTTAAGCTTAATAGTCAATTATTAATAGCAGATTCTCTTCACACTAGAAGCGATATATTTGTTTCTATTGGAGTACTTATAGCTTTGTTCGCTGTAAAGTTAGGACTTCCACCTATTATCGATACTATATTTTCATTTATAGTTGCTTTATTTATATTACATTCTTCTTATGAAATATTTAAAGACAATATCTCTACCTTAACTGATAAGGTAATATTAGATGAAGAAGTAGTAGTAGATATTTTAGAAGAGTTTACACACATAAAAAATGTGCATAATATAAGATCTAGAGGCTATAAAGATTATGTATTTTTAGATATGCATATAAAAGTAGATTCTAATTTAAGCATTGATGAAGCTCATAAATTAGTTCATGAAGTAGAGGATACACTTTCTAATAGACTAGGTAAAAAAATAGATGTTATTATTCATGTAGAGCCTAATAAGATGTAAATTTCAAATTAATAAACAAAAAGGAGCTAGTTATAAAAAATTAAAAACTTTATAACTAGCTCCTTTTTGTTAAAAATATTGGTTATCTGGTGGGTTCACCTTTATATATTCTATTATATTAAAGTAATATTCTCCATTATATTCTATTTTACCTAAAGCTTTAATCCACTGACCTTCCTTTAAATTATCCTGACAAAATGAATTTAAACCTGTAATTACAGAATCAGCTACACAACAATTCATTTCTTCTCTTGCTAAAATAAAATTTTTTTCACTATTGTATTTATGAACAAATCCAGTAAATACAATATGTTTACCTAGAAAATCAATACCATTTTCATTTATTTCATCTATTATATGATGATTTTCATAAGATATTTCTAATGAATCATTAATCCCATTACTTTTAAATTTATATTCACCCATTCCTAAATCGTTATTTAAAATACTATTATTAAATGTAATAACTACACCTATCATTAAAGTAAATATTATTGGTAAATAACTAATAGACCTATCTACTCTAGAATTAAAAGTTATTACTTTAAAAAGTTGTACTATAATGAAAATTGGTAATATTGCTAAAGCTACATAAAGATTTTTAGCAGTTTTAGGACTTAAAAACTTATACACATCCCCAGATGTCATTAAGTAAGCAATAAACATTGTTAAAAGTATTAATATTAATAACCATATAAATTCATCTACATTGAACTTTCTCATATTTCCTCCTATATGATTATTGTTAAGCTTGCTGAAAAGGCTAGTACAACTAGTGTAATTACTGCTATAAGCTTAAAAGCAAATTCCTTTTTAAAATATGATCCCATTATTATAACATTCTTTAAATCTATCATTGGACCTAGTATTAAAAATCCTGAAATTGCTGGTAATCCAAAATTCGCTAAAAACCCTTTTGCTATAAAAGCATCAGCTTCTGAACATAAGGAGAGCAAGAAGGATATTAACATCATTATAATTATAGATAGGTATTTTCCATTTGACATTTTATTTAACATATATTCATTAACTATGGTTATAAAAACACTTGATAAAAAAGAACCAAATATGTAGTACTTAAGTATATTTGAAAATTCCTTATTAGCGTGCTCTAAACATAATCTTATTTTAGATTTATTATAAAAGTATTGTGATTCTATACATCCGCAATCACAAATATTTTTATAATTATTATCATCCTTTATAACCTCTGTTCCTCTTCTAGAAATAGATTCTATTAATAGCCCTATAATAATAGCACATAACACCCCTCCAAATATTCTTATTAATACTACTTTTATATCATTAAAAGCATAATATGTTGAGGCTATGACTACAGGATTTACTATTGGCACTGAAATCATAAATACTATTGCTACTCCAACTGGGACTCCTTTTTTTATTAAGCTTTTTGCAATAGGCACTATTGCACATTCACATATAGGTATAAAAATTCCAATAAAAGCTGCAAATAATATGGATATAAATTTATTTTGGGGTAATATTTTTTTTACTATGTCTTCTGAAATATACATTTGTATAGCTGCTGAAATTATAGAGCCGATCAATATAAATGGTAAAGCTTCTAATATCATACTTATAAATATAGTTGCCCATTTTTCTAACCCTAAAGTCACCTTATTTTTCTCCCTTCTTAAAAAGAGTTGAAAGTTTTCTATATAATAACCCCTTTTTAAAATAACTACTTGATTTTAAATCACTATCTAATACATCTATACTTTCTGAATATATTATTGGAGCTGTAAAATTAATATTTTCAATTATTTTTATTAACGTACTCTTTTTACTTTTATCTACTAAATTCAAATTATTTAACACAATAAGCTTACTTGACTGTATAAATGGAACAAGTATTTCTCCCATATTCTTTAAATATATTTCTAAAGTACTAGCATCACCTATATAGTAATTTCCATAAAACTTTACTACTTTACTTACCTCTCTATCATTAATTAAAGTACTTATTATATTCAAATCATAAGTTCCATTAAACTCAATTATTAGTTTGGTATAGTTATTTTCTTTTACTTTATCTAAAATTGTTTCTTTTAGATATTTTGAATTCCTTAGGTAAACTATGTGTACACAATCCAAACTTCTTATTACATCCTTAGATCCTTTTTCTAATAAAATTACTAGTATATTTTCATCTTTACATATATCTGTAGTTAAATATGAACTTATAAAAGATGTTTTACCAGATCCTAAAAAACCACTTACAACTTCTAATTTACACTTCATTTATTAATCCTCATTTAAAAAGACTTTTTATTTCTTCTTTATTTAAATTAATTCCTATAAATGAAATTACACTTTTATTAATTTCTTTTATTTCTCTAATTTGAAACTCATCCTTTACAAAATCAAATTGCCCATTACTTCCATCTAATAGCTTAATAATCCCTTTTGCTCTTAGTACATCCCCATAGCTTTTTGAAGCTGAAATAAATTTAAACTTAGAAACTAACTCTGCCTTAGATATTTTAGAATTTGGATAAATTGCAAAAGTTTCAAAAACTTCATCTGCACTTTTATTCTCTATATCATTTTTGTTTAATTTCACTTTTATGCCATTACTTTCTCTTATATTTAATCTACTATATTTATTACCCTCTAAAATATGATCTCCATCTACCTTATCCCATGGATCAGTTATTATTGAAACTCTTGAATTTATTCTTTTTAATTCTAAAACTATCCCTTCTATTTTTTCTTTATTTAACTTTTGAGTTCTACTTAAAACTACCTTTTTTGTGTTTAATATTTGATCCTTATAAAATTCTTTAAAGTTTTCAATATACATACTAAATTTTTCTGGATCTACAACAGTTATTATATTTTCCACCTTTGTTTTTTCTTTAAGTTCTTTATCCTTAAAAACTTTAATTATATCTGTTAACTTAGCTACTCCTGAAGGCTCTATTATTATTCTACTTGGGTTATATTTTTCTATTACTTCTAATATAGCCTTCTTAAAATCTCCTTTAACTTGACAGCAAATGCAACCTGAATTTATTTCCTTAACCTCTATATTTGAATCTCTTAATATAGCTCCATCAATGCTAACTTCTCCAAACTCATTTTCTATTATTGCAATTTCCCTCTCATAATGCCCTTCTTTAATTAATTTTTTAATAAGCATAGTTTTACCTGCACCTAGAAATCCTGAATATATATCTATATTTACTTTCATATAACACCTCTATATAGTAATTGCTTATATAATTGTTCTAAACATTTTATGTGACAAATAATTAATATATTCATAGATTGTCTAAATAAAAAAGCTATAAACCAAATAAAGATTTCTCTAAATTTTAGTTTATAGCTTTTAATTATCTTAAATTAGCTTTGTACTTTTTTAAAAGTTAAATTTTCAAAAGAGTTAGTTAAAATAAATTTACCTTCCCCAACTTTTATAAATTTCACTCTAATCTTGTCTCCTACAGAGCTTAAAGCCACTTCTCTTGAAGTCTCTGTTGAAACTGTATAAATATTTTCACTACCTTTAATCTTTATATCATAAATACTAGTTCCATCTTTTACTACTAATCCTATTCTTTCTATTTCTCCTTCTAAAACTTCCTCGCTATTGCTTCCTTCTAGAGAAATATTAGTATTAGTTAGACCTTCTAAATAATTATTAAGAGTTGACTGAAGTGAATCACCAACACCAACTACATTATAATTTTTCACATTTACCATAGCATATTGTTTTACTAATCCATTAGAATCCTTTAAAGTAGTAAAATAAGTAGGTTCATTTTGTATATTTATTAGATATGGGAAAGTTGCTGTATATTTATATTGTTGAACCTTACCTTCTGCTGACTTCATACTTGCTGTTTCTGTTGCTCCTGAAGTCTTATACATACTTGTTTCTCCAGTTCTAGTATTAGTTAAAGTAAATCCAACTAAACCTTCATCATTTCCTACTGATGTTATTCCAGTATAGTAATAGCAAGTATCATTATTATATATTAAATTCATTCCCTCTGTAGTTTTCAGCTTGTCCTTGTCACTAAAATTGAATATTCCATGTACAAGTTCTCCCCATTTATCTATATAATTCATTATATATCTATCTGGTTGAATTCGATCTATCCATTTTGGTGCATCATTTATATCATATACCTCTGAATCTCCTGTTTGTGCATCTATTACTAACACTCCTGTTGCTTTAGCTTCTGTAAATCCAATTGCATTATCATATCTTGTTATTGCCCAATAAGGATTTCCTTCATCATCTAGTTCAAAAGTAAAATCAGTATGTCCAGCTCTCATATCTCTTAAATAAGATGCTCTCTCTAAATCACTAAATAAAAATGCAGATTCTAAATACTTTATTTTAATATCTTTTCCATTTAATTCTGTAACTAATTGAACATCACTTTCATTAGTTGCACTAATCTTTATATATCCTGGAGTTCCTTCTCTATTTGTAATCCATTTAAATAATGAAGAATGCTCTAATGGTGCAACATAATAAAGCTGTTTGTTTACACTTTGAAGAGTTAAATCACCTATTGTTACTTGACTACCTAAGCTTGGAATCTCACCTAACTTTTTATCTGCTAACTTATAGGCAACATCTTTATCAATTATCGGTAATTGCTTTAAGTCAATATGCTTTATTTCATTAGTGAAGTCTACTTCATCAACCTTACCTATTAATTCTCTATGAGCTTTGTAGTTAATTAAAGGACTAAAGATAACTAACCCTAAAATATATAAAACAGCTACAAAAGCTGCTAAAGCTCCATATTTTTTGTTCATTGTTATAATTGCATAAAATGCAGTTACAACTACAAATACTGCTACAATGTAAAATAAACTTAATGTTATATCTAGTATTAGATTACTACTAAAAAGTAAAAATACCCCTACTATTAAGTAAGCCGATATTAACCAACCTAGATACGTTGAAAGTTTTCCTTTTTTCGGTGCAAAATTTCGTATATTCTCCATTTTAATCCCCCTAATTATATCTTTTACTCCGTTATATGGTATATAATACAATATAATATATTGTTTGTAAATACATTTTCACTAAATTTTTTAATAAAACATTTTATAGATTTAGTTTACTATTTTGTAAATTATTGTATAATGATATTAGTATAAATTTTAGAGGTGTAAAAATGAATAGATTAGAACTAAAATCAAAAGCAAAGAAACAATTAAGAGGTCGTTGGGGAGTAGCACTAATTACTGTCTTCGTAGCTAATTTAATAATTAATTCTAGTATAACCAAAGAAACCATTGACTTTTTTGGAGAATTTTCTAGCTCTGTTTCTATTTCTATTAATATAATCTCACTTCTTTTTGGTGGAGTTATATCTGTAGGACTAAGTAAATTTTTACTAAATTTCATAACTAATAATGAAGAGCCTCAGTTTAAAGATTTATTTTCAAATTTTAATATTTACTTTAAAACTCTAGGCTTATATATTTTAATGATGCTTGCAATTGGTATTGCAACTTTATTTTTGATAATTCCTGGAATTATAGTAGCTTTAATGTTTTCTCAAGCTTTTTATATTTTAGCTGAAGATCCAAGTAAACGCATATTTGAATGCTTAGAAGAAAGTTCAAATATGATGTCAGGTCATAAATGGGATTTCTTTGTATTAGAATTATCCTTTATAGGTTGGTGGCTTTTAGCTATTCTTACCTTTGGTATAGCTGGGTTATGGATTTCTCCTTATCAAAATTTAACAGAAGCAAATTTCTATTTAAGTTTGAAAAATTACAAATAATAATTTTCTTTACTCCGTGGCATCACTCCAAGCTGTCATAAAATTATTATCCTCACTTAGAATTACTAAATAAATAAATTATAAAAATTTTATAATTTTCTAAAGAATAAAAAACAACAGGAGTTACTAAGCCTAACTCCTGTCATTTTTTTATATATAATATAAGTAAAACTAATTATTGATAAAAGAGTCTACAACATAAACTACTTTTAATTGCAGAACTCTTAATTAACAATCATTTACCCCATTGATTATCTGTAGCTGTCTTCTTATCTCTATGACCTTCAGTAACGCTACTATTTCCTTTTTCCTTATGTTTTTTATTATTTCCATTGTTCATAATAAACACCTCCTATATAATACAAATTTATTATCTGCATTTATAAAATTTTAATTCTATAAAAAATGTTCATTATATGGATTTAAATATAAAATTTAATATTAATATGTTGAGTTTGATTCTGTTCCTTCACATATTGATATTGAAGCTGAAGCACCAATTCTTGTAGCTCCATTCTCAATCATAGCTATAGCATCTGCATTACTTCTAACTCCGCCTGAAGCTTTAACTCCAAGTTCTGGTCCTACTGTTTCTCTCATAAGTTTTATATCACTAGCAGTAGCTCCTCCAGTGCTAAATCCTGTAGAAGTCTTTACAAAGTCTGCCCCAGCTTCTTTTGATAATTTACAAGCAGTTACTTTTTCTTCATCAGTTAAAAGGCAAGTTTCTATAATTACTTTTGTTAAAGCCTTTCCTTTTGCAGCATTAACAACAGCTTCTATATCCTTTTTAATATATTCTAAATTTCCTTCTTTTAGCTTTCCTATATTTATAACCATATCAACTTCTGTTGCGCCCTTTTTAATAACATCTTCAGTTTCAAAAGCTTTTACTTCTGTTGTAGTTGCTCCTAAAGGAAATCCAATAACCGTACAAACCTTTACATCGCTACCCTTTAACATAGTTGCAGCTTTTTCTACCATAGCTGGATTAATGCAAACTGATGCAAAATTATACTCTAATGCTTCATTACAAAGTTTTTCAACTTCCATTTCTGTAGCATCTGCCTTTAAGATAGTATGATCTATCATTCTTGCTAAATCTTTTTTATTCATATAAGATCTCCTCCTGTATGTTTAACTATTTTTTCTCTAGAAGTTTATTATAAATGAAAACCTCTAGTAATTAAAGAGGTTTTAAAACAAAGACTATTTTTTATAAAGATTAATTCATTTTTAAAATAAACTAAGTTGTTCCATTGTATTTTCCTTAAATGATGATATAGTAACTCCTATTAATCTAACTCCTTTTTTTAGTTCCTCATTATTTAGTATTTCCTTGCAAGTCTTATATATATCCTCAAAATTATTTGTATAGTAACTTAATGTTTTACTTCTTGTATGATTTTGAAAATCACTTGTTTTATATTTTACTGTTATTGTTTTACCTTCTATATTTGCTCTCATAAGATATTTACTGATTTCATTAGAGAATTCCTTTAAATAAATAATTAACTCTTCTTTATCATCAGTATCTGTTTTTAAGGTTCTTTCTTTGCCATAAGATTTTCTATCTCTTTCTACTTCTACTTCTCTATTATCAATTCCACGTATTCTATCATAAATTTCTAAACCATATTTTCCAAGATACTCTATATAAAAACTTTTTGGCATTTCATATAAGTCCTTTATTAAAAATATACCTATGTTATTTAGCTTTTCAACTGACTTTTTTCCCAATCCATGTATTTTAGATATTGGAAGCGGTAGCAAAATTTCAGGTATCATTTCTTTTGTTATAACCTTAATACCATTAGGCTTATTCCAATCAGATGCTAATTTTGCTAAAAATTTATTATATGATATCCCAATTGAAATAGTTAAACCAATTTCTTTGAAAACTCTGCTTTTTATATATTTTGCAGCCTCTATTCCATTATTAAAATTACTATTAGTTATATCTAAATAAGCTTCATCTATTGAAAGAGGCTCTATAATTTGGGTAACATCTTTTAATATATTGAATACTTGATTTGAAACTTCCTTATATCGAATATATCTAGTTCTTAAGTATATTGCATGTGGACATAATTTTTGTGCTATAAAAATAGGCATTGCAGAATGTACTCCGTACTTTCTAGCTTCATATGAACAAGTAGAAACAACTCCTCGTTCACTTACTCCACCAACTATTACTGGCTTTCCTCTAAGCTTTTTATTATCTAGTTGTTCTACTGATGCAAAAAATGCATCCATATCTACATGTAAAATCAACCTTTCCATATTTACTCCCTTTAAGCTAAGGCTTCAGCAAACATCCCTTTATTTTTCGACTTTATAAAGCAATATACTCCTTGAGCTAATAGTTCATCTATATAGTTTCTTTTATCAGAAATATTTATAAATGATAATATAGATATTGCAATAATAGTTCTAAAACCTTTATCCATATAATATTCATATTCACTTTCTTCTTCACAAAGAGTATCTACTACGTCTTCAATTAAATCAATGTTTTTTCTCATATCATTATTTGATAATACTCCTAGTAAAGGTAAGAATTGTTGAGCTAACTTTATATCTCTTTTTTCTAATTGTAGCATAAATTCTATTGTTCTATACATATTTCCTGAAGAACCATTTAACATTATTGCATTAGTTAGTCCTTGAATACTATTTTTTGACTTAATATTTAAATCTGTCATATGACTATAAATAGTCTCTATAAACTCATCAATTGTACTAACATCTATGTCGTTCAATGCCCATAATGCACAAACTAAATAGTCATCTTCTCCAGTTATATTATAATATTTTTCCTTTAACAAAATATAAACTTCCTTCATTTTATATGCAATTTCATTCTTATCCTTATTATTACCATACTTAGCTATAACAAATGCTGTTAGTACTAAGTAATCACATTCATTAAATCCTTGAAATTTAAGAATATCCATAACTTCATATATATCATCTATTAGTTGATTTTCATTACCTTCTTCTAATGAAATTAATAAAGATAGAATATAAAGCATGTCCCCTCTAAAAGGTGACACCCTAGAAGAAGTTCCCTTTATATACTTTCTAATTTCTTTTACTTTTTCAAATGGAATTTCTTTTTTGTAATGAGCGAAAACTAAAGATGCAAAATGGTTAATTAAATCTCCATCATTTCTAAGATCTTTTTTTGCATTTCTATAGTTCTCAATTGTCAGATTAATTCTGTCTATGAGAAGTTTCTCCATATATAATATTCCCTCACTTTACTTTAAGCATATTAATTACTCAAGACTATTATACTATAAAAACTGTGTCAGTTTTATAACAAAATTATAACAATTTATAAAAATTAAATTAAAGGTTCTCCTTTTATCTAAAGTTTAGGTAATACATAATATGTTTAGCTAATGCTATTGTTTACTTATTTAAGGCTATTTTATAGTTATATGATACATTTATAATTTTTAGTAATAATTATGTTTATAAATAAACTAAAAAAGAAAGATTATATATCATACATTTATAAATATTTTAAGTAGCTAAAATAAAGTGAATAATATTTTTTTTATAGGCAATAATACTAATGGATACATCGATTAGTATCCTCTTAGTATTATGAAAAAAGATGGGAGACTTAATAAATCTCTCATCTTTTTATTTCTTATATAAGAAAGTATTATCCTTTATAAGCTTCTAACATAAAACCCTTTATTATATACTTCTTTATCATATTTTATCTCAATACCATTACATAACTTCTCATCTTTTTTAGCTATAACGAATTTTACATCACTAATTATAACTTCAAAATCTTCATCTGAAATAAAATCTGCATATAAATCATATGCAGGCTTTCCACAACCGATAGCTACTACCTTTACTCTTATTTGATTATAGTTGCTTTTTTCCACTTCACTTAACAATGCCTCTTTAGTTTTTTCATCAAATATTATGTTCATTTTATCCTCCTTTAGTTTTTTAATACTCATTTTAAGTTTAATTGTATATTATTCCTAAAATTAAAAATAATATAGTATATATTATACTACTATATTGTTTTCATATTTCAACTATTAGTTTTATATCACTATAAATGATATCTTCATATATTATAATAATAAATAATTTAAAGGTGATATCATGAAAAGTGATTATAAAAACTTAAATCTTAACTGCTCATTAGACTTACCTTATCCACAGATTGAAGTATGTAAAAAAAATATAGATTATGCTAACTTAATTAAAGTTAATTATTGTGGTATGGTTTCAGAATTAACAGCAGTAGCTCAATATACTTACCATGAATTAATAACTGATGATTATGTTAAAAACACTTTAAGAGGAATTGTAATTGTTGAAATGCATCATTTAGAAATCATTGGAGAGCTAATTTCTGCACTTGGTGGTAATCCTACTTTTTCTATAAAGAAGAAAGGTAAAGACTTTCATTGGAATTCAAAATTTATAAATACAGATAACTCACTAAAAAAACTACTTATATCAGATATTTCTATGGAAAAAGAATCTATAAAACAATATAGAAAAACTGCTAGTGTAGTAAAAGATGAAAACATAATTGCCATAATTAATAGAATAATATTAGATGAGGAGCATCACATAAACCTTTTAAATAGGTTGTATGAAAGAGAGTTAGGTAATTAATTTAACTTTTTGTTTAATTAATAATGGAATTATGTTATAATGACCTTGTTATTATAATTATTTGATTATTACAATATTTCTTAAATATAAAGGAGTTTTAAGTATGGGTTTCAAAGATAAGATGAGTAAATATTTTACAGATGCATATATGGAAAAATACGGTGATAGAATGACCAGTACTGCTGGTACTGTTTTATCTGTAAAAATTGAAGAAAAAAACATATTAGGTATTATGAGAAAATTAACTATTAATATTTTAATAAAGCCAGATATGGGTAAAGGTGTAGTTAAAACTCAATATAAAGCTAAAAAATGGTTTAAAAAGCCAACTTTTATTGAAGTTAAACAAGGTCATAAAGTAATAATTATGGGAATTGAAGGTGAAAAAGGTAAGGCTGATTCAGAAGTTATTACTATTTCAAATATAGCTAACTTAACTACTAAGAAAGACTTACAACCATTCGATCACAGTCAAATAAAGAAAGCAAGGCAGCAAGCTACAAGAATGAGAACAAGATAATAAAAACAGCCTATACAGGCTGTTTTTGTTTTACATTAATTTAATATAATAATCTATTATTTAATTAAAAACTACAAGTTCTGTTTCTTCTATAGCTTTATTTACTAATTCATCTATATTTAATACTGACTCTGATTGTCTTATCAAATCAACTCTTGGTTTTGTTTTAGGATGTTTTGGAACAAATATAGTACAACAATCTTCATAAGGTAATATTGAAGTTTCATATGTTCCAATTTCTCTAGCTATATCCATTATATCTGTTTTATCCATAGCTATTAAAGGTCTAAATACTGGTCTGTCGGCGCAATCATTACTTACCATTAATCCTTCCATAGTTTGGCTTGCAACTTGACCTATACTTTCTCCTGATGCTACTGATTGAATTCCATATTTTTCTGAAAGTGAGCAAGCAACTCTCATCATAAATCTTCTCATTATTATAGTTAATTCATCTTCTCTACATCCGTTTATTATTGCCATTTGTATTTCTGTAAATGGTACTATATGCAAGTTTACTCTTTCTGTATATGTTGAAAGTATCTTTGCTAAATCTTTAACCTTATCTTTAGCTCTTTCTGATGTATAAGGATGACTATGATAATAAACACAATGTAGCTCAACACCTCTCCTAGCCATTAGATATCCTGCAACTGGTGAGTCTATACCTCCTGACAACATAAGCATAGTACTACCATTTATTCCATATGGTAAACCTCCAGCCCCTTTAATTTTATCTTTAGTTGTATATATGTATGCATTTTCTCTAATTTCTATATTTACTAAACACTCTGGATTTTTAACCTTAACTTCTAATCCATTCATATGATAAACTACATATGCCCCAACTTCTTTAGAGGTTTCTAATGAGTTTTTAGGAAATAATTTATTTGCTCGATTTGTCTCGATTTTAAAGTTTTTTGGATTTGCTTCTTTAACCTTTCTTAGTGCTTCTTCCTTAATTGCTTCCATATCCCTTGGAACTTCTGTTACTATGCAAACTTCTGAAACACCAAAAACTTTTCTTACTCTTTCTGCAGCTTCTTCTATATCATCAGCTTTAATAAAGTATCTTCCCTGATCTGATATTAAGCTATATTCTATTCCCTTTAGTTTTTTCTTTATATTATCTCTAAGCTTTTTTTCAAATTTATTTCTATTTAAACCCTTTAAAAAAATTTCTGATGCATATTTAACTAATATCAATTTATTCATTTTTTGACTCTCCTTAAAAATGTTAATGAGCTTTTTAGAACTTCTATAACTTTATCAACTTCTTCTTTAGTATTAAACTTTGAAAATGAAAATCTGATAGCACTTTCTATTTCTTTATTGCTTAATCCTAAAGCTTTTATTACATAACTTCCTGCTACTACACTACTTTTTGATGTACAAGCAGAACCAGTAGCTACAAAAATATCTCTATCCTCTAATAAATGAAGTAACACTTCAGCTCTTACTCCAATAAAAGAAACATTTAATATATATGGTGTAAAATCACATCTTAGTGGACTATTTATTCTTATATTATCTATTTCTTCTAGTCTTTTTATCATATATTCTTTTAAACTATTTACGTAATTATAGCTTTCATTTTTCTGATTTGATGTTATTTCTGCTGCCTTATGTAAACCTACTATAGCTGGAACATTTTGAGTTCCACCTCTAACTCCCCCTTCTTGACTTCCACCACTTATAAGAGAATTTAAAACTATTCCTTTTTTAATATAACAAAATCCAATTCCCTTTGGTCCATGAATCTTATGAGAAGCTACAGATAACATGTCTATATTCATTTTTTTAACATCTATATCTAGTTTTCCATAAGATTGAACTGCGTCAACATGAAATCTTGCTCTAGAGCTTTTCTCTTTTATTATTTTTCCTATTGCTTCTATATCCTGTATAGATCCAATTTCATTATTTACATGCATTATAGAAATTAATACAGTATCTTTAGATATAGCCTCACCTAACTCCTCTATATCTATTTTCCCATCTTTATCTACTTCTAAATATGTAACCTTAACACCATTTTTTTCAAGTTCCTTATAGGCCATTAAAACTGAATGATGCTCAAAAATTGTAGTAATAACATGATGCCCTGTTTTAACTAAACCTTTAATTATTAAGTTGTTTGCTTCACTTCCACCTGAAGTAAAGTATATTTCTTCCTTAGATGCATTTATGCTTTTACCTAAAAATTCTCTTGCTTCTGTAAGTCTTTTTTCAGACTTTATTCCTATCTTATGGAGAGAAGATGGATTACCGAAGTATTCCTCCATTGCATTTGAAACTTCATCTATAACTTCTTTGTAAGGTTTTGTTGTTGAACTATTATCAAAATAAATATCCAAGCATTATCCCTCCTTTATTATCATATTACTCTATTTTAGCATTTCCTAAACTTAAAATTTCTAACTATCATAAAAATACCTATATAAAATATATTCTTAAATCATAATAGTAAGATTAATTCAGTATAAATTAAAATCCCTCTATCTTTTTACCATATTTAAACTTACTATATCAAATTTCTAAAAATAAATAAAGGTTTAATTTATTAATATGATTTTGCTCATGATCTAGTAAAAAAGATTATCTCTTTAAATATATAGTTATATCTAGAGATAATCTTCTATTTTACTTATTATCACTCTTCATCTTTCTATACTCTATAATAAGTATAATTGTTGTTATTAAAATCACTGTAAATATTGACCAAAGTATTTCTAACAAAGGCTAATCTCTCCTAAAATATTTATATAATATATTTTATAAATATTATTAAGAAATATTACCAAACTATAATCTTATAAAAATAAAAGAAAGAATAATTTAAAATTATTCTTCCTTTTTAAAAGATTAAAACCTCTAAAGAAACTTAAATCATAATTAAATTATTCCATGGCTACAAACTCTACCTTTTCTACATCTTTTAAAGTAGCTAAATATTCAAGTAAAGTTTTTAGATCCCCACTAAGTGATGATATATCAATTGTTAAGCTTAAATTAGCTCTTTTATTCATAGGTATTCCTTGGTTTATTGTTATTATGCTACCGCCTTCTTCAGAAATATAATTTAATATTCCTGAAAGCACCCCCTTGTTGTCTTTTATCATCATATTAATAGTTACCTTTTTTCCTTGCTCAGTTTCTACAAGTGCAAAAACTGAGTCCTTATATTTATAATAAACACTTCTACTAATATTTACAGTTTTAGCTGCTTCAGTAATATCCTTAACCTTACCTTCTTCTAATAGCCTTTTTGCATCTACTACTTTTTCATAGACCTCTGGCAAAACTCTTTTATCTACAACTAGAAAATTTCCCTTCATAGTACCACCTTCAAATAGAATAACCTTCAATTATTTATAAGAAACTTTTTTATTTTGTAACTTATTATGTTTATTATAAACTAAATTATATTATTTGATAAGTGAACTTTTTTAAATATATATTTATTATTTTTTTGATTTTATAAATAAATACACACTATTTATTAAGAAGATTATTCCTGAGTAGAATAGCACAATTCCCCATTGCTCAATCTTTAATGGTACAGTATTAAATACATCTGCTAAAAATGGAATATATAATATTGAACATACCATTAGCATTGAGACAGCTACAGCTCCAACTAAATAAGGATTACTAAATACCTTAATTTCAAAAATTGAATGTCTTTCTGATCTACATTCAAAAACATGCAGTAATTGTGACATAACAAGAGTTATTAAAGCTAATGTCCTACATGTAGCTAAATCCATTCCATACAATCTTCCTGTCATAAATGAAAGTAAAGTACAAATTCCAATTAAACATCCTCTTACTACAATCTTTGACCATAATCCTCTTGCAAAAATACCTTCACCTTTTTCTCTTGGTTGTTGCATCATTATATCTCTATCTGGAGGATCTACTCCAAGAGCAATTGCTGGTAAACCATCTGTCGCTAAGTTAACAAATAGTATTTGTATTGGAGTAAGCGGATTAGGTAAGTAAAATAATGATGCTAAAAACATTGTTAATACTTCACCCAAATTACAAGACAATAAATATCTTATAAACTTTCTTATATTATCATATATTACTCTTCCCTCTTCTACAGCTGATACTATAGTTGCAAAATTATCATCCATTAATACCATCGATGCCGCCTCTTTTGTTACATCTGTTCCTGATATTCCCATAGCAATTCCTATATCAGCTTCTTTTATTGCAGGAGCATCATTTACACCATCTCCAGTCATTGCAACTATATTATTTTGCTTTTTAAAGGCTTTTACAATTCTAAGCTTATGATGTGGAGATACTCTCGCAAAAACTCTTACATTTTTTACTTTTTTCATAAGATCTTCATCACTAGTTTTCTCAATTTCTTCACCAGTCATTGCTTGATCATCTGTATTACATATATTTATAGATTTAGCAATTGCTAAAGCTGTATTTTTATGGTCTCCTGTTATCATTACAGGTTGTATTCCCGCAAGTTTACACTTTAACACAGCATCTCTTACTTCTACTCTTGGTGGGTCGATACTTCCTGCAACACCTAAAAATATTAAATCTTTTTCTAAACCTTCACTCTTTACTAAATTATTTTCCTTATATGCTGCAGCTATGCATCTTAAGGCTCTATTTGACATTGATTCAATATATGATGCTACTTGCCTCTTCTTTTGAGCAGTTAATGGTTTTATAGTTCCATTTTCTAATATGTGAGTACATCTTTCTATAACTCTTTCTGGAGCTCCCTTCATATAACAAACTTCCTTTGTTCCTTCCCTAACTATAACACTCATCATTTTTCTAGAAGAATCAAATGGAATTTCATAAACTCTTTGTGCATTAGACACAAATGCTTTAAGTAAGTTTGTATCTTTAAAAAATGCTTTTATTAATGCAGTTTCAGTAGGATCTCCATATAAAGCTTTTTCTATGTTTTTAATATTAAAATCATAATTACAGTCATTACAGTAAACTAATGCTTTCATTATATTTGAATGATTGCTTAGTTCCTCTTTATCAACATCGTATATCTTTCCGTTCATATATATTTCTTTAACTGTCATTTTATTCTGAGTTAATGTTCCTGTTTTATCTGAGCATATAACAGATGTACACCCTAAGGTTTCTACTGCTGGAAGCTTTCTCACTAATGCATTTTTCTTTAACATTCTAGATACACCCAATGCTAAAGCAACAGTTACTATAGCAGCTAAACCTTCTGGTATTGCTGCGACAGCTAATGAGACTCCAAGTAAAAACATTTCTGTTATTTCATTACCTCTAAGTATTCCAAGAACAGTTACTACAGCACATATAACTAAGCATAGTGCCACCAGTATTTTTCCTAGTGAATCTAATCTTTCTCTTAACGGAGATTTTTCTTCTTCGATATTATCTAAAAGATTTGCTATTTTCCCCATTTCTGTATTCATTCCAATACCATCAACAAGAAAAACACCTCTACCCTTTAAAACTGTAGTTCCCATAAATCCTTGGTTTTTCCCTTTTTTAGAATCTTTAGATACTCCTACTGATTCTCCAGTTAAAAGTGACTCATCTATCATTACACCTGAAGCTTCAATAAATGTACCGTCTGCTGGAATTCTGTCTCCAGCTTCTAAAATTACTAAATCACCCAATGTAACTTCTATTGAGTTTAATACCTTTAAAACTCCATCTCTAATTACTTTACATGTTGGGGCTGCAAGTTCCTTTAATGCCTCTAATGACTTTTCTGTTCTATATTCCTGTACAAAGCCCATTATTGCATTTACAATTACTATTATAAGTATTGTTATCGCATCTGCTTTATCTCCCATTAAACCAGATATTATAGTTGCAGCTATTAATACCCAAACAATAAAATCATTAAATTGAGATAAAAAAATTATGATAGGTGATGTTTTTTTCTTGTGGGATAATTCATTTAACCCATAAGTGCTCTTCCTTTTCTCTGCTTCCTTTGTAGATAGACCCCTTGATATTTCTCTTTCCTGTATCACTGGTTGTCCTCCTTAAAATAGTTTCTATATATTATATTTAGTAAATTAAAAGATATGATTTTTTTTACTATTTCATATTTAATATATTTTTATTAATATTTATTCTACAAATTTTTCATTACTTACTTAATAATATAGTTTAATATACAAATTTCTACATATACTTTAATTAGATAGCTTTACAAATCGGTAATATAAATATAGAATATGTATATATAATTATTAACTAAGGAGGGTCATAATTTGAAAGACGTAATTTATGTAACTGGACATAAGAATCCAGATTCTGATTCAATATGTGCAGCTTTTTCATATGCTGAATTTAAAAATAAGACAGGCAATATGCCTGCAATACCAGTAAGACTTGGAAATGTAAGTCAAGAAACTCAATATATTCTTGATTATTTTGGAGTTGAGGCTCCTAGACTGTTAAAAACTGTAAAATTAAAAATTGAAGATTTAGAATTTGATAAGATAACTCCTGTTTCACCAGAGATATCTTTAAAAACAGCTTGGAATATAATGAAGGATAGAAATATAAAAACACTTCCAGTAGCTGATGAAAATGAACATTTACTTGGAGTTTTAGCTATTTCTAACTTAACTTCTTGCTATATGGATATATGGGATAATAGAATTTTAGCAAAAAGTAGCACTTCTCTTGAAAATATAATAGATACTTTATCAGCAAAGGAAATTTATGTTGATACTGCAAGAAAAAATTTCCCTGGTAAAATAGTTGTTACAGCTATGCAACCTGATAGCATGAAAGACCATATAGAAGAAGGAGATATTGCTATAGTTGGAGATAGAGAAGAGGTTCAAAATGCCTTACTTGATCTTAAGATATCACTTATGATAATTACAGGGTCTCATGCACCAAGTACTGCTATAATTGAAAAAGCTAGAGAAGCTAACATAAGTATTATTACAACTCCACATGATTCATTCACTGCATCAAGACTTATAATTCAAAGTATTCCTGTTGGATACGTAATGATTAAAGATAATTTAGTTACTTTCTCAACTGACGAATTAGTTGAAGATGTAAAGAAAGTTATGATAGATACTAGATATAGAAGCTATCCTGTTATTGGAGTAAATGGTAAAGTTCTTGGTGCAGTATCAAGATATCATTTAATCTCTAATTATAAAAAGAAAATTATTCAAGTTGATCATAATGAAAGAAGTCAATCTGTTGATGGACTTGAAGAAGCTGAAATTCTAGAAATTATAGATCACCACAGAGTAGCTGATATCCAAACTAGCGGTCCATTATATTTTAGAAGTGAACCTATTGGAAGTACTTCTACTATAGTTGGTAAATGTTTCTTTGAAAATGGAATAAGACCTTCAAGACAAGCTGCTGGACTTTTATGTGGTGCAATAATTTCAGATACTCTTTTATTTAGAAGTCCAACTTGCACTGCTCAAGATAAAAATATTTGCTTAAAGCTAGCAGAGATAGCTGGAATAAATGTAGAAGAATTCGCTAAAGAAATGTTTAAAGCTGGAACTTCATTAAAAGGAAAGACAGTAGAGCAAATCTTTAATCAAGACTTCAAACCATTTACAATTGAGGATACAAGAGTTGGTGTAGCTCAAGTAAATACAATGGATATTGAAGGATTTATGCCACTTAAAGATGAAATGCTAGCTTATATGAACACTAAGGCAAAAGAAGCTAAATTAGATATGGTACTGTTACTACTTACAGACATACTTAACGAAGGCTCACAAATACTAGTTGCTGGAGATAAACCAGAAATAGTTGAAAAAGCATTTAAAGTTACACTAAAAGATAGTACTGCTTTCTTAGATGGAGTACTTTCAAGAAAGAAACAAGTAGTTCCACCAATAACATCAGCTGTAACATCAAAGTAATTTTAAATTTCACTTGAGATTGTTATGTAGTTTCTAAAATAAAAAAGTTCACCTATGTAAGTTTTGCTTATTCCGTCGCTTCGCTCCAAGTCATCGCAAAATTACATAGGTGAACTTCAAAACTAAAGGAAGGAAATTATAAAAAGTTATTCACATAGTAAGCTTTTTATAATTTCCAAAGAATAAAAAGGCTGAGAAAATCTCAGCCTTTTTCATTTTATAGTAAAAATTAAGAGCTAAATATTCTAAACTTAACTCTTAATTCTTCACTATTAATTATCTATTATTAGTTTTGTTTTATTTTGATCTCATATTATTAAGCATTCCCCACATTTCATCTGCAGTTCTAACACCTCTTGAACTTAATTCAAATGCTCTTTGTGTTACTATCATATCTGCAAATTCAGTGGCTACGTCAACATTTGAACCCTCTAATGCACCTTGATATATGTCAAAATCTGCAGTTCTTTGAACCTGAACTCCTGGTGATGGAGTAAAAAGGTTATCTCCTATTGATAAAAATGCCCTATCTCCTACTGCCGTATATACTGGAATTTCTGCAACTTGTACAAAATTACCTTTATCCTTTATGTAAACTTGTCCCTTTTTATCTACAAGAAAATTGTTTTTATTAAAAACAACATTATTCTCTGAATAACCATTTAGATAATTAAGATTTAGTTTATTACCCCTATTATCTACTAGTCTTCCTCTAGCGTCTATTGCCAAAGCTCCATCTCTTGTATATGCTTCTTCTCCATTTGGTGAAATTATTTTAAAATATCCATTTCCATCTATAGATAAATCCGTACTTATTGAAGTTTGTTGAAGCATTCCTTGAGAGTTATCTCTAAACCACTCTGAAGTTCTTGTACCTGTTCCTATAACAGAAGTCTTGTCATTAAGTGGAACACCATTTCTATCTAAAGATTCTGTTAATAAATCTTTAAACCCAACTTCCATTTTCTTATACCCCATAGTAGTTGAGTTAGCTAAATTATTAGATATAGCATCTAATTTATCCTGATTTGCATTCATTCCTGATTTACTAGTCCATAAGGTTCTTAGCATAAGTTTTCCTCCTACTATCTAACTACTCCGATTTCATTTGCAGCTTTACCTAAAGTTTCATCAATTGTTTGAACAACTTTTTGATTAGTTTCAAAACTTCTCATAGTAGTTATCATATTTACCATTTCATTTGAAATATTTATATTTGATCCTTCTAATGCTCCTTGTGTTACCCAAACCTGTGCATTGTATATAGGGTTCTCTCCCTTATAATAGTTATCCCCTACTTTTTTTAGTTGTCCATAATCTTCAAAATCAGCTGTCGCTAATGTATGTGTTGCTCTATTTCCTATATATAAGTTATTATTTTTATCTAAAACAAATTTATCTCCACCTATAAATATTGGCTCTAGTGCGCCTGTATTTTTATTTGATCCAAGAACTCTATCTCCATTGGTATTTATAAGGTATCCATCATTTCCAACTTTAAAATTTCCATCCCTTGTATATAAAACTTCATTTCCATTATCAGTTTGTCTTTGTATAGCAAAAAAGCCTCTTCCCTCTATTGCAAAATCTGTTGGTTTATCTGTACTTTTAATAACCCCTTGAGTAAAGGCTGTATCTACACTATCTATTTTAGATCCTAAACTTAAAGTTCCAATTCTTTGAGTTACATTTTTACCATTAACTATTTTGTCCCTATTTTGAATCATCACGTCATCAAAACTCTTTATTGATAAATTATCACCCTTAAATCCAGTTGTATTAGCATTTGTTATATTATTTGTTACATTAGCCTGTCTATTTTCTAAGGATATTAACCCTGATACAGCTGTATATAGACTTCTAATCATTATTCTCATCCCCTTTAAATAGTACTTTACATTCACTGTCATAATGCATTCCAAGGCCTCTAGCCTTTTCTTCTATTTTGCTATTTGAAATTTCTTTATTGTAACTATAACCAAACATAAATATTGAAGTTAATACCATTCCTATCCCTATTCCCATAAGAATTTTTTTATCAGTTAAGAAATCTAATATTATACCTAGTTTTTTAATAAACTTTTTATTAATAATACTTCCCCCTTGCCTATGGATAGTTCTTCACATATTTTATCATCAGTTAACCCATTTTCTAAAAGCTTTTTAACTTTTTCTAGCTTATTATTTTCAAGGTTAACTTTATTCGAAAAATTTATTTCTGATATTACCTCTTCATTTATACTCTTATCTGAACTTTCTTCTGTATAGTTTTCAATATTACTTCTATTATCGTCCATTAATGTACTATTCTTAATATCATTGATAGATATTTTTAATTCCTCTATTTCTTTTTGTAAGTCTAATATTGTTTCTGCTAAATCTTTTCTTATCGAAATTATTTCCAAGTCATAATCTCTATTATTATTTACTTCTTCTCTTTTCAATATTTTTTCAAAAGATTTATCTTCTTTTTTTATAGCTTTAATATTTAAAATTATAAGTATAATTCCTATTAGTATTATTAATATAGGAAGCATTTTATCCTCCCCTTCTATATATGTTTCAATTAAGAATCTTAATACATTTATATTTTTATAAAACTAAATCCTTACTAATTATATTTACATATACTTCTAAAGTTAAAACCTTATATATAATTTACTTTTTGCATTATTCCTCTTAAATTTCTTATTGCTCTACTATGTAATTGACAAACTCTAGATTCCGATACCTCTAGGATTTGTCCTATTTCTTTTAGGGTTAATTTTTCATAATAATATAAGTTTAAAATAAGCTTATCTTTCTCCTTTAATTTTTCTATTGCTTCTGATAGTATTTCTATCTTTTCTTTATATTCCAATGATTCTTCTGGAGAAATAGTATTTTTATCTTCTAAAGTTTCCATAATTGTAACATCATCATCATCGGAATAAATTATAGATTCCAATGACATTACTGACATATAATTTATATAATTTTCTACTTGAGCAACTTCTTGAACTGATATATTTAATTCTTTTGCAATCTCTTGTAAGCTCGGCTCTCTCATATACCTATTTTGCAACTTCTCTACAGATTCATTATATTTAGCAAGCTTATCCATAGCACCTTTTGATATAGGTCTATTTTTTCTAATTTCATCAATCATTGCACCTTTTATTCTTAATGTTGCATAGGATGAAAACTTCATTCCCTTGCTTGAATCATATCTACTAATTGCATCTAAAAGCCCAACAATTCCATAACTCACTAAATCTTCGTATTCTAAATACTTAGTTTTGCCAAGCATAACTCTAGAAGCCAAATATTTAACTAATGGTATATACTTTTCGACTACTTGCTCTTTATGAATTATAGGGCTTTGACATTCCATACTAATAACCTCCTCTAAATAAGTTCCCTTTGCTTTCTCATTATTGTAAATACAGTTCTTATTATTTTTTCTCTAGTTGTATTATCTATATCATAAAATTTTATACCACATATATACCTTTTATCATCTGTCTTATCAGCTCTTACTACCTTGCCTCTTACAGTTATTTTTTGATTTTCATAAATTAAGTTTGCAACTATAATATCTTCAGCCTTTATTTCTTCCTTTATTTTAATTCTCATACCTCCACCACTTAAGTCTAGTAATAGAGCATGTTCATATTTTTCTTCCCCTTTAATTTCTTCTTTTAAATCTTCTTCTCTTATATAGTTAATTACTTGTACAACATTAACCCTTACATAATCTCTTCTTTGAATTCTTGTTATATCATAAGGTTTACTTAATCTATAAAAAGAAATATTTTTTTCTGTAGTTCTTCCTATAACTTTACTTTTATATCCAAAAAGATTACCCTTATTATCATAATAAATTTGTTCTATTACGTCTCCATCTTTTAAGGTTAAATAAACTCCATCTGTTACTGGAATAGTTATTAAGACCTCGTTGTCCGTTATATCTTGAATTGTAGATTTATACATATTCTCTTCCCACAGAACATCAATTCTAAAATTTATACCCAATTCTAACTTTGCCATGACTAACCCCCTAAGAAAAAATATTAAAGAATTTTTTAAATAACCCTTGAGCTCCTATACCTACAGATTGTTTTTTTTCTCCTATAATTTTCTCTGCTATATTTTTAATACATTTAGCTGCATCACAATTAGGATATCCTATTACAAATGGATTTTGCTCCCTTACAGCCATAATCAACTTTCTATCTTCATATATAATACCTAAATGATTGACCTCTAAGGATAAAAATCTATTTACTGCTGTTTTAAATTTTAAAAAAGTTTGATCTCCCTCTTTTTTATCTAAAACTTTATTTACTACTATATTAGCATTATTTTTTATTTTAAAGTGATCCACAGCCTTTAATAAGCTATATCCATCTGTTAATGAAGTCGGTTCTGGAGTTGTTACTAATATCAAATCATCTGAGCATGCAATAAAAGCTAAAACACTTCTACTTATTCCTGCTCCTGTATCTATAAAAATATAATCAAATCCTTCTAACATTTCAATTTTCTTTAGAAATAAGTCCCTTTGACTTTGCTGAAGATCCTCTATATTATTAAGTCCACTTCCTCCTGGTAGAAGCTTTACCCCTTCTGGTCCATCAACTATTATATCTTCTATTGCTAGCTTTCCATTCATTAAATCTAAAACACTGTTTTTAGGATATATACCCATTAATACATCATCATTTCCCATACCTATATCTGCATCAAATATTAAAACTTTTTTCCCTAATTCTACTAATGTGATTGCTAAATTTACTACAAAGTTACTTTTACCAACTCCACCCTTGCCAGATGTTATAGTTATTATTCTTGCTTTTCTTTTAGAACTTTCTAGGAGTTCACCTTTTGCTAGTCTTCTTAAGCTTTCTGCTTGATCTAACATATAGTTTCCTCCCCTAGAATAAGCTTTTGTATTTCATCATTAGAAGGTATTTTTATGTCATCAGGAACATTTTGTCCAGTTGTAATATATGCTATAGGTTTTCTTGATCTTTTTACTATATTATATATACCTCCATAGGAGCTTGTTTCATCTAACTTTGTTATTACTAATTTTTCATAACAAAGCTCACTATAACCATTTAAGATTGTTATTATATCTCTATTTTTTGTAGTTCCACTTATAACTAACATTATGTGATCTGCATTAACTTTTTGAGTAAAAGCCCTAAGCTCAGATATTTGCATCGTATTTTTACTACTTCTACCTGTTGTATCTATTAAAACTACATCGCAATCTTCTAGCTCTTTAACTGCATTTTCCATCTCTTTTAATGTTATAACTACCTTAAATGGAATATTCATAATTTCAGCATAAGTTTTTAGTTGTTCTACAGCTCCTATTCTATAGGTATCTATAGTTATTAATCCAACCTTCTTCTTTTCTATTAAAGCTAATCTTCCAGCAAGCTTTGCTATAGTTGTTGTTTTTCCTACTCCCGTTGGCCCAACTAAAACTACCTTACCATTTAAATTTTCATGGCAAATGTTAATTTCCTTATCTAATAACATAGTAAAATATTTTTTAAACTCTTCTATATTATTATAATCTTTACTTAATAATTCTTTTATCAAATCATCATCAATATCTATATTTTTTAGATATTCTTCTATTTCATTTTCTTCTTCTTCCTTATTAGTATTTCTAATAACTTTATTTAATAATTCTTTTATTTCTTTAACTTCATTTTGCATATTCTTATCATTATTGTTTAAATAATTATTCTTATCAACAATGATAGTTTCTTCTTTATTTATTTTTTTATCTTTTTCACCAATTATTTTTTTTATACTATCTAAGGATTCTTTAAAATCTATTTCAGTTTCTTTTTCTTGAGTAAAATTATTCCTTTTGCCTATTTTATTATTTTCTAAAGCTGCTGTGACTTCAATTAGTTTTGGTTTAAAGTATCCTTTAACACCTGGTTCTTTTACTTTTCTTTGACTTATTATAATTGCATCCTTACCTAGTTCATATCTTATTCTAGTTAAAGCTTCATTCATATTTTTAACTAAGTACTTTTTTATTACCATTATAATGATACAACTCCTTCAGTTCTTATTTCTACATCATTTGGAATTTCATTTAATGATATAACCATTATATGTGGAAATACCATTTCTATAAGCTTCCTAAATACTGGTCTTATATTTGGTGAAACCAGTATAACTGGTTGATTATTATAGAAATAAACCCTATCCATAGTATCCCTTATACAGTCAAGTATTCTTGTAGTTGTATCTGGATCTACTGCTGGGAATGAACCTTGCATTGACTTTTGTGTATTAGCTGCTATTATCTCTTCTATTTGTGGAGATAAAGTAACTACAGTTATACTTCTATCTTCATCTATTATCTGATTGCAAATAGTTCTAGCTAAAGAAAATCTAACATATTCAGTTAATAGTTCTAAATCCTTTGTAAGTCTTGAATTATCAGCTAAGGATTCCATTATTGTAACCATATCCTTTATTGGAACTTTCTCTCTTAATAAATTTTGTAATACCTTTTGAAGTTCACCTATAGTCATAAGATCTGGTATAAGTTCATCTACAACAGTACTATATTTTTCTTTTGTATTATCAACAATTAATTGAACCTCTTGTCTTCCAAGTAATTCGTAAGAATGTGCCTTTATTGTTTCAGTTAAATGTGTAACCATAACAGTTGTTGGATCCACCACTGTTAGACCTTTTATTTCAGCCTCTTCTCTTTGATCTTTATTTATCCAAACTGCTGGTAAATTAAAAGTTGGCTCAATAGTTCTTATACCTGCAATTTGTGAATTATCTCCTGATGGATCCATACAAAGAAGCATATTTGCCATAAGCTCAGAAGAAGCAATTACAGTTCCTCTAATTTTAATAACATATTCATTAGTCTTTAACTGAAGATTATCTCTAATTCTTATAGGTTGAACAACTACTCCCATTTCTATTGCGCATTGTCTTCTAACAGATGCAATTCTTTGAAGTAAATCTCCACCTGTTGATTCATCTGCTAATGGAATTAATCCATAACCAATCTCAACTTCCATAGGTTCTACAGAAATTAAAGACATTACATTCTCAGGCTCTTTTCTTTCCATTTCAGTATATTCTTCTTCAACCTTAGCTAATTCTGCTTCCTCATTTCTTTGCTCTTCTTTAAATAAAAGATATGAGGCTACACCACTAGCTACTGATGCTAATAAAAATGGAAGCATTGGCATTCCTGGAATTAAGGCCAAGAAAAACATTACAGCTGAAACTATTCCTAAAGCAACTGGGAAAGTTGTAAGCTGATTAGTAAATGTTTTACCAAAATTATCAGATGATCCTGATCTGGTTACTAGTATACCTGATGCTGTAGAAATTAATAATGCTGGCACTTGGCTAACTAGTCCATCACCTATAGTTAATCTCGTATAAAGTTCCCCTGCTTGGGCTAAAGACATATTTTTTTGCATTACTCCTATTACAATACCTGCAATTATATTAATTATAGTTATTATTATTCCTGCTATTGCATCCCCCTTTACAAACTTAGATGCCCCATCCATTGCTCCATAAAAGTCTGCTTCTGATTGTAAATCCTGTCTTCTTTTTCTAGCTGTTGTTTCATCTATAACACCTGCATTTAAATCTGCATCAATACTCATTTGCTTACCCGGCATAGCATCTAGTGTAAATCTTGCTGACACTTCTGAAACTCTACCAGCACCATTAGTAATTACTACAAATTGTACAATTACTATAATTAAAAATATTATAATTCCAACTACATAATTTCCACCTATAACAAACTCTCCGAAAGCTTGTATTATACTTCCCGCATCTCCTTCTGTTAAGATAAGTCTTGTTGATGAAATATTAAGACCTAATCTAAAAAGAGTTGTAACAAGTAGTAATGTTGGGAATACAGATAATTGTAATACATTAGTAGTAAACATTGTAATCATTATAATTACAGCTGACAGCGTAATATTAAATGCTAGCAAAATATCTAATAACAACGGTGGAAGAGGTATTATCATCATAAGTACAATACCTAATACACCAAAGGCCACCAATACATCTGTGTTTTTCTTTAAATTTATTTTATTATCTAAAAGCAACCTCATCCCATCCTTTTTTATCTAGTACGTCCTTTTTTCTTATCTAACTTATAAACCATAGCCAAAATTTCTGCTACAGCTTGATACATATCTTGAGGAACTTCTTTATCTATTTCTACTGAATTATAAATCAATCTTGCTAAAGGTTTATTTTCTATTATAGGAACCTTAGATTCTATAGCCTTTTCCTTAATTTTCATTGCTATGGCATCTGCACCTTTAGCTACAACCTTAGGAGCTTCCATTTTACCTTCCTCATATTTAATTGCCACAGCTAAGTGAGTAGGGTTAGTTATTACTACTGTAGCATCTCCAACTGATTCCATCATTCTTCTTTGAGACATTTCTCTTTGTTTTTGTTTTATTTTTGATTTAATTTGAGGATCTCCCTCCATTTGTTTATATTCTTCTTTAATTTCCTGCTTAGTCATCTTAAGCTCTTTGTTATGTAGCATAAATTGCACAAAATAATCTATAGCTGCTAGTGCCACTAACAGTATACATATTTTTATAAATATTCCTAATATTAAAGACTTAACTTCAACTCCTAAAGTAGGAAGATATAAATTTCCTATTTGCATTATTTTATTGAAATTATCTTTTATGTATGAATAAGCTATAAAGATAACTATAGTTATTAATATTAGGTTTTTTATTAATTCAACTAATGCTTTTTTAGAAAACATATTTTTAAATCCATTAATAGGGTTTAACTTTCCAAATGAAGGTTTAATAGCATCTTTTACTATTAAAAATCCCGATTGCATTAAACTTGCTGCAACTCCAGCTATCATTATTGGAATAATAACAGGAATTATAACCATTGCTATTTTGCTTACTACAAGAGTGTTTATACCCTTCAAGCTATTTTCTGTTACCTCAATAGAGGACATATCTCCAAGAAAATATATTATATTTCCCTTTAATGATGATACAATAAATCCACTTGCTATCGTAATAACTAATATTGTAGCTATCATAGTTAATGCTAGTCCTACATCCTTACTTCTAGCAATTTGTCCTTTTTTTCTTGCATCACTTTTTTTCTTTGGAGTAGCTTCTTCTGTTTTTTCATCAGCCCCTATTAAAAATACAAGAGGAACCGCAGTCATTATCTTCCTAAATATCTCTGGCAAATATGTTATGCTACTAATAAATAGCTTTATTATAATAGGTAATGATATTGATATAGCAATTATACCTACCAGCATTTTAACTGGCATTCCAAGTATCATTACATTTATTTGAGGTACTGCCCTAGATACAAGACCCATGCAAAGGTCTGTCAATATTATTATCAATACTATTGGTATTGCAATTTTCAACCCTATTATAAAGTAATTAGCTATTACTTCTATAAGAACCATCATTGTATCTGGATAAAGTATGCCTTTACCCATTGGTAAAATTATAAAACTTTCAATAAGCGATTTAATAAGCATATGATGCCCATCTACTATAAAGAAAATTACTAATGCTACATAATGAAGTAAATTACCACTTATAGTTGTGCTTGTTTTGCTATTTGGATCTATTGTATTAACCATACTTAATCCTATATGTACATCTATTAAACTTCCTGCCATAAGTATTACCTCAAAGGCTATGTTAGAAATCAATCCAAGCACTAATCCAGTGGTAACTTCTGAAATCATATAAATAATTAAATAATAATTACTGGTAATTGAATTTATATTTGAGTAATCTATTCCTCCAAGTAAGGCAAAGGAAAAGATTAGTGAAAACATAGCTTTTAATATTTTTGGTGTTCCATTTGGGAAAAATACATTTGTTATAGCAAAAAAAGCTGTAACTCTTAAAAATATAAAAAACAGAGCTAAAAAGTAGGTTGTATCTACCATACTTCACCTACCTCCTAAGTAGATATTTTAATAATAAGCTCAAATATTCTTTCTGTAAAAGCTACTATGGTATGCAGCATAAAACTTGATAAAATAAGTCCTGTAGCTGCTATTCCTATAAGCTTTGGAACAAAAGTTAAAGTTTGTTCTTGAATTTGAGTAGTTGCTTGAAATATACTTATTATTAATCCAATTAAAATTGATACTATTAATATAGGACCTGCTATCTTTAATGATGTATATAGTGCATCTTTTACAATTCCTATAATTAGATTTTCACTCATATTCTATCACCTATCCTCCAAAGCTCATAATTAAGGATTTCACCATTAAGTACCAACCATCTACCATTACAAACAATAACAGTTTAAAAGGTAAGGCTACCATTACAGGTGGAACCATAAACATACCCATTGACATAAGCACACTTGCAACTACCATATCTATTATTAAGAATGGTAAGAATAATAAAAATCCTATTTGAAAGGCTGTCTTAAGCTCACTTATTGCAAAAGCTGGTATAACAACAGTTAATGGTACATTATCTTTTGTTATTTCTTCTGTGTTTAATTTTGATGTTTCAACAAATAGCTCTAAATCCTTTTGCCTTGTTTGCTTAAGCATAAATTCCCTTAATGGCTTACTTGCAGCCTTCATAGTTTCCTCTTGATTTATTTTATTTTCCATAAATGGCTTAAAGGCATTGTTATTTATCTCTGAATATACTGGTTGCATTATAAATATAGTTAAAAATAATGCTAGTCCAATAAGTATTTGATTCGGAATTGATTGTTGTGCTCCTAAAGCATTTTTTAAAAATGAAAATACTACTATTATTCTTGTAAAAGATGTCATCATTATTATTATTGATGGTAACAATGTTAAAATAGTTAGTACTATTAATAATTTTATATTATCAACATAATTTTGAGGAGAAGTAGATTCACCACCTACTGAAATGTTGACATCTGGTACATTTATAGGCTCAGCACTTACAGCTTTATCAAAGGTAAATATTAAAGCTAATGCAATCAACATCATAAACAAATATTTTTTCTTTTTACTCATACAAATCTTCCTTCTAGTTATATTTATTCCTAAGTTTATTTATTTTACTTTTTAAACCTTTTATAGCTACTTCATATTGCTGATTAACTTCCTCTTTTTGTCTTTTCTTCTCCTCTTCTATAAGTAATATATCTTCTTCTGATATTTCATCTAACTTTTCAGTTTTATTAGTAGATGAACTCATTACATATCCTTTTTTCCCAACTTTTAATACTACTATTGAAGTTTCTTTTGATATTTGTGTTCTTTCTAAAACTTTTATATACTTTCCTTCATTAGCATTGTAAAATTTATTTCCACCTATTTTAAAGAGTAAATACATAAGACCAAATACTACTATTAATGCAAATATTAACTTAAATATTAAAAATGCTAAATCCATATTTAAATCTACTTCCTTCTATTGTACTATAATATCACTTATGTACACGTCTTTTAATACTCCTGATTTTAGCTTTTGATTCATTCTAGCAATTATATCACCTTTTAAAACAGCTTCATTTGCTGGTTCAAAACTCTTAGCTTTACAAGATTTTATATAAAATACAGCTACATCTCTAAGTACAACTTTTTTATCTTCTATTTCTTTTACTAACTCTTTATTATTTTTATCATAGCTTATAGAAAGATTTAGCTTTACATATCTTTTTGTTCCTTCATCACTTAAGTTAACAAATATTTCTCCAACTTCAAAAAAAGCTTCCTCCATAACAACTGGCTTTGAGACATTATTTTTATTCATAAAGTAATATACTCCCCCAAATGTTCCCCCACCTAAAATTGCCATGATAGCAATAATTATAATTAATTTGCTTTTTTTCTTTTTAATATTCTTCTCTTCAGCCATTATTTTTTTCCTCCTTATCAGTTGTCACAATCAAAATATCAACTCTTCTATTTTTAGCCATATCTTCATAAGTATTATTTGGTGCTACTGGATGATGTTGACCATATCCTGCTGCACTAAATCTAGTAGGGTCTTGCCCCATAACTTCAGTAAAATATCTAACTACATTTACTGCTCTATCTGCAGACAACTCCCAATTCGATGGAAACTTTGAAGTATTTATTGGTCTGTTATCTGTATGTCCTTCCACTAGTATTGGATTCTTTACTGATGCAATAAGTGAATTTATTTTATTAAGTATTTCTTTACTGTCCTCTCTTAAAGCTGAACTTGATGTTTCAAATAATATATTATCTCTAAGTTGTATTACTATTCCTCTTTCACTATCAATTATATCTACAACGGAGGCCAAGTTATTTTCATTTACAAATTCCTTAACATCCTTATACATTTTTTGTTGTTCTGTCATCTCTATTTCAGGAGGTATATTATCTGTAGCTTCTCCTCCAACTAATGGAACTTCTCCATTGTATAAGTCATACTCCATTAAAGTATCTCCTGATTGTCCAGTCATCATTGAAGTAAAAGCCTGAGCTATACTCTTAGTTTTTTGAGAGTCAACAGTTGCCATTGAATATAGCAATACAAAGAATGTAAGCAATAGAGTTACAGTATCAGCATAAGTTGCTAACCACTCATCCCCTCTTAGTCCTTCACCTTTATTTTTCTTCTTTCTAGCCATTAAATAACAACTCCTTCTCCATTTTCAATGCTGTTATTTAAATATTCTAATTTTTCCTTAGGAGGTAAGTATGTTATTAATTTTTCTTCTACTATCCTTGGGTTTACCCCTGATTGTATTGCAAGTATTCCCTCTAGCATCATTTCCCTTTCTCCGACTTCTTTTGCACTCTTTTGCTTTAAATTAGTTGCAATAGGGTTACATAAAAGATTAGCTATAAGTGATCCATAAAATGTAGTTATTAAAGCTTTTCCCATACCAGATGCAATATTGGATACATCCGTTAAATTTGCAAGCATTTGTATTAATCCTATTAGCGTGCCAAGCATACCAAATGCAGGCGCATAAGCTCCCCAAGCTAAGTATATACCCGATCCTCTATCATGCCTATTTTCCATTTCTCCAATTTCTAATTCTAATATTTCTCTTATTGTTTCTGGCTCAATACCATCTACAACCATTTGTAACCCTTTTTTTAGGAAAGGATCTTCCATTTCAGATATATCATCTTCTAAAGATAATAAACCCTCTCTTCTTGCTTTTTTAGAAAGATCTGTAAATTGTAAAATTATATCCTTTACTGATGACTTGTTTTCCTTGAAAGCTTGAACAAAAAGCTTTCCCATATTTTTCATCTCTTCTAATGAATATGTTATTAGAAGAGCTGATAAAGACCCTCCAACAGTTATTATTACAGATGATACATCCCAGAAAATTTTAAGACTACTTCCAAGAAGCATTCCGTAAAGCATTAATATTGAGCCTAATATTAACCCTACTAAGGTTAACGCGTCTGACTTTTTCATAATATTGCCTCCCATTATAACCTATAAGTAACAATCTTGTTTTTATATCTAAGTACTTCTTCTACTACCTCTTCTACACTTTCAAGCACAATATATTTTTTACCATTAGTTAATGTTATTAAAGTTTCAGGAACTTCTTCTATTTTTTCTATATGGTCTGCATTTAAAATAAAATCTTTATTGTTCATAGCTGTTACTTTAATCATAGAATCACCCTCTTTATTTTAGTAAAATCATTTTAGTAACTTTATAATATATAAATGAATTTACTTTATATAATGAAACCGCTTTGCTCAGCTAATTCTTTTAACTTAACTGAGCATTAGCGATTTTACCTTTTAACTATCTCTTTAAGTTAATTATATCTTGTAATATTTCATCTCCTGTTGTTATCATCTTTCCTGATGCTTGGAAAGCTCTACTTGAAACAATCATATCTGTGAATTGTTCTGCTAAATCTACATTTGACATTTCAAGCATACCTTGAAGATTTTCTCCATATCCCTTTGAATTATCATCATTTAAAGTTCCTATACCACTTTTTATAATGGCATCACCTGAGTTAACTGATCCACTATAAAGGTTACCTCCAAGTTTAGTTAACCCTTCTGGATTCTTAAAGCTTGCCATTGCAATTTGTCCAAGTGCTGCTACTCTACCATCTTCAAGCACTCCATTTATTATACCGTTTTTATCTATAGTATAAGTTTTAACTCTAAGTTCAGTATCTGTTCCTGGTATTCTTACCTTATCTGGAATTTTAAGAGTTTTTAATTCTCCATCATATGATTTAAGATTTTTTGTTCCATCTACAAAGTTAATTGTTCCATTTTCATTCATACTTTCTATTGGAGTTCCTCCATTTGTTTCTTCTGAAGTTACTCCTCCAATTTCCATTGGTTTTCCTGTAGCTGTTACTCCTTGAGCTATTCCTTTTCCTTCTAAAGCTCTAGTTAACGCATCTTGTATATTCTTAGCTGTAATGGCATTTGCTGTTACAAAATCTCCATCTATTGTTATTGTTTTATTCTTTTCATCTATAGTTGCTTCTGTCTTTGTTCCTGGAGTTATTTTTCCAACTTGGAATTTATATCCGTTTAATGCTGCACCTTCATCAAAAAGTATTTCTATTCCACCTACTTTGATCTTACCTGGTGCTTTATTAACTTCACCACCTTCAATATTATCAGAGGTTAATCCTGTATATGGTTTAGAAGTTCCTGACACCTTAACCTTTGGTAAATCAGTAGGATGAGCTGCTACTAAAGCTGCATTTATTTTATCTTCTAAATCTCTTGCTCCAACCTTTTTAGTGAAATCTCCTTTAATAACTAATTTAGGAGGATTTCCTCCAGCTGCTGCCTTATATTCTACAGATAATCCTGGTTCATTTATATCTGTAATTTCAAATTCTAAATTATTTAATAATGTTCCAGTAGGAAGTTCTACATTTAATCCAGCTATATTTAATGCTTTTGGGGATGTTGCTGTTACACCATTTTGGAATTTCACTTTATTTGTTACATCTGCTAAATTTATATTTCCTGTAACAGTCAATTGAGTCTTAACTCCATTTGCCTTCAACGCATTATTTAATTTTGTTTGTATCTCTGTATTAGTAAATTTAGCTGGTACTGTATTAAAATCACCATTTATTATTATATTTCCATTTTCAACCACTACTGTAAGAGGAGTTCCTATTGCACTTTCTCCTACAGAAATGGTGTAGTCATTAAGCTCTCCATTAGTTTGTCCTGCAAAAGTAAATCCACCAACTGATAAGTTAGTTGTACTTCCATCCTTAGCATTTACTATGTTTGCTGATGCATCAACCTTACCTGATGCATCAGACGCACCCTTTATATTTCCTAATGTAGCTGGAGTTCCCGTTACCTTTGCTTCTTGCTTTATTCCAGCTGCTTTAAGTTGATTATTTAATTCATCTTGTAAATCTGATGCATTAAATGATTTATTTAAGAAATTAGCATTTATTACTATTTTTTTTCTACCCTTTTCTACATTAACTTGAAGTGGATCTTTTGATATTTCACCTATTTCAAAGCTGTATCCATTTAGATCGCTACCTTCATTAAGTTGTATAGTAAATCCACCTATTGTAACAGCTTTGGGTGGTAATGCATCTGCTCCTCCTACAACTGCATCTGAACCTAATCCATCAAAACTTATAGGCTTTCCTCCAACAAATACTTGTTGAGATATACCTGCTGAAGATAATCCTTTATTTATTGCAGATTCAACTTGAGCCGGTGTTAAAGCACCTGATGATGAAAAATCTCCATTTACTATAATTAATTTTTCAGCTTTATTAATATCTGCTGATGTAACAGTTCCTGGTCCTACAGCCCCTAAAACAACTTTATATCCATTCAATTGTGAACCTGGTCCAAATCTGAAATCTAATCCAGCTGTATTTACTGAATTAGGAACTTGTCCTGTTGCTTCTTGTGAGCTATCATCATTAGTTAATGAATAACCCATAATTCTAAATCCATCTCCAGTTAATAGGTTTCCTTGTTCATCTAGTATAAATGAACCATCTCTACTGTACATTATTTCACTACCTGAATTAACTAGTGATTGTGCTGTTATATTATGTGCACCTGCTCTATGATTTACTTCTAATGTTCCATCATAAATTGCAGGTCCTTTACTTACCATAAAGAATCCATCACCATCTATAGCTACGTCTAAAGCTCTACCAGTTGGTTGCATCATACCTTGAGTCATAACTGAGTCAATACTTGCAAGTTGAACTCCAAGTCCTACTTGGCTAGCATTTACTCCCCCTTGGTTATTTGATGGAGCCATTGCATCTGATACATTTTGACTTAACATATCACTAAATCTTGCTCTAGATGACTTAAATGATGTTGTTCCTACATTTGATATATTGTTTCCTATAACATCTAGTTTAGTTTGATTAACCTTCATTCCACTTATACCGGAATACATTGATCTTAACATAAATTTGACCTCCAACCCTTTAAATTTTCTTGTCTCTATCATTCAACAAGAATTAAGCTTCCTATATAGGTCCAGCTTATAAAATTACAACACTATCTATATTTGTAAACACATTTTCTTTTGCTCTTTCTTTTTCTATAGCTGTTATTACCGTTTTATTTTCTATACTCGCAATTAAAGCCACATCCTTATAAATCATTACAGAATTTTTTGCACCCTTGTCTTGTGCTATTTGAAATCCTTTTGCTATTTCCTTCATATCTGTATCTGTAAAATTTATTTCTCTTAATCTATCTGCTGCATGTTTAGATAGTGTATACTCTTCATTATCTTTATTTATCGTTTCATTTAAAATATCATTAAACTTACTTTTGTAGTGATTATTTTTTTCATTTACCCTTTCATTTGGTAACTGAAAATTACCTACAGGATAAGCTTTTCCATTTATAACTCTAAAGCCCAAAAAATCACCTACTTTAACAATTTACTTGTCTTCTTCTGGCTCACTAGGTTTGATTTCTTCCTTACTATTTGAAGCCTTAACTATCTTATCATAAGTAAATTCTTTTATTTCATCCGAATCATGTAGCTTAATTCGTACTTTAACTACACCTTCATCTTTTACTACTCCTAAAACTTCTCCAGTGAACTTATTTCCATCTTTATCTTTCTCATTTAGCTCAACATGTTTTCCAATAAATGAGGATGCAACTAAGAATGACATATTACCATTAATATTATTAATTGATGGTAATGAATAATCAGGAACATCTAAAACTGTCATAACATCTGCTATATCAAAATCTTTATAGACATTTTGTCCTTTTTCGCTTATTTCTACTGATAATGTAGTTTTCCCAGCAGTTGTTGTTACAGCCTTTACAACTCCTGTATAAGGTTTACCTTCATTATCTACACTTTTCATGGTAACGCCTTTACCAATCATAGAATTATTAGCATAATTTGACATAGTATTGTTTAAGTTAGTCGCCTGTTCCATTGAAGCAAATTGTGCCATTTGTGTAACATATTGAGTAGAATCATTATTTCCCATTGGATCCATGTTAGATAATTCTGCAGATAATATTTTTAAAAATGCATTTTTATCCATATCTTGTCCTGGCTTCATTATCTTGGTTCCTCTATCTGTTGCTCTTGATCCAGTATAGTTATTTATAGCATTAGACATTTCTCTTCCCCCTTATGCTAATAAATTTACATTACTTTCATTAAGTAAATCTTCTTTTATTTCATCTTCTTCAGTAAATATAACCTTTCCACTACTTGTACTTTCTTGCCCATTTTTAAAGTTTTCTGATGAATTCTCTTTACCACTAAAGAAAGTTGTATCTTCGTTATATATTCCTATATTTACTTCTTGAATTCTTATATTTTGTTCTGATAAACTCTTCTTAATATCTTGTAAATTAGAGTTTAATAAATTGTATGTTTCCTTTGATGTTGCTTTTATTTCTGCTCTCATTATTCCTTCTTCTGAAAGAATTTTAATTGTCATCTCACCAAGCTCTTTAGGATATACTTTCACCTTTAATTCCTGCATTGCATTCTTCATCATAAACTTAACATTTTTTATTATGTCTAAGTCTAGAGTTTGCTTATTAACAGCTACAGGTTCTTTAATTGTTTCTATATTGATTTTATTAAATTTATCATAAGAATTTAATATCTTTGAAAATGAACCCTTATTATCTCCATCTATAATTTTAGATAATATTTTATCCTCATCACTATTTTCATCAATATCATATTTTTTTAATGAATCATTAATATTTAAATCTTCATCATAACTAGATTCATTATTTAATTGACTTTCTACTTTTTCTATAATTGGAGTTTTATTAGTATCACTTTTAACTTCAGGTAATTTACTATTAATCCCATCTTCATTTTCATAGTTTTTTACACTTAATAAACTAGTGATAATTTTTGTTTTATCTTCATCTCCAATATTAGAGGATATCTTTTCTACACTTTCTTTTGGTAATAAATCTATCAAAGATAAAATTCTATTAGCTAATTCTTTTTTATAGCTATCAATAGATGTTTCATCCAAATTTTTTGATTTTATATTTTCTAATATACTATCTGTTAATGTTTTTGCTTCTTTTAATAAAGCCCTTAACTCCTCAGAATTATTCTTATTATTAATATCTAAAAATTTTATATCTATTAATGGATTGTTGGACTTTACTTCTTCTTGTCCATTAAATAATGTTAAGAATACTTTTTCTACATCTTCAGAGCTTAGCTCCTCCAAATTGATACCAACAAAATTTTCATCTTCTATATTAATATTTGATAAGTTTTCATCAGAAATATTTTTATTTAACAAACTTGAAAGCAAAACTAAAATTTCACTTAAAGAATCTACATCTGAATCATTTCCTGGGAAATCTTCTTTTTCTGATATTTCATTTAATTTCTTAGATAGTTTAGTTAAGGTATTTTCATCACTATTAGAGTTTTTTGATACTAATGGCTCTTGGCTAGCATTACTATCTTTTGATTTCACATTGTTTAGAGTTAATTCTTTAGAAGAATTATTTTTAACCTCTTGATTAAAATATTCCTTAAACCCTTCTTTAATCTTATTTTCACTCTTTAAAACATCATTTTTTAAATTCACCCTAGAATTTTGTAATTTACTTTCTAAGTTAATAAAAGCCTTTGTATTTATCATCCTTTACTCACCTCCTTTCAATGCTTTCTCATATATGCATATAAAGCAAGCTCGTCAATTAAAATTTGTTCCTGTCTGTCTAATTCCTTATAGAACTCTGTAGATTTTCTTTCTTTTAATATATCTACTGTTTTTCTTTCTATTTGCTTTTTAAGCAAATCCTCTCTTCTTATATCAAGCTCCTTTAGTTTTACATTTAAGTTTTTTTCAGTTTCGTCAATTCCCTTATCTAAAGCAAATAAATAATTTCTTTTTATTTTTTGATAAGCTAAACTTTCTCCTTTATTTATTCCACTATATTTTTCATAATTACATCTAAGGCCATTTAGCTTTTCTTCTTCTATTTGTTTTTCTCTTTGTGTTTTAGTAAATAATCTTTTACTTTCTTCTTCTTTTTCTGTTCTTATTTCAAGAAGTTTCTCTAGACTAAACTTAAATTTATCTGCCATATTTATCCATCCCTTTAGCTTCTAAACATAGAAATTAGATTTTCTAAAGAAGTATCAAAATCTGATTTTTCTTCAATTCCCTGTTTTAAATAACTATTTAATCTGTCATTATATTGAATTGCTATATCTATTTTTTTATTACTTCCTTTTACATAAGCTCCTAAATTTATTAAATCTTCTGCCTCTTTATAAGTTGCAAGCAAATCTCTTCCTGTTGAAGCACATTCTTTATGAATATCTGCCGCTATGTTGGGCATAAGTCTACTAACACTATTTAAAATATCTATTGCTGGATAATGATTTTTGTGTGCTAATGATCTTGATAATACTATATGTCCATCTAATATACCCCTTACAGTATCTGCAATAGGTTCATTAAAATCATCTCCATCAACTAAAACTGTATAAAAAGCTGTTATAGAGCCTTTATCAGATGTTCCTGGTCTTTCCATAAGCTTAGGTAGTTTTGCAAATACAGAAGGAGTATATCCCTTCTGCGCAGGAGGTTCACCAATAGCTAGTCCAACTTCCCTTTGAGCCATTGCAAATCTAGTTACAGAATCCATCATAAGAATAACCTTCTTGCCTTTGTCTCTAAAATATTCTGCTATAGCTGTGGCTGTTAACGCTCCTTTTATTCTTATTAAGGCCGGCTTATCTGAAGTTGCGCATACAACAACAGATTTCTTCATTCCTTCTGGCCCTAAATCTTTTTCTATAAACTCTAAAACTTCTCTTCCTCTTTCACCTATAAGAGAAATTACATTTATATCTGCTTCTGCTTCTCTAGCTATCATACCTAAGGTTGTACTTTTCCCAACTCCTGATCCTGCAAAAATTCCTATTCTTTGCCCTTCTCCAACAGTTAGAAAACCATCAATAGCTCTAACCCCTGTAGGAAGAATTTCTGTTATTCTCTTTCTTGATAATGGATCTGGCGGTTGATTTTCAAGAGGATATCCGTCTCCTTGAAAAATATCCTCTCCTTGAAGTGGATTACCTAATCCATCAAGAATTTTTCCTAGCAAATCATCTGAACATTTTACTTCTAAAGGCTTTCTTTCTGGCACTACTCTACAACCTGGAGAAATTCCTATAAGCTCTCCTAGAGGCATAAGTAAAACTGCATCTTCTCTAAATCCAACAACTTCACATTTAATAGGCTGATTTTCCTGATTATATACAGTACAAAGTTCTCCTACAAAAGCCTTAACTCCCTGTACTTCAATAGTAAGTCCTATTACCTGTTTAACTGTACCTTCTAAATAATATGTATTAACTTCTTGAATTTTTTTATTTAGTAAATCAAAATCTATATCTATCATATCTTCACCTAATGACTACTTAAATAATGCTTCTTCAAGTTTTTCTAAAGCAATATCTAAACCAATTACAGCTTTTCCAGTATTTTTTTCTATTACTGCATTTCCACTTTCCATTAAAGGATCTTCTAGTATAAATATATCTCCTTTTATAGCATAAGCCTTTTTATAGTAGTCCATTTTATCTTCAATTGAATTTACATGTACTGGATTACACTTTATTATTATATTTTCCTCACCCTTAGCTTCTTCTAAAATATTATTTAATAAAGGTAACATCCCATTAGAAGCTGTTATTTCTTTTTTAGCTATAACCTTTGCCATTTCAAAAGCTATCTTTATAATTTCTTTTTCTTTTTTTTGTAAATATTCTTTGTATTTAATGTTTGCAGACTTCAATATTCTTTCTGCTTCTTCTATATTTTCTCTAACATTTCCCTCAGTCTCTATTCTCACCTTTTCTAGACCTTCTTTATATCCATCTTCAAAGCCATTTTCTTTGCCTTGATTATATCCATCTTCATAAGCTTCTTTTTCTATTTCAGCAGCTTTTTTTCTAGTATCCATTATTAATTCTTCAGCTTCAGTTTTAGCTTTTTTTAATATATTAGCTCCAAGACTTTCATAGCTTTTTTTAATTTCAAGCTCTAATGACTTTTTCTCTTGTTCACTTTCATCCTCTAAAACTTCTGCTTTAGTAATATAATTTGTTTGTATTTTCTTTTTAGAAGATTCTAAGGCAGAATTTCTTTTTATAAGATTATATGATAATTGCATCTTCTCCACCTCTTGAAATTATTATTTCTTGAGCATCATCTAACCTTCTAATGATAGAAACAACTTTTTGTTGAGCTTTTTCTACATCCATTAATCTTACAGGTCCTAAGAATTCCATATCTTCCTTAAGTGCCGCTGCTGCCCTCTTAGACTGATTTCTGTAAACAACATTAGCAACTTCATCAGAGCATCCTTTAAGTGCAAGAGCAAGCTCCTTACCATCAACTTCCCTAAGAATTCTTTGTATAGATACATCATCAAGAGTGATAATATCTTCAAATACGAACATTGAGCTCTTAACTATATCTGCAAGTTCTGCATCTTCTCTCTCTAAGCTTTCAGTAATATTCTTTTCTGTTGTTCTATCAACTTGATTTAAAATATCAACTAAAGTTTCAACTCCACCAAGTGAAGTCATTTCACTTCTAACAACACTACTTAATTTACCTTCTAAAACTTTTTCTATTTCCTTAATTACCATAGGAGATGTATTACTCATAGTAGCTATTCTATATGCTACTTCACTTTGAGTATCTTCTGGTAATTCTGCTAAAACCTGTGCTGCTTTATCTGCTTGAAGATAGCACAGTATTAGTGCTATTGTCTGTGGATGCTCATAACTTATTACGTTTAAAAGTTGATGTGCATCAGCCTTTCTAGCAATAGCAAATGGCCTATACTGTTGAGTAGCTTCAGTTACTTTACTTAATATATCATTTGCCCTTTGTGTTCCTAAAGCTTTTGAAAGTAAAGTTCTTGCGTATTCTATACCACCTTCTATAATATAATCCCTTGCTTTATTCATTTCTAAAAATTCATCTAATATAGTTTGCCTCTGCTCCGAAGTAACAGAAGATATATTAGCTATTTCATATGTTATCTTTTGTATTTCTTGTTCTGGAAGCTTCTTTAAAATTGCTGATGATGCCTCAGGTCCAAGTGTTATAAATAATATAGCAGCTTTTTGTACTCCATTTAATTTTGATGAATCCCTTGCCATCTTATCACCTCTCATTCTCAGCCAACCAAGATTTCACTATATCTGCTACTTGATCTGGTTTGTCAGTTGCATATTGCTTTATTTCATTCTCTATATGAGCTTTTGGATTTATACTTTCAAAGTTTATAGACGGCATAGCTACTGTATCTTCTCCTGAAAGTCTATCATCTATGATAACATCTAATAAGTTTTCTTTTGCCGCTTCCTTCTTCTTAGATTTCTTTCTAATTAAAATTAAAGTTACTATTACACCAATAAGTGCTAATATACCTAAAACTGCATATAATATTATTTTATTTCTCTTTTCTTTTGCTAATAATTCATTTATAGAATCAAATTCTTTTTGAGCTTCTTCTTTAGTAAGCGGATCAAATGTCATTCCAACTACTGATACACTATCTCCTCTCTCGGTGTTAAGACCTACTGCATTTGCTACAGATTTTTCAATAGCAGCTTGTACATTTCCATCTATATTTCCATCTATAAATACAGATGCTGTTAGTCTTTTAACTTCACCTGGTGCACTAATAGTCTTAACTTCAGTTTTCCCACTTTCATAATTAGTGCTTACTTCCTCCCTAGAAGAATTATTATTAGTATTTTTTTCTTCTATGGTATTTCCCATATTATTATCTACAGGCCCTTGACTGTTTTGTCCTGCTCCTGCTCCATTATTTTCCTTAACAGTTTGTTGACTCACAATAACTTTATTAGGATCTATTGTTGTTTGTGTTTTTTGTTTTGAATCAAAATCTAAATCAACATTAACAGAACTTTTAACCTTACTTTTTCCTACTACTGGTTCTAAAAGCTCAACTATTGATTTTTGAAGATCCTCTTCATATTTTTTTTCTAAAGAAAATTGTTTTTCTATAGATTCTGCGCTTACTTCTCCACCTTCTGATTTATTTAAATCTTTAGTAAGAAGATTCATATTGCTATCTATTACTTCTATATTCTCTTTAGGTATGTTTTCGGTACTACCTGAAACAAGTGCAACTATTGATTCAACTTGTTCTTTACCTAATTTATTTCCTGGAATCAGTTTTAAATAAACTGCTGCCTTTCCAGGTTCTTTATCTTTTACAAAAACTGAATCCTTTGAAGGGGTTATATGTACTCTTACTGTATCTATTTGAGGAAAACTTTTTATAGTTTTCTCTAACTCACCTTGTTGCATTACTAATTTCTTTAACTTAAATTCTTCATCTGTCATACCAAATGAATTTCCTGTATCCATTAGCTCGTATCCTTTACTTCCTCCTGAAAGTTCTGGTGCAAGCTCTAATCTCAATTCATCAACTGAAGACTTTGGAACCATTATAGTTTCTCCTTCAATCTTCATATCTACTTTTTTTTCCTTTAGCTTATTTGTTACAAGTTGTGCATCACTTGGATCTAAATTTGAAAATAATACCTTATATTTAGTAGATGAACTATAAAAAACCAAAGATCCTATTGCAATAATGACTGTTACTAAAGCAATTATTATTGCAACTCTTATACCTTTACTAAATGATTTGAATTTTTCCCACAACTTGCTAAAGCTTTCTTTAAGCTTATTCATCAATAGCACTCCTTACCATATTACAATTGCATTCTAGTTAATTCCTGTACTGCTTCAACAACTTTATTTCTTACTTGTATTGCTAATTGAAGTGACATCTTCGCTTCTTCCATACCTAACATCATTTGGTGAACATCTACATTTTTCCCTGAAATGAAGTCATTTGTTATATTATCAGCTTCAACTTGTTTTTCATTTACTTTATCTAAACTATCCTTTAAAATATTTTGAAAATTACTTCCATTAGAATTAACTTTATTATCAGACACTATATTATTTTCAAAAACCTTTTCAGTTGGAACAAAATTATTTATTATCATTTCTTATCTCTACCTTCCTAACTCTAATGATTTTGTGAACATACCTTTTGTAGCATTTAAAGTATCAACATTCGCTTCATAAGCTCTAGATGATGCTATCATATCTGCCATTTCATTAAGTAAATTAACATTAGGCATAGTAACATAACCATCTTTATCAGAATCTGGATGGCTAGGATCATAAACTCTTCTTAGTGGAGATTCATCTTCTACTATTCCAACAGCCTTTACACCATTTAATTCCTTTGCCTTATCTAAATTTTCTTGAAATACGGCAATTTTTCTAACATAAGGTTTTCCATCTTTCCCTCTTGTTGTTGTAGCATTTGTTATATTGGACGTTATTGTATCCATTCTTAATCTTTCTGCTGATAAACCACTTGCACTTATTCTCATAGTATTAAATAAACCCATAATTATCTATTTCCTCCTGATATAACACTCTTTGTCATATTTAATTTCGAATTTGCTTGAGTAATTAAAGCATTGTACATTAATGTATTTGATGCTTGATTTACTTTTTCTAAATCCATATCTACGTTATTACCATCAGTTCTCATGCTTGTACTTTTGTCTGTTTCTACTTTGATTAAAGAATCATTTAAATTACCAGATAAATGATTTTTGTTAGTTTTCTTCAAGCTAAAATCTTCTTTAGCCTTTGATAAATTTTCTTCAAACGAAACATAGGACTTCTTGTAATCTTTAGTGTTTATATTCGACATATTATTTGCTATTACCTTACCTCTTAATGAGGAAGCATCTAATCCAAGTTTTATAAATTGCAATGTTTTGTCGTTATTATTTATATTCATAAGCTTCTCTCCCTAAAACAACATTTTTTATTCTATAATTTAGAAAAATATTTTTTATTTATTGCATTAATTACGAAATTTTTCCTACTTTTATATTATAGTTTAATCTAAATTATTTTTCTATAATAATTTTTATAAAAATCATCCTCAAATTTTTACATTCATAACCTAATAATCATTTAATTTATCGAATTCTATATATTTTTACATATTGTAACATTATTTTTATGCATATTATCAAAAACATTGTATTTATTTTAAAAAAAAGAAAAAAACAGAAGAATTTTGAAAATTCCTCTGTCGATAAATTTATTTCATATTTTCTAAAACTCTTAAAATTCTTGGGGAAATCTGTTAGTTTGTTGCATTAAATCTATAATTTAATCTAAATTATTTTTCTATAATAATTTTTCATAAAAATTTTTTTCATTTTTTTATATTTATACTATAATAATTATTTAATTTATCTAATTTTATTTTTTCATATTGTATAATTATTTATATATATTAGTAGAATCTTGTGTTCCTAAATAAAAAACAGAGGAATTTTCAAAATTCCTCTGTAGATAAATTATTTCATATTTTCAAGAACTCTTAAAACATCTTGTGGAAATCTGTTAGTTTGTTGCATTAGAGCTATTGAAGTTTCGTGTAGAATTGAATTTCTTGAATATTCTACCATTTCTAAGGCTAAATCTGAATCTCTAATTCGGCTTTCTGCACTTTCTAAATTAAAAGAACTTCCACTTAAATTTTGTGATGATGTTTCCATTCTATTTTGAATTGCACCATATCTACTTCGTACAGAATTTACAGTACTAATTGATGATTCTATAATTTTTAAATTTTTCTCTAAATTATTTTTATTAGTTGCATCCATATCTTTTAATGAATTTCCTTCTGAATCAATAAGCATATCTGTAGTTATATTAAATATAGGTATATTTATTTCTTCCTTTGCATTTGCTCCAACTACATGATTTAAATACTTAGGATAATTATTATTTGTAACTTTATCTGAATTTAATAGCTTAACTCCATTAAATTCAGCATTATTAACCGTATGATCTATGTGTTCTTTTAATTGATTTATTTCTACTTGAATTATTTTCAAATCCTCGTCAGTTTTTACTCCTTGTGCTTGAACTGTTAATTCTTTTACTCTTATTAAAGCTTCACTAATAGTTGATAAAGCTCCATCTGTAGCCTGTATCATAGAAACTCCATCTTGTAAATTTTTTTCTGCCATTTGCAAGCCTCTAATTTGCATTCTTAGACCTTCACTAACTCCTAACTTATTAGGATTGTCCTTTGCAGAGTTTATTTTACTTCCTGTACTTATCCTATTTAAAGCTGATGATTGAACTGATAAATTCTTTTTATAATTTCTATATACATTTAAAGATTGCATATTTTGATTTAATCTCATAATATTCTCTCCTATATTTATATTAATTTATTCTTTATTTTTAAATTATCGTTATTTTAATAAAATTCTTTATATTATAAATATAAATAGAAGTTATTTCTATTTGTTAACTAGATAATATTTTTATATTCTTCACTATATGTATAATTTTATTATCCTAAAAATAAAACTCTAGAAACTTACAAATAATTAGATAAATATCTGTTCAATACTTCTACTACTATAATGCTCTTCATATAATAATAACTAAACATTCAACTACTTAGATCCTATAATTTAAAATTAGTCATTCAAAATAATATCACAAATTCTATCTACATCTTCTAAATCCAAATCCGCATAGAGTGGAAGACATAAAACTCTATCTGATATATATTGGGCAACAGGTGTTTTTTGAATATCAAATCTCCCTTTATAACATTCAAAACTATTAGTAAGTGGATAAAAATATTTTCTAGCAAAAATATTTTCTTCTTTTAACTTTTCAAATATTTCATCACGATTTAATTTATAGCCATCAAATACTACTGGGAAATAAGCATAGTTTTTCTTTACTCCTCTTTGAGGTTTACACAACTTAATTCCATTAACATTACTTAATCTTTCAATATATCTTTCTACTACAGACTTTCTCTTTTCTATTTCTTTGTCTACGTGACGAAGGTTACAAATACCCATTACTGCCTGAAATTCATTCATTTTAGCATTTCCACCCACATATTCAACGGATTCTGATCCTGTAATACCAAAATTCTTTATGTCATGTAATATTTTAGATAATTCTTCATTTTTATAAGTCAATGCCCCACCTTCAATAGTATTAAATACTTTTGTAGCATGAAAGCTAAACATAGAAGCATCTCCAAAGTTAGCGACATTTACTCCTTCTATCGTTATACCAAAAGCATGTGCAGCATCATAAATAACCTTTAGATTATGCTTATTTGCGACTCTTTCAATTTCTTTAATATTACAAATGTTTCCATAGACATGAACCGGAATAATAGCTGAAGTTTTATCTGTTATTAAACTTTCCAACTTTTCCACATCTATAGTATAATCATAAGGATTTATATCACAAAATACTGGTTCCAATCCATTTCTTACTATAGCATGAGTTGTAGAAGCAAATGTGAATGGAGTTGTTATAACTTCCCCAGTAATATTTAAAGCTTCTATAACACATTCTAATGCAAGATGTCCATTAGTAAAAAGTGTAATATTAGGAGTATTTAAATACTCTAATAATGCTTTCTCTAACTCCTTATGTTTTGTACCCATGTTAGTAAGCCAACAGCTTTCCCATAAATCTTTAATTTCTTCTATGTACTCCTCAAAATTTGGCATTGACGAACGTGTTACTTGAATTAGTTTACCCATAATTTTGCCTCACATCAATTTTATAATAATTCTTATTTGATATATAACAATAATCATTTACTGATAGCATATCCGAACCCTGTTTTACCAAATCCATTTCCATTATAAAACATAATAAATAAATCATTAACTTTAATTACATATGGATATGAAATAGCCTCTGAATCCCATCCTGATTTTGATAGATCAATATTTATTTCATCATCTAATCTTATCCAATTGATTCCATCCTTTGACTCTGCATATCCGCCCCTATAGCCTTTTTCTATATTTTTTCTAAATCCATCTATCATCCTTCTGCTATACCACATCTTATAAATTCCATTATCAAATATTACACAAGGTCTAGCTACAGCTTCATAAGAATTATTTGGCAATATACAATCTACATTTTCTCTGTTCCAATTTATTCCATCATTAGATGTAGCATATTTTATATGATAACATATCTCAGGCTTGTCATTAATAATTTTCCATTCAGTTCCACTTGTGTAATAACATTTCCATATATCTTTCTCCTTTATTACATCAATAGCACCTGTATAGTAAGGTTCTTCTTTATTCCTATCTAATATAGGTCCATCATATAACCGTTTAAATGTATAACCATTATCCTCACTTACTGCTAAACCAATTGAATTCCTTGTATGAACTGTTGTACTAGGATTCCATCCTATATAATACATATAAATCAAATTTTTTTCTCTAATTACAGAGCATACATTTGCACCTGAATCATCAAACGCCCCTATTTTTCCTAAGTCTATAACCGGTTTATCGTGAATATAAATAACCTTTAAGTTATTCATATCTGAAATATCAATGTCAACAAAAGTTGTTCTAGTATGATTCCCCTTATCCCTAACTCCAAAATAAACTCTTACCGTTTTATCATCTATTAATAATGGTGTTGGTTTATGACAATGACTATATGCCCACTCTGATGTTTTATCTACATTAAATACTAATCCTTTTTTTTCAAATATCATAAATATCTCCTCGATTGCATTATAAAAATTGGTCTATTTAAAAATTCACCTAATTCATCATTACGACAAATATTATTATTATTTAAATCATAATATTTGATTTCTTGTTTTGATAACTGAGCTATACCAATTTGAGTTATTTGCCAATTATCATTAGTTCCTTCTGCTATAAAATCAATTAGCTCCTTCTTAGTACCATTTTCAAATAAACACATACTTCTAGTTCCCTTCCAATTAAATCCTAGCTGAAAAATTAATATTCTTGTTATTGTTGAAAGGCTATTTATTTGTTCTATAATACTTTCTTTTGCCTTCTCTTTTGAAAGCTCAACATCTCCATAATCATCTCCTACATGATGTAAAACATTTAGTAATAGAGTAATATCATATTTATTTTTTTTAAATTTATCTAATTCATTAAATAAAAAATATCTGTTAGTAACTTCTATTTTATTTTCTAAATTCAGTACTTTCGATGCTAATTTTACAAACTCTGAATGAGTTTCATTACCTTCATAATAATGAACACTATTAACACCATTATCTATCATTTCTAAAGTAAAAAAGCCACTATTTCCACCAATATCTAAAACCGTCTTATTCTTTATATTTAAATTTTTTAAAATATATTCTAATCGTTCATTTTCATAAGTAAATTTAATATCTGCATCTATATTTCCTATTTTTTCTTTCAATTTTTTAGAAAGAATTTGATAATTTGAATGTTTGCTTTTTGCATAATACATATTTTTAAGTTTCAAAATACTATCGTCCATTTAAAAACTCCTTTTTAAAAATTTCTATTGTATCATTTCTTCTATATATATCATTTTCTATCCATTTTGGTAAAAAATTAAGAAATTCATTTTCAACTATATTATAAAAATTTAAATTCAAGTTGTTTTTTAAGGTCATCATAATACCTCCGAGCCAAAAATATTTTATTGGATTTTTAATAGGTTTAAGTTTAGGTAAGGATTCTATCAATCCATAATCATGTAGAAAAGCCTCAAAAAAGTTCACTCCTGCATCTACAAAAAGTTGAGATGGTCCCCAAAATCTTGGGTTAGCTTCTATCATATAATTTACATTATCCTTTTGTTTTACTTCTACCATTACTAAACCATTAAACTTAAAAGATTGAAATAATTTTTCATATTTATAAGATTCTTCTGAGTTATGAAAATTTGTTGAAATAGCAGCTAACATAGACTTACCCTCTGGCTGTTGTACTAAATTTTCTTGTGAAAACTTATAAATCATACCATTTCTATGAAAATAATAAAGTAAGTAAAGACTTCTTCCCTCTAAAAATTCTTGGTAGTAAAAATCTTCAGTGTTATAATTTTTATAGAATAACTCAAGTTCCTCTGAATCTTTTATTATTATAGGTGATAAAACCTCTCTTCTCGAAGATGAAAAATACTTTTTAGGCTTAGCCACTATTGGCAATGTTAAATTTAAACTAAATTCAAATTTTTTAGGAACTATAATGTGATTTTGCAAACAAATTTCTCCAAAACTATATTTATCAGAAACCAATTCATATAATTCTTTCTCAACCAATGGAATTATACAACCAATTTTCTCAAATGACTTTCTTTCTTCAATTAGTAATCTATTTAATGCTTCAGTTGTAGGAGCAATAATGTATTCCCTTTCATTACATTGTTCCTTAACCTCTTTAATAGTTGATAATAAATCATCTAATATAAGAGTTACTGAATTACGTATAGCTAAAACTTTATCTTTATACTTCGTAAGAAATATATCATCGTCCTTAGATTTTGCTATAATTGCATAATCTACTTTCTTTTCATTTAATGTACGCAAAAATGAAACTATTGCTCTTTGATTAAATCCTGAAAAAATTAAAACACATTTTCTCTTATTGACATACATAAAACCACTTCGCTTTCTATTACTCGCTATTGTAAAAAATTTATTTAATCTTTTAAATTCACCCTTATCCGAAATAGTTTGAATTTTGAAATTTAAATAATAGATACAATTTTTTCATATGAATATTTATATTTCTTAGAAATACTTATTAATAAATCCAATGCTTGCTTTTTATTTCCACAATCCCATAAAGTAGTAAACCTCCAATGAACATAAGAAAAAACTCTATTAATAATCCAAGTTTCCATCTCATCTTCATCCACCAATTTCTTACTTATTATATATGATTTTAACTTTTCAAATTCTTTTATTGTAGAGTAATCAAATTCAATTGGTATATTAAGACTTATTCCATTTTTGTGTATTCTATATACAGCAACACACTCATTAATAAATCCAACATCTCCAACTAGCATAAGATTTAAATATAAAAACGTATCTCTACTTTTGGTTTTCTCACGCCCAAATTCCGTAAGTTTTAATTTTTCTATATCAAATACTGTGGTTAGTGATCCTATAATATGTGTATAAACCGTTGTTTCATAATTGATAAAGTAATCAAGTCCATTTAAAATTCTCTTATTTTCAAAATGTGTATACACTTCCTTTCCTGAGATTTCATTTTTTATTTTGCAATTAGCCCATACAAATGATACATTAGGATTTTCTTTCAAAAAGCTTACGGCTTTAAATATATAATCATTTTTTATTAAATAATCATCATGATTCAAAATCATTCCGTATTTTGATGATACATATTTTTCCATTAAATTTTGACTATTAATACCAGCACCAAGATTAGTCTTATTTCTTATATATTTAATTCGCCCACAGTTATAATACCCCATCATCATCTTATCTGTACCATCTGTAGAACAATCATCCCCTACTAATATCTCTAAATTTGGATAATCCTGCTGAAGGCAGCTATCTATTGCTTTCTTTAAGTATTCTTTTTGATTATATGTTGGAATAATAATTGTCACTTTTGGATAAATTGAATTTTCTATTTCCAATTTTTCATTGTGTATTTTAATTTCATGTAATTCACTATATTTACTTAATATATCTATAATTTCTTTTTCCATTTGTAAATTCTCTACATATTTATTAGCCTTACTATAAAACTCATATGCTTTTATATGGTCTTCTTTCAACTCATAAAGATAAGCAAGATTATAATTCAAATCAAAGTTTTCTCCATATATAAATAAGCCTTCTTTTAATATTTCTTCAGCTCTATCAATATTATTCTCTAGAATTGCTATAACACCTTTAATAGAGTAAATCTCTACATCATCTTTAACTATTTCTTCATATTGAGTTATCATATCTTTAGCTTCTTTTAATAATTCTTGAGATATTAAATATTGAATATTATTTTTAAATTCTTTTTTATAGTTATCTAGCTCATCTTCTATTTCTCTAGTTTCATTTCCAGTTTCATATGTTGTGTTATTTTCTATTACCTCTACATCTAGTTCTTTTAAGGCTTCATATACAGTATCTGACTCCTTTTCATTCTTAGCATTTTTTAAAGCCTTCTCATAATAATTAATCGCTAAGTCATTTTCATTATTATATTTATATAAATATGCTAAGTTATATAATAAATCAAAATTATCTGAATCTATTGAGAGTCCTTTCTCTATTATTTCTCTTGCTTTATCATTATTACCTTCAATAATAGATATAACTCCTTCAATTGAATAAATATCTATATCATCTCTATTTTCATCTTTGTATTCTTCTAAAAGGCATTTTGCAGTTTGTATGTCTCCCTCTTCTACTAATCTTTTTATATCTTTTTTTGTAAATTTTTCTCTATTAAACTCCAATAACTTCACATCCATTCTTAAATTACTTAAAATTTTTAATTAACATATTGTTAAATACTAGTTATTTATATTTCAATTAAATCATTACCTCTACCAATTTGAAGTAATATCTCATTTATATTATATATAATGTCTTTATTTTTACTGTTAACTATGTATCCATTTAAAAGTTTATCTAACGCTCCATACATATTACCTTCTATATAATTTATTACACCTTCAACATTATATATTTCTGAACTATTCCCTACAATCATACTTAATTCATTAATCATATTTTTAGCTGAAGATAATTCACCTAAATTAACTAACTCATTAACTAATGTTAAAGCTTCCTGCTTTTCTTCTGCAAGATTTTTATCATTACTTATATTTTCTATTTCACTTTGTATAACTTCATAAACTTCTTTATAGGAGTTATATTCTTTTACATGAGATTTTAAATTTCTTATAACATTTACCAAATCATATTCCTTATCATTTATTATATCTCTAAGTTTATACCAAAACTTTTCTTCCTTTGATAATATACTCTTATATTTATCTATTTCTAATACTTCTTCAGTATAAATTTTATTAATTAATCTATATTTATTAATTAATCTTCTATTTACTAGGGATTTAAAATTTTCTCCAATTATTCTGCTACTTTGTATTAGCATTTCCTCTATATGGTCTAACACCATAAGTTCACTCAAATTAGTAGTCAATATTTTGTCCTTGCTATATTCTAATAAAATTTTTATACAGCTATAATCCATAGTTAATTTAAATATATATTTTCTTATAGCGTTATAATCTAAATCATATAAAAATTTAATATACTCTTTATCTTTATTTATTAACTCCGTTAATATATCAGCTTTCCATTGACTATAGATATTAAAATTTATTGATAATTTCTCTATATCTTCTGCTTGTCTCATTTCAACTATTTTTAGATATATATCTATCACATTATCAATATTTAAATATTTCTTTAAGGTTTCATTCTTAGCATCTATATCTATTTTTAAAATTTTATTATTGATTGAATTTATTATAAAATCATATATATTTTCGGAATCATTATCCTTTAATAATATTTTTAAATCTTCTATTTTATCTAACATAATTATAGATGTACAATATGTCTGTAAAATTGCATCTTTTTTAATATCTATATCTTTAGATTTTATTAAATTATATGAATTAATATATTTTTCTAACTTTACATAAGATACAGATACTACTTCTATAATTTCCTCTTCTCTATCTAATGAAAATTCTTCTAAATTAATATCAACATTAAAATTATTATTTTCTTTTGATTTTCTAACTTCAAAATATTTTTCCCCATATCTTATTGCTTCTTGATAATTGCCTTTATTAAAATAACAAACACTTAATAAATAATAAGTATCTAAAACATTTTTATCTACATTCATTACTTTTTTACATATTTGTATACATTTATCATATTCTTTTACTGAATATAGCTCCTTATAATATGTAGCAAATACAAATAAATATTTTTTAAATAATTTATCATTATTTCCTATCATATTTACTGCTTTATTTATATAAACTAATCCCTCTTTTTCTTTTTGAGCTAAAAAGTAACTTTGTGATAATTGAAAATATGTATATATATCATCGCCATTTTCTTCTATAAATTTCAATAAAAGATTAGTGTTTCTTTTGAATTTATACTCCATTAATTCATAGTCATCACTGATATATCCTTTATGGTTAAGTATTATATTAGAGTTTAATATAGGATTTTTACATATAGGCCTCTCATGTATTATTCCAATATATTTAAGAGCTGAATCTCTTTTAAATAATCTATATATATTTCCTAAACTACTATTCGTCTTGGAACTATCTGTAAAGTTTTTTATTTGAACAGTTACAGTATTATATTTATCTATTTTTTTACTGGTAAATAATCTTACTATTTCTTCTGGGTCTTCAATTACTTCATCTGCGTCTAAAACTAAAACCCAATCACCAGTACAATAACTTAATGAAATATTTCTCATTTGTGCAAAATCATCCATCCATTGGTGAAAAAACACATTATTTGTATATCTTTTAGCAATTTCAACAGTATTGTCTGTACTTCCCGTATCTACAATTATTATTTCTACATTCAATTTTTCATTAATTGCTTTTATAGATTTTAGTGTCTCTTCTAAATTTTTCTCTTCATTTTTAACCATCATTGCAATACTTAGCTTCATATTATCACCTCTTATTAATTGTCGAATTATTAATTAATTTCTTAATGAAATTAATTGATAATTTAAAATCTATTAAAATAAAAAAAATAAAAGTGTAGTTAATTTTAATAAATTAACTACACTTTATAATTATTTAAATTATCTTAAAAGTTGTAAAACACCTTGTGGTTGTTGGTTAGCTTGGCTAATCATTGCTTGGGCTGCTTGTTGAAGAATATTATTCTTTGAGAAGTTCATCATTTCTTTAGCCATATCAACGTCTCTTATTCTACTTTCAGCTGCTGTTAAGTTTTCACTTGTAGTGTTTAAGTTGTTTATTGTATGTTCTAATCTGTTTTGTTGTGATCCATAAGTTGCTCTTTGTAAGTTTATTTCATCTATTGCTCCTTCAATGTTAGCAACAGTACTCTTACTTGTTAAAGCTAATGTATCTCCTAATGCAGCTTTTCCTATAGTTAGTAATCCTGCAGCATCTTGAGTTACTGTAATTTCAACAGTTGAAGTAAATACATTTTTACCATTAAACTTAGTATTAGTATTAATGTTACTTATTTCTTGTGTTAATGTATCCATTTCTAACTCAATATTTTTTGTATCTTCAGCATTATTTGTTCCATTTTTTGCTTGAACAGCTAATTCTTTCATACGAGTTAACATAGCAGAAACTTCTGTTAATGCTCCTTCAGCTGTTTGGATATAAGAAATACCATCTTGAGAGTTTCTTGATGCTTGATCTAATCCTCTGATTTGTCCTCTCATTTTTTCTGAAATTGAAAGTCCTGCTGCATCATCTCCAGCTCTGTTTATTCTTAAACCTGAGCTTAATTTTTCCATTGACTTTCCTGATGCATTAGTATTGTTTGTCATGTTTCTGTGCGCATTAATTGCATTCATATTGTGATTTATTATCATTATAAATTCCTCCTTGATTTTTAAATTGACATCCTTGTCTTTATTTTATTAAAAAACTTTAATATTTTAATAAGGAAACTCCTCGTCAATACCTCTGAGGAGTAAGTTTCCATAACTAAATCATAGATTTAAAGTATCAATTATCTTAATAATTGTAAAACACCTTGTGGTTGTTGGTTAGCTTGGCTAATCATTGCTTGGGCTGCTTGTTGAAGAATATTATTCTTTGAGAAGTTCATCATTTCTTTAGCCATATCAACGTCTCTTATTCTACTTTCAGCTGCTGTTAAGTTTTCACTTGTAGTGTTTAAGTTGTTTATTGTATGCTCTAATCTGTTTTGTTGTGATCCATAAGTTGCTCTTTGTAAGTTAACTTCATCTATTGCAGCTTCAATTTGACCTACAGTGCTACCACTACCTAATGCTATAGTTTTTGTAAGAGTAGCAGCTCCTATATTTAATAATCCTGCTGCATCTTGAGTTACTGTAATAGCTACATTAGTTGAAGTAAATACATTTTTACCATTAAACTTAGTATTATCTGTGATATTTTTTACTTCATCTTTTAAAGTATTCATTTCTAAGTCTATATTAGCTGTATCTTGAGTATTATTAGTTCCATTAGCTTTTTGAACTGCTAATTCTTTCATACGAGTTAACATAGCAGAAACCTCTGTTAATGCTCCTTCAGCTGTTTGGATATAAGAAATACCATCTTGAGAATTTCTTGCTGCTTGATCTAATCCTCTGATTTGCCCTCTCATTTTTTCTGAAATTGAAAGTCCTGCTGCATCATCACCAGCTCTGTTTATTCTTAAACCTGAGCTTAACTTTTCCATTGATTTTCCTGATGCATTAGTATTGTTTGTCATGTTTCTGTGTGCATTGATTGCATTCATATTGTGATTAATTATCATTATAAATTCCTCCTTGATTTTTAAGTTGACATCCTTGTCTTTATTTTTTTAACTTTAATGTTTTAATAAGTTTACTCCTCTTCAATACTTCTGAGGAGTAAACTTCCCTAGCTATATCATAGATTTAAAGTGTAACTTATCTTAATAATTGTAAAACACCTTGTGGTTGTTGGTTAGCTTGGCTAATCATTGCTTGAGCTGCTTGTTGAAGAATGTTATTCTTTGAGAAGTTCATCATTTCTTTAGCCATGTCAACGTCTCTTATTCTACTTTCAGCTGCTGTTAAGTTTTCACTTGTAGTGTTTAAGTTGTTTATTGTATGTTCTAATCTGTTTTGTTGTGATCCATAAGTTGCTCTTTGTAAGTTAACTTCATCTATTGCAGCTTCAATAGCACCTACACTACTACCACTATTTAATGCTATAGTTTTTGTAAGAGTAGCAGCTCCTATATTTAATAATCCTACTGCATCTTGAGTTACTGTAATATCTACTGCTGAAGTAAATACATTTTTACCATTAAACTTAGTGTTATCTGTAATATTTTTTACTTCATCTTTTAAAGTATTCATTTCTAAGTTTATGTTAGCTGTATCTTCAGTATTGTTAGTTCCATTAGCTTTTTGTACTGCTAATTCTTTCATACGAGTTAACATAGAAGAAACTTCTGTTAATGCTCCTTCAGCTGTTTGAATGTAGGAAATACCATCTTGAGAGTTTCTTGATGCTTGATCTAATCCTCTAATTTGTCCTCTCATTTTTTCTGAGATTGAAAGTCCTGCTGCATCGTCTCCAGCTCTGTTTATTCTTAATCCTGAGCTTAGTTTCTCCATTGACTTTCCTGATGCATTAGTATTGTTTGTCATGTTTCTGTGTGCATTAATTGCATTCATGTTGTGATTAATAATCATTATAAATTCCTCCTTGATTTTTAAATTGACATCCTTGTCTTTTTATTTTATATTCAAAACCTCTATCATTTAGCTATAGAAACTCTAAATATAAAGCTAAGCTTATTAAGCTTCATAGTATAAATATCGTATATAAAATTTTAACTTTATAGTAATTTATAATTTTTTTAAATTTTTGTACTAAAAAAACTATTTATTCTTTTATTACTTTCATATGCATTACTAGCATTTTTTCTTTTATTTAATTCAGCTATTTCTAACTTTATTTTTTTCTGTGACTTTTCTATAGAATCATGTAAAATATTATCTAACTCCAGTAATCCCTTTGATAAGTATAATTCTCTTATTTGTGCATTAGCTAAAGTATCACCTTTAAATATTTCTTTAATTAATAATTCTCTCTCAACCATAGCCTTATCAACTTCTTCTAATTTAAAATCATCTTTTAAATATTCAAGTGTAGCTTTAGTAATTTCCTTATACTTTTCTAATAAATCCTCTAACATCATAATTATTTCATTCCCAATTGTTGCATTAAGTAACCTTGTTGGGAATTATATTTATTCATAATATTTTCTAATTTAGCATATTTACTATATAAAAGTTGCTCTCTTCTTGAAAAGTCCCTTTCCATATCTTTCATTTTTTGTTCATATTTTTGCATGGATCTAGTTATATCATTTGTATATGCTGTAGATGATCCTTCAATTCCGGCTTTTTTAATGATTGGAGAACTAACTGTTACTACTTCACTGTTTAATACCTCTTTTAACCTTTGCATTATTCCAGTACCTACATATTTTTGGTTAGATGAAAGACTTTCATTAGTTGGTTTTATTTTAGTAAACATATTAACAATCTCATCTGCATTTGTTTCTAATGCTTCTGTCAACTTATTTTCATCTACAGTAAATGTCCCATTTTTTACTCCAGAATAATCTGCTACAGGCTTTATACCTATCTTTTCTAAGTTGATACTACTGCCTTCAACTAAAGTTCTCATTGCTTGCTTCATACTATTTGCAATTCTAGTTAAATCAGAATCTCTACTAAGTTGTCCTTTTTGGACTTTTTCATTCCAAAGCTTTACTTCACTTTCTGACATTCCTTTCTTTTGCTCTTCTGTTAATGGCATAAAGCTTTTATCTCTTTTTTCCATTGTAAATGTATTTATTTTTTCTATTAACTTATTATAATCATTAATAAAATTTACTAATTTATCTTTAGTTTCAGTTGTATCTGTTTTCCCTGTTACTTTAACACCTTCTGCTGGTATATCACCCGTAAATTTAAATGTTACTCCATCTAGTGTTATTGTATTAGAGTTCTCTGTATGTTTATAAACTCCACCCTTACTATCTTTAAATATAATTTCTGCACCTCTAGATGGGTCAGAAACTTTAGCATCAGCTGGTACAATAGCTACATCTACTTTATAATCTGCTCCAGCTTTATCAGAAGTTAATACTATATTCGTTCCATCTGACTTAGCAGCAATGTTTATACCTTGTTCTTTTAAAACTTTATTTAAATACGTTTCTAAACCTTCAGATGAATCTTTTTTAGATAAATCAATAACATTGCCATTAATAGATATTCTTTTATTCTCTACATCAGTTATCTTTAAGGTGTTTGTACTAAAAGTTGCATCTTCTCCCAGTTTAAAAGAGCCTGTCTTACTATTTATGTTAATACTAGGATCCACAACATCTTTACCTAAAACTGTACTCTTAAATGTAATATCTCCACTTACATCAACTACAGCAGATAACTTATATTCTTTTAAACTTTCATTTAAAACTTTTTGTAATTTTTCATTATCTATACCTGAAGCGTCATTTTTTTCAATGCTTTTTCCATCAATAGCAATAGATTTTTCTTCTCCATCTATAGTTAATTTAATGGTATTCGTACCACTTATATTAAAATCACTTGCTTTAAAACCTGTTATAGTTGCTGCTGTTGCATTTTTACCGTCTACTTTTATTCCAGCGCTACTACTCAAGCTTCCTCCAATAGTAAATGTACTGTCTTTACCTAAAACCGTAGATTCAAATATAAAGCCTTTTACATTTCCAGCTTCAGTCCCTGCAAAATCACTATATCTAACAGATACATTAATTCCTGATTCTTTTAGTTCTCTATTTAAATTATTGGCTCTCTCTTTTTCTGTAGATCCTTTTAAAATGAAATCTTTCCCATTTATAACTAGTTTGTCATTTTCAGCTATTCCTGCTGTTATTACCATTTTGGCTGCAGTCGCTGTAGTACCTGTAATTGTATAATTTTCTGCTTTTGCATCACTACCACCTGTAACAGTTAATATGTCTTCATTAGAAGATTTTAACTTTACAGTTGACCAGTTTTGAGTAAGAAGCATACTATCCTTCTTATTAACATCAAAATATTTATTATAAAATTCCCTAGAGTCCTTTAATACTTCTCTATAAAGCTTTTGTTTTATTTCAAGTATTTCTTTTTCTTGACCTTTTCTATCTATTTTTATTCTATAAGGTTTCATAGAATCTTTAACTATTTGATCCATATCTAAACCTGTTGCTAAACCTGTTACCCTCATTTTACCCTCCTTGTTGATAATTAACAAATAAAAATAACATTTAATGTTAGAAAATCTAATTTAATTTTTAAATTTATATTAACTATCTTTTAATTCTAATTTGTAATTTTATTTAGAGTTTTTTGCAATTTCATATGCTTCATACCATGTATCTCTTACGTTTTCTATTACTGGCATTAATTCATCCATTGCCTGAGTATCTTTCTTTAAATTTATTTCTACTAATTTTGTTTTTATAAACTCATAAACTTTATATATTTGCCTTGCCCACTCTCCTGCATTTTGATCTAGGCTTACCATTAATTCTGTAAATATATCTTGAACTTTCACTAAGTTTTCGTGACTTTTTTTAATATCTTTATTAGCTAAAGATTCTCTTGCTATTTTTGAAAACTTTACAGCTCCATCTACTAACATTAATAATAATTGTTCCTTTGATGCGTAGTTTACGCTGTTATTTTTATATACGTTTAATGCATTATTACCATACATTTTATTGTTTCCTCCTACTTTTTAACATCTAAAAAGGTACCATAACCTATTGCATTTAAGTTTTCTTCTTTTTCACCATTAAGGCTTATAGTGGGTTTTTCTGGCTTTGTGGCATCAACAGTAATTTTATTATGTTTCATCTGTTCTCTCTCTTCTTTTACATATTCATCAAAAAATTTTTTCTTTTGCTTTTCGCTATCTTTATTAATGATTATGCTTGATTTTCTATGAACCTTACCATCTTTTGTTTTTTCATAAATCTTTCTTCTAAGATCTGTGTCTATTTTATTTAGTAAGAAATTCATAGTTACCCTCCCCTATTAAGCCTTCTTGTCTATTGCAATCCCTACTAGCTCGCACATTTTTGCTACTAGGTCTAAAATTTTCTTAGGTGGACATTCCATTATTACTTCCTTTGTATCTTGATTTATTATTTTAATCATTACATCTCCAAGCTTTTCATGGATAGAATACTCTGCATAGGTATGTTCATCTTTTAGAAATTTATTTAATTTGTCTATAGCCTTTGTTATATCTTCTTCTCTATATCCTTTATCCTTAGTTGTTACAGCTTCAATTACATCCTTGTTCACTACAACTTGCTTAACTTCTGCATTTTTTACCACATTTAGGTTAGCTTGTCCTCCTTGACTTGTAACCTTTATTTCCATCATCTTTTCCCCCTTTCCTTAAATTAGTAAATATGAAATCTGTAATTTAAATCAAGTTATTATATATTTTCTATAAGATTATTTAAAATTAGTTAAATATATTTATCTTTTACTAATATTTTTTAGTATATCTAGATTTACATTAATTTTAGTTGCTTCTCTATTTTCATTTTGAACTTCTTCATAAAGCTCTTTTCTTAATATAGTCATTTCTTTAGGCGCTTTTATTCCAAGTTTTACACTTCCATCTTCGATTTTAGAAATTGAAATCTCTATATCATCACCTATTAAAACAGACTCTCCTTTTTTTCTTGTTATAACTAACAAATTTAACCCACCTTTTTAATTAATATATTTTTTCTTTTATACTATATTTTTCTTTATCTATAATATATTGTTCCCCTTTTTTATTTTTTATATTTATTACTAGAGGCGCCTTTAAATTTGCTGTTATATCTTCTACTTTAGAATTTAATGTTACAATTGAATATAATAAAACATCTTCTTGATTTTCTATATTTAGCTTTTCTATAATTTCTTCACTTAATTTTATTTCATAATCATTATATATAAAAAATGGAGGAATTATTATAAAGCCTATATCTTTATCTTCTATTGATTGTAATATATTAAAAGGACTATCATTTTCTACTTCTTTTATTATATATTTTTTTAAATTATCGAAGCCTGGTATTCCTTTTACAAAGTTTATTATTTCATTATCTTCATATATCATTTTCCCATGTATTGGTGATGTTAATTCCATATTATATCTTCTCCTATCTTAGGAAATCTAACAGTGATGGTTGAATTATTTTTGCACTTACTTGAAGAGATGCCATATATACACTTTGAGCTACCGTTGCTTGAATATTTTTTTCTGCAAAATCTATATCTTCTGTTTGTGATAAAATATCCTTCAAGTTAAAATTTTGTTCTTCATTTTGATTTCCTGCAGATTCCATTCTATTTTGTTTTGAACCTACTTCTGCTCTTATCTTTAAGAGATTTGATATAGTTTCATCCATAGTTTTTAAATTTTCATTTGTTACTTTGCTACTCTCATTCGGATCAAGTGAAGCTATATTATTTGTAATATCTTTAAGTAAATTAATTACATTTACATCTGATCCATTTTTATCTTTAAATAGCAATACATCTGTTGCTGAGACACTATAATCCATAACAACGCCTTGAGAAACCTCAACACAAAGTTTCTTATTAATCATATTTATTTGATTTTCAACTTCTGGATCCAAATTATCTAATTCTAAAATTTCTCCATTTTTTCCACTTAAATTAAGAACATTATTTCCTGTTACTATATCTTTGTTAGATGCTAATGGTTTTGAACTTCCCTTAGTTCCTCCAAATATATATTTACCATCAAAGCTTGTATTTAATATTTGTGATATTTCATTTACCTTTTCATTCATTTCATCTCTAATAGCTTTTTTCTCATCACTTCCATAAGCTGCATTACCCGCTGAAACCATAAGTTCTCTAAATCTTTGAAAGCTATTTCCTAATTGTTCTAAAGCTGTATCAGTTGTATCTAACCAGTTTGTTGTATCTTTTATATTTTCATTATATTGAATATTCGATCCTATATCACTATGCAATTGCATACTTCTAGCTACTTTAAAAGGATTATCTGAAGGTCTTCTAATTTCCTTTCCTGAAGTAAGCTGATCGTTTAATTTTTTCATATACCCTTGATTTCTGCCAAGATCTTTTAAAAAGCTTTTGCTCATCATCTGATTTGTAATTCTCATTTACTTACCTCCTATCTCTTTAAGCCATTTACTATTACATCTAAAAGTTCATCTACTGTTGATATTATTTTTGCATTTGCATTATATGCATGTTGGAATTGTACCAAATTAGCCATTTCTTCATCTAAATTTACACCTGATACAGATGCTCTACTTTCCTCTATGCTATATAATAAATCTTCTTGGTTTGTTACCATTCTTTGAGCTTCCTGCGTTTGTACTCCTAATCTATCTATAGTGTCCTTAAAGTAAGAATCCATCTTCATTCCTGAAGTACTATTTTCAATCTTAAGTCCATTATTTAAAAGAGAATTTCCTCCCTTAAATTTATCAAACATATCTTTTCTTGTTATTACAGTTTCATTTATATCTTGAATTCTTATTAATGAATCTCTAAGTTGTGCAATAGCTAAAGCTCTAGCTCCATCGCTATCTCCATCCATAATATTTTCATGAGTATATGGAAATAAATCATCATGTGTTTTAGTTTTTATCTTCATTACATCTTCTAATATTTCCTTATTTACAGAAATATTTTTAGCTGTTATATCTTTCTCAGCTAGTAATGTTTGATCTAAATTCCCTAAAACTCCATTACCTCCATATTTAGCTATATCTTTATTAACAAAGAAAGGAAGAAAATCTTTTTCAGCTCCTGCTGTGTTATTTAGAGGATCTTCAATTCCACTGTGAATTGCATTTACTGAAAAAGCCATTGCTTTGGCTAATTTGTTTAATTGATTCATGTAATCTTCTATATCTTTTTGAACAGATACTAATCCATTAACATTTCCAGATTGAGGCTTGAACACCATAAGTTGAGAATAACTTATAACTTCTCCATCTCTTATTGGATATCCATCTCCTTTAGCTGCTTGACCATTTTTATCTGCCCATATAATTCTATTATCTTTAATCTCTTTAGCTTGCTCTGGAGTTATTCCTGTCACTTTTAAAGTTTGCTTATTAGCATCACTATCCACATTTCCATTTTTGTAATATGTAACTATATATGTTTTCCCAGAAAAATCACTAGTATCTAGTTCTACATTAGTTACATATGAAAATCTTGCTGCATCACCATTAGGACTAGAATTAACTAAAAGTGGTGCTTTCATACTACCAACCTCTGTTGGTTTTAAATCTATACCATTAAATTCTCTTTTATCAACTTGTATTGAAAATTTATAACTTAGTTGATCTAACAGTAAATCTCTTTTATCCATTAAATCATTTGGTGTATTTCCGGCTACAGTAACACTGATTATTTCTTGATTTACTCTATCTAGTTGCTCCAATAAGCTATTCACTTCAGTAACTGAACTTTTAAGCATATCTTGTGAATTAGTTTGTAAGCCTTCAAGCTTTGTATAGGTGGCATTTAAAGCATCTGTTAATGCTGCTGTTTGCTGAGCCACTACAGTTCTAGCATTTGAACTGTTAGGTTGCTTAGATAACTCTTGAAAAGAATCAAAAAACTTTCCCATTAATGTTGAAATTCCTGTGTCTGACGGTTCATTAAAAACACTTTCTACTTCATAAAGAAAGTTATTTCTTAAATCGTACTTTCCTAATACGGAATTCTCTCCCCTTACTTGATAATCTAAAAAGTTATCTCTTACTCTTTCTATCGCTTGTATTTGTGCACCTGTTCCCATTTGACCAGGTTGAATTGATGACCCCATTGATGGGCCACCAAAAGGTCTAGTTGTTTCTATTTTAGCTCTTTGTCTTGAATACCCAACGGTATTAGAATTTGCAATATTGTGAGAAGTTACATCTATACTTTTTTGTTGTACATTCATACCTCTTTTTGCTATATTAAATGTTGAAAATAATCCTGACATTTCTTCGCCTCCGCTTACTACCTCTTTATAGTTCCATAGGAATTATATACAGGTACATCTCTCTTAGGATTTATTAAATTTAAAAGCTTATTTGTAAAGCTTAATTGTTGCTTTATTAGTAACTCATTTGTATCCTTTTGAAGTATCATTTCATTTAATAGTTTTTGTATTCTTCTGTATATGTCATCTAAATCATTATCCTTTGAATCTTCTACTATCTCTTTAATAGAGTGTTTTCCCAAAGCCCTTCTTCTATTAACTTCAATTTCTGCTACAGTTTTATTTTTTAGCTTTATCTCTTCTACTATAGACTCCATTCCAAATACATCTTTATTTATAATTAATTTATATTGTTTATCTAATAAAACTAATAATTCATTTAATTCTGCTTCTTCATCCATAAGTACATTCTTTAAATTATTAATCATATTTTTGCCCTCTCATGGTATATATCATTTCTTTAGCAATAAGCTTTGCATCACATTTATATACTCCATTGTGAATCATGTTTTTAATTTCTAAAATTTTCTTACTATTATCATAATTAACATCATTTACTGAATAATCATTTAATGTTCTAGCTACTTCTGATAATTCAATCCTATCATAAGATTGTTTCTTTTCTAATCTATCTATTTTATTAGAAGTTACTTTATTATAATAGTTAATTCCATTTGTATAACCTACACCTTTAATATTCATAATCTCCTCCTAATAATATTCTTATATATTTATTTATCGTATTTCTTAGTTATAAGTTTATACATTAATTGAAAATAGTTAATTTCACTTATATTTTATCTGTTAACATTTCCTTTAAGTTAAATTTATCTAATACAAAAAAACTATATCAAATTAATTTGATATAGTTTCTTTAAATATATTTATTTAAGTGATTTTATTCTATCTGCACCACTTATAATACTAGTTATTCTAACTCCAAAATTTTCATCTACAACTACAACTTCACCGTAAGCTATTTTTTTGCCATTTATTAATACCTCTACAGGTTCTTCTGCAAGTTTATCTAATTCTATTAAAGATCCTGTACTTAAGTTTAATATATCTTTAATGCTCTTTTTTGTTCTTCCTAAAACAACAGAAACATTTAATGGAACATCTAGTATTAAATCAATATTTTTATGAGATTCTCCTATATTTCCTTGTGAAAGAGGTGCAAAGGTAGCTCCATGTACTTCTACAGATTTTTCTACTTTTCTTTCTTCCACAATATGAATAGGCTTTTCTTCTATATTATATGAATTACTACTATTTTCTTTATTTGTCTTAGTTTCATTTACAACTTTTTCTGTATCAACTTCAGTCGCAACTTCTTCATCTTCACCCATCATTATTGATACTATTTTTTTCGCAGTATTTATAGGTAATATTTGCATTATATTAGAGTTTAATAACCCTTCTATAGTTAAATCAAAACATACCTCTACAATTTTTTCATCTTCTGGTATGTCCTCTGATATATTTTGTGCTATATCATTCCATATTTTTGATTTTGGAGGTGATATATTTACTTCTCTTGCAAACATAGTTGCCATAGATGTAGCTGCTGAACCAATCATTTGATTCATTGCCTCTTGAACAGCACTTACTTCTATTTCTGATAATTCAGTAGTTTCAACTTGTCCATCTCCACCCATCATAAGATTCGCAATTACAGCTGCATCTTTAGTTTGCATTATTAATATATTTCTTCCAGTTATTCCTGATACATATTCTACATCTAAAATTATATTAGGATATTTGAATCCATCTTTAATTTCTCTTAATGTTGTAATTTTTACTTTTGGAGTTGTTATATTTACTTGTTTATTAATAATTTGATAAAGAGCTGTTGATGCTGATCCCATGGATATGTTTCCAATCTCACCCAAAAGATCTTTCTCTATATCAGATATTGCCACAGGCTCTTTATTCTCTGTGCTCCCATTTAACAATGAGTCTATTTCCTCTTGAGATAAAAACCCATTACTCATTCTCAATCACATCCTTATCTAAAATATCTAAAAATTCTATTCCTATGTTTTTTCCCATAATCCCAGGTTTTGCTATAAAATATTCTTCATCTTCTACAAAAACTTTAACTGGATCACTATATTGAGAATCTAAAATTAAAACGTCACCGTTAACTAACTTTAAAAAGTCATCAACATTTATTTGTGTTTTCCCCAGCTCAACATGCATATTTACCTCTACAGGCTCTATACCTTTTTTAAGCTTTTCTCTAGACTCATCTTCAAGCTCAGATTCATCAACCTTAAACCAATATTGAACAACAAGTTTGTCTAATACTTTTTCAACACTTAAATATGGAATACATAAATTCATATATGTTGTGCTTTTTCCTAATTCAACTGAAAAACTAAGTAAAGCAACAGGCTCATTAGGTGCTAAAGTTTGGTTAGCCGATGGATTAGTTTCAAGGACTTCAAACTCTGGCTTTACATCTAATATACCATCCCAAGCTAGTACTAAGCTCTTTATCATTTCTGAAGTTATATTTGATAAAATATTTTTATCGATTTCAGAGAATTCTTTTGCACTCTCTTCTCTATTTCCTGTTCCTCCTAAAAGTATATCTAACACTTGAAATGAAAATTGAGGATTCATTTCAAGTAATATATTACCTTGCAAAGGTGGCATCTTAAATACAGTAAGTATAGTTGGATTTGGAATAGAGTGAATGAATTCTTCGTATGTTATCTGCTCCACGCTTTGAATATCTACTTTAACATGTTTTCTAAGCTGTCCAGAAAGATAATTGCTAATTATTCTTGCAAAAGCATCATGTACCATTTCTAAAGTTCTAATATGATCTTTTGAAAACTTCTGAGGACTTCTAAAATCATATTTTTTTATTTTATGCTTTTCTTCTTTTTCTTTTAGTTCTTCTGGTTCAACATCTCCTGTAGATAGGGCAGATAAGAGAGCATCTATTTCACTCTGTGATAAAACCTCTGCCATTTCTCTCCCTCATTTCCTAGTGATTTAATAGTTTCTCTATGTCTATTATTGTTAGTAATTTACCCTCTAGGTCAATTACCCCTTTTATATATCCTTCTGTATTATGTGTTTCTAATTTTTGCAACTTATACTCATCTATATCTATAACTTCCTCAACCTCATCTACAGATATTCCAATTTCCTCTTCATCAACTTTTAATATTATTATGTTGTTTTGTTTTTTATCAGACTCTATATTTAACAATAAGTTTATATCAACTAAAGACTTTATGCTCCCTCTAAGATTTATTAAACCTCTTATGTAATTTGGAGCTTTAGGCACTCTTGTGATACTCATCATATCATTTATACTTAATATTTTATCTGTCTCCACTGCAAAATGTTCTTCACCTAGTTTAAATATTACAAATTGCATTTAACTTCCTCCTAAATAGTTTTAACCAACTACCTTTCTTATTGCTTCTAAAACTCTATCAGCTTGGAATGGTTTAACAATAAAATCTTTTGCACCTGACTTAATGGCATCCATAACCATTGATTGTTGTCCCATAGCTGAACACATTATGACTTTTGCTCCTGGATCAAACTCTCTAATTTCTTTAACTGCTTCTATTCCATCCATATCTGGCATTGTTATATCCATTGTAACTACATCTGGATTTTCTTTTTTATATAAATTTACTGCTTCTATACCATTGCAAGCTTCTCCTACAACTTCAAATCCATTCTTCTGTAATATATCCTTTATCATCATTCTCATAAAAGCTGCATCATCAACTATTAAAACTTTTGTCATTTTAATCCCTCCAAATTATTTTATTCCTAATGATTCTAAAATTTTTTCTAATGATCCCGGAGATGGTACGAAATAAAAGTGACCTTGTATTTTATTATCTCCTTCTCCAATAAATAGTGTTTCTATATCTAAAACATACTCTTGGTGCTGTCCTGTTTCAACAAATGTTGAAATAAGTATTGCACTTAGCATGTCATTAGCTACTGCTGGTACTGATACTGTGGCCTTTAACCCTGTAAAACTTGCAATTGCATTCATAAAAGATGATGATATTATATTACCTATTTCTCCTATAACGGAAATACCCATTTCCGTTATACTTTCTTCATCAATACAAGTCATCTTAGATATCATATTTAAAGCTACATCTTCTTCAAAGACATAAAGAATACTTCCTGGAATGTCGTCAAGTACTTTTACTAATACAGCAACAACTCCATTTTCTTTATAACTGTTAAATAATTCATCAAATTCTATTAAATTCATATTTGGAACTGACATATCTATCTTAGTTCCAAGTAGCATTGATAATGATGTTGCAGAATTACCTGCCCCTATATTTGAAACTTCTCTTAAAGCATCTAATTGAAATGAAGTTAAATCCTTGTATTCCATAAAGATCCTCCCTTCTAAATCAATGCTGCCACATCAAGAATTAATGTTACTAAACCATTTCCTAATATTGTAGCTCCTATATATTCCTTTAGTGATTTTAATGTCTTTCCTAAAGGTTTAATTACTATCTCTTGTTGTCCAAATAATGAATCAACAAGTAATCCAACAGTCTTCTCTCCAATTTTAACTATAATTATAAACTTCTTTTTACTTTCTTTAGTTTCTATTCCTAATCTTTCATTTAGTCTAATTAAAGGTATAATATCATCTCTATAAACTATTACTTCTTCACCATTTGTCTTTTTAATATTTTCTTCTTTATAATCTATAACTCTATCTATAAATCCTAATGATATTGCTAAAGTTTCATCTCCAACCTTAACTAAAAGAGCTTGTATTATTTGAAGTGTTAATGGTAGTTTTATAACGAAACTTGAACCTCTACCCTCTTCGCTAATTACATCTACAGTTCCACCCAGTGATGAAATTTTTGTTTTTACAACATCCATTCCAACACCTCTACCAGATATATCTGTAACTACTGTATTAGTACTGAAGCCTTGAGCAAAAATCAGATTTCTTATATCATTATCACTTAGCCCCTCAGTGCTTATTCCAACTTTTTCAGCCTTAGCCTTTACTTTTTCAATATTTATTCCTGCTCCATCATCACTTACTTTTATTAATGCTTTAGTTCCTTCTTGATATGCAACTAATTTTATAGTTCCAACTTCACTTTTGCCCTTTGCTGATCTTTCTTCTTTAGTTTCTATTCCATGATCAGCTGCATTTCTTAAAAGATGTATTAATGGTTCACCAATTTCATCTATAACAGTTCTATCAAGCTCAGTTTCGGCACCTTCTATAATGAAGTTTATTTCTTTCTTAAGCTCTAAAGATAAGTCTCTTATCATTCTTGGGAATCTATTAAATACTACTTCTAACGGTAACATTCTTATTTTCATAACTAAGTCTTGTAAGTCTGAAGTTGTTCTTTCAACTTGTTCTAATGTCTCTATTAATTCCTGTGACTTATCATTTATAACTATTTGTTCTAATCTAGTTCTATATATAACAAGCTCAGAAACCATATTCATAAGCTTATCTATTCTTTCTAAATCAACTCTAACAGATTGATGTGCTCTTTTATTATCTCTTTTCTTATCTTGCTTTTCTATTTTATTTGATGTATTTATAGTATCTTTTATTTGAATTTTCTCTATTTCTTTTACTATTTGATCTTTTGGTTCAATACTATCTACTTGGTGATTTTCTTCTAAGGTTATATAATCTACTTTCACTTCTCTAACTTCAGAAATATTGCTTACTAAATTTTCTACTTCTTCTTTTGATTTAGCTGTTATCAAAACAAAGGTTAACTCCGTATCAAATTGTTCATTTTCTATATCTTCAGTTGATGGAAAAGATTTCAATATTTCCCCTTGTGTTTCAAGTTCTTGAACTATTAAAAATGCTCTTGCTGATTTTAACAAAGTATCTTCTCTTAAAGTTATTGCTATACTAACTCCGTTAAAACCATTTTCATTTGCTTGTTTCATTACTGATAAGTCATACTCGTTTAAACTTACACTTATAGAATCTTCTTTTATGTCCTTGTCTTTTTCTTTAATTATTTGTTCTTCATTACTTATTGAAACATTTTTATCATCAGCAACACTTTCTAAGGCTCTTATTATATTTTCTATTTCTATTTCTTCATCATTTCCTTCTTCTATATTGCTAACCATTCTTTCTAAAGTATCTAAACAATCAAATAATACTGTAACTACATTGCTAGTAACCTTTAGTTTACCTTCTCTAAATTTCGATAAAACATCCTCCATCTTATGGGTTAACTCTGCTATGTTATTAAATCCCATAGTTGCGGCCATTCCTTTTATAGTATGAGCTACTCTAAATATTTCATTTACTTTATCTATATTATTTGGCTCTTGCTCTAGATCTAATAAAGCTTCATTTAAGGTTTGTAAATTATCCATTGATTCTTCTAAAAACATTCCCATATATTGAGATACGTCCATTTTATTTCACCCCTTTATACTTTCTTATAGATAAAAGTAGAAACTTTCTCTAATCCATATTCCTTGTAATTGTATATGCTTTCTGTTGCTCCAACAAATAGTAATCCCCCACTTTTTAAAGAGTTTGAAAACTTTTTAAATATTTCTTTTTTTACATCATTTTTAAAATATATTATTACATTTCTACACACTATTAAGTCAAAATCTTTTTCATAATTACCTAAAATTAAATCATGCTTTTTGAAAGTAACAATAGATTTTATTTTACTGTCTATGATATATTTATCTTTTAATATTTTAAAATATTTTCTTTTATAGTCTTCACTTACATTTTTCACTTCTCCTTGGACATATTCTCCAAGCTTTGCCTTTGCTAATATAGTGCTGTCTATATCAGTTGCAATTATATTGTTTCTTCCCACTGGATTTATTTCATTTAGCATCATCGCTATACTGTAAGGCTCGCACCCTATTGAACAGGCTGCACTCCAAATTTTCAATTTATTATTAGTTAAAATATAGTTTTTTAAAGTTTTCTCTAATTCCTTAAACAACTCTGGATTTCTAAAGAATTCTGTAACATTTATAGTTATAAAATCTAAAAATCTTTGTCTTTCTTCATCATCTGATAATAAAAGTCTTTTATAATCATCTAAAGATTTTACTCCTATTCTTGACATTAAGCTTCCAATTCTTCTATTTAATTGTTCCGGCTTATATGCATTTAAATTAATATTGAACTCTCTATATATCCAATTGTGAAATTCTGTAAAGTCCATATATCCTCCTAATTTGCATTAACTAAGCTTTTTATTTTAGAACCTATATCTTTTAATGAAAGTACATAGTCCACGCATCCGGTTTCGTAAGTTACCTTTGGCATTCCATAAATAGTAGAACTATTTTCATCTTGTGAAATAGTTATGCCTTTATTCATTTTTACAACTACAGTTCCTTCAGCTCCATCTTTTCCCATCCCTGTTAGGACAACTGATATTATTCTATTAGTATATATAGCTGATGCTGATATAAATAATTTATCAACAGCAGGTCTTACCCCCCAAATTGGAGGTTCTTTATTAGTCCTTATAACTCCTGGCTTTTCCACAGTCATATGAAATCCTCCTGGAGCAATATATACTTTATTTTTTTCTATCTTAATACCATCACTAGCTTCTAAAACATCTAGAGCACATTTTTTATTTAACCTTTCTGCAAAAGCTTTGGTAAATCCACTCGGCATATGCTGAACTACTAAAACAGATATGTCTAGATCCGTAGTTAATTCTGAAATTACTTTTTCTATTGCATTAGGACCACCTGTTGATGCTCCTATTAAAATTATGTCTCGTCTACTTTTCAAAACGTTATGTACCAATAGTGCATCCACCTCCTATAGTCTTTTTAGACTACTTCCAATACTTCTAATTGTAACTGCACCATCTTCACTTTCTAAAATCATAGTTCTTCCTTTGTTTCCTCCTGTATCTTCCGCTATTAAAGGAATAGATAATTTTTTTATAGTTTCTACAACAGCAATGCTATTTCTTTTCCCAATATCACTAATAATTTTCTTATCTGGAAAGTTAAACATTGACGCTCCACCTGCTATTTTAGCTGTTATGTTACTCTTTCTACATCCAAGAGATATCATTTTTGATAGCAAATTTTCAATTCCTAAATCAGCGTACTTAAAAGGATTGACTACGTTTTTGAATTGTGTACTATCTGGTAACATTATATGAACTAATCCGGAAATTCTTTTTTCCTTATCATATAATGCTATACCGACACAGGATCCAAGTCCCATGGTTATTAATCTATCTGGGGCAGAAACAATAGCTCCATCTGCTATTCCAACTCTAACCTCTTTCTTCTCCTCCAAATTCGTCACCCCTGAAAAATAATCTCTTCTTCTTCTATTGTTAATATTTTTTCTAAGTCTAGCATTATAATTATATTATTATTTTTCTTTACTAGTCCTTTTATATATTTTTTTGATATTAATGTTGAAAGACTTTCTGGATTGCTTATTTCCTCATCCAATATACTTTGAACTTCACTAACACTATCTACTGATATTCCAAATTTACCTACATCTCTTTTTACCACTATAATTTTTTTATCCGAGGTATTTTCTAATTTTAGCTTAAATTTTTTTACAAGACTTATGATAGGTAAAACTCCATTTTCATAGTTAATTACTCCATCTAAAAAACTTGGTGAGTCTGGTAAAACAGTAGGTTCTTCGTAACCTAGAATTCTTTCTACTTCCATTATATCTGTGGCATAAAACTCATGACCTAGTTTAAAAACTAATATTTTTATCTCCTTCATTATCTCTTTTTCCTCCTACAGAAGTAATTTATCTACAACTAAACTACTATCTTTATCTATATAAGCATGTACATTTTTTGATGGCTTTTCTAAAATATATTTTTTATTTCCTATAATGAAAATAGTGTTATGATATGCAGTGTCTACAAAAATTTCTCCATCTTTATCTACTTCTAAGTTAGTAAATACTCCTGAATCACTACCTACAATTGAAGCATTAATACACTTACCCGCTTTTAAATGCCCACCTCTACATACAGAATTTTTTAAACAAAATTTAATATTACCAGATGAACTTAATTTACTAGTAAACAATCCTTTACCAATTATATTTATATCGCCTACAACGATTATTTCAGACTCTTGCGCATATTCTATAGTTAAATCTGAAGTTATTATTGTTTCTTTTTCTAATTCTTCTAATTCCTTATTTAATTCTTCTATTATTCCTTCAACTTCAGTAATATCTTTTATATTACTAGGAGCTGCACCTATAAGCTTTCCTCTAATTAATTTTATAACTTCCGAATTGTAGCAACTATCTTTCATAGCATTCGACATAGCCTTAACACAATTCTTAGAAACACTTTTATATTTTGTTTCTATTAATAATTTAACTATCATTCCATCAGTTATATCCTTTTGAATTAAATTATGCTCTTTTAAATAAACAACATTAGCTACTAGAGACTTTAAATCCTCTTTCAACTCATTTAAGGTTTTAATTCTAATCTCTTTAACTAAATCTGCTCCTCCAACTTCAACAACAGAATGAACTACATTGCCCAAAATTTCCGATGTATTCTTCGACTCTATAAAAGCATTAAATACTCCACTTTTTACAAATACACTACCACCTGAAGTTATTTTCATACCTTCAGTAACTTTTCCATTTATTTGAACATTAGCGGGGAATTTAATATTTCCTGTAGCCATTGTAACATCCTTATTTAATATATATATAGGTTCAACCCATATAGTACCTTTATTAAAACTTGGTTTTCCATCTATAGTTGATATTATTAAGTTATCTTTTAGCTTACAACCTTGTCCAGCTAAAAAATTGATTTTTTTCTTTTCCTTTCCTGGTATTCTTTCAGAAAAAACACTTTTCCCATCAACACCATTTTCCCCTTTTATAATTTCGGCTAAAACTTCATTAGCTTTAACACTTGTTATATAATTAAAATCTCTAAAATCTATTTTTTCTTTATTTTCATCTATTTTTATTTTTTTGCTATAATTAAAAAATATTTTTAAACTATCTTCAATTGGAGGTTTTACTTTTACGCCTTTTGCCACTAGCATTTTATTTATATCTTTATTAACTTTTATGTATTCTATAGAATCTTTATCTATTCCATAAGATATACCAACTTTTTTTAACTCATTAATTAATTGATCTTCTATAATTATAGGAGGTTCAATTCCTTCTTCTATATCTAATTCTAATATTAAATTATTAGTTTCCTCTAAATCTTTTAAGTAATATATAACCTCTTTTTTATAAGAAATCGATATATAAGCCTCAGTTTTATCTGAATTAAAGCTTATATCTATTGTTCTTTTTCCAGGCTCCTTTAACGCCTTAAATTCTATAGAGTCTTCTTCTTTTACAGTGCCTGTTCTATTTATCTTCTCACCATTTATGTATAAATCCCCATCTAAAGGTGGTGAAATGGTAGCATATTTACCATTTCCAATTGGATTTTTAATTATTATCTTTCTGTCTTTTACCAAAACGCTTCCATCAACGTTATTAACCTTATTATAATTTTCTTCCATTCACCCCAACGCCTCTCTATTCTTACCATACTCTACCATACTTTAATTTCCATTTAATAATATCATACTTTAAAATTTTTTTAAATATTATTTAATTTTTTTTAAAATACAGTGCTAATTATCATATTAATATCTAAATTTTTCTACATATAACTTTATTTCTTCATCAAATTTCTTAATCAACTTTCTCATAATCTCATTTTCTATATTTAAATTTATATCATCTACTTTTGATATTGGAAGTATTTTAGGCGAAGTTCCTGATATAAACATAGCATCTATTTCTTTTAAATCATTAAAATTTATTTTCTTTTCTTCAAAAGTTATTCCTAAGTTTTTAGCTAAAGAGATTATTCTACCTCTTGTAACTCCTGGTAAAACATCTTCTAATGGAGAAGTATATAATTTTTCCTCTTTTATCATAAATATATTAGATTTACTGCCCTCTGTTATAAAACCATTTGAGTTCACAAGTATCGCTTCAAATACATTAGATTTAATAATTTTATCTGTTACTTTTTTTCTAAAATTACTATCAACCACCTTTGCATTAGGATTTATTCTTTCTCCGTGATAAAGTATAGTTTCAACTCCATTTTTATACATATCATTGCTTGGGTAATTATGTTTTATAGTAAAAACTTTCATTGTGTCTGTTTTTATATCGAAAGTAAGCTTTATATTGCCACACTCTAAATTGTTAGCATCTATAAGTCTAATTAAGTAATCCTTTATCTTATCATACTTATAAGAAAATGGTTTTTCCATTAATCTAAAAGAAGATTCTAATCTTTTTATATGATCTTCATAAAACAAAGGAACTTTATTAATCACTCTTATAACTTCATATATAACTCTTTCTTTTTCTGTTGTATCATTTGTATAATTATTTATACTTTCCAAATGCCCATCTTCCAAATAATATTCTAAAATAGCTTCCATATTAATTCTCCTTACTATTTCCATTTTAATACTTTAAATTTATTTTTCTTTTTATAATTTATTAAATATGCATTTCCAACTAAATCTAGTAAAGGTTTATCTGATAATGAATCTGAAAACATATAGGAGTTTTTATAATCAACATCTATGTTATCTCTTTTTAAAACTTCTTTAAGTCTCCTTACCTTTTCTTCACCCTTACAATTTTCTCCTTGCATTCGTCTTATAAATTTACCATCTTTTAAAGTAAATTTTGTTCCTATAATCATATCAACTTCCTTTATAGCATAAAACTCCCTTAAATAAAACTCCGGAGAAGCTGATATTAAATATATTTTATATCCCTTCTGTTTTAAGTTTTTCATCATTTCTATAGCATCTTTATATAATATTTTTTCTAAAACATCTTTATAGAAACCTTTAATTAATAAAGCTAATTCTTTTTCGTCTATTCCATCTATAAATTTAAGAAAACTCTCTTTAACTCTTTTTTCATCATATATTTTTATAGAATACATCAATCCACTATACAAAGCTCTTGGAAGAAATTTAATATTCCTGATATCCTTAATAATAACATATTTAAATAATTGCATTAGAGTTTCTTTTCTAGTTATAGTATAGTCTACATCAAATATTGCTAGTCTATCCATCCCAACCCCTCCTAGGCTATTTCACTATTAATTATATACTATAATCTGCTATATTTAAACAAATTAGTCACTGAGTTGACTTTAAAGTATAGACTATATCTGAAGACAAAAAAAATATTACTGTTTAAGATATATCTATAAAGTAAACTACTCAAACAATAATATTTTTTATTAACTTAATTTTTTTAAAAATTCTTCTAATCTATTTAATCCTTTTTTTATAATCTCTATAGATGTTGCATAAGACAACCTTATATAACTATCTAACCCAAAAGCTGCTCCTGGTATTACTGCAACATTTTCTTCTTTTAATAAGCTTTTGGAAAAATCTAAAGATGTTAGTATCGGATCTTTATCTATTGATTTCCCATAATAGTTTTCTACACAAACCATTATATAAAAGGCCCCTTTAGGTCTTATAATTGATACACTATCTATTTTTTGTAATCTATCAATCATGTAATTTCTTCTTTTTTCAAACTCTTTTATCATAGCCTCTATATTAATTTGGCTTCCAGTTAAAGCTTCAACAGCTGCATATTGAGAAATTGAATTTACATTTGATGTAACATGGCTTTGGACACCGCTCATAAGGGTAGCTATTTCTTTGCTAGAAGCAGAGTATCCTACCCTCCAACCAGTCATAGCATAGGATTTAGATAATCCATTAATTACTATAGTCCTATTAAATGAATCTTCTGATATAGAAGCAATACTTATATGCTTTTCATTATCATATATTAATTTTTCATATATTTCATCTGATATTATTATTAAGTCATTTTCTTTTGCAAACTCTGCAATTTCTATTAACTCTTTTTTGCTATATATACTTCCAGTTGGATTGTTAGGACTATTTATTAAAATGGCTTTAGTTTTATTTGTAAGAACCTCTTTCAAATCTTTAATTGTATATTTGTAATCATTCTCTTTAAGAGTGTTAACAAATACTGGTATACCATCTGCTAATTTAACTAACTCAGGATAACTTACCCAATAAGGAGTTGGTATTATAACCTCGTCTCCAGAATTAAGTATTGCCATAAAAGCATTTGCTAGACTTTGCTTAGCTCCTGTAGATACTACCACTTGGCTAGGTTCATAACATAATCCATTCTCTTGTCTAAATTTATTACAAATAGCTTTCCTTAATTCTAAAATTCCACTTGTTGCTGTATATTTTGTTTTTCCTTCTTTCATAGCTAATATAGCTGCATTAATTATATTTTCTGGAGTATTAAAATCTGGTTCACCTGCGCCAAAACTTATTACATCAACTCCTGATTCTTTCAATGCTTTTGCCTTTGCTGTAATTTCTAATGTTATGGATGGGTTAATTCCCATTGCTTTTTTTGATAAATCCATTTTATACCTCCATTTATTTTTTAAAATTTATAAGTTTGTTTAATAATTCTTCATTTATTCCATAACTACCTATTGTATTCTCATTGCAACATTCCTTACCATGATAATCACTACCACCCGTTATAAATAATTTATATTTTTTGCATATATTATAGAAACTATTAGTTCGTTCTCTAGAATGACTAGGATGATATACTTCTATTCCCTTTAATCCATAAAACTTCAAGTCTTTTACTATATTTTCTATTGCTAACCCTTTATAAATTTGTCCCGGATGTGCTAGTACCGCAATTCCCCCTGAATTATTTATAACTTGTATGGCATCTTTATAGCTTAATTTGCACCCTCTTACGTAAGCAGGCTTTCCCTTGACTAGAAAACTAGTAAAAGCAGCTTTATAGTTGTCAAAGTATCCTTTTCTAACCATTGCGTTAGCAACATGACTTCTTCCAACTGTAGAGTCTAAATCAATAGCTAAATCATCTATAGCTAAATCAATATTATTTCTTTTTAACTTAAAAAGTATTTCTTCTACTCTATTTATTCTAGCTTTATTTAATTTATCTACAGTATTTATTAAGTTTTCATCTTTTATATTTATAAAATATCCCAGTATGTGTAACTCTAAATCTTCATACTCAGCACTTAACTCTATTCCAGGTATTAAATTTATATCATCATATGAGTTATTAATCACATATTGTGACATTATGGAATCATGGTCTGTTATAGAAATATTTTTCACTCCTAAGCCTTGAGCAGTTTTTATAATTTCTTCTGGTGTCATGTTGCCATCTGAATAATTTGAATGAATATGTAAATCTGCATAGTTCATTTTAACACCCTATTTCTTAAGTATATATATATATTAAAAATATATCATTATTAATATAAAATAACAATTAAAAAAATTGTAGATAGTAATTTTCCTTGCTCCGTTGTTTCACTCGAAGCTGCCATAAAATTACTATCTACACTTAAAATTAATAAAGAAAGAAATTATAAAAACTTTATAATTTCCTATAACATAAAAAAAGTGCCTTATTTGGCACTTTTTTTATTCTTCATCAACTAATTCTTCACTATAAAATTTTGATACTCTATCAAACTCTTCTTCTTCTGGAACTACTAATTCTCCATCTTCAGTTGATCTAAATAAGTAAACTGAATCTTCATTTGGATCTTGAGCTAAAATATACTCATTTTCCTCAAATTCAAAAGCATCTATAATTGGACATGATACAACATTTCCATTATCATCTTCTAAATCTACAACAAAATGCTCGTGATGGTCTTCTCCACATCCACATCCTTCATGATGATCATGTTCATGATGATTTTCACACCCAGTTCCTTCGTGGCATCCACATTTATTTTCATTATCCATTGTTATAATCCTCCTTCATGTAGGTTATCATTCTATTTAATTCTACCCTTAATCAATAGAAATTAAAAGCAAAATATTAAATTATTTTTCAATTGATGTTATTAAATAAAAAAATAAGGGGCTAAATAGCCCCTTATTTTAAAACTATTGTTGTTCAGCTAATCTCTTGTAGTTTGCTAATCTTTCCATAGCATCCTTTTCTGTCTTCTCAAATAGAGCTTCAGCTGCTTCTGGGAATGCTTTTGCTAATGAAGCATATCTAACTTCTCCCATTAAGAATTCTCTAAAGCTACTCTTTGGCTCCTTAGAATCTAATGAGAATGGGTTCTTAGTTCCAATTAAACTTGGATTGTATCTGTATAGTCCCCAATATCCAGATTCAACTGCTTTTTTAGCTTCATCTTGGCTATTAGCCATACCATTCTTAATACCATGGCTTATACATGGAGCATAAGCAATGATTAATGATGGACCATCATAAGCTTCAGCTTCTGCTATTGCCTTAAGAGTTTGATTCTTATCAGCACCCATAGAAATTTGAGCTACATATACATATCCATATGTCATAGCCATCATTCCTAGATCTTTCTTCTTAGTTCTCTTACCTGATGCAGCAAATTTAGCTATTGCAGCAGTTGGAGTTGATTTTGAAGATTGACCTCCAGTGTTTGAGTAAATTTCAGTATCAAATACAAGAACATTTACGTCTTCTCCTGAAGCAAGAACGTGATCTAATCCACCGTATCCGATGTCATATGCCCATCCGTCTCCTCCGAATATCCATTGAGATCTCTTAACTAAGAATTCCTTATCCTTTAAGATTTCTCTTGCATAATCAGCATCAACATTTCCTAAAGTAGCAAGAACTCTATTACCTCTATCTCTTGTACCTTCTCCACTATTCATGTGATCTAACCAGTCTTGAAGTACTGCTTTAACATCTTCTGAAGTTTCTACTTCTAGACCCTTCTTCATGTTATCAGCTATTCTTTCTCTTATAGCCTTAACTCCTAAGAACATACCTAATCCAAATTCAGCATTATCTTCGAATAATGAGTTAGCCCAAGCTGGACCGTGTCCTTCATTATTTACTGTATATGGAGTTGCTGGAACTGATCCACCCCAAATTGATGAACATCCAGTAGCATTTGCAATCATCATTCTATCACCGAATAATTGAGTTACAAGCTTAGCATATGGAGTTTCTCCACAACCTGCACAAGCTCCTGAGAACTCAAATAATGGTTGTTCGAATTGGCTACCTTTAACTGTGTTCTTATTCATTGGGTTCTTCTTAGGTGCAACATCTTTAACTGCATAATCCCAAGCTTCAATTTGCTCTTCTTGAGTATCCATTGGTTTCATTATTAATGCTTTACCAGGTGCTGGACAAACTTGAGCACAGTTTCCACAACCTGTACAATCTAATGGAGTAACTCCAATTGTATAGAATGTTGGTTCTTCTGTCTTTAATGCCTTTGCAGGAACAATTTTCATTGCTTCTGGTGCATTTTCTTTTTCATTTTCATTTAATAAGAATGGTCTTATAACAGCATGTGGACATACATATGCACATTGGTTACATTGGATACATTTATCTTGTTGCCATTCTGGAACATTAATAGCTATACCTCTCTTTTCATATGCAGCAGTACCTGCCATGAATGTACCATCTTCCATTCCATCAAATGCTGAAACTGGAAGGTCAAATCCCTTTTGAGCATTAATTGGCTCAACAATATTTTTGATGAAGTCTGGAATATCATTTCTATCTTCCTTAGCTTCATCAGCAGCATTCTTCCAATCTGCTGGAACTTCTATTTTAACTACAGATTCAACACCTTTATCTATAGCGGCATTGTTCATATTAACAACTTTTTCACCTTTTTTACCATATGACTTAACAACAGCGTCTTTTAAGTATTTAACAGCATCTTCAACTGGAATGATGTTAGCAATCTTAAAGAATGCAGCTTGCATTATCATATTGATTCTTCCACCAAGACCAATTTCTTGTGCTATCTTAACAGCATTTAAAGTGTAGAAATCTATGTTATTTTCAGCTATATATCTCTTCATTGAAGCTGGTAATTTTTCATTAACTTCTTCTGGTGTCCAAATTGTATTTAATAAGAACTTACCATTTTTCTTTAATCCTTCTAATACATCATACTTATAAACATAAGCTTGATTATGACATGCTATAAAATCAGCTTTATCAACTAAATAAGGTGACTTAATTTGTTTCTTACCAAATCTTAAGTGAGATACTGTTATACCACCTGATTTCTTTGAATCATATGCGAAATATCCTTGAGCATACATATCTGTATGGTCTCCAATAATTTTTATAGCACTCTTATTAGCACCAACTGTACCATCTGATCCTAATCCCCAGAACTTACATGCTTTAGTTCCTTCTGGAGTAGCATCTATATCACCTGATATTTCTAATGAAGTATTAGTTACATCATCAACTATACCAATTGTAAATCCATCCTTTGGATTTTCTGATGCTAAGTTAGCATATACTGAAGCTATGTGTGCTGGATTTGGATCTTTTGAACCTAATCCATATCTTCCTCCAACTATAACTGGAGCATTTTCTCTACCATAGAATGCACTCTTAATATCTAAGTATAATGGTTCTCCAATTGAACCTGGTTCCTTTGTTCTATCTAAAACAGCTATAGATTTTACTGTAGCTGGTATTACCTTTAATAATCTTTCTGTTGAGAATGGTCTGTAAAGTCTTACTTTAACTACCCCAACTTTTTCTCCCTTTGAAGTTAAGTAGTCAATAGTTTCTTCAGCAACGTCAGTTGAAGATCCCATTGTAACTATTACTCTATCAGCATCTGGAGCACCATAGTAATCGAAGCAGTGGTATTCTCTTCCTGTTAACTTAGTTATTTCAGCCATGTAGCTTTCAACAACTTCTGGAATATCTTCGTAGAATCTATTTACTGATTCTCTAGTTTGGAAGTATATATCAGGATTTTGTGCTGTACCTCTTGTTACTGGGTGATTTGGGTTTAAAGCTCTCTTTCTAAAAGCATCTAAAGCATCATAATCAACTAACTTAGCTAATTCATCATATTCTAAAACTTCTATTTTTTGAATTTCATGTGAAGTTCTAAATCCGTCAAAGAAGTTCATAAATGGTATTCTAGTCTTTATAGAAGTTAAGTGAGCTACTGCTGCTAAATCCATAACTTCTTGAACTGAACCTTCTGCAAGCATTGCAAAACCAGTTTGTCTTGCAGCCATAACGTCTTGATGGTCTCCAAATATACTTAATGAAGAAGTTGCTAATGCTCTTGCTGATACATGGAATACTGTTGGAAGCATTTCACCAGCAATTTTGTACATATTTGGGATCATTAATAATAGACCTTGTGATGCAGTATATGTTGTAGTTAATGCACCAGCTTGTAAAGATCCATGAACAGCTCCAGCTGCTCCAGCTTCTGATTGCATTTCCATAACCTTAACAGGTTGTCCAAATATGTTCTTTCTTCCTTGTGCTACCCATTCATCAACATGTTCAGCCATTGGTGATGACGGTGTGATTGGGAATATAGCAGCTACTTCTGTAAATGCATAAGATATATGAGCAGCAGCCGTATTACCATCCATAGTTTTCATTTTTCTCATCATGTTTGACCTCTCTTCCTTATATATAAAATTTTATAAATACGTTAAATACAGAAATTTCAAACTGTATTTATTATTAAGAAATAAATTTTGGGCAAGAAAAGATTCAATCGCTTTAATTACGTCTCCGTACCCAACCCCTATCAGGTACTTCCCTGAGTCTTTATCCCCTCAAAGAATCTATTTTGTTAATTCCTCACCAAGGTTCTTTGCCTCTAAAAGCTCTTCCTCACTTGGCGATTCTTTAACGGCGATGTGTCCTGCAACATTAAAGTCATAGTCATTCATACGTTGAACCCAGTCAACCATGAATTTTCCATCGTCCCATCCATATGATCCAAATAATACTATCTTCTTTTGTTTGTTAGGTAATAGCTTAAATTGATTTATAAATGGTTCCATTTCATGTTGTTCAATTCTATTATTATCCATTGATGGACTTCCGAAAGCAACTGCGTCAGCTTCAGTTACATCTTCAACTGTTGCATCGCAAACATACTTGACATTTACATCTGCACCAGCTTCTTTAGCACCTTCTGCAATTGAGTTTGCAAGAACCTCAACATTGCCTCCATTACTCCAATAAATAACAGATATTTTTTTCATAATTACATCACCTCATCCTTTGACTTAAATTAAGTCATTTTTTTGGATATGCACTACCTATTTTTACTTACTATTTTATTATATAACACTATTTTTATTTTGCAAGTTTTATACATGCCATATTAATTGAATATAACCTTTGCACATAAAAAATAGCTTATTTTATTTTATTTAACTCTATACTTTGGATTATTACTCTAAAAATCGCATCTACACCATTAGTAATACCACTATTTTTCATATTTTTTATTATAGTATCTTTTTTATTTTTAAGTTCTTCAATTTTTGATAATAGCATTTCTTGATTTTCCATCATTTCATCTTCATCAAGCACTACTGAATATCCTTCTTTTTCAAAGGATTTTGCATTTAAAATTTGATCTCCTCTACTTATCTTCTTAGATAATGGAATTAAAAGAGTTGGTTTTTTTAGTGCTAATAACTCAAATATTACATTTGCGCCAGCTCTTGATATTACATAGTCTGCTGATTTTAATAAATGTGGAAGTTCATCTTTTACATACTCATATTGTATATATCCTTTAATATTATTTAACTCTTCTGCTAAATTACCTTTTCCGCAAATATGAATAATATTAAATGTTTCCAATAGTTTATTTATATTTTTTCTTACTTCATCATTAATGCTTTTAGCCCCTAAGCTCCCACCTACTATAAGTAATATTTCTTTATTATCTTTGAATCCGCAAATTTCTTTTCCCCTAATACTACTTCCGTTTAATATTTCTTTTCTTATAGGTGTTCCTGTTAATACTCCCTTTCCATCTTTTACATAATTTAAACTTTCTCTAAAAGTAACACATAACTTTGAACAAAATGGTGAAGATAACTTATTAGCTAACCCTGGAGTTAAATCTGATTCGTGGGATACAACAGGAATTTTTCTCATTGAAGCTGCAATCACTACAGGTACTGCAACAAACCCTCCCTTAGAAAATATTATATTAGGTTTTTCTTTTTTAAGTATTTTATTTGCTTCTACAACTCCCTTCATAACTTTAAAAGGATCTGTAAAGTTTTTAACATCAAAATACCTTCTAAGTTTTCCTGAAGAAATTTGGTAGTATGGTATATTGGCATCTTTTATTATTTCTTTCTCAATGCCATCCTTGCTACCTATATATTTTATTTCAAATCCTTCTTCTTTTAACTTTGGTACTAAAGCTAAATTAGGGGTAACATGTCCTGCCGTTCCTCCCCCAGTCATTATTATTTTGTATTTATTCATTTAAACACTCCTTTTAAAACTAATATTTTATGAAATATACTATTAAATACTTATCCTCTATTTATAAAACATATAAAAAAATTATTATTTTTCAAAATAAATTCCTATATCAATATATCATATTATTTTAAACAATTTAAATGTTATTTTTAAATTTTAAGTAAGAAAAAAACTTTATTTTAATAAAAATGTAATGTACTCTCTTCCACTATTATACCCTTCTTCCTTAACTTACATATTATAATTACAAAAAAATTGCACAAGCTATAATCACAAAGGAAAAAGGAGGTGAAAAGACATGGCACAAAAATTAGTACCAGAAGCTAAAAATGGATTATCTAAATTCAAAAACGAAGTAGCTAATGAAATGGGAGTACCATTTTCTGACTACAATGGAGAACTATCTTCAAAACAATGCGGTAGCGTTGGAGGAGAAATGGTTAAAAGAATGGTAGAACAATATGAAAGAGGCATGAAATAGTTTTTCATTTGTTATATCATTAATGTATTACTTATAAATAAAGTAATGCTACAAATAAAGGAGTTATCTTAAAGTGATTAATATCATATTAAGATAACTCCTATTTATTAATTAACTCTTATATGTTTTATCATAAGCTGAATATTCCTTCTACCATTAAACTCATTAATATTAGGATAATAAATTATATCTGCCATTGTATTTATATAGCTACTGTCGCAAGCTCTTGAAAAATCTTCTTCTCCATACCTATCTATATAGTCTTCCTTAAAACCAATAAATTTATCAAAGCTTACACCATCTATATATAAATATTTTTCATTAAATTTAAATTTAAATCTAAGCTTTAAAAAATTCTTCTCTTTTCCTAAAAGCCATATTCTTTCTACAAGAACATTTTTTACTGCAAATAAAGGGCTAGAATTCCCTTTACCAAAAGGTCTTAAACTTTCTATTAATTCTATTAACTCTTCATTTAAGTAATTCAAATTAAGTGGAGAATCTATCTTTACTATAGGAATAATATCTTTATCACTTAAAGAACAGATAGAGTTTAACTTTTTTCTTAATAATATTATATTTTCCTCCTTAAGTGATAATCCCGCAGCCATTGGATGACCTCCGAATTTTTCTAATAATTCACTGCACTTACTTAGTTCTTCAAATATATTGTATCCTTCTATTGATCTTGCAGATCCCTTAGGCATTTCCTTTCCTTTAGTTATCACTATACAAGGCATATTAAATCTTTCTTTTACTCTGCCTGCAACTATACCCGCTATACTCTCATGAATTGTATCATCATAAACTACTATTACTTTTTCTTCTTTTTTCTTTTCTTTTTCTATTCTTTCTATAATTCTTTCCGAACTTTCTTTTGTTAAATCCTGTCTTATCGTATTTAGTTCATTTAGCTGCATTGCTAAAAGTTTAGCTTTCTCTAATTCTTTAGTGATCAATAATTCCACAGATAAATCTGCTGTTTCCAATCTACCAGTAGCATTTATACAAGGTCCTACAACAAACCCTAAGTGGTATTCTTCTATTTTTTTATCACTTAATCCAGTTACTTTTCTTAACTCTTGTATCCCAAGATTTTTACTTTCATTTAATAGCTCTAATCCTTTTTTAACTATTATTCTGTTTTCATCTACTAAATCTACAACATCACAAACTGTTGCTATAGCTGCAAACTGTATAAGATTTAAAAATTTCTCTTCACTTATATTAAATTCATCATATAAACACTTTGAAAATTTTAATGCAACTCCCGCTCCACATAATTTTTTAAATGGATAGCTACAATCTCCTCTTTTAGGATTTACTACTGCATCAGCCTCTGGAATAGTTTCTACTAGTTCACTACTAATATTTTCTCTAATTGGTATATCATGATGATCTGTAATAACTATCTCCATTCCTAATTCCTTAGCAAGCTCCACTTGTTCAAAAGCTGAAATTCCATTATCACAAGTTAAAATAACTTCATAACTTTCTTCTTTAAGCTTTCTTATTCTACCACTGTGCATTCCATAGCCTTCATCTTCTCTATTTGGGATATAATAGCTATAATTAGCTCCAATACTATTTAATGCATTAAAAAATATCACAGTGCTAATTACTCCGTCACAATCATAATCTCCATAAATTATTATTTTTTTATTATTTAAAACAGCATTTTTTATTATATCTATACCCTTTTTCATATCAGCCATAAGATATCCATCATAAAAATCATGAATTGTTCCATTAAGAAATCTACTAACTTCTCCAACTGTATCTATGCCTCTATTGGCTAAAAGCCTTAACACTAAAGGATTTTCATTTATAGAATTAGAGAGCCTTAAAAAGCTCTCTTTTTTATTTACTAGTATCCAATTTTCTTTCATTTTTCCCCCTTAGGCAAACCTAAAATAACATAGCTTTTTTTATAGAATTCACCTTATCTTTTGAAATTTGAGATAGTATTTCAAAAGCAAAAGGAATTGCTGCTGCCGGTCCTTTTCCTGTAATTATATTACCATCTACTACAACTAAATCTTCTTTATAATTACAATCACTTATTTCATTTTCAAATCCAGGGTAACAAGTCATATTTTTATTTTTTGTTATTCCTGCTTTACCTAAAGCTATTGGACCTGCACAAATAGCACAAATCCACTTATTTGAGTTGTTAAACTTATTTATAAGTTCAATAACTCTTTCACTCTCCTTCAAATTTCTAGCTCCTGGCATTCCACCTGGTAAAACTAAAAAGTCGTAATCTTCTATTTCCTTACTCATAATATTTTTGTCAGCTTTCACTTTTATATTGTGAGAAGTAATAACTTCATCACCTTCTAATGAAAATGTGTGACATATTACTTCTGCTCTTCTTAATATATCAACAACTGTTAAAGCTTCTAAAGTTTCAAATCCATTTGCTAATAAAACTGCTGCCTTTGCCATAAAATCCCCTCCTAAATTATAACACTTCTTTAATCTCATCATCTAAAGAAATAGTCATTATACTACTCCCTTTTCCAGCTCTATTTTGAAGTTTTATATCTTCTAATTCTATTGCCCTTTTTTCTTTATTTTTTGAAATTAAAGTTATTTTATCTAAAGAAGTTAAAGCTATTTCATCTACATTTCTTTCGTATTCTCTACCTATTAATGAACCATAAATAACCTCATCATTTTCTTTTAAGCTTATACCTGTAACTCCTGATGCTACTTTTCCCATTGCATTAATATTTTCTGATGAAAATTTTATTCCCATAGCCTTTTTAGTTATGATTATAAGTTCTGTTTGTGATTCATTATATATTTCAACAGATATTAACTCATCATTTTCATATTTGAATTTACATGAAATTTGTGAAGAATAACTTCCCTCAAACTCTAATAAAGAAGTCTTTTTAACCATTCCCCTTTTAGTAAAGAAATAAATGAATTTATTTGATTCAAAGTTTTTTATAGAGATTAACTTTATAACTTTTTCGCCTTTTTCTATGTTATCTACTATTTTCTCTAAAGGAAGTTCTCCTGTTGCTACTCCTTGAAGTAAGAATGCTGGAATTTTAAATACTTTTCCCATATTAGTGAATAATAATACATCACTTAAAGAATCTGTACTTGTTTTTAAATTATCATTCTTTTTAATAGAGTTAAATCCTTTTATAGTTCCCTTAGCTGTTATTCCTATTGAAAAAGCTACAAACTCTAGATTTTCACTATAATTAACCTTTATTATCTCATCTTTACTTGGTAAATTAAATAATACTGTTGGTAATATATTTCTAGGTTGATCCTCTATATTAGGAATTGGTAATCCAAAGGACAATCCTTCCTTAGTGACAAATGACAAGAAGTCTTTTCTTTCATCTTCTTCTAATATTATTATATTTATAACATCTTCTTCATCCTTAAGCTTTAAAGCCTGAAGTTTTGTATAGCTTGTTTGGAACTTATCTAAAGAACTCTTTTTAATTCCACCTCTTGAAGTTACAAATTGAATATATTTATTGGGCATAAATGAGCTTACTGAAAATACCTCTACTATAGTTTCATTTTCTAAATTTAGTGTCTTTATTATATTATCTACTCTTTCCCCTTTTTCCTTCCACTTACACTCTGGAATATTTATCCCTTTTGTTTGATACATATTTCCTTTGTTTGTAAATAACAATAAGCTTTCAGTTGTGTTAGATTTAAATAAAAACTTTAACTCATCCCCTTCTCTATAGTCAATATCTTCAGCTTTTGCACTTAATCTATTGAAGGTTTTTAGAGGAATTCTTTTTATAAATCCATCTCTTGAAAGTGTCACCATAACATCTTCAACAATTATAAGTTCCTCTATATCGATTTTTGCTTCATTATCATCCTTTATTATAGATGTTTTTCTAGGATTTCTATATTTATCTGATACTTCTTTTAATTCTGTTTTAACTACTTTAAGCAACTCTTTTTCTTCTGATAATATCTTTCTAAGTCTTTTTATAGTCTTTTCTAGCTCAGCATATTCTTTTTGAAAAACCTTTATTTCTAATCCAGTTAATCTATATAACATTAACTCTAAAATTGCTTCTGCTTGCATTTCTGTGAAACTAAATTTATTTATAAGATTTATCCCTGCATCTTTTTTCGACTTAGATTCTCTAATAGTTTTTATAATATCATCTAGTACATCTATAGCCTTTATAAAACCTTCAACTATGTGGAATCTTTTTTCTGCAATTGCTAATTCTTTTATAGTTCTTCTTGTAACTATCTCTTTTTGATGATTAACATAATGCTTAATTATAGTCTTAAGTCCCATCGTTTGTGGCTTTCCATCAGCTAAAGCTACCATATTGAAGCTTACATTACATTGTAAGTCAGTTCTTTTAAATAGATACTTAAGTACTTTGTCTGCCACTTCCTCATCTACTGCTTTTCTTAATTCTATAACCGCTCTTACTCCGCTTCTGTCAGACTCATCTCTTATATCTATTATTGACTCTAAAGCCTTTGAATGTCTTTTGTCTCCAGTCATTTCAGATATAGTTTGAAGTAATTTCGCTTTATTCCTTCTGTAAGGAAATTCAGTTATAACTATACCAACTCTTCCATTTTCAAGCTTTTCTATACTAGTTTTAGCTCTTAAAGTTACTTTTCCTTCTCCAGTTTCATAAGCAGAAAGCATAGAATTTTGACCTATAATAACGCCACCAGTAGGCAAATCTGGGCCTTTTATATAATTCATCAACTCTTTAGTAGTTATTTCTGAATTATCTATATAAGCTAAAACACCATCAGTAACTTCTCCTAAATTATGTGGAGGAATATTTGTAGCAAGACCTACAGCTATTCCAAAGCTACCATTCACTAAAAGATTTGGATATCTACTCGGTAATACTTTTGGTTCCATTTCACTATCTGAATAGTTTGGAATCATATCAACAGTATCTTTATCTATATCTCTAAGCATTTCCATAGCTATTGGAGCAAGCCTTGCCTCTGTATATCTCATAGCTGCAGCTCCATCTCCATCCATAGATCCCCAGTTCCCATGACCATCTATAAGAGTTTCTCTTGTTGAAAAATTCTGAGCCATTATTACCATTGCATCATAAACTGATGTATCTCCATGTGGATGATATTTACCTAATATATCTCCTACTATTCTGGCTGACTTGTAATATGGTCTATCAGGAAATGCTTTTAATTGGTAAGCACCATATAAGATTCTTCTATGAACTGGCTTTAGTCCATCTCTTACATCTGGTAAAGCCCTATCCTTTGCAACTTCAATAGCATAAGGCAAATAGTTATCAGGCATTGCCTCTTCTAAAGGGACCCTAATTATATTATTATCCCTTGGTATATCATTAACTTTCTTCGCCATAACTTTTCTCCATCCTATTAATTAAAATTCTCCATATCTGTACATATAAGTTTTTCTCGGCTCAACTATATCACCCATAAGTAATGAAACCATTTTCTCTGCTTTAGCCGCATCATCAATAGTTACTTGTAATAAAGTTCTAGTTTCTGGATTTAATGTAGTTTGCCAAAGTTGATCTGGATTCATCTCTCCAAGTCCTTTATATCTTTGTATAAGTGCACCTTTTCCTATTTCCTTTTTTACACTTTCTAGTTCATCATCACTGTATGCATACTTATGAACCTCTTTACCTTTAACATTTTTGTAAACCTTATATAAAGGTGGTTGTGCCAAGTATAAATGACCATTAGCAATTAAAGGTTTCATATATCTATATATATAGGTCATCCATAGAGTTCTTATATGGTATCCATCTACATCAGCATCACTCATTATTATTATTTTGTCATACTTTAAATCTTCTTCCCTATAATTTTCTAATGTGCCTGTACCTACTGCAGTATTAAATATTTTAAGTTCTTCTGATGCTAATACATTTTCAAGCTTTTGTTTTTCTGTATTCATTATTTTACCTTTAGAAGGCATTATTGTTTGAAATCTTCTATCCCTTGCTTGTTTTGCAGATCCACCAGCAGAGTCTCCCTCAACCACTATAAATTCATTAACAGTGTTATCTTTTAATGTACAAACAGCAACCTTTCCTGCAAGCGGTGCAGCACCTTTTCCTATCTTCTTTTTTTCAGCCTCATTTATCTTCTTAATTTTATCTCTTCTTTGAGCTGCTTGAAGAGCATTATTCATTAGCATTGTAGCTAATTCTTTATTATCCTCTATCCATTCACTAAACTTAGTATATGCTAAGTCATTCATCATAGTATAAGCTTCAGTACTACCCAATTTAGTTTTTGTTTGGCCTTCAAATATCGGATTAGTAATTTTAATTCTTACTATAGCTGTCATTCCTTCTCTTAAATCATCACCTTCAAAATCCTTATCCTTTTCTTTTACAAGTCCAAGTTTTTTAGCACCTTCTTTAAAGGCTCTTGTCATTCCAGTTTTAAATCCTGTTTCATGAGTTCCAGCTTCTGTTGTTGGAATATTGTTAACATAGCTTGCTATATTTTCTGTTGTAGAATCAGTAAACTGAATACAAAGTTCTCCAAACATTTGTATATTATTAACTGCTCTTTCTCCCTCAAAATAAATTGGTTCTTGATGTAAAGCTGTTTTACTCTCATTTAAATATTCTATAAAATCTAAAAGTCCTCTTTCAGAATAATATTCTTTTCTAAATTCTTCTTCTTTTCTTAAATCTATTAATTCTAGATATATTCCTTTGTTTTGAAAAGCTAGTTCTTGTAACCTTTCGTCTATTATGTCAACTTTAAAATCTACAGTTGAAAAAATCTCTTTATCTGGCATAAATGTAACTTTAGTACCTGTATCTTTTGTCTTTCCTACTACTTCTAACTTAGTAACAGCAGTACCAGGCATATCTCTTTTAAGCTCTTTATCATAAGAATATTCAAATTTTTGTTTATATATATTTCCATTTTGATGCACTTCTACTTCTAACCATGAAGATAATGCATTAACAACTGCAGCACCAACTCCGTGCAATCCTCCTGAAGTTTTATAATTCTTATTATCAAATTTTCCTCCGGTATGTAATTCAGTAAAGACCATTTCCACTCCAGATTTCTTTTTAATCGGATGAATACCTGTTGGAATTCCTCTTCCATTATCTTTTACAGTAATACTTTTATCTTTATTTATAATAATTGTAGCTTTATTTCCATATCCATTAGATATTTCATCTATGGAATTATCTAAAACTTCCCAAACACAATGATGTAACCCCTTTGTTCCTGTAGATCCTATATACATACCAGGTCTTATTCTAACTGGTTCTAGCTTTTCTAAGGAAGTTAAATCAGTAACATCATATCCTTTCATTAAATCTTCACTCATACAAACCTCCAAATAACTATTAATAGGTCAAATCCTATTTTTTATTAACTTACTTTAATCTTACATACTCATTATAATCTTTTTAATTTTATCATAATTAGTTTATAAATAAAAATATAAATCTTTATAAGAAAAAAGTCAAACAACTGTTCGTTTTTAATATCTATAATAAAAAAGTGGAGGAAAATCCCTCCACTTTTTTTATATTATTGAACATCACAAATTTCTACATTTCTAACATGTTTAGTTGGATTCCATTCTTTATTATTTTTTCTTAACATACCTTCGATAGTTATTGGCACCCAAGTTAATGTATATAAAGAATATAATAAGAATCTAAAAAATAGTATAAGCTTCTTTTTACCTAAGAATAATGCTGTAGCTAATAAGAACGCTACATTATAAACTATATCTATTAATAATATTTGTGCATAATTATCTGCTGCTTCTGCAAATATAGGCAATACAAATACATTAGATGCATAGAATATTAACATTGCCAAAAGACCTGGTGATATTTTTTTATCTAATCTTAATATTAAAGGTGTAATTAAAAATTGCATAATACCAATAACCTTAAAGAAAATATCTCCTGTTAAATAACTAATTATATATATATTACCATCTCCAGTCATACCTTGAGCAAAACTTAATATTGCCGATATACCAATCATTAAAGTAAAGAAAGGTTGTATAACATATAAAGCACAATCTAAAACAAACCACTTTCTTTCTTTTATACCTTTTTTTATAAGCTTAAAGAAATATCTAGATGCTACATCTGTAAAACCTTGCATCCATCTTCTTCTTTGAACCCAGGATTGCTTTAAGGTTAAAGGTTTTTCATCATAAATTATAGCATCATGTGCCCAACCTACTTTTTCTCCATTTAAAATTAGCTTACAACTAAATTCTAAATCTTCAGTTAAACAAGTTGCTCCCCATCCAAATTCCTTTAAAACATTTGTATCTATCGCAAATCCTGTTCCACCTATTTGGTTAGATAATCCGACATTTGCTCTAGCTAATTGATACATTCTATTTTGAGTCCAAAATGCTATAGAATATGAAGCTGCTATCCATGAATCATTTGGATTTTTACTATCTATGTAGCCTTGTACTACTTTATATCCTTCTAACATTTTTGAATTTATTTCCTTGCACCAATTTTTTGAAACTAAGTTATCAGCATCAAAAATTGCTACTGCATCATATTTTTTTTTCATCTTAAATATTTTATCAAACATCCACTCTAGTGCATATCCCTTACCTTTTTGCTCTTTGTTGAACCTTTCATAAACATATACACCATATTTTCTTGCTATTTTCGCAGTATTATCTGTACAATTATCAGCAATAACAAAAATATCAAAAAGTTCTCTAGGATAATTCTGATTCAGCATGCTTTCAATTAACTTACCTATTACTACTTCTTCATTATGAGCTGCTACTATCATTGCAAATTTTTTAGTTGGTGTATAATTTTTATTTTCAGCTTTTCTTTTTAAACCAAAGAAAGCTAATATAAAATAATACATCATCATTACAAAAACAGTTAGTTGAAAAACAGCCGTTACAGAATAAATAATTTCTCCCATTACATCCACTCCTATAAATAAAGGAAATTTTCCTTGTATTACTATTTTCAAACATTATCTTTGACATCTTTATTAAATATATTCTAATAGCAATAAAAAATCAAGTATAGAAATCTTAAAATTTAATTAATATTACATAAACCTTGAATAATCATATATATTATTTTCTCCTATATAAATAAATATATAATTAATATACTTATGTAATAATTTCCTAAAGAGTAAAAAACCATTTAACTACAAAGTTAAAACTCTGCAATTAAATGGTCTTTCTATTAATAAACTCAAAATAGGGGTTGCTATTTTTGAGATTTATACTATTCCTTGAGCTAACATAGCTTCTGCAACCTTTATAAAACCAGCTATATTAGCACCCATTAATATATTTCCAACTTCACCATACTCTTCAGCTGCATTTTTAGAATTTTTATAAATATTTATCATTATATCTTTAAGCTTTGAATCTACTTCTTCAAAGCTCCAAGAAAGTCTCATACTATTTTGTGACATTTCAAGAGCTGAACAAGCAACTCCGCCAGCATTTGCAGCCTTTGCTGGTCCAAACATAACTCCAGATTTTTGGAATAATTCTATTGCTTCTAAATCTGTTGGCATATTTGCTCCCTCAGATACAACTTTTACTCCATTCTTAATTAATATTTCTGCTGACTCTTTATCTATTTCTCCTTGAGTTGCACAAGGAAGTGCTATATCACATTTTATCTCCCAAATCCCTCTAAATCCTTCTACGTATTTAGCATTTGGTACGTAATCTAAATATTCTTTAATTCTTCCTCTTTTTACTTCTTTTATATTTTTAATTATATCTAAATTTATTCCATTTTCATCATATATATATCCATTTGAATCGCTTAAGGAAACTACTTTTGCTCCTAAATCTGTTGCCTTTTCACAAGCATATATAGCAACATTTCCTGATCCTGATATAACTACAGTTTTATCTTTAAAACTTAATTTATTATCATTTAACATTTCTTCAGTAAAGTACACTAATCCATATCCCGTAGCTTCTTTTCTTGTTAAACTTCCTCCATAAGTAAGTCCTTTTCCAGTCAATACTCCTTGGTCATTGGCATTCCTAATTTTCTTATAGTATCCATACATATATCCTATTTCTCTAGCTCCAACTCCAATATCTCCAGCTGGAACATCTGTATCTAATCCTATATGTTTACATAACTCTGCCATAAAACTTTGGCAAAATCTCATAACTTCACGGTCAGACTTTCCTTTTGGATCAAAATCTGAACCGCCTTTTCCTCCACCTATTGGCAAGCCTGTTAATGAATTTTTAAATATTTGTTCAAACCCTAAAAACTTTATTATACTTTGATTTACAGATGGATGAAATCTAAGACCTCCTTTGTATGGTCCTATTGCACTGTTAAATTGAATTCTAAATCCTCTATTAACTTGAACATTTCCATTATCATCAACCCATGGTACTCTGAAAAATATTTGTCTTTCTGGCTCAACTATTCTTTCTAATATTCCTTCTTCTATATATTCTGGATGTTTTTCGAATACTGGCACTAAAGAATTAAGTACTTCTTTTATAGCATCTAAAAATTCTTTTTCTCCAAAATTTCTTTTTTCAACCTCATTTATAACTTTATTTACATATTCTCTTCCTAACATGTGCCCCAACTCCTTCATCTCTAATAATATATATATCATACATTATCATGGTATTTTTTGCTATATTTTTCTTAAATATTCTATTTAATTATTAATTTAATAATTATATAGTGTATTTTATGTTTTTTTAAAATTTGAAAACATTTTTAAAAGTGTTATTAATCGTCTAATAATTCTTCTCTTAAGATTTATCCCATAAAATTTTTTTTCTATTTTTCTCAACATCTCTTATTATATATTCTATTACTTTAATATTTTTTCCCTTACTATGAATATAAATTGGTATTGCTGTTATAACTCCTACTGAAGTTCCACAAATTATATCCCACATAGTATCATTTAAACTTCCATTTTGGGCATGGAGCCCAAATAAAGAATCTGTTGTAAACTCCCATATTTCCCAAGCCCCTGCAACTGCTGTTGCAAATAAAATAACAAATATAACTGAAGCTAATGGATTAATATCTTTTCTTGATTTTTCATTAGTTAAATATAAAAATAACACATACCCAATTATAGCAATTACAGATCCAGATAATAAATGTAAGAATTTATCATAGTTAGTTATTGAGTAAAAATTCCATACACTTGCTAAATACATTGATAAAAATATAAAAGTCATATTTATATAATATATAGTTTTAGAACCTTTAAGAAAGCTCCTTATATACAATAAATATGCACCTACTATAGTTACAAAAGTAAGTCCTATCCTAAAAAGTTTTTCTTCATCTCTTACTACAAAATAATATATAGCAGTTATTATTAATATAATAGTAAATATAACTGCAAATATAAATTCATTATTATATTTTTTATTTTTCATGACATCACCCCTATAATTTAATATTAAAGCTCTGTTAGATATTTTTGTTGATATGATGGTTGCATAATCACATATAATAGAAATTCTTAAACTAGTGAATTAGTAATGAAGTGACTTTCATATCAACAATTTCCTCTGACACAGTCAATATTAATAATTATAACAAATTATCAAACTTATTTTTATTTTATAAATATTCTTCACTAAATGTTAACTAACGATAAAATTCTTCTTTTTAAATAATATAAATGATGCTAACGCTCCAATAACTAATCCACCTAAATGTGCAAGATTATCTATATTAGGAATAGTTATACCTATAATAACATTTAAACATATTGTTTCTAATATGTTTTTTACATATTGCTTTCCAATCTTGTCTCTTTCCTTTAATCCCAAAATAAGCATTGCTCCTAAAAGTCCAAATATCGCACCTGAGGCTCCCACGGATGGAATATTAGGACTAAACAAGTAACTGAATACAGATCCACCTAAAGCAGATATAAAGTATATTAATATATATCTTTTACTTCCATATACAGCTTCAACTTCTCTTCCTATTATATTCAGTGCACTCATATTAAAGAAAATATGAATTATTCCGCCATGTAAAAATGCTGATGTTAGTAATCTATAGGCTTCCCCACTATTAATTAAATCATTAACTTTTGCACCCATTTCTTTTAAAGTATTATCATCTATATAAATTAAATGTTTAGATTTAATAACTTCAATTAAAAACAATAAAATATTTACAATAATAATAGTGTATGTAACTTTATATTCATTAAAACTTATCTTTCTTTTTTTATCTATATTTGATATATAGTCTACTATAGGTATAAATCCTTTAGCACCCTCACTGCAATATAATACTTTTTTTTCTTTTAAAGAAAAGATTAATTTATTGTAATTACTTTCTTCATGATTTGTATAATCTTTAGAAGTTAATATTATTAAATTTAAAATAAAAGGCTTATCTAATGATTTTGATAGATATTCTCTTGCCTCATTTAAATCTACTTCCTCATCAGAATCTTTTACTACTATAACTGCAACAACTGTTTCTTCTAAATCTAATAATCCTATCCATTTATTTTTATTATGAAAATCACTGTGATAATCCCTCATAAAAAATTTTAGTTCTTTAGTTAATAAGTTAAAAAATACTTTTTCAAACTTCTCCACCTTCATTCCCCCTTATAGCTAATTAATAAGCAATTGATAAAACTACTTACCAATTGCTTATATAAATAAGATATATAATTAATTAATTTCCTTCTCTAGCATATCTAAAAGTTCATTAAATCTATCTATAGTTGCTTCTAAAGGTTTGGAAGTTGTCATATCAACTCCGGCTTTCTTTAAAATTTCTATTGGATAATCACTTCCACCACTCTTTAAAAATTCAATATATTTTGGAACAGCCTCTTCTTTTCCTTCTAATATTGATTTTGCAAATGCTGATGCAGCTGCATATCCAGTTGCATATTGATAAACATAGAAATCTGAATAAAAATGAGGTATTCTAGCCCATTCAATATCAATTTCTTCATCTACTATCATACCTGGTCCAAAATACTTAACATTTAAGTCATGCCACTTCTGATTATAGTCTTCTGCAGTTAAAGATACTCCACTTTCCAAGCTTTCATGAGTATATAATTCAAACTCTGCAAACATTAATTGTCTAAATACCGTTGTTCTTATTTGCTCTAGTTCTTGATTTATTAAGTATAGTTTTTTCTTTTTATCAGTTTCCTTATTTATTAAATAATGGATAAGAAGTGCTTCATTTGTAGTTGATGCTACCTCTGCACAAAATAATGTATACCCTGCATAAATATATGGTTGCTCTTTTCTTGAATAGTAAGAATGAATAGAGTGGCCCATTTCATGAGCTAGAGTTGAGACATCATGTAATTCATAATTATAGTTTAATAAAACATATGGCATTGTTTTATATCCACCCCAAGAGTATGCTCCACCTCTTTTTCCTTTATTTTGATATATATCTATCCAACCATCTTTAACACCATTTTCAAATATGCTTAAATATTCTTCTCCTAATGGTTTTAATCCTTCTAGAACCATATCTACAGCATTATTAAACGCTATATGTTCCTTTGGTATTTCTATAACTGGCACATATAAATCATACATGTGCATTTCCTCTAATCCTAGTAATTTCTTCTTTAAATCAACATATCTATGTAAAGATTTTAAATTTTCATCTATAGTTTTTATAGAATTCTTATAAACCTCTACTGGTATATCATTTGGTTTTAACGATGCTTCTAATGCTGAGTTATACTTTCTAACCCTTGCACTAAAATTGAAATTTTTTATAGAGCTTGTTAAAGTAGTTGCAAATGTATTTTCTAAGCCTTTATATTGATTAAATAATATTTTAAATGCTTCTTCTCTAACTTTTCTATTCTTACTTTTTATAAAGCCTGAATAATTTCCTTCAGTTAACTGAACCTTCTCCCCATCTTCATCTACTATATCTCCAAACTTCATATCTGCATTAGTTAACATATTATGAATTGAATGTGGTGCATCTAAGCAATCTGAAACTGAAGCTAATAATTCCTCTTGTTCTTTACTTAATATATGAGGCTTTTCTTTTAAAATATCCTCAAACATAAAATTATACATTTTTAACTTTTCATTACCATTTATTATATTTCTTATAAGTTCATCATCCAATGATAATATTTCTGGAACAAAATAAGCTGTATATGAGGCAAATTCTGCCATATAAGAATCTACCTTATTCATCATAGCCTGATATTTAGAATTAGATGTATCTTCATCAGATTTTAAATGAGCATAAACATAAACAATTTCTGCTTTTATTCCTAAGTCAACATATTTTTCTAAGTACTCTAAAATATTTTCATCATTATTTAATTTACCTTCGAAATTTTTAAGGGATGGCGATTCTTTTTTTAATTCTTCAAATGCCTCTTCCCATTCCTCATCACTTGAAAAGATTTTATTAACTTTCCACTTATATTTTTCTTCTATTTCTTCTCTCTTTTTTAATACCTTTGATTCACTCATAATTTTTGCCTAATATCTTAGGCCCTCCTTTCTAATTATATTCTTCTTCCTTGCCTTCAATATCTTTAAAAGCATTTTCCATAGACTCTTCTATTAAATCTACACATTTTGATATTCTTTCCTTTATAAGCTCGTAATCATCTACATAATTAAATTTTATTAAAAAAGTAGGATTATATTCATCTAAAAGATCCTCTATTTCAAATTCTTCTTTTATAAAGGAATCATAATTAAAAACATCATATATTGCTGAGTATTCCCATTCTTCTACATCTTTATTTGTATCAAAATATAAATTTACAATTCCATCTAAAACAAAAAGTTTTTTTACGTATAAAGCTCCTTCTGAAACTTGAAAACTGCCTAATTCCTTTGTTATAAACCCTGTCTTCTTATCCTTTTCCATTAATACTAAACTTGAAAAATCCATATATATTCCTCCAACCTATTTACTTTAGTTTTATGTAACTTACCTATATTATATGTTTTATCCATAGAATAAAGCAATATATGTATTTATTTAGTGGTAATTTATTCTACATGCATGTTTCAAAATACCTTATTTCGGTAAGAATACCAATAAGAAAAAATTTAGGCTTTGTTAGAGGAAAATGTCTAAAAGAGCCAAAAATCAAATTTAATATTAATTTAATTTTTATGTTTAAAAGTAATTCTTGCAAATTATTTGCATTTTCATATATAATAAGTCTAGAATATTTAGGAGATGATTTTTAAATGATTAATATAAAAGACTTATGTTTTTCATATTCTAATAAACCACCATACTTACTTAATAATATAAATTTAAATATACCTAAAGGTATATATTTATCTATAGTTGGTGAAAATGGAAGCTGTAAAACAACCCTTATTAAATTAATACTTGGATTATTAAAACCAACATCTGGGTTAATTGAAATAAAAACAGACTCAATTGGATATGTACCTCAAAGGCTAGATTCTTTTAACTCTCAGTTTCCAATTACAGTTAGAGAAGTATTGTCATGTCATAAAAAGACATTGAAAAATAGCGATATAGATATATCTAATATACTTGAAAGTGTTAATATGCTCAATTATGAGAATAGATTATTAGGAATGTTATCTGGGGGGCAACAACAAAGGGTTCTTGTAGCTAGAGCATTAATGGGAAATCCTGATATTATTATTCTTGATGAACCTTCTACTGGAGTTGATGAAGCAAATCAAATTGAAATATATAGTGTTTTAAAAAAGTTAAATGAAGTTAATAAAAAAACTATTATATCAATAGAACATAATATAGATATTGCTTTAAATAATTCTACTCATATACTTAAAGTTAATAGTGGAGAAATTTCATTATTTACAGTTGAAGAATATAAAGAATTTAGAAATAAAAATTTAAAATTAAATGATGCTATTTAAGTTTATTATATTAGAAAGGTAGATTTTATGTTTCAATTAGATTTTATGCAAAATGCCTTTATGGCTGGCTTTATAATATCAATACTCTGTCCTTTTATAGGACTTTTTTTAGTCCTTAGACGTTATTCCATGATTGGTGATACCCTTTCTCACTCTTCCTTTGCTGGAGTTGCTATAGGATTAGTTATAGGGGTAAATCCTTTAATAACTGCTTTCTTGTTTACAACTTTTTGTGCAATAATTATAGAGTTACTAAGAGGTTATTACAAAAAATATGCTGAACTTGTAATGTCATTAGTATTAACTTTTAGTTTAGGAATTGCAATAATTTTAATAAGTAGTGGAAAAGCTTCTGCAAAGGTAAATTCCTTTCTATTTGGAAGTATCCTTACAGTTTCTAGAGAAGATATTCTACTAATACTAACAGTTGGAATAATATGCTTATTATCATTGATTTTTCTTTATAATAAACTTATATATATAACTTTTGATGAAGAAGGAGCAAAAACCTCTGGTATAAAAGTAAAATTGATAAATTATATTTTTACTATCTTAGTAGGTGCTACAATTTCTATGTCAATACGAGTAATGGGAATACTTGTTATTTCATCTATAATGGTAGTTCCAGTAGCTACTGCTATGCAGTTAAAAAAAGGCTTTAAATCAACATTATTATACTCTATACTTTTTGGAATGATTGACATTATGCTGGGTTTATTCCTATCTTATTATATAAATAGTGCTCCAGGGGGTACAATTGCACTTACATCTGTATTTACTCTTATTATAGTTATAATTATTAATAAATTTTTTAACTTTAAATAATGTAAACAAAAAAGTTTAGGCTTTACTATTAAAACCTAAACTTTTTTTATTTACCCTTTTTACATTTATCACAAATTCCATTAAGCTCTAATTTGTGCTCAGTTAGACTAAACCCAACTTGAGCTTTTATAGCCTCTTCTATTTCTTCCATTGGACATGGTATTTCTACAGACTTATGACATACATCACATTTTAAAGTATGTTTATGGTTTTCTCTTTTAAGGATATATATTGCAGGTCCGTCTATATTTATCTTTTTTATTATATTCTTTTCTTCTAACAACTCTAATGTCCTATATATAGTACTAAGATTTAAATTTTCATTTTGATTTTTACATTCACAATATATATTTTCTGCTGAAAGCCCCTTATCAGAAGACTCTATTATATTTAAAATTGAAATTCTTCCTGCTGTGACCCTAATTCCATTTTCTTTCAAATAAATTTCCCAGCTCATTTTATTCTCCTAACGTTCTAACTTTTATATAATTATATCACTAATATTCTACATATTAAATATTAAAAAAATATCATTTTAAATCCTAATGCTAATAGTATTAATCCACCTAACAAATTTGAATATTTGCATATAAAATCAACTTTTCTGGCATATCTACACATAAAAAATCCTGTTGTGCATATTATCAAAGATATTAATCCAACTAAAATAGCATAAGTTAATAACAATAATGAGTAAACTTCATGAAAGGCTGTAAATCCAACTACTAAAGCATCAATATTTACTGACATACCTAAAATTATATACATTGATTTCTTTATTAAAATATAATCATCTTTATTATCCTTCTTAAAGTATTCTAATATCATTATTATCCCTACTAATACAACTACGACTCCACATATCATATGAGGAATGGCTACAATATATGTATCAAAAAACTTTCCCCCTATTCCTCCTAACAATATAAATAAAAATTGAAAAAATGCAAATGAAATTATAAACCCTATTTTATTTCTTCTTTTTAATATAGGATTTATACCTAAAGTTATACTAACTCCAAGTGCATCCATAGCTAAAGCTATACCTATTAAAATCACTTCTCTCAATTCCATATTATAGAAACCTCTCCAAATTATATAATTATACTTTATATATAATTATAAAGTGTAGTATTTATGTATTATTTTTTTTAAATAAGTACTTTTAATATGACAAATTTTATTGTATATTATTAAATAGAGTATATAATATATTAAAAAGTATATCATATTTTGTAATTTTATATAAAGGAGAGTAACTTAATGGCGAATTGTATAATTGCTCAATCTGGAGGTCCAACATCTGTTATTAATTCTAGTGTGGTAGGTTTGTTACATGCAAATAAAGATTTAGGTTCATTTGATAAAGTTTTTGCAGGTTTAAATGGAATTGAAGGAATATTAAATGGAAATATAATAGAATTATCTTCCTTCTCAGAGGATGAAATAAATGCATTCAGATACACACCATCTTCTGGTTTAGGTTCTTGTAGATACAAAATGAAAAACTTAGAAGAATCAAGTGAAGAATACGACAAACTTTTAGATATATTAAAAGTAAATAACATAGAAGCATTTTTTTATGTGGGTGGAAATGATTCAATGGATACCATTGCTAAACTAGGTAAATATGCTAAACAAACTGGAATAGATATAAAATTTATAGGTATTCCCAAGACAATAGATAATGATTTAATGTACACCGATCATACTCCTGGCTTTGGTAGCGCTGCAAAGTTTATTTCTACAACAGTACTTGAAACATATTTAGATTCATCAGTTTACATAAATAACGGAATATTTATTCTAGAAACAATGGGTAGAGATACAGGCTGGCTTGCTGCATCTTCTTGTATAGCTAGACTAAATGGAGAATCAGTTGCAGATTTTATATATTTACCTGAAGTTGCTTTTAGTACAGAACAATTTCTTTTAGATGTTAGAAAAAAATTTAAAGAAAAAAATAAAGTCTTCATAGTAGTTTCTGAAGGATTACGAAATTCTGATGGAAAATTTATAACTGAAGTTGAAAAACAAGCTCATGATAAGTTTGGACATGCTCAACTTGGAGGTGTAGGCTCCTATCTTAAAAACTTAATAATACAAGCTGGTATAACCTCTAGAGTTAAGTCTTTAGAACTAGGTGTATTGCAAAGATGTGCAATTCACTGTGCTTCAGATATTGATTTAGAAGAAGCCTTTGAAGCTGGTTACTCAGCATTAAAATTTGCACTTGATGGAAATAGTGGATATATGGTTGGAATAAAAAGAGAATCTAATTCTCCTTATAAATCATCTCACTTTCTTGTAGACGCAGATAAAATAGCTAATAATGTTAAATACTTCCCTAAGGAATTAATTAATGATGAAGGAAATCATATAAAAGAAGAAGCTTTAGAATACTTCTTACCACTTATTTCTGGAACGCCTTCATTAGTTTTAGATAATCACTTACCAAAATTCAAAACAATTTGTAAATAAACTAAAGAAAAACAGGTAATCTATATTGCCTGTTTTTTTATATTCAATAATATTAACTTTTATATCAAGTACAAATTTAATATAAATTTGCAATTTGCTTAGCCTAATACCTTAGAGTATAATAAAATTGGAATTATGAAATTTAGTAAACTTTATATAGATTTAATATCACAAGATAATACTAGGAGGATAAAATGATAGTTTTAAGTTGCAAAGATATATCGAAAAGTTACGGAATACGAGATGTATTAAAAAACATTACATTTTCAATTAATGAAGGAGATAAAGTTGGAATTATCGGAGGTAATGGAGAAGGAAAATCCACCTTATTTAAAATAATATCTAAGGAAATATCGCAAGACTCTGGTGAAATATTTATAGATAAAAATAGAACTATCGGCTATTTAACACAACATGTTGATTTAGACTTAAATAATACTATATATGATGAAATGAACTTAGTTTTCAAAGAAATTATTGATATTGAGAATAGGCTACATACTCTAGAGATAAAGATGAGTGAACCTTATGATGAGAATAATGCAGCATATCATGAAAAAATTATAAAAGATTATACTACACTTCAAGATTTATATTCTCATAAAGGCGGCTATACATATAAAGGTGAAATTTCAAGAGTATTAAAAGGACTAGGATTTTTAGAAGATGACTTTTATAAAACTATAAATACCCTTAGCGGAGGTCAAAAAACTAGAGTTGCACTTTGTAAGCTTCTTTTAAAGAATCCTGATATAATTTTACTTGATGAACCAACTAATCATCTTGACTTAGAAGCTATTGAATGGCTTGAAGAATATTTAAAAAATTATAAAGGAACTGTTTTAGTTATATCACATGATAGATTCTTCTTAGATGCTGTTACAAACAATACCTTTGAAGTTATTAATGGTCATGTTAATTGCTATAATGTTTCTTACACTAAATTCATTGATCAAAGAAAGAAAAATTATGAAGCTCAACTTAAAGCCTATAACCTTCAGCAAGCTGAAATAAAAAGACAAGAAGCAATAATAGAAAAATTTAGAAGCTTTAACAGAGAAAAAAGCATAAGAGCTGCTGAAAGTAGAGAAAAGGCTTTAGATAAAATGGAAAAACTAGATGAACCTGATAAAGAAAAGGAAGCCTCTAAAATTAAATTTGAAACTTCTGTAAAAAGTGGTCATGATGTTCTTCATATTGAGAATCTATCTAAAAGCTACGGAGATAATAAACTATTTTCAAACCTTAATTTAGATATTAAAAGAGGTGAAAAAGTAGCTTTAATCGGAGAAAATGGTCGTGGCAAAACAACACTTTTCAAAATAATCTTAGATAACTTAGATCCTGATAATGGCAAGGTTATTCTTGGTACAAATGTAAATGTTGGATATTATGATCAAGAACAATCCGATTTAAATTTAGATAAAACTATATTAGATGAGGTATGGGATGAATTCCCTAATTTAACTACTTCCAAGTTAAGAGGTGCATTGGCATCATTCTTATTTACTGGTGATGATGTTTTCAAAATAATAAATACTCTTAGTGGCGGAGAAAAGTGTAGAATTAATCTATTAAAGCTCATGTTATCAAGATCAAATTTATTATTGTTAGATGAACCGACAAACCATCTTGATATAATGTCAAGAGAAGCACTTGAAGATGCTCTTTTAAGCTATGATGGTACATTAATGGTTATATCTCATGATAGATACTTCTTAAATAAAGTAATTAGTAGAATACTTGAACTTAATGAAGATGGTATTAAAGAGTTTTTAGGAAATTATAGCTATTATCAAGAAAAGAAAATTAATCCTAATAGATTTGAAATTTTAGAAGAATTAGCAAATGGAAAAACTAAAACTCAATTGAAAGATGAAAAAAAGAAAAAAAGAGAAATTGAAAAAGAGGAAAAGGCTTTAAAGCTTAAAATAAAAAAAATTGAAGATGATATAGCAAAAGGGGAAGATGAATTACTTTCTCTTCAAGAGAAGCTTTGCCTTGAAGAAATTTATTCTAATCCATTTGAAAGTGAAAGAGTAAATAAAGAAATAAAAGAGTTAGAAGAAAAAATCGCTCAATTATATGAGGACTGGGAAGATTTTGATAACTAAAAGGGACTGCCTAAAGACAGTCCCTTTATTTTATATAAGATTTCTATATTATCTTTTTCCTGTTGAGCCAAATCCGCCCTCTGCTCTTTCAGTTTCACTAAGCTCTTCTACTTCATCAACTTCAACATACCATACAGGCTTAACTACCATTTGTGCAATTTTCATGCCTTTTTCAACCACAAATATTTCTTTTCCATGGTTTATTAATATAATTCCTATTTCACCTCTATATCCTTCATCTATAGTTCCTGGAGTATTTAAAACTGTAATACCATTCTTTAAAGCAAGTCCACTTCTTGGTCTAACCTGTGCTTCTGTTTGAGGTGGCAGCTCTATCTTTATTCCTGTTTTTATTAATGCCGTTTCTGATGGATTTATTTTTACTTCTTCTACTGAATATAAATCTAATCCAGCATCACCTTTATGTGCATAATTAGGTATTATAGCCTCACTATGTATTTTTTGGACCTTTAGTTTAAATTTATTCATTTGTATTCCTCCCCTAAAAATATTATCTATATTGTAACAAGTTATTCTTATTTATGTCTACACTTATTAAATTTAAAATAAAAAGAGATAAATTTAATCTTTAATTTATCTCTTTTTATAGGTGTATAAATACTTAAACAAATTCTCATCCTATCTTCTATAATAAGCCATCTTTATTCTATTTATTACACATATACTAGAAAACTTATTATTCTTATCTATAGTAACCTCATTCCACGTATAATAGGCAGGCTTCTCAAAGAACCTTCTATCAATTATGGAAATAACTCTATAACAGCCGTTTTCTAAACTATCAAACCTAACTTTTCCCTTTTCATCAGTAATTTTTGAGTCATATAATTTAGGCGATACTCCATTTAATAAATATAAATTAATTCTTGCTCCTTTAAGATCTACTCCATCTTTACTAGCAAGCTTTGATATAACCTCAATAGTTCCTTTTTCTTCTACTTGATTATAGCTATTAAAACCAATATCAGAATCATTCTCTATTTCGGAGTAAATATCACTATATCTTTCTGAATATTTTTCATCATGCCAAATATTTTCACTAAAATTACTTTCTATTACTTTCTTTTCTTCTTCCTTATTACATATGTTGTCTTTATTAATAGTCTCTACAGGTTCTTCATCTCCGAACTCTCCATCAACATTAATAAATAGATTTAAATTTCCACTCTCATCTACTGCATATTGATCCTCTTCGTAATTATTATTTTCGTCACTATGATATTGATCATCTATTGTTATTTTCATATATACCTCCAAAGCATAATATAGTTACATAATATGCTTTGCATTACAATTTGGTGATAAAATTATTTTAATATACAATTATATCATCATATTAACAGCCTCATCAAACTCAATAGGCTTACTAAAATAATATCCTTGTATAACATCACAGCTAATTCTCTTTAAATATTCTAGTTGTTCTTTAGTCTCTACCCCCTCTGCGACTACTAGTAAATTTAAATAATGTGAAAGTTCTACAATACTATTTATTATATAATCACTTTTTTCTTCTATAATTATCCCATCTATAAAGCTTTTATCTATCTTTAGAACATCTATTGGCAAGGTTCTTAAATAACTTAAAGATGAATATCCAGTACCAAAATCATCTAGTGCTAGAGTAACTCCAAGCTTCTTTAACTTTTCTAAAGTATTTATATTCTTTTCAGCTGATTTCATTATTATACTTTCTGTTATTTCAAATTCTATATATTCAGCATCTAAATCATACTTTTTTAATGAATAATATATAAATGATAAAATTTCTTCATCTCTAATTTGCACTTCTGATAAATTAATTGCCATTTTAAATTTTTTATCAGTTTTCAAAGTAAGCTCCTTACACTTTTTAAAACTTTCATCTATAATATACTTCCCTATAGGTATTATAAGCCCTGAATTTTCTGCTATTGGTATAAACTCATTTGGAGATACTACACCTAATTCATTACTATGCCATCTAACAAGTGATTCAAATCCTATTACATCTTCTGTATCAATCTTAACCTTAGGCTGGTACAACAGTTTTATTTCTTCATTATCTATAGCTATTCTTAAGCCTTTTTCAATATTAAACTCTCTATTTAAAATTTCTAATATTCCTATATCAAAAAATTGATATCTATTCTTTCCATTTACTTTTGCAATATACATTGCCATATCTGCTCTCTTTAATAGTATGGCTGTTTCTTTCCCATCTATAGGGTATATACTTACCCCTATACTTAATGTACAAAAAACCTCTTTATCATTTATTATTATTGCTTTGCTTAATTTTTTTATTATATTATCTAAAATAGCTTTAACTTCATGTTTGTTCCTCAAATTATATTGAGCTATTACAAACTCATCTCCCCCATACCTTGCAAAAAGAGAATCTTCTATTTCCATATCATTTATAATTTTTGAAAACTCTCTTAATAATAAATCTCCAACGTCATGCCCGTATGTATCATTAATATATTTAAAATTATCTAAGTCTATAAAAATGAAAGCTATTTCTTCATTTGGATGATTTATTATATGATTTGTAACTTCTCTTACAAAATATCTTCTATTTGGAATTCCAGTTACTTCATCATTAAAGCTTAAATAATTAATTTCTATTTCTTTTTTCTTTCTATCTGTTATATCTGAAAGAGCCCCATAAATAAATAAATCTCCATTTTTCTCTAATGTCTTTTTACCTTTGCTTTGGATCCACACTACTCTATTATCTTTGCTTAATATTCTATATTCAATAGAGTAAAATTCTTCATTCTTTGAATTTATTACTTTTTCTATTTGCTTCTTATAGGTATCTATATCTTCTTCTAATATATATTTTTGCCATTTAGAAGCTGAAATAATTAAATCTCCTTCTCCATTTATGTCTAAATATCTCTTTATGCTATTATCAACTGAGATTATATTTTGATTAACATTCCACCAAAACACTATATCCTTAGACCCTTCTAAAGCTAACCTACTTTTATTTTCTATAAGTTTATTCATATTTTCTATTCGTTTTCTTTCTGTTATATCAACAATAAATCCCGATAAATAGAAAACATTATCTTTTTCTTTTCCCTTTCCCTGAATTTTGACTATTAATTTCTCTCCATTTAAATTTCTAATTGAATGTTCTAAAATAAAATTATCTAATGTTCTATTTGCTATTATATTTTCAATAAATATTCTTATATCTTCTTTTTCATTTTCATCAATAAAAGAAAACCATTGTAAAAAACTTTTTATATCTTCATTAATCTTTAAAATATCTTTTATTTTTTCAGATACATATAATTTTTCATTCTCACTATTCCATTCCCAAATAGCGCCTTCTAATGCATCTACTGCCATTGTATATTTTCTTTTATTAGACTCCGCTAATTTATACAACTTTTTATACTTTCTATTTGTATATACTAATCTAAGCATTAATAACAAAATCATAATAAGAAGTAGAGAAGATATATTTTCAAAATTAATTTGAAATAATATCATAATAAACCACAAGATAGTAAATATGAAAATATAATTTTTTCTTTTTTTCACAAATATCACCAATGCCTTTTCTTTAAAATGGTACTAATAATTATATATTTTATCATATCCTTCCATCTATTAACATATTCCTAATACTATTAAATAATAAAAAAGTGGACATATGTAAGTTTACTTCTTCCGTCACTACGCTCCAAGTCAACGGAAATTTACATATGTCCACTTAAGAACTTAAGGAAAGAAATTATATTTAATTTCCAAATAATAAATATTGTATTCTATAACTTTTTAGGAATACTAGTAATAATGCTATTAATTTTAGGAGGCTAGAGAGTATGAAAGTTAAGATTTTAGAAAAATATTTAGTCACTCTATCCTTAGTTTTAACATTTTCTTTTTCTTTTATAAACGATGTTAAGGCTTTAGATAATAATGAAAAAACATCTAATGAAACTGGAAATGAAAAAATTGTATATCTTACATTTGATGATGGTCCTGGTGGGAGACCAACTATCGAAATTTTAGATATATTAAAAAGAGAAAATGTTCCTGCTACATTTTTTGTTATAGGAGATCAAATAGAAGGTCAAGAGAAAACTATATTAAGAATGAAAAACGAAGGTCATAGCATAGGACTCCATAGTTTTTCTCATAATAGGCAAAAACTTTATTGTAATGATGAAAACTTTTTAAAAGAAATGCTTCGGGATCAGGAAATATTATACGAAGTGACTGGGGAAAAATATAATATATTAAGATTTCCCTTTGGATGTAATAATAACTCTTATAAACTAGATCAAAAGTTAGTAGATTTATTACACAAGAACAACCTCAAGATATATGACTGGAATATCGATAGTGGAGATGGAGCTAATGCTAAATTAGATCCTAAAACTATTTCAAAAAAAGCTTGTACTAATGGTGATAAAAATACAGTTGTTATTTTAATGCATTGTTCACACATAAATAAAAATACTTCTTCAGCATTGCCTTCTATAATTAAGTATTATAAAGATAACGGTTATGTATTTAAAGCAATTGACGAAAGTACACCTGAATTATATAAGATAATAAAAAAATAGTACATTAGCCATAATATGAGCATCTTATATTATGGCTAATTATTTTTTATTATAAAACTATTTACTTATTTGTAAACCGCTAGCTTTTAATGCTATTCCAACTGCCTTATATAGTACTAGTCCTAATAATATGTTCATTATTGAAGCAGGTATAACAACAATAAAAACTAAACTATTAAATGAACCTGGTAATCCTACTAATATACTTGCTGATCCCAAAAATACTAATCCACTTAATATAGTTCCAAAGCTTAAAGCTAGTACCATTTTTATATTGTTATTTACTCTAGTTCCCATAACTTTAAACATAAAGTAAATTACATTTGCAGTTACTATTTTGTCTATAATATTAGGTAACTGACCTCCAGGGAACTTAGTAGTTAATGCTGTTAATACCCCTATTATTATACTTGATATTAAAGCGCTTTTATAATCACTATTTATTATTATAATTATAAATAACATTGCCAAAGCAAAGTCTGGTTGCATTGGTAATCCTAAAGCTGGTGTAATTTGATGTAATAGAGTTCCTATAGCTATTAATATTGCATTTAACATCATTCTTTTTACATTCATATTTCTATTCATACTAATCTCTCCTAATTTTTAATAATTTATTAAATTAAACTTTTTTATCTCCTCTAGTTCATAACATAATTACCAGCTCCTTTAATTATTAATTTAAATAAAAAAATGCCCTATACAAATTGTATAGGACGATATTACTCCGCGTTGCCACCTAAATTGCTTTTAAAGCCTCTCTCTCAGGTACTAACATACCTTAGTCCTTATATCGCAGGACTTACGGATCAACTACTTTAATAAATTTCGTATCACTCCTCAGAGGCCCATTCACTATTTGCTATAGTACCGAAATCACACCACCTTCGGCTCTCTGAAACCTTACATAATAGTTACTATCCCTCATCAAAGGAATTTTTAATATTGATTTAATACTATACTATGTTATTTTATACTAATTGTCAATAATTTTTAGTGTCTTTTTTCTATTTGGAATTATTATCATAAAAGTAAATAACACTAATAGTAGAACCCCTTTTATTATGCTTGTACCACTTATGCTCCACCAAACACCATTTATTCCAAATGATTCTATATTACTTAATAAAATAGCTAATGGTATTCTTAATCCTGTAAATACTATACTAACCCAAGAAGGCGTTACTGTATTTCCCAGACCTGAAAATGCTCCTGCAGTAGTTATTTCTATACACATAAACAGTTGAGAATATCCTAAAATTTTTAGATATACAGCTCCTTGTGAAATAGCTTCTAACTCTGGTATAAACATCGAGAAAACTCTTTCACCCGCAAAAACTAATAGTATTGTAGAAAAAGTTCCTACTACTATAGCCATAATCATAGTAGCTTTATACCCCTTTAATATTCTATCCCATCTATTTGCGCCATAGTTTTGACCAACAAAAGCTGTTAATGCAGCAGCAAACCCCTCCGCTGTCATCCAAGATATTGCTTCTATTTGAGATCCAACTTTTTGAACAGCAATTGAAACTGATCCCCAAGATGAAATAACTCTACCTATTACCATTGCAAAAAAAGCAAACATACAGTTTTGAAGAGCTGTTGGAATTCCTAACTTGCATATTCTATAAATACAAGTTTTATCTATATATTTTTTATTTTTTAAACTTAAACTATATCCATTTTTAATAAAAGATACTATAAAGATAATTGTAACTATTACTTGAGCTCCAACTGTAGCTAAAGCAGCTCCTGCTACCCCAAGCTTAGGAAATCCAAAGAGCCCAAATATCAATATTGGATCAAATACTATATTAAATACCAATCCAATTGTATTAATTAAAAAAGGAATTTTACTACTACCTGAAGCGTTAAAAATCCCCGTAAATAAAGGATTCAAAAAGCTAAATATCATTCCAATAGAAACTATTATTAAGTAGTCTACTGCCATATTTGTTATCCTGAAATCTCCTAAATTAAAGAAACCTATTAACTGATTTCTAAAAGTAATTAATATAGCTGTATAAATTAATGCAATCAACATATTTATTAATAAACTATTATATATAAATTTATTTTTTTCTTTGAAATCTTTTTTACCTATAGATTGAGCCACTCCTACTTCTGCACCTATTTTAGATATAAATACAAGTGAATTTCCAAACCAAGTAAAAAAACCTGCAGTTCCTACTGCTGCAACTGCATCACTACCAATTCTTCCAACCCACATCATATCTATCATATTATAGGCCATTTGTATAAATGATGTTCCTAATATAGGTATAGATAGCTTCAACAATGTACTTGTTATATTTTCTGAAACTAAATCTACTGACTTTTTCATATATGCCCCCTTTAACCTGCTAATACTCAACTTTAAATTATATATTAACTAAAACTTTTTTCAATATTTTTTTGAACAAGTTTTATTTTATAATTAATATTATTAAAATAAAACTATTAAAAAATAAAGGATTACTAAATGTAATCCTTTATTTATTTAACATGCCAATTATATTTTCAAAATGATCAGGTTTGCTATAATAAAACCCTTGTACAGTATCACAATCTATACTTTTTAAATAGTCAACTTGTTCCTTTTCTTCTACTCCTTCTGCAACAACTGTAATGCCTAACTTATGTGATAGCTGAATTATATTTTCAACTATATATCTGCTTTTATCATTTTCAGTCATATCAATAACAAAACTTCTATCAATTTTTAGTACATCGATTGGTAATTTAGTTAAATGGTTTAAAGAAGAATATCCTGTACCAAAATCATCTAAAGCAATAGATGTCCCAAGCTCTTTTATTCTTAGCAAACACTCTATATTTCTATCAACTGATTTCATTATCATACTTTCAGTTATTTCTACCTCTATATACTTAGGTGAAACGTTAAATTCTCTTACTAAAGAGTTAAAGTACTCTATTAAATCATCTTCTCTTAATTGTATTTCAGATAAGTTAACTGCAATTTTAAAATTATCGTATCCTTCTGACAATAAATACTTTACTTTCGCAAAAACTTCTCTTAATACAAACTTTCCTATAGGTATTATAAGTCTAGTGTTTTCTGCAATAGGAATAAATTCGGCAGGACTTACAAATCCTATTTCCTTACTTTTCCATCTAAGTAATGCTTCAAATCCATTTACCTCATCATCTGTAAGTCTAACTTTAGGCTGAAATATTACAAACATTTCATTATTTTCTAATGCTGTTCTAAGGCCTCTTTGAATTGAATAAATTCTATTTATCTCTCTAGATATGTTGTTATTAAACATTTGCCATTGATTTTTTCCATTACTCTTAGCAATATACATTGCAGCATCAGCATTTTTTAATAAGACTTCAAAATCCTCACCATCGTCTGGAAAAACTGCTATCCCTATGCTAGCAGAAGAATAAATACTATTACCATTTATATTATATGGACTTTTTAATATATCCATAACCTTTTTTACTACAATATTTATTTCATTTAGACATTTTATTGATGGCATAAACATTAAGAATTCATCTCCACCAAATCTACATATTAATTTATTATCTGCAAATAGCTTTTTTAAATCCTCAGAGAACTTCTCTAAAAATATATCTCCACACTTGTGACCATAAGAATCATTTATAAATTTAAAATTATCTATATCTATTATTATTAAGGCTCCTCTAGACTCTAATAAAATATGATTTTCAAGCTCTTTTTCTATTATATTTTTAAATCGTTTTCTGTTATTTAATCCTGTAAGTTCATCATAATGAGTTATATATTCTAATTTTAAATGAGTTTCTTTTTCTTTTGTTATATTATGTATATATCCCTCAAACTCTATAAATTCACCATTGCTATTTTTCTTAATTTGTCCTTTAATACTAATCCATACTTCTTCACCAAATGTATTAATTATCTTTATCTCTATTTCTTCTAAATCATTCTCTATAGCATTAATTAAAGTATCAATATAGTCATTATGTAAATATTTTTTAAATTCTTTAAAATCAGTTACAATAAATTCATCGTCCAGCCCAATAATTTCTTTATTATTACCATAAAGCATAATTAAATTTTTTTCTATGTTAGCCGAAATAAATAGTCCCTTAATGGACTTTATAAAAGATTCTTTTGAACTTAATAGCAACTCCTTTTGCTTATCTTTTAAGTCCAAAGAATCTTTACCATCATTATCCAGGGAACCAACATCCTTGTTATAAATCTTTTCCCTAATCATAACTCTTAATCCTTCTCAAAGTATATTTTCTATCGCTTTTTATTTTTAAAACTAACTATTAATTATCTACTTTTACCTTCGAATCATCATTTGATTTTTTTTTATTATCATTAATTAATGTGGCAACTAAAGTAGCTCCTGCTGCCACCAATACTGCTAACTTTCCAAAATTTTTAAGTTTCATAATTCTCCTCCTTAATTATTACTTAAACTGATTTTCATCTTTTATATACTCATACCCTATTTTGTTCAATTTATTTTTTAGTTCTTCTTCAGTTACTCCTAAATCATCACATAATACAGATAAATTAGAGTAAAAATCTCTTAATTTCATATTTACTATACTTAATATGATATTAGGATCCATAGATAAAAAACTTTCTCTATCCATACCATTTCTCCTTTTATCCTTAAAAATTTTATAAATATAAAAAATATAATTTTTATTTATTTGAAATCTTAAATAAAATATAACATATATTTTTTAATAAAAAAAGTGTATTATAAATCTTTTAGTGTATTTATTAAAATACTAACTCTATCTTATTATCGTAATTAAGTATAATTTTTTTATATATTTTATGTATTTTTTATAAAAAGTAAGGAACTACTCTTAAAAATTTATATATTTTTGAGTAGATTCCTTTTTTATTATTTATTAAGTTTTACTATTTTACTTCTGGTACTTTAGAAGCTTCACTTTTCTTTGGTGATTTATATCTTTTTTTCTCCCAACTTGCTTGCTGATCTTTTTTTGCCATTATGTTCACCTCCACTACATTATTAGTATTTATAATCTATTTTTAATTATTCCCTATTTAATTTAATAAATTATTATTGCATAAAAAAGTCGTCAAGGTGAGCTTGCCGAGCCGTCGACTTTTTTTCGCGCATGTGCATTTCCGAAGCTTGCCTGATGAAAATCTTGCACGCTCACTTTATTCTATTTTTACTCTATAGTGCTAACTTTAATAACTTATATGCTATAAATAATTTATCTATATATTTTAAAATATAATTTCCTATAGAGTAAAAAAATAAAGATATTATGTATAAAATTATATTTTTAATTTTAATAACATAATATCTTTAAACAATATATTTAATATTTAATATTTAATTTTTATTCTTCATCATATACTTCTAAATACTTAGTCTTTACACCATCTTTTTCCCAACCAAGTATAGAATCTAAATTAACATTTTCTGCTGCTTTAAATATTGATTTTTCTACACCATCAAAATTTTTCTTAAGCTCTTTTATTAACTCCTTTATTTCATATCTCTTATTACCTATCTTTTCTGCTGCAACCATACATGCACAATTTAAAGGCCAGATTCCTGCATTGTTTGTAAATCTTTTTATATAATCCTCTTCCACATAGTAAAGAGGTCTTATTAACTCCATTTCTTCAAAATTAGCTGCTTTGAATTTAGGAAGCATAGTTTTGAAATTTCCTGCATATAGCACATTTAATAACGTAGTTTCTATTACATCATTATAATGATGCCCTAAAGCTAATTTATTACATCCAAGTTCTCTTGCTTTGCTATAGAGAGACCCTCTTCTCATTCTTGCACAAAGATAACATGGATAATCTCTTGCCATTTTATCTACAACTTCAAAAACTTTTCCTTCATAAATATGTACTGGTATTCCCAAATGATTACAATTTTCTATAAGTAATTCTTTTATTTGTGGATGATACCCAGGATCCATGGCTATAAACTCTAGTTCAAAGTTCATTTGACCATGCTTTTTAAGTTCTTGGAAACATTTCGCCATTAATAGAGAATCTTTTCCTCCTGATATAGCTACAGCAATTTTATCTCCTTCTTCTACAAGGTTATAATCCTTAACCGCTCTTACAAATTTAGTCCAAATATGTTTTCTATATTTTTTAACAAGGCTACGCTCTATTTCTTCCAAAGGCTTTTTCTCTTCAGTGGGAATAAGTCTCTCGCAGCCTTTTCCTGATATGCTACTCATTATATCACCTCATTTAATAATCTTTTTCAATTATATCACTTTTTAATATTATTGTCTTTATAGATATTACTTCCATAAATATATCTTTAACCTATTAACTATATAAAAATAATATTTTTCTCAATATCACATATATTTATAAAATCATATAACATGTACAACTTTGATCTTATTTAAACTTTTTCTTGTAAATAGTATTATATCTCACTTTGATTATAATAAATTCTTTACTTTTCTCTTTTAATAACTTGTGGAAACTTAAAAACATTATATGGATCATACTTTATTTTTATCTTTCTCAAAGAATTCATATGCTCCCCATAATATTCTTTCTCATAGTTTTCTAATTCAGCTAAAGGAAAATTAACGAAAGACCCTACTGTTAATTCTTTCACTGTATTAAACTTTGTTCTAACCCATTCTTTATTTTCTTCTTCATATATATCATTTTCCCAAACAGATTGTAATCCCATTATAAATTTGGCATCTCTATAATAAAAAGCTGTATCTAATTTGTTAACATCAGAAATCGCCCCACCTGCACCATAAAAAGATACTGCTGAATATACAGCTCCTTCTGCTGGATTATCTACTAATTCTATAATCGCTTTTATTTCATTAGCACTATAATCCTTATAAACAAATCTTCCAGTAGATTTATATTTTTCGTAGTCCGGATGACTATCTTGAATCCATCTATTACATTCTAAAACAGTCATATACTTTAAATCAAATTCTACATTATCAACTATTTCTTTTAAAGACTTCAATATATTCAAAGCTTCTTTATCATTTCCATAAAATAACCCAGTAATCTTAACGCCTCTTCCTTTTACTGCTGAATTATATATAGCAGTTTTTAGATTAATTCTTCTATCTAAACTTTTATACAAATGTTGCAAAACTTCAACAACTTTAATATTATCTTTATTACTTATATTTGGGTAGTTTATATTAATTAATGTTCCCATTTTTATTTTTTCTTTTAATTGTAGTGTCATAGAAGTTATTATTCCAAAATTTCCTCCGCCACTTCCTTTACAAGCCCAAAACAAGTCACTATTTAAATTTTCATTTAATAATAATTTCTTACCTTCGTAATTTATAAGTTCAGCTTCTATTAAACTATCGCAGGCTAATCCTAAAAATCTACTAGAGTATCCCCATCCCCCTCCTAGTATTAAACCAGGAACTCCAACAGTAGGACATCCACCTCCCGGAAATGCATAACCTCTACTTCCTAAAGCTTCATATATCTCTCTATTTCGAACTCCGCCTCCTATTTTTACAATCTCTTCTTTTTCATCTATATAAATTTTATTAATTCTGCTTATATCTATAACTGCAACATCATTGCCCGTTGAATATCCTTCGTAACTATGAGTTCCAGATCTTACTTTTATTTCTATAGAATTATTCTTTGCCCATACTATTGAATTGACAACATCATCTTCATTATGGCAATAAATAACTACTAATGGATATTTTTTTATAGCTCTATTCCAAGAAATTATACTTTCTTCATATCTAGAACTACCTTTTTTAATTACTTCGCCAGTTAATCCTGAATAGTCAATTTCCCTCATTCAATCACCTTCTGAAAATTATTTTTATATATTAGATGATATCATATCATATCCTAAAATCAACAAAAAAACATCTTTAATTTAGTCTTTATTTATTTGTAAATTTATCTTTTAAATATTAAATGCAATTTTCATCACATTTTTACTTTTTTTTACATAGTTTGTTACTATATATAATAAATGAAAGGATGTTTATTTGTGTGTTCTAATACAGATACCAATTGTGAAAAATGTAACTCTTGCATAGAAGATCCTAGCAAACTTTATTGTAATATAGCTTGTAATGACACTAGCAAAAATTGTCGCGAATCCCATAAAGTTTTTCTCCCACCTGTATATGCTAGAGCATTTGTTAAACTTCAACCTTATGAAAACTTATTCGATATTGAAAATGCTTTTGAAGCTGGCACAGTATTTAAAGACTTATATAGTCCATATTGTGATGTAAAATACATTAAGGGGGTAACAAAAAAATGAAACATCATGAGTATTTAGAAAAAATACAAAAACTACAATTCTTTGCTCTTGATTTAAATTTATATTTAGACAACTTCCCTACTTGTGAAAAAGCAAAGCATGATTACGAAGTAATTTCTTGTGAACTTAAGAAGACTATTTGGGATTATGAAAAAGAGCATGGTCCATTAACAAATTTTGGTTCTGCATACTTTCAAAACCCTGAAGCATGGGTTAATAGTCCATGGCCTTGGGAAAATATGCACGGAGGTAAAAATTAATGTGGTATTATGTTAAAACTTTACAACACCCAGTTAACTTAAAATCTACAGATTTAAAAATGGCTAGAACTCTCATTACTCAATATGGTGGTCCTGATGGGGAGCTTGGAGCTGCTCTTAGATATTTAAATCAAAGATATACAATGCCAACAAATAAATCTAAAGCTCTTTTGACTGATATTGGAACGGAGGAAATGGCTCACGTAGAGATTCTAGGCACAATGGTTTATCAAATTATGGAAAATGCTTCTATAGATCAAATTAAGGCTGCTGGCTTAGATGGCCATTATGCAGACCATGGTAAAGCTCTTTTCTATACAGATGCTACTGGAAACCCTTGGACAGCTACTTATATACAAGCTAAAGGTGATGTAATTGCCGATTTACATGAAGATATGAATGCTGAACAAAAAGCTAGGGCAACTTATGAATGGTTGATTAACTTAACTGATGATGCTGAAATAAAGAAAATATTAGGCTTCTTAAGAGAAAGAGAAGTTGTACACTATCAAAGATTTGGTGAAGCTTTAATGGATGTCCAAGATAATGCTAAACCTTCAGATTTTTGTAAATAGTACAAATTAGGGCTACTTTAATAAAAAGTAGCCCTAAAAAACAGCTTTAATTTCAATTTAATTTTTGTAAACTCAGGTTGAATTATAAATATAAAAAACATATTTTTCACAAATTTTAGTATAGCTCAAAGAGTATACAGATTTAAAAATCTGCCTACTTTTGGGGAATTATCTAATATATCATTTTTAATATGACTATATTATGTCTTTATAACTATCTCTTTCTTTTTACCATAAATGCACCTACTAAAGAAGTTATTGTTCCAAATAGTCCTAATGCTATTGGTGAATTACCACCTGTATTAGGTAAGCTATTAACACTATCCTTTCTGCTATCATTACCATCTTCGTTGTTATTATTGCCATTGCCGTTTCCATTACCATTGTTGTTTTCATTGCTAACATTATCCTTTTTTAATTTTAATTCATCAATTGCTTTACTTAATGTTTTTATAGCTTCATCAACTTCTTCTTGAGTTGCATCTCCTTTAGATAAAATACTCTTTGCATCATTTAATGTAGTTGTAAGGTTTTTCCAACTTTCCGTTGTATAATCTTCTTCTTTTAAACCTTCTGCTATTGCTATTGATTTCTTTAATTCTGCTTTATTTACTTCTACTGGCTTCTCACCATCTACTTTTTCTAAATCTTCAATTGCCTTTTCTAATGAAGATTTTATGCTATTTACCTCTTCTTGTCCTGCATCTTCCTTAGATAATATTGCTTTTGCTTCTGCTAATTTATCAGTAAAGTTTTTCCAACTTTCTGCTGTATAATCTTCTTCTTTTAATGATTCTGACTCAGCTATTAATTTATTTAATTCTCCCTTATCAACTTCTACTGGCTTTTCATTCTCATTAATTTCTAATAATACTGGATTAAGTGATGTATTTCCAAACTCATCAAATGCTATTACTATCACAGTATAACTCTTACCATATTCTAATCCTGTCAATTCATACTTTATATTTTTCGTTACATCTAAAAGAGTTCCATTTACATATATCTTATATCCATCTACACTTCCATTATCTACTGCTTCACTCCATGTAAGAGTTGCATTTGGTATTGGATTACTACTAACTTTTAAATTCTTAACATCACTTGGTCTCTCTTTATCTAATATAAATTTAGTTGTTACATTAATACTTGGAAGTGCTCCTTCTATGCCGTTCTTATTTATTGCCTTTACCTTAAATGTATAAGTTACTCCTGGAGCTAAATCACTTACCCTATAATATAAGCTTGTTGTATTAGTCAATAATATTTCTTCTCCTGTTAAATTATCAACTCTATAAACATTATAACTTGCTGCATCAGGAACTAATGTCCACCTTAGCATTAATGTAGATGATTCAATCCCTATAGCTTCAACCCTTGCATCACCTACATCTGGAGGCGTTGTTAAGGGTTTCTCTTTTAGGCCTAAAGCTGCTTGATTTAATGTGTTTGTTGCAATTTTAATATTTTCATCCTTTACATTATCATCATTCATTACCTTTATTGCATTAATATATGCTTCTTTAAATTGTTTCCATGTTTCTTCTGTATAATTTTTTTCTAATCTATTGCTATTATCTTCAATGCTTGTTTGTAAATTATTTTTGTTTACTATAGAGTTTGATTCAGATGAAAATACTTTAAAATAATCAAGATTTACTTGATATTTACCAGAACGTTCTTTTGAAATCAGCTTAATAGTATGTTCACCACTTGGTAAATTCTCAAAAGATTTAATTAATGCTTGTGCTTCATCATTACCTTCTAAAGAGTAATTCTTTGCTTCTCCACCATCAATTGAGATATCAAAACTTGCAAAATTAGTATGCTTGTGTACATAAATTTCAATTCCTGTTCCATTAAATGTGTATTCAATGATACTACCTAATGCTGCAGCTGTATTATCTGTTTCTGTCTTCGTTCCTTCATGATGTTTATTGGGTTCTCCTGCCCATGTTGACCAATTACCTGTCCATTTAATTGCAGGATTCTTTGTCCATCCATTATTATTTATAGCATCTTCTACAACAGTTTCAATTATTGAATCTGATATAGCAATTTTAATATCTACTGAGTTCTTTATTGATTCATCTTCTTTAGATGTAGCTGTGACACAAATAGTTCCATTGCTTGAATTTATAGTTAAAAGACCTTTCTCATCAATAGTAGCAAGATTAGTTTGATTTCCTAAAGTATCTGTTACTTTCCATGCTACTTCTTTATTTGTTGCATCTTTAGGATTAATATTAGCTAACATTTGCAATTTACTATTAGCTTTGCTTAAAGTATATATGCCTGATTGTGAAGTCACATTTATATCTTTTACCTTTGTTATTGTGTTATCTATAACCTTAAATGCATCCAATTCCACTTTTGCCTTTGTTGCACTATTATTTTTTGTTGCTGTTGCCCTAAGTGTAATTGTATGCTTCCCTTTAGGTAGGTCATAATTTGTATAAATAACCTTTTGCCTCACTGTAGAATCACTATAAGTATCTACTTCCCCTTTACTAATACCATCAATAAATATCTCATACTTACCTCTATCTCTATTAGTTACTGCAATAACCTCTATCCCTGTACCAACAAAAGTTAATTCCGCTGTTTCATTTCCAATTGGATTCTCTAAAAACTTAACTGTACCATTATAATTAACAGCTTCAGACCAGTTACCCCAATTACCAGTATAATCTACACGTGGATCTTGATCATCAATATACCCTGCCATACTTCTTAGATCCTTTACCGTTACTGCATCTGATAACTTAGTTTCCTTTCCATCAATAACTGCTGAAATCTTATATTTAAATGCACCTAGAATATCTTGAGCATTTTCATCTACGAAGGATGTATCTGAAAGCTTACTTCCAACTAATAATAAATCACCTTTATCTATTTGACGATATACATTATAAACAACATCTTTGCCCTCTACAGCATTCCATGTTAAATCAATGATTTCATTTCCAACCCTATAAGCATTTAATCCAGTTGGTGCTTCAGATTTTGAAGCTGGAATATTATAAATCGTATAAGTTTCACCTTTAGTTGTTTCAAAGGATACTTTTTCATCCTCTAAAGCTGTATATTCTACTAATTTCCCTTTAGAATCTTTAATAATTGATAAACCTATATTTTCATATTTTGCAATACATTTTCCTCCATTATTAGATATAATAGTGAACTTAGTTGCTTGTCTATCTTTCCATTCCATGCCAACTTCAAAATTGCCTCTAGCAACTAAACCAGATACATAACCATCTTTCCATACATCAGGCATGGCAGCCATTAAATTAATATAACCCATATTACTTTGCATAAGCATTTCAGATACCCCTGAAGTCATACCAAAATTTCCATCAATTTGAAATGGCGCATGATTATCCCAAAGATTTGTCAATATACCACTATTGAATAATGTACGAATTAGCTTATACGCACGGTTTCCATCTCCTGTCCTAGCCCATGTATTAATTCTTTGGCCCATTGCCCAACCAGTACTTTCATCACCACGGTCATTAAGGGAAATTATAGCTGCTTCAAGTAGTTCAGGAGTTTCTATAGAAATCAAATCACCAGGGAACAGACCTAAGAGATGAGACATATGTCTATGACCTTTTTCTCCTAAGCTTCCTAAAGTGGTTTCTTCATACCACTCTTTAATTTGGCCACTATCTCCAATTTCAATAGGTCCCTTTAGATTTTCTTTTATGGATTCCCATTGCTTAATTTTTTCTGGATTTTCGCCTACTAATTTACCAGCTGTTATAACATCATCATACATCTGCCAAATTAAAGATTGTTCATAAGTATTTCCATTAGTTCTTGGCCCATGCTCTGGAGAATATGCTGGTGAACATACTAATTTACCAGTAGCAGGGTCTTTAATTAACATTTGTTCGTATAAAACTGCTTCTTCTTTTAGCATCGGATAAATTTTTGTTTTCATAAATTCTAAATCACCAGTATACTCATAGTATTCCCAGGCATTTTGTAGAATCCAAGGCACTGCCGCTGGAGACCACCCCCAATCAAAACTCCAACCAGGAGCTGTCCACCCAAATGGAGTATTTTGTGTATGGGCCATAAATCCATTTTCTGGTTTTTCTTCAGTGCTTTTTATATTTGCATAAATTTCTGCCGTAATACGACCTGGTTCTCTTAATGAATCTATATAATCAATTAATGGTAGTGCTGTTTCTGCCATATTAGTAGAATAAACTGGCCAATAATTCATTTGTAGGTTAACATTCATGTGATAATCGCTATGCCACGGAGAATTATTTGCTCCAGTCCATATACCCTGTAAATTAGATGGCAATGACCCATCACGTGAAGAAGCTATAGTTAAATATCTTCCATATTGAAACAACATAACCTCAAGATCTCTTTGCTCAGATTCTGGTGCAGTACCATTATTGTAATTTCTTAAAAGCTGATCAGTAGGAATACTTGATGGCGTTTGCCCTAAATTTAAATCAACTCTAGAAAAAATCTCTTGATAATCTGATAGATGTGATTTTAATAAACCTTCATATCCTTTTTTTGTTGCATCTACAATACGCTTATTAATTTTAATTGCTAGCTCTTCATCAGTTTCTCCTGTTCTGTATTTAGGATAATCATTCTTATAATCCGTTCCCATTGCAGTTAGTATAAGAACATAATCAGCATCTTTTACATTTACTTTTCCATCAGCCAAATCAGTAATTGTACCACCTGTATTTATTACCTTAGTTTGAGAGTTAAATTTCATTTGATTATCATCTAAGTGTCCAGAAATTGTGATTAACCCATCTTTTGCAGTTCTAGTAAATGTACGACTATACCCATTATTTGTATTACGTCCTTCGCCATGGCTGTTATCTGGCTCTATTCTAACATCAAAGGATAATTTACCTTTTTCACTAGCAGAAATTTTTGTAACCATTACATTATCAGGGTAACTAATAAAATATTCTCTATTATAGTTAACATTATCATAATCATAATTTACACTTGAAATTGCAGTATATAAATCTAAATCTCGAACATAATTTTGTACATTATTAGCTTTTATATTATCTTTAAAATCTAAATACATATTACCATAGCTTAAATAATAACCATATCCTTTTGTACCAGCATCATCACTAACACCTGTTAATTTGTTACATAAACTATTAGCTGTATCAGTATCCCCTCTAGCATATGCATCTTGAATTGCCTTCATTATTGGAACATCTATCCCATTAACTTTAACAGTTCCATTAGATGCTATATTTCCCCCACTATAATCAGAGCGACTTTCACTTGGTCCACCTGACCAAAGTGTTTTTTCATTTAATTGAACTCTCTCATATTCCACACCACCAAATATACTTGCTCCCATATATCCATTACCTATTGGCAATGACCATTTTTCCCAACCATTATAACTATCCTCTGCTGGAGAATCATACCACAAGCGTAAATCATTATGATTTTTTGAAGCTGTATTATCTTGCACATTGTTTTCTAATGCAAATATGGTTTTTCCAGTTGATAATAACATCGATATAGCTAATATTGCTGATAATACCCTTTTTTTCTTTATCATTTTACTATCCCCCTAAAAATTAAGACGTCTCAAAATATAATATTTTATGCTTACATTTTGAGACGTCTATTTAATTTAATATTTTATTTATTCTATTATTATCTTTTTTTCCTTTTCATCATGAATGCACCTACTAGAGAAGTTATTGTTCCAAGTAATCCTACTGCCAATGGCGGAGTTCCTCCTGTAGCTGGTAACCCATTATTATTGTTATCATCATTATCATTACTGTTACCATTATTGTTGTTATCTTCTACTTGCTTTAAGGAACTAACTGCTTTTCTTAAATTTTCTATAGCATTATTAACTTCTTCTTGTGTTGCATCTTCCTTAGATAATATAGCCTTTGCTTCTTTTAGTACATTTGCAAAGCTTTCCCAGCTTTCCTCTGTGTAATCTTCTTTCTTTAAACCTTCAGTTCCAGTTACTAATTTCTTTAATTCTGCCTTATCAACTTCTACTGGTTTTCCATTATCTATTTCTTCTAATGCTTTTATAGATTCTTCTAATAAAGTCTTAGCATTATTTACCTCTTCTTGTGTTGCATCTTCTTTAATTAGTATAGCCTTTGCTCTTTTTAATACATTTGCAAAGTTTTCCCAACTTTCCTTTGTATAATCTTCGTCTTTTAAAGCCTCAGCTAATGTTATTGCCTTCTTTAACTCTGCCTTATCAACTTCTACTGGATTTTCATCATCTACTTCTTTTAATGCATTTTTAGCTTCTTCTAATAAAATCTTAGCATTATTCACTTCTTCTTGTGTTGCATCTTCTTTAATTAATATAGCTTTTGCTTCTTTTAATGCATTTGCAAAGTTTCCCCAGCTTTCCTTTGTATAATCTTCTTGTTTTAAATATTCTGATTTAGTTATTAAATCATTTAATTCTGCTTTATCTACAACTACAGGAGTTTCTCCTCCATTTCCAACTTTTATATTCACAGTATTTGATGTTACTGTTTCACTCTCAACTGTTACTTTTACAGCTAAATTAGTCTTACCATCCTTTAAGCCTTTTATCTTACCATTTTCAATAGAAATAACATCAGCATTTGAAGTAATATATTCTACTATAGTATTAGCATAAGATACTTCACTATTATTATCAGGAGTGCTACTATTAGTATTCCCATCAGAAGAAATTACATCATCATTTAAAGTAATATATTCTACTATAGCATCAGATAAATTAACATTGTTACCATTACTCATAAGAGCTTTTACATTAAAGTCTGCTGCTAAACCAACTGGTAATGTATTTAAGCTAGTATTTAAGTTTACATATTTTAATGTTGAATTTGCTTCTTCCTTAATTTCCTTAATATAAACATTATCTAATATAATCTCTTTATATCCTTTTCCCTTATCTAAAGAAATATAATAATCATCTTTAGCTTCAGTAGTAAATACTTTCGCTCTTTTCTTAGCATTAGTGAATTTTCCAGACTGAACATCAGTAGCAGCTAATGGAATACTTAATAATGTTCCACTTGATAATGATTTAACATTAATTGAATATCCAGGTGTAGCATCTGCAAGAGAATATAAAAATCCAAGTTCATATTTTGTGTTAGGTTTTAATTTTAAAGTTGATGAATCAGTTACAATCATTTCTCCTATTTCACCATCTTGTTGGTTACTCTTTAAAGAGAATCTACCATCAAGAACCCAGTTCATTTTTTGTCTTTCATACAAATCTTTTTCTGCTAAGTGTGTTCTATTTGAAGTTCCTCTACCTGGAGCTAAGAAGAATGGTGTAATTCCTTCATCAACATTTTCAAAATCTTCATAGAAAGCATATCCATCTTTATTAGTATGTCCAGGATGTTCCCAGATTCTAAAATCATCTACTAATACTTCAGCTGCTCCTGACTTTGCTTCTAAATAAATTCTAGCCTCTTCTACTCCTTCTGGAACTGTAAATTCTACTTCCATCCTAACAAATGTATCATTTATCCATTTAACACCTTCACCTTGTCTTGCTTGTCCTCCTTTATTAATTACATTGGTAATATTTTCATTGCCTAATTCTGCTCCTAATGTTACTTCTCTATTTCCATCATTTTTTACCCATGTAGATAGAGAATAAGTTTTTCCCGGTTCTAACCCATTTATAGTTTGACTTATTTTTCCGTCCTTAGCTCCAATAGAAACTACATCATTTCCCTTTCTTGTTGAAATATCTTCATTTATAAATGTTATATGATTTGTATCTCCATCTTTCGATTCTTTATTCCAATATTTCCAGCTTTGAGAATCAAATCCTGGATCATTTATTTTTGAAGCTTCTCCCCATGAAGCTATTCTCTCTTCTTTAACTTCTCCCTTTGTTACTATATAAGGAGTATTTTGTTTAACATTTAAATTTACTTTTCCATTAGATACATTTACAGTTTTAACCTTTGTTCTACCTAAATCAGATAATTCATAAAGCTCCACAGTTTTTAAATTTCCCCAGCTATTAGGCAGTTCCCACTCTGATGAAGTACCAATTGGATTCCAGTGATAAATCTTTTCATCTTCTTCAACAGGATTCCAAGGTAGAAATAAGGTAGTTTTTCCTTCTCCAATTGAATTAATTGTATTTTCTGGAGTAGTTGCAACTAATCTACTATCCTTATAGTAATTTATATTGCTTCCCTCTCTTACTGCTCTTAAACCTTCGTTAAAAACAACTTCATCTTCAGTCATTTTCATTATATCAAAGTGTTGCATATACTTAGTTGGCAGAACTTGATTATAGAACCTTTCTACTCCACTTACACCTTCTATTGAATGATTATTTCCCCATCCATTTGATAATAAATGTTTACTACCCTTTAATAAAGGATTTGATAAGAAACCATCCTTAGTGCTATTTCTTATAAATCTTAATATTTCACTTGTTCCACCTTTATTTGGATATGCTGGATCTGAACCCCAGTGATTCCAAATTACATGTTCTTCTAAAGGACTATGAAATTCAGTAGCTACTGGGAATCCTAAATCATTAAGCTTTTCTCCAAGCTGATGAGCATTCCATCCATTTCCAGTATAAACATCAACGTAAACCCATCCTAAATCTGGTGCATCCGCCTTAAGTTCATCTAACCTTTTAAATAGCTCTCCACTTACAACATCAGCTCTTTGATCAACATAATAAGCTTGATCTAACCATCCCCATCCAGGTGCTTTTTCATTAACAATTCCATCTGGATACTTAAATGCATCTAGTTGATATTCAGTTGCATTTACATGAACTCCTATTTTAGCATTATATTTAGCACCTTCATTTATTAAGGTATTAAAATCTTTAACACCACCTTGTCTTATTCCTATGTGTCCACCATAATCTGGAATAACATCATCGTGACCTTCCCCTTGGTAACCTTTTTCAAGTACCATTTGTCCAAACCCATCAGTATAATTGTATAACTTCTTTACAGTGTCTAAGGTTCTTAAAAATGGACTTTGAGTATATCCAATATTAAAAGCTATATATGAAAGGTTATTTTTAATATCTTCTCCGCCCATGGGAGCCTTTACATTATTTCTATATTCTATTGCTGCATCTTGCCAATCTACTTTATTATCTGCATTCATATCCTTTGTTATCATTACTTCTGTCCATAATTTATCTTCAGCACTATATAAATCAGTAGCTGAATCTAATACCTCTCTATATGTCCATGCACCTGTACCCATTCCTGTAACTTTATAACCATTTCTATTTTGAGTGTTTAAAATTATTCTGCTAGAATATTCTATTACATTATTATTCATAGTTATTGCAAATTTATCATCATTGATAAATGCATATGTTTTATTTTTTACTGATGGCTCTAAGTCTTCAACTGTACTTATTTCATCGGTTATTTGATGCCACGCTCCTGTTGATAAGGTTCCTGCTATAGCTCCACCTTCGTTACTCTTAACAGTTGCAAAACTATTGTTAGGAAAAGAAACTTTCTTTACTTTAAAATCACCAGTTTCTTTTATATCAGTTATTTCCATTCTTACTTTATTATTATTAACAGATATACTCGCAGTTAAAGTAACACCTATTTCTTCAATTGTCATAGTATAATTAGCTACGTTATTTTCTACAACACAAGCTACCTTAGGAAAATATTTTTCATTGTTTATTTCAACTTTATTATATCTATCCTCTTGTCCTATTAATGTTGAATTATCATCTTTCCATTTATAATCTATTATTCTTGGAAAAGTATTATCAAGATTAACCACTATTTTATCTGATTCTATACTTTTTACCTGAACCTCTGGTAACTCTCCATCTACTTCTGGAGTAATTTCCTCAACCTTTATGTTATCTAAAGTTACTGTTTTGTTAGCAAACCAACCTACTAACCCAACTTTACCTGGATTTTTAGGAATACTTCCTGTTGTTGCACTACCTAATATTTCATCATTTATCCATAATGTTATATTATTATCCTCAACCTTTAGCTTTAACTTATAATTTTTATTTGCTTCAATTTTTATTGTTCCCGGAAATGATCCCCAACTTTCTTTTCCATTATTGGCAGCTTTCCATACCCAAGAACCAGAATCATAGCACACTGCTCCCCAATTATTTATATCTTGCATTCTAAAGCCTAATCCAATTCTTCCACTATCACTATTAACAGCAAAATCTGTTTCATAAGTAAAATTCTTCACATTTGGAGATTTCATATCAGAGGCTATAGAAACTCCATTCATTGGTACTTTTAATGCTCCATTTTCTAATTTTACTGATAGTCCATTAGGCTTTAAAACTTGCCAATTTCCACTACTTTCTGCAGAATCAAAATTTGATTCATAATATATCTTTTCTCTTACAACTATATTAGCAGCTGCCTTAGCTACTTTTTCAGATGTCCCCTTTATCGTACCTACAAGAGTAAATTTACCAGCACTTGAATACTTACTTGGATCAATATAATCCCAAATAACAACTTCTTCTCCAGTGCTGCCATCACCATATGTTACATTAACTTTATAAGGTAACTCTGGTTTTGAATTAACTAATGTTTCTATATCTATAGGCTGTACACTTACAATATCATCTTTAATTACACTATCAAGTTCCTTAATTTTTAGATAGTCAACCTTTATATCTTTATTATCATACCATGTTCTAAATCCTAATTTACCTGCCTCTTGTGGAAAATTATCTAATGATATCATGTCATTAAATATTTCTTCTCCATTTACAGTTAATGTTAAGTTGTTTCTTTTTAGCTTTACATTCATCGTTACCCATTCATCACTTTTTATAGAGGGACCTACTATATCATCCTTCCATGCAGTTGGCGTTTCTATTAACCATCCAGTTTTAATATTATAACCTACAAATCCGTAAGTACTTGCATCCTTCCCCCTAAATATAAGCCCAAATCTTCCTGGATCTTGTCCATTTTCAGCATTTAACTTAAATTTTATTTCTGCTTCAAAATCCTTTAATTCAGGGCTTTGATCTTCAATGAAAATTAAATTATTATTACTAGTACCTCTTTTAATTTCTAAAGCTCCTTTTGCCCCTGTTACCTCATCCATAAAATCAAAATTTTCTTTAATAGAGCCATCTCCCAAAAGTCTTGTCCAAGAGTTGCTATCATGGTTACTATATTCTTGATCGTACACAAGGGAGTCATTTACCTTTTGAATGCTATCTACTTTTACAGTATCTAGATTTTCAGCTAAAACCGAAACTGGAATTTGTCCAATAGCAACTGCAGCTGCTATTATAAAAGCAATACTCTTATTAAGTGATTTTCTTCTCATAATATCCCCTCCATATATTGATTAGTGTATACATTTACATCCATATTTATATTTTAATCTATTATTAAGAAGATTAATTCAACAAAATTGGTATAAAATGTAATAATGTTGCTATCTTTTATAGTTTTAATTTGAAATAAACAACATAATTACTACTTTTAATGCAATTAAATCATGTAAATTTTTATAGTTAGACTTATAAGAAGCATGAGTAGACGGTTATTTTCTATACTCTTTAATATTAATTAATAAAAAATAAAGTAAGAGAGCTGTATATATTACAGCTCCCTTACTTTATCTTTACTATAATCTTATTAATTGAATTATTATTAAATGAGCTGGATAAAATACGTAAAACATCCACTTTGTAAAGCTATTCTTTAATCCTAATTTACCATTATATAATAATATTAATGGTAGTGAAAATATCATCATCCATTGATAATCAAAAATCATCAATTGCGCATATGCACCTTGTGCAAATAATATTGGTACTATTGGCAATATTGAGAAACCCATATACGCTAATGATAATATTCCTTTTTTATTTCTAAAGAAATAAAATATTAGTGTCATTCCAAATCCATAAATTGAAGCTTCTGTAAACATGTATGCTATACCTATAACTATTAATATAATAATTGTTGTTATATATATTTTTTTTGTATTTACAGCTTTTCCATATTCCAATATTAATAAAATTAAAATAGATAATGTTAAAGATAAAAATATATTATTATCTATTCCTAGTATATTATCAATTCCAATCATAATTAAACCAAATAAAAACAATCTTCCAAGATACTTCATTCTACTTTTAGTATAAAAAAATCCTTCTACTATTAAGAAGAAGAATATAGGTGCTGAAAGCTTTCCTAAATATCCAAACCAAATTGGTATATCATATATTCCATTTAAATAAGTATATATATGATCCATTAACATAGTAATAATTGCTATAACCTTTAATGTAAAGGAATTAAGTATTTTCATTAATTCTATCCTCCATAACTTTATAAAACAATTTTATCTTTTATTCTAATTTGCATCTATCGCTTTACCTTTCATTAAGGTTACATTATTGTAAGAAAGTAAAATGCCACTAAGTTCTGTATTAGTGGCATTTTGCTTTCTTAATTTAAATATTAAATTTCTTTTTATTACCTTGAACAAAAGCAGTAATATCTTCTATATCATCTTCTGTAAGTTCTTTTTCCCTCTTATTTAAAACTAATTTTTTAGCTTTTTCTAAGTTAGTTTCATCACCTACTATATCTCCAATTTCCTTTATACTATATACAAAGTCCATAAATTCAGAATTTGTATATTTAGGATGATGTGCTGGAATATAAAAATTTGAGTTATAGAAAATTAACCTTTCTAATAATGGATAAAGTTTTTCTTTAGTATAACTATATAGTCCATTATACATATCTAGATACATAGCATCTCCCATGAAAGTAACTCCTTCTTCAACTACAGTTACTAAGGAACAATCATTTGAATGATCAGCGTCTATCCTTTCTATTTTTACAGTAACATTACCTAAATCAATTAATATTTCTCTATCATATAGAATATCTGCTTTTGGTATATTTATTTTTCTGTCATTATTCGGATGTTCAATTTTTATATTTTCTTCACAAAATTCAATTTCTTCTCCATTTTTTACTCTTTCTCTAATTGCTTCATCGCTCCAACTTAAATTTCTCATCCATTCTATTTTCTCATTTGATTTATTATTAAATACATTTATTAAATTCATAGTTTCAATTCCAAAAACATGATCCCAATGCCAATGTGTAAGAACTAAATACTTAAGCTCTGTAATATTTAGTTTTCTTATGTAAGATAAAAATTCTTCTGCATGTGCTTTTGAATTTCCACCATCTATTATTAAAGAATATTTATCTCCTATAACCACTCCTAAAACTGGCCTATCTCCCTCGTGTACACAATCCATATAGTAAACCCTTTTTGTTAGTTTATTAAACATATTAGTTGCCTCTTCCTACATTAATTATTTATTGTATTTTCTTTATGACCGCATTCCGGGCACTTATAATATTTCTTTCCATATTGATTATTATCATAAGCATATTCATATTCCTTCATAACTTCACCACAAATTGGGCAAATCTTTTTATTATTATCTTCCAAAACTTTTCCTCCTATAACTTACAGTTAATCTATCTAAAAATTTTATCATAAGTTTTCTTTAACATATCACATTTTATATTTTCATCATCTCCAAAAATTTCAATAATCTTTTTATCAGAAACTAGGATATAATTATTACTCTTATTATTTCTATAAACTTTAACATCTGCTGGTAAGTCAATTTTTATCTCACTATATGAAATATTATAGTCTTTAAACCAATCCATCATTTTATTAAAATTCCACTCTATAACCCAATTATAATTACTTTCAAATAGCTCATAAGATAGCTTTCTATTTTTCCCATTAGCACTATAAAATATTGTATGAGCTAAAAAACTTTTATTTTCATCAATATATATACTTTGTTCATCTATTATTTCATCATTAAAATCCTTTAAAGTTAATGCATACTGACTTAAATCTTTTTTTTCATTATTACTATTAAATAAGCTATTAATAATAAACTTATTTATAAATAAAATTGATACTATAGTAATAATAAAGTACATAATTATATTTACTTTTTTCGTATTTTTATTAGTATACTTAACAGCTAAATTAATCATTATATATATAGCTAAAAAAATAGAACTAATAACAAAAATAATTCCTAATGAAAATATTTCTCTTTTTACAATCAATAAGCTAATTATAATAAAGAAGAATACTATTGCTAAATTCATTATTAAAGATTTAAATTTTATCCATTTTAATGACTTTACTTCAACATTTTCATAACTCTCTTTAGTTATATCTCCTTTTATATACAATCTAATAAGTCTTATTAAATCAGTAATATTTATTATTAAGCATAAATATATAAAAAATATTAATAAGATCGTTGTGTTATTTGCTAAGAAGTTTAAACTATTTCCATTAAATATTGTATTGTACTGACTAATTCCTAAAATTATAAATGTAAGTAATCTAAGCAGTATTTCCTTTAATGAAGCCTTATTTATATATATAAACTTATCTAATGTACCTCCATAAATTTCTCCTGATATTTCAGGGTCTTCACTGCAAAATATTTGTACCTTTTCTATTTCACAAACAAAGTTCCATCCATAATTATTAAACTTTTTTCTATGTTCTAAGGAAATGTTACTATTCTTTCCATCTAAAAAAGTAATCCCATTAACCACATCTACATAATATTTAATTTTCATTGGATCTATTCTTTTAAACTTAAAAAACTTTCCAAAAGCACCTTCTAGTTTCCATCCCTTTAAGGCCATTTCTTCAAGATACCTCTGTAGCTTTTTATACTCATATGGCACAAAATCTATTATTAAAATTTTTATATTTCCTATTCTCATAAATTTCTCCCCTAATTTGTTATATATATTAATTTTACAGTATAGATATTCATTTTGCTAGTAATTGGAAATATTTTTCTAGCAATTTCATTTATTGCATGTTATAATTTACCAAATAATAAACGCAATAAATTATTTAGGAGGTTCTTCTATGACAAAGATACTTAATAATGAAATTGTTCTATGCTCTATAAATTCCCATAAAGAAATAAAAAATCACTCTGTAATTATAAATTTTATTTCTAATTTATTTGGGCCTGTTGGAATAATTACTAATGATTTCAAACTAATTCTTACTATCGAAAACTTATATATAGAGGCTATAAACTATGCTGCTTGGGGCGGTTTACCTGAAACTGCTTATACAGAAAAGATATCTTTAAATGATATAAAGTCTTTTGATGTAAAAAATGAAAGAAATGAAGAATTTATTTGTTTAACTACTTTTAATGGTAAAAAAATTGCTTTTATTAGAGATAATACTGAAAAAAATAATTTAGCTTCAGAAATGGCTAATTTAATATATAAAAATAAATAAATTTAGATTTTTCCACAAAAATATCCCCTATAAAATAGATACTAAAAAGTAAATCTATTTTATAGGGTTCTCTTATCCTTAAATGATACTTCATCTATCTATATTAAAAATTTTAAAATAAATATATATACTATAATTAATATAACAAATATCAATACGCCTCCTTTAACATATGGCAGCACTGATTTGCTATTTTTCATATTTTTAGGTTTTTTATCTTCAAAAATATTAACTATATCTATTTTTTCAATTATGCTTAAATATTCATTTGAAAAAGGTTTATATTGTATTGTCTCAATACCTTTAACTTTCAATTCAATTATAACTTCTTTATTCTTCAGCAGTGTAATTTAATGTCTCAAAATATCCTTCAATTAATTCATCATTATCAAAATAATCTCTTATCTCAGATAGATTTTTTTGTAAATTCTCCTCGCTTAAACTACTCATAATTATTCTCATCTCTTATTCTATATATTAGATGGTCTTTATATAAATTCTATATTTTGTTCCTTAACAATAAGTATTTTATTCAAATTATACAATTTATGGGTTATAATGGTTTTAACTAATTGTGTTAAGGGGGGATTTAATATATCTAAGCTATTTAAAAATAAACCTTTAATTATTACTTTAATTGTATTACTTTTTATTGCTACAAGTGTATTTTCATTCTTCTACTACAAAGAACATAACTCTGGCAATTTAAGTGCTAAAGAAAATATTTCTGAAATAAAAAAGCTTGATAAAGAACTTTCTGAAGAAAATTCTAATGAACTTAAAGAAAATACCTATTATTCTATTGAAAATATTTATGATATACTTCATAGAATGAGTAATAGTAAAATTGTTGCTGAAGATAATCAAATTTGGGGTCGTCTTCCAATGAATTCTAATGATATTTCTACACTAAAAAATCTTATTGAAAAAGTTGATTATAAAGATAGAGACTACATGTTAGAAGTACTTTCTAGATGGGAAAATAATGATTTCTCACAAGCCGTTGAGGAACATAATTACTTTTGGAAAAAGCTTGGTGGTACTGTTGGAAAGGCGGTTTCTATAAAGGAATAATTGTTATTTTAGTAGTTTGATTTTTAAAAGAATTTCTATATTAAAACATAAATAGTACAAGAAATTTTTTAAAACCTCTTGTACTATTTTTTATTCCTGTTTCTCATATAATTTAATAAAATTAGAAACTTCGTTAATCATTAAGAAGCTTCTTAATTTCAGTAATGTTTTTTCCTTGTCTTTTTAGTAATTTAATTTCTTCTATTCTTTCAACTGCCTTTTCTCGAGGAAATTTTCTTGCTCAAAGAGTATCATCCCTTCTTCCGTATAAAATTTAAGCGTACTATATCTAGAATTAGTACGTCTCACTAATTCGCCAATTGACACATACTCAGATTCCAATATTTTTTCCATAGAACGTTGTCTAGACATTAGCTTATACAACTCCCTTAAATAGGATACTTTCTAAGACGTACCCCATGAATAGCTACTCTTCCTTGAATAGCTTCTGGAATGGCTTCATATATAATATTATCAATTTTAATAAGTGGAACCTTTCCCTCACGAATTACAGTATATGAATGACCATTGGATTCTAATCGTGCTTTTACCGCATCTAACCTTTGCTTAGAATTTGGAAACCATTCCTCTGTATCAATAAAAATTGATTGTGAACGCTCAATTACTGGAAATATAAAATTTATCCCTGTACCAGTAGGCGTTTTTATAGCATTTTTCTTCATATTCAAAAATTCTTTTACAGCCATTTCAATACCATGGTATATATGCACATCATATAACGTTTTTGCTATAGGAGTGGTTAATGATAATTCATTTATTCTCTTAGCTACTATTTCTAACTCACTCTTTGAAAATATATCTTGTAAACATGCACTTTCACGAAGAAGCCACAACATAAAAATAGTTTCATCTGCTACTGGCTCCTCTTCTAAAAATTCTGCACAAATGGTCTCTGTAACATTTGTATATTTTTGCATATTACTTCTATATTCTTTTATAGAAACGCCCGCACTTTCATAAAATAAGTCACAACATAAAATATTGGGGATTTCTTCAAGTAAATCAATCCCTTTTAAAGAATCTGCTATAGTATGCTCAAGATTTTTTAAATAACTGCTTGATAAGTTAGAAGACTTTGTTAACCACCAATTTAAGTTTCCTTCCAAACTATCTTTTTTATTAAATAGAGGCTTAAAAATCGCTTCTTGATATAAAGTTATATTAGGATCATCTATTAAAGATTTCTGTAAAACTAACTTATCCTCTACTTGTGTGAAATATCCCTCTAAATAAGTCTCTAATATAACTGCTGCTGCAATACAGTGAAGAGATATTTTCTTTACTGTATTCATATGAAGACTATCTTGAGAATTTAACGCAATAATAGAAAAACTTTGTGCTAATTTTAATTCTTTCATAAATATTCTCCCTTTTAATCCTAATTATTTTTCTTAATATAATCAACTATATATAATTTTACTTACTACTTACGATTCAATCATACTACTATCATACTTATTTGTGAATAGATTCCAAAACCATTCAAGCATTTTTTAGAAAAATCACTTAATTATGGGGAAAATAAACTGTTACATGGTTATTTCATAAGCAATGATCATTTACATGTGTTAAAATTCAATATATAAGATTAAATTTTTAATAATAAGAGAGGTATTAAAATGGGAGTAAGGGAAAGAATGCAAAATGGTCAAATTTATACAGATTTATGTGAAGGTTTACCAGAAGAACGCCTTCATGGAAAAGAACTAGTTTATGATTTTAATCACACTCGTCCAAGTGAGGAAGAAAAAAAAAGTGAAATACTAAAAAAACTATTTGGTCATCTTGGCAAAAATATATTTATTGAACCTCCACTACATGTTGCTTACGGTAGTCGTATACATATTGGAGATAACTTTTATGCTAATTTTAATCTTGTGTTAGTTGATGACATAGATATATTTATCGGCAATAATGTTATGTTTGCTCCAAATGTTACAATATCCGTAACTGGTCACCCTGTACATCCTGATTTAAGAAAAAATGGAGATCAATTTTCTTTTCCTGTTACAATTGAAGACAATGTTTGGATAGGAAGCAATGTAGTTATTTTACCTGGAGTAACCATCGGTAAAAATTCTGTAATAGGAGCAGGTAGCATTGTTACAAAGGATATTCCTGAAAATGTAGTGGCTGTAGGAAACCCCTGCAAAGTTTTAAGACCTATTACCGATAGAGATAAAGAGTATTATTATAAAGATTTAAAAATAGATAGTTTTTAAATAAGGCTGTGCTAGAGAAAAATGTTGATATGACAGTTACTTCATCACTAATTTAAGAATTTCTCATATGTGATTACGCAACTATCATATCAACGAAAATATCTAACAGAGCCTTAGATATTAATATAAAAGTCTTTAGATTTTTCAATATTAATTACAGATAATTAAGTATTAAACTATTAAACTTCATTTTTATCTTCCTTCATTTTTATCTTCCTTCATTTTTATCTTCCTTCATTTTTATCTTCCTTCATTACTTTTCTTATTTTCACTTCTGCGAAAGCTGGATAAAAACCTGATTTTAATGCAACCTTTTGTGAAATTATATGAGATTCAACAGTTCCATAAAAGGGTACCTTTCCTCTTCTTAATATTTCATTTTTCAAAGCTTGTACGATAGTACTAGCAACTCCTCTTCCCTTTGCCTCTGGTAAAACATTAACTCCAATTTGCCACATAATTTTAGAATCTTCACTAGCTCCAGCCATACCTAAAATTTTGCCCTCATCATCTACTGCAGCAACTGCTAATACATCTGGATAATTGCTATTAAAGGCAAAGGCTTCATCAAATCTATCATCACCTTTAAATTGATATATTTCATCTTTTTCATACCATTTTAAATTAAAATCTATATTACCTATGAAAGATTCATCCTTTGGTAAATAGTAATGATGTGTATTTTCTATTTCATAACCAAATTCATTTAACTTTTCATCTATTCTTCTTAGAACTGAGTATAAAAACATCCATTCTCCTGGAAATCTAGATAATTTTTCAATGCACCAATCCTTAATGCATTTATCTGAAGATATTACTACCTTTCCATTAAATACAAGTATCTTTACTATTCCTTCTTCATCACTGTATTTCCTACTTCCATCTATTATCTTCTTATCTGTAATTAAATTATTTTGATTATTAAAGTCTTCAATGCTACAATTATAATCTTTCGCTAACTGTTCTTTTACCTTAAATAAAATCTCTTCCTTCATAAATTTCAATTCCTCACTAATCATTCTTTTACCCATTATAGCATCTAAGTTAATGAAACACTATAATTCAATTATTTTGTATATTAGGAATATTTTTATTCTACTACTAATAGTTATTAAGGATAATTTTCAATTATATTTCTTGTAATAAATTTTTATTAATATTTTTTAAAAATTATAGCTTTCTGCATATTTAAATAAATAGAGATATCTTTTATATAATAAATCTCTTAAACCAAGTAAAATCAACAGTTTACAAAGGAGCTAACGTTTCGTGAGCCCCTTTGAATTCTTAGTTTTTAGGCATAAAAATAGTACAAGATTCTTAACTTCTTGTACTATTTTTCATAATCTTCTTAAAATTTCTTATATATTAGCTTCAAATACTTGTCCATATGCTCTTGTATCTTTATATATCTCATCTTTTAATGCATTGAATTTGTTTTTACGTATTTTACTAAATTGATAAACTACTAATGCAATATTAGATAGTAAAGATATTAAACTAACAACAAAGAAAGCTGTTGAGTTATGAGTAGTAGATACTGGTGCTATACGATCAGCAAATTGCGGTACAGTCATTATAAACATAGTCCATAACCCTAGTGTGTGCGCACGATGTTGTAGCCACGCTCCTCTTTTTATAAAGAAAGCTGGAATTGTGCATGAAAGTAATAATATTACTCCACAATAGAATGAATGGTCTGCTATACAGTTGTAAGTATATGCAAAATTCCATAAATCGTAAGCTATAATCCAAGGCCAAATCATGTCAGGCCAAATCATATCTTTTGTTTCACTTTTAGAAATAAATATGCCTGTCCAACCACAAATTGCTATAATATTAAGCAACCCTGCTATACCATTCATAATATTCCAAGGTCCTGACATTACCCAAAGGTTATTTATAGTTTCACCATTCCATGCTCCATATGAAAAACATTGAAAATCACGAATAGATGCTTCTAAAATATTAACTGCTAGTATAATTGCTGGTAAAGCTAATGCCCACTTCTTTTTAGAAAGTTTGGAACTATAGCGAAGTGCCATAAACCAAACACATCCTGCTAATGCTGAATAAGTTTTTACCCAGTTAAACCAATTTCCTGTACCATATTCATTCCCAGGTGCTGCAGTTGTTGGCCAAACAAATATTGTTAGAAGTATCGGTGTAACTACAAATAATGCTATACCCCCCCACTTTGTTGAACGACCAAATTCATTGAAAGCCATTAAAGCAAATAAAACAAAGAAAAAAATGGCCCAACCGCTAAATCCAATTGATTCATATAAAATGCCCATAATATATAATTCCCCCTAATAAATAAATTTTGTTATAATTCTATAGACATTACTAATTATTCCCTCAATAAGTATATTCCCATTGGTTAATTTATGTCAAATTACCATAAATTAGACTAGTTAGTTTAACTTTCATTTTTATTAACTTACTTCAATTTTCTACATATTTATACCATTGTTGTAAACGATGACTTAAAAATAAAATTTAAAGTAACCTAATATTATTGTTTATTTGTAGCTTTAAAATTTCTATTTAATATGTTATTTCTACGACTATTTCTTTCTGATTCTATAGAACACTTCTTACATCCTCACCATATGTAAACAAAGTGTTCCAATTAGAATCCTATATGTAATCATACACTCATACTTTAAAGTGCTTATACTTTCTTATAATCATTAGCTGCTATTTAATATTGGCTTTATGTCTATTTATAATAAAATTTAATCAGGTAATTGATTCTTATATTGCTGATTGCTTATTTTTTCAATTTCCTCAACATAATCATTATCATCCTTATCCTCATCATAATCATATTCTGCTACATTCCTAATCTCATTAAATCTTCCTACTGCTTGGTAACTATCCTCTTCATCAAACCCGACCTCATCTTTATCATGTTGCCCAGCTCTATGCACAAATGGTGTACCAATTACACTTTCTTCAACTACTCTCTTATTAGAATTATAAGTTTTTACTGCACTAACAACATCTTGACATTCAATACAATTTACTGCATAAGGTAAAAACTCTAATCTCTCTTTATCAATATCTTTTCCACATGTTTTACACTTACCATAGCTTCCTTCATCTATAGTTCTTAATGCATCGTCTATTTTATCTAGTAATCCCCTTTCATTCGCTTCAAGAGCCCTACCTTTCTCAACTTCAAAGGTTTCACTAGCTATATCAGCTGGGTGATTGTCATAAAATGATAACTCACTTGAAACCTCTGCATTAAATCTAGTCATTCCATTATTATCTAATTGGTCAATAAGATCAGTAATTCTCTTTTTTTCTTGATTAAGTTTATTTTTATAATATGTTAATTCTTCTCTATTCATTTAAATCATCCTTTCAAAAGTAATGCCTAATTATATTGTCCCAAAAAGATGATTTTTTAGTACACTAATTATAATATTGGTTGAAAATAAAACATAAAACAATATAAATCTCTTAATAAAGCAAAACAGTAGACAGATTCCTTTTTAGGAATACTATCTACTGTATTATTTCTATAGATTAAATTAATACTCTATATATCAGAAAATCTTAAATCTATTTGATAATTATTTTTTAAAATTCACTTCTTTTTCTTTATTTATATTTATAAATGATTTACTTGGTATAGTTTTAGCAATTACTTTTCCTTTTCTTATAGAATATAAAACTTCTGCTCTTCTTCTAACAGCATCATAACCACTTTCAGCATTTAGTAAAATTAAGTTACCTGGCTTTCCTATTTCTATTCCATATTTATCTTCAATATTTAAAGTCCTTGCACTATTGGTTGATATAAATTTTAATGATTCATTTATATCATCATAGCCCATCATTTGGCATGCATGTAATCCAAAATGAACTACTTCTAACATATTTCCTGTTCCTATTGGATACCATGGATCAAATATATCATCATGTCCAAAGCATACATTTATCCCTGCTTCATTAAACTCTTTAACTCTTGTAATTCCTCTTCTCTTTGGATATGTATCAAATCTTCCTTGTAGATGAGTGTTTACTAGAGGTCTTCATTTTTAAATTAAAGTTATACAAAATCCAATTTTTTAGTCTTAAAAAACAAATTTTTTTAATTTATCATTTATTTTACCTAATATTGATGGAACTACTTTTAAAATACTTGGTAAAAATAGAGAAACTAGAAATGCCACAGCACATAATACAAATACTTCATAATACATAGGTTGTCCAACATAAACTTGATATCCATGTATAGACGCAACTGCTATTGCTCCTATTATAATAATCTTAGTTGCAATCCAAGATATTAAATTTATTACCTTGCATAAAAATATTATTATAGACAATACAGCTATTACAGGTAATGCTATTATTTTTAATAGTATGTTAACTGCTTCACTTATCGTAGATGATTCACTTTTTTTCCTATTTGCGACTTTTTTAGTATTATCTCTTTTATACTTTTCTTTATTACCTTCTTTATTTCTATCTTTTGAAGGTTTCTTTTTATCACTTTTTTGTTTATTCATTAATGAATTATTAGAAGATGATTTTTTACTTCTCTTCTTAATTTCTGATTTATCATCATCTTGAAAATTATCATACTCATTCCAAGTATCTCTTTTAAAATTTTTTTGTGGATTCTCATTTAAGCTATTTTTATTAGAATCATTAACAAAAGTTTCTTTATACTGATTTTTTTCTCTTTCAAATTTTATTTCTTCATAAGCTTTATCAAATACTTTTATAAAAGCCTTTGCTCTTCTTTCATCTTTAATTTCTTCTTTTAATTTATTTACTTTGTTTTCATATGCTATTTTTATTTCTTCCATTGATGCATTTTCATCTACACCTAAAATCTTATATTGCTCCATACATCTTCTCCATACTATATATAAAACTATATTTACTATCTTTTGATTAACAATTATTATATCAATTTTTTTCAGTCAATTAAAAGGTAAATATATCCTATAGTATGATTAAAATAAATATTAGTTTCAAAAATTATAAAATTTTCTTTCATACCTTTAGGAAGTATAATCTACTCATTATATGTATCCATATAATCATTCTCGGAGACATAAAAACAAATAGGAACATGTCTTTCATAGCATTCTTCACACATTTCCTTTAAACATTCTGGACATTCTCTTATATCATCTTCATGAATACAGTTTCCACATAACTCACATTCTATCATACACTATCACCTCTAAACATATAATTTAAAATTATATCCCTATCTGATCTTCCTTTCAACTTTATTTTAATTACTACCACATTTATATAATCCTATATAAATACACGAAAGCTCTAAGCATTTTATACTTAGAGCTTTTGCATATTAAAAAGTACACATAAAGATTAAATTTATCTCTATGTATACTTTTCTTTTATGCTATCTATTTTTTATGATATACTCATAACTTTTCCTATCCAATATTCATACTCTCTTGTATTTATATTATTGCCAGTCAACAACTACTGTGCCTGTTGAATTTGTAGGTACTGTATATACGTGATTATTACCACTTTCCCAAGTTACTAAGGTGCCATTTTTCTTAATGAATTTGTATTCAATACGTGTTCCTGCAGGTACGCTTACATCATAATACCATGTTGGATACTTATATACTACCTGATTATATAAGGCTCCGATAGCTTTGCTTGCATTCCATGAACCTAACTCAGGAACACTCCCAACAAGATAAAGATTTTCACCCAAATTTGTCGTAGCATTTTTCACAACAAATCTTACAGTCACTAAGTCACCACTTACCACATCATAATTTCCATAGATATTACTTTCTATACCTCCAGCTGTTCGAAGTGAAACAGCTACCTTTCCTGCAGGAACATTAGGTACTTTAACCTTTATCTCATTATCACTCCAAGATACAACCTCTGCAGCAACATTTCCAAAACGTACAGTTCCTTTTCCACTTCCAAAGCCCTCTCCTGTTATAACTACTTCTTGTCCTACTTTAGCCATTGGATGAGCTACGTTTCCTATATTAGGTGTACTGGTATTTGTATTATAACTCCATACTGCAGCAGAATTGCCTGCTAAATTAAAATTATTAACTGCACCTTTATTTACTACAATATCATTTCCATTAACTGTCTTACCTAATACATCACTATAATTTCCTGATGGTAATGAAGTGACTAAACCACTAATATTAACACTACTACTTCCCTTATTTAAAGCAACAACTACAACATCATCACCAAATTTTCTTTCATAAATATAAACATCATTATTTATCCATTTCTGTTTTGTATCACCATACCCAAGAGCAGAATTTGATTGCCTTAAAGGTGATAATGCTTTAATTATTTGATAAGCATTGGTATTAGTATTAAATCCACTCATCATACCTCTATTATATGGATCTCCATCACCATTCATATATTGCTCTGTTCCATAGTATATTGCTGGTACCCCTCTTGATGTAAGTGTTAGAACTAATGCTTGATCTACAGATGTATTATTATTTGAAGTTGAGAATCTGTCCATATCATGGTTATCAACAAATATTACTTGATCATTAATGTGTTCATAATCTGTTGCTGTGGAAGTAAACATTGAATCTAATGCATACATATTACTCTTTTTATCTCTAAAAACTTGTCTAACTGTTTGTGCATATCTAAAATCTAATAAACTCATTCCATTATTATTAGCAAAACTACTATTATTAGGATCTACTTCTCCAACACCTAAAAACCATTCTCCAAATGTAAACACAGGTCTATAAGAATAAATAGTATCCATAAAACTCTTTTGCCATTCAAAAGGCATATGTTTTACTGCATCCATTCTAATACCATCAATGCCCATATCTAACCATAATTTAATTGCAGCTTTAAAGTAGGAATCTACAGTTGAATTTAAATGGTTTAAGTCTGCTAAATCATATAGGTTTCTATATATTCCATCTTCTAAGGTTGAAAAATCTGTTCCACCATAATGATTAAATAAATTTTTACTATCGTTAGTTAATCCACCAAGTAATGTGCCATTATCATATAACTTTCCATTTTCAGCATAGGTAGGAGTATCCTCTGATGCTGGGGAAGTATGATTAGGTGCAAAATCAATTATTACTTTTATTCCCTTACTATGAGCAGTATCAACTAATCTTCTGAAATCATCAAAATTACCGAAGGCTGGATTAGTTTTCTTGAAATCTCTAGCCCAATATCCATGATAAGCTGTTCCTCCTGAATTTAATACTGAGTAGATATTTTCAACTGGTTGGGAAATCCATAGAGCAGTTATTCCCATATTAGTTAAGTATCCATCATTAACTTTGTCTATAATTCCTTGCCAATCCCCTCCAAAATATTTTTTATAATCACTCTTAGTTGAATCATATAACCCTCCTGAAGGGTTATTTGCTTTATTTCCATCATAAAACCTATCAGTTACTACCTGATAGATTACATCCTTTGAGTAATCAACCTTATTTATTCCATTTTGACTTGTGGCATAAGTTTCTGTATTGGATTGAGCAAATACTGTCTTATAGTTAACTGGACCTACATAACTTACTATAAGCAATACTAATGATAACATTGAAATTCCAAATCTTCTTAAAGTTTTCATTTATACATCCTCCTTAAATTTCATTTTTAAACATTAATTTAGGATATCTTTGTATTAAATAAATATTTCTACTTTATCATTTTTAAAATTTTAAATTCCATTGGAGCTAAAACTAAATTTTCCTCAATTTCTCTATCATTATTATTTAATAGCTCTTTAAAATTTTTATATAAATTTAATTCTACTTCTACCTCAATCTCATTATTATTAATTGCAACAATAACCTTATTGTTATCATTATTGACCCTTTCAAACACTATAACATTATTGTTACAATAAATCTCATTATATTCACCGTAAATAAGTTCACTATTTTCTTTTCTTATCTTTATTAACCTTTTGTATAAATCAAATAATTCTCTTTTTTGCTTTTCTTTATCCCATATCATACATTTTCTTGATAATGGTTCCTCTCCTCCATCTAAACCTATTTCATCTCCGTAGTATATATATGGAACTCCTATATAACAAAATTGAAAAGCTATGGCTAACTTCATTCTTTTAATATCATTTTTGCATTCTGTTAAAAATCTTTGTGTATCATGGCTTCCAAATAAATTCCATAATTGTCTAGTTATAGATTCTATATATATAACCCTGTTTTGAGCTAAAATTTCACTAAATTGCTGAACCGATATAGATCTTTTAGCGAAAAAATCTATCAAAGCTCCTTTAAAAGGATAATTCATAATGCTATCAAGTTGATCCCCCTTTAAAAATGATGTTGCTTCATGCATTATTTCTCCAACAATAATTGCATTATGATTTGCTTCTTTTACTGTTTTCTTAAATGCTCTCCAAAAATCATGATCAACTTCATCACAAACATCAAGCCTCCAACCATCAACTCCTACTTCATCAATCCAAAATTTAGCTACATTTAATAAATATTGCGTAACTTCTTTATTGGAAATATTAAACTTAGGCATTGTATAAACATTATTTGCAAAGGTATAATAATTAACCCTTTCCTTATCAATAGGATAGGAATCTACTAAATACCAATCCTTATATAAAGAGCTATCACCATTTTTAACAATATCTTCGAAGGCAAAAAAATCATCTCCTGAGTGATTAAAAACTGCATCTAATACTATTTTCATATTTCTTTTATGACACTGTTTAACTAACTCTTTAGCATCTTCGATATCACCAAACTGTGGATCTATTACAAAATAATCACCTATATTATACTTATGATTTGATGAAGATTTAAATATTGGAGTTAAGTATATTAAATCTATTCCTAATTCCATTAAATAATCTAGCTTATTAATAATCCCCTTAAGATCTCCTCCGAACATAGAAGTCCTTGTTACCTCTTCTCCCCATTCCAACACATTAGGTGGATTATTACTACTGTCTCCATTACAAAATCTATCAACAAAAATTTGATATACTACAGATTCCTGAAGCCATTTCACTTCATCATATAAATCCCCTTTAGCTATATATGGATACTGAAATGCTGTAGCTTCCTTTCTATCTATCTCATTATTCCTTATACCTCTTTCATCTAGGTAAAATGAATTTCCATATAAATCAGTTAACTTGAAATAATATCTGTATCTATTTCTATCTACAGAAATGTCTACATGATAATAATCAAATAAATCTGTTTTATTCTTTATATACATTTCAACTACATTAAAGTCATTTTCCCAATCATATCTATCTTTATAATATAGTTCACATTTTTTTATATCATTTTTAGCTGTTCGTAAAACTATTGATAAGGTATCTAAATCTTTTCCATAAGCATATGGTACATCTGTTATATGGTATATTGCGTGTCTATTCACCTCTAGTTCCTCCTATAATTATTCCTTAACTGCTCCAGCAACTAATCCACTTGCAATAAACTTTTGTATAGACATAAATACAATTGCAAGAGGTATTGATACCATTACTGATGCTGCTGCATACTGTGGCCAATTTGTTACTTTATCACCCATTAACCCTTTTAACCCTACTACAACTAATCTCATTGACTTTTCTTTAATTAAGGCAGAAGAGAATACAAATTCTCCAAATAGACCAATAAATGAAAAGAAGAATATTACTACTGCCATAGGCTTACTTAATGGTAAAATTATATTTGTAAATACTTGCCATGTAGTTGCACCATCCACCTTCGCTGCTTCATCTAATTCCTTTGGTAGTCCATCCATAAAACCTTTCATTAGCCAAATATTATAAGCACTCCCTGTACAAAGGATTAAGGATAAAAACCATAAGTTGTCCATGCCATATTGAAACTTATATGCTACAGCTAGTATCGCTGGTACTGTCATACTTGCTGGAAACATTTGTACTATAAGTAATCCCATTAATCCTTTTTTCTTACCTCTAAATTTAAATCTTGAAAAAGCATACGCTGCTGGCAAAGTCATTAATATTTGAGCAGTAGAAACTAATAAGGCAACAAAGGTAGTGTTTACCATCCATTTTAAAAATCCATTATTATTTAATAAAACTGCTTTATAATTCTCAAATGTTATTGTCTGTGGGATTAATGATTTTTGCATAAAGCTTGTACCAGAAGATATGGATGCAGAAACTATTGCAAATACAGGAAATAATATTACTAGTATTGATATCCAAATAAATATTCTTTTTATCCATAATATGCTTCTTTCCCTAACAGATATTTTACGTTTATATTGTAAGTTATATACAGTAATACTTTCCTTATTTTTAACTTTGATATTAAGATTACTCTCTGCCATTAATCTTCCACCTCCTTAAACTGACCTGAAATATTCATATTAATTATTGATAATGCTGCAATTATTATAAAAATCAATATTGACATTGCAGCACCTAGCCCAAAATTCCCTTGACTAGTTGACATTTTATATGTTGCAGAGCCTAAGAGGTCTGTCCAACCTGCAAATGATGATCCTGCCTTTGTTGGTTCCTCCCTCTGTCAATAAAAATGCTGAATTAAAGTTATTAAAATTAAAAGCAAAATTAGCAATTAATAAAGGATATGAGGTTTTTGCTAATGATGGTAAAGTTATCTTAAAGAACTTTTGTATACCACTAGCTCCATCTATATCTGCTGCCTCATAATAAGTAGTTGGAATAGCTGTTAATGACCCTATACAGACATTCATCATATAGGGAAATCCAAGCCAAATATTTACTAATATCACTACTAATCTTGCTGAAAAAGGTGTTGTTAGCCACATTACTGGCTCATTAATAATGTGTAAGTTTTGAAGTATAATATTTATAGCTCCATACTGACTGTTAAACAAACTTTTATATGAAATTATAGTTATAGCCCCTGGTAATGCCCAAGGTATTATTAATAGACCTTTATATATAAATGATTCCTTCATATTTTTATCGTTAAGTACAAGTGCAAATATTAGACCAACTAAATAGCAACCTAGAGTTGATATTGTTGTAAAAATTAATGTCCATATTAAAAGAGGAAAGAATTCTGATTTTAATGGACCAACTAATACTTGTTTAAATTGATATAACCCTACTATGCTCCATCCATTTTCACTTCCATAAGGATAATTCTGATTTTTTATACTATAATCAGTAAATGCTAAAAAGATATTGTATAAAGTAGGTAGTACACTTAAAATGGCAATACTAATTAATGCTGGCGCTAGATACTTATATGCTTTAATATTATCTTTATATCTAATTTTTTCTTTCTTCATACATTTCCTCCTCCACCAAAGCAACTCTTTATTGATACTGATAATCTAATTAGTAATTAAGAGGAAGGCTTAAGTCCATTCCTCTTAAAAACAAATAAAATTTGGGAGCATAATTAATTATTTTGATACTCCTATAGCATCTTTAACTGCCCTTTGGATATCTTCCGCAACAGTCTTTGGATCTTCACCTAATAATATTCTTTGTATATTTTTAACTCCATCCCAAATAGCTTGAGTTTCGGAAACGTTTGGCATTGGAACTGCAGATTTTAATTGCGCTATAAAACCTTTAGTATAGTCATTATTAGCAACTTCACTCTTCTCTAATTCTGATTTAAGAACTGAAATTCTATTACCCACTTCATATAATTTATCACCACTATTTTCAATTAAATATTTCATTAACTTCCATGTATCATCCTTAGACTCGGATTTGCTACTTACAAATGCTGATTGAACACCCATAAATGATTTTGCTGGTACTCCATTAATTTTAGGGATTGCAGTAATACCAAAATTAACTCCTGCTTCTTTAAAACCACTTACATCCCATGGTCCACCAATATAAAATATTGCTTCACCAGACTTAAAAGAATTATTTGCTATATCACCTGTTATATCTGGAACCATAAACTTGTCCTTTTGAACTAAATCTTGTAAGTATTGATATGCTTTTATAGAACCTTCGGAATTAAATCCTAAATTATTAACATCTAAACTACCATTTCCACCACCAAACACATATCCACCATATGATTGAACAAATGCTGCTGTATAGTAGAAATCATTAATCGGAAATTGGAATCCTGATGGTCCATGGGCTTTAGCTTGCTCTACTAATTCATTCATAGTTTCTGGTAATTTACTAACAATATCCTTATTATAAAATAACGCGTATGTTTCCATTGAAATCGGAACACCATAAGCCTTTCCATCATATGAAACTGCATCCCATACATTACTACCTACATAATCATCTCTATTAACGAAATCACTTGGCACTTCTTCTAACAATCCTGCTGCCTGGAATGTACCTAAATTATTATGTGCAATTCCAAATAACATATCTGGTCCTTTAGCTGAATTTGCTGCTTGCAAGAATTCTTGATAGCCTGAATTATCTTTTAAAACCTTAACTTTCTTATTATTATCTTTTGCCCATTGTTGAGCAATTTCATTTACAGCTTCAACTTCATTGTCCATTAAATTTGACCATACAACTATTTCTTTATCATCATTTTTTTTACTATTATTACTACTTGCACATCCCCACAATGCTGAAACTCCCATTACGACTGTAAGCATTGATGCAACTAATTTAACTTTTTTATTCATAAATAATCCCTCCATAATTAGGCTAATAATTAGAAAACGATTGCAACCTTTATATTTTTATTATACTTATTATTAAAATTAACTTTTGTTTAAAATTGAATTTTTTTGTTTATTTTGTATGTATTTTCCTCTAATTGTTATATAATTTATTTAATATTACTTTTTTTGGGGGATAAGGCTATGTATGATTCTGATGAGTTTCTATTTATTAATGAGGTTACTTTTTTAATAGAAAATAAAGATCGTAATACTTTACTAAACTTAACTTTGGATAAACATGAGAATGAAACAAAAGAAAATTTACAAATAGTAACCAAACAAAATGATCTTATAATGTGGAATGTAATATTTGCTAGAGAGGTTTTTAGAAATGGTAGTACAAAGACATATCTTCATACCTTGTACAATAAGTATTATAACGCTATACAAAATACTAAAAAGTTATATAATTTGCAACAACTAGAAATTGATATGATTAATTCATATTTTGATATATTAATTAATTATGTTGAATTAAAAAACAATCTAATCTTAAATAAAATAATAGGATATCTTTATATTCATATAGAAAACAGTATTACTTTAGAAGAAATGGCTAATGACCTAAATTTATCTGTTGGATATTTATCAAATACTTTCAAAAAAAATATGGGAATTTCAATAATGAAGTACCTTAAAGATCTGAAAATTAATAGAGCTAAGGTACTTCTTATTACAACAAATAAAAGCATTTTAGAAATATCTACTGTGCTTTGTTTTTGTGATCAAGGAAACTTTTGTAAATCTTTTAAAAGTATTGTTGGTTTAACTCCAAGTCAATTTAGAAATCAAAACATACAAATTTAAATAAATGGGCTGTATCAGATTGAACATTTTTGTTCAATCTGATACAGCCCCTTCTTCTGGAACTACTATATGATTTTCAAAGCCCCATCATTGTAACATTATCCATATATAGTTTTATTATATTTTAAATTAAATCATAATTTTTCATAGCATAATATAAACCATCATGATCAATATCTTCTGTAATGTATTCGCATAATTCTTTTATTTCCTCTGGAGCATGTCCCATCGCAATGCTATGATTTGCAAACTTTAACATATCAAAATCATTATAGTCATCTCCAATGGCATATATATCCTCTTTATCTATATTAAAATAATCTAAGATTACTTTTATACCAGCACTTTTAGTAATTCCCATTTCACTAATTTCTCCACCTGAGAACACTTTGCCTAAGGATAACTTAACCACATTATATTACTTGGAGTTAACTCTAAGTCAAGAATTATTTTGCTTTTTTAAATAATTTCCTAAATATATTTTATTTGTTACAAGCATATTTATATGATCAGGTCATGCATTAGTCCCTATAATTTATAATACATCTCTTTTACATATTTCACGTAATATCTTACCAGTTTCTAATTTATACTTTTCATATATAATCTGTCTTCTATATTTCGGTGCAAATACTATATGATATTGGCACCTCCATTCTGTATGTGATAAGCTTTCTATGTCGTTACCTATACGACACCTGTTATGATTTTTTGTTTTACGATTGTCAGTCGCTTTCATTCTATCATGGGAGTTCTTTTTTGCTCAGAGCTAAAGCCATTTTATCCACTTGAATAGCCAGTGGTTATCAAAGCAATATAAAAAACCTTCCAAGTAGTATTGGAAGGTTTACTTATTAATTTAAAGTTCTTAAATATGCCATGTACTTATATACTTCGTCACCTGATTTTTCAAATTCAAGTCTACATGCATTTACAAGTTTTATTGTATGATCATTATTCGAATTAATACTTGTCTTTATTATATCCTTAAATTCAGGTAAATTTTGTGGAGTATCAACACTTAAATCTCTAACTTCAGGACTACCTATTGTAATATAAGCAGCTAAAATAGCTAACCAATAATCCTGTAATATATATTCCTTATCCTTAACTAAAGGCAATAAGTTTTTAAATGCCTCTTTAGATGTAACTGCATGTAATATTGTAAAATTCTTAGTCTTTACAAATAATTTATTTATAATTATATCTAATTGTGATAATACCTCTGAATCATTTCCTTTTAAAGTAAAAGCATTCTTCTTAAATCCATCTAATCTGTATATCTTTTCTATCCTATCAACAATTAAATTACCACTATAATCTTCACCCTTAACTGATTCTACAAGTATTTTAAGAGACTCTAATGGATTTTCTGATTTAGACGGTAGAACATCAGATTGATGTGGTGTAAAGGTTGAGGCAAAATAACTTAGTGATTTTATAACCTCTTCCTCATTTTCACTTCTTACAGCAAATGATAATCTAATTAATGGATGAAAGGCACGAGCTGCAACTCCCCTAATTAATTTAGGTAAAAATTCTCCTATTATCTCTAAATAATTTGATTTATTTATTTTTTGAGAAAAATAATCATAATATGAACCTAAAGAATCTTCAACTCCTAAGTATTCCTGAAAATTTTCATCACCTATATTATATAGTTTAGAAAGGTCTTCCTTAGATATTTTTATTCTCTCAATTGTTTTATCTAAATATTGTTCTATTTCATTAAAAGGAACTCCTAACTCATATAGTGAATAGCTTACCATAGGTATATGGCTAGATAATCCTCCATTGTAATCACTGGCATAATCTTTATATTTATTAAAAAATTCTTTAAACATAACTCCTCCTATTGAAAAATATTATCAATTATATTTTACCACATTGGTAATACTTGTCAATGAGTCAGTGTTTATAATTACTCTTTAATGCCAAAGGCTATCCAACACCCATCAATTTCCTCTAATACAATTTTCCTTTAAGGTCTCTCTATTATCCCATATTATTAAAACTATACTTCCAATTAAATAACATAGAATATCCTTTATATCGAATGTACTACCAAAAATAATTGAAAGTATTTTATTATCTTGTAAACTCATAACTTCTAGAATATTAAAATATTGCACAACTTCAACAAATGATGCAAAAACAAATAAATATATAGCTAAAAACCTTATTGGCTTTTTAATAAAACTTCTTGTAAAAGTATACATTAATATAATTACTAGAATATCTCCAATATATGGTCTAATAATTCTATCATTTATAAAAAGTGCAATTCCAACCTCAATTAAAAATAAAGTAATGAAAGCTATTAAGTATTTAATATTAATTTTCATATATTCTCCTAGTGACTACTTATTAACCTTTTTCCACCTTAACACAATTAACTATCTATTCTTAATTATACCAAAAAGAGCTAGCAACAAGCTAACTCTTAAAATTTATAAACTTTACTATTCTTTTGTTGTCCATTTCTCACAATTCCACACATCCGTTACCACATCTTTGTAGAACTCTGGTTCGTGACATACTAAAAGAATACTACCTTTATATTCTTTTAACGCTCTTTTTAGCTCATCTTTGGCATCAGCATCTAGGTGATTTGTTGGCTCATCTAGAATCAAAATGTTAGTTGGCTTATTTAAAAGCTTACAAAGCCTTACTTTTGCTTGTTCTCCACCACTTAAGATATCCATAGTACTTTCAATATGCTCCCTAGTCAATCCACACCTAGCAAGCTTTGTTCTTATCTGAGTTTGGCTATCTTTTGGAAACTCATCCCATAATTCTTTTATCACAAGTTTCTTTGTAACCTCTTCCTTCACTTCCTGCTGGTAATAACCGATATTCTGAAGGACTCCTAGAGTTACCTCTCCGTCTATTGGGTTCAATAGACCTATCAAACTCTTTAAAAGCGTAGTTTTACCTATTCCATTAGCACCTATAAGAGCAATCTTATCCTCCCTCATCATCTTTAAATTTAATAGAGAGGTCAATGGTCTTTCATAGCCAATGACTAAATCCTTTGTTTCAAAGATTAAGCTTCCAGAAGGGCTAGCTTCTTGAAAAATGAAATGTGGTTTAGGCTTATTTTTTACTATTTCTATTCTCTGGATTTTGTTAAGCTTCTTCTCTCTGGACTTTGCCATAGCAGCTGTAGATGCCCTAACCTTATTCTTTCTTATATAATCCTCAAGAATTTCAATCTCCTTCTGTTGTTTATTATAGTCTATTAATATCTGTGTTTTTCTCTCCTCGTACAATTTTAGGAACTTCTCATAGTTGCCTACATATCTAGTTAATTTTTTATTTTCTAAATGATAAACTACATTGATAACACCATTTAAAAATGTATTGTCATGGGAGATTACTATAAAAGCATTTTCATAGTTTGATAAATATCCATTGAGCCATTCTATATTCTCCTCGTCCAAGTGATTTGTTGGCTCATCCAAAAGCAAAATATCAGGTTTTTCTAGGAGCAATTCCCCAAGTAATATCTTGCTCCTCTGTCCACCACTTAATTGCGAGGTTCCTCTATCCAGTAAATCTTTAAACCCAAGACCTGTGGCTATTCCTTCTATTTTAGATTCTATAGAATAGAATTCACCTTTCTCTAAGGTTTCCTGTAATACTCCTATTTTATTAAGGGCCTTCTCCATTTCTTCCCTAGCCATGGTACTCATATTTTCATATATCTTATTTAAATTTTTCTCTATATTAAAAAGCTCTGTAAAAGCTGTTCGCAAATACATCCTCACTGTATCCTCATCTCTAAGTTTCACATTTTGATCCATATAGCCAACTGAAACCTTTCTGTTCCACTCTATAGTTCCTTGATCTGGCAATATTTCATTGGTAATCAGCTTTAGGAAGGTAGTCTTTCCCTCTCCATTAGCACCAACTAGACCAATATGCTCTCCATTTAATAAATTAAAAGACACATCATTAAAAATCTGTCTATCCCCAAACCCCTGTGACATGTTAGTCACTTTCAAAATACTCATTTGTTAATTCCCCTCTTTTATTTCATTTCTAACCATTGCTATTTTTCATTGCTTCAAGAGAAAAGCATTCGTAACAATCATCTATTTTAGCTTAGCATGTTCTAAATCAAAACTACAAGTTCATAAACATTTCTGTAAAGATCTCTATCAAAAAAGCAGGTGATACAACCTATAACCTAAGTCATATTACCTGCTTATAATTACGGGGAATATACTTCCCTATTTTTATACAATCTCACTATTCTTCTTATACTAGCCTCGCTTAAATAAAAGGCATTAGATAATTCCTTTACAGAAGTTCCCTCTTTATATTTGCATATAATCTTTCTATTTCTAATATCCAACTCCTTCAAGGCTCCACTGTTCTCTCCCCAAGTCTTTTTATTTTCATCTTTTCTTGGGATATATAGATATTCTCCATCTATATATTCCTGAACTATTTTCAATATTTTCTCTGGAAGAATATCTTGCGCTTTTTCATATCTCATAAATCATTGCTCCTTTATCTACACTTATTTTGTAAATAAGGCACAACGATTAATAAAACATATATATCAAATTAATCTTTTAAATCAGCTCTGAACAACTTGTTTCATGTCTTACAATCGTTGTGCAGAGCTAACTACAGCGCAGTTATTTTCAATCACTTTCAATCACCTCATTATAAATTACAATAGCCTATAAGTAAGATTATACCTCAATTCAATTAACTTATAAAGTTAAATTCATCATAGAACTACCTTCAATTTATATATTATTTTATTTTTATGTCTATAATCACAATGTTATTGTTCATAAAATAAAGGTTAAGAATACTTTTATGCTTCTCAACCTTATAATTAGCTGTTTTAACTCTAAATCTTTGTTAATATTATTTTATTTAGTTTTTCAGCAGATCAATTCTACCTATATTATCATTATAAAACAAAATATGTATTAATTTTACGATCTCTTATTGACCTTTAATATCTTCAATCTTTATAAATTAGATATATTTTCTAAAATATAATATTACATTAAGATATTCTACCTTTATACTCACCATTAATTTTAAATATATTTACACCATACATATTTGAATATGCTTTCTCACTACCTTCTGGCATTAGCTTTAATTGGATGCTTAAGTCACAATTAGCATTTTCAATTAATGTCATATCTTTTTCTATTTTTAAAGGCTCTACATTAATATTCTTTCCATCAGCAACATCAAGATCTAACCTAGTCATCTTCAACATTTTATCTAATTTTGATTTATCTTCAGCTGTAATAGGTATTAACTCACTATAATCATCATTATCACTAACTATTCTATCATCAATATTTTTTCCAGCAAAAAAATCTTTTAATAATTGAACTGCAAAATCCACCTCTGAATAATCACCTTTTTTATAGTTAATTCCTTCTTCAACATCAACTATTACTGTATAATCTTCTAAATCAGCTACATTGCCTTTTGCATTAGATGAACTATCCTGTGTTTTACTATCTCCTACAGCTTTATCATTATCTGATTTACTATCCTTAGAACCATCCTTCTCTGAAGAATTATCTTTTTTATCCTCTACTTTAGGTTTATTATCACCCTTTTGATCTTTCTCTGTTTTACCACATGCTATTAGACTTGTTGATAAAATACAAATAGACATAATTAGCAATAAAAATTTCTTTTTCATCATGTATCCTCCTTTTTCCTGTCTAGTTAATTATATCATTATTATATAAATTTTGTATATATTGATTTTTTCATTTATATATTTAAATTAATATTAAAGATTGTTACATAATAACAAACAAGCTCCAAGCCTTAATATTATAAAGGCTTGAAGCTACTTCTTATTAATTATCTAATAGTTATCATTATACTATTTTAGTTGTCCATTCCTCACAACCATTTCCACAATAATATGTCTTTATGTTTTTAGGAGTTCTACTGGCTACGATTACCACTTATTTCAACTAGATATATAATATTTTTATTATAGCTAAAGGATGATTTATTTTATGAAGCAAATAAAAAGATTTATTATTATAGCTTTGTTATTATCTATATCACTACCACTATACCGATTTACTCCTACTAGAATTACTCCAAAAGAAGAGCTATCCGAAGATGATATAAAAATAAATATGTACTATTTTAAAAACTAATATTATGAGGTGAATGTTGAAAATGGTTTATTAATCTTATTTAAGCAAAATTTATATAACTAAGCATAAAATCAAAGCATATTTTAAAATATATTTATTTAAGTTGCTTTTTTATATAATATAATTTGGTTTTGAATAGAATTTTATTTATTATAAATCATTAGCTATGGTTTTAAATCTTAATTTAACTTTTTCTTATTTCTTAGCATTTGATATCATCTGACATGCTAAGCCATCTCTTGTCATCATATTCCACAATATGATGTTATCTCGCTTTGACATCAATCTTTATTAAGCATATACTAATAATACAAGTTGGCCAAGCCAATATGTAAACTTAATATCGCGGGATGGAGCAGTTGGTAGCTCGTTGGGCTCATAACCCAAAGGTCGTAGGTTCAAGTCCTGCTCCCGCAACCAAAACCTTACTCTTACTGTAAGGTTTTTTTATTATTTAAAAGCTTCTGAATCATTTGTTAATCCTCTCTCAAAATTTTATTTAAATCATGTTAATTAATTGAAAGATAACAGAGCTAATTTACTCATCCTATGTTATACTTTCATTTAGATCATTATGAAAGAAGGTACATATTTAATGAATTATAAAACTTTTGAAAATAAATTTTATGTTAAAGAACACATTGCTTATGCCACTGTTTTAAAGAAAGATGGAAGTGAGTTAGTTTTCCAAATAGATGCTGACGATATTGAAAGAATAAAATCTATGGGAACTTGGTTTGCTGAATGGAATAAAGATTTTAATGCTTATACAATTCAAAATATAAGCAAATCAAAAGGAACTAAGCATTTAAAACAAAGTCTTCAAACAGTTATTTTAAATGCTAATCCAAAAGCTCCTGTTAAACATATTAATGGAAATATGCTAGATAACAGAAAATCTAATTTAGAAATAGTCCCAAGTGCTCAAAAAAATCAATATGAAAAAGTTGATGATAACACCATTGCTATCATCCTAACTAATAAATACGGCACTCCACATGCTAGGGCATTAATTTCTTCTGAAGATTTAAATACTGTTATAACTGACGAGTTTAGTTGGGTTCAATATAAGAAGAATGGAGTTATCATAGTTATCGCAAATACTCCACAGGGTAGAATTCATTTAGATAAACTTATAATGAATCCTACTGAATCTGAAATTGTACATCACATAAACTTAAACCCTCTGGATTGTAGACGTAGCAACTTAGAAAACAAAGTAATCGAATAAATATCCTAAAGAAAGCCTAGTGATGTAACACTAGGCTTTCTTTATTTATCATATATAAAATTTTTATAAACATCTTATTTTTTATTATTTAATAGTTCGATTATCTTATCTATCCATTCATGTTCCCTAATTTGCTCACCTACAAGTAACACCAGTAACTAAGTCTATTAATCTCATTTGCTTGAGGTACGGTTCACTCTTTATAATCCTAAATCCAATAGTACTAAAACAAGCTATTATACTATTTTAGTTGTCCAATCCTCACAGTTCCATATCTCTGTCACAACATCTCTATAGAATTCTGGTTCGTGGGATACTAGTAAAATTGATCCTTTGTATTCTTTTAATGCTCTCTTTAATTCGTCTTTTGCATCTACATCTAAGTGATTTGTTGGCTCGTCTAGGATTAATATATTTGTTTCTGTATTTAGAATCTTGCATATTCTTACCTTTGCAGCCTCTCCACCTGATAAAACCATTATTTTTGATTCTAATTGCTTTGTTGTTAAACCACATTTAGCAAGTGCTGCTCTTATCTCGTATTGTGTTTTACTTGGAAACTCTTGCCACACTTCTTCTATACAAGTATTTGTATTTCCCGATCTATCTTCTTGCTCAAAGTAACCTATATGTTGATAGTCTCCTCTATGAACTTTTCCTGATAGTGGCTGTTGTATTCCTAGTAAGCTTTTAAGTAATGTTGATTTACCAAGTCCATTTGCTCCAACTAAAGCTATTTTTTGTCCTCTCTCCATTAATAAGTTTAATGGCTTAGTTAGTGGCGAATCATATCCTATAACTAAATCTTCAGTTTCAAATATTGTTTTTCCAGCTGTTCTTGCTATTTTAAAGTTAAACTCTGGCTTTGGTTTTTCCTTTGAAAGTTCTATTACTTCCATTTTATCAAGTTTCTTTTGTCTTGATTTAGCCATATTAGCAGTAGCAACATTTGCTTTATTTCTTGCAACGAAATCTTCCAATCTAGCTATTTCCTTTTGTTGCTTTTCATAAGCTTGCTCTAATCTCTTTTTGTTTTCTTCATATAATCTCTTAAATTCATAATAATCTCCAACATACCTTGTTAACTTTCTTTCTTCAACATGATAAATTAAGTTAACTACTGAATTTAAAAATGGTATATCGTGAGAAATTAATATAAATGCATTTTCATAATTATTTAAATATCTCTTAAGCCATTCTATATGTTCTTCATCTAAATAGTTAGTAGGCTCATCTAAAAGTAGTATATCTGGATTTTGAAGTAATAACTTTCCAAGTAGTATCTTTGTTCTTTGTCCACCTGATAAATCATCAACATCTTTATCTAAACCTAAATCTAAAAGTCCAAGACCTTTAGCCACTTCTTCTACCTTTGCATCTATTACATAAAAACCATTATGATCTAATAAATCTTGAATAACTGCTGTTCTTTCAAGCATTTTTTCTAGTTCTTCTGGAGTACAATCTCCCATTTTTTCATAAAGAGAGTTCATTTCTGTTTCTAAATCAAATAAATACTTAAAAGCATCTCTTAAAGCATCTCTTATACTTTGTCCTTTTACTAAAGCTGCATGTTGATCCATATAGCCAACTCTAACATTATTAGACCAAATAACCTTTCCTTCATCCGGCATAAGCTTATCTGTTACTATATTCATAAATGTTGACTTACCTTCACCATTTGCTCCAATAAGACCAACGTGTTCCCCCTTTAATAATCTAAAGGATACATCTTCAAAAATAGCTCTATCTCCAAAGCCATGACTCATATCTTTAACTGTTAAAACGCTCATTTTTATCCTCCTGGTTGTTGTTTTAATTCTAAATTTACCTATTTCAAATTTAATTTTATTATCTTTAAATAAATATATAATCTTTATTTAAACTTACATACAAAAATAAGATGTGACACCAATCACACCTTATTTATTATAAACTATAATTCTACAAAATAAATAGATTTTTTTTAACAATTTTAGTATTCATATTCTTTTATATCTTCGCAGATAGATATTTTAAGAGGATTATTTTCAACAAGCTTTTTATAAGAACATAAAAAGTCATTTAATTCTAAGTCAGTTAAATCAATTTTACCTGAGCTTTTTAAAATTACATTAATATCTTCTGTTAAGATACTTACATCATTTTTTTCATTTTTAATAAAATAACTATTTACAGTACTAACTTTTAGTCTATCCTTATACTTCTCTTGAAAGCTCATAGTTTTTCTTGTCTTTTCAAAATCACCTGCTCCTGGAATAATATTATTAAGACCTAATGACTTTACCTGCTCTTCAATAGATGAAGCATCAAATCCGTATCTTTCCATAAGCTTTGTTTGCATTTTCAAGAACTTATCTTGAGATATGTTATTTTCCTCCATATAAGCCATAATCTTTTTTGTAAAATCGGCCATATTTAATTTTCCAGAAGACATATCATAATAAAGAGAATACATATATGATTCAAATTTATCTATATCTTTATCATTTACTCTATTTTTTAATTCATTAAAATCTATAACTCTGTCCATAAAATAATCAACTCCTATACCTTTAGTAGATGTTATTAATATTATACTCCCATTATAAGTTTTATTCTATTAGGTTAATACAATATTAATATTTTTTTAAGAACAATTAAATATAGTATATCCTTTTACTATTGTATTATAGATTTCATATAAATGTTATATATCTTATAATTAATTTGCAGCTTTAACAGCATTCCAAACTTCTTCGTATAATCTTAATTGATCTTGTGGTAAATACCTATAAACTTCACATCTATCCATAACTTCTTTTGGCATATAAGCACCTTTATTATTTTTAACTTCTTCTGATTGCTCCTCCATAGCTAGCTTATTTGGAGTTGTATAACCTATCTCCTCTGCTATTTTATAAGCATTATCTTTTTTACTTACAAAGTTTATAAATTCCTCAGCTGTTGCTTTATCACTTGCATTAGTTGGAATTGCCCATGAATCTAACCAGTAATTAGCTCCTTCTTTCGGAATTACATACTCTAAATTTTCATTTTCATCGGCTAAAGTTAACCCTTCTCCAGACCATATCATAGCAATGGATGTTTCTCCCGAAGTCATCAAATCTTTAACCTCGTCAGCTCCATACTTTAATACTAATGGTTTTTGTTTTATTAGTAAATTTTTAGCTTCTTCAAGTTCTTTTTCATTAGTTGTATTTAGTGAGTATCCTAACTTTTTAAGTGCCATCCCTATAGCATCTCTTTGAGCATCTAATACAAATATTTGCTTCTTATATTTTTCATTCCACATTATATCCCAGCTATCAACTGTTTCATTAACTAAATCTTTATTATATATTATTCCTATTGTTCCATTCATATATGGTACAGTATATTCATTATTAGGATCATAAGCTTGTCCCATATCATTTTCATTCATTTCCTTTAAATTTGGAATTTTTTCTTTATCTATTTTTTGAAGCAATCCTTCTTGGATCATTCTATCTGCCATATAATCTGCAACTAAAATTGCATCCCATTTTGTTTTTCCTGAAGATACTTCTATATACATAGTCTCCATATCATCAAAAGTTTTATAATTTACTTTTACATTGTACTTATCTTCAAACTCTTCAATTACTCCTTCTGCTATATTTTCTCCATAGTTTAAGACATTTATAGTTTTTTTATTACTTTTTTGACATCCTGCAAATAAAGTAACAGTTAAAATCATACTGCATATTAAAGCAGATATTTTTATAGATTTTTTCATTAATTTATCTTCCTTTCTATCTTTATATAATAATCATTATTTAGCAATAATAATTATATAATTAATTTTACTAATTGCAAGTAAAAAATCTCCAAGTCACTATTTATATATTATTAAAAATAATATTATTATATATCTTTTTTATACTCTAATAATAAAAAAATATTAACCACTTAATAAATGGTTAATATTTAAATAGTACTATACTTCTATTAATTTTGCTGTAACACCCTCAATTGCATTTAATTCTTCCATAAGCTTATTGATTTCTTCTTTTTCATCATGAATTAAATTTAATATTACAAGACCTGAGTTAGCACAAGATGTCTTGCTTGCTTCATGTAAACCTAACCTAGTTTGGATTATACATCCGTATCTTGTTAAAACCTCTTGAACTGTTGGTGCAATTGATACTCTAGGTTCTATTTTTATTGCCATAATAGTAAACATAATCCTACCTCCGTAAACTTTATCACCTTCTATATTATCCTACTTAACCTCTATTTATTCAATAATTATGAAATTAGTAATTTATTAATTTATATTTAATTACATATTGAAATAAGAACATTTGTTCTGTATAATTATTTTAAATACTTTATAAAGAAAGGTGATCTCTTTGAATATAGACGAAAAGCTTAATATTCTTTCAGCTGCTGCTAAATATGATGTGTCCTGTTCTTCTTCTGGATCTAAAAGAAAAAATTCTAATAATGGGTTAGGAAATGCTTCAAATAGCGGTATTTGTCATAGCTTTACTGCTGATGGACGATGTATATCTCTTCTTAAGATACTTTTAACCAACTATTGTATATATAACTGTAAATATTGTGTTAATGCTTATAGCAAAGATGTTCCTAGGGCAATGTTTACTCCTGATGAAGTAGTCTCATTAACTATTAACTTCTATAAACGTAATTTTATTGAAGGATTATTTTTAAGTTCTGCTATCTTTAAAAATCCTAACTATACTATGGAGCTACTTTTAATGGTAGTAAAAAAACTTAGAACTGAAGAAAGATTTAATGGCTATATTCATTTAAAGGCTATACCTGGAGCTGATGAATCATTAATAAAGGAAGCTGGAAAATATGTTGATAGAATGAGTGTTAACATAGAATTGCCATCAGCATCTAGCTTAAAACTTCTCGCTCCACAAAAAAGCAAAGAAAATATCTTAGCTCCAATGGGTATTATAAAAAATTCAATAATAGAAAATAAAGATTTAAAGAAGAACATAAAATCAGCACCATTATTTGTACCTGGTGGCCAAAGCACACAACTTATTGTTGGTGCAACTCCTGAAAGTGATTATAAAATATTAAATTTATCAGAAAATTTGTATAATAGATACAATTTAAAAAGAGTCTATTATTCTGCTTATGTTCCTGTAGTAAGAAATGAAAAAGCCCTTCCTGATATTACTCATCCACCATTAGTTAGGGAACATAGATTATATCAAGCAGATTGGCTATTAAGGCTTTATGGATTTAAAGCAAAGGAGCTTTTGAAAAACGAAAATGATAACTTTGATTTAAATTTTGACCCTAAAACTTCTTGGGCATTAAATAATATAGAAAATTTTCCAGTAGAAATAAATAAAGCATCCTATGATACCCTTCTTAGAATTCCAGGAATAGGTGTACGTTCAGCTAGAAGAATATTAATTACAAGAAAAGTTCATTCTTTAACCTTTGAAGATTTAAGAAAGCTTGGAATAGTTTTAAAAAGAGCTAAATATTTTATAACCTGCAAAGGTAAGTATTATGGAGATGTATCCTTTGATGAAGAAAAAATTAGAACTAGATTACTTTATATGGATAAACCTAAAGTAGAAAATGAAACTTCTGAGCAACTTTCTTTTTTTGATAATATATATCCTTCTTCATCTAATGGGATTTTATTACCTGAACCAAAAAAGATAATTATGCCAACAGATACTATAACCTCTCTAACTGGAGAATTTTAAAGGTGGTGTTTTCTTGCTTAAATTAGTATATGAAGATTCCTTTGAGGGTTTTCTAACTGCAATTTATGATAGCTTTTACTCAAAAAAGCAAATAACAGCACTTTGTACTCAAAACCAATTAGATATTGATCTTCTATCTGAAATTAAATATGTTGATGTTGATTTTGAGAAGTTCAGTAAGGTTAAAAATTCAATAGTCACAAAAATTGACCCTTTAGCTTTAAATAAAATTTACAAACTATATTTATCTAACTATAAAGATAAAGGAATCCTTTGTTATAGATATTTAAAAATTGCTTTTAAACTAGGTAGCAATATTCATAAATATCTACACTTAGATGAAGTAAGAGATTTAGATTTAATAGATAGACGTATTTCCATAGAGGCACATAGATTTGAAGGTTTTGTAAGATTTAAATCTATAAATAATAATTTTCTCTATTCTTCTATAGAACCTGATAACAATATATTAGAAATTATTTCACCTCACTTTCAAAGAAGGTTTAGTGATGAATATTGGATAATACATGACATAAAAAGAGAGATCGCTTCAATTTATAATAAAATTTCCTGGGAAATCAAAGAAATGGATAATGAAATTTATAATACATTAAAAAATTATAATGATGGTTTTCAAGACCTATGGAAAGGATATTTTAAATCCACAACAATAAAAGAAAGAATAAATCCTAAGCTTCAAAAAAGACAAATGCCAAAAAGGTATTGGGCTAACTTGTCTGAAATAGATTCTAATAAATAAGATGATAAGTATAAACTTACCATCTTATTTATTATTTAAACTAAATTTAATTTAAACCTATATAGTTGCAATAGCTTCTATTTCTATTACGCAGTCTTTAGGTAGTCTTGCTACTTCAACACAACTTCTTGCTGGTGGATTTTCTTTAAAATACTCTCCATAAACTTCATTTACTTGTCCAAAATCATTCATATCTTTTATGAAAACTACTACTTTTATTGCTTTATCTAAGCTACTTCCTGCTGCCTCTAAAACTCCCTTTACATTTTCTAAAGATTGTCTTGTAGCTGCTTTTATTTCTGTTACTAATTCTCCTGTAGCTGGATTAACTGGAATTTGCCCTGAAGTAAATACCATATCCCCTATCTTAATTCCTTGTGAGTATGGTCCTATTGCTGAAGGTGCATTATTTGTTGAAATAATCTCTTTTTGCATTTTACTACACGTCCTTTCATATTATTTGTATATAAAAATTTAAAAAACTAATACTAATTGTGAGCTCATCAAACTCATAAAGGATATTTAAAACTAATTTCGGCATCTCCATGAAGTTTTAAATATCCTCTTAATTTAAATATACCTTTTTTTTCCTTAAATTTCAATACAAAATCTCATTAATAGATTTATTTAAATATTTATAAGTTTATTAATTTATTGAATAGTGGTATAATTAGTACACTATAGAGGCCACAAAGGAGGTAATAATATATGAAGAAGAATATTAATATTGACTGGAATAATCTTGGTTTTAATTATATTAAAACTGATTATAGATATGTATCTGTTTGGAAAGATGGTCAATGGGATGATGGTAAATTAACAGAGGATAATATGCTAAAGATAAGTGAGGCTTCTACCGCTTTACATTATGGTCAACAATGCTTTGAAGGCTTAAAGGCTTATAGAAGAAAAGATGGGAAAATTCAATTATTTAGAATAGATAGAAATGCCCATAGGATGAATGAAAGTAACGCTAAGCTACTTATGCCTGAAATACCTGTTGAAAAATTTATAGATGCTTGTATGCAAGTGGTTAAAGCAAATGAACATTACGTTCCTCCATATGGAACTGGAGCTACGCTTTATTTAAGACCATTTATGATTGGTGTTGGAGATAACATAGGAGTTAAACCTGCCCCTGAATATATTTTTTCTGTATTTGCGGTTCCTGTTGGACCTTATTTTAAGGAAGGACTAACCCCTTGTAACTTTATGATAGCTGATTATGATAGAGCAGCTCCTTATGGAACTGGAGGTCAAAAGGTTGGTGGAAATTATGCTGCCTCATTACAAGCTCATAAAATTGCTGTTGATAGAGGATTTGCTGATTGTATCTATTTAGATCCTGCTACACATAAAAAAATTGAGGAAGTTGGAGCTGCTAATTTCTTTGGAATAACAAAAAATAATGAATTTGTTACACCAAAATCTCCATCAATTCTTCCTAGTATAACTAAATATTCTCTTATGGAAATAGCTAAGGAATACTTGAATATGCCTGTATACGAAAGAGATGTTTATGTAGATGATCTAGATCAATTTAAAGAAGCTGGCGCTTGTGGTACGGCTGCCGTTATAACTCCAATTGGAGGAATAGAATATAAAGATAAACTTCACGTATTTCATAGTGAAACTGAAGTTGGTCCTGTTACAAAAGAACTTTATAGAATTCTTTGTGGAATTCAATTTGGTGATGTTGAAGCTCCTAATGGATGGATTTTTGAAGTTTAGTTTGTAAAAAATGGCTAGGTATTTAGTTTTATACCTAGCCATTTTTATATGTATTTTAAATTTATAGTTATTATGTATTTTAATTTATTATGTCATAAATATTAAATTAAATATTTACTTTTTATCACTATTTCCACTTGTAATATAATAGTATGGTAATGCTAAAAATAGCACTCCACCAATAAAGTTTCCTAATGATACTAGAATTATATTATATGCATATCCACCTAAAGTTATTGTTGATGGATCTATTAAATATCCCATAGCTAAAAATCCCATATTAGCTACACTATGCTCAAATCCTGCTGTTATAAATGTAAATAAGCACCAAAATATCATTAATATTTTAGCTGTTTCTTCTTTTAATTTATAGCACATCCAAACAGCTAGACAAACTAGTATATTACATAATATACCTCTTAATAAAAGCTGACCTGCTGGAGTACTTACTTTAGCATATGCATTATTTACTATAAACTCTCCAATATACTCACTTTTTCCTGATGTTAAGCCAGCTTGTACAAATAGTATTGCTCCTAGAACACCGCCAAGTATATTTCCAATCCAACTTGCAAACCATATTTTAACGGCATCTACCCATGTTACTGTTTTCTCTAAAGCTCCCATTGTCATTATCATGGCATTACTTGTAAATAAGTCTCCTCCAGCCATTAATACTAAACTAAGTGCTACTCCAAAAGATGCTCCCATCAAAATTTTATATGTTTCTATACCGTTATGATGCATTATTCCGCCTATGGTATAAATAAGCATAATTCCTAAGCTTACAAATAAACTTCCAAGCATTGAACTCACTAAGTATCTTCCTTTACTTCTTCTTAGTAATGTGCTTTTAACTTCCGCTGAATGGGCTAAGTTATGAATTTCTTTACTGTACATGATACACCCCACATTATTGTTATTTTTTTAACAAGTAATAACACAATAACTTGAATTTTTACTTACAGTAAAATATTTTACAATGAAAAACAAAGTTTTGCAACGAAAACTTTGTTTTTGTTTTTTATTTTATTTAAGATCTTTTTTTATTTTATTTATGTAATTCTCTCTTATTTCCTTATATTCTAAAAGAGGCTTTTTACTCACTTTAACATTGATACCATTTTCTTCTATGGATGCTTTCCATGAATTACTTTCTCCAAAAATATCTTTTTTGATATGATTACCTGGAAGCATAAGTAATGGAGCTAATATTACTTTTTTTATATTATCTTTCAATAATTCATTTATAATATCTTCTTTTTTTACTTCACCCTCTAATGTTCCTATATAAATATTTTTATAATCATTTTCTATAAATACTTTTCTTAGAGTCTCATATGCTTCTGTATTGATAGTTTTAGAACCATGTCCAACAAGAACTATATTTTCATTTTTTAATAAATCCTTTTCCATAGTCTTAACTATTAAATTGCATGATTCCTTAAAATCATCTTCTTTATTACTTATAAGAACATTTCCTAAGATAATTTTTGAAAATGAATAATCGTATTCCTTTATTGTTTTTTCTATATTTAAATATTCACTTCCCTCAATTACATGAAGTGGCTGTATATATACTTCCTTATATCTGTCATTACTTAAATTGAATAGTACTTCTTCTAATCTAGGAATTACTTTTCCATATTTATTAAGTAATAAATTAGATAATACACTTGAAGTAAAAGCCTTACATACGTGATATTTATCCTTTAGATCTTTTCTTATTTCATCTTCAAATGATTCTAATTCCCTTACTCCTTCTAAATTAGCTGTTCCAAAAGAAACAAGAATTATTGCTTTTGACATATGCACCTCTCTATTCTATATTAAAATTTCTAAATACATTTAAAAACTTATTTATATGCTCCTCTGTATGAACTGTACTTAAAAATAAAGCTTCATACTGTGATGGTGGTATATTTATTCCATTTAATATCATATGTTTAAAATACTTTATAAAAATTTCAGAATTACATGTTTTAACATCTTCATAAGTTTTAACATCTTTTAAATCTGTAAAAAATATAGTAAACATTCCCCCATATCTATTTATAGTTAGCGGAATACCTTTTTCATTTGATATTTCTTTTAAGCCCTCTTCTAACATCTTACCTAGATTATCTATTTTTTCATAATACTCATCTTTATTCTTTTTCAACTTATTTAAAGTTGCAAGCCCAGCTGCCATAACAATAGGATTTCCAGACATAGTTCCAGCTTGATATACTTCTCCAACCGGGGCTAAGCATTCCATTATTTCTTTTTTCCCACCATATGCTCCAGAAGGAAGTCCCCCTCCTATTATCTTTGCATATGTTACTAAATCAGGCTTTGCACTAAATAATTTTTGTGCTCCGTCAAAAGATACTCTAAAGCCACTCATAACTTCATCAAATATTAATAGAGCACCATATTTATCACAAAGCTCTCTTAAAATATTCATAAAGTCTTCTTCTGCCTTTATAACTCCCATATTTCCTGCAACTGGCTCTATTATAACTCCTGCAATGTCATCTCCATATTTCTCAAATAAGGATTTAACACTTTCTTTATCATTATAGATTCCTATAAGTGTATTTTTTATACTATCAGCTGGTACACCTAGAGATCCTGGAATTCCATTTGTTAATACACCCGATCCCGCTTCAACTAAAAACCCATCAAAATGTCCATGATAGCAACCTGCAAACTTTATTATTTTATTCTTTTTTGTATATCCTCTTGCTAGTTTTATTGCACTCATAGTAGCTTCTGTACCAGAGTTTACCATCCTTATCATTTCTATATTTTCTAAGTTTTTGCATAAAAATTTAGACATTATTAGCTCTAATTCTGTTGGAGCTCCAAATGCTATTGCACTTTCAGAAGTTTCTTTAATACACTTTACTACATCTTCATCGCAATGTCCTAATATCATAGGTCCCCAAGCTAATACGAAATCTATATACTCATTGCCCTCTTCATCTATTATTATTGCCCCTTTTCCACTTTTTATAATAGGAGGTGTCATTGTAGTGTTTTTATAAGCTCTAACTGGAGAATTAACTCCTCCTGGCATATATTTTTTTGATTCGTGAAAGATAACTTGATTTCTCATAACCTTAATCCTCCTTTAACCACTTTGCAGCTTCTAATGCATAATAAGTTATTATCATATCTGCACCAGCTCTTTTCATTGAAAGTAACATTTCTAAAGCTACTCTCTTTTCATCTATAAGTCCAGCCTCTGCTGCTGCCTTTACCATTGCAAATTCACCACTAACATTATAAGCACAAATTGGTACATTTATTTTATCTTTTGCTCTTCTTATAATATCTAAATACGACATTGCTGGTTTAACCATAATTATATCTGCACCTTCGTTTATATCCCATTCTATTTCTCTTAGTGCTTCTTCAGAATTAGCAGGATCCATTTGATAAGTTTTTCTATCTCCAAATTGAGGTGCTGAATGAGCTGCTTCTCTAAAAGGTCCATAAAAAGCTGATGAATACTTAGCTGCATAACTCATTATAGCCACATTTTTATATCCATTTTCATCTAAAACTTTTCTCATTAAGGCAACCCTTCCATCCATCATATCTGATGGTGCAACCATATGAACTCCTGCCTTTGCATGGGATAAAGCTATTTTACCTAGTATTTCTAATGTCTTATCATTATCTACTTCATTACCATCTAAAATTCCACAATGCCCATGACTAGTATATTGACACATACAGATATCTGTAATTACATATAAACTCTTTGAAATTTCTCTTATCTTTTTTACTGCTTGTTGTACTATTCCATTATCACTAAAGCTTTCTGATCCATATTCATCTTTGTGATTTGGTAATCCAAATATAATCACACCCTTTATATTGAGATCCTCAACTTCTTCTATTATTTCATGTAGCCTATCTATAGACCAATGATAGTTACCTTTCATTGATGTAATTTCTTCTTTTATATTTTTCCCTTCAACAACAAAAATAGGGAATATAAAATCATTTGCTGTTAATGTATTTTCTCTTACCAAATCCCTAATTGCTGCATTTGCTCTTAATCTTCTTCCCCTTTTAATCATCTTACTTATCCTTTCTTTCCTTATAATTACTATATATCTCTATTATTTCATTTAAAAAGCCATCCTCTGAATGCTTTTTACACATATGACTTTTTATGCCATTTGATTCTAGAATTTTATATGTTTGAGGGCCTATTGCGATATTAAATTTATCTTTAATTCCATCTACACTAAGCATATTTATCATATTATTTACAGTGCTAGGGCTAGTATATAATATAAAATCTACTTCCTCAAATACTCTTTTATTTTTTATATCTCCACAAAGTGTATTATATGTATGAACTCTATCAACATATAATCCTAGCTTTTCAATTGCTTCTCTTAAATATTCCCTACTTCCAGAAGAGCAAGGTATTAATACACTTTCTCCATTAACTAAATGTGGTGAAAGCTCATTAAATAAACCTTCTCCAACAAACTCTCTTCCCATTATAAAGGCTTGAATCCCTCTTTCTTCTAAAGCTTTTTTAGTTGCTTTACCAATAACTGAAAATTTAGCTTTAATACTTCTTATATCTATTTTATTTTCTACTAAATAATCAAAAAACATATTAACACCATTTACTGAAGTTAATATTATATGGTTGTATTCACTTAGTTTATCCTTAATAGAATTTAAATTTTCTTTAGTTTCTTGTATTTTTATAGAGTTTATTTCAGTTACTTCTGCTCCTAAATTTCTTAACTTCTTCTTTAAATTAGATGACTGCTCTCTTGATCTTGTTACACATATATTTAATCCAAAAAGTGGCTTTTTCTCATACCAATTAAGCTTATCATTTAACTCCACAACATCTCCCATAACAATTATACATGGCGATTGTAGTTTAGATTCAACTACTTTTTGCTCTATATCTTGTAAAGTTCCAACTACTTTCTTTTGCTTTGAAGAAGTTCCTCTCATTATTACTGCTACTTTGGTACTTTCATCTTTGCCGTTACTTAATAAATTTTCTATTATACCTTTAAGATTGTTTAATCCCATCATAAAAACTAAAGTACCTTTTTCTTTAGATATGGCTTCCCAATTTATATTTAGCGCTCCAGCAGTCATTCCTGTAACTATATGAAAGCTTTGTGCCATTTCTCTTTGTGTTATTGGAATACCTGCATAATTTAATACTGATATAGGTGAAGTAACTCCTGGCACAACTTCAAATTCTATATTTTCTTCAATTAAGGAAAGAACCTCTTCTCCACCTCTTCCAAAAACATAAGGATCTCCCCCTTTAATTCTTCCAACAGTATGCCCTTCTTTTGCAAGCCTTATTAAAGTTTTATTTATTTCCTCTTGAGTTTTATAATGGCATCCTGGCTCCTTACCACAATAATAAATTTCACAATCCTCTTTTAAATAATTTAATATATTATTTGAAACTAATCTATCATATAAAACAGCTGTACAATTTTTTAAAATTTCAACGGCTTTTAAAGTTAATAATTCCTCATCTCCTGGTCCAGTACCAATTATATAAACCTTGTTCATTTTTATTATCCTTTCAAAATTTTTTCGGCAAGCTTTAAACCTAGTTCTATATTTGTATCCTTATTACCAAGTATATCTTTTTTTACTATTTTTCCACCCAAATCAAAGGTTCCTATCATATATAAATCATTGCCTTTTATCTCTGAATAAACTCCTATTACACTATGACATCCACCATTTAATCTTCTCATAAAACTTCTTTCAGCTTCTACTGAAGTTCTAACTTCCTTATTGTCCAATCCCTTTAAATACATATTGTATTCACCATCTTTTAATGCTTCTATACCTAAAGCACCTTGCCCTATTGCTGGTAAAAATATTTTAGGATCAAAATAATCAGTTATTATATCTTCTAAGTTTAGTCTCTTTATTCCAGCAGCTGCTAAAATTATTCCATCCATATTTTCTTTTTTCATTCTTTCTAATCTTGTTTGTACATTTCCTCTTATTGGAACTATATTTAAGTCTTTTCTTAACTCCCTTAACATTGCCGCTCTTCTTATACTACTTGTTCCTATAATTGCTCCCTCTTTTAAATCTTCAAAATGAACTCCATTACTTGATACAAATACGTCTCTAATATCATCCCTTTCAGGAATTGCTACTAATTCAAAATCTTTAGGCAATTCAAAAGGCACGTCTTTCATACTATGTACAGCAGCATGAGCCTCTTTATTTAAAAGTGCATATTCTATTTCTTTAACAAATAACCCCTTACCACCTATTTTATCTAATGTTACATCAAGCCTTTTATCCCCTTCTGTAACTACTAATAATTTTTTAGAATCTATGTTATATTTCTCCTTAATAAGTTTAATTATCTTATCTGTCTGAACCTGTGCTAATTTACTTTTCCTAGTTGCAATAATTAAATCCATAAAATATCTCCTATAAATATTAATTAATATATTTTACTTACTATTTCTTTTCCAAAAAATAATTCTATTACTAGTTTGTCTTTTCCTTTTTCATAAATATATTTGAAATCTTCACTACATACAAACTCTATGATTTTATTTTTATTTTCCAGTATAAATTTTGCCTTTTCTCTAATACTAGATGAATATCCTATAAAATTATCATACTCTTTTAATACATCAAAAACCTTATTAGCTATTATTATTAATCCCTTTGGATTTCCATGTTTAGTGTTTACTGCAAAACTTATATTATCTAATTCTCTTTGTACAGGTGCTACTGCCATACCTCTTAAATAGTCAGCTGCAAATATATATATTTTAAATTCCTCATCACAGTCTTTTTTTATTTCTAAATTTTTTTTATAGTCATCAGTTGCTATTATTATTAAATGCTTATCTCTTAAAAAGTCTTTGTTATAACTGCCTTTAATAAGATTAATATTTTTAAGTCTATAAAATTCTTCTATAAAATCTAAAGATAATACTTCAACTATACATCCCTTTAATGCAAAGTTTTTGCCTTTTATATAACCTACTTTTCCTCCTCCTATTATTCCCACCCTTAACTTTTGTGACATCACAGAAAGAAATGTATATTCTAAACCTTCTTCAAGAATATCTTTTCTAATATCTTCATACATTCTTCTCCTTGCCCCTTTAACCTTTCTTCTTTTAAAACCTCAATTGCTTTATTAACATAATAATCTGATGTACTTTTTATAAGCTTTTCTGCAATTTCTATGTCTCGTTTATCTTTACACTTATTTTTTAAGGTTGTTTGTCTTTCTTCTATAACTTTAAAACTATTGTTTTTCATTTCATGTATAATGTAGGATACATCTCTTATATCCTGCCAATTAAAATAATTTTCTATGTGCTCATCTATTATACTTTTGAACTTAATCATTCTATCTTTTCTTAATTTTTTATTCTCATCATCTATAGAACTTATATCATCTATATCATAAAGCTCCACTCTTTTAAAATCTTTAATTTTATCATCTACATCTCTAGGAAGGGCCAAATCAAATATTATCAAATTTCCTCCTGTGGTTTGTATATGTTTTTTTTCTATAATTAAATGTGGTGCTGAAGTGCATGAAACTACACAATCCATTTCATTAATTATGCTTCGTCCATCCTCATAATTCATAACCTTAACTCTTTTATGATCAATATCTATAACACTTTCAGCTTTTCTAACTACTAAATTTAATTCATCTATATTATTAGAAAGAGCATATTTAACCACAAGCTTTCCAACTTCGCCATATCCTATAACCATCATTTTATTAGCATTTTTCTTCATTGATTCATTTACTGCTATTGATGCAGAAGAAACTGGTATTTCATAAAGCTTACCTTCTGTTCTAAATTTCTTTCCACAAGTGATTGCTTCTTGAAATAATCTTTGAAGTTTACTTTTAACAGCTCCTATATTATAAGCAAGGCTGTATGCTTCTTTTATTTGCCCAAGTATTTGATCCTCTCCTAATATTTTTGAATGAAAACCACAAACTACTTCCATTAAATGTTTTACTGAGTCTTTCTCAGTTAAATAAAAACAATATTCTCTTAAATTAATATCCCATTTAAGTATATCAAAAATCTTTTTTAATCCTTCTTCTCCATTTAAAGAACCATTAAAATAAATTTCTGTTCTATTACAAGTGCTTAAAATAACAGCTTCATCAAAATATTGAAGTAACTCTTTTGTATATTCTTCTCTCTTTTTTTGAGACAAAGCTAATTTTTCTCTTATTTCCACTCCAATATTCTTCCTAATACCTAAAAGCTGAATCATAATCTTACTCCTAATCCAATTATTTTAGTTATATATTTTTTATATTATTCTTATTATACTCTTATTACAAATTTTTTTCATATTTTAAAGTTAATTTAAGGCCACTACTTATCTTATAGTGGCCTTATTAATTATTTATATCTATTTTACATATTTATCTATTACTCTGTCTAATAGATAATATTAATTCTTATTATAGGCATTTGCCTATAATTAATATTTTACTCCACTCCAATAAATATTGTTCTTCAAAATAGCTTTATCTGAAAGCTCTACCCCTTCAAGACCCCACTTTTTAAACTCCATAAAGCCTGTTCTATCCACTATATATCCTATATGCTCTTTTCCACCTGGAGAGTTTCTATCAATATATTCTTCAACATACTTATAAGTATTTAATATTATTTTTATTATACTTTCTTCATCAACCCATATTATAAAATCTTCAGCTAATCTTGGATTTTTCTTTCCTGTTCTACCCATTATAGCTAATCTATAATATTTTTCTTTACTTCTTGTCCAAGCTCCTGTTGGACAATTGATAACACATTCTCCACATCCTATACACTTACTATGATCCCTTACAGGTCTATAATTTTCTGGATGTAATGCTTCTGTTGATTTTTTCTTACAGGCTCTAATACAAGCTCCACATGATATACATTTATCTTTATCAAATTGTGGCTCTGTCATTCCTATTATACCAAAATCGTGCATTCTCACTTTAATACAATCATTTGGACAACCTGTTAATGCTACCTTAAAGTGTAAATCATTTGGGAATATAGCCTTTTCTATTTTCTTAGCAAAGTTTGTTGTATTGTAATTAGCATATGGACATACATTATTTCCTATACATGCTGATACATTTCTTGTTCCTGCTGCTGTATATCCCTTTCCTGGAATTTCCTGATTTATTTCTAGGCCTGCTATTATAGGTTGAAGAAGAACGTTAACTTCTTCTATATCATTCATATCTATTCCTGGAATTTCAAATCCTTGTCTTGTAGTCAAATGAACTGTTCCATTACCATATTTGTCTGCAATTTCTTGAATTAATCCTAAATATTCAGCCTTTAAGAATCCACCTGGAACTCTTATTCTTGAAGCTGTTAATCCTCTTCTTTTTGTAACTCTAAAGGCATTTTTTTTCAGCTTTTTAGTATTAATATCCATAGTGTCTCCTCCTAATCTATTAATTTCTTTCCTTTTGAATAATTAAATACAGGTCCATCTAAACAAATATACGTATCGTCTATTCTACAGTGTCCACACTTTCCTATTCCACAGCACATTTTTCTTTCTTGAGAAATCCATATATTTTCTTCCTTAATTCCAAGCTTTAAGAATTCTAACACAGTAAATTTCATCATCATAGGTGGTCCAACAACAATAACTTGTACATTTTCCTTATCTTCTATATGAAGTTCTGGAACATATTTTGTTACAAGCCCAACTCTACCTTCATATCCTTCCATTGCTCCATCTACTGTTAATATAAGGTTCATATTTTTTTTCCAAATTTTTATATCTTCTTTAAAAAGAATATCCTCTGGTGATTTGAATCCTGAGATAAGAGTAAATCCCTTTGAATCCTCTTTATTCTCTGAAAAATAATCTACAATTCCTTTAACTGGTGAAAGTCCAGTTCCTCCAGCAACTACTATTACTTCTTTGCCTTTATAATTATCTATGTCAAATCCATTTCCATATGGACCTCTTAAAAACAGTTTGTCGCTAACATAATTATTAAATATTTCATCTGTAACCTTCCCAACTCTTCTTATAGTTAAGTCAACATAGTTTTCACCTATTCCACTTACTGATATAGGGGCTTCTCCAAACTTCGGAAGAGAAACTTCAAAGAATTGTCCAGGTTTAACTTCTCCTTTAAAAGCCATTCTAAAAGTGTATTCTATTTCTGTATGCTTAATAACTTCTAATATTTCTGATATAAAAGGAATATATTCGTTTGTATTCATATTACTTCACCTCTTCCATAGCCTTTTCTAATTTATTAACACAGTTTGAGAATGAAATATATTCAGGACATGCATCATCACATCTTCCACATCCTACACACATATGATATCCCCATCTCTTTTTGTAGTCATAAACTTTATGAAGAACTTTAAATCTCATTCTTTGTCCCTTTTCTTTTCTAAAACTATGTCCTCCAGCCATATCTGTATATCCATCTACTTGGCATGAAGCCCAAACTCTTCTTCTTTCTCCAACTTTTCCATTATCCTTGTAGAATATGTCTTGCATAGTAAAGCATGTACAAGTTGGACAGACAAAGTTACATCTACCACAGGCTATACATCTTTCTGAGTATTCATCCCAAACCTTTGAATTCATAACTTTTAATTCTAAATTATTTGGTATATTAACTTTAACATCATTACTTTCAACAAAATCTGGAGTTACATCTACTGATTCATTATTTAATGATGTAAATATATCTTCTAATTCTTTATCTTTTATATCTAAATATACTGCTTCTCCATCTTGTTTTACATATGCATTATATTCATCTGTCTTATTTGTTTCCATGCTTACACAAAAACAGTTTTCAAAGCTTTTTTCACATCCCATTAAAACAAACTTAGCTTTTTCTCTTAACTTTTTATAATATGGATCTTCAAATTTATTTCTTAAATAAATATCATCAATTCTTCTTAATGAATGCATATCACAGCTTCTTAAGAATATTAATATAGATTTTTCATCAACCTTTGGTTCTTTAACTTCATCCTCTGTAAAGAAAAATACTGTTTGCGTTATTGGAAGTAATACTTCCTTATAGGAAAACTGTGACTTTTTATCAAAGTCTATTTCTTCTATTTTTGATATTTCACCATATCTAACTATATCAGTATCTGAGAAAGTTCCCTTTCCCTCAAAAACTTTTGGTGCATATATCTTATACTTTTTTGATAACTCTTTTAATCCGTTGTTAAATTCTTCTACTTTAAGCTTATATCCCATATTAAACACCTCTTAGTTTACTTTTTTCTTTCTAGATATGATGTAATAAGGTATTGCCATAAATACGGCTCCTCCAACCATGTTCCCCAATGTTACCATTGCAATATTATAAGCATATCCTCCTATACTTACAGCTGCTCCAGCTGGTGAAAGTAATCCTATTGTTAACAAAGTCATATTAGCTACACTATGCTCAAAACCTGCTGTTATAAAAACAAATAAGCACCAAAATATCATTATAAGCTTTGCTGTTTCCTCTTTACATTTAAAGCTACACCATACAGCTAAACAAACTAGAATATTGCATAATATTCCTCTAAAGAATAAATCACTTGCCGGTAAAGACATTTTAGTAGCACTTGTTTTTGCTATAAATTCTCCAACTGGACCTGATGCTAAACCAGCCATAAAAAATAATGAGCCTGCAAGTATTGAACCTGTTAAGTTTCCAATAAAGCTTACTATCCAAATTTTAATTGTATCTCCCCAGGAAACTGACTTATTTAATGCTCCAACAGTCATTACAAAGTTATTTCCAGTAAATAATTCTGATCCTGCAAATATTACTAAACTTAATGCTACTCCAAATGATAATCCCATAACAATTTTTGTTGCAGGCGAATTAGCTGAATTAAGTAATCCTCCTACTGTAAAAATTAACATAATACCGAGTCCAACATAGATTCCTGCTAGCATTGAACTTATAAAATATCCTAATCTATTATCTTTCAATAGTTCAACTTTTGCTTTTGCTGCTGATGCAACCTTATTAAATTCTTCACTATACATTGCTTTTCCCCCTCATAATTGTTATTATAATCACAATCTTTATGATAAAATTATAAGTCCTGGAAAAGATAAAAACTGTGATGATTATCACAGTTTTTATCTTTTATTTTTTATCTTTTATTTTTTATTTTATTTAATTCTTTTAACTTCCTCTATTCCCTTAAAAAAATTAGCAATTTCATCTTTGTCTTTTACTACTATTCTTTTTTTCTCATATATTATTAGATTCTTTTCTTGAAGAATTTTTAGAGCTCTAGATATAGTTTCTCTTGGTGCTCCAAACATATCTGCTAAATATGTTATGCTTATATTTAAATCTATTAAAGTTCCCTCTTCAACATCTCTTCCATAATCCTTGCATAATTTCCAAAGCTTTGCTGCAACTCTCTTTTCCACTTTTATAGGAGTTGAATTTTTTAATTGTCTATATAGCCTTCTGACTTTAATACTTAAGGATGAAATAATTATTTTTGTAAGTTCAAAATCTTTCTTCATAATTTCTTGAAATTTTACTCTATCGAATGATAATATCTCTGCTCTTTCGAAAACTTCGCAATTAATAGAAGCTGCTAAATCATCTAAAACTACAGCATTTATAACAGTATTTTCACCTAAAATAAATATAACTTTCTTTTGGGCAGATTCATTTAATTTATATAAAGCAACCTTTCCACTATAAACTATATAAATTTTATTTACTTCCTCTTTATCTCTAAATATGTGACTTCCCTTTAAATAGCATTTACTTTCACCAATATTAGATAATTCTTCTATTGCAGCTTTAGAAACTTTATTAAATAAACTCATATTCATTAATTGATTTTTAATTAACTCTTTCATCTCAATACACCATTCCTAATTAAAGTACTTTATCATTAGACTATGTTAAAGGAAACATTCATATGATAACCACTTCATCACTAATTTTTTACGTTAATGAGCTCTAACAGAGCCTATTATTAAAATATATATTAAAATTTATAAAAGTGCAAAATAAAAAAGTGAGCATATGTAAGTTTAATTATTCCGTCACTCCGCTCCAAGTCAACGCAAACTTACATATGTCCACCTCCAAACTGAAAGATAATTTATTATTTTAATTATATATTTACTATATAGTTAACTTATTCCTTAATTGATTTATTAACAATAACTACAAACCATATCATAGCCACTCCAAGCATAGCATGTCCAAGTCCTGCTATATGACTTAATCCTGCAAAGTCAGTTCCTAATACTTGCATTACTCCTCTAGCTGCAAATGTTGCTAAAACATATATTAATGATATATTGTAAAATATCATCCATTTTTGAAAATGCTTAGCTTTTGATAGTTGAAAGTTCTTTTCTAAAAGTAAAACTAAAATAAAGAAAATAAATCCTAACGTTAATGCATGTGTATGTACAACTGAAAGTACTGTTTTCCCTTCAAATCCATTAATTTTTGTAAACTCCCTATAAAATACTCCCATTGCTAAACCTAATACTAAATAAAAAGTTGCAAAATTAAAATATTTTTTCATATTCTTTCTCCCATTCTAATATTAATTATTTTTTAATAGTAATTATATAATACGATTTCTTTTTAAATATTTCAATATAATCTTTTTATTTATTTTATCGTTAATTATCTTAAAAGCTTTTAACACAATGCTTTCTTATAAAAGTATAGATCATAAAATATAGAAATTTAAAAGTTCTTTATTTAAAGTTAGTTAATATTATATATTATAATAATTTTCTTTGACAGCTTGTCTGGTATTACATATAATAAATAACAATAACCTTCCTATAAGCTTAATAATATGGTTTAAGCGTTTCTACCATACTACCGTAAATAGTATAACTATGAAGTTTCGATCCAGGTGAGGTTGTTTATTATTATATTTAAATATACTCAGAGGTGGATTTATGAATAAAAAAAATTTTATATCTCAAATTAAGGCTTCTAGCAAAGCTGAAATATGTGACTTAGTTATTAAAAATATAACTATTGTTGATGTATTTCAAAACAGTTCCTTTAAAGACAATGTAGCTATTAAAGACGGATTTATTGTTGGCTTTGGAGATTATAGAGGAAAGGTAGAAATTGATGGTACGGATAAGTTTATTTGTCCTGGCCTTATTGATGCCCATGCACACATTGAATCTTCACTTGTAACTCCAAAAGAATACTACAAAGCTGCATTATTACACGGAATCACTTCTATAGTTATTGACCCACATGAAATTGCTAATGTACTAGGAGAAAAAGGCATTAGACTTATTATGGATTTATCTAAAAATACACCATTTGATTACTATTTTATGCTTCCTTCTTGTGTTCCAGCTACTTCATTTGAAACTTCTGGAGCTATATTAGAAAGTGAAGATTTATATCCTTTATATAAAGAATATAATGTCCTAGGACTTGCTGAAGTTATGAATTTTCCAGAGGTTATAAATTGCTCTGATGGAATGATAAATAAACTTTGGGATGCTAAATCAAATGGATTCATAATTGATGGTCATTGTGCTGGATTTACAAAGGATATGTTAAATGTTTATGCAACTGCAAATATTCTTACAGACCATGAATGCCACACTACAGAAGAAGTTATCGATAGACTAAGAAGAGGAATGTATGTCCATATTAGAGAAGGTACGGTGGCTAAGAACTTAAAAGAGTTAATAAAAGCAGCTTCAATTTCTAATAGTAGACGAATTTGTTTTTGTACAGACGATAAACACATAGATGATCTAATATTAAACGGAAGTATAAATAGCTCTATAAGAATGGCTATATCTTATGGCTTATCCCCTGAAACAGCAATACAAATGTGCACATTAAACCCTTCAGAATGCTATAAATTAAAGTACAAGGGTGCAATAGCTCCTGGTTATATGGCAGATTTTATAATATTAGATGACTTAGAAAATTTTAAAATAAATTCTGTTTATAAAAATGGAACTATTGTAGTAGAAAACAATAAGCTACTTTATAACTCATCTAATGATAAATATGATTTTCCTAAATTAAATAGTATTAATATAAAAGATATTTCTTTAAAAGACTTAGAAATAAATTTGAAAAATAAATCAATATTAAACGTAATTGAAATTAATCCTAATAAGCTTGAAAGTAATCATATAAAAATAAATATAAATAATTTAAGAAATACTACTTTATTTAAATCTGATACAAAATTAGATTTATTAAAAGTTGCAGTTATTGAAAGACATAAAAACACTGGAAATATAGGACTTGGAGTAATTAGAGGTCTAAACTTAAAAGAAGGTGCAATTGCTACAACAATTGCCCACGATTCTCATAACCTAATTACTTGTGGAACTAATGATGAAGATATTTTAGTGGCAATAAATGAACTAAAAAAAATAAACGGTGGCATTATCGTAGTTAAAGATAAGAAGGTTTTGGCATCAATTCAACTTGAAATTGCTGGGCTAATAACATCAAGAGCATCTTCAGAGGTAACTTCTGACTTAGAAAAGCTACACTTAGCAATAAAAGAAATAGCTCCTAATATAAACTTCAATCCATTTTTAACTTTATCATTTTTATCACTACCAGTTATACCAGAGGTAAAAATAACGGACAAAGGATTGTTTGATGTAACAAAATTCGAATTTATAGATAATGTAAATTAAAATTTTCAAAAAATATTCTAATAAAAAATAACAAGACTGTATCAAATTGAGTTTTAAGAACAATCATGATACAGTCTTATTTTTATGCTTTTCTAGCTTATATAAGCTTAATTAAGATTATTAGCTATTTTTACTATTCATATATAAAATATAAAGAAATGTTGCTTCTTTAAAGCTACGTATATCAAAACCTGTTTCTTTCTTTATTTTATCTATTCTATACATTAAAGTATTTCTATGAATATATAGATTTTTAGCTGCTTTTGTTAAAGATAAATCACATCTTAATATTTCTTCAAGGGTATGTATTAATTCATGGTTGAAACCCTTAAATATATCCTTGTACTCTTCTTTTAATTCATAAGAATATTCCGCACTTAAATTAAATATAGCCTTTTCTAAAAACATATTCTTAAGGCAATAAATTTCTGGCTTAATTTTAAATTTTTTTCCTATTTCTAAAGCCTGTACCGCTCCTTTATATGCTTTTCTAAAACCCTCAAAGCTATAATCTAAATCACTAATACTTATTTTAGCATTTACTCCCACAGTTTGAATTATTGTATCATTTAATGAAAAGGCATGTTCTTCTTCATCTTCTAAATTTCCAATAACAATTATTCTGTCATATATTTCTCCAACATAAATATCATTATCTAAATATGTATCCTTTACAATTTCTAATACTTCGCTTTCCTTGATAGCTTCAATAAGTAGCATTTTATTTGATTTAGTTATTATATCATTACTTAATGCATCCCATTGCTTTCTACCTTCTAACAAATCTTCAATTATGTTTTCTTTTGAAATACACTTATTTAAAATATATTCAATTATAGGAATTGTTCTAATATCATCTTGCTCTAAAACAATTTTATATACTTTATTATTTACAGATATCTTTCTTATAACTTTTGATTCTGTTAATGGTAAATTATCAAAAATTTCATTGTTATTGCAATCTAATAATCTAATCTTTATATTTGTTTTTTCGCATACTTCATTTAATAATTTAACTATTGCTCCCATAAAACCCCTCACTTTATTTAATAAATTCTTTTTATACTTATATTATATATGAAGATTCAGATAATTAAATATTTTATTTTTTTAGTTTTACTAATTTCAAAAATTATAGTCTTGATTTAAATTTATAACTTTTTATTTCTTTTATTTGTATATTATAAGGTTTTATATAAAATCAAAAAGACTAATACTATATTTAATTAATATTGTACTTAGTCTTTTTTTATAAATCATATCTTTTTCTATTTTTCTTGTAATATATATTTTTCTATTTCTTCAGCTACAATCTTAGCATGAGAGGCTGCCTCTACAACGGTTTTTGCTCCTGTTACTACATCTCCAGATGCAAAAACACCTTTTCTTGTAGTGTGGCCACATTTATCAGTAACTAATAATCCCCATCTGTTAGTTTCAAGTCCAGTTGTATTTGAAACTATATTATTTCTTGGAGATTGACTTACAGCTATTATTATAGAATCACATTCAAACAAGCCCTCTTGTCCTTCTTTAGTTACTGTATTAACTTTTCCATCTTCTCCTACTACATTTTCTGTTTCTATATATTTAACACCATTTTCAGTTAATTCTAATGGAGATTTGAATAATTCAAATTTAACACCATCTGAAATTGCACCTTCTAATTCTGCTTTTGTTGCTGGAATATTTTCCATACCTTTTCTGTATAATATATACACTTCTTCCGCACCATTTCTCTTTGCTGTTCTAGCAGCATCCATTGCAACGTCTCCAGCGCCTATAATACAAACTTTCTTTCCTAGTTTATATACATTAGGAGATTTTAAATAATCTATTGCATAATGAACATTTCCTAAGCTTTCACCTTTGATGTCTAAAGTTCTAGGATTCCATACTCCAGTTCCTATAAATATAGCCTTATATCCATCATAAAATAACTTATCTAATGTAATAACTGGTCCAACTAATGTATTAGGTCTTATTTTTACACCAATCTCAAGTAATCTTTCTTCATAATGATCTATTATACTGTTTGGCAATCTAAACTCAGGTATTCCGTATCTTAAAACGCCACCAATTTTATCATGGGAATCAAAAATAGTAATCTTATAACCTTTTTGAGCTAGTATAAAAGCTATTGTTATCCCTGCTGGTCCCCCACCAATTATTGCAATACTATCATTTAAGTCTTTTTCCTTTTCTAGTCTAACATTTTCTAAATAATACTTAGATATATGCCTTTCTATATCGCAAAAACTTACTGGCTCATCTTTAATTCCTCTAATGCAATTACCCTTACATTGATCCTCATGAGGACAAACTATAGAGCACACTAAAGATAATGGATTGTTTCTAAATAGTATTTCCCCTGCCTTTGCTATTTTTCCTTCTTTAAATAAAGATATAACCTCAGGCACTGGAGTACTTATAGGACAATGAACCTGACACTTTGGATTTTTACACAAATAGCATCTATGTGATTCCATCATTAGTTCTTTCATTTTTAGCCTCCCCTTTTCATTTGTATTAAATAACCGTTATATTATATCATCATTTTTAATATTAAACAAAGACAAGCTTCTTTCTAATATTCCGTTTAAGTAAGCTAATAATATACCATAATTGGTTATTGAAACACCTTTTTCTATGCATTGGTTTACCCTATTTACTACTGTTTTTCTATTTATCATACAGGCTCCACAATGGATTATTAAATCGTATTTATCAATATCCTCAGGGAAGTCATGGAATATACTATATTCGTAATTTAGATCTGTCCCTACAAAATTATTTAATAACTTTGGTATTTTTACTCTCCCTATGTCTTCGTGAGATACATTGTGTGTACAACTTTCTGCAATTAATATTTTTGAATTCTCTTTTAAATTCTTTATACTTAAAGCACCCTTTATAAATTCTTCAAAATCACCTTTTTGTCTTGCAAACAACATTGAAAAGCTAGTTAGTTTAATATCTTTAGGAACAATTTTATCTACTTCTCTAAAGGCTTGGGAATCTGTTATAACTAAATCTACATTATTTAAATCTTCTAGTGCATCTTTAAGTTCTGTATCTCTTACTACATAACTTTTTATACCATGATCTAAACAGTCTCTTATGCATTGAACTTGTGGTAGTATTATTCTTCCCTTTGGAGCTTCTGAATCTATTGGTACTACTAAAATAACTTTACTGTTATATGGTAATAAATCTCCTAATATAGGCAACTCCTCTTCTTCATTCCTTAGCCTTTTTATAAGTTCTTCTCTTAAAAGCTCTATTCCTTCTCCACTATATGAAGATAGAAAAATTGCTTCCTTAAATTTTCCCTTTATTTCTTCTGAAACTTTAGATTCTACTTTATCTATCTTATTTATAACAACTATATAAGGTATATTATATTTTTTAAAATTTCTTTTAGCTTTTTCAAATTCTTTTAAATCAATATCATTTACATCAAATATATAAATTGCTATATCTGTCCTTTTAAGTATATCTAGTGTCTTTTTAACTCTTATTTCCCCAAGTTCACTTTTATCTCCAAAACCTGCTGTATCAATCATAAGTATTGGCCCAATAGGTATAAGTTCCATAGCCTTTTGTACTGGGTCTGTAGTTGTGCCTTCTTTTTCTGAAACAAGAGAAATTTCTTGTCCTAAAAACTTATTTATTAAGGATGATTTCCCTGCATTAGTTTTGCCATAGACAGCTATATGTTTTCTATTTGCATTTGGTGTAGAATTCATAGTAAATTCCTCCTATAGATATAAATCTCTTTCACCATCTTTAAGTTTTTGTAAGTTGTTTTTTAATAGCTTTTTAATATCATCTCTCTTTATTCTTTCTGCCTCAGTTTCAATAACAGCTTCTGCTTTTTTTAGTATTTCTTTATCACCATAGTCTAATGCAAATTCTAATAAAGTCATCATAGCATTAGGCTCACATACATTTTGTATTTGACCTGATTTTGCAAGTCTCATAAACCTTTCCCCAGTTCTTCCTTTTCTATAACAAGCTGTGCAATAACTTGGTATATATCCATCATCTAAAATTGACTTAAGAACTTCTAAAGGTGTTCTTTCATCTGCAGTCTTAAATTGAAGAACTTCCTTTCCTTCTTCTCTTTCTTTATATCCACCAACTCCAGTACTTGAACCTGCACTTACTTGAGATACACCATATTTTAAAACTTCTCTTCTCATTTCTGCTGTTTCTCTAGTAGACATTATTATTCCTGTAAATGGAACAGCAATTCTTATTATAGCAACTAGCTTTTTAAACATTTCATCATCGATTAAGTTAGGAAATTCCTCTAAACTCATTCCTTCAGCTGGCTTTAGCCTTGGCATTGATATAGTATGGAATCCTACTCCAAATTTTTCTTCTAAGTGCCTATTATGCATCATAAGTCCTAAAACTTCAAACTTAGGATCAGCTAACCCAAATAATACTCCTCCACCAACATCATCAATTCCAGCTTCCATAGCTCTATCAAAAGCTGTAGTATGATAATTGTAATCTCCCTTTAATGATTTTGGATGCATTTTTTCATAAGTTGGCTTATGGTATGTTTCTTGGAATAATATATAAGTACCTATTTTAGCTTCCTTTAGCTTTTTATATTCTTCTACTGTAGTTGCTGCTATATTAACATTAACTCTTCTTATTTCTCCATTATCATTTTGTGTTTTGTAAATAGTATCTAAACATTCTAATACATATTCTATTGGCGCATTAACTGGATCTTCTCCTAGTTCTAATGCGAGTCTTTTATGTCCCATTTTTTCTAATATTCTAACCTCTTCTGCTACTTCTTCCATTGTTAACTTTCTTCTTGCAAATGAATTACATTTCTTATATCCACAATAAACACAATTATTTACACAATAGTTACTGACATATAAAGGAGCAAATATTACAACTCTCTTACCATAAATAGAATCTTTAATTTCTCCTGCTAATTTGTATATTTCTTTTAAGTCATCTTCATTTTCAGCTTGAAGTAATACTGCTATATCTTCATAAGACAATCCTTCTCTTTTTTTAGCTCTTTCTAAAACAGCTTGTATTTCTTCTCTTCTTGCACCTTTTGCTTCTTCTAAAATTCTTTCAATATACTCATGATCAATAAACATATAAAACACCCCTATAATCTATAATCTATAATTTATTTATTTAATTTAATTATTTGTATATTTTCTGTAATAGACTTCTCTTCTATTTTATGTCCATTTTCTTTTTTCCAAGCCATATTGTCACCTCTTGTTACTTCAACCTTAAATCCAGATCTATTTATTCTTCCTTCTATGCACTTTCTACATTCTGCTGCTTCATCTCCTGTACATATCTTCCCATCATAAAGTGAATACTTTTCTCTTACACTTGTTGGAGAGAGATTTGGCATAACTACATTTCCGCCAGCCTTTATTCCCTTTTCTCTACCTGTTGGATCGATACTTCCAAGTGAAGTTGTAGATGGGAGTAATACCTCTGGTAATAATAATCTTATTAAAGCCAACAGCGTAGTTGTTTTTTCAACAGTTCCAGCCTTTTCCTCTTTAAGAGGAGTATCTTTATGTGGTATGAATGGACCTATTCCACACATATGAGGTTCTAATTCTTTAACAAACAATAAATCATTAACTAAATCTTCATTAGTTTGCTTTGGAAGCTCAACCATAAAGCCAGCCCCTACTTGATACCCTATTTCTTTTAGATTTCTTAAACATTCTCTTCTTTCTTCAAAACTAGCACCTGGATGTAATTCTTCATATAATTCCTTAGTTGCAGTTTCATGTCTAAGTAAGTATCTGTCTGCACCTGCTTCAAACATCTTTTTATATGATTCATAGCTTCTTTCTCCTAAAGATAAAGTGATAGCATTATTTGGATACTTATTTTTAATCAATTTTATTATCTCTACCATTTTATCGTCAGTAAAATAATCATCTTCCCCACCTTGCAACACATATGTTTTATATCCTAATCTATCACCTATTTCCACACATTCCATAATTTCTTCAGTTGTTAATCTATATCTATCTGCATTTTTGTTGCTTCTTCTTATTCCACAATACACACAATTCTTTTTACAAAAGTTTGTAAACTCAATAATTCCCCTCAAATAGACCTTATCACCATAAGTCCTCATTCTAGTCTCATGCGACTTTTGAAGCAAATAAATTTTATCTTCTTCATTTAAGTTATCTAATAAGAAAATAAGCTCCTCTTTGCTAGCATTATTAAACTTATAAAGTTTATCTATAATACTTTTAACCTGCATATACAACCCTCCAATTGCTATTAATAGCACTATCCAAAATATTTTATTTTTTAATATTTACTAAAAATTATATTATTACATTTCTTTCTTACTAATAGCTGTTTTTATGGTTACTCCATCAATATTACCTAATTTTCCAGTTAAACTATTAATTTCATTTATCTCCCCTATAACTACTATGGATACAATAGATATTCCCTCTTCTAATGGAATCCCCATTCTTCCTCTAATGTTTCCTCTAAAACCTGAAATGACATCATTAAATTCAGCATTACACTTGCTTGGCTCTTCTAAAATTGCACTTATTACCCCTATTTTCATAATTTGATCTTTCTCCTTTAATTTAAAAGTAAAAAAAGCTTATTTTCCTTATTAAAAGAAAATAAGCTTTGTATATTAATAATAAAAATTATAACAACAATAAATATAAACTAAGTCTTTCTATAACTTAATTTATAACTTTTATTATTAATATATACCTACCACTTTCTTTCAAATCAGATTTCTCTTTTTTGTTAGATCATGTTTATTAATTTTAAAAAGTATTAAAACAAATATAAAAACAAACGAATAAAGACTTTCTCTAAACAAATGAATTTATATTAGTCTTATTATCTATATGATAATTATTCCAGTTTATGATGTCAATAGAATTGCTTAATATATAAACTAGTAAAAGAGTTATGATAAAGCCTCATAACTCTTTTATTCTTTATTTATCATAATATATTAAAAGTTTTTCCCTCTCACCTGGAGCAAACTCATATTGATCAATTTCATTTAAAGATATCCATCTTCCTTCAACTATATCATTACCATATGTTATTCTTTCCTTTATCTCTCCTTTATAAAGTAAAGATACTAATTCTTCATTTAATTCTTCTGATAATTGTTCTAAGTTAAAAACTATTGATTTTAAATCTTCTTTAATAGCACGTGAGATACATTTCTCTGCTGTTTCTTTACCTCTTAGTTTTCTAGCAATAATGTACCATAACTTAGGTTCATTTTTTTTAGTTTTTCTTTGAACTATAAATACATTATTGAAATCATCTTTAATTATTATTGAGCACTCAGTAATTTTAGCCATTATTGTTCCCCCTTAAGTCTAAATACTTATATTATATATTTGATATTAATATGTGATTAAAGGTGATATAAAAATTAATCAAAAGATCATATTAACCTACTACTTCTACTATTCTACAAAAAACCAAATTCACCTCTGGGATTTTTTTTACAAATACTTATAAATGCTATTTTCTTATATCAATTAAATAAGACTTCACTACAGCTAAAAACTCTCTAGAATACATAACAGGAATTAGTGCTGGTAGTGTCTTATTAGTATAAAAACTAATATTATTATACCCTAATTTTTTTCCTATCATGTTACTTCTAAAAGCATGAAAATCTGATGTTATTATCTTTATATCTAAATCTGATATATTTTTATTACTATTTTCTTCTAATATCTTTTTAGAAAACATTAAATTCTCATTTGTGCTTGTAGATTTATTTTCCATTATTATTATATTTTCATCTATTCCCTTATCTACTAAATATCTTTTCATTGCTTCTGCCTCTGAAATATCTTCGCCTCTTCCTTGTCCCCCAGAAACTATTATATTAGTTTTTTTATCTTGCTTATTTATATATTCAATAGTTTTATCTAATCTTTGCCTTAATGTAAGACTAGGTGTCTCTCCTTTAACACCAGCCCCTAAGACAATTACATAACTTGAATAGCTTTCATTTTTCTTAGGAAACACTACTATTGCCGTCTCAATAATTATAAATATTAATAAAAATCCTACTATGCAATATTTAACTATAATAAATAAATTTTTAATTATTTTTTTAGACTTTATATATTCCTTAATTTGTTTTTTAGTATAATGATACATAATTAATGCAACTCCTAATACAAAAAACACTTCACTAAAACTAATTTTTCCTAAAAATAAATTTATACAAATTACATATATAACTAAAAAAACTCCTATTATTAAATCTATTTTTCTTTTCATAATACACTCCTATTTATTATTTATTAGTTAAATATTACCATATTCAACTCTAATATTGCTAATTTATATTAAATATAATTATATTTTAATTATTATATATAAGAAAAAGGATAAAGCATTAAATCTTTATCCTTTTTAAAGCTAAGCATGAAACTATTTTATTGGATTTCCGTCAAAATCTCTATATTCACTTTGATTTTTATCATTTCCTACATTATTTTGATTTTTATGTAGTCTTCTTCTTCTTTCTCCTTTTTGCATTGGAGTTCTTGTTTCTGAGTTTCTTGGCATATAAAACACATCCTTTCAAAAGTATTTTATACCCTTAAATAATTTTAATACATTATTTATTTGTTTTCTAATTTAAACTTCAAACTCTTCAATTTCTATTGCATATGTTCCACAGTTTTTACATACCATAACAGTTACTAAATAGCTTTTATCTACAATTCCTTCTCTATTTAATCTAGTAAAAGACTTTTTATCATATTCATCATCTATACTACTCGTAACATATTTATTATTTTTTCCATAGACATAAAAGTGAACCTCTAAAAAATCAAATGCCTTTTTCTTTTCCTCTTTTCCAGCCTTGCAATTACTACAACAGTTTTCATAATATGCTTTTTCAAACTCTACTTCATTACTATTTATAAGTAATTCTAATATTTTGTTTTCATCAATATCTTTTAATTCCTCATTTTCATCATTAGCAAAATACTCTAAGTTATCTTCTCCTAAAGAATATTCTTTTTCATCAAACTTAAATTTATATATCATTTATATCTTCCTTTCAAAGTTAAACTCTTTAATCCTCTATTTTATAAAAACTCCCCTTATGTTCCCATTATACCATAATTTACTGTTATAATTAACTTATATTAATAGACAACAAAGGAGAGTCGTATGAATAGTAATGTTTCTTTAAAAAAACAATTTTTAAATTTTCTATTTCCATCTGTTACTGCAATGTGGATTTTTTCATTATATACAATGGTAGATGGTATATTTGTAAGCAGAGGTGTTGGTGAAACTGCTCTTGCAGCTGTAAATATAGCCATGCCTTTTGTAAATTTTATTTTTGCTATATCAATGTTATTTTCAACAGGTGTTTCTACTATAATTTCAATTTATCTTGGAAAAAATAATATAAAGAAAGCTAATGAGATATTTTCCTTTAATTTATTTTGTATGCTTATAGTTTCTTTAATAATAACATTATTATGTTTAATTAATATTGATAGTATATCATTATTTTTAGGCGCTACTGAAAACAACTTTAACCTAGTTAAAGATTACTTAAAAATAATTATAACCTTTAATGGATTTTTTATTGTATCATATTGTTTAGAAGTTTTAACAAAAGCTGATGGATATCCTCATTTAGCAATTATAGGTATGTTAATTTCAGCTCTTACCAATATAGTTTTGGATTTTTTATTTGTTATTATTCTAAATCTTGGAATCAAGGGTGCAGCTTATGCAACTATTATATCCCAAGGGGTATCCTTTATATTCTTTTTTTCACATTTTATGAGTAAAAAATCTAAACTAACCTTAACTAAATTTAAATTAAATATAAAATACTTAAAAAGAATATTATCAATTGGGTTTCCAGATGCAGTAACAGAGCTAACTTCTGGTATAGTTATATTGCTTTTTAACCAAACTATACTTCGCCATATTGGAGAAAATGGTATTGTTACTTATAGTATAATATGCTATGTCAGCACTTTAGTTATAATGACTATGATAGCAATAACACAAGGAATTCAACCATTATGTAGCTATTATTATGGAAAAGAAGAATTTAATATCATAAAGAAATTAATAAAAATGAGTCTAAAAGCAGTTGCTATATCTTCAATAGTAATCTTTTCAATATGTATTCTTTTTGCTAATGAAATTGTCTATATATTTATAAAAGATCCTTCATCCTTTACATATATATATTCTGTTTGGGCATTTCGTCTATTTTCAAGCGCATTTTTAGTGCTTGGATTTAATATATTGATATCTGGATATTTTGCTTCTATAGAAGAGGCTTTTAAGGCAACCATAATATCTATTGCTAGAGGACTTATATTTATTTCTATAGCTTTATTTTTCCTATCCCATTATTTCGGAGATACAGGTATATGGATTGCTACATTAGTTTCAGAATTAATTTGTCTTTTATTATCATTGTCCCTATTGCTAAGGAGAAACAAAGTAATTAAACAATAAAAAGTAGCTATATGAAATTGATAAATAAAATCAATTTTCATATAGCTATTTTTAATTAGATCCTAACTAATATTTCATTAATATCATTACTTACTTTAATTCTTTCCTCATATATCCACTTAAAATCAAACTCTAAATTAAATATCTTACAAAATGAGTAATACATATTTATTCTTTGATAATAACACTCTAATTCATCTAAATTGCCTTTGAAGCACTGAGGCCTTGTTATAATCTTATTTTTTATAACAAATAATTCTTCTACATAATCTAAAAAAGTATTCATAAGCTCATCTTTTGATATATCAAATGGTATCTTTAATAAGTTCCATTGAATTTCTTCTTTAAGTTTATATCTTTTTATATTTTCTAATATTATCAGATACTCATTTATATCCATCTTCCTATAATAATCTAAAGTATCTTCTCTAGTAGCCCATAGAGCTAACTTTTCATTTAGTGGTAAACTTTTAATATTTAAAATAGCCTCTGAAGGTCCTAAAACAGCTTCAGTTATTATTCTGTCCTTTTCCTCTAATTTGTCTTTTATAAATCTTTGATTATCTCTTACAGTTGCTACATATCCAACCTCGTATATTCCTTTTCTTCCTGCTCTTCCAGCTACTTGTTTTACCTCTTGTGATGTAAGTGGTCTTATTTCTTCTCCATCAAATTTTTGAATATCTAAAAATACTATTCTTTTTATAGGTAAATTTACCCCCATCCCTATAGCATCAGTAGTTATAAGGACCTTGTTTTCTTTATTTATAAACATATCATATTGCTTTCGCCTAACTTCTGGCGGAAGATCTCCATAAATTATGCTACTCTTTATTCCAAAACCTGAATACTGCTCTGCAATTTGTAATACTTTTTTCTTAGAGAATACTACTATTGCATCCCCTTCTTCTACATCATTATGAGTAAAATTTTTATCTTGAACTTCTAATGGTACGCTTCTTTTATAATCCTTAAATTCATATTCATCATTGCAATCTTCTATTATCTTTTCCACTATTCTTTTTGCATTTAAGGCTCCACAAATATGAATTTCATTACACCTAAGTCCAAGCAAGGCTCTTGTCCACGCTGCTCCCCTTTGTGCATCATCAATCATTTGAATTTCATCAATAATTGCTATATCATACTCTCTTTTTAAATTTACTTTTTCTATTGTACATGAAGTATGTGTAGCTCCTTCTTTTAATATTTCTTCTTCTCCTGTTAGAAGATTACAAATAACACCATGGTTATTTAATTTTTCGTAATTTTCTAAAGCAAGAATTCTAAGTGGAGATAAATAAACACCATTTTTAGCAACTTTTAATCTTTCCATTGCTGTATAAGTTTTTCCTGTATTAGTTTCACCCAAATGCACATGAATTTTTCTCTTTATATTTCTAGCTAACTTATATTCATCTTTAGGATTATCAGGAAAGTTTTCTTCAAACTCCTTAGAAATTAACTTTGGTATATGCTGCTTAGTTAAAACAGACATAAATCCTGAGTTTATAAAGCTATTATAATTACCTCTTATTACTTGATAAAAATCAAAATCTGTATTATTTTTTTTATTATAGTCCTCTAATAATCTTTTAGATACATGTTCTAATAATTCTTCATATCTTTCATATATGTCTGAAAACTCCTTAAACCCTTCATTTTCCATATCTTTAAGTTGTCTTATCTTTTTCCTTAATGAAGACTCCTGCTCAATTAAAGCACCAGCTTTTGAATTATGAGCTATTTCTTCTATTTGATTTATTTGAGATTTTAATTTTTTAAAATCTCTTTGCATGGCATTTTTTTTCAAATAATCACCTCTCGTATAATATACTATTGTAAAATTTACATTTGTAAATTACATTCTTTTATTATTTAATATAGTTATAGTTTATATATATTTAATAAATATTATTTATTTTATTCTACTAAATTTATTATCTTAACAAAACCTATTAATATTATATTAATAAAAAATACAGTACTTATTAATATTTTTAATAAAATTTGTATATCTTTATGTTTTCTTAAGGATAAATTAAGCTTTATATTATATAATCAATTATATGAATTATCTTATATATACTACTTTACTATCGGGGGATGATTTTATAATATGGACAATAAAGACATATATTTAGTATTTTCTAATACTGGTACATTGCTTGCAAGATGCATCAACTATTACACAAAAGATAAATATGTACACGTTTCATTAAGCTTTGATAACTCCTTTAATAAAATGTATTCCTTTGGAAGAGTTTTTCCTCAGATTCCTTTTATTGGAGGGCTAGTAGAAGAAAATTTACAAGATGGTGTATATAAAAGATTTCAAAAAAGTAAATGTGTTATATATAAAATTAGTGTAGATGATGAAAAATATGAATTGTTAATAGAAGAGTTGGAAAAATTTTTGAAAGATCAAAAGAAGTATAAATATAGTTTGCTTGGATTAATAGGTGTTGCTATTAAGAGACCAATAAAAAGAGATAATCATTACTTTTGTTCTGAATTTATATCCCATCTTTTAATTAAAAGTAATATTTATGATTCTAATAAGCTTCCTTCTCTTACAAAACCTAGTGACTTATTAGATATTAGTCATAAGGAATTTATATATGAAGGGTTAGCCTATGAGTATAACCAATGTTCTAATTTAATGTATTAAAAAAACTGAGAATTAAAATCTCAGTTTTTTTAATTATGAGCTTATATTAATGTCATTTTCCTTATTGCTTTTCAATGCTCTCTTTATAAACTCATATATCTTATATAGTCTTGGAAAATTTCTCTCTTCTTCTAGTTTATTCTTAACTTCTGTCATCTTCATTATAGGTTCTAGAAGTGAAATAGTATCTTCATATCCTTCTTTTATTCTATTCTTCTTTGCTTCTTCATCTAAGTTTAAAGTGCCATTAATTACACTTTCATTTAGATTTCTTGGATATATATCTATTATTTTAGTATTGGGATACAAATATCTATCAATCCTAGCTTCCTTAGATAAAGATACTACTATTATTATATCACAGCCCTCTCCATAAACCGGCTGTATAGGAGTATTATCCGCAACCCCTCCGTCTATATATTTACTTCCTAATATTTCTGTAGGCTCATATATAAGTGGTAGCGATGCTGATGCAATTACAATTTCTTTTCCTAATTCTTCATCAAAATCATTTATTTTAAAATATTTAACTTTAAAATCTGGCAATTCCGTACAAGCTGCATAACAAATTTTATTATTCTTTTTCACTTTATTTATATTTAAATACTTATTTATTATTTCTTTCGCACCTTCTTTTGAAACTGCACCTTCTTCTATTTTTTGATTCATATACTTTTTGGCTATATTTAAATTTTTCCCACCAAGTATAAGTCCTACGCCTTTTTTAAAGAGCTCAAACTTACTAATAGGAATTAGTTTATCTATAGTTACCTCTTCCCATAGGGCTTCTGCATAAATCATATCATCTTGTGCAAAAAGTACAGCATTAAAAGCTCCAATTGATGTGCCTGAAAAAACACTTATGTATTTATCAATTCCTAATTCTTTTAATGCCTTCCAGACTCCAAGCTCATATGCACCTTTGCCTCCACCGCCTGATAATACCAATCCTATTTTCATTTCAATCCCCCCCTTTATTAAAAACCATTATTTCGACAGTAGATAAATCTTATATCTACTATTATATAATAAATACACTATTTTTGTTAATTTTCTTATATATTATAATAATCATTTATTTTGTACGTAAAAAACACCTTAAAAATAAAATTTTAAGGTGTTTTTAAAATAGTGTTAAACTATTTTATTGAATTTTTCGCTAATTCTACTAAATCTGCAAATGCTTTTGGATCATTTATAGCTATTTCTGATAACATCTTTCTGTTCATATCTATTCCAGCTAATTTAAGTCCATTCATAAATCTTGAATATGAAAGTCCATTCATTCTTGTAGCTGCATTAATTCTCGCTATCCAAAGTCTTCTGAAATCTCTTTTCTTTAATCTTCTTCCAACATAAGCATTTCTTAAAGCTCTTATTACTGATTCATTAGCAGTCTTGAATAGTCTGCTTTTTCCACCGTAATAACCTTTTGCAAGCTTTAATACTTTTTTATGATTTTTACGTGAATTTACCGCTCTTTTAACTCTTGCCATGTTTAATCCTCCTAAAAACCTCTATATTATAGGTATGGTAATAATTTCTTCATTGCTTTTTCTTGAGTAGTTGAAACGTAAGAAGTCTTTCTTAAGTTTCTCTTTCTTTTAGAACTTTTCTTTGTTAATATATGACTCTTAAACGCCTTAGCTCTTTTTAACTTTCCAGTTCCAGTTTTCTTAAATCTCTTTGCTGCACCTCTGTGGGTTTTCATTTTTGGCATGATACTTATCTCCTCTCAAGTTACGCTTTTTTAGGACCTACAACCATTGTCATATTTCTGCCTTCATGCTTAGCAGGCTTTTCAACAACACAAACATCTTCTAATTTAGAAACAAAATTTTCTAATATTTTTTTTCCAATATGTCCTAGTTGTGCTTCTCTTCCTTTAAATCTAACAGTGATTTTAACTTTATCTCCGTCTAATAAAAACTTTCTAGCATTTTTTGCTTTTATCGCAATATCATTTTCTTCAATTGTAAGACTACATCTTATTTCCTTAAGAGTAGTTACCTTTTGCTTTTTCTTAGCTTCTTTTTCTTTCTTTGCTTGCTCATAAATATACTTTCCTAAATCCATCACTCTACATACTGGTGGATTAGCATTTGGAGAAATCATAACTAAATCTAATTCCTTCTCCTCAGCAATTTTTTGAGCTTCTTTTGTTGGAATTACGCCTAATTGATTACCTTCTGAATCAATCACTCTAACTTCCTTTACTCTTATAGCTTCATTACAAGTAAAATCCTTACTTATACCAGGTCACCTCCAAAATTTTAAATAAAAATATAACAAAAAATAGACGACATATTTTGCCGTCCTCTAGTACTTATAAAAACCTAGTTATATTTAACTAGAAATTATTACAAAACTATCTACCTTACTAAGCCTTGCCGTAAGGTGAGAAACGGCTGTTTCTTCTTAATACATCAGTTATTCTATCATTATTTTTATTGTTTGTCAATATTTCTACAATATTTATTTTTTACATTTATATCTTATATTATACTATATTAACATAAAAATTAAAATTACATTTTATTCTATATCTTCATTATAATCTAATATTCCACCTCTTAGATTATATAAATTTGTGAATCCTTCCTCTTCTAATATTGTACAAGCAACGCTACTTCTTACTCCCACCTTACAATAAACTAAAATAGGTTTATTTTTATATTCTTGTAAATCTTCAATTTCCCACTCTATTTCATCTACTGGTATGTTTATAGAATTACTTATTTTAGATTCTTTAAATTCATTTGGATTTCTAACATCTATTATCAGCAAATCTTCATTACCTTTAATTAGTTTTTTAGCTTGATTGCTATTAATTGATTTTATATTACTCATTTGTTCACCTCTTATTGTTTCTAATTCTCTATAAATCAATTCCGATTTTTGTGATTTCTATTTTGTTTTCACTTATTATTAATATAGCTATTATACTAATTATTATCTTTTTTCGCCATTAATATTTATAATTTATTAATAAAAAAGTGAGCCTACATAATTTTGCTTATTCCTTCGTTCCCCTTCAAGTCACCCCAAACTTACATATGCCACTTACAAACTTAAGGTAAAGAAAGTAAAAAACTCACTCTGCTTAACATAAGCAAAATGAGTTTAATATTTTTTTCTTTACTCTTCTATTGGATCATCAAAGCCTAACAATACTGTAAATAAATATCCTGCTATATATGAAACTAAAACTCCAATAAGAAATACTAACATTTTTCCATCTGCTATTAATAAAGCTAACGGTAATCCAGATACACCTATAGCCACTGATCCTACCTTTAAAAATGCCATAACAGCACCACCAACTCCAGCACCTAAACAAGCTCCCAAGAAAGGCTTTCCTAAAGGTAGTGTTACTCCGTATATTAAAGGTTCTCCAATACCCAAGAATCCTGGTATTAATCCATTTTTAGCAGTCTTCTTTAATCTTTGATTTTTAGTCTTAACTAAAACAGCTATAGTAGCACCAACTTGTGCCATCCCTGCTGTTGCTAATATTGGAAGTAAAACTGTATATCCAGCATTTGCTATTAAGTCTGCATGTATTGGTGTCAATGCTTGATGCATTCCAGTCATAACTAGCGGTAAAAACAATGCCCCTGAAACAGCTCCTGAAAGTACTGATACTAGAGTATTGTCTGAAGAAATAGTTTGAGCCACTATAAATCCTATTCCATCTGAAATAAATCCACCTACTGGTTGTAAAATAAATAATGCAGCTAATACAGATACTGATAAAGTTATTAGTGGTGTTACAAATAAATCTACTACATCAGGAACATATTTTCTACAAGCTTTTTCAATAAATACAGATAATAGAACTACTAAGATTACTGAAATTATTCCTCCTCTACCTGGTGTTAAAGCTTTACCAAAGAGATTTATATTTGCAAGTGTTCCTGATGAAAGAATACCTCCTAATACTCCTCCCATCATAGGCATCTGCGATCCAAATTCCTTAGCAGCATTTACTCCTACTAATATAGATAAAATTGAGAAAACTCCCCCACCTATTAACCCTATTATTTGTCCTATAGTTGTTGCTTTATATGCATCCCCAAATCTTACATTACATATATTATTTATTGCTAAAACAAGTCCACAAGCTACAAATAAAGGAATTAAAGGAATGAATATATTACCTAATTTTCTTAATGCATTTTTTACTGGAGTATTATTTTTTCCTTTTAGCTTTGTTTTTGTTTCCTTAACTGCTTCTTCACCAATAACTAATGATTTTCCTACTATTTTTTTTACTTCTTCAGTAATTTTATTAACTTTTCCTAAACCATATATAACCTGTAATTGACCATTATCCTCTACTACTCCTAAAGCTCCCTCAGATTTCTTTATTGATTCTAAATCAACCTTAGTTAAATCCTTAAGTTCTAACCTACAACGAGTCATACAATTACTAACTGATTTTATATTATCCTTTCCACCAAGCAAATCTACCAGTTGTCTTGCAATTTCTTGATTTGTCATAATAATACACTCCCCTATAAATAATAAATAATTCCTAGTTAAACTTAATAACGAGAAAGAACCTGAATAAATATATCCTCCTTACACATCCCACCTATCTAATTGCTAATTTAAAAGATTTATAAATTATTTTTATAATACACTTAATCTATATGCTTATTTCTTTTTTAATATAATCTTTATAGAAACAAAATTTTAATTTCCAACAAAATTTTACTTTTTTATTTCATTTTAAATAGAAAAGATCCTCACCATTTTCATTGTAAAGATCTTCTTTAAATATTTTATTTAAAATATTGTTTTCCTTTAATAAATGTCTGAATTACATTATATTTATCATCTAATAAAACCAAGTCTGCATCATAATTTAATTTTATTTCACCTGTATTATTTAAGCTTAAAATTGAAGCAGGAGTTTTGGAAGCCATCTTTACACTATCACATAAAGATATTCCAAATTCAACACTAAGTCTAAGAGATTTATTCATAGTTGTAGTACTAGAAGCTAAGGTACCATCTTTTAATCTAGCTACTCCATCCTTAACAACTACATGATGTCCTCCAAATAGATAATTTCCATCCCCTACCCCCATTGCTTGTAAAGCATCTGTTGTTAAAACCATTCTATCTGCTCCTTTTACTTTGTGCATCAACCGAATAATTCCTGGATGAAGGTGTATACCATCTACAATAGCTTGCACACTTACATTATCATCTTCTAGTGCTGCTGTAACTAATCCTGGTTCACGATGATGAATAGCTGGCATTGCATTAAAACAATGCGTAATATGTGATGCCCCTTCTTTAAAAGCCTTTCTTGCTTCTTCATATGTTGCAGTAGAATGTGCAATAGCAACTACTACATTTCTATTTCTTAAGTAATGAATTAATTCAATTCCACCTGGTAACTCTGGAGCAATTGTAACCATTTTTATAAGATCTCCTGCTTCCTTAAAAATAATATCCATTTCCTCTAAATTAGGATGTCTTAGATGTTTAGGATTTTGCATACCTTTTTTTTCAACATTCAAATATGGTCCCTCTAAATGAATTCCTACTATCTTTGCTCCTTCTTCATTTCCTAATACCTTTTTAACACTACTAATCATAGAAAGTAAATCTTCAAGTGAAGAACTTACAGAAGTTGCTAAAAAGCTTGTACATCCAGTTTCAGCACATTTTTTTGACACTTCTTGAATACTTTTAGTTGTTCCATCCATCATATCATGATTATTTGCACCATGAATGTGTACATCTATCATTCCAGGTATTAATAAGTTATTATTTCCCTTAATAACTTGATGATTTATTTTTTCTTCTATATTTTGATTATAGGGAATTATTGATGTGATTTTTCCTTCATCAATATAGATATCAACATTATTTATTTTTTCTCCTAAAATTACCCTTACATTTGAAATTAAAGTTTTCATATCTATTCCTCCTCACTTGCAATAATTAATTTAATATTATATTCATTAATTTTTTTTTGTAATGAAGAAGGAATAATTTTATTTGTAATTATTGTATCTATTCCTTCAAATCCTATTTTAAATGATGAGGTTTGATTAAATTTTGATTCATCTAAAACAATACAAACCTTTTTAGAACTACTAAAAATACTTTTTTTAACATTAATATCTTCTAGATCTGAGTAAAAAATTCCTTCTGAATTAATTCCTGATGCACCAATGAATGCATAATCAAAATAAAATTGACCTAGTTGATCCAATAATGAAGACCCATGCATAACATGAGATTCTGGATTAAAATAACCTCCAAGAAGAAATATTTTATTATCTCTATTCCTAGAAGAAAATGATATTGCATTATCAATAGAATGAGTAACAATAAATAGATCTTTTTGAGTCATATATTTTGCCATAAAATTTACTGTTGTAGATACATCTAATAAAACAGTATTGTTATCTCTTATTAAACTTGCTGCCTTCCTGGCAATAAGTTCTTTTTCTTTGGAGTTTACAACTAATCTTTCTGAATACTTTTCAATTTTAGCCTTTATTAATGGAAGAGAGATTCCACCTCTATACCTTTCTGCTAATCCTTGTTCTGTTAGCAGTAAAATATCTCTTCTTGCAGTATCCTTTGAAACTGAAAAAATTTTACCTAACTCTTCTTGAGATAATTGTTCTCTTTGTTCTAATAGTTCTAATATTTTAACTAAGCGTTGTTTTTGATCCATAAATCTCACCTCATTTACAATATATCATATAAAAAACTTATATGCAATATTTTAAGTTTTTTATATTAAATTTTAAGTTTTATTAAGTTTTATATTGGGTTTCTAATTTAACTTTAATACTATATTTAATTAAAAGTAAAATATTAAATATTATAAATTTATTATTCTTACAATTGATATTTTATATTTTTTAGAAACTATTTAGCTATAATAAATATTAATATAACAATAGATAATTCCATAAATGATTATAAATATAAAAAAAGGTAAGGAGTTTATAAACTCCTTACCTTTTTTATATTTATCTCTTACCAGCATCAAATGGTTCACCAGAAGCCTTTGGAGCTTGTGATGATTTAGAGAATAGTACTAATGCTATTAAAGTAACAACGTATGGGAAAATCTTTAATAATACACCTGGTATAGATGCTAATGATGGTATAACTTGAGATACGTTTGCTATAGTTGAAGCAAATCCGAAGAATAAAGTTGCTCCTAGTATCCCCATAGGTTTCCATTGTCCAAATATTAATGCTGCTAAAGCTAGGAATCCAAGACCAGCAACATTTCCGTTAAACTCACCAGAATATGTTACTAATATTATAGCTCCACCTAAAGCTGATAATCCGCCAGATATCATAACACCTATATATCTCATTTTGAATACGCTTATACCAGCTGCCGCTGCCGCTTGCGGATGTTCCCCACAAGCTCTTAATCTTAATCCAAAACTTGTTTTATATAATAAGAATACACTTAGTATTAAAATTGCTATTACAAGCCATGTTGTTGCATAAGTTTTAGTAAAGAAAAGTGGTCCTATTACAGGTATATTTGATAATACTGGTATATCTTTTGGAATAAATCCATTTGTTACTCTTATATTACCACTACCTGTCATATTTCTTGCTAAGAATACTGTTAATGCTCCAGCTATCATATTTATCGCTGTACCACTAATTACTTGATTAGCATTTAAGTTTATACTTGCAAATGCATGTAATAAGGAGAATAAAACTCCTGCTAAAGTTGCAACTAAAAGACCTATCCATAAAGCCCCTGCAACTCCGTTTGCTTGTAGTTTTGATACTGTTAATGCTCCAGCAAATGAACCTATTATCATAAGTCCATCTAATCCTATATTTATAACTCCACTTCTTTCACAGTAAAGTGCTCCTAACGCTGTTATTAAAAGAGGCACTGTAAAAGAAATTGCATATGGAAAAATTTGTTGTATTATGCTCCACATTATTTTTCCACCACCCTTTCAGCAGAACTATTTTTACCTTTTGAATCGTCATCTTTTTTTGATTTTTTAAATCTTTTTATTACTTTATCCATTATCATACTTGTTGCTGCAAAGTAAATTATTGTTGCCATTATAGTGTCTGCAAGTTCTGGTGGTACCTTTACCGCAGCATTCATAAATCCTTTTCCAACATATAGTACTCCAAAGAATAACGCTGAGAAGAAAACTCCAATAGGGTTACTTGCTCCAAGTAATGCAACTGCTATTCCATCAAAACCTTGAGTTGGCATAACTCCTATTTGCATTATATTTGCGTTACCTGTATATTGTATAGCACCTGCAAGACCTGATAATGCTCCAGCTATCATCATAGAAACAATTATATTTCTATTAACAGGCATACCAGCATATTCTGCTCCAAATCTATTAAATCCAACAGCTTTTAATTCATATCCTAAAACTGTTTTATTTAATATAAACCAAACAACAAAAACTGCTGTTATTGCTAAGAAAATCCCTAAATTTATATATGATCCACTAAATATACTTGATAACCAAGAAACTCTTAAAGTAGCTGTTTCTGGTAACATTCTTGATTCAGTTTCTAAGAATTCTCCTTTAAAATATTTTGGGATGTTATAGTAAACTATCCAATAAGCTATCCAGTTCATCATTATTGATGATACAACTTCGTGAACGTTGAATTTAGCCTTTAATAATCCTGGAACTGTAGCCCATAATGCTCCTCCTAAGATTCCTACTAATACAACTATAGGAACAAGTAAAGCTTTAGGTAAATCCAGTGTTAAACCTACAGCAATTGAGCAAAATCCTCCAAATAGCATTTGTCCGGGAGCCCCTATGTTAAATAATCCTGTTTTAAATGCAAAGGCAACTGAAAGCCCTGTAAGTACTAATGGAGTTGCAGTAGCTATAGTGTTACCTATTCTCTCTAGGTTCATTAATCCGCCTTTAAATAAATACTCGTACCCTTCAACAGGATTAAATCCCATGATTACCATTAATATGGCACCTGCAATAAGACCTAAGATTACAGCCATTACAGATTTTAAACCTTGATTTTTTTCCATTAGCTTTCACCTCTCTTTATTCCTGCCATCATTAATCCAACTTCGTTTTCGTCTGTTTCAGAGGCATTTACTACTCCTATTAGTTCACCATTGTTAACAATAGCAATTCTATCTGAAACGTTTAGTACTTCATCTAATTCTAGTGATACTAAAAGTACAGCTTTCCCACTATCTCTTTGCTCAACAAGCCTTTTGTGTATGTATTCTATTGATCCTACATCTAATCCTCTTGTTGGTTGAACAGCTATTAATAAATCTGGATTTGATTGAACTTCACGTCCAATTATTCCTTTTTGCTGATTTCCACCTGATAAAGATCTAGCCATAGATTTTCCACCTTCACCTGATCTTACATCAAAGGTTTCTATAATGTTATTTGCATATTCTGTTATTTTACTTCTATTTATAAGTCCATTTTTAGAAAACGGTTCATTTTTATAAACTTTAAGAACCATGTTATCTTCCATAGTATAATCAAGAATTAGTCCTCTTTTATGTCTATCTTCTGGAATATGTGCTATTCCATCGTCAATTCTATCTCTTATTGAAGTTTTAGTAATATCCCTTCCGTTAAAGAATATTGCTCCACTTTCTATTTCTCTCATTCCCGTTATAGCTTCAACTATCTCAGTCTGTCCATTTCCTTCTACACCAGCTATACCAACTATTTCTCCTTTTCTTACTTCTAAAGAAAAGTCCTTTAATCCTAATACTTTTTTATTATTTTTAACTGATAAATTTTCAATTTTTAATACCTCTTCCCCTGGGGTTGACGGTTTTTTATTTACTTTAAAGGATACTTGTCTACCTACCATCATTTTTGCCATATCAGCTTCAGTAGTAGTTTTTACATCAACTGTTCCTATACATTTACCTCTTCTTATAACAGTACATCTATCTGCAGCGGCTTTGATTTCTTTTAGCTTATGTGTAATTAATATTATTGATTTACCTTCTTTTATAAGGTTTTTCATTATTTCAATTAAGTCTTCTATTTCTTGAGGAGTTAAAACTGCCGTTGGCTCGTCGAAAATAAGCACATCAGCGTTTCTGTATAACATTTTTAAGATTTCAACACGTTGTTGCATACCAACAGATATATCTTCTATCTTTGCATATGGGTCAACATTTAATCCATAAGTTTTTGATAACTCATCTATTCTTTTAGCTGCACTTTTTACATCAACTGTTAAGAATTTTTTTGGTTCAAGACCTAATATAATATTTTCTGTTACAGTAAAGTTTTCAACTAGTTTAAAATGCTGATGAACCATACCTATTCCTAAATCATTTGCTACATTCGGACTAGAAATTTTCACTTCTTTTCCATTTACTTTTATTATTCCAGCCTCTGGTTGATACATTCCAAATAACATTCCCATTAATGTAGATTTACCAGCACCATTTTCTCCTAAAAGAGCATGGATTTCTCCCTTTTTTAGCTGTAAAGTTACATTATCATTTGCTATAATTCCTGGAAACTCTTTTCGAATGTTAAGCATTTCTACTACATAACTCATTAAGTATCCTCCCTTTATTAATTAAAAGATTTTTAATTACATCATCTCTATTCCTTTTTATTGTCAAATTGTAAAATTAAACAAATTCAGGTGTATATAAGAAAAAGACGGTACTTCCGTCTTTTCCTATGTTATTAATTCTTTTATATAAACTCTATAAAATTACTTAATTAAATCACCTTGTTTATCTGATACAGTAATCTTTCCGTCTTTAATTTGTTTAAGTACTTCAGCAACTTTATCTGAAGTTTCTTTACTTAAATTAGGATTTTCTTTTGGAATACCAATACCATCATTTTTAGCATCAAATATTAAAGTCTTTCCACCTTGGAATTTTCCATCTAACTCATCTTTAACCATATCAAAAGTAGCTGTATCTATCATTTTCATAGCTGAAGTTAATACTACAGATTTATTGTCTTTGTAAATTCCATCTGCATATTGGTCAACGTCAACACCTACTATCCATGCTTCTTTTCCAGCGTTAGCTCTAGCTTTAGCTTCATTTATAGCTCCAACTCCAACTCCACCAGCTGCCGTAAATATTGCTTTAACTCCATTATCAAACATAGTTGCAGCTAATTGTTGACCTGCAGCAACATTATCAAATGATCCTTGATATACTACATTTTCTTTCTTTATGTTCATTTTTGTTCCAAAATTTTCATTAGCATATTTAACACCTTGTTGGAATCCCCAGTTAAACTTTTGAGGTGCTGGTATTTCCATACCACCTATAAATCCTAGTTCTCCTTCTTTTAGTTGAAGTGCTGTTGCAACACCAGCTAAGAATCCTGCTTCTTGTTCAGCAAAGAATATAGCCACTGTATTATCAGCTACAACTGGCTTAAAGTCTCCACTATGTGGATTACCATCTATTATTACAAACTTGGCATCTTTATATTTTTCTTGTGCTTTAAATACAGCTGTTTCAAATTTAAATCCAGGAGTAACTATAAATTTATATCCTGTATCATAAAGATTTCCTATTTCCTTCATATAGTCAGCTTCTGTTGTTCCTGATGGCTTTAAATAGTTAGCATCTATTTTTAGATCTGTTTGTGCCTTCTTTATACCTTCCCAAGTACCTTGGTTAAATGACTTATCATCTATAGTTCCTGCATCAGTAACCATACCTACTTTTAAGTCCTTTTCTTTTGCTGCTCCATCTGATTTATTGCCACAACCTACTAAACCAGTTATCATAAGCGCTGATAGTGCTAAAGCTATTGCTCTTTTTTTCATGTTAAAAATCCCCCTTAGACTTTTGTAATTTAGTTGTTATAATTTTTTTAAAAGGTTTCCACATAGAAACTTTTAAAAAAATTATACAATATATAGTTCGTAAATACAATATTTTTCTAAATATTATTTTCATTATTAGACAAATTTATCCAAAATGAATAACCTTTTCAAATATTTTTTATGAAATTTATTCTTAATATTGTAAAAAATAAAACTAACTATACGAATTATATCGACTTTATAATTTATAATTTTCGATTATCTTTTAGGGATTTCATATTATTTTAGTCTCCCATCTAAAAACAAATTGGTTGACCTTATTTTAAAAATTCGCTAAATATACTTTTAAAAGCTTCTATATCCATAGGAGACATTCTAATTCTTTTTAATGAGTACATACCATCAGAAGCTTTTGCTATTCCAACTTCTGTTGTAACAGCTGCTTTTATACCTAATTCTTTTTCTACTTCTATCGTTTCATCATCGTATCTACCAACTGGATAGCAAACAAATTTACTATCTACTCCAACTTTCTCTTTTAATGTATTAATCCCCTCTTTTATTATTGCAATTTTGTCTTCTCTTGATATTTTAGTAAACTCAATATGTCTAGAGGTATGATTCTCTATTCCCATTCCATCCTTATGCATTTCTTTTAGCATATTAGAATTCATATACCAACCATCAACATCAGTTTTGTCAGTTATTATAAAAAAAGTAGCCTTCATACCATGTTCTTTTAATATTCTGTAAGCCTCTGTATAGTTGTCTGCGTATCCATCATCAAAAGTTATTGCTACTGGCTTTTCAGGAACTTTACCTGTATTAAAAGCTTCTACAACATCTTCTAACAGCATAGGTGTAAATCCATTTTCCTTAAGCCATTTGACTTGTCCTTCAAACTGACTTATTGGCACTAGTAAGTTATTATTAGGATCGGTATCTGCTATAGAATGATACATTAATATAGGTATTCTTACATCGTTCACATTTAAATTTACATAATTAATTTTATCCTTTTCTTCTATTTTAGTATTTTTTTCTTCAATATTTTTCTTTGTTTCTTCATTAGAATCCTTATTATTCTTTTCTACACTTACTGTATTATTATCAGCACTAAACTTATAATTTTTTATAAATAATATTCCAAATCCTATGACTAGTATTACTACTAAAGCTGTAGTTAATTTCATTATTTTTTTCATAATATTATATTCCCCTCTTTCCTATATATTTTGAATATATATTGATAGGAATAATTTGTCAATATTTCTATTCATAATTGTTTCTATTTTTTTAACACTTTCTAATTTTTCCTTTAATCATTGTTAATAATATATTATTTTTGTATAATTAATCTAAACTAATATTAAGGAGTGTTTTTGTTGTTTGGATATGTGACTCCTCTTAAAGCAGAACTTAAAGTTAAGGATTTTACAAAATTTAGAAGTTATTACTGTGGATTATGTTTTCAACTTAAAAATAGTGCTGGAAACATACCTAGAGCAGTATTAAACTATGATATGACTTTTTTAGCAATACTTATAGATTCTTTATCAATAAAAGAACCTAATATTGAAATTAAGCGATGTATTGCTCATCCTACTGATAAAAAACCTGTAATTATAGAAAATGATGCATTGCATTATGCTGCAGCCATGAATTTAACACTTTTTTATCACAAAGTAAAAGATGATATTCAAGATGATAATAATATTAAAAGTAAGGTTATAGAAAGAATACTTTATCCTTATCAAAAAAAAATTAATAAATCTATAGATAATATAAATAAGATAATCAAGAAAAATCTTCTAATATTAACTGACTTAGAAAATAATAAAAACTTTTCATCTATAGATGAAATATCTCATCCATTTAGTGATATAGTTGGAAGTATTTTGAAAGAATATCCAAATGAGCTTATTGATGACTCTACTGAGTTAAGAAATAATCTTTATAGACTTGGATACACTTTAGGAAAGTGGATATATCTTATTGATGCATTAGACGATTTAAAAGATGATATATTAAATAAAAAATTTAATCCAATAAACTTTTTATTAAATAACAATAATCAATCCTATGATGATTTAATTCCTTTAATCCAAGAAAGATTAGAATTTACGATTTTAAACTGTTCATACAATTGTAAAGACCTACTTTCAAAACTACCTTTAAAAAGGAATGAAGATATACTTAAAAATATTTTAGAATTAGGTATGATGGATAAATATATTAGTATTTTAAATAATACAAGTGAAGATAAAAGGAGTGACTATAATAATGAATCCATATGAGGTACTAGGACTTAAACCAGGAGCAAGTCAAGAAGAAATAAAAAAGGCTTATAGAAGTCTTATTAAGCAATATCATCCAGATCAATATGGAGATAACCCCCTTAAAGATTTAGCAGAAGAAAAAATGAGAGAAATAAATTCAGCTTATGATGAATTAACAAAAAATCCAAATAACTCTTATCAAAATTCTAATTCACAAAACTATAATTCATCATATAATAATGGATCATCTAATGACAGTTATATGTTTTCAGAAGTAAGAAGACTTATTCAAATGGGTAATTTTCAAGAAGCAGAAAATAGACTAAATGGTATGTCTAACAGAAATGCTGAATGGAATTTTCTTTATGGAGTATTATTAACTAACAAAGGATGGTTTGATGGAGGCCTTAAACATATTCAAACTGCAGTAAATATGGACCCAAACAATTTTGAATATAGACAAACCCTAAACTCTCTTCATCAAAGAACTAGATCATATAGTAATAATTACTATAGAACAACTGGTGGGAATACAGCTAGCGCATGTGACTGTTGTATCAATCTTTGGTGTTTAGACTCAATTTGTGAATGTATGGGTGGAGATCTTATAGGGTGTTGCTAGCATCATAAATTATTAAATGGTGGTGTTTTAAATTATGAAATCAAAAGAAATTGCTCTAAGTGCTGTCTTAGTAGCACTCACTAGCATAATTTTATATTTAAATTTGTTAATTCCCATAAACACATTAAGCATCCTTACATTAGCTTCATTTATTATTCCAGTTGCAATGATAAGAGGTTCAATAAAAAGTGCTTTTTTAGTGTACATCGCCTCTACAATAATAGGTTTTTTCTTTTTACCAATTAATATAGTTCTATTATACGGAATATTCTTTGGAGTATATGGAATAGTAAAATGCTATATAGAAAAATTAAATAAGTTGTATTTAGAAATAATATTGAAATTATTATTTTTTAATGCTATTTTATTCATCTTGTTATTTTTGTTTAATACTTTTCTTTCAACAGAAATAATAAAACTACCATTATGGTTGGTATATGTTGTTTCACAACCTGCATTTTTAATATTTGATTATGCATTAACATTACTTATTTCATTTTATATGCAAAAAATACACAATAAAATTTAAAATAAAAAAGTAGACATATGTAAGTTTAATTACAAACTGAAGGTACGGATAGTATTAAACAAGGCTGATTTGAGTAAAATCAGCCTTGTTTATTTTAATCTATTAATGAAAATAACACTTCAAAAGCACCTTCAATTATTTCTCCTACAACAGATATTAATCTTTCTGTTGCTTTTCTCTTTTTAGAGCTTTCTACTTTTAATTTTTTAGATTCTTCAATATACTTATTTATAGTTTCAGTATCTGAATTATACACATATGCATCTTCATATGACTTAACTTCTCTATACAAGATAGTGTTTTCATAGTTATCCAAAATACCATCCCCCATCATTATTTGCCCTTACTCATTCTAATAAAATACCATTTAAATAAATTACAACACATATCAATTACTATATATTTTTTACTTAATACTAATATAAACCATAATACTACTAAATATAAAGAATATATTTATTTAATAAAAATATACGAAAAGTTTATAATTAAAAGAATTTATTTTGTTATTATCTCTTTTCCAAAAGGCATTAGAGCTAATTTGGCTAGTTTTAAAGATTGTTTAGCAAATGGTATTCCTATTATTGTTATGCACAAAAGGAAAGCACTTATTAAATTCGCTATACATAATTCTATACCACCAAATAATATCCAAAAAATATTTAAAACAATATTTACTCCACTATCATTTTTAGTAACTACTTCTTTCCCAAATGGAGCGAATTGCAAGCTAGCCAGCTTAAAACATTGCATTCCTACTGGAATTCCTACTATAGTAATACACCAAACTACTCCAGCAAAAAGCCAAGCTAAAGCATTAATAAATCCTCCAAAAATAATCCAAATTAAATTTCCTAAACATGACATTAAAAATTCCTCCTTTTTTAAAATTCCTAAATAACTATAGACTATAAGCTTAGTTGTCTTATAATTTATAGGTTTGAATTACACTTGTCCACTTTTAAGAACTTTAAGTAAGTATCTATAAAATTATCTAATAAATTGATTTATAGATACTTGCTCTCTTATTTAATTATTTCCTAACTGGACCAATGCACAATTTTCTATTGCTACTATTGAGTTTTCAATGCAATACTTTAATATTTCTTCACTTTCAGCACCAGGTTGTATTAAAACATTTTTTATTCCTAATTCATTAGCTTCTTTAATAAAACTTATTCCAAGCTTAGCATTTATACATAAGTCTATAGCGTCTATTTTATATGGTACTTCTTTTAAGCTAGTATATATTTGATTTCCTCCTTTGGTGTGAACACCACTAACAATATATCCTTTGCTTTTAAATTTATTTAATATTTTATAAGCATACTTAGACTCATTAGATACATCTCCTACAACTACCCAATTTTTTAATTTAATCATTTCATTTATATTCATAAATCTACCTCCTATATAGGTTATTTTTTTCATATGAACCTTTACAATATCATAACTTAATATATGATTAATATATCCATTTGCTAATTTTTAATTACTTTTTCTATTATATTATATTTAATTAATTGATTCTAGTTGTTGACTTATATTGTAATAAAATATATAATTGTGTATAAATTATATATTTACTGCTTTGAATAGGAGTAGTACTATTACTTTCAACCTTAAGAGAGCTGTTGATTGCTGCAAAACAGTGGTTGAATTATAGGAACTTGCCTAGGAGCTTACTTGTTAAAAGCAAGTACGGGAAACCCCGTTATAGATTTGAGTGAGAAAAATATTTATTTTTCTAATAAGAGTGGTACCGCGAATATGTCCTTCGTCTCTTAATTGAGATGAAGGGCTTTTTTTATATTATTTTTTATTTTTAAAGGAGGAATTATCGTGGCTAATTATGGAACTTCCGTTGATAAGAAATGGCAAGATAAATGGGAAGAAACAAATCTTTATAAATTTGACCCAAATAAAGAAGGAGAAAAACTTTATGTTTTAGAGATGTTCTCTTATCCTTCTGGTAGCCAATTACACGCTGGTCACTGGTTTAACTATGGACCTGTTGATTCATGGGCTAGACTTAAAAGAATGCAAGGATATAATGTATTTCAACCAATGGGATTTGATGCATTTGGACTTCCTGCTGAAAACTATGCAATAAAAACTGGAATTCATCCAAAGGATTCAACAGAAAAGAATATAGAAACTATGGAAAAACAACTAAGAGCTATGGGAGCTATGTTTAACTGGGATAATGAAATAATAACTTGTAATCCTGATTATTATAAATGGACTCAATGGGTATTTTTAAAACTATATGAAAAAGGTTTAGCTTACAGAAAAAAAGCTCCAGTGAACTGGTGCCCATCATGTAATACAGTTTTAGCTAATGAACAAGTTCTTGAAGGCGCTTGTGAAAGATGTTCGACTGAGGTAACAAAAAAAGATCTAACTCAATGGTTCTTAAAGATAACTGACTATGCTGATGAACTATTAGAAAAATTAGACACTTTAGATTGGCCTGAAAAAACTGTTGCAATGCAAAAACACTGGATTGGTAAATCTACTGGTGCAGAAGTTACATTTAAAGTTAAAGATTCTAATATTGAATTTGATGTATTTACTACAAGAGTTGACACACTAAACGGAGTTACTTATGTTGTATTAGCTCCTGAAAATTCATTAGTTGATGAACTTACTCTTCCAGAATACAAGGATACTGTTGAAAACTATAAAGATGAAGCTAAAAAGCAATCTGATATAGAAAGACAATCTTTATCAAGAGAAAAAACTGGAGTCTTTACAGGATCTTACGCTATAAATCCTATAAATGGAAAAGAAGTTCCTATTTGGATCGGAGATTATGTATTAGCAACTTATGGAACCGGTGCTGTAATGGCTGTTCCTGCTCATGATGAAAGGGATTATGCATTTGCTACAAGGTTTAACTTATCAATAGAAAGAGTAATAACTAGCAAAGATGGTACTAGTACTGATGCTGAACTACCTTATTGCGAATATGGTGTATTGCTTAATTCCGGAGAATTTGATGGATTAACTACTGAAGAAGCTAAAGAAAAAATAGTTGATAAATTATCTTCTATGAAGCTTGGAAGTGCTAAAGTCAATTATAGACTAAGAGACTGGTTGGTATCTAGACAAAGATATTGGGGTGCACCAATTCCTATGATTCACTGTGACCACTGTGGAACTGTTCCTGTACCTGAAAATCAATTACCTGTAGAACTTCCATATAATGTTGAGTTTACTCCAGATGGAAAATCACCACTAGCAAAATGTGATGAATTCATAAACACAACTTGTCCTAAATGTGGAAAACCAGCAAAAAGAGAAGCTGATACTTTAGATACATTTGTTTGTTCTTCTTGGTATCAATTAAGATATCCTGACAATAAAAACTCTGAAAAGGCTTTTGATAAAGATCTTATTAATAAAATACTTCCAGTAGATAAATATGTAGGCGGCCCAGAACACGCTTGTATGCATTTATTATATTCTAGATTTATAACTAAAGCTTTAAGAGATATGGGATATTTAGATTTTGATGAACCATTTAAGTCATTAACTCACCAAGGATTAATTCTTGGTCCAGACGGATTAAAAATGAGTAAATCAAAGGGGAATACAATTTCTCCAAATGACTATATATCTCAATATGGTTCAGATGTATTTAGAATGTATTTAATGTTTGGATTTGCTTATATCGAAGGTGGAGCTTGGAGTGATGATGGACTTAAATCTGTTGCTAGATTTGTAGATAGAATTGAAAGATACTTAGATATAGCTAGAGAAGCTATTGAAAAAGGTGAAAATAATAAGACTGCTATAGATAAAGCAGAAAAGGAATTAAACTTCTGGTTACACAATTCAATTAAGGGTGTTACTGAAGATGCTGAAAAACTTCAATTTAATACTGCAATTGCAAGAATGATGGAGTTTATAAATGCTTTCTCTAAATATCTTCAAGAAGATATTAAAAATTTAGATTTCTTAAAAAAGAGCTGCATAGATTTCTTAAAAATCCTTGCACCATTTGCACCTCACTTTGCTGAAGAGCAATGGAGTTTACTAGGTTTAGATTTCTCTATCTTTAACGAAGCTTGGCCAAAATATGATCCTAAAGCTTTAATTAAAGATGAAGTTGAAATAGCTATTCAAGTTAACGGTAAAATTAAAGCTAAGATAAATGTTTCAACTGATCTAGATGAAGAAGGAATTAAAGCTTCTTCATTAGAAAATGAAATGATAATTTCTGCTACTGAAGGTAAAACTATAGTTAAAGTTATAGTTATAAAGGGTAGACTTGTAAATATAGTTGTTAAATAACTTAAAGGGTAAAGTATTTAAAATACTTTACCCTAAATTTTTCTCTTTATTATATTTTTTTAATGTTATATAAACTAATACAGTTGCTACTAAAGTAATAATTAACCTTATAAAATTTTCTTCTATATTTATTAAATCATAGCTTATTAATGCTTCTAGTGCTATTGATGGAATCTTTCCAAAGAATGTTGCAATAACAAAAATAAATTTATTAACATTACTAATGGAAGCAGCTAATGTCACAAAACCTGATGGTATAAATGGAATTAATCGCCCTTCAAATATCAAAAAACCTATTCTATGACCTTTTCCTTCTATAATAGCCTTCAACAATTTATTTTTATCCTTCAATCCTTCTATCTTCTTTTTAAATCCTAGTCTATATAAAATAAAGCTCACATATCCTCCTATTGTTTCACCTATTAAAGAAACAATAAAACCTTCAAGTGGTCCAAAAAATGCTATATTAGCTCCTGTAATAAAAATTGATGGAACTACCCCAAGTAATGCTATAATTGTACTCATAAATATAGATATTATTATAGCAAAGTTACTATATTCACTAAATATACTTATTATATTATCTAAACTAAACATGATATTTATCCTTAACTATCATCTGTAATAAATTTATATATTTCCTATAACTATAACCATTATAATTTATAAATTATTAATACTAAGTTATTAATTTCTACTCTAGTACTTTTTTAAATTCTTCTAATATCTCGCTTACTAATTTTTCATCTAACTGTCTATAGTAGGGCAATAAATTTGAATCTTGAAAAGCAACAAATATTTTTTTACTCATTTCCATCCAAGTTTCTGGTATATATACCCAAACTATTTCTTCATATCTACAGCTTAATAAAAAATGTTCTACTCCCCAAAATATATATTCATTTATATTATGTATTTCATTAAATTTTATATAATCATCAACTACTTTTTTAGTTAACTTATATTCATATATATCAACATAGAAGAAATCAAAACTTTCCGTCTTCGCTTTATAAGCATCTTCATTTATTATTATTATCTTAGAGTTATTTTTGAAACTTAAATTATATAAATCTATAATATCTTTTTCCTTTTCGTAAACTACGACTTTTTCTACATCCTTCTTTTTAGCTAATTCTTGTACAACATATCCAAGTCCTAATCCAACTACTCCAACAATACCTTTTGCATATTTTATAAACATATATGAACTTTCTATTTCTAATGGTGAGACTTTCATCCAAATGTTATTAGGCCCATATAATTCTAAAAGACTTAAATTTAACTTTTCATGTTTATTATACATATATCCATCAATATAATCTTTTTCTTTGTCAGTACTTTTTATTTCAAAACTCCCAATCTTTCCTAAAGATATAGCGTTATTATATTCTTTTATTTTATCTATTATATATGTCTTATCATATGGCTTCAAAATAATACTTCCCTTCTGTATGAAACTTTACTATATTACACATACTATTTTATGTAAAGTTAAAATTTTATATTATAATACTTATATATTATTTTAATATATATACTCATAATGTTTCTATTAAATATTATATTGACAATAAATAGTAATGACAATAACTATTTATTAAAATTTACTATTTTTTATATTAAAAAACACTTGATATTTAAATGTACTGTGTTATACTAATGATATAAATTATCATTTAACAATAGAAGGTGAATAATATGGATAAAATATTAATAAGTGAAGAAGCATACAAAGAATTTAAAGGATTCTTAGACGAGAATGAAGTTGAAAACTATAGCATAAGAATTAACTTAGCTGGTTTTGGTTGTAGCGGTCCTGCTTTCAACATATCTGTTGATGAAGCAAAAGAAGGAGATGTTACTCAAAAAGTTAACGATATTACTTTTGTAGTAGAAGAAAAACTTGTTGATGAATTCGGAGGATTCAAATTACTTTCAACTGAAGAAAATGATGGTAGAGGCTTATCATTAAAACCAGTTATAGAAGTTGAAGGCGGATGCGGATCATGTGGTGGCGGATGCCACTAATCTAGTAATCTAATTGATTAGATTCTTAAAAAGTGTTATGCTTTAACATAAAAAAAGCTGTATTATTAATTTAATACAGCTTTTTTATTTAGCTTTACCAAGCTAATATTTCAGCACCATCTTCTGTTACTAACACGGTGTACTCCCACTGTGCTGAGTATCCACCATCCTCTGTTAAAACAGTCCACTCATCATCTTCATCTACAAAAACTTCATAAGTTCCTTCATTAATCATTGGTTCTATTGTAAACATCATTCCTGGAACAAGTATCATTCCTTCTCCTCTTTTACCATAATGACTTACAAAAGGATCTTCATGGAATTTTAATCCTACTCCGTGTCCTCCAAAAGCTCTTACTACCGAAAATCCATTAGCTTCTGCATGTTCTTGTATAACAGCTCCTATATCACCTAAGAATCCCCATGGCTTAACAGCTTCAAATCCTTTTTCTAAGCACTCCTTTGCAACTTTAACCAGCTTTGAATCCTTTTCTGTAACGTTACCTATCTTATACATTCTTGAAGCATCAGAATAATATCCATTATAAATAGTTGATACATCTACATTTACTATATCTCCATCTTGTAATACTTCATCATCACTAGGAATTCCGTGACATACAACATCATTGATAGAAACACAAACACTCTTAGGAAATCCCCCATAATTTAATGGTGCAGGTATTGCTCCACTATTTACTGTAAATTCATGAACTATCTTATTTATTTCTTCTGTTGTCATTCCTACCTTAATATTTTTCTCTACTAAATCTAATACTGCATTATTAATTTTAGCACTTTCTTTTATTCCTTCTATTTGCTCTGAATTTTTTATTAAATCCCTAGTTGGTACTTCAAATCCTTCAGATTTAAGTAGCTCTAATTTTTCATCAAATTCAATATGACACTTTTTGTACTTCTTTCCACTTCCACACCAACATTGATCATTTCTATTTAAATTCATATTAAACCTCCTAAAAATTTCATACTCATAATATATTCATTATTATCTATTATAACTATTTTATATGCTATTATTACACTCTAAGTGTACTTATAATTTAAATAAATTATATTAAATAATATTATTTATTATTATCTATAATATAACTATATCATACTTTTCTAATTATAGAGAAAAAATCAAATAAAAAAGTGAACATATATAAGTTTACTTTTTCCGTCGCTCTGCTCCAAGTCAACGCAAACTTACATATGTTCACTTCCAAACTAAAGGTAAGGAAAGTATAAAATAAATCTACTTTTCTAAATCAAATTGCTAAAATCCTTATATATTAACATTTTCAAAATTTTAGACTTTTATACTTTTCTAAAGAGTATTTTTAAAACTATCTTTTTATAGTAAATTCATAATTTAAGTACGGCTCAATTATAGAGTTCATCCCTTTTAGAATATCTATCCAATAATTTTTCTTTATTGTTTCTACTTCTTTATCTTCTTCTTTAATATTCCTAAAATTTTTATTGTTAAACTCTTTATAAAACTCATCTATTTGCTGAGACATATTACTCATAGCTAAAAAGTTATTTAAATTTTCTCCATCTAATACAAGTTTTTCATTATGATTATTCATTTGAATATTTAAATATTCAAATAATAAACTTTCAATTCTTGAATAAACCTCATTTGGTGTTTCCATTAAAGTTTTTGATTTTTTATTTATAGATATAATCTCTTCTTTTTTGTAATCTCCATACTTTGACCATAAATTTGTAAATGCTTTAGATATTGCACCGTAATTTTCATATAACGAAAGTAACTCTTCATTACTAATACTTTTTGCTTTTATACATTGATTTAATGTATTTAATGCACCTTCATTTCTGCTTCTTATTTCTTCAACACTTCTATATGTTTCTTTTCCTATTAATATTTTATAACGCGAATTCATCGCCGATGTGTAAACGTTTATAACTAAACTTGTAAGCAGTATAATTATTATAAAAAGAATACTATTATTTTTACTTATTTTATAAGACCTCATAACACACCCCCACAATTTTATATTATATCATAATTCATTATATAATTCTACTATTGATATACTTGTACAAACATTAAAAGGTAGCATACTAAATAGTAAGCTACCTAAAAATATCTTCCATGCTCTTGTTGATACTCTTTAATCATATCCAACCCAGTAGTACCACCCTCACCTTTTTCAGATCTTCCTTCTATTCTTTTTATCTCTCCATAAGCTCTAGATAAGGATAAATCTTCATCTCCAGTTAGGACCCAAATGGTATTTGAATTAAAAGGTCTAACTTCAAGTTCTTTTTCTCCAACACCATCAGTAAAATATATAAGAGCATGATTTCTTAGTTTGTTATCTCTTATATATTTAAATACAGGTGAAAATTTAGTAGATCCAACATTAGAAGTTCTTTTCTTTATATCATTTTTTGATTTTATTTCATAAACTCTTCTTATTTCATTGTCACATTCAATTACTGTAATTTTATTAATTCTTGTTTTTGTTATTTCTAATATCTCAATCATAATTTTATGAACTTCTTCTTCACTCATAGAAGCACTTATATCTATTGCAACTATAACTTCTGGAATACTATTGGGTAATGTACCTCTTATATCTAACCTTTCTGGTTGTCTTCTATTCCTTCTTGTTACTGTCTTCTTTTCTCCAGCTCTAAGAGATGGAATTATTTTTTTTAATGCTTCTTGCCATGATATTTCTGCCTTCTCCGTATAAGCTTTAATAATTGCTTCAATGTCCTTTGGTGCCTTCCCCTTAAAAGAACTTATAGCAACCTTCTTAGTCATGTCTTTTATAGAATCATAATTCAGGTTACTTTCTTCCCATACATCATGAGCTTTTGATATATCAATCATCTCTCCAATAGACCCATCATCTGATTTCACACTTGTTGACAACTTTGATTTTATTACTTTTTCTATTCTTTCTGCATATATTTCGATAGTGTTATCTTCCCTAAGTTCTAGGTTATATTCTTTATTTACTGTCTCTATTTTAAAACTATCCATTGGTAAACTTTTAATAAATTGATTAATAGAAATATCTAAAGCTAAATTTACAGCAGTAGTAGTATACTTATTCTTAAGCTCTCTTTCTCTTTGATGATGGCCATACATTATATGATATATTTCATGTTTAAAAAGTGCTTCCATCTCTTTTTTATCACACATTAGAAACAATATGGGATTAAAATACATCTTAAATCCTTCCATTTTAGGTATAGTAGCTAAAGGCCATGCTATATTAAATCTAACACTTCTTTCAATCTTCACTAAAAATTGTCCAAAGAAACTATCTTCACCTTCTAACATATCTATAACTACAGATTCTACTAATGAAAAGAACTCTCTTTCAAAGCTACTATTTAATCTACCAGTTTCTTTTATATCTAAAGCTTGTTTTAATAAATTATTTCGTTTATCTTCAAATAGCATATATAATCATTCCTTACTCAAAAATATTAAAGAATGCATCTAAGAATGTCTCTTCATTTAGCAAATCATTATATAACTCTTCAGTAGAATCACTCTTAGTTTCTTTCATTATTCCAAGTCTTAAATCCTTTGGATAGCAAGTTAGCAAGTCACCAAATAATTTTCTATTATTATCTGTATTATTTTCCTCTAAATACCTTAAAGAATTCTTAGCTAAAATATACAATCTTGAATGACTTTCTTTTCTTATTTCATCTTTTAATTCTATTGGTAAAATAATATATGAAAATAAATCTTCTGGTTTAATTAAAGGATTTTTTACAGATTTTATATAGTTTATAAAATCTGTTGCTATACTTACTCCTACATTACCTTTGACTACATTATAAAATATGTCAGTTGAATACTTATTATTGTTTTTAACATAAATATTATAAGCCTTAGCCACTCTCTCCCAGCTTCTTGGAGTTGACTTTATAGATTCCTTTGAATTTGGAGTGCTTAAATACTCAGGAAATGTTGATAAGAATTCAATTATATGGTCATGTATATTTCCATCATTACTCATAGCCCATTTAATCCACTCTTTAATATCAGAGCTTAACTCTACCCAAACGAATCTATCCTCTTGTGCTCTATCCATATCCACAACTTGATAATCACTATCTTCAAATCCATCATATTTATTAGATGGGTTCATAGCTGCTACTATTTTTACATTATCAGCTAATTTATATCCATTTATTTCTCTATTTAATATTAGATTCATAAGTTCTTGTTGTACTGCATGCTCACACCTGTTTAACTCATCAATGAATAATAGCACACCATTGTACTCATTATCTCTTATTGCTTCTTCTACTTCTATAAGTTTATAATGTGTGGCATATTTAGTTCTTCCATTTTCAACTAAAGGAAGCCCTCCAATTTCACCTTCTTTTAAAAGATTTGCATCTATATTTACTAAATGATAATTATCACTTTTACATATTTTTTTAACTAATGAAGTTTTACCTATCCCAGCTTCACCTATTATTAAAGGAACATTTCCTGATTCTAAAACCAAATCTATAGTACTTATAGCTTCTGAAAATTTCATATTATCACCTCTTGCTGCCTTATCTTGAAAGTTTATAATCAACTAATAAAATTTTAGCTTTTTTACTTCCATATTCTCTTATAAAATTAATCTTATCCATTTCTAAAATTTCAAGTTCTAAGAAGTCCTTAATATATTTTTCATCTATAAGATCTTCTTTTACCTTATCTATTACCACATTAACTACAAATTCTACATCTATAGAATCATATACGTACTTAACAATTTTTATATTATCTCCAATTAGTATTCTTAATTCATCTAAATTAAAATCAATATAGTTAATTGCTTCTTCATTCCCTTTAACAGCTTCTCTCCTAGCCTCTAAGCTTGGATTATTTATAAATTTTATAGCTGCCCAATATTTATTTATAGCCTCAAGTTGTACCTTTTCTGATGGATCTTTAATATATTTTATTGCATCATAATCTTTAGATACAGCTCTTAATTGCATTTCCTCACTAGGATTATTTATAAATTGAATTGCCCAACCTTTTGCATTAATAGCTTCAAATTTAACTTTTTCTGTAGGATTTTTAATGTATTTAAGGGAATTCCATAATAATCTTACTGCTAATATAGCATTTTCTTCATCTAAATTTTCTATATACTCAACTGCTAATGGATTATTTTTAATAGCAGCTTCTTTAATTTTGTAATTAGGATTTTCTATATACCTTATTGATAATCCATTTTTCTTAACAGCCTCAAGCATCAAATCTTCACTTGGATTTTCTATATGTCTTATATATAAAGGATTATCATATATTCTTTTTAAATCATTATTTTCCATTCTTTTTCCTTCCTTATCATTAAAGTTAATCTAAAAAATTAATAATTTCAAATTATGTATATTTCGTTATTAATTATATTATACTATATTTAATTAATAATTACTATTACTTGTAGTTAATAATTATTATTATTTATAAATAATAATAATTATGTTTTTAATATAAATCAAAAAAGGTAAAAGTATCCTAAAGAACTTTTACCTTTTAAAATCTTATTTATTTATTTATGCTCATGATCTCTTATGTGATTAATACAATAACATTTTTTACCTGAACATTTTGAGCAATATCTAAACTCCATATTAGAATCGTCATTTTCTGTAATTCCGCATACTACACATTTGTGTAATATCTCTCTTTCTTTTACTTGAGCTTTAAATTTTTGTTGCCTATGATAATTTTTAGCTCCATTTTTACTTCCAGTAATTATATCCTTAGCAAAGAATAGAATAAAATTAATAACAGGGATCACCACTAATACCATTTGTCCTAAAGATCCAGCAAAAACAAAGTTTATTCCAATTAATATCCAATTAAATATAGCTATATATTTTACTTTTACAGGAATTATAAAAAATAATAATATTTTGAAATTAGGATATATTTTTGCAAAAGCTAAGAACAAAGAAAGATTAACATAAGATCCTGTTGCTTTAACTCCTGTTAAAAAGGACACTAATACAGTTGCTAACATACCTACTAAGTAGTAAATATTAAATTTAAATCCTCCCCATTCTTGCTCAAGGCCTGAACCTGCTAAATAGTAAAAGTATAATGAAAAAACTAACCAAAAAACAGATTTACTTTGTGGTACAAATATAAATGTTATTAGCCTCCATACTTCTCCATTCATTACCTTTTGTGGATCCAATACAATATTGTTTATTAGATTAATATCACCACTCATCATATTTAATGCATATACGAAAGCATTTCCTATTACTATAATAAGCATCAAATTTCTTATATAAAAATTTCCGAACTTTTTTTCTAATTTATTTAATAAATTCATAAATTAACACTTACTCCTTTATAGCTTATTTGTAACTATATATATTAAATCATCTATTGAAAATTCCTTATTCTTCATTACTATAGTTATCATATTACTAATTAAAAATGATGTTAACTTTCTAGTTTCTATATTAATAGTTATCTCTTTATTTTCTCTATGAAAATCTATTATTTCATCTACAATCAAATATAAGTGTTCTAATACGTCATATCTTTTACAATCATTAGAATTTTTATTATTTTTTATATTTTTTCCATTTTTAGTTAGTTCAAAAAATACTTCTTTATGGTATAATAAAAATTTTTCTAATCCTAAATATATTAACCGCATCTTTTCTTCAAATGCTATGTCTTTGTCTTTTACTTCTTCAAGCTCTTTAAGTATCTCTGTCCAAGTGTTATTAAATATTTCACTAACTAATGCCATTTTATTTTCAAAATAGTTATATACTGTTCCAAGTCCTATTTCACATCTATTAGCGAGTTCTCTCATACTAAAGTTATTATAACCCTGGCTTCTTAAAAGTGTATCCGCTTCTCTTAATATTGTTTCTCTTGGATTTTGTAATATTTTCGGCATGAAAACTCCCCCTTTATTACAGTTTATATCAATACTCTTATATTATCAACTGAGTGATCTCTTTTATTTCGCTTCCATTTATTTACATTTATGATTATGTTAAGTATAATTATATTATATTATTATAAGTTAAGAGGTATGTATTATGGAAAATCAAAAATTTGATATCGCATACAAAAGAAAAATCCTATATAAGCGAAAGAAAAGAAGACAATTAGTATTACGTATTTCTCTTATGTTTACTGGATTTTTCATACTTTCACTTATCCTACTATTAAACAATAAGTATAGTAATAATAACACTTATGTTAATAATAAAGTTACATCATCGTCTTCTAATGAAGATCCCTTTATAGTATGCATAGATCCTGGTCATGGCGATTGGGATACAGGAACTAAAGGGGTAACTGGTGTTCTAGAAAAGGATATAGCTTTAAACATCTCTTTGAAACTTGGAAAACTTCTTGAAACAAGTAAAGTGAAAGTAGTTTATACAAGAACAAACGACTCTCTTCCATGGCTAAAAACCGCTAATGATAGTTTAAAAGAAAGAATAAAAATACCAAAAGTATTTAATGCTGACTTGTTTATATCAATACACTGCAATAGTGATTCTAGTAATCCTGATTCAAAAGGATTAGAAACTTGGTATAAAGCTTCAAATGAAGAAAGTAAAAGTTTAGCCAATACTATACAAAATAAATTATCAAAATTAAAATATACAGATGACAGAGGTTTAAAAACTTATAAAAATAAAGATGATGCTCTTGCAGTTTTAGAATTAACTCCTAGTATTTCAGCATTGATAGAGTTAGGTTTTTTAAGTAATTCTTCTGATGAAGAATATCTAAAATCTGATAAAGGTCAAGAAGCTTGCGCAAAAGCTATAAGCGAAGCTATTTTAAATTATATTAAAAACAATAAAGAAGCTTTAATTAAGGATAATATACAATAATAGTTCAAAAACACTATAAATAATTTATCCATAGATTTTAAAAATATAATTAACTATAGTGTAAATAAGAAGCTGCCTCCTGAGAATGCTTTGAAAATCATTCAGTGGCAGCTCTTTTGTTAATTAAGTTAGATAAGTATATCTTTTATTATCCTTAACTATAAGTTTATTAAGAACGCCTATTATATTAGCTTTCATTTAATTTAAAATACTCTCTTCTAAATTCTGCTGGACTAATACCAACTTCTTCTTTGAACATTTTACAAAAATGGCTTGAATTATTGTAACCAACCTCTTTAGCAATAGTTACAATTTTCATATTACTTTCTTTTAATCTTTCTTTTGCAACTTTAATCCTTATCTTTTTAAGGTATTGTGCAAAACTATCGCCTGCATATTTTTTAAAGTAGCTACAAAAATAATTTTTTGATATATTAACATAATTTGAGATATCATCTAATGTAATTTCCTCACCGTAATGTTTATTACAGTAATCTTTCACCATTAAAATCACTCTAGTTTTTTCCTGAAAGCTCTCTACTCCAATGTCAAAAAACTTTTCAAATAACGATTCAGTAAATTCTTCTAACTCATTTAATGTAGCACATCTTTTTATGTCATTTATATCTAAATTATCTAAGATATATCTAGTTTCAACATTTTCAACTTGCATGTTGGATTTAAATATAATAACAATTTCATAAATACTTCTATATATATATTCTGGCCAAACATCTTCGTTATTTCTTATGTGCTTATAATATTCTCTTAAATACGCCATAAAACTATCTCTATCACTTTTGCTTATCCATTTTTTTATATTTAGTGTATCAATGTGATATGCTCTTTTTATAAAATCTACAATTTCATACTTTTCACACCATACTAAACGTCCTGAAAAATTTTTATAAAAATTAACTTGTATTAAGTTACTAATTTTATTATACTCTTGAATCAAATCACTATAATCATGACACATTTTGCTTAAATAAACCACTTGACCATTTTTTATTCTTGATTTAATTATACTAACAAATTGTACCTGATCACATTTATCAATTAAAATACAAATTGTATTTGCATCAATCTTAAAGCTAATTAAACTTTTTTTATATTGTTTGTCCGAGATGGAATGTATATAATTTAGAATTTCTATTTCAGCATTACTATTTTTATTTGTAATATAACATAAACGAAAATCTTTTAATAATTTAATGTTACTATTTTTAACTTTATTTATGAATTCTTCTTGACTGATTTCTTCTAATAATAATTTTTTTGTTAAGATTTCTTTAAATTCTGGAAGTACCTCATTATATTTATTCTTTATGTACTTATCCTCTTTTTCATTTTTTACAGCTTCATATAATTCTTTTATTGTACTTTTTAAACTACTTATGTTAATAGGTTTTAACAAATAGGCAAATGCTCCAAAATTTAAAGCTTCTTGAGCATAATTAAACTCACGATAAGCTGAAAGGACTACTACCTTGGTTTTCAGATTATTTTTTTTTAGCAATTTAATTAATTCTATTCCATTTAAAAGTGGCATGTTTATATCTACAATTGCAATATCAGGTTTAGTAGTGCTGATCAAATGAAAAGCTTCCTTACCATTTGTTGCATAACCAAGTACTTTTATTCTAGAGTTGCACATAGGAAGTAACTTTTCAAGAGATTGTATCGTTAACATTTCATCATCAATAATCACTGCTGTCAATTCCATATATTCCCCTCCTTTATAGTATCAATGTTATTGTAGAACAATAATTTTCTTTGCTCTCAATTTTGATACCACTTTCTTGATTATAATTTAATTTTAGACGTTTATTTACGTTATATAATCCTATATGATTTACTGGTTCTTTTTCATATTCTAATGATTCTAAAATTTCTTCATATTTTTCTTTACTAATTCCATTACCATTATCACTTATTTTAAGAATAAGGTTATTATTATAAAATTCACCTTCAATAGTTACATGCTTTTTATCTAATTTATTTTTAAATCCATGTTGTATGGTATTCTCAACAATAGGTTGTAATATTAATTTAGGGACTAAGATATCATTTAGTTGCTCATCTACTTTTATATACAGATTTATACTGTTATTAAACCTTATGTTTTGAATATCAATATATTTTTGAACATACTCTATTTCTTTACTAAGTGGAACCATATCACTTGATTCATATAGTATATAATCAAATAAATGACTTAAAGCATCAACAACATAAATTATGTCGTCATTTCTTTCTATAATTGCTAAAGATGTTATACATTGCAATGTATTATTTAAAAAGTGTGGATTTATTTTTGCTTGTAAAGCTTCTATTTCAGCTCTTTGTTTGCTAAGTTTAGTTGTATAAACTTCCTTAATAAGTAAATCTATTTTATTAATCATTTCATTATATCTTCTATATAAAGTATCAATTTCTTCAAAACCAGATACATCTTCTACAGCAGTTTGAAAATCTCCTTTTTCGGCTTTTTTCATAGCTTTAGATAAACTTTTTATAGGCTTTGTAGCCTTATAGCCAATAAAAATTGAGATTGATATAGTAGAGATAATAGCAACTAAGCTTACTATAGTAGTAACTTTTTTTATATTTATTAATGGTTCACTTATTTTCGAAAAATCAATTTTATATCCTACATACCAATTAGTAGATGGAATTTTACAGTAAGATAAAACCTCTTTATTCTTAAAGATGGTTGTATCCTTTTCAAAATTCCAGTCATCTTTTTCAAATTTAAAATCAGCATATGGAGCATAAAATAAATCTTTATCTTGATCAATTAAATAACAACTATATTCTCTTGCTAAATCATTTCTACTGCAAATTTTATTTATTTTTTCAAACTCTAAAGAATAAACAACTGCGGCAATTGTATCTTTACCATTAGCTTCCTTAATAGGAAAATAAACCAACATATTTTGTTGGTTTTCTCCTCCATAAAGATAATCCTTTTCATTAACTGATAAAAATTGCACATCATATTTTGACATATTTTTTGAATCTTCTATTATATCTTTTATTGCATATGAATTATAATTTACCCCTTGATTATGATTGGAATTATAATTTATACCTTCATTATGTGTTGAACTATTATTAAAACTATCTGACAAAATTATTATATCTTTTATATCATTATTGAATATAATAACTTGGCTCATTTTTTCATTAATAGACTTAACATATTTAACCCTGTCATTTTCTGAAATGTCTTCATTTAGTTTTTGTATATTTTCTTTTAATTGTTTATCATTTCTAAATAAATTTATTTTAGTTATACATTCTTGAAAATATATGCTTAAGTTATTTGCTATTTGACTTGTAATCTGAAACACATTATCTATTTCTTGCTTTTCAGATGTATTAAAGGAAATATTATAGGATATTGCACTTATTATACTAATAGATATCAAGATAATTAAGGAATATAAAATTATTATAGTAAATCTCATACTTTTAAAGATTCTTTTATAAAAATCTCTTTTTATCATCTTTCACCCATTCTTTCAATAAGCTGCACCTAATAATACAACTAATTTGTTTTTATTCTTATTTCAAAATCAAAATAGCAATTATCTTCACACCACATCTTAAAATTTGTACCCCATCTGTTGTTAAATAAATTAAAATAGAAACCATTTTCTAAGTTATTAACTTTATGATCCATTTTATATAAATTTCTACCACCAATACTTACTAGTGGTGAGTGTAGGTTTTTAATTTCTAAAACACCATCTGCTCCATGATAATATAGTGCTTCTACACAATGTTGATTTCTATTTCCACCTTTTAATACATTTAATGGAGAAATCAATTGATCTATTTTTTTCATCATGAACCTATTTGGATTTTCAACATCAAACTTCATTTTAAACCATATAGCTTCAGGTATTTTCCCAGGATCTTTATCAAACCATTGAAGGTTACATCTTATAACATCTTTATCGAAGTTATAAGTTATTTCAGCTATTCTTGGAGAACTATACTTTGAAGCAGCTTCATCATCAGATTTAATAGAAACATATATATTATTTTTTTCTTTTATTATACTTGTCACACTAAAATTATAGCAAATATTTTCCAAATCATCCACAAATTCTAGACCTGGTTTTGAAAAATCTGGTTCTGACCACCACATAGTTTCATAAAAATTTCTATTGTATTTATAGTAATTATCTGAGCAAATTTTAGCATCAAAAACTTCATATTGTAATTTGCCTAACTCTCCAGATTTAATCCATTTTTTATCCATACATTCAAGATAATTAATAGCTCCTTCCCCATTAAACTTAACTTTCCATCCATTAATTTCTATTAAATCACCTATTTTAATGAGATTTCCTTCAATAGATTTTTTTAGTGGAATAATATTATTTAAGGCTAACTTTGCTTCTTCTTTTAGTTCCCTTGGAAGTTTTTCAATGGCTTTTAAAATATATTCTCTCTGTTCTTCATGAGATTTTTCATATTCTTTATAAGAACCTTTAAATTCACCATTTCTATACTTAGCGATATCATCTTTTAAAAATTCATAAATTTGAATATTTCTTATTGTAAGAGACTCTAAAGTGGTAATATCAGCTTTTCTTGCTTTTAAAAAGTCTTCTTTAGTCCAATTTTTAAAATCCGCTAAATATTTTTTATAATCAAGTCCCCAGGTATGTTCTGTTATAAGCATAAGGTTTGTCATGAGCTCTGTATATTCATAGCTACCTTCTTTTAATAATCCTTCTTTAAGCCATTTATTTTTTAATGTTAATAAAGTTTTAAACTGCACAACCTTTACAGGATCTGAAGCAACTCCATGTATCCATGTATCTCCAATTTCTTCTTCTATGACAGGGAGTTTGTCTTTTATTTTAATAACTGCCTTAGCAAATTCATCTAATGTTGATGCTTCTACCTCGGCATTAGGATATTTAGCTTTAATACGGTTAAATTCTTTTTCAACATCTTCTTCTGATTGTGGTCCTAGGTTATCTCCAGTATGGGCAAATTCAAGTACTTCATCTAACCCATCTATAGAGAATGAAGCCCCATAATCAGATGCATAGTGAACAATTAACTCAGCTCCATTTATTTTCCAAAGAAACATTTCAGGAACCATTGGAACCATAGATGACCCATTTACACCAATATGCATGTATTTTAGACCAGCCTCAGCCATATAAGGAACTATAGAAATAGTATGTCCTGGCACATCAGTCATTTTAGAAGCAATAGTTGTTTTATTATACTTTTTATCTAGTTCTTTGCTTATATTAAGACTATATTTAAATAACTCTTTGTCCATTAATTCAGTATGTGTGGTACATGATATTCCATGCCAAGTTATATAACCAAGTTTTATTGCCTTTTCGAAATTTTTAATTGCATCTTTTGAAGCATTTTTTAAGTAATAATCTATTAAAAATGATCCTACAGTCCAAATAAACTTTTTATTTTCTGGTGTATTAAGTTTAAAAGCCAAATTTACTGCATTAGGTATATATTCATTTGTGTATCTATCCAAAACATTTTGGGCAAAATCTGTAAAGCCAATGTCTAAGTGAGTTTTATAAATTACATGTACTTTTTTTATTTTAGTGTTCATTTTATACCTCCATTAAAAATTAACCTTTCACTCCAGAACCAATAATACTTTCTATAAAGTTCTTTTGGAAAATTAGAAATATAATTAAGATAGGAATCATTACCATAGCACCTGCTGCTATTAATCCACCATAATTTACAGCATTATCAGAACCCTTTGATAATTGAGTTAATACCATAGAAAGAGGTCTCATTTCTTCTTGGGTAATTATTGATTTACACCATGCAAATTCAGTCCAAATAAATGTAAATGCCAAAATTACAAGACCTGATATGGCGCTTTTTAACATGGGTAGTGCAACGGAAAAAAATGTTCTTATATTTCCACATCCATCTATCTTAGCTGACTCTAAAATCTCATTAGGAATATATTTTGAAAATTGATAAATATATACTATTCCGAATCCACTATATATAAATGGAAGAACTAATCCAAAGTAAGTATTAGTAAGATTGAAAGTTTTTACAATATCAAATAAAGGGAAATAAGTTAATTCTCCTGGTATCATTAATGTCATCATTATAAACATAAAGATGGTCTTTTTAAAAGGGAATTTATACTTTCCAAATACATATCCAGTAATAGTACTAAGAGATACTTGAATACTTATTAATAAAATTGATGTTATTGTAGAAGTAATAAAAGCATTCTTTAAACCGCCTGCATCAATAGCAAATTTGTAATTTTCTAGACTTGGGTCTTTAGGTATCCAATTAAAAGGAATCTTAAATAATTCACCTTGTCCTTGAAAAGATGCAGAAGTCATCCATATTATTGGTATAAGAAATATAGCTGTTACAATAAGCATTATTACTATTAATAAAATTGGTTGTAATTTAATCTTTTTTCTAGTAGACTTTTCACTCATATAATCACCTAATCATCAAAATATTTTGTAGCTTTCATCTGAACGATGGATACTACAAGAGTTATTAAAAATACAATAACTGCTATTACTGAAGCATATCCTACATCTCTAGTTTTAAAGCCTTGCTTAAACATATACATTATTATTGTTTCTGTAGATTGGTATGGTCCTCCACCTGTTAAAAGCTCTACTGATGGATAAGTTCTTAAATATGCCATTGTTGCATAAATCATAGAAAAAACAATTGTTGGTTTTAATTGCGGTAAGGTAACATACCTAAAAGATTGCAATATTGAAGCTCCATCAATTTTAGCTGCTTCATACAATTGAGTATTAATATTTGATAAACCTGAAAGAAATATTACCATGTAATAGCCTGTACCATTCCAAACATGCACAATAATAACTGCTACAATAGCCCAAAAAGGTTGTATTAACCATCCAATACTATCAAATCCTAAGCTATTAAGTGTCGTATTTATAAGACCATTCTCTGTTCCAAATAATAGTTTAAAAATAATAGCTGCTACTACTCCTGGAACTAAGAAAGTTGAAAAAATAGAAGCACGAACAAAACTCTTACCTTTTTTCATGTTAAAAACTGCTATAGCTATAAGTAAAGCTACTATAAGAACAAGAGGAACACTAAAAATAGTTATAGTAAATGTGTTTTTTAGAGCTGTATGTGCATTAGTATCAGCAAAGAATTTAGTAATATTATCAAGACCAACAAACTTAGGCTTTTTTATAAAATTATAGTTAAAAAACATATAATAGATGTTTTTTAAAAAAGGATAATATACTATAACTGCAAAAAATAATATTGCAGGTCCTACAATGCTCCATACAAAAGCTTGATCTTTATAGCTAGACTTCAACTTCCTTTTCATATTATCATTCCTTTCATATAAATAAGAGGGTATGCATGGAACTTAAAGAAATAGCCCACCAAACCCTCATTTTTTATCTTACTTTGTTAGACCTTTGTTAATTTCGTTAGCTGCATTTTCTAAAACTGTTTTTGGATCTTCTTGATTAACTAATATTCTTTCTACAGCAGCTTTATATACATTTTGTGCGTCTGGGAATGCATACAATCCATCAAAAGCTATATATTTTGCAGTTTTTAATTGTTCTTGTTGAACTTTTTTAGATTCAAGAACTCCATCTTTTTCCCATAATTTTTGTTTTTCTGTGTTATCATATATAGATAAGTCTGTAACACCTCTATCAGCTTTTACTTGGAATTCTTCTGAATACATCAATTTTAGAAACTCAATGGCTTTTTCTTTATTTTTAGACTGCTCAGTAATAACCCAATCACATCCTCCTATAGGAGCAACACTTAGTCCAGTTGATCCTGCAGGTGCTGGAGCATACCCCACATCTATTTTTGCATCTAATGTAGCAGGAATAGTCCATTCACCAGTGATGTAAGTTGCTAATTGTCCATTGAACCAAAGTTGATCTGATGTCCCATCAGGAATAGGTGCCCAACCATTTTTAACAAACTCTTGCATTTTTGTATGGGCTGCAATAGATTCTGGTAAGTCAATTAAGGTTTTAGTATAGTCTTTATTCATAAAATCTGCGCCTAATGAAAATGCCCAAGTAGATATGTCCCAAACACTCCCTGTAGATATATTTGCAGCATATACGTTTTTACCATCTTCAGTTTTGGTTCCACTTTCCTTAATCTTTTTACCTAAAGTTTCTAAATCAGCAATAGTTTTGGGAACTTCTACTCCTAGCTTTTCTAACAATTTCTTGTTATAGAACATATACATAGTGTTTGTGTTGTAAGTTACAGCACAAATGTCGTCACCGAATTTCATACGTTCTAATTGTCCTGGTGTTAGTTTATTGTAAATATCCCAATCTTTTATTACATCTGTCAAATTCATAGCAAGTCCATCATTATAAAATTCTTTTGCCCATCCTCCTGTTTTACAAATATCAGGTATATCTCCCATGCTCATAAGTGTAATTTGTTTTTCTCTTGTAGCATTCCAAGGGCTAGATATAATTTCAAATTCTGCATTTGGATATTTTTCTTTAAACATATCCATAGCAAGGTCTAAATTATCATCTTTTTCTCCAGTAGTAGAAATTCTAAGTGTAAATGATTCATCATTTCCTTTGCTTGTACTATTTTCACCTGTATCTTTGTTTCCACATCCTACTAATAAGCCTAAACATAATGTAGACGTTATCATAAGACTTAGCACTTTCTTAAATATCATAAAAACAACTCCCCTTTTATAAACTTTTATTTATAAAAACATACTTTATAGTTAAATATTAACATTTATACTTGTAAGATTATATATCGTATTATTATGATTTATATAATATTATTATCATAATTTAAGCTAGTACTTTCTATATTTCATATTACTAATACTATAATCTCTAAAGACTTTAATTCAAATATAACTTATTCTTAAAACTTTCTTTTATATTTATTCTAATAAGTATTATTAACTTAATATTAGTTATAAACTTTGATAAATTTTTTAGTATATAAAAAGGAGGTAACTTTATCCTAGCTATATTTAAACTTAACTACTTTCATTAATGATCTTAAATTAATAAGAGAACTATAAATTAAGGGTTTTAATTTATAGTTCTCTTTTAATTTTCCTAGACTAAAGTAAGTTTATTAATTTCTTCTATTATAAAAGCTCTTTTGTCTATATTCACTAAAGCTACTATGTAATCGCCACTTATTAATTTTACAGATCCCCTTGGAATTATTTCTTTTTCTCCTCTTTTTATAGAAACAAGTAAACAATCCTTTGGCCATTCAATTTCGCTTATAAATTTTTCTTCTACTAAGCTTCCCATTTCAACTACAAACTCTAATATAGTTTTCTTATTATCATTTTCTTCTTTATTTACTCCAACTTTTTTAAGAAGTCTTTCTAAGAGGACTTCGTATATAGGTTCATTTCTTAGAAATTCTGATGTTATATATGAAATTATTACAACTACTGATAGTGATAATAAATGATTAAATGAACCTGTCATTTCCATAATAAGAACTATACCTGTTATAGGAGCTTTTACTACAGATACAAAATATCCAGCCATACCTAGTGCTATAAAGTTAATTATAAATGAACTACTTACACCTAAAATATCTATTGAAAATACTCCAACAATATCTCCAAGAACAGCTCCAAGAAGTAACATTGGAAGGAATATACCTCCTGGTACCCCTGATCCAAAACAAACTAATAATAATAGGAACTTTAATAAATATATTATTATTAGAAATAAAATAGATTGTTCTCCCGATGATAAATCTAATATTAATTCATGTCCTCCTCCCAATAACATAGGAGATATCAACCCAATAACTGCTGTTATTATAAATGGTATCATCACTTTAACTTCTTGAGGCACTCTTTCTAATTTAGAATACAAATCTTGAAATAAGTATATTCCTTTTGAAAATACAACTCCCATTACTCCTGTTATAATACCTAAAATAATTAATATCCAGTAATATTTTAAAGGCAATGCATTCATAGTATTAAATTTTAATGCTGGCTCCATCCCTAAAAAATTTTTCGATACAAAGTCAGCACTTATAGCAGCTGCCATAGCAGGTAATAAGACTAATGGAGAAAAATTTCTATGGATTTCTTCTAATGCAAATACTATTCCTGATAGTGGCGAATTAAATGCAGCAGAAAGCCCTGCAGATGCCCCCGCTGTTATTAAAAATTCTTTTTTTACAGGAATTTTTTTATAAGTTTTTTCTGCAACCCCTTCTCCTATAGAAGCACCAATTTGTACTGATGGACCCTCCCTTCCAAGAGAAAGCCCTGCTGATAATGCTAACACTCCACCTAGAAATTTATATATCAGTATTCTAAGCCAATTCATTTTTAACTTATTTATAACTCTTCCCTTTACTTGTGGAATACCACTACCAGAAATCATTCCTTCTTTTTTAACCATAATTCCAACTATTATTCCTATTATAGCTAAAACTATTATTACTAAAAGACTATTAATTAAACCCTTATTTCCCCATAAATATAGCTTATTAAAAACTCCATATGACTTTTTTATAGCTATTCTATTTAGTACTATAACCCCGCCTGTAATTAAGCCTATGATAATTCCTTCAATTATTAATCTAAATTTCATATTTTTTCTTTGTAGCAATATATCTTTTATCTTTTCGTCTTCCATTCTTCCATCACCTTATCTTCAAATATATTCTTCACTTCATCTAATATCTTAAAATTAGTAAAGTCAAAATGCAGTGGTGTTAATGTTACATACCCCTCTGATAAAAAATACAAATCCGAATCATCTTCTAAAATGTTATTTCTCGTTCCTTTTGTCATATAAATCTTATCTTCATTTTCTTCTATTAAAATATAATCAGTTTTATATGTTGATTTTCCTAACCTACAAACCTTAAATCCTTTAATCTCTTCTTCTTTTACATCTGGAACATTAATATTTAAAACCACATTATCTTTTAAATAGCTTTTTTCTGCTATATCTACAATCCTACTTACCCAATTAACTGCTTTTGTATAATCCTCATCTTCTCTACTCCAATCTACTTCCATAGAAATAGCAATTGATGGCACACTATATATTGCTCCTTCTATAGCTGCAGATACTGTCCCGGAATATAATATATCAGTTCCACAATTTAATCCTCTATTCACCCCTGAAATAACTAAATCTATATTTTCTCCAAGTAATGATAATCCTGCTTGAGTACAATCAGCTGGAGTTCCAACTAAACTATAGGATTTAAAGCCTTTATCTATTTGTTCTTCTCTTATTTTTATAGGGCTGTGAATTGATATAGAATGACTGGATGCACTTTTTTGTTCTCTAGGCGCAACAACTATCACTTCATGTTTTTTAGATATTTTTTTTGCTAAAGCTATTATCCCTCTCGCATCTATTCCATCATCATTTGTAATTAATATTTTCATATAAGTCCTCCTTCAATTAAATTTTAATTATTGCTATAAGCCTTAATAAAAACTATTCTTTATATTATTACTTTTTACTTATATATTATATACTATCATAAAATTAAATGAGATGAAAAAGAGTGATATAGTCTTATTAAATTAAACTATATCACCCTTTTAAATAATTGTTTCTATTAAAATAATTTATTATATTCTTTGATTTATATTTTTCTTTGCTCCAAAGTAAGTTGCTATAAAATATCCACCATATATTATTAATAATACAACTAATGCTATTAATATATTATTCATTATACTTATGCCGCCAAAAGCAGTTATGATTTTTTTCGAAAATTCTAATCCTGCTATTGAATGTATTAACGCTAAAGCTAGTGGCATCATAAAATATATTGCTATTTGACTTAATAAAGATTTATTAATTAATTCTTCATCAACACCTATTTTTCTTAATAGATTATATCTCTCTATGTTGTCTGTTGATTCAGATAATTGTTGAAGAGCTAATACCGCTGCTGCTGTTATTAAAAATATTCCTCCAATATAAATTCCTAAATATGATATTATTGCTCCAAGACTTGATGAATCTGCTAATAACTCATCTTTTGTAAGAGAATATATATTGCCTTTTTCTTTTTCAGCTATAGGATCTACCTTTTCTTTAATTAATTGCTCAATATTATTTTTATTCTTATCATAATTTAAGTTCAAGAATGAGCTTATTGGTGTTAGACCTTCAGTAATTGAATCATTAACTACAATAGTACACATGTTACTTTTCATCATATGATCATAAGCGACAACCTCAATAACATCAATTTCACTTGGTTTTAGTGTAAATCCATTTATATTTATCTCCTTATTTTCATCTAAAGCCTTATCAAATACCTTTATAGAATCATTTACATCAGTAAATATTGCATATTCATCATTATTTAATTTTATACTTTCCTTATTTGCCATATTCATAATTTCATTAAATTTTGATAAGCCTATAATTTGAACTGGTTGATTTGAGAAAACTTGATAATAATTTTTAAGTTCTTCTCTTCCTTCCTCTGACAAAATATCATTATATTTTAAATCACTATTGTAATTTATATAATTCACATATTCATTAGAGTATTCATTTAAATCTACTCCATTTTCTTGTAATATATTTTCTATATTAGTGCCTTTAAAGTTCCAAAATGTTAAATCATATTGGGTTAAATCTTTTATATCGGCATTCATGGCGCTATTTATACCAAGTCCTCCTGCAAGCATGCAAATTCCAATAAATAGCATTAAACATATAAAAGCCATAGACATAAATACTGTATTTATCTTACTATTTATTTGTCTTAATAAAAACATATTTAAATTCTTTAAATAATGCTTTTTATTAGCTTGAACTAACTTTAGTAAAAAGCCTGATAAAGAAAAGAAAAATAAAAATGTTCCTACTGTACCTAATAATATACTTACACCAGTTACATTAAGACTTACTGTGGCTACTCCATTTTTTAAAACCATATAATATGCATATCCAATCATAATACAGCTTATAATAAATGTTATTACAGAAATCCAAATGTTTCTTATTTTTATTTTTTCATTCTTTCTTGATGATGTTAACAAATCAATAAGATTAACCTTTCTTATTGCTATTGAGTTAAACATTAACACAATTAAATATATAGTTCCAAAACAAACTAAAGTTTTTATCATTGAACTTGATGAAAAAGTAAACTTAAATTTAATAAGATTTACTTCAAACATTTTAGCTGTTACTACTGATAACCCTTGTGATAAAAGTACTCCTATACCTAAGCCTATAGCTAAAGATATTACACCTACTATTAATGTTTCTATAAATATTATTCTAGATAAACTGCTTTTTTCCATTCCTAATGTCATATATATTCCAAACTCTTTTTTTCTTCTTTTTATTAAATAGTTATTTGCATATATAATTAAAAATGCTAAAACAAATGATACAAAGATTGACGCATACCCCATTATACCATCTACTTGCTCAAAGGCTGATGCTTGAAATTCATTTAACTCCATCATAATGCTTTGAGATTGTATTGAATTAAATGTATAAAATATACATACCCCAAATACTAATGTTAAAAAATATATAGTATAATCTCTAAAACTTCTTTTCAAATTTCTAAATGCCAACTTAGAATACATTGTTTTGATCACCTCCAAGAAGAGTTATTACTTCAATTATCTTCTCAAAGAATTCTTTTCTCGAATCACTTCCCCTAACTAATTCATTAAATATCCTTCCATCTTTAATAAACAAAATACGACTTGCATAACTAGCAGAGAAAGCATCATGAGTAACCATCATAATTGTTGCATTCAGGCTTTTATTCAAACTTTCCAAGCTTTCTAAAAGCATCTTGGCTGATTTAGAGTCTAAAGCCCCTGTTGGCTCATCTGCTAATATTAATGATGGACTTGTTATTATTGCTCTTGCAGATGCAACTCTTTGCTTTTGTCCACCCGACATTTCATATGGATACTTATTTAAAACCTCTTCTATATTTAATTTTTTAGCTATTTCTTTTACTCTTTTATCTATTTCCTTATGATTGATTTTTAATATAGTTAAAGCTAAAGCTATATTTTCATAAGCTGTTAAAGTATCTAAAAGATTAAAATCCTGAAATATAAATCCTAGCTCTTCTCTTCTAAATTTTGATATCTTTTTGGAATTTAATTTTGTAATATCATTTCCTGATATATAAATATGTCCACTACTTACCTTATCTATTGTTGATATACAGTTTAAAAGTGTAGTTTTCCCACTTCCTGATGCTCCCATAACACCAACAAATTCTCCTTCTTCAACTGCAAAACTTATATCATTAATTGCTTTTGTAACATTACCTTTCCTTCCATAATACTTTTCTATATTACTTACTTTCAATACTTCTTTTCCCATATTATCTTTCCTCCTATTTATTACTATAGGATAATTCTAAGATTTATTGTGCCTTCAATCCATAGAATAACATAACAGAAAACTTACACTTTTGTAATATAACTATATTTAAAATTACTTTTCAAAAATCATCATTCTATTTATAGGAAATATTATTGATACTTTAGTTCCAACATTAAGCTCTGAAGTCAAATTTATTCCAAGTCCAAGCTTTATAGCTAACTTTTTACACAAATATAGACCTATTCCTGTTGATTTTCCAAATCTACGCCCATTTTCTCCTGTATATCCTTTTTCAAAGACCTTAATTACATCTTTTTCACTCATTCCAATTCCTGTATCTTCAATATATAAAATAATGTTTTCTCCTACCTTATTTGTATAAAACTTGATTATACGTTCACCATTTCCAATATATTTAATAGAATTAGATATTATTTGATTTATAATAAATTCAATCCACTTACTATCTGAATAAACAATTACATCTAAATCTTTTACTTCAATTTTTATTTTTCTTTCTATTAAAGTATTAGCATTTCTTTTTATAACTTTATTAATGGAGTTCTTTAGGTTTAATTCTTTTATTATATAATCCTTTTCTAAAGCATTACTTCTAGTGTAGAAAAGAGCTTGTTCAATATAGTTTTCAACTTTATATATTTCATCATCTATACTTTTTGTAATATCTGATTTATTATTTTCTATAAGTAATTTACAGCTGGATATTGGAGTTTTTATCTCATGGACCCATAACTCTATATATTCTCTATATTCATTATTATTTATTTTTAAAGAAGCAATTTCATCATTCATAGCTTTATTAGCTTCTTTAATTACATAATATAAAATCTTACTATCTATAAAATTCCCCTCATCTACAACATCTGAAATTAAATATTTTTTATCTAATGTATCTAAATTAGAAATCAACTCATTATAATACTTTTTTTTATTAAAATAGTCATATACATGAAATATTAATCCACTAATTAAATTAAGTATAAACATAAATGCAATAGCATATGAATCTACATTTAAAGCTCGCAAAAGTATTGAACTAAATATCAATATAGATAAACTTATAATTACAAATAATATTCTTTCTTTAATAAAGTCCATTAATCCCATATTAATATATACCCTTGCCCTCTCTTAGTTTTTAAATAGTCTATTGCTCCTATTTCCTCTAGCTTTTTTCTTAACCTATTTATATTTACTGTTAATGTATTATCATCTACGAATTCGTCAGACTGCCATAAAGCTTCTATTATTTCATTTCTAGATACTATCTTTTCCTTATTTTTTATTAAAACATATAGTATTTTACTTTCATTTTTGCTAAGTTCAATTTTTTTATCATTATAGTCAACTTCACTTGTAGATAAGTTATGTAAAAGTCCTCTATATTCCAATATTTCTGAATCAGAATTATTATAAGTTCTTCTTATTATTGAAGATATTCTAGCTAAAAGTATTTGAGTATTATAAGGCTTTGTTATGAAATCATCTGCTCCTAAATTCATACTCATAAGCTCGTCCACTTCACTATCTCTACTTGTTACAACTATTATTGGGACAGAGCTTCGTCTTCTAATTTCTCTGCAAATATAATATCCATCATAATAAGGAAGATTAATATCTAATAAAATTAAATGATATTTTTCTTTCATAACCTCTTCTACTATATTTTCAAAATTTAAGGAATAACTAGCTTCATATCCATATCTATTTAAGAAAGTACATAATTCCGTTCTAATTTTATCTTCATCTTCTATTATAAAAATTTTCTTTGTATCCATTTTTCCTCCTAATAATAAAAAACCACTATTTTCTTGTTTTTCCACTATATTAAATTATATATCAAAATTTCATATTATTTAAGTATAATAAAGATTCTACTTTTAAATATATCTTACATAAGTTTTATTTTATACACTTATAAATAATAATATTTTCTAATAATAGGGGAATTCTAATTATTGATAATAATCATTAAGGAGGATTTTAAATGAAAAATAAAAATTCAAAAGATACTACTAATCCATCATCACCTAACTATGATAAGATGATTAAAAATAAATCTAATGAAAAGACTCCATATGGGGAGAATGAGCCTTCGACTCGTACAACACATAAATAGAAAAAGAGCTATATTATTGGAAAATTACCAATAATATAGCTCTTTTTTTATCCTAACAACCTATTTACTATGTCATTTGCTTCTGAGGCTATTGGCATAATGTTTTTTACAAATGAAATTGTTGTATTTATACTTGTAAGTAAATTTAAAACCTTTTTTATATTTTCTTTAAACTTTGCATTCCTAGAAGCTTCCACACAAATATTTTTATTAAACATTATACTTCCTAGCCCTTGTTCAACGGAGATCTTTAATCCATCCATTCCATACATCTTATATTCATCTATTTTATAGTATAAATCAGTAAGTACACTATTTAAAAACTCCTTTAGTTCTTCATTTACTTCTAACTCATTTAATTCTTCTATTAATATGTGTATTTTTTCCTTGAACTTCATTAAATTTTCTTCTTCTATATTTCTATATTGATTACTTACATCTAAAGCTAATGCTAAACCGCTTATTGATATTAGTATTTCTTTTGTTATTATATTGTCTAACTTGTGTATATCATCATCTAACCCTATTGCCATAATCTTTTTTTCAAAGTTAGTAAGAGTTTTTACTAATCCATCCTTAGAATCACTCTCTATCTTATTAGTTAACTTCTTAATATTCTCTATCATTTCTACAATTTGTATGATAGATTTAAATATTTTTTCGTCGTCGTTTATATCTAAATCAAAGACCTGAGCAAGAACCGATTCTACTGTTCTAAATCTACTTTGTTTACTAGAACTTTTACTACAAAACTCCTTTGCTTCACTTAAAATTTCGTATAGCCTAACTGCTGGATTAGTTGATAATACCATACTACCCCCTCCATAAAATTAGTTACAGTTAATACTTCTATACAGCATTAAGTTTTCCTCTTTTTTCCTGTTAATTTAATAGTTTTTTAAGTTTTAAATATTATTATATTATAAATAATATTTAATTTTATCCTTTACTATATATAATGCTATAAATTTATATTATATGCATATTTAGATATTATTTATATTATTTTATCTATATTTACTTTTCAATTTATATAATTAACATGTTTAAAGAAAATAAAAAATTTTTATTGATTTCCATTATCATTTCATAGCTTTATTAATACTGATAGTATATAATTAATTTAAAGTCTTATATGGAGGAAATTTACATTGATAAAAAAAATAAATGTTAAAGGGGCTTCTAATATGTGGATAGTCTTTGCACTTCTCTCAGCATTTTTTGCTGCATTAACTTCAATTTTAGCTAAAATAGGAATAGAAAATATAAACTCAAATTTAGCTACGGCAATACGTACTGTTGTAGTGTTAATAATGGCTTGGGGAATAGTTTTTATTAATGGAAGCTACAATCAAATTTCTAATATAAATCAAAAAAGTTGGATATTTCTAATTTTATCAGGTATTGCTACAGGCTTATCCTGGTTATTTTATTATAAAGCTCTTCAGATTGGACAAGCTTCAAAGGTAGTTCCAATAGATAAATTTAGTGTTGTAATTAGTATGATTCTAGCTTTTATAATTTTAAAAGAAACTCTCACTGTAAAAACATTATTAGGCGGTATTTTTATTACAATTGGAACTTTTATAATGATACTTTAAATATTCAAAGCCTTTTGCTTGTACAATATAAGGATACTCTTTTAAGAAAAGCATTCAAAATGATTTATAGAAACTAAATTTTATTACTAAAAGATATATTAATATATGAGATTTATTTATAAAAAAATAGTAGATAGACTCGTATAAAAGCAAATCTATCTACGCTGTACATAATTATCTTATAATTTTATCCTTTTACTATTTTCACATAAAAAGTTCTTTCTCTTGGACCATCAAATTCACAAAAATAAATATCTTGCCATCTCCCAAGTATTAACATTCCATCATTAAGTATTAAAGTTTGTGATACTCCCATAGTTGATGATTTCATATGAGCATGAGAATTTCCTTCAAAATGTTTATAATTTTTATCAATAGTTGGATATACTTTTTCAAAACCATAAATTAAATCTTTTACCACATCTGGATCTGCATTTTCATTAATAGTAATTCCTGCTGTTGTATGAGGACAATAAACTACTACAATTCCTTCTTTGATATTAGAAACTTTAATATCTTCATTTATAATTTCTGTTATGTTAACCATAGATTGTCTATCTTTTATTTTTAAATTATGCTTAAAAAGATTTGTCATAATACCCCTCCTATAATCCTAAATACAGCCTACATTTTTTCTGCCATCTCTCTTAGATTTGTAGATGTTTTATTTAACTCCTCTATAGTTGCTGCGATCTCCTCTAATGAAGAGACTTGCTCACCGAAGCCACTATTCATATTAGAATACTTCTCTGTAATATCATTAAAAGCTTCTCTAACACTTAAAAGCTTATCCTCTATTTCCTTTAATGAATCTTTGCTATTTTTCGCCAAGTTCCCCATTTCCCTAGCTACCACAGCAAATCCCTTTCCCAGTTCTCCAACTCTAGCTGCTTCAATCCTAGCATTTAAAGAAAGAAGATTATTTTGGTTAGTTATTTCCTTAACTATTGATAATATTTTATCAGTTCCTGCAACTTCCTTCTTTACTATTGTTGATTTCTCATTTATATTTTCACTTTCAAGGGCAGCATTTTGAACACTCATTGCAATTCCTGCTACTATTCCACTAATTTCCGATAAACTTCTTTCTATATTTTCTGCTATACTTAAAATTCTATTTTGCCTTATCAAACTCTTACAAATAGATATTGAACCTACAATTTCTTTATTATTATCATATATTGGAAATGCATATACTTTATACGGAACTCCAAAAACTTCCTTAGGTATTATTTTATTTATAGTTCTTTTACTCATCATACACTCATATGCTGCTGATCCTTTTAATACTTCTTGTCCCACAGTTACTTTTAAAGGAATACTCTCTCCCTCATATACCTTTATACACTCTTTAATATTATTAAAAGCTACCAATAATTTTTCTTCAAACAACTCATTCAAGTAAGTAGTTACTTTATCAAAAACTAACATAATATCATTTTCTTCAACTTTATAAATCATAAACTCTCCCCCTATAAAATATCATATTTATATTATTGTTATTTTATTGTAAACCTTTATATCAAGTTATATTATATCTCAAAAGAGACTGTTGCAAAATAGATTTTACATTTAATTTTTCAACTACTTCTTTTACAAATTTTATTTTAAATATTAAAAAAGACATCAATTAGATAAATATTATATCCTGTTGATGTCTTTTTTAGCTATTATAAGATTTTAAAGTTAACTGTTAAAATTATTTTAGTCTTACGCTAATATTTTCTATTACCTTTTAAATTTTAATATTACTTTAAATAAATCTCCATCTACTTCTATATTTAAGGTTCCTCCTTGTAATTCAACAAAACTTTTTGCTATTGCTAATCCAAGTCCTGAACCTTCTGTATTTCTTGATTCATCTCCTCTTGCAAATCTTTCTACTATTTCTTCAGCCGCAAAATCAATTTCATTGGCAGACATATTTTTTAAAGTCACATAAACCTCTTCATTTTCATCTATTATATCTATATAAACTCTTGAATTTGGCATTGAATATTTAACTATATTTATTAACAGATTTTCAAATACTCTAAAGGTTTTTTGACTATCTAACGGTACTATAACTTTGCTTTCTGGAAAATTCCACTTGAATTTTAATGAAGACTCTTCTATTTTATCGCTTAACTCAAATTGAGTTTGTTTCATAAGAGAAACTATATCTACATTAACTATATTTAATTGAATATTCTTACTTGTTGCTTTACTTACTTCAAATAAATCCTCAATTAAATTTTTAAGTCTTTGAGATTTTCTATCTAATGTATCTAAATATATCCTTCTATCTTCTTCACTTACATTTTCACCTTTTAGTAAGTCTATATAAGTAATTATTGATGTTAATGGAGTCTTTAAATCGTGAGATACATTTGATATAAGCTCAGTTTTCATTCTTTGGCTTTTTACCTCTTCATCAACTGCATTTTTGAATCCCTTTTGTATCTTTTGTAGTTCATCTTTTAGTGGTTCAAAAACTCCAAGTTCTTCTTCTATAGTAACATCTAAATTTCCCTCTGCAATTTTATTTGTAGCCTTAAGCAATATTTGATATTTATTTTTTATATTATTAAAATGTTTCCTTAAAATAAAGAATAGAACTATTGTATATATTATAGATACACCTATTCCGAAAAACCATATGCTACACATAAAAATTAAAACTATAAGATTAACTGCTAATATTTTAATTATTACTTTATTAGACTTATCTTTTAAATTTATATCTGTAATACTATTATATATTTTTATCCATAAATTTTTTAAACACTTAAAAAATTTATATATTATTGTGTTTTCTTTTATATAATTCTTTATTCCTTTATTAAATATAGATTTAAGTAAAACTATAGTTGAAAACGCTGTAATTAATAAAATAAACCAGTACGCTACATTTCCTATCATTAATAATGGAGTTGTTAATATAACTGGAATCCCAACTTTAGCTAAAGCTTCTTTAATCCATTCATTGTTTGCAGTCCAGTAAGATATATTCGGAGATAACGAAACTAAAGCTGTAATTACAGTAATTATAATTGTATTTATCTCAAAAGGCATTTTAATAAAATTTCTAATTCCAATAATGTCTTTTGACTTTCTATATGGAATAATTAAAGATATAAGCACTATCACTGCATAAGCTATCAAAACATAAATTATAATGATATCTCCATAAGCATAACTATTAAACCTATTCATATAATTACTTATTCTATCTACATACTTCAATTCCTTAGGAACTGCATAGGTTATAGTTATATTTTTAGGGTTTGATAATGTAAGATTACCATATCCATCTATTAAATTTCTCCACTGAAAATCCATAAATATATCAATTGTACTTTCATCAGCTCCCTTTATTTTATTTACCTTAATACCACCATATTCATCGAAGTCAATTACCATATAATATCCATAATAACTTTCCAAATCATTTAATAGATCTTTATTTGTTTCATTAGATATTAAAGCACCTAAATTTTTATCTGTATTCGTAGATGAGACTTTGCTTTGCTTATCTATAATATAATAATCTAAATTTTTCAAATCTCTTTTTAATATTCTATTCCAATTACTTAATTCAGAATTAAGTCTTTGTTTTATATAATTATAATCATATTTATCATTTTTGAATTCCTTAAAGAATATTTCTTCTGAAGAAATGTCTCTGTTTTGTTCCTTTTCTAAAAGATCTTTATATAATACAAAGCTTCCCTTAAATAAATCCATTTGAAAATAATAATCTTCATAATATGGAGGTTTTTCTTTTTCATTTGCAAGTTTAGCTATTCTTGGATAAGATGCTACTAAACCCACTGATGTTAAAATAACTAATATAAATACTACTGTGCTTAATAGGTAATTTTTTTTACTGCTTTTCAATTTTGTATCCAACTCCCCACACCACCTTTAAATATTTCGGATTCTTAGGATTAATTTCAATTTTTTCTCTTATATTTCTTACATGAACCATTATTGTATCAGTATTGATTGCTTGCTCGTTCCATACTCTTTCATATATTTCTTCTGATGAAAATACTCTCCCTGGATTTTGCATAAGTAGCTGAAGTATCTTAAACTCAATTGGTGTTATTTTAACTAGATTTCCGTCAACACTTAATTCAACTTTATCAACATTTAATTCAAGACCTCCTATTATAAAACTGTTTGTTTTCTCTTTTTCTACACCAAGAGCATTTAAATATTTAGAGTATCTTCTTAACTGAGAATTTACTCTAGCTAATAATTCTAGTGGAGTAAATGGCTTCGCAACATAATCATCAGCTCCTATATTAAGTCCTACTATTTTATCAACCTCCTCAGATTTTGCTGAAAGCATAATAATAGGAAAATCATATTTTTCTCTAAGCTTTACAGTCATAGTTATACCATCCATTTTAGGCATCATTATGTCCACTATTGCTAAATGAATTTCTTCCTTATTTATAATTTCTAGTCCTTCTATTCCATTGTATCCTTTAAAAACTGTATACCCTTGGTTCTTTAAGTATATTTCAATAGCATCTGCTATCTCCTTTTCATCCTCTACAACTAAAACATTATATGAATTCATAACTTAACTCCTTTTTTAAAATACTATCAATATTATACAATAAAATTTCTACTTAATCCCTATTACCTAAAGTATATCTTCTAATCCTAAAGAGATACTTTAGGTAATTCTAAAGATTTTCTAAATATAAAATAAAAAACTTTATGTTGATTATTTATTAATTTAATGTTATTATTATTAAGCAGTTGGTACGTAAGTGCTAATTATTTGTGGAGCTTGGTTGTCTTTCGCCGGATACCAAGCTCCACTTTATTTTATTTTAAATTATGAAAGGACTTAATTTATGAATTTTAAAAATTTAAAAATAGATGATAACTTAATAAAGAAATTAAATAATTATAATATAAAAACACCTACTGAAATTCAAGTTCAAACTATTCCTTTAATTATGAATAATAATGATATTATTGCTAAGTCAAAAACAGGTTCTGGGAAGACTCTAGCTTTTTTATTACCTATTCTTCAAAGAGTAAATAATAATTCTAAAAATACAGAAGTATTAATTTTATCTCCAACAAGAGAATTAGCTATACAAATCACTGAAGAAGCTAATAAATTTAATATAAGCAATTTAGGAATACTAGCAGCTTATGGTGGTAAAGATGTAGGCTCTCAGTTAAAAAAGCTTGATAAAGGAATCAATATAATTATTGCAACTCCTGGAAGACTACTTGATCATTTAGAAAGAAAAAGCATAAATTTAAGTAAGTTAAATACTGTAGTTATAGATGAAGCAGATCAAATGCTTTTAATGGGATTTAGAAATGAGATAGAAAAGATAATGTCTTATGCTCCTAAAAAATTACAAACTCTTTGTTTCTCTGCAACTATAGATTCTAAAGTAAAGAAATTAGCTTATAGATATATGAATAATCCTCAAATCATTGATATTACAGAAGAAGAGGAATCTATAATTCCTAACATCAAACAACAAGTAGTTAAAACTACTGATAGATGGAAAGTTGATGCTTTAGTTAAAATCTTAGAAGATGATAATCCTTTTATGTCTATTATCTTTTGCAGAACTAAAAGAAGAGCTGACGAGCTAGAAGCAAAGCTTTCCTCTAAAGGTATAAAGACTGAAAAAATACATAGTGATGTTCCTCAAAATAAAAGAGAAAAAATAATGAAGTCTTTTAGAAACTGTGATATTCAATATTTAATAGCTACAGATGTTGCTTCAAGAGGTATAGATATTACTGGAGTTACTCACATATATAATTATGATGCACCTGAAAGTGTTGAAAGTTATATTCATAGAATAGGAAGAACAGCTCGTGCTGGAGATAGTGGCTACACTTGCCTTATTACTGATCCTAAAAATTATAATATTTTAGAGGAAATAGAAGAATATTTACAATATAAAATTCCTGAACGTGAAGTTAACTTTAGATAAAAAAAGCTGCAACTACAGCTTTTTTTATTTTGAATAAAAGACAAAAAGGATATAGACTCTTAATTTCTATATCCTTTTCTTATATTTTTATATCTCTGCTTCTTCAAATTTATGTTCCATAAAGTGAATTAACTTATGAAATGGTTTCTTTAATATTGAAAGAATTATAAACACTAATGAATATACTACAAGTGCTAATACACTAGTTATTACAGTTTTCCAAACTGGTCCTGCTATTGCTTCTCTAAATCCATTTATAGCATATGTAAATGGCCATAATGGATATAAAACTCCAAATATCTCAGGGTTAGTTTGTATTGGATATATTCCTCCAGCTCCTGCTATCTGAAAAACCATTATAATAACTGCAATAGCTTTTCCTACATTCCCCAAAATAGATACTAAAGTGAAAATTATTATTGTAAAAGTAATAGATGTTAAAAATGAAAAACCAAATAATAATGGTACATTATACACCTTTATTTTTAATATTAACCAGTCACCTAAAGTTACTATAAATGCTTGAATTAAACTTATACTAATAAAAAGAAGCATCTTACCAAAATGTCTTTGCATCATACTAGGTTGTGGCCCATATTCAAAATCCTCACAATGCGTTGTTAACAAAGCTCCTGCTAAAAGTGCACCAACCCATATGGCTAATACTGTATAGAACGGAGTTAATCCAATTCCAAATACACCTTTACCATATACTTCAATTTCACTTACTTCTATTGGTGAAGATATAAAATTAGCTATTTCTTCTGGATTTTTTCCCATTATGCTTATAATTTCATCTAAACTTTCTTCATTTAAATTATTTAATTTCTCATTTAATTCTTTTATATTTTTTTGTAATGTAGCTATTTTTTCGCTTAACCTTTCTGCATCATCCATTGCTTCATTACTCGATGCTATACCATAATTAGCTAAAGCATTTAGTTGTGGTACTATTACTTTTGATGTTTCTAAAATTGAATTTAAATTATCTAAACTTAAGTTCGTTGTATTAGCAACATTGTTAATAGTATTTGTACTATTTCTATAATATTCATTTGATATTGATATTATATTGTTAACAGCATCCTCATTTAATTTTATAACATTATCTATATTATTAGAAAAGCCTTCTTCGATCTTACCGTTATTTACTTTATCCTTTAATTCATTTAATATATTTTCTTGATTTTTTAATGTTTTTTCTAAATTCTTAAGATTCGATATTAATAAATTTAACTTTTCATCATTTAATGTTGAGTTAATTTCTTCTAATTCTTTAATAGAAGCATTTGCTAAAGCTTCCATAGTTCCTGTATAGCTTTGTAATTGATCAATATTCTTTATAATATCCTCTTTAGGCATATTTATATTTTTCATACTTTTTAACATTGTATCTATCTTTTGTGATAGCGCCTGTAAGTTAATAATATTACTATTGATGTCTCCATTAAGTGTAATTAAATTATTTTTACTTTCATTTACTAGCCTTTTACTTGCTTCTGCTGCATCTTGCAAATCATTTATTTGTTCTGTAATAAGTGGTAAATCATTTTTTATACTGTATATATAATTATTTAAATCCTCTGCATTTTTTGATGAATCATTAATATAATTTTGTATACTTTCTAAATCATTTTCTGCAGTACTTATTACATCTTTAATACCAAGAACTTTAGGCTTATTATTCTCTAAATGTAATCCTACTTTATTTAATTCATCAAACGCTTTTTTATTAACAGTTTCTATAAAGTTTGATTTTATTTCTTTTGTTAATTTATCTTTAGCTACATTAGTAATTTTTGTAGCAATGGCATTAGCCTTTTCATTTGATTTATATATTATATTTGGTTTTTTAGGACTTTTTGTAGTTAAACTTACTAATCCACTTGAGAAATTTTGCGGAATTTCTATTATCGCATAATAAGTGCCTTGATTTAATGCATTATTTGCCTGCCATTCGTCTAGAAATTCCCACTTTATTGAAGTATTTTCTTTTAAATTTTCAACAACCTCATCCCCAACATTTATTTCTGTAGAATTTACTACTGCTCCTTCATCTTTATTTACTACAGCCACAGGCAAATTACCAGTATTAGCATATGGATCCCAGCAAGCCCAAATATTTATCCAAGCATATAGTGAAGGTATAATACATAATCCTATTACTACAATCATTGCTGCATAATTTTTTTTAATTTTAATTAAATCTCTTTTAAATATCTTAAATAACATTTTCATTATTTTACCTCCATTATTCACCTATACCTGATTCATGGAATTTTTTTTCAAACTTGCTAACTACGCTATTTAATCTTGGCTTGAAAATAAAACCTAATAATATATATAATGCACTAAATATTAATAGTACTACTATATCTAATGTAACACTAGTTGCTAATGGTCCTGCTATTGACTCCCTAAAGCCTCCTACAGCATAAGTAAACGGGAAAAATGGTTGTAATATTCTAAATATAAGAGGATCTACTTGTACTGGATAACTTCCTCCACAACCTGCTAATTGGATAATCATAAATATTATATTAATTGCTTTTCCTACATTTCCAAGTAATGATACATTAGTAAATATTATTATTGAAAATGTTATAGCTGATAAAACTGAAAATATTACCATTAAAAATGGATTGACGGAGTAAACTTTGAGTAAAAATATATTACCTAATGCTATTATTAAACCTTGTATTGTAGCCAATATTACAAAGGTAAACATTTTACCAAAATACTTATGTCTTATTGTAATTTTTTCATCCCATTTAATCTTAGGCGCTTCTGTTTTTAATACTGATGTTAATATTAATCCACCAACCCAAAGAGCTAAAACGGAATAAATTGGTGCCATTGCTGAGCCATAGTTTGGAACAGAATATACTTTTACTTCTTTTATATTAAATGGATTTGATATAAAAGAAGCAATTAAATCTGGATTACTTTGAAGTATTGCAAGTATGCTATTTATATTTTCATCATTTAACTTTGATAATTGCTCTCCTACATACTTTATATCATCTTTATACATATTTAATTGTTCTAATATATCGTCTGAAACTTTGTTTGTAAGTTGACTTCCTTGAGCTGCTGAGTTTATCAAAGTAGCTATTCCATTTACTGATTCCTTTGATTTTGTTAATAATTGAGAACCTTTTTGTGTTGCATCAGTTAAACTTGTAGCTATTTCATCTAATACTGGCATTGCATTATTTTTAAAATTGCTTGTTAATTTATCTATATCATTTGAAATTTCCTTTAAATTTGCTTTTAATTGATTTATAACTTCTTTTTTATCTTCGCTTAAAGTAGAATAACCTTTTGTAATTGAATTCAATATATCAGTTTGTTTATTTAATTTATCTTGAACTGTCTTTAAATCAACTATTGAGTCTCCAATTCCTTTATTCGGTTTTTCTTTATTAATAGCTTCAAGATATCTTATATTAGAATCTGTACTATTATTTACTACATTCATATTACTATTTAAAGCATTTAATTTACTACTTATATCTGTAGTACTTTCATTAACATTAATAGTATCTAATATGCTTATAATATTATCTATACCAACCTTCATTTGATTTAGATTTTGATTTAATACATTGAAAGATGTATTAAAACTATCATTTGTTGATTTTATTAAATTTGCAGTGTTTTGAGTTATTGTTTCTCTACTTGTTATCCCACTTGTTAAAGTAGGAATAGAAGCTTGGACTTCTTTTAAATAGTCATTTAAATTTCCCGAATTTGAATTAACATTTTCTAAAACTGCTATTATAGAATCCATCTCTTTAGAAATTGTTATAATAGCATTTTTAAGCTTTACTATATCATTACGATTTTTATCTATATCCTCTTGATATCCATTAATCTTTTCAAAAGCTTTTTTATTAACAGTTTCTATAAAATTCGAAGTAATTTCATCTATTAAAGTCCCTTCTGCTACCCCTGCAATTTTACCTGCTACTGGATTTGCTTTAGTATCAAGCTTATATGTTATTTCTGGTTTCTTGCTTTTATCAGTTGCTATACTCGTTAAATCCTCTGAAAAAGTTTCTGGTATTTCTATAGTTGCAAAATATGTTCCATCAATAACTCCCATATCAGCCTCTTCATTATTAACGAATTTCCAACCTATATTTTTATTTTCTTTAAGCTCCTCTACTACTTCAGCCCCTACATTTATATTTTGTCCTGCAATAGTTGCTCCTTTATCATTATTTACTACTGCTATTGGAATAGTACTTGTGTTTCCATAAGGATCCCAACAAGCTTTTATATTAACCCATGCGTATAAAGATGGTATAATACATACTCCAATGACAATAATCATTGCTACTGGATTTTTTATAATACTTTTTAAGTCTCTTCCAAAAACCGTCATTATTTTTTTCATATCATTTATTTCCTCTACTACTTTGATTACTATAATTTTAAAATTAACTAAATACAATTTTAATTTTCTTTAATACAAAACTCATAAAATAAATTAATACATTATTAATTCTATAAATTTTATACACTCAATTAATATAAACTTAATCATCCCTTCTTTAACTACATATGCTTACATTTTCATATTATACTCCTTAGTCAGATTTTTTACTATATGCAAAAAACCATAGAAAACATTTACCTATATTAAAAATATAAATTATTTTTTCAATCTTTATTTTCAATTTAACATTTCTCAAAATGATTAATTAAATTTTCTATAAATATAATTTTTCATTTTACTGGTTTAAATTATAAAATTATACAAAAGTTCAATTTCAAATGATGGAAAAAACATATTAGCCGATGATATAGATATATATTGGATTGATTCTACTACTGCCATAGTAACTCTTTATGAAGAAGAACAATCTCATGAGAAAATATGAGTAGTATTTGATAAATAAATTACTTATGAGATATTATAAGTAATTTAAATAAAAAAAGCTGCTTATGCAGCTTTTTTTGTTTGTAGTTGTAATTTATAATCATCTTCTACTTTAGTTTCCAGATTTCCTTATTGTATTGTTCAATAGTTCTATCTGAAGAGAAGAATCCGGCTTTACTAATGTTAATTAAAACTTTTCTGTTCCAAGTTTCTCTATCTTCATAATCTTTAAATACTACTTCTTTAGTCTTGATATAATCTTCAAGATCTAATAATGTCATAAACCAATCTTTATTAATTAATTCTTTATGAAGTCTTGTTAAGTTTTCTTTATCTCCAACTGCTACCATTTCATCATTTACTATAAAGTCAACTAATTCTTTTATTGCAGGCTTTTCATAATATTTCTTTGAAACATAATCTGCTTTCTTATAGTGTTCAATAACAGTTTCACTTGACTCTCCGAAGATATAAATGTTGTCATCTCCAACTAATTCATGTATTTCAACATTAGCTCCATCTTCAGTTCCTAAAGTTAATGCTCCATTTAGCATAAACTTCATATTCCCTGTTCCTGAAGCTTCTTTAGATGCCAGTGAAATTTGTTCTGAAACATCACAAGCTGGAATTAGTTTAGATGCCTTTGTTACATTATAGTTTTCTATCATAACAACCTTTAAGTATTTGTTAACTTCAGGATCATTATTTATAATTTCTTGTAAGCATAAGATAGTATGAATTATATCTTGAGCTATTATATAAGCTGGTGCAGCTTTTGCTCCAAATATCATTGTTATTGGAGTTGTTGGGATATTTCCCTTTTTAATATCTAAATACTTATGAATAATATAAAGTACATTCATTTGTTGTCTCTTATATTCATGAAGTCTCTTTATCTGAATATCAAATATAGAATTTTCATCTATTTCAACATTTTGAGTTTCTTTTAAATAATCCTTAAGAGCAATTTTATTATTCTTTTTAATTTCTCCAATCTTATTTAAAACAGCTTTATCATCTATATATTTTAATAAATTTTCTAATTTAGTAGCATCCTTTTTAAAGTCTTCTCCAATTAATTCACTTATAAACTTAGTAAGTTCATTATTGCAGTGGATTAACCATCTTCTAAATGTTATTCCATTTGTCTTATTATTAAACTTTTCTGGATAAATATCATAAAATGGCTTTAATTCTTCTTCCTTTAATATATCAGTGTGAAGAGCAGCAACTCCATTTACGCTAAATCCATAGTGAATATCCATATGTGCCATATGAACTCTATTATCCTTATCTATTATAGCTACTTTTTCATCATCATATTTTGCTTTTACTTTATTATCTAATTCTCTTATAATAGGCATTAATTGTGGTACAACTTTATCTAAATATTCTATTGGCCACTTTTCTAATGCTTCTGCTAATATTGTATGATTTGTATATGCACAAGTCTTAGATACTATTTCAATAGCTTCTTCCATTTCTATTCCCTTTTCACCTAAAAGACGAATTAATTCAGGAATAACCATTGATGGATGAGTATCATTTATTTGAATAACTACATGATCATATAACTTGTGTAAATCATATCCATTTTCTTCTGCTTCTAATAAAATTAATTGAGCTGCATTACTTACCATAAAGTATTGTTGATATATTCTTAATAAATGTCCAGCTTTATCGCTATCATCTGGATATAAGAATAAAGTTAAGTTTTTCTTTATTTCTTCCTTATCAAAGTTTATACCCTCTTCTACTAATGTTTCATCTATTGTATCTATATCAAATAAACGAAGCTTATTACAAGCCTTATCATAACCTGTAACATCTATATCATAAAGACTTGATGTAACTTTAAATCCTCCAAATAAAACTTCGAATTTTATATCTGATTTATTTAACCAACTTTCACTAGTTATCCATGGATTTTTAACTGTTTTTTGTTTATTACTTTCAAATACTTGTTGAAATAATCCAAAGTGATAATTTAAGCCTACTCCATCCCCATTTAATCCTAAAGTTGCAATTGAATCTAAGAAACATGCAGCTAGTCTTCCAAGCCCACCATTACCTAATGATGGTTCTAACTCTACTTCTTCTATTTCAGTTAATTCTTTACCATTTGCTGATAATACTTCTTTAACTTCTTCATAAAGACCTAAATTAATTAAGTTATTTGATAATAACTTTCCTATTAAAAACTCTGCTGAAATATAATAAAGTTTTTTGTCTCCTTTATTAGTTCCTTTTTTCTTTATTGATCCTTTTGTTAATTCTAATAAAGCTAAATAGATTTCTTCGTTGCTTGCTTCCTTTATTGTCTTATCAAATCTCTTTTCTAGAATTTTTGTTAAGTTTTCTTGTAACATATTCTATCCCACCTCTAAATAAAATTAATTTATAATTATTTTAATTTTGAATATTCTAATTTTTAGGGTTTCTTAAACCCTTTACACGTATTATAATACCAATTATAAATTTATTAATTTGTATATTCATTCTTTTATTTGTATATTATTTATATAAATTAAAAAATTTTTATATTTATTTGTCTTATAGATCTTTTTTTAATTATATATAAATCAATCTCTATTACACTTATATACAAAATAAAAAGAAAGCCTTTAAAGCGACTTTCTTTTTATAATTATTCCCTTATCCATGATATAACATATTCGTATTTACTTTGAATATTGACATTCATAAATTTAAATTCTCCATTGATTCCTTTTTCCTTTGTATATAAATCAAAATGACAAAGAGCTATACCTATATCTATTCTATTCATATCAACTTTTCCCTTTGTATATACGTGTATATCTTTATTTACCTTTATTATTCTCCAAGGTTGCTTATTAACAGCTGATGGTGCTAATCTTACCATTTCTAATGCTTCTCCATATTCTTTTGCATTTTCCATCGAAAGTGGAATATTAAAGCTTTCATTAAAGAATAGCTCTAAATATTTTTTTCTATTGTTTTTATTGTTTCCAATAATAGATGCTAGTAAAGATTTTTTTCCACCTTCATAACCAACTGGAGATACTATTGGTAATATTTCATTATCTTTAAGATTAATCGCTTTTGCAAAGTCTCCTCTACTAAAGCTTCCCCCTAACCAAACCGTTCCAAGCCCTAATGAAGTGCAATATAAAATTACTTTTTCAAGAGTATAGCCTAAAGTTTGTAGTGCAAAGTCTTTATCTTCACAAGCTGCTACCAAATAATAATTTGCTCCTTTTATAACACCATAAGTACCAAGTTTAATTTCATTTTTAAAATTATCCTTTTTTATCAAACTAATTCTTATATTTATTTTAAAAGGATTATCTACTTTGCTTATATAATCTTCTAAATCTTTAATAATTTTATCAGATAAAGGCTTATTACTGTAATTTCTAACTGAGTATCTAGATTTTATTATTTCTGTTATTGGCTTATTAAATATTAGACTCATATTAATCTTTCCCCCAGACTATATTTGTCACTTTAAAAATTCTAATTATTTACAATGTAATTATGTCCTTTAATACACACCTTCTTAAAAGATAGATCCTTCTAGCAAATTCAAATTATTTACTACTATTTTTTTATTTCCAATAATCTCTATGATACCTTCACTTTCTAATAAAGTCAGTTTCCTACTTAATGTCTCTCTAGCTATTCCACAATAATTGGCAATTCCTTCTCTATTTAGTGGTAAGTCTATTTCAATTTTTCCATTTATGTCTTTTCCATATTTATCTGAAAACTCTAAAAGCATACAACATATTCTTGCTTCCGGATTATTATTAGATAAATTTCTTGTTAAATTCTCTACTTCTATTAATCTTTTATTTAATTCTGAAAGAAGCTTTAAACAAATAGAAGGATTAGAGTATAGTATTTCTTTTAAATCTTCTCTAGAAATAGTACATAGTTCAGTATCTTTAACAGCTATTGCAGATACATTACTTTCAAGGGTATCCCCTAATATATTATTTTCTCCAAGAAAATCCCCAACAGTTAATATATTTATAATTTGCTCTTTCCCCTCTACTGTATTTTTAGTTATTTTTATCATGCCTTCACTTATAATAAAAAGCTTTGAAACTTTATCTCCTTCTAAAAATAAGCTTTTTCCTTTTTTCAAAGCCATATGTTTTCTTATATCTATTATTCTATCTAACTCAGACTCAGAAAGTGATTCAAATATAGGTACTTCTCGTGCATATAATCTACTAGCACATTTTTCACAACAAAAGTCACAATTCAAAATAAATACCTCCTAATCAAAATCATAATATTATCTTAATTATACTATAAAACTCAAATTTATAATTAAAATTATATGATTAATAGGAAACACCTATTCACATACTTTCTTAGGTGTAAGTTATGCTAACTAAATCAAAGATTTAGATCATCACTTAGGAGGTATCTATTATTTATAATGCTGAATAAGATATATATATTTAACTAATGTGAATTAATAAAATATCTTTTACTATTTACACTCTTCCGGCGTAAATGTGCAATATCCTATATTATCACATTCTTTTTTCATATTGGTCCATTTAGTATCACTTTCTATACTTTCTAACGCCGTAGGATATAATATATAATTTTCCTTAAAGATATGATCTTTTAACTCAAAGCAAATAGCATTTGAAAGTCTTTTTAGTTCTATTTTATATTCATTAAAGTCTAAAAGAGAAACAGATTCGCTTAATTTCTTTAACTCTTTCTTCTTTTTTCTTAAATCTTCATGTTCAAGTCTCATTATTCTTGTCGGCCCTGTGATCCCCCTTGTTTCAAGCTCAGGGAATAAAACATCCTCTTCTCTTTTGTGGTGTGGCTCAGCATCTAGTATATTATTAATTAATTCAGTTACTCTTCCAAATTCTTTTCTGCTTTCATCAAAATTACCCATGCTTAATATTGTCTTTGTTACTTCATCTAACTCTTTTAAGAAATTTAAAATTAATTCATGCTCTTCTATTAGTGTATATAAAACATGTCCTTTTGATATATTGCTTTGTAATTTCTCAAGTTCACCTTTTAAAATCATCATATGAATTTCACATAAATGCCTTAATTCACTTGGATTCATTCCCTCTTCTACTAAGCTCTGTTCTGCCATAGAAAGCTCTAAAGGACTTATTGATTTAACAAGTTTTAATCCCTTTTCCTTTAGCTCTTCTGTTAATCCTTCCTCATTTAATCCTCTTAAAAGTGTAGTTAATTCTTTTATTTTTTCTTCATTAACAGCTCTATTTACTCCATTATCTAAAATAAATCTCTTATTTTCCAAATTAATCACCTCTATATTTTTAATAAAATTTCTATTAATATCTCTTAAATAAAATGTTGTTTTCTTTATGGATATGAACAAATAAGTCTTTCTCAAGTTCATGCATTTTTAGATATAATAATTTAAAGCTTGTACATGCCCATTCTGGAGCATTATAATCATCTGTAATATCTACTAGTTCTTTAAGTATATCCCCTGCTGCTTCATGTTCTCCTATAAAGCTTTCTATTTCTTTTCTTAATTTATCTTTTTTCACTTTATCATTAATCTTTTCAAATTCAATTATCTTTGGAAATAGTATTTTTTCTTCTTTTATTAGATGTTCTTCTAATTCGCATTTTAGTGCTCCAAAAAGTTTATGAACTCTTGTTAAAACTTCTGGTAAATGATCATAATGAACTTTAAACACTTTTAACAATAATGGATCGATTTCCTTTAATAATTCAAATGTTTTAATATGATGAGTATTTACTATATGATTAATTAATTCCTCTGAAGATCTTTTATTCCAATTTATATATGAAGAATTATCAAATATAAATTCATCAAGTTCATTATTCACATCTTCAATAAATTTTTCCACATCAATTTCTTTTTCCTTTAATGCAGCTTCTAAATTTTTATTTCCACCACAGCAATAATCTAATTGCATATCATTAAACTTTTCTACAATTGCAGGATAAATAATAACACATTCACCTAGACTTAAATTTACATTTATATTATTTTTCATATTAATTCCTCCAAACATTTAGTTTTCTTATCTATGAGTAAATTATAAGAAAATATTAAAAATAAAAATGTGATTTGAATCAAATTTTAAATATTTATTTAATTCTATAAAATGAAAAGATACAGTACTTTTTGTATCTACTGTATCTTTTTAAATAATTAAATATTATACTAACTGTTTAAGGCAATCCTTCAAATCCTCTTCTGGAGTACTAATTGGTCTAAGATTAAATGTATCTACTAAATATTGCAATACATTTGGAGATATAAAAGCTGGTAATGAAGGCCCTAAAAACATTCCCTTTATTCCAAGAGATAATAATGCTAATAAATCAGCAACAGCTTTTTGTTCATACCATGATAAAATTATTGATAATGGTAAAGAGTTTACATCTGTATCAAAAGCATCCGCTAATGATGTAGCAATTTTTACAGCAGAATAAACATCATTACATTGCCCTACATCTAACAGTCTTGGTAAGCCAGCTACCTCTCCAAACTCTAATTTATTAAATCTATATTTACCACAAGCTAGTGTTAATATTATGCAGTCATTTGGTACCTGCTCAGCAAATTCTGTATAATAGTTTCTTCCTGGCCTTGCTCCATCACAACCACCAATTACAAAGAAATGTCTTACCTTTCCTTCTTTAACTGCAGATACTATTTCTTCAGCATGACTTAATGTTGCTTTGTGCCCAAATCCTACTAATATTTCATGATCTTCTTCATCTTCCTTAAATCCACCTAATTCAAGAGCTTTATCTATTATTTCCGAAAAGTCCTTATATCCACCTTCATCTACACCTATATGTTTTATTCCATCCCAACCAACAACACTAGTAGTATAAATTCTGTCCTTATAACTTTCTCTTGGTCTCATCAAACAGTTTGTTGTCATAAGAATACATCCTGGTAAATTATCAAATTCTTTTTGTTGATTTTGCCAAGCTGATCCATAGTTTCCTACTAAATGCTTATATTTCTTTAATCCATCATATCCATGAGCTGGCAGCATTTCTCCATGTGTATATATATTTACGCCTTTCCCTTCTGTTTGTTCTAGTAACATTTCTAAATCTCTTAAATCATGTCCTGAAACAACTATAAAAGGCCCTTTTTTTCTATTTACATTTACCTTATGCGGCATAGGGTTTTTATACTTAGTTGTATTTGCATCATCTAATACTTTCATGACCTGTGTTGCCATATCACCAGTTCTCATAGTCATACGTATTAACTCTTCTAATTTAATTTCATCATTAGTTAAAGATTCTAATGCTATAAAATAAAACTGATCTAATTGATCATTATAAAAATCTATAAATCTTGCTTGATGTCCATATGCTGATATTCCTTTTAATCCATATAAAATGGTTGATCTTAATGATCTTATATCAGGGTCTAATGATTGATCATACATAATTCCTGCTTTAACTGAATCTTTTAACATTTCCTCTTTACTTGAGCTTAAGTTATATTTTGCTTGTTCTGGATAATCTCCTTTAGGTGCTCTACTACGTAATGATTCTTTAATCTTTTGTGAGTCCTTAAGAAGTTTTACATGAAAGGCTACATCAAAATTCACGTTAGTTAATGTTGTAAATAATCCATTTTCAACAAATTTAACAATTTCTTTATCTATAAGTTCTCCCTTTTCAATTAAAGGCTTTGCATAACATGCAATTCCTTTTAATTGATATATTAACAAATCTTGAAGATTTGCTACCTCTGGAGTCTTTCCACAGACCCCCATTTTGGTACATCCCTTTCCCCCCATTGTTTGCTCACATTGATAACAAAACATAGAATTTTCCATTTCTTTATCTCCTTTCTGTTTATAACCCTATTATCACTTATATATTGTTATTTTATTCATATGTACTAAATGCTTAGGTAATAAAAAAATTCACGAATTTGTAAATCTCGTGAATTTTTTGTTTCTCTAATTAGCTTTTATTAATTCCTATAACTTTCTTAAATCCCATAATGGAAATAATACAATTAATAATAAATATAATTGTGCAAATTATTAAACTCAATAAATATACAGAGTTTAAATTTTCCTTCATAAAGTCAGCTAATGTATTAATTGCAAAATAGCTATGAATCGATCCAACTGCTAGTGGAATAAAGTAAAATAATGATACTTCTCTTCTTATGGATTTACTTATATCCTTCTTAGAAGCTCCTATACTTAGTAGTGTTTTATACTTTTGCTTATCTTCATTAGCATCACTGTAAATTTTTATATAAATTATACTAGCTTCAGCTAATGCCATAACTAAAAATAAGAATCCTCCAATTGCATAAACAAATTTCATAAAATTAATTCCCTCTAATTCATATAAGCCATAATAACCCTTTGTAGTTTCTGGATTAACATATTTACCTATTTCATTTATTACATTTAATATTTCTTCTTCATTTTCTATTTTAGTACCATAAAAATTTATTTCAGTTGATGTTGCTTTAAGCTTTTCATATTCATCATTATTTACAACTATAGTCGGATAATTTAATGCCTCACCAAAAACCGTAACTCTAGTACTTTCACTTACTTCAAATGGAATATCATTTAATGTAATCTCTTTAATATTTGCTAATAAGCTCATAAGTGTGCCAGGTCTTTCAATATATATTACGTTTTTACCTTGGACCATTTCTTCATTAAACTTATCTAATTTTTTTTCATCACCATTAGCTTTTAATATCTTAGCAAAATTATCATAAGATACAACTATATATTCGTTATTTTGATATTCAGGAACATCTTTTAATGTACTATTAAATTTCAATACTTTAGTACTTAATGAATACTTTTCTTCTCCTACACTCTTTAATATATCTGAAATCTTTTCTGAATTAAATTCATCTGTAGAAGAAATAGCTAAAGAATATAATGTAATATTTTTTTGACTATTTTCATATGTGGTCTTCATTGAAAAGGCCGTTCCTAATACAGTTGTAGTTGTAGCAGTAAGAATTGCTATAGTTGAATAAATAGTGTAGTTCTTCTTCAATCTATAAGCTAAATTATTTATAGTTATAATATTTGAGCCCTTGTATAATATAGATTTCTTATTAATTAAAAAATTAAATATTATTGGAAATACAGCTCCAAATAATCCATATGTTCCTATACAAACTAATATTAATGTCTTAACAGCATTAGTCGCTTCTTTATCTACTAAATAATAACCATATCCTATTAAAGTCAATGAAATTATTGCAACTATATAAGTAATAAAATTAACCTTTGGCATCTTCTCTTGCTTTTTACTTGCATTTAAAAGATCTACAATTTTACTTCTAACTATACTTATGAAACCTTTTATACTCATAAATAAGAAGATACACATAAAAATTAGTACAGTATAAATAATAGAATTCAAGCTTACATTAAATGAAACATCTATATTAAAATCTGCAATTTTAAAAACTATAATTTGAAAAAACTTTGATAAAACAACACCTATTGTCGTTCCTATTATTGATGCACTTACTCCAATTAACATCATTTCAATAAAATATATTTTCCCTATTACAAATGAGCCAAGCCCCATAAATGCATAAATTCCAATTTCCTTTTTTCTATTTCTTAAAAAGATATTAGATGCATACCAAATAAAGAAAAACATAAATATTACTAAAATAATGGTTATCATTTGTAATACAAGCTTACTATATTCCTCATTCATATCACCAAGGACATTCATTACATCTCCATCCATCATTATTAAGAAGTTACTTAATACAACTACAGAAAATATCATAGAGATAAAGAACATAGTATAAACTTTTATATTGTTCTTAAAGTTGTTATAAGCTATATTAAATACGCTCATTATTTAGCACCTCCTAAAGATGCTAACATATCAATTATTTTTCCGTAAAACTCTTTTCTATTATCTCCTTTATTTAATTGACACTTTATTTCCCCATCACTTAAAATGTAGACTTTATTTGAATAACTTGCAGTAACAGCATCATGAGTAACCATAACAATAGTTGCCTTTTCTTCTTTATTTGCTCTACTTAAAGATTCTAATAAATCTGATGATGATCTTGAATCTAATGCTCCAGTAGGTTCATCTGCAAATATTACTTGCGGACTAGTTATAAGTGCCCTTGCTGCTGCCCCTCTTTGCTTTTGTCCTCCAGATAATTCGTATGGATACTTCCTTAAATGTTCCTTAAGTCCAAATATTTCGGCGATATTAATAACTTTATTTTCAATATCTTTAGTTCTCTTTTTACCTAGTGCTAGAGGTAATGCTATATTATCCATTAAATTCATATTATCTAAAAGGTTATAGTCTTGAAATATAAATCCTATTTTATCTCTTCTTAAATTAGATAGCTCTTTATTCTTAACCTTAGTTATATTTAACCCATCAAGAATTATTTCTCCTTTAGTAGGTTTATCTAATGTGGATATCAAATTAAGCAAAGTTGTTTTTCCTGCTCCTGATGGCCCCATTATAGAAATAAAATCACCTTCATTTACAGTAAAATTTATTTTATTTAATACTCTTGTCCTAAATCCCTTAACACCATATTCCTTAGATACATCCCTTAATTTTAAAATTTCCTTCATAACTAAATCCTCCAAAATTAATTTAACTTTAACTATATTTTAATAGTTTTTTAATTTGGATTCCTTCACTTAACCTTACCTTTTAAATTCTAATGTTACATTTTAGTAACCTTTAAATAATCTGATATCTTATAAAAATATATATTAAACAAAGCATATTCATCCTTAATTGACTCAACAGAAATTCCATGCTCTAATTTATTTAATATCTTCTTTGTAAAATAAAGTCCCATTCCAGTAGATTTATATACTGTATTTCTACCATTACTACCTGTAAAACCTTTATTAAATATCCTATCAACATCCTCTCTTTCTATACCAATTCCATAATCTTTAATACATAGCTTTATATGATCACTATGGTTTTCTGCATAAAACTCAATTTTACCATTTCCGTTTGAATATTTAATAGCATTATTAATTAATTGATCTAAAACATAAATAATCCATTTACCATCACTATAAATATTATAATTCAAATTATTTGTAGTAACTTCCATCTTATTTTTTATTAAGAAAAATGCATTATTTCTTATTGATTTCTTTACTATAGTTTCTAAATTTTCTTCTTTAATAAATATATCTTCTGAGGCTACAGTGGCTCTGCTACCATACATTACTGAATTGACTAAAAAATTAATCTTTTCAGTTTCATTTTTAACACTATTAGCTGTGTTATCATCTTCCACTTCATCTGAAATTATATTTAATGCTGTTATAGGAAGCTTTATTTCATGAATCCACTTAGAAATATATTCTTCCATATCCCTTAATTGTTCTTCATATGTATTTACTTTTCCATCATACTTTTTTTCTTTATTTTTTATAATATTTAACATTATCTCTTCTTCTAATGAAGTTCCTTTAATATCTTCTATAGAAATATCATTTTTATTTGAAATTGAACTATATATATCATGGTACTTTTTCTTCCAATTAGTGTACTTTATATAAAAATATATTACATAAATAGCAATTATAATAAAATCTAAATAAACTAAATCTCCAATTCTATAATTAAATGAATTTATAGAAACTAAATATATATTAATTATTAATAATAAAATTATTGAAAATATAATATTAAAATTTTTATCCTTTATAAATCTTATTAATCCCATTAAATCATATACCCTATCCCCTTCTTGGTCTTTATAAAATCATTTAATTCTAATTCATCTTTAAGTCTACTTCTAAGTCTAGTTACATTTACTGTCAATGTATTATCACTTACAAACTCATCATCATTCCATAAACTCATCATAATCTTATCTCTTGATACTACCTTACCTTTATTCTTAATAAGAATTGATAAGATTTTCATTTCATTTTTAGTTAGATCAATAATATTATCTTCATACTTAAAAGTGCACTTCTCCATATCTAAAATAGTATCCTTATAATAAATAATAGAATCTAAACTAACATAATCATAACTTCTTCTAAGAATTGCATTTATCTTAGTTATTAAAACTTCTATAGAGAATGGCTTAGTTATATAATCATCTCCGCCATTATTAATACCCATAATTAAATCCATATTAGAATCTCTTGAAGATAAGAATATTATTGGAACTTTAGATATTTCTCTAATTTTTTCACACCAATAAAAGCCATCATAATAAGGTAAATTAACATCCATTATTACTAAGCTTGGTTTCTTATCTATAAATTCCTCTCTTATATTATTAAAATCATCTATTGAATCAACGCTAAATCCCCATTTACTTAGTGATAAAGAAAGCTGTTTAGCTAAATCAAAATCATCTTCAATTAATAAAATTTCCTTCATTATAGATACCTCTCAACGTTTTTTATCTAAATTATACCATTATACATATTAAAATAATAAATATATTAATTTTAATCTAAAAAATAAGGATGATATTTAATCACCCTTATTTTTTATAAATTTCTTTTTATCTTAATCAAATATCTTTTTCTAATAATAAGGAAATATATCACTTGAATAATTAAAAAGCTTCCCATTACTGTAATCGCTGATATACTTATTTCCATTTCAAATGCATTGTTTAATGCTAATAGTGCAAATAAAGAATGTATTACTGCAACTATATAAGGAAGTAAAAATAATACTCCAATTTCGATAGTTGATATTTTCTTTATTTCTTTAAAGGTTAATCCTATTTTATTTAGATTATTATACTTCACTTTATCCTCTTCTATATCCATATAATATTTATTATATAGAAAGCTGGCTGTAGTCACAAAGAAAATTATTCCTATAAATATTGCTAAAAACATAAATATTCCATACCCTAATTTAATGGCTTCTAACATATTAGCTTTTATTAGAAGAATCTTTTCTTTACTATAGTTTTCTTCTGGAAACTTATCTACATATATTTTAGATATATCCAGAGTTTCTTTATAATTATCTACATTAATACTATAAAATGAAAATGCTAAAGCATTGATTTTATTATATTCTTCATCATTTATAATATATAAATTCTCGTATAAAGCTGGAAGCACTCTATCTTCTAAAGCTGAAGTAACTTCTATATTAATACTATCAATTGATATATTTTGAAGCCCTTGTGTAACTTGTGCTTCTAATACAGCTTCATTTTCATTAAGAATTATATTATCTTTTTTAAGTGAATTAGCTAACATATTATAGGTACTTTCACTTATTATATTTATCTCATTATTATTATATTGTAGTGATTTTATTTCACCATTAACCTTTGTATAATTATAGTTATATTCCTTTAAATAATCTTCAAAAAACATTATTCTTTCATCAATATTTATATTATCTTCCTCAAAGGAATAGAAAAATGCTTGAGGAAAATTTTTATCCACTTCTGATTCCTTATTAAGCCAAAAGGAATATACTCCTCCAATTGACGTAAATGCCACTGCTGAAGTTATTGTTATAATAAAAAACATCCTTGTATTATCCTTTATTCTATACAAAAGATTTGAAACCCATAATAATGCTGTTTTATTCATGTAAAACCTTCTAATGCTTCTTAGTTTATTTACTATAAAAACACTAAGCTGGGAAAACAATAAATAAGTTCCAATTATAACAATTACTGTTACAGGTACAATTCTATATATTATATTTTTCATGGTGGAAGTAATTGAAAAATAATACCCTACAATAATTAATATAATACAAATTAATGTAAGAATATTTGATGCTTTAGGTTCATTCTTTGGTTTTTCTGTTGCTTTAAGTAATGATAAAACCTTGTCTTCTTTTATTATACTAGCAGTGAAAATAGAAATTATTCCTCCTATTAAAATAAAAGCAATTATTGTAATTATCATTGCCTTAGTTGGAAAATAAAAAGTTAAAATATTATAACCCAATAATTTTCCACTAGCTACTAAAAATATTTTTGAAAAAATTAATCCTAATATAATTCCAATCACACCAGATATAGAACTAATTAAAATATTTTCAATTATAATCATTTTCTTTATTTGTTTATCTGAAGCTCCTAAAATATATAGTGTTCCAAACTCTTTATATCTACTTTTTAAAAATACACTTACAGAATAAAATATAAAGAAGCATAAAAATACGTATGCTATTACCATAGTTAAATAAAATCCAACTTGTAAGTAGTTGCGAAAGCTACTTATATCTAATTCTGGATGCAGTATTAGCATAGTAAATGAAAATAATAACGCTGCTGAAATACTACTACTTAAGAAATATCCAAAATATGCCCTTATATTTCTTCCTACATTTCTAGTGGCGAACTCTATAAAATTCATTATCTTCCCCCTCCTAGTAACGCAAGAACATCTAAAATTTCTTGATAAAACTGTTGTCTATTATCTCCTTTATAAATTTCATTATATATTGATCCATCCTTTATAAATAAAATTCTATTACAATAGCTGGCTGCTAATGGATCATGTGTGACTATCATTGTAGTGACATTTTCCTCCTTATTTATTTTTTCAAATAGCTCCATTACTATCCTCGATGCTTTTGAATCTAAATTTCCAGTAGGTTCATCTGCTAGAAGAATTGATGGATTGTGTATTAAAGCTCTTGCAACTGCTGTTCTTTGAGCCTCACCTCCAGATATTTCAAATGTTCTTTTATTTAGCAATTCTCTTATACCAAGAATATTTGCTACCCTTTGTAGCCTTTTATCTTGCTCATTTATTGATACGCCATCTAAAGTCAGTGGTAACAATATGTTTTCACCAATAGTCAATGTGTTTATTAAATTAAAATCTTGAAATACGAAGCCTAACTCTCTTCTCCTAAATAATGCTAATTCATCTCCTTTAAGTATTAAAGGATTAACATTGTTTACTTTTATTTCTCCTGAAGTAGGTTTATCTATTGTAGAAATCATATTTAAGAGTGTTGTCTTTCCACTACCCGAAGGCCCCATTATTCCTACAAATTCTCCCTTTTCTATATTAAAGTTAATATTATTTAAAGCGCTAAATACAACTTTATTTCCATATATCTTCTTTAAGTTTTTAACTGTTAAAACTTCCATTTTTCTCTCCCTCTATACCGTTAATATTATAACTTTTTTAAATACTAATATAGCAAGTAAAGTTCCTACTAAAATCCTGTATATTGCAAATATTCTCATAGGCTTTTTCTTTAAATAACCAATAAATTTTTTAATAACTATCATTGATACTATAAAGGCAACAATAAATCCTAATATTAATGCAATCCATAAAGTCGATGTCATTATAGAGTAATCAAATTCAAATAAGTCTTTACCTGATGAACCTATCATTGCTGGAATAGCTAAAAAGAATGAAATTTCAGCAGCTATTGATGTTGACATTCCTGCAATCCATCCCCCCATTATAGTTGATGCACTTCTAGACATTCCTGGCCAAACAGCTAAAATTTGTAGTATTCCTACCTTTAAAGCTTGAATATAACTTATATCATCTATGTTATAAGCTTGCTTTTTTCTATTTCTAAATATATTTTCCACTATTAATAATAAAATGCCGCCTACTATGAAACCTATAATTACAGCTTCTGGTTTAAATAAAGATTTTATTTTCTTATAAAATAATACACCTATAATCCCCATTGGAATAGAAGCTATTATAATATTAATTCCAAACTTAAACCCTACTCTACCTTCTTTTCCTTTAGTAATTATAAATCTAAAAAACTCTATTATACTTTCACTAATTTTCTTCCAATAAATTACTACTACTGCTAATATTGCTCCTAATTGAATTACTACCTCAAACATCTTAACAAATTCACCATTAAAATTTATTAAGCTTCCAATTAATATCATATGTCCTGTAGAAGATACAGGAATAAATTCTGTAAGTCCTTCTACTATCCCAATTATAATCGCTTTTAATATGAATATTATATCAATCACCTTATTTATCCTCCTTTAAACTTTATATATTTAGTTTAATTGAAGATCCTTATGGCTACTATCTTTAAACCTTACGTAATTATTACATGTGTGTCACCTTCAACTATTCTATTTTTAAAACTTCTGGAACCTAGGTGAATTTACTAAAAAAAGTAGGATTACTTCTCCTACTTCTTAAACATTACTGTAACTGTTGTTCCACATCCAATTTTAGAATCTATTACTACCTTATGATCTAATTTATCACAAACCTTTTTTACTATGTATAAGCCCATACCTGTAGACTCACCAAATTTACGTCCATTTTCCCCTGTAAAGAATGGATCAAATACTCTTTTAATATCTTTTTTATTTATTCCTATGCCCTCATCTATAACATATAATATAACAAATCCTAAGTCTTCTTCAGCTTTTATTATTAATTCTTTTCCAATACTCCTAGAATATTTTATTCCATTAACAATAAGCTGTTCTAATATAAATTTAACCCACTTTGCATCACTATATATTTCTATTTTTTTATCTATTTCAACTACTGGTTTTATTTTATTTTTAATAAATAAAGTTTTTTCTTCATTTATTTTATTAATAACTAAATTATATAAAGAAATTTTCTCTATTATAAAATCTTTTTGAAATGAATCTAACCTAGCAAAATACATTGCCATATTTAATCCTTTATTTAACTTATATACTTCTTTTTTAATATTTTCAATAGGCTCATCACCTTCATATTCCTGCATTTGTAACTGTATTACTGATAGAGGTGTTTTCATTTGATGAACCCACTGATTTATAAATGTCAAGTGATCTTCATGGCTTTTGTTGAATTCCATAATTTCATCTTCATATAAACTATTCGCTCTTTTTAAAACATTAGATATACCTTCTCCTAAAACTGAATCTCCTAAATTTAATATAGATTCATCTAAGTTATTTAAGCTCTTCTCTAAAAATTTATAAACTTCTTTATTCTTATAATATCTACTTCCTAAGAAAACAAATAAAATAAATGTATTAAATAATAATATATAGAAACACTCATTTATATTTAAATTACCTAAAAGTTTTATATAACTTAAGGTAATAATAAGGCTTAAGAAATATATAATTATATATCCTTTACTATCCTTTATAAATAATTTCATTTTTATTCTCCTACCAGGTTTTATTTAACCTATATCCAACTGTTCTTACAGTTTCTATTCCGTTATATATTCCAATTTCTTGAAGCCTTTTTCTTATTCTGCTTATATTAACATTTAATGTATTTTCTTCTACAAACTCAATATCATCCCATATCTTTTCTAAAAGAAAATCTCTATCTACAACTTTAGGATATTTTTTAATAAGATATTCTAATAATATACCTTCCTTTTTCGTTATTATTAATTTTTTATCATTGAACTCTATTTCGGATCTCTCTGGATAAAATACCAATCCATCAAGTTCTACTATTCTTTCATTTATTTTAGGAGCATAATCTCCAAAGGCTCTTCTTATATGACTTTTTATCTTTGCCATGACAACCTCATAATAGAAAGGCTTGGTTATATAATCATCTCCACCATTTTCAAGAGCCATAACTTGATCCATCCCACTATCCCTAGCTGATATAAATATTATTGGAACTTTTGACTCTTGTCTTATTTTCCTACACCAATAAACCCCATCAAACTTAGGTAAGTTAACATCTAATAATACAAGATCAGGATTGAATTCATTAAATTCATCCATTATATTTTCAAAGTTTTCTACTACTTTTACATCAAATTGGTATTTAGATATATATTCTTTTAATAAAAAGCTTATTGATAAATCATCTTCTATAATATATATTTTATAATTCATATTATCTACTCCTTAATAATTATGAAATTACATTAATTATACAATTATTCCATGCATATTTGTATTACATTTTAGTAAGGTATTTATATAAGAACTCTTATTAATTATGTGTTTCTTAGTAAAAAGAAAAGTTATGGCTTATATTAAATTATAGCCATAACTTTCAATTTTATTTAAAAGTATTTTGGTTACGCTAGTAAAAACTATAACGCCCTCCATACTTATAATAAACCTCTATAAATTCAATCAAATTTCAACTAATTTAACTTCTTTATTTATTAAGCTTAATGCTTTTTCTTTTATTCCTTCTAAAGCATAATCACCGTCTTTATTTTCTATTAGTATTTTAGTTTTTATATTAAATTCTTTATCATACTGATTTATTATTTTATCTTTCATTTCATATTTAAAATTACTTCCACCTAAAACTACTATTTTAGGATTAATTATAGCTGATATAGTTTTAATGGTATTTATAATTATTCTGCAATATGTATCGTCATCTAAATCCCTCATAATAGCAACATTTAAAAATGTATCTTGCATAGGTATAAAACCAATTTCACCTGCATATCCATCGTCACCTTTCAAAACATTTCCATTTACTATTATTCCTGATCCTACCCCTAATGAAGTAAAGCTTATATACACAAGACTCATACTTCTACAATTATTCTCTTCTACATAATTATTATAAAAAGCTATAGAAGTTGAGTTTATATCATTCTCTAATATTATCGGAATTTTATACTTTTCCTCAAGCTGTTTCTTTATTTTTATCTCTTTCCACTCTTCCATCTTAATTCCAGATAAGAACCCATCTTTAGTCACTATTCCTGGTACACTAATTCCTATTCCTTCTATATTAGAATAAACTCTATATAAACCTTCTATGGCATCTATTATAGTTTTAGTATCCTCTACACCATTTATTAGTTTAGCATTTTCTTCTAAGACTTCACCTAAAGCATTTACCACTCTATATACTATTTTTGCTTCTTCTACTGAAAGTACTATTACATACCTTTTATTAGAATTAATTTTATATCTTTCTGCTCTTCTTCCACCGCTCGATTCATCCAATCCAATAGATATTATTTCATCTATTTCAATTAATTCATTAAGTATTCCTCTTACAGTTGTATGGCTTATTCCTGTATCTTTAACAATTTCACTTCTCGTTGCATTACCTCTAGTCCTTATAGAATTCATTATTAATGAAGTATTTACATTTTTAAGTTCCTTTGGTGTTCCTGCAATTTTTTTCATTAAATATTTAACTCCTTTAAAATATCTCTTGGCTCTTTTAAATTAAAATCAGCTTCTATACCATCTAAGCTATCTGCTCCCCACATGGCTATTCCAAAATCCATACCAGCTGCTTTTGTAGCTTTAAAGTCAAATATTGTATCACCTATATACATACACTCCTTTGGTGATATATCTAGTATTTCGACAACCTTAAGCAATGGATCTGGATAAGGTTTATGCTTTTCTGTATCATCAGCTAACACTTCACATTTAATATATTTTTGCAATCCAGTAGGTACAAAATCTATTTCATATTGATTTTTCATTTTAGAACTTGCTATTGCACATATGATTCCTTCTTTATATAAAGTTTTTATAACTTCATCAAGGCCATCATATAATGTAGCTCCTTCTTCAAATTCATTTACATACTTCACCCATTTATCGTAAGATTTCTCTATATCCTTAAAACCTAATTCTTCTATTGTCTTTTTTCCTGCATATGCTTTATATTTCAATAAGCTTTCATATGATATATCTTGTCCAAGTTCTTCTTTAATTAACCTTTGGAGAGGTATCATATTCATTCTTTCTGTATTTAAAATTGTTCCGTCTAAATCAAATATTACACATTTGTATTTTCTCAATTTTCTCTCTCCTTAACTTTTAATATAACCTTTTAAAAGTTTATTGCAAAAGTATTTTATCATAATTTTATAAATTATTCAACAATTAACAATACTCTAAATTTATATATATTCATTGCTCCTTAAATAAAAACAAGCTAAATTTAAAACTTAGCTTGTTTTCTTTAATAAATATTTACAATAACTCACCATATCTATTTATAAAAGCTTTCTTTAAAACTGTTGCTAATGCCATATAAAGAATTATTATTATAACTAGACAAGGGAAATAAATTGCTGGCATAGCAACCATATCTAAAGCCTTTCCAAAAGCTGTATAAGGAATTATAGTTCCTATTGCTATTCCTAATGTTGTTAATGTTGTAAGCTTCCATGATGCACGGCTTTGAATAAATGGAATACGTGGTGTCCTAATCATATGAATTACAAGAGTTTGAGACCATAGTGATTCAACAAACCATCCTGCATGGAAAAGTCCCATAAACCCTAACTGTTGCACTTCATTTAGTGTATGGAATTGTCCGCCAAATACAAATGGACAAATAAAGAAATACATTAGAATATAAGTTGCAATATCAAAAACTGAACTAGTTGGTCCAATCCAAATCATAAACTTGCTAATGGAGCCTGCATCCCATTTACGAGGTGCTTTAAGATAATCTTCATCTACATTATCCCAAGGAATAGCTATACAAGAAATATCATAAATTAAATTTAGCATTAAAAGCTGTATTGGCATCATAGGTAAGAATGGTAAGAATATACTTGCTGCTAGAACAGAAAACATATTTCCAAAGTTAGAGCTTGCTGTCATTTTAATATATTTAATGATATTTGCATATATCTTTCTGCCTTCTATTACTCCATCTTCTAAAACCATCAAATCTTTTTCTAACAATATAATGTTAGCTGATTCTTTAGATATATCTACTGCTGTATCTACAGAAATCCCAACATCTGCTTCTGTCATAGCTCCTGCATCATTTATTCCGTCTCCCATAAAACCAACAGTATGTCCATTATTTCTTAAAGCCGCTACAACACGTACCTTTTGTTGTGGTGAAAGCTTAGCAAATACATTAGTTTCTTCTACTGCTTCACTAAGTAGTTCATCATCTATTTCTTCAATATCTGATCCAAGCAATAAATTACTTACTTTTATTCCAACTTGATGACAAATTGAAGATGTTACAGCATCATTATCTCCAGTAAGAATTTTAACATTAACACCATACTCCTCAAGAGCCTTTATTGCTCCAGCTGTACTTTTCTTTGGAGGATCTAAGAATGCAAGATATCCTATTAGAACCATATCAGCTTCATCTTTTACTGAAAGTTCTCCTACTTTTGATGGATTATTCTTTTGAGCAATACCTAATATACGCATTCCTTCTCTATTGTAGCCTGCAACTGTCTCTAGAATTTCATCTTTTATTTTTTCTGTAATAGGTTCTATTTTCCCCTTATATTCTACATGTGAGCAAACTGATATCATTTCTTCAATTGCTCCTTTTGTAATAAGTTGAGTTTTACCATATTTATCTTCAACTACTACACTCATACGACGACGACTAAAATCAAATGGTATTTCATCTACTTTTTTATAATCTTTCCATAATTCAATCATATCTTTTTCATTTGCATGATTTACTATAGCTATATCCATTAAGTTTTTTAATCCTGTTTGATGATAGCTGTTAAGAAAAGCATGGCGTAATACTCTACTATCTTCATTTCCTTCAATATCAAGAGAATATTCTAAAACAACTTTATCTTGTGTAAGTGTTCCAGTTTTATCAGTACAAAGAACATCCATACCTCCAAAATTTTGTATTGCATTTAAATCTTTAACTATTACTTTTTTCTTTGACATAGAAACTGCACCTTTTGCAAGGTTTGCTGAAACAATCATTGGTAGCATTTCTGGGGTAAGACCTACTGCAATAGAAAGAGCAAATAGAAATGCTTCCATCCAATCTCCTTTAGTAAAGCCATTCATGAATAGCACTATCGGAACCATTACTAACATAAATCTAATTAATACCCAGGATACTGAGTTTACACCTTTTTCAAAGCTTGTAGTAACTTTTTTACCTACTATTTGCTTTGCCATAGAACCAAATATTGTATCGTCTCCAACATTAATTGCTATTGCTGTAGCTGAACCACTAATAACATTACTTCCCATAAAAGCTAAATTATTCATCTCAACAGGATTTTTACAATCACTTATAATAGCCTTATCTATTTTTTCAACTGGTTCACTTTCACCAGTTAATGATGACTGACTTATAAATAAATCCTTAGACCTTAATATTCTAACATCAGCTGGAATCATATCACCAGCAGCTAAATGAATTATATCTCCAACTACAATTTCATTAATTGAAATTTCTTGTCTTCCAATTTCTTTACGCTCTACACTTATAGTTGTCTTAACCATTTCACTTAGCTTTTCAGCTGCTTTACTTGACCTTGCCTCTTGTACAAAACGAAGGATTCCACTAACTAAAACCATTGTAGTTACTATAATAACTGATGTTGCATCTCTGTTTGCTGGTTCAACAATAGCTATATCTGTAATGAATGATATAACTGCTAAAATCAATAAAATTATAGTAAATGGATTAATAAAAGCTTCTAAAAGTCTTTTTAATAAAGAGTCACCTTTTTGATGAGTAACTTCATTTTTTCCAAACTTCTCTCTCATTAATTCAACTTTACTTTCTTCATAGCCATTATAGCTTGTATCATATATCTTTAATATAGCACTTTCATTTTGAATTGCAGCTGAAATTAATCTATTCTTTGTTTCAGCTAATCTTAATTCATTAGTAGTGTTTTTTTTCAATATTCTTTTTTTCATTGTCTTTCCCTCCTAAAAAATAGATTTTAATATTTTTTTAGAAAGTAAGACATAAACCCAAAAGAAATACTAATGTAAATTATTCAATTGTAATGAGCAAGAGGAATGAATGTACAATCTAGTACATAATAAATTCATCGTGCTTACGAAAATCATACTTCTCCCTAATGAGTCTATGTTCTTACTACTCTCTTCATCCATTCCTCTCACCTCCAAAAATTCAAAATATATAAACATAAAATTGATTAAAAATAAAAAACCCTTACCAAAGCTAAAACAATGGTAAGGGAAATAAAATTCCTAAACTATGCAATAATTAATTGCAATAAAAATATAAAACAAAAAAATTGTTTCACCATCGTTCAAGCTTCAGCTTCACAAGGCGATGAAATTGCATTAGTCTATGCCTTGGATTCGACATAGACTGCTAACCTTCTCATAGTGTCTCCACTATTTTGCGGCAGCAACCCTTATCCTTGTGGTAACCTCACCTACCGAGATATTTAATTTTCGAATTTTAATTTCTAATTCTACTTCATCATATGAAATTACTCTATATTTGTCAACCCTTTTTAATATTTTTATTTAATTTAATTATAAAAAGTAAGTTTATAGATCAATTTTTAAAATTTAATTCATATTATTATTCTAAAGTCACTTTCAAATAATTTATTGTGAAATTTATTTAAAAGTGATAAAATAACCCTTAATAATATTAGAACGATCCAAGGAGGTAACTATGAAAAAGAAAAATATAGTACTACTTTCAACTGGTGTTTTAGCCACTTTATCAGTTGGCGCCTTAGGCTTTGTAGGAAATTACTTTTATAACTTAGCTCTTAATCCAAAAACTTCCAAAGATATTATTTTTGGTAAACCTGAAGAATCTGAAGATACAATTGGAGAAGTTGTAAATGAAGATGTAAATTGGCTAACCAGTAATTCAAACTTTTCTGATGAATATATAACTTCATTTGATAATTTAAAATTGCATGGATATAAAATACTAAACGAAAATTCTACTAACAAGTGGGTAATAACTGTTCATGGATATACTTGTGAAGGTTCCGATATGAACCTTTATGCTAGAAAATTTTATGATATGGGTTATAATGTTTTGATCCCAGATTTAAGAGCTCATGGAAATAGCGAAGGTAGTTACATTGGAATGGGATGGAATGACAGACTTGATATTATAGAGTGGATAAATTTAATTATTAAAAATTATGAAAATACAGAAATAATACTTCATGGAGTATCTATGGGAGCTGCTACTGTTTCTATGGTATCTGGTGAAAATTTACCTAATAATGTAAAGGCAATTATAGCAGATTGCGGTTATACATCTGTTTGGAATCAATTTTCTCATAAATTAAAGGGGCTTTATTCACTTCCAGACTTTCCTGTAATGCATGCTTCTTCATTAGTATCAAAATTTAGAGCTGGATATAACTTAAGAAAAGCATCAGCATTAAATCAAGTTTCAAAATCTAAAACTCCAATACTTTTTATTCATGGTGATAAAGATGACTTTGTTCCATATTTAATGATGGACGAACTATATACCGCTACGAGTTCTGAAAAAGAAAAACTTACTATTGAAGGAGCGGGACATGCTAAAGCATCAAAAGTAAATCCTGAGCTTTATTGGTCAACAATAGAAACTTTTACGAATAAATATGTGGACTTAAATTAATAAAAAATACTTTGTGCTAATTATTAGTACAAAGTATTTTTTGTTTATAATTCTAACTATGTCCATTAACAATTACATCTAATTTACCTGTTTCAGAATCTATAGCAAGTCTATAAAGTGATATACCTTCTGACATTAAAGAATGCCTTTTTATTTATATAATTTAATTTTAAAAACTCCTAAGGGAGTTTTTTCTTTAATTTCAAATTCTAAATTCTGCATTTTACATTATGCGACAGCACCTTTAATATATTGGATCAGCAACTATTCCAAAAGAACTAGCCTTTATAATTGGTAATCCAACTATTTCTTTTAATTCCTCCTTAGTTCCATGAACTACTATCCCTAAAATTTCAGCATCATCAGCTGATGTCTTTCCTCTTTCCATTATTTCATCATATAACTGTTTATGATTCATATAAGGACTTTTGCTTAATCTCTCTATTAACTCATTATATTTTTCATTATACTCATCTCTATTAAAATTCTTAGAATTATAACACTCTATCCCAATAGTTTCTACTTCTTCTATTCCACTTGATTTAGAATCATAATTATCAATTTTATATTTAAACTCTTCCATTTTTTTATCAGTAAATTCATCTAACCATAGCCATGTTATATCAGTATTTTTTAACTTACTCTGGATCATATACAACTCAGAAATTTTATATGGTTTATCAAAGGAAATTGCTAACTCGACCACCTTTCCATTGGGTATTTTTTCTATATAATCTAAGTCATTTTGATATTCTTTATAGTCTATCTCAGGATGAAAAAATCTTAACTTTCTATATCCATATTCATTAGTATATACAGGCCAATCACTATTGTAATTACCATATCCCATACCAACTACTCTATCAAATCGACTATTATATCTTTCATTTCCATTAATGCCAAACCTAGTTATAGAATCATCTATAATTATATTTCTGCCAGCAATACTTTTAGAAATCTTTTTAAAACTTGTTCCACCTAATACTCCTAATAAATCATTTGCTTCACTTATATATCCGTTTGGTATAGTTAGTTTTACTATTGCCTCTTGTTTTTCATATGACATCTCACTATACTTTAAAGATAGTTTATTATTAATAAAACTTCCTATTATAAAAACTAAAGCTGATATGATAACTATTTTTATAGTTAGTTTAAGTTTTGCTATTCTCATAGATTTTTTTATTTTTTTCTCATCTAAAAAATTATCTATATCCTTCATTTATTTTATTCCACTCCTTTTTAAAACTATTTCTTGCCCTATACAAATACACCTTAATTGTATTTTCATCTAATCCTAATAAAATAGAAATTTCCTTATAACTTAAATCAATTTCATATTTAAGTATAATTAAGCTCTTATATTCTTCTTTTAATAAATTTAAAGTCTGTAAAATTTTCTGCGATTTTTCTTTATTTATAATATTTTCTTCTAAGTTGAAATTATCTACTAATTCTTCATAAAAGTTATCCTCATAAATAGATTTAGAATTTATAACTTTACCTCTTTTAACCATATTTTTATAATTATTTATAGAAACCTTAAATAGCCAAGAAGGTAGATTTCTAATGTTTATTTCTGTTATGTATTCCATTGCTTTTATAAAGCTATCTTGAACTATATCTTCAACATCACTAGGTCTACATCCACACTTTATTAAATAAAGACAAATAATATTAAACTGTTGCTTATATAAATTAATAATTAAATCTTTATCCATTATTCCTCCCTTCTTAAAATAAGGCCTTATATAAATAAGACAATTATCAAAACAAAATGTGTACAATTATATATTAATTTTTTCAAATAATTATTTCCAAAATAAAACATTATCTATATTATTATCTTAAATACTACATATTTCTGTCTATACTTTAATTTCCCTTATATGAAACTTTTATCTACTTAACTTATAATAAAATTATAAAACTATAGTAGGGATTACTTTGATAAATGCATTAGCAATATTTATTTTGTAGCTAATTTATGTTCCACTTCTAACACTAAGAACTACATTTTTTGTTAAAGGTAAAAAACTTCAAGCCTCAATGTTTGCTTTTTTAGAAGCCATAATTTACATAGTAAGTCTTGGAATTGTATTTTCTGACTTAAAGAATTTTCTAAATATAGGAGCCTATATCTTAGGCTATGGAATAGATATCTATCTTGGAGGTAGAATTGAAGAAAAACTTGCCATTGGATATAGATCAATAGATGTAAATTTAACACTATATAATTCTAAATTAGTAACTAAACTAAGAGATTTAAAATTTGGTGTTAATACTTATGAAGGAGAAAGAATGAATAAAGAGAAAAGATATAAACTTGAAATTATTTCTCATAGAAGTAGAGAAAATGAAGTTATTTCTTTAATTCAATCTTTAGAGAAAAATGCCTTTATAGTTTCTTATGAACCTCCTCAATTTAAGGGTGGTTATATTACCAAGCAATTTAAAAAATTATAATATAATAAATACAATAAGAGCCATAAATTGCTTTATGGCTCTTAAATTAATTTAACACTCAATCGAACATTAATTTACAGATATTTATCCATTTATTTATTTTTTTTCTTCTTAGAGATAACCATTCCAGATGTTGCCATCGCAACGCCTAGTAATGATAAAGCAACTGATGAAGTACCACCTGTACTAGGGAGTTTTCCTCCATTGTTTGGCTTATCTTCATTATTTCCATTGTTGCTTCCATCTCCGTTATTGTCCCCATTACCTGGCTTACCGTCATTATTATCTTTTTCAACTAAAGAGTTCTTTGCATTTTCAAGATTTCTGTAAGCTTCATTTACTTCTTCCTGAGTAGAATTTTCATTATTTGCAACTTCTTTTGCTTTTGCTAATGCATCCATCATTGCATTCCATGATTCTTCTGTATATTTAGTTTGATCTAATAACTTAACTTCTTTGATAAGCTTATTAAGTTCATCCTTAGATACACTTTCTGGAATTTTCTTTAGAGCATTTATAGAATGTCCTAATGACTTTGTAGCATCATCAACTTGTTTTTGTGTTAATGAAACTGTTTCATAAACTTTTTTAGCATTTTCTAAAGCTGCTTTAAATTCTGATTTTCCTTCATCTAAATATTGATCTAAATCAATTGATTCAGCACGTTTAATCATTTCATTTAAGTCATTTCTATTTAATAAAGTCAACTGTGAATGTGCTTCTATTAATCCATCATAAGCACCTTTATAAATATCGTATTCACTACCATCTTTAATAGATTCAGCATATTGAATAGCTTCTATAAACCTTGCATAACTATCACTTGTATAATCAGCTTCATTGTTTGATTCTAGCTCAAGAAGACAATTATTTAATTCAAAAGCAATCTTATATTGCAATGTAGCAATAGCATTATCAATATTTTTAATAGCAACTCTTACATCATTATCAGTTACATCTTTATTTTCCAATACTTTATTAGCATCAAGCATTTTATTTTTGAAAATATTAAATCCTACATAATGATATTCACCAGAATTTTCAAGAATCTCTTTGTTTTCATCATATTTTGCTTGTAACTTAGATTTATCAGCTTCTGGAGTTGGTTCTTCAAATTCAAACCAATCAATATTTGCTACCCATTTACTAGAACCTTCAGTATGTAATTTTACATACACATTATGTTTTCCAGTAATATCTTGGTTTAATGTTGTTTTTACAACTGTGTAATTTGCCCATCCATTTGTAGTTGGTAATTCAATTGATCCTACTGGATTTCCATCCATATTATCTAGATAGATATCCATTCTTGAATTGTTACCAGCACTAGATGGATTATGAGAATAACGTACTGACATTTGTGTCTTTCCATTAAATTGAACACCATTATAGAGTAACCATGAATTATCTCTTGTTCCTCCAACATTAGTTAATTCTTTTCCACTGCTATCTTTACTATTTTCAATTTTTAATTCTCCATTACTCCAATCATTTTTATTTTCTGCTTCAATATGACGAACGGCTGCTTTTTCAAATTCCATATAATCTATATTTGCAATATATGGTCTACTATCAGTAGTTCCTCTTAACACAAAGCAAAGATTATGAACACCAGTTAATGTCTTATTTAATTCAGCACTAACAACTTGATAGTCAGTCCATCCAGTAGTTAATGGCATATTTACAGTTCCTAATAACTCTCCATCTTTATTTCCTTCTCTCACTTCAATTCGTGCATCTAAAGCACAAGCATCTACACGTGTAGAATATCTAACATTGATTTTTTTTGCATCAAGATTATCAAAGTTTACATTGTTATATTGAATCCAAGCACCATCATATGTCCCACCTAAATTACTAGCTTCATTCTTTAAGTCATTACCAGACCAGTTATCACTTCTTTCAGCTTCTAACTTAACTGTACTGTCAACTGCTGTTTCTCTAAATTGTAAATAATCTACATTTGCTACATAAGGTTTTTCACCAGTTGTTCCTCTAAAAACAAAGTATACATCATGTTTACCTTTTAATATTTCAGGATTATCCATAGCCACTTGAATTGTTTTATATGTCCCCCATGCTTTTCCTGTAGTAGGTAACTCAACAGTACCAATTAATTGACCATCTACTCCATCTACTCTTACTTCTAGACTACTATCACTTGCACAACGATCACTTGCATTATCATAACGAAGTCCTAAGATTAATGTATTTAATCCTTCAAAATCAAGTCCATCATATCTTATCCAAGCACCATCATATGTCCCACCTAAATTGCCAGTTTCATTCCTTAAGCTTTCACCAGACCATGCATCACTTTTTTCAGCTTCTAATCTTGAAAATCCATCACTTGGAATAATTAAATGTTCTTGAGCATTTACAATATTAGCAATAGCTAATTCTATTTCTTTGCTACTAGCATTTTCTTTTTCTAAAAGCTGCTTTCCTTTTTCAATTTCATCTAATAAAACCTGATAAGATGATTTGGTATAAGCACTAGCTCTAATATACTCTGCTTCTGCAATAGTTCTTTTCAATTTAGATGTATGATCATAATCAAAATCTAATAATAATGCTGTCATTCCTCCGCAAGAACTCATTCCAATTTCACTAGCTTTAGCTCCATCAAATGCATCATCACTAAATGAAAGTTCAATTTCAATATCTGAATCATGACTTTTTGCTTTTCCTTCAAAACTTAATACAACAGTTTTATCTCCTGTTTTTACAGCTTTTGAATTTAATCCTTCAGGAAGGTTTGTTATTCTTACTTTTCCTGTCTCTACAAAATCTTCATTAAGGTTTCCAGTAAATACTGAATCACCGCTTAAAGTAATTGTAGCTGTATCTATTATAGAACCATCATCATTTTTACCTTCCTTAAACTCAGTTAATGAATATGATAATTGATCATCATCAAACATAACTTTAATGTTATCTTTTATTTTACGAATACTATTTGTAATAGGTGTTTTTGTTGCAGAGTCTGTTATTTCAATTGTTAGATTGCTAATACTATCATTTAAAGCATGACGTTCAGCTTTTCCATCCAATGAAACAACTACTTTATTTTTATCTGTTTTTACAGCTGAAGCTTTGAGACCTTTAGGAAGGTTAGAAATTTTAATTTTTCCTAATGCTGTTAAATCTTCATTTACATCACCTGTAAATTCATTTGTTTTTAAGGTAATTTCTAACTTTTGATCAAAAGAGCCATCATTTAATTTAGACTCTTCAAACATTCCTGTTGAATAAGCGATTTCATCGTCATCATAAGATGCTGTATTTGCTTTATCACTACTTGATTTAGCTGTAACACCATCTTTTGCCCAATCAGAAGGTTGATTTCCCATTTCAAAAGATAATACTCCACCTCTTGTGATTTCAGAATAGTCAACCCAAGTACGATTAAATGATTGTCCATTTAATGTTGCTGATTGAATATACTGATTTTCATCTGAAACATTGTTTGCTTCAATTGTGAATGTTTTTCCATTTCCTACATCTAAAGATACTCTTTCAAAGAATGGTGAACCTATTTGGAATGTTGTATCACCTGGCGTCATAGGGAATATACCCATTGCTGCTGAAACAAACATCATAGCCATAGTTCCGGCATCATCATCCATTGTTTCTAGGTATCCATCTGGAGCTAATCTATACAGCTTTTCTTTAACTGCTCCACTTGCATATCCTGTATTCCATGTTTCTCTTGTATAAATTTGTCTTACCCAATATTGAGTTTTGTCAGGTCTACCTACAAAGTTGAATAAATATGGTGCATGCAATTCTACTTCATTAGCTGCATTGTGTAACATCGCACTACCATTATCTGGATCATGTTCTCCAAAAAGATATTGTAATGCTTCAAGCATACCTTCTTTACCACCCATTAAATCCATTAAACCATTAACATCATTTGATCCATACCAACTATATTGCCACATAGAACCTTGGTATAGTCCATCTGCTCCAATTTTTCTTGGATCACTTCCACTCCAATTTCCATTTTTATCTTTGTTCCATACTAATCCTAATTTACGATCACTAAATGGGGATTGTACAGCATCTTTTCTAAACATGTTTTTATAGTTAAATGAACGATCTAAGAAATATTGCGCTTCATCTTCTTTACCTAAAGCTTCTGCAATAATTGATAAAGCCCAATCATCATATCCGTATTCCATTGTACGATCCATACGATTAGGAACATACCCTATTTCTTCTACTTCATCTGTAATAACTTTATTTGCAATTTTTTTAGCTTCTTCATATGCTTCTTCTAAGTTATCTATATCAGTAAACCCTTTAGCAACACCATCAGCAAGTAAAGCCACTGCATGTTCTGTTCTTACATTAGGGACTGGTTGTTTATCATGTGACCATGTTACTATACCATAATCTAATGCATCTGAAATTGATCTAACCATATCTTTATAAGTATCTGGCATAACTAATCCGATCATAGGATATTTACGATAATCATCCCATAATGTCCATGAATCATAGTGAGTATAATCTTTAGCCTCATGTATTTTCCCATCAGTTCCTCTAAAAGTTCCACTTGTACTTGTTGCATTTACTGGAGTCATAAACATATGGTACAAATGTGTATAGAATAATTTCTTTAGATCACCAGTAGGATCACTTGTTTCAGAACTTTCAACTCTAACTTTACCTAATACATCATTCCATTGTTTATCAGCTCTCTTATATGCTGTGTCAAAATTCCAATCTTTTATTTCATTGTGCATATCTATTTTTGCTTGTTCAACGCTTATTGGTGAAATACTTACTTTTAATTCTAATTCTTCATTTTCTTTAACATCAAAATTAAGAATAGCACCTAAATCATTTCCTTTTTGAGATTTTTCATCACTTAGATCTTTCCCATTCCAAGTTTTTACATAATTGGCTAGTTTGCTTGTCTCCATATAGAAGTACATTGTGTATTTACCAGATCCTCCTACATTTTTCCCACTAAATCTACCACCAATAGCTGTAGTCATATCACTTTCTTCTAATACATCTAAATAAGCATCTCTTATATCAGTTCCATGATATGTGTAATTTAAATCTGTAACAATATTAACTTTTCCAGCTTCGGGGAATGTATAGCGATGAAAACCTGTACGTTGATCTGTTGTCATTTCTGCCTTAATCTTCCCCATTTCTGTATTATCAGAAACTTGATTATCTTTTCCAGTTTTAGGTGTTAATTCAACACTATAGTAACCTGGTTTAGCAGACTCGTCTTCTTTTGTATATTTCATAGCACGTGTTTCTGCTTTAGGTCTTTCTGTGTATTCTACATATGTAGGAGTAACTAAGACATCTCCTCCTGCCCCTTGTCCTCCAACACCTTCAATACGTGTATGAGAAAAACCTTGAATTTGCAACTTCTTATAATCATATCCAGCATGATCAAGTGTAGCATGAGGATATGTATCTGGACTTAATTTAACAAGTCCATTTGGTACAACACTTCCAGGAAATAGCTGTCCATAATCCACTTCTGTACACACGAAGGGATCAACATACTGCGTATAGTTATCTTCTTTTTCAACTGCATATACGGGTTTAACCATTGATGGAACTGTTCCAGAAATAAATGATAAAGCAATAGATAGAGCCAATGCTCTCTGCATTAAACTTTTACGTTTCTTTTTCATATTTACCTCCAATTTAATTAATATTTAGACACAAATAACTACATTCTAGAATAATAATCACCTAGTCTTCTCTTTTCAAACCCTATCAAAAGTATATCTACTATCATCCTCTATACCTTTTCTAGTCACTCTCATCTTAATAAAATGAATACTTTTCCATGAGATAGATATTTTGTAATTCTTTTTTTACAAAAAGTAAACCGTAGCTAGTGATATATGCAACTTTATTTTAAAGATATATCAAATTCATCTTCAATAATTCTTAAAACTTTTTCTCTATCTGAATCATCTAAAAAACTTAATTTTTCATACCAATCATTATGAATATAATGACCTTCTACTAAATTAGCTTTATTTAAGTTCATAGAAGGCTAGTATAACAGAAGAATAATTGATTCATTCATTAATTATTTAACTCCAGATAAATGTAAAAGGCTAGAAAGAAAAAAATTGCTTAATAGTTCAAAAAAATGTTTACCTTATTCACATAGATCCAAACTAACTTTTTATCTACTATAATATTTATTTTAAAATAAAAGTAGATAGATTTCCTAACAAATCTATCTACTTTTATAATCTAAAACCATTAAAGTAACTACAAATATATTCGTTATTACTTAAATGTATTTACAATCTTTGTTACAATTGCATCAGCTTTTTTTATAATATCTGATACTCCCATTTTCAAAACTTTTTTACCTTTAAATCTCTCTTCACCTTTAATTGATATATCATTTGTTAAGATTACACATACTGCTTCTTCTATATCTCTTTTCTTTAATTCATTTTCTACTCCTGCACCACCTTGAGTTTCTATGATTACTTCAACTCCATGGTTCTTACCAGCTAATACTAATGCTTCTGCTGCCATATAAGTATGTGCAACTCCTGATGGACATGATGTAACACCTACAATTTTCATAATTAAGTCCTCCCTTATAGTTCTTCAAAGTTTAGTTCAAAATCTTCTTCTTCTTTTACTTTATTATCATTATCTTTATTTACCTTTTTAAGCATATTTATCATTACAGCAGTTACTATGGATCCTCCAACTACACCTAAAATGTACCCTAATTTCCCTTCGACAACTGGTAATACTATAAGCCCTCCCCAAGGAGCATGATTTAAAACTCCAAATAAGAATGGGATAATATTTCCTACTATTGCACCTACCATAATTGATGGGATAACACGTAATGGATCATTTGCAGCAAAAGGTATTGCCCCTTCTGTAATTCCTACACATCCCATTAATAAAGCACCTTTGCCAGCTTCTCTTTCTTCAGTATTATATTTTTTAGGTGCTAATAATGTAGCTAATCCCATACCTATTGGTGGAGTACATATAGCAACCCCAACACCACCCATTAAATATGGTAATGTATCAACTTGAGTTTGTGCAAATAATGTAGCAACTTTATTTACAGGTCCTCCCATATCAAATGCAGTCATACCACCTAAAATTGTAGCTAGAGGAATTTTACCAACATCACCTAAACCAGCTAACCAACTTGTAAGTCCTTCCATAACAGCTGCTATTGGAGTTCCTATCACCCAAACTATAATACCTCCAGTAATTAATGTTCCAAATAAAGGGTATAAGAATATTGATCCTAATGATTTTAATGAAGTTGGTAATTTAATTTTCTTTAACTGATTAACAACAACCCCTGCAATATATCCTGCAATCATCCCACCTAAAAAACCAGCGCCTACTTCTTTTGCTAAATAAGCTCCTAGCATACCAGGTGCTAAACCTGGTTTATCTGCAATAGAATATGCAATATATCCACCTAATACTGGTATAAATAATGTTAAACCAGCTAGTCCTATTTGGGCTAACCCTGCTAACCATCCTTCTGTAGGAGTAGTTGGAACATCATTTAACATTACTGATAGTGAAAATAAAATTCCTCCTGCAACTATAAATGGAATCATATGTGATGTTCCAGTTAATGTATGCTTTTTTAATGTTAATAAACTCTTTCTCCAATCCATTTTATTCACCTAATCCTTCCCTTAACATATTATAAATTTCTTCTTTTTCACTAATTGATAACTTTTCTATAAATTCCTTATGCATTAACCTTCTAGCTAGTCTTGATATTATTTTTATATGAGTATTTCCTTCATCATTACCTGGAACAGCTATTAAAATTATTATATTAGCCAATTCTCCTGTTTCAGGATTCCATAAAATTTTATTCTTCAATCTACCAAAACAAATTGCCGGTCTCAAAACGTTTTCTGTTTTCCCATGTGGAAGTCCAATATCATTTCCAATTGAGGTTGGAGATAATTTTTCCCTTGCAAGGACATCTTTGTAAAACTTCTCTGTATCTGTTATTACACCTTGTTCTTTTAGCTTCTTTACTAACACTAATATCGCTTCATTTTTTTCTTTTTCATCTATATCAAATATAATGCATTCTCTTTTTACAATTGAATTCATTTATAAAACTACCTCCAATTCTGATTTTCTTATTATTTCTTTAATTTCATTTAATGAATTAGCTTTTTCTAATCTGTTAATTAAATTTGTATTTTTCATCATTCTCATTAAAACTACAACTGCTGGAATATGCTCTTTTTTATCTTTACTTGCTAAGCAAAAAATTACTTTTGCTTTTTTTTCACCAAACTCTATATATTCTCTACTAACTATTAGACTAATACAACTTCTATATACTCCAGTAATGCCTCTGCCATGTAATAATGCAAAACTATTGTCTGTTATTGAATAAAATCCCACACTTTCTATTGTATTAATTATGTCTTCTTTATAGCTTTCGTCTATAAAATTTTCCTTTTCAAGTAGTTTAGTGGACTCTTTTACAGCTACTTTCCACTCCATCTTTTCTTCATAAAATTCAATGCAATTATCAAATAATAGATCGCTAAGTTTACTAATCTTTGATGGTGTAATAAGATTTTCGTATCCAAATTCTTTTTTAATAATATCAAGAACCCTCATTTTATCAATTTCATTTAAAAAATTTAGTTTTTCACTTATAGAATAATAATTAGCTCCTATCTTTTTTCTTTCTATTCCCATCTTTTCAATATTTGCATAATCCTTATCAGACAATACTGGATTAACTATTAAACATCCTTTTTTATTTTGAACATTTATTTTTACTGTAGATATTATAAAATCTATATTTCGCCAGTTATTATAAGTAGTCAACTTATATACAGGTATAGTATCTACAACATTTACTTGAAATTCATGTAATAAAGATTCCTTTAACATAGCAGTACTTCCATAACCATGTCCACAAACTAATAATATATTTTTAGTTGATGTCTTTGTTATACGCTTTATACTTGCAATAAAATATATAGTTAAATAGGTTATTTCATCATAATTATTAATGTTCTTTAATCCATCAATATCTTTAATAACTTTTGAAACAGCATGAAATACATCTATATACTTTTCAGGAAGTATTGAAAATACTTCATCATAAAGATTTATTCTTCCGGTAACTCTCTTTATTAAAGGTATAATATGATTTAATAGTCCATCTATTAATATATTATCCTTACTAAAGTCTATATCCATTTCTTTTGACATAGCCTCAATCAAATGTGATACTATTGTTTCAATATAAATTAAATCCATATCTCCATCTAAACCAACATCTTTATTTATATAATTTATTAATCTAATAAGTACCTTTTGCTTTTTATGACTTATTTTTATTTTTATAATTGCTTCTAAATCAATTATAAAGTTATCATATATATCAGAATACTGATTTTTTATTGTTGATTCCAATGGATTTTCTTTTCCTTTTAATATAAACCAAATAACTACTAATATATTTGATACATACCACTTGTAAGCATCATCAGTTAAAATACAGTTCATATTTTCAAGAAGATCATCTATCCATTTAATTACATCGTTTAATTCAATTGCTGAAAACGCATTTTCTATAATATCTACTGCATAAGATTCAAAAGCATTTAAAGTCAATTTTTCACCCTTTAACAAATATACATATTTTTCAAATTCATTATTAACTAAGGCTACTCTATTATTTTTTAATCCATCTAGAAAAAAATGATCAGTATAAGTAATCTTAATATTATTTTTAGATAATTTATTTTCTAAGAATGTTATATCATTTTTTATTGTTGATCTTGATACTTGAAAATCTAAGCTTAGTTTATTAATTTTCAGTCTACGATTGTCTATTAATAAAATTAGTAAAATTAAAGAGACTCTTTCTTCTTGAGAATAAATAAAATCGTTTTCTTTTGTTAGAATAGAAGTGTTAATATTTTCAGGAAAAATAATGCTTCCCTTTGATAATTTTTCAATTAAGGACATTTTATTATATTCTAAAATGTTATTAATTCTGTCTATGTCATATCTAACATACCTTTCTTTAATATCTAAACTAGTTGATATTTCTTTGTACGTACTTTCCTTATTACTTTCCAAATAATCAATTATTTTTAACATTCGTCCGCTTAACAACTTATTTCCCCCTCAATAAACCACCTCTGACAATAATAATTATATATAAAAAATATCACACATATAAGTTAGAGGTTTTGTAATTTTTTTTTCATAATTTAGACTGGACAAATTTTGTATTTTTTTTTACATAATATCTAAACCTATTTTTATAAGTGAATATACAAATTAGCATACATAATTTATAAAAATAGCTTTTCATCATAAACATACAATGAAAAGCTACTTTTATTTTATATTTATTTAGTTATATCCATTTATAATAACATCAAGTTTACCAATTTCCGGATCTATTACTAGACCATGAACTGATATTCCTTGTGGCATTAAAGGATGTCTTTTTATTAAATTAACACTATCTTTTATAGATTCTTCTACTGAATCAAATCCATGTAACCACTTTTTCACATCAATTCCGCCATTAAAAAGTGTATTTATAGCTTCCTGTGAGATTCCTCTATCAATAGCTTTTTCTAATAAATTTTCTGTATTTAAATTACACATCCCACATCCATGATGGCCAATCACAAAAATTTCATCTACATTAAATTCATAAATTGCAACAATAACGCTTCTAATTACACTTCCAAAAGGATGCATAATTGATGCTCCAGCATTTTTAACAATTTTAGCATCACCATTTTTTAAATTTAATGCTTTAGGTAGTAAATCTGTAAGTCTGGTATCCATACAAGATAAAATAAGTATCTTTTTCTTTGGCTCTTTTGAAGTTTTGTACTGTTCATATTCTTTATTCTCAACAAAATTTTTATTAAATTCTAATATATCATTTAATTTACTCATATAATCTCCTCTCTTATCTTTTTTAGTCTTTTTATTATTTTATACTAAGATTTTAATATTTCATATAGTTTTTTATGTAATGTTAATTGACTTTTTTGAACTCTTTTTTTTACACATATACTTATTTTAATTTCATTATATTTATGTTACTATACGAAAAGGAGTATTTAATGATATGGTTAAATTATTAAATTTAAACTTTAGTAAAAAATCTTAGAGACGTAACCTTTTGTTTATTAATTATATTTACAAAGTATCTTAAATTTAATATTTAATATTTATTATTTAATAATATAACTAGCTTTTGAAGAAAATATATATTATGATTATAAAAAATACAAATATAAGGTGGTACATATATGACAGTTTATGCAATAACATTTTACTTAAATGAAGACTCACATTCATGCGGATGTGAATCCCATGATCATGACCATAACCACGATCATGAACATCATCATAATCATCGTGATGATTATGAAATAGTTGGAACAATAAAATCACTTGGAGCTTGGGCTAACTTTATGCCTGATAGCTATTTAGTTAAAACTGATGTTTCAGCTAAAGAAATAGCAGAAAAAATTAAAGCATTCTTAGAACCTAATGATTTACTTTTTGTAACTAAAGTTGATGAAGATGATGTTGCATCTTTAACTCCTGGAGTTGTAGATTGGATAAAAGCTTAGTAACTAAAGAAATATAAGAGAGATGGATTTTATAGTAAATCCATCTCTTATATTTATTTAGTATTTTTAATAATAGAAGTACTATCTAATCTTAACAAAAAAATTTAACTATGTATAAGTTTATAATTAGTATATTTAATTATAAATTCTTCAATATTAGCTAAATTTAAATAATTTCATTACATAATCTGTCTACTAAGATTTCACTAATATAATAATTCTAAAATTAAACATTATCTCATCTATTATTCTTTAAACTTTCTTATACTATAGTTAATTAATTTTTTCTAATATGAAATACTTACCTTATTAACTTATAATAAAGTAAAACTAAACTAGAAGGAGGTATTAAAATTGATGAATGCATTAACAATTTTTATTTTACAACTTATTTATGTTCCTCTTTTAACTCTTAGAACTACCTTCGTTGTAAAAGGTAAGAAGGCTCAATCATCATTATTTGCTTTTCTTGAAGCTATTATTTATATAGTAAGTCTTGGGATAGTTTTCTCTGATTTAAGTAACTTACTTAATATAGGTGCTTATATAATTGGATATGGTATTGGAATATACTTAGGAGGAATAATAGAAGAAAAATTAGCCATTGGATATAGATCTATTCATGTAAATTTAACAAATTATAACCAAGAGTTAATAGATAGACTACGAAGTTTAAAATTTGGTGTAACTATTTATACCGGAGAAGGAATTAATAAAGAAAAAAGGTACAGACTTGAAATAGTTTCTCATAGAAATAGAGAAAATGAAGTTATATCTATTATTGAATCAATGGAAAAAAACGCCTTCATAGTTTCTTATGAACCTACACAATTCAAAGGTGGATATATAATAAAACATATAAAAAATTTGTAAATAAACTTTAATAACCCTATAAGAAAGTTCTTATTTTAATGATAAAATTTAAACAATTGTATTTAACTTAACTTAAGATATAAAAGGAAGTTATTAAAAAATAACTTCCTTTTATATCTTAAAGAATTATTAAACTTGCAAATAATTTAGCTAAAGATTATAGTTAAAAAACTTTTTTATGATCTGTATAACTTTCTCATTCTGATCCTTTGTGCCCATTGAAATTCTAACAAATCCATTCATTCCTATTAAAGCACCATCTTTTATTATTATGCCTTCTTCTTTCATAAAGTTTACGAACTCCGTTGCTCTATGACCTAATTTAATCATAATAAATGATGCATATGATTTTATATATTCTAAATCAATCTCTTCTAAAGCTTTTTCATACATTCTAAGCGCTTCTTTATTTTCAATTCTAACTTTCTCTACATACTCTTTTTCATCTATAACTCTTACTGCCAAAGCTTGTGCATAAGAATTTAAATCAAAAGGTCCTATAACAAAATTAAACTCATCATTTATTTTAGGTCTAGCAATGCTATATCCTACTCTAACACCAGCTAATCCATATGCTTTTGAAAAAGTTCTTAATATTATAACATTAGAAAACTCTTTATAAATTTTTATAGAATCTAATGGATCCTTATCTAAAAATTCTACATAAGCTTCATCTAAAACTACTTTAACATAAGATGGAACCTTTTTTAAGAATGCTATAATCTCTTCATCAGTTAATAATGTCCCTGTTGGATTATGAGGATTTGATATCCAAATTAATCTTGTATTTTCATTTATTTTTTCTAAAGTTGTATCTAAATCAATTCCATAATTCTTTAATGGAACTTTAATATACTTACATTCTTTTATTTTTGCAGCAATCTCATATGTCGGGAAAGCTACTTCAGGCATTATTACTTCATTATTTCCTCTTACTAAGCCAAAAGTTAAAGCCTTAATTAAATAGTCTGAACCGTGAGAGCAAACTACTTCTTCTTTTGTCACGCCAAAATGCTGAGCAATCTTTTCTCTCACTAAACCATTTGTCACATCTGGATATAACTTAGGGTTTATATCTTTTATGTAGTCTTCTATATTAAAATGATGCTTTATTTGGTTCTCATTTGAATCTAACTTAATTAACTCCCAACTCAAATTTATCACCTATGCTAACTTATTTTTGCAATCATTTGTTGTTTCAAAATCATATAAATTTTGTAATGAATATTCAACCATATTTGCTACTGCTTCGTCTGTATAGAATCCATAATGAGGTGTTACTATAGCATTAGGGAATGATTTTAAAGTTAATAATGTCTCATCTTTAATTACATTATTTTGATGATTATTATGGAAAATTCCATACTCATATTCATAAACATCTGTTGCTACACCGCCAATTTTTTCACTCTTTAATCCTTCAATTAAAGCCTTAGCATCCATTAATTGTCCTCTAGATGTATTTATTAAAATTACTCCATCTTTCATTTTAGCAATTGTTTCTCCGTTTACTAAATGATAATTATCATCTGTTAATGGACAGTGAAAAGATATTATATCTGCTTGTTCAAATACTTCATCTAATGTTTTATATTCTAAATATTTTGCAGCATTTTCACTTGGGTATAAATCATATCCAATCATCTTACAGCCAAATCCAGAAAATGCTTTAATAGCAGTTTGTCCGATTCTTCCTGTTCCTATAAATCCAATTGTCTTATTTCTTAATTCAAATCCAATTAATCCACCTAATGAAAAATCTTGAGCTTCTACTCTTCTAAATGCTTGTTTAAAGTTTCTTGCTAAACATAAAGTAAGTCCTACTGCAAATTCTCCTACTGCATTTGGTGAATAAGCTGGTACATTTGATACACCTATTCCGAATTCTTTAGCTGCTTCTAAATCAATATTATTATATCCTGCAGAACGAGTTGCTAAATATTTAACACCTAATTTAGAAATAAGTTCTATTGCTTCTCTATTTGCATTACAATTTCCTAATATACTTACAGCATCGTACCCTTCTGCTAAATTAGCATTTGAAGGTCCAAAAGACTCCTTTAAAATTGTAATTTCATGATTATACTTGCTTGAAAATTTTTCAAAACTGCTCATTTCATCTGGTCTTACACAATAAGCTAACACTTTCATAATTAAAACTCCTTTTTATACACTTTATTATTTTTATTAAAAAGAAATATAGTAGGAGTTACCTCCTACATATAATTTCTTTTTATTCAAATGTTAATTTGTAATCTTCTTCTGAAACTATTTTTACAATCTTAGTAAACACATAGTTAAATAAAATTCCTAATGCTATTGGAACAACTACGAATATTAAAGTAACTATAATTATGTTTGATGTTGTATATCCACCCATTAAATTTAAAGCATTTATTGGGCCTATTAGTCCTGAAATACCAAATCCAGCACTCATTGGTGTACCTTGAATATTAAACATTCCAGCTAATGCTCCTAAAACCGCAGCATTACAAAGGACTGGAACCATCATTATTGGCTTCTTAATTAAGTTAGCCATTTGCATCTTAGGAGAACCAAGGAAATGTGCTATTGAAGTACCAAATGAATTTACTTTCCATCCACCAATAGCTAAACCAAATCCTGCTGCTACTACTCCTAAATTAGCTGCACCTGATCCTACTCCTGCAAGAGCAATCGCTGTCGCAACAGCAACAGTAGAAAAAGGTGAAACAATTAAAAATGCAAAAGATACAGATATTAATATTCCCATTACTATTGGTTGTAAAGTAGTGAATTTATTAATAACATCACCAATAGCTAGTGTTATTCCTTTAACATATGGTAGCGTAACAATACCTATTGTTCCTGCTACAATTACAACTATTGCTGGAACTAATAATATAGTATACGCTTTCAATTTGTTACCTAAAAGAAGAACAAGTCCAACTGCTATAGCTGCTGTAATTGCAGCATTAATTACATCACCTGTACCTGCAAATACAAAGGTACCTTTTTCAGCAACTTTTGCTACACCCGATCCAATTACAGTAGCCATACCTACAGAAGCTGTTTGAATCGGAGTTAATTTAAATTGCATTGCAATACAAACTCCAATTACCATTGGTGTAAGTCTCATTGCAAGTACAGTTACATCAAAAATTGTTTGTGCTGGAGCAAAATGAGGGATTATTGCTTTTAATAACTCCCCTAATAGGGCATTTGGTATAAGTGCTACTACAATACCAATACTTAACCCTGTTAATAGCTTGTCCGAAAACTGCTTAGCTGTCATCTTATCATTGCTCATAATTTCCGTCTCCTTTATCTTATTTAATTTAATTTTAAAAATCCATCTATAATATACATTAAAATATTTATTTTGTCAATTTTAAGTCAAACTTTATCACTTTTTCCTGGAATTCCATTTCACTCCTGTCTTAATATATCTAAATTTAAGATAATTTGTATATTTATAATTCCTATTTTTATAGATTATAGAATTAAATTCTAAAGTTTCCAGTACACTCCCTCGATAATTTATATAGCACAAAAATAGGAGGTACATATGAAAAATTTAAACAAATCAATTAAAGCAAAAATAATATTACTTTCTTCATCTTTATTGCTAACATCACTTTTAATTCTTACAGCTGTTACAACCTTTGTAGTAAATAAGCAAGTAAGTGATGAATCAATAAAAATGATGAATGAATTAGCTCAAAGAAGTGCAGGTGACTTAAAAGAATATGTAAATAAATATCTTATGTTATCTGAAACATTAGCTTCAACTGTATCTATGTCTTCATATTCAGATATTGAAAAAAACTTAAAATCACTTAACAAGTATCTATCTCAACATAATTTAGATACGATACTAATTGCAGATAAGTCTGGTAATGCTTTAAATACTGATAATAAAACTCTAAATATTGCAGATAGAGATTATTTTAAAAATGCTATGTCAGGTAAAACAACAGTTAGTAGTCCATTAACAGATAAGGTTACCGGAAAAACTCTAATTGTTTATGCATCTCCAATTAAAAATAACGGAGAAGTAGTAGGAGTACTGTCATTCGCAAGAGATGCCAAAGAAATATCTAACAAAGTAGCAAATATAACTTTTAGAAGTACAGGAAAAACATGTTTAATAGACAGTAATGGTAGAACTATAGGACATTATGAATACGAAAGAGTTCAAAAAGGCGAAAATATTATTGAATTAGCTAAAACTAATCCTGAATTAGCTGAACTAGCTAAAAGTATTGAAAAAATGAAATCTGGTGAAACTGGAGTTGATGAATACGGATTCAATGGGACCAAGAGAGTAATCTCTTATGTTAATATTCCAGAACTGAATTGGTCTATAGGCCTTATGGTTGATAGCAGTGATCTATTTTCAGTAGTTTATACTATTTTAAAAATAGTTACTACTATTGGTATAATAACTTTAATTCTTTCAGTAGTTATAGCTTATAAATTCTCTGATTCTATTAGCAAGAGATTAACTTTAGTTTCTAATATAGTTTCTAACTTTGCAAAAGGAGACTTTTCTCAAGTTCTTCCTAAAAAAGAATTAGATGAAAAAGATGAAGTAGGCATAATACTTACTTCTATAGAAAAATCTCAAACTTCTTTAAAGGATATGATTTTCTCTATTAAGAATTCTTCAAATACTTTAGAAAACGAAGCTTTATCTTTAACTAATATGTCTGAAGATTACTTAACTTCTTGTAAAAACATAATTGCAGCAACAAAAGAAAGTTCTGAAGGTACATATACTCAAGCTAATCAACTTTCAAATATAGCAGTTGCTATGGATACATTTGATGTTAATTTAAATTCTATAATTTCATCAATTACTAATATTGCTACTATGGTAAATAATATTAATCATAAATCAACAGCATCTAATAAAGACATAGCTGAACTAGTAGTAACAATAAAAACTTTAGAAAATAACTTTAAATCTTTTAGTAACAGTGTATTAAGCATGAAAAATAACATTACTGATATTACGACTATAACTGATGTTATAAATTCATTATCAGAACAAACTAATCTTCTTGCTTTAAATGCAGCTATTGAGGCTTCAAGAGCTGGAGAAGCTGGCAAAGGTTTTGCTGTAGTAGCAGATGAAATAAGAAAACTAGCAGAAGAAAGTAAGTCCTCTTCTAGCAAAATTACTTCTATAGTGCAAAACGTTCTTACTGAAACTTCAGTTATTGTTAAAGAAAATAATAACATAAGCTCATTGCTTCAAACTCAAATAGGTGAAACAACAAAAGCTATGAATAGCTTTGATGAAATTATATCTTTAGTTCATGATGTTACTAAAGAAATAAATGTTTTAAATAAGAGTTCGGATGATATATCCTCAGGAAAGCAAAATATAATAGATAGCATAAATAATTCTTCTGCTATATCTGAAGAATTAAGTGCAGCTACTGAAGAAATACATGCTTCATCAACTGAATTATCTACTTCAAGTGAAAGAGTTTCTGATTCAGCTGAAAACTTACATGGATTAACACAATCTATATTAGATAAACTTAGTCAATTTAAAATAGATTAGATAAAAAATAGATGCTTGTAAAATAAATTTTTATTACTTATTTTACAAGCATCTTTATTTTTTATATTAAAACCTATTTATAGTATAACTAATATTAATATTTGTAATGTATTGCATCTTTATACTCATTAAATATTTTTTGATTTAATTCATCTCCCCCATCAAGATTTGCACTATAGAAAATAGGCGGCTTATCTATTCCTTTATTTATTAACTCCTGTGCAACTTCCGCAACTATTGAATTCATTATAGTTGCAGCTATTACAGTTGAAGTTGGTCCTACCTTTTGATCAATACCATCTATTTCTACACAAGCATCTCCAATATCCCCATGATTGTCTAATACTATATCAGATATTTCATAAAGATTTTTTCCTGAAGGATGTCTTGATGTAACAGATTTAGAGTATTTTAAATTTGTAATGCATATTACTTTAGCATTTCTTTTTTGGGTTTCAATAGCTACTTCAATTGATACAGGATTCCTTCCTGAAACTGAATGAACTATAACTATATCACCTTCCTTTACTTGTGTTTTATTCATAACTGCACTACCATAACCTACTAATCTTTCTACCTCACTAGTTAGAGTAATTGGCGATGTATCTAACATAAGAGCCTTTGCAAATATAGGATTAATAACTACAAGTCCTCCTGCCCTATAATAAAGTTCTTCACTTATAATTCCTGCATGAGAAGCTCCAAAAACAAAGATAGATTTTTTATTTAAAATAGCATCTACCATTAATTTTACTGTAGCTTCCATATTTTCTTTTTCCTTTGATTCAACAGTATTAATTAATCTCTTTATTATATCAAAATATTTAAACTCCAAACTTTTCACTCCATTCGAAAATCAAATTTACTTAAGAAGGCTTAGAGAAAAATCTCCAAGCCTTCTCTTTTTATTCAGCTACTTTTTTATTTTTCATTATCAAATAACCTCCTACTGATATAGCTATAAGTGCAAGTATGACCATACTAAAATACCCTATAGCGTCACCTGTATTTGGAATAATATTATTATCATTTATATTTCCACCATTGCCCGTGTTTCCATTATTATTTGAATTTCCTCCGTTATTTGTACCTCCAACATTATCAGTACTTCCTCCGTTATTACCGCCATTGTCTCCACCTGTTTCTCCGTTATCTCCACCCGGCTTTTCATTTTCTTCTGATTCGAGCTGTTTAATTTTTTCTACAGCAGCTTGTAACTTATCTATATTAGTTACTAAAGCCTTATCTTTTTCTGAAAGAACATTGAATCTATCCATTAAAGACATAACTAATGATTTATGCTTTAATATAATATCATCAGGTAAATTATTAATGTCTTCAATTAACGTTTTTACCTCTTCTGTTATTGCTTCTGTGTACTCTGAATATGCTCTATCACCAACAGCTTTTATTGCAAATCTATAATCCTCTAAATAATCATAATCTAAAGTAATTTCATAAGAATTGATATCTTCTTTTGATTCTACTCTAGTAGACCAATTGTTATTTAACTTGTTATCTAGTTCATAAATTACATATTTCTTCGCATTATCTACAGCTGACCAGGTAAGTCTTATCTTACCTTCATCAGTTCTCCTTACAACAAAGTCTTGAACCTTATTAGGTGCAACATCTGTTCTTTCTATTGTATAACCGTCATATAAGCTGTTACTATTTAATAGATATGATTCAATTTTTAGCTCTGAATTATTAACTTTTATTCCTGTATATACTTGATCCTTTGGTTGTTCAGTCTTTTCAAACAAATCAAGATTAGCATCTGGATGTTGATCATAATATTTAAATCCTGATGTATTACTTATTAAATACATAGTTCCTTTTGGATCTTTTACTTTTCCCTCAGTAACTACATCACCAGTTTTTTCCCCATTATAAAGTTGACTTGTTCTTGCATATATATGGTCATGGCCTTGAAGAACTAAATCTATACCTAGTTCGTCTATAACTGGCCCTAACATTGGTTTAACAACTTCTACTATATCCTTATCTTTAATATGTGATGACGTACTATATAAAGGTTTATGAAGAACAACAATTTTCCACTTTTTATCTGTTGCTATCATATCTCTTTTTAACCATTCAACTTGTGGCTTAAACATTTCCTGACTTTCTGCCATTTCTGTATTAAGCATTGCAAAATGAACATCATTATAATCAAAGGAATAAACTGAATTTAAAGGAGTAGCCATAACATCATTAGTTATTGGTAAATTAAAATGATTATTAAATCCTGTGTTATTTCTTCCTTCATGGTTTCCTACAACTGGAGCCATAGGCAAGTTTAATAAATCACCTTTAGCTTTTTCAAATAAATGTATCCATTCTTGCTCATTGTTAGGTACATTTAATCCTGCATCAACCATATCTCCACCCATTATAAAGAATTTAGAATCATTAAACCTACTATAGGCAGCGTTAAGTGTCTTTGCCCAAACATCATAGTCACCTTCATTTTTACCTTGAGCATCTGTTAAGTATAAAAATGAAAACGCTCCTTCACTGGATGTTTCAAAACTTCCTATTTCACTCCAAGTAGTTCCATCTCCAACTCTATAAAAATATTTTGTTCCTGGTTGTAAATCACTAGCAACTACTTTATGACTTTCATAAACTGCATTATCACCATTTAATTTTGTACCTACTGTTTCACATACTCCATTAAATACTGTAGCTTTAGAAAAATCTATATCTTGTCCACTATCCTTAACTACTTCTAACTTTGTCCCCTTAACATCTTTATCTGTATACCAAGCAAATCCCATTGAAGTTTCTGTATTTCCATTTGGAGTCATTACTAAAGTAAAAGGCTTTCCTGTTTTGCTTTCTTCTTCCTTTGGAGCTTCATTACTATAAAATTCTATTTTATCTAAATTTACTTTTGCTGAAGCATTAGCTGACTCATAAACAAACTTAACTGTATCTCCTTCATTCAAATTAATATTTATAATTTTTCCTTCATACTTATTATTTGAATTTATTTCTGGAAAATATATATTTCTAACTACCTTGTCATTAACATACATTGCAAGTCTTCCATCATCTTCAGAAGAATAATTAACAACCATTTTATTAGCTTTAGGTACATTTATAAATTCTGTATAAGCACCCTCACTACTTAATCCACCAATAGCCATACCGCCTGAAGCATTATTATCAAAATATTTATTTGCTGATCCATTTAAAGTAGCTTTTTCAGCTTCTATCATTTCTATATATTCTTCTTCAATTTCTGACTGCTCTAAGGCGTTGTATAAAATATTTCCTGTAGAATCAATTGGTAAATTTAAACCTAATAATTTAGACATTGTAGGAACAAAATGAGAGTTGTAAATTTTATCAGTATAAACTTCTCCTTTTTTGACTCCATTTCCCCACATAAAAGAAGCAATATTTTGAGCTTCTTTTTCTAAGCTATCATGTTGCCCTCTTGCAGTTAAAGCTGAAACTTGTGGTCCTTGGAAATGATATGGAGTTTTAGGTGATACTATTAAGTCCGCAAAACTTTTTCTTACACCTCTTTCTTCCATTTCATCTGGTAGCATTATTTCACCAATGTAATCTTGGTCCTTAAGAACCTCTAATATTTTTTTATTTTTTTCAGCTATTACAGATTCATCAAATTCACCTACATATGAAACTTGTGCTTGTAAACCTACTGTTACAATAGCTATATCTGTTCCTTCTGATGGTACTGATGTTTGACTTGGATGTAAAAATTCACATTTAAAACCATCACCTAAACTTTCTATTGCACTAGTTAAAGCTGGCAATTTACTCTTTGTACTATCATCTAAAGGAGAGTTTTGTGAACCAAAGTTTGCCATCCCGTGATCTGCTGTTAAAACAAAAGTCATTTTGTCATAAACTCCAGAATCCTTGCAAGCTTGAATAAATTCACCTAACTTTTTGTCCATTAATTCTAATCTATTTACTACATTTTCTTTTCTTTCTTCTTCTGTTTTAGCCAGTTTTACCCCATAAGTTTCAGCTTCATTATGTCCTACACCATCTAAATCATCCATATATAAAGCTATAAATCTTGGAAGTTTATCTAAAGTTATATCTGAAACCTTTAGGTTTTTAACTAGTTCTATAGCTGTATCAAAGCGTGCAACTGCATCTGTGTATCCTGTTGTGCCTGGATCTGAATTAATATATGGGTTTACTTCATCACCAATTACTGTACCTCTATCTTCAAAGGCAAATTGATTTATTGATAAAGCATTTAACCCTTGCCTTACTACGCTTTCAGCCATTGTTTCACTTTCATTTCTTCTTGATGGAGCTTCTTGAATAACTGTATTTTGATCCTTATTAAAATATCTATAGCTATTTCCTGTATATTTTGATGTTGTTCCTGATGCTATTGCAGCTTGCATAGGATTTGTAATTGAAGGAATTCCTGTAGTTGCATTTGAAAAATAAACACCTTCATTATTTTTTATATTACTAAGTGTTGGAATTTTACCTTGTTCTTCTGCTAAATCTACATAATAATTAGCAAATCCATCCCAATTTATATATACAACTGTATTTCCTTCTGGAATTTCAGGCTTAACTACATATTTAACCTTAGTAACTAAGTTTGAAGTTTTACCATCTTTATTAGTAGCTGAAATATGAATATCATTATTACCTTCACTTAATGTTATTTCTGCTGAAAATTTATTATCTAAAGTAGATACTTCAATACCATTTACTTTAACAATTGAATCCATATCAACAGTTCCTGTTAAAGTAATTATATCTTTATAGACTGTTAAGTTGTTTTTAGGATAGGTGACTGTTATTTTTGGTGCTGCTGATACTTGTTCAAATATCCATGCTTTACCTTCATTATTATTAGGTGCATTAGCTCTAAGGATATTACAAATAGTTGCTGGAATATCTTTAATACTTAGTTGTCCTTTAACACCACTACCATTTTCAATATCATTTCCTGAAACTACACAAAATACTTCTTTATAATTTAAATTATCTGTCCTAAATACCCCTGAGGCTGCTGCTGAGAAACTTTTTCCTTCTATTGGATTAATTAAATAATCACAGTAGTCACTTGATAAACCTAACTCTTTATTAGAATATACTTTTTCAATATTTTCACCTATATCATTTGTTTTATCATTTAAATATTCTAATACCTTAGTTTTATCTTCTTCAGTAGCTTTATTAGTAAAATATAATTGAGCAAATGACATAATATATTGCTTAACAACTACAACTTTTGCATCATTAACAATTGGTCCGCCACCACTTTCCACTGCCTTTACCTCTGTTGCTGATGTTATTTTACTAGCTAAACTTGCTGTAGTAATTTTACTTCCAATAGTATAAACAGTTGATAATGAATTTAAAATTATTGTTGTATCATCATACTTTCCATTATCATTTAAAGCTTTTATAACTTTTCCTATATTTGCATCAATAAGTCTTATAGTATCATCTAATTTATTATTTATTGATGAGTCTGTTCCGCCCCATCCCACCATTTTTATGTCATTAGAGTAAGCTGTTATAAGTCTTGGTGTATTATCCTTATTAATAGCTTCCACTATATCTTTTGTTACTGTCTCTATTGATAAAAGCTTATCTCCTTTATCATATTCTTTAAGAACATAGTTTTCATTTCCTTCTTTATAAACACCTCTACCATCAATAGATTTATCAGCAAGTTGCCATCCAGTAGCTAGTACATTTATTCCATTATTATCTTCTATAAACTTTTCAAATATAGTTTGAGCTTCCATTTTAAAAGCCACATTTGTATCATTTATACATGTATTGTTATTTCTATCATAATATCTATATAAAAATCTATTTGTATCTGTATCTGCCCCCGTTAAAGCTGCTGCTTGTGAACCTCCATAAGCAGGAATAACAGTTTCTACTTCTCTTAGTCTTGTCCCATTGTTAATTAATAAATCAATATTAGGTGTTTCTACTCCCCTTTCCTTTATTTCTTCATACATTTTATCTGATAAGCCATCAATTACAATATTAATGACTCTTTTGTTATTTGTTCCTTCAGCAAATGTTGGTTTAAAATGTACCATTGATAATAATAAAAGTGTTGACACTATTAACGAAATACCCCGTTTTACCTTATTAAATCCCCTCATAATTTCCTCCTAAACATAATTAAAATTTAATTTTATATTTAGAATGCTAACCACTAGTTGAAGTTTAATTTCCCCTATAAATTATTAACTATTTATTATAAAACAATATAATCTACTTTCTTCCATAGATAACTCAAATTCCTTTTTATTAACCTCTATATCTTTTTTATTCCAGCTAATATCGTAGGACTCTATTGTCTTAATTTCTTTTTCTAAGGCTAATTTTAATTTTGCTTCTTTTAACTTACTACAATTTCCCGCAATAACTACATGCTTACTATTAGATATTTCATAAACTGCTGCATCGCACTCTGCCGTAATACCTTCTATATACTTGTTGTCCAAAAATACTGCTTCTTTTACAAATTCATGTATATTCTTTCTAAAATTTAATGCTTCTTTTGCATAAACATGGTATTCCCCAGCTTTTTCAGTAAGTCTTGTTGTTATTCCTAACCATAATATATTTCCAAGAATTATAGCTCTTTGCATATCTTTAAAGAACCATTTATATTTTTTACTTTCATCATCTTCCCAACCTCTTGGATTTACCATATTAACTTGTACAAATTCAGGGAAAGTATATTTAAAAACATTATAATGCTCATCATAATCTGCACCATTCCAAGTTAAATTTCCCCAAGTATAACTTCCATAAATATCACCACAGTTTTCTGTCATTATATAAGAATCCTTGTTGTATTTTCTAAGCCTTTCTAAAAGTTCCCTTAGAACATATACATAACCATTATTAAAGTCACCAATATCTTCATGGCTATGTTCTTTATTGTAACAAGGCATTGGCTCTGCTGAAGCAAGTTGATCTAAATAAATGCCATCTGAGCCATAAGCTTTAACTGTAAACTCTGCTGTATCTAATAAAAACTCTCTCCACAATTTATCTGATGGACAATTTACAGTAAATTTCTCTGGTCCATAAGTTTCGAAAATATTTTCACCATTATGAGTTTTAATTGCCATCTTTTCACCTAAAGTTTTATGATAATCAGATTTAACATCAAATATTCTTGCATTAATATATAAGGTTGACATTCCTCCATTTTCTCTTATATATTCAAGGCCTCTTCTAAACTCCATAGCTGAGCCAAGCTCCATATCTGGATAATACTCTGGATAGAAAGAATCGAAGCCTGTCCTATTCCAACTAGCAATGAACATATGATTTACCCCAAGTTCTTTTCCTTTTTCATAAAGATATGGAATTTTATCAAAGGTATTTTCTATTGCTCCTGATCTTTTAAAGTTATAACATTGATTTAATGCATATTGTTCTTTTAAGTACTCTGGGTTATGATTAAAATCTAAATATTTTTCTATATATTTTCTATATATTTTTGAACCATAATGCCAATCTTTATTTGTAATTGCTACTACATATTCTCCTGTATTGTACTTTTCACCATATTTAATTTTTTTATGCTTTCTAAATGAAAATCCCATCCAAGGATTTTTATCATCTCCACTTGTTTCAGCTAATATACCTGTAACTGGGAATCTTTCATCATGACTACCAATATATAATCCATTTTCTTTATCGTAATAATACATCCAACTCATAGATGCAAGCCCACAGTAATTTATTTCTCTTCTATAATAATCCTTATATTTAACACTGCTTGCACGCCAAAAATCTTTCTTATTTTTTCCATATTCCTTTACTGGATTTATTGTTTTTTCACCTGCATGATGAGGATAAATAATAATATCATCAGCAAAGTTTTCTCCAAGATATATTCCTGATATATTGGGCATTAATACTTCAACTATCTCTAAATATTCTTCTAAGTTTTCTATTTCCGAACTTATTATTAACTTATCTTCTCTTGCAGATAAATTTATTTTTGCTTTCACTTTGAAGCTAGAAAAGCTTTCAAAGATAATTGTTTGCTTTTCTTCATTTTCTATAACTTTTGCTTTTTCAGGAATTAACTCAATTTTTTCATTATCTTTTATTGCATATAATAAAATTATTGGAGACTTTGGATTATTTTTTATATACTCATCATTAGTAACTAAATTTTTTATACTAATAAAATTATTAACATCAGAAGAATATTCTGAAATAAAAGTCTTACCTTGTAATTTCATAACACACCTCTTTTAGTATCCATTATTTGTATAGTTATCTATTGCATCACTATTAATTTTTGTCGCATTTGGCATATGATTTGATATATAAACACTTGGTTTCAATCCCATCTCTAGTAGTTTTTCAACTACAGTACTTTGAATAGCCCACATTACATAACTTGCACTTATTCCACTTGCAGGGCATATATTTTGTCCTAGTTCTTCAACCTCTACAAGCGTATCACCGTAGTTACTACGATTATCAATAGAGTAACTACATGCTTCAAATAATCTCTTTCCACTTGGATGCTCTGATTTTAATTTACTTGAATAGTCTACTGTTGTAATAGCAATAGTTAAACAATCAATTTCATTCCCTTTTAAAGCTAAATCTACTGGAAAGTATTTATACCCTGAAACTGATCCAATCATAATTATATCTCCAGGTAAAATATTAGATCTTCCAATAACAAAATCAGCAAATCCAGGTATAGTATCATATCCTATAGCTCCATTTGAAGCTGAAGGTCTATATCTAACTGGATTATCTACTTCACATGTAATTCTTATTGGCTTTAATGCCATCATACCACCAGTACGCCCTACCCCTTCAAACATTAACATGTGACCTGTATCCATAATGTGCCAAGCTTGTCCTTTAGCTAACCTTTTCGCTATTTCATCTGATACTTCTATAATTTTTTCTCTTTGAGATGTTTCAATATCAACTAAAACTTTTTTCATATTTTCAAAATATTTATCCATTAACATTTTATATAGCCTCCTTTATATTTCTTCAAATTATTCCTTATTACATTACTTTCTATATTAATGTTTAGTTCATTTTTTAATACACATAGCATTGCACCAATTAATGGGTCATACATTGGCTGAGAATATGTCAAATTACTACACTGATATTCTAATTCTTCCTTGAAAATATCTATAAATCCTTTGCCTATTTTAGATACCCCTCCAATTAATGAAACCTTCAATTGATCCTTCCCTAATCTCTCATTGACATAAGCTACAAGCCTCACTAATTCCTTTGCAGCCTCTCTTAAAATCTCTAATGCATACTTATCACTATTTGATGCAGCCTTAGCTACAACTTTACAAAGACTTGCTACCTTTTCCCTTGTAAAATCCTGCTTATATATCTCGTCTCGCATTTCAATCTCATTATTAACACCTAACTCACTAAAGCATAAGTCCCTAAGATATCCTAATTTAATATCCCTATCATAAAAATCTACTATTTTTTCAAGTAGAAGTATTCCTATATGATAGCCACTACCTCTATCACCAATTAATGGGCCCCATCCACCAGTTGAAATTTTTTCATCATTACTTGAAATTCCTACAGCAAATGAGCCTGTGCCAGATAGTGCTACTATTCCCTTACTAGTTCCTAGTGCACCATAAAAAGCATTGTCTATATCTCCAAAGCAAGTTATGTTATTTACTTTTAGTCTTGATTTGAGCTCTTCTTTACATTCATCAAAACCAGGTATAAATAATGTTATTGATTCTATTTCTTTTATTGATAAATTAGCTTTTAATATACATTCTGATATACCTTCTAAGACATTATTAATTGCCGTAATTTTGCTAATAAAATTAGCATTGGCACCAGATTTTTGACAATATCCTAAGACTTCAGCCTCTTCATTAAAAACTAAAAAATCAGTTTTTGTTCCACCACCATCACAAACTAAAAACTTTTTCATATTATTACTCCTAGAATATTTTAATTTATAATAAATTTGGGAAGGTACACACCATCCCAAATTTATCTTTTCTATTTATTTAAAATTGCTTTTCCTTGCTCATCTACACGTTTAGCAAAATCCTCTGGACTTATAGATCCCCCCCATAATGCTTCGCACTCCTTTTGGAACATATTTTGGAACTCTGAACCATTTATATTAACTGGGAATGGTACTGCATCCTTTAATGAGTCAACAAAATATTTATTGTACGGTTTTTCACCAACAAATGCAGTTGTATCAACAAGGTTAGATGCTGGTAATCCAAACTTCATATCTAAAGCTATTTGTTGTCCTTCTTTACCTGATAAGAATTCAACTACACGCCATGATAAATCTGGATTAGCTGCTTTCTTTGGAATAGTCCATGTATTTACAAAGGATGTTGATCTACTAACACCATTTACATATGGAATTGGTAAAACTGTATAGTCAGTTTTATTTGTATCAAAAATTGATGCTGCTGATAATGATCCCATTTGCATAGCTACTTTATTAGCCATAAATGCTGAATATTCATTATCTCCAAATTGTGTAGCTTGTGCATTAGTTGGACAAACTTTGTAAGTATTATTTAAGTCATACATAAATTGAACTGCCTTCTTTGTATTTTCATCAGTTGTAAATACACTTGATTTTCCGTCTTCTGAGTATAATCCTCCCCCAAATGCGGCAATATGAGCAAAAGTTTGATCAGTAAAGTTTTTCCAATAATATCCCCATTGAGCCTCAGCTCCGCTACCTTTAGTTAATCTTTTAGCAACTTCAGTGAATTCTTCCATTGTCCATTTATCACTTGGAATCTCAATGCCTGCATCAGCAAACATCTTTTTATTAATATACATTACTCTAGGAGTAACATCACGTCCTGCTGCATACATCTTACCATCAACTGTAAGAGCTTTTTTTACAACTGGATATAGCGCTTCTTTGTATTCTTTACTTGCTAAATCATCAATTGCCATGATAGTATCTGATTTCGCATAACGTGGAACTTGATCCATCGCAAGCATCATTACATCTGGAATTTCTCCGCCAGCAAGCTTTGTAACCATGGTATTGGCATAATCACTTGGAACTGTTACAAACTCTAATTTAATATCTGGATTTTCAGTTTCAAATTGATCCTTCATTTTTTGTAAATGAGCAAATTTAGTAATATCCCACCATGTATAAACCTTTAATGTAGTTGGCTTAGCATTATCTTTTTTCTTATCATCTTCAGCTTTTTTTCCCCCACCACAGCTTACTAGTCCAATTGTCATTATCATAGCTAATAACATAATTAATAGTTTTTTGATATTATTTTTCATAGCAAATCCCCCTATTTTTATAGTTTATTATTAAAAACAATTATCAATTGCTTTTATAATCTAAAATAACTTCTCTATTTCCCACCAAAACCCGAGTTCATAGTAGATGCCATAAAGTATTTTTGAAGAGTTAGGAATACGATTACAATAGGTATAATACTTAATGTTGCTCCTGATAGTAATACAGCCCAATTTGGTTCACATTCTTTTAAATATTTTAATCCTACTGTAATTGGAAGCTTGTCATAATCACTAATTACAAGCATTGGCCATAAAAATGAATTCCATACACTTCTAAATGATAATATTATAGTTGTTGCTATTGCAGGCTTTGCATTAGGTAATACAATTCTGAAAAAAACTCCTATTTTTGAACAACCATCTATTATTGCTGCATTTTCTAAATCCTTTGGAATACTTAAAAAGTATTGTCTAAAGAAGAAAATATTAAATGCATTAGAAGCTGTAAACATACTGGATAAAAATAATGCTGTAAATGTATTAAATAAATTCATATCAGTTATTATTTTATAATTTGGTATAAGAGTAACATGACTTGGAATCATCATAGTTGCAATAAAAGCAAAGAATAATATGTTTTTTCCTTTAAATTCAATTCTTGTAATTGCATAAGCTGCTAATGATGCTACTGCTATCATTGCTATTGGTATAGTTATTGATAAAAATAGTGAGTTAAACATCATCTTACTAAAAGGTAATACTTCCATTAATCTATCATAATTTTGCATAGTAAATGTGTCAGGAATAAGATTAAGCGGATTCCCTGAATATAGCTCTTGAACTGGCTTAAAAGATGACATAAGGGCCCATAAAAATGGATATATCATAACTAAACTAAGGATTATCATAAATATATGGTAAAAGACGTTACCTATTGATTTTTTCTTTTTCATTCCCAAATTCATTTTATTCCCCTCCTTGCTCATTACGATATTTATATTGAATCATTGTAATTACCATAATTACTGCAAAGAATATCCAAGCTATTGCTGATGCATATCCCATATTATAATTTCCAAAACCTTGTTCATAAATGTAGTACATAATTGTACTAGTTGATCCAAGTGGACCTCCCCCAGTCATTATGAAAATTGATTCGAACATATTAAATGCTTCAATTACTAATAATATAATTACTACAAAGGTTGTATTTGATAGCATTGGTACTGTAATTTTAAAGAATTTTTGTATCCCATTTGCTCCATCAACCTCAGATGATTCATAAAGACTTTCCGGTATAGTTTGAAGTCCTGCAAGGAACATAAGCATATAATATCCACTCATTTGCCACACACGCATTATTATTAGAGCCATCTTGCTTGAGTCTGTGCTATTTAACCACATTGGTGGATTAGAAAAACCTATTGAAATTAAGAAATTATTTATAATCCCCATATCAGGATTAAATATCCAAAGCCATACCATACTCACTGCTATAGTAGATGTTATACTTGGTAGAAAAAGAGCGACTCTATATGCATTACTTAGCTTCCCTGCTTTTTTATTTATTAGCAATGCTAGTAATAATGAAATAATAAGTACTATTGGTACAAGAAAAACTACAAAGTATAATGTGTTTCCAAAATATTTATAAAAGTAATCATCCTTTGTAAATGCCCTAATATAGTTTTCAAGTCCTACAAATTTTGGTTTTGTCATTAGATTATAATCTGTTAGTGAAAGATAAAATGAGTATATTATTGACCCAAATGTGAATATTGAAAACCCAATTAATGCTGGTGATACAAATAACCACCCTGTTAAAGCATCCTTTTTCTTTAAAGTAAGTATTCTTTTCTTTTTATTTTTTATTTCCATATTAGGAGTAATTTCAGTTTTCATTTATTTCCCCCTTCTATTAATCAAGGCTTACTTCTTTTGATAAAATTATCTAAATTTTAAGCTATAAAGCAAAGATACATATTAATATAATGTAGTGAATCACTTGATCCACTAATAATGCATATTTATCTCCTATGTATTTAGGGGATATTCCTCTTGCCTTTACATAATCTATTGGAAAATGTGTTGCTGCTATTATTGCAAGCTCACCGGCTGTAAATGAATATTCCATAATGTAAGCAATAACCATAATTCCACAGGAGTATAAAATTGAGTGAACAAATAGTACATAATTATCTTTTCCTTTACATTCAGACAAATGTTGAGTTTGAAAAAGATAATCCCCTGTCAAGTGAGACATTAGTATAAATAATATAAATTTAATAATAATCCCCCCTTTAAATTCATTTTTATTCTTAGGTTCTTACTAAAGTTTAATTAAGTTTTACATTACTACTATTTTGAGTAGATTGTACAAATCACTCTCATTATACGTTCTGATATATCTACTATAAGTTTCCTTGAATCTTCGATACTCTCTTCTACAGTCATAGGCTTATTGTTAATACTAAAAATACTTGTAAACCCATAATTGTATAGCTCTCTATATCCTGGCCCTATAGCTCCACATATTGCAATTACTGGTATATTTTCTTTACTTGCTTCTCTTGCAACTCCTGAAGGTGTTTTACCAAACTTTGTTTGAAAATCTATCTTTCCCTCTCCTGTAATAACTAAATCTATATCTTTTAAAATTTCAGCAAACTTAGCTTCTTTTAAGATTATGTCTACACCACTTTCAAGCTTTGCCCCTAAGGCTATAAAAGCTGCTCCTGTTCCTCCTGCTGCTCCTGTTCCTGCCACATCTAAGACATCGACTTCAAAGTTATCTTTTAATATTTTTGAGTAATGCCTTAATGCATTATCTAAATTCATTATGTCATTTTCATTTGCTCCCTTTTGTGGGCCAAAGACCGCAGACGCTCCATTAGGACCACAAAGTGGGTTATCAACATCACATGCAACTTTAATGTTACATCTTAATATAGCTTTATTAAGATTTTTACTATCTAAGTGATGAAGCTCCATTAAAGCTTTTCCTCCTTCAGGAATATCTCTTCCATCTGCATTTAAAAACCTTAATCCTAAAGCTCTAAGCATACCTGCTCCACCATCATTAGTTGCAGTTCCTCCAATTCCTATTATTAAGTCTGTACATCCTTTAGCAATTGCATCATTTATTATTTGTCCTGTACCATATGTGGATGTAATTAATGGATTTAGTTCTTCTTTACTAAGTAAATTTAAACCTGAGGCTGCTGCCATTTCAATAACTGCAGTTTTCTCGTCTCCTAGTATTCCATAAAAGGAATCTACTTCCCTTAATAATGGATCACAAACCTTTATATTAACTATTTTTCCTCCTGTTATATTAACTAGAGTTTCAACTGTTCCTTCCCCACCATCTGCCATGGGAATTTTAATAATTTCTATATCTTTGCTATATCTTTTTATCCCCTTTTCAATACAGTCTGCTACTTCTATTGAAGATAAACTTCCTTTATAAGAATCTGGGGCAATTAGTACCTTCATATGATCACCACCTCATCTCTATCTTTAAAAACTCTACTCCCTTATAGTAAACATTTACAACCCCCTTAACAATGTGCACAGAAACCAAAATAGCACGAATTTTCTGATAATTTATTTGTGCATCATGCATAAAACAATATACAAATTATCTATTTTTAAGTTCTCTCTTAATATCTTCATAAATTAATATAGCTAAATATATTTTTGTACATTCATATGGCTTTGTTAAATCTACATCATATAATAACTTAAACTTATTTAGTCTATAAGTAATTGTATTTCTATGAACATACATTACTTTTGAAGTTTCACTTACCCTCATATTATTTGTAAAATAAACCTTTATTGTTTTAATCATATCTTCTGTTATCTTATCTTCACCTTGGAATAAAGTTGGAAAATATGTTTTAATATATCTAGTTTTAAACTCTTTAGAAATTCCTTTCATTAAAAGTTTTAAGTCATAATCTTTTACATTTATAAATTTCTTCTTTGTATCATAAGTTTGAATAGAGTTTACTAATGATATTTGTGAATATGCTCTTTTGTAATCTAAAATATCATTACAGTCTTCTCCTATAATAAAAATATAATTGTTAATTTTTTTACTGCTTAGTCTATCTTTAAACTTTTCTATATACCCTTCTACATCACTACAATTTCTAAATAAAAGCACTAACTTTTTATTTGATAAATTTAATATTTCGACATCTACATTATAAAGAAGTTTTTTAAACTGTCCTTCAATGTCTTCATATATTTTTTTCATTATGTCATCTTTTTCTTCCTTTACCTTAAGCACTACCATCTTCCTTGAATCAGATATGTTTAAATCAAGTAATTTTGCTCTTGAGTAGTATGCATCCAAATCTTGTATCTCTATACCTTGAATTAAATCTTTAAAATAGTTCTCAACATTATTCTTTTTTACTTTTTTTGAAAGTTCAGTATCTGATTCATTTACAATTAACTCAACTATTTCCTTAATAAGTGGGCCATAAGGCAATACTTCCTCTACGGTTCCTGTAATTCCTACTACCCCTACAACCTTATTATCATATGTAATAGGCATATTAATTCCCTCTTGACAGCCTCTATACATATGCCTATTAGATGAATTAATTACTACATTTCTATTGCTACTTCCACATAATCTTGCTCCTTCATGAAATGTATTAATACGCTTCTCATTGCTTGATGCAATAATAACACCATCTAAGCCCATAATATTAATATCTTTGTCCATAATTAAAGTCAATCTTTTAATTAGTTTTACACAGAAATTATAATCAAGCATACCTTTCCCTCCCAAAAACTCTCTAATAGCATCTTATAATATTATTATCACACTACCTCATTATTAACATTTACATAATTTATCTATAAAATTTTATAATAAAAGGAGGAATTTATATCCTCTTAATACTAATCCTCCTTTTTACTGACATAAATATATTTTATCATAAAAACTGTTATTTTTTTCATAATTTCCCATAGTTAAATTAATCATGTATCTAGCTATTCCCAATAATACTTTCTTTTTTGATATAGTATATTATTATTTAATAGTAGTAAACATAAAAAATAGATACATACCTGTGATAAATATAAAATGCTATAATAAACCCAGTAGTTAACCAATGACTCTGCTCCTGCCAAATAGGCAGTTGGTAGTTTACAATAGCTTATCCTACTGGGTTTTAAAATTTAATATAATATTAAGAGCCTGCGATTAATTACATTTACATAATTAGTCACAGGCTCTCTAAAAATTATAATTAATCAAGAGCAGTAAAAATTACTTTATCACTCTTAATTAATTACATATCTACGTTATCCATATTTATAGCAATTGAAATAAATCTTAATAAACTAGCTAAGAACACTTTCCAAGCTGTAATTACTGGACTTTTGTCTTCATTACATCTATTCTCTAATATAGCTTTTTGTAAAGCTTTATAATTAATATCTAAAAATACTCCTGTTGAATATAGAAGTAGTAAATTTATCATTTTAGGAAAATTCTCTGTATCAATAAATTCCTTTGATTCATTAGTATTACATAATCCATCTAAAACTTTTGCTCTTAAACTATATAAATAATAAATGTATAAAAGTACAGCTAATGATATTATATGAATTGTGTCTATAGATAAATTTATTGTACATAATTGAGATAATAATGTTTCTTTAGGTGTACTATTATTGGAAAGTATAACCAATAGTATTATATAAATTGTATCTCTAGATAAGCCTAACATATCTAATTGAGATAGTAATGCTTCTATATTTGCATTAGGTGTATTATTATTGTTATTGTTAATATTGCTAGCAAGCAAAGATAATAATATTATATAAATTGTATCTCTAGATAAATTTAATATATCTAATTGAGATAATAATACTTCCATATTTTCATTAGGCGTATTATTGTTGTTAGCATTATTATTATTGTTGTTAGCATTATTATTGTTGTTCTCGTTATTATTATCGTTATTGTTAATATTATTAGCAAGTATAGATAATATTATTATATAATTTGTATCTCTAGGTAAATCTAATATATCTAATTGAGATAGTAATGCTTCTATGTTTTCATTAGGTGTATTATTGTTATTATTAAATTCATCTTTATCTTTATTTTCAACTTCTACTTTACTATTTTCTTTACAATTTGAAGTGACATATTCTTTATTACATTTTTTAGCTTTTTTAGACTTTTTAGATTTCAATATACCACCTCTAGCACATTAGTTATTTCTAGTACTAAAGTATGCATTTATTATATATAGGATACTAAATAAAGAAAATATTATTTAGTACTAGCTTCTTTATCAGCAAACTGACTATTATATAATTTTTCATAGAATCCACCCTTTTTCATTAAATCCTCATGAGTTCCTTGTTCAATTATATTTCCATCATTCATTACTAAAATTAAATCAGCACTTCTTATAGTTGAAAGCCTATGTGCTATTACAAAGCTAGTTCTACCATTCATTATATTTCTCATGGCTTTTTGAAGTAATAATTCTAATCTTGTATCTACAGAACTTGTTGCTTCATCTAAAATTAATATAGCTGGATCCTTTAATATAGCTCTTGCTATTGTTAAAAGCTGTTTTTCTCCTTGAGATATATTAGATGCTTCTTCATTTAAAAACATATTATATCCATCTGGAAGTGTTTTTATAAAATGATGTACATTGGCTATTTTAGCAGCATCTATTATTTCTTCTTTTGTCGCTCCAAATCTACCGTACTCTATATTATCATAAATCCTTCCATTAAATAACCATGTATCTTGTAGAACCATCCCAAATATTGAACGTAAATCTTCACGTTTCATATCTCTTATATCTACACCATCTATCTTTATAGTTCCACCTTGGATTTCATAAAATCTCATTAAAAGATTAATTAATGTAGTTTTTCCAGCACCTGTTGGTCCTACTATTGCAACCATTTGTCCACTCTTAACTTCTGCACTTAAATCTTCAATTAAAACTTTATCTTCACTATATCCAAACTTAACATTTTCAAATGTTACATTTCCCTTTGGATTTTCTATTTTTATTGTCTTTTCTATATCTGCTACTTCTTCCTCTTCATCTAAAAATTCAAATACTCTATAAGTAGCTGCAACTGCTGATTGTATTGCTGATGATAATTGTGTCACTTGAGATAAAGGTTGATTTATTTGCCATATATAACGTATGAAGGCTTGCAGATTACCAACAGTTATTCCTCCACCTATTGCTGTTATTGCTCCTGTAACTCCAACAACTGCAATCCCTAAATAGCTTACAAGGTTAACCAGTGGAGACATTATACTTGATATAAATTGAGCCTTAAATCCTGTATTGCAAAGTTCTTCATTTGTTTCCATAAATTCCTTTAGCGCATCATCTTGTTTTCCATATAACTTAATCTCATTAAATCCAGTGTACATTTCTTGTACTTTACCATTTAATTTACCTAATGCTTTTTGTTGCTTATTAAATAGGTTTTGCGACTTACTTACTATAACTTTTGTAATTAAAATACTTAACGGAATTATAACTGTAGCTAAAAGGGCAAGCTTTACATTTATTGAATACATCATTATAAGTGCTAAACTTAATGATAAAAATGCATTAACCACCTGAATAAAACTTTGTTGTAATGCATTAGAAATTGTATCTACATCATTTGTTATACGACTTAAAACATCTCCATAGCTATTATTATCAAAATATCTTATAGGAAGCTTCCTTATTTTATTTTGTACTGCATCCCTTATATCCTTCATTGTATTTTGAATTGCATTTGTTAATAGAAAACTTGCTATAAATGTAGACCCTGCACTACTTATATAAACCCCAAATAATAAAATTAAAACTTTAATAATATAATCAAAATTAACTGAAGCTCCTTGAACACCCTTTATAATTAATTCAAAATCCTTTGTTAATTGTGTAATAATTAATCCCTCTGTTCTTGGAGCTAATGCTACAAATATAGCTGATGATATAATAAATAGTATTGCTCCTCCAAATGACCATTTATAGTTTTTTATAAAAGGAGCAATCTTTTTTACTACTAATTTAAATTTCTTCATTACGCAAGCTCCTCCTCTGTAAGTTGTGATAATGCTATTTCATGATAAATTTCACAAGTCTTAAGAAGATCCTTATGAGTACCAATCCCTACTACTTCTCCTTCATTTAGTACAATTATCTTATCTGCATCCATTATTGATCCTATTCTTTGAGCAACAATTAAAACTACTGAATTCTTAGTTTCAGACTTAAGTCTTTTTCTTAAAACAGCATCTGTTTTAAAATCTAAAGCAGAAAAGCTATCATCAAATATATAAATTTCTGGTTTTCTAACTAATGCTCTTGCTATCGAAAGTCTTTGCTTTTGTCCTCCTGATACATTTGATCCACCTTCACTTATTAACTCATCAAACTTTTTAGGTTTTCTAGAAATAAAATCATAAGCTTGTGCAATCTTTGCAGAATATTCTATTTCACCTGTATCAGCATTTTTCTTACCAAACTTAATATTACTTGCTATACTTCCTGTAAATAAAAGAGTTTTTTGAGGTATGAATCCAATTTTCTTACGTAGAGCTTTCAAATCATAATCTCTTACATCTACTCCATCAATTTTAATACTACCTTGTGTGACATCATAAAATCTTGGAATAAGATTAATTAATGTACTCTTACCACTACCTGTACTACCAATAAAAGCAATTGTTTCTCCCTTTTTAGCCTTAAAGGAAATATCTTTAAGTACAGCCGCTTCACCATTTGGATATACAAATGATACATTATCAAACTCCACTAAACCTTTTATAGCAGTTTCCTTAACTCCATTTTCTGGACTCTTTATTATAGGATCTTCATCTAATATTTCTTGAATTCTATTAGCTGAAACTTGAGCTTTAGGATACATTATAAACACCATTGAAAATAGCATAATTGAGAACATTGCATGAAATAAATATTCAATAAATGCTACTAATTGCCCAACTTGAAGAGTTCCTACATTTATCATCTTACTTGATACCCAAAATATAGCTATTATTGCTAAGTTAAGAAGAAAAAAGAACATTGGTTGAGATATAGCCATAAGCTTATTAAGTTTCTTTGAAACCTCTGCATATAAATTATTTGTTCCACTAAATCTTTCACCTTCATACTTATCATTTCCAAAAGCTCTTATAACTCTTATACCTGTTAAATTTTCTCTTGATATTCTATTTAACTTATCTAGTCTATTTTGCTGAGCTTCTGATAAAGGCTCTGAAATCTTTGCAATAATTATAACTCCACCTATTATAAACGGGATTGTTATAGCTAGTACTATAGATAATGAGAGACTTGTTCTAAGTATCATTACTAAACTAATTGTAAACATTACCGGTGTTATTAATGCCATTCTTAATAGAGTATTAGTAAATTGAAGTAGTACAAAAGCATCATTTGTTGTTCTTGTTATCATTGATGATACCCCAAATTTATCATACTCAGTGTGTGAAAATTCTTGAGACTTTTTAAAGATATCATTTCTAATATCTCTTGTTATTCCAGTTGAAATTCTTGCTGAACAAAAGCCTAAAAGTATTGTTCCAAGGACACCTGTAACTGAAATAATTGCAATAATTAGTCCCATTCTTTTTATATAATTTATATCGCTGTTTACTATTCCTTTATCTATAACTTTTGCCATTATAGTTGGTATTCCAAGTTCAACTAAAGCAAAGCCGAAAACAGATATAATATTTAATATAAGAAGCGCCTTATAATTTTTTAGATACTTTAATATTAATTTCATTGCTGTGAATCACTCCTTTTCTTTAATAAATAAAATAAAAAATGAAATAAACAGACTATAGTACTATTATTTCATCCCTTAAAGAACTATATGTAATTATATTGCTATAGTTTATTACCGAACTTTATTTACGCATTACTTTTAGAAATTAGTCTTAGAATTCTTTTAATTGGATTATATTCCTATAATCATGACATTTCTAAACTTAGAAAATATAAGATAAACTTTTCAAAAGATGCTTTGAGAAATACTATATGTTAATTGTTTATTAGTTAGAAGAATATATTATTTCCTCTTTTAACTATATATTCAATTTTTCATTACATTGTAACATAGGTTAAAATAAAAATCCATATTATTTAATATAGATTTTTATCTTATGATTTTATATTATATTGTGAATTATAATTTAATTCTATATTTAAAATAATTAGATCTCTTTTTCAAAAGCAACTCTTTTACTTTTATCTAATAGATATATTACACCACAATATTTAAAATTATTTTTTTCTAACAACTTTTGCATAGTTAAATTATCTTCATGAGTATCAATCTTTATATTTTTTATACCTTTAGATAAACAAATTTTTTCTGCTTTTTTAATTATTTCTGTTCCAATTCCTTTTCTTTTTGAATTTTTAGAAACAGCTATTCTATGAATAACTGCATATCTTCCATTAGAAATCCATTTTCCTTCATAAATTGCATCGTAAGTTTTTTCTCCATCAAAAGATATTGCTGCCGTACCTATGATTTCATTATTTTTCTCTAAAACATAGCTACATTCATTCCCTATGTCCTCCAAAACAGATTCTTCATTTGGATATCCTTGTTGCCACTGATCAACTTTATTTTCATTTAAAAATCTCTTAGCTTCATTAATAATTTCCATTATGCATTTTAAATCATTTTTTGTTGATTTTCTTAACTTCATTATATTGATCTTCTCCTTAACATCGAATCTATTAATTAGTATTATATAACAACAATTATCATTTTTATAATAATATTTATAATTAAATTTAGCAAATCATTATTATATAAAATAATTAACAAGAAAAATCCATAGCATTCACCATGGATTTTTACTCTTATAGTTTTATATTATTTTCTAGCTTTTCTATAGCTTCTTCTATCCTCTTTATCTTTGTTTCTTCTTTTTTAGCAGATGTTATCCATTGAAAGTATTTTCTTTTGTTTGAATATGATAGACTTTCATAGAATTTATATGCCTCTTTATTTAACTTAAGTCTTTCTTCAAACTCAATTGGTAATTCTATTACTCTTTCCTCTTCATCCTTTTCTATCTCAACACTTATAACGTCTCCATAAGTCTTTCCTATTTTATTTCTTATTTCTTTTGTAATTCCTATCATATAACAAGGTAACCCCATTTTTACTATAGAACCTCTATACTCTATACTATCAAACTTTGCTTTAATTTTTACTCTTTTTGCTCCGAATTCCTGTTCAACATCTAAAGGTATTTCTATATATGTAGCATCTTTTCCTTCATGCTTTTTTAATTCTGCTTCAAATTTATATTTTTTCATAGTTCCTCCTAGGTTCTATAATAATTATATTTTATATAATTTTTTTATTCTAAAAGTACTTTATTTAATATAATAAACTTCTATATTTATATTCTCGAAACAATATCTAGTCGTAACCTATTTAAGTAATCATCCTTTACTGCTTCCCATTCTATATATGACTTTATATTTTCTTGTATTAAATCAACTGATTTATTTATAGCCTTATTTACTACCATTATATTACTATCATATATAAATTTTATAGAATCTACCTCTCTAAAACTTAATGCTATTTCTTTCATAAATAAGTTTTTTATATCCTGTGCTTCTTCTTTTTTAAATAACAAATATAAATTTGGAAGCTTAGTACTCTCATAAAATCTATTTTCAATGAAATTTATAAAATTCTCAAAATCCTCAGAATTATTTCCAAGTTCAATTTCAAATAGTATTCTAAAAAATAAATTCCATTTAAAATCACTATTTATTGACTTTAATATTGTATTACCTATAATATTACAAAAATCACTTTCAAAATGTAAATCCCTCTCAAATTTTAACTCAGTGTTGAAGCTAACATCATTTGTGCTAATATCATTTAATCTAGCTAATGTCTTTATTAAGGTTTCACTATAATCCTCTAATTTTTTAGCGTTATTTGTTCTAAAAATATATTTCATTATAGTATCACAAGATTCTCTAAAATCTATGATAAATCCAATATCATTTTTCATCTTTCTTGAATAAATATCATAAATTATTTTGGAAAGAAGCTTTTCTAATTGTTCTTTTCTAGCTTCAGGGTTAATAGAGTTTACTTTATTAAATTGATTATCTACTGCAAGAAGTTGTCTATCTATCATATAAAGATTTTCCTTTATAGACAACATTATATTTTTTATAAATTCATCACCTAACATATAATTATTATTTTTATATATTACTTTGTGCTCTATTTCTCCCCAAAATATGTTAACAAGAGATTTAATTTGTAACTCAAATTTAATACTTCTGTTATTATGCTGATACAGTCCATCTATTCTATATATTCCAAAACCATTTTTCTGCTTTTGTGGTTGTTTACTTTCTAACTCTAGTCTTATATTAGCATTATCATCATTATAAAAATATCCTTTTAAACCCTTTATATTGAAGTGTTTTTTTAACATTTTATGTATTGTCTTTTCATCTTCAATAAATCTACATTCAATTCTAACCCCCACTAGATCTGAAAGATTTGATATAAATTCCTCCGAATTCTTATACTTTTTATAATAACTATTTCTTAATATTTTTTCCCTTAAACTTGTTGTTGATTTTACTCTTGAATTTATATTTAAATATCCTTCATTATAGTCTTCTAATACCTTTGCAAAATATGATTCTATATCCTTACTTATTTCTTCTAGTTCACTTCCTAAATCTTCTAAAGACGCAGTAACATTCTCAACAAAATTAAATAATTCTAATTCCATTAAACTCCTCCTAATTTGTTTTAAAATCCTATTTTAATGTTCAAGATTACATAATATGTTTCTAATTTATTTATAAAAAAATAATTTCTATTATGCTTACATTATATCATGAATATTGCATATTTTTTAATGATATAATTTTATCATTAATGTTTTATTAACTAAATATACTATTTCAATTAATATAAAAAGAGCTGAATAACTCCAGCTCTTTACTAATTAATAAATTACATCTATTCCCTATATTCTTTCAAAATTTCTTGCAAAGCAATTTTATTTATTTTTCTTTTAGCTCCGTAGCTTCCTATTAAAAATATTACGATCACTATTAATAAACCAACTACTCCATGCCATGGCTTAAATTCAAGAGGCATTACCATATTAAATCCTGTGGCTAGATAATCCACAAAGAAATTCATTGACGCTATGGTTATTGGAATACTTATTAAAAATGCTATTATTGAATATCCTAAATAGCTATTTAATATCATTGAATTAACTTCTTTTTTGCTATATCCCATTACTTTTAATAATGATATATTATAATAATTATCTTCTACTGATAGTGAAGTCAATATTGAAAGAATTATTGCAGCCATAAATATTGCTGATAATAACATTCCTCCAATAGCTACAATTACAAATTTTTGCATTGATGCTGCTTGATCTATTATATCTTGCTTATTTGTAACAGTTAAATAATCCTTCTTGTCTAGAGAGTCTTTCGAATATACACCATTAAATAAACTTGAATCCTTATTGTCTGATATTATATTACTTAGCTTTTCTCTGTCTATATATATGGTAGAACTACTGTAGTCATCCGCTATTTCTTTTATTTCAAATGTATAGTCTTGATTATTAATATTTATTGTTATTTCATCTCCAATTTTCTTTTTGTTAAACATTTGAAAGCTCTTTGTTACTATAATTCCATCTTTTATTTCTTCAGTAACATCCTTATCCTTTTTATTATATAATCTAAATAACTTACTCTCTATATCTATCCCCTTAACTTCAATTGATTTATCTTCGTATTTTATCGATGGTAATGTTAAGTATTTATCATCATCATTATTTGTCCTTGGAAGTTCTTTTGTTATATCAACTATCCCATCGTACTTATATTCCTGGATTTTATAATTATCCATAGTCATTTTACCCATAAAATCTGGCATAGTTAAACTAAACATAATCATAACTGATGAGGAAATTACACCTATTAAAAACACTATAAATTTTCCATAATCTCTTAGTAAGAAAGAATATTTAAATTTAGTTGTAGCTTTTGTCTTACTTAATATTTTATCTGCTATTTTATTTAGTTTATTAATGCCTTCACTTTTACCAACTCTTAATAAATCTAAAGGTCTTGTTTTAAGCATTCTCATAATTATTAAAAAGGATAATGAGAATATACAAATAAATGGAACTAATATTGAATAAATTAATGACTCATAAGCAAAAACCATTTCTTCATGTGGGAATAAATAAAACACTGAATAAAATTCTTTTAATGGCTCACTTATAAAAAAACCTAAAACAGCTCCTAATAATAAAGTAGGCAATGAAATTATAGTTATCATTATTAAATATGGCTTTGCTATTTCTCTTTTTCTATAGCCCAAAGCCTTCATTATACCTATTTGACCTTTTTCTCCATTTATAATTTTATATAAAATTATTGATACAATAATTATTGCAATAAATGCAATACCAGAACTCATACTTACAGTTGCAACTTTACCTGCTTTTACCTCTTCATAAATTGCTCCACTTCTCATGGTTTCCTTAGTTAAATTTATATTAGTTATAAACCCAAGGCTATTATCATCCCTATAAGTTTCAATTACATCTTTCTTAAAATTTTCTGTATCAAAATTTTTATTACCTTTACCAGATAGCCTTATCTCTTCTTTTCCTTCTAGGTTATAAAATTCATCATTTGATACTAAGGCTAATGATATTGTTTTTGCATCTAATATAAAATCCGTTCCAAACATAGGTAATGTGTAATCTGGAAAAAGAACATAACCTACAATCTCATACTTCTTATTATTTATTTCTATAGTATCCCCTATAGTTAAATTATTCATTTGGGCAAAAACTCTTGTTAAAGCTATTTCATTTTTACTTTCTGGCTTTTTTCCCTCTTCTATTTTTGATTTGTTTATATTTTCTGAATCCTTTAAAAATCTAAGCTTTACTGCAGTACTGTTAAGATTAAAAGTTACATCTTTTCCTTCTCTCGCCTCTAAATCATACTCCTCATATCTATCATTGAAACTCTTAATTCTATTGTCTAATATTTTGTCAAAACTATCTTTATCAATTGCTTTTAAGTTAGTTAATGTAGTTATAGGGTTTATTTGCAGATTTTCTTTTATTAATTCTTCATACTCTTTGGCTGTTAGTGAGTTTATCATATCTATAGAAAAATCCTCTTGATTTCCTTCAGTAAGATATTTATCTATAGTGTTTTGCATTGTTTCCATTGTATTAAACATAGCTGTAAATAAAAATGAGCTTAAGAAAATAATTATACAAACACCTAAAAATTGAAATTTCTTTTTCTTAAATAACTGTAAGGTATTCTTAAATAGCATAATTATCTACCCCCATATAATTTCAGATGGATTTATCTTTTCTTTATTTATAACTGTCTCTACTATTTCTCCTGAATTCATTTTTATAACTTTATCAGCCATCTTAGAAATTCCCGTATTATGTGTGATCATAACTACAGTTGTTTTATAATCTTTATTCATTTCTTGAAGCAACTTTAATACTTCTTTTGCAGTCTTTTCATCTAAAGCTCCTGTTGGTTCATCACAAAATAAAATCTTTGGGTTTTTAACTATACTTCTTGCGATAGAGACTCTTTGTTGTTGTCCTCCTGATAATTGTGATGGGTATTTATTTTTCTCATTTGTTAGTGATACCTTTTCTATAATTTCATCTATATTTATTGGATTTGCACTTAAATTCGCTCCAATATCTATATTTTCTCTAACTGTTAAATTTTGAAGCAAATTATACTGTTGAAATATAAAGCCTAAATATTTTCTTCTAAATAAAGTTAACTTTTCTGTATTATAGTCTGAAATACATTCATCTTTAAAGTTTATTTTTCCTGATGTTACTGTATCGAGTCCACTAATTACATTAAGTAATGTACTTTTTCCGCTTCCACTTGGCCCTAGAATAACTATAAAATCCCCTTCTTCAATATTCATAGAAACATTTTTTAAAGCATAGGTTTCTACTTCACCTGCTTTATATATCTTGGTCACATCTTTTAATGATAATAACATACTTTTCACCTCTTACTTATATACTAATTCCTTTATAAAATTTAAATACTTATTAGACTCTTTAATTATTTCTTCAAGATCTTTAATCATTTGTTCTTGATTGTTTTTATACTTTCTAGATATTTTTTCTGATAAACCATTCATTGTTAAAAGTATTGTACTAAGAGTCATTTCTATATCTATTCCATCTTTAAATTTTGAGTAATCAACATTTGTAGTCATTAACTCAAAAAACATCTTTGAATATTTTTCATATTTTATAGAAAACTTATCTTTAATATCCTCATCTGCCTCTGTAAAAGCCTGAATAATCAACTTATTTTCATTTGGATACTTTAAAAATATATTTAACTTTATCTTTTGTATTTCCTTTATTTTCTCAAATATATCAGTACTTTTTATATTTAATTCCTCTTCAATCGTAATACCAATATCATTTAAAGTTTTTTCAACTACAAATAGATATAAGTTCCTTTTATTTTTAACATAATTGAATAGCGTACCTTTAGAAAATCCACATTCCTTTACAATATTATTAGTTGATGCTAATTCATATCCCTTTTCAGCAAATTCTTTCAAGGATACTTCATAAATAAGTTCCTCTTTATCCTTAGGTATATTCACCACTTCACCCCTCCTCCAATATTTAATTATCATAATTATATACCTCCATGACCACATGGTCAATGACTTTTAAAAAATATTATATCCTATATTTAAATAATGATATAATACTTTTAGTAATCTTTTAAGGAGATAGAAATGAGTACTTTTTTAAAAAATAATGAACTTACTAAATTAGGAGGACTTAATAATTCAAATTACTTATTGAAGTCTAATAATAAAAAATACGTTTTAAGAATACCTGGTAAAGACAATAAAAATAATTTTTACTATGAAAATTCTATACTAAATTTAGTCCAACCACTAAATATTTGCCCAGATATAATCTATCATAGTAAAGATAACGGAATTCTCATAAGTAAATTTATAGAAAGTTCTCAAATCAGCATAGATATTTATAATTCGAAAAACTTTCTAAATACCTTAACCTTTACATTAAAAAAATTACATAATTTAGAATATAATAATAATTTTAATCCATTTGAAGTTATTGAAAATAATATAAACTTTTTAATTAATGATAAATTTGATTTCAATCATAACATAAATCAAATATTGAAGAAATTAAAATATCTTGAAAAGAAATTAACTAAAGAAATAACCTATGGATTGTGCCATAACGACTTAAATATTTCTAATATTTTGTACTCTAATGAAAAAGTTTATTTTATAGACTTTGAATTTTCTGGGATGGGTGATATATTCTTTGATTTAGCAACCTTATCCTGGTTTTTGAATGAAGATATGAAAGTCAAATTACTTAAAAATTATTTTGGACATTACTCACTAGAACAAAAAGAAAAGTTAGAAGATTATCTATTTATAGTTAAACTTTGGAATGCAACTTGGAGTTTTATTAAATCAATTAATTCAACTTCAGATTATGATTATAAAATTGGTGGAAACATGATATTAGATGATTTAATGAATTCACTATAGATATTTCACTATATTATCATGAAAATAATTAGGAACCCTAAATTATTTAAGGTTCCTACATGATGAGAAAAATTTTATATATTTATATTGTAAGTAAAAATATATCCCGAAATTTTTTTAAGAAGATTTTTTATCCAAATACTATTTTTTGATTTTTTTCAAATTTATCTTTTAATATATTAGATAAATTAATATGTCTATTACCAATTAATATATTTTCAGCTGTATGCTCTTTTACTTTATCAAAAAGAGCAAATACAGTCTTTGCTTTGTTGCACTCATTATAAACTTTCCAATATCCACAAGCTAAGCACTTTTTTTCAGTACATTCCATAAAATCTTTTACATCTTCTAATGGATATCCTAAAAATATCCCAAGTTCATGTGGGCAATTGTATATACTATATCTTTCTTTTAATTTTTGTAATACCTCTTTTATATTAAAGCAATTTTCATAACCAATAGAACCTAAGAAATTTAAACTTTTATAATTACTTATTACCTTTTTAAGCAATTCTTCACTATATATAAAAACAATTAATGCTTTATCATTTTCTCTTAGTTCAATATAATTCAGCCCTAATTTTTTCAGATATTCTTCTCCATAGGTATTCCATAAAAAATATGTTTTCTTATTATTATTTTTAAATAAATTTAAAGTAATTGATGGTTTTAGTTTCGCACTTATTAAAGCAACATTATAAGATATGAAATTTTCTATATATTCCTTATCCTCCATTCTGTTTAATAATTTATAAAGACTATCAACTTTACTAACCATCATTTACTCCTCCAGTTATTTGTTAAGCTTATATATTTGTCTTCCGTATTCTACACACTTTTCTTCATCTTCACCTTCTGGTAGGTAATTAACTATTAATGATTCTAAAGGTAATATACCTCCTGATGCTTGAACTCTCTCTTCAAAACTTGCCATCCATTCTCCTGTTCCCCAACCATAAGATCCAAATAAAACTACTTTCTTGTCATTTAAATCTTTTTCTATCGATTCAAAGAAAGGTAAAAATTCACCTTCTTCAAGTTCCTCATCTCCCATAGAAGGACATCCTAATATAAGAATATCTTCATTAACTATTGAATTTACATCTTTAGATGATATATTTATTAGTTCTCCCATACCACCTTCCTCATTAATTCCCTTTAAAATTAAATTTGCCATAGCCTCAGTATTTCCAGTACCACTCCAATAAATAATTTTCATATAGTCTCCTCCTTTTATTTGAGAATGATTATCATTATTATATCTATATAATATACTGCTTCCCAAATAAAGTCAATATATTTTTTATATTTTGCATTTATTTGAAATATAAAGAGTCTGTTTATGAAAATATTTATAAATCTTCATAAACAGACTCTTTAATGTTTAAATATAAGCTAAAATAGCCTTACGCAGCTATTCTCCAAAACTCTTCCATATTAATATGATATTCGATTTCCCTTTCAAGCTCTTTTACTTGCTTAAATCCAATACCTTTAAAAAGATTTTGAGATCTTTTATTAACTTTTTTTATTTTAGCAACAACTCTATCTGCTCTCATATCAAAAAAAGCTACTTTTAAAGCTTCTACCACTGCATTGTGTCCTATTCCTTTACCCCATAATTCCTTTTCACCTACTGCAATAACTATTTCTACTAATTCATTTTTCGGTACTAATCTTAAAAATCCTACTGTTCCATATATATTTTTAATAGTAAAAAATCTACAATTATTATTAAATAAATGAGTTAAAATAGGCATATTAATTCTATTTATAACGTTAATTAGATTGCTTTTAACATTAGCATCTTCATTTAAATGACTAATTATTTCCTCATCACTAAGCCAATTGCATATTTTTTCCGCATCAGATCTATACACTTCTTGACTTAGATTAATACTACTTACTTCCACAAAGTACAACTCCTTAGTTATATTTATAAATCTATAAAACTTTATAAATTAATTATTACTAGTAATACTCATATATTACTATCATTATCTATATAAGTAAAAAACACTATCTTCTGTTACTTACATTTAACTCATTTTTTGTATCCTTATCTTTATTTTCTAGCATTTTACCATTCAACTTATATTTCCCATTTTTAGTATTTTATTTCCATTTAAAGTTATTAAAAGTATTTTTCTGTAATTTTGTCTTTATAAATTTTATTAATCATATTATTTTTTATATTCTTGTATTTAATTTAACCATATTAAACTTCTAATCCTATATAATTGGAATTATTAAGGTATTATTCTTCTTAAGAAAGTCAATATTAATAGTATTATATAGAAGATTAGTATATAATAAGATTTATAATAAAATTTTGGATTTAATAGAAAATTAGTTAAATTTGTTTACATAAATAAATTTATATAAATTAAAAATTCTAATTTAAATTATAGGAGGAAACAAATGTTAAGTGAAAATCTATTAAATAATCTTAATGAACAAGTTAATTTTGAATTTTATTCATCTTATACTTACTTAGCTATGTCTGCTTATGCTGAATCAATTGATTTAAGTGGATTTGCTAATTTTTTTAGAGTTCAAGCTCAGGAGGAACTAGCTCATGCTATGAAGTTATATGATTATATTTTTCAAAAAAATGGTGTAGTTAATCTAAAAGAGGTTCCACAACCTGAAGGAAACTATGATAACATTATTGATTTATTTGAAAAAGGTTATGAACATGAACAGTTAGTAACTAAGAAAATTTACCAACTAGCTGACATTGCTCTTGAAGAAAAGGAACATGCAACAATTAGTTTACTTAAATGGTTTATCGATGAACAAGTTGAAGAAGAAAATAATTTCAACTCATTTTTAAAGAAAGTTAGAAGATCTGATGGAAATCCTGCAGCTATATATATGTTGGATGAAGAACTTGCGAAAAGAGTTTATACACCTCCAACAACTACTGCATAAATAATCTAAACCTCAGATAAAAAACCTCATGAGTTAATTAACTCATGAGGTTTTTAATTGTATCAAAGAATTTGTGAATTAATAGATATTATTAACTTTTAAAATCATATATCTCTAACTTTCCATCTACATACTATATCTTCAATACAGTCTACTAAAATAAATAATATTAATCCTAAAAAACTTAAAATTACTATAGCTGCATACATATCTATATAATCAATTCTTGTCCATGCATCTTGTATAAAATAACCTACTCCAACTTTTGTTCCATAAGCTTCTACAAAAAATAAAATTGAAAAAGCTGTACCTATAGCTACTCTAACATTAGTTAATATATCTGGTAATATTGCTGGAATAGTTACATGGCGAATTAATTGAAACTTTGTTGCCCCTAAACTGATTAATGGATTATAATTTTCATTTATTATATTTGATACTGCATCTCTTACTGATACTATTACTTGAAAAACAGTTATTAAAACTATCAATGTTATCTTCGATCCATCTCCAAGCCCATATATAGTCATAATAACTGGTAATAAAGCAGTTTTAGGAATGGGATAAGTAAAATATATTAATGGGTTTAATAATTTATCTACTTTCTTTGAATATCCCATTAGTATTCCTAATGTAATTCCAATAGCAAAGGATATTAATAGTCCTATAGACACTCTATATAAACTCTCTAGTATATGTGTATAAAACTTTTCTTTAAAAAGCTCAGGTATATAACTATATATTTCATGTGGCTTAGGCACAATTCTTGAATTCATAACCATGCTAAAAATATACCAAAGTACATTTAATATTATAAATCCCTTAATAAATACACCAATCTTTTTTAGTGCTCTCACTTATCCCAGCCCCTTTTCACCATATTTTTTATATGTGAAAATAATCTTGAATAGTCTTTATCTTCTTTATAATTTTTATTATTAAAAAGTGTATTATCTATTACTTCGATAATTTCCCCTGGAGTGTTAGACATTACAATTATTTTTTTACCCATATATAAAGCTTCATCTATGCTATGAGTTACAAAAAATGTAGTCATTTTATTTTCATTCCAAATGTCTAGAAATAATTCTTGTGCCTCATCCCTTATAATAGCGTCTAAAGCTGAAAAAGCCTCATCCATTAGAAGTAAATCTGGCTTCATCAAAAAGCTTCTTACTATTGAAACTCTCTGTCTTTGCCCTCCACTTAATTCTCTTGGAAATCTATTTTCTAATCCATTTATGTTCAATCTTTTCATCATTGTATTCATTTTTTCTATAGTTTCACTATTAATTTTTTCACCTCTTATTTTAAAAGGTAAAAGACAATTTTCTTTTACTGTTTTCCAAGGTAAAAGCCCAAAATTTTGAGGAATAAGTCCAATTTTATGAATATGAGGGTTAAGCTCTTCTTTATCTAGAAGAACCTCTCCCTCATACTTTTTTATTATCCCTGATAGTACATTAAGTAATGTGGTTTTACCACAGCCTGAAGGGCCTATTATTGCACATATATCATCACTTTCAGCCTTAAAACTTACAGACTCTAAAGCTTTGACTCTTTCTTTGGATTCATAGAAAACAGATATATTTTTTATCTGTATCATAAAAATTCCTCCACAAACTACTTAACTGCTATATCACTGATTACATCTTTAGCTTTTAGATCTTTTTCTATTATTCCATTAGATTTTGACCAATCTAATACTTCTTGAACCTTTTCTTCTGCTGGTAAATAATTTTTATTAAATTCAGGTAACTCAATCTTTCCCTTCATATCTTCTGAATATCCAACTGTTGATATAATTAAATCTTCATATTTACTTATATCATTACTATTAATATCATCAATAGCCTTGTCATAAGCCTTATAGAAACTCTTTACTACTTCAGGATTTTTATCTATAACACCTTGTAAAAATGCAGTAGTTGAAATCATTATATCTTTATTATATATTTTAACTATTTCTTTTCCACCATCTGCAATTGCTTTATCATTAAATGGTGCTGGCAATATAGCTGCATCTATTTGATTATTTTTAAGTGCTTCTAATCTTGCTGGCATTGCTGGTATTGCTACTTTTTCAACTGCATTAGCATCTATTCCATTCTTACTTGTTATATAATAAGCTAAGTAATCAATCATAGTACGCTCTGATATTCCAATTTTCTTTCCTTTTATATCATTTATAGAGTTAACTCCAGAATCTTTTCCAGATACTAAAGTCCAGTAACCATTAGTTGTTCCTGTAATTTTCATATCTATTCCTGAATTTTGATAAATAGAAATAGCTACTTCATCACATAATACTCCATCTAATTCTTTCGCTTGAAGTGCTGCATCTCTATCTTTGGCTGCTTTAAATATTTGAAGATCAAGATCTACTCCTAATTCATCAAAGTATCCATTTTCTTTTGCTATTACTAATGGTACAGCATCAATAGATCCCATTACACCTACTCTTAGCTTAACCTTTTCTTTTGTTTCTTTTGGAGTTTCAGCTTTGTTTCCACAAGCCACTATAGCTGTTGATAAAACCATTGCCATAGCTAAACTTAATATTTTTTTAATTTTCATTAGATTTGTCCTCCCACTTGTTGAATAGTTTATTATTTATATTAAGATAATCTAATATCTTTCCGATTAAAAAGTCTACCAAATCATTCATTGAAGTTGGATGATGATAAAATCCTGGCATTGCAGGGATTATTCCAACTCCAAGTTTTGATAATCTAAGCATGTTTTCTAGATGTATTGAATTAAGAGGGGTTTCTCTTGGAACTATTATAAGCTTTCTTCCCTCTTTTAAAGCTACATCTGCTGCTCTGCATAATAAATTTTTAGATAATCCATGACTTATTTCAGCTAATGTTCCCATAGAGCATGGTAATATTATTACTGCATCATATTTATTAGACCCACTAGCTACCCCTGCAAATAGATTATTATTATCTTCAAGCTTTACATTTTTATAATCTTTTGTTAATTCTTTAACCCATGAGTCTAAATCTAAAGCTAGCTCATACTTAAATACTTGTCTCCCTTTTTCTGTGGCTACAATATTTACATAAATTTCTTCATTTAATAACACTTCTATTAACCTTTTAGCGTATATGCTTCCACTTGCTCCAGTAATTCCAACAACTATTTTTTTCATGTTTTTCTCCTTATATTAAACAGTCTAATAAACCAAAAACTAAAAACACAATACTTATTACTTGGTTAACGTTATATGAAGCAATTTTAACATTCTTTAAATTAACTTCACTTACCATGTTGTGCTGCACTATAAATAATATACCTATTATAAATAATCCTATGTAATATAAAGTTCCTAGCTCATTTGATAATAAGCCTACTATTACTAAACAAATTAATGCAATTACATGAAATGCTCTTGATATTAATAAAGCATTTTTAACTCCAAATCTTGCCGGTATTGAGTGAATTCCATTATTAGTATCAAACTCATAATCTTGAGCTCCATAAATAATATCAAAACCGGCTACCCATAACGTGTTAGCTGCTCCCATTACTAATGGAAGAAAAATAATCTTGCCAGTAACAGCAAGCCATGCACCTACTGGTGCTGCTGCTGAAGTTATACCAAGAACTAAATGACACATCCATGTAAATCTTTTAGTATAAGAATATATTATCATTAGAAATAAAGCTATTGGCGAAAGTATTAAACAAATTGTATTGAGCTTCCATGCCGCAAAAACCATAATTCCAAAACATATTACTACAAAAATAAGTATTTCTTTTTTATTCATTAAACCTTGTGGAACTTGCCTTGTAGCTGTTCTTGGATTCCTTGCATCTATTTCAGCATCTATTACTCTATTTAAAGCATTTGCTCCTGTTCTTGCCCCTAAAAAAGCTACTACTATCCAAAATATTGTATTAAAATTCAACTTTCCATTTCCCGCTAGCAACATAGAAATCAAAGCAAAGGATAATGAAAAAATAGTATGAGAAAACATTACTAAGGTTCCATAATCGGTAATCTTATTTTTCACTTTACTAAATTCCATATTCTGACCACCTTTTATCTACTTGCTTCTTCATTTCTTCTGACATTTCTATATCTTCTGGCCATTCTCTAGTATGACCTTCACTAGGCCATTTTATCGTAGCATCTATTCCTATTCTGCTACCATAGAAAGGTATGTCTGCTGCATGATCTAGTGCATCTAATGGTCCTTCTGATATTACCAAATCTCTTTTAGCGTCAATATTATTAAATACCTTCCAAGCTACCTTAGATACATCTTGAGGATCTACATCTTCATCTACTATAATAATCATTTTTGTATACATCATTTGTCCCATTCCCCATAATGAATTCATTATTTTTCTTGCATGTCCTGGGAACTTCTTTTTAATAGATACTATAACACAACTATGGAATACTCCTTCTAATGGGAAATTAATATCTATTATTTCTGGATTCATCATTTTTAATAATGGTAAGAAAATTCTCTCTGTAGCCTTTCCCATATAGCAATCTTCCATTGGTGGCTTTCCTACTATTGTAGTTGGATAAACAGGACTCTTTTTATGCGTAATACATGTTACATGTAATACAGGATAATCATCTGCTAAGGAATAATATCCAGTATGATCACCAAAAGGTCCTTCTCTTCTTAACTCTTCATTTACATCTACATATCCTTCAATAACAAATTCAGCATCTGAAGGAACATAAATATCATTTGTAATTGATTTAACCATATTTATAGGCATTTTTCTAAGAAATCCTGCAAACATCATTTCATCTACCATTTTAGGTAGTGGTGCTGTTGCAGCATATGTAATTGCTGGATCACAACCTAATACTACTGATATAGGCATTTTACCGCCAAGCTTTCTATATTGTTCATATATTTCTCTTCCGTCTTTATGCCAGTGCCAGTGCATACCTGTAGTGTTTTTATCATAAACTTGCATCCTATACATACCCATGTTTTGAATACCAGTATCAGGATCTTTAGTTATAACTAAAGGAAGTGTTATAAACTTTCCTCCATCTTCTGGCCAACACTTTAATATAGGTAACTCTGATAAATCAGGATCATGATTTATAACTTCTTGACAAGCTCCCTTTGTAGGTAGTTTAATAGGAAACATGGTTGCCATTCTACTTAGTCTAGGTAATGATTTAAATTTATTAATAAGTCCCATATAATTAGCCATATCAATAAATTCTTCTATATCATTTCCAATATCATTTAACTTTTCAACCCCTAATGCCATGGCCATTCTTTCATAAGTTCCCATAGCATTAATTAAAACTGGATACTTTGATCCTTTAACATTTTCAAATAGTAATGCTGGACCATATTCCTTTGAAACTCTATCTGTTATTTCTGTGATTTCTAATTCTGAATCTACTTCAGCCGTTATTCTCTTTAATTGATCCTTTTTTTCTAACTCTTTAATAAATACTTGCAAATCCTTAAAAGACATAAAACACCTCCAAATTGTTGTTTGCCTTCACCATTTTCAACTTTACTATATTACTATATTTTTCTTACTATTTCAACAAACAGCTTGTACTATATATTACTTTTAACATTTCATTTATATCTAATTCCAGCTATAATTATAAATATATATGTTTCAATTAATAATCTACATCCTTACAGTATAATAAGATTAAAAGTAAATAGTCTTATTTAAGTAAAATGACAAAATTGAAAGCATATATATTATTTAAATTTTTATATAAGTTGCTGAAATACTTACTTTATTTAAATACTAACAAATTTAAAAATAATTCATTTAAGGTAAAATATTTATTACAACTTATATACTAAAATAAACTTTAGGAGGATCTCCATGGTTCAATTAACAAAAAAATTTAAAGATTATAATGTAAATTGTATAGCTATAAAAATGGGAAATGATTTGAATATAAGTATCTATGGTGGTGACACTCCCCATATTGGTGCTGTTGCCCTTGGAATCCCTAGAGAAAGTCTTTTAGATAAAAATAAAATAAGCTCTTCTGTATCAATACTAACAATTACAGGACATAAAGAAGATATAATAGTTCAAAATGTTGCTAAAAAAATATCTAGCACTCTTAATAGTACTGTAGTTATTTCCTGCGGAATACATATTGATAATATTACATTTGATGAAATTGAAAGCTTAAATTCTATAATAGACGAACTTGTAAATGAATTAATACAAAATATTAAATAATTCTTATGTCAAAAGCATGGACAGTAGCTAGTTTTGTTTAAAGTCAAATCTACCTACTGCCTTTTTATTAAACTTCATATAAAACTTCATCTAAGTTTTTAATTAAAACTTCTATATTTTCTTCAGTTATTACTAATGGCGGTTGGAAAGCTAGTACATTTCTATTTAATCCATTCTTACCTACTATTAGTCCTCTATCCTTTAACTTTTCTAATATTATGTCAGTTTCTTCTGTTGCCGCTTCTCCATTTTCTTTTACTAGTTCTGCTCCTAGCATAAGACCTAAACCTCTAACCTCTTTTATTATATTGTATTTATCTTTTAAACCCTCTAATTTATCTTTTAATATTTTTCCTAATTCTTCAGCCTTCTTGCACAACTCATTTTTCTCTATATAATCTAAAACTGCCATAGCAGTAGCTGATGAAACTGGGTTCCCTCCTAGTGTTGATGCAGATGGCTTCGTAAATGATTTTGCTATTTCATCATTAGTACAAAATGCTGATATTGGCATACCATTACCAAGTGCTTTTGCCACTGTCATTATATCTGGTACAACATCATAATTCTCTATAGCAAACATTTTTCCTGTTCTAGCAAAACCTGTTTGAACTTCATCAACTATTAATAATATTTTATTTTCTTCTAATATTTTTTTAAGTTCTTTAAAGTACCATAATGGTGGAGTTATTATTCCTCCATTTCCTTGTATAGGCTCAGTTATTAAAGCTGCTATATTTTCAGCTCCTCTTTTTTAATTATATCTTCAATACTTTTTAATGATTCTCTTGCAGCATCCTCTGTATTAAGATTTTCATCCCATACATTACTTGCAAAGTGAAATACAGGTGATAATTCTGGATCAGCTCTCCACATTGGTATTGCTGTGGCACTCATAGTCAAATAAGTTCTTCCATGTAGTCCGTTATTTAATGCAATAAACTCCTTTTTACCTGTATATAATCTAGCTAATAGCATTGCTCCTTCATTTGCTTCTGAACCTGTACAACAGAAAAATGAACGTCTTAAGTTTCCCGGTAGTACCTTAGATAATCTTTCTGCTAAATTAACCATTTCCTCAGTTAAGTAAATAACTGTTGTATGCTGAAGTCTTTGCATTTGCTTAATTGTTGCATCTAATATTTCCTTATTACAATGCCCACAGTTCATTACTGATACTCCAGCAAAAAAGTCTATATACTTATTCCCCTTATCATCATATAAATACTGCATGTCTCCCTTTACTATTTGTGGGGGATTCTTGTAAAAATGATTTCCTTGAGATGATGGAAACAAGTACTGCTTTTTCTTTTCGATTATTTTTTCTGCTCCAATCAAAATCTATTCCTCCTCAATTATATTGCCTTTATACTAAAAGTTTATCTGCTTAAAATACCCTTTAGAAATATTTTCTACTTAATTAAATTGCATTGCTCCTAAAGTAAAGCCTAAACAATCATAATCAAACTCATTAAATATTTCACTACAAAGTTCTAAATTCTTTAATGCCTTCTTATAATCTTTTATAATATTTCTCAATGTATCACTATCATAGCTACATCCTTCAATTCTAAAAGACTTAGCTCCTAGTTCATTTAGTTCCTTTAATATTGGCATATAGCATAACTCTTTTGATAATAGCATATGATTATTTCCATTATTGTCTCTATATACAGGATGTTCATTTCCTTTATCATCTATTAATAAAAGAACATTTTTATCTCTATATTTTCTATCACTATTTTTATTAGCCTCTAATACTTTAGTATTTTCATATAGATCATGACTCATATACATTACAACTGGTGAACCATGAACTATTATTTCTAATGGTAATGATGACTCCATTAATATTTCCTTTGTATTTATTACTGGAGATTCACAGGATAATGTTCCTAAGGTTACTCCTTGATTTTCATAAAAATCTGCTGAAAGCTTATTATATATATTTAATGAATAGTCTCCAATAAGATCTAATCCTAAATCTTTAAACTTCTCTATGCTGCCTAAATTAGTAACTAATATTCCATCAATGCCTAAATTAGTATTTCTTAATAAATCGTTATAATTAGAAAAATCTTCTTCATACATCATTCTTGGTAATCCTAAATAAATTTTAGAATTTCTTTTATTCTTAACTATATCTATTATTTCCTCTTTGCTAAATGGACTATTAGGCTGGAATACTTCCCCTGATAAATATATATTATCTACACTCTCTTCTATAGCTACCATAGCTGCTTCATATGAATTTACTTTTACGCTTAGCTTTACTTTATCTTTTGATTTTTTATCAACTTTAAGAAGCTCTTTAACTTCTACTACTCTTTCCTCACTTATTTCAAACTCATCAACAGGTTTACTAAATACTTTACCTGTGCTATAGAACTTTCCAGTACCTTCATAACGCTCATTTATATAAGAAAGTCCTGGATTTCCAAAGGCATAGGCTGTTGAAAAATCTCTCTTTCTATTTTCATATAAGCTTTCTGCTTCTTTCTTTCTATCATACTGAATAGGATCATTTATATATCTATCTATAGCATCACTATATGTATTTATTAAATTTATAAGATAATCAGCATCTCTCATTCTTCCCTCTATTTTAAAAGAAACAACTCCAGCATCAATTAATTCTGGAATATTTTCATACATATACATATCTTTTACTGCCATAGGGAAAGTTGTATCATATTGTTGTCCTTCTTTATTAGTCTTATAAGCCCAACGACATGGCTTCATGCACATACCTCTGTTACTGCTTTTTCCAAATAACATTCCACTATAAAGACATTGTGAGCCATGAGCTACGCACATATCCCCATGGACAAAGTATTCAAACTCCATATTTGTCTTTTTTGAAAATTGTTTTACTGTATTTAAATCTATATCTCTAGATACAACTACTCTTGTAATACCTAACTCATGTAACTTTTTTATAGTTTCAAAATTATGTACATTCATCATTACAGATGAGTGAATATTTAAATTTAGTCCTAAATCTTTAATTAACTTTACTACGCTCATATCTTGTACTATTAAAGCATCTGGTTTAATCTTCTCAAGGAATCTAAGATATTCCTCAGCCTGTAATAAATCCTCTGAACTTAATAGATTATTTACTGTAATATAAACTTTTTTATTTAGAGAATGTGCTAGATTTATTGCTTCCTCTAGCTCTTCATTTGTAAAATTAAAGTCTTTTCTATGCAAACGCATATTAAATATTTTCCCACCTAAATAAACTGCATCAGCTCCACTTTTTATTACTTCCTTAAAGATTTCATAGTTTCCAGCAGGAGCTAATAACTCAACTTCTTGATTATTAAAGTATCTACTCATCTTGTGTTTCCTCTTTCTTGTATATTGTTATTATTTTAACCTTTATTAATTATATCACAACAACTAAAAAAGTGGACATATGTAAATTTACTTACCAAGGCTTTAAATGTAGTTACTACATAAATTTATTAGATACCTACTATATACCCCATTCCTCTTTTAGCTGATTAACTATTTTCCCTAGTAATGTATAAAGCTAATAATAAATGTAGTTCCTACGCCTTCTTCACTTATTAGTCTTATTTCTCCTCCAAGTTCCTCTATTATACTTTTAGATAAAGATAATCCAATACCTATGCTCTTTGGATTTATACTACCTTCACCTTTATAAAATCTCTTAAATACGTTATTTATATGCTCCTTTGGTATTCCTGGTCCATTATCTTTAATATATATTTTAGTTATTAACTTACCTGCTGATACTCTTATTTCTATCTCTTTTCCTTCTGCTGTATGCTCAATTGCATTTTTTACAATATTTGATATTGCTTCTCCTAGCCATCTTCTATCATGAAATAGTTCGCAATCCAAGTCTCCTGTTATAACTAATCTTTGATCTTTCTTCTTTGCCTCTTCTATTAATGAAGATATTGATAAGTTAATTGTTTCTCTTAATGATTGCTTTTCTTTATAAAACTTAATAACTCTAGCCTCTAGTCTTCCTACCTTTAAAAGATTCATTATAAGCCATTCCATTCTTAATTGCTGCTCTTCACATTTTTCTAAAAACTTCCTTCTATCTTCAAAAGGCATATTTTCATTTTCTTTCATAATATCAGTAAACATAACTATAGATGCTAACGGTGTTTTTAATTGATGTGATATATCAGATAAAAAATCCTTTAAGTATTCTTTTTCTTCTTTTAATAAATGAATTGATTTATTAGCTCTATCTCCCATATAATTTAAAGAGTTAATTAATACAGCTATATCCCCTTCTTCATATACCCCCTTAATACTCTCAAACTCTCCTGATGACGCTTTAGATATAATTTTAATTGCACAATCTAACTTAGAATATATTCCTTTCAATTCTTTAATAAATATTAAATAAAGTAAAACTGTAAATATTATACTTATAGGTAAAAATGTAAGAAATATTTTTATATAAAATTTATTAGTTACTTCATTTGTTATTATTGATAAATCATCATCATATCCATAACTCTTTAATAATTTCTTTGCTTCATTTATCTCTTCATCAGTTTTTATCTCATAAAATCCTTTTATTACATGATTAATATCTTCGCCTTCTATAACACTGCTTAAAACTGATGTGTTTTGATCAATTAATGTCTTATTTATATTTTTCACTACTCCATATGAAGCTACAAAAATTATTGATATACCTATTATAAAAATAATTATAAATTTTATTGTTACTCTTTTTACTTCAGGATTATTATATAGTCTTTTTAAATCCATTCTCATTCACCTATCCACTTATAACCTATTCCTCTAACAGTCTTAATGTATGGTCTTTCTTTATCTTCTTTAATCTTCTCTCTTACTCGATTTATATATACTGTAAGGGTATTTTCTTCTATAAAGTCCCCTTCAATATCCCAAAGTTTTTCTAATAAAGTCTTTCTAGTTAAAACATTTCCTTTATTTTCAATTAATAATAATAATAATTTATATTCCACTGAGGTTAACTGAAGCTTTTCGCTCTCTTTATAAACTTCATACTTTAAAGGAAATATAATTAAATCTCTAAATATAATTTTATTATTATCTTCTTTTATAGCAGAACCCTTTCGTCTAGCAACAGCATTTATTCTAGCTACTAGCTCCCTTACTCTTACTGGCTTAGTTATATAATCATCTGCTCCTAAATCCAATCCCATTACTACATTTACCTCTTCATCACATGCAGTTAAAAAAATTATTGGAACATCACTTTCTTTTCTAAATTCTTTACATAAATCATATCCATTACCATCAGGTAAATTTACATCTAATAATATAATATCTGGATCTATAGTGTGAATTTTTCTCCTTGCTTCTTTTGCTGTAATAGTATGAACAACATTAAAGCCTTCATTTTTTAGAGAATATTCAATTCCCATTGCTAGTGTAACATCATCTTCAACTAATAAAATATTCATATTTCCTCCTAAAGAACCTATCTATATCTATTTTAATATAAATCAAAATAATTTACAAAATGGGTTATTTTATCCAATTTGTTATAGGAAACTTCTTTTATAAATTTATGCTACCATTTCTCATAAAAATTTTTCATATTTAAATAATTTGGATTTATTTAATAATAAAAAAGTCGATATATATAGGTTTACTTATTCCGTCGCTTTGCTCCAAGTAATCTCAAGCCTATATATATCGACTTGAAAACTGAATGATGTAAATTATCAAAAGTTATTCACAGGGTAAATTTTTTATAATTTCCTAAAGAATAAAAAATGCTACATTATATATGTAGCATTTTTATAATTAAATTTATTATTAAAACTATTCTTCTTCAGAAATACCTTCTACTACTGTTAATTTTTTTAATTTATTCATAGGAAATACTGTAGCTATATATGTTACTCCAACTGCGCATACTATTGAAAGTCCAAAGGCAATAAAGTCAAATTTATATTTAATTTCTGCAAAACCTGCTGATATTTTTATTAATACTGCTAAAAGTATTGCTGATATTACTCCACCTATTATTGCTGCAATTATTCCATATAAAGTTCCCTCTAATAATACACTTTTCTTAAGCTGCTTTTCTGTCATACCTATAGCTTTTAATGTTGAAAATTCCCTTTTTCTTAATAAAAGATTTGTTGATATAGTATTAAATATATTAACGACAGATATTATTGAAACTATTGCTATAAAACAATAAACAAAAAATTCTACTTGCTTATATATACTTTCTACTTGATTAAATGCCTCTCCCATATCCATATAACTATATCCCTTATCTATAGAGTTTTCATTAAAATATTGTACTGCGTCATTTCTAGCATTCACATCATCATTAAAGCTAAAAAATATAGCATTATATTTAAAATCTTTCACCATACGACTATATAAATCTTCATGGAACATTAATTGAATCCCATTCTTAAGATTATTTCCAACAAGAGGCTCTCTATCAGCTATTGCCACAATCTCTAACTCGTAAAAATCACCATTCTTTATAGCTTCTTCTATTTTATTTATACTATTTTCTAACCTTGAACTATAATCATCAATCTTTGGTATTTTTATCTTATCTCCTACCTTATACTTTGTTGCCCTAATAGTTTCTACATCACCATTTTCATTACGTACTTTAGTACCATCTAAAAGTATTACTCCATTTTCCTTTAACTTAGTTAAATCTAGACTTCCTGATACAATATATCTTTCAATTGCCTTTAGCTCATCATCTCCCCCAATATATCCTCGACTACCACCAAAGTCTACAAAACCTAATGCATTATAGTTTTCACTAAATTCCTTTGAATTAGTTTTAGCAGCATAATCTTTATTAACATATTCAACTGGCAGTGCAAAATTTAAACCTTCTGAATAATACTTATAAATACTCCTAACAAAGCTTAGCTCTTCTAATTCTTTAACTTGTTCATCTTTTAACATTTCACCGTTAGAAAGTGATAGTGCAGAATCATAAAGTGAATATTGATATTGTTGTAATACACCTTGTTTTGCGAAGTCTAGAAATCCATAAAATACATTAAAAATAATTATTGAAATTGTTAATGCTAGGGATGTGACTACAAATCTAACTGGTGTTCTTCTAATATTTTTATATGCTATATTTCCCTCTATTCCAAATATTTTAGTTACTAATTTCCCTTTTCTTCTCTTAAGCTTACCTAACTTAATTTCATTTTTATTTCTTATTGCATCAACAGCAGATATTTTATTAGCTTTCTTAGCTGGTCCAATTATAGATAATAAAATTGTAATAGCAACTAACAAAGCTGTACCTAAAATTATACTTGGATAAAATCCCACCTTAAAATCCTCTATAAACATTAAAGTATCACCAATAAATATCTTTATTCCATACTTTAATGATAAAAACCCTATTATGCAGCCTAATGGAAGGGCTATAATTCCCATTAAGAAACCTTCTTTAAATATAATTCTTCTTATTTGCTTTGGTGTAGCCCCTATTGCTTTAAGTATTCCAAAATATCTAATCCTCTCTATTACAGATATATTAAAGGAATTATATATAACAACTATTGTGCATATCATTATAGTTATAATAACAAAAATGGACATTTTCTTTAATGAACTAGTTACATAACTATTCCCACCATTGCCAGTTAAATATAATAACTCGTGATTATCACTCTTATTTTTATAATCAATATTATTTTCTCCCATAATTTTTGATATAATCTGTTGTTTATTTTTCTTTGATTTTAAATTTATATATAAGGTATAATCTAAATTTTCTTCTAGATTAGTATCATCAAAATATCCCATTAATCCTATTGCTGAATCAGAAACATATGAAGTCCCTTCTTCTATTCCAACTATTTTTAATACCTTAATATTTTCAGAATCATCTTTTAATGTAATTTCATCCCCAACATTCACATTTAATATTCTTTTATAAGATGTATTAATTATAACTTCATTTTCATTAATTGGTGTACGTCCTTCTAATATTTTAGAAGTTTGCATTTTTTCATAGTAATCTTTATTTCCTCTGCTTATAGATATATCTTTTTCAACACCATCAATTTTATAGTTAGTGTTATCATCTACTATTATTGATGCATCTTTTACTTCTGCATTATTTTTTATCTTTTCTCCTTGATCATTGGTAATATTATATAATACAAACTCAGCATCTCCGACACTTCTTTTTTTCTCTGCTATCATTGAATCTCTAAAGCTCAAAAGAAATGTTCCTACAGCAAAAATTAATACAGTTGCTAAAACTATTCCCATTACTGTTAAAGAGGTACGCTTCTTGTTTTGCTTCATATATCTATTAGATATTTCACTATAACTTTTCACTATATTACCTCCTATTCACAAACTTTACCATCTTTTATTTTAATTATTCTATCTGCATTTTCTGCTATACTTATATCATGGGTAATTACTATTGCTGTTTGATTATATTTTCTTACTGAGAGCTTTAACATATCTAATATTTCCTTTGATGTCTCACTATCTAAGTTTCCAGTTGGCTCGTCCGCTAAAATAATAGCTGGTTTATTTATTAATGCTCTTGCTATTGCAACCCTTTGTTGCTGCCCACCTGAAAGCTCTGATGGAAGATGGTTCAACCTATCTTTAATTCCTAAGGTTTTAACTAAATCTTTAAAATATTCATCATCTACTTTTTGGTGATCTAAAAGTGCTGGCATCTTTATATTTTCTTCTACTGATAAAACAGGTATTAAGTTAAAAGATTGAAATACAAATCCTATTTTTCTTCTTCTAAATATAGCTAATTTTTCTTCTTTTAACTTATAAATATCTTCTCCATCTATAATTACCTTTCCACTTGTTGGTCTATCTACTCCTCCAACCTGATGAAGAAATGTACTTTTTCCTGAGCCACTTGCACCAACTACTGCTACAAATTCCCCTTTTTCCACAGTTATGCTAACATTATCTAAAGCGATTACTTTATTACCATATTTTCCATACATCTTACTTAAATTTTCTGTTTTTATAACAACCATTTTTTATTCCTCTCTTTCTCTTATTTATCCTATGCCTTTATAATAAGATAGAAATATTACTATAAGATTAAATCTATTATTACAAATTTGTAATAAATAATTTTTTTACTTTTCTCTATGATTATATAATAAAAGACCCATTCCTATTAAAAATAAAAATGGATCTTAATTAAAAGATTATATATCTAATTATGTTTTATCTAAAAGATATTTTTTTATATATATCTTATGTGCAAATGACATTACTGTAGATCTAACTACTTCTGCCTCATAGATAATCTTTTTAGTAGAACTATGCCCCGAAAAATTTCTTGTAGTAAAAACAGATTTTAAAGCTTTTTCAAGTTCTATACAAAAAAAATCATATGCTTCTTCTATAGGACAAGTATTTATCTGTTTATTTATAAGAGTACATATTTCTTTTAAAGTAAATACTTGTTTTAAAGTACAAACTACAATTAAATATGCTAAATGTTTTTCATCATATTTTTTATCTTTTGGAGGATAAACTACCTTTTGTTTTACATAATTATTAAGCATTGTAGGAGTTAGTAATTTCTCATCACTATTAATATTTATTACACTTAATACATCCTCTATATATGTGATAACCTGCTCTTTATACAGAGATACTTTAGGTAGTTCATCAAACCTTGGGCAATGAAAATCTAAAAACTCATTAAAATTTTCACCCCTATTACTTTTATCCATTATAGCCTCCAATTTATATCATCATTTTAATAAATCATGCTTTTTTATTACTTGTATCGCAACGCATCCTGGACCACCTTGTGTAGTAAATGCTGGACTTAACAGCTTAACTTCTATATCAACACCTTTAATATTTTCTAATATAACCTCTTTTGCTTCATCTACTAACTCTTCTTTACAAGCATGAGAAATATAAATCTTATAACTTGAATCAATATTATTTTCAGTTAATGATTCACATACCTTTTTAATTGCCTTTTTAAATGTACGTTTAGTAGTGAATTTTGCAAGAGACTTACCATCTTCTGAAAGTACCATTACTGGAACTAATTTAATTGCACTACCTATTTTACCAACTAAAGATGAAACTCTTCCACCCCTTGCTAAAAACTCAAAATCGTGTGGAATTAAAAATGACTTTGATGTTTCAATTTTTTCATTTATTTCATTTAAAATCTCAGTCTTTGTATATCCACTCTCAACAAGTTTAACAGCTAAGTCAACTAAATATCTGTGAGGCCCACAAAGAGTTTTTGAATTAATTACTGTTATACGCTCTGGATTATTATCCATATTTTTTGCCATACATGCTGAGTTATATGTACCTGATAAACCATCTGCCATTGAAATATTTATTATTTCATCCTCTGGATATTTACTATATAAATCTAATACATATCCAATAGATGGTTGTGAAGATTTAGGAATATGTCCTTGGTTTATAATATCAATAAATTCTTCTGTATTAATATCTTCATATTCCCTATATGTCTTGTTATTAATGCTAACTGTAAGAGGAGCAATATCAACATTATTAGCTTGTCCCTCTTTGATAGAATAAAGTGTAGATGAGTCTGATACAATTTTTATCATCTTTTCTCTCCAATTTCGTATTTTAATCTAATATATGTAGTTTTCAAAACTATTTGTTTCAGATTATCATACTAAGTAATCGATGTCAATAACATTTTTTCAAGTATTTAAACCAATAATTTCTATCTATCTTTAGTTAATTTCATTACTTCTTTATTGCTAAATTATATATTTATATTATTTAACTTCTAATCCCATTGAATAATAGTATAAATATTATATTCATACTATTATTCAATGAGATTTTAAATATTATCATTAATTAAACTTAATAAAAAAGATGATTTTAGTTAGTTACTAAAACCATCTTTTTTCTTTAAATATTTTAATGTTACTTATTTTATTATTCTGATACTTTCCTTTTGAATAAAAATACACTACCTAGGATTATTGCTAGTAATCCTATTAATAATAAAATCCTTACATCAAAAGTACTTCCAGTCTTAGGCAATAGTTTATCTTCATTTGTATTTTTATTACTACTTCCATTAGAACTTTCATTAATACTTTCATTTTTTATTTTATCATTCTTAACATTGAATATTTTCTTTTCTGAAGAAGTAATCTCCACTTTAATTTCTTCATCACTTATCTTGTACCCATTTGGTGCCTTTGTTTCTTTAATTGTATATATTCCATAATCTACAGCTTCAAATCTAGCTATTCCATTAGCATCACTTATTGCTGTCACTATAGCTTTACCATCCTTATCATATAAGGTAAACTCTGCTCCTTCAAGGACATTCCCATTATTATCAACCTTTTTGATTTCAATTGTTCCTTTTATTCTAGTATTTTCAACTTCATAATAGTAAACAACTCCATTTTCCATAATTGATACTTTTATAATGTCACTTGATGATACGTATCCTTCTGGAGCTTTAGTTTCTTTTATATAATAATCTCCATAAATTACATCATTAAATACTATAATCCCATCTTTATCAGATACAACTGTTTCTAATGCATTATTATTAGAATCGTATAAAGTAAACTCTGCTCCTCGTAGCACCTTTCCATCTTGATCTAATTTCTTTATTTTAATTGATGCCTTAATTTTTGTATCAGTAATTGTTCCTGCTTTGTAAGTTTTTCCTGTTTCTGTTCCATTTACTTCAACATTCAATATTTCATCTGAAATATTGTACCCTTCAGGTGCTCTTGTTTCTTTAATTGTATATATTCCATAATCTACAGCTTCAAATCTAGCTATTCCATTAGCATCACTTATTGCTGTCTCTATAGCTTTACCATCCTTATCATACAAGGTAAACTCTGCTCCTTCAAGGACATTTCCATTATTATCAACCTTTTTGATTTCAATTGTTCCTTTTATTCTAGTGTTTTCAACTTCATAGTAGTAAACAACTCCATTTTCTATAATTGATACTTTTATAATGTCACTTGATGATACGTATCCGTCTGGAGCTTTAGTTTCTTTTATATAATAATCTCCATAAATTACATCATTAAATACTATAACCCCATCTTTATCAGATACAACTGTTTCTAATGCATTATTGTTAGAATCATATAAAGTAAACTCTGCTCCTTGCAGCACCTTTCCATCTTGATCTAATTTCTTTATTTTAATCGATGATTTAATTTTTGTATCAGTAATTGTACCCGCTTTGTAAGTTTTCCCTGTTTCTGTTCCATTTACTTCAACATTCAATATTTCATCTGAAAGATTAAATCCTTTTGGAGCTCGTGTTTCTTTTATTGTATAACTTCCATATGATATATCAGTAAATGTTGCAAGTCCATTTAAATCAGTTATTACCTTTTTAACTTCCTTACCAGTTTCATCAAATAAAGTAAATTCTGCATTTGAAAGGTAATTGCCATCCTCACCTTTCTTTATAACTTCAACTATTCCTGTAATTCTTTCATTTGTTAAAGTATCTTTTAATATAACACCATCATCTTTAATACTAAAATAGTACTTGTTATTATTTAATAGATACCCTGCTGGTGCCTTAGTTTCAACGAAATAATAGTCTCCATAGACTAAATCATTAAATTCTATAGTTCCATCTTTACCTGTTATCTTAGTATCTACTAATATATCGCCCTTAGTATATATTGAAATTGTTGCTCCAGGTAAAAGTTCTGAAGTAACTGAATCCTTTTTGCTTATATTAATACCACCATGTATCTTTTTATTTGTTAACGTATCTTTTAATATAACACGGTCTTCCTTAATACTAAAATAATGCTTATCAGTATTTAACGTATATCCTTCTGGTGCTTTAGTTTCTAGGAAATAATAATCTCCGTAAACTAAGTTATTAAATTCTACAATTCCATTAGCCTCTGTTAGCTTGCTATCTACTAGTTTATCATCAATAGTATATATTGAAATTGTTGATCCAGGTAATGCCTCAGAAGTAGATAAATCTATTTTAGTTATACTAATACCACCATATATTTTTTTATTTTCTAATTTATCTTGTATTACTACTCCATCATCTTTAATACTAAACGGATGTTTATTGCTATTTATAACATAACCTTCCGGTGCTTTAGTCTCTATGAAATAATAATCTCCATAAGGTAAATTACTAAATTCTACAGTTCCATCAGCTTCTGTTATCTTACTATCTACTAATTTATCATCATTAGTATATATTGAAATCGTTGCTCCTTTTACTGCTTTAGATGTTTCAGAATCAACTTTTAATATTTTAATTCCACCCTTAATAATATTATTTTTCCATACATATTTTATATTTTTTATATCACTTTTACTACTTATATTAAACTCATATAATCCATCTTTAAAGCCTTCTTGATTTGTTAAAGTATATCCAATAGGTGGTGTTATCTCTTGAACATAATAAGGTATATCATATTTTATCTTATCAAAAGTAAGAGAACCATTTTCATCAGTAATACCAGTGCTTACTATATTTTTATACTTATCTAAAAGATTAAATTTTGCACCTTGTAACTTTTTAGAATTATGATCACTATCTACTTTTGAAATAGTAATACTACCCTTTTCACCTATTCCACCACTTCCACCACCTTGGAATACTACATTTACAGAACCTGAAGTACCTTCTTCTATAGTTTTACTTCCTATAAATGAAGCAGTATTCTTAAAAGGTGATTTATATTTATCAGTTACATTTGTTCTAAAAGTTAATAAATATGGACTATTCACAGGACCTGGAAAATTAAAAATAAATTCTCTTTTTATGCTATCATATTTAACGCTATTTTCATCTAACTCTACTTTTTCTCCTTTAGTAAGAGTTCCATTTGAATTTAAAGTTTGATTATATAGTTCTACAGATGTTGTATCTAATTCTAATCCTTCTTGTAATATATCTTGAACTTTTGCATTGTCTAATTGAATAGAATTAGAATTTATATCTATATTCCAATCAATATAATCATTTCCAATCTTATAATCAGCACTTTTATCAATTATTGCATTAGATACAGTTTTAGAAGCTTCACTACTTACATTTGGTGGTACTAAATCTCCTGATAATTCTGCTTTATTTCTTATAGTTTTATCTCCATTTGAATGAAATATAGTTAAATCAGTAATTTTAGTTTTAAAAGTAATTATATAAGTTTCATTAATTTCATTTGGAAATGTATAAGTTAATGTTCCTGTCTTCACACTATCATTGTCATCTGCTTTTTTGTATGAGAATTTTTTTACATCTGCTCCTTTATCTATAGTTGCAGAACCTTCTACATATTCTTGCCCTATTGGAATATTATCTGTAACTATTACGTTTTTCATTTTCATTGCATTTTTATTTACTCTAATACTCCATGTTAACTCATTTGTTATATAATTATAGTTTTCAATATTTTTCTTTATAACTTCACTTGACACATCTTGTGTACCAGTAGAGGAAGAAGGCTTACTTAAATTACTACCTGTTAATGTTGCTGTATTATAATACTTTTCATTAGCTATGTTCCCTGAGAAAATATTATTGTCTGTTACTTCTGTTTTAAAAGTTATAACATAGTATTTATTAATTGGTCCTTTAAATTCATATTTAAGAGTTCCTGTTTTTTCTTTATCGTCTTTATTTGCTGGTATATAAGTAAAACCATTAATATCTGCGCCACCATCTATAGTTGCAGAGCCTTCTACATATTTTTGTCCCATTGGAATATTATCTGTAATTACTGCATTTTCTATATTTATCATGTTACGATTAACAATAATTTGCCATTTTATATGATGAGTAGATGGATCATACTCTATACCACTTTTTTCAATGACATAGCTTGGAACACCTACTTCATTACTATTAGCAGATGGTTCTCCATTAATTCCATTTCCACTAATGCTAGCAGTATTAGTATATACCTTCCAGTCATTTGATTCATGAGCTTCTTTATCTATTATATCAGTAGAAAATGTAATAACTTGAGGCTTGTCTACCGTACCTGGAAAAGTGTACTCCAATACATTATTATTGTATACATACCCAGATGTTGGTTGTCCATTTACTTTAAAGCTTCCATCAGTAAGCTTCAATCCTACTGGAATATTATCTGTAATTTTAGGATTTGTAAGAGTTAATCCATTATTATTAACATTAATAGTCCACTCAATCCTTCTTGTTACAGTTCCATCTTGATTACGTATTTCTACATACTTACCACTTTTATCAATGTAATCTGTAGTTACAGTAACATATGCCGTATTAGATGTTATCTCTGTACCATCATGATTTAAAATTGCTTTATTATATATGTCGGTGCTAGCCCCTTCTGTTTCAAAAACTTTAGGATCTGTTACCTTGGTTTTAAATGTTACATTATATACATCATTAATTGTATCCTTAAATTTATAAATTAAAGTTCCAGTTTTATCACTATTGCCATTAGTTGCCTTTTCATATGTAAATCCACTTGCGTCTGCTCCATTATCTATAGTAGCTGATCCCTCTACATATTCTTGTCCTATAGGAATATTATCAATTAACTGAGCATTATTAACAGTAACCCTCTCATTATTAACTTTAACATTCCAAGTAATTTCATTTTTGCTTGCATCATAGCTTCCAGTTTTTTCAATAGATGTTGATGGCTGCTCTGGTTGATCAAAATTCACGTCAATAACAACTGGTTCTGCATCACCACCTAATTCAAATACTATTTTCTCTGGATTTATATCTCCTATATTATCTCTATCAAAAATAGTATCTATATAAAAATAGCCGTCTATATTAGAATGTGTACTTGCATAGTTTGTAAAAACAATTGTTATTTCTCCATTTGTATCGAAATGTGCCTTAGCTATTACATTTCCATCATCATCTTTAATATCCATATCAAGTGGATATTGAATAGCTATTTGCTTTGGCATATTCATTTTAAATACTTCTCCGTCTTTTACATCATTTGCATTTGGAATAGCAAAGCTATATTTTATACGCACCTGAGAACTTTTATCAATTCCATCCTTTAGAGGTCTATCTTGTAAATCACTTATAGTAACCCCCGTTATAAATGAAAACTTTTTTGTTTCATCAGCTTTTGCAATATTAATAGGCTTTATTCCAGAAAATATCTGAAATATAAATATAACCGTCATTGCAATTGCCGAATTTTTTATTTTTTTCATTAAACCGACTCCCCTTCAAAATTATTTGTAAAAAATATCTAACTGCTCCTGTAAACATTAACAATTAGATAATAATAATTATTATTTAATTTTAATAGCACTTTAAAGTATAACAATAATTATTTATAAATCAATCATAAATTACTAAATTTATGATAAAATCAAAAATTTCCCATTAACATCAATATATTTCTATTAAATTTAAATTTATTTTATTATTTTAATACTTTAACTAATATAAACCTTGGTTCCTTTTGGAATATTCTCATATATCCATTTAGCATTTTCTTTAGAAAGTCTTACACATCCATCTGATAAAGCCATACCAAGCCTTCCATCCCTTACACTTCCATCAAGATTATAAATGATTGAGTGAAATAAGTAGTTTCCATGAAATTGTGTATAGTACCAACATTTATATCCTTTCTCTACACCAAAATATAGTCCCTTAATTCCGATAGTATAAGTTCCCTTCGGTGTAGGTGTAGATGGTTTACCAATAGTGCAAATATAGCTGTGTATTAACCTCCATTTATTTGTTGACCCTTCAAATACATTAACTTTAAACTTTTTAAGATCTACCCATATAAAGTAATTTGTGCTACTAGAAAAATTTCCTAAATTAACAAATTTACTAGCAGTATCAGTGTAGTCCTCTCCCCTATTAAATTTTCCAAAAATCTTATTAATTATTTTCATAGTTACCATCCTTAAAAATTTTTTCTAAAATATAGTATTCATAACTAATAATTTATGAAACAAAATAAATATTTACTTATAGATTATTTATATTTTATTTAAAATTCTATAATAGTTTAATATGCATATATAATCTCTTTAAAAGCATATATACTAAATTTCCCACTTTAATAATATTTTTCAATTTTTATTGATTTATCATAATATTCTGTGTTTTTCTTTAATACTTCTCTTTTAAATAAGCATTCTATTAACAAATCTATACTTTCTTATCTTTGATTTTAATTTGTGTATCTATTAGACTTGATTTAATAGCATAAGGGAGGATGATGCATATGTGGGGCTTTGAAATTAAGCTCTAGGTGCGGTTATTTAAATATCTCATATTATGAGTATTTTAACCTTAACTTCTATAGAGCTTAATAAATAAATACATAAACAATAAAAAAGTTAAGAAAGAGGTATTTATTATGTCAAATATAGCATTTAAGGTATATGAAAGAAACGAAAAAACAAATCAAAATAAGCTTAGAAAAAATGGACAAATTCCTGGAATAATATATGGGGAATTCCTTCATGGTACAATCCCTGTAAAAATGTGCAATGCAGAACTTAGAAGAATGCTTAAGAAAAATAATAGCGGATCTATTATAGAGGTTGAGCTAGAGGATAAGAAACTTAATTGTGTAGTTAAGGAAGTTCAAAAAAATAATCTACATGAAATATTGCATGTAGATTTTCAATATATTAAAGCAAATGAAGTAATAAAAATGAGAATTCCTATAAAAACTATTGGACAAGAAAATTTAGAATCCAGGAGATTAACGTTAGAAACTCATAACCTATTTATAGATTTACAAGGAAATGTTGAAATAATTCCTGAATCAATTGAAATCAATGTAGCTGATATGCAAGCTGATGATAAAATATTTATTGAGGACATTGTTATTCCACAGGAAATAACAATTTTAACTGACCCTAAAACTTTACTAGCTGTTGTAAGCAGCCAATACATTTAATCTATATATCGTATAAATATTATATAAATTAGAATAAAAAGGGATACTATGGATACTTAATATAAATTATCTATTCATATATCCCTTTTTCATTTAAATATTTAAATTCAACACTACTTATTTCTCCAATAAAAGTTCCTGCCAACAACTTATCTTTTAATATTTATTTAGAAAATATATTTTTCTATTGCAATTTTCAAATTTAATCTATATAATTATTTTAAAATATTTATAAATTTTAATTTTTAGGAGACTTAAAAGAATGATAAAAAATATAAGCTTACCAAATTTGCTAAAACTTAATAATTTCTTCTTTAGCTTTTTTAGTTAGGTTTGTATTTATGAGTTTATATATTAACCATAGATACAAACACGCAATTGTTTGTGTCTATGAAGGCTAAAGTTAATTTGTTATGTAAAGCCACATAGATAAACACTATGTGGCTTTACATCCTAGGCCTTAAAGCCACATAGTAAATATACTATGTGGCTTTTTTATATATAAAACATGAAAGAGGGATCAATATGAAAAAAAATAAAAATAAAGATGTAATAATTATTGCTTTTGCAGTATTCTCAATGTTTTTTGGTGCTGGAAATTTAATTTTTCCTCCTTATATAGGAGTAACTTCCGGTAGTAAATGGATTGTGAGCTTTTTAGGATTTATATTCTCTGATGTTGGACTTATTCTTTTGTCTATAGGTGCAATAGCAACTGCTGGGTCATTTAAATCAATTTTAGAGAAGGCAGGTAATAAATTTGGCCTTATTTTAGAAATTATAATAATGCTTTGCTTAGGTCCAATATTAATTGTTCCAAGAACTGCTGCTACAACTTTTGAAATGAGCATTAAGCCGCTTCTTAGTTCAGTTAATCCAGTTTTATTTTCAATAATATTCTTTTCTATAGTTCTTATTTTAACAATAAGACCTACTAAAGTTATGGATATATTAGGTAAATTCTTAACCCCAATATTATTAATTGCACTAGCTGCACTTATAATAAAAGGAATTATTTCACCTATTGGAAATTTAAATATTAACATAGAATCTTCAAATTTATTTATGACAGGACTTACTCAAGGATATCAAACTATGGATCCTCTTGGAACAGGCGGCATTACTGCACTCATGATATCTTCTTTCTTAAGTAAGGGATATAATAAAAAAGAAACTATGGGACTTACTATAAAATCAGCTATAATTGCCGGTATAGCACTTTCTTTGGTATATGGTGGTTTAACATACTTAGGAGCAACTGCATCTACTATTTATAATTTAAATATACCTCAAACTACATTATTAATTAATATAACAAATACGCTTTTAGGTAACATAGGAACAATAATATTAAGCATAGTTGTAGCCTTTGCATGTCTTACTACAGCTATTGGTTTGACTTCTGTTACAAGCAAATACTTTGAAGATGTCACAAATAAAAAGTTAAAATATAATTACATAGTAATTTTTATATGTGTATTTAGTGCTATTATATCTAACTTTGGTGTTGATAAAATAATATCTATTTCAGCTCCTATATTAACAATAATTTATCCAGTTTCTATAGTTTTAATCTTAATGAATTATTTCAGAAAAATATTTACTAGGATTGAAATTTATAAAGGAGCTGCTTATGCCACACTTTTAACCAGCCTACTTACTGTTGTTGATAGCTTAGGAGTAAATATAGAATTTATTAACAAATTACCTTTTGCTAGTATTGGATCTAACTGGATTATACCTGCTATAATAGGTGGATTTATAGGGTTAATTTGCAGTTATAGAAGCAAAAAATATTTAAGTAATTATTAAAAAGATTTTTTCTGCTTAATCATTCTATGATTTATTCCTATAAAAAGAAAGCTATACACTGCACTGTATAGCTTTCTTTAATGGCAAAATATACTTTAATTTTAAGAAGTTATGAAACTTATGCTATTAGCTAAGATAATTATCTAGAGTAGAATTCAACTATTAGATTTTCATTAATCTCTATCGGTATTTCATTTCTTAATGGAAGTCTAGTGTAAACAGCCTTAAACTCATCTAAATTAGAATCAATATAAGGTAACACATTTACATGATTTTTTATAATTCCAAGATAATTCTCAGATTTTCTTGATTTTTCCCTTAAAGAAATTTCTGTTCCTGGTTCTACTTTATAAGATGGAATATCTATCTTCTTTCCATTAACAAGGATATGTCCATGATTGACCATTTGTCTTGCAGCTCTTATAGAGTTTGCAAATCCCATTCTATATACAAGATTATCTAATCTCGATTCTAACCTTATTAATAAAGCTTCACCAGTTGTACCTTCTTTAGTCTTAAAAGCATCTTCAACATACTTTTTGAATTGCTTTTCTAAAACTCCATAATAAGCTCTTAGTCTTTGCTTTTCTAATAATCTTATGCCATACTCGGATAACTTCTTATCTGCTCTGCTTGTTCCCTTAACAGCCCTATTCATAGCTTTTGGATGTCCTACGACATTTAATCCAAGTCTTCTGCACTGCTTAAATCTTGGGCCTCTTTCTCTAGCCATAGTTTCCCTCCTCTTTAAAATTAAATTATGCATTTATAATATCACAGATTCTTTTTAATTGAAAATCATTATCAGTTCATTTAAGCTTATTATATCAAATTATTTTAATTATTCTCACTATCTCTCCTTAATTGATAATATTTATCAATTAAGGAGCATATGAAAAATATTTTTAATTTTATCTTAATTTAAGAACTTGACTCTTTTTTACTTGATACACTTTTTAATATAATTTATGAGTTCTTTTGAAAAATTCTCTATTACTATTATATAAATACTATACATTATAAAACTCAAAAAATTTCCCCTTTTTATTTGATAAATCTTCAAAATTTCCTTTTTCAACTATATGTCCCTTCTCCATATAAATTATTTCATCATACAATTTTAATAAATCTTCACTAGTCTTATGAGTAATAGTAATTAAAGTTAAATTATCTATATCTAATAATTTACTTTCTATATCACAAGCAGTTTGCATATCTATTGAAGAGGTTCCTTCATCTAACACGAGAATTGGAGTCTTTTGAATCAAAGCCCTAGCTATTGCAATCCTTTGTCTTTGACCACCTGAAAGGTTGCTCCCATTTTCCCCAACTAAATAATCTAACCCTTCTGAATTATTTCCTATAAACTTATCTACACCACTTAACTTTAATACATCATCAATCTCTTCTTTAGAAAATTCATTGTATAAACAAATATTATCTCTTATATTCTTATCAAACATATAAACATTTTGGTGTATTATAGAAATCATTTTATTTAGTTCATCAATATCTAAATTTCTTATATTATCACCATCATATCTTATATCTCCATTAAACTCTGAGTAGTAACCAAGCATTAACTTTATTAAAGTAGATTTACCGCATCCACTTTCTCCTAAAATAGCATACTTTTTATTTTTATCTATATTTAAATCTATTCCTTTTATAATTTGTGTATCTTCATCATAGTTGAATGATAAATTTGATATTTTTATATTATTATTAAGAGAAGGTTTATCTTTCCCTATTAAACCAGTATCAACATAATTTGAAAAACTATCTATTCTTTCAAAAACAGGCTTCATACTACTGATTTTAGGAACATTATTCATTATCATAATTACAGGTTGAACAAGAGTGCCAGAAAGTTGAACTATAGCAATAAGCATTCCCATTGTTAAATTTCCCTTTATAACTAAATAAGCTGATAAAAATATTGCTACAAATTGGGTCCCCATACCTAGTGTTTGAGATATAGATTCATTTATAACAAATAGCTTGTCTGCTGCAAATTTTGTATTTGCTAAAGTGTTATTTTCATTTTCGAATTCTTTCAATGTATTGTCCTTTAAACCATAAGATCTAATAACATCATATCCTAAAAATATATCTTTAATTTTGGTTGTAAACAATGATAGTCTATTAGAAAGTGCCAACTGCTTGTCCTCTAACACCTTACCCAAAATAGCTGGTGATATAAATATTAATATCATGCTTATAAATAATCCACCAGTCACTAATGGACTTATATAAACTAATAAGATTACTGTAACTAAAAACATAACACTATATTGAAGTATTTCAAGTAATGGCCTAATACAGTTTTCTTCTATTAATTTCATATCATTAGTTAAGACAGAAATATAATCTGCTGTGTTTGTAGATGTGAAATCCTTATAGTTACTTTTAAATATCCCTGTAAATATTTTACTCCTCATCATTTTAGTTAAGTTTCTTATAAATATTTTACTTAAAATGTCATATATAAAATATATAATCCCTATAAAGATACCATAAATTCCTGAATATAAAAGTATTTTACTAAACCCCTCCATATTTCCACTAGTAGCTACATCTATTGTTCTTTGTATAAATAAAGACAATCCCACAACTGATATAGAAGATATAGCACTAAATATAACCGTAATTACTAATAAAATCTTATTCCTTTTAATACATTCTTTCATTCTATCTCCTCCAAGTAAATATATATTAGATAATATTGATATATATTAGATATTTTTCTAATTTATATCAATATATGATATTTTTTAATTTTTGTCAAACAAATTAGATAACTTTCTAATTTGTTTGGAAGTAGTCAATGTCTTCTTTTACAAATGTTATTTTAAATATGAAAAAAGACATCAATTCGATAAATATTATATCTTATTGATATCTTCTAAGTTATTATTGGCTTTTCAAAGTTTAACTATTGCAGTTATTTTATTATTGCAACATCATAATTTTATAATAAAACTCTATTAAGTTCTTCTATAAACTTTTCAATTCCTTCATTATTTAAAGAGTAATACACCTTTCCATTTTTCTTTTCTACAATAACCATATTACTTTCTAATAAAGTTGCCATATGATACGAAACAGTAGCAGGCGTCAAACTCAAACTCTTGGCTATTTCCAAGCTATACTTTGGATCACCCTTTATAAGTGAAATTATATCTAACTTACTTTTATCAGCTAAAGCTTTTAATTTTAAAATTATCTCTCCCTTATTTCCAATTGCTTTAATATGCTCTTTATGTATAATTTCGTATAATAATCCAACAAAGTATGTATCTTTAATTTCAATTAATGAATTTACAAAAGCTAGTGTTGGTATTACAGCATAATTTTGAGAAGATTTAGTCTTATTATTAGTTATAATTTCACATTTACCAGACTTAATATATTTACTCAAATCTGATATTAACTTAGGTAACTTCTTTTCAATTACTTTATAAGCTTCATTATATGCACCTCTGTTCTTCTCTAACTCCTCAATTAAATCCTTATAATAACTTTTAGGACTTTCTAAAATAAGCATTAATTTCCACTTTATATTTTCAGCTATATCTAACTTTCTTAAAAACCCTAAAATATTATTAAGAGTTTTAATATCATCTATAGAATTTTCTAGCTCATAGGCCTCATTTATAATATCTAATATCATCATTTTAAGCTCTTCTTCACTAAAATCATCTAATGAGCTTATCATCTTCTCATTCTTTATTATTAAAAGTGCAAGAATAATAAAAATACTTGAGTCCTCTTCTTCCAATAAAAACAAGTCCTTTTTATTAACTACCTTATATTTATTAAATTCTTTTATATACTTATCAATAATCTTGAAATTCTTTTTTATAAATAATTCACCATTGACTCCATGAGAATCGAGTTCCTTAATTGACCTACTTATAAGCATTTCATAATTCTCACTGACAAAAAGCAATCCTAGTATTTCGCAAATTGGATTTAGCTTTTCAGTTATCTTAATATTCATGTTTTTCACTCCTATAAGTTACTTTAATTTATTATAGCATACTCTATAACATGATTTTTTATATAAGCTAATATTTTTAATATAGAAATACTCGCACTTTACTCTATAGGGTTAACTTGAATAACTTATATTCTATAAATAACTTATCCTTAGATTTTAAAAATACAATTGTAAAATAAAAAGGAGCATATCGCCCCTTTTTATTAATATGAAACTATAACAAATTGCACTTACTTTAGCAAATTGCATTTACTTTACCTAAATAAATAAACTCTATTAGAATTTATCTATTTTAAATGATTTGCTATAATCTTATAACAATTCTTTTCTTAATTCTTCTTCTGACTTTGTTGATAAATAGCTAAAGGGAATATCCAATACTGTCCGTGCTCCTGTTTGTCCCTCTTTAGCTAGTCTATAAACTGCTCTTGAATAAGCTAATAAAACATTAGCAGTAAACTCCGGATTACTATCAAGTTTTAAATTAAATTCTACTCTATGCTTTGTACTTTCACCAGTAACTCCTGTACGAATAACAAAGCCACCATGAGGCATTCCCTTGTGATTTGCCTTAAAATCTTCTTCATTTATAAAATTTACTGTAGTATCATAGTCTGAAAAATAGTTTGGCATATTCTTAATTTTGTTTTCTATAAAGCTTAAATCAGCCTCTTTTTTAGGTACTATATAACAAATTCTCTTATGCTTTTCTCTATCTGACAAATCTGGACATTCTCCTGCTCGTACACTCTCCATAGCACTTTCAATTGGTATAGTGTATTGAACACCATATTCTACACCTTCTATTCTCCTAATAGCATCCGAATGTCCTTGACTTACTCCCTCTCCCCAAAAAGTATAGTCTTTTCCATTTGGAAGTATAGCTTGAGCTAAAAGACGATTTAATGAAAACAATCCTGGATCCCAACCAGCAGATATAAGAGCAATCGTACCAGCTTTTTTTGTCACTTTATCTACTCTATTAAAATGTTCTGGTATATTTACATGAGTATCAAAACTATCTATTATATTAAAATTTTCTGCAATATTTGGGGACTGTTCTTGTAAATCAGTAGCAGATCCTCCACAAAGAATCATAACATCAATTTTATCCTTGTATCCTGATATCTCTGAAATATGTACCATTCTTGAAGATGAGTTTAACATATCAGGATTCCTTCTTGTAAAAATAGCTTCTAAAATAAAATCTGACTTTTTTGATAAAGATGCTTCTACACACTTTCCGAGATTTCCATATCCAACAATCCCCACTCTAATTTTTTTATTCATCTCTTTCCCTTGGCTTCTAAAACCAAGTATTCCCCCCTTTATATACATATTTTATTATTAAGTTTGCTTTAAAGCCTTAATAATTTAAACTTATAATAAGTTTATTATATTTATATGCATTTCCCCACATTATTAAAACAAAGAGATTAATAAAATTATATTTAAAACAGTTACTATTCCAGCAACTAACCATAGTATAATATTTTCTATTGTTGTATTTTTATACTCTCCCATTACTTTTTTAGATGATGTCAAATATATTTGTGTAAAAATTGTTATAGGCAATTGTACGCTTAATAGCATTTGTGAATACACCAATCCTTTAAATGGATCACTAATAAAAAATATTATTGCTAAAGCTGTTAATATAGTTATTATAACTCCTATTTTAGTATTTTTTTCTTTTATATCATAGGGCTCTTCAAATAAGCCTGCAAATATTGACCCTCCTGCCATACCTGCAGTTATAGTAGATGCTACTCCTGCAAATAATAAAGCTACTCCAAATACTACTGCTGCACTGGTTCCAAGAACTGGTCTTAATAGTTCTTGAGCTTGACCTAATTCTGTAACTACTACATTATTTTTATAAAATGTTACAGCAACTATAATCATTGCACTGTTTATAATAAATCCAATTACCATAGATAATATTGTATCTAAAAATTCGTACTTTAATTGTCTTTCTATTATAGTTTTGTCTTCTAAATTCCACTTTCTACTTTGAATTACTTCTGAATGCAAGAATAAGTTATGTGGCATAACTACAGCTCCTAAAACACTCATTATTATAATTACTGAGCCAGTCGGAATAGATGGTACAATAAAGCTTTTTGCAGCCTCAACCCAATCTACCTTTACTAATGCAACTTCAAATATAAAAGCCAATCCAACTAAAGATACAAATCCTATAATTATTTTTTCTATCTTTTTATATGAATTTGAAAATAGCATAAATAATATTACTGCTGATGAAATAATTGCACCTATCTTAATAGGTATCTTAAATAACATTTCTAAAGCTATACTTGCACCTAAAATTTCAGCCATCGCAGTACTTATAGCAGCTAAAATTGCTGTAGCTGTTATTGCTTTAGCAATAGTAGGCTTTATATATTTGCTTATTGCTTCTGAAATACATAGACCTGTAACTATACCAAGATGTGCTGCATTATGTTGTAGTATAATAAGCATTATTGTTGATAATGTTACAATCCAAAGTAACTTATATCCAAATGTAGATCCTGCTGCTATATTTGAAGCCCAGTTACCTGGATCTATAAATCCTACTGTAACTAAAATTCCTGGTCCAATATATTTTAAAAATTCTTTTCTATTAAACTCTAACTTTTCTTTTTTATTTTTTAGTACATTAATCTTCTTCATATTTTATTCACTTCCTCAATATCTATTATACAATAATAAATATTAATTAATATATTTTTTTAACAAATACCAACATATCTATGATTTCATGATATAAATAAAAACCACGAAATCAAATCGCGGTTTTTATTTATATTTTTGTTTTCAATTTTTACAATATCCATCAGTACATATATTTACACTATTTTCATTATTCAAAGCAACAGAAATTTTTTCATCCTCTAATACCTTATTTAAAGCATTTAAAAATATATCTGTTGATTGAGCTCCAGATACAGCAAATTTATCATTAAATACAAAGAAAGGTACACCCGTTATTCCTAATTGGCTTCCCCTTTTTTCATCTCTACGTACTGACTCCTCATAATCATTATTATTTAAAACTTCTAGTGCTTCTTCTTTATCTAAACCGATACTAGCTACTATATTAGCTAATATTTCATAATCACTAACATCTTTAGAATCAGTAAAGTAAGCTTTAAATAATCCCTCCGTCATTTCTTCCATTTTCCTATATTTATTTGCAAAATGAATCATACGATGTGCATCAAAGGAATTTGTTGGTATAAGTGTATCAAAGTTATAAGTTAAACCAAGTGTTGCAGCTTGTTTTATTATATTGTCATTATTTAGCTTAGCTTCTTCATAACTCATTCCATATTTACTTGCAATAAGTGCATGTATATCTTCTTCATAATGTTTTGGTGAACTAGGGTTTAACTCAAAACTACGATATATCACTTCAACCTCTAAACTATTATCAAATTTTTCTAAAGCAGCTTCAAATCTACGTTTTCCTATATAACAAAATGGACAAAAAATATCTGACCAAATTTCTACTTTCATTTTCATTTCTCCTTACATTTTTAGTTTTAACTAGTTTAATTCATATTTTATTCACTCTTTAATATATATTATACAATAATAAATATTAATTAATATATGTTTTTAATAAATATCACAATATTCTATGCTTTCATGATATAAATAAAAGCAGTCTATAATTTTTAAATTATAAACTGCTTCTTATCTTAATTAATCAATTTTATGTCCTGTATTTTCTATACAACTTCTTATAGATTCTTGTGTTGCTGGTTCATTATAAATTACTTCAACAGAGCCTCTTGCCATATCAACACATACCTGATTTACTCCTTCAACCTTTTCTAATGAATTTTTCAGTTGTGTTTTCATATTTTCATTAGCTATTCCACTTATTCTACAATGTAATCTTTCCATACTTATCTCCTTTCAAAATTGATACAAGTATAGTATGTTCAAAAACATCTTAATATATATTATATCTACTCAAATTTTAAAATATTAGTTTAGTCTGTACTTAATATATAATAATAAGGTATTGCTCTTATTGTTAAATCATTCTAACAAACAGCCTTATAGAAAAAATCTAAAAAACTCTAAGTAATCTTCTTTAAACATTACTTAGAGTTCAAATTAACTTATACTAATCCTATTTTTCAAATACATCTTTATAGTCACTAATGAATTTTTCAATTCCGCTATCAGTTAATGGATGTTTAACCATTTGTGTTATTACTGAATAAGGAACAGTTGCAATATGAGATCCTTTCAATGATACATCTAGTACATGCATTGGATTTCTAACACTTGCAGATATTATTTCTGTCTCTATTTTATGAACTTTAAATATTTCAGCTATTCTTTCTACAAGATCAATCCCTGGATTTCCTATATCATCTAATCTTCCTAAGAATGGACTAACATAGCTAGCCCCCGCTCTTGCAGCCAATAAAGCCTGCAATGGAGAAAATATCAAAGTAACATTTGTCTTAATTCCATCTTTAGCTAAAAGATTAGTTGCCTTTAACCCCTCTTCACACATTGGGATTTTAATAACTATATTTTTATTAATGGCTGCTAATTCTTTTCCTTCTTTATACATCTCTTTACTCTTTAAACTCATTACCTCTGCACTTATAGGTCCATCTACAATTGAGCAGATTTCATTTATAACTTCTTTAAGATCCCTTCCCTCTTTTGCAATTAATGATGGATTAGTTGTTACACCACATATAACTCCTAATTCATTTGCTTTTCTTATTTCTTCTATGTTTGCAGTATCTATAAAAAGTTTCATATCCAGCCTCCTAATTTAAAATTTCTTTCACTTTCTTTATGATTTCATCCTTAGTTAACCCATACTTATACATAAGTTCATCAGGAGTTCCTGATTCTCCAAACGTATCATTTATTCCTAACATATTTACAATTGTAGGCTCTTTACTAGAAACTATAGAAGCTACCATAGCTCCAAGGCCTCCTATTATTGAATGTTCTTCTGCTGTTACTATTCCCTTTGTTTCTCTTGCAGCTTTTAATATTATTTCTCTATCTATAGGCTTTATTGTTGAAATATTTATTACCCTAGCATTAATGCCCTCTAATGATAACTTTTCTGAAGCTTCAATAGCTTTTTGCACCATCATTCCTGTAGCTATTATAGTAACATCATCTCCTGAAACTACTTCAACACCTTTTCCAATTTTGAATTCATAATCCTCATTAAATATATCCTGTGTATTACATCTTCCAAGCCTTAAATATACAGGTCCTTCATAATTAGCTGCTGCCTTAATTGCTTGCATAGTTTCTCTATGATCTGCTGGAACAATAACAGTCATATTAGGTAGAGAATTCATTAAAGCTATATCCTCTACAGATTGATGGGAGCCTCCATCTTCTCCAACTGTTATCCCTGCATGAGTAGCTGCTATTTTCACATTCATTTTAGGATAACATATTGAATTTCTTATTATCTCAAATGCTCTACCTGTAGCAAATACTGCAAAGGTACTTGCAAATGGAATATATCCCACATTAGATAGTCCTGCAGCCATTCCCATTAGATTTTGCTCTGCTATTCCCACATTAAAAAATCTATCGCTAAATTTATTTTTAAACTCGCTTGTTTTAGTTGATTTCGACAAATCCGCATCTAAAACTACTATTTTTTCATTTTCACTCCCTAATTCCAACAATGCCATTCCATATGATTCCCTAGTCGCTTTTCCCATACTTGCTTCCCTCCTATCCCTCAATACTCTTTATAGCTTCTAATCTTTGTTCTTCACTAGGTGCTTGTCCGTGCCATTCTGCTTTATCTTCCATAAAGCTAACACCCTTCCCCTTTGTAGTATTAGCTATAATTACAGTTGGTCTGTCCAACGATTTTTCTGCTTTATTGAAGGCTTCATGGATTTCATCAAAATCATGACCATTACACTTAACTACATTCCACTCAAAACTTAAAAATTTATCTTCTAATGGTGCTATCCCCATAACATCTTCATTTTTTCCATCTATTTGTAATCCATTATAATCAACTATTGCTACTAAATTTGATAATTTATAATGAGCTGCTGCCATTGCCGCTTCCCATACTAATCCCTCTTGCAATTCTCCATCACCTAGAACTGTATAAACATTAGCTGGTGATTTTCTAAGCTTAAGCCCCAATGCCATACCTGCTGCATTTGATATCCCTTGTCCAAGAGAACCTGTTGATACATCAACGCCTGGAACTTTTTTCTTATCTGGATGACCTTGTAATAATGCCCCAACTTTTCTCAATGTCTTTAATTCCTCTTTTGGAAAGAATCCTTTTTCACAAAGTACTCCATAAAGAGCTGGTGCTGCATGTCCTTTACTAAGTACAAATCTATCTCTTTCATCCTTTAAATAATTATCTTTATTTATATTCATTTTTTCAAAATATAAATATGTTATTATATCTGCACAGGATAGTGATCCACCTGGATGTCCTGATTTTGCTTCATATATCATATTTATAATATTTTTTCTAACTTCTTTTGAAATTTGTGTTAACAATTCCTTATTCATAAGCCTGCCTCCTCCTTCTTCTTTTATGCCCTTTTAATCATATCTATTTAATAAATCATTTAGTTCATTTAACATATTTAATTAATTGATAGTAATATCATCTTCATAATCAAAAATATAAATAACATTACAATCACCTTTTTTGGCACAAATAAATTCTATCTTATCCACACTTATATTATTAGTATAAGTATATATAAATACCTTGATAGTACTATCTACAGCTTTAAGTGTGTATTTATCAACACAGTTAAGTAATAATATAAACTCTTTATCATTTGCAATAAAATAGTCATTGCAAATTTTTTTAAGAATATCATCCATTTACTTAAATGCAATATTGTTAATGAAGACCACCGGCCTAACCGATGGTCTTCATTAAACAATAAAGAAAAAAAGTGGATAAACCTTTTCTTAGTGATTCATCTTATTACATTATTCCAAAAAATGAAGCAATACAACCAAAAATCAATAAGAATACTAAAATACGAGTTGTTTTAATATTTTTTCCTAATAGCCAGTACATCACTCCAAATGCACATGCTGGTAGTAAACAAGGCATAATTTGATCTAAATACTTTTGTAATGGTTCAACGATTTGCCCAACTCCAACTTCTAATGTAATCGGCATACTAACTGTTGAAGCAATCATCCCCCCAATTACCATTAACCCTAACACTGATGCACATTTTGTAACTTTTTCAATAACACCATTGCTTGACATGTTTGTAAAGAATTTTACCCCATATTTAAATCCGAATTTTAAACAATAGAAACGAGCTAAGAATCCTGGAATATTTATAATAAGCAAGAACATAATTGGTCCCATAATGCTTCCTTCTTGTGCGAAAGAAACACCAATCCCAACTGCGATTGTTAATAAAGTACCCCAGAAGAATGAATCTCCTAAGCCTGCCATTGGCCCCATTAATGAAGTTTTTACGGCGCTGATTGAACTTTCATCAAAATTTTCATCCCTTGAATTTTGTTCTTCCATTGCACCTGTAATACCTGCTAGTAGTGTTACTATATGCGGAGTACAAGCCATAAACTCTAAGTGACGCTTTAACGCTTTTGCCATTTTATCCTTATTATCTGAATAAAGTCTTTTTAAAATAGGAATCATTGTATAGCAATACATTAAGTGTTGTTGACGCTCATAGTTCCATGCTGAATCTAACGTACAACTTCTTGTAAATACTTTCCAAAAGTCTCTTTTTGTGATTTTGCTATTTGGATCAATCGTGTTCTTAGAATTCGTTTTCATCTACGTAAGCCTCCTCTATATTTCCTGATTTATTGTCTCGCGTATAGAAAGCAATTAGCGCTATAACTAAACCTAATAATGCTACACCAAATACTGGAATTTTTAAGTAAGCTGTTAATAAGAACCCTAAAATTAGGAATGCCACTAACTCTTTTGTAACAATCATTTTTGCTAACATTGCAAACCCTACTGCTGGTAAGATTCCTGCAGCTACATCCATACCGTGAATAATCCATTCTGGAATCATTGCTAATACGTTTTCAATTACTGGAACACCTACATAGAAAGAAATTGCTACTACAAATGCTAAGACTATCATATTTCCAATTGCAGAAATTCTACACAGCCATTCTACTTTTGATGCATTCCCTTCTTCTGCATATTTATCAGCTAAGTGAGCTACCCATACTAATACAAACATCATTAATAAGTTATTAAATAATAATGCTAATGTAGCTACTGGAATAGCCAATGCAATTGCTGCCCCTATTTGAGCATTACTTATGATAACAAATGCAGTTCCAATGATTGATCCTGCTGTCATGTCTGGTGGATTACTTGCACCAATTGGAACTGCTCCCAAGAATGCAAGTTCTAATGCCGCTCCTACCATAATACCTGTTTTAATATCTCCTAATACTAGCCCTGTTAATGTAGCCATAATAATCGGACGATTCCACATTGTAGAACCCGCATAATTGTGGAAATAACCAAAAAACGCCACTAAACCAATTAATATAGCTTGAAATCCTAAGCTCATACACTTTTCCTCTCTTTCCTTTTAGATTAATTTTAAAGCATTTTGTTTTATATCACTTGGCACTAAACGAACTTCTAATTCAATTCCTTTACTCCCTAATTCTTTCATCATTTTCACATCATTTTCTGATACAAAAACAGCTTTTGAAATTTGTTTACGATCTTCTGTTGCTTTCATACCGCCAATATTAATTGATGTGATAGCCGGAGCTCCATTTGCTAGGCGATAAGCATCTTCTACACTCTCTACTACAATAAATAATTTATATTTATCTGTAACTCCGCTATTTAATGCTTTTATAGAATCATCGATGCTTTTCATAACTAGTTTTACCCCAGTTGGTTTTGCAATTTTCATTGCAGTCATTTTTAATTCATCTTTCATTAAATTATCACTAGCAACTAAAATACAATCAGCTTCTAAAAACTTTGTCCATGAAAAAGCTACTTGTCCATGCACTAAACGATGATCTATTCTTACTGCCTTAATCATATTATTGTCCTCCCCTTCTAATTTCTTCTACAGCATCAATCAATGTTTTCACATGTGATCCATCAACATCTCCTGTATCTTTGTATGTATCTTTGAAGTAACTTCCTACAATAGCAGCATCTGCAACTTCAAATTGTTTTTCACAACTATCTGGAGTTAATCCTGCACCAACTACTAGTGGGAAATCACCCATGATAGATCTAAATTCATTAATTTTATCCATAGATGTTTCTTGTCCAGTTGCATCTTGAGTTACAACAATCGCATCACAACGAGTCATACCAATTGTTAAATCTTCTTCTAATGATCTTCCAGATAAATATGGTTGGTATTTAAATCTTACTCCACCAAGAATATATCCATCATATTCTTCTCTCATTTTTTTAATAAATGCTTCAAATCCTGGATCATCTCTTAATTGTAAGTGACCAGCTACTGAATCTAATTGTACAAAACTAGCACGGAAACGTTTAGCTAAATCAAACCCCATTGCATCAACATTCAAACAGTTAACTCCGTAGACAATATCCAAATCACTTTCTTTCAAATATTGTAGAACTCTTTCCATGTCATAGTAATTTCCGTAGTAATTTTCAACAATTACTGCATCTACACCATTTTCCATATAAATTTTGATTTCTTCTTTTGCTCTTTCAAAAGTTTCTTCTTGAGTATCTCCTTTTAAGTGCAACATTGCAAAGATTGGTTTTTCATTCTTAAATAAACTTAAAAAATTCTTTTTCATAATATTCCTCCTAAAATTTTATTAAAATTCTTCATTTTCATCTGCATTTAAACTTTGATAATCTAAAAAGGTCATTCCTTCTCTTGCTTGACTAATTATTATTTCACTTTTCTTATTTGATATCTCCTCTGGAAAAGATAATAAAATATCTAAAACTAAATTCATATTCATTCCAGAAAACAACTTAACATTCTTATACACGCATAATTCCATTAATGCAGTATGAACACTACCTCCCTTTATATCTGTAATAAAAATGAATTCTGTATCCTCCTTACTTTCTACATCAAGCCTAATTTCATTTACATAATCAACTGGACTCTTTCCTATATATAAGGAATATGTTTCTATATCATTTGCCATATCACCGATGATTAATTTAATTGAATTATGCATTCCTTTTGATAATTCCCCATGTGTTGCTAAAATTACTCTTCTCAATAGATTCATCTCCTTTCAATATTTATATAAAGCAAAAGACGTGCCAACTATCAGTCGATAGCCTACACGCCTCTATTTTCCTTATTATTATTTATTACTTTTTATATAGTCGAAGATATACCCTATTTCTTCGACAGGTATTTCGACACTAAAATACTTCTCTACTTCAGTTAATGATTCTCTCACTATTTCAATAAACTCTTTATTTTCTTCTTTAAACTTCTCTATACAGTCATAAGTAGTTATATGAGTCTTAGTTATTAATCTTTCTAACAAACATGATAGATGTACATATAGACCTATCTTTATACTTGTCATAAGTTCAATATTAAGTTTCTTCTCCATCTCATCTACTGCAACACCTACAACCTCTAGTACCTTTTCCGCATTTAATATTGTAAGATAATCTACTATATTAGATAGTGAAAACACCTTTACTATATTGTCCTTAAATGTTTTTATCTCTTCAGCAGTTAAATATTCACTGAATATCTCTTCTAAATACTCTAATTTATTATTAACTATAATATTTTCAAGAGATATAAATGGAACCTCTTCAATATTAGGATTTATAGTTCCAATTACAAGCTTAATATCATATTTATCTTGTAATTCCTTTAATGTCTTTTCATCAACTATTAATCCATAATCCTGTGGTATTATATTTATCTCTATTTTTCTTGGTAAACTTCTATTTATTAATTCTGCAATCTTTTTAGAGGTTCCAATTCCAGTTGGACATACTGTTAAAATAACCTTCTCTAACTTTCTATTTTTAATGTACTTATAACTAGAGTAGTTCTTATTGCAAGATTCTTTTAGTATCTCTTCTACTTCATATCCTTGAATTAATTTTAAACCTATATCTAAAGCAAGCTTAGTATTTATATTGTTTATTATTCCTATATTTATGTTTGTGTCATTTTGTATTCCTTTATATATATCCTCTAATGATCCCATATCAACTAGAAGTATAATTTCATTAAAATTCCCCTTCTTATTTATATAGTCTTTAATCTTTTTAACTATCTCCTCAGAACTAACCCCTAACGGCATATCTATTGCATCAAAGATATAACAATCTAATAATTTATTAGCAGCATCTGCAATACTACTTGCTGTTGAATAGCCATGACTTAAGATAATCCCAGGTATTCTATTAATATCCACTTCTCTATTATGAGATTTAATATTCATAGTTAGAAAAGCTAATTCCATTCCTCCTAAAGTTACATCTAAGCTATTCTGTAATAAATTGTTTATTTCAACAGCTATATGATGCTCTCTATTTAGTTTAACTTTTACTTCTTCCTCTACTTTTTTTATTAATTCTTTATTCGTATTTTCCCATATACTTATTTCGCTTCTATTTTGAATATAATCATTTAAATATCTTGAAAAAGCTATAATATCATTATTAGGTATATTTATCCTATATTGATTAATTGTAAGATCAAAAATATTTTCTAACACAGTCTTTATATACTGTACCTTTTGATAATTAGCCTCTATATTGGAATAAACTATATAATCATAAGACCTATTTAACTGCTTATCATAAGCTATTAAAAAATCTTTGAAAGGTAAATTTTTAATTTTATTATCTAAATAACTTTTTATTATACTTTCATACAGTTCTACAATTTTACAATTATTCTCTGCTCTTTTTTCCGGATTAATTTCTTCAATATTTATCATTTTTTTATCTAAGGCTCTTTCAACTACAACTTGATCCTTGTTGTTAAAGGCCAGTAAAAATTGAGGCATATTATATATATTTACATCTAAATATTCCGAATTATCAATTTGTTGTAAAAATGCATTTGCACAACCTGCTTTTATATAATTTTTTATTTGTCCTATGTTTCCTGATAAATTACAATTTAATAATGCTTTATAAACAGCATTACTAATTCTAATTTTTTTCCCTATATTTTCTGATTCCTTTTTAAATACATGATATATAATTCCCTTTCTTTCCTCAATTGGCCTATCTTCTAAAGAAGGTATTGTTGCTATAATAGCAATTCTTCTAAGAAGAGTCTTTAACAATACATCTTCTGGATTTTCAGTAGTAGCAAATACTAATCTTACATTAGCCTCATGCCAAGTTTCATTATCACCAACCATGTGATATATTCCCTTATCCATAAATAAGAATAATTTTTCCTGACATTCTGGCTTTAAGCAATGTACCTCATCTAAAAATAATATTCCTCCATCAGCTGCTTTAATCAATCCAACTGTATCCTTATCAGCACCTGTGTATGATCCTTTTTTTGCTCCAAAAAGATTCGCTGTTAATAATTCTGGATTATTTGCATATTCTGAACAATTAACAGTAACAAATTTCTTATCACTCGATACCTTTCTTGTATTTACAGCATACTCATACATTAAATTCGCCATATAGCTCTTTCCTGTACCAGTTGGTCCATAAAATAATATAGGTAGTCCATCTGGAGGATATGCAATTGCAGATTTGCATTGCTCTACAACATATTTTAAGCTGCCCTTATATCCAATTAAATTCATGAAATCCTTTTTTTCTTCTAAAAAAACTGTAAAATACTCTTCAATTTCTTCAATGCTATAATTTTCTTTATCTATACGTTTTTTATACTTAAGTTCTAATTCCTCTACATCTAGAAAATAAACTGGTCTTCTATTAACCTTTATCGCTTTTCTCTCATTAACAAACTCATTTAAATACTGGCTAGCTAAATTTCTACTTATTTTAAGCTCATTGCTTATATTAGTTGCAGTAAGTTCTTCTAATGTATCTATAGTAATATTTTTAGTTTTTTCTTTTAACATCTTTAGTATCTGATTCTTCATACCATCCTCCCGCATTATATGTAAACCTATACTTATTATAACATATCTTATCAATCGTATATTATAAATATCTAAATAGTTCTTTAACTAATATTATAGAATATACTATCATTTTAATAACAACATATTTTTATTGTTATTCAATAATTTATTATTGACTTGCATATATATATGTATTATACTCTATTTATAAAGTCACTAACAATAAAAGACTAAATTACATTATATGGAGGTTTTAAAATGAAAAAATATATTATATCATTAATATCACTTATTATTTCAGCGTCATGCATTGTTTTATTTAATATTATAGGAAGTGAAGTTGCTCCAGATGGAACACTTATTGAACCTTTCTTCTTAATACCACTTTTCTATGTATTCTTAGCTATATCTATAATTTCATTTATAGTATCGTTTGTGCTTAAATTAAAAAAATCTCATTAATTATAATTTTAAAATACTTATATATAAAATTATTTTTTAGATTAGAATATAGAAAAACCTAGATATTAATAATTATTTTTTAAATTACTAATATCTAGGTTTTTTATTTATATAGCACTTTTTGATTCACTAAAAACAAATTCAAACTTATTATAATAAACATTTAATTTCTATTTTCAATATAATCATTTAAATATATAAACAGCTAAAATAAAGTAAGTCAAAAGGAGTACTTTTCATATACTAATATTGTTAATACTATCTTAATTAGGTGATTAAAATTAAACTTTATGAAGGAATAAATATAAATAAACTGCAATTGCTTGGAAGTGGAACACAAGGAAAAGTATATAAAATAAATTCAAACCAATGTATTAAAATCTTCAAAAAAAAGCAAGTATGTAAAGATGAATTATCTACTTTACTTATGGCTCAAACAAATTCGCATTTTCCAAAACTCTATTCATATGGTGAAAGGCATATTATAAGAGAATATATAGATGGAATCGAATTAGATAAATACTTATTATCAAATCCACTTACATCTGATATCTCAAATAAAATTAGTAAAGCTCAGCTTAATTGGCTTCAAGAGAAAACTTCTAACTGTAATAAAAACAAACTTCTTTTTGTTCACTCACCAGCATTTCCTACTAGTGCTCACCTTGGTCATTGTCTTGATTTATACCCTAATGATAGGAATGATTTTTTAAGAACTGTTGAGAAATGTAATATTAATATAATTTTCTCAGGACACGAACACAATTATTCAAGAAGAATTATAAGTAATACTTTTGATAGCGGATATATTTATCAAGTTATTACAGGTGGCGCTGGTGAAAAACTTCGTGATAAATATAAAAGTAAAGAAGGAGTTGTTGTTTCTCCTATTGCTGTATATCATTTTTAAGTTGTAGATGTAGATATTGATTACATTAAAGTAGCTGCTATAACCTCAAAAGGGAAAAAAATAGATGAATTTAAAATAAACAAATCTACTTAAAAAGGAGTTATTTTTAAAATAACTCCTTTAGCATAATGATTATATTAAATTATTATCCACCCAACAAATAAATTAACTATTCTTCTCTTTTTCTTTTCTTTAAAGTTACTCCTCCAGCAACAACTGCCGCAGAACCTAAAAGTAGTATTAATGAAGAAGAAACAGCTGCTCCAGTACTAGGTAATTTACCACCTTTTCCGCTGTCTTTATTTGGCTTCTTGTTATCTGAATTATTGTTTCCATTGTTACCTTGATTATTATTTCCATTATTATTGTTACCTGAATTATTTGAGTCTCCCTTTACCACTAAATTAGTTAATGCTACCTCTAAGTCTTTTTCAGCCTTAGCAATCTCCTTTTCTGTAACATCTTCATCAGCAAATACTTTCTTAGCTGGAATTAACGCCTTCTCTACATTTTTCCAACTCTTCTTAGTATATTTAGTTGAATCAAGACCTTCAGCTTTATTAATTAATCCTTCTAACTTATCTTTATTTGGTTTTAATCTTAGTTCTAAAAATGCTCTCATTAATTTGTCATAAGACTCTGCCACTTCTTTTTCCATAGCATTACTGTCATTTATTATTGCATTTGCTTCATCTAATGCAAATTGTAGCTTATCCCAAGTGCTTGCAATAAATTCGTTTTTATCTAGCTTATTAATCCTATCTACTAATGCAATTAAATGTTCCTTATCTCCTTTTTTGAAGGATAACATATGCATTGCTTTACTTAATCTATCAAAAGCTTTATCTACAGAATCTTGCCTAGCACCTAAATTTGATAATACAGCCTCGGCCTCTTCTAAGGCCTTCTTAAACTCTTCTACTACTACTGGAACAACATTTTCTAAATCTTCTTCTGTTATTTTCTTTGCTTCCTCAACTGCAATTTTTAAGTGTTCCTTAAATACATTAATATTTGCATTTTCTTTAACTATTATTTCATAAATCTTTGGAGCAGGTTTTCTTGAATCAAATTCTAATTTTACTTCAAGTATCTCTTCATTAACACTTAGAGTTGTTAATTGTTCCTCTAAACTTCCTACTTCTCTCCAATTACCCTCTGTATTCTTAACACTTATCTTTGCTTTACTTATTCTTTCTGAATCTTGTAAGAACACTATTTCTTCAACTTTAGTTGTTCTTGTCATTTTATAAACTAATGCATCACCTTCACTTACCTCATCCGCCTCAAAAGCAGTAGATAAATCTCTATCATATAATGCATCCCATCTACCTGCTGGACTTCCTGTGACTAATTCAACATAATCATCACCAAAATCCGGAACAGTTTTATTAAATTCTAATTCATATAATTGTATCCAGTATCCTGAATTTTCTCCATTAGCTTTTATTCTAATATATCTTGTCATTTTACCTTCAGCATTTTCAGTAGCTACCTTTTTCCCACCTTCATCAGTAAATTGTAAATCACCTAAGGATGTCCAATTGATACCATCTTCTGAGATTAAATATTCTGAATTTCTCATATAATCCATATTTCCAAAATATGAAGTTACATCATAAAGAGGTATTTTATTTCCAAGATCAACTTGAATATAATGGTCTTTTGATGTAGCTTTATCTGACCAATACTTAGTATCCATATTTCCATCTAAAGCTTTATCAATAGAATAACTTTGATATTGTCCTATATTTTGAGATATGCTAGGATTCGCTTTATAAACTGGTTTTGTTATTAATCTAGTTATATCAATAACCTTTGTATCTCCATTTGTACTAACTAATCTAACATAAGTTGCAGCTACATTAGAAGTAGTCTTCATTATATTATCTTCTACAATTGTCTCTGCCTTTTGCCACTCTAACCCATTTAATGAGTACTCAAGTCCTAACCCCTCATAATCACTAGCCTCAATTACAACTTCACTTAATTTAGTTGCCTTAGGAAATGCTATTCCAATATAATCATAATCTCCTAACTTTACTTCAGTTATATTTTCAATTGAATATGATCCATTTTCGAATTTTACATTAATATTATCAATTCCATCTAATGTACCTATAGCCTTAGCTTTCTCATCAACAAATATAGATTTAGAAAGAATAGTATTTGATAATCTTATAGCATCTTTTATTATTGGTTTAAGTCTCTTTTCACCTACTGCTACTACATACTCTACTTCAACTAAATTTCCATTATTATCTTCTGCTCTCTTTACCTTATAACTTTCCATTAAATCTAGTTTTTCTTTAGCTAAATTATTTTTATTTAACCAATTTTCGATTTTACCTTCTTCTGCAGCTATTAATGATTCCATTGCTGCTGCTCCTGCTTCTCCTAAAGCTTTGTATGCATCTAAGAATACTTGTGTTTCCTCAAGTAAGTTTTTATTATTTATATTACTTACAAGTTTATCGTAATCTGATATGATAAGCTTAAATTCATCTAATAATGCATTAGCTGGTTCAATTATTGATTCATTATTTGCTATACTATTGGATAAATTATTTATTTTATCTGTCAAATACCAAGACTCATCATATTCAAAAGGACCACTAGCACCACCACTATCTTTTAAATAAGAAGTATTAGATGCAAATCTCATAAATTCTTCCTTAGCCCCTGGAACAAGTTTTTCTATAGAAGTCTCCCAACTCTTCATATAATCAAATGAATCAGTATTCCATGTATAGTCAGCTATGCTATATAATGCAACCTTAGACGCCTCCGCTTGATTCATAGGATTAGAAAAGAATCCACTAACATTATCTAAATCTTTATTAAGATTGTGTAATGGAGCCATTAGAAGTCTGCTATCACAATAATCATTAACAGGATAGTTCCACCAAACCGCCATATCCTTGTCTACACCTGTTTGAATCTTAGGCCACTCAAATACATCTCTAGATACATTGGACATTGTTGCATGTCCTGTCCACATTACTTGAATATCTTCGTGTAATGTTTGCATGAATGGCTTAAAATAATTATTCATACTTGGTCCCCATGCAGAGTTATATCTAGCTGAAATAACAATCATAGGTGCAACATCACCTTTAGCCTTTACAAACTCAGTATCTATTCTATTAATCCATTCTGCTTGTTTTTTTCCATTAGTCCAGTCGTCTGTATCGTCAAATAATACTCCAAATTGGCGAACCCCTAAATCATATAATTGTTCAAACTTATTAATTAATGAATCAAAATCCTCATCTGTAAATTTCAAAGTAGCACCTGGATGTATTGTCCAACAGAAATTAAAGTTATTTTCTGCACCTGCTGCTGCAAGTTCCTTAATTTCTTGTGCCTTATCTTCTGGATATAACTTCTTCCAATCCTTCCTGTGATAAGGGTCATCCTTTGGAGCATAAATATAAGTATTCATCTTATATTCACTTGTATCCTTCATAAGGCTCATTCTATCCTCATGACTCCAAGGTATACCGTAGAACCCCTCGATAAACCCTCTAAACTCTATTTCTGGATAGTCTGAAATAACTACCTCAGCAAATTTATCATCTGAACCTTTTTCTAATATTTGTCCTAAGCTTAATACGCCATAATATGCTCCATCTTTATCTGAACCAATAATAGTTATATCCCCATTTTTATTATCATCATCACTAGTCTTAAGTACATAACCTTCTTTATTTTTTAATGCTTTATCATTTACTAAATCGTCATCTACACATTCATCACAATGATTTTTATCAGAAGTTATCACTATATTAGCCTTATTCTCATCTATATTGTCAGATACAGCATACTCTATATCATTTTTCTTTAATATTTCATCTAATTTAGTTATTGTTGACTTTTCTTGATCACCATGAACAACTACATTTACTTCACCAGTTAATGACATGCCTTCCTTTGATAAATATTTAGTTTTTTGAGGAATTGGGTAAACTATTGGCTCTTTATTATCCCCTGATTCTCCATATATAGGTGGTAATTCAATATCTTTATTTAATCCCATTATCTCTACTTCATAAATTCTTGCTGCTTTATCACTATTTTGCGTAGGCTTGTCTACTAACAATTTAACATATCTACCTTTAGTTACTGGAATTGGATTATTAGTTACAGCCTTATTATTTTTATCTACCTTTAATACCTCTTTATAGTTTTGTCCATCACTACTAACTTGTATCCTATAAGAAAGTGTATTCAACGCTGGTGATTCTGCACCTGCTTCTGCATGTTTAATTATTACATCGCTTATTGTACTTACTGTTCCTAAATCTATAGTTAAAGTATGTGTTCCATTACCTGAAGCACACCACTTAGTGTTTACATCTCCATCTATTGCAAACTTTGGTGCTTCTCCTGGAGCTACAAAACTTGATGCAGTTGCTGTTTTTCCGAGTGAAAGATTAAATTTTTCCTCTTTTGCTACATTTGAAACAGTAATCAAACCTTCTTTTACTATTTCATCCTCTCCTAATGGATTCTTTACCTTAAGAGATACTGAATATATTCCCTCTTCTGCATAAGTTACAGTTGGATTTTCTTCTGTGCTTGTTTCTATATTAGCACCTTCAAATGTCCATTCCATATCCACTGCCGATAATGAACTTGTACTTGTAAAAGTAACTTCTTCCCCTGGAGCTACAAATGTGCTTGATATCTCAAATCCTGCCACTGGATAAGGATCAAATGCTAATGCTTCATTTATAAATGCTAATGCTGTTTTTTCTGAAACCTTAGCTCCAGAATTTAATTTAGACATATTATCATTTAATATACTCTTTATTCTATAAACCTCTGATTCATTATTATTAACTAAATCAATTAACATATCTAAAGCTAATTTATCATTTTCACCTAAAAGCCTTAACTTATCCAAATTAGATTTACATCTTGATAATACCTCACTTGGTAATTCAGCCTTTAATTTATCTGCTGCATTAATCATACTATCAAACTCTTTATATAAATAATCTATTTCATAAGAAGCATCTTGTCCTTTAGCTAACTTTTTCAATAAACTATCCATATTAGCTCTTACCTCTGGTGCATCAGCTCTACCTGTAGAAGCCCATCCACCTTCCATTCTTGTAGAATGATTTGCAAAAACCTTCATTTCTTCTGCTAAATCTCCATATAACATTTCTATAGCTTTATTCCAAGCTTTATCATAATCATAAGCTTCTGTGTTCCATGAATAGGCTGCACCTGTAGCTAATGCTATTTTAGAAAATTCTGCATGCTCCATTGGGTTCATTGTAAAGAAGTCCACTTCATCTTTTAAAGCTTTATCAGCATTATATATTGGTCCTAATGCTAGTTTTTCTTTCATATAATCAGTAACAGGATAATTCCACCATACTCCCATTCTCTTACCATATATAGAATTTACAAACTGTGCATTTTCTAAATCTATTCCTTCTGAAACAACTACTGGCCCTGTCCACATAACCATTATGTCACTATCCAATGTACTAGAAAAATCTCTAGTATATGGATTTAATTCCTCAACTCTTCCCATAGAATGAGTATCATACTCTGTTGGAACTGTTATAAGTGGTTTTACATCACCTTTAACCTTAACAAACTCTTCATTAAATCTATTTAGTAAAGTGGCTTGCTTTATTCCATCCTTATTGCTGATATCATCAAATAATATTGCAAAACTTCTAACTCCCATATCATATAGTGATTGGCATTTATTAATTAATGCTTGAAAGTCTTCTTCCCCAGCATCTCCATCAAATCTAATATCTATACCTGGAGAAATTGCAAAAACAAAATCCACCTTATTTTTTTTCGAAGTTTCTATTAACTCACTCATTCTTGACATTTCACTTTCAGGGTATGGAGCTCTCCATTGTTCCCTATGATAAGGATCATCCTTTGGAGCATAAATATAAGTATTCATTTTATGCTCTCCATAAAATTCAATTTGATTTAATCTATCTTGATGAGTCCAAGGATTTCCATAAAAGCCTTCAACTATTCCTCTTGTCCTCATTTTAGGTTCATCACTTATTTTAACTTCTGTAACAGTAGTTTCCCCTCCATCACTCTCAGCTAGCTGTGTTAAAGTTTTTACCCCATAGAAAGTACCATCGCCATCCTTACCTTCTATTAATATAGTTCCACCTTTACCTTCGCTATCATCAACAGCAAGTACATACCCCTCTTCTTCTAATTCTACAGTATCTTCAATACCTAACTTTTCCTTTGCAGTATCCATATCAGCTATATCATCTTCCACTTCACCAATTATTAAAGTAGTAGAAGCTTCATCATATGTTTCATTTACTGTAATATTATTTTCAACTAAAAACTCATTTAAAATTCTTATAGCATCTTCATCGGCAACATCACTACCTTTTATATTTACAGAAGATGTTATTGTCAATACTCCATCATTTATCTCTATATTTTGTGGAACTGGATTTAAGTTAGGTAGTGTTCTTTCTACCTCTGTACTATTATTAGTCACAGCATCTATTTTGGTTACTGTTAATCCATTAATAATAAATACTGTAGCCATTGCTGTGGCTAATAATTTTCTAATCATTTTACTTTTCAAAATCAATCCCCCCATAATAAACTTTATTCTTTTAACCCAATAAACATTTTCACTTAATGCTTAATTGTACTTCATAATATTATATTGTTCATTCTCTTAATTTATTTATAAAAATTAAGAGAATTATGTCTTTTAAAAATATAAAATAGAGAGTGACATAAGTATTCTATCTATCTTATGTCACTCTTTAATGTTACTTCGTCTTATTTACTTTTTCTCTTTAATATAAATACTCCTGCTGTTGCAAGCACCGTTCCAAATAATCCTACAGTAGCTGCTGGAGTTCCACCTGTATTAGGTAATTTACCACCTTTTCCTCTGCCTTTATTTGGCTTCTTGTTACCTGAATTATTGTTGTTTCCATTATTATTGTTGTTTCCATTGTTATTATTACCTGAATTATTTGAGTCTCCCTTTTCCTCTAAATTAGCTAAAGCTAGATTTAAAGTTTTAGTTGCTGCATTTACTTCTTCTTGTGTAGCTTCTTTATCTTTTACTACTTTACTAGCACTCTTTAATTCTTTCTTAAGCATTGCTACACTTTCCTTAGTATATTTAGATAAATTCATATTCTTTACTTTATTTATTAAATCTTCAAGAGCAGATTTATCTGGAACTAATCTTAAATCAAGGTAAGATTTAAGTAAGTTATTATAAGCTGCATCTACTTCCTCTTGAGTCGCATCTTCATTTGCTAAAACCTTTTCTGCATCTTTTAATGCTTTTTCAAACTTATCCCAAGTTGACTTAATATATTTATCTTTATTTAAGCCTTCAACCTTATTTACTAAGCTTTGAAGAGCTGTCTTATTTATATTCTTCTTAACTAAAGCATCTATAGCTGTCTTTAAGTTATTTAATGCTTCATCTACTTCCTCTTGCATTGCATTTTCATCAGCTATTACCTTTTCTGCTTCTCCAAGAGCTCTTTGTAAGTTCGCCCATGAATCTGATGTATACTCTTTCTCAACTAATGCTTTTACTGAATCTGCAAGTACTTGTAATGCTTCCTTATTTCCTTGTTTAAACTCAAGCATCCATATTGAATTAACTAATCTCTTAAATGCAGCATCTACTTCTACTTCTGTTACATCATCATTTCCATAAACTTCTTTAGCTTGTGCTAAGGATTCATTGAATTCCTTAACAACAGCTGGTACTACACCTTCTAATCCACCATTAGCTACTATTTCATCAGCATAGTCTATAGCTATCTTTAATGCTGTCTTATCAACTTCTGGTTCAGGATCAACTGTTCCTTCAATAATAGTTACTGTTGTAGCTTCATCAGCCATATCAATAATCTTTCCTTCTTCATCAGAAATTTCACCATTTGTAATGTTAAATGCTATATTCTCTCCGGCAGCCTTAGCAGTAAATTCTAAGTTAACAATATCTTTATCATTTTCTATAGCTACACCCTTTGTAGCAACAACTACAGTTATAGTTCCATTATTATCTTTAGCTGAAACTATATATTTAGAATTATCAACTGATGTTGCGTTAGCAAAGTCTACTTTTTCTTTATCATAAGCTACATCAAATTGCATAGCATACATATTATCAGCAGCTAAATCTTTAACTCCTACTTTAGTATCAAATTTATTTCCAACAGTTATTTTATCTGTTGGTAAAGTAACTTTAAATCCTACTTCTGCGGGTACTTCTTCTCCACCTTTTACTATTTCAACAATTTCCTCTTCTGTTAATGCTCTATTAAATATCTTAACCTCATCTAAAGAACCCTTCATATTTCCTAAGTCAGCTAATCCTGGCTTAGCATTGGCACCAATTCTCTTAGCTGGTCCATTTATTTTTGCTGCTATTTTATCTTGTAATTGTCCATTTACATATAAAGCTGTACCTGTTCTATCACCTACAAATGATAAGTGTACCCACTCTCCCTCTGGAGCTGCATAATTAAATGTATAATCTCCTACACCAAATTGTGTAATACCTACTTTTTTGGTATTTTTCCATTGTTCAAGCTTTATTTCCCCTTCACTTCCTCCAATTAAAACTGCATTTGTCCCAGTATTTTGACCTTTATTAACCCAAAGTGTAGCAGACCAATCACCCTTTAAATCATTTATTCCTAAATCAACGTATCCAGTTCCATCGAATGAAAGTGCACTTCCATTTCTACCACTAGTCCATGTAGTTCCACCTTTTATTGTTCCTGGATATAAACCATTTTTATCATTAATTACTGTTCCTTCCGCTTCATCCATATTCCACTCAGCATTTACTGGCTCATATGGAACTTCCCATATATTAGGATCTTTAAAGTAATTTATTCCTTGATTTTTCATTCTTTCGCCATGAGCAATTAATCGTGGTTTATAAGTTTCCCATTCTGTATATTCTTTTTGTGACCAACCGATTTCAGCTAATCCTAACAACCGCGGGAAAGCCAGAAATTCAAGATTTTCAGTTTTACTTTCTCTTATAGTTTCACTCCATAATGGTGCTTCAATACCAATAATTCTATCTCTAGCACCATAATCAGTTGGATCCCATTCATATGCTTGTTTAACTGAAGTTGGACCTGCCCAACTTAGACCTAACTCAGTACTTCTATCATATTTTTGATCAATATATGCTTTATTAGCTGGAGAAACTAATTGTTTTAAATCCCCTTTGAAATTATTTCCAGTTGCGGAGCTATTATCCCAGTATTGACAAATAGCATTTTCATCACCTGTTACTACTTCATCATAACCTTGCCATCCGATTGTAGTCATATTATAGTTATGAGCTATTTGAGTTACTCTTTGACAGAATTTCTTGTAATCTTCTTTACTGGTGTTATGAGCTTCATCTCCACCAACATGAATTGTTTTAATTAATGGAGAAATTTCAGATATTTGTTTAAATACAATATCTACAAATTCATAAGTATTTTCATTATTACATTCAAATGAAGAATATCCTACATCATAATCTTTAGATGGTTTTGTATTATCCTTTGGACCAACAGGTTTTCCATCTTGAGTTGAATTTAAATAATTTAAAGAAACCAATGCAGCCCAAGTATGTCCTGGCATATCGAATTCTGGTATAACTTCAACATATCTTTCATTTGCATATTCTACAATTTCTTTAAATTCTTCTTGTGTATAATATCCACCTTTATCACCATAAACTGATGATTGGGCTCCAATTTCAACTAATTTATTAAGGTCTTCTTCTTTTTCACCAATTGTTCCTTTAATTTGAAGACGCCAACCTTGGTCATCAGTTAAATGTAAATGTAATTTGTTAATTTTATATTGAGCAGCATTATCAATATATCTCTTAACTTGATCAACACTAAAGAAGTGTCTTGCAGTATCTAGCATTGTTCCCCTATATTCATATTCTGGCTTATCATCAATTTCTGAGCATGGCATGCTCCATTCTTCACCTGTAACCACTTTACTTTTTTCAATACCTGCTGGTAGTAATTGTCTTAATGTTTGTACTGCCCTAAAAATACCTTCTGGCTTATATGCTACTACTTCAACACCATTAGTTGTAACACTTATTTTGTATCCTTCATTACCTTGCTCTTCTTCTCCACCTACAGTTGTTAAGTATATATTTCCATCTGGAACATTAGCTCCTTTCACTACATCGAATGGAAATCCTGTTGATTGGCTAAACTTATTTGAAATATACTCCCCTGTTTTAAATATTTCATCTGTTTCTTCTTCAGTGTTTCCTTGTACATAAATAGATGTATTTTCTGTTAAAATGAATTTTCCTTCTGTTTGGTAATTGCTAAGTGGCTTTGGTATAAGTGCCCTTTCAAGACTTACCTCATTATTAACATCAGTTGCCTTTGTTTCTGCAAATGATATAGTTGGAGTTAATGTAAAGAGATACACAAAACTTAATATAGTGCATATTTTAGATTTTAATTTTCCCATTTATCCTACCCCCTAAAATTCTAAACTTAAAAATTATGATACTTAGTTATAAATAAACTTTTATCTTCTAAATAATCTTTTTATTATTTCACCTCCAAACTTTATTAATTATTTAATAAATATTCACTTTCACCTCCTCTATAATCTTTTATAAACTCTATTAATTTCAACATATTATAAAAAGAGTTAGTTTTTGTACTTTTTTATTTATTATACAAACAGCTTTATCAACATTTAAAATATGATCCTTAAATTTTTTCTTATGTAATAGTCTTCTTAGGAATTTTATCTTTAATTCTACATTTGAGCATAAAAAAAAGCTCTCTTACTAAAATTGTGAGAAAGCTAATGCCCAACTGGTAACACGCAACACAAACTATTCCATTTAATTACTTTTATTCAATTATATACCATATAATCCCATCTGTAAATGTATTCACTGAATATTTTTGTATATTTATCCAAAATAAGCTTTCCTTCTAATAGTTGAGCTACATATTACTATTTATTTAAATAATCTATCCTAATCCTATTTACAAAAATTGGAATAAAAGTTAAGATAGTATTATATTATTAATAATATAGTTAATTAACGTGTTACTGAAAAGGCATGAGTTAGTTCTTTATTACCGAGGGACTAGCTCTTTTCTTTTTTAATTATATTTAACTAAATATAGCTTCAGTAAATTCTTAAAGGAGGTGTTGTCTACCATACTATTCTTTAGTTAATTAAACTTAATTTTGGGTAATACAATGAAGGAGGGATAATTAGAAGCTAAATTAATACCTTACACTTTAATAACTATACAATTCTTTACGCTTTACTTAATTCTAAGGTTATTAAACTATTTTAAATTACTAATGTATTAGATTTAAAATAAATATTTTAGGAGGAATTATTAATGAAAAAGAAGTTTATAGCTCTTATAAGTGCCATAATATTTGGAAGTATGACAATATCACAATCTGTTCAAGTTAATGCATTTATGAATGAAAATAAAAATATAATATATGAAAATATACAGTCTCAAGAAATTGACTATAATTTAGCTTTAAATAAAAAAGCTTATTCATCTGGAAATGAGACCTCATCACTATCACCTAACAAAGCCTTTGATGGAAACCGAGCATCAAGAGATTCAAGATGGTCTAGCTCTAGCTTTAATGAAAATGTAGGCGCTTGGATTTATGTTGATTTAGAAGAAGTTAAAGAATTTAAGGAATTCCATCTTTATTGGGAAGCTGCTGCAGGAAAGGAATACGACATACAAATAAGTAATGATGCAACTAATTGGGAAACAGTTTCTAGTATTACTGATGGTGCTGAAGGAAAAAAAGTTATTACTCTCGATAAGCCCGTATCTTCAAGATACGTAAGGTTGTTTATAAAAAAACATAGCCCTGCGGTTTGGAACTGTGTTTCACTATATGAATTTGAAATCTATAAAGAAACTCCACCTAAAGATATTAATGATATAGCACAAGATTTTACTACTCAACCTACTGTCTCTGAAGATGGAAAATCTATAATTTTACCTGACGCTCCAAAAGGATGTACTTTAAAGTTATATGGTACTGATAGAGCTGAAGTACTGGATTTAAACGGAAACATAACAACTCCATTAGAAGATGTTAGTGTAAACTTATTATATGAGTTAGCATATAAGGATAATGTGGAAAAAACAGCAATTACTAAAAATATAAAAATAGATATTCCTGGCAGCCATTCCCCTCAAGATGGAGAAAATGAAAAACCATTTGTTATTCCTTCATTAAGAGAATGGGCTGGGGATGATGGTCAATATACTTTAACTGACGATTCTACTATAGTTGTAAATCCTGAATTCAAAGACAAGCTTGAAAGTTCAGCAGATATTACAAAAAAAGATTTAAAAGACATTACAGGAAAAGATTTTAATGTAGAGTTTGGCTCACCATCTGAAGGTGATATCTATTTAACATTAAATGAAGAAGATTCTACTTTAGGTAAACAAGGATATGAGCTATCAATAGATGACTATATAACTATTATAGCCCCGGAACAAACAGGAGTATTTTATGGAACAAGATCTGTATTACAAATATTAAAGCAAGATGAAGGAAAAGATAATGTTCCAAAAGGTGAAGCAAGAGATTACCCTAAGTACGGAAAAAGAGGTTTTTCACTAGATGTAGCAAGAAAATACTTCCCTCTTAGCTATTTAGAGGATACAGCAAAACTTATGTCCTGGTATAAAATGAATGATTTCCAAATCCACCTTAATGACAACGCCTTCCCTTCAATGTTCGGTAATGATTGGTCTAAAGTTTATACTGGATTTAGAATAGAATCCGAAACTTATCCAGGATTAGCATCAGAAGATGGACATTATACTAAGGAAGAATTTAAAAACTTTCAAAAAGAATTTATTAATTATGGTATAAATATTATACCGGAGCTAGATACACCAGCTCACTCTTTAGCAATATCACATTATATGCCTGAAATAGCAAGTGAGAAATATGGTCCTGATCATTTAAATTTAGAAAATCCAAAAACATACGAGTTTGTAAAAAATCTATTTGATGAATATTTATCAGGAGATGACCCTGTATTTGTTGGTCCAGATGTCCATATAGGTACTGATGAATATAAAGGTGCAGATCAACCAACTAAGGAGTTATTTAGAAAATATGCTGATGATCTAATCAACCTTGTAAATGATTACGGAAAAGACCCTATGTTCTGGGGATCACTTACTGCTTTAAATGGCAAAACTCCAATAAGTAATGATGCAACTGTTGCTTGTTGGTATAATGGATATGCTGATCCTATAGAAATGTCAAAACAAGGTTATGATCTAGTAAGTATACCAGATGGTTCAGTTTATATTGTTCCAGCAGCTGGATACTATTATGACTATTTAAATACCAGTAGCCTTTATAACAATTGGGAGCCAAATAAAATTGGCAATGTAACTTTCCCATATGGATTCCCTCAACTTAAAGGTGGTATGTTTGCTCTTTGGAATGATAAGTATGGAAATGGAATTTCTAAACATGATACACATGACAGAATATTCCCAGCAGTACAAACTTTATCAGAAAAAATGTGGAGTGGTAGTGATAGTAAAATAGATTATAGCACCTTCCAAACATTAAGCCAAAATGTAGGGGAAGCTCCAAATGCTAATATATCTCATAAAATTGAAGAAGAACTTCCAAATAATGAGGTTATAGGAATTGATTTTGATAATGAACTAACAAACAAAAGTGATTTAGATGTAACTTTAGAGGGTAAAAATATAACTATGAACATGGATGGAAGAATTAGAAATTCTGTTAAATTAAATGGTGGAGAAAGTTATATCGAAACTAATATGGATTCACTAGGCTTTGGATGGACAATGTCTACATGGATTAACCCAAGTGAAAACAATAAAAATGATGCTGTAATTATGGAATCTAAGGAAGGAAAATTAAAGTTAAAGCAAGGAGACACAAATAAACTAGGTTTTTCAAAAGAAAATTATAACCATTATTTTAATTATATTGTCCCTGAAAACAAATGGACACATATAACTTTAACTGGTGATAATAAAGGAACTAGCTTATATGTAAATGGTCAATTCAAAGAAAGATTGGAAGGTAATGGAATCCCTGGTGTAGTTGGTGGTGAAGGCAGTAGATATATTCAAACATTCGTTTTACCACTTAATTATATAGGAAGTAAGACTAATTCTTTTAATGGATGTTTAGATGATTTAAAAGTTTATAATAGAGTTTTATCCAATGAAGAAATAAGCAAACTTTCAGGAATTGAAATAGAAGCTCCACAAGAAAACTTAGCTTTAAATAAGACTGCTACAGCATCATCATCAGAAGTGCCTTATTTAGGACCTAATCAAGCTGTAGATGGAGATAAAACATCCAAAAACTCTAGGTGGTCTTCAAATTATAACGATAATGAATGGTTTCAAGTTGATTTAGGAAAGGTTGAAGAAATATCTTCAGTAAAGATATTCTGGCAATCAGCATATGCAACAAAATATAAAATTTTAGTTTCTGAAGATGGAAAAAACTATACAGAAGTTTACAATAAAGAAAATGGATCAGGAGGAACAGAATCACTACTCTTTGCTCCAGTACAAGCACGATATGTTAAGTTCCAGGGTGTTAAGAGAAGTTCTGGATATGGATATTCTTTCTATGAATTTGAAGTGTATGGATCTGTAAGTAGAAAAAGTTTAGAAGATGAAATAATTAAAGCAAAAGCCTTCTTAAGTACTATAGTTGAAGGTACTGAAAATGGTCAATACCTAAAAGGTGTTAAAGATAAACTCACTGAAATTATTTCTAACTCTGAAAAAGTATACAATGATCCTATGGCTACTGAATACGATATTGCCTTCGAAGTTCAAAACTTAAAAAATGAAATATATATCCTCAATAAGTATTTAATAACTGATACAACAGGAGATGTAAATAAAGATAAGCTTATTAATATATCGGATTTAGCAATAGCTTCTAAGCATTATGGAAATGTAGATGATACAAATATTAAGAGCATTAACTCTGATATTAATTATGATGGAAAAGTAGATGATTATGATTTAAACTTTATATCAAGTAAAATATTTAAATAAAATAAAGGAACAGTGGGTAGATTTAGTTTTTCAAAAATCTACCTACTATCCCTATTTCTTTTAGTTGAAGAATTTTCCACATTGATTTTACACTTAACCGTGCTTACTAATCTCTTTATGGCATTTTATTTAATTTCATAACCTCTACTGAATCTTTAATTTCTTGTAAATTTCTTCCCATAGATGCCTCTACTATTGCAGTAAGTCCACCTTCAACTATAGCTGTATCTGCAATGATAACTTTATCTCGTAGCTCTTCATCTAAAAATTCTATAGCCATTTCTGCATTCATATAAGCACTTCCTAAATCAAATAACACAAGTACTCCATCCTCACTATAAACTTCTTTTATGCATTCGGTTATTTTCTCCATATCAGTTCCTATTCTATTGTCCTTTGTTCCCCCTGCTGTTGCTACTTTTGCTTCTGGGGCCATTTGCATTGATAGCTCCTTAATCCCTTCTGCGATATTTTTACTATGTGAAACTATAACTATACCAACCATGATTATATCCTACCTTTGCTATACTTCTTGTGAAATTGTTTTTAATATAAGATACATAGATGTAGCCCCAGCATCTTGATGTCCAATACTTCTATCACCAACATAACTTGCTCTTCCCTTAGTTGCTACTATATCCTTAGTGCTAATCATTCCTTTTTCTGCATTTTCTTGAATTTTATTTAATACTAATTTAGCTTCTATACCTTCTGCCAAAGCCTTTTTGCCTGATAGAAGTGCTGGTTCAAGAGAATCTATCATAGTTTTCTCTCCTAAAACTCCTTTGCCTCGCATCTTAATACCTTCTAGTGCCGCATCTAGCATATGAATAAAATCTTCTATTCCTATTTCAGTTTTCTTTGCTATAACCATTGATGCTTTCATAAAAGCTGTACCATATAAGGGACCTGATGCTCCACCTACATTAGATACTAAAGCCATTCCAGAAGCCTTTATTATATTGCTTATATCATCATCTTGTAATGTATCTATTTTATCAACTACTGCTGCAAATCCCTTGCTCATGTTTAATCCATGGTCACCATCACCAATTGCTGCATCTAACTCAGATAAATATAGTTTATTTTCTTCCATAACTGAATTTATCTTTCTTAATATTTCTTTTACCTTTATTCCATTTATCATAAGTATATCCTCCTATTTAAAAACTTTTAATGCTGGTGTATCTGCTTCTTCATCTAATAAACTCTTTAATTCCTTATCTAATTTTAAAATTGAAATTGAGAATCCTGCCATTTCTAGAGATGTCATATATTCACCTATAAAGGTTTTATATATTTTTATCTCTCTTTCTCCTAACATTTCATGTAGCTTTTTATTTACTATATAAAGTTCCATAAATGGTGTAGCTGCTAAACCATTAACCATAACTGCTACTTCTTCACCTTTTTCAATATCTATGTTTAAAAGTATTCTTTCCACTAACTGCTCTACTATAGAGTCAGCTGTTGAAATCTTTTCTCTATGAGTTCCTGGCTCACCATGAATACCAATTCCAATTTCAACTTCATCTTCAGCTAAATTAAAGTTTGGCTTACCAGCTGCTGGTACTATACAAGATGATATTGCCATTCCCATACTCTTAACGTTTTCAATTGTCTTCTCTGCAACTCTTTTAACCTCAGAAAGATCTCTACCTTTTTCAGCCATAGCTCCTGCAATTTTATGAACAAATACAGTGCCTGCAATTCCCCTTCTTCCAGCTGTATAAAGGCTATCCTCAACAGCAACATCATCATTCACAATTACACTAGCAACTTCTATACCTTCCATTTCCGCCATTTCCTTAGCCATATCGAAATTCATGATATCACCAGTATAATTTTTTACTACTAACAACACACCTTTGCCACTGTCAACAGCTTTAATCCCTTCATAAACTTGATCCAGAGTAGGTGATGTAAATACTTCTCCACAAACAGCCCCATCTAACATTCCATATCCAACATAGCCTGCATGAGCTGGTTCATGTCCACTTCCTCCACCAGAAATAATAGCAACTTTATTAGTAGCCTTATCCTTTCTTACTAAAACATTTCCTTCTTCTATCTTTCTTAAATACTCAGGATATGCATACTCAATACCTTTTAACATATCATTTAAAACATTACTTGGATCATTTATTACCTTTTTCATAACCACACTCTCCTCCCAAAAATATCTTTAATTATATTTAAAGCAGTAATTATGCCAAATATATTTATGATAAGATGTCTATTATCTACTTTATGAAAAGTATTTAAATCTACCTATTTATAAATTATTTGACATACTTGAATACTACTAGCTTTCACATCTATCATAGTAAAATATTATCATCTTTTACAAATTTTATCAATACATTAGGAATTATAAAGACGTAACAATGGTTTTATTTCTTTATTTAGATGATAATAATATTATTAGTTAAACCCTTATTTTACACTTCATATTCTTAGCATTACTCTTTGAATATATAAAAGAACCCCCTAAAAACTTACGGTAGTATCTTAAGTAGTTTTTTAAACTCTATTTTATTATTTTAGAACCAAAAATTTGTCACAAAATCATTTAATATTACTTGCTATATTAATGAATTTTTGGTATAATTACACAAATTTAAAATATATTAAGACACTATTATAACTAACTTAATTTTTTAAATTAATATTGGGGGATATTAATTTTTCTAAATTAAGCTTATAAAAATATTAATTTTTATTTGTGTATATTAATAGATGGTAATGGAGGTAATTTGAAATGAAAGATAAACTACTTTTAAGTCTTGCTGAGTCAACTAACTTAAATTCTATTAACAAGCAGGATGTTTTATTTGGAAACTATAGGGGATATAATATTTCAATAAATTCAATAAACTATGTATATTATATTGATTTTCCTATAAAACTTACTTCTGAATTTGGGGAAGATAAACTGAATTCTTTTCTTCATGATTTAACAACTGAATTTAAAAAACTTAATTATGCAGCATATAAACCTTCTAGCATTCAACTACAATATACCCCACAGTATAAAAAGCATCGTAATCCAGAAATAGTATTATCTATATTAAATAAGTTAATAGATTTTGCTATTATGAACAATTTAGTTACTTGCTGTAGTTCTTGTGGTGAAGGGATAGAAGTAACACCATTTTTATTAGGCTCTACTGTTATTCCTTGTTGCAAGAACTGCCAGTTAGAAATAAAAAATACAATAACTGAACAGCAAAATAATGTTCAAAACAAAGGTAATAATGTAGTTGGTGGAATTGTTGGTGGCTTTATAGGAGCATTACTCGGATCTGTTCTTTGGATAATTATATATCAAATGAATTATATAGCTGCAATCGCTGGACTAGCTATTGCTGTTTGTTGTATTAAAGGGTATCAAATGCTTGGAGGAAAACTTAATTTATTAGGTGTTATCATCACCTCTATAATTACTATCTTAATGGTTTATTTAGCTAACCACTTTTCCTTAGCTATTGATATTTACTCAGAATTTAAAATGGATTATTATATAACATTCTTTGATGCATTGAAAGCTGTTCCAGATTTCTTAGAAGAGCCTTCTATTAGAGAAGCATTTATGAAAGATTTGCTTATTGGTTATCTTCTTACTGCTATTGGTTCATTCTCTTATATTAAAAAAGCATATAGAGAAGCTAATTATAAAATAAAAGCAGAAGAAATAAATTTGTAAATTATTAATGAAAATCAAATTAATATAAGACTTTTAAATATACTGTTAGTATAAAATAATGGACACTTCCATTCTTAGCTAGATAAAATATTAATTATCTAAGAATAGGAGTGTCCATTACTTTATATAAATTTTATAAAAAAATAGCCATTATATTAGTGTTAGTCCTTGTATTTTATTTCTTCCTATAATTCCTAAGACTAAAAAAATAAGTGTTGCTAATAAAATTACTATTATTGTGGTTACCATGATATTATAATTAGTAGCTACACCAAATATTGATGTTATTGTAGTTACTATGACATTATAATTAGTAACTACACCAAATCCTGATGTTATTGTGGTTACTATGATATTATAATTAGTAACTACACCAAATCCTGATGTTATTGTGGTTACTATGATATTATAATTAGTAACTACACCAAATCCTGATGTTATTGTGGTTACTATGATATTACAATTAGTAACTACACCAAATATTGATGTTATTGTAGTTACTATGATATTACAATTAGTAACTACACCAAATCCAGCTAATATTATTAATTCTATAAAAAAGAAGAATTGTAAAATGAATTTGAAATGTCATCTTACAATCCTTCTATATTTTATTTCTAGTAAACTCTATTATTCTTCTCTTTTTCTTTTCTTTAAAGTTTTAGCTCCTGCAATAACTGCTCCAGCTCCTAAAAGTAACATTACTGTAGATGAAACAGCTGCTCCAGTACTAGGTAATTCACCACCTTTTCCGTTGTCTTTATTTGGCTTATTGTTTCCTGAATTATTGTTTCCATTATTTCCATTGTTGCCTTGGTTATTGTTATCTCCATTATTATTGTTATTACCACTGTTTCCTTCGTTGTCTTTTTTCTCTTCTAAACTAGCTACAGCTAATTCTAAATCTTTAACGGCTTTTTCTACAATTGAATTAGTGGCTTCTTCATCATCTAAAACTTCACTTGCTCTATTTAATGCAGCCTTTAAATTTCCAACTGTCTTATTAGTATATTTAGATAAATCCATTTCCTTAACTTTATTTATTAAATCATCAAGTTTAGACTTATCCGGCTTTAATCTTAAATCAATATATGATTTTAATAAATCTTCATAAACTTTATTTACTTCAACTTGTGTAGCATCTTCTTTTTCATATATAACCTTAGCATGTGCTAAAACTTCTTCTACTTTTGCCCATGTAGATGGTATATATTCTTCCTTATTTAACGCTTCAATCTTTTCTATCATATTCTTAAGATTTAATTTATTTGCAGGCTCTGGCTTAACCTCTAACTTGCTAATAGCATTAACTAATTTATCATGAGCCTCTTTAACTTCCTTCTCTAAAGCATTTTCATCTGCTGATACCTTTTTAGCTTCTTCTAATACTTTTTGTAAGCTTGACCAAGTTTCTTCAGTGTACTTACCTTCAATTAAAGCTTCAACTATTTCAATCTGTCTATTAAGCTCTGTCTTATCTCCAGCCTTAAACTCAAGCATATGAATTGCATTAACCAATCTAGTAAATGTTTCATTAACTTCTTCTGTAGTAGCGTCAACCTTAGCATAAACTTTATTAGCATCTTCTAATGCAGCTCTAAACTCTTTAACAACCACTGGTACAACACCTTCTAAAGCTCCATTAGCTTCAGCATCTACCGCATAATCTATTGCCATCCTTAATGCTGTTTTATCAACTTCACCTTGTTCAACTTCTCTTTCTAAAGTTATTCCATATTTTACTTCTTTAAGTCCATTTTCAGATCTTACAGTAACCTCTAGCTTCTCTGAATTATCTACAGTATAAACTACAGATGCTGATGCATTGTTAGTTGCATCTACTGTTATTGCTGGTAAATCTTCATTAGCCTTTAACTTTATTGTATAATTATATCTATCTGAAGCAAAGCTTTCTAAATCTTTTCCATTAACTTTTATTCCATTTACAATGAAATCTGAATTTTGTACTACTCTCTGTTCAAAGGATTGCATTTCTCTTATTGCTAAACCTTTACCACTCTTAGCTTTCATCTTTATTCTTAAAGCCTTTGTCTTTACCATATCAAAAGTATAATAATTTGTATCTGTCGGTGATGTAATTTCTGGATTAGAAACTAAATTAGATACTTTTACCCAATTACTATCATCGTTAAATGGGTTTTCTGCCTCCATTAATACCTGTCCTGGTTTATTTGGTAGAACAACCTTATCTCCAACATAATATTGTATTTCAAAACTTTCTGGAAGGCTGCATCCATGATCTTCAAAGAAATTAACTTCTAGATTATTTATATATTTATCCTCTGGTACATCTGTTCCGAATATAACTCCAACCCAATCACCACTTCTTCTTGAAGCGTCTGCCCAGTTAGTCCATCTCTTATTATCTATCATTTCATCATTTACAGATTTAATGGTATCATATGGTTCATGTGTATATGAAGCTATTGCCATTGCCAAATCGAAACCTACTCTTGTTCCTGCAAAGTTAATACCTTTTACAGTTACATCAGTTACTCTGATACTTGCATTTACAATTTTATCTGTTCCTTCTACTGTTCCATTTACAGCAAAAGTTCCAACTTTACTTAATAGCTCTTTATCATAATCTTCCCAAGTAACAGGAAGATCAACTATTGTTCCATCTGTATAGTAAGACTTTACCGTTTGTGGAAGCTTTGGTTCCACCTTTACATTAGTTGCAAGTGAAACATTTTGTACTGCTGATAACCCCTTAACAACCACTTTTGCCTTAGCTTTTAATGCTTGTCCTTCAACAGTTCCTTCTACTTCAAATACCCCGTACTTATTATAAAAATCTTCCTTTATATTATCCCAAGTAATCTTTACCTCTCTAGGTAATCCAATATCATATATTGCTTTTACCTTTTCTGGTAATATTGGTGCAACTCCCTTGTTCGTTTCTACATTTACTTTTTCATATGAAATAATCGTCTTTTTAGCTGGATTCTTTCCAATATTTATTTCTATATCTTCAGTACTAACAGTCTTACCTTTATAAGTTACTTCCGCATTTAGAATTACTGTTCCTTCTGTATAAGCATATAACTTACCATTGTCTATTTTCGCTTCCCCAGAATTCTTAGAAGATATGTTATATTTAGCTTGTATTTGATCTTTGCCAATTGAAGAAGCATCTTCTAATGTTCCCTCTATTATAATATCAACAATATCATCCTCAATTATATTCTTCTTAGATAATTCTATTGTTGCTGAAGTTAATTGTGGATCACCTTCTGAAAAATTAACTATATAACTATTAGTTTTTCCATCTTCTGCTGTAACCATAACAGTAGCGTTACTATCAACATTTAATGCTGGAACTACAAATACACTTGCATTATCCTTAGCAGTAGCTATAACTACTGGTACCTTTGAAGCATATGGTAGATTAATTGCATACTGATTGGTCTTCTCATTAAAACCTTCAATACTAGCATCATTTACTTTAATATCACTTAATAACGCTGTAGCATTACTCTCTACTACATTAGAGTAAATGTAAAATTCAGTAATACCAACTGCCTTATTAGCTACAGTATCCTCTTTTAATAAAGTTCTTATTTTAGTTGTATCTACTTCATCAAAAGTAATTTCTTCTGTGCCTTCTGCTGAAAATCCTGTTGTCTTACTTTGATTAGAAACAGAAACCCATTCATTACCGTTCCAATATTCAACTAAAATCTCACTCGGAATAGCAACTCCACCATCAGTATATAGTGAAATTCCTATTTTACTTATAGAATATTCTTTATCAAGCTCTATACCAACATATTCATCATAGTTTTCTCCAGGTTTCCCCCAGTTTGTCCATCTGTTTTTAGGGCTACTCACCTTAGAAACTATACCATCATTTATATTATTTACACTATCATATAGACTAAAGCCATCAAATGCTCTTGGATATGTCTTACCTTCATTTAATGCTATATTTACTTCTTTAAAATTATTAGATACAACTACAATAGCTTTAGGATGTAAGCTTTCTACACCTGCAATCTTACCTTCTATTGTAATAGTTTTAGGTGAATTAACATCCTCTGCTGTTAACTCTCTCTCCCAAGTTACTGGACACTTCTCTATACTTCCATCATTACTTACTACTGACACTTCAGTCGGAAGCTTGTCTTTCTTTCCAACAGGTAATAACATCCTAGAATCTAATACCCCAATAATATCTTTAACTATTACTTTAATATTTACTGGAATATCACTACCTGCTACAGTTCCCTTAACTTTAAATATTCCAGGAGTTTTTAAAGCATCCTCTGGAACTGAATCCCACATAACATCTACTTCTTTTTTGCTTCCATCTGCATAAAGTGCTGTTACTTTCTCTGGAAGCTTTAGTTCCCCATTAATAGGTACTGTAATATCACTTACATTATATCCAAGAATCTTATTTTCACTTAATTTTTCTTCCGGTACAGTGTATACTGTTGTGTTATCAGAAGAAAGTCCCGGACTTGTTGCTTTTAATGTAAATGAACCAGCATTTTTTGTTGATTGAACAATAACTAAAGCCTTACCACTAAAAGCTTTTCTCTTATTATCTTTATATCTCTCAGCAGTTGCAGCATTACCATTGTCAACACCAACAATTTTACCATTACCTTTAACGTCAAAATTTATTAAGTTGTCAGCATCTGGAACTAAAGTTCCATTTTCATCAACTACATCAACTGTAATAAATGATAAATCATATCCATCTGCAGTTATAACTTGTCTATCTGCGCTTAAATCAATCTTTTTAGCATCATTAGCAGTTTTAACTACATCTCTTGCAATTTCTTTACCCTTTTCATCCTTTGCAACAGCAGTTAATTTACCTGGTTTATAAGGAACTCTAAATTCTAAGTGAAGCTTGCCATCCTTAGTCTCTTTATAAGTTCCATTGTAACCTGCATTTGTAACTTCATATGCTTTACTTTCTACTAAGTTACCTAAATCAGTACTTGTTACATCTTCATTAAAATATAAGTCAACAGAATTAGCATTAGTATATGCATATACTAATATCTTATCTCCATCAACCTTTATACTATCATCATTCTCCCAATTCCAATGTGGTAATAAATGAACCATTGGATCATCTGACCATTGACTTTGATAGAAATAGAATGCATCCTTCTCAAATCCAGCTGTATCTATAGCTCCAAAATATGAAGATTTTGATGGAAATTTATCATAATAAGGAGTTGGTTCTCCTATATAATCAAAGCCTGTCCAAATATATTCTCCTAGTACATATTTTCTATCTCTATTTATCTTCCATGAGTCTTCTGCTGTTTTACCCCACGCAACACGATCATTATCATAAGAAGATTGTTGTAAATCTGGATGATTATCGCCTATACCAATTTTTTCTGGATGTGCATATACTCCTCTACTTCTTACAGCAGAAGAAGTTTCTGAGCCATAAATTATCCAATCTGGATATTTTTCTTTATATTTATCATATTCATGTTCCGCATAATTAAAGCCTACAGCATCTACAGTACTAGATACGTTTTCGCAAGCTCCCCCCCCAAATGCAAGTTGAATTTCTGCAGTTGTTGTAGGTCTTGTAGTATCAATTTCCTTAGCCCACTTCTGAAGATTTTTTGCTACTTCTAACCCCTTAGATTCACTTGTTTCCCATATTTCATTTCCTAATGACCACATCATTATACTTGGATCATTCTTTCCTCTATTAACCATTTGTTTAAGATCATACTCTGCCCAAGTCATATCTCCATGAATTGATTTTTGCTCAAAAAATCTTGCATAATCATATGGATTCTTTCCGCCATACCAAGTATCAAAAGCTTCTTCAACAAGAAGAATTCCCTCTTCATTACAAATATCTATTAAGTGTTGTGAAGCAGGATTATGAGTAACTCTTATAGAATTTACTCCCATCTCTTTTAACTTTTTAACTTGTCTTCTTATTGATGTCTTATTATCAACAGCTCCTAAAGAACCTTGGTCATGGTGCATACATACACCTTCAAGCTTCATTTGTCCTCCATTTAAGAAGAACCCGTCATTGGTAGTCATATTAAACCATCTAATACCAAAATCTGTTTCATACTCATCTACTATTTTATTATCAATAATTACAGTAGTAGCCACATTATATAAATATGGATTTTCAGTTCCCCAAAGTATTGGATTATCAACAGTTACATCTGCATTGAATTTCTTAGTAGCACCTGAACTAACTACTTCAGTAGTTACATTTTCCGCTACGCTATTTTCTTCGGCATCTACTATAACTGATTTAACGCTTACTTCTTTGTCTGTAGATTCCTCATTCATAATATCTGTTTTAATATTAACTTTAGCTCTACCTAGTTTGTATTCGTTTTCTAAGTCTGGTGTAGTTACATAAGTACCATATTCTGCAACATGAACATTTTCAGTTACTGTAAGATTAACATCTCTATATATACCACTACCTGAATAAAATCTACTACTTGGTTGCTTATTATTTACCTTTACTGATATAACGTTTTCAGTAACGCCATCACATATTACATCCTTTGTTATGTCAAATGAAAATGGGGTATATCCATAAGGATTATTACCTATTTGCTTTCCATTTACATAAACATAACTATCCATGTATACTCCACCAAAGTTAATGCTTATTTTCTTTCCTTCCATTTCTTTAGGAAGCACAAAACTCTTTCTATACCAGCCAATTCCACCATCTAGATATCCCCCATTATAGCGTCCTGGAGAATTTTTATTAAAATCTAACTCTATGCTCCAATCGTGAGGTAAGCTTAAATTTCTCCACTGACTATCGTCAAAATCTTTTTCTTTTGCTTCTGCTACATCCCCTAAATTAAATTTCCAATCATCATTAAATAATATAGTTCTTTGTGATTCATTATTTATAGTACTAACTATTTCACTATTATCTCTTGCTATAGTATCTGCCAATGTTGTTATTCCTGAAGAAGTCGTAATTACTACTGTAGCTATAACTAAGCTTAATATCTTTTTAAACTTCATACTTTATCTCCCCTCATCATTTTAACCATCTTTTGTCAATACCCTTTAACTAAACGTTTTATTCTTACCTCCTTAAATCTTCTATAAGATATTTTCCATATTAAACTTTAAACTATCTTACAAAATATCATCATAATTGACTTAGCTTACATATTTAATTGTAGAACCTTAATAAATTGACTTCTATACGAAAAACTTAACAAATGTATGAAAATTCTTAACTTTAATGTAAAAATCTAAATTTATATTAGAAAATTATCCTTATTAATTTATCAGTTCAAAAACCTTTTTCCCTTTGTTTAAGCTAAAAAAAGCCATCTATTTAGTACAAAAGTACTTTAGATGACTTTTTAAAGCTATAATAATATTAAATTTAATAACATTTGTTAGTGCGACAGCCCTATATTTAAATTTATTTTTTCATTTTAAACATTATTCTCTTTTTCAATTCTTTTCAGATCCCCATATATTACTGTCTTTATAATAATTTATCCCCTTATTTTTCATTATCTCCCCGTGTTTCTCTAATCTAATCTTATATTCATTCCAATCCCTAGACTCTTTAGGGGTCCAGCCTATTTCAGAATAACCTAATAATCTTGGATATATCATATAATCCATAGCTTTTGTATCAGAAATTGTTTCTGTCCATAATGGTGCTTCTATACCTAAAACTAATTCCTTTGGAGCATAATCAGTAGGATCCCATTTATATGCAGTTTCTACTGGAATATAACCTGCCCATGTTTCTCCATATGGTGTGCTCTCGTTATATTTCATATCTAAATAAGCTTTGTGTGCAATTGAAATAATAATTTTCATGTTTTTTGCTCTAGCTGCCTCATTTGAATCTTTCCAATTTTGTAATACTACACTTGAATCTATTTCTGGAGATGTATCAATTGGGTCCCAACCTATTGGAGTCTTTCCATATTTCTGAACTATTTTAGATACTCTCCCTACAAAATAATCATAATCTTCTTTTTTAGTACTATCTGCTTCGTCTCCTCCTATATGAAAATATTTTGAAGGTGATATCTCAGAAATTTCCCTAATTACATCATCAATAAATTCATATGTCTTTTCATCATGAGTCATAAAAGAACTAAAACCTACTTCTGTACCTGTATATAAAGGTTTCTTTTTACCATCTGGATTTAAAAATCCATAAGAAGCCAGTGCTGCATTAGTATGCCCTGGCATATCAATTTCAGGGATTATTTCTACATATCGTTCAGCTGCATATTTAACTAAATCTTTAAACTCTTCTTGTGTATAGTATCCTCCAGGTCCACCCCCTACTTGTGTACTTCCACCTATAGTAGTTAAGTCTGGCCATTTTTTTATTTCTATACGCCACCCCTGATCATCAGTAAGATGTAAATGAACCCTATTTATTTTGTATTGAGCAGCAAGATCTATTTGACGTTTAATTTCATCTACAGTAAAAAAGTGCCTAGCTACATCAATCATTAATCCTCTATGCTCATATTCAGGTTTATCATCTATTATTGAAACTGGAACACTCCATTCTACATTAGTTACTTTAGTTCCTTTATCAATTTCTGGCGGAAATAACTGTCTTAATGTTTGAACTCCTCTTGAAATCCCTTCTGGCTTGTATGCAATAATCTTAACCATTTCTGGAGTAGTTACAATTTTATAACCCTCATTTCCATCTTCTTCTTCTCCTCCTATAGTAGTTAAATAAATACTACCAGGTGTAGGATTATCACCTTTAATAATATTTAACTGAAATCCTGTTGAAGCTTTTAATTTTCCCTTTATAAACTCTGCAATTTTAACAATTTCTTCTGTTTCTTCTTCAGTATTCCCTTTCACATAAATTGAAGAATCTTTTTTAAGTATAAATTTCCCTTCTCCACTTTCATAGCTTATAGGTTTAGGAATAATATTATTATTATTCCTACTTTCTCCTAAAAAAGTTGGTTCTGATTTACTAGTCTCCTTAGACATAGCTTTGAAAGAAACTACTCCTAGTACTAGAAATACCATCATTATAGATATTATAGATATGAATTTCCAATATGTATTAGATTTATTTTTCATTAATTAATCCTCCTTACATATATAAGATATTTACTTTATTAAATATTTTATATGGTAACTGCTTTGAAGCATTCATTATTATTTTATAACCTAAATCCGATAGTATATACTATAAATTGTTGATAAAATTAAAATACTTATAAATATAGAAATATACTAATAAATAAAGGTCTATCCTTTAGATAAACCTTTATTCTATATTATTTCATATTAAATTTTATCTTATACCTCAATTATAGATTTTGCCAGGGCACACTCTGAATCCTTCCTATTTTATATCACTTCGCAAAAATTTCTTCTCCTCCTCCAGCAAATCTAAACCGAGTGTTCCCCCTGGGTTCATAATATTATCAGGGTCAAAATGATTCTTTAAAGCACGGAAAATGCTATATTCATTTCTGCCTAATGAGCCCTCTAACCAAGGCCCAAACATTTTACCAATACCATGATGATGACTCATTGAAGCTCCTGCTTTTTGAATTGCATCAAGGATACCTGCATGGTATGCTTTATATTCTGCCGGGTCACTCATCTTTGCTATAAAGATAAAGTATAAATTTGCTCCTTGAGGATAAACATGAGACATATGTGTCATACATATTGTATTAGGTCTGCTTTTACAGTAAGCTCTTACATCACGATGAACTTGAGACATATTGCTCCAATTTACACTACACTCCATAGTATCAGTAACAATTCCAAAATCCTGCATAGTATCACGCATATATGGATCATTAAAACGTCCCTTTTCCCATGATTTTGTAACTATCCCTGTTAGGTTCATCCCTTCATATTTCTTTGCAACCTTCTTTGCAATCCTCGCACAGTTTTTGCTAAATCCCTTTTCACCATTGGTAAATCCAAGGAATAAACACATTTCCCCTTCTTTGAATCCTTTAATATTAAATAATCGTCTTAATGGACTTTCATCTACTCCATACAACCTTAGCATAATCTTAGTCTCTTCTGGATCAGATAAACGAAATACTGATGGAAATCCAGCTTCACTTTGCATTATTTCCCTTGCAGCTTTTTGTGCTGTTTCCCAATCTTTAAACATAAATGAAAATCTCTTAATTGTCTCTGGAGTATGACGAAATACTTTTAGTGTTACATGAGTTAAAACTCCAAAAGCCCCTTCTCCACCCATCATAATTTGTCCAATATCAGGTCCAGTAGCCTTTCTTGGATAGGAATCTGTTTTAATATTGCCTATTGGCGTTGCATATTCTTGACCCATTACAATATCACTTATACATCCATAATAGGTACTGTTTTGTCCAGCTCCTCTAGTTACAACCCATCCTCCTACAGATGAATATTCAAAACTTTGTGGGAAATGACCACAAGTATAAGCTCTTTCTGCTTTAAAAAGCTTAACAGCATTATTTAATGTTTCTTCTAATTTTGGACCACTCATCCCTGCTTCAACAGTAATTGTTTGATCTACTTCATTAAATGATATAACCTTGTTAAATCTTAATCTCATATCAAGAGAAATTCCACCTCTTGTGCATTCAACTCCTCTTGTAACACTTGAGCCACCACCATAAACATAAACAGGTATTTTTTCCTCTGTGCAATAAGCAACAATCTTTTCAATTTGCTCTTTTGTATCAGGATAAATAACTACATCTGGAATATTCTCTATAATCTTATTACGAAGACGTAAAATATCATACATAGTTTTTCCATAAGCTACTGATAACCTAGAATAATCATCTGTACGTACAAAGTCTTCACCTACTATGTCTTTAAATCTATCAATTTGTACCTTACTTAATTTACAAGGAATATCATATTTAACTTCATCAAAGCCCAAATCTTCTTTGTATTCCTTAAAGAATTCATCATCTAATCCAAAGGTTTCTTTAATCATCTTATATAAGCTCTCTTTTGGGGCTTTAATCTGTGATGGTTCCCCCCACTTGAAAATAGAACGGTAAGATTTTTTACTAAATTTTTCATTAACCCACTTTGGTTCAAAATCTTTATATGGATGTGACATAATTTTCCTCCTCTTATTAAGTAGTAATAATTAATTTTCTTTATATCTTTTCATATTTACTAGCTACTTAAACTAAATATTTATTTAAGTAATATTCTTTTTATATAAAGGTAAAAGCTTTGGAAATATCTTTTTATAAACTTCATTAAATAATTTTTCATATAATTTGTGCTCTTTCATATCAGGTATAAATTCATCTTTAATATGAACCATAGCTTCTACTGCTTCATCTATATTTGAGAAAACACCTTTTGAAATAAAAGCAACTATAGAACTTCCAAGTCCACTCGCTTCATGAGTTTGAATGCGACAAACAGGAATCCCAAACATATTAGCTGTTATTTGACATATTTTATCACTTCTAGATCCTCCTCCAGCAACAAAAACCTTATCAACTTTAAGCTTTCCTCTTCTTTCAATAGTTCTCATTCCATCTAATAATGCAAAGTTTATCCCTTCAATTATAGCCCTGTATATATGTGTTCTTGTATGAATATCAGAAAAACCTATAATTGCTCCTCTTGCCTTTGGCATTACCACGCCTGGAGTAAAATATGGCTGGAATATAAGACCATTACAACCTGGCGGAATTTCTTTTAACCTTTCGTTTAACAACTCTTCAGGATCAATACCTTTTTCTTTTGCCTGCTCTACCTCTTTTGCTGCAAACTCTTTTTTAAACCAAGATATAAGCCAATATCCACGATAAATCTGCACTTCTGGATTATAGTGATTTTTTAGCACTGCAGGATAAGCAGGAATAAAAGGTAACGGCTCCATATATCTATCAGTAGTAAGTTGTATAGTTGCAGTAGTTCCAAAGCTAATAGCTGCTTTATTAGGTGTTGAGCATGAAAGTCCAAGTGTTTCGCATCCTTTATCTGACCCTGTAGCTATTAAAGAAAGATGTGTTTCAATTCCAGTCATTTCACTAGCCTCTAAAGAAATTTCACCAATAATTTCTCCTGGTTCAACTAAGTCGCATAGCTTTTCCTTCTCTACATCAAATATACATCTCTTAATATTATTTGCTCCCATCCATCCTCTTGATTTGCTATCAAAAGGTATATGGCCAATCATATTAGCGCAGGAATCAATAAATTTCCCTGTAAGCTTATAATTTAAATATCCCGATAATAATAAGTATTTATATGTTTTATCCCATATTTCAGGTTCATAAGTTTTTATCCAGTTACAAGCAGATACTTTCCTTTGTAGCTCAACAGCTTCCCCCATTCCAATTAAATTGAATAAAAGTTTTGTTGTCATCTTTATTGGTTCCATATCTACTGTTTCTCTTTTATCTAACCACAAAATTAAATCTCTTAAAGATTCTCCATCTTTATCTACACAAATATAACTCCCTCTAATTGTTGTACATGTTACTGCAATTATATCCTCCCATAGTTCACCACATTGATTTTTTAACTCTAAACTTACCTCACAAAGAGATTCCCAATAGAAATTTGCACTTTGTTCTGCCCAGCCTGGTTCTTTTGCATAATAGGGCTGTGCATATTTCTTTTGTGACTTCATAACAATATTTCCATTGGCGTCTACCAGCATAGCTCTTGCACTTTGAGTCCCCATATCAAAGGTTAATACCAAAGGTGTAGACATAATATTACTCCCTTCATTTATTAATACTATTTGTTGCAATTACATTACAGCCACTCCCTAAAATGTTTTCAAGAATAACATCTCCACAGTTAACTTCATAATCTATAACTATTTTATTTAATACTTTCATAGCATCAAATACTTTTTCCTTTGGAATTTCTCCATCAGTGCGTACTGGTAAAAGTGGCATTTCCTTAAAAATAGTTTTTACTGTAGTTGTCAAGGTACGTACTGGGTTTATTATTTCACTTTTTGCAAACTCTTCCCCACGTTTGCAATTATTTCCCGTTACACTTATATTTTCTCCTTGCATTTCTACGGAGAGCTTACAGCCCATTGGACAAACAATACATATCATATCCATTTATTTATGCACCTCTCTTAATGAAAGCTGAATATTACTATTTTCATATATTTCGACTTTATTAAAATTTACTACTATACGTTCCATCTCAGGAGGACGTAAACTTCTATATTTCTTACTAAAAATCTCTTTATTATCAACTGTTAGAGTTAAAATAGTTTCACCTCTCTCTTTATTTGAACGAAAAAATATAACTGTCTTATCAGAAACTTTATTAATATCAATTCTTTGTGGTATGGTATATAAAAAGCTATTATCTGAATTAATTTTAGCCATAACACGATTACTTTTAGAATAATTTGCTGCAGCCTTTCCTGCCGATTCTCCACTTTCTGATACATAATCTACAAGGTCATTTACATGCATAGCGTTACCACAGATAAAAATCCCATCTTCCATTGTCATATAGTTTTGATCAGCTATAGGTCCTTTTGTTCTTGTATCTAAAGAAATATTTAATCCCTCAGCTAGCTCATTTTCTGGAATAAGTCCAACTGACAAAATTAAGCTATCACATTCTACTATTTTTTCAGTTCCTTTTATAGGATTCATGTTTTCATCTACCTTTGCAATTTCCACAGAGGTTAATCTTTCTTCCCCAAATACCCTTGTTACTGTATGACTTGTATAAAGTGGAATATTAAAATCATCTAAACACTGTGAAATATTACGCATAAGTCCGCTTGGTGTAGGTTTAGCTTCATATACGCCTAGAACCTCTGCTCCCTCAAGAGTTAATCTACGAGCCATAATCAGTCCAATATCACCGCTTCCAAGAATAATACAACGTTCAGTAGGTAACTGTCCTAAAATATTTGTGTAATACTGTGCAGTTCCTGCTGTAAAAATACCAGAAGGCCTTGTACCATGAATCCCAATCTGTTTTGCTGTACGTTCACGGCAACCAGTGCTTAATACAAGACTTTTTGCTATAATCTTACGAACTCCACTTCTGCTTACTAAAGTAAGATGAATTAAATCCTTCTCTTTCTTAATATTAATTACAAAGGTTAATAATTCCACTTGCACATTACTTTTTTTAACTTTTTCTATAAATTTTTGTGCATACTCAGGTCCAGCCATTTTCTTCTTAAACTTTACGAGCCCAAATCCATCATGAATACATTGTTTTAATATTCCACCAAGGCGACTTTCACGTTCTATTAATATTACCTTTGCACCTTCACTCTCTGCTGAAAGTGCAGCTGCAAGTCCTGCTGGTCCTCCACCAATAACTGCAACATCAAATCTTTCAACATCATTCATTTTCTATCTCCTCCTTTGTGCTACGATAAACAATATTACTTTCTTGGCCGTTTTTAAAAACGTCTTTTAATTCTATTCCCTTTTCTTCAGCAATAACTTGTACTACTAATGGACTACAAAAACCACCTTGACAACGCCCCATCCCTGGTCTTACACGTCTCTTTACTCCATCTAAAGTGTCACAAGGCACAGACCTACGTAATGACTCTATTATTTCTCCCTTACTTATTTCTTCACACCGACAAATAATCACGCCATAATCAGGATTATCATTTATTAGCTTATTCCGTTCATCTATATCAAGTTCAGAAGTTCTTACTATCCTCTTACGATAAGGATTAAAGTTCTTATTCTTTTCAATATTATTATTCTTTGAAAGTAAATCAACTGTCATTTGGGCTACATCTACAGCAATTGCAGGTGCTGCAGTTAAACCAGGTGATTGTATCCCTGCAGCATGTACAATATTTCTAGTAAAGTGTCCTTTTTCTATTATGAAATCCTCTTCATATGTAGCCGCTCTAACACCAGTAAAATAGGTTATTATATCAGATCTACTTAATAATGGAGAAATTTCCTTTTGCCTTTCAAATACTCTTTTAATACTTTCAGCATTAGTTGAAAAATCCTCTTTATTATGAGTTTCTATAGCATCTGGTCCCACTAATAAATTACCATCTATGGTGCTTACTACTCCTCCACCTTTAGATTTTGCTTTCTGTGTATCTACTGTTCCCATTAAGGAAGCAATAGTATTTACTTGAAAAGCTACTTTTTTATCTAAGATAGAATTTGTTCCCTTTCTAGGATGTATTGAAAAAAAGTGGTCCACTGCCATTTTGGCAATATCTTCGCTAAAGACACCTGCTGCATTTATTACAATCTTAGGGTAAACTGTGCCACGATTTGTAGTTATACTTTTTATAACTCCATCCTCAACCTTCATATTAAGTACAGCAGTATCAAGGCTTAATTTCACTCCATTATCAACTGCATTTTCAGCATAAGCAATAGTTAACCCATAAGGGCAAACAATTCCTGCACTTTTAAAGAAAAGTCCACAACTAATATTTTTATTTAAATTAGGCTCTCTTTTTAGTAATTCCTCTTTACTCACATAACTACAAGGCACATTCATTCGTTTCCAGTGCCTTGGAGCTAAAGGTAATATATATTTCATAAATTTACTTGTAAACCCTAGATACTGGCCAGTTCTTTTAAAAGGTACATCTAACTCTTTACAAATTTCATCATACATTTTATTTCCTAGTGCATTATACTTCTGTTTTATCTGTCCAATTTTCAAATCTATACCCGGATGTATCATTCCATCATTTCTACCTGAGGCATGAAGTGCAACATCATGCTCTTTATCAACTAATAAAATACTTAAGTTCCATTTGCTTAGTTCTCTAGCAATAGCACATCCAACAATTCCAGCTCCAATTATAATAGCATCAATTTTTTTTCCTTCAAGAACATTATCCCTTAATGAAGGGATCTTCATAGGCATAGCCTTAATACTACTACAAGTAATATTGTTAACAACATGCCTTCCACTTTTTCTATCAGCACATATACGACCTGCATTTACAACATCATCCCAGCTATTTAAATTGCCACTTAATGTTATAATATTATCTTTTTCTGTTACGCTAATACTATTCCCAAACTGCTTGTATAATTTTTTCTTAAGCTTGTTTAGTGACTGCATTATCTCATCTCCTTTGTCAGTCAACCGACTGACTTAATTCATTAATCTAAATATATTCAGTTATCTTTGGAAATATGTTACAATTATATACGATTCTTAATATAAAGTTTGTTAGGAGATATTTTATGGCTTCACCACTTAATTCGAATATTAAAGAAAAAATTGTTAAAAATACAATTTCACTTTTACACAATACGTCCTTTGATGATATTACTCTTGCTAAAATTGCAAAGGAATCAAATATAAGCAAAGGAACTTTGTATTATTACTACAATAATAAAGAAGACATACTATTTGATATTATTGATAGATACGTTTCTAAACTTGCTGATGATTTACTAGTTTGGGTTGAAAATAAAGAAAAAGATACGAGTGCTCCAAGACTTTTTAAATATGTTTTAGAAAGAGGTGCTGAAAAAGAATATGGAAATTTAAGACTTTATTTAATTGGGGCCTGCGTTTCTGAAAATACATCTTTACGAGAAAAATATGTTGAAAGATATCTTTATTTTAAAAGAAATCTAACTAAAAAGATTAATGAAAGACTCCCTAACTTTGATGGAGAATATTTTGCTTGGCTATTACTTACTACTATGGATGGGATATTAATACAAAATCAACTTAATAATCCTGAGTTTAATAGTGAGGAGTTTATAAAAAAGACTGTTTCATTTATGCTTAAATAAAACATAAATACTTACATCTAGAAATGGTATGTAGTCTGAAGAAATCCCTTTAGCTAAAAATGAATTCTATAATGAGTTTATATCTATAAAATTAAAAACCCACGATTTAAAAATCGTGGGTTTTTTATGGTGGAGATGACGGGTGTCGAACCCGTGTCCGAAAGCAGACCAGCTTGACTTTCTACGAGCGTAGTTTGTGACTAAAATTTCGGTCCTTAGTTCGCTCACAAACAAACTCCTAATTCCCTAGCTTCATAAATACCCCTTTAGCTCAAAGCTTTGCTAAACTTCGTTTCCCACTCTATGACACCAGCGACCCGAGACGTGGGCATCCCGGACTGATGAGCGGCTATATTAAGCTGCTAATGCAAAATTGTCTTCTGCGTTTATCTTTAATGCATACTTTATTATCGAGGTGACATGCTTGCCTCGGCTCGCTTATCAAACCCATCTTACCCCCGTCGAAGCCAAAACATCCCCAGGTTAAAATTAGTTTAACGCGAATATTCAATTTTCATTCCGTGTAGTAATTATATATTATAAAAAATTTTCTGTCAACCGAGCTGGATTATGTAGTTTCTCCATTAATTAGCTATATTTTCTACAGCTTGAATTTTTAATTTTTAGATGAAATTTTTATAAAAATTTAAATGAGACTGAATCAAATTAAATATTAAATTCAATCTTGATACAGTCTCGCATCTATCTAATTATTATTTTTTGAAGGTTTCTTATCCTCTGGTTTATTGTTGTTTACTTCTGACTTATTTTCTCTATCTTGTTCTTTTTTTTCGTTATTATCATTTTTTTGACTATTACTATTAGCATTTTCATTTATCTTTTCTTTTGAATTAGAAGAATTTTCTTTTGATTTATTTTCTTCTTTCTTTTCTATAGCTTTTTCTTGTTCTTCATTATTTATATTTTCCTCTTTATTTTGAGAATTATTTTCTTCTGTCTTATTTTCTTCCTTATTTATAACTCTTTGCTCTTTTATTTTCTTCATTATATCTTTAACAGGAGCATTAGAATATTCATCTAAAGTTACATCTGGTGACACTGCTTGAAGCTTTTGAATTAAGTTTACCTTTCCTGGGGATATACCTAATCTTTCTGCTTCTTCAAATCTTTCTTTATTTATGTTTTCTTTTATTACCTCAGTGTTTACTATTTCTTCTTCTTTTAGTCCTTCTTCTACTCCAACTTCTGCATCATTTAATACTTCATCACTTGTTGATGTAATCATAACTGCATTGTCATCATTTTTAACTATATATCCATTATCTGTTGCTGATTCTACTAATAATTTTATAGCATCTTTCACACTTTTATTTTTAACTTTTAAATCCTTACTAATAGCTTCCCCATCTGAGTTTAATGATTCTACCTCTAAAACTTTGTTATATCTGTTTGTAGTAAGTTTTATACTAGGATTAATATCAAGAGTTAAATAATCTGTTGGGGTAGCGTAAGAATATCCAAATCCCCCCATACCTAATAATAAAGCTAATGATGTTGCAAATACAATTCCCTTTTTCACACTTATTCCCTCACTTTTTTCATATTCATCTCCAATTTTGAGATTCATTTTATTCTTAATTTTTTTAAATTTTCCTTTATTATCAAGAGTAACAATATAGTTATCACTTGCTTCTACTACCAAGGCTTTTTTCACTTTACACCTCCAAACTTATGTATTCTTTTATATAGTGATAATCACCTAAAAGAATTATTATCACTGATATTATATACTTTCGCGATCTTTCTATAGTTTTTCGGGGTACCCCTACATTTTCTTCAATTATTGATATTGGAAGCTTATTATTTTTTATTATTTCTTCTATAACTTCCTCACTTTTTATTATGTAATTAAGTATTTTGTTATATTTAATACGAGTAGATTTCCATTTTGGAGAAGCTTTAACTAAATCTTTAAATGTTATATTATATTTTATTAATTCTTTAGTAAGATCTTCAATTTCAAGCTTTCTTAAATAGCTTATATCCTCTAATTTATAATTTTCTATAGACCTATTATTTATAAACTTGTCCCTATTATCTCCGTCATATTCTATTACTTTTTCCATTAGCATTTTTTTATTTCTTCTATAATAATCAATTAATCTAAGCTTAATAACTCTTTGTGAATATGATAAAAAACTTCCCTTATCTATGTTATATCCTTTTATTGCTTCATAAAATGCCATCAGTGCAATACTGTACTCATCATCATTAGTTGTATCAATATATCTTTTTAGGGACTTGTTGCAATAAGCTATAATAAAAGGCTTATACTCCTCAATAAAATCATTTATTTTCTTTTCATCATTTTTTAGTTCCATTACCTTTTCATTAATATCACTTAGCATAACTCACCTCTCTACAATACTATTCGTAAGAGCGAATATAAAATTTAAGGTACTATAACAAATATTTTCTATAATTTTATCATTATAGATAAGCTTTTTATAATGGTAAGTAAAGGATAGGAAATTTTATAATGTAAAAGAAAAAAGGAGTAAATAAATTTTAAAAATTCACTTACTCCTTTATAAATATTTAGATTTTTCTTTAATAGCTATACTAGTAGATTTGTTAAAAGTCTCAAATCAATTTAATCATAATTCACTATCATACATTTTACTTTTTTATGTGAATATTATCTATCTTCGTCAGCTGGATACTCAATTCCTATTTGCTTTCTAGCTTCTTCTATAACTTCAATAACATCTTTAGAAACCTTTAACGAATTAATCTTTGACTCTTTCTCATTATTTCTAATTAAATTTGCAAACTCCTCTACCTCGTAGCACATATTAGCTTCTTTATGTTCTAATGATAAATTTTCTTCTCTACCATCTCTATAAACTATTTTTATATTTTCAAAACTGTTTATCTTATCTATTATAATGCTTCCCTCTTCCCCTTGGATTTCTGACGGAAGATATGAATTGCTTATCTTTGAATATATAACTACGCCTTCCATGTCATCATACCCGAAGACTATACTTCCTTCTCCATCTACTCCTGTTTTTAGCATTATTCCATTTGCTTTTATTGTTTTTGGCTTACCAAAAAGATTTACCATTGGTGCTATGCAATATACACCTATATCCATAAGAGCACCATTTGATAATTCTCTTTTAAAGGCATTTAAAATTTCACCTGCTTTATACTTATCATATCTTGATGAATATTGACAAAAGCTTGCAAAATATTTTCTAACCTTACCTATTTTATGTAAGTTATCTTTTATAACTCTAAAATTAGGAAGTAATGTTGTTTTCATAGCTTCCATTAAAACAACATCATTTTCTTTTGCTGCATTTATCATTTCATTTACCTCTTTAGTATTTGACGCAAATGCCTTTTCACATAATACATGCTTTTTATTATTTAAAAATAGTATTGCTTGTTTTGCATGCATTGCATTAGGTGAAGCTATATAAACTGCATCTAATAAATCACTCTTAGCCATTTCCTCTAAGTTTGTAAATACATTTTCTATATTGAATTTTTCTGCAAACTCCTTTGCTTTTTCCTCTGTTCTTGAGTAAACTGCTGATATTTTTACACCTTCGACTTCTCTACCTCCAGCTATAAGCCATTCAGTTATAAAGTTTGTTCCTATAACTCCAATATTAATCATAATTATCCCTCCAACTCATTTGCTCCATTTTAATTTTATATTTTAATTATATCCTATATATTTATCATTTTCTATTAAAGAAAATTTGTATTTATTAACTTTATTAAGACTTTTATATAAATTAATTTTCTTATTTATATAAACTAATAATATTTATATTTTTAATGCACATACTACTATTATTAAATTTTTGTTTTTATAAAAATATAAGAAGAAATATTGTATTTTGAATACCATAAATTTCTTCAGGAGGTTTTTTCATGAGAAATATCTTTAAGGATTTAGAGAGAAAAAAAATATTATTAGTAGGAAGTTATTTTTTAATTCCCATTCTTCTTATATCTAATTTTATCTTTTTTATTTCTAAAACTTCAAACTCATATTTTGTTCCTTCATGTTTATTTAGCGAAGGATATGAAACTGAGCCAATTGCAAATGTTGGTACTTTTATAACTGATACTGATAAAAATGTAGAAGCATCTATTATCTTATTTTTAAACAATTTATATAGCACTCGTAATGAAGCTTTTGTTACTGGTAATGTTGAAGAACTTTATAAATTTTATGATACTTCTCAAACCTTTAGTAGTTACTCTTTAAAGCATGAGTTTAAAAGAATTGCTTATTTAAGAGATTGGGCAAATGAAAGAAATATTAGCTTTAAAAGTATTGAGTCTGTTCCTCAAATTAAAAATTTAAAAATAAAAGATAATACATATAAGTTAACTTCAAGCGAAGAATATAAATTTGATTATGTATATAATGACACATCAGAAAAAATTAATAACTTCGGAGTTTCTTTAATTCACACATTAGAATTACAAACTTTTGGAAATTCCTATATAATAACTAAAGATTATTATCAAGATTGCTTTGAAGGTGGCTTAGAAAATTATGATTTTAATTTAACTGAAAAGATTATTCCTTTAACTAAGTTTAAATCATACAACTTGAATTTTAATATTGATAATAGTCCAAAAGGAAGTGAACTTTATAATAGAGAAGCTGCTGTAAATTATGCTAATAAGTATTCTGGCATTTCCTTTTCAACTAATTTAAATAATAAATATAACTCAAATTACTATACTTACGAAGCTGGATGTGGTAACTGTACTAATTTTGTATCTCAATGTTTAGGTGATTATGATGAAGGTGGTAAAATGCCCCAGGATAAAGACTGGTCTTATAAATATAATAACTCAAAGGGTGTACTGGCAAGCCAATCTTGGGTTAATGCTGAGAAACTTTTAAATCATCTTTTATCTACTAATAAAGCATTTGTATCCTTTTCTGGTTCCTTTGAGAATGTATTAAACACTATGGATAATTCCAATAATAGAATTAAACTTGGTGACTTAGTAATATATAAAAATGGTGATTATATTGAACATAGTGCTATAATAACAGGCTTTGATAATTCTGGTTATCCTTTAATAAATTCTAATTCAATTGACAAGTATAAAGTTCCTTTTGATTTAGGATGGAGCAATAAAAATTCTAAATTTTATATAATATCTTTAAAATAATAGATTTATATATAAGAAATTATAGGTAAAATAAAATAGGTTATATCCAAATTTTTAATTAAGATATAACCTATTTTATTTGTTTTCTAATGAATAACTTAGATTTACTTAAGTAAATCTTGTAAAGTATATCTTGAAAATTCATTAAGGAATGCTTTTAAAGATTCGTTCATTATTCCCTTTAGTTTGCATCCAGAGTCCATGAATGGGCAACAGTCTTCTTTATTAAAACAATTAGCAATATTTAGATTATCCTCAGTAATATGTACAACCTCTCCTAAATTTATATCTTCCGGATCTAACCCTAGCTTTAACCCACCAGCTCTTCCCTTAATAGATATTATTAAATCTGTTTTAGCGAGTTTATGTATTATTTTCTTTAAGTGATGTTCTGAAATCTCTAATTTTTTTGCTAACTCTTCTACAGTACAAAGTTTATCTCTATTTTCTGCTAAGTATACCAAGGCCCTGAATGAGTAATCAGTAAATTTTGATAAGTACATGGAAATCACTCTCTTTCGTTTAATAATTCTCGTTAATCTTTAAATTCATTGATAACTTTTTGACGAATTATATTAAATAATTACTAACTATATAAAAATTCATTAATTAAATTATACTATAACTTTATACTAAATTTATAAAAAAAATATTAAATATTAACGTTTTTTTTAATAAATTCGATAATTTTTTAATACTTAATCATTAAATCGCAGGGAAATATATGAAAAAGAGTTATTTCTAACGAATTAAGCTTACGCTTAATGAATTTCATGTTAGAAATAACTCCCTTAATCACTATTTTTTACTTAAGTATTCATCTATGGCTTCAGCAGCTTTTTTACCAGCTCCCATAGCTAAAATAACAGTTGCTGCTCCTGTAACAGCATCTCCTCCTGCATAAACACCTTCTTTTGTTGTAAGCCCATTTTCATCTGCTACTATACATTTCCACTTATTAGTTTCAAGTCCCTTTGTGGTTGATGAAATAAGTGGATTAGGAGAGGTTCCAAGAGACATTATAACTGTATCAACATCCATAACATATTCTGAACCTTCTTTAACTACAGGCTTTCTTCTTCCTGATTCGTCAGGTTCTCCAAGTTCCATTTCAACACATTTCATGCCTTTTACCCAGCCATTTTCATCTACTAAAATTTCTGTTGGATTGGTTAAAACATCGAAAATAACTCCTTCTTCTTTAGCATGATGTACTTCCTCGACTCTTGCTGGAAGCTCAGATTCACTTCGCCTATAAACAATATGACTTTCTGAACCTAACCTTAAAGCAGTTCTTGCCGCATCCATAGCAACATTTCCTCCACCTACTACAGCAACTCTTTTTCCTATTTTAACAGGTGTATGATATTCTTCTTTAAATGCCTTCATTAAATTTACTCTTGTTAAGAATTCATTTGCAGATAAAACTCCATTTGCATTTTCCCCTGGTATTCCCATAAACTTAGGAAGTCCTGCTCCTGATCCTATAAATACTGCATCAAACTTCTCATCTTCCATTAATTCATCTATAGTTATAGTTCTACCTATTATAACGTTAGTTTCTATCTTTACTCCTAATTTTTTTATGTTTTCAATTTCAGCTTTAACTACATCTTCCTTAGGTAATCTAAACTCTGGAATTCCATAAACTAAAACTCCACCAGGCTCATGTAAAGCTTCAAAGATAGTCACATCATAACCCCTTTTAGCTAAATCTCCTGCACAAGTTAACCCTGCAGGACCGCTTCCTATAACTGCTACTTTCTTATCTTTTAAAGGTTCCGTTACTGCTAATTCTACATTATGCTTTCTTGACCAGTCTGCAATAAATCTTTCTAATTTACCTATTGAAACTGGTTCACCTTTAATTCCTAATACGCACTTTCCTTCGCATTGACTTTCTTGTGGACATACTCTACCACAAACTGCTGGTAATGCACTATATCTTGCTACTTCTTTAGCAGCTAATTCAAATTCTCCATCCTTCATATATGCTATAAATCCTGGAATATCAATAGATACTGGACATCCATCTACACACTTTGGGTTTTTACAAGTTAAACATCTATTTGCTTCTTTTACAGCTTCTTCATCTAGATATCCTAAACAAACTTCTTCAAAGTTTTTTGCTCTTATATCTGGATCTTGTTCTGAAACAGGTACTCTTTTCATTCTATCTTGCATATTCATAACTATTCTACCTTGCATCCACAACCGCCGTGATTATGAGTGTCCCCTTCTTCTATTTTCAACTGAGATCTACCTTCTTCAGTTTTGTACATAGCCTGTCTTCTCATTGATTCATCAAAATCAACTAAATGTCCATCAAATTCAGGTCCATCTACACAAGCAAATTTTACTTTTCCACCTACTGTAACTCTACATGCCCCGCACATCCCTGTTCCATCAACCATTATTGGATTTAAGCTTACTGTAGTTGGGATATTTAGTTCTTTAGTAAGCATAGCCATAAACTTCATCATTATCATAGGTCCTATTACTATTGCATGATCATATTTATTACCTTTTTCTTCAACTAAATATTTTAAGCAATCTGTTACTCTACCATTAAAACCATATGTTCCATCGTCTGTTGCTATATATAAATTACCTGCAACACTTTTCATTTCATCTTCTAATATTAATAAATCCTTAGTTCTACTTCCAACTATTACATCACAAGCTATACCATTTTCATGCATCCATTTAACTTGTGGATATACTGGAGCTGCCCCTACGCCTCCTGCTATAAATATTATTTTCTTATTTTTAAGCTCTTCTAAATCCTCATGTATAAATTCACTAGGCTGTCCTAAAGGTCCAACAAAATCTAAAACATAATCTCCTTCTTTAAAATTAGCTAATTCCTTTGTTCCTCTTCCTACAGCTTGAAATACTATAGTAACAGTCCCCTCACTCTTATTATAGTCTGCTATAGTTAGTGGTATTCTTTCACCCTTATCATCATTTTTTATAATTATAAATTGACCTGGTTTAGCTGATTTAGCAACTCTTGGTGCTTCTATATCCATAAGGTATATATTGTCTGTAAGTTCTCTTTTTTTGACTATCTTATACATACTTGTCCCCCCAACTATTTTCTATGTAATTTAATCTTACCATTTTTTAAATATTCATACAATTCTTAACTTTAATTTTGTTTTATCTTTGCATTTTTAGGTTAATCCCAAAACAAGGTTATCTTAAAAAGAAAATGAATTCAGTTCAAGATAACCTTAAAATCAATCTATTAATTTTAAAATTTAAAGCATTTTAGAAATTAACTTTAGTTCCATAATATGTGCATTCAAATAGTTTTTCCATTGTTGCATCGTCAATTTCTCTTGGATTAGATCCTGTACATGCATCTAAAACTGCATTGTGAGAAATAAATTTAAGATTCGCTTTAAAGTCTTCTTCTGTTACTCCATATTCTTTAACTGTGTGTGGAATATTTAATTCTGTATTTAAATCATTTATCATTTCTATTAATGAATCTGTTAATTCTGTATTAGTTTCACCCTTTAATTTTAATGCTCTAGCTATATCTGCATATCTATCTTCACAGTTAACTCTATTGTATTGAATTACATATGGTAAGAATATAGCATTTGCACATCCATGAGGAATATGGAATACAGCTCCTGTTTTATGGGCCATAGAGTGAACTATTCCAAGTAAAGCATTTGAGAATGCCATTCCTGCTAAACATTGTGCCTCATGCATTAAGTTTCTAGCTTCTTTATCTCCATTATATGATTTAAATAAATTTTCTTTAACCATTTCAATAGCTTTCATAGCTAATGGGTCTGAGAAGTTCGATCTTAATGATGCAGTGTATGCTTCTATAGCATGAGTTAATGCATCCATTCCAGTATGTGCTACAAGCTTAGGTGGCATAGTTTGTGCAAGTTCTGGATCTACTATAGCAATATCTGGAGTTATATTAAAATCTGCTAGAGGATATTTAATTTTTGCTTTATAGTCTGTTATTACTGAAAATGCTGTCACTTCTGTAGCTGTACCACTTGTTGATGGAATTGCTACAAATTTAGCTTTTTGTCTAAGTTCTGGTAATCCAAATGGAACAACTGCTTGTTCAAATGTAAAGTCTGGATATTCGTAGAAAATCCACATTGCTTTTGCTGCATCTATTGGTGATCCACCACCCATTGCAACTATCCAATCAGGCTCAAATTTTCTCATAGCCTCTGCACCACTCATAACAGTTTCAACAGATGGATCTGGTTCTACTCCTTCAAAAAGTTCAACTTCCATTCCTGCTTCTTTTAAATAGCTTTCTACCTTATCTAAGAATCCAAAACGTTTCATTGACCCTCCGCCAACTACAACCATTGCTTTCTTACCTTTTAATGTTTTTAATACTTCTAATGATCCTTCTCCATGATATAAGTCTCTTGGTAATGTGAAACGAGCCATAATAAAACCTCCTAAAGTTTATATATAATTTATTTCTTACTAAGTTACATTAATTTAAATAGCAAGACTCATGCCAATTAGTTATTTCTTTAACAACATTGTTAAATTATTGACTTTGCCACATTTTATATAATTCCAAAAATAAATATGTCCTAAAATAAAACAGTTTAATGAAAATTACTGTTCTATTTTAGGACATTGTCTTATTATGTTACAATTAAGTTAATCTACATCTAGATTGTATTTTTTTATCTTAAGGTACAAAGTATTTCTGCTTATTCCTAAAGCCTTTGCTGTCTTTGTCATATTATATTTATTATGCTCTATAGCATTTCTTATTGCTATCTTTTCAATTTCTTCTAAGTTAAAGCATTCTTCTTTAGCTTCTTCTATAATTATGTCTTTGTTTTTTATATTCAAAATTTCATTTCTCTTTTCTTCACATTCATCTATTATATCTGCAGATAATTCTCCATTTAAGTTGACTATATTTTCTATACAATTTTCTAATTGTCTTATATTCCCTGGCCAATTATATGCTAATAGCCTATTAAATAAATCCTTGCTTATATCTGGTATATCTTTTTCTAATTTTATTGATTTCATACTTAAAAAATATTCTATAAGCTTTCTTATATCACCTTTTCGTTCTCTAAGTGGAGGTAATTTTATAGGAATAACACATAATCTATAATATAAATCTTCTCTAAATGTTCCTTTTATAACTTCCCTTTTTAAGTCCTTATTTGTTGCAGCTATTACTCTCATATCTACTGGAATTTCTCTGCTTCCTCCAAGCCTAGTTACTCTCCCCTCTTGAAGGACTCTTAATAATTTAACTTGCATATCAAGTGGCATTTCTCCTATTTCATCTAAAAACAGTGTTCCACCATTAGCAATTTCAAACTTTCCTATTCGGCCTCCCTTTTTACCTCCAGTAAAGGTCCCATCCTCATATCCAAAAAGCTCACTCTCAATAATATTAGCTGGTATAGCACCGCAGTTTATTGCTATAAACTTATTATTTTTTCTTAAGCTATAATTATGAATTGATTGTGCTAGGACTTCCTTACCTGTTCCACTTTCTCCCTGTATCAATACTGTAGAAGGGCTATTCGCTATGATCTTACAGTTAGTTATAACATTTTTAATAGCATCACTTTCTCCTATAATATCGTTAAATGTAAAAAAAGCTCCTGTAAAATTATTTTCTTTATTTTTTTCTTTAACTTTTGTTAAAGTAACTACAATCCCTATTATCTTTTCATTATGTTTAATGCCTTTAAGTATAACTTCTGTTTTATATCTACTTGCATGACTTAATTTTATTTCTTTAGTTATTATTTCATTATTATTTGATATTCTGTCTACTATGTTTTGAAAGTTTGGTATAATGTAATTTATATCTTCATTTATTAAATTATGATTTTTTTTATCTAAAATACTAAGGCCTAATTCATTTATATTTATAATTTTCCCATATATATCAACAATCATTATTCCTTTATCAACATTTTCTATAACAGTTTTCATATAATTGTAGGTTTGGTTTAATATATAGTTAGTTTTTATTCTGTATAATTCATTTTCTATAGCTTTAACTCCAAAAATAACTAACCCTAAAGTATGAGGATGCTTCATGTTGCTTTTTCCTGTTAAATTTAAAGTTCCTATTATTTCTCCTTTACTATTATGAATAGGTGCTGCAGAACAAGTTAAGCTTTGAAATATTGTTATATAATGCTCTTTTGCAGTTATTTGAAGACATGTATTTTCCTTTATAGCTGTTCCCATTGCATTTGTTCCTATATTTTTTTCATCCATATAGGCACCAACTTTTAAATTTAACTTTTCTAATTCCCCTTTTATTTCATTAGCTCCTCTTATATAAAGAATACATCCATTATTATCTGTTAATATTATTATAAAATCCTTATCCTCTACAGATTCAACCACCATATCTATATACGGCTTAGATATTTCTATTAGTTCTTTATTTAAATCTAATACCTTTGTAAGTTCTTCTCCATATAATATAGTTTTAGAGTGATTGCTACTTTTTTCAACTCCATAGATTTCACTTCTTTTATGAGATTTCTTAATTAATAAATTTTTATTATACATGACCACTTACCTCTTAATACTTTTTCATACTAATATTTTTCTGTATAATATAAGTTTACTATTAGATTGATAATTTTTCTACAAAATACTAAGACTATAATCTTAAATTATTAAAAAATTAAGATTATAGTCCCTTTTAAACTTTATTTCTTTATTAATATCTTGTAGAGTTTTTTAACTGTCTTTCTATATCTCTCTTATGAGCCTTTTCAAGCATTGAATCTCTCTTATCATAATTCTTTTTACCTCTGCATAAACCAAGGGCAACCTTTACCTTACCCTCTTTCAAATATAATGATAAAGGTATTAAAGTGAATCCTTGCTGTGATACAAGACCTGCAAATCTTGATATTTGTTCTTTATGAAGTAAGAGCTTTCTTTCTCTTAAAGGATCAACATTAAATATATTTCCTTGCTCATAAGGACTTATATGCATACCTTTTATAGTAATTTCACCATTTTCTACATCTGCATAAGACTCTTTTAAATTACATTTTCCCGCTCTTATTGATTTAACTTCTGTACCAACTAAAGCTATTCCAGCTTCTATAGCTTCTTCTACAAAATAATCGTGTCTAGCTTTTCTATTTTCAGCTAATGTATTACTATTTTTCTTCCTTACCATTTCTAACTCACCACACGTTTCTATCCTTCTATTACTATCTATAGTATAACATAGTAATTACACTATATACCACAATTAATAATATCTTTTATTATTGTTATTTGATTTTTATTACGGAACTTAAATTTGTATTTTCAAAATAACCTTTAAGTTATAACTTTTTTATAGGTACACATATTTCACAATATCCTTTGTTAACCATATCATTAGAATATCTCTCAATAGTTGGCTTGTTATCAATTTTATATCCTGCATTTTCTAAATTAATGAATATTTCTTTCCATGCTTTTTTAATATCTTCTTCTGTATGTTTAATTTTATAAACTGCATATTCTCCAGCATTAAGTTCAGCTTCATTAATTGAATCATCTATTTGATAATCATTTGAAATAACTATACATGCATCATAGCGACAATCTTTTGGAGCTGTTATTTGGGGATTATCTTGAGGAATACCATATATTATTGCTTCTTCATCAAATAAATTTTTTTCTTCTGCCCATTTTTTTAAATTCGCCATTACTTGAATGTTAGAAGCTCCATAGGGACCAACTCCCCTTACATATGCAACCCTACATTTTTTTATTTTTTCAATTCTAATATCCATATATTTTTCTCCTTTTACATTGATATCTATAACAACTCAAAAATATCATATTATAAAAAAATAATCACTATCTTTTTTAAAATATTATAAATCAATTAATTATATGTTAATTTATAAATTATTTTTAAAATTTCGATCAATTTATTAAATACAATTTAGTATTTTAAAGCCTAAAAAAATGCTATTTGAGTTTACTCAAATAGCATTTTATCATTATAAGTCATATAAGTTATTTTCTTCATTTTCTATACTATCATCATTTTCTTGAGATAATTCATTTCTTATTTCATCTTTAGCTTCTTGAATTTTTTCACTAAGTTTTTCGCTTGGAACAATTTCTTCTTTAGTTTGTTCTTCTTCAATTAAGTCAAAATAAACTTCTCTGTTATCTATATCAACTCTAGTACATTTAACTTTAACTTCATCACCTAATCTATATACCTTTTTAGTTCTTTCACCAATTAAGCATAAATGTGCTTCATCATAAATGTAGTAATCATCATCTAAAGCTGTTATATGAATTAATCCTTCTATTGTATTTGGTAGTTCTGCAAATAATCCAAAGGATGTAACTGAAGATATTATAGCTGTAAACTCTTCTCCAATTCTTTCTTGCATATACTCTGCTTTCTTTAAATCATCAACTTCTCTTTCTGCTTCCTGTGCTAATCTTTCCATTTCTGATGATTGCTTTGATGCTACTTCTACTATATTTGTAAGTCTTCCTGTTCTCTTTTCATCTATTTTTCCATTTAATTGCTCTTTTATAATTCTATGAATTTGAAGGTCTGGGTATCTTCTTATTGGTGATGTAAAGTGACAATAGTATTTTGCTGCAAGTCCAAAGTGTCCTACACATTCTGGAGAATATTTAGCTTGCATCATTGAACGTAACAATAAAGTACTTACTACTGTTTCTTCTTTTTTTCCTTCTACCTTTTCTAGTATATCTTGAAGAGCTCTTGGATGAGCTTCTTGTCCCCATCTTACAACATACCCCAAATTATGAACAAATTCCTTAAACTTCTCTAGCTTTTCTTCATCTGGCTCTTCATGTATTCTATATACAAATGGTAAATTAGTCCAGAACATATGCTCAGCTATTGTTTCATTACATACAAGCATAAACTCTTCTATTATTCTATTTGCAATAGCTCTTTCATAAGGTTTAATATCAATTGGTTTTCCTAAATCATTTAATATTATTTTTGATTCTTCAAAATTAAAGTCTATTGCTCCTCTTTTCATTCTCTTTTCACGAAGAATACTGCATAGTTCTTCCATAGCCTTAAAATCATCTACTAAATAATCATATCTTTTTATAAGCTCTTCATCATTATTTTCCAATATTTTAGTTACATCTGTATATGTCATTCTTTCACTAGTTTTTATAACTGTTTCTTCTATTTCATGTTGAATTACTTTTCCGCTTTTATCTATAACCATAAAGCAGCTTAAAGCTAATCTATCTACTTTGGGATTTAAAGAACAAATACCATTAGATAACTTTTTAGGTAACATTGGTATAACTCTATCTATTAAATATACTGATGTAGCTCTTTTTAAAGCTTCTTTATCTAGAGGATTCTTCTCTCTTACATAATGCGATACATCTGCAATATGAACTCCCAATCTAAATTTACCATTGTCTAATCTTTCTATTGAAACTGCATCATCTAAATCTTTAGCATCTTCACCATCTATTGTTACCATTCTTAAATTTCTAAGATCTTTTCTTCTTGCATATTCTTTTTCTTCTATTTCTTCTTCTATATTTTCAGCATAATTTAGAACCTTCTCTGGAAACTCCTCTGGTAATCCATATTTTTTGATTATTGTAAGTATGTCTAATCCTTTATCTCCTTTTCTACCTAATACCTCTTTGACTACACCCTCTGGACTTCTTCTTTTGTCTGCCCATTTAACTATTTCACAAATTACTACATTTCCATCGTTAGCTCCATTTCTATCTTTCTTAGATATAAATATATCTTGATTTAATCTAGTATCCTCTGGAACTACAAAGCCGAAGTTTCTGCTATCTTCATATACTCCTATAACCTTGGTATTAGATCTTTCTAAAACTTCTCTAACTTCCCCTTCTCTTTTTTTACCATTTAAATCTTCTCTTGTTATTTGAACTAAAACCTTATCTCCGTTCATTGCTCCATTCATAGATGAGCTAGGAATAAATACATCCTTTTCTCCTTCTGTTTCAGGAAGTAAAAATCCAAATCCTTTTTGGTGAACTTGCAACTTACCAGTAATTAACCCAAGTCTTTCAGGTACACCAAACTTATCCTTTTTAGTTCTAACAATCAAGCCTTCTCTTTCCATTGATTTTAAAACCTTTTTAAAAGACTTATATTCGTCAGGATTTATATCAAATACAGATACTAGCTCTTGTATATCCATTGGTCTATATGCTTCTTCTCTCATAAAGCTTAATAATGTTTGTTTAATTCCCATATATAAATTTTCCTCCATATATTCTGTATTTCATTCTATTTTATTTTATCCAATTTACCTTTATATTACACCAATAACAATATAAAATTAATAATCAAACTTATAAGTTTAAATCAGTAATGGACAATTAACAATGGACAACTTAGGATAGAAACTATTCTTTCCTTAATTGTACCTTTTCATTGTCAATTGCCCATTATTATCAATTTCTTATTTAAAAATTTCATTACAATTTTCAATTTCTTATTATAAATTATTATTATTTAAGGCAGTAATCTGCAAGTAAAGCTTGTAATTCGTAAATATTTAAACTACTATTAAATTGTTTTTCTATTGGAAGAGCTGTTCCTGAGATCCATATTTTAAGTTCAGCATCCAAATCAAAATGTCCAGCTGTTTCTATACTAAAATGTGTTATTGATTTATAAGGAATAGAATGATATTCTGTTTTCTTTCCTGTCATTCCTTGTTTGTCAACTAAAATTAATCTCTTGTTAGTAAAAATAAACAGGTCTCTTACTAATTTGTAAGCCCTTTCTATTTTTTCTGATGGAGATAATATTTTTCCATATTCTTTAGCCAATTCATCTACGTTTACTTCTGAAGCGTTGCCCATTAAAGCGTTAAAAATACCCATAAATTCACTCTCCTATTTATAATATAAAAGAGCTACCGTAATAAAAGCAGCTCTCTTTATAACATTATATTAAATTTAATGCTATTGTATTCACAACAAATAAAGTCATAGCTATAATTGTTACCTTCAACAACATAGCTTCTTTAGTTCTTGCTTTGTTCTTTGAAAAGAAAGTTTCTGTCTTGCTACCTTGGATTAATCCACTTAATGCATCTGTTTTACTTGGTTGTAATAATACTGATATTATAATTACTAGTCCTAATATTACTTCTAACACTAATAAAAAATTGTTCATTGTTATACCTCCCATGATATCTGAAACCGGTCGTATTTACATAAATTTATATTAACATATTGAATACTATATTACAAGTATGTAGTTACAAAATAATACCATCACATAAAAATAAGGATAAGATTCATCACCTTATCCTTATATAAATATAATTCAAACTATTTTTTAACGTTAAAGAATGCTTTTCTTCCTCTGTATTCAGCTACATCATCTAATTCTTCTTCAATTCTTATTAATTGATTGTACTTAGCAACTCTTTCTGATCTTGCTGGAGCACCAGTCTTGATTTGACCAGCATTTACAGCAACAACTAAATCAGCAATTGTAGTGTCTTCTGTTTCTCCTGATCTATGTGAAATAACTGCTGTATAACCAGCTCTATTAGCCATTTCTATAGCATTTAAAGTTTCAGTTAAAGTACCAATTTGGTTTAACTTGATTAGGATTGAGTTACCAACTCCCATGTCAATTCCTCTTTCTAATCTTTCAGTGTTAGTAACAAATAAGTCATCACCAACTAATTGAACTTTCTTTCCTAATCTTTCAGTTATTAGCTTCCAACCTTCCCAGTCTTCTTCAGCCATACCATCTTCAATTGATATAATTGGATATTTATTTACCCAGTTTTCTAAGAAGTCAACCATTTCAGCTGCAGTTAATGTCTTTCCTTCATGTTCTAATACATACTTTCCATCTTTGTAGTACTCTGATGAAGCAGCATCTATTGCTATGAACATATCTTCTCCAGCTTTGTATCCAGCGTTAGTTATAGCTTCTATAATAACTTCGATAGCTTCTTCATTTGACTTAAGGTTTGGAGCAAATCCGCCTTCATCACCGATTGCAGTTGAATACCCTTTATCATGTAATGTTTTCTTTAATGTATGATAAACTTCAGCACACATTTGTAATGCATCACTAAATGTCTTTGCTCCAACTGGCATAACCATAAATTCTTGTAAATCAACTGAATTATCAGCATGTGATCCACCATTAATTATATTCATCATAGGAACTGGTAAAACTTTCGCATTTACTCCACCTACATATTGATATAATGGTAACTCTAATGATTTAGCAGCTGCATTAGCAACAGCAAGTGAAACACCTAATATAGCGTTAGCACCTAATTTTGCTTTGTTTGGAGTTCCATCTAATTCAATAAGTAATTTATCTATATATGGTTGATCATATACGTTGCATCCAATTAATTCTTCTGCAATTGTATCATTTACATTTTGAACTGCTTTTAAAACACCTTTTCCTAAATACTTGCTCTTATCTCCATCTCTTAATTCAACTGCTTCATACATACCAGTTGATGCTCCTGATGGAACAGCTGCTCTACCTACAGTACCATCTTCTAAATATACTTCAACTTCTACTGTTGGGAAACATCTTGAATCAAGGATTTGTCTAGCTACAACGTCTACTATTTCACAATAATTTTTCATTATTTTTCCTCCTTTATTTGAATGTAATTTGCTCTCTTTTCTATATCTGTACCTTTATTATTATTTCATCCAGAAATAATATTATTCATTAAAGTACTGTATTATAGAGTTTAACGAAACAAATAACATTTTTTACTAAATAATAATTATTATTATATTTATATTATCATTATACCACTTTCACCATATTTTTCAATATATTTTTCCTTATATGTATTCATAATTAATTTTTTTCAAGTCAAACATATCAAGAAAAATATAATGTATCAATTTTTTATATTCATGTATTGATATAACAAATCAATTCTTGACACTCTATTTAATATAATGTAATATGAAGTTAACTTCACATGAAGTTAACTTCATATCATACTGTTAGGAGTGATTTGTTTGAAAAATAAATTTACAGAACTTTACTTATTCTCATTACTTATTCTTACGATGGGTTTTTTTGAGATAATTTTTAATTATTCTAAAACTAATAATATGAAAGAATTTTATTTTGGTATTATAAAATTATTAATAGGAGTAGGTTTTTTAGTTTTTGCTATAACTTCTCACATTAAATTTAATACTAATAAAAAACAGTTGGAAAGAGAGATGTCAAAAGAGTACGATGAGAGAGATGATTTAATAGACGGAAAGGCTTCACACTTTACTATGAAAATTTTAATGATTGTGATTATCCTTATGATGTTTCTTTCAAAGTGGATTATACTTTCAATGAATACTGCTTTATTTATAATTGTAATATTTTGCATGATTACTAACATATTAGCTAAAAAATATTATAATTACTTCCTTTAATTAGGAGAAGGTTATGAAAAATAGAATAAAAGAATTACGTTTAGAACATGGAATAACACAACAAGAATTAGCTAATAAAGTATGTGTATCTTCAAGAACAATTATCTCTTTAGAAAAGCAACAATATAATCCATCTGTTTTACTAGCATATAAAATAGCTTCAGTGTTTAACCTAACAATTGAAGAAACTTTTATATTTGAAGAAGATGACTAATTATAAAATAGTAAAATGTAAATAATAAAATAATATAACAATAAATGGAGGAAAATATTATGGAAATTGAGAAAATACTATTTATACTTTTTGGAGTAGTCTTGACATTATGGGGTATATATAGAATGAAAAATGATGATGCATTTATAGGAAAAACTCAGACAAGAAAAAACATTTTTAATTTTTTCTTATTAGGACAAGCTTCTGGAATAGGACAATTATTAAGTGGTGTTATATGTATAATCTTAGGTGTTTTATCATTTATAATTAAATAGTTCTTAAACAAAAGGAGTTAACTTAATCTCAAAGTTTAACTCCTTTATTTATAAATTTTACTAAATTTCTAATTCACTATTTTGAGAATATTGTTCAAATTTCTTTTCCCATTCTTCTGCCTTTTCAGAATCTATTTGTCTTATATCCTCCATAAAACTTTCTAATACACCTATTTTATAAAGACCTTTCATAAGATGTCTTGGGTAGTTAACTTTTCTTTTATAACATTGTTTTGGATCTATAACCATTACTTTATTATCATCTGTTATATATATATCTCTACATCTAGCATCTATTTTAGTAAATTTAAGTCTTTTAAATTCTTCTATCAAATTATATAAACCTTCTGCAATTTCATAATTAAAGCCTTTTTTCTTTATATAATGGTCTAATCTATGTCCTTCTACCTTATCCCTAACTATATAAAAATTTCCTGTACTATAAACTCTAGGAAAATATTTCGATCTACTTACTTTCTTCAGTATATCGCCTTCTTCTTTGCAGCACTTCACCTCTTGAAATATCTTTATAGCCTTATTACCAGGTAATTCATAAACTATACCATTATGACCTTCTCCAAGAAAAACAGCTCCTTTAAAAAGCTCTTCTGTTTCAGCATCAAAATCTGCTGAATAAGCATAAGTCCTAGCCATAATAACCCCTCTCTTATAATCCTATATTAATATAGTATTATAAAGAGTTTTTTATTAGAACTAATATAATATGTAATCAGATTATTATTAATCTGCTTTAAGATTAGTTGATTCAGCCCAATTTATACTACACTTAAAAATTTCAGATTCTTGTATTTCATCGCTTTCTTCTATCATTTCAATTAATAACTTAGTAGCGTATTTACCTTCTTCGTAGGTTGGCTGATATATAGTTGTTACTGAAGGTGTAGCATATAAAGTCCAATCCCAATCGTCAAAACCCATTATCCCAACTTTATTTGGAACATCCCAGCCTTTAAGATTAATAGCTCTGAAAACTTTTTGCAAAGTTTTCCCATTTGTTGCAAAAACCAAAGTTTTTTTATTGTTATCAACTTTGCTTGATAATATATCTGCTATCGCTTCACATGTTGTATCTTCCTCAATAACTTCTATATGATTTTTTCTTTTTAGTTTATCTACAGCATCTTTGAAACCATTTTTTCTTTCTAGCCTTGCTATAAGTAAGTTTGGATCTTCTGTTACTAAAATAAAATCATCATATCCCTTTTGAGCTAGACTAATTATTGCCTCATAAGTTATATCATAATTATTAGTTTTTACCCACTTCCCTTTATAATCTGACTTTACACTATCTAGAAAAACAAGATTTTTCCCTTTTTCTCCAATTAATTTTGATAATTCATCAAAATTAACACTAGGTTGAACTATAAAACCATCTACTCCCATATCTAACATTCTTTTTATATATTTCTCTTCATGAGAATACCTTAAACTACTACTACCAACAATAATTTGATAACCTTTTTTTCTAGCAACATCATCAATCCCCTTAACTATATTATTACTAAATGGATTAGTGATATCCGCAACAACAACACCTATTAAATTAGATTTTTTTGATTTTAAACTTCTAGCCATAATATTAGGGCTATAGTTTGTTTCTTCTATAACTTGTTCAATTCTCCTTCTCGTATCAGGAGACATCTTTTCAAATTTTCCATTTAAATAAAATGATATTGTAGTCTTAGATGTGTTAGCTTTTTTAGCAATATCGTTTATTGTTAGTTTGCCATTTTTATTCCCCACCTATATTCCTCCTTAAAAATTTTCATAATTCAACTTTATTTATCCCTTTAGAAAAATTGTTTTATGTTTACCATTTATCTTATGAATAACTACTCCCTTCCCATACACAGGAATATCTTCATAAAAATAAACTTTTCCTCCCTTATAAGTTTCTTTATTAAATATAATAACTACATAGCTTTCATTATATCCCGCTTCTATTTCTTTAACTATTGCTACATCATCACTAATCTTATTTTTATTATTAAATTGTCTTATCTCTGCATCCTTTACTACTATTTCTCTATTATTTTCTTCTCCTACAATGACATCATAATTAATCAATTTATCTATAAAATTAGTTTCAGTAACTAACTTATTACTATTATTAATTTCATTATATTTTTTAGAAATTATGCTTTTCTTAATACTATACTTATCAATATTATAATTATATACATTAATAATTGTATCATCATTTTTACATTTAATATAGCTATCTTTCTCTTGAATAATAACATTATTATCAAAATTATAATAATTTTTACATACATGTTTTCCCTTGCATCTTATATCATTTACTATAACCCATATATTTTTTGATATAATCATAACTTTCCTTATCACAGTATAAGGTGTACCATCTTTTAATTCAGCTAAATAAGGTAATTCAGCATATGCCACTTCTTCTTTTTCTCTAAAGTAATTTTTTAGTACATCAGCATATAAATCATATCCCCATGATTTATTAGGAATAGCAAAAGGCATATCATCTATAACAGAGACATTATGTGCTTTAGCTGATTTTAAATACTCTCTAATTGGATCTTCTTCTACATAAGTGTACCTTCCTGCATCTATCATAAAAGGCTTGCCCTTATAATAAATTGAAAAATGGCCTAAGTCTGAATGACCATGTCCGCTCCCTAATGTTCCATTTTGAATATAAGTAAAGCTAGCATCATTTTCAAAACTACTTCTTATATAAATATTACCTGAATCTTCAAAGGATTTATTTAAATTAGTAATTTCTTTCTCTGCTAAATTTAAATATTTTCTATTATAATCATATCCTAAAAGAAAAATACTACTTAAATCCATTTTTTCAAAGGCATTTTTCTTTAGCTCCCCATCATTAAATATAGTAGCTGCTTTTACTAATACATCTCTAATATCAGTTCTATCACTATCCCCTTGAGCTTCTTGATGGCTATTAGGACCTCCACAATACATTAAATACTTTGCCATAGAATGTACTTTATTTTTAAATTCTTCCTTTAAGTCAAATTTGAATACTTCACTCATATAAATTACTTTAATACAACAATTAAGTACTTCTACATGATACATAACTGATTGCTCCCAGTGTGAACCATCATCAAATACTTGAATATCAATTTGCTTATATAATTCATCTAGTGCCCAATCAAATAAATCATTGCTAATAAAATTATCAAGACAGAAATATGAAATTACTATAGAAGTAGTTTGAAGCACTCCCCAATTGCTTAGTATATATTTATCTATATAAGAATCTTTTAAATAATTAAGTTGTTCCACAATACTTAAAACTATTTTTAGTATTTCATCATCATTTATTTTATCTTCGTTTATTAAATGTATTAATGTGTACATCCAACTTAAACACCTTATACCTGTATCTATTGTTCTTGTAGTTTTTCCTTCTTTAATCTCATTATTATCTATCCAATTTATAATTAGATCTTTACATTTGTTTATGTATATATCATTATTTTCAACATAATAGGCAACTATTAATTTATGAATGTATTCATGTCTATTTAACATAAATGTCCATTCTTCATCTCCATTAGGAGTATAATTCCAATCCAGTTTTCTATTTACATATGGTATTTTACATTGCTCCATATCCCAAGCTTCATCAAAGATAAAGGAATTATTCAATAAAAAATTAGCGCCTTTTAAGGTTTCCTTGTAACTATCTTTACATTGATTTTTTATATAATTAACTACATTTTCCTTTTCATATGATACCATATATTTTTTTACTTTTATTTTTAATTTTTCTACATTATTACTATCCATTTCAATCTATTCCCCCTTACATAATAATAGAAAATAAGGATTTGAGCATAACCCAAATCCCTATTCTACTTTTTTGATCCTATAGATCATGCTTTTTATTTTATTTTATTTAAAATTTAATTTGGAGTTCAAATTAAATTTTATGGCTTATCTATTTACACTACCTAAGTTCTTATTATTCATAAGATCTAATACTTCACTTTCAGTTGAAATACCTACATCCCCAATTTGAGTTTGTTTTAATACAGCTGTAGCCACACCAAACTCTATTACTTCATTAAGATCTGCGCATTTATCACTACACATTTTCTTGATTATTCCTGCAGCGAAGGCATCTCCACCACCAATTCTTGATATCATACTAAAATCATATTTTGATGATCTATATAAATTTTCTCCATCAAACAACATTCCCATTAATGTGTGATAATTATACGGAGTTCCTGTGCGTAATGTAGTTACTACGTTCTTTACTCCTAGTTCATCCGTCATATACTTAAAGTTTTCAATGAAAATTTCATCTGAAATCTCTTCACTCGCAGCATCAAAAACACTATAACTACTTGTATCTTTATTTAACCATCCAAAGCATAAGTAACTATCCTTTACTATAGGCTTTACAATATCTACAAACTCTTTATAGCTTTTAAATAATGTAGCTCTATAATTTAAGTCTATACTAATCTTAATATCTCTCTTTTTAGCTTCATCTATTAATTTAGTAACAGCATTAATAACTTTATCACCTAACGTAAAAGTTATTCCTGAAATATGTATAACTTCTACATCTTTTAAAACACTATCAACATCTATGTCTTCATATTCTAATTCTGTAATAGCAGAATTCTTTCTATCATAAATAACTTTTGCTCTTCTTGCAGAACATCCCTCTTCATAATAGTATATGCCTAACCTATTACCCTTTGTAACAATATGATTACAATCTACATCATTAGCTTTAAGGAAAGCTTTTGCAGCATATCCAATTTCATTTCCAGGTAAAGCTGTTAATATTCTAGTTTTTACTCCTAGATTACTTAGTCCAACAGCTACGTTAGCTTCTGCACCACCAAAATATAAATTAAAGCTATTAGTTTGAATTATTTTTAAATTATTAGGAGGCGTTAATCTTAATAATACTTCACCAAATACTAAAACATTTTTCATTTCTACCTCCACTAATTCTTTATTTCATAAATACGCTCTATATATTTTCTTGTTTCCTTTTCAATAATTACTGGATCCTTTAAATTTACTATAGAACTTCCTATACTAATTATATCGCATCCATTAGAAACCCATTCAGACATATTATCATAGCTTATTCCACCTGAAACCATAATTCCAATTCCTTTTATAGGTGCTTTTATATCCTTTATTATTGAAGGTTTAAAAGCTGATCCTGGGAATAGCTTAACTATATCTGAACCATATTCTCTTGCCTCAACCACTTCTCTAACACTAAAGCATCCTGGTATATATGGTATCCCATATCTATTACATATTATAGATGTTTCTCTATTAAAGCTTGGACTTACTATAAATTTAGCTCCAGCAAGGATTGCTATTCTTGCTGTTTCTGAATCTAATACTGTTCCAGCACCTATGATTGCATCCTCTTTATTATTCTTAGATAATTCTGCAATTACCTCATTTGCATTTGGGATTGTAAATGTTACTTCTACAACATTACATCCACCTTTTATTGCTGCATTAGCAATAGATACTCCTTCTTCTTTTGTATCAGTTCTAAGCACTAATACGAATGCATCTTTTATTAATCCATTTAAAATTTTAACTTTATTTATCATCTTACTAACCATCCACCATCAACAGCCAAGACATGTCCATTGACATAGTCTGAAGCCTTACTTGCTAAAAATACTACTGTTCCCATTAAGTCAGAAACTTCTCCCCATCTATTTGCTGGGATTCTATCTAAAATTTCTTTATTTCTATTTTCATCAGCCCTAATCGGTGCTGTATTAGCCGTCTTAATATATCCTGGTGCTATAGCATTTATTTGAACGTTATGTTCTGCTAACTCATTAGCAAATGCTTTAGTTATTCCTGCTACTCCATGTTTACTTGCAGTATAAGGTGGTACAAATTTTCCACCTTGGAAGGATAACATTGATGCGATATTTATTATTTTACCACTCTTTTGCTCTACCATTACTTTGGCTACTTTTTGTGATAGATAATAAACAGCATTTAAATTAATATTCATAACTGCATCCCAATCTTCTGACTTATACTCTAATAGAGGTGATCTTCTTATTGTTCCTGCATTATTTACTAAAATATCGATTTTACCATATTCTTTTAAACAAGATTCTACAACCTCATTTCTAAACTCACCATTTGTTAAGTCGCCTTTTATAAATACTATCTTTCTTCCTAAAGCTTCAACATTCTTTTTAACTTCTTGAATATTATCATCAAATGTAGTTACAAATAAATTTGCTCCAGCAGTAGCTAAAGCTTCTGCATAAGCCATACCTATACCAGTATTTCCACCTGTTACAATAGCTACCTTTCCATCTAAATCAAAAAAATCTAACGAAAAGTTATTGCTTAGACTCATATTTCCCAACTCCTTACTATTTTAAAGTTCCCATTATGCTTGCTTTATCTATTTCAATCTCTACATTATTATCTACTTCTAATTTTACTATGTTACCATGGATACCTTTTATAGTCCCATAAATTCCTGATATAGTAACTACTTTATCTTTTACTTTTATGGTATTAAGATATTCGTCTCTTAAAGTTTCTTGCTTTTTTATTTTCTTCTTATTTATTATTGGTGTAATTAAAGAAATCATAACTGGATAAGCTGCAAAAAAAACTATCAACGCTAATAATTTATCGCTCATTATTAATCCATTAAATCCTTTCTACACATAACAGATGCCATATCGCTAACCCCTGAAACAGCTGCATCAATTATTTTTCTAGTATCATCTTCTGATTGAATAACTATAGTATTCATTACTATTTCAAGAATACAAGCTACTGAAACTCCCCCTACTACATATTGATTTTCTGAAGCTTCGTTTAATAATATTTCTCTAGATGTTATTTGGAATGGAGCTCCACCTGTTATGTCTGCAAAAATTATTAAATCATTATTTTTTTCTACATAGTCTTTTATCATACTTTTAAAATCTTCATGATTTAATTCTTCATTCAAATTTATTGCATCAACGCCTTCATCTACACCTGTTAAAAGCTTAATTGCAGATTTAATTCCTGTTGCATATTCTCCGTGTCCTACTACTAAAATTTTCATTACTCATCCTCCTGTTGTGATTTCTACTAATTCTAAAAATAATGATCCAAGTATTCTAGGAATAATGGATCATCATTTTTATAATTCTAAACTTTATTATGCTAATACTTTAAGTACAGATCCTAAAACACCTATAACTATTGTTAAACCAACTAATTGATAAGTTGTCCATTTACGTTTCTTTATTAAGTAAAATACAAGTATTGTATATAAAGCTGGTAATAATGCTGGTGCTATCTTATCTAACATTTCTTGAATAGATACAACCTTTTCTTTACCATCTGGCATTGCAGCTACATATTTGTAAGCAATATTTATCTTTGTAAATGATACAGCAAGTCCTGATATAACTGTTACACCTATCATACTAGCAACAGATGATATTTGAGCCATTTTTTCACTTAATGTATCTATAATGCTTGTACCTAATTTGTATCCATAGTAACCTGTTAATAACTTAATAGTTAATAGTATTGCATTCATTGCAACAAAGAATAGTATTGGTCCTGCAATCATTCCATCCTGTGCTAAACCAGCTGCAATTGTTGAGAATAAAGGTGCTAAACAGAATTGTGAAAGTGAATCTCCAATTCCTGCTAAAGGTCCCATTAGAGCAAGCTTTATAGATCTAGCTTCTTTTGGAGTTCTTCCTGAATCAAGCATTACTAAATGCAGACTTGTTATAAATGGTAAGAAGTGTGGATTAGAGTTGAAGAATTCAACGTTTTCACTTAAAGCTTCCTTTAATCCTTCTTCATTATTTTTATATATTTTCTTTAAAGCTGGATATAAAACATTTGCATATCCTAAACCTTGGTAATTTCCGTAGTTAAATCCATTTTGTAAGTAAAAAGCTCTTAGAGAAGCTCTCATATAATCGCTTTGTTTTAAAACTCTTTTAGATTCCATCTTCAAATACTACCTCCTCATCGTCGTTGTTGCCAGAACCATTACTGTGTCCTTTTCTGAAGTATTCAAGAAGTGCAACTGTAGCACCTGCGAAAGCTACTCCCATAACTGGTAAGTTTAAGTATCCTATACATACGTATCCTAATAATACAAACGGTATTAATTCAACCTTAGCCATAACTGATAATATCATTGCAAATCCTATTGCTGGTAACATCTTACCTGCTACTGATAAACCATTTATTAACCAGGCTGGTATCATTTCTACAACAGCTTGTAATCCTGATGTACTAAATGCTCCTGCAAATCCAATAGCAAATCCTACTATTGCAAGTATCCAAATTGTAGCATTAGCAGAAAATCTAAATTTCTTAAAGTTTCCTTGTTCTATTCCTTTGTTAGCAAATTGAGTTAATCCTGTCGCGAAAGTATAAGTTGCTGTTATTAAAAATTGGAATGCAACTGCGAATGGGAATGATAGAGCAAGTGCTGTACCTGGATCCATTCCTTGATCTTTCATTGTTATTGCCATTAATGTACCTATTATTCCTGGTCCCATTGGGTTTGGTGGCACTGTTCCACCTGCACCAACACCAAATCCCATGAAAGCTATTTCTGATACTGCTCCCATAGCTAATGCTGTTGGAATATCTCCTAAAATAATTCCTACTCCGAAAGATAAAATAATACAACGATTTGAATAAATTCCAAGTAACATACCTGATAGACAGAATGCAGTCCAAAGCCCAATCAAAGTACATTGAAGTAATGTAATTTCCATATTTATACCTCCATTTTTATTTATTTATTTATACACTTTACTAGAGTAAAGCATAGTTCACTTTGAAAATATTAGTCTAAGAATTTTGTAATATCTACTTGTAGTGCACCATCGTCACCTCTTGGTGTTGTCTTAGTGTTGAATTTTATACCATGTTTAACTGATAATTCTTTTAGTGCAGCCTTATCTTCTTTTCCTAAGAATATTGAACGAGTTACTTGTTGTTTACCTTCACAGTTGTGAATATTTCCAATGTTTATTTCTTTAACTGGCACTCCACCTGCGATAAGTTTTAATGCATCTGCTGGTGTCTTACATATTATAAATATTTTTTGTTGTGGTGATGCTTTATGAATAACGTCACATGTTTTTTGCACTGAGAAAAATCTCATAGCAATTGATTTTGATACTACTGTCTTCATTAAAGTTTGTTGAATCTTATCTTCACTAGCTTCATCATTAGCAACTATTACAGTATTAACTCCTAATGCATTTAACCACATTTGTCCTTGTCCGTGTACTAATCTTTCATCAATTCTCATCATTTCAATATTTACGCTCATTTTAATTTCTCCTTCTCTTACCAATATAAATTCCAGTCTTTATAAAATCTTATTAACGCTTCTAAGTAGTAGTAATCTCCCCATATGTTTCCTTCATCTACACCTTTTCCTGAATGCCATGAGTAAACTCCATGTAGTAATACTGGTTTTCCTTCTTGAACATCAGAATTAGTATAGTTTTCTATTAGTGATCTTAAAATATTATGCATTGCATATTTATATACTTCTTTATCACTATCTACTTCTAGAAGATATTTTCCCATTTCGTGCATTCCACAAACAGCTATTGCTGCTGCTGAAGAATCTTTTGAATGATTGTCTCCATCTCCAAATATTAAATCCCAATAACAAACGTTATCATTTGGCAATCTATTTAAGAAGTAGTTTGTCATTCCCTTATATAAATTAAAGCTGTGTGGGTTTTTAGCATTTCTATAGTTTAGTGGAATACCATATATTCCCCACGCTTGTCCTCTAGCCCAAGCTGAATCATTGCTATATCCTTGTCTTGTAACTCCTTTAACCGGTTTACCATCCTCCGGATTCATATAGAATGTATGGAATGCTGATGCATCATCTCTTATAACATTATTACAAGAAGTTACAAAATGTTTATCTGCCATTTCTCTGTACTTATTATCACCTGTTGTTTCAGATGCCCAGTAAAGTAAAGGTATATTTAATAAACAGTCTATTATGAATCTATAGTGGTCTTTACTTCCAAGTTCTCCCCAAGCTTGAATAAACTCACCTTTTTCTTGGTATCTTGAGATTAACTTATCTGCTGCCTTTATAGATGCTTCTTTAGCTACTTCTGATCCAGTTAATTTATATGCACTAACTGTTGAAAGTGAATAAAGAAATCCTAAATCATGGTGATCTATTTCTATATTATTATCAACTCTATTTTTAAATGACAATACGTTTTTCTCTGCTAATTTTCTATATTTGTCTTCACCAGTATGTTCATAAGCTAGCCATAGCAAGCCTGTCCAAAAACCATCTGTCCATTCTATATTTTCTATAATTCCATATTTATTATCTTTAGTTGCTGATGATGGAAATTTTTCTTTAAAGTATTCCATGTTTGCATCAATTTGTTTTATAACGTTTTCTATTGCTTTTTCTACTTCTTCTTTTGTTATAAGCTTTGTATTAAGAAACTCTTCTCTTTTCTTAATTTCTTCAACATTTATTTCTTTTATCATGGCTTCCCCCGTAATAATTATCTTAGTTTGAATATCACTATTTTATACCTATAATTGAAAGTTAAATCTACATTTTGTAAACCGGTTTTATATTGTCGAAAATTATCCCATTCTTATAGCTATCAACAAATCTAATCTCATAATTCCAACTTTTTTCTTCAACTAAACAGTATTTTATTTCATATCTTTTGGAATTAATCGGATGATTAACATTTTTATTATTAATAATCTCCTCATTAAATAGTTTGATTTAATGAATTTAGTAAACTGGTTTACTTACTTTATATTTTTATTATACATACTAATGAAAAGGTTGTCAACATTTTTCCTTAATATTTTTTTAAATTTTCTAAGTATTTTCTATAGTAAGTTTTCTTATTGATATGTTTAAAGGGACTCTTCTTGCAGAAGAGTCCCTTTAAACAATTTATATATATTTTTTAAATTATATTAAATTATATTAAAAAGTATAATAATTAATTTAGCTTAATTCGTACCAAAAATAACTGTTTCCGGTTTTACAGTATCCCCATAAGCCGGTACTAAAGTTTTATCAAATGCTTCTTTAAAGAATCCTTCTTTAATAAGGTTATCTACCTCATTGTTAATCCATTGTAATAATTCTTCATTTCCCTTTTTAACAGCCGGTGCAATTGTATCTTCTTCTCCTAGAGTTGAAATATACGTTGTAAACCCATTATTTTCTCTAGCCCAAGCAAACAATAAAGTATTGTCATGTGCTAAAGCAGCTCCTCTTCCATCTTTTAATGCCGCAAAAGCCTCAGTATTGTGTTCAAATTTAACTAATTCAATATCAGGATAATTCTTTGTAAAGTAATTTTCTGCTGTTGTTCCTTTATTTACTATTAGTTTCTTACCCTTTAAATCATCTACTGATTTTATTGGATTTCCATCAGATGAAACTACACCTAAAGCAACTTTCATATAAGGACTGGCAAAATCTACTTTTTCTTTTCTTTCAGGTGTTACAGTAAAGTTAGCTAGTATTATATCCACCTTATTTGACTGTAAATATTCTACTCTATTTGCCGCTTCAACTAATACAAATTCAACTTTACTTTCATCTCCTAATAAATCCTTAGCTATTCTTTTTCCTAAATAAACATCATATCCTTGATTTACTCCTTTTTCATCAACGAATCCAAATGGTGGTTTATCACTAAATACCCCAATTCTTACTTTATCAGCTTTCTTAATTTCCTCTATTGCTGATTTACTTTCACCTTTTTTTGATCCACATCCAACTAATGCTCCTACTGCTATTACTAGTATTAAAATCAATGACAATATTTTTTTCATTTTATTTACCCCTTTCTTTTTATTATTTAGCACTGTTATACATTTTCATCTAAAACAGCTATTATTTATACAAATCAAATGAAGCTAAAAAGCTTTTTGCTCTTTCTGTTTTTGGATTTGAAAAAAATTCTTCTGGAGAAGATATTTCTATGATATTACCTTCCTCCATAAAAACAATCTTATCTGCTATATTTTTTGCAAATTCTAATTCATGAGTAACTATAACCATAGTCATTCCATTTTGTGCTAATTCTAGTAAAACCCTCAAAACTTCTCTAACCATTTCCGGGTCTAACGCAGCTGTAACTTCATCAAAAAGCATTATTTCTGGATTCATACACAATGCTCTTACAATTGCTATCCTTTGTTTTTGACCACCTGATAACTCTCTAGGATAAGCATACTTTCTGTTAAATAGTCCAACTCTATTTAACAGCTCATCTGCTTGTTTAATTACTTCTTCTTTCTCTCTTTTTTGAGCTTTAGTTGGTCCAAGTAAAATATTATTTATAACATTCATATGAGGAAATAATTCATAACTTTGAAAAACCATTCCTATAGTTCCTCTTACCTTTTCAAATTCTACCTCCTTCCCTAAAACTCCATAATTCTTTAAAATTATTTCTCCTTCATCTATATTTTCTAAGCCATTTAAACATCTTAAAAATGTGCTTTTACCACAACCTGAAGGTCCTAGAATAACTACTACTTCCCCCTTTTTAATTTCTAAGTCAACTCCCTTTAGAGCATTAATTTCTCCGTAGTTCTTCTTTATATTATTAACTTTAAGTAATATTTCTTCACTCATAAAATCCCTCCTAGTTTAACTTTTTCTCTAATGCCTTTGCTCCTAAGGATATTGGAAAACATATTAGAAAATAAATTATAAGCATTAATCCATAAATCCAAAATGAAGCTAATGGCTCTGTTAAAACTGTTCTTTCTATGATTTGCTGGCCAACTTTAACTAAATCTACCGCTCCAATCAAAGTCATTAAAGTAGTAGTTTTTATCATTCTTGTACTTAAATTTATAATCCCAGGAAGAACTCGTCTTATACTTATTGGAATTATAATATATCTGTAAGTCTTTATTTTATTTAAAGACAAAGCCATTGCTGATTCATAATATATTTTAGGAATAGATGTAATTGCACCTCTTACCAAATCACCTATTTCTGCTGTACCCCATAATGTAAAAACTATATATCCAACATATATCGAATCTAAATGAATATCTAAAAGAGTTGGTACTCCAAAGTAAAATATGAAAAGCCATACCATTAATGGTATTATCCTTATACTTTCTAGATATATGGTTGAAATAATTTTTACTACTTTTCTTTTACTAATCATAACTATTCCAAATATAATTCCTAATATAGTAGATAAAATAACTGATACAAAAGCAACATTTAATGTTACAAGTAATCCTTCTAAAAGCCTATTCATGTTATCCCAGTTAAAAATTAAATTACTGCCCAAACTCTCCATATCTTAACCTCCTCTCTAAAACTCTACTAATTATTGAAATAGGAAGTAATATTATAAGATAGAATATTACAACTAATAATAAAGCCTCATTTGTTTTATAATACATTCCTATAACATCCTTTGTAACAAACATAAGCTCTGCAACTGCTATTGATCCAATAATAGATGTTTCTTTTATTAAGAATATACAATTAGCAGCTATAGATGGAATTGATACAGAAAAACTTATAGGGAAAATAATATGCCTTAATATTTGTTTTTTACTTAATCCTATTGCTTGACCACTTTCTATTTGAGCTTTTGATACTGCATCTACTCCACCTCTAAATGATTCTGCCATATAAGCTCCGCCTAAGAATGATAGACCTATAACTCCACAAGTAAAACCACTTATCTTTATTCCAAATTTAGTTAATCCATAATAAAGAAAAAATACTTGTATCAATAGTGGTGTATTTCTTGAAAATTCTATATATATCTTAGATATAACATTTATACATTTTAAATTAAAATATCTTGCTACTTCTATTAATAATCCAATTAGAATAGATAATGTAATAGATATAATAGCTAGTTCGAATGTTATAAATGCAGCTTCTAAAAAATTAGGTAAGCTACTAATGATAAAGTCTAAATCAAGCTCCATAAAATCCCTCCAATTCTGAAAGTAATTAATTTTAAGTAATAAAAAAACTCCCTCTCTTAACTTAAATAAGAGACGAAGTTATCCTCCGCGGTTCCACTCTAATTGAACATAGTTCCACCTTAATAAATTACACTATAAACGGCGTTCCGTTAAAATGCTACTATATATTTCACATTTTATACTCCGAAGTGCACTTCATATAATATAACGCTAAAGGCTTTCACCATTTCCTTCTCTCTGCAAACACTATTATTATACTACTCTCTTCATCATTGCATTTATTCCTACTATTCCGATATGTTTATTTTAATTATACTATTTAGTTTTTACTTGTCAATACTTTATTCAATTTACTTTTTATACATAATTATACATTAAACTATTCCAAATCCTTTAAATATGTGAGTCTTATACGATGAAAATTTTATAAAAAATAAAAGCTATGTTTATCATAGCTTTTACTTTTTAATATTATTACCTCTTATCTCCCTTAAATACCAATGCTAAAGTTCCTGGACCTCCATGAGTTCCAATTACTGCTCCTATAGAATTAATTAATACATCCTTAACCTTAACTTCTTCAAGTATCATTTTCTTTACATCTTCAGCTTCACTTAAGCAATCTGCATGACATATAAAAATAACTTGTTCTTCTGGATTTATTGCTTTTTCTTTTAATTCTTGAACTAAATACTTTAATGCTTTTTTTCTTCCCTTTATTTTATCTCCTGGAATAACCTTTCCTTCATCATCTATTTTAAGGGTTGGTTTTATTCCAAGTAAAGCTCCCACAGTCGCTACCGTTCCTGAGATACGTCCACCTCTTTTTAAGTGATTTAAATCATCTACTACTATAGCATGGATAATTCTTCTCTTATTTTCTTCAACAAAGTTTACTATTTCTTCTATACTAGAACCATTTTTAATCATCTCACATGCATTATAAACTAAAGATCCTTCTCCTACTGATACACTTAAAGAATCAATAACATGTATAATTGCATTTGGATTTTCTTCCAATATCATTTGTCTTGCTATTGTTGAACTATTATAAGTCCCACTTAAACTAGAAGATAATCCTATATATATTATAGCGTCCCCTTGATCTACACACTTTTTAAACACCTCTAAAAAATCTCCAACATTCACCTGTGCTGTAGATGGCATTGCTCCTTCTTTAATCATTTTATAAAAATCTTCATGTTTTAACGTCTGTCCTAAATCATCTGGTATAAATTCTCCATTTATATTAACTGTTAATGGTACTACTTCTATATTGTTCTCTTGTACATAATCTATTGATAAGTCGCATGCTGAATCAGTTATCAGTCTAACTTTCATAATATTCAACTCCTATTAATAATAACTTTTAATTTATTACAGATATTATACAATCAAGATTTTCCAATGTCAAATGTTTTGATATTCAAAATACTTATTTTGTTAATTTTATGCAATATAAAAGAGTAAGAATTAATATCCTTACTCTTTTACCACTCTAACGTAATCTTATTTAAAATTATTTATTTATTATTAATGATTTTCCAGTCATTTCTGTTGGCACATCAAGTCCCATTACATTTAGCATAGTTGGAGCTATATCAGCAAGCTTTCCTTCTTGTAAAGTTCTTCCTTCTGTATGATTTGATATCCATACAAATGGAACTGGATCTGTTGTATGTGCTGTAAATGGATTTCCTGTTGAGAAATCTATCATAGTTTCAGCATTACCGTGGTCAGCAGTTATAAATAAAGTTCCGTCCTTTTCTAAAACTTTATTTGCAATCTTTCCTAAACACTCATCTACAACTTCTATTGCTTTAACAGCTGCATCCATTACTCCTGTATGTCCAACCATATCTGGATTAGCATAGTTTAATATAACCATGTCATACTTATCTTGATCTAATCTATTAATTAACTCTTCTGTTACTTCGTAAGCACTCATTTCAGGTTTTAAATCATAAGTTGCAACCTTAGGTGATGCTATAAGAGCTCTATCTTCACCTGGATTTTCTTTTTCTACTCCACCATTAAAGAAGAATGTAACGTGAGCATACTTTTCAGTTTCTGCAATTCTTAATTGGTTTAATCCCTTGCTTGATACATACTCTCCTAAAGTATTATTTATACCTTCTGCTCTATATGCAACATTAACACCTTCTAAAGTCTTGTCGTATTGAGTCATAGTTACAAACGTTAAGTTTAAAGTTTCTCTCTTGAATCCATTAAATTCTTTATCATTTATAGCTCTAGTTATTTCTCTAGCTCTATCTGGTCTAAAGTTAAAGAATATTACTGAGTCCTTATTCTTAATCATTCCATTTGAATCTATAACTGCTGGTAATACAAACTCATCTGTTTTATTATCATGGTATGATCTTTCAATAGCTTCTACAGCTGATGAGGCTACTTCCCCTCTTCCTAATACCATTGCATTATAAGCAAGTTCAACTCTCTCCCATCTGTTATCTCTATCCATTGCATAATATCTACCTGCAATAGTAGCTATCTTACCTACACCAATTTCTTTCATGTAATTTTCAAGCTCTACTATAAATTCTTTTCCTGATGATGGTGGAACATCTCTTCCATCCATAAAGCAGTGAACATATACATTTTGTAACTCAGCCTCTTTAGCTAATTGTAATAATCCCTTTAAGTGATCTATGTGTGAATGAACTCCACCATCTGATAATAATCCCATTAAATGAAGTGCTGAATTATTTTCTTTTGCATTTTTAATTGCAAGATTTAACGCTTCATTTGTAAAGAATCCACCTTCATTAATCTCTTTAGTTATTCTTGTTAATTCTTGATATATAATTCTTCCTGCACCTATATTTAAATGACCAACTTCAGAGTTTCCCATTTGTCCATCAGGTAATCCAACATGTAATCCACTAGCTTGTAATTGAGTGTGTGGATATTTTTCTATTAGTCCATCAAAATTTGCTTTCTTTGCTGTTTCAACAGCATTTCCATCTGATTTTGGAGCAATTCCAAATCCATCTAATATCATTAACATTACAGGTTTCTTCGCCATAATTCCCTCCAAATTTTTATTAAAATCTATATTTGACAATATTCTAATATTATCTTTCTTTAAATCTAACTTTATTATACTATATTTGTACTTTATAAACAATAAAACACCTATTTCAGTAAACCTTTGCAAGAAAATAATTTCAATAAATTTTCAAACAATTCATAAAAAAGGAGAATTCAATACGAATTCTCCTTTTTTGTTAATCAGTATCAGAAGTTATTTTGATACTGATTCTTTATAGATATTTATTAAATATTTCTCTTTACAAAGTGTCCTTCTTTCATTATTATTTCCATTTTGTCAGCATCTACCTCATGTATATCTTCCAAAGGATTTCCTTGAAGAACAATTATATCCGCATACTTTCCTTCCTCAATAGTTCCTGTAATCTTATCTATTCTAAGCATTTCTGCTCCATTTTTTGTAGCAGCTAAAAGAACTTCCTTTTCAGTCAATCCAGCTTTATTTAATGCATACATTTCAGTAATTGCATACTTTCCATATGGAGTTAATGAACTACAGAAAGAGTCTGAACCTACAGTAATACGAATACCTTTCTTATTAGCATTTAATAAATTACTTGTTATTCTATTTAATTCTTTTTCTGCCACTGTATTTCCTGGGAAGTTATCATGTATTGGTCTATATGGTGGCTCGTACACAGTAAACCATTCAGTGAAGAATTGATATGTCGGGCAAAATGTAATATCTTTTTCTTTCATTATTTCTAAACATTCTTCATTTAACTCTTGTCCATGAATTATTGCACTTACTCCAGCCTTACATGAATCTAAAGCACCTTGATAACCTTCAGCATGAGACCATACTGGTAGTCCAACCATATTACATTCATCAACTACAGCTTGTATTTCTTCCATTGAATAATGAGAATCTGCCTTAGCATCTAATCTCCAGATTCCACCACCAGTTGACCATATTTTAACTGCATCTGGATTTTCTCTAATTCTATGACGAATAGCTCTCCTTAACTCCCAAGGTCCATCAACACGCTCTGCCCATGGATGTGAAACATTATTATATTCCCATGGAAGATTGTGAGAATCTCCATGTCCTGCAGTTCTGCAGAAACCTAGTCCAGTTGTTACAACACGTGGCCCTGGAATTATTCCCTTTTCTATCATATTACGAATGTGTATTCCTGATCTTGAAATTTCTCCTACAGAAGTTAATCCATGCTCTAAAGCCTCTTTGGCTTGAGCCACAGCTACTACTGTTTTTTGAATAGGATGCTCTAAAACCCACTCATTATCATTATCTGATAAATTACCACTAAAATGAAGGTGAGAATCTATTAATCCTGGCATTATTGTTTTTCCATTAATATCCACCACTTCATATGAATCATCAAACTCTATTTTTTCCCCAGCATATTTTATTTTTTTATCTTCTACTAATACCAAAGAATCTTTAATTGCTTCTGCCCCTGTACAATCTATTAATAATCCTCCTAAAAAAGCTACTTTACTCATAAAAACCTCCTACCCATATATTATTCAATTATTTATTTCTTAAAACTCTTCTTTCTTACCAACATAAACGTTCTTCTTTCTTGCAGCCATAAAAATCATTCCTAACAAAAGCCATATAATAACTATGCTCCATTCAACGGCATTTAAAGATGCTGGACTCATTGGAAGAACTAATAATGCAATTATTATTAACGCAGTTAAACAAGCTGCATAAATACCAACCTTACCCCCTGGAACCTTATATGGTCTTTTCAAATTTGGTTCTGTCTTTCTCATTCTTAAACATGCTACACTTGCCATAAAGCAAGCAAAAATAAATGCTAATGAACTAACATTAGTTAATGGAACTAACATATTTTTACCTAAAAAAGGACCTATTATTGTTAAAATTGCCATTAATACGTTAGCTACTTTAGGTGTTCCAGTTTTCTCATCTATCTTTGCAAACTTACTTGGTAATTGTTCCTTTCTACCCATGGCAAGTAGTATTCTACTTGAAGCTGCAAAAAAAGAATTCATTGGTCCTAATGGCCCCATTACTGCAATAACCATCATTATCTTATAAAATACTCCCAGACCTATTACTGATAGTATTGTTAATGCTGGTATATTATGAGTTATAAAATCCTGCCACTTTACAATGGATCCAAAAGAATAGATACAAATAACATAAAATACACCTGCTGCTAATAATGCTAAAGATATTACCTTACCAAATTTATTCCAATCTAACCCCTCAGAAGCCTCCTCTGCTTGTTGTGGTATTGTATCAAATCCAGCATAAAAAAATGGTGTCATTACAAGGACTGGTAATATTCCCATCCATATGCTAGATCCTTCCCCAGCCCCTGATATTGTTCCATCATATATTGGTAAAATGTTTGATGGACCTCCTTTAAATAAGGAAATTCCCATAGCAATAAGCATTCCACCTAATAACAACTTAGCTAAAAATCCTTGTAACTTAGCCGCTGATGAAGCGCCTTTAAAATTAAGGTAAATAACATACCCTGCAAAAATTAATGAGATTAATAGTGGTGGAAGATATACTGTTGCCCCCATAATCTCATATAATGGAATAACATTTAATGATGGTATAAACTCTCCTATTAATGTTGAAATTGCAATAGCTTCCCAAGGACATAATATTGCATTTCCTAACACTAAAAACCATCCTGTAAGGTAAGATAATTTATCACCACAGGTTCTTGATACATATTCAACTATCCCTCCTGAAATTGGTATAGCTGAAGTCAATTCACCAAAAACAGCTCCTATAGGCAATAAAAAAATAGCTCCAATCATAAAAGCTATCATCGCTGGTACAGGACCACCACCTATTTTCATCCAATCACCAACAAGTAATACCCAGCCAGTTCCTATAATTGCTCCAAACCCTATAGTAAAAAAATTCCATAAGGATAAGGATTTTTTCATTCCAACATTCTCTCCCATTTGCTCCCCCAAAATTCTGTAATACATTTAATAATCTTAATACACAATTTCTTTTAGGAAGTATTATAAATACTAACATTAATCATAAACACACCTTCTTTACTGTTATAAAGTTATGTCGTATTTATCATACAAGTACATTATACTCTTACTGAAATCGTTTTACAAATATTTTCCTTTTTCATTTTTTATCTATTTTTCCCTATATTTATCTATTTTCCCCTATAATAGATAAAATAATATATAAATTATCTTTATTCCAAATATTTTCCTTAAGTGACTATTTTCTCGTCAATTCTCGTCAATTCTTATCATTTATAAACATTTTTTACTTCATCTTCTCTAAAATATACTATTTGAATTATTATTATCTTTCTCATTAGTAAAATTAAAATAAAAAAGTCGACAATGTGAGCTTGCTGAGTTGTCGACTTTTTTCGCGAATGTGCATTTAAATGACACTACAAATTTTATATTTGGTTAATGGAGGGTACACTTTTCAGTGCCCGAAGCTTGCCTGATAAAAATCTTGCACGCGCACTTTATTCTATTTTTTACTCTATAGGACTAACTTTAATAACTTATATTCTATAAATAATTTATACACAGATTTTAAGAATATAATTTTCTATAAAGTAAAAATAACCTTATAGAAAATTTATTATTTCCTACAAGGTTATTTAGAAATTTATATTGAGATTTTCTTAGAAATTAACTATTTGTGAAAAATCAGATGCAACTAAGCTAGCTCCACCAACTAAAGCACCATCTATGTCTGACATAGCCATTTGATCTTTAATTGTGTTTGGCTTAACTGATCCACCGTATTGGATTCTTACTTTATCAGCAACTTCTTTTCCAAACATTTCTACAACAACATTTCTTATTGCCATTATTGTTTCATTAGCTTGTTCATTAGTAGCTGTTTTACCAGTTCCTATTGCCCAGATTGGTTCGTAAGCAATAACTACTTTTTCTGCTAATTCCTTTGATAATCCTTCTAAATCAGCTTTAATTTGAGCTCCAACAACTTCATTAGTTGTTCCATTTTCTCTTTGCTCTAAAGTTTCTCCACAGCAAAGTATTGGAGTTAAATTGTGTGCAAATGCGGCCTTAACTTTTTTGTTTAAAGCTTCATCAGTTTCATTAAAGTATTCTCTTCTTTCACTGTGTCCTAAAACAACATAGCTAACTCCCATAGCTTCTAGCATTACTGGAGCAACTTCTCCTGTGAAAGCACCCTTTTCTTCAAAGTGCATGTTTTGAGCTGCAACTTTGATGTTTGATCCTTCTACTGCTTTTAATACAGCATCTAAACAAACAAAAGTTGGGCATACTACTACATCACATGTAGCATTCTTTACTAATGGTTTTAATTCTTCTATAACTTTTACAGCCTCTGCTGGAGTATAATGCATTTTCCAGTTTCCAGCTATTATTGCTTTTCTCATTTAAAATCACCTCATATAATTTGATATAAAATTGCAATATATATTGCAGATTTATTGTTTATAAATTTTTAAGAAACTCCTATTAACATAAGTTCATAGGAGTACTAAAAAAATAAGTTTTAATATTTAAATCAAAAATTCAAATTCTTTAAAGCTTATTTGTTGTTTAAAGCTTCTATTCCTGGTAATGCTTTACCTTCTAAGAATTCTAGAGAAGCTCCACCACCTGTTGAGATGTGAGTCATTTTATCTCCAAATCCTAAGATATTAACAGCAGCAGCTGAGTCTCCTCCACCAATAACTGTTGTAGCATCTGCATCTGCCATAGCTTTAGCAACTGCAATTGTTCCTTTGTTGAAGTTTTCGAATTCGAATACTCCCATTGGTCCGTTCCATATAACTGTTTTAGCATCTTTAATTGCATCAGCGTATATAGTTTCTGTTTTAGGTCCGATATCTAATCCCATACTTCCTGCTGGAATGTTTTGATCTTCTGTTATTACAGGTTCAACATCTTTGAATTCTGTAGCAACTCTGTGGTCAACTGGTAATAAGAACTTAACTCCTTTAGAAACTGCCTTTTCTATCATTTCTTTAGCATATTCAATTCTATCAGCTTCTACTAATGATGACCCTACTTCATATCCTTGAGCTTTTAAGAATGTGTAAGCCATTCCTCCACCAATTATTAGTGTATCAACTTTTTCTAATAAGTTGTTTATAACAGCTATTTTATCTGAAACCTTAGCTCCACCTAATATAGCAACAAATGGTCTAACTGGATTATTTACAGCTTCTCCTAAGAATTTTAATTCTTTTTGAATTAAGTATCCACATACAGCTGTATCTAAGAATTCAGTAACTCCAACTGTTGAGCAGTGTGCTCTGTGAGCTGTACCAAAAGCATCATTTACAAATATATCAGCTAATGAAGCTAATTCTTTTGAGAATTCTTCGATATTCTTAGTTTCTTCTTTTCTGCATCTTGTATTTTCTAATAATACAACATCTCCATCTTTCATGTTTGCAACAGCAGCTCTAGCATTTTCTCCTACAACTTCTTCATCTCTTGCAAATACAACTTCTTGATTTAGCATTTCGCTTAATCTTTTAGCAACTGGAGCTAATGATTTTGATGCATCTTTTCCTAAGTGGGAGCAAAGTATAACTCTTGCACCATTATCTATTAAATATTTAATTGTTGGTAATGCACCATTTAATCTATTTTCATCTGTTATAACACCATCTTTTAATGGCACATTGAAGTCACATCTTACTAAAACCTTTTTACCTTTAACAGCTATATCTTCTATAGTTTTCTTATTAAAGCTCATTGATTTCACCTCTTAAATTTATTTTTAATGAAACTCTTGTTCATTTCATTCATAATAGTAAGCATTAATAGTAAAAATCAAAGATTTTCAACCTCTGCTTAATTTAAAATTGGTCTGGCCTCATAGATTTTACTATAAAACCAGACCAACAATATGTTCTTTATAAGTATAAACTTAACTATTTAATTATCTAGTTACGAAGTACTTTAAAGTTCTGATTAATTGGTTAGTGTATGACATTTCATTGTCGTACCAAGAAGCAACTTTAACTAATTGTTCTCCGTTAACTTCCATAACCTTTGTTTGAGTAGCATCAAATAATGAACCAAAGCTGATTCCGATGATATCTCCTGATACTAATTCTTCTTCAGTATAACCGAATGATTCATTTGCAGCAGCTTTCATAGCTTCATTGATTTCTTGAGCTGTTACTTTCTTTTCTAAAGTACATACTAATTCAGTTAATGAACCAGTTATAACAGGAACTCTTTGAGCGCCTCCATCTAATTTTCCTTTTAATTCAGGAATAACTAATCCGATTGCTTTAGCAGCTCCAGTTGAGTTTGGAACTATGTTAGCAGCAGCAGCTCTAGCTCTTCTTAAATCACCCTTAGCGTGAGGACCATCTAAAGTGTTTTGGTCATTAGTGTAAGCGTGAATAGTTGTCATAAATCCTTTTTGGATTACGAACTTGTCATTTAATACTTTAGCCATTGGAGCTAAACAGTTTGTAGTACATGAAGCACCTGAAATAACTGTTTCAGTACCATCTAATATTTCTTGGTTAGTGTTGAATACAACTGTTTTAATATCACCAGTTGCAGGAGCTGATATAACTACTTTCTTAGCTCCAGCTTGTAAGTGTAATCCAGCCTTTTCTTGAGAAGTGAAGAATCCAGTACATTCTAAAACTACATCAACATTTAATGCTGCCCATGGTAGGTCAGCTGGATTTCTTTCAGCTGTTACTTTTATTTCTTTTCCATTAACTACGAAAGCACCTTCTTTAACTTCGATTTCTCCGTTAAATCTACCTTGTGCTGAGTCATACTTGAATAAGTGAGCTAAAGTTTTAGCATCTGTTAAGTCATTGATTGCTACCACGTTGAATTCTGGGTTTTCAATCATTAATCTTAATGCTAATCTTCCTATTCTTCCAAAACCATTAATTGCTACATTTACCATTTGCAATTACCTCCTAAAAATAGTTATATTTAAAATTTTTAAAATTTTAAGCTTATTTAGTTTGTTCCTTGATAAATTCTACGATTTTTCTACCAGCTGCTTCATCCGTTACTAACACTGCATTATTGTTTCTCATCATAGTTGCAATAATAGCGTCAACTTTATTTTCCCCAGCTGCTACTGCAATATGTGTGTTAATTTTTCTTGCTTCATTAATATTTATTCCAATTGAAGTATTTTCTGAAACCACCTTAGAATCTTTGTTAAAGTAACATCCAAATGCCTCTCCTACAGCTCCAAGAAATTTAAGTTTATAAAGTTCTTCCTCTAAAACATCTCTCTTCTCAGCCATAACTAAAGCATCCCCTATTCCATATATTAAAATATCTGCTTTATGAATATTATCTATTACTTCTTTTATTTCTTTTTCCTTTAGTAAAGTATCTAAAAGTTCTAAACTAAGATTTTCTGGAATATGAAGCAACTTATAAGCGCCATTTAGCTTTTGTGCTAAGGATGCTGCTAATGTACTTGCTTGTATTTCAACTTTTCTTCCCATACCTCCTCTTGCTGGAACTACGAGAATATTTGAAATATTATTTATCTTAGGTAATGCTTCTACAAACTCTTTAATAGTGTTGCCCCCGGTTATAGCTATTATATTATTATCTTTAATAATTGATTTTAGATAATTTGCTGTAGCTTTACCAAGTTCTTTTAAAATTATAGGGTTCATTTCTACATCACCAGGAACAATTATTACATCTCTTAAGCCAAGGAAGGCCTTTATGTTTTCTTCAATATCAGATAATCCTTTAATTTCATGTATAAAATCTTTAAGTTTATCTACTACCTCTTGTCCCTCTTCAGTTACTGTCATTCCTGGAGTGTTTATTTCTATTAGATTTTGTGATTTTAAAAAACTTATTTCAGTTCTTACTATTCTTTCTCCAAGATCTAACTGATTGGCTAAAACACGTCTTCCGATAGGCTGATTGTAATATATAGTCCTAAGTATGTTATATCTTTTCTCTAGGACTTCTACAAGTTCAGGAACTATTTTTTTCTGTAAAGACAATATTTCCTGCACTTCCAACCCTCCTTTGGTCTAAAAAAGTCCCACATATAATATATATGTCCCACATTTATTATTATAAAACACTTCTTCGAAATTTAAAAGTACTTTCTTTAAACTTTTCTAAAAGTTTTACAAATTTTTAGCATTCTGTATTCATATGTTCCATTAAAGTTCTTATTTTACACAAATGGTTCATAATAGAGAAGCTAGCCTTTAAATTCAACTTATTATAATATATAGCCAACCTCTCTATTACTATTTTTTCTTTATAATTTAATATTTATTCTATTCTTTTTCTTTTGCTTGATGATTTTATTTCCATCTCTTCTCTATATTTTGCCACCGTTCTTCTTGAGATATTCAAATTTCTTTTATTAAGTTCGTCACATATTATTTGATCTGGCAAAGGTTTCTTTTTATTTTCAATATCTATCATTTCTTTTATTTGCTTTTTAATGTTAACTACAGCGACATCCTCACCGTCACCTTCTGACTTACTTAATCCTGTAGTAAATAAATCTTTAATTTTCACAGTACCAAGACTTGTTAATATATATTTATCTTTTATAGCTCTACTTACAGTAGATTCATGTATACCTAACTCTTCTGCCATTTCCTTAAGTGTCATTGGTTTTAAATATTTCTGACCTTTATCAAAATAATCTCTTTGTTTTTCTACTATTTTTTCTAATATTTTAAGCAAAGTACTTTTTCTTTGTTCTATGCTCTTTATTAAAAACATAGCACTACTTAATTTTTCTTTTACATAATTTTCTGTATTTTTATCTTCTTTATTATTTATAATATTTTTATATAAATTACTTATAGATAATCTTGGTATAACTCCATCATTCATTATAACAAAGTATTGTCCATCTATTTTTCTAATAGCTGCATCAGGAATTATAAATTTAACCTCATCTCCTGTGTAGAATCCTCTGGAAGGCTTAGGTTCAAGTCCCTTTATTATGTCTCCTAAATCTTGAGCTTCTTTTGGAGTTATTTTCAAATTCTTGGCTATAATATTAAATTTATTATCTGCAATTAAATCTAAATACTCATCTATTATAATTTCTAAATTATCATCTAAAATTCCCATCTTAATTAGCTGTATTTTTAAGCATTCTTTTAAATCTCTAGCTCCTATTCCATCTGGTTCTAAATCCTGAAGTATTTCTAATGATTCTTCTCCTAAAACAATTGAAATATTTAACTCCTTACATATGGATTCTAAGGGCATGTCCAAATATCCTCTACTATCTATATTTTCTATCATATAAGATACTATGGCCTTTTTATATTCGTCTTCATCACTTTCTAACAACTGCTCGTGCAAGTATTCTGTAAGAGATTCCTTTTCACATATGAAATTAAAAGGTGATACATCATCTTCTTTATTATATTCTCCATAACTTTGAGATCCATAATTATCAAATTCTAAGTATTTTATCATTTCTTTGTAATTAATTTTGTCCTGATACTCCTTGTCTTCTTGGACAAAATCAAAATCACCTTCTAGTATTGGATTTTCTACAAATTCATTTTCTATATACTCTCTTAAATCATAAGTTGACATTTGTAAGAGCTTTATAGATAACTGCATTTGCTGAGTCATTATTAACTTTTGTTCTTGCGTGAGATTCAAATTAAAATCTAATTTCATACAGTACACCTTCATTCAAAAAAAACTATAACTTTTACTTAATATACTAGTATTAAAGATAAATCTTTAATACTAGTATAAACCTTAAGTAAACGTTATATCAAGTCATTATTGAACTTTAAATTCAAGCACTTCTTCTTTTATCTTAGGAATCTCTATCTTTTCTTTAATTACTTGACTTTTATATGTATTTATTAAATCTATGGTTTTTATGTCAATTAAAGCATCATTTATTATAACTTCCAAAGTATTTTCCTTTAAGCCTTCATTTATTTTATTAACTTTACCGCTCTTAAATAATCCCTTCTTTACATCTGATACACTTTCATATAGCACCTTATCAAAATTTACCTTTAATGAGCCTAATATATTTTCTCTATAATCACTATATACTTCTCTTGCATCCATTCCAATATTAATAACATACTTACCTTTTTCCTTTGCGGCTTTAAAAACCCCTTCAGAAGCTCTACCAGCATCTGTTAGTATTACTTCACAACCATTACCATAAAGTTTTAAAGCTTCATTATATGCTATATCTATTTTATTGCAATCTTCAACATACTTAACATTTTCACTTGATAATAGCTTGGATAATGCAGATGGGTTAGTTATTTTAATTCCTGCCATATATCCTGATAACAATTGTTTATTTGGTTCACTGTCTTTTATTGCAATATAACCTACTTCTTTATTTGTGCCCTTTCTCCCTGCCAATACTCCTGCTAAAAATCCACCTTCTTCATACCTAAAGCTTATATTTTGAACATTACTTTCTCTAATTTTATTTGATGTTACTATAAACTTCTTATCTCTATAGTTAGTTGCAGCTTCATTTACTACATTATTAAAATCATCTCCAACTACAATTATTAAATCATTACTCTTTGTAGCTTTTATAAATTCTTTTTGAAAGTTTTGTTCATTACTTTTATCTATTTCTATAGTAGTTATCTTAACTCCAAGTTCTGTAGCAGCCTTGTTTACGCCTTCTAACCCCAATTCATTTAATCCCTTATCTTCTAAACATCCTTTATTTATAACATAAGCAACTTTAACTTTTTCCAAATTTATTATTGAGCTATTAAGAGCCTGACATCCTGACATTGAAAATATAAAATATATAGTAAATGATAGTAATAATATCTTTTTCTTATACACTGTAACCACCTTCCTTTTTATTTTAGCTTACCCCAATAAATATATAAAAATTCGGGTTGTCTTTCTTTAAAACAAAAAAGATAAGGAATTTTTCCTTATCTTTATATAAACATTATTTTAAAATAATTTATTATTGCACTAATTAAAATTTTATTCGAATTGAAACTTTAAGCATTACTCACTTAAAAAGAATAATCCACTTACTCTTGTACCTGAGTGTATTCCAACAGCACATCCAGGTTTTGTTTCTATATATTTTATATTATTTTCTTCTAAATATTTTTTCAGCTCACTTTTCATTTCTGGACTTTCTATTTCTATTAAAATTACAGGTTCGCTTTTATCTGGATTGCTTGTTTCATAATCAGAAATTATCTTTTTTAAAGCTTTTTTATTTCCTCTTACTTTATCTTTTGATGTCATCATTCCATCTTCGAATCCAATTATCACTTTCAACCCTAAAGCAGTTCCTATTGCACCTGCTGTTTTTGAAATTCTTCCACCTCTAACTAGATTTTCAAGAGATTCAAAACATAATGAAGCATTCATTTTAGGTATGATTTTTAAAAGTTCTTCTTCTATTTCTTCTGCTTTTAAACCTTTATCTCTAAGCTCACAAGCCTTTAATACAAAAAATCCTTGAGCAGATGTTATAACTTGTGTATCAACTATTACTATATCTTCTGTCTCTAACATGTCTCTTGCAATACAAGCTGAATTATATGTTCCACTCATGTTAGATGACATAAGTATTGCTAACACTTTATATCCTTCATCTAAGCTTTTTTTAAAGTATTCTTCAAACCTGATTGGAGTTATTTGTGCTGTTGTTGGAAGAACTTTATCTTTTTGTATTTTTTCTTGCATTTCTTCTAAGTTAATTTCTTCTCTATCAATGTAGCTTTCTTCGCCAAAATTAATTAAAACAGGTATTACTTCTATATTATTTTCTTTTATTAATTCTTCTGGAAGATCTAAACAGCTATCTGTTAATATTTTTATTTTTTCCACTTTTATTCCCCCTAAAGTTACTTCATTCCAGGAAAACCAATTTGTCTTAATGCTTCATAAGCTATGATAGCAACTGTATTTGAAAGATTTAAACTTCTAGTGCTAGTTTTAATCATAGGAACTCTTATTCCTTCATGATTATTATGTACGCTTTCTGGTACGCCTGAGGATTCTCTTCCAAACATTATAAAATCTCCTTCTTTAAAAGAAGCTTCATCATAATGTACCCCTCCATGCGTTGTAGCTAAAAATATTCTCTCATTTCCGTATTTTTTCATAAAGTCTTCATAACTCTCATGAATTTCAAGCTTTAACTCGCTCCAATAATCTAATCCAGCACGCTTTACTTGCTTATCATCTATTGTAAATCCCATTGGTTTGATTAAATGCAATGTTGAATTTGTTAAAACACAAGTTCTTGCAATATTCCCTGTATTTTGTGGTATTTCTGGTTGGTATAAAACTATATTTAAATTCAATTTTTCTTACCTCCGATTAAAAAAGTAAGATGCATTCATCTTACTTTAGTAAAACTATATAAAAAATGATACTATAGGAAACTACATTAGTCAAAGTTATTTAGTATTTATTAACAAAATATTTTCTTATCTAAAGTTCAAAAAATTTATTTATAGCTTTTGCAACTCCATTTTCTAAATTTGTATCAGTTATGTACTCAGCTATTTTTTTTACAGGTTCTATAGCATTTCCCATAGCTATGCCAACACCTGCATATTCAATCATAGATAAGTCATTTTCGTTATCACCAATACATATAATTTCTTCTCTTTTAAATCCATAATAATCAGCTAAAACTTTTACTGCATTTCCTTTTGAAACCCCTTTATTATTTATCTCTACACTTCTTCTTCCTGCTCCAAAATACACTATATCATCAAATTCATTTAGGCTATTTTTAAGTTTGCTAATTTTTTCTGGGTTTAATGAAAATGCTATACATTTTGTAATCTTGCCATTATTCTCCCTAAAAAAACTCTTCCATTTCTCTATATTATTTATAACGTAATAATTTATTTTTAAGCTATCATCACCTACTTGTTTTGTCATATATAACTTAGTTGCTAATTGAGTTAAATTATTACTGCAATATATACTATCTAAAGTATAGAAATGAAAATACATTTTCATCTTATATAACATATCAACTAATTTAATACATTCTTCAGTCTGTATTGGATTTTCATATATAACCTTATTTGTATATTTTTCTCTAACTATAGCTCCATTTGCCGCAATGACAGGTGATTCGACTCCTAAAAGATTAGAATAGTATTCTGCATTATTATAAATTCTACCTGTAGTTACTACTACTTCTACTCCTTTATCATGAATTTCTTTTATTGCTTTTTTACTTTCTTCAGATACTTTTTTTCCCTTACCAAGTAAAGTTCCATCCATATCAATACAAACCATTTTGTAATCCATAAAAAACTCCTTTACTTACCTTTTATATTACTATAATATCATTACACTAAATCTTCAACAATAAATTTAAAATATTGATAACATTTATTATGCCTATTTAACCTAAAAAAATATTTAATTATTTATAAAAAAATAGAATGACCAATTTCTTTGTGCCATTCTATTTTCTCTATATATTATTGTTGTGGTTTTTGTGTTTCAGTAGGACTTTGCTTTGGTACTTCTTTCTTTTTTGTTCCTTTTTTTATAACAGTATCAGTTGTTAAATAAATATCTGTTGCTATAAAGTCTCTTGAAATCTCAGCTCCATTTTTATATGTTATTTGATAAGAACTTGCCTTATATCCAGGCATTCCATTAACAACAACTTTTTCAGTACCTTCATCCATAGTAGAATCATTTTCATATTTTACTTCAGGATTATACTTTTCGTGAACTTCATTTACTAGTTCGTAAGTTTTTCCTTCCATAGCTTCAACATTACCATATATATTAAATGATACTGATCCTCCCCCTACATATCCTTGTATATATATTGGAAAATCATATGAATTTTTAAATTTGTAATCTACAAATCCATAAGCAACTGTTGCATCTAATCCTGGTTCTGAATATGAAACCGTTAAGGAATGATTTGCTCTTTCTGTAGATCTTAGGTTTGCTCTCATTGCCGCTCTATACAAAGCAGTTGATACTTGACAGATTCCTCCGCCATAATCAGGAACTATCTTATTTCCTACATAAGTGTTAGCCTTTTCATATCCTTTATCTGGTGTAGTGTCTCCGATTAAAGCATTATAACTAAACTCTTCTCCTGGCATAACAATAGTTCCATTAACTGTTTCTGCTGCAATTTGCATATTCCTTACTCTTCCATCACCTGTATCCCTATAGCTATTACTATACCCACTTATTTTGCCAGTTATTTTCTTAAGATCATCTTCTTTTACTTTTGCCTCTTCTTCTTTTAATTCAAAAGTTAATTCAACAATATTAGTTGGATCTCCATTAATATTTTCAACTAATTTAGTATGAAGCTCTTCTTCATCTATTTTCTTTCCTGAAACTTCTGGAGTAATCACTATGTTGCCTGAACTTATTTCTATTTTAGCATTCTTAGGATTTATATTAACTTCAGACTTAACCTTATCCTCAAAAGTTTTTAGAATTTCTTCATCATATGAAATCTTAGCATCTATATTATTAATCTTTTTCTTTCTAATAAGTGAATTTTTAGAAAACATACCTTCACTTTTTCCATAATTAAAAGCCTCTTCTGCAATAGCTTCGGTATCATATTTAGGTTGTATTTCCCTATAAGATAATTCTACTTTTTTGTCTCCAACTATAACATCTAGCTTCTTGTCCATTATTAGACCTGATAATTTTTCATTTAATAAGCTTATAGCTTCTTCTTTATTTAAACCGCTTAAATCAACACCATAGACACTAACTCCAGGGTAAATTTTATTTTCCCATGAAGCTACTCTATTATTAGCTGAAAAAGCATATCCTATAATTCCTATTATCACTACTATTATTATAATTCCTGCAAACATTAATGTATTTTTCTTTTTGATAAATAATGCTTTTTTGTTATTTTTTTCCTTTTTCTCCAATTTCCCCACTCCTTCCTAATTAATCTTAATAAAACTATGAAAATTGTACTTTACTTTATAAATACAATAATAATATATCATTAATATTGTACTGTATTCTATAGTTAAATTTAAAATATTTATATAAATAAAATCTTTGACTTAAATTAACTACTTAATAAAAAATCGGACATTTTATTATTAAATAAGCTATAAAACAAAAAAGCCTATAATATTAAAACTAACTTAACATTACAGGCTTATAATATTTTTATTTTTTAATTTCAAATATACTTATACTGTAACCTTACTCCTAACTTGAGAGGTCTCTCCATCATAATCAAAAGCTTCTATACTTATGGTAACTGGTGATGTTGTTTTAACTGGTAATTCTGATAGTCTTATTTGAAAACTAGTATCACCTTTATCTACAGTTCCAATCCAATATCCATTTTCAAAGATATTATAACCTAGTAAATCTACATCAGTATTCTTCATCCAAGAAACCTTTAATAATCCTCCCTCTTTAATGGCATTTAATCCTCTTACTTGCCTAGGCTGAGTAAGTAGATCTACACTATCAGGCCCCCAGTTTGCATCAACAGGGTTTCCAACTCCATTAACAATTTGTCTATCACTAAATTGCCAAATTCTCCATCTAGTCCATCCGCCTAAATTTGGTGGGTAATCTGGATTAATTTCCACATGTGTATACATAGCTATCCACAAAGGCATAGTTTTAAGTGGCTGAGTTCCATTAGGTAGTTTGAAATCATTATAAAGTTCTATAAAGAATGCTCCTGTATATAGCATAAGTCTTCTTCTAGTTTTTTTTTCGAATCTTTTCCTAAATCTTTCTATCCAATCTATCAATGCTTTTGTGCTTATTTTATTGTCTATTGGTGCTTCAACATCTAATACTGGAAATAAATCTCCATAGTTCTTTTGACCAAAACCTTCTTGCAATATGTTTATGAAATCATCACATTGAGAATCTGCAGTAGTCAAATCATATGAAGGTAAAGCATAATGATATGCTCCTACTGGTATTCCGTAATTTCTGGCCGCTTTAGCAAACTCTAAAAATTTCTTATCAACTCTAAAGCTTCCTCCTCCTGAACCTGATGCTCTTACATAAAGAAAATCTATAGTTTTTGCTAAAGTTTGAAAATCAACACTTTGTGTATATTCATTTATGTCTATTCCAAATCTACTATTAGGATTTTTATTTTGCATTTCTCCTCCAAGAAAAAAATAATCTCTATATTAATTTATTAATTTCTTTCTTAAAGGTTACTTTTATTTACTATCTAATTGATTTTAACTTTATAAAGAAGCTTACATCATTACCAATACACTCAGCCCATATACTACCATTATGAAGCTCAACTATATTCTTAGATATAGCAAGTCCTAATCCACTACCCTTTGTGTTAGAATTTCTTGCTTCGTCAACTCTATAAAATCTATCAAATAGCCTTTCAACCTTTTCCTTAGGAATATTTTCTCCCTTATTTCTTATTACTATATTTACAAAACCACTATTTTCATATGCAGATACTATAACATTTCCTGGTTTAAAAGAGTATTTAATTGTATTTGAAAATAAGTTCTCAAATACTCTTACCATCTTTCCTGCGTCAATTTCTACAATACTTTTTTCCTCTACAAATTTTTTTACTACCTCAATTTGATTTTCTTCAAATATAGGAATATATTCTTCTATAATTTGAGATAGAAACTCTACTATATTAACTTTGGTTTTTTCTAAAGCTATTCCTTTGTTATTAAGCTTTGTATACTCAAACAAATCCTCTATTAGTTCTTTAAGCTGATTTGACTTATTAAAAGCTATATTTAGATATTCCTTCATCATGTTTTCATCTTCATATTTTCCATCTTTCACTAACCCTATATATCCCATTACAGATGTTAATGGAGTTCTTAAATCATGTGAAACATTTGTTATAAGTTCACCTTTAGTCTTTTCTGCTCTTCTTTCACTTTCAATACTAGTCTCTATTTCTTCTGCCATATTATTTATATTTTCAGCTAGTTTTTTTATTTCATCTTTTCCCCTTTCTTCTATTCTGTATGATAAATCTCCATTTGATATAACTCGTAATCCTGATGCGATTTCTTCTATGTACTTCATTTTCTTATTTGTTATTATTATGAATATAGATATAAACATAATAACTGATAATACAAGGGCTAAAAATGAATTTTCCTCTACATAGTAATCATTCGAAATATATGGAGTAGGTATCTTTGAATATATAAGATAAGCTCTATCTCCTCCTATAGTAACAGGGTAAAGAAACACCCTTTCACTTCCGTCATCTTTTACAGAATTACTTTTGTCTATAACTGCATATATATCTACCTTTTCTTGAAATTCCCCATTTACTTTAAATAATATTTTACCATCTAAATCTGTTATATATATTTTTGTTTTTTCACCATTATAACGTTGTAATATATTATTTATGTGTTTAGTATCATTTAATCCTTCTACTTTTTCGCCATATTCACCACTTAATTCTCTAACTATGGAGTTTGCTTCTGCTTGAACTTCTCCAATATCATACTCAAGCCTTGTTATTGTTTTATTTTTAGATAGCATATTGTTTGCAAATCCATAAAACATAAAAGAAGATATAAAACATATTGCAAAAACAACCATAAGCTCAAATCTTATACTTTTTTCTATTCTTCTGTAAATCCATTCTAATAATTCTTTAATTTTAATTCTTATTCTAGAGTTGTAGAATTTATAAAAAATTTTTACTATGAGATTTCTTATTCCTCTTATTAAACCTACTCTTTCTTTTTTAACTTTCTCTTTTTTCTCTTTTTTCTTTCTACCTATCAATTTTATATCCTACCCCCCATACAGTTTTTATAAATTTGGGCTTTCTAGGATCCTCTTCAATCTTTTCCCTTACCTTTCTTATATGAACCATAACTGTATTATCGGATTGCATAAAATCTTGCTTCCATACACTGTTATATATATTTTCTATACTAAATACCTTCCCCCTATTTTCTCCAAGTAAAACTAATATATCAAATTCAGTAGGTGTAAGCTTTATTTCTTCCCCTTCTTTAAAAACCTCATGAGTTTCTAAGTTTATGCTTATATCATCAATTTCTAAAATATTTTCCTCTTCAAACTTTAATTCTTCTTTCACTATAGTTTTATTAAATCTTTTATATCTTCTTAGTTGTGATTTAACTCTAGCAACTAATTCTAGTGGGTTAAATGGTTTTGTTAAGTAATCATCTGCTCCTGTATTTAAACCAAGTATCTTATCCATATCCTCAGATTTAGCTGAAAGCATAATTATAGGCATTTCTCTTTCCTCTCTTATTTTTAAGCAAGCCTCTATCCCATTTACCCTCGGCATCATTATATCTAAAATTATTAAATCCACATCATTGTTTCCAAGCATATTTAATGCTTCCTCACCATTTTCTGCTTTTATTGTGTCATATCCTTCACCCTTTAAATATATATCTATTAAGTCTCTAATTTCCTTTTCATCATCAACTATTAAAATTCTTTCTTTACTCAAAAAAATCCACTCCTCTCTACTTCTAAAATTAGTTTAACATAAAAGAAGAATTCTTTTAATTTTTTACTCTAACTATTTATCTATATTGTAGTTAAAATATCTTAATATTAAACTTTATTATTCCTTAAAAAAACCTTAATTATATAATCACATTTTTAAAACTTTTATACTTTACTAACAAAAAATACTGCACTTTTAATAATGCAGTATTTCTATTAACTATTTATTTTTCAGTTTAATTAACCAGTATATAAATTAATAATTCTATATCTATTTTCTCCTACCTTTTCTATATCAGCAAAATGAAATTTATTTCTTATCCAATTATCTTCTTCTATTACTCCATTTCCAGCATACCATCCCTCATATTCATTAGGCGCCTGAACATCATAGGATATATCTACAGTAAATATATTGTTTCCATCAGTCGATAATTTAACATCATTAATCTTACTATCTATAACTAATACCTTAGGCTCTTCATCAATATCATTATCTAAAGGAAACATCCAATTTGTAGTATGCATTTTTATATATTCTTCATATAACTTTCTTCCAATTAAAGTTTTATCACTTGAGTCAATTTCAATTTCTGGATAAACTTTATTAATGTCAATATAAGTGTTTCGCAATCTCTTAACTCTTATAAAATCATCTCTAGATATGCGAGTTGAAAATTCTTTATTATTACTATCAATTTTTGAAATCCAATTAACATTAAGCTCATCTTCATCAAACTTTCTCATTTTATATATTAAATCATCTCTTTTAATTTCAACTTCACATATATTTTTATTAGTTTCTATATATCTAGTATCTATTTTATAAGAATCTTCTCCTATAAGTATTTCCTTTGGAGTTTGATAATAATCCCAGTTTGCTGGATATCTAAGGATTATACTACTATCTGAAATTACTAATTGATCTTTAATTTGCTTTATTAATGGTTCCCCTAAAAGTGATTGTAATCCTTCTTTTATTTCTGTTGAATCTCCATAATATAAACAAACAAGATTAACCTTTAAATATACATTATTAATAGAATGTAGCTTTAATCTATCTATTATTATATATTCATCTGCATAGCTTATTTCCCTTGATGAATCTTCATTAATAAGATTTGCTTCACTTAATGCAGCTTTAGCATCACTATATTCATACACTAATACATCTTCATCATTTATTTTTAGACTATAAATGTCAGCACTATATCCATTCTCCTTTGCTGCAGAAGTCCTTTTATCTATTTCTTCTATCTTTAAATTATTATTTATTAATCCTTTAATTAAGCTAGTATAATTTAATTTTTCATCCATTTTATCCAATATATTTGTTTCATCATAATTTAAGCTATCATATAACCTTCTTAACTTTTCAATTTCATCTTTACTTACTTTATATTGAATTCCATTTACATCAATGCATTCTCCTATAAAACTAATATCGTAATTTTCTTCCCCTAAAATCGATATATTAATTTCCCAGCCTTTATAAAGTTCTTGCTTTTTTTCTTTTACTTTTATTGAATTTATATGTTTTATTATCTTATCAATATCACTTTTATTATCTATAACTTTTTGTTTAGGTGATGATGGCATTACCTTGATAGAAATACTAGTAACTTTTTTATTATCAATTTGAGTTATATCCTTACTGTTAACTTTATAAGCTATCCCAATTCCTACTAAAATTAAAACTGTAATTATAACTATTCCAAACAATAAATCTTTAAATCTGAAGTCTTTAAGATAATTCATTTTATTTTTCCTCCAATGCATAACGCATATTTAAAGCATCTTTCAACTCCTTTATCTCTTCTTTTGTTAAATTATTTGATTTAATAAAGCTAAGTAACATGTTATTCAATGAACCATTAAAAACTTTATTTAAAAAAGATTTCATTTCTTCTTTTATACATTCTTCTTCAGATACAAGTGGAAAATAAAAATATTCTTTTCCTAATTTTTTAAATCCTATAGCCTCTTTATTTAATAACCTACTTATAAGGCTTTTTATTGTAGTATTCTTCCAATTTTGCTTATCTTTAAGATTATCAATTACTTCACTTGAAGTCACTTCTTCCAATCTCCAAATTATTTTCATAACTTCCCATTCTGCATCAGATATTCTAGGTAACTTACTCATAAATATCAACCCCCATTGACTACATTCGTAATTTATATATTGAGTTTACGCTTGTAATTAATCGTTGTCAATATATTCCTGTTAACATTTTCACCTTTTTCTGATTATTTTTATTTAAAACATAAGGGAAGCCTTATTTCATAGCTTCCCTTATATATTGAAAATTATATTAAATTAAAGAATACCAAAAGCTAAAACTAGAGCTCCAAAGACTATTGATACCATTGACATAAGCTTAATTAATATATTTATTGATGGTCCTGTAGTATCTTTAAATGGATCTCCTACTGTATCACCAACTACAGCTGCCTTATGACAATCTGATCCCTTTCCACCTAAAACTCCTGACTCTATATACTTTTTAGCATTGTCCCAAGCTCCACCTGAATTTGACATCATAATTGCAACTGCAAAACCAGTTACTGTAGAACCTGCAAGTAACCCTGCTACACCATTAGGTCCTAATAATAATCCAACCACAAGTGGTGTTACTATCGCTATTATAGCTATGGTTATAAGTTCTCTTTGAGCTGATTTTGTACAAATATCAACACAAGCAGCATAATCTGGCTCTGACTTTCCTTCCATAAGACCTGGAATCTCCTTAAATTGTCTTCTTACTTCTACAACAATTTTAGAGGCAGCTCGTCCAACTGCATCCATTGTCTTTGAAGAAAATAAAAATGTTACCATTCCTCCAATAAATAACCCTATAAGTACCTGCGGATTTAATATAGATAAATTAAATTCAAATTTATAAGCTCCACTCTTCACTATATTTTCAATTGAGTCCTTATAAGCTGCAATAAATGCAAGAGCAGTTAACGCTGCTGATCCTATGGCAAAACCCTTACCTGTTGCTGCTGTTGTATTTCCTAGGGAATCTAATGCATCTGTTCTTTTTCTAACTTCTGGATCTTGATTTGACATTTCTGCTATTCCGCCTGCATTATCTGCAATTGGTCCATAAGCATCAGTAGCTAAAGTTATTCCTAAAGTTGATAACATACCTACTGCTGAAATAGCTATACCATACAAACCTAAATTAAAATCATTTGCTCCTCCTGACAAATTGAAGCTTATTAAAACTGATAAAGAAACAATAATTACTGGAATTGCGGTAGATACCATCCCTAAGGATAATCCTCCAATTATTGTAGTTGCTGGACCAGTTTTAGTCATATCAGCTAATTTTTTTGTTGGATTATAGTTGTCTGAAGTATAATATTCCGTAAAAAATCCTATTAATATTCCTGCAATTAGTCCTGATAATATACTAAAATAAATTCCTATATTCTCAGTTCCTAATACAACCTTTACTATAAAAAATGATCCTACAGCTACAATTACTGATGATATATATACACCTCTTCTTAAAGCTTTTAAGAGATTTTTTTGAGTTGCATCTTCTTTTGCTTTAACAAAGAATGTAGAAAATATAGATGCCAGTATTCCTAAAGTTGCAACTAATAAAGGAACTGCTACCCCCTTTGTAGATAAACCTGCTGCTACTGCTAAAGCACAAGATGAAACTAAAGCTCCCACATAAGATTCATATAAATCTGCTCCCATTCCGGCAACATCCCCAACATTGTCGCCTACATTATCTGCTATAACTGCTGGATTTCTTGGATCATCCTCTGGAATACCAACTTCAACCTTACCAACCAGGTCTGCTCCTACATCTGCAGCTTTAGTAAATATTCCTCCACCAACTCTTGCAAATAAAGCCATAGAAGATGCCCCAATACCAAAAGTTAATATATTGGAAGTAATTTGAATTATACGTTCTGCCTCTATTAAATCTCTATAATACCAATCTAAAAATAAATATCCTAATCCTATATAAAGTAATCCTAATGAAACAACTACAATTCCTATTACAGATCCACTTTTAAAAGAAACCTTTAAAGCTCCATTTAAACTCTTTTTAGCTGCTGTTGTTGTTCTTCCATTTGCATTTGTTGCAACTTTCATTCCAATAAATCCACTAAGACCTGATAAGAATCCTCCAATAATAAAAGAAAAAGGTACAAATATTGAAACATATCCTAAGGTACTTAATATAAAAAATATAACAAACATCAAAATGAAGAATATTGCTACTCCTTTATATTGTCTAGTTAAATATGCGTTTGCCCCTTTTTTAATGTTTTCTGAAATGCTTTTTATCTTCTCGTCTCCTTCATCTTGTTTTAATATAGAGTAACCTTGATAAACTGCAAATAGTAGTCCTAAAATAGATCCAATTAAAACTAAGAAAATGAAATTCATAATAATTCCTCCTATTATACAAATATATAGACCTCACTTTATTATACGTTTCATTTTTTTGGAAAATACTTTGATTAATAATTAAATTTTCATAATTTACTTATATAAAAAATAGGTATGATTTTATTATTTTAAAATCACACCTATCTAAATATTAATATAAACTTTTACTATATATTTTATTTTTTTAATGAATATTCTATTATCATATCTATAAATTCAGTATAGCTTATTCCTTTTTCAGCTGCACTTTGTGGGAAAAGACTTGTTGCTGTCATTCCTGGTAAAGTGTTTACTTCTAATACATATGGAACATTATCTTCTGTAATTATCATATCAATTCTAGCATATACAGAACATTTTAATGCTTTATATGTGTCTAGTGCCATCTTTTCTACTTCTTTATGAAGATTTTTTTCTAAATTTATTGCATAATGTTCAGCTCCATTTGCAGAATACTTTTGTTCATAATCATAGAAATCAGTTTTTGCTTTTATTGCAAGAACTGGGAACATTTCATTTTCAAAAACTGGACAAGTTATTTCATCACCTTTAATAAATTCTTCTATCATAACCTCTTTGTCCCATTTCAGTCCTTCTAAAACTGCATTTTCAACATCTTCTTTTTTTGTTATCTTAAATGTTGCAACACTAGATCCACCATTAGTAGGTTTTATAAAAACTGGATATCCAATTTCTTCTATTTTATTATAATCAATTTCTTCTACTGATTTAACATTTAACCACCTTGCAGTTCTTACTCCATTAGCCTTTAATACTGTTTTAGTTAAATCTTTATCCATACATAATGAACTGCTTAATGTATCACATCCTGAATATGGAATACCTAATGTTTGTAATACTGCCTGAACAGTACCATCTTCACCAAATTTACCATGTAGTGCAAGTAAAGCAAAATCTAAACCTTTTACCTTTTCTATAACATCTTCTTTTTTATCTATAACAACAGGAACTACTTCATACTTTTCCTTATTTATATGTTGCATCATAGAGTTTCCACTATTTAATGATACTTCTCTTTCTGAAGATATTCCCCCCATTAAAACTCCAACTTTCATTTCAAGACCTCCAATTAAATTTAAATCTAGTTTATTATATAAAATAACTGACTAGATTGTAAGTATCAGTTTATATAAATTTAATCATATCAGCTAGAAATTTTAAATTTAGTCTCTTTTAAAGGAAAATGTTGATATGATGGTTACTTCATCACTAATTTGCTACGTTAAGAATTTCTATTATTTACTACATAAATAATGAAATTCTAAAAACTTGCTCATATGTGATTTGTAACTATCATATCAACAAAAATATCTAACAAATCCTAATTTAAAATAAACTTTATAATCTTTTATTTCTTTTTTATTTCCTTTTTCTTAATTTCCTTATAATACTTACATTGTTTTGTTAATCTACATTGCTCACATTTTGGATTTCTAGCTATACAGCATCTTCTTCCATGAAATATTAAAAGATGATGAGCTAAACTCCATTCTTTTTTAGGAAGTTCTTTTTGAAGTTGCTTTTCTACTTCTAATACATTATCAGAATCTGCAAGACCTAATCTATTTGAAACTCTAAATACATGGGTATCAACAGCTATAGACGGTACTCCAAAAGCATTTGATAAAACTACATTTGCAGTTTTTCTTCCTGCTCCTGCTAATGATGTTATCTCTTCCATTGTGCTTGGAACTTCTCCACCAAATTTTTCTTTAAGCTGATTACACATCATTATTAAGTTCTTTGCTTTACTTCTGTAAAGTCCAATTTGTTTTATTCTTTCTTCTAGCTCTTCTACATCTAATTTTAGAAATGCATCTAAATCTGGATAATCTCTAAATAAGGTTTCTGTTACTTCATTTACCTTCTTATCTGTAGTTTGTGCTGATAGTATAGTTGCAACTAAAAGTTGAAATGCAGATTCATGATTTAATTCACATTTTGCATCTGGATATTCTTCTTTTAGTATTTCTAATATAGTTTTTGTTCTTTGCTTCATAAAATCACCTATTTATATATTCCTCTATATTTTTCAGGTAGTAAATTAGCAATTGACTTCATTATGTATAACATAGATCTTTCATCAAAAGCATGCTTATCTTCATCCTTTTCCTTTAAAGGTAGTTCTATAGGTTCTCCAAATTTAATATTTACGTCTGCATAATTAAACTTTTCTCCACCCATATCTCCATCCTTATTTATAGGTAAAAGTATTTCTGTTCCATACATGCCAATTGGTATTATTTGTGCTTTTGTAAGTCTTACTATTAATAGTATTCCCTTTTTACCTTCAATCATAGATCCAACTCTACTTCTTGTTCCTTCTGGGAAAATAACTAGATTTTCTCCACCTTTAACAAGCTTAACTATCTTTGTAATAGCCTCTTTATCTGCAGAATTTGGTTTAATTCCTACATTTTTTATCATTGCAGTCCCTAGTCTAGTTACAGGATCATTGGAAAGTTTTACTCCTGCAACAAAGGTTGGATCATACTCTTTTCTAAGAATTTTATCTAATATTAATCCATCTGCATTACTTAAATGATTGCATATGAATATTTTAGGTCCCTTTGCTTTTTCTATATTTTCAAATCCCTCTATTTTAATATTTGCATATTTTTTAAAATACTTATTTATAATACTTTTTGTTATCTTTACTACTAATGATTCTGGCAAAACATTTATTACCTTTACTAATGTTGGTGATAGCATTATTCTCCCTCACTTCCTATTATTATATGTAATATTATATTTTATTACTATTTAAAAGTCTATTAACATAATCTTTTAAATAAGGAGAATCTGTTTTTATTGCACTAATATCTCCATTATTATCTTTCATTTTAATTAGAGCATTCCTTTTTAACACATTTTTTCCTCTCCAACCACAAGAAGTATTTAAAAAGGTCTCTTTAAACTCTCTAGTATTTATGTTAGCTAGCTCTATAGTATTTTCTCTATTCATAAATTCAAAGGGATAAAACTCATTTATATTGGAAAATCTTATATTATTGTTATACGGACAACTTGTTTGACAGCTGTCACATCCAAAAACTCTTCCCTTTAATAATTTTATATGTTTATCTTCTAAATCTTTTTTTTGGGTAAAATATGAAACACATATATTGCTATTTTTTCTATATGCATTTATAGCTTTACTTGGACAGCTTTCATAACATAATTGACACTCTCCACATTCTTTAAATAAAGAAATTTCATTGAAACTTCTTTCTTCATCACAATTTATTTCTAAGTCTGTTATTATTTCTCCTAAAAATACATATGATCCATACTTTTCTGTAATTATTAAATTATTTTTACCAATGAACCCCATTCTTGCCAAATAAGCAATATATCTTTCAGGTAAAAAATTATTATCCACAAATGAAATAGCTTTTCCCCCAATATTTTCAATATATTCACATATCTTGCTTAAGTATGATTTTACTACTTTATGATAATCCATCCCCCTTGTATATACTGAAAATCCATTATCAAAATAATCTACATCATGAAGATAAGGGAAAGCTATTGATATAATAGTTTTCCCTTCATTCATATAATTTAAAGGATTAATTCTCTTTTCAATATCTTTTTCTTCAAACTCATTTTCTAGACCTTGATTTCTTCTTTCATAAAAGAAATCCTTAAGCTCTGTAAACTCTCTGCATTTTATAAAACCTAAGGTATCTAAACCTAATGAGTTACAATAGTTTATTATATTTTCTTTAATCATAATAACCTCTATATAATCATATTATTATATATTGTTTTTCTATTTCCATCTTCATCTATTACTTCAATTATATCATTAACATTCTTTATAATATTTCTTCCTGCGCATCCAACAACAGTAGCCTTTTCAGGAACTTCTTTTAAAACTACAGTGTTAGCCCCAACCCTAGACCCCTTTTTTAAAGTTATAGGTCCTAGCACTTTTGCTCCTGCACCGATTATAACATCATCTTCAACAGTTGGATGTCTTTTTCCTTTTTCTTTTCCTGTTCCTCCAAGAGTAACTCCATGATATATAGTAACATTATCTCCGATTTCACTTGTTTCCCCTATTACTACTCCCATACCATGATCTATAAATAGTCCTTTTCCAATTTTAGCTCCCGGATGAATTTCTATTCCAGTTATGAATCTAGCCATTTGCGATAATAGCCTTGCACAAAAAAAACACTTATGATTATATAAAAAATGTGCTATTCTATATGCTATAATAGCGTGAATACAAGGATATAACAAAAGTACTTCGAATTTACTTCTTGCAGCTGGGTCACTTTTATATATATTATTTATATCGTATCTTAATTTTTCAAACACAGCTATTCCCCCTTTGTTAAAATTACTTATAGCTAATATTAATCATAAATTCCCATTGATATATACTTTTCTCCACCATCTGGTGCTATTGCTAAAACCTTTTTGCCCTTACCTAATTTCTTCGCTTCTTCTAAAGCTGCAAATATAGCTGCTCCTGATGATATACCTAGTAATATTCCTTCTTTAACCGCAATTTCTTTAGTTAACCTAAAAGCATCTTCATCTGAAACCTTCTTAACTTCATCTATACATTCTGGATTATATATTTCTGGTATAAATCCTGAACCTAATCCCTGTATATTATGAGCTCCTGCTTTTCCACCACTTAATACTGGTGACTTAATTGGTTCTACTGCTATTATTTTTATTCCTTTTATATTCTCTTTAAGCTTTCTCCCTACTCCTGTTATGGTCCCACCTGTTCCTACGCCAGCAACGAATACATCTAAGTCATTTATTTCAGAACATATTTCTTCGGCGGTAGTTTCATAATGCTTTTCTGGATTTGCTAAATTTTCAAATTGTTGTGGCATAAAGTAATTATCTTGTTTAGCTAGCTCTTTTCCCTTTTCTATAGCTCCATTCATACCTTCTGCTCCATCAGTTAATATAAGCTCTGCTCCATATGCCTTTATTAGGTCTCTTCTTTCCTTACTCATACTGTCTGGCATAACTATTATAACCTTATATCCTTTTAGTCTACCTATCATTGCTAAAGCTATTCCAGTATTTCCACTTGTCGGTTCTACTATTATTGAGCCTTCTTTCAAAAGACCTTCTTTTTCTGCTTTTTCAATCATTCCTAATGCTGCTCTATCCTTAATGCTTCCACCTGGATTATATTTTTCTAACTTAACATAAACATCTGCGCTATTTTCATCTATTAGGTTATTTAATTTTAAAATTGGCGTTTTTCCTATTAGCTCTAATACTCCATTATATATCATCTTTTCCTCCTAATAACTTAGTTAAACTTAAAATGCAAAAAACTTCGTCTCTAAACAATATAGAGACGAAGTTAACTCCGTGGTTCCACTCTAATTAGATTAATAATTTAATCTCACTCATTAATGCAAATTAATGCATTATCATTATAACGGATGATACCGGAAAGTCCTACTATAATTCAAACTTCAACTCCAAAGTGCACTTCATATAAATTATAGGTAAAAAGCTCTCAGCATGCTTTCCTCTCTGTAACCCGACTCTATACTACTTCTCTTTTTCACAGTTTTTAATTCTGAGTACTTTAGTAAGTTTTATATTTTCATTATATGCTTAAGCATTTAATTGTCAACCCACTTAATTTTTTCTATTTTATCTTTTTCTTCCAAAGTGGATATAATATTTCATCTATTAAATCATGAGAATTTACAGCACCTATTAATTTGTCATCTTCATCAATTACAGGTATTGATAATAAATCATATTTAGCTGCAAGTTCAATTGCCTCGTCTACATTTGCATCATGTCGTATAACATTTATATTTTCACTCATTATATCCCTAACCTTAACATTAGGTTTATTTAAAATTAAATCTGCTGGGTTAATAGAACCTAATATTCTATCTTCTTCATCAGTAATATAAATTCTATATAATTCCTCTTCTTCTGGTTCTTCCATTTCTCTTAATATATCAATTATTTCACCTATTGTTATATCTAAATTAAATGAAATAAAATCTGTACTCATTATACTACCAACAGCTTCATCCTCATAGCTTAAAAGCTCTTTTACTTCTTCAGCATCTTCTCTTTCTAGGTTTACAAGTATTTTTTCTCTTTCTTCATCATCTAAATCATCTAATATATCTGCAATTTCATCATTAGGCATATTTTCTAGAAGTTCAGCTGCCTTTGTTTCACTTAAATCTTTTATTATGCTACCCTTATATTCTGGTTCTATTTCTTCTAAAGTATCTGCTGCTAAATCTTCATCTAATGACTCAAAAATTTGTTTTCTTGAACTAGCATCTAAGTTTTCTAATATATCAGCTAAGTCTGCTGGATGAAGTGTTGAAAGTTTTTTATATGGTACCGATATTTGCAAATTGTTATTTACCATTTCTAAGGACTCAACATCATCCCACATTAAAACTCTATCTTCATAATCTTTTTTAAGAATCTTATATATAAAGCTGCCAAGCTTTGCACAGTTCATTCTTCTGAATCTTGCAAGAGGACCTGTTTCAACAGCTATTACCTTGTATTCTCCAGCAATTTCAGCTATTCTTAGGTCATCAACTCTGACTACTTGCCTTCCATTTATATCTACTATCCTTTTATCTAGTAAGTGTTCTGATAAAAGATAAGAATATGTTCTTGGAAGTATCTCTTTGCTTCCTCTTGTAACTATTTTTATCTTGTTATCTTGTTGATAAAAAGCAATACTTCTAAATTCATAGTGAAAAGTATATCCATCTCTTTTCACTTTATACCCAATTACCCTTGGATAGCCATCTTCAGTGGTTACATAAATATCTTTAAGTTCTCCTATACTTTCGTCAAACTCATCGTATATTTTTCTCCCTAAGATATTTGTGTATAGAAATACTGATAGTCTCTTCATATCTTTTCCTCCTCACCTTTAGAGGAGTTAGACAATAAATATAATAAAACCTAATTTATAATGAAGTCTATCTCCTCTAAAGTTCCAATATTCAATTTTGATAAGTCACTACTCTGAGGGACACCCTCCATTTTAAATTCACCCCTTATTTATTTAGAATAAATAATTTTTAATTTTATTATACATAACGTCTCCAATACTATATTATATTAAATCCTGCTAAAAAGGCAACCTATTTTCTTTAAATGAGAAATGTATTTAGTGTGGATAGTAATTTTTTGCTCTGTCGCTTCTCTCAAAGTCGCCATAAAGTTACTATCCACACTTAAACTACTATAAAGAATAAATTATAAAAAGTGAGAGTTAAAAATTAACTCTCACTTTTTATTTAAATAATTATTTAAATGTGCATATTGCTTTTAATAAACAACCTAATATTAATACTTCTCCAATTATTGGATATGGATATATATTTATTCCACCTAAAAGCAAAATATACTCTATTATATATAGCATTAAGCTTATTAAAAGTATCCTCATCCCAACTTTATTACTAAATGGTTTATCTAAATTAATTAATATAAATACTGATAAAGAAGCTATTATAATTAAATATATTAAAATTGGTACCATTCCATCTTTTAATGAAATAATAAATCCAAAATTATTAGTTATATTTATGCTAATTTTATATGTATATACTAATGCAACATATAATAAAGCTAAAATTATCATAAAAATATAATTTCTATTAAACTTCTGCTTTTCATTTCTTAAGAAAATATATAAAGCTGATAGTATTATTAATGGTACACTAAAATAGTTAAAAAATACGTAGTACTTTAAAAAGTATATTATCCCTTGCTTTTCTATAAATACCCCAAGTAGTAGTACAATATATCTTAATATTAGTGGCATTAATGATATACTTACAAATAATTTTATCTTTTTAGGTGATAAATCTAAATTCCTTTTTTCTAAATATAATATAAATGTAATTGTAAATAGCAAAAGACATAAATAGCTAAATTCTAACAACTAATCCCCCACCCTTTTATATTCCTGCTATTTATAATTATTAATAAATTTCTTATTTTATTCTAACTTTATATTATTTTACTCCTAAAATTTTTAGTCCACCTTTTATGCATTTTATATGAAGTGGAAAATCTGGCCCTTTTTCTCCATCTATATCAGTAACTATATTCTCATTACATTCTACATATAGATTATTTGTTTTAAAATAAATAACATTATCTGAATCTAGATGTTCGCCTCTTAACATTTTAACAAATAGAGGGATTAATTCTATTATAGGAATAGCTTTAAATATAATTACATCAAGCTGTCCATCTGTTGCATCTGCTCTTGTAGCTAACTTAAAATTACCAGCCGTTTGACCATTAAAAACTAGCATAAAGTACATTTTTCCTTCATATGTCATTTCTTCTGATCTAATACTTATGTCAAGTTTTCTAAAGTTAGGAAGCTCTTCTAATCCTTTTAAATAATATGCCAGCTTACCTATAGTATTTTTTAAGTTAACATCTGTTTTTTGTGATACATCTGTAAACAATCCTGTACTTGCTACATTAACAAAATACTTATCATTTATACTTCCTAAATCTACAGAAGTTACTTCTGATGATAATATTTGTTTACATGCCTTTCCGATATCAGATGGCATACCTAAAAATTTTCCAAAATCATTTGCAGTTCCCACTGGTAATATTCCTATTGGTATTGAAATTCCCGACTTAGCCATTGCATTAACTACATTATCTATTGTTCCATCTCCACCAGCTATTAGAATATAATAATAGTTATTATCTTTAAAGTCATTAAAAGCATTTATAACATCCTCGTCTTTATCTATTCTATACGGTACTATAGTGTACCCTGCATTCTGATGTATTTTTATAACCTTGTCTAGTTTATCTAATATTAGATTTTCTCCCGAGTATGGGTTATAAATAAATTTTACTTTTTTCACAGTACCCCTCCTAAGCTAATTTTATATTATATTCCAATTATAAAAATTATATAATTACATAAAATAAATACAATGATTCATATATAGTATATTACTATATTTTACATATAAATCAAATTAATTATTAATCATAATTCTTAATTTTACCTTAATAATTAATTTAACCTTTAAATATCTTATATTTATTATAAATATGTGATATAATATTGCATTGACAACAGAGATTAGAAAATAAATAATATTAATGGTTTAAACCAGGAGTGATTTTATGAAAAAGAGTTGTATTCCAAATGTTTTTACATTTATTAATTTATCATGTGGCATAATATCTATTTTATACACTTTTGATCAAAATTATTTATTCGCTTGCTTCTTTATATTAATAGCAGGCCTTGTAGATAGATATGATGGAAGAGTGGCTAGATGGTTAAATGTTTCTAGTGAACTTGGAAAGGAATTAGATTCATTAGCTGATTTAGTATCCTTTGGAGTTGCACCATCTATACTTATCTTCTTAATGTATGATTTAGCAAAGGTAGGACCAGCTGGAATAATAGGTTTTGCCGTTTTATTAGCCTTCCCTATATGTGGAGCCTATAGATTAGCTAGATATAATACATCTTCATTTGATGGAGTATTTACAGGAGTTCCTATAACTATTGCTGGAAGTTTCATGGCTATATTTGTATTTTTTACAGTAAATTATAAATTAACTCCATGGATTCCAATAATACTTCTAGCACTTGGTTCATATCTTATGGTAAGTACATTTAAATTAAAAAAACTTTAGTCACAAATATGATAAAAGCAAAAAGCTATTTCAATAAAAAATAAAGCTATTTCAATAAAAATTTGGAATAGCTTTATTTTTTATTCTTCATCTTCTCTTTCTGAATTATCAAAATCTAAATCAAAATCTATCTCTGTTAATATATTATGTTTATTTGTCTTTTCCTCAATAAATTGTTTTTTAATTTTACAATATTTTGTATAAGAAGTACTACACTCCTCTATTGTCTTTATAATTTCATCTATTATATCACCTAAATCATCTGCCCTTTCAACAGCTTCTTTAACTTGGCTTTTTTTGGCCTCTGATATATTATTTAATTCGTTTGCGCCTCCAATTAATAGCCTATATGAATTAACCATAGAACTAAGTAAGTTAGTTAAGTTATTGATTTCGTTATATTGTCCTCTAATTAAATCTTTATACCCCAATCAATCACCTCTTCCCTCTTCATCCCCTTTATAAATTCATCATCTGCTATATTAAAAATATTATCACTATATTTAAATTCTTCTTCTACATCTTTATGCTTCTTACATTTGTCATCATTATTACTATAATTTAATTTTCTCATATAATGCTCTAATACATCTTTCGCATCATTAACTACTTCCTCTGCCTTATTTTCAATGTGCTCACAATCTATTTTTTTGCAATTTAATGAATTTAAATGTTTATAATAAACACCATGAATTTCTCCAACATAATGATTTATTATTCCTTCTATATCAGGTTTAGATAATGGCTTTCTAGTATTGTAAATTAAATTTATATATTCATTATAAATATTTTTAAACTTCTTTACATGAAAGTTTAATTGATTTATTATTTCTTCTTCATCACTATCAGAAGCTCTATATTCCTTTAGTTCCTCAGTATATCGCATAAATTCCTTTATATACCTTAAAATAAAATCTTCTATAATTTCATTTTCTACATTTTTTAAGTTATCTTCTACAATTTCCTCTGTTTCTTCAGTATCCTTTTTATCTTCAATATAATCTATATCAGCTAACCTTTTTCTACTATTTTTAAATATTTCTTCTTCATTTGTAGTTTCTTCTGTATCATATTCCATTGTATTTGATTCAAAATTATATCTAAACTCTTCACTAAACAATACAGGTACAAAGAACTCTTTTGGTATTGATATAAACATAACCTGCCTCCTTAAGAATTTGTAACCTTACAGTATGGTTTGAAGTATGCTCTTGGATATTTACATAGCGGACAAACTAATGGTGCTTCTTTTCCCTCATGGATATATCCACAATTCATACATATCCATAATGATTCTTCAGAGCTCTTAAACATAGTACCATCTTCAATTTTATCGTATAATGCTTTAAATCTTTCTGCATGCTTTTCTTCTGTTTCAGCTAACTCTTTGTAAAAATCAGCTATTTCCATAAACCCTTCTGCTCTTGCATCTTCTTCAAACCCTTTGTATATAATTTTATATTCATCTGTTTCACCTAAAATACAGTCTAATAAGTTATCTTTAGTACATCCTATTAAATTTAAAAATGTTCCATAAGATTCTCTAGCATGAGCAAATTCATTATGTGCTGTTTCATCAAATACTTCTGCTACCCATTGGTATCCATCTAATCTTGCTCTTTCAGCATATAAATTATATTTATTTCTTGCTCTAGATTCCCCTGCAAAGGTCTTATAAAGATTTTGTTCAGTTTTACTTCCCTTAAAGTCCATTTCTATCTCCTAAAAATTTATACACTTATAATTTATGCAACCTCATATTTAAGTGTGCCCTTAAGTAATAAATTGAGAATATAAGTGCTACGATAAATAAACATGTTTCATAAGCTAAATAGCTACGCAAAGAAGTACTAGGCTCTGAAAAACTACTATGCCAAAAGTTTTGCTTAAATTCGCTACCCTCAAACAAACCAACAGCTCTAAGGTCTAGTAGTTCTTCCTTCACCAAGTACTTCTAACTGCTCACTATATGCTTACTACACATATTCTATTTATCTTCGCCTTTATTTTAAATATAACTATTAGCTAATTAATAGAAACTTTCCTATCTTCATCACAAGATATTTCTATTTCTTTTCCTTCTTTTGTCTTTGTTATAAGCCTTACCTTATGTCCCCATAGATCTTGAAGATATTTTAAGGTTTCCTTAGCATATGACATTTCAAGCTCACGGCCATCAAAAAAGTGTTCTAGTGTTAAAGTTAAATCTCTTCTATTTAAATCAGTTACCCTTATATATGGAATAGATGCAATACCACAGGTATCTGCTAGATGATCTCTTATTTTCTTCCACCCAATTTCATCTGATATCTCTTCAATTACATAATCAAAGCTTTTTTTAGCATATTGAAATAAATTAAGTTCTTCACAAAGATCTCTTGTTAAGTATCTTCTTAAGAAAGAACTATCTCTTTCTGTTTTTCTAACTTCAAATATTTTTTCTATACCAAATCTTTTTTCAATATCTTGAAATATTTTAAATCCTATATAATATGGGTTTAGACCACCAACCATAGGCGCTACTACATCATTATGCCTTTTTAAAAATTCAAAATGTAATCCATCATTTAAATTTAGCTCTTTTAATATATTATAATGCCAAAAGCTTGCCCAACCTTCATTCATTATTTTTGTTTCTATTTGAGGTAAAAAGTATTGTGTTTCTCTTCTTACTATTCTTAATATATTTTTTTCCCATTCTTCTAAAGTAGTATATCTTATTAAAAATCCTAAAACATCATCGCAAGGTTCTACTGGTATTTTAGATACATCTGGAAAAGGAATTTCTTCATTAGAATCTAATATTCCCCTATTTTCTTTTTTAGAATAATATTCAGCAATTTTACTTTCTTTTATTTCCTCACTATTTAATTCTTTAACCCCAACCACTCTAGGTATTTGAAATTTAATTGCATGTGCTGCATCTAATATTTTTTCAACCTTCTCATAACCTATACTTGGATCATTTATATATTCTCTAATTATCTCTGCATCTAATTTAAACATTTCTAAAGCACCTTTTGCATTAGTTCCCTCTACAAACATTCTATTATTTGCAAAGAAATCATTGTGTCCATAAACATGCGCCATAGTTAATATTTGTAAAAGCAAGGTATTTTCTCTCATTAAATATGCAAGACAAGGGTTTGAATTTATAACCATTTCATAAGGTAATCCAGTCATATTTAATGAGTATAATGTTTTATTTTTATCATAAGCTTTCCCATAGCTCCAATGAGGATATTTAGATGGCATACCAACATAAGCTTCATATCCTAGCATCTCATTAAACCCTATTACTTCAAACTCTTGTGGATAAAATTTAAGTCCCATCTCTCTTGCCTTTTCTTCTATAATTTCATTCCACTCTTCTAAAGTACTAACATTGTATTCCATAATTATTCCTCCTTTAGCTCTTTAGACAACATTATCTTCAATGCATCCCATAAATCCTTTTTTTCCTTCACAATCACAGAAATAAAGTTCTTGTATTTTATTTCTTTATTAAATCTATAGTACATTGTTGTTGAATAAGTGGATGGTAATAATTCTGCATATCCAAACATATTGCTTATTTCACATAATTCTTTTACAGATTTCATAGCTCTTTCGTTATCTTCACTCCAGTTATCCCCATCACTCGCGTATATAGGATAAATGTTCCACATTTCTGGTGAATACTTTTCTTTAATTAAATCTAATGCCAAATTAAGTCCACTGGATATATAAGTTCCACCTGACTCTGCTTTATGAAAAAATTCGTATTCATTTACCTTCTTTGCAACAGTGGTATGAGACACAAACTCAAAAGCTATATTGTTATATTTTCTTTTTATAAATCTAGATAAAACAAAAAATAATGATCTTGCTAAATACTTTTTACTGCTATCCATAGATCCAGATACGTCCATAATAAATATCATTACAGCATTACTTTCTTTTTTAGGCTTTTTCTTAACTTTATAATATCTAAGATCTTCTTCTCTAAATGGAAATCTAGTTATATTTGTTTTTAATCCACTTTCTAGTAAAGCTCTTTTCTTCCCTTGCTTTCTAGAGATCTTTGCAATAACAGTCTTTTTCTTTGCAAGTCTTGGGTTTATTCCATATCTTTGATATCCACGCTTTTTACCTGAGGTTTCAGTTACTATTTCAGAATATCTTTTCCTATCTAAATTAGGTAATTCTAAATCTTCTATGATATAGTCCATAAGCTCTTCCATAGTTATTTCAGTTTCATAGATATCATCTCCTGGTGAATTTCCCGCTCCTTTGTTCCCTATTTTTCCATTTGGACTTCCATCTGAAATTTTATCTCCTCTTCTTTCCTCTCCAGCTCCAGTAGCAACCCCTTTATTATTCCTTCCAAATACAAATCGATATTCCTTTATTCCTCTTATTGGGATTTTAAATTTCTTGTTTTTACTTTCACCAATAATACTTTCCTCTGAAAGAATATCCCCTAAATTTTCCTTTATAGACTTTTCAACTAATTGTCTATGCCTTCTTCTATCCTCTATGGATCTGTCATGCTCTAATGGGTTATCTGCACTATCTCTAAAGATTGCCATCTCTATCAATCCTTCCACAAGTTGTTTGCAGCATATTTTAATATCACATCACAGCAATAAGAGCAATATCCATTATTCTTCATTTCCTCAACCATAGAATAATATTTTTCAGCTTGATCCTTATCTCTAACTCTAGATTTAGTTATTATTCTTGAAAGATCCTTAACAGATGCCATAAGTTTCTTTTCAATAGCCTCCTTTAAAGGTTCATAGGAAGTATAATCCATCTTGCTTCCATTTCTAACTAAATAGAACATATAGGAAGTAACATCTGCTCTAAAGCCCTTACAAGAACTTTCTGAAACTCCAATTTGTTCTTCTATACTTCTCATAAATTCTTCATCTGGGCTTAATTCCTCACCAGTTGATAAATCCTTTATTTTACTCTTATTTACAAAAGCTTCAGAGTTATCTATATAATTATCAAATAAACTCTCAGCTTGTTCTCTAAATGAATGAATAAATGCCTTTGTAATTTCTTTTTCCAATATCTTGTTATATTCTTTTCTTATAGTATCTTGTACAAATCCTAAATACTTCTTTTTATCCTCTGCTCCTATATCCATTTCTTTAACTGATTTTATTATACTTTCCATTATACTTAATGGATTTATACAATTATATTCAGAGCTAGAAAGAGCATTATCTATTGCCTTAATTATAAATCTAGTACTAATTCCCTTCATACCTTCATATGATCCTGCTTCTTCTCTTAACTCATTTATATCAATTCTCTTAGTACTTCCTTTTTCAACTATTTCTTCTCCATTGTAAATCTTAAGTTTTGTTATAGGATCTACCTTTGCAGAGGCTGATAGTCTTGAAAGTATTGCAAACATAGCTGCTACTTGCATTGTATGTGGAGCTATATGAGCATTAAAATTACTCCTTTTTAAAATTTTCTCATATATTTTCACTTCTTCGTCAAGTTCTAAACAATATGGCACCTCTATTTTCACAATTCTATCTAATATAGCCTCATTTGTATGATCTGACTTAAACTTATTCCACTCAGCTTCATTTGAATGAGCTACTATAAGACCATCAAAATAAATCATAGATCCCTTACCAGGTGAAGGTATAGATTTTTCTTGTGTTGCTGTAATTATTGTATGAAGATATTCAACATCATTCTTAAATACTTCAATAAATTCAACTAGTCCTCTATTACCTACATTAAATGCACCATTTAAAGAAAAAATTCTTGGATCATCTTCTGGGTACATATCCATTTTGGAAATATCTATTGAACCTGTTAATATTGAAGTATCTTGATTATTTGGATCTACTGGAGGAACAACACCTACTCCCTTTCTTGATCTAATGGAGAATCCCTTAGTTTCCACTGGGAATTTTTCATATTCACCATTAAATTCATTAACCAACTTATACTTACATACAGGACATAAATCTCCTTCTATTTCAACGCCTAATAATTCTTTAAATTTTGGTCTTAAATGCTTAGGTATTAAATGTAATGGTTCTTCATGCATTGGACACCCTTTTAATGAATATATCGGAGGACATTCTACTAAAGCTTTTTTTAGAGATTCAACTAATGATGACTTTCCTGCACCAACTGGACCAACTAAATATAATACTTGCCTAGCCTCTTCTCCCTTCATTGAAGCTGAATGTAAGTAGTTTACTAGCTTCATTATTACCTTATCAATTCCAAAAAAATCATCTTTAAAAAAACCATATCTTCTTATTGGATCATTTCCATATATTTTCTTTACCTTAGGGTTTTCTTCTCCCTTTAGTACTTCTATCCCTTTACTAACGACCATATCATAAATTCTCTTATGTGAAAGCTTGGCTACCTCTGGCTTTTCTTTTACTATCTCTAAATAATCAAGAAATGTTCCTTCAAATTTTTCTTTGTTTCTGCTTTCTCTATCACTTTTTATAAATTCTTCAAAGTTCATTTACTCCCCCCCTTTTTACTAAAATATATTCCTATACCTACTTTATATATGACAAAATCTTTTAGATAGAATTTTTTATGTGGAGTTAATAATTAAACTATTATATAAATATAAATTTTAACTTTATATATAAACTAAAAAAATATTATATTTGTCAGGTTTATGAATAAAATCTTATATAATTTAGCAAAATAAAGAATAATATATTTAAATAAATAAAAAGTTCTTATACTGTATAAAAAATGTTCATTTAATATTTATCAAACTTGATATATTAATAACAATTATTAATTAGTAACTTTTATTGACAAATTTGCTATAATATATTATAGTTATATTAATAATAAGAGAATATTAAAATTAATAAGAATTAAATAAAAAAATATAAAGGGGTGTTTTACATGGATGGAATAGCATGCATGCTAAGTAAAAAATGTAGAAGAGAAAAATCAGAAGAGATAGTTCAAAACATGAATAATGAGCAAAAAACTTATGAAGAAATTTATGATGCTGAAAAAGAAAGTAAATAGAGATTAAAATTAATCCTCCCTCACTACACAAAATAATATATTGTCTTAAGAAACCAAAACATTACATTAGTAACTCGGACAATTGAACTAAAAAAGTAGAGAATCAACAGATTCTCTACTTTTTTAAATTGAAATTTTTTATACCCCAGTGAGAATAAAAATTTCTCCCATTAAAATTAATCTATTACATATGGATTTGATGAATTATCTAATCTTTCACCACCACCAGTACCCATAACATTTCCAATAAAAGTTCCTTTAATTTTATATTTATAATAATTAATATTATATGAAACATACATTTTATTTGTATCAAACACTTTTTTATCGAAGTGTATTCCTTTAGTAACTTCAAATGCATATTCTCTTTCTTCTCCAGGATATATAGCCCTATCAAAATTATTAATTTTTATATTCTGATCATTCGCTATTTTCTCAAAGTCATTATCATAGCCTTCAAATATTGGATTACTACGTGAACTAACTGTAGAATCATTAACTGCATTAGGTAAAATTCCAAATCTCATAGTTACATTATTTACACTAGCAATATAATTAGAATTATTTTTTATACTTATCTTTATCTTTAATATATTTTCGTCTTCTTCGAAGCCTACATATTTTACTATAGGATTGGAACTATTAAAAGCTTCATCATTTCCTTGACCAAATAATACCTTATCTCCTAATATAAATTTAAAGCCTAAAGTGAATATAAAAACTGATATAAAAATTCCTATACTTATCATTATAAATTTTTTATTCATTTTCTTATCCCCCTTAAGCTATATCTTTCTTTTTATAAATCTTTAATGAAATATACATAGATACTAAAAATATAATTAATGCTATAAGGCATGTAATAATAAAATACACATTTACTGACATAGTTTTAAAGTCATAACTCTTTAAGCTAAATATATTATAGATACAAACACCTATTTTTCGTGAAAACTTTAATAAAAGTGTTTCTCTTCCATTACTAATAAAATTAGAAATAGTATTACTTTTAAAAACTAAATATCCTATAAATATAATAATAAAAGAACTAATAATTCTTCCTATCTTGTAACCATATTTAAATATAATTGGAATTATTATTGCAAAGCTAAATAATATAGTTATCATGCCAACAAATATATCTTGAAAAACCATTACTCTTGCAGAATTTAATATATTTATTCCAAAAAGTATATACATAATTATTATTGATATAAAAAGTATTATTAAAGTAAGTATATATTTTGAATAAACCACATCCTCTCTTTTATTTGGAAGACTTAATATAAAACTTTCACTATTATTTAACCTATCATAATAAAAGCTATTCATGACTACAATAAAGGTAAACATTATTGGAAGTAATGTTGGAAATACATATGAAAAAGTTGTTAATAAAAATAATACAATTATAAATGTAATAATAGCAGACTTCAAGGATCTCACTTTTAATCCTACTATTAAATCTTTTTTTATAAGTTTAAACATTATTTTTCCCCCTTTACATAGTGATAAATTATATCCTCTAAAGTTGGAATAGATATATTTTCATTATCTAATTCCTTTCTATTAATAAATAGCCCTTCATGATAGTATTTTGATTCCTTTCTAGAAATAAAGTTCAAATTACTGTTTTCAAGTTCTTCCTTAGATCCTCTAAATAATCTATATCTATCCTTTATATATTCCATATCCTCTGATAAAACTAATTTTCCTTTATTAATAAAGGTTATATAATCTGCTATTCCATCTAAATCTGAAGTTATATGCGTAGAAATAATAACACTTCTATTTCCATCTTCTATTACTTCTTGAAGAAGCTTTAAAATATCCTTCCTAATTATAGGATCTAATCCTGCTGTTGGTTCGTCTAATATTAGTAGCTTAGCATCATGGGATAAAGCATTTGCTATCATAACTTTAATTACTTCTCCCTTTGAAAGATTCCCTATTAAAGATTTATTATTTATTTCAAATCTTTCTATATAAGAATCAAAAAGCTCTGAATCAAATTTAGAATAAAAATTAGAAACTATTCTCTTAAAATCCTTAACTTTTAAGTGACCATAGAAATTTAAATTATCATAAACAAAACCTATATTATCTTTTACATATACCTCATCTTCAAAAATATCTTTATCAAATATTTTAATTTCACCACTATCAGCCTTAATTAAACCAAGAAGCATTTTTATTAAAGTTGTTTTTCCAGATCCATTTGGTCCTACCAATCCCATTATAAAACCTTTTTTTAACTCAAAATAAATATTCTCAAGTTTAAAAATCCCCCTAGCTTTATTTAAATTCTCCACCCTAATCATACTTACTCTCCTTCATATAGCAAATCTATAATTTTATAAATATCTTCTTTTTTTAGCTTTATAGTTCTTGCCGTTTGTATAATATCCTCTAATTTCTCTTCTATTTCTTTAAGTTTCTCTTCATATACAAGTTCCTTATTAAAATAAGAAACATAGCATCCCTTTCCCCCAACTGTTTCAATAAATCCTTGATTTTCAAGCTCTTCATAAGCTCTTTTAGTTGTAATAACACTTATGTTTAAATCCTTAGCTAGTGACCTTATAGAAGGTAATTTTTCATTTGGCTCTAATCCTCCACTTATGACTTCCTCTCTTATTGAATTTACTATCTGTTCATATATAGGAAGCTTAGATGAATTACTAATTATTATTTTCATTTCTTCACCTTTCAAACTGTATTTTCCGTATATGTATACTATATACAGTATATACATATAATGTCAACTGATTTTTTACATTTTTTTCTAATTTTTTTATATAATATATTTTTTAAAATCTATATTCTTTTGCATATTTATATAATAGATAATTTTTTATCTACTAAAATTCTTAAAAGAAGTAAAATCAAAGATTTACAAAGGGGGGCACATTTCGCGACACCCTTTTAAGATTAGACAGAACATTATAGCACCTACAATTAGTTCCTATTAACGCTTACAAAGGGGCTCACGTTTCATGAGCCCCTTTAAAATTAGATATAATAACTTGCTCTAAACAAATTATTTTCTTCATTTTTATTTTTTCTCCATCCTGATATTCTTCTCTACCATCCCCATGGCTTTATAAAATTCTATAGAAGTCTCATTAAAACTCCAAACTCCCAGTTCTAAAGTTTCTGCACCTTTACTCTTTACTAAGTCATATAAGTAATTAAAAAGGATTCTTCCTAATCCCTGTCTTCTGTAGTTTTCCTTTATACAAATTTCATCTATATAAGCAAAGAACTTGTCATTTAATAAATTCATATTTTTAAGTTCTACATATCTTGTTATGGTGTAACCTACTATCTTTTTATCTTTGGTAATTACTATAACCTCAACATTTTCATCATTTAATAATTCTTTAAAATATGACTTATATATGGTCTTACTGACTTCTTTATATATATCAGGTCTATTTTTAACATGAAATATGTGTAATTCTTTTGAAATGTTACTTATATATTTATAATCCGCTAATTTGGCATTTCTTATTTCTACCCCAAGTTTATCACCTCATGATATTTGTATTAAGAAGTTTAATAGATTGTTACATAGTTAAATCTATAGATTTAAGTAACAAATTTTATCATAATTCCTTATAATGATTATAAAATAATATATTAGGAGTTTATCAATGAATTTTAATGATGATGATTCAATTCTATATCCAGATGATTCTAGATTAAGACCTCCTCCACTTGGAAATTTAATTCCTGGCTTCCCAAGTTCCGGTCCTGGTTCCGGTCCTGCTAAAAGTTCTCCTTCCCAAGGACCTCAAGGTTCTCCATCTATGGGAAGCAATTTAAATGTAGGCCCACCACCAAACTTTACTCCATCTAAGACTAGTGCTGACGTAAAACACCTTAGCTCCGGTGGCCCTCAAACTAAAGCTGTAAGTCCTGGTTCTATTAGTTTTTGTTTGTTTAAATTCACATATATTTGGGAAACTAGTGGAAGAGAATACTGGTCATTTTTACTAAATGTAGATAGAAGAACTGTGTCTGGGTTACGTTGGTTTAGAGGAACTTGGGTGTTCTTTGGGCTAGACTTGAGAAGAATAGATTCATTTGTATGTTATAGAAGTGAATCAAATTGTGAATCAGGTTGTGAGTCAAATTCTAAATCTAAAAATAAAACCAAATCATTAAAAAGCCTAAGAAAGGAATATTCCCCTACAGGTATAAAAAATATTTACACAAGGTTATTAACTTCTGTAGAAGTTCCTGAAATAAAAGACGATTTTATAGTTAATTATTTAGGGGAAGTTGATGGTAACGAACTAACTGCTAAAATACCTTGTAAACAAAGAAGATCAACTAATTATAGGATAGTTCTTGAATTAACATACCCAGAAGAATTTAATAAACAATTGATAGATAAAATAAATCTATGTGCAATTGAAGCTTCAAATGAAGCATCAAGATATCTAGATGAATTTAGAGATAGTAAAGACTTTTTAACTCCTTTAGAAGTATTTAATTCTTCTACTAAGCAAATAGGTAAATCATTAAAAGTATTTTCTACAGAATTTACTGATAGAATTAAAAAATTAAAAATTCCTAGGGAAGTAACTAAAGAGATAAAATATACTATTATTGAAGAAAAAATAGAAGAACCTTGGAGAATACTATAACTGTATGATAAAAAAATATATTAAAGTTAAATATAAAAATTGAAGGGATAGAAATTAAATTTCTATCCCTTTAATCTTATCTATAATACATTATCAATATTAAACAACTTCTTTTCTTTCATTATAGATAGTTATTCCAAGAGTTAATATTAAACCTCCCCATAAAACAACTGCTCCTAATGCAAAAAATGATAATGCTACTCCTGTCATAATTAAAGCCCCCTTCAATTTATTTTTAATTTAAATTCTCTATATTTTTATTTCTCCATTTCTTTTTAGAAATTATTAAAGAAACTATTATTCCAAATCCTATTACACTCCAACCATAAGCAAATAATGCTGAAAGTGGATATCCTCCGTAAGGAGTTTTTATTTCTGTTAATATGCTTTGAACTAACATATATAATAATATAGTTGGCGTAACAAACTTAACACAAATATTCCACCATTTGCCTACCTTGAAATAAGAAATTTCATTTGTATGATTTCTTACTTTATCTGGAGTTGATATCCAACCTATTAATACAACTTCTAATAGACCTACTACAACAATTCCATAATTATTTATAAAATTGTCTACTATGTCAAGTAAATATAATCCTGCTCCAGTTGAATATATAATTCCAATTAAAAATCCGGCTATAGAAATTACAGCAACAACTTTATTTCTTGCCCACCCAAACTTATCTATAAACGGCGCAGAAACTGCTTCTATTAAAGAAACTGTTGATGTTATTCCTGCAAATACTAAGCAAACAAAGAATAATACACCTAAAATAGTTCCTAAAGTTCCCATTTCTCCAAACACAGCTGGAAAAACTACAAAAGCAAGCCCTACCCCACTTGAAACAACTTCATTCATAGGAACACCTTTCATATTAGCCATAAATCCTAATATTGAAAATACTGCAATTGCTGATAAAAATTCAAATCCACAGTTTGCAAAAGCTGTCATAAATGCACTATTGTTTATGTCAGTTTTTTCAGGTAAATAACTAGAATAAGTCATCATTATTCCCATTGCTAAGCTTAAAGAGAAAAATACTTGTCCATAAGCTGCTATCCAAACTTTTGGATCCATAACCTTTGACCAATCTGGAGTAAATAATGTATTTAATCCTAATGATGCTCCCTCTAGATTTACTGCTCTAATCGCTATTACAATCATTATTATTACAAGCATAGGTAAAAGTATTTTATTAGCTTTTTCAATTCCACCTTTTATTCCTTTATAGCAAATAAACCAATTTATAAACCATATTAATCCGATTCCAATTAATATTGGTAAAATGTATCCACCAAAATTAAAAGGTGAATCTGTAAGCTTTAAGAAATCAACATGGAAAAACTTATTTGTATCATTGCCCCAACCTTTATTAAAACTATACCTTAAATAATTTACAGCCCAACTTAAAATCATTGAATAATAAGTAAGAATTATAAATGCATTTATAGTTGGCCACCATCCAAGCCATTCCCACTTTCTTTTTACTTTTGCAATTGCAAGTGGAGTTGAGCCCTTATATTTATGTCCAAGTCCATATTCTAGTATTAATAATGGAATACCTGCTGTAAATATAGCAAAGAAATAAGGTATTAAAAATGCCCCGCCCCCATTTGTATATGCTATATAAGGAAATCTCCATATATTACCTAGACCTACTGCTGACCCAATTGCCGCTACAATAAATCCTAGTTTCGATCCCCACTGCTCTCTGTTTTCTTCCATAAAATCGCCCCCTCTGAAATCTTTATTTTTATCGCTTATTAACATTAAATATATGATATATTAAAATATTAATAAAATCAATATTTTCTTAATAAAATATTATAAATATTTACATAAATATTTTATATAGTTAATAATTTTAATACTTTTTTATTATTCTATCAAAATATCATTTTGAAAGTATATAAAAAATAAGCATCTATCAATATTAGATGCTTATTTCTAATTATTTTATATTTTTTTACATTTTTATTAATTACTTATATGATTTTCTATAATAAATTCTTTATGCAGCTTCCATGTATTATCTTCCCACTTATATATGCTCACATTATCAAAATAGCAATTAAAACTAAATGGGAACTTATTTACATACTCCCATACCTTATCATATATTTCTGGAACCTTCTTTGATGTTAAAGTAACATGAAAAACTTTATCTTTTCCATCTTTTTTATTAAATTCAATATAATCAAAATTATTTAATAGGTCTATTAGGTTGTTATGAAGAATTTTTCCTTTTCTAGACATATCAACATCCATATAAATAACTCTATTATCAAAATGATTATATCTATTCATTGAAAACTCTGCCTTTTCTTGATTTTTACAAAATTCACTTATAGCTTCTTCTAAATCTGTTATACTTTTATCGTACTCAAAAGGTGCTTTTATAGTAAAGTGTGCAGGAAGCTTTGATGATTTCGCCTTAAACTTTTGAAAAATATCCCTTCTCATTTCGTTATTAAAGTGACCAGCTTCTCCCTTTACTACACAAACTATAACATATCTCATAAAGATTTCTCTCCTTTCATAAAGCTCTTTGTTTGACTATATAATTAATGTTTTCGCTTAGATCAGCGCTTTTTCTCTACAGGTAAACATTCAATTCTATAACCAATTTCCTTGTTAGCCATTCTATATCCCTCATTTACCATCTCTTCTCTACTCATTTCATTTCCTAATAAAGCATCTATAGTTATTTGTGATCTACCTGGAAAGTATTTATCAAGTACTCTTTCATCAATGTAATCTTGATTTTTTATAGAATAATCATCCAAAATATGCATTACATTAAATCCAGCTTCTTTTAATGACCTTCCAACTAATATGCTTCTATGGCATCTTATTGGATCTTGCATTGCTCCAAGTAATGCAATTTTATATCCCTTGTTACAACCATCTTCTAGCCTTTCAACACCTTTTATAAAGTCTTCTTCATATATAACTTTTTCAAAGTCTGAATATCCTTCATTGTTATAAGAAACTTTATTTATTCTTTTTGCTGCAAGCTCTTTAGCCATATAAATATATATAAATCCTGCTTTAGTTAAGGTATATTTTATAGTTTCTTTGTCAAATTGAACATTATATTTAGAATAAGGTGTTCCTCTAATATCCACAACGCAATTAATATCATAATATCTTAGCATATCTATTAACTTTTCAACTGTATAGTTTGAATGTCCTATTGTATATATATCCATAGCTTATTTTTACTAACTAAATAGTTTTAATAACTCCTCTTCTGTTATTGTATTTAATGTTTCTCCACTTAATATATTTCCATCTATTATTTTGCTAATTAATTCTTTCTTTTCTTCTTGAAGCTTTATAATCTTTTCTTCAATAGTATCTTTAGATATAAGTTTTATTACTTCAACTACATTTTTTTGACCAAGCCTATGAGCTCTATCTGTCGCTTGATCTTGAACTGCTGGATTCCACCAAGGATCAAAATGAACAACAACACTAGCTGAAGTTAAATTTAATCCAACTCCACCAGCTTTTAAAGAAATTAAGAATATATTTTTATCTCTATTATTAAATTCATTAACTAAATTTATTCTTTCTTTTGCTTTAATACTTCCATCTAGATATAAAAAGCTAATATTATCCTCTTCTAATTTATTTCCTATCTTTTTCAATACAGATGTAAATTGTGAAAATATAATTATTTTTTTATTTGAGTCTATAGTTTCTTTTACAATTTCCTTAACTGCTTTTATCTTTGCACTTTCTTCTTTAAAATCATCAATTAATAAAGATGGATCTAAACAAAGCTGACGTAATTTTGTAAGATAAGATAATATAACAATTTTATTATCTTTAATTTTTTTATTTTCCTTAAGCTTCTTTTTAACTTCTTTCATATATGAATTATAAATTTGCTTTTGACTAAATGTCATTGGTATTAAGTACTCTTTTTCTATTTTATCTGGTAATTCATCTAATACATCTTCTTTTAATCGTCTTAGTATAAATGGAGAAATAAGTTCTTTAAGTTCTTTTAGACTTTCATCATCTCCATTTAAAAATCTATTCTTGAATCTTTCTTCATTATATAAATATCCAGGCATTATAAAATCAAATATTGACCATAATTCTAGCAAATTATTTTCTATTGGTGTTCCTGTTAAAGCCAATTTATAGTTGGCTTTTATAGATTTAACTAACTCTGTAATTTTAGATTTTTTATTTTTAATATTTTGTGCTTCATCAATTATACAAAAATCAAATTCTTTATCTTTGTACCATTCATAATCACTTCTTAAAGTTCCATACGTTGTTAGTAAAACATCATATTTTTTATAATCATCTTTAACTTTATTTCTTTCGTTAATACTTCCATGAATTATTCCTATTTTTAAACCATCTGCAAATTTTTCAAATTCATTTTTCCAATTGTACACAACAGAAGTTGGAGCTATAATTAAACTCTTTTTATTTTTGTTTGAAAGTAATAAAGTTATTGTTTGAATAGTTTTACCAAGTCCCATATCATCAGCTAATATTCCTCCAAAGCCTAAGCTTTCTATTGTTCTTAACCAATTATATCCCTTAATTTGATAATCTCTAAGATTAGCATTTAAGTCTTTTGGAAGCTCATAGCTTTTTTCTTTGCTCTTTAAATTATTTATTAATTCATTTATTTTTTCTTCTCCAGTTATAAATGGAATTGTTCTATTCTTTATTTTATTTTCTAAATGTAATAAGTTAAATTTATCCACATATATTTCTTTTTTATACACATCATTAAATAAATTTAGTTCTTCTATTGTTTTGAAAAACTCAACTACTTCCATGTCATTTAAATCTAAAAAATTATTTTCTTTAGTTTTATAAAAGGATTTTCCCTTTTTTATTTGTTCCATTATATCTACTATTTCGTTATAGTTTACTCCATCTATATTATAATTAAACTTATAATAATTATCTATTTCTTCAATTTCACTTAATATATTATTAGATTTTATAAGCTTTATTTCATCAAATTCATTAGATAAAGTAACTATTCCAATTTTATTCAACTTATTTATACCTTCACTAAGTAATATGTATTTATCTTCATCATTTCCTATAAATATAAATTTATCTTTATGTTTTATAAATTTATATCTTTCAAGTTCCATTTCTATTTTTTCTTTAGCTCTAGTATCCTTTAGCCCATTTAAGGCATTTGCATAATTTATATCAATACTACAATATATATTTTCATTTTCTTTTTCTATATAAAATCTTGGAGTATTAACTTTATTTATTTCATTTTTTACAGTTTCATCTATAATTATATCTTTTGAAATTTTACCTACTATAAATAATAATTTCTTTAAGTTACTTTCTGTATTTTTATAAATCAAACTATCTTTTTGAGCTAACTTATCATATATTGCTTTATAATATTTTAATTGTTTCTCTGTAGGTAAATATATTTTTTTATCATATATCCAAGCTTCTTTTTTATCATCAATAGGTATTGTACTTTTCTTTTGAGGTTTTAATATTAAAGTTTCGCCTTTTTTCTTTAATGTAAAGATTAAAGGCATATCCTCTTTGTGAATTATTGAATTATAGTTCATATAGTCATATGTTAAAACTATATTTTTATTATTATCTATTAACTCTAAAAAACTTCTAAGTTCATCTTTATATAATATAAAGTTTCTACTATCTATAATTCTACTTTTACTTTCTTTAAATCTCGCCTTTAAAAAATCTATTATTAAAATATCATTTTCATTAAACTTATTATTTTTATCAAATAAAAACTTACCTAATACTTCTACTACAATTGTATTTTCTTCTCCTGCTCTAAGCTCTAAATAATATTCTTCATTTTTATTTACTTTAACTTGCTTTATCTTTATATCTAATTTTAATATTTTCTTATTAATGTCATTTTTTTCTTCACTAATATTTTCTTGTTCTCTATTATTTAATATTGCATAATAAAATTTATACATAGTAGCTACTAAATGACTACAAATATAATTTTTCATTTGCTTACTATTTTCTTCAAATTGATTACAGCTACATTTAGTATCAATTATTTTATTATTAGAATCAAACTTTAAATGAGTACTATATTCATCTTTATTTTCTAAAACTCTTCCATATATATGATAAGTATCATTTATTTTTTTACTTATAACTTTAGAAATTAATCCTTTTTTTAACAACTCTATTCCATTTCTTTTTGAGATGCTAGAGCTTAAATTTAAAATAGAATTCATCATAACTTTTAAATTCATATGTATCACCTCTTCTCAAAATAATATTTATATCTGTACTTATCTTATATACTACTAAATATTATAAACATAAAAAAACCTATAGGGTAGATTTTTTATATCTACTCTATAGGTATATTACATTTATGTATTTTTGTTATTCACTAGTTAATACATAAAGGTATCTTTATTATAAAATTTGTTAACTCTCTACTACTTACTACATTAATACTTCCATTATGCTTATCAAGTATCTCTTTTACTATATATAAACCGAATCCGTTATCACCATTTTTATTTTTTTTAGTAGAAAATCCTTGTTCAAAAATTCTATCAATAATCTTTTTATCAATTTGAGGTCCGTTATTCTGTACACTTATTACAACATGATTATAGTTATAATAACTTTTAATCATTAATAATCCACTTCCCTTTAATGCTTCAACGGAATTTCTTACTATATTAGAAATAACCCTTTGTACTTCAATCTCACTTATATTTGTATCTTCTAATTTAGCTTTTTCATCTATTAGAACGTCTACATCTTTTAAATCAATAGCATTAACTATTTGAGATATAATAGAATCTTCACTACTTAAAACTTTAACTTGTGTTGAAATATTATTCCCGGCTATTATACCTTTTAATAACTCTCCGAGTTTTTCATAATTCCCCATAAGATATGCACCATATAAATATGAAATCTGAGAGCCATGGTCATGCTTTATTTTTTTTAGTTCATTAATTTTCTTTTCTAACTCTTTATTTAAACTATTTATCTCTTTAGATTTCTTTTCTATGCTTGCAAAGTATAAAGTAATGAAAATAATAAATACACCTAATAATATAAATATTATTTCTTTAAAAATTGGGTTGTCTTTATCATTAAAAATATATGAAAATGACATTATAAAGTCTAATGATACTGTCATTATTATTAAGGTAAGTATAGATGAAATTCTTGATTTAATACTTAAACATACCTTGTAAATAAAATTCATATTTTTTAACAAAAAATATGAGACAATAATTTGAGGTAAATACATAATTGCTAAGTTAGCATATGTACTACTAATACTTGTATTATTAATAATTAATATAAATACAATAAAACATATAATTGCATTTATACCAATAACAGAATATATTATACTAAATCCAATTATTGCCAATAATTTATTAGCTTTATAAGAAATAACTACTAAAAATAATAATACTATATGAATTGTTATTATTGATAAACTAGAGTTTCCCATTATAAAAGTAATTAACATAGTTACTAAGGATATTAATGTTATTAATATAAGTATTTGCAATTTACTTTTTTTATACTTTTTATCAACACAATAATCTGCTGCAATAACAACCATAATGCTTTGAATAAGTGTATTTATAATATCTAAAAACCCCACATACATATTTCAAGTCCCTCTATCTTAATTTTTTAATTGATTCTGGCATTTCTTCTATTCCTACACCAAATATAGATGCTGGACCTACATTTATTAAAACTGCTGCTAAGAATAATGTACATGCTCCTAAATATTTCTTTATTTTCATCTACTTCACCTCCTTATTACTTTTATATTTATTAAACATTAATATAGCTTGTACTAAAATTGTCCAAACTATTATTTGGGAAGTCCATATAACTCTAAACATAATAATTGATAATAAAGATAGTATTACAATAATTGTAATACCAATTCTTCTATTCTTTTTGATAAGATCTTCCCTTGTAATAGGCATTCTATCATCTATTACTGGTGCTTTATTATAAACAGAAAATATACTTATTAAATTTAATATAATACAACTTAAAAGACTTAATTTATTATTTTCAAATAAAAATATTATTGACGTTACCAATATTAATGTAGCAATAAAACATTTTACTTGCGTATCTTCATGATATCCACCAATAAAAGGTTTTGTAATTGACATTATAAAAACTATAAGTAAGCTTTCTTTGAAATATCCTAATGCAGAAAATATGGATATTATTAGTAAAATTTTTACAAATTCATATACTATAATCTTTAAAGCGTATTTAGATTGCTCTATTTGCTCATTACTATAATTATTATATTCTCCTAAATTTTCAACGCATCTATATATTAACTTTTCTACCATTTTAATTACCTTTTACCTTAATTTTACTTTGTAACTCATATTATACAATATATCTATATTTTATTCTACATTTTTCACTTACAATTTTTAAAAATAGAGCTTTTTTTAACAATGCTATTTCATTTCTTTTAAATATACTATAGATTAAATTTAATATAGAATTCTATATGCGCATTATGCTCATCTTTGTTTTCCAAAACTCTTATATCATTTGGAGGGTTGTTGCATAGCTGCAGGGTTCCTTGTTTGTATCCATAACTCTCCTGGCCCCTCAAATTTACAAACTAATCCTTCTCCACCAGCTATAGAACTAAATACTCCAGACATAAACTCAACACTATACTTCATTCTACTATCCCAAAGCACCATATGATTGCTATCTACTACATAATTTTCACCAACACCAAGTTCTTTTTTTATAATAGCCCCATAAGAACTAATTGCTAAAGTACCCCTTCCTGATGCCTGCATTTGAATTAAACCTTCCCCTGAGAACATTCCAGAAATACCACCTGATTTAGTACTTACATCAATTCCAGATGTTGATGCTAAGAATGTTGATCTCCCTAACCTATAACTTATACTTTCATCCATTTCTATTAATTTTATATCTCCTAAAAATTGAGGAGCTAATATAAGCTCTCCATCTTCTTTTGCCTTGAACTTTTGTATAAATAAGCCTTCTCCTGAAAACATTCTTCCTAATGTTTTTCCAAGTCCTCCACTTTTAGCTTTAACATCAAATACAGGACTCATTGAAACCATAGCACCAGATTCAACTATGAACTCTTCTCCTTTAACTGCATTTATCTTTACAACTTTATTGCTATCACTACACAGTAATTCAAATTTATTTTCCATAAATATTCTCCTTTATATAAAAATTTTTAAGCTTTTTATTATTGGTTAATTGCAATATGAAACATCTCTTTAACATACAAGGCTAACAATATAATATTTTAAAAATATTACTCTATCTCCCCATATATTACATTATATATATTATCGCCTTGAATCTATGTAAAATAACGTCTTTTTTATGCATATTTTATTCGACATATTTTTATTTATTAATATTTTTACTCTTTAGAAGATAACTTTAATAACTAAACATCTTACAATAGTTATACACAATAAATATAGAAATATAATTTCCTAAAGAGTAAAAAGCCTATAGAGTAGATTTCCCCTCTACTCTATAGGCTTTTTTTCTTTATGTATATATAAACTAATTAATATGTAATGGTAATTTTATAATAAACTCTGTTAACTCTTTACTACTTACTATATCAATATCTCCATTATACTTATCAACTATTTCTTTTACTATGTACAAACCAAAACCATTATCCCCATTTTTATTTTCTTTAGTAGAAAATCCTTGTTTAAATATTCTATTGATAATATTTTTATCAATTTCTGGTCCATTATTCTGTACACTTATTACAACATTATTATAACTATAATAACTTTTAATCATTAATAATCCTTTTCCATTTAATGCCTCAACAGAGTTTTTTACTATGTTAGAAATAACTCTTTGTAGCTCCATTTCACTTACATTTGTATGTTCTAATTCTGCTTTTTCGTCTATTAAAACATCTACATCTTTTAAATCAATAGAATTAACTATTTGAGATATAATGGAATATTCACTACTTAAAACTTTAACATTTGTTGAAATATTATTACCATCTATTATTCCTTTTAATAACTCTCCAAGCTTTTCATAATTCCCCATAAGATGTGCTCCATATAAATATGAAATCTGTGAACCATGATCGTGCTTTATTTTTTTTAGTTCATTAATCTTTTTTTCTAACTCTTTATTTAGATTATGTATTTCATTTGATCTTTCATTTACCTTTGCAAAGTAGAAAGTAATGAAAATAACAAATACACCTAACAATATAAATATTATTTCTTTAAAAAGAGGCTTGTCCTTTTCATTGTAAATAAACAAAAATGACATTATAAAGTCTAATGATAGTGTCATTATTATTAAAGTAAGTATTGATGAAATTCTTGATTTAATACTTAAAGATACCTTATAAACAAAATTCATGTTTTTTAATAAAAAATATGATGCGATAAATTGAGGTAAGTACATAATTACTAAGTTAGCACATGTGCTATCAATGCTTGTATTATTAATAACTAATATAAATACAATAAAACATATAATTGCATTTATACCAATAACAGAATATATTATACTAAATCCAATAATTGAGCCTAATTTATCGTAATTATAAGGAATAGTTACTAAAAGTAATACTGTTATATGAGTTATTATTATTGATAAACTAGAGTTCCCCATTACAGAAGTGATTAATACCACTGCTATCGAAATTAATGTTATTAATATGAGTATTGGTATTTTACTTTTTTTATAAGCTTTATCAACACAATAATTTGCTGCAATAGCAAACATAACACTTTGAATAATAGTATTTATAACATCTAAAAAACCAGTATACATATTTTCAAGTCCTTTTATCTTAATTTTTTACTTGATTAAGTTTTTTAATTTAACTAATTACAATGGGTATTATACAATATACATATGTATTTTTCTACATTTTATTTTATATTTTTCTATATTTTTCTATATTCTTCTATATTTTTATTCATACGTTTCCTATTTATGTGATTAAAATTAATAATTTTAAAATAATACTTATAATTACGGTAAATGCTACAAAACTCATTCTTAGCATTTTATAATAAATATACACTATGGATGTATCAGATTGAATTTAACATTCAATTTGATACATACTCATTAATATTAGTTAACATTTATTATATTAAGAACTTCATCTCCGTACCTTTCAAATTTCTTTTCTCCCAAACCTCTTATATTAAGTAATTCTTCTTTATCCTTTGGGATTTTGTTAGCTAGTTCTATAAGAGTTGAATCTGAAAATATTATATATGGCTTTATTCCTAATATGTTTGCTTTCTCTTTTCTCCATAACCTTAATTTATTAAATAAATCTTTATTTAATATTTTTTCTTCTATATCTTCACTTAACTTACAAATTACTTTTTCTTGAGACTTTAATACTTTTATTGATCTAGGATTTAATTTCAGCATTGAATATGTACCATCTTTTAAGTTAACATATTCTAAGTCTATTAATGTTTTAATTAAATCTCTAATAAATTTACTACTATAATCCTTCATTATTCCATAAGTTGATAGTTTATCTAGCTGATTTTGAATTATCTTAGGTCCTTTAAAGCCTCTTAAAATATCAACTAATACTGAAATTCCATACTGCTCTCTTGTTCTATATACACATGATAAAATCATTTGTGCTTCTATAGTAAAATCTCTAAGCTCTTCATTAGTTAAGCAATTACTACAATTATTACAATAAGGTTTTACATTTTTATCTCCAAAATAATTTAATATAAAACTCCTATAGCAATTATCATATTCACAAAAATCTACCATATTTTGAAGCTTTCTAATTTCAACTTCTTTTCTCTGATTTCCTACCGTAGTATATATTAAATATTCTAATGTTCTTATATCTTCTCTATTATATAAAAGACGGCATTCCGTTTTTTCACCATCTCTTCCCCCTCTACCAATTTCCTGATAGTAACTTTCTAAATTTTTGCATAGAGTAAAATGTATTATATACCTTACATTAGATTTATCTATTCCCATGCCAAAAGCATTAGTTGCAATCATTACATTAAAATTATCTTTTAAAAACTCATCTTGATAATAGTTTTTTTCATCATCCTTTAAACCACCATGATATTTAGCTACAGATAAGCCTCTTTCTTTTAAATAGTAATATAAAGCATCAACTTCTTTTCTAGTTGCACAGTAAATTATTCCTGAAGCTTCTTCATTATCTTTAATATAGTCTTTTACAAATTCTGCTTTATCTTCTTCCTTATGTACTGATATAGCTAGATTTTCTCTATCAAAACTACCTAAATATGTATATGGGCTAATAAGCTCTAAAAGATTCAAAATATCTTTTCTTACTTCTGTAGTTGCTGTAGCAGTAAAAGCAGTAACTACAGGTCTAACATTTAAGCTTTTTATAAAAGGAGATATAAACCTATAGCTCTTTCTAAAATCATGTCCCCACATAGAAACACAATGGGCTTCATCTATGGCAATTTGACTTATCCAAAGCTTTCTAAGCATTTTATTAAAATATTCACTTTCTAATCTTTCTGGAGCTATATATAAAAGCTTAACTTCGCCATCATAACATCTTTTTAAAATTTCATTTATTTCATCTAAGCTTTGAGTACTATTTATATACTCTGCTTTTATTCCTATATCATTTATAGAGTCTACTTGGTCTTTCATTAAAGATATTAAAGGAGATATAACTAAAGTAATTCCATTAAGAATTAAAGCTGGTATTTGGTAACAAATTGACTTTCCACCACCAGTAGGCATTATACAAAAGCTATCTCTTCCCCTTAAAATATTAGATATTATTTCGCTTTGACCTTCTCTAAAGGAGTTATATCCAAAATACTTTTCTAACACTTCTATTGCTTTATTCATAACGTTATCTACTCCTTTCTCTTTAAAATTCTACCATATTTTTTAATTATTAAAACATTTCATATAAAAAATTATATGATTACGTTTTCAAAACTCTAAACTTTTATACTTTCCTCTAGCAATAAATAAGTAAGATTCCTATATTAATAGAAACCTTACTTATTTAAAATTATAATTAACGTTTACATAATTATGCTTATTGATTTAATATTTCAATTATCTTCTTGTTTTGTTCCTTTGTTAAATTAAGTTTCTTTGTTATATTTAATAACTTTTCAAATAATTCATCTTCACTTATTAAATTTCTTAAATAGCCAGTTATAGTATTACTTATTTTTAAAACTATCTGAAGAACTTCTATTCTTTCCTCATTTTTAAGTTTATTCTGTTCTATAGATCTATATAATATATAGCCATATACTGAGCATAATTCAACATAGTCTATTATTTCTTCTGATGATATTTTATTTATCATACATTCAATTTGTACTGGTGAGTACTTTTGGTATATATCATTATTTATATTAAAATGTAAAGCTGCATTAATAAATTCATCCTTTAATTCATCCTTTAATTCATTTGTTACTTTTTCATTTAAGTAATTTAAAACTAGCTTATATATTATAACATCCATTACTACAGTCCCCCTAAATAATTCCTATACTTATAATTTATCATAATATTTATAATTTTGAAATTATATTCTTTAAAATTTTAAATATATTTTATATTTATAAAAAGAATACCTTCTTTAATGAAAGTATCTTTTCATTTATCTATGCATAATTACTATAATATTCTATTTAATAGTGGTGTTCTTCTCATTAGCTTACTCCTCTCCATAGACCTCTTCTACCTCTTTTAAATATGGTATTGAAGGTTGTGCTCCTTTTCTTTGAACTGCTATTGATGAGACTTTATTACCAAATGTTACTGCTTTTATAAGGTTTTCCTTATTTAGATTTTTTGTATCTAACTTAGAACTTAAACCTCCTATAAAGCTATCTCCTGCTGCTGTTGTATCTATTGCATTAACCTTAAATGCTGGTACTACTTCACAGAAATCTTTTCCTATTACTGCTGCACCTCTTGCCCCTAAAGTAATAATTACAAATTTTACTCCTTTATCTAGGAAAATTTTCGCTGCTTTCTTTGCATCTTCTAAATTTTCAAATTTACCACCAGTTAAGACTTCTGCTTCTGTTTCATTTGGAACTATAATATCTGTTACTTTTAAAAGTTCATCATCCATCGTTTTTGCTGGTGCTGGATTCAATATTGTTACTTTTCCAAATTCTTTAAATTTCTTAAATGCCTTTAATGTAATTTCTTCTGGAGTTTCAAATTGAGATATAAGTATATCACTTTCTTCTAAAGCTCTTATAGATTTATCAATTTCCCCTTCATTCATTGTCATATTTGATCCTGGTGCAACAACTATTGAATTGTTCCCATTTTCGTTAACCATGATAATTGCCATTCCTGTTGCTTCTTTGTCATCTTCATATATGAAATTTACATTTATATTATCTTCTTTGAGTTTGTTTTTTAATATTAGTCCATTATCATCTTTACCTATTTTAGATATCATGAATACTTCTGAACCACTTCTTCTTGCTGCTACAGCTTGATTAGCTCCTTTTCCTCCTGATATCTTTTCAAAAGATTTTGATAAAATAGTTTCACCTACTTGAGGTATATCCTTAACCTTTAAAACTAAATCCATATTCATGCTTCCAAGTACACATATCTTATTCATAAATCTCTCTCCTAAATGATTTATTATTTACTGAAGCGGTTTAGTGAATCGCTTAACTAAATAATAAATCATTCGTAAACGTTTTGTAATGGTTTTTTTAATATTTTTAAATTTTTTTTAAAATATTTTAATATTTTCCTTTACTTTTGTTAATAATAGTACTATACTTAACATACTGACTGAGGTTAGTACATTGATATCGCGGGATGGAGCAGTTGGCAGCTCGTCGGGCTCATAACCCGAAGGTCGTAGGTTCAAGTCCTGCTCCCGCAACCAATATTTAAAGATAGTGTATAACTAGAAATAGTTTTACACTATCTTTTTTTAATTTCTTTTCTATATATTGACATAAAAAAAATACAATGATACTATATCATTAAACACTGTTCAATAATTAAACGACGTTTAATAAATTAGGAGTTAATTATGACTATAGAAAAAAGAAGAGATCGTGAAATAGAAGAAATGAGAGAGCTTATTCTTTCAGCAGCAAATGAAATTATAGCTTTAGAAGGCTTTGAAAAATTATCTATTAGAAAAATAGCTAAGAAAATTGAATACTCACCTGCTATAATTTATCACTACTTTAACGATAAAGAAGAAATAATAAATAATTTAATGCTAAAAGGATATAAAAAAATAGTATCTGCTATATCTTCAGCCGAAACAAAATCTAATTCTGCTGAAGAAAAATTAATAGAAATGACTAAAAATTATATAAACATAGCCCTAAGTATGCCTGAAGAATTTATGGCTGCTCAGTTAAATACGTCAAAAGAAGCTTTAAAATACACATCCTATTTATTTAAAGGAGCCTCAAAAGAAAAAGTAGCTCTATCTTCACTATATAAATGCTTACAGGATATTTATAAAGATAAACCCATAGATGAAGAAACCCTAGAATTAACTGCTCAAATTATAGCAGTATCAACATTAGGACTTATAATAAAGCTATCTATAGAAAAAGATATGGAAGAAGAACAAAAGCAAAAATTAATTGAGTTTTACTCAAAGGAAATAGTATTAAAAATAGCTCACAATAATAAATAGTTAGGAGAGGATCTATTTGAAGACATTATTTAAAATATTAATGTCACTAATACTTTTATTTTTGCTTATTTTTGTAGGAGGAATTTTTTATTTATCTCGAGGTCTTAATGAAGGTATGAGCATTAGTTTAAATGGCATAGACATTTCTAAATTAGATGATGGCAAATACACTGGAGAATATGATTATGGAAGATGGACCAATAAGCTTGATATTACAGTTAAGAATAATAAAATTACTGAAATTTTAATTAAAGATGATGTTACTTTTTCAAAGCCAGGTGTAAGTGAGGAATTATTTAATAAAGTTATTGAAACCCAAAGCACTAAAATAGATGCTATATCTGGCGCAACAGTAACATCTAAAGCTTATCTTAAGTCTATAGAAAATGTATTAAATAAAAAATGAGGTGAATTAAATGAGTACTTTAATCCTTTATTCAAGCAAATACGGATGTACAGAAAAATGTGTAGAATTTATGTCTAAAGAACTTAAGGATAAACCAAATATAATTAACTTAAAAAACTCAGGAGATATTGATATTTCAAAGTACGATAAAGTCATTATTGGCGGATCAATATATATGGGTAGAATACAAAAAGAAGTAACAGAATTCTGTTCAAATAATTTGAAAGAATTAAAAGAAAAGCAAATTGGTTTATTCATTTGTGGAATGCAAGAAGGAGATGCAATAAATAATGAACTCATTGAAAATTTCCCGCCAGAATTAATTAATATAGCAATATCAAAGATCCATTTTGGAGGAGAATTCAATTTTGACAAAATGAACTTCTTTGAAAAGTTTATAGTTAAGAAAATAGCCAAAACATCCTCCAGCAAATCAAATATATTAAATGATAATATTCATAAATTTGCTCAAGCAATGAATTCTATTTAATCATTATAAAGAAGGAGATATAATATTACGACGACTTGGAGCTTGCGAAGTCGCAAGTAATATTATATCTTCCCACTAAATTATCTTACAAAAGAATAATCAACTTTTGCTAATCTATTTAATTTATCTGAATTTATATTTGCTATTTCATCTAATAAGTATTCCTTTAACCATAATTTATTTTCTGGTTTTAAGTTCTTTTGTACAACTATTTTTTCACTTACTGCTACAGTCATAATAGCAACTAAGACGGCTCTAAATATTTGTTCATTATTACTTGCAGCTGCAACCCCCACAGAAATTAATCCACATAATATTGATTGAATTCCTAATATATTACTAAACTTATCTGGATATCCATCTACATGAAATTCACTAAATCCATCTGTTAAATAATAATCTTCTGACTGAACTACCACTATCGTATTATATCTTCTGGAAAAACTTCTTAATTCTACTCTAATTTCTATATCCTCCATAAGTTTAGTATCATCAAAATTCTTGTTTTTTAATTTATCATTACTATGGAATAATACGTTAAAATCCTCTAACTTTCCCTTTACAACATTTATATTGTATCTACTTATAAATCTTAATGCTACTTCTCTTCTGAAAAATGAGAAACTTATTCCCATTATATCTAAGACTACAGGTATCCTCTTTCTTCTTGCTACCCTAAGTGATTTTTCAATAGCATCTACTTTTGAACTATTTAAGTCCTCTAGATTTATTAATAGGCTCTCACATTTAGAAGTTATATCTTGAGCTTCTTCAATAGAATTTGAAATTAAAGGATTACCATTATAGCATAAAATACCTTGTGCTAAATCTCTTGCTGTGACTAAATTAGAGATACAGTGTATAAGGGGGTGCTTTTTTTTCTGCAAGTTTAAACTCTCGTCTAATGCCCTTATACCAATTTGCATTTCGTATCCTCTCTTACATCCTGAACTTAAATTTTAAAGATGTAATTATATTTATACTACATCTCTATATATTATTCGACTTTATTTTTATATGTTACATATTTATTCTATATAAATAGTTTTATTATATATATGTTCTAATTAATACTCTACATTATCTATATTTAAACTAAAATCAATAGTTAAAAGTCAAAATATAAGTTTAGTAGCGAATTAGAATCATATATATTTTTTTATTTTACATATATAGGTTCTTTAAAATCATCTTATAACTATATTACTTACAACAATTGAAATACTAGATTAAATGTAGAAACTTTAATAGAATCTATATATATTTTGGTATATAATTAAAATTAATAGTATTAATATACTTAATCTATATATAGTTTTATTATTCTAATATTTATACAACATATAGTTATATATCAATAACTACTTATACATTCTAATTAGAATATACATTAAACTTAATTTATAATTTTAAGGAGTAACTTATGAATTGGATAAAAGAAATTAAAGAATATAAGCCATACAATGATCAAGAAGCTACTGATAAAGAGGCTATTTTATATTCTATAGATAATTTTAATAATCTTTTAACTAGAGAAAATCCATTAGCTCATATAACTAGCTCTGGATATATAGTAAATAAAGATAAAACTAAAGTCCTTATGATTTATCATAATATATATAATTCCTGGTCATGGACAGGTGGACATGCAGACGGTGATGATGATTTACTTTATGTAGCTATTAAAGAAGCAAAAGAGGAAACTGGAGTAAAGAATATAAAAGCGTTAGATTCTAAAATTTTCTCATTAGATGTATTGCCTGTACCAGCTCACATAAAAAGAGGAAAATTTGTATCCTCACATTTACATTTGTCAGTTGCATATTTACTAGAAGCTGATGAAAATGATGAGCTTATAATAAAAGAAGATGAAAATAGCGGTGTAAAGTGGATTCCAATAGACGAAGTTGGAATTTACTCAACAGAGCCAGATATGATAAAACTTTATGAGAAATTTAATCAAAAAATAAAAGAAATTTATAATTTTTAAATTTACTATAGAGTAAAAAGTGGACATATGTAAATTTACTTATTCCGTTGCTCCGCTCTAAGTCAACGCAAACTTACATATGTCCAATTACAAACTGATGGTAAGGAAAATCTTATTTTTTTATAATTTGCTATACTTCAAAAATCCATCTTCTAAAATTATTTCTATTTTTTTAGTCTCATTTAAATACTCTATATATGATTTTAACATTCTTTCAATAACAATGTATTTTCTAATATTCCTTATTCCTATTTTCCATTCTTTAACTATTTTCTTAATTACATCTTCTTTTGTCATAGGCTTATCTATTAATTCACATATCTTATTTGCTCTATCCTTATAAAAGTTTATATTATCTTCTATAAGCTCTGTTATATTATCATATATTCCTTTATGAGCTACTATGTATTTTATGCTCTTTAAACTATGCAATTTTTCTTTACTTTTTAAATCTTCCTTTAAAATAAAAGCATATGGCATTTTTGCTCCTTTCATAACTTCATAACTAATAAGCGTGTCACCAAGATATGAAACATCATCAGGAGTTGTAATACATATATGTGCTGCACTATGACCTGGCGTATGAAGAATTTTAAAATTACTTCCAGCTATATTTACAATATAATCATTTTCTTTTATTACAATATCTACTTTACAAACCATATGGCCAAAATACTCTTCTATTTCCTCTAAGCTTTGATCACAATAATACATCTTAAGATTAATTATACTACTACAAATAAAAGCTTCAGTTTCAGACATAGCAACTGGGCATTTATACTTTTCTTTAAAATAAGATGCATTACCTATATGATCTATATGAGCATGGCTACATATAATTCCAACTATATTAAATGAATTTTCTTCTAATAATCTATCTAATTTCCCTCTTTCACCTTTAGCCAAACCGGTATCAATCATTACTATATTATTTTCACTAACCCTATAAAAAGGTATATATGTCATTCCTGTATCAATGCAAAATGTATTTTCTCTTACTTGTATAATCTGCATTTAATTCCTCCTATATAAATAAACTTATAATGTGTTTTAAACTATATAACTCTTCTCCATTCAATGTTTATATAAATACATTTCTTATTATACTATTAATTTAAAATTAATAGTATAATTGCACATAAATTTAGAGGGTGACTTTACTCACCCTCTAAATAATAGTTTACTATATGTTAAATTCTATAGTTTTATAGTATTTCCACTTTCATTCATAAGCTCTATTATTTGATACATATTGCCTATTTCTCCAACCTTAAGATCCTCTTTTAAATTATAGAAATCAAGACAAGCCCCGCAACTTATTATGTTAACACCTTTTTCCCTCATTGAATTTAAACTATCTAAAACATCAGAGCCTGTACAAGTTAATTTTACTCCTCCATTTATAAACATTAAGTTTTCTGGAAGTATTTCTGCTTCTGCTAAAGTATTTATATATACTTTCATCAAAGTCTCACCTAGCTTATCATCTCCCCCTCCAAGCAGGTTTGATGAAACTAAAATCGTTGGGGCCTTTTTATAAGTTAATTCACCTCTTATTTTACTCGCTTCATTAGAATCTAACCCCTCGCCAATTTCTGTAACTTCAGATCTTGATAATTGTATTTTGTATATTCCGTTTTCCTCTATAAAGCTACTATATAATTTTAACCCTTTTGCCAATCTTAAAATATTATTTTTAGCTACCTCATTGTCTACAATCACTAATGTTTCTTTTGAATTTTCTAGATCAAAATATTTTTTTGTTTTTATAACAGGCATAGGGCATGCTAGTCCTTTGCAATCTATAGTATTCATAATAACACTCCTCTATTTTTGCTTATACTATTTTCTACTTATTTGGTTCATATTTTTTTCTACACAGTGTTTATTATAAGGCTTATTATATATTAAAACTTTTAACATATTTTCTAAATCTTCATCATATATGCCTTCTCTAATTAATTTCTTTATACTCACTGGAGAATTAAAAAACAGACATTGCTTTATAATTCCATCTGCTGTTATTTTAATCCTATTACAATCTTTGCAATCTAAATGATTAAATGGACTAGTGAATCCTATTTTCCCAGTTGAATTTTCACTTGTTTTAATAAAATTCATTATATCATTATATTCCTTTAAATTTATCGAATTTATTTTTACTTCTATCCCCTTTTCTAAAGCCTTATTAATTCCTTTAAGTACACCTGTTAAATTGCAATTTCTTATTTCATTACAGGTATTACATTTTAACGTCTCTAGTTTTATGTTAATTCCATCTAATCCTACTTCTGCTAAAGAATCTAATTTTTCATAAAGGAAAGCACCCTTGGTATTTATACAAACTTGTTTAATATCTTTAATATTCTTTATTCTGTATATTAAGTCTTCAATTTCTTCTACTAAAAGTGGTTCTTCTCCTGTAATTCCTATCTTAGTAATTCCCAAATTCGAAGATATTTGAACAATTTTAACTATTTCATCTACAGTTAATAGTTCATCTTTTTTTGTATAACTTATATCTTCCTTTGGAACGCAATGTATACAATTTAGATTACATCTATCATTTATGGATATTTTTAAATAATCTATATTTCTTCCCCATTTATCAAGCATTGTACTCACCTCCAAAGATTTTATGAACTAAACCTTATACTCTTTTGAATTATAATATCCTATTTTAACTTAATATATATTATTTGCGTATTCATTAGTAATGCATAAGCCTCCATGGCTATAAGCTACTATATCACTCTTAGTAAGCTTTTCTCCTGCCAATATCCTTGGTAAAAGAACATCAAAAGTAGTGCTCTTTGAGAATATAACACCTCCAGGAAGACCTAGTATTGGCATATCTCCTTTGTAAGAAATCAAGAACATAGCCCCTGGGAAAATAGGAGTTCCGTAAGATATAATTTCAGCCCCTACTTCTTTAATTGCTTTAGGAGTTAAATCATCAGCATCTACAGACATACCACCTGTGCACAAAATCATTTCCGCTCCATTGTTAATCCAATATTCAATAGATTCTTTTATCTTTTCTGTGTCATCTGGCAATATAGATTGTCCAATAATCTCACAATTGTATGGATATAGTTTTTTCTCAATAACTTCTTTAAAAGCATCCTTTATTCTTCCATAATAAACTTCATTTCCTGTGGTCACTATTGCAACTTTCTTAGATTTTATTGGATAAATATTTATTATTTTTTCCTTTATTAAATTTGCTGCTTCAATTAATTTTTCTTTCTTTATTGCTAATGGAATAACCTTAGTCGCGGCAACTTTATCTCCTTTTTTAACAACTTTGTTATTATTTATAGTAGACAATATAATTTCATCTATAGAATTTAATTTTATAAGTGAATCTAAGTCTATTTTTAGTAACCCATCTATATCTGCAAAAAATTCTATCTTTCCTTCTTTGACTTCTGAAAAGCTTAGTCCACATCCAGCTGATATTTCCTTAAGAATTTCTGCTGCCTCATTTTCATGAACCAAGTCTTCTTCATCATTCCATATATAGATATGATCCTTTCCTACTGATAAAAGTTCTTCTATATCCTCTTCTTTAATTATGTGACCTTTTTTAAACAATCTTCCTTTAAATTCACCTGGAACTATTTTTGTAATATCATGACATAATTTTTGACCAACTGCATCTCTTACATTTATAACCCTCATATGTTCCTCCTTGTCTTATAGAATACTTATTTCCTCTATAAGTACTATAATAACCCTACGTCTAAATTTTATTTTTACTTAATCCCAAATTTTTTTTGTATCATTTTTATGATTTAATGAGCCTTTATTTTTTATAAGAATTATCTCACTTAATATCCCTAAAGCAATTTCTTCTGGTAAACTTGATGCTATGTCTAATCCAGTTGGAGCATATACCTCTTTAAGTCTTTTTTCAGGAATACCTTCATCTATAAGCTCATTCATTATATGCTTAATCTTTTTTACACTTCCTATCATTCCTATATAAGCAGCATCTCTTGTAACAACACTTTTTAAAGCCTCTTTATCAGTTTGATGTCCTCTTGTAACTATAACAACATAATCCTCTTTGTTTATATTGTAGCATCCTAATGATTCTTCTATGTTTCCAGTTATTATTTCATCTGCTTCTTTAAGTCTTTCATCATTTTTATACTCTTCTCTATCATCAAAAACTACTGTATAAAAATTCAAAATCTTAGCTATGCTATTAAGTTTTTCTCCTATATGTCCTCCACCAACTATTATAAGTCTTTTTTTAGGCATAAATACTTTTATATATCCTTTAACGCTTCCGCCACATTGCATTCCTAAATCACTTTCATTTAAACTATATTGAAAGCTTGTACTTTCTCCTTTCTCTATAGCTTCTTTAGCCTTATTAATTATAGTAAGTTCAACTTTGCCACCACCTACAGATCCCAAAGTTTCTCCATTACTAAACACGGCCATTGAAGATCCATGTTTTCTGGGTGATGAGCCTATATCTTCTGTTAATATCGCTAATGCAACACTTTCGCCCTTTTTAAGTCTTCCATAAATCTCAATCAATAGTTCTTCATCCATAATTAACCCTCCTATAAACCCTTTATTTTTTTTGTTATTAGTATGGCCTCTAACACTCCCCCCCCAATATTTCTTGCTTTATCAGATATTGTGGTGTAATTTTCTACCTCTTTTAATCTTGGATCTATATCCCCTATTTTTAGTCCTAAATGAACGTTAGTACCATCTTTAATTAGACCTCTAAGTAAACCATCTATAGGTGCTAATACTTCCTTTTCATTTATTATTGCTAATACTTCACCTTTTTTTACTATGTCACCTATAGACTTCAAATTCTTTATAGAGCCCTCACATTCACTATATATTACTCTTTCTTTAGAATATCCACCAATTTCTCCCGGAATTCCAGTATTCTCTTTAGCATACCCTTCAAAGATTAATCTTCCTAAATTATGTCCTCTCATTGTTTCAATTACTATGTCTACATCTACACCTGCATTAAAGCCTGGTCCTAATGCTATTGTTATTGGTGCCATATTCTTATTAGTTCCAATATTTTTTTTAGCTAATATTGCATCAACAACTGCTAATGGCTTAATTTTTTCTATAAATTCCCCTTTGCTATCTACTATTATAGGAATAATATTATTTTTAAATGCTTCATTTACTTCATCTAAATCTTTAACACGTATAGATCTTATCCCTTCAACTATAGTTTCTCCATTATAAATAGCATCACTAAATGAAACATTTCTCCTTATAGCTGTTGGTTTTTCTGTTTCTAAAACTAATACTTTAAACCCACTCCTATAAAGTTTTTGTATAGTTCCAGAAGCTATATCGCCTCCACCTCTTACTACTATTTTCCCTAATTCCATAGTTTAAAAACCTCATCTTTCTTATATTTTGCTTTAGAACTCAATATATCTATAGAGCTCATTTTTCAAACTTCCAAATATTATTTTATCCAAAAGCTTGTACTTATTATTATTTTTCTTAATCTCCTCAAGGAGATCCTTAAGAATATCTGTATCAACTCCTTCTTCTATTCTATTTAAGAATAGTACTTTTTCCCCCTTAGAATTTTTAAATAACCCATTTTCTCCGAATATAACTCTTATAAAATGCTTTATACCTATTATTTCTCCTAAATAGCTATCTGTAAGTTTATTAAATTCAGTTACTCTATGAACGTTCTCATCATTTATTATCATTCCTAGTGATTTAAAGCTCATTATACCTATAGTTATATCAGTTTTATCACAAATTACTGGTTCTGTTTCATTCCACCCTTTTATGGATTTTTTCTTAGATCCATCAGCTTCTACTATTATATATGGAAAATCATTTATGCATATATTTAAATCTTCTTTGCTTATGCCTATAAGCTTATTTTCATCATTTATACATGTTCCATATGCATATATTCCATTAGAATTTAACTCCTTAATATTATTATAATTATCTTTTCCTATAGCCATATAATCTACTACTTCTTCATTTGGAGCATATATCCTTGTTGTAGTTGAAACTAATACTTTATTATTTGATTTAAGTTCATTTGCTAACAAATACATTAATGTAGTTTTACCACCAGAACCTACTATTGAAACTAAAGAATTTCTTTTTAAATTTAAAATTTCACTTAAGTTCAATTGATTCTATCTCCTTTATATTTAAGTTAATAACTAGATATTTTATATAGCTTTTCTTCTTACATATTCTACATAATATAATTATATAATAAATAGTATATTTGTTATATAATTCATATGTAAATATTTACTTAAGATTTACTGAAGATACTTAAAAATTAAAATAAGTGAAGCTATACAACTTCACCTGCTTTAATTATGATATAGTAATTATATTTTTATTAGTTTCTTTTTTAACCACTTTTCCTATTATTTTAGCTTTTATCTCACTTCTATCATTTATATTTTTTAATAATTCTCCAGCCTTGCTTTCTTCAACTGAAATTAATAATCCTCCTGATGTTTGAGGATCAAAAAGAGATAACCTTACTTGTTCTGAAATCTCATCATGGAAGTCCACCCATTTTTCAAAATATTTTTCATTAGAATATGCTCCACTTGGAAGGCAATATTCCTTTATTAAATCTATTACTTTATTCATTACTGGAACTTCTTTGCTATCTATCTCTAACTGAACATCACTACCATTTGCCATTTCGTAAGCATGTCCAATAAACCCAAAACCTGTTATGTCTGTACAGGAATGAACTCCTATCTTTTGCATTTCTTCTGAAGCTATCTTATTCAGTGTTGACATTACTTTTGCAGCTTCTAAAAATTCTTCATCAGTAATAAATTCTATTTTTAAAGCTGTAGTTAAGACCCCTGACCCTATTGGCTTAGTTAATATAAGCACATCTCCATCTTTAGCCCCTGAATTTGTTATTACTTTTTTTGGATCAACTATTCCTGTAACTGATACTCCGTATTTTATTTCTTCATCTGTAATAGTATGGCCTCCTGCTATAGTTGCTCCTGCTTCTCTTATTTTGTCTGCTCCACCCTTTAATATTTCAGCTAATATTTCTGGTCCTATAGTTGCTGAAAAGCAAGCTAAGTTCAATGCAGTTAATGGCTTTCCGCCCATTGCATAAACATCACTTAAAGCATTAGTTGCAGCAATTTGTCCAAAGGTATAAGGATCATTAGCAACTGGTGTAAAAAAATCTACTGTTTGCACTAACGCTAAATCTTCTGATAATTTATAAACACCAGCATCATCTGATTTATCAAATCCAACGATTAAATTTGGATCTCTATCTTCTTCCTTTGCCTCTATATGACACAAAACCTTTGCTAATCCATCTGGGGTAAATTTACCCGCGCATCCACATCGTTTTGATAATTGCGTAAGTTTTTTATTATTTATTTCCATATAAACACCTCATATATATTATTTAAAAGTACTATTTTTAATTATAATTTACTTAATAATTAAATTATAACACTAAATTTATATAAAAAAGTGGACATATGTAAATTTACTTATTCCGTCGCTCCGCTCCAACTCAACGCAAACTTACATATGTCCACTTAAATACTGAAGGTAAGAAAAGAATAGATAGGATCTCCTATCTATTTTCCACGTTCTTCTTCAGTTATATTTCTTATTGATTCTAATTCTGTACACTCTGTCTCACAATTGGAACCTCTATGTTCAAGTCCATTTCCAAAATTAAATGTAAAAAACATCAATTCAACTTCTTTGTCTCGAAGTATTTTTAATATTTTAATATTTATTTCTTCTTTAAGTTTTTCATAACAAGTGTAGTTTAATTCATTTGTATAAAAATAAACAAAAATCCCAAAACCATAAGTAGATAATTCATTAAAGCTTACTATAATTAAATCCTTATCTATTTTTTCATGCTCCTTAAGCAAATTTTCTATTTCATTTATAATGCCTTCAATTTTTTCTACTTCTGTATCAAATTTTATTGTGAATTTAAAATGTATTCTTCTTAATTTTCTTTGTGTCCAATTTATAATATTTTCATTTGCTAATTTAGAATTAGGTACAGTTGCAACGGCCATAGAAAATGTTCTAATTTTTGTACTTCTAAAGGTTATATCTTCTACTATTCCTTCAACTTGAGAGGTTTGTATCCAATCACCTATTGCAAAAGGTCTATCTAATACTATTATCATTCCTCCAAATAAATTAGAAAAAGCGTCTTGTGCCATTAAAGCAAAGGCTATACCGCTAATTCCAAGCCCTGCTATAAATCCTGTAAACCCAAATTCTCTAGCTATGCAGCTTATTCCAATAACAACGATAATTAATCTTATTATTATAGAAATAAAAGGGAAGACTATGGTATTTCCTCCATCACCTCTATGCATTCTTGTATATAAAAGCGAATTTTCTAATGTTAAGTTATATAAAAAATAACAGGCAACTATAACTACAAATACCATTTTTAATCTATCACTTGTAACTGTATTTACATTTAATCCATCAAAATCTATAATTCTCAAAGATAAATATAAAGAATATAGTATTATGTATAATTTAGTCGGCTTTTCTAAAGCCCTAACAAGGCTATCATCTGCAAAATTTTTAGTCTTTTTTGCTAGTCTAATAATATGGGTAAATATATTATCTACTATATATTTATTTATAGTTATTGCTAAAACTATAACTATAATTGCAATTAAATATTTGCTTATACTTATTTGAAATAATACTTTAATAATATCTTCTAATTCTTTCATAGTTCCTCCTAAAAGGACTTCTACAAAATGTTAACTATAAACTTAATAACACCTGTATTTTATTTGATATCAAGTATTATTTTTACCTATATATTTTGTTCTTATCCAATTAATTTAGAAGTGGACTACTTTAATTTTAATTCATTAACTCTAAATAATTTTTAACTATAAAAAGATAGAGAAAGTATAAATTTCTCTATCTTTTTATTAATTCTTTTATAATGAATTATTTTATTCATTATCTAATTTCAATTCTAAATTATCAAGTTTAATTACTATCTTAATTCAAAAGAATTGCAATCTGTACATTCAACTTGAGTTGGGTGTTTTTCATGTGTTCCAACTTCAATCATTGATAGTGTACAATACTTTTCATTTGTATTGTTATACTTACATTGTTCAACTGTACATTTTATGTTTGGATTCTTATCCATTTAAATCACCACCTTACAAAGTTATTATTTACTTTTAAATTTATACTATTCATAGCTTGAATATAATTTATGGTGATGATTTTAATTTATATTATTTAATCTTAATATTTCTTATTAATTCTAAAATTCTTTTGCTATTTCTTTTGCTTCTGAAATTGTATCTGAAAGTATCTTTTCAACATCCATTCCATATACATCAAGACTTTCAGCAGCAAGGCTCTTAACATCTTTTATTCCAAAGAAAGCTAAAATTGTTCTTAAATATCTTTCTCCCATTTCAAATTGTGAAGTTACTGAATTTGTATAATCTCCACCTCTTCCTGAAACTATAAGAGCCTTATTAGCCTTACATATTCCAACTGGACCTTCTGCAGTATATTTAAAAGTTATTCCTGTTACACTTACATAATCAAAGTAAGCTTTAACTATAGCTGGTGCTCCTAAATTCCACATAGGAGCTGCTATAATAACTTTGTCAGCCTCAGCCATTTGATATGCATATTTTAATATTGGATGATTTTTACTTTCTTCAGTTTTTTCTCCAAATACTGCTTGTAAATCTTCTGGTCTTAAGAAATCAATTTTTTCCTTATATAAGTCTAATACTGTAATTTCATCACTTGGATTATTCTTTTTATATTCCTCAATAAAACTATCAGAAACCTTAAATGTTCTTGATTCACCTTCTGGTTTAATATTTGCTTTTATATATAGTATTTTACTCATTTTTTCCTCCTATTTATATTACCATTGTAATATATATCTTTTTTGTTATAATATAAATATTAGATTATATGATATATTTTTTCAAGTAGGTACTTTTTTTATATATAGTATATAAAAAGATACTATATATTAATATTTAATATATTTATTATGTTTCAATTTTAATAAATATATGTTATAAGTAAGGAGACATTTTATGGAAAAGTTTTCAATAAATCATACAGACTGTTATGTAAATGAAAATACAAATTCTCACGAAATATGCCCAATGATTTTAGTTCACAAACTAATTTCAGGAAAATGGAAAATACTAATACTTTGGTATTTATGTAATGGCTCACTTAGATTTAGTGATATTAAAAGAAAACTTCCTAACGTTACTCAAAAAATGTTAACAAACCAGCTTAGAAGTTTAGAAGAAGATAATTTAATTTATAGAAAGGTTTATCCTGTGGTTCCTCCTAAGGTTGAATATGGATTAACTGAAATTGGTACAAAAATTATACCTGTTTTAAAATCTATGCATAACTATGGAAAAGAATATATAGATATGCTTAATGGTGAAATTTTATAAATTGCGAATTAAACTTAATGCCCTGTATTAATGAGGCTAATTCGTCATTTAATAATTTTAAGTGGAGAAATATAAGTTGGCGAAGATAAATAGAATATGTGGAATAAGCATATAGCGAGCAGTTAGAAGTACTTAGTGAAGGAAAGACCACTAGGCCTTAGTGTTGTTGGTTTGTTTGAGTGTAGCGAGTTTAACCAAAACTCTTGGCATAGTAGTTTTTCTGAGCCTAGTACTTCTTTGCGTAGCTATTTAGCTTATGGAACATATCTATTTATTGTAGCCTTTATATTCTCAATTTTCTCCAAAAGCCTTTTTCTTTAAAGCTAATCCAGCTTTTGTTATAGCCACTCCTCCAAGTCCTGTTTCCCTTAATGATGAAGGTAAACTTCGTCCTACCTTATACATTGCAGATAAAGCATCATCAAAAGGTATTTTAGATTCTACACCTGCCATAACTAAATCTGCTGTGCATAAAGCACTTATTGCTCCAGAAGAATTTCTTTTAGCACAAGGTATTTCCACTAAACCTGCAACTGGATCGCAAACTAATCCTAATATATTTTTAAACACTATCGCAGCTGCATCTAATGACATTTTAGGTGTTCCACCCATCATTTCTACAACTGCTGCTGATGCCATTGCTGCTGCTGAGCCACATTCAGCTTGACACCCACCTTCTGCTCCTGCAAATGTTGCATTTCTTCCAATAATCATTCCAACTGCTGCTGATGCGAATAAAGCCTTCATAAGCTCTTCATCATTTTTACCAAGTTTTTCTCCAGCTGTTAGTATTACTGCTGGCAGAATTCCACAAGATCCAGCTGTTGGACAAGCAACTATTTTCCCCATAGAAGCATTAACTTCTGAAGATGAAAGAGCCATAGCCATAGCCAATATCATTGTATCTCCTGTTAATGATTTTCCCTTTTTTAAATATTCTTGTAACTTATAGGCATCTCCACCAATTAATCCACTAACAGAATATATCTCTTTTTCTCTAGCTTCAGCTGCTCCAACTCTCATAACCTCTAAAGTTTTTTTCATTTTTAAGAAAACTTCTTCTCTTGAAATATCTCTATCTTCCATTTCTCTTATAATTGCATATTCACTTAATGAAATTGAATTTTCTTCGCATATATGTACAAGTTCTTCTCCAGACTTTGCTATATCCAAACTATTCACCCTCCTCAACTTTATTAATAAGGATTACTTTTTCTATTCCTTCAACTTTTTTAATTTCTTCTATTAATTCACTTGGAATTTTACTATCAACTTCAAATGTCATAGTAGCATTTTTACCTCTTTGGTTTCTACCTAAATTTAAAAATGCAATATTAACTTTATTATCATATAAAATATTTGTAACCTTTGCTACAGTTCCAGGTATATCTCTATGTGAAGTTATTATAGTTGCATAAGCACCTGTAAATTTAACTTTATTTCCGTTTATTTCAACAATTTCAATATTTCCTCCGCCTATTGAACTGCCTATGACATCACATTCCTTGCCATTTTTACATTTCATTAAAAATCTAACAGTGTTAGGATGATAATCTCCTAAATCTTCATCCTTAAATGCTATTTTTATTTCCTTTTCTTTTGCAATTTCAAGAGAATCTCTAAGCCTTTCATCTGATGGATCCATTCCCATTATTCCAGCTACTAAGGCTCTATCTGTTCCATGTCCCTTGTAGGTTTTTCCAAAGGATCCATGTAATAAAAAAGTAACCTCAACTACTTCATCTCCAGCTATTGTACGAGCAACCTTTCCAAGCCTTGCTGCTCCTGCTGTATGTGATGAAGATGGCCCTACCATTATAGGTCCTAATATATCAAAAACACCCATGCCACTCATGCTTTTTTCTCCTTTAGTTATAAATTTAATTTAACTATTTATTATTATATATATGAACCTAATAATTATCTATAATTTATTAATTTAAATCTCAATAATTATTAGTCACTATTATACATTGGTAAAACTCATTTATTATATAGTTTTTTACAATCTACATTTTCTCTAATAAACATTTTATACTTGCTCTTTTTATAAACAATTTCTACTATGCTACCCAAATTAATTTCTTTAATCTTTATATATTCTACATCTTTTCTTTTTATTTTAATAACTTTATCATTTTTTAATACTTCAAATTCTTCCTTGTCTAAATTATAAAATGTACCTACATATTTCTTTTTCTCTATTATATATGTACATATAAGTACTGATAAAATTATAATCCAGGTTAAACATATATAACTATTACTATATCGTGGTATAAAAAATAGCAGCCAATATAGTCCAGTATTTCCTATATACCTCTTATCAATATTAAAAAGCATATTTTCTTTATTTAATTCACTATATAGGTACTCTAACTTCTTTCTTTCACTAAATAAAAGAGAATTCATATTTAGTGAATGCACTTTTCCATTATAACAAAGTATAGCTAAGATATTCTCATCATAATATAAACTTCTAATATCACATTTTTTTATAACACGTTTTTTATATATAATCTCTTCTTCATTTACATCTAAAATTACCCTACCATAGTCACTTAATAATACCATTAAAATTCACCCACCCAAAAATAGTATAAAATAACAGACAATTAATTATATATTAATTGCCTATTATTTTTTAATATAAAAATCTACTATTAATACTTATAAAAAACACTTCCACCGATGAATTCTCTTAAAATACTATTTGTAGGAACGTAATCCTTATCTATTTCTTTAAAGAAACCTAGAAATGATTTTAATCTACTTACTTCTAAATAAACTGGACTATCCTGGCTTATTTTATTTAATTCCTCTAAGGCATATTTCTTTAATACACATAGCTCATAAACTAAAGTAGAATTAAACATTACATCAGCCTCTTCTTGAAAAACAAAAATATTTTTTTCTTCTCCTCTTCTAATAGATGGCCACATCTTCAACGTTTGCTCTGCTCCATAACCCCTTGATAAATAATCTCTAACTATTCTTCTAATTCTTCTTATATCTGTTGTTGCTATTCTATTATGATTATCTAAATTAAGTTGTGTTAGTGCTGATATATATACTTTAAATTTATGCTTATCAGAAATAGAAGCTGTAAGCATTGGATTTAATCCATGAATCCCTTCAATCAAAAGTATTCCATTACTTGGAAGGATCAATTTATGACCTATCCATTCTCTTTCACCCTTTTTAAAGTTAAAACTTGGAATTTCAACTTCTTCTCCTTTTAATAAACTACCTAAATGAGAGTTAAATAAATCTAAATCTAAAGAATATATACTTTCAAAATCATATTCTCCATTTTCATCCTTTGGAGTATGATCTCTATCAACAAAATAATCATCCAAAGATATAGGCATCGGAACATATCCATTTACTCTAAGTTGAACTCCTAATCTATTTGCAAATGTAGTTTTACCAGATGAGCTGGGTCCTGCTATTAATACTACCTTTGTTTCCTTTCTTTCACTAATCATATCAGCTATTTGGGCTATTTTTTTTTCATGAAGAGCTTCAGAAACCATAATTAAATCTCTTAACTCCTTATTTTCTACTTTATCATTTAGAGATCCTACTTCTCCAATACCTAGTATATTTAACCATCTTTCTGTTTCTATAAAAATTTGAGATAATTTTCTATTTTCCTTAAACTCTGCTACTATATTTAAATCATCTTTCTTTGGATATTTTAGCACAAAGCCTGGATCATAATACATTAAATCAAGTGCTTTTATTATTCCTGTTGAATATGCCATTTGTCCATAGAAGTAATCATATCTTCCATCTAACTCATATAAATTTACATTTTCAAAGGTTACATGATTTAATAAAGAAACCTTATCTTCCATTCCATAACTCTTGAAAATTTCAATTGCTTTTTCCCTTTTCACCTTTATTTTATTTATTGGTAAGTCTTTATCTATAAGTTCCTTCATTCTTACCTTTATCTTTTCAATATCACTTTCATTTAAAGCCTCTTCTTTATGAAGTTCACCAAAGACTCCTTCTCCAAGACTATGCTCAATTGTTATTATTGAATTATCATAGAGGTCTAAAGCAGCTTTTATAAATATAAATTGTAATGTTCTAGTGTAAATTTTATATCCTATTGGAGTATTAAACTTTACTAGTTCTAAAACTCCCTCTCTATCTATCTTATGAAACAACTCTTTATACTCTCTATCTAGTCTGCATAAAGCAACCTTATTTGAATCAATATTCAGATAATTATCTATAAACTCTTTATAAGTAGTATCCATATTTACTAAGTAGTCTTTATTATTGTATTTTATATTTAAATTATTCATTAAATTCCCTCCTAATACCTACTTACTATTCTCTAATCTCTATTCTCTATTTTATAAGAATCTTCCATATGTATATTATATACTTGAATCTAAAAAAATCTATAAAAATGTATTGTTACCTATTTAAATTATAGGAATAAAGTTATAGTTTTATACAAATAATATCTCATGCGAGGTGTTTGAACATGTTTATAGTATTAATAAGAACTATCTTTCTTTACGCTTTAGTTATATTAGTAATTAGATTAATGGGAAAAAGACAAATAGGAGAATTACAACCCTATGAGTTTGTAATTACAATAATGATTTCAGACTTGGCAGCCTTACCTATGCAAGATACTAGGCTTCCTTTGATTCTAGGGGTAATACCTATAATCACTTTATTATTTATAAAAACTATTTTATCTATAATTCAATTAAAGAGCCAAAAGGCTAGACAAATTTTAGAAGGTGAACCTTCTATTTTAATTTCTAGAGGTAAAATTAATTTTGAGTCTTTAAAAAGACAACAAATAAATTTAGATGAACTTATGGAGGAAATTAGATTAGCTGGGTATTTTGATTTAAGTGAAATTGAATACGGCATACTAGAGAACAATGGTCAAATGTCTTTTTTAACTTCTGATAGTAGTAACTCTAAAAATAATAATTCTACTAAGCCTCTATTACCAGTTATATATGTATTGGATGGAAAAGTAAACAAAAATGCTCTAACATCTAGTGGTAAAAATTATGAGTGGATTAAAAAGCAATTAAAGAATCATAAAATAAACTCTATAGATGATGTTTTAATTGCAATGACAGATACAAAAGGAAAATTTATTTATCAACTACATAAGGACAAGGAGGATTATTAATGAGAAATAGTATTATCTCTGTAGTTCTTTTTATAGCTTTGATCTCAGGCTTATTATTTCTTGATAACAAATTTGTATCACTTTGTGATGATGTAATGTTTAAATGTCAAGAAATTGAAGATTTATTAGAGGCAAATGAAAATTATATAGCCTATGAAAAGTCAGTTGAATTATTAGAATTCATTGAAGAAAGAGCTGATATTCCAGCTATATATTTAAATCATGTTGATTATGATTCTTTAATGAATGAATCCCTAAAGCTTTCCCTATATATTAAAAGTGATGAAAAAGGAGATTCATTAGCAACTCTTCATGTATTAAGATATGCTGCAGAACATTTAAAAGAACTTCAAAAACCTAACCTTAATAACTTATTTTAATGTTACCTTAAAATCTTAAAAATTCATATTAAAAAGACATTAAATAAATTTGTTTTATACAAATCTATTTAATGTCTTTTCGATATAAGTTCTTATCTATTATTTATATTTATAATAAAACTTATTTTAAGTTTTATTAAGCTTATCCTTAATTATAGCACTAGTATATATAATGTTATATATTACATTATATTACATTTTTCTTGCTAAGATCTAATATTTATTGTAGGATAATACATATCATTATAGTCTTATATGACTATTTACATATCAATTATTGTAGCATTGTTTAATTGGAGGTGTATATTTTGACAAGAAGAGCTTTATTCTCTGCATGCATGACTTTTTTATTTTTACTTAATAATAGTTATATTGCATTTGCAGAGCCTAACCCTACTGAAGGCCAAACTATCCAGGAAAATAAGATTAAATATGAACAATTAGATAGCGAAACAATGGAATTAGATACTAAGATTAGTAAATTAAATAGTGAAATTAATAATCTTAACGAAAAGTTATCTAAAAACAATTCTGAAATTGAAGATACTAACAACGAAATAAAAACTATTAATTATAAAATTGAAGAAGCAAAGCTAGAAATTGATAAAACTCAAAAAACCCTTGATGGACGTCTACGTTCAATGTATAAAAGTAATATGACAACAGGTATGTTAGTTTATTTAATAACTTCTGAAAATATTTTTGATATGCTCAACAGGGTACAAGCTATGAGCAAAATTGTTTCTATTGATAAAGAAATGATTTCAGAAATAAATAAAAAAAAGGATTCTCTCAACAAAAATGCAACAGAAATAGAAGAAAAGAAAAATGAATTAGAAAAGCTTAAAGAATCGATTCAAAGTGACTTAGCGGAAGTAAACTCTAAAAAAGAAGAAGAAGAAAACCTTTTGGAAAGTTTAAATTCTAGAAAAGATGAAATTATGTCTGTAATAGAGGCTAATGAAGAGAATTTAATTTCTCACCCTCTTTCTATAATCAACTCTGATTCTTCATCAATTTCTGAATTACAAAATGCTGTTAATACATTGCAAGCTATGTTACCTCAACTTAATAGTGATTATTCTATAGGATTAGCTAAAGATGCAATTAATTTAGGTAATGATAAAATTGCTCTAGCTAATGAAAAGTCTTCTGAAGCAGAATCTAAACCGACTACTTCCAATTCTGTGGAAGATGTCAGTGGACAAGTATCTACACATACTATGAACGCAACTGCATATACTGGACATGGTCTTACTGCAACAGGTCTTAAGCCTATAAGAGATCCTAATGGAATTAGTACAGTTGCTGTTGACCCTAATGTTATACCATTAGGATCAAAGGTTTATGTAGAAGGATATGGGTATGCTATAGCTTCTGATACTGGTGGAGCTATTAAAGGAAATAAAATTGATTTATATATGAATTCAGATGCTGAATGCTATGCTTTTGGTAGACGAACTGTTACTGTAAATGTAATTGCTTATCCTGGGCAATGGTAGTTAAATTAATAAAAAAGTTCACCTATGTAAGTTTTGCTTATTCCGTCGCTTTGCTCCAAGTCATCGCAAAATTACATAGGTGAACTTCAAAACTGAAGGATGGAAATTATAAAAAGTTATTCACGGGGTAAGCTTTTTATAATTTCCTCTAAAGATTTAAAAAGCTATATAATTGGATGTAGGGGAATCCAATTATATAGCTCTTTATTTATATAAGGTCATTTAATGAGAAATAGCTAATTTAAAACTTCTAAAGTTTCTTTTGCAATCATTAACTCTTCATTTGTCGGTATAACATATACTTTTATACTAGAATTATCAGATGAAATTTCTGCTATTTTTCCTCTCACATTATTCTTTTTATCATCAATTTCAATACCTAAAAACTCTAATCCTTCTAAACACGATTTTCTTGTGGTAATAGAATTTTCTCCTATTCCTGCTGTAAATATAATAGCATCTACTCCACCCATATGAGCAGCATAAGCAGCTATTTGTCCTCTTATTCTATAATGAAAGATATCTAATGCAAGTTGTGCTCTATCATTACCTTCTTCTGTTGCTTTTTCTAAATCTCTAAAATCTGAGCTTACACCTGATATTCCTAATACTCCAGATTTTTTATTTAAAGATTCATTTGCTTCTTCAACAGTATACCCACATTCCTCTATTAGAAATGTAGCTATTGATGGATCTATATTACCTGATCTAGTTCCCATTGCAACTCCTGCAAGAGGAGTAAATCCCATTGAAGTATCTATTGATTTTCCATTTTTAATTGCAGACAAGCTAGCTCCATTCCCTAAATGGCAACTTACGATCTTTAAAGCTTTTATATCCTTATCTAGTATTTCTCCAAGCTTTTGGGCTACATATTTATGAGAAGTTCCATGAAATCCATATTTTCTAATTTTATGATTTTCATATAAACTATATTCAATTGGATAAATATATGCAACCTCAGGCATAGTTTGATGAAATGCAGTATCAAAAACTGCTACCATTGGAGTTAAAGGCATTAATTCCATGCAAGCCTTTATTCCAATAATGTTTGGTGGGTTATGAATTGGTGCTAGCTTTATACATTCTTCTAGGTAACTTAAAACATTATTATCTATAACAACTGATTCAGAATACCTTTCCCCTCCATGAACAACTCTATGTCCTACTGCAAATATCTCATTAAGATCCTTTATTGCTCCTATTTCCTTATCTAGTAAAGTTTCTAAAACTAAATTTATAGCCTCTTTGTGATTTTTAATTTCTCTTTTATTTACATGCTTTATATCCATATTTGTCTTATGTGTTAATGTGGAACCCTCTATTCCAATCCTTTCAACTAACCCTTGACATATAACTTCTTCGTTTTTCATCTCTATTAATTGATATTTTAATGATGAACTTCCACAATTAATAACAAGTATATTCATTTATCTTCACCTCTATTATCTTGTAGCTTGTGCTTGTACAGCAGTAAGAACTACTACATTTACTATATCATCAACTGAACATCCTCTAGATAAGTCATTTATCGGCTTATCAAATCCTTGACAAATTGGACCTATTGCTTCAGCATTTGCAAATCTTTGTACAAGCTTATATCCTATGTTACCTGATTGTAAATCTGGGAATACTAAAACATTTGCTCTACCAGCTACGTTACTATTTGGTGCTTTTTGCTTTGCAACTTTTTCAACTATCGCTGCATCTAATTGCAGTTCTCCATCTATTAATAAGTCTGGCCTTAACTCCTTAGCAAGTTCTGTAGCTTTTCTTACTTTTTCTACAGTTTCATGATCTGCAGAACCCATAGTTGAGAAGCTAAGCATTGCAACTCTTGGTTCAATTTTACATACATTCTTAGCAGTATCTGCTGTTGCTATAGCTATAGCTGCTAATTGTTCGTAAGTAGGATTTGGATTAACTGCACAGTCTGAAAATAATAACATTCCTTCTTCACCATAAGAAGAATTTGGAACACCCATTATAAAAAAGCTAGAAACCACTGATACACCTTTTGATGTTTTTATTATCTGAAGACCAGGTCTTAATAAATCTCCTGTTGTATGAATAGCTCCAGATACCATTCCATCTGCATCATTACATTTTACCATCATAGTTCCAAAATATAATGGATCTTTAACTATTCTTTCAGCTTTTTCCAAGGTTACTCCTTTACTTTTTCTTAAGTCATAAAATCTATTTATATAATCTTCAAGCTTATCTGAAGTCTCTGGATCTATTACTTCAACTGCACTTATGTCTTCCTTTAATTCCTTTGATTTATTTAATATAACATCAAAGTTCCCAATTAGTATTGGATGTGCTAAACCTAATCTTTTAATTTTAATAGCTGCTAATATATTTCTTTCTTCTTCACCCTCTGGAAGTACAATCCTTTTAATATCCTTTTTAGATAATTCCCAGAGTTTATCTAATAGCTCCATTTTTCTCCCCCTGATTAAATCAATTAATTTATCTAGGTGGCATTACTACTGCCTTTCCCTTTACAACAACGTCTCCTTTTTGGTTAGTACAAATAGTTTCTAATGTTATTCTATTTTTATCTTCTAACTTCTGTATAACTTCTACAGTAGCTGTTATTGTATCTCCAAATCTTACTGGTGCAGTAAATTTTAACTCTTGTGATAAATATATTGTTCCTGGTCCTGGTAATTGCATACCTAAAACAGTAGATATATATCCAGCTGATAACATTCCATGAGCTATTCTTCCTTTAAACATAGTATCCTTAGAATATTCCTCATTAAAATGTGCTGGATTTAAATCACCGCTTACTCCACCAAATAAAACAACGTCAGCTTCTGATATAGTTCTACTGTAGCTTGATTTATCCCCTATACTTATTTCATTTATAGTTCTTCCCTTCATAATATCCTCTCTCCCTTTTATTCTTTTTATTATTTTTATTCTTTTTATTCCTTTATTATTCTCTTTCAACTAATACTGCTGTTCCCATTCCTCCACCTATACAAAGTGTAGCTAATCCTTTTTTAGAATCTCTTCTCTTCATTTCGTGAAGTAATGTAACAACTATTCTAGCTCCTGAACATCCAATAGGATGACCTAAAGCAATTGCTCCACCATTTACATTTACCTTTTCTGTATCTAAACCTAAATCCTTAACAACTGAAATTGATTGAGCTGCAAAAGCTTCATTTGCTTCTATTAAATCTAAGTCTTCCACAGTCCAATTTGCTTTCTTCAAAGCATTTCTTGTCGCTGGTACAGGTCCATAACCCATTATTGCTGGGTCAACACCTGCTGAACCATAACCTTTAATTGTTGCTAATGGTTTCAATCCTAAACTATCAGCTTTTTCTTTGCTCATTACTACAAGCATAGCTGCACCATCATTAATTCCAGATGCGTTTCCTGCTGTTACAGTACCATCTTTTTTAAAGGCTGGTCTTAAGCTGTTTAACTTGTCTAAATTCATTCCTGCTTTTATATACTCATCCTTATCAAATATAATAGGATTTCCTTTTCTTTGAGGAATTTCAACTGCTATTATTTCTTCATCAAATTTGCCTAGTCTTTGAGCTTCCTCTGCTTTATTTTGACTCTTTACTGCAAATTCATCTTGCTCTTCTCTTGATATATTCCAATTTTCTGCTATATTTTCTGCAGTAATTCCCATATGATATTTGTTAAAAGCATCAGTTAAACCATCTTCTATCATACTGTCTATAAGCCTTCCGTCTCCCATTCTTTGTCCAAATCTAGCTGAATTAAGAATATATGGAGCATTACTCATGCTTTCTGTTCCACCACATAAAATTACATCAGCATCTCCAAGCATTATTTCTTGAGCTGCTAAAGTAATAGCCCTTAGTCCTGATCCACACAATTTGTTTAATGTCATACTTGGAACCTCTACTGGTACCCCTGCTTTTACTGCTATTTGTCTAGATACATTTTGACCAAGTCCGCTACTTAAAACATTTCCTATTAAAACTTCATTTATATCTTCTGGCTTTATTCCAGCTCTTTCAATAGCTTCTTTTGCTGCAATTACTCCTAAATCCACTGCTGTAAATTTTGATAAACTTCCTCCAAAGCTTCCTACAGGAGTTCTTACTGCTGATAAAATAACTACATCTCTCATTTAAATTCCTCCTATAATCTTATTCCACCATTTACTGATAAGTTATGCCCTGTTACATATGAAGATTCATCACTAGCTAAGAATAAAACAGCATTTGCAATTTCTTCAGCTTCTCCTAGTCTTCCAAGCATTGTTTTAGATCTAATATTTTCTAATACTTTCTCTGGAACAGTTTTCATCATATCTGTATTTATATATCCTGGTGCAACTGAGTTTACTCTTACGTTAGCGCCTTTTCTTGCAAACTCCTTAGCCCATGTCTTTGTCATACCTATTACACCAGCCTTTGTAGCTGCATAATTAGTTTGTCCAACATTTCCAAATTCACCTACAACTGATGCTATATTAATAATTGAACCTTTACCAGTTTCCATCATATGAGGTCCTGCAAGTTGTGCAATATTAAATAAACCCTTCAAGTTAACATCTATAACTAAATCCCACATTTCCTCTGTCATTTTTTGTATTAATGCATCTCTTGTTATTCCAGCATTATTTACTAAAATATCAACCTTACCGAACTTTTCTATTACTGAATTAAAGAATATTTTTATACCTTCTCTATCAGTAACGTTTACTTCATATCCATATATATTCTCTACTTCATAAGGTAACTTATTCATATCAACAGCTATTACAGTAGCTCCTTCTCTTGCAAAAGTTTCAGCTATTGCTCTTCCTATTCCTTGTGATGCTCCTGTAACCATAGCAACCTTATTTTCTAATCTTAACATTTTAACTCCTCCTAAAATCATTTTACGTAAGTACTTACTTGCATGATGTTTTTAAAAAAATTAATCTTTCCCTATGGAATAAGATTAATTATTTTTAATATTTTATTAAATCTTGTATAAAGACACAAATTGTCTTGTATGTTCCTTAACTAAATCTTCCCATGATATTTCTGTTATTGTATCATCGCTTAATAATTCAACTGTAAATGCTCCTAAAAGGCTATTTATAAGGGTAATAGCCATTATTTCTGGCTCTCCTTTTATTACATCTTCTTCATTTAACTTTTCAAAATAATCTTTGAGAACACTTATTAACTTTCTTGAAAGCTTAAGTTTAATAAATTCTTTCTCATTGTCTGCTAACTTCATTTGAACCTTATAAAGTTTTGTATTTTGAATAAATAGATCATAAATTCTATTTGAAATCATCAACATAGCATCTTCAAAAGTCAATTCCTCTGTATCATTTAATATATAGTCAACATGTGAATCAATTACATAGTGTTCTGTAGTTACTTGAAATAAATTGCTTTTAGATCCAAAATGTCTAAAAATAGTCAATTCATTAACACTAGCTTCCTCTGCAATCTGCTTTGTAGTTGTAGAGTAATATCCTTGTTCAGAAAATAATTTTAAAGCTACTTTCATTATCTTTTCACTTGTTTCATTGTTATATCTCATTATTTTTTCTCCTTTTTTTAGCAGTTTCAGAGTAAGTGATTCCTTACATTTATCTCTATTAATATATTATACTATTTTTATTTCTTTCTCAATAGCAAGAAATCCTGTTAATATATTAATAAATTCATTAGGCTTTTCATACATAGATGCATGACCACAATTTCTAATTAATACATATTTAGCTAAAGAAATATTATCACAAATGTATTCTTGATCAGGTATTGGTGTTATAAAATCAAACTCACTACTAACAACTAAGGTGTTAGCCTTTATTTCATTTAATCTCTCTCTAACATCGTATCCCTCTGCACTCTCTATAAGCCTTACCATTCCATCTAAAAAGTCTTCTTTAAATACTCCATATAAAAGTTCTCTTCTTTTATTCATCCAGTCTATATTTTTTGTATAAAATAGTGGTGAATATACAATAGGTATAGTTATATTATAAAAAATTTCTTGATCCTTTGTAAGTGCTGCTTTAAGCCATCCTCTTCCAATATCATGTAACCATGGGTTAGTATAACTTGTAGTGTTAAATAGCATAAGCTTATTTACTAAATTATTATATTTTAATGCAAATTGTAATGCTACTTCCCCACCATAAGAAATCCCAAATATGTTCACTTCCCCTACTTCCCCTAAACCCAATTCATCTATTACAGTCTTAACCACTTCAACCTGTAAATCTTGCTTATAGCTTTTATCCATTTTATCTGACTTACCTTGATCAAAAAAATCTAAAAGTATAACTTTATTATCTTTTGTTAATTGAGGTAAGAATGCTGACCAACTCATATGTGACATCATAATCCCATTAAGAATTATAAGTGGATTACCTTCACCATGAACTTCATAGTAAATATTCTTATTGTTATATTTTATAAATGGCATATTTGCTCCTCCATTAACTTTATATTAATAAATTAAGCCCATTTCTTTTGCCTTATTTAAAAGTTCTTCTCTAAATTTGGGATGTGAAATTTCAATTAGCCTATTAACTCTTTCACTAATAGTCGTTCCTCTTAACTCTGCAATACCATATTCAGTAACAACTAAGTCAACGTCATTCCGTGATAAACTTACTGCTGCCCCTGGTTTTAAGAATGGAACTATCTTTGATATCTCTTCCCTTTCCCCTGTTTCTTTATTTTTAACCATTGCTGTTGAATATAAAGCTATAAAAGAACGTCCATTCTTAGATCTTTGTGCTCCTATAGCTGTATCAGCTTGTCCACCTGTTCCGCTAAATTGAACTGCTCCTATTGATTCCGATGCACATTGTCCTGTTAAATCTATTTCTATTGTTGTATTTATAGAAACTTGATTATCATTTAATCCTATTGTATATGGATCATTAGTCCAATACCCATCCATTATTAGTACAGATGGATTATCATTTATAAAATCATAAAGTTCTTTAGTTCCAAGAGCAAATGCTGCTATATGTTTTCCTTTATATATATTTTTATTTTTTCCTGTAACTACTCCAGCTCTTATAAGCTTCATCATCCCAGTTGTAAACATCTCTGTGTGAATTCCTAAATCTTTTTTATCCATTAATGATGCCGCTACTGCATTAGGTATTCCTCCTATTCCTAGTTGAATACAATCTCCATCATTAATTCTATCAGCTATAAATTTTCCTATTTTTAAATCTTTTTCATTTGGCTCTACCTCTAGAAGCTCCGGTACTTCATAATCAGTTTTTATCATATAATCTATATCATTTATATGAACTTCTACATCTCCAAAAGTCCTTGGATAATTCTCATTTATTTCTAGTATTACTAGGTCAGCAGCCTCCAGCATTCTTTTCTCATACACATTGCTTAAAGATAAAGAAACATATCCATGTTTATCTGGCAAAGTTGCAGTTCCCATATATATATTAGGCTCTTTATGAGCTAATCTTTTTACTGCTGCTAAGTGTAAATGATTTGGTATAAATGAAATATTTCCATTTTTATGAGCTTTTCTCATTGCAGCTGTATAAAACCATCCATCCATTCTAAAGGAATCTTTATATTGCGGATTAAAAAAATACTCTGCCATTTCCATCGGTAAACATGTAGTAACTGTAACATCTTCTACTTTATCACTTATAGTATGAAGATTTCTTAATATTTCTCTTGGCTCTGCAGCTGCAAGACCTGAAACAATTATATCACCTGTTTTTATCTTTGTTAAAGCCTCTTCAACTGTTATATATTTATCTTCAATTACGTCTTTTGATTTAATTGTTTGTAACATATTAAACCCTCCCATAAGTTTTGTAAACTATCAGCCAAATCAGCTTGGCTGATAGTTATAAATTCTTATTATTTTCCTAATATATCATTTATGCTCTTAAATCCAACATATGGTGCCCAACCTGTTGGACTTGTTAAATCCATCTTTGCTAGAGACATTTCTTGTGTACCAAGTCTCTTACCACCTGAAAAATCTATTGATCCTCCAAATGGATTCTTTATAGGTTCTTTTTCCATAGCTTTTATATAATTTTCCCAAGTTAGTTCACCTTCAACTTTTTCTAAACCTCTTACAAAGAAATCAGCTGCTATCCATCCAGTCATTGCATATGCATTTCCTGAAAAATCTTGAGTTGAAGTTTCTTTAACCCATTTTTGGAATTCAGCCATAGCTGGTGTAGTCACATCAACCCAAGCATTTCCATAAATATCAAACTTACCTGCTACGTCTGCTTTTACAGCTTCAACCATAGTTTTATCTACGTTTACATAAGTAGTTATAGCTGGTTTAGTGTTTCCTTGCTTTGCTAGTTCTTTAGCTATTTGTGGGAATGTACCTTGAATACCAGCAATTACTATAGCATCTACATCTGCATTCTTTATTTTCGTTACTGCTGCCGATACATCTTCAGCACCTGGAGCTACTTGCTCACTTATTACTTCAACTCCGCCCATATTCTTAGCTTCTGTCTCAATACCCTTAACTAAATCTTTACCAGCATCATCATTAGTGTATATTACACCTATTTTATCTGCTTTAAATTCACCCTTTGCCCAAGCAGCCATTATACGTCCTTCCATTGGATATACAGGTTGTACTGGGAATATATTATCTCCTTGACCCTTTGTTGCATTTTCGTTATATAATATACCTGTTCCTGTCGCAAAGTAAACTGATGGAATACCTATTTCTTTAAGGTCATCTAATGTTGCTCCTACAACTGGAGTTCCAAAGTGCCCAACTATAGAGAATACTTTTTCATCATTTACAAGTTTATCTAATATAGCCTTACCTTTCTCTGGATTGAATTCATCGTCTTGGTGTACATATTCTATTTTTCTTCCCTTAACTCCCCCACCTTCATTTACCATTTTAAAGTAAGCTTCTATACCTGCTTTAAATGGAACTCCTACTGGAGCAAAAGCACCTGAAGTTGCTATACTATTTCCTACCTTTATCGATGTCTCAGTAACACCTTGTGCTGCCTCTTCTTTTTTACCACAACCAGCAAAAGCCATCGTTAGTGTAAGTGAAGCTAAAAGTAACGCAATTTTTTTTCTCATAAAAATTCCCTCCACATATTTTATTTAAATATATTTTACTTATATTAAGGATTTCTCCCTAAAAACTTTATTCCCCTCCAAGATATGCTTCCAATAACCTCTTATCTTGGATTAATTCACTAGCCTTACCTTTCATACTTATCTCTCCAACTTCTAGTACATATGCATAATCTGCTATCTTTAAAGTTTGAAGAGCATTTTGTTCTATTATTAGAACTGTTGTACCTTCTGAATTTATTTCCTTTACAATTTCAAATATATTTTTTACTATAAGAGGTGCTAACCCTAAAGATGGCTCATCTAGAAGTAATACCTTTGGACTTGCCATTAAAGCTCTTGCTATTGCAAGCATTTGTTGCTCTCCTCCACTTAACGTTCCTGCTAATTGTTTTTTTCTTTCTTGTAATATTGGAAAATATTTATAAACTCTATCAAAATTTTTAGCTATTTCCTTCTTACTCTTTACTGTAAAGGCTCCTATTCTTAAATTTTCTTCAACTGTTATATCAGGAAAAATTTGTCTTCCTTCTGGCGATTGGACCATCCTTAATGATGTTATTTTTTCTGGAGATAGCTTAGTTATATCTTTTCCATAAAAATTTATACTTCCACCTTCAGAACTAACAATTCCTGATAAAGTTTTTAAAGTAGTAGTTTTACCTGCTCCATTTGCTCCGAGTAAAGCAACTATTTTTCCTTCTGGAACTTCTATATCTATTCCCTTAAGTGCCTTTATACTTCCATAAGAAACAGTAAGATTATTTATCTTTAATGCTAAATTTTCCATCTTACTCATCCTTTCCTAAATAAGCTTCTTGTACATCTTTATTAGACTGTATTTCTTTTGGAGTTCCCTCTGCTAGTTTTTTCCCAAAAGATATTGCACATATACGATCACAAATATCCATAACTAATCTCATATCATGCTCAACTAATAAAATATTACACTTATACTCATCTCTTATATCTTTAATCAATTTTGCTAATTCTAATGTTTCAGTATCATTTAATCCGGCTGCTGGCTCATCTAAAATTATTAATTTCGGATTGCTCATAAGAGTTCTTCCAAGCTCTATCTTTTTTAATATTCCATAAGGTTGTCCACCAGCAAGTTCATTTTTTTTGCTTTCTATCCCTAAAAAATTTAAAATCTTTTCTGCTTTTTCTATATTTTCTTTTTCTTCCCTTTTAGATTTTCTAGTTCTAAGAGCATTTGAAAATAATCCTGATTTATATGAAATATGTGCACCTATAAGTAAGTTTTCAAGTAGGCTTAAGTCTTGAATTAATTCAACATTTTGAAAGGTTCTAACTAATCCAAGCCTAATAATGTCATGGGTATTTTTTTCTACTAAATTTACATCCTCATTTTTTATTGATTTAAATATAACCTTTCCATTATTAGGTTTATAAAATTGTGTTATACAGTTAAACACTGTTGTTTTACCAGCTCCATTTGGACCAATTAATCCATATATTTCTCCTTCATTAATATGAAAGCTTAAGTCATCAACGGCTTTTAGTCCTCCGAAAGCTATAGATAAGTTTTCAACCTTAAGTGTTTGCGTTAAGCTCATTTACTTTCACCTTCTTCTTATTAATATATTTTTTAATATCTTTTCCTATATAGATTAATCCATTTGGATAGAACAGTATTACAACTATTATCAGTATTCCAGTAAATATATAAGCTAGTCCATCTATGCTACCTATTACAGGTAATTGCTTTAGTATTAATTCTGGAATTCCAAAAACTATTATTGATCCTATTATAGGCCCACTTATAGTTCTCACTCCTCCAATAACTATTACAGCTAGTATTTGTAAGGATAAAAGTAAGTTCCATGTAGCTGGATAAGAGAATCTTATAAAATGAACATATAACACTCCACCCAATGAAGCATAAACTGTTGCTATTGCAAATGCTGCAAGCTTATACTTTAAAAGGTTAATTCCCATTGCTTGCGCTGCTGCTTCACTAACTCTCATAGTTAAAAGAGCTCTCCCTGTTGCTGAATGTATAAAGTTATCTGTAAGTATCATAACTATAACTAGCAACACTACAATTAATATAAAAGTGGTATCTCTATCTAATGTTATTCCAAAAATGCTTGGATATCCTGCCCTCTTACCTGAAAAACCACCTGTTATATTGTCAAATTCAATAAATATCTTTTTAAATATTTCTGCTACCGCTAATGTTGCTATAGCTAGATACATTCCAGAAATTCTTAAAGATACAAGTCCTATTAGAAGACCTATTAAAAGTGGAACCACTATAGATATTATTAAAGATACTATAAAAGGAAATTTCAAATCACCAGTTAGATATGCTGATAAATATGCTCCAAGTCCCATAAACCCTGCAGTACCTAACGATATTAATCCTGAATATCCTAAAAGAACATTAAGTCCTATAGCTACTATTGCATAAAACAGTATTGTTCCAAATATAGTTACAGTTGAACTTTTTATAATTCCCATTTGTTGAAGTAATGGCAATAAAGCTAATACAACTCCAAATAAAATATATTTGATATATCTATTTTCTAAAAGTTTCTTCATTTCTTTGTTCCTCCTATACCTTCTTTATTATTTTCTTTCCTATTATTCCGTTTGGTCTTAAAACTATGAATAATAAGATTAATGTAAATAGTATAGGTTCACCCCAAGTTGATGAAACATAATATATTAATACATTTCTTCCAAGTCCAATTATATAAGCTCCTATTACAGGCCCATAGAAAGTTTGGAATCCACCTAATACACAAGCTATAAGTGCATTAGTTTGAACATTATCCATCATAGAAACATTTACTGTAATTGCTGGTGCAAGCATTAGTGCTGCTAAAGTTCCTAAAGCTGCTGCTATTGCCCAAGCACCCATTGTTACTAATGATGTTGGAACCCCCATAAGTCTTGCTGTTTGCTCATTTGATGCTGTTACTCTTACTGCTAGTCCCCATTTTGTATTTTGTAAGAAATAGAATAGTACACCCATTATTACTAATCCAACTATTATATTTAATAAAGCATTATAAGAAATTGATGCTCCAAATATATCTATAGCTCCACTTTCTATAAACTTTGGAAAATTCAAAGGTGTTGAACCAAATATCATAGGTGCTACTCCTAAGAAAAGCATTATTACTCCAAAAGTTATGATTTGCTTTGCTACTGGTGATGTTTTTTTAGCTTTTCTTATAATTACTACATCTACTAATACCCCTGATACAAAAGCTGCTATCATACCAACTATTGCAGCTGCCCATGTTGGTAATCCAAAATGTATAAAAGCAAATGTTGCAACAAAAGCATTAAACATACCTATGGAGCCTTGAGCAAAGTTAGTAGTTCTACTTGTTCTAAAAATTATTATTATACCTAATGCTGCTAAGGCATATACACTTCCAGTTTCTAAACTACTAAATAATATTTGAAAAAATGTATCCATGCTTTAACACTCTCCCCATTTTATTACGTTGGCAGACCATACATATCCTATACCAGCAGCTATCATTAAAACTACTGATCCATCTTTTACCTTTCCTTCTTCTATTCCAAGCTTTAATGAAAGTATTTGATCTACTTGTCCCATGTGTCCATAATTTGATAGATAAATTGATTGATCTTCTCTTAAACCTAAATCCTTTAGCATTAAATCATGCATTGATTTCTTAAAATGAAGAATCGCACAATAATCTATATCCTCTCTTGTTAAACCTGATTTTTCTAAGGCTTTATCAATACATTCATACCAATTTGGCATTGAAATAGCATTTAAACCATCTTTCATATGCTTTGCATCCATTAGTCTTAAAGACTTGTAGCCTTCTTCAACATTATTTGAAGTAAATGGATTGGCTATTCCTCCAATTTCTACTCCAGCATCTCTTGAAAATGTTCCATCTGCTTTTATATGTGATCCTAATACAAGATTTTTTCCAGCATTTCTCTTTAATATTATAGCTCCACCACCTGCTGATAGGTTGTACATCATAGATATATTTGGATCAGAATAATCAACAAAATCTCCATTTCTGTATCCACCAACTACCATTACTGTATTTATATCTTCGTCTGCAACAAGAATATCCTTAGCTATTTTCAAAGCAGATACAGTAGTACAACATCTATTTTGAACATCTATTCCCCAAGCATTAACAGCACCTATTTTACCTTGTATATAAAGTGCTGATGTTGTAAGTGGGTATTCTTTCCATTCTTCACCCATACATAAAATTACATCTATCTCTTCTGGAGTCATATTTGCATCTTTTAATGCGTCTAAAGCTGCTCTAACACCCATTTCTTGAGTCCCATCATTTTCTCCTGGTATAGTTTTTTCAATTATACCTAATTTTTTAATTACAGCATCTTCACTCCAAATACCATTTGTAGCCTCTGAAATTTCCTTTGCTGTCATTTTTGTTTCTGGTATATACAATCCTAATCCTACTATTCCTACATTAATCATATTAATCCCCCATTCCAATAACCTTATAGTATGTAAGTATTTACTTTCATACTAATTGTAAACCTTTTCCGGTTTTCTTGTCAATATAACTTTCCTAATTTTCTAAATATTCCCAATGAAATATTTTTACTACATTCTTTTTGATAATTTGCTAAAATATTCTATAATACTTTCACAACTTACTATTTTAGTTATATATATAACAATCTTTTTCTATAGTTAATAAAGCAGAATGATATTATTATCATTCTGCTTTATTTTTATTTCTTTATATAAATTTATTTATTTCTTTTAGCAAGTTATCCATACAGTCTATCATTGGTGAATGTCCAGAATTATTAAGTATAACTATCTTTGAATTTTTAATATGCTTACTTGTATCTTCTGCCATATACATAGGTACTACAAAATCTCTATCTCCTTGTAATATTAAAACAGGTGCCTTAACTAGTTTACATCTATCAGTACCTTCATTTACTCCATTACTTTCATTAGTCATATTAAAATGCGCCAGTGAATAATCTACATCTACTAAGTTTCTTTGAGTCATCATATCTTCTAAATACTCATCATATAACTCATCATTAGGTTTATTATGAGTGTAAATCACCATATTCCAAAGCATTCTATAATATTCCTTATTTCTACTTGCTAGTGCCTCTAATACAGGTTTAACCTGTATAGGATCTTCTGCTATTTCTTCCTTAGTTTTTAATAACTCTCTTGTAGGATTTCCATCTTTATCTTTTTTATATATAGGATATCCTTTAACCCCTACTGACTCTATTAGCACTACTTTTTCAATCTTATCTGGACAATTAGCTGCTAGCTCTAATGAAACCCCTCCACCAGTTGACCATCCAATAGCAGAACATGATTCAATATTCATTATATTTAAAAATTCTTCTATATCTTTAGCAAAATCATTTAATGAATTAATTGGATTTTTATAGCTTGACTCTCCAAAACCCCTCATATCTACCGCAAATATTTTGTACTTATCTTTTATCTCATCAATAAAAATATCCCAATGCTTAGAAGATGACATATTTCCATGAATAAGAAGTAAAGTTTTCTCCCCTAGTCCAGCCTCTCTATATGCCATAGTTTCACCATTTGACAAATTCACCTTTTTTAACTCAACAGTATTAACCATAAAGAACCCCTCCCATTCCACGTAAGTAATCGCTTACATTTAATAATTCTATTTTAGTATATTAATTTAGAACTTACAATAGTAAATTTATATATTTGCTAAAAATACTATATTTTAGTAAATTATAAGGCTATATAATAATTAAAATCATTATATAGCCTTTATTGTTAAATATAGTTTTACTTTTCTAAATAATTTATAACATGCTTTATTATCATATTTATACTTCCATCACCATTTCGTTGTATCTCGAACCTACTAGCATCATTGTATGCTTCTTCATTTATGTATAAGTCTATGTCTTTATCAATTTTTAATCTTACCCTTTTTAACTTTTTCTCAACCCATTGCTTATCTATGGATACCTCATCCTCTAATCCATGACTTTTAATAAAATTAGAAAAATCATTTTTTATTTGTGGTTCTTCTTTAAATAACTCATGAGAAATTTCATCTATATTTATTGTATCTTCTTCTTTCAATTTTGCTTTAACAGTGGTTCTTATTCTCTCAGCCTTATCTGCATCTTCTACTATATTACTTCTAGTCCAGTTTTCTGTAGCCTTTAAAAAAGTTTTAGTCATATCTCTTTCATTATTTACTATTGAACACCCTAAAAAATTGCTTATAAAATAGTTTGCTCCATATGCTTCCTCTTCTTTACTCTTTTTTTGTTTATCTATTACCATAAGATTATATGCTTGATTTTCTCTTATAGGTTTTATAAAGGCTGCTTTTTGTATTCTTTGGCTACTTGCTGGAAGTCCTGCTGATTGTGGTACTATACCTATTCCTATTTTATTCTCTATAAACTCTACTTGATGAGTAAAATTCTTAACATAATCCATCTTAAGTATACCAATCATAGGTCCTTGATCTGTTATTAATGATATTACTATCAAATCACAAGAAGGAATATTAACATTTGCTTTCATTATTATAAATAACTGCCTTGCTAATTCTTGCGATAGATTAATTAAGTTATCATCTATTCCATTTAAATAATCTTGAACAAGCTCCTTCACTATATTTCTTTCTGGATTAAAAATAGCATATTTTAGTTCCTCATCCTTAAAACATTTTTCTATATGCCTATGAAGAAATTTATAAATATCTTCATTTAGTTCAAGGCTATACTCATTTAAAATAGGCTCATCTGCATTTGAATCTACTATATGAATAACTGCTTCTTGTATATTTATATCATTTATATATTCCATTATTAATCTTTAGTAGAAGGCTAAATTATAACGCATTCTACTAAACTTCACCACCTTTTCTCTTATGCACATATTATTATCTATAATTTATTTTAAGTTTTCAATTACATTTACTACTTCTTCTAAATTATCTAGCTTTTTGAAGGCTAGCTTTTCTATTTCCTTACTAGGTTCTTTTAAATCAGGTATAATTATTGGAATCATCATAGCTTTGTTTGCTGCAATGGTCCCTGCTTCAGAATCTTCTAAAACAATACATTTACTTGTATGTACATTTAGCTTATTTGCAACAGTTAAAAAAACTTCTGGATCTGGCTTTGATTTTTTAACTTCATCACCACATAATATATAGTCATAATAATCATAAATCTTTGCTTCTTTCAATAATTTATAAGCAACTTCCCTATTGGATGATGTAGCAACAGCTTTTTTAATTCCTTTACTAGTTAAATACTCTAATAACTCTTCTATTCCCTTCTTTTTTTCTACTTCTCCATTTAATATTTTAGACAAATAAATTTTATTTCTTTCCATTATATAATCATCTGCATTTATTTTATTTGCAAACTCCTTATTTAAAGTATTTCTAACACTTTCATGATTAGTTCCAAGTAACTTATATAATAAATTTAAATCAAAATTTATGTTAAACTTATTAGCAGCTTCTCTCCATGACTCATAAGAAAGTCTTTCTGTATCAAATATTAATCCATCCATATCAAATATTACTAGTTTTACATTTTCCATTGCAATTTTCCCCCAGTCATTTCTTCATTATATATTTTATAATAAAACTTACTAATTTTTAACCTTTTATTTAATCTATATTTTATTAGCAACTTAAATCTATTTATAAAAAAGGATTTATACCTTTTTGAGCTTTAATCTCTAAAAGAATATAAATCCTAATTTTTGTTTTAAATTTGTTTTTTATCTATTGTTGTACTTTCCTTTTTCTGATTATATATATACCTATTGCTATTATTAATATTCCAATACTACCTAATACTATAGGTGAGTTTCCTCCTGTACTTGGTAAATTAGAATTACCTTTGCCAACGTCACTATTATTACCATTATTTTCATTACTGCTATTTGTGTTATTATTATTTGTTGTTGTATCCTCTTGTTCTTTGTTATCATCTTCATTTCCTGAGTTTCCAGAACCATTACCATTAGATGAATCTTTTAATACAAGTGATTCTATTGAATTATTTAAATTATTTGTTGCATTATTTACAACAGCTTGATTATCTATTGATATATTTTTATCTTCCATAATTGTTTTAGCTTCATTTAAAGCTTTATTAAATCTTTCCAAGCTCTCACTTGTGTACTTATTAACATCAATACCTACTGCTTTATCAATTATATTTTTAAGCTCGCTCTTATCAGCTACTTTTATAAGTGCTTCTAAAGCCTTATTCAAATTTTCTACTGCAACATTAACTTCTTCTTGAGTAACTTCTTCATTATCTTTTACACTATTTGCTACTTCTAATGCTTCTAAAAGACTTGTTTTACTATTTTCAGTATATTCATTTAAATTAACTTTTTCTGCAGATATAATTGTGTTATAAAGACTAGACTTATCTGCCTTTAACTCTAATTTCATCATAGAATTATATAGAGTTTTGTAAGCTTCATATATTTCAAATTCTGATACTTCTTCTAACTCTAAAATAACTTTTGCATTAGCTAAAGCATTTTTAAATTCATCCTGGCCTTTGCTTAGATATCTATCTAACTTAATAGCTTCAGCCAGTTTTACTATATCATCAAGAGTGTTTTTATCTCCAATTGGAAGACCTATCTTTCTATATTCTTCTAAAATATTATTATATCCTTGTGCAACTTCTTGTATACTTGAATCCTTATTCTCATATATAGCTAATGCCTCTTTTATAGCTTTATTAAATGAATTCTTAAATTCTTCATCTACGTTATCTAATTTTCCCTCTTTAATCTTAGATCTAGCATCTTCAATTGCTTTATTAAGATTAGTTTTATCTATTTTAACTAATTCATCTTTTGCTAGATTTAATTCATTATAAGCATTAACAAGTTCATCTTTCTTAGCTTCATTTCCCATACTAGATACTTTCACAGCATTTTCATAAGCTTGAACAAGCTTATTCCAAGTAGTAGTTTGATAATGAATGTGATTTGCTATATCTTGTCCCTTATCAATTATAACTTTTGAATCTTTAATAGCATTATTTAATTGTTCTATTTCAACACTATACTTTGGAAGTTCTACTGGTGTACCACCAAGAGCTACAATTCTTTCATTAAATTTAATTATTTGTTGTCTATCATTTTCAATGTCTAATTTAGCAACTGCTTCTTCAGCATAAGCTAAATTTGCAGCAGTTTTTCTTTGCTCTGCTCTTGTAATAACAGTATCAACCTTAGAATAAACAGATTTTAATACAGCTTTACCTAAATAGCTTTTAGAATCATATAGCTTTAAATTTTCAGCTACCATTTGAGCAATATTTGCATCTACTGCATCATCATTGTTATGAATAATAGATTCATAAACAAGTGTTGGTATTGTACCAAGAGTTGCTGTAGTGAATTTATTTCCAATGAAAGTATTAGCATTTATAGTATTATCTATAACTGGTGAGTTAATTTTATTTGTTAATAAAGCAACTACTAAATTACTTTCAGGATCTATAACAGTTAAGGTACCCGTCCATCCTTGATGTCCAAAAGTATTACTAGATGATTGTGTACCAAAATACCATAATCTACCGTTATCTCCTTCTCTCCACCAACCTAATCCCCAAACTGGACTAGAAGCCTTTCTCTTTGTAAATTCTTCTATAGTATTTTTAGAGAAGACTTTATTATTTCCATATCCACCATCGTTAAGCATAACTTGAGCTAATTTAGCTAAATCTTCAGCATTTGCAAATAATCCTGCATGTCCTGAAACTCCATCCATAGAATAATAAGCTTTTTCATCATGAACTTCGCCTTGAAGTGTATAGTCACGAATATTTTCAAAACTTATAGCTCCATCTCTTGTATTTCCATTAAGTTCAGTTGCTGCTATATCATCCTTTTCAAATCCCTTTTGTAATGGATTATATACTATATTGTTTAATCCTAACGGCTTATAGAATGTATTCTCTACATACTCATCTAGAGCCACTCCTGTAACCTTCTCAAGAATAAGTCCTAAAAGCATATAATCTACATCAGAATATACAGTCTTTGTTCCTGGTTCGTATTGTAGAGGGGTCTTTAATACCATTTCCAAAGTAGTAGCTTTATCTTGTGAATATAAAGGATTATCTACATTTTTATCAGGCTTTTGAGTTGCTTGATTAAATTTATTATTATGATATTGTGGATCTGCTGGAAATCCCCCCTGATGTTCTAAAAGATTTTGTATAGTAAGATTATCCTTACCCTTTATTGGATCATTAGCTCCATCTGCAAAGTTGGGAAAATACTTAGTTATCTTATCTGTAATATTTATTCTTCCGTCACTAACAAGCTTTTGAATAGCATAGTTTGTTGCATACATCTTTGTATTTGATGCTAAATCATAAAGAGTTTCAGTTGTAACCTTTGCTGAATCTGTTTTTGGTGTTCCATCTTGGTTATAAGAGTTTACATTACCGTAAGCACTATTTTTAACCATAACACCATCTTTAATAACTGCTAATTGAGCACTTGTGAATCCATACTTAACATCATTATTAATCATAGTATCAATTAAATCCAAGGTACTTTGATTCATTCCGACTGATTCAGCATTGCCTTCTATAACCTCTGGATATGGTATTTTTACTGATATACCATTTTTTATAGCAATATTTTTAGGCTCTATATTTGTAACTTGTATGGTATTTCTTCCATTCTTGGCTACTTGAGAATAATCAACCTCAAAAGTTGTTCCTGAGTTAATAAAAATTTCAGTTGTATCCATTTCAACGCCATTTATAAATATTCTTGCAGATGTAACTCCTTGTGAAGCTTTGATATATACCTTTCCTTGATTTTGATATCCATTGAATGTATATAAGTTATTTACTATTAATGTATCATCAACATATCCTAAGCAATCTGGAAAAGCAATATCTGCCTGCCATTCTGCACTTGGAACTTCTGATAATTTAGATGAAGAAATCTTAGATAAATCCATTTCTACTTCATCACCAACTGTTATATTATCTACTCTAGCCTTTAGTTCATTAATAATAGTTTTATCTGTATCTACTTTGTTTATTTCTTCTATTGCAGCATAGGCATACTCAACAGTAGATTGAACTTTACGTTCTTCTGCTCTTGTTACCATTGTATCAACTACAGAATATGCAGATTTTAAAACTGCTTCTCCTTGATAATTTGAAGGGTTATATAATTTTAATTTTTCTGTTACCATAGTTGCAAGGTTAGCATCTATTGCTTCTTTATTACTATGCTCTGTTGATTCATAAACAAGTGTTGGTACTGTACCAAGAGTTGCTGTAGTAAATTTATTTCCAATGAAAGTATTTGTATTTATAGTATTATCGATAACTGGTGAGTTAATTTTATTTGTTAATAAAACAACTACTAAATTACTTTCAGGATCTATAACAGTTAGGGTACCTGTCCATCCTTGATGTCCAAAAGTATTACTAGATGATTGTGTACCGAAATACCATAACCTACCGTTATCTCCTTCTCTCCACCAACCTAATCCCCAAACTGGACTAGAAGCCTTTCTCTTTGTAAATTCTTCTATAGTATTTTTAGAGAAGACTTTATTATTTCCATATCCACCATCGTTAAGCATAACTTGAGCTAATTTAGCTAAATCTTCAGCATTTGCAAATAATCCTGCATGTCCTGAAACTCCATCCATAGAATAATAAGCTTTTTCATCATGAACTTCACCTTGTAGTGTATAGTCACGAATATTTTCAAAACTTATAGCTCCATCTCTTGTATTTCCATTAAGTTCTGTTGCTGCTATATTATCCTTTTCAAATCCTTTTTGTAATGGGTTATATAATATATTATTTAATCCTAATGGCTTATAGAAAGTTTCTTCTACATATTTATCTAAATCCATTCCAGTTATTTTTTCAACCATGAAACCTAAAAGCATATAGTCAACATCTGAATATACAGTTTTACTACCTGGCTCATATTGAAGTGGTGTCTTTAATATCATTTCTAAAGTGGTAGCCTTATCTTGTGAATATAAAGGATTATCTACATTTTTATCTGGCTTCTGAGTTGCTTGATTAAATTTATTATTATGATATTGTGGATCTGCAGGGAATCCCCCTTGGTGTTCTAATAAATTCTGTATTGTTAAATTAGCTTTTCCTTTTATTGGATCATTAGCTCCATCTACAAATTTGGGAAAATACTTAGTTATCTTATCTGCAATATTTATTTTTCCATCACTAACAAGCTTTTGAATAGCATAGTTTGTTGCATACATCTTTGTATTTGATGCTAGATCATAAAGGGTTTCAGTTGTAACCTTTTCTAAATCTGTCTTTGGTGTTCCATCTTGGTTATAAGAGTTTACATTACCATAAGCACTATTTTTAACCATAACACCATCTTTAATAACTGCTAATTGAGCACTTGTAAATCCATATTTAATATCATTATTGATTATAGTATCGATTAAATCTAAAGTATTTTGATTCATTCCGACTGATTCTGCATTGCCTTCTATAACTTCAGGGTATGGTATTTTTATATTAACTTTACCTGTCTCAGGTACAAAATTTGTAACTTGTATAGTATTTCTATCGTTTACTGAAACATCTGAAAAATCTATTTCATAAGTTGCTCCATTATTTTTGCAAGCTTCGGTAACATCAATTTCTTTACCATTTATAAATACTCTTATGCTTTGCAATCCATCAGTACATGTAATATATAATTTTCCTTGTCCTTTATATCCCTTAAAAGTGTACATATTATTGACTATTAAAGTATCATCTACATAATTTAAGTAATCAGGAAAAGTTATATTAGCTTGTAATCCTGAATCATTAATAGAGCCATCTGACACACTAACATTTCCATAATTAATTTCATTTGCTTTAACTTTTAATGTAGGTACAGATATCATAGATGACATGAATGTTAAAGCCATAGCAATGCTGAATAAATTTTTATTACATTTCAAATTTACCACCTTACCTTCCAATTTATCTCATTTTATGTTATATACTACTTTAATTAATAGTTATCTATATAAATTATGCATTTCTAACATCAGATTCCTTTATAACAAAATAAGCTATGATAAAACTTGCAACTCTTCAGCTTATTTATAATTAATTTATTCTACCTCCCTTCTCTAAAGCCTTAGTCCAAACTTCTATTACATCTGCAATTTGTGGCAAAGCATTTCTTACTGATTAAATTACCTTTTCACCTCCTCAAGATAACGTTTACTTAATATGTATATTTATTTTTTATATGTATTCTATTAAATGGCTTAATATTAGAATCATAATGTTTATTTACAAAGGCAATATATAAACTATCTATTAAATTTAATTGTGCTATTCTAGAAGAACTTACACCTTTTCTAAATATTAATTCTGTTATAGCTACCTACAAATTATAATCTGCTATTTTACCTATAGGAGAACTCTCTGATCTAGTAATTGCAATAATAGTAGCATCAATTTCCTTTATGACCGTTGCACATTTAATTATTTCTTCTATAAGCCCCGAATAACTGATAAATATTACAGTCTACTACAGACTCTGGATTCTTTAATAGATAATTTATTATTTCCCTCTCAGTTTCACTTGACTTATTTATATATTCTTGTAATTCTACAATTACGCTTTTCATAAGGTAATCTCCATCTTCAAATAAATCCTAGCATCTAAAAATTATCTCTTTAATATAATACCATATTATGGAAATTTTATTTAAAAATTTGATTAGTTTTATCATTTTGCTATTTATTTGATGATATTTTCCTTCAAATAATAAATTTAATAAAACTATGATTGAAATTTGTAAAAATAATATTCAAATTTATTTATACTTAAAAATTTTACCTAAATAGTTATAATATTTATGTACTAGAAATTAAATTCTAATTTTTTTGTTTCAATTAAATTTATTTTGAGTTATAATACTATTGACAAGAATAAATATGTAAAGTATATGTTCTTACTAAATTTTAGCTTTACAGCTTAATTATAATAAAATTTAAAGTTATGGAGGTTTATACCATGTTAGTTTCAGCAAAAGAAATGTTAAACAAGGCTAAAGCGGGAAAATACGCTGTTGGTCAATTCAATATCAACAACTTAGAATGGACCAAAGCTATTTTATTAACTGCTCAAGAAAATAATTCACCTGTTATTTTAGGAGTTTCAGAAGGAGCTGCTAAATACATGTGTGGTTTCAAAACTATAGTTTCAATGGTAAACGGAATGATGGAAGAGTTAAAAATCACTGTTCCTGTTGCAATACACCTAGACCATGGTAGCTATGATGGAGCTTTAAAAGCTATGGAAGCTGGATTCTCATCAATAATGTTTGATGGATCTCACTATCCAATAGATGAAAATATAGCTAAAACAACTGAAATGGTTAAATTAACTACTGAAAAAGGAATTTCTTTAGAAGCAGAAGTTGGTTCAATCGGTGGAGAAGAAGACGGAGTTGTAGGTGCTGGTGAAATAGCTGATGCTGCTGAATGTAAAGCAATTGCTGACTTAGGAGTTACTATGTTAGCTGCTGGTATCGGTAATATCCACGGACAATATCCTGAAAACTGGAAGGGATTAAGCTTTGATGCATTAGAAGCTATAAGCAATTCTACTAACAATGTTCCTCTAGTATTACACGGTGGTACTGGAATTCCAGAAGATATGATTAAGAAAGCTATCTCTTTAGGAGTTGCAAAAATCAATGTTAACACTGAGTGTCAATTAGCATTTGCAGAAGGCACTAGAAAATATATTGAAGCTGGAAAAGACCTACAAGGAAAAGGCTTTGACCCAAGAAAGCTTTTAGGTCCAGGATTTGAAGCTATAAAAGCTACAGTTAAAGAAAAAATGGAATTATTCGGATCAGTTAACCAAGCTTAATTCCATAAAATATAAAGGTAGAAACATATTGTTTCTACCTTTTAGTTTATCTAATTTTAAATAACCTTATAGATAAATTTGTATTAACCTTTAATTAAAAATATTAATTTATGTTATCCTAGCGCCACATCTAATACCATCATAACTATAAATCCTAATATTAATCCTAGTGTTGTTAACTTTTTATTTTCCATTGATGCTTCGGGCAATAATTCAGCTCCTACTACAGCAATCATTGCTCCTGCTGAAAATGATAATAGAAATGGTAGAATACTTCTTACTGATAAAGCTGCTATTACTCCTATAACACCAGCTATTGGTTCAACTAGACCTGATGCTTGGCCATATAAAAAACTTTTGGTTCTTGATATTCCTTCTCTTCTTAATGGTAGAGATACTGCTGCTCCTTCTGGAAAATTTTGAAGCCCTATTCCTAATGCTAAAGTCATTGCTGCAATCAAAGATGTACCTGGAATACCAACTGCAACTCCTCCAAATGCAACTCCTACCGCAAGTCCTTCTGGAATATTATGAAGTGTTACAGCTAAAACTAGCAATATACTTTTTTTATACTTTGTTGTTTTTGGCAAGCTTTTCTCATCTTTATTTGCTACTACACCATAAGAATAAGTATCCATTAATTTATCAGCAAATATTAAAAATAACCCGCCTAAGAAAAATCCTACTGCTGGAATCACAAAACCACTATATCCAAGTTCATTACAAAGTTCAATAGCAGGATTTAATAAAGACCAAAAACTAGCTGCAATCATTACTCCAGCTCCAAAGCCTAACATAGTATTTAGTATTTTTTTATCTACTTTTTTAAAGAAAAATACCAGTGATGCTCCCAAAGCTGTAATAAACCAAGTAAATAAAGTTGCAACTAATCCTTGTAAAACAGGGCTAAGTCCACTAAACCAATCCACGTCCTATCCTCCTTAGCATTTAAATTCCTTAATTACAATTTACTAAAGAGGATATCTTTTGGTTACAAATAAATACAAAATATTACATTTATAATTTAAAGGCCTTTACCATCACCTAAGCTCAGTCCCTTTTCTTCTAATATTTCATATATAGTTTTTGATGTGGTGTCGTCTATTGTATAACCAATTAAATCTAATATTTCTTTTAAGCTTTCCTCAGAAGATGTTTCAATCTCTAAATATGGAAATGGACAGAAACTTTCGTCATTTATATCTATTTCAATTAAAGAACCTTTTATCTCATAACTTTCTCTATACTTTTTAATTGACTGCCTAAGTTGCAATCCTAAAGATAAAAGAATTTTATTTGCTGCTTCTTTATCTTCAACTATTGTTTCATTTTCTTCCATAACTTTAAAAGTATCTTGTCTTAACATTTTTTTTGTTGTCATATATATAATTTCTTTATTTGTAATTTTATCATCTGTTATTCTTATTCTTGCATATCCTTTATTATTAAGAAGCCTATTATCCTCAAAGTCATATATATTATTTATTTGATATTCTTCCTTTACCTTAGCTGCTCCAAGCTCTCTAAGTTTCTTTCTAATTTCATCAACATTTATATCAATTATTCTAGTTTCTAATTCTTTCATGAAAATCTACTCCTTTCAAAAATTATATAAGATATTATACCATAGTAAAATTAAAAGCAGATAAGCTTTTATTCTTCCCTACCTTTAATTAAATTATATTAATCTATAGTTTTGTATTATTTAGTTTAATATTTATTATTTTATATTCTTTATAGGCACTACACAAAAAAATAGATATTACCATGTCTATTATTACAAATTTAACCTTATAGTATAAAATTTTTCATTTACTGTCCGAGATTAAATATGTAAGCAATAATTTACATTAATTCTATTAAATTGTATAATTATAGCAATTACATTTATAAAAATTTATTCTGTGAGGTTAAATTAATGAATTTTAAAAAAAAGACTCTAAATATTAGGGATTTAAAAGAAGGTATGGTTACAGCTGATGAAATATTGTCTAATGGTAAAGTTCTTGTAGGAAAAGATAAAGTTCTTACTGAGCATATGTTAAATAAATTAAATTCTCTTTGTACCTTTGATGATATTGAAATATACACCAATGAAAAAGATAATTTTGAGGAAATTCTAGCTTTAAAGGCTGCTGATAAAACCCTTAATAATATATCTATAGATGTTAAACTTATATTTGATAACGTTAAAACCCTTCAATCATATAACACAAATGAAATAAACAAATATGCAAAAAAATTAATGAAAGAACTTAAATTAAATAATAAAATATTAAAAAGTGTAGTATTGCATGGTAGTGGAGATGATTGTATATATAGACATTCTGTTAATGTTGCATCTTTAAGCTATTTATTTGGAAAGTGGCATGGATTAAATGACACTCAATTGCATAATCTTATATATGCTTCTCTGCTTCATGACTTTGGAAAAACTAAAATTGATAAAAAAATATTAAATAAAAAAGGAAAACTTAACAAAGAAGAATTTGAAACAATAAAAACTCATACAACTGTTGGATACAATGAAATAAAAAATATTCCTTTTATAAGTAAATCTGTAATTTATTCAATTTTAATGCACCATGAAAGATGTGATGGTTCTGGATATCCTCTTGGACTTAAAGGTAATCAAATCCATGAATTTGCTAAAATTATAGCTATTTCAGATACATTTGATGCGATAAATTCTAATAGATGTTATAAGAAAAAAAGTAAACCTTTGGAAGCACTTAGGATAATTCAAGAAGAAAGCTTAAATAAACTAGATTATACTCTATGTTGCACATTTCTAAAAGGTATGGCAAATTTCTATACTGGTCAAGAGGTATTATTAAACAATGATTCAAAAGCTAAAATAATACAGATTGATTTAAATAATATTTCTTCACCACTTATATTATGTGAAGATGAATTTATAGACTTAACTAAAACTGATGATTTATACATTGTAGAAATTTTATAAACTACGAATATAAAGGCGAAGATAAATAGATATGTTTCATAAGCATATTCTATTTATCTTCGCCAACTTATATTTCTCCACTTAAAATTATTAAATGAAGAATTCTCCTCATTAATACATGTCATTAGGTTTAATTCACAATTTATTACTTTAGAATATACCTTTAATACCTAAATATCTTACAATAGTTATTCATAATAAATATAATTTCCTAAAGAGTTTTTATTTTTTTCTCTTCTATTTCTGCTAGTATCTTAACTTTATCCATTAAGTTTTTAAATGATTCCGGCTTAATTGATTGTTGTCCATCACTTAAAGCACATTGTGGATTGTTATGTACTTCTATCATAAGACCATCTGCTCCTGCACTTATAGCAGCTTTTGCTAATGGTTCTACAAGGTACCAATATCCAGCTGCATGGCTTGGATCTACTATTACTGGTAAATGTGATTTTCTCTTTACCACAGGAACTGCACTTAAATCTAATGTATTTCTTGTGTAATTTTCAAAGGTTCTTATCCCTCTCTCACAAAGAATTACATTTTCATTACCTTCTGCCATTATGTACTCAGCGGACATTAACCATTCTTCTATAGTAGCTGAAAGTCCTCTTTTTAGTAAAACTGGTTTATTAGTCCTTCCTATTTGCTTTAACAAATCAAAGTTTTGCATATTTCTAGCACCAATTTGAATTATATCAACATCTCTAACAAATACATCTATATAATCAGTTGACATTATTTCCGTTACTATTGGTAATCCAGTTACTTCTCTAGCCTTTTTTAATAATTCTAACCCTTCTAATTCTAGGCCTTGGAAACTATATGGAGATGTCCTTGGCTTAAATGCTCCTCCTCTTAAAAAAGTTGCACCTGATTCCTTAACACTTTTAGCTATTTCAATTATTTGTTCTTCACTTTCAACAGAGCAAGGTCCTGCCATAACAGCTAAGTTATTTCCTCCAATTAAACTTCCCTTTACATCAATTACAGTATCTTCAGGCTTAAATAATCTATTAGCCTTCTTGTATGGTTCTTCAACATTAAGTACCTTATCAACTCCTGGAAATCTTAAAAGTTTATCTGAATCTATTGTTCTAGTTTCTCCAACTACTGCCAATATACAAAATGTAGCTCCTTGTGATAAGTGAACTTCTAACCCTCTACTCTCTAATTCTCTCTTAACCTTCCACACTTCATCTTTATTACAATTTGGATTCATTATAATAATCATCTCTGTCCTCCATGCTACAAAACAATTTAAACTGTAAAATTTAAAATTATTTTTTATTCTTTAATGCTTCCATTGCCATTACATAACCATATTCTTTAAAGCCACAAATTTGACCTATACATGCTGGTGCTATAACTGACTTATGTCTGAATTCTTCTCTTGCATGTATATTTGATAAGTGTACTTCTATAGTATTTATATTTACTGCTTTTATTGCATCAAATATAGCATAACTATAATGAGTATATGCTCCTGGATTTATTATCATTCCGTCATAATTTTCATAATATGCTTTATGAATTGCATTGATTATCTCTCCTTCAATATTGCTTTGAAAAAGTGTTATATCGATATTTCTTTTTTGCCCCTCTTCTTTTATATAATTGCATATATCTTCAAAATTTCTAGTTCCATAAATGCCTTTCTCTCTTATGCCAAGCATATTTAAATTAGGACCATTTATAACTAGTATTCTCATAAAATCGCTCCTTTATATTAAGCTTATAGCTATAAATATATATGATTCTAATTCACTATTAAACTTGCTTTTTGAATTTTAACTATTGATTTCAATTTAAATATAGATAATGTAGAATATTAATTAGAATATATATATATTACTTTTAATTTTATATACAATATCATTTATTGTTCCATCATTAACTATCTTAAAATCACAATATTTATTATATAAATTATATCTTTCTAAATATAAGTTGTAAAGTTTAGACTTACCTTCTGCTAATAACGGCCTTAAATTGATATCAATATCATTAGCTATATCTTCTATTTGTCTGTCAATAAATATAATTACACTATTTCCTTTAAATAACTCTATATTCTTATTTCTTTTAATTACCCCTCCACCAGTTGATATAACAACTTTATTTTTATTGCTTAATTCTGCACAAGCCCTTGTTTCATAATCTCTAAAATACTCTTCATTTATATTGAATAATTCTTTTATAGTTTTATTGGAAATTTCCTCTATATAATTATCCATATCATAAAAATCATAATTTATATTATTTGCTAACGCTTTACCTATAGTCGTTTTCCCACATCCTGGCATACCAATTAGTAAAATTATATCTTTATTCATTTTTGTTCTCCTTTAAACTAAATGAATTTCAATTTTATTTTCTCATATATCTTTTTTATTACTTCCTCTTCTATTTCTTTCTCTTGCCATATCTCTTGACTTTTAACTGCCTGCCCTATAAGCATATAAAGTCCTCCAATGCTTTTCTTTCCTAATGACTTTCCGATACTTAAAAACATAGTTTCAGTTGGATTATATATTAAGTCTACTAAAACATCAAAATTTTTTATTACATATTCACAAACTGGAGTTTTATCTATATTTGGATACATACCAATAGGAGTTGAGTTTATAATTATATCTCCCCTTAAGTCTTCTAATTGGTCGTAACTTATAACTTTAACATTTTCTAAATTAAATTCTCTTTTATCTGGATTTCTACTTACTATATAAACATTACTTATACCATTATCTAAAAGATAATATAAAACTGCCTTACAAGCTCCTCCATTCCCTAATATAACTGCTCTTTTCCCCTCTACATTAATGTCATTAGCTTTTAACATATATCCAAAACCATAATAATCAGTATTATGCCCATATAACTTATTATTCTTTAACCATATGGTATTTATAGCCCCTATTCTCTCTGCCTCTTTGGATATACTGTCTATATGTTTAATTATTTCTTCTTTATATGGTATTGTAACGTTTGCTCCTTTTATTTTTAATATTTTTAAAGCCTTTGTAAACTCTTGAAGGTTTTTCTCTTTAACTTCAAATAACTTATAAGCTCCTTCTCTATCTATTAATTTTAATATTTCACTATGAATTTGAGGCGATAAGCTATGTGAAAGCTTTTCTCCTAATAATCCATAAAACTCCATAATTATGTCTCCTTAAACTATTATTTTAATTTTTATTATAGCATAATCAATTTATTATTTCTTTATAAATAATTAGAGTGATGAACCTGACTAATTTAAGTTAGTTTCACCACTCTTCTATTATTGCAAATTTGTATTTTTCATAAATTTAAAATCATTATCTAATGTAAATCCTTGTCTTTTATAAAATTTAATTTCTTCTTCATTACAGTTTTTATTCGAAGATATAATATAATTTGCCCCTTTACTTTTTTCACTTTTTTCTAGTTCTAACATCAATTGATGTCCTACACCAAGCCCTCTATACTTTTCGTCTACAATTATATCTTCAATTCCAACTACCTTATTAGCTTTTATATCCCCATTTAAATTACTACTAATATAGCCTATAACATCATCATTTAATTGAGCTACAATCATTAAATGATTTCTATCTTCTAAGATAGATTTTACCTTGGAATAATCTATCTTAGAATTAAGCTTATTAATATCATTATAATCATTTAACTCCATCTCTCTAACATCAAAACCCACCATAGAAATTCCCCCCCAGTTTTAGTAAACCTTTTCAAAATATAGTTTTTTAAAAAGACTGTTGTTTTTATACCCTTTTAATTTTTCTGAAAATTCTAATAATTATTCGTATACTAATTATACATCTAAAACTTCCTAATTTCTACTATTTTTTTATGCTCTTCTAATAAAAGCTTTCAAAAGAGAACGTGGACATATGTAAACTCACTTATTCCGTCGCTCCACTCCAAATCAACGCCAACTTACATACATCCACGTACAAACTAAAGCTAAGGAAAGTATAAAGAAAAAATCTAATTTCCCTAATTTAATTGCTAGAATTCTTATCTTCTTTAATTATATTTTCTTGAAGAAGCCTACTTAATTCCATTATATTTTTAAAAAAGCTCTGTGCAAAATTAGAATAATTCTTATTCTTAAGCTTCATTATATTTTTTTCTATAACTTCCTCTTCTCTTTTTCCATTAAAAATTGGTAAACTGTTTTTCTTTTTATAGTCTCCAACTTTAGCTGAAATATCCATCCTTTTCTCAAATAGTGCTATTAGTTCTTTATCAATGGTATCAATTTCTTTTCTATAGTTATCTAACTCATTCATTCCTATTCTATCCCCTTTATTAAATCAAGTAAACCTATTGCTGTCACGGCTTCAATAACTGGTACTGCTCTTTGAACTATACAAGGATCGTGTCTTCCTTCTACTTTTAATTTTACATTTTCTTTAGCTTTTATATCTATTGTATTTTGTTCTTTTATAATAGAGGCTGTAGGCTTTATAGCAACCTTAAATACTATTGGCATTCCATTAGTTATTCCACCTAATATTCCACCATTGTTATTAGTTTTTGTCTTAACCTTATCTTTATCATAATAATATTCATCATTGCACTCTGAACCAAACATATTAGTCATTTCAAAGCCCTTACCAAACTCTATTCCCTTTACAGATGGTACTGAAAATATTAAATGAGCTAATGTAGACTCTACTGAATCAAAAAATGGATTTCCTATCCCTGGATTTATTCCTATAACAGCACACTCTATACTGCCACCAACAGAGTCTCCTTCATATTTTGCTTGTAGTATAGTGTTTTTTATTTTCTCTTCTAGAGAATTATCTATTAATGGTAATTCCTTGCTTCTTAATTCTAATAATTCTTCTTTAGATATATTTATACTATTAAATTCTTTATCAACTACATTCTTTATTGAAGAAATGTGGGCTCCAATAAATATTCCTTTTTCCTCTAATATCTGTTTGCATATAGCTCCAGCAAATACTAGTGGAGCAGTTATTCTCCCTGAAAAGTGCCCTGCCCCTCTATAATCATTAAAACCAGAATATCTTGAATTCCCTGTAAAATCAGCATGACCCGGCCTCATATAATCTTTTGTTTTACTATAATCTTTTGATCTAGTATCACCATTTCTTATTATTGCACAAAGAGGGGTTCCTGTAGTTCTTCCTTGGAAATAACCACTTAATATTTCAGGAAGATCCCTTTCTTTTCTTGCTGTTGATATTTGATTTTTACCTGGAGCTCTTCTTGACATTTCCAAAAGAATTTTTTCCATATCAATTTCAAAGCCTGATGGTAACCCATCTATATTTATTCCTATAGCATTTCCATGGGATTCTCCAAATATAGAAACCTTTATGCTATTCCCCCATATCCCACTCATCTACACTGCCTCCTAGCATTTTAAAATCCTCAAAGAAATTTGGATATGATTTTGCAACACAATCATAATCCTTTATTATTATAGGCTCTTTACACCTAGTTGAGGCTATAGCTAAGCTCATTGCTATTCTATGATCTTTCCAGCTCCAAACTTCAACTCCACCTTCAAATTCATCTATTCCCTCTATTATAACCCCATCTTCTTTTTCTTCTACTTTAGCACCAATCTTATTAAGCTCAGTTGCTATCGCTTTTAGCCTATCGCATTCTTTAATTCTAAGCCTTCCTCCATTTATAATTTCAGTTCTCCCTTTTGCTAAAGCTGCAACTGTTGACAATACTGGAATTATATCAGGACATTGAGATGCATCTATAACAGTTGATATTAATTCATTATCTATAGTGCAATTAATGCTATTTTCATTAACGTGAAATTTAGCACCCATTCTTTCTAATATCTCTATTACTTCCTTATCTCCCTGTAGTGATTTTATATTTAAGTCATCAATTACAACATTTGATCCTAAGGCATCTGCTGAAAGATAAAATGCTGCTTGAGAGTAATCTCCCTCAACTCTATAGTTTCTAGATATATATCTTTGGTTACCTTTAATTATAAACTCTTTATAATTATTATTTTCTATTTCTATTCCAAAATCCTTCATACAAGAAAGAGTTAAATCTATATAACCTTTTGATTCTATATCAGTAGTTATAATTATTTTAGAGTCCCCATCTAGTAAAGGAAGAGAAAATAATAACCCAGTTATAAACTGTGAGCTTATATTCCCTGGCAAAGTAAACTCTCCTGATTTTAGAACACCTTTAACTATCATATTTAATTCGTTCTCAACATAATTATATTTAATTCCCTGTTCTTTAAATATATCAAAATATGTATCTAAAGGTCTTTTTCCTAAGTTACCTTTGCCCACAAATTTAGTAATTCCATCAAATAAAAGAGAAATAGGTATTATAAATCTTAAAGTAGAACCTGATTCATTACAGTCAATAACCCTAACATTACTTTTTATTGAATCTTCTCTATACATTCCACTAACAATCACTTTATCTTCTTCTTTAATAATTGCTGCTCCTAAAGCAATCATTGCATCTATAGTTGCATTAATATCATCTGAGTAATCTATATTCTCTATAGTAGATGTTCCCACTCCAAGAGCTGCACAAATAATAGCTCTGTGTGACATACTCTTTGAGGGAGGCACCTTAACAATTCCATCTAATTTGGATCTTCTTATTTTTAATGTCTTCATAAAACACCGCCCTTATTAATGATTATGGTAATGAAATAACTTTCACTAACTTTATTATATTGTTCTCTTAATTTCTTATTTTCAGATTCTGTTATTCTATAAATATTTTGCTAGTAGTTGTATATATAAAGCTATTCCCTATTTCTTTTAGAAATATTAAATTAAGATTTGCCCCTAAATTCTTCTTATCTAATTCTACTGTCTTAATTATTTCATTAATATTAATATTTAATTCATATGGTAATTGGTATTTAATTAATATACTCTTTATTCTATCTGCTGTACCACCTTTAGTACACTTCAGCTTTTCGCTTAATTTAGTTATTTCATACATTCCTATTGCAATAGCTTCTCCATGTGTATACTTACTATATTTAAAATATTGTTCTATTGCATGACCTATTGTATGACCAAAATTTAAAAGCATTCTTTCTCCAGTATCCTTTTCATCTTTTTCCACAATTTTTGTTTTAATTTTGCAACAATTGTGAATAATGTATTCTATATTGTTTATAACTTCTTTTTTATCTCTATAATTAAATAGCCTTTCAAAAAAATCTTTATCCTCTATACAACCATATTTAATAACTTCAGCCATACCATCATTAAAAACTCTTTCACTTAAAGTTTCTAAAACTATAGGATCTATAATAACCTTCTTTGGATGATAAAAACTACCTACTAAATTTTTTCCCTTATCTAAATCTACTCCTACTTTTCCTCCTACACTGCTATCTACTTGAGCAAGTAAAGTAGTTGGACATTGTACAAATGGTACCCCCCTTAAATAAGTAGATGCAACAAATCCTCCTAAATCTCCAATAACTCCACCACCTAAGGTTATAATTAAATCACTTCTAGTAAATTTAAAATTTAAAAGTTCATCATATATTAAAGGTAAAGTAAAAAAGACTTTTGTTTCTTCCCCTGGATCCAACACTAACTTTTTACATTCATATCCTTCTTGAGTTAATCTATTTAAAATATTGCTACCATAATGCTTATCAACATTTTTATCAGTTAAAATAAAAACTTTATTTCCTTTAAAAGTATCCTTTATTTCATAAGCAATTTTATTTAGCAAACCTTTTTCTATAATAATATCATAGTTACTGTGATTTAAATTTACAGATAACTTCAAAAACATCACCTCTTATAATTAAATTAATTAAAGATTTAATAACACTAACAAAAACTCTTTTACACTACAATATAGGTGCAAGTAACATAATTAAAGCTTCTTTAATTCTTATCCATTTTCCTCTATTGTTATATTCATCCATTGTAACAAGATTACAAACTTCTATATCCTTATAAAAAACTTCTTCTTGTGCTTTAGCAAAAACCTCTTCAAATATAAATGCATTTATTTCAAAATTTAATTGAAAGCTTCTTATATCTAAATTAGCTGTTCCTATGCTACATACATTTCCATCTGCCACTATTGTTTTAGAATGAATAAATCCTTTTTGATATCTATATATTTTTACACCACATTCCATAAGTTCACCCATGTTGGCACTAAGTATCCACTCCATAAAAAAATGATCTGGTTTACCTGGAACCATTATTCTTACATCTACTCCTGATAATCCGGCTATTTTTAAAGCCTCCATCATTGGTTCATCTGGAACTAAATACGGTGTTTGAATATATACATTTTTCTTTGCATTATTAATTATTTTCATATATGCATTTTTTATATACTGCTCTTTATGATCTGGCCCTGATGATATTATTTGCATTCCTACATCACCATACACATCTTGCTTTAGAAAATATTTTTCATAGCTCTTAAGCTCTTCCTCTGATGCATAATCCCAATCTAGTATAAATCTCTTATTCAACTCATTTACAGCTTCACCTTGAATTCTTATATGTGTGTCCCTCCAAAAGTCAAATTGTGTTCCTTTATTTATATACTCATCACCAACATTGAATCCACCTACATATCCTACCATACCATCTATTACCACAATCTTTCTGTGATTTCTATAATTTAAACGTATATTTATATAAGGTAATATTCCTGGAAAAAACATTTCAAATTTTATTCCTAAACTTCTTATATACCTAATATGCTTGCTCCTTATGCTCTTAGATCCCATTCCATCAACTAAGAGTCTAACCTCTACGCCTTCATCTACCTTTTTCTTTAACTCATTTATAATTTTATTTCCTAATTCATCTAATCTAAATATGTAATACTCAATATGTATAAAATGTTTAGCTGATCTTATATCTTCAATTAAATTTCGAAACTTTTCTTCTCCATTTATGTAACTTCTAAGACTATTTCCTGTTGTATAAAGAGATCCTGAATGATTATAATTCATTCTTATTAGATCAACATATTCTTTTGATATTCTTTGAGCTCTTTTTTCTTCTTTAAACTTTTCTAGTAATTCTTTTGACTTCTTTTCATCTGTAACTTTCTTTTCTTTAAATATCTTTTGTCTACTTAAATTTTGACCAAATATCAAATATATTATAAAGCCTGCACCAGGAAGAACTAATAATATTAATAGCCATGCCCAAGTAGTAGTTGGTTCCTTTCTCTCTATAAATATTAAGGATATTGCAGACAAAATATTAATAATATAAGCTATTACTAATAAAATAGATGCATTCATTTTATATCACCTCTATCTGAACTTATTTTATTCTATTATCTTATTATATACATTTTTATAATATTATGAAAGAAATAAGAATTTATATTGCAATTTTCAATTCATTTTTATTATGAATTGTTAAGCTCTTAATCTCTTTATATAAAAATATAAAAAAGAGTTATATCTCTAATGATTTTATTAATCATTAGAGAATAACTCCTTTTTTGAGAATCTATATACTTATAATTAGTTTTGTCCGAAATATCTGTCTAATAATCCTTTGAATGCTTGACCATGTCTAGCTTCATCTTTACACATTTCATGAACTGTGTCGTGAACTGCATCTAAGTTTAATTGTTTAGCTAATGTTGCTAAATCTTTCTTTCCTTGGCAAGCTCCGTGCTCTGCATTTACTCTAGCTTGTAAGTTAGCTTTTGTATCTGCTACTACTACTTCTCCAATTAATTCTGCAAATTTAGCTGCATGTTCTGCTTCTTCAAATGCTATTCTCTTATATGCTTCTGCTACTTCTGGGAATCCTTCTCTGTCTGCTTGTCTTGACATTGCTAAGTACATTCCTACTTCTGTACATTCTCCTACAAAGTTAGCTTGTAATCCTTCCATTACTCTTGGATCTACATCTTTTGCTACTCCAACTCTGTGCTCATCTGCCCATGCTAAGTCTCCTGATTGTTCTACGAACTTATCTGCTCCAACCTTACATACTGGACATTGTGCTGGTGCCATATCCCCTTCATGAACGTATCCACATACTGTACAAACAAATTTCTTCATAATTTAAACTCCTCCTCATTTATATCTTAATTTAATTATAATCTTTTTTTATTTTGTAATTCCTGTTTACATTTATTATTATATAATAATAATTATTAGTTGTAAAGAGTTTTTTATAAAATTTTCTAAAAAAATTGATATAAATAAAAGTAAGACACTTTTATGATTTAAAAGTATCCTACTTTTACAAATAAACTTAAATTTTCTTAACTTAACGTATTTTTTATATAAAGAGATATTTGATGACTAATTATAGAATTTTACTTAAGTGAGTTTTCTATTTCTGTAAGCATTACATCTGTTGACATTAATCCGCTACCACCTATATACCATGCTTGTGGATTTAAATAAACAATGTTGCCTTCTTTATATGCGTCTGTTGTTTTTACTAATTCATTTTCTATAACTTCTTTAGCTGGCTTTTGATTTCCACCTACTACAGCCCCTCTATCCACAACAAATAAATATCCTGGGTTCTTAGCTTTTAAGTATTCATATGAAACATCTTGTCCATGTCCTGACACTTCAATTTTATCGTCAGCAGGAGTGAATCCAAATTTATCATATATCATTCTGTATCTTGATCCTTGTCCAAATACACTTATCTTACTATCACTAACCATTGTAACTAAAGCTGTTTTATTTGTTTCTTTAACTTTTTTATTTAATTCTTCAACTCTTTTGTCTATAGCCTTTAACTTATCTTCAGCTAAATCCTTTTTGCCAAATATAGTTCCTAAAACTTCTACATTTGTCTTTAATGAGCCAAAATGATCTCCATCTTTTGTTCCTAAGAATACTACTGGTGCTATTTTAGCTAGTTCATCATAAAAAGATTCTTGTCTTCCTTCTATTATAATTAAATCTGGTTTTAGTTCGTTTATTTTTTCCATATTAAATTCTTTTAAAGCACCTAAATCAGCATATTTACTATCTTTATACTTTTCTAAATATGATGGTAATGAATTTTTAGGCAACCCAACTGGTTCTACCCCTAATTCAGTCATTATATCTAATGAACCTAAATCTAATACAACTACTCTTTCTGGCTTTAATGGAACTTCTTTTTCTCCCTTTCTATCTACAATTTTAACTGTCTTTTCGACTTGTGTTTGTTTTGTAGATTCACCTTTAAATTTATATACTCCAAAGCCAGCAAGCATTAATACTATTATAATACCTATAATTATTCCTATTTTTTTATTCATTTTAAAATTCCTCCATTTTATAAAAATTTATATTAATTATGTTAAAAATATATACATATTCTTTGATTATTAACTTCTCTTATATTAAAGTTCATCTCATAAAGTTTACTTAAGCTATCCTCTGTAATAATATTTTCCCAGTTGCCATTTTCAACTAATTTCCCATCCTTTAAAGCAACTATATTATCTGAATAGCATGATGCAAAGTTTATGTCATGAATAACTATTATAATTGTTTTACCTAAATCATTAACCATTTTTCTAAGTAGCTTCATCATTTCTGCTGAATGCTTCATATCTAAATTATTTAATGGTTCATCTAAAAGTATATAATCTGTATCTTGAGCTACTATCATAGCTATATAAGCTCTTTGCTTTTGCCCACCACTAAGCTCATCTAAATATTTATCTTGTATATCCGTAAGCTTCATATATTCTAAAGCCTTGTCTACTAAAATTTCATCTTCTTCTTTTAACTTTCCTTCACAATATGGGAACCTTCCAAAGGATACTAATTCTCTAATTGTTAATCTTATATTTATATTGTTACTTTGCTTAAGTATAGATAATTTTTTTGAAAGTTCTTTTGTATCCCATGATTTAAGTTCTTTACCATCTATAAATACCTCTCCTTCATCCATATCCATGAGTCTTGATATTATAGATAGAACTGTGCTTTTTCCTGCACCATTAGGACCTATAAAAGACGTTATTTTTCCTTTTTCTATATTAAAAGAAACATTTTCTAAAACTTTTTTGCTTCCATAACTTTTACTTATATTTTTAACTTTTATCATGCTCTACTCTCCCTTAACAGTAAATTTATAAAATAAACTCCTCCTATGAAGTTAATTATTATTCCCACTGTTGTATTAAAATTAAATACTCTTTCAACTAAAAATTGTCCTCCTACCAAAGCTATAACACTAATTAATATACCTACTATAATTAATTCAGTATGCTTATGGCTTCTTATAATTTCATAAGTTAAATTTACTACTATAATTCCTAAGAAAGTTATTGGTCCAACCAAAGCTGTTGATAAAGATACTAATATCGCTACTATTACTAATATTTTTTTACTAAATTTATCGTAGTCTATGCCTAAATTTATTGCTTGCTCTCTACCTAATGACATAACATCTAGTTTTTTAAAGTCATCATATAAGAATGCAAAAAGTATTAGTATAACTATAATTGATACGAACAGTATCTGTGTATTTACTAAACTAAATGAAGCATATAATCTACTTTGTAATGCATCATATTCGTTAGGATCTATAAGAACTTGAATAAAAGTTGAGAAGCTTCTAAACAAAGTTCCTAGTACTGTTCCTACTAAAAGCAAGAAAAATATATTGTTTTTTCCTTTTTTTAATACAACTTTAAATAATATCATTGCAAGTCCTATCATAATTGTTCCTGATACTATGAAGTTTATAGTTTTGTTAGTCATAAATATAGAGCTTGACCCAAATACGAATACTACAAAACTTTGAACTAAACCATATAATGCATCCAATCCTATTATGCTAGGTGTAATAATTCTATTATTTGTAATAGTTTGAAATAGTATTGATGCTACTGCTATTGTTCCTCCTGCTATTATTATCCCTAAAGCCTTTGGAAGTCTATGTGATAAATTGTAAGTATAGTTATTAGAATTTAATCCCCATACAATATATAAAATCAAAAAAATTACTGCTAGTATAAAAAGTCCCCATATTCTTTTTTTCTTATTTATCATTACTTATTCCTCCTAAATATTAGATAAAGGAATATTATTCCACCAATTACCCCAACTGTTAAATCTATTGGTATTTCATAAGGGAAAATTATTAAACGACTTAATATATCACATGCTAATAAAAAGCTAGATCCTAAAAGTGCAACTAAAGGCATATTATTTTTTAAGTTGTCCCCTTTCCAAATAGATACAATATTAGGGATAATAAGTCCTATAAATGGGATATTTCCAACTGTTATTACAACTAAAGCTGATATTAATGCAACTAATATAACTCCTATATTAGTTACTCTTTTGTAGTTTAGCCCAAGGCTAACTGACATCTCTTCCCCCATACCTGCTAATGTAAACTTATGTACATATGAAAAAGCAATTATTACCAATGGAATACTCAAGTACAATATTTCATAGTTTCCCTTTATTACTGATGAGAAACTACCTTGCATAAAAGCTCCAATATTTTGAGTTAAGTTGTATTTGAATGCAAAGAAATCTGTTATTGAGCCTATTACATTTCCGAGCATTATACCTACTAATGGAATAAAAATTACATTTTTAAATTTTATTTTTTTAAGTATTGCCATAAAAATAAAAGTACCTATTATTGCAAATACAAAAGATAAAAACATTTTTTGCATTATGGTAGCTGAGTTGAACACTATTAATGAAAATAAAACTCCAAGCTTAGCCGAATCAACTGTCGCTGCTGTTGTTGGCGAAATAAATTTATTATTACTTATTTGCTGCATTATAACTCCACTAATGCTCATTCCTATTCCGGCTACTAATATGCTTAACACCCTAGGTATCCTACTTATCATAAGCACTTCTATTTCTTCTGCTCCTATATTAAAAAAATTAATATCTGATACTCCAACAAATAGAGATATTACTGATAATATAATAGTAGTTGCTATTAAAGATTTCTTAGTCATATACTCACTCCTGTTATTTGATAATTTCTATCAATTGATTATTAGTATAGATGATAAAGATTATCATTGTCAATTATTTTTTTAAAATAAATGAATATATTTTTATATAGAATTAACATTTTTAAATTTTCTGCATATTATGTAATATATCAATAACTTATGAAAAAAGGAGAAATACAAATGAGTATTGACAATTATCCAAATAATTTTTATTACGATGATTCTTCAAATGATTATTCAGACTCTAAAGCAATGTACGAAGAAGATGAATGTGACGATAAGCACAGATGGCATGATGATCACAAATGTGATGATGAGCACAGATGTCATGAAAGACATTGTAGAGAAATAAGATTAGCTTCAAGTATAATTCCATTTGCATCAGGAGGTCCTGTAACCTTAAATGTAATTCAACCTAATACTATTAATGTAAATGAAAGTGCAATTGCTTTTGGTAATAATGCAACTCCGCTTACATTAAATGTACCGAGTGGAACTATTACTTTACCGCTAGGTGGCACTGTTAATATGGCATTTACTATGCCAAGAAATGGAATTATAAGATCACTAGCTGCAGATTTTACTTTATCTACTTTACCAGGTATTACTGCAGGGGCAGTTCTTATAAGGGCTCAGTTATACAGATCATTCCCACCAAGTATTACTTTTACAGCAATACCAGGTACAGAAGTAACATTAGCACCACCAATCACAGGTGCTTCAATTATAGGTAGTGTATCTACTGGAATTAGGCGAAATATAAATATACCTGTAAGAAGGCAAACACGCTTAATGTTAGTTTTCTCAGCTATAGCTCAAGGAACAACAACTGTTGCTCCTAATCCAATAATAGGTTATGCAAGTGCAGGATTGGGTATATTATAAAAAATTTAAAATAGATTTAAATAATATCTTATAATAAATAAAAAACAGGGTATATTTTCACATATCTAATTGTGAAAATATACCCTTCTTTAAAATACTAATTATTGATTTTTAAATATTAATTATCTTTATACTTATTTATATCTCTTTTAATAGATACTAGTAAATTGTTAAGTTCATATATCTCTCCATCTTCTATTAACTTATTTAATGAACTTTCATACCTACTTGCTTCAGCAAACTTTCCTAATGATATAAGAGTTAATATATTATGCATTATACTTGAAATAATATCTGACTTTATTTCAAATAGCCTTTGAGCATCTTTAATTTCATCCTTAATATCAAGCATTTGTTCATCTAATTCAAAAGCTGCATCAGCTGCTTTCTTAAGCTTCTCTCTTACATTATCAGGTAATTGTTTTTTATACTTATAATTTAAAGAATGCTCTATAGTTGCCCAAAAGTTCATAGCTAATGTTCTTATCTGAAATTCAGCTAATATCTCCTTTTGGCCTTCTGCCATATTTATTGGATACTTAATTATAATATGATAGCTTCTATATCCACTTTCTTTTACACCTCTAACATAGTCCTTTTCATAGAGTATTTGCATATCTTTTCTTGCTCTTAATATTTCTACAACTCTATCTATATCATCTACAAACTGACACATTATCCTAATGCCAGCTATGTCTTCAATTTCATATTGAAGCCTATCTAAAGGAATTCCGAATTTATTAGCTTTTTCAAGAAGACTTGATATTTCTTTTACTCTTCCTGTAACAAATTCTATTGGAGAATATTCATTTTTCTTTCTATATTCCTTTCTTATGCTTCTAAGTTTTACTTTCAGTTCATCTACAGCCTGTTCATAAGGCATAAAAAAACTTTTCCAATCTTGAATTGCCATATCTTATCACCCTTTTCAAACTTCACCTTAACTATTATATCAAAAATATTAAAATGTGTAATCAAATTATTTAAGTTATATTCTTATATTTATAAATGTCTTATCTACAAAATCACTCCAATATGTTATAATTAACTATATGTGTAATATTGAGGTGGTAACTTATGATAAAATCTTCAAACGACATAAATACTAAAGATTTAAAAGAAGTAAACGATAATAATCATAAATTAATAAATAATTTATTCCTTAAGGAAGTATCTTGTCCAGTTTGTGATAACTCTTTTAGAACAGCATCTGTAAAGGTTAATGCACCTAGAGTTGTTTCTAGAGATTCAGACTTATTTATAAGATATTCTGTTATAAATCCATATTTTTATGAAGTATGGTTATGCCCAACTTGTGGTTACGCTTCCTTAAAAACAGATTTTAATAAAATAAGAGAATTTCAAATAAAACTAGTTAAAGAAAAAATCACACCTAAATGGATCAATCGTGAATATGATATTCCTTTTAATGAAAAAATTGCAATTGAAAGATATAAATTAGCTTTACTTAACGCCTTAATTATTGAAGGTAAAAGTAGTACTAAAGCTATGCTTTGCTTAAAAATCGCTTGGATGTACAGGCTATTAATGGACGATGTTAATGAAAAAAACTTTATTAAACAAGCATTAGCAGCTTTTAATGATACATTTACGAATGAAAAACTTCCAGTATATGGATTGAATAGGTTTTCTATTATGTTCCTAATCGGTGAATTATATAGAAGAATTAGTGAAGATACCCTTGCTCTAAAATGGTTTTCTGAAGTAATTACTTCTATAGGTTCACCTCAAAAAATAAAAGAGATGGCTCGTGATGGAAAGGATAAAATTAGGAGGTACTAAAATGGGTTTATTTTCTAAATCAAAGAAAAATAGTGAAGTAACCAAAAATAATGCAGAGGAAATTTCAAATGAGTTCGTTACTACTAATATTAACACAAAAGAAAATTCAAACGAGAATCTAAAAAATGAGATGGTTATGTTAAGTGAAAGCAGTTCTAGTATATCTAGTGCAATACACGATGTTAATAGTTCATTATCAAATTTAACTACTGCTACACTTACACAAGCTGAAGAAATTAATAATGTTAACAATATAATGGCAAATTTCAATAGTCGTATGGAACAGTTAGCTTATAATGTTACTAATGTGCAAATAGCAGTATTTGATACAGATAAAGTTGCTGATGAAGGATTAAATACATTTACTGGCTTAAATGAATCATTAATGTCATTACAACAAGCTTTCACAATAGTAAGCCAAACTGTAAATTCTCTTGTTTCAAAATTAGAATCAGTAAATACAATTACAGATTCTATAAGTCAAATTGCAAGCCAAACAAACTTACTTTCTCTTAACGCAGCAATTGAAGCTGCAAGAGCTGGAGAAGCTGGTAGGGGCTTCTCAGTAGTTGCTGGTGAAGTAAGAAAGCTTGCTGAAAATTCAAAACAATCTGTTGAAAGTATTACTAAAATATTAGATGATATTAAATCTGATATAATTGATACTTCAAAAGCTGTACAAGCTGGTAGTTCAGCTATAGATAATCAACAAAAAACCCTTCTTAGCACTAAAAGTAGCTTTACAAATATAAAATCATCAATAAGTGATTCAATTACAGAAATTGATAGCTGTATAGAAAATCTAACTGTAGCTTCTTCTGAAAAAGATAATGTTTTATCTACAATAGAAAGAGTTTCTACTATTTCTCAAGAGCATTCTGCTTTATGTGAAGAAATTGCTGCAAATATGGACTTACAAACAACTAGCTTAGAAAGGCTTGATGATACTATTTCATCATTAAATAATCAAATTTAATAGTAATAGAAAGGGATATGCAAAGCATATCCCTTTAGTTTTTAAGTTATTTTAACTATTAAATAAATAAGTTAACATTAGAATCATCAGCTTCTCCAAGGTAGTATCCTACCCCACCATAGCTTATACTATCTATTAATTCTTCTTTTTTAATTCCCATAACATCCATAGACATTGTACAAGCTACTATTTCAACTCCATTTTCAATAGCTGCCTCCATTAAGTCTTCAAGAGATTGAATGTTTTTGTTGTTCATGACACCTCTTATCATTTTAGCGCCCATTCCTCCCATATTCATCTTTGATAAGCCTAGCTTTTTGCTACCTCTTGGCATCATCATTCCAAAGGCTTTTTCTATTAAATTCTTGGAAGTTTTAATCTTTTCTGGTTTTCTTAATATATTTAATCCCCAGAAGGTGAAAAGCATAGTAACTTTTTTACCCATTGTTGCAGCACCATTGGCTATTATAAATGAAGCTATAGCTTTATCTAAATCTCCACTAAACACTACCATTGTTTGTCCATTTTTAGTTGGAAGATTTGAACAAGCATTAGAAACTGCTTTTTCTGATAAAAACTGATCTGAGCATTTCTTAATAGTAGCTTCTATTATACCTTTATTCTTTTCTATGCTTAAAAGTCTATTATTAGTCTTTTTAGTCCATGCTTCAATATCTCTCCAGAAACCATCATCTGATACCTTTACTTTTAGTACTTCTCCATCATCCATAGTATCCATAGTTGCTTTTACTTGCATTAATGGTCCTGGACAAGATAATCCAGTTGCATTCAATTCTCTTATTTGATCTACTGCTACTTCCTTCATTACAGAATCTCCGCCATAGTTATTTCCGTTATTATCATCCATAGAATCTTCTATAACTCTAGCTTTATAGTTCCAGTTTGCATAAGTTTTGTATCCACCGTTTAAGTTTCTAGCCTTAAACCCATTAGCCTTTAATATTCTTACAGCTATATAACCTCTTATACCAACAGCACAGTAAACCAAAATCTCCTTATCCTTATCTAACTTATCTAAATTTTCTCTTAAATCATTAACTGGTATATTTATCGAATCTTTTATTTTACCAAGTTCAACTTCTTGCTTGTCTCTTGTATCTAGTAAAATTTGCTTTGATGAATCAAAGTCTTTTAACTCTTCTATGTTTATAGTATCTACTAATCCTTTGTTTTGATTTTGAGCAACAAAACCTGCCATATTTGCTGGAGATTTTGCTGATAAAAATGGAGGTGCATATGCAAGTTCAAGCTCTGCTAGGTCTTCCATTGTTCCACCAAATTTAATTGAAGTTGCTATTACATCTATAAATTTATCTACACCTTCGTAACCTAAAGCCTGTGCTCCTAATATTTTTCCTTCAATATCATATATAACTTTAATTGTTAATGGTGTAGCATCTGGATAATATCCCGCATGGCTCATTGGATGTAAATAAGCCTTATTAAATTTAATTCCAAATCTATTTAGTGTTCTTTCATTATTTCCAGTTGATGCAGCAACCATATCAAAAACTTTAATTATTGAAGTTCCTAATGTTCCTTTATAAGCTGAGTTTAATCCAGCTATATTATCTGCTACTATTCTTCCTTGTCTATTTGCAGGTCCTGCTAATGGGATAAATGCTTCTTTTCCATTTACATAATCTTTAACAACTACGGCATCTCCTACTGCAAAAATCCCCTCTTTATTTGTTCTCATATGATCATCAACTATTATATGACCTCTTTCCCCAAGCTCTATTCCTGTATCTCTAATAAAAGAAGTGTCAGGAGTAACTCCGATTGCTGAAATAACCATATCAGCAACTATTTCTTTTCCACTTCCAAGGTTAACCTTTATTGAATCTGAAGTTTCTTCAAATCCATTAACCTTGTCATTTAGTATTATGCTTATGTCATTTGCATTTAATTCTCTTTCAATTAAACATGAAAATTCAGAATCAAATGGTGCTAAAACATGAGGCGCAGCTTCAACTAAAGTTACTTTTATTCCTCTTTCTTTTAAGTTTTCAGCCATTTCTACTCCGATAAATCCTCCACCTATAACAACAGCAGATTTAGTCTCTTTCGAATCTACATAAGCTTTTATTCTATCTATGTCTGGAACATTTCTAACAGCAAATATTTTTTCACTATCAATCCCTGGTAAATTAGGTCTTATTGGTTTAGCTCCTGGTGATAGAATTAAGTAATCAAAGTTTTCTTCATACTCACCATCTTTTAAGGATTTAACTTTAACAGTTTTCTTTTCTGAATTAATACTTACTACTTCACTATTAACTCTAACGTCTATATTAAATCTAGATTTCATTTTTTCTGGTGTTTGAAGTAAAAGTGCGTCTCTTTCTTTTATAACTTCTCCAACATAGTAAGGAAGTCCACAATTTGCAAATGAAATATATTCACCTTTTTCAAACATTACTATATCAATATTTTCATCTAACCTTCTAAGTCTAGCTGCAGCAGATGCTCCTCCTGCAACACCACCAACTATTAAAACCTTCTTTTTCATTTAAAATCCTCCTAAATTAAATAATACTAATCTTTATAAAAATTTAAATAAATGAATTTCATTTTAATATCTATTTAATAAGTTATTTGTATATTATAATATTACGATTTATACTATAAATTTAAAGAACAGCTTTATATTAGCTGTTCTAAATTAACAACTACTTATTATCACTTATCATTCAATAAGTGATTTTATTATTTTTCCTGCTCTTTTATCTACTACTTCATAAACTATTTCTAGTCCATTTCTTTCACCTTTTATTATTCCAACACTTTTTAGCTTTTGTAAATGCTGAGAAATTGTAGATTGAGGCATCCCTAAACAACTATGCATATTAGTTACATTACAACAACCTTTTTCTAAAAGATTCTTTACTATACAAAGTCTAACAGGATGAGCTAAAACCTTTAAAAACTCTGCTATATCTTCATATTGTTTATAATTACTATCCAAGCTATCACCTCTTCCCCCTTCTCAATATAAATATCATCGCACTTTGTTATTAATCTGTCAATAATATTACTATATTCAAATTTTATGATATTGTTACTGAGATGTCAATATAAATTTAATAACTCCAATTTATAATTTTAATTTTTCCTCTACTTAGTTTTAAAATGCCACGTTTTTCTAAAGCTTTTAAACTTCTGCTTACAACTTCTCTAGATGAGCCTATATCAGCTGCAATTTTTTCATGAGTGGTATAAATTATCTTACTACCATTATTATCTTTCATTTTTTCCTTAAAATAATTTATAAGTCTATTTTCTATACTGTCAAATGTAACTTTTTCTAACCCTTGCACTACATCTTCAAACTTATTATATAAATTTTTAAATATATATTTTAAGAAACTACTATTATCTAATAAGGTTCTTTTAAAAAAGTCCATTGGTATAAGGGCAATAACAGAATTCTCTTCTACTTCTGCAAAAGAAGTATCTTCTGATTTAGTTAATGCACATAGTATTGTATTAAAACAATTATCACCTTTTTTCAACCTATATAAAGTTATGTCTTTACCGTCATCCCCTAATTTGTAAACTCTTATTGTTCCTTCTAGTATAAAAGAAAAACCTATACAACTTTGTATATTATTAAACATACTGTCTCCAATAGAATAACTATTTATAATTATTCTATTGAAGAGCTCTTCTAATAAATCTTCATTTAAATCTTTTAAGAATGGATAGCTTTCCATTAATTCATTTCTTAAATCCATATTACACATACCTCATAAACTCTAAAAAAAGTAAAACTAATATTATTTTAGCTTTACTTTTTTTCTTTATCAACCCATTTGATAACTATTTTAAATTATAGTCCTAATAAATTATCTATTCTATTCTTGTCAAACCCAACAACTATTTTCCCATCTATATCTAAAACAGGAACTCCCATTTGTCCACTCTTGTTTACCATTTCCATAGCTGCTGCTCTATTTAACCCTACATTAACTTCTTCATAATTTATATTGTTGCTTTTTAAATAATTTTTAACCTTAGTACACCATGGACAAGTATTTGTTGTATAAACTCTTATATTATTCATTTTTTTATTTCCTCCAATATCATATTATTTATTCTATGATATAAGTATACTCTTTCATATTGTTTTTGACTGTAACAAAGTCACAAAACTTAATTATTATATTAATTGCTTTTATATAGTTCACTGCAGATTATACTGCTATTTACTATATAAAAATAATCTACATTTTAGATATGCAAAAATCTAAAATGTAGATTATTTTATAAAATTCTTTTAGGATTAAACTCTAAAAAATCACAGGCTGTCATTATATATTCAATTCCTTCGTGTTCTCCATTAAGTGCATTTGCTAAGGAAGGTCCATGTAAATGTCCATATATAACCTTCTCTACAGCATATTCTTTAAATAGCTCTGTAAAGGCTGAAGGTTCTCTTTTCTCGTTAATTGGAGGATAATGTATCATCACTATTATCTTTGTATATCCTTCTGCTTTTGCTTTATCTAGGGAAAGTCTTAATCTTATAAGTTCTCTATTAAATATCTTTTTATCCTTTTCTGTAAATCTATCTGTTCCTTCTAAGATCCATCCTCTTGAACCACAAATAGCATAATCCTCATAGGTATAAAAATTATTCTGGAGAAACTTTGTGTTTTCATACATCTTATTAAGCTTCGATATTCCACCCCACCAATAATCATGGTTTCCCTTTGATATAATTTTTTTCCCTGGCAGGGCATTTATCCAATCTAAATCAACTTTACTTTCATCCGATCTCATTGACCAAGATATATCTCCTGCTATAAGCACTGTATCATCATTTGTGATTTTATTCATCCAATTATCCTTTATCTTTTCATCATGCTTAAGCCACTTTTCTCCAAATATGTCCATTGGTTTGTCTGTTGTAAAAGCAAGATGAAGATCTGAAATAGCATATAAAGCCATTTAATCTACTCACCTTTCTACTATTCTATCTAAATCTGTTACATATGCAATAATATGTGCTACTGCTTCATAAAGATCAGAAGGTATTTGTTCTCCTATATCTACATTACAAAGCAAGTCTGTCAACTCCTTATTATACACTACAGGAACATAATTTTCTTCTGCTTTTTCAAGTATTTTATCTGCAATATGTCCCATTCCACTTGCTGTAACAATTGGAGCAATTAAATTTTCTTCATATTTTAAAGCAGCAGCCTTTTTTCTTCCTTTCATATTCTCCTCCTAAACTCTTTACTTTAAACTCTCCTATCAAGTGATATTCCTGAGTTTGAACTAAAGAAATCCCTGCATGATGTTAATGAAACTTCACTTTCTTTTTTAGATACTTTTACACCTACTAAAAATCCCATATTCTCTATATTATTAACTAATTTTGTCTTTGCCATATCTACTATTTTAACAAATTTTTCTTCACATTTTAAATCTATGTCTATTTTTCTATCTAAAACCTTCATATATCCATCTATTGTGCCTAAATTTTTAGTATCAACTGTAACTACCATTTTTACATTTGTACTATCTATTTTTTTGCCTTCTTTTCTATTATCCTTAATTATTAGCTTACATGGATATTCTCTTTCTTTAATATTAACTGGAACATCTGCATAATAGTATTCTTCACTTATTTTATTAAACATCTTTATTTCATTTATATTATTTTTTATAATATCTATAACTTTTTCAGAAATTATAGACTCTCCCTTTAAAGTAGATATAATATCTTTAATTATTTCTTTATTATTTTCTCCACCTTTATTAATAGAAGCTTCTATTAACTCTTTTGATGGTATATTTAATTTATTATTAATGAATATATCAGATTTTATTATAGCATCTTTTATTGTAGTATCTTTAATAACTCCATCTTTCAGTAAATCACTTGTTTTAGTATTTTTAATTGAATCTTTATCTAAAGTTTCTTGGTACTTTAAATTTATAACATCCTTTAATTTTGAAAACTCCTCTTCTGTTAATGTTATTCCTTTTCCCATAGCAGTAGATAGTAATTTTTCTAATTGTCCTTTACTAAAGTCTAATGATTCTGTTACTCCTAATGATTCATTATTAGCTTTATTTAAATAATTATTAAACTCATCTACTATATTTTTAGCCCCAATTTCATTAAACTCAGCTATTATTTCTTTAAGCTTGCCTATAAATTCTTCTGGCTTTATTAAATTTATTGAGTTAAAAGTTCTATCAAATTCATTACTTGTAAACTCTACTCTTCTATTACTTAAGATTTCTTTTAATGAAGTATTAAGCAAGTCTTCTGCTTGACCTGAAATAGATTTAAGTAATGAAAGCATACTAACCTTAGAACTTCCTGAATCACTTTTTTGATATAACTCATTAATTAATTTATTACTTATATTATTAACTTCTTGTCCCTTATTAGTTTCTTTACCATTACTAATTTTTTGATTATTATTAACCTCTTCGCCACTACTAATTTTAGGATTTTTTATATCTACTGCCTCTTCTATATCTGTAGTCTTAATATTTATATTATTTAACTTCAAATTATCCTTATTATTATTTGAATTATCTTCCAAAATCCCATCCTTAAACTTTGGAATAGAATTAGAAATATCATCAAGTAATTTAGGTATATTATTTTCCCCTTTAAATATCTTATTATACCCCTTTATATTTTCTTTATTAAATTCTATATCATTTTCAAAAAATAACAAAATATCTTCTTCTGATAATGTCTTAAACTCTCCTAAAAATTCTTTAAGGATATTATTAATTTTTATTCCTTCTTCACTATTCTTGCTTATTCCTTTGCTCATTAAGTATTTTGATATAAACTCATCTATCTCTTTTGGATTAGCTTGTATCTTATCCGAAAACTGAATTAACCCCTTAATTTCTTTTATATTTTCTTTAGTAAGGGGTATTCCAAACTTTAACATAGACTTTAATAAGTTTGTATCTTCTTTGCTTAATCCTTCTTTCGAAATAATATCATTAAATTCACCTTGAGCTAACTCATCTCCAGAAACACTCTTAGCTATAACCTTTAATTTTAATTTTCCATTTACAAAACCTTCAACTTGAAATCTTTGTAATCCATTATCTAATGATTCTATATCTCCATCAATTTCGGCTGAAAACTCCCAACCATCTAGCAGCTTTATAGTAACTTCATTTTTATCATCTTTGTTAATTATCTTCCCTGAAAATTTTTCACCAGAATCAAAAGTCAGTTTACTAGATATTCTTTTGTTGTTTACATTATATGAATTACCTACATTAAAAACTCCTGGCATAATTTCACCTCATATACATCTATATTATTTATAATGTCGAATACTTTATACAAATTCTTAACATATATAACCTCAGAAAGCTTTATTTAAAATCCAAATTAATTTTCTTTTGGAAATAAGTTAGAAATAACTATATAATCTTTAGAAATTTTTACCTTATATGATATAAGTATAGAAATCAATGGAGGTTAAAAAATGAATAAAAAACTTTTTTCAAAAATAATAATTATATCTGTTATTACAATTTCATCAACCCTAGTATCTTGTCAAAATACTTCAAAAAAAATAACTATATCGGATAATACAAAAAACACAATTTCCTCTGAGGAAAATGAAATAAATCAAGCTATAAAAACTGCTGAGGAATATCTTAATGAAAATAATTTCGATGAAGCTAAAGAATATTTTAATAAAGCAATATCTCTAGATAAAACAAACAAGGACATATATTTAAAAATTAAGGATATCTATATGTCTCTAAATAGATTTGATGATGCCTATTTTATTGTAAAGACAGCACTAACAAACAATGTAGATATTGAAAATATGAAGTTAATTTTAAAAGATATTTCCTCTAATTTTGAATCAATAAACATGACTTTATCTATATATCAAAATACTAACTACACCTTACCTAACGAAGTTAAAACTGTAATTTCAGGAAATACAATATCACTTCCTATAACCTGGGATAACCAAGTAGTTGACTCTTCAACTGTAGGTACTTTTATTTACGAAGGCTTTAATGAAGAGTATGGTAGAAAAGCAAAAATGGAAATAACAGTTTTAGAAAATGTTTATGATAAACAAATTGGATGGGTAAAAAATTTCTATACTGATAATGGGAAGTTATATATAGATGTAGATTTAATTGAATTTTATTTAGGTAGAGAAGATGCTCTTAGAGAGGCTATTAAAGATGGAAAAGCTGGAATAGACGAAAATGGGGAATATTTTTTACCAGCTCCAGTTTGGATAAGAAATAACTCTGATGCTATTACTACTTACTCAGTATCTAACGATTGTATATATTCTTTATGTTCAGCTACTCTAAATCTTGAAAATCATGAAAATAGGGGGACACTAGTAAATACTTCTTATGATGATTTTCTAAAAGAATTTAATGATACAAAAAATAATAAATCAAGAATACTATTAGTTTGGGTTGATATAAAAAATGGTTCAGTTTTTAAAATATCTGAACAATATCTTCCATAAAATATTTAAAAGTAGAGCTTATTATGAATAGAAAATTTATAAAACTCGCTATTATCCCTATTTTTTTAATACTAACTACTTCATTATTTGCCTGCGAAGACACAACAAAAAAAGTAACAGTTTCTAATGATACTCAAAGTGAAATCTTAGTGGAAGAAAATGAAGTTAGTGAAGCTATTAGCAATGCAAAAAAACTTCTTGATGATGATAAATATGATGAAGGTAAGGCATATTTTAATAAAGCTATTGATCTAGATAAAACAAATAAAGATTTATATTTAGAAATAAAGGATATATATATGAACTCTAATAAACTAGATGATGCTTACTTTATAATTAAAACTGCTCTAGCTAATGGAGTAGACAGTGAAAATATGAAAGCAATAGCTAAAGAAATTTCATCTAAATTTGATGTAATTAAGCTTACAAATTCTGTTTATCAAGATTCGGAATTTAACCTACCTCAAAGTGTAACTACTGATATAAACGAAGAACAAATCTCACTTCCTTTAACATGGAATGTATCAAAAGTTGATACATTAAATCCAGGTACCTTTAGTTATTACGGTACCAACGATGAATATGGCAGGCAAGTAGAAATGAACCTAACAGTTTTAGAAAATGTTTATGATAAGCAAATCGGATGTATTAATAATATCTATACTATTGATGGAAAAACTTATATAGATGTTGACTTAGTTGAATTTTATCGTGGGCAAGAAGAATCTCTTAGAGAATTTCTCAAAGATAATAAAGATAAAGATAAGATAGATCTTCCTACTAATGAAAAGGGAGAGTATTATGTTCCAGATAGTTATTATATAAGAAATAACTATGATAAATTAACCACCTATGAAATATCAAATAACTGTAGCTTTCAATTATTAAATCATGATTTTCTATCTTTGGGATATAATGTTAATCCACCTAAAAATTCCTCTGTAACTGAGGTAGCTTCATTTAAAGATTTTAAGGATTATATTAATTTGCGAAAGTCAATGGACATAGGAGATCTCGTTACAAAGGATGGTAAGCCATTAACTAATAGAAGTACACTTTGTTGGATAGAATTGAAAAACGGATCAGCTTATTCTATCTATAGACAATATACACCTTAAATTTATTCTTGTGATCTTAAAGAAATAGATTTCTTACTTCTTTAAGATCACATTTAAATTAATAGTCTATTGTATGTCTATTTAACATTTAGTAAATATTATGTATAATTAAGCTATAATACCCATATTAAGGAGAATATATAATGAATAATCAAATACTTATTATTGAAGATGACAAATCTATAAATGATATACTATTCCATACTTTAAAATCTGAAGGGTATTTACCTCATAGTGTCTTTTCTTTAAAAGAAGCTAATGATTTTTTAAGTGTAAACTTACCTGAATTAATTTTATTAGATTTAAACTTACCTGATGGAAGCGGATTTGACTTATGTAAAGATATAAATGCTAAATATACTATACCTATTATAATTCTTACTGCGAAATGTGATGTATTTGATAAAGTTCTTGGCCTTGAGCTTGGAGCTGATGACTATATTACTAAGCCATTCCATATAAAAGAAGTTATAAGTAGAATAAAGGCCGTATTTAGACGAATTGAAAAATCATCTTCAAAAGATAATAAAAATTTTATTAATATAAATTCAAATATAAAAATTAATTTTGATAACAGAACTGTTTTAAAAAATGATGAAGTTATTCAACTTAAACCTAAGGAATATGAACTTCTCGAATTTTTTGTTCAAAACAGAAATAAGGTTTTTTCTAGAGAACAAATTATAGATAATATTTGGGAGTTTTCTTATGATGGTGATATAAGAACTGTTGATATTCATATAAGAAGAATTAGAAGTAAACTTGATATAGTTGGACAACCATCAATAATTGAAACAGTATTTGGTATTGGATATATGATGAGGTAAATATGAAAATTAAATATAAGTTTACTTTAATTATTACTCTTACAATTATCTTACTTGGTATTTCATTAAATATATCTGTTAGAAAAATATTAAAAGATAATATGGAAAATACAGTTACTTCTTCGTTAAAAGAAATAATGAAGAGTACTCGTGAATCTGTTAAATACACATTATCTGTAAGAAATTATCTTTATAAAGATAAAGCTTTATCTCAAGAAAGTAAATATTTAATGGAATATATTTCTTTAAACTATGATAGTAAGCTTCAAATATGTGATGTAGATGGTAACGTACTTGCTTCTAATTTAGAAAAAGCTAGTCCTGAATTTACTGAAAATCTTCCTCAAGTTAAATCTGGTAAAACTATTGTTGATATAAAATATAATAATAAAACTCTTACAGGAAAGCTTTCTTATCCAATAATAATTAATGAATCCTACATAGGTATAATAAATTTAAATAAAGACTATACCTATCTTTATTCGGATTATACTAAAGCAACAAATATATTAACTTTAATTGAAATAGTGTTAATCTTATTTATATTCTCAATTTCATATTTCTTAACAAATAAGATAGTACAACCAATTACTTATTTAACTTTAGCCTCTAAAAAAGTTGGAGAAGGAGACTATAATGTTTCTATAGAATCCTCAGGAAATGATGAAATTTCCATATTATCTAAAGAATTTATAAATATGAAATCTAAAATACAAGAACAAATTTTAGATATTGAGCAAGAAAAAGAAAAAGTTGAAAAGTTAGCCTTAAGCAGAAAAATATTTTTTGATACAGTAACTCATGAACTAAAGACTCCTTTAACTTCAATAATTGGATACTCAGAAATGATATTAGAAAATGTAGTAGATGATGAGGAATTTAAAAAAAGAGCTGTAAGCAGGATATATTCAGAAAGTCAAAGGTTAAATACTCTTGTATTAGAAATTATAAAAATATCTAAAGGCCTTTCTTCAATAAATGAAGAATATGTAGAATATAATATAAAAGAATTGCTTCAACAAGTAATTGCTGATATGTCTATAAAAGCTGACAAATATAATTTAAATATAATTTAAATATAATTTATAATTTAGAAGATAGCTTCTTAAAAATTAAAGCTAATAAAATCAAAGAAGTATTTATTAATTTAATAGATAATGCTATTAAATACTCTGTTAATAGTAATAATATTGAGGTACATGGATTTATTGAAGATAATTTCTATAGGGTTTCAATTATAAATGAAGCTAATCTAATACCTGATGAAATATATAGCCATGTTTTTGAGCCCTTTATTAAGATAAATTCTCATGACGATAATTATAGCTCTGGCTTAGGTTTATATCTTTGCAGTGAAATAATAAAAGATCATAATGGAAGTATTACTTTATCAAATGGTACTAAAGTAGAGGCTCTTGTATCTCTACCACTACCACATAATTCATTATAAATTATTGTTATATACTGGTCTACAGCTTGTTAGTAATTTGAAACAAATGACTTCCTCAATTATTAATTGTTAACTGTCAATTTTTAAATAAAAAAGGCTGCCTTATGCAGCCTTTTATTATTCTACAACTATTTTATTATAATTTTTCTTTCCTCTTTTAATTAAAGCTGAACCATCTTCTAAATCTGATTCTTCTAAAGTTCTAGTAACTTCAGTAACCTTTTCCCCATTTAGTGATAATCCACCTTGTTGAATTAATCTTCTTCCTTCAGCTTTAGATGGAACTATTTTGTTTTCAGCCATTATATCTAAGATAGTTGATCCTAACTTTTCTTTACTTATAGTTACAGTTGGAACATTACTCATATCTACTCCACCTGAAAATAAAGCTTCAGCAGCTGTTTTAGCTTTATTAGCTTCTTCTTCGCCATGAACTAACTTTGTAACTTCAAATGCAAGACGCTTTTTAGCTTCATTTATAGCTGAACCTTCTACTGAACATATTTCTCTTACTTCATCCATAGGAACAAATGTTAATAATGATAAACATTTTTCTACATCAGCATCATCAACATTTCTCCAATATTGATAGAAATCAAATGGTGAAACTTTATTTGGATCAAGCCATAAAGCTCCTCCAACAGTTTTTCCCATCTTTTGACCTTGGCTATTAGTTAATAAAGTACAAGTCATTGCCATTGATTGACCTTGTGCCTTTCTTCTAACTAATTCAACACCTGCAATCATATTTGACCACTGGTCATCTCCACCTAATTGCATCTTACAATTATACTTTTGATTTAATACGTAGAAATCATATCCTTGCATTAACATATAATTAAACTCTAAGAAGGAAAGACCTTTTTCTAATCTTTGCTTAAAGCACTCAGCAGAAAGCATTCTATTTACAGAAAAATGAACTCCAACCTCTCTTAAGAAATCTACATAATTTAAGTTTAATAACCAATCTGCATTATTTACTAATATAGCTTTATCATCAGAAAAATCTATAAATCTTCCCATTTGCTTCTTTATTGAATCAACATTATGTTGAATTTGTTCTTTTGTAAGCATAGATCTCATATCAGTTTTTCCTGAAGGGTCTCCTACCATTGCAGTTCCCCCACCAAGAAGTGCTATTGGTCTATGTCCTGCTCTTTGCATATGAGCCATAAACATTAATGCAATGAAATGTCCAACATGTAAACTATCAGCTGTTGGATCAAAGCCTATATAAAAAGTTATCTTCTCCTTTTCTAGCAATTCTCTAGTTTCATCTTCATGAGTAAATTGCTTTATGTATCCACGATCTAATAACTCATCTAAAACATTAGCCATTCTACGTAACCTCCTACTTTTATTACTTATTATAGTATATCTTTTAATTTAAATATTATCAACTGATTAAAGCTTAAAAAAGTGAAGGTAAGGAAAGTGGATAGTAAAAACTATCCACTTTTGAACCTTTGACATTTATGCTGCATATTTCTTTATAAAGTCTGGTAAATCTTCTTTGCAATCACAATTTAAATTTATAAATAAATTTAGATTAAATTTTTGAGAGAATTCCTTTAATTTTATAAACAGGTTTGTTGATTCTAAATTACTACACTCTACTATATTAGATAAAGCATCTATATATATATTTTCAACATCATAATTTTGAGATATAACTCCACAAAGTAATCCATAAAAGCTATCACAATCTATTACGCCTAATTCATTAGTATTTATAAACCTTATCTTTCTTCTAAGCTGCATCATGTATCTTGTATCATTATCAATGTAAACTGAATCCCCTTTTGCCTGGCTTAAACGTTCATTTGCAAGTTCTATTAATCTTTTAGTTTTACCTGACCCCCTACTTGCGCAAAAAACTTGAATCATTGGAATCCACTCCTTCTATATAAAATTTTTTATTCTCTTAATATATATATATTCTATCTTGTTGAAATTATTTACAATATTATATTTAAAAAAATAAAAAGATAGAGAATTCCTTTTAATCTCTATCTTTTTACCTAAAAAAGTGCGAACTCATTACTTTATTCTTACCTGCATGTTTTGCTTTATAAAGATACTTATCTGCGCAATTTATAACTTCTTCTAAAGTTTCTCCATCATAAGGATAAAAACCTACTCCAAAGCTTGCAGTAACATTTCTAACAATTCCTTCTTTTAAAACAAAGTTTCTAGACACTGCTTCTCTGATTTTATCTATTCTTTCGTACACTCCTTCGGTGTCATTCATACAATCTATATATAATATTATTTCTTCTCCACCATACCTTGCAATTATATCTTGTTGATATAACCTATCTCTTATTATGTTTGCAGTTTCTATTAAAACCTTATCACCAAATTGATGCCCTAATGTGTCATTAACCCTCTTAAAATTATCTAAGTCAATCATAACTATAGCATACTTATCTACTCTTCCATTATCCAATCTTTCTTCTATAATTTCATAAAATGTCTTTCTATTATAAATTCCAATTAGTGCATCAAACTTCGCTGCCTTTTCTATTTTTTTATATAAAATAGAATTTTCTAAAGCAATTGCAATTTGACTAGCTATAGAACTTAAAAATATTTCATGAAACTCAGTTAAATAATTATAATGTGTATGATCAACAATTATATATCCTATGAATTTTTCTCCAACCTTAATTGGTACTCCCATTCTTGAGTGAATAAATATACCATTTAATTCATCTTTTACAATCGGTTCTTTTGAATTTACTATAAATGTTTTATTCTTACCTATGTTCCTCTTACACTCTTCTGTAAGCCCTATACTTTCCTTTGTTCCATTAGTAGCCTTTATTACAAATTTAAAATCTTCTAACAAGTATATAGTAGATTGTGTTACTCCTATAATTCCTATTATCATATCATTTATCATTTGTATTATATTCTTATTACTTAAATTTGAATTTATATAATTGCTAATTAATATTACATTAGAAAGCATATCAAGATTTTTTTCATATTGAACGTTAACACAACTTAATTCTTGTATTTTTTCTTCTGTGATTTTCTGATAGCTTTCGTACTCTGACTTAAGTTGATGATACTTAACTTTATAATCGTCCATACTCCCTCCCTATTTCATCTTACATAGTATGAATCGAATTCAGACAATCTATAGATTAATATTACTTTATTTTCCTTTTAATATCAATAGCTTTTTCTTACTGAAAATTTTTTAGCTAAACTATTGTTATAGACTATCTTTAATTAAGCTGCTTCCTTCAATTATTAAGTTAACATTAACTTCTAAATCTGTTTTCGAAATAGGATCAGATACTGCTGCTTTAGGATAATATATATCTAAAAGTCTTTCAACCTCAAAAACATCTAAATCTTTTTCTTTATACTTATTAAATATATCTTCAAGATAATTTTCTATTTCCTTTGCTTTAACCTCTTTTATATATTTCAACAATTCATTATCAACAATAAATCTATCTTGAGTTTCTGCAATTGATACTTTTACTTCTAAATTTTTAACTAACTTTATATTATCTCCATCTAATCTCAGTTTGCTCTCTGTGTTACTATCTAATACATCAAGAGTTATAAAACCTCTTTTTGATTGTGGATTAGACATTTCAAGGGTTCCTCTTTTAATCTTATTCATTAGTAAATTATAGCTCATAGCATCTTTTGCATCTATTCTTTCAACTAAAGTATTATCCTTTATTATAGCTCCTCCACCTATTTCTATTTTCTTGTCTAATGCATCATCTCTTATTTCAATTACTCCTACTATATATGTATCGCTAGCTGTTATTGAATTACTTAAGTAATCATTTATATTTGCTCTCATTGCTCTTGGGTTTCTTTTATTCTTATGAACTAATTCTTCTAAATATAACCCTAAATATTCTTCATCACTTGAAGTAACTTTTAATAAATCATCAACTTCACCAAAATATACAAATATATCTGGTTTAATTTGAAATTCTTGATTGTTATTTATTAAATCTACATATTTTTTAATTCCTTTTCTAGCTGCTTTTTCTGTAAATATATAAGCTCTATTTTGAGAATAATTCAACTCGTAACTAGAAGCTAAATTTACATCTCTTAATGCTTCTAAAGCCGTCTTTCCTACGCCCTTATATATTACTCTTTTTCCTTTATCTGAACTTTCATTAGTACTTCTATAAGGCTTTACACCATCTACATAAACTATAGCTCTATCGAACTCATCTGTATCAAAGATAACACTTGTTGCAAAGCTTACCTTATTTATATCTCTATAATTAAAACATCCAACTAAAAATAAAGGAATAAAAAATATAGTTAAAATCTTACTTAATATTTTAATTTTCATTTTTAGTTCCCCTTTTTTATTATATTCTTTGATATTTTTCCAAGGCCACCTCTTAAAACTACGTCTTTAAATCTATATTCGTTTATGCTTCCAACTGGAAATAAAAATTGATATCCAACTGAATCTAATTCTGCTAATTGTATTAATAGTAATAAAGCTCCACATAAAAATCCTGGTATTCCAAATGCAGCTGAAAATACAACTAATATCAATGCCCAAAAGGATACTGCTCCATAAAGTTTTGGAATTAAGAAATATGATAAAGTACTTAACGCTACTACTATTATTGTTATTCTTGATGCAATACCAGCACCTACTGCAGCATCTCCTAAAATTAATGCTGAAACTATGCTCATTGCTCCACCTATCGGTTGTGGTAACCTTAAACCTGCTTCTTTTATAAATTGAAAGGCAAGCATCATTAACATTACCTCAATAAATGTAGGAAATGGAACCCCCGCTCTAGATACTGCAAGTCTAAACATAAATAATGAAGGTATCATAGCAAAGTGATATGTTATTACCGCAACATAAAGTCCTGGTACTAATGTAGCTATAAAAAATGCAAACCATCGTAATATACGATTAAAATTTGTATAATATTTATTTAAATAGTAATCATCTGGCATTTGAAAATTTTCTAAAAAGAAGTATGGCGCTGTAATTACAAATGGTGTTCCATCAACAATTACTCCAACTCTTCCTTCTAATAATTTTGCACTAACTTCATCTGGTTTTTCTGTATAACCAACTGTATCAAAAAAGCTTTTTTGGTTTTTAAGGGCATCTTCTACATAATTAGTATCTAATATAAATCTTAAATCTAAATTATTTACTTTTTCCTTTATATTCTCTACTAATTCACTTGGAGCAACTCCATCTATATAACATACAGCTACTGATGTTTTAGATTGTTCTCCTACTACTACTGCCTCAAACTTTAAATTAGGATTCTTAACTCTTCTTCTTATTAATGCAATATTAGTTACCATTAACTCATTAAAGCCTTCTCTTGGTCCCTTTAAAACCGATTCTGTCTGTGGGGTTCCAACACTTCTTACTGGAAAGCCTTTTGTTTCTACATAAATTATCTCTTGAAAGTTATCAAATATTAATATAGGATCTCCTGATAACACATGCATTATTGCATCGTCTATATCTTTAGCAATATCTGTTGCATTTATGTCTAATGCATTTTCTATTACTTCTTTAGGAGAATTAATACTTCTACTATTAAGAGTCATTTCTCCAAATCTCCTTAATGGTAAAACTACATATTCGCTTATCATAGCCACATTACATAAATCATCAATAAATACTACTGTAGCCTTCCCTATTACTGTTTGGATTGGTCTATACTTAACATCAAAAGAGTTCTTTAATTTCTCTTTTACATATTCTAAATTATTCATATACATCACCTGATTGTATTATTTGTTGAAAAACTGTTTAATATTCATTTTTTTGCTAATACTAAATAATGCACAAAATCAATGCATTAGTGAAAATCTTAATTGTTAAGTATTAAATATTCAGAAAGGTGATAAAGATGAATAAAATTTCTAGTAAACATTTTATATTATTTATAATTGGAGTAGCCCTTATATCTGTTAAAACATATCCATCTATATTTGTTGACATAGGGGGAAGAGATACTTGGCTTGCATCATTAATAGCATCTATAGCATTTATAGTTTTCTTAATGTATATAATTAGTGTTTGTAAAACAACAAAAACCTACGATATAAACGATATATTTTATCGTTCCATGCCCAAATGGATAGGTATAATTTTAATGCTTATATTTTTATTAACTTTATTTATAAATGCAATTGAAGCAGGTGCCGTAGAAGCAAATGTATTACATTCCACACTTTTTCTTGAAACTCCTGTTTGGTATGCATTAATTTTTTTCCTTCTTCCATCTCTTTTTATTTTTAATAAAAAGCTAAAAACTATCTTAATCTTTGTCTTAGTTAGCGTATTTATACTTATAGTAAATGGAATAATATTTTTTATCTTATCTCAAAGCTATAAGGATATAAATAATTTACTTCCTGTAATTGGAAACGGAATTTCTATGGAATTTATAATTTCAAGCTTTCTTGTACTTGGAGGATTTTCTTCCTTTATGATAGCCCTACCATTTTTAAAGTACATAGAAAAATATGAAAATATAAGAAGACATACTTTTTACGCTGGAATTATTACCTCTGCCTTTGTAGTTATATCAATGATAGGAGTAATAACAGCCTTTGGTCCATTAAGGGCTGCAAATATCTTTTATCCAGAATTTATATTAGGTCAGAGAATTGAAGTTGCTGGTTTTTTAGAGTTTGGAGAACTATTTTTTATAGTTCAAACAGTAATAGGATTTTTTGTAAAATATGTTTTATCAACTTATAGCATTCTATTAATTTGTGGAAAATATATGAAAAATAAGCGTATTTTTATAGGCATATATACATTTCTAATATTTGTTTTTTCTAATTTTTTAGGAATGAATAATTATATACTTTATGATGCTTTAAAGTATTTACAAATACTTAATTTATTTAGTTTTATTTTAATACCTCTTATAGTATTTTCTTCTTATTACTTTAAATTTAAGTCTATGGAGAAGTTTTCAAAAAATTCTAAATAATTTATAAATATTTTTATTATATCTTATTGAAATAATTATACTTTATGGTATAATTATTTTGAAAATTTAAATGATTAGGAAAAATCTCGATACATTCTCTATCCCTTAAAGTTCATAGTACACCTTAAGGAAGAAGATTTATCAAGTTTATCCCTATGAATTTTAAGGAGGATTTTAAAATGGAAGATAAGAAAATAATTTGTAAAGATTGTGGAAAGGAATTTATTTTCACAGTTGGAGAGCAAGAATTCTACAAGGAAAAAGGATTTGATAACGAGCCAGTAAGATGTCCTGATTGTAGAAGAGCTAGAAAAGCACAAAACAATAGAAGATAATTCTATTTCTAAAGACTAACCTTCAATGGTTAGTCTTTATTTTATGTATTTTTTTTGGAAACTTGCATAAACTAAGTATCTAGACCTATCATTACATTATAGGAGGACTTACTTAATGAAATTTCTAAAAATATTTTTTAATATATTTGTTTTATTCACGTTAATTGCTTTAATATTTAAATTTTCAGTTTGGTCAATTAATATAATACTACTTTTATCTATGTTAGTATTATTTATTGACATTTTTTATGTAAAAGCTTAGATATTATTAATAAATAACATCTAAATTAAATTCTTGATTAATGTATTGGCATTGTAAAGATTTTTAATTTCTCCCTCTCTTAAAAATCTTTTTATATAAATTTTAATATTTATCATAATTTAAATTAATCTTTAAACATGCTTCTTATCTAAATTTTTTCCTCTTTATAAAACCTCAAATTAATTCATTACCACTTTCATATTACATCAATATTGCTACCTATAGTATTAATAACTTTAATATTAATCCATCCTTATTGACATCATAATTTTCCAAATCTATAATTAAGAATATAGTTATGGTTATAAATGTTAGTATGCACAAATGAAAGGAGTGCTTTATTTGGAAAGTAATACGGAAAAAAAGAAGGTTATTTTTAGTGGAATTCAACCCTCTGGTCAATTAACATTAGGAAATTATTTAGGAGCAATAAAAAACTGGGTTTCTCTTCAAGATGAGTTTGATTGTTATTTTTGTGTAGTCGACTTACATGCAATAACTGTTAAACAAGAACCAAAGGATTTAAGACAAAGAACTCTTGAAGTTCTTGCAATATATATAGCAGCAGGTATAGTACCTGAAAAAAATACTCTATTTATTCAATCCCATGTTCCTGCTCATAGTGAATGTGCATGGTTATTGACCTGCAATACTTATATGGGTGAACTTAGCAGAATGACTCAATACAAAGATAAATCTCAAAGATATGGAGATTCAATAGGAGCTGGATTATTTACTTATCCAGTATTAATGGCTGCAGATATCCTTTTATATAATACAGACTTAGTACCAGTTGGGCAAGATCAAAAGCAACATCTAGAAATTGCACGAGATATTGCTAATAGATTTAACAATACTTATAGCCCAACATTTAAAATACCTGATCCTTACATTCCAAAGGTAGGAGCTAAGATAATGAGCCTACAAGATCCAAGTAAAAAGATGTCTAAATCAGATGATAATCCTAATTCATATATTTTAATTATGGATCCACCTGAAGTTATCAGAAAAAAAGTTTCTAGAGCTGTTACTGATAGCCTAGGAATTATAAACTACTCTGATGAACAACCAGGTGTTAAGAATTTACTTGATTTATTAGTTGCAATTAAAGGATCAACACCAGAAAAACTTGTAGAATACTATAAGGATAAAGGTTATGCTGATTTAAAGAAAGATGTCGCTGACGCTATAGTTGGAGAATTAGAACCAATTCAAAATAAGGTTGAAGAAATCCTTAAGGATAAAAAAGCATTAGAGGATATCTATAAATTAGGTGCTGAAAAAGCAAATTATGTTTCAATGAAAACTTTAAGAAAAATGCAAAAGAAAATTGGGTTTATACCAAGATAAAGTGTAATAATAAAAAATTGACTTAAAGCTTTATTAATACTTTAAGTCAATTTTTTAATCATAAATTATCATTTTTATTAATGTTAGGAAATATATTATTTTTAATTTTATTATATTGCTCTAATGTATCTACTTCTCCCCACTTTAATGCATCTACTTTAACATATCCAACATCATAAGTTCTTGCTACATCTAACAATATGTATTCATAATTCACCATTGGATTTATGTTTTTACTAAATTCATCTAACATCAAATTAAACAATTTAAAAGAAAGTTTTGTTATTCCAACAAACTCTCCATCTATTTTATTAAATTGATGCATGTCTTTTCCTATTTTATACAAATAATTATTTCTGATTTCAACAAATGTTTCATCTCCAATTCCACTTACATCAGTTATTAAAGCGCAATCTCTTATTATATTATCAGTTAAAAATTTTATGGCTCTTTTCTCAAATACTAAATCGCTCTCAACTAATATAAAATCATCAGATATTATCCCTTTAGCACATGCTAAAGAACTCATTGTTCCAGTATTAATATAATTGGGATTATATACACAACTAACATTATCATACTTTGAGATGGCATTATTATATTCTTCTGATTTAAATCCTGTTATTATTAAAATCTTTTCTATTCCAAACTCCTTTAGTATACTTATAGTTCTCTCAATTATTAAATTATCACCTATTGGAAGCACTCCTGTTGGAATATTAAAATCCTTTTGTTTACCAGCTCCAAGAATAACAGCTTGTTTTACATTTTTTTTAATAGTAGAATCGTTTATATTTAACTTAGTCTCCATTGCTAATTCTATCCAATCTACTAATAAATCTTCACCTAATTTAGTTATTTCATATCTAACCCTCTTATCAACTAAATGTTTTTCTATAAATCCATTCTCAATAAACTCTTTTAATAAAGAATTTATTTTTCCCAGGGAAACTCCTGTTAAACTCGCTAACTTCCTTTGAGTTATAAATTCATTATCATTTATTTCTTTTAATATTTTAAAATTAATTTCTAGCATAATTCCTCCAAATAGAAATAATTTAATGTTATTATATCATAATAACATTAAATTAAACTTATTTGCAGTATTTAAATTTCAAATATAAACTTACTTTTTCAAAAATATTTTGATTAATAAGCTTACCTATATAAAAAATAAAAACTATGAAATATTTTAATTGTTTCCATAGTTTTTATCTTTATATAAACTTACTTATTCCAATCACCATTAGTTAAATATTGAATAAATGGCTCTCTAAGCTCTTCTCTTTTTAAAGCATACTCAACAGTCGCTTGTAAGAACCCAAGCTTATCTCCAACATCATATCTTCTTCCTTCAAAGTTATATGCATACATTGCTTCACTTTCTATTAATGTTTGCAATGCATCTGTAAGCTGAATTTCTCCCCCTTTTCCTGGAGCTGTATTAGTTAAGATTTCAAATATATGTGGTGTTATTATATATCTTCCTAATATGGCAACATTGCTTGGAGCTTCATCTATAGAAGGCTTTTCTACTAGCTTTTTAACCTTATAAACTCTGTCTTCTATATGGATTCCATCTACTATTCCATATTTATTTACATCTTCACGGGCTACTGTTTGAACTCCTAATATAGAAGTCTTATACTCTTTGTAGCAATCCATTAATTGCTTTAAACAAGGGACTTCTGAGTCAACAACATCATCACCTAATAAAACAGCAAAAGGTTCATTTCCAACAAAAGCCTTTGCACATAGTATAGCATGCCCTAACCCTTTAGGCTCTTTTTGTCTTATGTAATGGATATCAACAAGGTCTGATATATCTCTTACAAGCTCTAAAAGATCTTCTTTGTGATTTTTTTCAAGTTCCATTTCCAATTCTACGGACTTATCAAAATGATCTTCTATACACTTTTTGTTTCTTCCCGTAATTATAAGAATTTCTTCAATTCCTGATGCTACTGCTTCTTCTATGATATATTGTATTGTTGGCTTATCAACTATAGGTAACATTTCCTTTGGTTGTGCCTTTGTAGCTGGTAAAAATCTAGTACCAAGCCCAGCAGCTGGTATAATGGCTTTTCTTACTTTCATCTTTATCCCTCTCATTCATATATCTTTACATAATATAACTAAGTATAATTTTAACATATCTACTTATATAAAACAAATTGCATTTACTTAATTTAAATCACTTTACTATATTCAACTTTAAATTTTTCTAAATATATTATGAATTAACAATTTCATTTAATATCATGTGCTTTTTTTATAAAATTTATGAATTTAACAATTAAGTTTCTCTTAAATATCAATTTCATTATACCATTATTTCTCTTAAGTTTTAATTTAATAATTTATTGAATAATTTTCTTCATCATGGTAATATAAAAAATATACAATTTAACATTTAATAATAATAATATATTTTTATTATTAAACTATTATTAAATTATAAGTTTTGATAATAATTTGTTGTGAAATTAAATTCTGTTATAACTTTAAGTAAAGGAAGGTAAAAATATGAAGAAAAGTACGAAAGATTCCATTGTTGTTGGTTTTGCTCTATTTTCAATGTTTTTTGGAGCTGGAAACCTTATATTTCCTGCTTTCCTAGGAAATAAAATAGGAAGTGAATTTTTATTAGGAATTATAGGTTTTATATTTACAGGAGTTGGATTACCACTTTTAGCTATCCTTGCTTGTTCTAAGTGCAGTGGCACTTTTGAAGCTCTTGCTGGAAAAATAAATAAAAAATTTGCTATTATTTTTACAGCTGTGCTTTTTACAGCTATAGGGCCAATGCTTGGTATTCCTAGAACAGCTGCAACTACTTTTGAGCTTACAATAAATCCATTTTTCCCTAATATATCAGCATTTTGGGCAATGACAATTTATTTTGTAATAAATTTATTTTTTGTTTTAAAAAGTACTTCTATAATAGATACAATTGGAAAATACTTAACACCTGCTTTAATAGTACTGTTAGTAACTATTATTGTCAAAGGTACATTAATGCCTATAGGTCCTATATTAGAAACAAATGCTGTTTCTGTTTTTCCATCCTCATTATTAGAAGGATATCAAACTATGGATGCAATAGCAGCTCTTTTATTTGCTGGGATAATAACAAAGTCAATAAAAGACAAAGGATACAAAGAAAAACAGCTTTCACCAATGATCTTAAAATCAAGCCTTATAGCCGTTATTGGACTTGCATTTGTATATGGTGGATTAACTTACATAGGAGCACAAACTGTTAATTTAGCTCCATCTGACATAGGTAAAACAGCCTTATTAATCTTAATATCTAAAAATGTATTAGGCTCAATTGGTCCTGTAATAATTGGAGTTGCTATGGGCCTTGCTTGCTTGACAACATCTATTGGGCTATTAACTGCTGGTGCGACATTTTTTGAAAAAGTATCAAAAGGAAAGTTACCATATAAATTTAATGCTATAGTCCTAGCTATAATTAGTTTAGGTATTGCTACATTAGGAGTTGATAAAATAGTTCTTTTATCTGTACCTATACTTAATGTATTATATCCAGTTTCTATCACATTAATTGCAACTACTCTTTTATCAAAAGTTTTAAAGAATATAAGAGCTGTAAGACTTGGAGTATATACTTCACTAGCATTTGGGTTATTATTTGCAATTCCGGGATTAAATTTAAGTTTTATTCCCTTAGGAGAATTAGGCTTTGGTTGGGTTATTCCAACAGTAATCTCAATTATAATAGGATATATTATATTTACTCCAAAAACTAAAGAAGTAATTCAATTAGATTAATTTAAATAAAAGCTGTGCTAAAATAGTATAGCTTTTATTTGTATATCTTTTGTTTTTTCTTCCCCTTTAACCTTCTTAATATAAAATATGTTGCTATAGAAATCGTAAATATTAGTATCTTTCTTATGAAAAATAATTCTTCATACTGCAAATTATAATAATATATTTCATTTATTAATTCACTTAAAGTTGGTGATAATAATAAACCTGGAAAAGTAATCACCATAAGTTTTCCTATTTTTTTAGGAAAATCAAATATTATTCCTTCACTCATACTCTCAACTAACATCTTGTTAGTTAAATTCTTAGCTATTATTATAAAAATAATCCCTAATAAAATCAATGATATTGATATATAAATTATTTCCGAGTTTGATATAGGTATTTCATAATATGTTCCGCTCAAATATTGATAACATATGCCATATAAATATCGTAATCCTTTAATTTTTTCTTCACCAATATAAATATAATTAATATAAGCACTTGATTCAATATTAATTAGTATTGAAACTAGATAAATAAATATAAATACTAATGAACCAAAGAAATAATATATGTTAGAAAAAATTGAGTCAAAAAAACATAAAAATCCTATTACTATTGTAGATATACTAATTATTCTAATAATATCTAATAATATTAATTCATTTAAATTGCCAATATACACTACAAGCTCCCTATTTTCTAATACACTTTGTCCAATAATTATTAAATAGATAAATATATAAACTATATTTGAAATAATTAGCACTATAAATTCTCTTTTTCTTATATCCATTCGTGAAAATGGTCCAGCTAATAAAGTTGACCACTTTTTTCTTTTAAATATACCAGTTGCTATTATATAAACAATTATTAAATATAATACTAAAAAAAATAGTCCTTCAAAATTATAAATATACTTATTTAAATGCCCCCAATAACTATCATTATATAGATAACCTTTTAATGTATAATTAAACCAATTACTAATAATGCTCTTATTAATGAAAAATGATGCTATATAAATTATAATCAAAAAAGGAAATATATTAGAATCACCTTGATAAAATAGAGCCTTACCTAAATATTTCTTCATACTCCCCCTCCTTTTCGAGCTTATAAATGAATACTTCCTCTAAAGTTAAATCTATTTCATCTATAAATAAGGGATTAAATTTTTTCAATTGCTTTTTTAAATTATCATCATATTTTTCAGTAATTATTGTAAAGACTCTACCAACTTGAGATATATTAAATATCCCATTTATATTTAAATCTTCCTCATAAACTGGAATATCAAATGCAACTTGTATCTTTTTTATATTTTTCTTCATACTTTCTAAAGAATTATGATAATCAATCTTCCCATCATTTAATATAAGCACTTCATCGCATATCCTTTCAAGTTCACCTAAATTATGCGAACTTATTATAACTAGTTTTTCTTTTGTAGAAACCTCATTTATAATTATCTTTAATACCTTCTCTTTTAATATAGGATCAAGGCCAGATGTAGGCTCATCTAAAACTAACAAATCTGCATTTAAAGAAAAAGCCATCATAAGATTTACCCTAGCCTTCATACCTTTAGATAATTGAAAAAATCTTCTATTAGTAGGTATTCTAAAAACTTTATTTATACGATAAAACTTATCTTCATCAAAATTTTCATATATTTTTTTATAATAATTAATTATTTCTTTTAATGTTATTAAATAGAAACTGCTATGCTCATCTGGAACAAAGGCTATTTTACTTTTTGTTATTGGATTATCATAAACATCTTGTCCATCTAAAAAAATTGCTCCTTCAGTCCCTTTGTAAATCCCAACTATACTTTTGATTAAAGAAGTTTTCCCCATACCACTAGGTCCAACAATTCCTAACACCTTGCCTCTTTCAACTGAAAAGTTTATATTTTCCAAGACCATCTTTTCATTTAATGTAAGAGAAAAGTTTTTTACTTTTAGCATTTCTAAACTCTCCCTTCACTTGATCAACTTAATTCTTTATGTAAATATCATCAGTATGAGATGGTATTTGACACTCTTTAGGAGGAAATTTTTCCCATTCATTATAGAAAACTTTTAATACATTTTCATGATTATTAGGTACAGGAAATTCTAAACCTTCAAAGTTATAAGTTTTTAATGGAAATACATCTGATTTGTGTACCGCTTCCTTAAAAGGCACTTCTACTCCATATACTATTTTTTCTGCTTCCGTTACTTCGCTTTTTGATGCGTTTTTATACATATTTTTTATCACTTTTTCATATGGTATAAAATAATATATGCTATTAGTTATTTTACATATAAATATTATTAAGTTCTTTAAAATATTTTTTAAGAATGGTTTTTTAAATTCTAAATCTCCAAACCACTTGCTTAATATAATCGCATTAAAAAACTTTTTATAATAAATGTTTTTCTTTGTAAAACTATCATATGGAAATATATCTATAAAAACTCCCAAATTCCTTTCATTATTATGCTTACTTCTTATCTCGCTATTTTTATCTCTTATCTTAGCAAAAGCATTTTGACATAAATCATCTGTTTCAGGACTTTGAAATATAAAATTTGAATTTAATTCATTTTTAACTATTTGTAAAAATTTATTATAGTCTTTTCTTAACATACCTATATCAAGATCATCATCCCACGGAATAAATCCCTCATGCCTTATAGCTCCTAAAAGTGTTCCTGCATCTAGCCAATAGTTTATATGATGCTTTTTACATATTCTATCAACTTCAATAAGTATCTCTAACATTCTTAATTGCGCTTCTTTTAAGCTTGCTTTCTTCATATTACCATTCCCCCTACACAGTTTTAAATTAAATATTATTATATAAATTTTAAAATTCCTTACTTAACTTTTTACCTCTTATAAAATTAGTTATGAGCTACTTCATAATAATCAACTACATAACCTTCTCCCTCATCAATAACTACTAAATAGATAGTTATATTTTGAGTTTTTGTTTCTTTTTCATTAACTTTTTTGATAGTTCCATCTTCATTTATTAAACTCTTATCAGTATATAAATCATATCCTCCTATAGAATCTAATTTATAAAATTTAACTACATCTGGTTTCTTATAATTAGGTATTAAATCATAAGATTTTTCATAAGAATCTATGAAGTAGTTAATTTCTTCTTTATTTGCTAAACTAAGCTCATATTCATACAATACAGGAATCTGCTCTTTAATTTGATTTACTATCGTATTATTACTATTATATAGCCTATACCTTCTTGATATACTTTCATGAAATTCTTGAGGCGTTCTATCTTCATAAATTCCTTTGTTTATTTTTACTTTTTCATGCACATTTGCATACCCTATAAAATTTACAATAGCTTCTTCTGGAGTTTCATATATTGTTTGTTTTTCATAAACTTTAGTTTTATTTTGTATTGCAGATATAAATAAAAAAACTATAACCAATCCACTTACTGCAATAAATGTAGACTTTTTCATAAAACTCCCTCCTTACTTATAAAAAAATACTAAGTACACTAATTAAAATAGTACACTTAGTATTATATTTAATAAAGTATTTTAAAACAATTAATTTTTCCTTAATATTAAATCAAAGCTATTTAATCAGGTATTTTTTCAAAATCTTTATCTAACACAACTGGCCATTGATATTTTACTGGGAAAAGACCTCTATATCTTTCATCACTGTTTATTTGCATATATGAATGAATAGAATCTTTATTAAATATAGTTACATATGGATAATTAATCACATTTACATAACTATAGTAGTTTCCTTGATATAATAAAGAATTTATATTCTTTATTAATAAAATTATCATTATTCCACTTATTATAGCCATTTTTCCAATTTCTATCTTTGTTTTAATATACATAGGAGCTAAATTAGCAATAAGTACACAATCTACTATTTTTATATAAAAATTTAATCTTGATGCAATGGCAGGACTTGTCATTAATATTAAATATAAAAACAATCCAAAAATATAAATATTTAATAAGAATAAATTATTTTCTTTCTTTTCTTCACTACTACTATAAAATAAATAAATTACTATAAAGAATATAAATAATCTATTTAATAAGCCACTATAAGATATACTATCAGATAGATATACATATATTCTAGACTGAAAATGACTTGGTAATATTTTTATTAATAAATTTTGTACACCTAATATCTGATAAAGTATAATAGTTGTAAATATTCCAGTAAAAACTTTCTTATTATATAGAGGAATAAATTTTACTACTAATAATACTAATAAAAACATAGCAGATAAGTGAAATGATGCTGTAATAATTGTTCCAATTACATAAGAAATATATTTTTTCTTATGTAAAAGAGGCAATAGCACACCAACGAATATTGACATTGCTAAGCCTTGTCTTATAGCACTATACCAAAATACCATATAATATACTGGATAAAATACAGTTAAAGCTAGTAGTTTATTTTCACAAAATTTATGGAAAAATCTATATACCAATAACATTGATATAATTGCTATAATTGCATTAAATTGAATGTAACTTATTCCTATTGATCTAGTTAATAGTATTAGTACATTAAACCCAGGATCCCCAGCATTAAAAATATTTTGATAGCCACCTAAATTATTAAATATAATATTATAATTAAAATAATCTGTTCCTTGACCGTATCTAAACACTAAAAGTAATGTTAAAAGTAAAAACATTATTTTATAAACATTATCTTTTTTATCTTTATCTTTTATTATAAAGCAGCAAAGTACTAATGCTAATTCTATTGCTATATATAACATATTATCAATCCTTTATCAAATTTTTAGTTTATTTATACTACTTGCTTAATATATTTTCTATCTTCTTTACAAACATTCTATCTGTATAAGAATTATTAGCAATTTCGTAGTTATTATTACTGTACATTAAAATATTTTTCTTTGTTTCTAAAATTGCATTCGCTATACTATTTTTTTCTGCTTCACAAACACATCCATTTACTTTATCTTCAAATATATCACTTATTCCACCTTGATAAGTTGTAACTATAGCATTTCCAGTAATCATTGCTTCTAAAATAGAAATCGGTTGTCCTTCATTAGGATAGTATGTTGGAAGACAAAAAATATCGTTGCCTATTAAAAGTTCTCTTTTTCTTTTGCCTTTAACTAAACCATGATATTCAACAAACCCATTAAGTTCTTCTATTTTTTTATTTACTTCACTTTCTATGTCAGTTTCTATAGATCCTGCAAGATTTAGCTTAAATTCTATATTATTATCTTTCATAACTTTACAAGCATCTAACAATTCAAGTATTCCTTTTGTTTTCATTAAATTGCTTAAATATAGTATATTAATACCTTTGCTATTTTTCATTCTATTTTGTTTAGCAATAAATTCATTATTATTTAAAACAAATTCTTTTTGTACTCCGTTTTCACAAACAAAAACCTTTTCCTCAGGCACAATATTATCAAACATTTTTACTAAAGAGTTACCTAAAACTATTATCCCATTACTCATATTTAAGTACTTAGAAACAATTTTCTTTTTTCTTTGAGAAACTGAATCATACATTTTCCTTACAAAACCACCATGAAAATGTAAGTAGCAAGGAGTTTTAGATAATTTAGAAGCACTTATAAAAAATGTATATTTCATAAATCCAATAAAGCTCTGAGCTGGTGTTATATAAACAACATCAAAATTTTTAAATAATATCTTATAACAGCCCTTTAAAATTGGCTTTAAGCTCCATAAAACCTTAGATAGATCAAATTTACCTTGTTCATTTAAACCACCAAACTTCTTTGCATTGTTTTCTTTATCTGCATTTGTAACTATAATCTCTAAATGATTTCCATTCTCAATCAATCCTTCACTAACCATCTTATTAGCTATTGTCATTCCATTAATTTGCCCTGGAAATGAGACCTATCATTAATATTTTCATAAAATCCTCCAAATATGAATTTTGTCTACTAATCAACTTAATTAATTAGTAGACAGAAATTTTACTTTCCCCAAGTTACCTTATTAATTATCTTAGTGAAACTTTGAATTATTTTAACAACTTTAACTGATACATTTTCATCATTATAGTCTATTGCTAGTAAAACTTCCTCATTATTTTCTTCCATTGATTTTGCAAGCTCTATTGATTGTAGGATATCATCTTTCTTAATTCCTCCAACTATAACAGAACCCTTATCTAAAACTTCAGGTCTTTCAGTACTTGTTCTTATTAATACTCCTGGGAAATTTAGCATAGCTGATTCTTCACTTAAAGTACCACTGTCAGATAATACACAAAAAGCATTCTTTTGTAATTTATTATAATCCATAAATCCAAAAGGCTTTAATTGTCTTACCAATGGATGAAATGATATTTGTTTTTCTTCTATTCTCTTCCAGCTCCTTGGATGAGTAGAATATATAATTGGCATATTATAGTTTTCTGCTACTGTATTTAAAGCTTCTACTAAACCAAATAAATTTTCATCGTTATCTATGTTTTCTTCTCTATGAGCACTAACTAATATATATTTTCCTTTTTCTAACTCTAATTTTTCTAATATATCAGACTTTTCGATCATATCCATATTTTTAGTTAAGACTTCTTTTATAGGCGAACCAGTAACAAAAATGTGCTCTTTTCTAATTCCTTCACTTAACAAATATCTTCTTGAGTGCTCTGTATAAGCTAAATTAATATCACTTACATGATCCACTATCTTTCTATTAATTTCTTCAGGCACATTTTGATCAAAACATCTATTTCCTGCTTCCATATGGAATATAGGAACCTTTAGCCTTTTAGCTGAAACAGCAGCTAAGCAACTATTTGTATCTCCAAGAACCAATAAAGCATCTGGTTTTTCTTTACTTATTACCTTATATGATTCGGCAATAATATTCCCCATTGTTTCTCCTAGGTCGTTTCCAACTACTCCAAGAAAATGATTTGGTTTTCTTAAACCTAGTTCATCAAAAAATACATCATTTAATGTATAATCCCAATTTTGACCTGTATGTACTAATATATGATCAAAATATCTATCACAGGCTTTAATAACCTCTGAAAGTCTAATTATTTCAGGTCTAGTTCCAACTATAGTCATAAGCTTTAATTTTTTCATAATAGCTCCTCCAGAATATATTACATACTTATTTTATACTTCTTCCCAAAAAGTGTCAGGTTTCTCTTGATTAAAAATTTCATTTGCCCAAAATAGAGTTATTACTTCATCTTCTCCTATATTGGTAATGGAATGAGTATATCCAACTGGTATATCAATTACTTCTAAATCTTCACCATCAACTTTATATGATATAATCTTGTTATCATTTATATTTCTAAATTTAACTTCAGCTTTACCTTGAATAACAATAAATTTTTCAACCTTAGTATGATGATAATGATTTCCCCTTGTTATACCTGGTTTTGTTTTAGATACAAAAATTTGTCCAAATTCTTTTGATTTAACTATTTCAGCTAACCACCCTCTATTATCTACCTTTTTATCCAAAAGATAAGAAAATTCATCTTCTGGTAAGTATGATAAATATGTAGAGTAAAGAACTTTTAAAAACTCATCCGAAAAATTTGGAAGAACTCCAGTCTTTCTTATTTCTTTAAATCCTCTAAGACTATCTACAATGTAACCTAAAGTTTTCTTATATATTATGTCAATTTCCTTAAATGAAAATTCATTTTCTATATCATTAGTTTCATTTATTAAACACCTAATAACATCATCTATATAAACTAAATTCAACTCTATAGATCTATCATTTATCCATATTTCGATATCTTTAGCTATATTATGACAAAAAGTAGCTACTGCTGAGTTATAATTTGGCCTACACCATTTCCCAAATACATTTGGTAATCTATAAATTGTAACTTTTGCAGAAGAATCCATACTATATTGCTTTAAATACTCTTCAGCCATCTTTTTACTTTTACCATATGCATTATCCAATTCTGCTTGTATAGATGATGTTATTACAATAGGAGTGTTCTTATTTTTACTTTTTAAATAATTCACAATATCTTTAGTTAACCCTGAATTTCCTTCAAAAAATTCATTTTCATTTTTGGGTCTATTAATTCCAGCTAAATGAAATATGAATTCTGCTTTATCTAAAGCCTCATTTAGCTCTTCAAGTGAATTTTCTTTATCTATCTCTATTACTTCATTTTCACCTAATTGTTTTAATACAGAAACTAAATTTTTCCCTATAAAACCTTTAGATCCTGTCACCAAAATTTTCATATTATTATCCTCCTATATCCTATTAATAATGATATCTGCTGAAGTTTTAACAGTATAATTATCTTCTAGATATAATCTTCCATTTTTACCCATCTCAATCAAATTATCTCTATTTATACTAATCTTTTTAATTAAATTATTGAACTCCGTTAAATCTCCACTTTCACACCAATATCCAAAATCCCCATTTTCGATTACTATTCCCACATCTGTATTTTTATCAGTTGCTGCTATTACTGGAATACCAATTTCCATATAGCTTAATAGTCTTGATGGAAAGTTTGGTATTGTAAATCTGTTATCTAATAAGATTAGCCCTATATCGCATGCTTTGATCAAGTTATCATAATCTTCTTTTGGTAACATTGAATACAATAAACAATTTTTAGGAGAGTTTAACTCAATCCAATTTGAAATTTTACTGTACTCAGTTCCCCCTCCAACTATTAAGAAAAATACATCACTGTTATTTTTATTGCTTTCTAATACCTCCATTAGAAAGTCTATCCCCTGAGGTTTTCCTAAATTTCCTCCATAGACTATTATAGTAGAATCATTAGGTAAATTATGTTTATTCCTAATTGATAATTTTTCATCCTTTGGTATTTCATTAAACTCTAATGGCTCTATGCTATTAGGACATATTTCTACCTTGCTATGGTCTAACCAACTGTTATGCTCTAATATATATTCTTTATTTCTTTCAGACATACAACCTATATAGTCAGATATCTTATATAACTTTTCTTCTTTTTTTCTAAAATACTTATAAATTAAGCCATTTTTACTTATCATATTAAGATCAACTGCATTTTGAGGAAATATATCTTTTAATAATAAATAGGATTTTGCATTGTCTCTATTTTTTATATACTTTATAACTTTCTCAAAAGTAATAGGAGGAGTAGAATACATGATTAAATCAAACTTTACATTTTTTAATTCTTTTTTTATAGCTTTAATAAATTGACTTTCTATTAATAATGTACTTATTCCTTTTTCTATCTTATTTGTTTTTTGTATATTTCCAGTTTTAACTCTTAAAACTTTTACGCCATTACAATCAGATATATAAGTTTCTTTATTGTTTCTTTTTTCAGTAGGAGTAACGACTGTTATATTATTACCCCTACTTTTTAGTTCATTCATTAAATCTATATATATTCCTCTACTATTAGCCTTTTCTGGATAAGCTAGTGTTAAAAATAATATATTCATGTAAAATCCCCTTTATTAAACTAATTCTGTCATTACATCTTTACTAGCTTCTTTTCCGATGCTTTCTAACTCATGTTGAATATATGGTAGCTTTAACAACATCTTTTTAACTTCTTCTACGTTTACTCTATTTGTATTATCTGAATTATACTCTTCTTGGTTTCTTATCTCATTGTTACCTTCTGTAAAATATTTTGCATAATTTAAATCTCTATTATCTGAAGGTATTCTAAAGTAATTTCCACAGTCTATAGCTTTAACATACTCTTCTTTAGTTAATAAAGTTTCATATGATTTCTCACCATGTCTAGGGCCTATTATTTTAGTTCCTACATTAGAATCAAATATCTCCTTTACAGCTGTAGCTAATTCTAAAATTGTAGATGCAGGAGCCTTTTGTACAAAAATATCACCTTGCTCACCATTTTCAAAAGCATAAAGAACTAAATCAACCGATTCTTCTAATGACATTAAATACCTTGTCATATTAGGATCAGTTATTGTTAAATCTTTTCCTTCTTTTATCTGATTTATAAATAATGGAATTACAGAACCTCTAGATGCCATAACATTTCCATATCTAGTTGCACAAAAAACTGTTTCTCCTTCAGCAGTAGCTCTTGCTCTTGCTATCATAACTTTCTCTGCTAGAGCTTTTGATATACCCATAGCATTTACTGGGTAAACAGCTTTATCAGTACTTAATAAAATTACTCTCTCAACATTATTATGTAATGCTGCTTTAAAAACATTATCAGATCCTTCTACATTAGTTTTAATTGCTTCCATTGGATAAAACTCACATGAAGGTACTTGTTTTAATGCCGCTGCATGGAATACATAGTTTACTCCCTTCATAGCATAGTCAATACTCTCGTAATCTCTTACATCACCTATATAGTACTTTACTTTATCACTTTTTATATAAGTTCTCATATCATCTTGCTTTTTTTCATCTCTTGAGAATATTCTTATTTCTCTTATATCTGAATCAATAAATCTCTTTAATACTGCATGACCAAATGATCCTGTTCCTCCAGTTATTAAAAGCACTTTATTCTTAAACATAATTATTCCTCCATATTTGAAAATTTAATCGGTTTTGCTGGCACTCCAACTGCTGTACAACACTTTGGTATATTTTTTACTACTACAGATCCTGCGCCTAATATAGATCCTTTCCCAATAGTTAGCCCTTGTATTATAGCAGTTCTTGTACCAATCTCCACTCGCTCACCAATATCGCAATTTCCTGAAATACTTACACTTGGATACACAGTTATATAATCTTTCAATATAACATCATGTCCTATAGTACAAGATAAGTTTATAGTAACATATTTTCCAGTTTTAACATTTACAGTTATTACATTTCCTGCACAAATTATATTTCCAATACCGATCTCATTAAAGTTTCCCAACTCTACATTAGGATGAATCAATGTTGCTGGCTTAAGTCCTATTTCTTCACATCTATTAGCAAGTTTGGCCTTTATATTGGAATTACCTATTGCACAAGCAAAATATAAATCCTTTATCTTTTCTAAAGATTGCAGATCTCCAAGTATTTCATATGCATTTAAAAAGTTGCCTTTTTTACTCAAATCATCATCTATAAATCCAAGAATATTCCACTGCAACTCTTTCTTATTTATTTCTTCTATTAGCCATGCAACCTCTCTTCCAAATCCTCCAGCACCAACAATTACAATATTCTTTATATTGGAGTTATTTCCAGTAAACTTTTCCATTGTGACGCCTCCTTCTTGATTAATTCCTTCTCTTTTAAATACTTTTAGAATAGTCTTAAAGAATATTTCAATATCTATCCATAAAGACCAATTTTCTACATACCATACATCATGTTCAAATCTTTCTTCCCAGCTTAATAAGTTTCTACCATTAATTTGAGCCCATCCAGTAAGTCCTGGTAGCACATTATGACGTTTTATTTCTCTTTCATTGTATAATGGAAGATATTCAACTAAAAGTGGACGTGGTCCAACTATACTCATATCTCCTTTAAGTATATTAAAAAGTTCTGGTAATTCGTCTAAGCTTAAACTTCTTATCAAGTTCCCAAATTTGGTTAATCTTTCCCCATCCGGTAGCATATTCCCAAACTTATCTTTAGCATCTTTCATTGTTCTAAACTTTATCATCTTAAAAATCTTATTATCTTTACCAACTCTCTCTTGAACAAAAAAAACAGGACTTCCTAGCTTTATAGCTATTAATATTCCCACTATCAAAAGTACTGGTGATAAAATAACTATAGCAAATAACGATATTATAATATCTATTAACCTTTTTATTGTCTTCATAACTACCTCAATTTTATATTTAATTATATGGATATAATAAAAAATATATATTTTTTATTATATCCATATTTCTATAAAAATAATTTTTTTATTATCGCTATAACTCTATCTATATCTTTTTCAGTCATTTTTGTATCTGATGGAAGACAAACTCCTCTATTAAATATATCTTCAGAAATACTTCCTTCATTATCTAAATGAGAATAAAATTTATATTTACTATAATAAGGTTGTAAATGCATTGGTTTCCATATATGTCTTGATTCTATATTATCTTCTTCAAGAGCAAGTATTATATCTAACGGTGATACCTTACATTCATCTTTTATAGTAATTGTAGTAAGCCAATAATTAGACTCACCATAACTACATATAGGCATCATTTCTATAGCATCAATTTCTTTAAATGCTTCTTTATATCTTTCAAATATTTCTTTTTTCTTATTAACTCTATCTTTTAGTACCTTTAATTGTCCCCTACCGATCCCAGCTACAATATTACTCATTCTATAGTTATATCCAAGCTCTGTATGATGATAGAACCTTTCATTATCTCTCGCTTGAGTTGACCAAAACCTTGCCTTTTGAATTGCCTCTTCATAATTTGATATAAGCATTCCGCCACCTGATGTAGTTATAATTTTATTACCATTAAATGAATAAATACCAAACTTACCAAAAGTTCCACTATATTTTCCTTTATAAGTTGCACCTAAGGATTCTGCTGCATCTTCTATAATTGGCACATTATATTTATTACAAATTTCTAATATTTCATCCATATCAGCGCTTTGTCCATATAAATTTACAACTACTACAGCTTTAGGAAGCTTTCCGTCCTTTTCACAATCTTTAAAAGCTTTTAATAAAGCTTTAGCTGAAATATTCCAGCTTTCAGGCTCTGAATCTATAAATATCGGCTCACCACCTTCATACATTATAGGATTACAGCTTGCTGAAAAAGTTAATGATGAACAAAATACCTTATCACCCTTTTCTATTCCAATTAATTTTAAAGCTAAATGAATCGCTGCTGTCCCTGAAGATAGTGCTGCTGCACTTTTTACTCCAACATATTCTGCAAGTTCTGTTTCAAAGTTATTTACATTTGGTCCTAATGGTGCTATCCAATTATCTCTAAAAGCCTCATCAATATATTTTCTTTCTTCTCCCCCCATATGTGGTGAAGATAAATAAATTTTTTCCTTACTCATCCTATTACCTCCAATATTACTATTTACTAATTTGTACTGGTTGTAGCTACTTCATCTAATCTAGTATAGGTAGGAACAATCTTTTTCAATTCATATTTTACCTTTTCTTTATTCTCCATTTTGCTGGCAGAAACAAGAATTTGTATCTTATCTTTAAGTAATTCATAATCTATATTAGATGGCATTTCAATAAATATTTTTTCATGTTTAGTTTCACTTAATTTATTCTCTGCCATTAAAAGCTCTTCATACAGCTTTTCTCCTGGTCTTAACCCTACAATTTCAATTTTTATATCCTTCTCTGGAGTAAAACCAGATAACCTTATTAAATCTAAAGCTAAATCATATATTTTAACAGGTTTCCCCATATCAAGAACGAATATCTCTCCACCCTTTGCAAAAGCTCCTGCTTGTAATACAAGTTGAGCAGCTTCAGGAATAAGCATAAAGTACCTAGTTATATCCTTATGGGTAAGAGTTATAGGACCACCTTCTTCTATCTGTCTTTTAAAAAGAGGAATAACAGATCCATTACTTCCAAGTACATTTCCAAACCTAACTGCAACAAATTCTGTTTTACTATTTTCATTTATAGATTGAACTATCATCTCACACAGTCTCTTTGTTGCACCCATTACATTAGTAGGATTAACAGCTTTATCTGTAGAGATTAAAACAAATTTTTCACATTCATACTTGCTTGCCATCTCAGCTACGTTCATAGTGCCAACTACATTGTTTTTAATAGCTTCTGCTGGATTAAACTCCATTAATGGAACATGTTTATGAGCTGCAGCATGAAACACAACGTTAGGTCTGTATTCTTTAAATACCTCTTCTATCTTCTTTCTATCTCTTATTGATGCAATTACAACATCTTGATCAAGATTAGGAATTCTTCTTTGCAACTCAGTTTGCAAATCATAAGCATTATTTTCATAAATATCTAGTATTATAATTTTTTTAGGATTAAACTTAGCTATCTGTCTACAAAGCTCAGAGCCTATGGAACCCCCACCACCTGTAACTAAAACTACTTTTTCTGTTATATAATCTGATATACCTGATTTATCAAGTTTAACTTCTTCACGCCCTAGAAGATCTCTCAAATCCACATCTCTCATTTTTTTTACATTTAAATCACTATCTATCATTTCTGATATTCCAGGCATTATTTTTACTTTAACACCAATCTTTTGACATAAATTAATTAAGACTTTTTTATCATTAGCATTTATAGATGGTATAGCTAATAATACGGTGTCAACACCTTTACTTTTAACTATTTGCGTAATATCATTACTCGTCCCTAGAACCTTATATCCATTCAAATAGGTTCCAACTTTAGTTGTATCATCATCAACTAAACCTACTATATTATAATTCATAGAATTATTTTTCTTGATTTCCGATATAACAAGCTGTGCGCAAGACCCAGCTCCTATAATTAATAAGTTCTTTTTACCTTCCTTATTTAAAGAGTTTATAAATATCAAAAATCTGTTATATGCTCTAAAAGATATTCTATAACCTAAAACAAGAATAGCTATAAGAACTCCTGATATAGAAGTTACTAGATTAGGGATTCTCATTGGAACTATAAACATTATTATTAAGTTTAATATCATTCCTAAAATACAAGCAATAACTCCTTGTAAATACTCATCTAAGCCTGCACTCTTCCAGTTATTCCTATAAAATTTCATAAAATAAAATGGAAGTATATATGCTATAACTATTAAAGGTAAATGATTTAAATAAGCTTTAATGTATTCATCCGGAACTAAAGAAGTAAATCTAATATAAAAACTAATCACATAAGCTAAGTTTATTAAAATTATATCTACTAAAAGGAACATAAACCCTTTTATTTTGCTGATTTTTCCCATAAATTTGCCTCCTGGTACTATAAGCTAACTAAGTATAATTTTCAGTTTGTCCAAATATATTAAAATATACATAGATTACTCCATTTTAGACATCTAAATATTATTATATCACAAACTATTTCTATATAATAAGAATTTTTTATATTATTATTTATTTAAAATCTTAATATAAATTTAAAATGACTCTATTTAAGAGTCATTTTACTTTTTAATCTTCTATTCCCCAATTTAATGATTTAATAGAATCAATCTTAAATATCTTATTTGTGTATTCTGAATTTTTTATTGGATGCATTTCAACTACTAACTGTTTAAATCCTGGAGTACTTAAATACCTAGCTGCATATTCATTAGTTTTATTTCCTTTTTCTAAAAATCCTTGTATTTCTATTTTTGTAACTGGATCTTTTAATGTTATTGAATAGTATTTATCTATTTCAGATAAAATTTCTTTATCTATTTCTTTATCTCTTATTTCATTAGTCAATGAAATACCCTTACTTGTTCTTTTGCTATCTTTAAATAAACTGATATTATTATAGTTATCTAATTTTGCATAAACTTTAAATTCTTTCTTTTCGTTACTATTATCAAAAATAAACTCATCTAAAGTTAACTTATTTTCTCTTATGATGGGTTCAAAATCTATCTTATATGAATCATTAACCTTTTTTAAATAAAAAATATAAACATTATCTTCATAATCTCCATTTTCATTGTTTTTAAAAATCTTTACCCTACTATACTCCCCCTCTTTATCGGCTTCCCAAGTTGTATCTTGTTCTAGTACATATGAAAATTTATTTTTTCTAAACTCTTTTGAAAACTCCATTATTTTCTCTTCTTCTATAGAACTCTTAACCTCTTCATAATCATATATATACTCAATTTTACTCTCAATACTTTTTGATGATAAAAATTTATATACTACGTCTCTAGGCGAATTACCTATCTTCTCTCTTCCATATACTATATAAATACCAACTGCTATAATTGCAATAAATATAGAATATATAATTATTTTCTTTCTATTTTCCATAATAATACTCATCTCCTAGTTTTTTATGTATTTAATATATAATTGAATTACAACTATATTATAAATAATTATTAATGATTTAACAATAAATAATATATTTTAATAATTGACCTCTAATCTCGAAATACTTTTAGACAGTTAAAGTTATAGATGTTAATATATAATTATAAAAAATTTTAAGGAGATATTAGTATGAATTACTTATCAAACTTTTATAAAATAATAACTAATAAATTTTATTTTAAAATCTTATATTTATTAATAAGTTTATCTACTATAACAATTTTAAGATTTATTCCTGGAATAAGAGTTATAAATAAACTACTTATTTTCTGGGGAATGTTACTTATATTTATTAATATTCTTGATATGTTAATAAAAAGATATTTGCCATCTAAATTTCAAATAGCTATGCATATCTTTTTATTAATTACGTTAGTATTTACATTAATAAAATATCCTTCCATAGAAAATCTTAAACTTGTAATAATAAATGCTATGATACTAACTTTATTTTTTGACGTGGACGTTAACAAAAGTAAAAATAAACTTATACAAGAACTTAAAGTATTTAGCTATATATACTGTATATTTACTTTCATACTGTCCTTTATATCACTAATAATATATTTCTCTAAAGAGACTATTTGGATTTCAGAAACACTAAATGGAGAGTATCTTGTGTATTCATTTACTACTGCTTTTGCTAATGAGAATTCATTAGGTATATCTGCAGTAATATCATTAATTATTAGTATTTACTTATTAATTTCTATTAAAAGTAAACCTGCAAACAATTTTCTAATGTTATTTAACATAATGATACAATCTATAGCTATGATTATTTCAAATTCGAGAAGTGTTTATTTAATTATTGCTACTTTTATTTTATTTTCTCTATTTATGTACTTAAAAAATTATATGTTAAGAATCGCATTAATAATATTACCATTTTTATCAGTTATATTTTTATTCATTACAAATAAAGCTAGTATTAACAACTTCTTAACTGGTAGAGATATATTATGGTCTACATGCTTTGATGTTATAAAAAATAATCCTATCTTTGGAATTGGATTCACTAATTTAACTAATGTATTAAGTGAAGAAAAAGTATTAACCCTAGGTAGAGTTCATAATATATATATAGAATTAGCAGCAACAAATGGCTTAATAGCCTTAATTGTTTTTATTGTAATATTAGCTTTAATAATATTATTCATATTTAAAAAATTTGATTTATTTCATTATAAACAACTTCTTTCTTATAATGTTCTTTTTGCATTAATTATATCTATAATGTCAATAAATCTTGTAGAAAGCAGTTTAGTTTATATAGTAAGCTTTATTTCAATAATATTTTGGGTAATTTCTTCTTATTTAGTATCAATTTTTTTAAAAGAATAGTATGAAAAATTATCCCATTAAGTGTTTATAGAGCTAAATTCACGCTTCTTATATTACTTAATGGGATATAATTTTTTATAAATTTATATTAAATAATTATTTTTTAATATGTACTCAGCTATTCTAAAGTCAAAATTAGTATCGATATCTATAGAATGTAAATTATTCATAATATAAGCTTTACTAAGATCACCATAAAAGTCTCTTGTCTCTATATAATGATTTGTCTTTGTAGCATAAATTGCTCCATTAATTCTATAATACTTATTTAAATCCTGTCTTCTCTTATTATTTTCTTTTTTTATAAATCCATTTAAAGATAAACTTTCATCTAACTTATTACATAGTAATGGAGAATGCTCCTCCTCACATACACTGACAATAGAATTTAAATCTTCATCAATTAACATTCTAATTGAGTCTCTAATATCAGAACTTAATCTTAGAGGTGATGTAGGTTGTAAAACTAAAAAATAATCATAAATTTTATTCATATCTTTTAATTTATTTAAGGTAAATATAATAACATCTTCTGTAGCAGAGTTATCTGCAGATAGTTCCTTTGGTCTTAAAAAAGGAACCTCAGCTCTATATTTCTTAGCTATTTCTGCATACTCTAAAGAATCTGTTGAAACTATAATATCAGTACATACTTCACTCTCTATCGCTGCCTCTATTGTATAAGCAATTAAAGGCTTTCCATTTAACAGTTTGATATTTTTATCTATAAGTCCTTTTGATCCACTTCTTGCTGGAATAATAGCAAGAACGCTTTTATCTTTATACATAAATTGTCCCTCATTTTAATCAACTATTTGCCTTAATAGCATAAATGCCTCTGCATACCCACATCCGATATTTGCTCCCCTTACCATAGCTAGAGCTTTTATAGCCTTTTCTGAACGCGGAAATGGAAACTCTCCTATTTCTGATGTAAAAACATTCATTATATCTATTTTTTTATCTATAAACTTTTCTATATTAACAAATACATTTCCATTAAACTTACCTATGGAGTTATTTATACCAAACTCAGTTTCTGATAAGGTTTCATATGCATATATAGTTTTAACACTAGGATTTCTAAACCACTTTGTACAGGACATAGCAGCTTCAGCAACTATTCTATGATCACTATGTACATCTCCCCAATTAGGAATATATAAAATTTCAGCATTAGCTTCACTAATACACTTAGAAATTCTCTCAACTAACTCCCTTTTATCTATTTTTTCAAGTTGAGTCGTTGGAAATTTCAAGTTATAAATTTTTTTAAAGCCATACATATTTGTAACAGTAAATATTTCTTTTTCTCTAATTTTAATTTGTTCTTTCGTAAAACCCAGTTCTTCATTTCCACACGTTACTATTATCCAGTAAACATTATCACCTTCATTTATATGCTTTAAAATAGTTCCTCCACATCCAAGAGTTTCATCATCAGGATGTGGCGCTATAACAATTATATTTTTCATAATTTCCTCCTATAATAATGGATCCTCATATTTATCTACAAAAGATTTATAATCTAGCTTTCTAAATAAATCAATGATATTATCTATTGATTTCCCATCACCGTAAGGAGACTTAACAGAAATAAGCTTTTCTAAAAATTCCTTCGATGTAGCTTTTTCTATAGCAGTAGATATGCTTTTTCTATCTTCTTTTACAAATAATACATTTTCTGCTGCTAACCTTCCCCTTTGTCTATTACCTACATTTATAGCTGGTTTATTTATAGTAGGAGCTTCATATAATCCTGCACTAGAATTACCTATCATAAATTTACAATTTCTTAATAAATTAATAAAGATTTCTCTAGAAAGATTTTTATAAAATTTAAAACTTATATTATTTTCATATCTATGAATAACTTCAATTATATTTTTATTACCACTATCAATATTAGGATAACTTACAAATGCGTTAATTCCTTTTTCTTCAAGAGCCAATAATATTTCTTCAAAATGCTTTCCTGCTGCTTCTTCCTCTCCAGTGTTAGGATGAAATATAACTACAGCATATTCACTCCATTTAGAGCGTTCTAAATCTTTTAACAAATGCTCTTTAGATATATGTCTAGTAGATATAAATTTATCTAAAGCAGGACTTCCAACATTAAATATTCTGTTATGAGTCTCACCCATTTTTATTAATCTACTCTTAGCTTTATTATTACTTACAAAGTGTAAAGATGATAACTTTGAAGTCGCATGCCTTATTGAATTATCAACATTTCCATCTGATGCATGATCTCCACCAAAGAAATGTACTGTTGGAATTCTTAAATAAGAGCCTATTATTCCAGCTACTATCACATCTTCTCTATCACCAGCATAAATAATTAAATCTGGATTATACATAGTTACACTATGTATACAATCTTGAAGCAATATAGATAAAGATTTAACTCTTGCTGATTTAGAGCTAGAATCTATTAAAGTCTCTATCTTAGCAATTATAGGAATGCCATCTTTTTCGATATTATCTACTGTATAACCATAACTATCTGATAAATGAGCGCCTGAAACAATTACACCTATTTCAAAATCATCACTGTTATTTAATTTTTTGTATAAACCACTCATTAAATCATAATCTGATCTTATTCCTGTAAAAGATAATATTTTTTTAATAGACATCAGATACCCCCATATTAATGTTCCAATTAATATAACTATACATTTCACTATTGTTATTTTCTAAATCTCTTGCTCCAAAATAAGTTATAGGATTACTATTAACAAAGCCCAATCTTTCTAATATTTCGTGCTCAGGAGAATAGATTGAATTCCATGTATTTATATATTTAACGCCCTTATTCTTACTAATATAAACAATATATTCAATTAGGCTTTTTGATAGTTGGATTTCCAATGAATTTATTAATACAATATCAACTTCTTCATTATTAAACTCTTTAGTGATTATTGAAGCTAATGCCTTCCCATCTTTGCTAATAACATAATTCTTATATTTATTTATTGGATTATTCTTAAATCTCCATATTAAAGATTCATTATTAGAATATATATTTATTTTATTACCATTATTAAGAAGTTCTGAATAATCTAATTCAAAACTGTTATCTTCAATAATATTAAAGTCACTACCATCTGTAATTCTCACATTATCTAAATTTAATTTCAAAGTAGGAATTTCATATATATCTTTCCACCCTAACTTTTTAACAAATCCTATATGAGAATTTACGTTAGGAAAACCTAGCACAGTTTTATAATTAGACTCTTTCATTTTCTCATAAACACCATTTGCCAATTTAGTGAAAAAACCTTTTCCTGCAAAATCTGGATGAGTCATGGTTGTCATAGAAAGTGCTAACTTCTCACACTTTCCATTTACCGATCCAATTAAAGGTGAAACAGAATAGTTTGCTACTATCTTATTATCTTCTATAGCAACATATACAAAAATATCATTTATAGGATTATCAATATATCTCCATTTTAAGAACTCATACGATATTTCCCTATTAAAACAAATTTTGAACAAATCTTGTATTTCAGCAATTCTTAGAAGATACTCTTCCTTACTTAAAAACTTAAACTCCATAACAAAGTCTCCTTTATATTTCGATTAAATCATCTTTTTTAAAATCTTTTTTTGCTTTCATTCCTATAATTTCATCCCAATTCTTTGGTGATATTCCATTACCAGGTCTTTTAACTGATATATTATTAGATGTAAATATATCGCCTTTTTTAATATTACCTAAAGAAACAATACTTTTCTTTCCTGCAATAGCATTTTCTTTTTCCGACTCTGTTAAATTTTTAATTCCATCTCCTAAAGCTAACTCTATATTTCTTATAGAACTAACCATATTACAAAGCTCCTCAGGATTTAAACTAGCCTTATGATCTGGTCCTGCCATGTTCTTATCTAATGTAAAATGTTTTTCTATTACCTCTGCCCCTAATGCTACTGCGGCTATCGGAACCTCTATACCCTTTGTATGGTCAGAATAGCCAACTTTAACTTTAAACGCTTTTTTAATAGTATTCATAGCTAGCAAGTTTACATCACTCATCTTCGTTGGATAAGCTGTGTTACAATGTAAAACAATAACATCCTTTGCCCCTTCACTGTATAATAAATTAAGTGCAAATTCTATATTAGATAAAGTGCTCATCCCTGTTGATAATATAATTTTTTTAGCTACTCTTGCTACTTTTCTTAAGTATGGTACATTTTCAATTTCACTAGAAGGAATCTTAAATATATTCATATTAAATGAACTTAATAAATCTATGCTATCTAAATCAAAAGGAGATGATAAAAACATTACTCCTTTATCTTTACAATAACTTATAAGTTCTTTATGGTCTTCTACTGATAGTTCTAGCTTTTTTAACATTTCTATTTGAGATGTTTCTTCTTTTAAATTTTCTATTTGATAATTAGCTTGTTTTGCACTTGTTGTAACTAAATTTTCAGATTTAAATGTCTGAAACTTAATTGCATCAACACCTGCCTCAACTGCAACATCTACTAATTGTTTGGCTAAATTTAAATTTCCATTATGATTTACGCCTGCTTCTCCAATTATAAAAACTCTACTCATTATAAAATCTCCCTTCCAGGATTTCCGCATACCTTTATATTATCACCTACATCTCTTATTATAACCGTTCCTGCTCCAACGATAGAATCTTCTCCTATAGATATACCTTGTATTACAGTAGAATTAGTTCCAATATGGGAATTTCTCCCTACCTTTACTCCTCCACTTAAGGTTACACCTGGAGCAATATGTACAAATTCTTCTATAAAACAATCATGCTCTATAATAGAACCTGAATTAATTATAGAATTTTTTTTTATAATAGAAGAAGAATTTACTATTGCGCCTTTACCTATAAACACACCTTCTTCTATTTTTGAACTTTCAGAAATAATTGCAGATTTATCTATAATTGTTGGAATTTTATATCCTATATCTTTTAACTCTTTATATAACTTCACCCTAATTTTAGGATCTCCTATGCTTCCTATGGAAATAAAAGCATTATGATATCCTTTATCATAAAATTTTTGTAAATCTCCATCTATACCTATGACTTTTATTCCTAACACTTCATGACCTACACCAATTGAATCCACTATTCCTGCAATATGAAACTCATTACTTCTTATAATAGAATCAATTATGCTTCTACAGTGACCGCCACCACCAACTAATATTATTTCTTTCATTACTTTCCCTCTAACCTAGAAATCATTTCTTTCATCTCATCAATTTGTCCCATATCCATCCATGATTTTTCTGTGATTGGATAAACACTAACTTTTTTATTTTCTTTCATACACTTTTCAACTATTTGAGGAAGATGTATAAAGGTATTTTCTTCTATGATATCTAAAACTTCTGGTTCTAATAAATAAAAGCCTGTATTTGCTAAAAATGAGTATTCCGGCTTTTCAATTATTTCAGATATCCCACCATTATTATCAATATTAATTACTCCATATGGTATAGCAAAGTTTTTTACTGCACACACTATAGTTATTAAGTTTTTTTCGTTCTTATGATATTCATATATAGAACTATAATCAGCATCAATTAATATATCACAATTAGAAACAAAAAATGTTTTATTAATTTTTCCCTTTAATAAATATAGGCTTCCACCAGTTCCTAGAGGTTTTTCCTCTTCTACATAAATTATCTCATAATTTTTTTCAATCTCATCAAAATATGATCTTATCATATTCTTTTTATAGTTTACAGTTAAAAAGTATTCTCTACACTCATACTCTCTAAACTTATTTATTATTCTTTCTATAATTGGTATATCTCCAATTGGAATTAAAGGTTTAGGTAATATTTTTGTATATGGATATAACCTGCTTCCTAAACCTCCTGCCATTATTACAACTGGAATGTTTAAGTTAGCTTTACACTCTCTACTTTTTAATTCAATATCATCCCAAAAAATAACTGACTCTAATTTACCTTTTGCTCCTACCACAGGAATAGCAGAGACTCCATACTCTCTCATAATATCTTTTACTTTATTTTTTTCAAATTCAGTTATGTACTTTGGACTATAATTAGCAACTTCTTTTACGGAGTTAGATAAATTACCATTCTTCATAATCCATCTTCTAATATCTCCATCTGTTATTACTGCCTTTAATAATTCATTTTCTAATATTATTAAAATTCTTTTACCTGTATCATCTAACTTCTTAATAGCTTCTCTAATAGTTGCCTTCTCACTTATTATTAGTTCATTTATATCCATAGCACTCTCCTATCAATATAATTATATATTATATATATCACTCTTGTACTTCTGTAAGTTTTCCTTTATCTTAAACCATTCTATAGTTTCTTCTATACCTTTTTCAAAAGTATATTTAGGTGCCCAATTAGTTAATTTCTTAATCTTTTCATTTGATCCTAACAATCTATTTACTTCACTTTTATCTGGTCTAAGCCTCTCATTCTCACAAATAATTTTTGCTTTCGGATTTATTTGACTAATAAGCTCCAGCGCTAATTCTTCAATTGAAATTTCCTGTTGTGTTGCTATATTTATTTCTTCACCTATAGCCAAATCCGATTTAGAAATTTCTAAAAATCCCCTTGTTGTATCCTTCACATAATTGAAATCTCTTGTAGGTGCTAATGATCCTAATTTTATTTCAGTTTCACCTGCTAATAACTGTGTTATAATTGTAGGTATTACAGCTCTTGCAGATTGTCTTGGTCCATAAGTGTTAAATGGTCTAACAATTGTTATTGGCATATTAAAACTTCTATAAAAAGATTCTGCTAATCTATCAGCTCCTATTTTAGTTGCTGAATATGGAGACTGTCCTTGATATGGATGCAACTCGTCTATTGGGACATACTTAGCAGTTCCATATACTTCTGATGTAGATGTAACTAGTATCCTACTAGTTTCTAGTTCTCTAGCAGCTTGTAAAACATTTAATGTACCCTTTATATTAGTATCTATATATGAATCTGGTGAGTGATAACTAAATGGTATAGCAATTAAAGCAGCTAAATGAAAAACTTCATCAACACCTTTCATAGCCTCTCTAACTCCATTTGGATCTCTTATATCTCCAGTAAAAACTTCAATATCTTTAATTTTGTTCTTAGGTAGCGTATCTAACCACCCCCAAGAGTTAAAAGAATTATAATATGAAAAAGCTTTAACATCATATCCTTCTTCTAATAATAATTCAGTTAAATGACTTCCAATAAATCCATCAGCTCCAGTTACCAACACTCTTTTCGACATGATTTTCCTCCTTAAGTTAACTTTCAAAATTCTTAAATACTTTAAGTAATAAGTATAATATTCCCATTAAAATCACATATCTAATAATAATGAAATCCATTATTAAATAGAAACAGCCTGTTACTATAATCATTAAAAACAAAGCTCCAAAATAATAAGAAACATTTTTATCATCATATTTAATAAGATACCTAACTACTAATAAATGAATTATAAATAGCACTATGTATGATACTAGTGTTGTAATAGATGCAGCTACCATTCCATACTTAGGTATTAATATTATATTTAGTAAAACATTAACTCCACCAGCTATAATAGTTCCTATAGGTATGTATATTACTTTTTCTACATAAAACTCTAAATTTACAGAGAAATTATATAAAAATGAACAGTAGTAAGATAATATTATTATTGGAATAAGCTTTATTCCTTGCCAATAAGAGCTTGGCGCAAACATTTTACCTATTTCTGGAATGACAATCATAAAAGATATAACTATTAAAGTAAATATATTTATATACTTTTTTATCATTTTATTAATTTCATAAATATTATTTTCTTTTAAATTGTCAAAATACCACGGAATCCATGCGTTATTTATTCCTCCCCACAGAAGATTTACAACCATCCCTATATTGTAAATAAAGCCATATATTCCAACTGCTTCATTTCCAATATATCTTTCTATAAATATTCTATCCGCATTTATAAGCACCTGTTGTGAAAGTACATGTGGTATTACTGGTACAGAAAGCTTTAGTGCATACTTTAAACATTTCTTTGTAATAAATAACTTCCCTCTAGTTGCCTTAAAATAAACTATAGATCCAATAAGTAAGTTTGATAAAACTCCTCCTAAAACTAATCCAATGTATTTATTGTGTTTCATTAATAAAACAAGTAAGAAAGAAATAACTACATTTAATATAGTTACAACAAATGATATAGTTAAACATTTTTTATCTTCTTTATTTTGAATAAGATGAATACTATATATTGAAATAATACATGAAAAAAAGCTCTGAATTGTTGCTAAAAGAATTAAATTACTATTTAGTCCCATATGTTCAGATATTGTTTTACTAAATAGTATTGATATTAATGTTAAAACACCAAATACTGTAGTTGTAAAACTTATAATAGTAATAATTAATTCATCATATTCCTTTTTATTAAATTTAACTCGCCCTTTTGCAATAGATGAATTAAGTTGCAACCCACCAAATACACTTATAAATCCTACCCATACAGTAAATATATTAAATGATCCATATTCTCCAGGAGATAGCATCCTTGAAAAAATAGGAAAAGTAAAGAAGTTTATTCCTTTTATCAATAATGAGCCAACAGTATATAAAATACTTGATTTAAGCAAATTATTTTTTTTTATTACATTAATTAACCTCATTTTAATTACCTTTTTTATCAAAAAAACTTATTATTTCTGATACTACACTTTTACTTTTTTTATTTTTAATCCAAATAACATTAACTCCACTTGCTTCATACTCTAAACCTAATGTGGATTCATAAGCTAAAGCTAGATCAACTCTAGGGTAAAATTTATTATCAGTAATTATGTTAACTTCATCTTTTAACGAATTATATAAACTAACTCCGAAACGTGGATGAGGCTTTATGTATATATGTAAATTAATATTATTATCTAATAATTCTTTTACTATTTTCTTTTCCATATCTACTGAAAAAGGTTGCCCTATTATTAATATGCTATTTTTGCTACTAACTTTTTCACTTAAATCAATAGATAAAGGAATATTTTCAAAACATATGTCTTTACAATTTATAAATATAGAATCTCTAAATATATCTTTTTGGTTTTCATTAAAGCAATAAATTTTAGATATATTTTTTACTTCTTTTATTTTAAAAGGAACAACAACACCATGCTGTATAAGAACTTTTTCTCCCGATATATTTATATTATCTATTAAATGTATCCATCTATCATATTGATTACAAAAATATAACGTTTTACAATTTTTAAGTTGCCTGTCTAAAACATCGTACACTAAAAACCATTCAAAAGCTGAATATGTAAGTAGTCTTGCAGTTATATCATAATCCTTCTTAATAGACCCCTTAGCTTTAGTTAAAGAATTCTTAAAAGCTCTAAAAATATCTTTATATGTAATTAAACTTAAAAAATCTATTGACTTCTCATCTTTAGTTATCTCAGATTCATTAACCCAAGGAAAATCTATCCTATAGTCTACATTAATAAACACTCTTTTTTCTAAATTATATATTCGCGGTGATAATCCTAGTACTATATCTCCATCTAATAAATTCTCATTATTTTTTACTTCTAACTTTAAAATTAGAAATTTTCCAAGCTTATATAACTCTAAAGTTGGAAATAAAATTATCCACCATAATATAGATGCTATATAAAAAATAATAGTCCATTGAATTTTATTTTCTTTTATTTCTGTAAACTTAACTGATCTAGGGATAACAAAAGAGAAGTACTTATGTAAACCTGTTTTTTTCATAACCATCTCTTCTAATTCTAACTCAGAATTTATGCATCGCTTATAAATATTTTCCATTGAGAACTTTTCCATAATATCTCCTTAATTATATAGAAAGTTATAATTTAAATAATGCAATTTAAATTATATCAACATTTATTTTCTTAATCAAGAAAACAAGTCCATAACTAATATTACTTAATTTTAATAATATTTTCAATACCATTAAATATTTACTATAAATAATATTCTAAGTTATAAAGCTTTAAATTAGAATTACTAATTTAAAGCTTTTAGTCTTTTATTTTTTAAATTTACTTTTTATTTTGGTTAAAATATTAATTACTACTCCCGATATTTGCTCACTATGTTTTAATACATATACTCCATATATTCCTACTGAAAGAATGACAGTAAATAAGGCTACTAAAATTATATTGCTAGTAAACATACTTACTATGAACTTAACTAAGAAAAAACTCATACAAACACTTATAGTTTTTATTGTTTCCTTAGTAAATATTTTATAATTAATTTTCAAAGTTCTCTTTATGTATATATATTCAGAAGTTATTAATATAGTATTAGCTATGAATGTAGTTGCAATAGCTGTAGTTGCATTTAATATACCAAAGAAAACTAGTAATGTATTTAATAATAGGTTTATAATTCCACTTACTAATACAAACCACATAAGTTTATCTTCTTTTTTATTTAAGTATAATATATGATTTGTTAATACATACTCTATACCTAATGTAACAAAGTATATAGAAAATATTCTCATAGTATTTATAGATGGAGCAAGCTCACTTCCTCCATAAATAAGCATTATTTCTTTAGATAAAACTAACATCCCAATTGCTACTGGGAATAATAAATAATAAAATTCTCTAGAAACACTTCTTAAAAGATTCTCATAGGAATCCTTTCCTTTTGTTTGCAATATATTAGATAGCCTTGGTAATGCTACTGCTGTAAAACTTAGCATGAGGGCATTCATTGTTCCTGATATACTTTGAGGCATAGTATAATATGTTACACTAGCCTTATCAACAAACTCTCCAATCATCAGCCTATCTAACTGAGTAAACAAAGTATTTATGTTAGCCATTACAACAACAACTATTAAAAACTTTATATGCTTTTTTATTTCTATGTTCGAGAAGTCATATCCAACTTTTCTAGATATATATATGTAGCTAATAACATTATTAAGCATAGTAGATAATAATAGTAATATTACATATTTATTAGTATCACCTTCCCCCTTAATAATTAGAAGTAATATTACTAAATAAATAATTTTAACTGCTAAAGTTTTAATTGTTATAAACTTATACTCTTCTAACGCCTCTACAACATACTCTACATACACGGCATTAGAAACTATATTAACCGCATATAACATTAAAATTGTGTACTCACTACTATTAGAATACCTATAATTTATAAAAACTAAATATATTATCAAAGTTATAGCACTTGCTAACACACTAATAATCATCAATGATGAAAATAATTGTTTTAATTTAACTTTATCATCTCTGCATTTACTTAACTCTCTTAATCCATATTGATATAAACCGAAAGAACTTAATATTAAAAAATATCCGAATACGCTTTCTGCAAAATAAACCCTGCCCATGTTATCCGCATTCAATACCCTTATAGCATATGGTCCTATTATTAAAGGTATTAATAAATTGCATATATTTAATATAAGTTTATATATACTATTTTTAACTAAAGAATTCATATCTACCTCATTTTATTTATTCTACTTTCTAAATATTTTATTAAATCATCTATTTCTTCATATATACCAACTTTGTTTAACAGATTATCCATTTCCATTGGATCCTCCTTAATATTGTAGATAGCTACTATTTCATAAGTTTTATCTAAATTAACTTCCGAAACCAATTTATATTTTTTACTTCTTACTGCAATTTGTTTATTTCTTAAAATATAATCTGGACATCCACTTCCCATATACTCTAAAGTTATAAAATCTCTTTCTTCCTTTAATATAGACTTACCATCTAAATTATAACAAGTAAAATCATCATCATTTAATTCTAGTATAGTTGGTATTATATCTATAGCCGATCCATAGTTATTGCAAACTTTTCCTTTTATATCTTTGCCTAAAAAAATTAGTGGTGTTTTATAATTTTCATCATACATTGTACATACTTTTGACTCTCTGTATATTTCACCTAAATAAGATGTTCCATGATCAGAAGTTATAACAATTAATGTTTCATCATATATACCATCTTCCTTTAATTTTTCAACAAAATCAATTACCTTTTTATTTGAATATCTTATAGATGCCTCATAAAAAACATTTGTACTATTTTTTTCTTTTATAAGATTATTAAAATCATTAAATTCACTATTTATATTATCAGTGTCATTAACATCATAAGAAATAAAATTGAATGGAAAGTGCGTATCCATTGTTTGTAAATATATAAAATTATTGTTTTCCTTGTTATCTTTTAAATACTCATATATGTAATCTAAATTACTTTTTGTAGTAGCCATATCATAATAAGGCTTTCCAGTGTAATTTAAAAGATACATTATTCCATGCTTTAATTTTGAAACATCTTTTTTATTAAAAGCATCTGCAATAGATTTTTTTAAAACTTTAGAACTTCTATTTTTAAAACTGTTTTTTAAAATTCTTAATACCTGTATACCAGATTGAGTTAAACATTTGCTTATTAATTTTGATTTTATTTCCTTATATGCATTTGTTTCTGTAAATTTAACGTCTTTTATTTCATATAACTTTTTTCTTTTGTCCTCTAAAACTTCATATATATATACATTTTTATCATCATTATAGCATTTTTCTTCATCAATCATTATATCTTTATATTTCTTGAAATTTAATTCATTTAAATTAGTATGTTTTCTTAAGTAGTCAAATCTATATGAGTTATTAAAGTAATCATATATGTAATCATTCATTACTTTAAAATAATCATCAAACAATTCAATTAATTGTTTGTTATGTTCTTCTGTTATTTGATTATTTTTATATAAATTAATATAATACTTTATTCTATAGTCATATACAGTACTATAACTTAATGAATGTATATAATAATACTCATCTACTCCCCTTTTAAATGATAATGTGTTAGGATAATACCAAATACTATTAAATGTCTTATAACCTTTTTCTTTAAAGATCTCATTTATAGTGTATTTCCTGTGCTTTAAATTCATCAGGTATCCTTCATAGTCTAATACATTTGTCCCTGTTAATAATGCTCCCAAGGCTGCTTCTGTATATGGTGCTTGTGAAAAAACATTATCAAATATTAATGCATTATCCTTATATGTATCAATTATATTTAAATTCTTTTTTAAATAATCTATATTATTATGAGATAGTGAGTCCATCACTAAAAAAATTATATTTTTATACTTCATATAATCACCTGCTTTAATTAATGTATCCATTAATTATTCTTATAAATATCAATTTCTTCACTTCATTATACAATAATTTCACATTGTTTTAAATTAATTTTTAGTTAATAAAAAAGCATTTACTTGTACTAAACTACATAAATGCCTTTTAAATTACCATCTAAATATTTTTATTTCTTAAATACTCTTCTGCATTATTTAAATCCTCTACTGAATCTATTTCAAACCAATCGTCAGTCTTTATTTTTTTCGCAGTCACACTCATTTCTTTTAACATAGGGGAAACTACATCATCCCAATAGACATCTTTAAAATTTTCACTTTCAACTACTTCTTCTAATCTCTTTTTAATCTTGATACCATCCTCTTTATTCCAAAATGATATTCCAGACATAATATATCCAGTGCCACCTTCTACCTTTAAGTTAACAACTCTTTCCCCATCAAATATAACTTTCCATTCTTTTTCAAAGTTTTCTTTTACTCCTGTGAAATAAGCAGAAGAATTTATATTTTCATCAAAATAATTATTCACCATATATACATCTGCTTCAGTAACATAAGCATCTTCTAAATAATCTCTTATCAAATACATAGTATAAACATTATTATATAAATTATATTTATCATTATGTACTAATTTAACACCATACTTTTCTCTTAAATATTCAAACTTATCACTTAGATAACCTGTAACAACTATTATATTATCAATACCCTTTTCTTTAAGAAACCTAATTTGTCTTTCTGCCATAGGCTCTCCACAAACCTTAACTAAAGACTTTGGAGTATTATCAGTTAAAGGTCTTAATCTAGTTCCCATTCCTGCCGCTAAAATTATAGCTCTCATTTTTACCTCCTATTTTTCATTAACTATATTATTTAATAAATACTCTTAATCGATATATAAGTTCAAAATTTGAACTACTTAACAATTATATACTATCACCCGATTTATAGCAATATTTATGAATTTATAATGTAAAAAGGATGTCTAATTAGACATCCTTTTTACATTATAAATTACTATCTATCACTCTTGCTATAATCTCAGCCATTTGCTGTTGCTTATTTGGATCTGCAAGTAAACTGGCCTCATATGAATTAGTTATAAACCCACATTCAACCAATAGGGAAGGCATCCAAGTATTTTTTACAACATAAAAATCATCGTCTTTTAATGTTCTGTTTACTCTTCCCATTTCACTTGCTATAGCATTTACCATAGAAGTTCCTATTTTTTCACTTGTTTCTATTTTAGAATTTGTTACTCCCATTCTACTAACAGGCCCGTATAATCCAATTTCTTTTCCATCAGTAGCTAGTAATCCTCTAGTTAAAGGTTCAGCTGTACTATAATATATCTCTACCCCATTAGGTGAACTAGGAGGAATACCTGCTGAATTATGATGAATACTTATAAAAAAGTCAGCATTTAAATTATTAGCTAAATTAACTCTATTTTGTAAACTTTGCCTCATTGCAGTATAATCTCTATCCTCAGGATTTCTAGTCATAACTACATTAAAGCCTCTTTTTTCTAGTTCCTTCTTTAGTTTTACAGAAACATCCATATTTAAGTCTCTTTCAACATATGTTGTAGACCCATGAGTTGCATAAGCTCCATCGTCTCCACCATGGTTATGTCCTGGATCTATAACAATTAATTTAGCATCTCTAACAATTAAATCCTTAAAATAAAAATCATCATATTCTTTTGATGACAACTTATGTTTTACATGAACTACAAATCTATATTCTCCTTGATCTACCGGAACATAGTTAACACTATTTTTTTCACTATAATCTTGTATTGTTTTCCAAGTTCCATCAGGAGTTCTTATACCAAATTTATAAAGAGTTTCACTTGGCTTATCAGTTGTTCCTACTAAAACTAAATTTTCATTCGGCTTTAAATCACCATTAATAATGAAAGAATTAACTTTAACTTCGGCCTTTGAAATTGATATATCTTCAAATCTATAGTCATCATACTCATTAAATGAACCTTTATGTTTCGCATGTACAACTATTCTATAATTTCCTTCTTCTTTAGGAGTGAAGTTCAATGTATTATTATTACTATAATTTTGTATTGTTTCCCAAGTTCCATCAGGAGTTCTTATACCAAACTTATATAAAGTACTATCTGAAGGTGTTGCCTTTGCTGAAAATTTTAAATTAAAGCCAACATACTTATTTCCAGAAATATTAAATTCACTTAATTTAGAATCTTTAGAGTTTATAGAAATATCTTTAAAATCATATTCGTCATAGTCTTTCATAGATTCTTTATGTTTAACATGTACTACAAATCTATATTCTCCTGGCTCCTTAGGAGTATACTCAAACTTACTTATTTTACTATATTCTTTTATAGTAATCCAATTTCCCTTAGGATCCCTTACCCCAAATTTATATAGGCTATTATCACTAGGATCGGCTAAAGCGCTTAAATTTATTGGTGATCCAATTAAATCTCCACCATTTACAGTAAACTCTTTTAAAGCAGACTTCTTTTCAACATTTTCAACAATTTTAATATCCTTGAAGTTATAGTCTTCATAAACAGCACTAGAATTTTTACTCTTTACATGAACAACGACTCTATATTCTCCAGGTTCTTTTGGCACATATACAGAATTATTTTTTGAGCTGTAATCTTGTATAACTATCCATTCACCATTAGGATTTCTTATTGCAAACTTATATAGAGCTTCATTTTGTGGATTTGCTTTAGCATTCATAACAATATCATGTTCCACTATATTTGCTCCATCAACATTAAATTCACCTAAAGCTACAGTTGAATATTTGACATTAAAATCCCTAAGGTCATAATCATCATATGCCTTACTAGATAGCTTATGTTTCACATGAACTACCACTCTCAAATCTCCAGAAAATGGTATGTTATAATTAACACTATTCTTTTCACTGTAATCTTGGATCACTTTCCACTCACCACTCGAGTCTCTAATAGCAAATTTATAAAGTACATCCTCTGGCTCAGCATTTGCACTAATATTAATAGTAGAACCTGTAATCATATTTCCTGTTACATTAAAACTTGTAACTTTTCCTTTTCCAGCTACATTCTTATCTTCAAACCCAAAATCATCATATGCTTCTAATGATTTTTTATGTTTTACATGAACTACAAATCTATAGCTTCCAGTTTTATTAGGTGTAAATGTTGCTTTATTATTAGAGCTATAATCTTGAATTACTGTCCATTCTCCTGTGCTATCATCTCTATATGCAAACTTATACATTGTATCTGATTGCATATTACCTGTTGCAGATAAGTTAATAGGTTGTCCAGTTACAAATTCACCTTCAACATTAAAACTATCTAGTTTCACAGAGTATTTACCTTGTTCACTTTGTAATTGATCTATAATTGAAAGAAGATAGTATCCATAACCTTGATGAGCTGCCCAACCTTTTCCCTTAGGATTTTCTTTTATTCCTAGATGCTCAACATAATTAGCACTTCCTCTTTGAACATACTTAAATCTACTATCTACACATTCTAGTTTTAATGGTTCTGTAGATGCATATGCTTTTAAATGTTGAACTACAGCTCTTATACCAATTCTAATGCTTGGAAAAGATTCGCCTGGAGCTCCGTTTCCTACTGCTCCTAAACCTGCGAAATTGTTTTGCTCTTCCTTAACATCTCCTCCAAATTTTAGGTATCCAGTTTCATGCATCATTTGAGCAAATAATATATCAGGATTAACACCTTCTATGTTAGCTTCTTCAATAGTCATGTTTACAAAATCAACAACATAAGACAAAGTCTTATCTGGATTTTTCTTACTCAATAAAGAAACCATTTGCTCTTTAGTTGCTTTTCCAGTTCCCATGATAATATTTTTACTTGAGTTTGTATTTATTGTTACACTAGTCTCTTTCGTTGCTCCCTTATTATCAATTGAAACTATCTTAAGTGTGTGTACACCATCAGATACACCACTTATTTCTTTAGTAAACCCACTATTTAAGGAATTCTTATATTGTGGATATTTAGATTGTATATCTGTTCTTTCAACACCATAGGTTGCTTGTCCTATACTTTGATTATCTAAATAAACCTCAACCTTTGAAATTCCATTTTCACTTAATGCCCATCCCTTTATAAAAAATGAGTCTGTCAGCTTATGATTTTGTGTTGGATTTTCTAAAGTCAATACCATATCTAAATTTGAATCTGCTTTTGCATTAAAATTTGGTGCAAATAAATTAAAAATAAATGCCATTAATGTAATAATGGCTAACCTTTTTGTTTTTTTCATTTTATCCCCCTTATTAATTAGGGCCATAAATAAAATGACTTCGTAACAAATTAAATAGAATGATATTTACACTATCTTAATAATTATACATTTTTTAACCTTTTATAGCAATGACTTTCAATTAAATAAAAAACTTTTTTACAAATATATACCATTTATAGCTTATACTCCTAATAAATAATATACAAATCTGTTTATTATTAAGATATTATGTTAAAATTTCTTTTCAATAAATGTTAGGTTATGTCAAAACAGTTCATTAAAAGAAGAAAGAGATCTTTACTATTTAAAACAACTTTAGTAATCTGTTACATATTGTCTAAGGGATGACTATTGCAAAGGACAAATGATTAATGGTGTTTATCACTTAGTTTTTAATATAAAGGATACAATATATCAAATGAGAGATTATATATTTAATGATATGCAGTAATAGTAAAAATGACCTAAATCTATAAATTTAGGTCATTTTTACTATTACTTAATTATTAGTTACATTTTGCTTAATTTTTCTCATAATTATATTTTTAATTGAAATTATTACTTCATCCTTTGTTAATATTAGAATAATAATATATATTATCCCACATACTGTAGCACTAAGTATAGTATATATAAATACACTTTGTATTAAAAATTTTAATATATAAATAATAGGTATAAAAATTAATGATATAATCCCATATTTTAACTTATTTATAGTAAATAGATTAATATTCATTTTTAATTTTAACTTCATATATATATATTCTATTAAAATTAGTATACAGTTAGCTATAGTTGTAGTAATTATAGCATTAGTTGCATTAAATTTATTATATTTTACTAATATTATATTTAGTAGTAGATTTATAACTCCTGAAAAAAAGACAATTTTTACTTGTACTTTCTCCTTGCCATTTATATACAATACTTGATTGCTAATTATATTTTCATATGCAACTGTTACCATATAAATTGAAAAACCCGCTAATATAGGTGCTGCACTAATAAATTCTTCCCCTCCATATATTTTAACAATTTCATAAGATAAACTAAACATACCAACTGCTGCTGGAAACACAAAAAGAAAATATATGCCTGTTATTTTATCTAATAGCTTAGAATAATCCTCTCCTTTATCTTTGGATAAATAACTTGATAGTCTTGGTATAGTTACCTGCACTATAGTTAGCATAAATGAACTTATTATAGTCATTATTTTTTGTGCTAACCCATAGTAACCTACAGAATCCATACTAACTAATTCTCCAAGCATAAATTTATCTAATTGTGTATAAAGTACATTCGCATTAGATAATATAACTACTAAAAACATTGGTCTTATATGCTTTTTAATATGCATTTTATCAAACTTGAACTTTATCTTTGACTTTACATAAATAAAACTCAATAAATTATTAATTATATTTGTAATAACTACTAATAATAAATATTGTATATAGTTATCTGAGCTCTTTAATATTAAAAATATAGCTATAGTATATATTAACCTAACAATTATTGTTTTAATAGTAATGAAATCATAATTTTCTAGACCCTCATTTACCCATTCAACATAAAAAGCATTAGCTAAAAAATTAAAGGTTGTAACTATACATGCAGAATAAAAAACTTCATTTGAGTATCTAAAATTTATAAAGACAACATATCCTATTGTTGATAAAATATTAGTTACCATCGTAACTGTAAATAAACTTGTAAATACACTTTCTAATTTATCTTTGTTATCTCTTACTCTACTTATTTCTCTAATTCCATATTGATAAATGCCAAAACTTGCAAAAACAAAGAAATATTGATATATTGAGTCTGTAAAAGTTATATATCCATTTAATGTATCTCCTAGTTTTCTATAAACATATGGTCCAATTATTATAGGTACGACTATATTAAATAAATTTAATAGTAACTTAAAAATTATATTTTTTCCTATGGATTTTGACATTATTACTTATCTATCCCCTCTACCTCATCATACACGACTTCTATGCTCTTTGCATGACTGAACCTTTCATTTTCTGGCGGCATTTTATGATAATCTCCATACATACTTTTTAGTATTTCATCTGGACTGTTTGGTCCTTTGAATATTTTACCTTCAAACTCTATTTCTTTTATAGGAAATACATCTTCCTCTTTATATATTTGCTTAAAATATAAATCAATACCACTCCAATATAGTTTATCATAAGATTTACATTTATCTCTAAAAAACTTTTCTATACTTCTTCTATTATTTATACTAAGTACTTTTACAAAAAAATAAACAACTGGATAAATAATTTTCCTTTTTAATGATAATTCACTAAATCTCTTATCTAAAATAATTGATCTTTCCATTATGAACTTATATAAAGTTTGTAATCTATAATTAATTTTTCCTTTAGGAAGTTTATCTAATGGAAATACATCAATATAAATACCATTTCTAAACCCCTCATCACCACTTTCAATTATTTCTACATATTTACTATGATTATGCCTTATTTTCATAGGTATATAAAAATACTTATATTTAGTATCAGTTTCTGGAGTTTGTAAAAAATAGTTTTCATTTAATTCTTTTTTGGCTATTGATTTAAACTTTTCAAAGTCATCTCTAGGCATTGAAACATCTAAATCATCATCCCACGGAATAAATCCATTATGTCTAACAGCTCCTAATAATGTTCCCCAATCTAAGAAATAATTTAAGTTGTTTTTTTTACATATCCTATCAAATTCAACTAACATATCTATCATTATGTACTGTGCTTCTCTAACACTAATTTGTTTATATTTTAGCATAATATGCAACCTCCGCGTGCCTAATCTCCTTATAATTTTAACATATATTCACTATAATACAATTAATTTTAATATTACAACATGAAACCTAAATATACTAAAATATATAAAAGAGTAGATTAAAAAATAATCTTTAATTATTTTTCATCCACTCTTTTATAGTAATTAATTCTTTATCATTTCAAAATATTTCTTTAATAAATCTATAAATATTTTCATATCACTTTCATTTATATTTCCTATATTTGCAATTCTAAATGTATTTTTTGAATCTATTTTTCCTGGATATATCGTAAATCCTCTTTCATACAAATAATCATGCATTTCATCAAAATCATATTTATATATTTTAGGCTCAATTATAGAAGTTATTAGCTTAGAGTGATTTTTTTCATCAACTAGTCTTTCTAAGTTAAGTTCTTTTAAACCATCCCATAATATATTGCAACAACTTACATATCTTTTATATCTTTCCTCAATAGTTTCCTCTTTAGTTTCTATTATAGCCTGTTTTAAAGCATAAAGTATCTGTACTGGCGGAGTAAATCTCATTTGATAATTCTTTTTAAAATACTCATATTGCTTATATAAATTTAAATATAAATTTCTTGGCTTAATACTTTTTATTTTATATAAACTATCTATATTAGCAATTACAAAACTTATTCCAGCCATTCCTTGAATACATTTATTAGAACTTGAAGCCAAATAACTAATATTCATATCCTTCATATTTATAGGCATTCCTGCATATGAACTCATAGCATCTACAAGCATTTCTACATTATATTTAAAACATATTTTTCCTATACTCTTTATGTCATTTAAAAGCCCTGTTGTAGTTTCATGATGAACAACAGCTAAATGAGTTATTTTATTTTTACTATCTTTCACTACAAATTCAAGCTTCTCTAAGTCTATAGAATTTATAGGTGAACTTTTAAATTCTATAAAACTTATTCCATAGCTTTCGGCTATTTCACACATTCTTTGACCATATGCCCCATTGTTTACTATTAATATAGTTCCATCTCCTACAACTGAACTAATCATAGCCTCTACGGCAGCTGTTCCAGAACCTCCAAAAAGAACAGTAGTATACTCTTCTAAAGGGCCAACAAATAATGTTAATTCTTTAGATACAAACTCCATAACATCACCAAATTCACTTTCTCTTGGACATATGTCTGGAACAACCTGAGCTAGTTTAACTGTATCTGTAGTAGTTGCTGGACCTGGATTTAACAATATATTTCTCTTTATATTCATTCAAATTCTCTCCTTCAACTATTTATTCAAAAACCTCATAAAATTTTCTTTATTTTCTATTGGAGTTGTAGTTGGTCTCCCCAAATTTTTCCTAGCACCCTTTTTTACTATTACTTCTAAAAGTACTGGCCCCTTAATATCCTTAATTTCTCTACTTATTCTTTCTAAATCTTCCTTAGTTGAACAACTATAAGCAGCTTTATATCCTAATGATATTGCAGTTTTTCTTAAATCTAAATTTAGTGCCACAGTCTCTTGTCCACCAACTGAATCATGAGCTCCATTATTAATAACTATATGCTTAAAATTTTCAGGATTTTGAGATGCTATTATAGCTAATCCTCCTAAATGCATTAATAAAGCTCCATCACCATCTATACAATAAATATCTCTATCTTTTTTATTTAATGCAATACCTAAAGCTATTTGAGAAGCATGTCCCATTGAACCTACAGTTAGAAAATCTTTTTCATGAGATTCCCCTCTTTTTTCTCTTATTTCAAATAGTTCCCTTGATGCCATTCCTGTTGTTGATATTATTATATCATCCTCCTTAGTTTTCGATATTATTATTTCTATTGCTTCTTCTCTAGATAACTCAAATTTACCACCATCATTATCCTTTAACCTATATTCCCCAAAAGTCCCCTTCTTAATAATTAAAGCAACGGCTTCATTATTTTGTTTTGAATATGAGTAAGCTTTTTCTATGATTATTTTAGCTTCTTCGTTTGAAGTATCTTCTGATAGTATTTCATATTTAATTCCTAATATCTCTATAAGCTCTTTAGTAATTAATCCTTGTTTTTTATGCTGAGGTTCATCTTTTATTCCTGGTTCCCCTCTCCATCCAACTACTAAAATCATTGGAATACTATATACTAATTCATCAATTAAAGATGCTAAAGGATTTATAGCATTTCCAAGCCCTGAGTTTTGCATATATACTAATGGTATTTTTCCAGTTGCTAAATGGTACCCTGCTGCCATTGCCACAGCATTTCCTTCATTAGCTGCTATAATATTATTTTCACTTTTTGTATTATCCTTAATATAAGCACAAAAATCCTTTAATAATGAATCAGGTACTCCAGTAAAAAAGTCTATTTCATTTTTAGTGAGTTCCACATAAAAATTAGAAACATCTATCATTTTATTTTCCTCCTGGAATTAATGTAAGTATTTCTTTTATTGGCATACATAGCTCAGAAGCCTCTTTAGATCTCTCATTTCTCAATATAGTTTCAGCTGTTTTTACCATAGCAGGATATGCACTTCTAATTAAATGATTAGCATAAATAACTATATTAACACCTACTTTTCCAAGCTCTTCTTCAGTCATATGATTATAAGATGTTGGAACTACTACTAGTGGTACCCTCTCATTAAATTTTCTAAATCTTCTACAGAACTCAATTATTTCACTACCGTTCTTTTCCTTACTATGAATCATTATTCCATCTGCACCAGCGTCTACATAAGCCATTGCTCTTTCCATTGCATCCTCAATACCTGCACCAGCTATTAGACTTTCTATTCTTGCAATTATCATAAAGTCACTGGTAACCCTAGCTTCTCTACCAGCTTTAATTTTATTACAAAAGTTTTCTATTGTATCTTGTGTTTGTGTTACATCTGTACCAAACAATGAATTTTTCTTAAGACCAACCTTGTCTTCAATAATAATTGCAGACACTCCTAATCTTTCTAAGGTTTTAACAGTATAAACAAAGTGTTCAATTTTTCCACCTGTATCTCCATCTAAAATTATAGGCTTAGTCGTAACCTCTAAAATATCATTAATAGTATTTAGTCTTGATGTTAAATCTACTAACTCTATATCTGGCTTTCCTTTTGCAGTTGAATCACATAAAGAGCTTACCCACATACCATCAAATTCTCTTATCTCCCCATCACTTTCACATCTAGTCTTTTCAACTATTAATCCTGTTAAACCATTATGAGCCTCTAAAATTCTAATTGGATTTTTTTCACCTAACAGTTTCTTTAATTTTTTCATTCTTTGTTGAGGCGTTGTCCCTATTTGATTTAACATGTTATCTAGCTTACTTATTGATACACCTTTAGTATATGGGATTTCTACTAATTCACCATTCCACTCCTTTAAAACATCAATAACCCTTTGTCTTAAATTTGATTGCAACCCATCTTTCCAATCATCACCATGAACAACATAATCTGGCTTTATCTTTCTTAAATTAGGTACTTGATCTAAAGTATCCTGTAATATAACTTCTGAAACGCCTTTAATATTTTTTATTATTTCATAACGCTCATTATAATTAAGAACAGGACTTCTCCAATATTTACATATGACCTCATCTGTATGTAAACCAATTATAACCTCTCCTAATTTTCTTGCTTCCTCAATTACATTTAAGTGTCCATAATGAAGTATATCGGCACTCATAGCTACATAAACCTTTTTCATAATTCTCCCTACCTTTACTAATTTTAATAATTCCTTTTGAATATGTTCACAATATATACATGTTCAAATTGTGTACACGTTCATATTATGAACATATTTTATTATATTTTACCATATTTTGCAATAGGTATTTTTAAAATTAAAAAAATTTAACAACTGAATGGATTTTACTATATTAATCCAAACATTGCTTTTTTCTTCTAAATAATTTAATATGTTGTTATGTTTTTGTTTAATAATATTAAAAAGAAAGGGAATATCTATGAGAAAATTATCTTTATTTAAAAAGACTATTATAATAATAACATCGCTATTATTATTGATTATCTTATCTGGTGGAATATATACATACTATCTATCTAATAAAGTTTCAAGAGTTGATGTAGATAGAAATGAGGTTACTGATACTGGAAAGGAAGCCCCTAAAGAAGCTGATGATGTTATAACTATAGCTTTATTTGGAAGTGACTATTCAGAGTTTTATGATGTAAGTTCTGCTGATGCAACTATGATTTTGTCTATAGACACTAAAAATAATAAAATAAAACTTTGCTCACTAATGAGAGACATTTATTTAGATCTACCTGATGGTGGCAAAATGAACTTAAACTATACTATTTTAGATGGCGGCCCTAGTTCAATATTAAAAGCTATAAATTATAACTTTAACCTAAAAGTAGATAAATTTGTACAAGTTGATTTAAAAAGACTTCCTAAGATAATTGATTCTCTTGGTGGTGTAGAAATGGAGATAACTCAAGATGAGTTAAAATATATTAATAGTTACATAGATAATATTGATAAAAATAATGGTACTAAAACTCAACATATAACTACAGCTGGAAAACAACTTTTAAGTGGTACCCAAGCTTCTGCTTATTGCAGAATAAGATACACAGAAGGAAGAGACTTTAAAAGAACTGAACGTCAAAGGGATGTTCTAGAAGCTTTATTTGTTAAGTTTAAAGACATTAGTTTGACTGAAATGCCAGGTCTTGTTAACAATATTTTACCATTAGTTACAACTAATCTTTCAAACTCTGAAATTATATCTATTTCAAATAAAGCACTTGGAATGGGTTTAAGTAATATTGAGCAAGGAAGATTCCCTTCTGATAAAAATATTATAAGTGCTGAATTTACAGATATGTATCATACTAATATAGATATAGAAGGAACTACTAAAGAACTACATAAATTTTTATTTTCTATTGAATAATTTACCTAAAAAGTGTGTATATAATATGGCTTACTCCGTCGCTTTACTCCAAGTCGTCATCATATTATATACACACTTTATAAACTAAAGGTTAAATATAGGGTTATCTATATGAAAATCTTTATATGATAATTGCTTAATCACTAATTCATATACTTTAAGAATTTCTATTATTTACTCAAGAATTCATGAAATTCTAAAACCTTTCTCATATGTGAATATATAAATGTAATATCAATTTATCTTTATAGGCTCAATAAATTTTTCTCTTTCTATAAAGTATCTATTAAAAACTTCATTCTTTTCTATATTATTGTCTAAAGTCTCTCCAAGCTTAAATGCATTTACTAAACCATCCATTCCTTCTTTTGCACATATTACAAAGCCACTAGCAAGTTTATCTCCTGGAATTGTTAAAGCTGTACACTTACACATATTTGCTGCCTTTACTATTGCTTTTCCACCATTTGAAGTAATTTCTTTTTCTGCTTTTCCTTTAAAGCTTCTTTGAATAGTTTCATCATAGCCATAAACATCTATTGGTCCTTCATAGGTTAAAATAATGTCTGCCATGTCATTTTCAAAAATATATTTAATTTCTTTTATTCCTATGCTTCTTTCATAAATATTCTCAAAAAAGTATTCCTTAAACTCAAATTCTTCTTTGTTTATATTAGATATTGTTTTATCTATTTCTAACCTCATATCTATGCCATCTGGTAACTTTAAGCAATTATATGCTGGTATTAATACTCTCGTTTTCTTTTGTTTATAATTTATTTCCTTGTGGATAATATCTTCTACTACCATCTTCAATACAGGTAAATCTTTAGAAATTATCCCAATTCCTCCATTAAAAGATATACTATCTGTGGATAAGCCTTCTTTACCTGTAACTAATCCTATTCCTGAACCTATAAAAGAATACAAATTAGTACTAAGGGCAGGAGCAAGGACTGATCCTCCCCCATCTGTTCCTATGCCAAAGTCATTAATTCCTTTAAGAATATTTACTGCGGTTCCACTACTTGATCCAGTCATACATCTATAAGTTAAAGGATTAATTAAATCAGTATCCACACTTCTACCAATATGAGACATCTTATCCACAGTAGTGAATAAATATTTAGAATTTTTCCTCAATTTATCCACTACCTCTATAGGTATATCCACAGTATTTTTAACACCAAAGGTTAAATATTCTTTTTCTTTGTGTTTTTCTTCTTCTTCTAAGGTTTTATTTATTGAAATAACAGATTTATATAAATTTTGTTCTGCTAGAATTTTAGTCTTATATAATTTTGTTTTACAATCCATCATTTAGGTAACCTCCTTGTTAATTAAAGATAACTTTTCACCTCTATAAAATAAGCAATGGAGAAATAAAAACAAATTAAATTTATTAATCCTTTATTAACCTTAAATTTCTTCATTTTAATTTCTCCATTATATTGAATTATTTAATTTTCCTATATATAATATTTATCCTTGTCTCTTTAAAAAGTTTATACTACTTAAAGTACAAATTTTATAATAGTTTATTTAAGAAACTTGCTCCATTTTCCGGTGCTTTTACTTTAAAGTAATCTGCAACTGTTGCTCCTACATCTGAAAGTGTTGCCCTTACTCCAACTGTTCCTTCTTTAATATTTTCTCCATATATCATAATTGGAACCATCTCTCTTGTATGCTTACTATGCCCTATTGTTGGATCATTTCCGTGATCTGCCATTACTAGTAGTATATCATCTCCAGTTATTGTTTCTATAAGCTCACCTATAAGCTTATCTGATATTTGAAGTTTTTCTGCATATCTATCAATATTTTCCGCATGTCCTGATAAATCTGTCTCCTGTACATTACAGCATATAAATCCTTCTTTTACTTCTTTAGATATTTCTATTGTTCTCTTTAATACCTTTTCTGTATCTACCATAGGGATACTTGTTCCTTTTTCATTTATAACTACATCTGCTACTTTTCCTAATAAATAAACTGGTATATTTTCTTCAGAAAGTATTGTTGAAACTTGAGTTTTAGGATTAACTCCATATCCTAAATGAATACATTCATATCCATTATCATAGACCCCTGATTTTGGTGCATTTATTCCTATATATCCACCATCTTTTTCTTCTTCTGCATTTAATATATCTTCTAAAGTAATTCCTTTTCCTCCAAAAGTTATAACTCTTGGAACTGTTGCAATAGATCTAACTATATGTCCAATTTCTAAAACCTTACTAAAATGTATTAAATCTAATGCTGATGTAATATTGAAAGCTTGACCTAAATCGCATTCTATATTATCTGCAACAGTAAGTGCATCTTCTACAACTAGATATTTCTCCTTATTTCCCTCTTTATATTCAACTTTATATCCAGCTTCTTTTATAGCATTATATATTGATTCTATTTTATTTTTAATAGGCTCTCTAAATGGCATCTTTGGTTTTGTTCCCATTATTTCTTGATGACCAAAGAAAGTATCTGCTCCAAAGTGAGTTAACTTACCCTTTCCAAAAGTTGCATGTGGATTTTCCTTCATTCCATTTATTTCTGTTCCTAATATATTAATAAGACCTAGCTTTTCAAGATTTGGTAAAGTTACATCTTTTCTTCTTTCTAATATATGAAGACATGTATTTGAATTTATATCCTGAGGTCTTGTTTCTTTAACATCATCCATTTCTCCAATTCCAAAACCATCGAGTACAATTACAACAAATTTTCTCATCTTAATCTTCCTCCTCTTCTTATTTAGTAAAATATTAATTTCAATATTTCACTGTGTTAGACATTTTTGTTGATATGATAGTTACAATCACATATGAGAAAGTTTTTATGGTTTCATTCTCTCTAGAGCAGGCCCCATATCAACATGTGCGTATAGCACTGCCTATTTTGAATATAATTAAAAGAAACTTCAGCACAAGGTTGTAGTACTATCCCATCCTCAGCATCCATTTCTTTTAACTATTTTTTATTTTAAATATTGGTTATTTATATTTTTATAGTAGCTATATTTATGATTCAATAGATTTTTATCAGCAATTTCTTTAATCTATCACTATTTTACTAATCTTCCTTGCGAATCATAAACTCCAACTATTTCTGGATTTCCACCTTTAATTCCTTTAACTAAAGCTACGTTACTTCTAGTTACAAATATTTGAGTTCTGAAAGCCATAACTACAGTATCTGATACTTTACAGTTTTCTGATAGTTCAAAATGGTAATCTATACTTTCATCTGTTGGTGGAATAACTTTAATCATTTTTGAATTATCTATATCTTCACCAACTAAAGCATTTTCCATGTGAGATCTTCTATAATGACCTCCACCATAACAATAAGATCTATCTGCTAAGTTATGTGATACTTCACTTACATAAACCATAGCTGGAAGCTCCACTCCATCATTAAACTTATGATATGGAGTAGTACCAGTTAAACCATGACCTGGTTCTCCATGAGTTCCACCTTCTTCGTATATACTCTTTATAGAGCTAACACAAGTAGCTGATGGCATGTTTAATTGTTCTATTTTCACATTAAATGTCTCTTCTAAAATATCTTTAGCCTTTTTAATTGTATCTATATTATTTGTTCTTTTAATCTTATTACTTTCTTCATTAAACAAGAAACATGGAAATGAAGCTACTCCTGCTAAATTTAAATTCTTAAGCTTTACTAACTCTTCTCCAATTGTTTTAAGCTCTTCTAGCTTAAATCCTCCATATTGACCTGAATATAAGTTATCATTTTCTCCTAAAACTCTAAGCATTATATTTTGCTTTAATCCAAGCTTTTCACAGGCTTCATTAATTTCTTTAGCTTTTTCAACTGAATAAACAGTAATATAATCTGGTTTAGATTTAACTACCTTTTCTATTAAAGCCTTTGGAATTTGAACTAAGTGTCCTACGTGACCTATCTTAATTCCATTATCAATCATAACTTCTGCTTCTTTAAAGTCTACTACTACTGCTCCATCGTAGCCAAGCTTCATAAATTCCTTGCAAATAAGTGGATTTCTACCTATTTGTTTTGTCATAAAATAAAGCTTTATCCCATACTTATCTGCTTCATCTTTAAGTTTCTTAGCATTTTCTATTAAAGTATCTAAATCAATAACATAAGTATCAGGTATTATCAATCCTTCTTTATGGAGCTTAAATGCAGCTTGAACTAACTCCCTATTTCTTTCTATAGTTTTTTCAAGAAACATCTTTACTCCCCCTTACTTAATTTCTTTTTTAACGTCATCAATTGCATTTTTTAATATTCTTATTATTGTATCTGCTCCACTTCTCATTGGATTTACTCTTATCATTCTCTTTTCTAAAGTAGGATCAGCTGCTCTAAAGGTTCCAGAAACTCTATACATCATTGGAACAAATTCATATTTTGATTCTGAGCCTACTGGATGTGATGCTGCTCCATATTTAGTTGTTAATTCTAAAACTTCTTCTGCTATATTTTCCTTTAATTCAACTAATAATACTTTTGATTGAGCATTAGCAAGAAAAGCATCCTTTATTTCTGGGATCTCTCCACTTTTTAATCTAGTTACAAGCTCCTCATTAACTTCTGATTGAATTGCTAATGAAACTGGTGCATATACAAGTCCTCTTAAAGCTTCCATTGCTTCATGTCCTTGGACTTGACTTCCCCCTGAATAATTTAATGAATAAACCTTATCTATAAGATCTTTCTTTCCTAATAAAACACCAACACCTTCAGGTCCTAATATCTTAAAGCAAGAAAAACTTCCAAGATCAGCTCCACATTGGTTACCTATCTTCTTTACTTTTAAAGCAGCATAGTTATCATCAGTAATTATTTTTATGTTAGAATTAGCTTCTTTTATAGTAGTTATAACTTCTTCTAAATTATAAGAGTCATCTATTTTTTGTCTTGTATTTTGAACTAAAGCACCCTTTATTTCTGGATTTTTTAAGATAACATCTTTTACATCATTTAAATCATTAAAGTTAGCTTTTATAACCTTAAGTCCCATAGTTTCAATAGTAACTTTTGAAGTAGGATATATTGGTGCATCATGAACTAAAATAGTATCTCCGCTGTTCATAAAGCTAATTAATCCCCATCTTATAGCTCCAGTTCCTGCTCCTCTAACAAATATTGCTGCTTCTGCATCAAATACTTCTGCAAAAACCATTTCTACTTTTTTAGTATAAGTTGGTTTATTTAATCCCTTAACAACACCTAAGTCCCCTAGGGATAATATTTCTTGTCCATCAAAATTCTTTGTTATTGTATCTATTATTTTAAATTGTAATTTCTTTGCTTCATCTAAACTTATTGAGTGTAATGGGTATGTTCTCATAGATTTTCCTCCTACTTAAGGTTATATATATTTTTTATATTATTAACTAACATATTTTCTATATGTTTGTTAGAAATTTCATTTTCATATAATCTTGGTAAAAAGTTATCTATTAAATAACTATAACCAAGTCCACCATTTCCTTTAAAGTGAGATTTTCTTGTAATATCCATAGACATAACTATTTGATTGCTATATCCTTTTTCACAAAGAGCTTTTAACCACTCTACTCTCTTTTCATCTGGCTGATAATTATTTTTTCCAATTGTATCAAATGCTATATTTACTCCTGTATCAACTAATCTAAACATATATTCTAAATCACCACTTAGATCTATATGACTTAATGTAACTTTAGATAAGTCAACGTTAAACTCTTTAAATATTTCAATTTGCTCTAATCCTAATTTTCCAAGTGTTGTATGTGTTATTATTGGTGCTCCTGTTTCAGAGTGTGCTCTACATGAAGCTTCAAAAACTTTCTTTTCCATTTCCTCTATTTTATTTAAGCTAGTTCCTATTTCTCCTATAACAGCTGCTTTAACCTGTGTCCCATCTATCCCATTGACTATTTCATCTACTAAAAGCTTTGCCATTTCTTTTTCGCTTATCTTATAAACCTCTTCTGGAAGAAATGGTTCCTTATAGTATCCTGTTGCTTGAAGAATATTTATACCAGTTTCTTTAATAACTTCACTAACATATTCAGTACTTCTTCCCATTCCTCTATTAGTAACATCTATAATGGTAGAAACTCCTTTAGCCTTTAAATCTTTAAACTCTTCTATTGTTTGTCTTTTATTATTTAAAAAACAATCCGCATCTTTTTTTACGCCTGATAAATCTATAGTAATATGTTCATGACAATAAATTATTTCTTTATTCATATAAATATCTCCTTATAAAAAAGTTTATCTATGTAATTTTACTTATTCCGTCCCTTCGCTCCAAGTCATCGAAAAATTACATAGGTGAACTTCAAAGCTGAAGGAAGGAAATTATATATTGGAGTATATGTACTTCTATAACATTTTAGTTATTGAATAAGTTATGCTTATTTTAAAAGTGAGGTAGCAAGTTATTATGCTACCTCTCTATTTAATTAAGTAAAATTTATCTAATTTTTATTTAATTCTTATTTAGGAACTACATATAATCCAACTAAGTTTAATATGTTAATTAAAATTCCTACTGTAATTGCTCCTACTGGACCAACAGCCATATCTACTATTGGCTTCTTTGAAGTTTTATTTAATACATAAAGTCCAACTACTACGAATAATCCAAATCCTGGTGCCATTGCTTGAGCTGCCATCGCACCACCTACTAATAAAGCAACTTCTAGTACTTTACTCATAGCTGTTCTTATGTTATCTCCGCACTTTCTAACTCCTGGGAACTTGTCCATCATCTTAGCCATAACATCTAAGAATAAAATTTCTAAAGTCATTACTACTGCCCCTGCAACAAATGCTAGTATTGGGTTTCCTATTAAGAATCCAGTAACGAATACAAATGTCATACCTGCTGGTGCATATACTCCAGTTGAAATTGCAGTAGTTGCAACTAGTGGTATAAATCCTATACCTCTTGCAAATGCTGTCATTGCAGCTTCAGTTGTTTTTCCTTCTGCTAAAAGATTTAAACTAATAGGGTCTCCAGCTACTAGGCTTAAACTAGTTGCTGCTGATACTAATCCACCCATTAAAGCTAATAAAGGTAAGTTCTTTTTGATTTTTTTAACTCTTTCTTCAAAAAGTGCTGCTAAATCAATCTTTGGTGCATTTGGATCTGGTTTTTCCTTCATTGCAAAAGCAATCATTATTATCATACCTGCAAGTAATGCCATACCTTCTTGATCTAATTTAACCTTAGCTCCATTTATAGTGAAAACTCCATATATTGCAGTTATTTGTCTTACTATTAAAGCAACTATTCCTGTAAGGAATCCTTTTTTAATTCCAAATTGATAAGATACAACCAATGCTGGGAATACTGCAAATGCAACTGTAATTGGAGTACCAACTAGTTTTAATGAATCTAAGAAATTAACTGGTAGCTTTGCAAATAAATCAACAACAAATTGTAATCCATAAACTATACCTACTCCATAAAGAGCTCCAACTATTCCAGATATAACTAGTCCCTTTTTACCACTTGGACAGAAAGATCCAATAATATCAGTACCTAATAATATACTGTGAATTAAGATTATAGATGCAGCTATTGATACCGGAATACCAAAACCAATAACTAATCCAAAGCTTATTGCAAAAGATGTTGCTGCTAAAGCTTTCTTGTCCATTCTACCTTCTAGGTATTCAGGAACTATAGCTCTAAAACCATCATTGAAAACAGCTATACCAGCATTTGCTAGTATTGCTGCTAAAGCACCTAAAAGTGCTACAACTAAATATTGCATAAATAATACCTCCCAAAAATTTTTTAATATAATATATATAAATAAAATATATAACTAATTAAATTTTCTATTTATGTTTTTATGACTGTTTGCTCACTTTATTCAACAAAAGCTAACTTTCATATATAAATACTTGAGTTGATAAATATTTTATAATAGATATTTAAGAATTACTGGTATAACCTCTTCTGCATGTTGTGCTGTAAATCCGTACGCTTTTTTCCCTGCTTCTACTTCTGCTTTTATTTCTGCTTCGCTTTTAATATTTCCTGGCATTGATACTGTTGCACATTGGCCCATTCCAAGTAATGCTATTGCCATTGCAAGTGCTCCACCGCCACCAGTGTTACACGCTCCTAAATAAAAATCTGCTGCTCCTGTTTTTATTGCCATTGCTGCTTCTATATCACTTTTAATTTCAATACTTGCTTTGTCACCTGCTATTTTTGCTGTTATATCTGCTACTCTTTGCTTGTCTATTTGTCCACCTATTACTATTCTTTTCATTTTTATATTCCTCCCTAATTTTAAAAATTTCTTTATATTATTCTAATTTTTTTATTTACTTACTATCTATCTATATCTTTATATGTTTATTTACATTATCTACTTTTCCATATTGTTATTTATCTATTCATTTGTTTATTTTCTTATATATTTGTCCTATATCTATTTACTTGTCCCACTCTTCTTTGTTTACTTAGATTAATTATAGCAATGTACAAACATGCATTATTATAAAATCAAACTCTGAGTCTGGAATTTTTCCTAGAATTTCTTCTAATTCTTTTGTTACTAAATATGCTTTATCATAATTTTTATCTTCTTTTAAAGATTCTGCTACAACTTCATCTAATTTATTAACTAATTTATCTTCTTCAATTCTTGTTAATGCTGAACATAAATGAGTTATAAACATAGATGCATTCTCTTCTAAAAGTGTTATATCCATTTTTTCCTTAAAATGGTCTATTACCTTTAGAACCTTGTCATAATTTTGTTGTGATAATTGTCCTGAGTCTCTTAGTATATTTAATCTTAATGTTAATTCCATCTCCAAACCTCCAATATACGTTTTTTTGTATTTTGATATTAGTAATACCCCTAGTATTGAGGCATTATCTTCTTTTCCATAACAAGTCTTTGATATTCCTTCACATCATCTACATTTAAAACCCTAGAAAAAAGTGCTGGAACAATTGAATTTTTCTTATTTGCAATAATTACTGCTTCTGTATCTTTTATATTTTTATTTTCTCTGTTTATAGGAATAAATTTTATGTCATCTTTCCTATCCTCAATATCATCTAAATTCCAAATTGCAGCATCTATTTTATTTTCTTTTATTGCTGTGATAAACTGACTATAGTTTAATGGAACATATTCTACTTCTATTTCTTCAAAATATATTTTACTTAACATAAACTGATCTATAGAAGAATTATCTATTCCAACTCTTGTACCTTTTTTGAATTCACCATTAAAATCTTTAGAAACAACTATTATATGTTCATTAACATAACTAAAATCTCCAAAAGTTTTAACTATTTGAATTTCCTTATTATTTTCTAAATAATAATCAGCAGTTAGTCTAGAAGTTACTGCAAAATCATATCTGCCATCTTCCAAAGCTTTTAATCTATGGTTAGATCCTCTCATAAAAGCAAGATTTGTATTTATACCTGATCCATTTAAACACTTACAAAGTCCAGTTGCTAGTCCTTCATACCTTTTAGAATAAGGTAATGGCATAACCCCTACTAAAGATTTAATTCCTGTAAGTTCTAAAAGCTTTATATAATTTATCTCCTTTATAAAAGTTCCTAAATGTCCTCTAGATTCTAAAGTTAATGCACCATGCTCTTTTAAAAACTTTAAAGCAGATTGTATTGTACCTCTTGCGGTGTAGTAATTCTCAGAAAGCTCTGCAATAGTCTTAATTCTGTCACCTTCATTTAAAGATAAAAACTCAACTGCCAAGGAATTAATTGCTATTCCAAGCTTTTGCATAAGCGTACTTTGCAAGTCCAATATATCACTTCCTGTCTAATTCTCATTTAATGTACAATATTTTGTATATTTATAATATCACGCTTTGATTACCTTTACAATAGCATTTCAAAAAATATTTCTTGGAAATTATTAGACTAAATAAAGCATTTGTATCATTATATAGAATATCTAATTAATAAAAAAGACGATTCAAGTTTATAATTGAACCGCCCTACCAAAACTTTATATTTATCTTATACTATTAAATTATTTTTATATTATTTTTTCTTCTTAATACTTAATACAGAACCCAATAATAAAGATACTCCAGCTATATATGGTAATGGACTCTCTACCCCTGTTTTTGGAAGGTTGGTATATGAAGTATTATTTTTTGTATCTGATTTACCATTACTATTAGTATCTGAATTATTATTTTCAGTATTTCCTTTGTTATTATTTATATACTTAATTGGTTGTGATACTGATCCTGAATAAGTTCCCGTAGCATTTCCTATTTTCACATCATTTACAAAGGAATAATTCTCAACTACATCTTTTGATATATTATTCCACTTAATCTTATTTGTTTCTGAATTATAATTACCACCACTGCTAATTTCACTAGGCTGTATTCTTTCTCCATTAATACCAACTAAAATATTATCTACCTCAAGTGAAGCATTTGCTTCTAATTCAGATAAATTAATATCTTGATCACTTATATAAAATTCACGCAATTTAGTGAACTCACTTAATGGTTTTATATTACTTATTTTATTAGAATTCAAATTTAAGTACTCTATATTACTCAACTCTTCTAATTCTTCTATTTTACTTATTTTATTAAGTTGTAAAGACAAAAATCTTAAATTTATTAATCCTTTTAATCCTGTTATTTCAGATATTTCATTAGAGTCCATAATTAATAAATCTAAATTATTTAATCCTTCTAGCCCTTCTATTTTACTTATTTGATTTGACCTTAAAATTAAGGTCTCTAAATTCTTTAACTCTTCTAAACCTTCTATTTTACTTATTTGATTTGAATCTAATAATAAGCAATCTATATTAGTTAATCCTTTCAACCCTTCTATTTTACTTATTTGATTTGAAGTTAATTCTAATGATTTTAAATTAGTCAGCCCTTCTAACCCTTCTATTTTCTCTATACTATTTTTTCGTAAACCTAATATTACTAAATTAGCTAACCCTTCTAACCCTTCTATTTTAGCAATGTGATTATCTGATAAATCTAATAAATGTAATTTAGATAAATGGCTTATATTATCAATATAATTTATTTCATTACCATCTAAAAATAAATCCTCTAAATTAGTTAATTCTTCTAAGCCTTCTATTTTGCTTATTTGATTTTTTCCCAAATTAAGATATTTCAAATTTTTTAGGTCTTTTAAAGCTTTAATATCATTAATTTTATTTCCATATAAGTTTAATGTACCTAAATTAGTTAAAGATTTCAAAGGATTAATATCATTTATTTGACCATTCCACACTTCCAAATGTTTCAAATTTTTACAATATTGTAACCCTTCGATGCTATTTACATTTTTATTACTTGCTACTAATTTTGTTATGTTTTCAAGTTGCTCTTTAGTAATATCAGCATTTTCTGCTTGATTCAATGTTTCATTTAATGCTTTCTTTAAGTTAATATCTGGTATATTTATAAATTCATCTTTCTTTTGTAATGATTCATTAATTTTTAAGTTCTCTTCCTCTAAGCTTACTTTTTCATCAATTTTTTTAATATTACCTTCTTCAGCTGAAGCATTTACAGATGGCACTGTTACTTGATCTTGACTTAATGTTTCATTTAATGTTTTCTTTAAATTAATATCTGGTATATTTATAATTTCATCCTTCTTTTGTAATGATTCATTAATTTTTAAGTTGCCTTCCTCTAAGCTCACTTTTTCATCAATTTTTTTAGTATTAACTTCTTCAGCTAAAACATTTAAAGATGGGGCTGTTACTTGAGTAAGTATTGCTGTAGCTACTATTAAAGCATAGATTTTACTTTTATTCATAAAAACACTTCCTTCTATTATTTTCTATATGATAATTATATCACAATATTTGTAAATAATAACGTTAATTTGTATTTCGGACATATTTTGGACGTATTTGGACATATTTTGGACATATTTTTAAATGTTTTACTATTTATATCTAAATACATAAAAAAGTCGCTAAGGCGAGCTTGCCGAGCTGTCGACTTTTTTTGCGCATGTGCATTTAACTGACACTCCAAATTTTATATTTGGTTAGTGGAAGTTACACTACTCAGTGCCCGAAGCTTGCCTGAGGAAAATCTTGCACGCGCACTTTATTCTCTTTTTACTCTATAGGACTAACTTTAATAACTTATGTTCTATAAATAATTTATTCACAGATTTTAAAAATATAATTTCCTATAGAGTAAAAAAAGAGCTTTCATTAAGATAGCTCTTTTATTGAAAAAGAATTAGACCTCAAGTGGGTAACGTTACGCTACCCCCTTTGATTTTTTTATTTCTTAATCGGTATTATTATTGTTACCGTTGTTCCTTTATTTAATTTACTTTTTATCTCTATTCCATATTCATCCCCATATATAAGCTTAATTCTACTATCAACATTATTTATTCCTATTCCGCTAAAATGTTCGTTTTTAGATTCTTTTTTCTCTTTAACTTTTTCTAAAGTCTCTTCTTCTATTCCTACACCGTTATCATATATTTCTATTTTCATATTTTCATCTTGTTCTTTTATGAAAATTTGTATCTTTCCTTCTTCATCTGATGGAAATCCATGGAAGAAGGAATTTTCAATAAAAGGCTGTAGTATTAGTTTAGGCACCAAATAATCATTACAATCAGGCATTATAAAATACTCAACTTTTATTCTGTCTCCATACCTAATATTATTTATAAAAACATAATTCTTAATATTCTCTATTTCATCAGCTACAGTAATAAACTCATCTGTCTTACTAATTGTATTTCTTAATAAACTTATAAAAGAATCTAATGCACTTATTGATTTATCATTACTTCCTTGCCATATAAGCCATTTTATACTTGATAATGTATTAAAAATATAATGTGGATTTATCTGCATCTGCAAGGCATGTATTTCGGCTACTCTCTTTTCCCTTTGAACCTTAACTAGCTCATCTACATATTTATTTAAATCCTTTATCATATAATTAAAGGTAGATGATAACTCTTTAACTTCTTCTGGACCACTTACTTCTATATATTCATCAAAGTTTCCATCCCTTACATTAGACATTTTTTTAGTAAGTAAATATAGAGGTTTAGTCATTTGCCTAACTATTAAAAATATAACTATTAAAATACATAATGTAATTACAACACAAATGAGAATTATATTTCTCATATCATACATTTTTCCTAAGGCTTTATAATTATCTACAGTTCCGCATATAGTTAAATTACAATAAGGAAGTCTTTGAATTAATATTGTATTTGTATCACTTTTATAACTTTTACTTACTTCCTTTGTTAAAGCAAGCTCATCTATGCTTTCTTTAAATTCTTCTTGGACTTCTCCAATATTTTCTTTTTTGTTTGAAGATAGAACAACATTATTTTCATTTAGAACTACTATATCATTTATTTCTACTGTAAAATAATCATAAAATTTTTCAAAATCTTTTTCTTTTATTGTAAAGTATATAACCCCATAAGGCTTTCCATTACTTAAATTCAAAGCTTTTGTTATAACAATTACAGGCTCATCCTTTGTGAAGGAAGTAAATCCCTTTTTTAAATACTGATATAGAATAGTTTTACTATTTTCTAAGGATTTTTTAGAGATATCCATGTCCAATATCTCATTAGAATCCATAGTTAAAAGCTCTTCTCTATTTAAATATGAATTTCCATTTAAACCTACTATTAAAACACTCATATCATATGTATTTGTTGCTAATGCTGATTTCATCTGACTCTTAACATCATATATATTTTTAAAATTTTCTTTTATACTTAAATTTTCTTCAGCGAGAAATACTTTAAAGGCTTTATGAGAATTCACTTCATTTATAACTTTAACTACTTCAGCATGAAAATCATAAAATTTATCATTTACTTGCTGAAATATTTTTTTCTGAGAGTCACTATAAGTTTTTGTAAATATTCCCCTTGAAATATTTATTATAATATAACTAATAGAAGCTGATACACAAATTACTCCTGCAACAACAACACACAATATTTTAAAAAATAAACTATTTTTTATCAGCTTCTTTTTCATTACTTAGCACTCCCTTAACTTTGTTTAATCTTCGATAATTACTAGGAGTATGTCCTACTATCTTTTTAAAGACTCTACAAAAATAACTATGATCTGAGTAACCTACCATACTACTTATTTCAGAAACATAAAACTTATTTTCTTGTAATAGTTCACATGCTTTTTCAATTCTTATTCTATTCAGATATTCTGAAAAGCCTTCCTTACAGTGATTATTAAAATAGAAGGATAAGTAATAATAATTAAAGTTAAATGCCTTTGAAATATCACTTAACTCAAGAGATTTATCATAATGCTCATTTATATAATCTAAAATTTCTTTAATTCTTTCCTCTTCCACATTAATATTTTTTGAAATAATATCTTTAAGTTCTAAAATAATTTTATTAATTTCTTCAATAAAGTCTTGTGAATATGATAAATTATCTATTTTCTTAAAGTATGATTGCCTTAACTCATCTGTTTCTATTTCATAAGATTCTAAACTTACTATCACATTATATAATAAGTTTTTAACAAGGTTTTTAAGCTTATACTCATCGATCCTTAAAGCTATAGCATAATCTACATATTCATTTATCATATTAATTGCTAAATTGAATTCTTTTGTTTTTATTAGATTAGAATATTTATTATAATCAAACTTTACTAACTTGCTTTTTAAATCTATTCCTTCTGTATTTAGTAAAAACTCATCTTTATAATAAAATTTTTGAGATAGGTCTAAAATAAACTTTTCATTATATATTTCTTTAACTTTGTAAATGTTATCAAATTTTGGTGTGATTATAAAAAATATATTTTCTTGAATTAATAAATTCTTCTCAATATATTCTTTAATGTTCTCTACTATTTCTTTATCTTTACTTATTTTATAATTGATAATGTAACAAAGTACTTCATCATTAATTAAGAGCTTCAAATGAATATACTCTTCATTAGTTATAAAAAATTCTTCTATCTTTGTTTTAATTCTTTTTATATTTTCTTTATTTTTTCCATAAATTTGCTTTAAATTTATACCTAAAATTCTAAAGCAAGTATTAGGAAAAATTGCTGAAAACTTAGTATTATCTAATTTAGAATCAAAGCCAAGTAAATATCTTTCAATTAAATTATTGTAATAAACATCCTCATTTTTAATTAACTCTAAACCTGGAATTCTATCAACTGCTTTTTTTAAAGTTACTAAAAGCTGACTTGGATTTAATGTTGGTTTTAATATATAATCTACAGCTCCATTTAAAAGAGTATTTTTAACATATTCAAAATTATCATAGCTACTTAAAATAATAATCTGTAGATCTGGATATTTTTTTTGAACTATTTTGGAAAAATCAACACCATTAAGTATAGGCATAACTATATCAGAAATTATAATGTTAGGCTTTAAGGTATCTATTAGCTCTAATGCCTCTTGCCCATTTGTTGCTTCTCCAACTATTGTAAAGCCTTCCCTTTCCCATTCAAGCATATGTTTCATTCCTTGACGCATAATAAATTCATCTTCTACAATTAAAACCTTACAATAATTTTTACTCATAATATCACCCTCTACAGATTATTATATATAAGTTACACTAAAGATTAAATATTAGGCATGCGAAAATAAATAATAGACCAAAGGTTCGAAGCATATTTGCCACGAGACAAGAAGTTAAAAGACTGTCATAGTGGAGCTATGCCAGGCTTTTGACGACTAAGTAATCGTGACAAATAGGCGAGAAAACTGGTCTAATATTTATTTGATAATGCCTTAAGCCTTTGATATAATAAAACTTAAATTTATATCTTCTTTAGATGAAATTTTATATTCATCATGTACTAAGGCTCCCCAACTATCATCTCCACCAACACCCATTTGTTTAGCTATTATACGTACCCATGTATAATTAATAGGTGGAAGTTCTTCTATATGCATAGCATTTTCAAGCTCATAAGCACTATATGGTAATACGCTTAACTCAAATGGTATATTTATATATTTAAAAGATAAACCTTCATTATTACTATCTGTTACCCTTACCCATCTTACACCTTTTCTATTTCCACATTCTTGTGGAATTAAATATTTAGATAAATTATTTATAGCTGTATTTTTAAACCTTCCAAGCCTAGCACCATTATTACGATCTATATAATTTTCCTCTGGCCCATAACCACAGTATTCAAAATTACTAAGTTCCTTTTTTAATTTAAAATCCATAGCAAATATAGGTATCTCTGATAAACCCTCTACACCTTTATAATGTATATCAACTTCTATATTCCCATTTGGAGTTACTGTATATTTAACTATATTATTAGTTTTAATGCTAGTTGGCATTATAAATTTATAAGTTAATACTATTTTACCATTTTCTTCTATATATTTAAAGCCTTCTAATTTTTGATTAGCTCCTGCTATTTGCCATTGTGCAGTTCTAAAATCATGGCCATTTCCCCTATCATTATCTGTGGTTGCTCTAAAGAAAGAAGTTCTTGGAACTCTTGTTATATATTCAACTCCATCATAACAAAGAGATATTAAACCTGCTTCTTGTTTAGAAAACATCATTCTAAAGCCTTTACCAACTACACCTATATTCACATCTCCATGGATAATCTTGAAACTTTGTGGTGAACTGCTATTTTCAATCACTTGTAACAACTTGTCTTTATCTTCTATAACTTCTTTGGGGTATTCTTCTAATGATTTATTTAGATTATCTTCCTGTAAAATTTCTTTTAATGTACTTTTCTTGCTATTTATATTTTCACTAACTTTTGTACAACCTTTGCAATCTATATTATAAACTTCTTGACCAAAAGATACTTCAAACCCTTTATTAGCCCACAATAAATTTTCCTTTAACCTCATAGATATATTATAGGTATATTCCCCATAATTTTCAATATTTGGATATTGTATCTCTATATACTTTTCTGTTCCTGGTTCAACATCAGCTTTTATCATAGTTTCAAAAATCTTTTCGCCTTCTTTTTCAATATATACTACAAAATCATATTCATCTGTTCCCACAAATAAATTATTATTTTTTATAGTTACACCTTTGTTGTTAGGAATAATTTTTACATTTGAATATAAATATTTTACTTCTTGAGCCTTTGGAGATACACTTCTGTCAGCATAAACAATTCCATCAGTACAGAAACAATAGTCTGTTGCCCTATCATCAAAGTCCCCTCCATATGCAAATACTTTTTTTCCTTCTTTATTAGTTACTTCTATTGCTTGATCTATATAATCCCATATGAATCCACCTTGATACAGTTCATATTTATCCTCAAGATCTGTATATAACTTCATTCCTCCACAGGAATTGCCCATTGCATGCATATATTCACAGCTTATATAAGGCTTTTGTGGATTGTTTTTTAAATATTCCTCTATATCTGAAGGCTTTGCATACATTCTACTTTCAATATCACTTATTTCATCAAATTCTCTATTCCAAAATACCCCTTCATAGTGAACTAATCGAGTATCATCATTTTCATGAAAATACTTTGTCATCTCTAAAATATTTGTTCCTGCATAAGATTCATTACCACATGACCACATTAAAATTGATGGGTGATTTTTATCTCTTTGAAGCATTGATTCTGCTCTATCAATTACAGTATTTCTCCATTCTGGAATTGAACCTGGAACATTCCACTCTGGATCACATGCCCCCATCTTTTGCCATGATCCATGACTTTCTAAATTGGCTTCATCTATTAAATAAATTCCATATTCATCACAAAGATCATACCAAAGACTTTGATTTGGATAGTGAGATGTTCTTACTGAATTTATATTATTTTGTTTTAAAAATTTTATATCCCATAACATATCCTCTTTAGTAATTGCACGTCCATTTTTAGAGCTAAATTCATGTCTATTTATTCCTTTAAATACTATCCTCTTTCCATTTAAACACATCAGCTTATTAATTAATTCAAACCTTCTAAATCCAACATTTTGAGGAACTATTTCTAATAAAGTTCCTTCATTATCTAATAACTCAATATAAAGTTTATATAAATAAGGACTCTCGGCACTCCATACCTTAACTTTATTTATAGTAGACTTAAAGCTTACTTTATTAATGTCTTTATTAGTGGTGTTACTATCATTTTCATTATTATATTTATCAAATTTAACTTCTTGAAAGCTATGAATCAAATTATTATTTTTATCTTTTAAATATGCTTTTACAATACATTCTTTATTATTGTTTAATTTTATATCTATACTTAATTCACCATTAGTATAAGTATCATCTAACCCTGCCTTTACAAATAAATCTTCTACATGATAATTTGGTGTTGCATATAGATAAACATCCCTAAATATTCCTGAAAACCTCCAAAAATCTTGGTCTTCTATCCAGCTAGCACTACTTCTTTTATATACTTCAACAGCTAATTTATTTTCTCCATCCTTTAGATGCTTTGTTAATTCAAATTCTGATGGAGTAAATGTGTCTTCACTATAGCCTATAAACTCTCCATTTAACCATACATAAAATGCTGTTTCAACACCTTGAAAGGATATATAAATCTTTTTATTTTTCAATTCTTCTTTTACTTTAAAATATTTAACATAACTTCCAACTGGGTTATACTCTTCTGAAACTTGTGGAGGTCTTAATTCCTCTACTCCATCCCATGGATACATTGTATTTATATATTGACATTTATCATAGCCTTGCATTTGAATATGTCCTGGTACATTTATATAATCAAAACTACTGCAATCATAATCCTCCTTATAAAAATCTTTTATCCTGTTACTTGGATTAACTGCATAAGAAAATCTCCATTTTCCATTTAAACTTTGCTTAAGTGGTATATCATATCCTAATGACAAATCCTCTTTCTTATCATAAAATAAATGATCTGAATGGGAATCTATCCTATTAACTCTAAAAACTTCTGGATTTTCTAACCAATCTAAGCTTGGCTCATTTTGTAAGTTTTCAGTGCTTTGTGAGCTTTGTATATCTAACATAAACATAACACCTCTTTTCTGGTTTTATCTTTTTATTTGGCTGTGTTAAGAGCATTTACCTCTAACACAGCCTTTTTTAAAATAATTGAACCCCTGGAGGGAGGGGCAATAATTATCCTTTCATTGAACCTGTCATACCTGCAACAAAATGCTTTTGCATTAAGAAGAATATTAAAGCTGTAGGCAGAGTTGCTATTAAAACAGCAGTCATCATCAGTCCATAATCAGGAGTATATGATGAGCCTAATGCTGATATAACAAGTGGTAATGTTCTTTTCTCTGGTGATTGTAATGCTATAAGTGGCCATAAGTAACTGTTCCAGCTAGCCATAAAAGTAACTATTGTTGCTGCTGCATAAGTTGACTTCATTGTCGGTATATAAATCTTAAAGAAAATGCCAAATTCCCCTAGACCATCTATTCTTGCTGCTTCCATTAAGTCCTTTGGAAAACTCTTTGTGTTTTGCCTAAAGAAGAATATTAAAAATGCTGTTGCAACTGAAATAATAATTACTGAACCATGTGTATTTAAAGATATTCCTTTTAATGGAACAACGTTGCTAAATTTACTAAACATTCTAAACAAAGGTACCATTAAGGCTGCAAAAGGTACCATCATAGATAGTAGTATAAATTTAAATATTTTATCTTTAGTCTTTGTTTTATATACCTCAAAGGCATATCCTGCTAGTGAAGAAATTAGCATAGCTAAAACTGTAGTAACAGCTGCAATTTTCAGTGAATTTTTAAATGCTGTCATATATTGCAAGTCTGATGCTAATAAGTTTTTTAGATTTTCAAAAAAATATGTTCCTGGTATTAATGTGCCTTTTGTAATTTCAACGGACTTATTAGTTGTAGCTATGACCATCCAAATAAATGGGAAGACTGATATAAAAGATAAAATAATTAAAAACACATATTTAATAAAATTTATTATCTTACTTTTTTTATTCATCCTTATCCCCTCCTGCTTTTAATTGAATAAATGATAGTATCACTATAATTAGTACTACTACATATGATATTGCTGCTGCATATCCAAAGTTTGGTGAATATTTAAATAATAAATTATATATATATTGTGAAATTGTAATTGTTGCATTTGCTGGTCCTCCAAGTGTTATATTTGCAGTTTCATCAAATAATTGTAATGTTCCTATTGTAGAATTTATTGTTGTAAATAAAATTATAGGTTTTAGTAATGGAAGAGTTATGCATTTGAATCTCATAAAAGCACTTGCCCCATCAATTTCAGCTGCTTCATATATAGAATCATCAATTGATTGCATACCAGCTAAGTAAAATACCATATTATAACCTGTCCATCTCCATGTTATTGCTATTATAATTAATACCTTTGCCCATATAGGATGAGTAATCCATGCAATTGGTTCTGATATAACATTAATTTGCATTAAAATTACATTTATAAATCCATCAGTGGCAAATAGACTTTTAAAAATAATAGAATATGCTACAAGTGACGTAACACATGGTAAAAATATTGCTGTTCTAAAAAATCCTCTTGCTTTTAATTTTTTATCATTTAATAAAGCTGATATTCCAAGGGCTAATATAGTCATAATAGGCACTTGGATTATTAGATATAATAATGTATTAAATAATGCCTTTTTAAATGTTGAATCTGTTAACAACCTTTTATAGTTATCTATTCCTACAAAGCCTAGATTATTTCCCAGTCCACCTTGGAAGGAAGTTATAAAAGCTTGTACCATTGGATAAAACACAAAGACTGTTATTAAAATAATGCTTGGCATAATAAATATCCATGCTTTTCTATCCGACTTATAATTGAGACTATTGTTTTTCTTTCTTACTATCAAGCCTATTCCCCCTATATAGAAAATAACCATTTACTAATTTTTATTTTAATAAATGGCTACTCTCCTTATAATAATTATTTCTCTTTTAACTCTTATTATTGTGCTACAGCTGATTCAATTTGGCCTTGGAAATTCTTTAAAGTTGAATCAATATCAGCTCCACCTACTATAGCTTGAACAGCTTCAGTCATAATACTTTCAATTGCATAAGTGTGTAGTCCATAATTTACTGAAGGTACTTTTTCATTCCATTTTGCAAAATCTGCAAATATTTCTTGACCACCAAAGAATTCATTTGGCTTAGAATAATTTGGAGCTTTTGCTGCTGCTTTTAGAGTACTTACTAAATTTATATCTTGTGCTAATCCATTCATTAAATCTGTATTTGAAGCAAAAGTTTTTCCTAAGAAATCTACTGCCATATCTGTGTTTCCAACATTTTTAAGAACATACCATCCTGCTCCACCTAGTGAAGATGCATTAACAGATTTAGAATTAGCTCCCATCTTAGGGAATGGTGCTATAGCCCATTTTCCACTTTGATCTTCAGCCTTCTTAATTGAAGGTGCAATCCAACAACCTGTAACTACTGATGCAACTTCTCCTTTATTAAATGCTCCTACAAATTGATCCCAATTTGCTACTTGCTTTGTAATTCCTGATTCAGTTAAATCCTTATATGTCTTTAGAGCATCTTTTAATGCTTGATTATCTGCTATAGTAACCTTACCATTTTCATCTGTGTACCATGCTCCAGCACTTTGTAACATCATTCTAATTTGTCCTATATCACTTGGATCTAGTGTACACATAGCAACACCAGTCTTTTCTTTTACAGCTTTACCTATTTCAATGTATTTTTCCCAAGTTAGGTTTTGCATATCTTCCTTAGTGTATCCAGCTTTTTCTATTAAATCTGTTCTATAGAAAGTTTCTGCAACTCCACTATCAAAAGGAATTCCATATAATTTACCATCAACATAATTTACACCTGTTTTAAACTCTGCAAAATCTCCTGCTTTAGCTATAGATGATAAATCTGCAAATTCATCTTTATATGATGTTAGATATCCTTGAATTCTATAATCTTCAACTAATACAACATTAGGAAGTCCTTCATAAGATCCTGAAGATAAGCTTGTATTTAATTTAGCTACAATATCATTTTGAGCCATTGTAACAACTTCAATTTCTGCGTCAGGATGATCCTTTTTATATATTTCCTTTGCTTTATTTGCTGCTACTATGTTGAAAGACTCGTCCCATGCCCATATTGTTATTTTGTTACTTTTAGCATTTTTATTATCCGTCTTATCACTTGTGTTTTTGCTATTTCCTCCACAAGCTACTAAACCTAAAGTTAACGTTGCTGCTAATAAAATTGATGTCAATTTTTTAATTTTCATTTAAACCCCTCCATCTTAATATTCTCTTTGTCATTCCCCTTTTATGAAAAGTGTATTAAGCTTAACTAGGCTTGTTTACATTTTGTAATGCTTTACACCTTATGCATTTATATTATCATAACTTAATTGCTTTAATTTAGAAGATTCTTTACTTAAACTTTTAATATTTTTAGATTTTATTTTCTACATTACATAAGAAATGGATTATTTTTATAAACTTGTACTATTTTTAGATTAGAATAAATAAAATTTCTATTATCATAATTTAAAGATAAATCTTGTAAATTCTTTGAAACTACTTTATAATTGTATTGCGTTCAATAGATGAACATTATAAATTATACATATATTAAGTAACGAAATTATGGAGGTCATTATGGAATCAAATGAATTTAATAAAAATAAGGTTGATAATGCCATTATAATGGCAGCAGGTCTTTCCTCTCGTTTTGCTCCACTATCTTTTGAAAGACCAAAAGGTTTATTAGAAGTAAAAGGCGAAATACTTATTGAAAGACAAATAAAACAATTACAAGAAGCAGGAATAACTGATATAACAATAGTTGTTGGATATATGAAGGAAAGCTTTTACTATTTAAAAGATAAATTTAATGTAGAAATTGTAGTAAATAATGATTATAACAAAAGAAATAATAATTCAACATTATACTTAGTTAGAGAAAAACTTAAAAATACTTATATTTGTTCTTCAGACAACTACTTTACTAAAAATGTATTTGAGAGTCATGTAGAATTCTCATATTACTCAGCTGTATATGCAGAAAGCGAAACAGATGAATACTGTATAACAACTGACGAAAATGACATAATAACTAATGCAAAAGCTGGTGGATATGATTCTTGGATTATGTTAGGTCATGTTTACTTCTCAAAGGAATTTTCAGAAAAATTTGTTGAAATTCTAGAAAAAGTATATAACGATCCAGGAGTGGACAAACTTTTATGGGAAGATATATACATAAATCATATAAACGAACTTCCTATGAAAATTAGAAAATATGATAAAAATGATATTTTAGAGTTTGATTCATTAGATGACTTAAAGAATTTTGATTCATCTTATATAAAAGATACGCGTTCAAAAATAATTAAAAATATTTGTTCTATATTAGTGTGTGAAGAAAATGAAGTTTGTAATGTAGTTCAAATAAAAAAAGGACTAACAAACACCTCATTTTTATTTGAAGTAAGAAATGAAAAATATATATATCGTCATCCAGGTGCTGGAACAGAAGAAATAATAAATAGAGAAAGTGAATGTTTCTCTCAACAAATTGCTAAAGAATTAGGATTAGATAATACATTTATTTATATGTCTCCTAATGAAGGATGGAAAGTTTCTAAATTTATAGATAATTGTAGAGATTTTAATTATAGAAACCCAGAAGATGTAAAAAAAGGCCTCTCTTTAGTAAAAAAACTCCATGATAGCTGTATAAAATCAAACTGGGAGTTTAGTATTTTTGAAGAAACTGAGAAATTACTAGATTTAATTAATGAAGAATCTCACCTTCCTCACTTTAATGATATTGAAACTTTAAGAGAAAAAATTAGCAATCTATATGAATATGCTGAAGGTGACAATATAGAAAAGCGCTTATGTCACAATGATTGTTATGATCCAAATTTCTTAACTGATAATAACAATATATACCTAATAGATTGGGAGTACTCTGGCAATGCTGATCCAGCCAGTGATATGGGTACATTTATATGTTGTTCTGATTATACAGTTGATGAAGCTATGGAAGTATTAAAAATTTACTTTGGAAGAGATCTGACTTTAGTAGAGAAATGTCACTACATTGCTTATATAGCTATTAGTTCATATTACTGGTTTATATGGGCATTATACAAAACATCACTTGGTGAAGATGTTGGAAACTACTTAGATCTATGGTATGAATATGCAGATACATATGGAAATGTTGCCCTAGATTTATACAAAAACAAAAAATAGGAGGATTTTCTATGGAGATAATAGGAAAGATAGTCGTTTATATAATTATGTTCTGTGCAGTAGTTGGTGCTATTGCATCAATAGTTAAAGAAGAGAGCGAGCTTGGAAATCAGTTCTTAGAAGGTATAAACTCAATAGGAGCAATATTCTTACCTGTAGCAGGTATAATGGCATCTGCTCCTTTTATAACTAAGTTTGTTTCTACTATCTTTGGACCGCTATTCCAAGCTGTAGGAGCTGACCCAGCTATGGCTGCTACTACATTTATAGCTGTAGATATGGGAGGCTATCAACTTGCTGAAGCACTAGCTTCTACTAAAGAAAGTTGGATAATGGCAATGACAACTGGATATATGGCTGGTGCTACTATTGTATTTAGTATCCCAGTTGGATTAAAGATGATAGGAAAAAAAGATCATAAATATCTTGCTTTAGGCATGATGTCTGGTATATTAACTATTCCTATAGGTGTACTAACTTCTAGCTTATTTATTGCATTAAACAAACCATTTGTTAGAGATATTATAAGTACAGATGCTGCTTCAACTTATCAATTATTATTAAGTTATATGCAAATCTTTAGAAATCTAATACCTTTAATTATAATTTGTGCAGCTATTGCTATTGGATTATTAATTAAACCAGATGCAATGATAAAAGGATTTATTGTATTCGGTAAGGTTATGGATTCTGTTTTAAGATTAGTATTTGTATTTTGTGTTGTTGAATATTTCACTGGATTATTTAGTACTTTATTTGGCGTCTGGGGATTTGATCCTATAATAGCAGATGCTGTTGACCAGGTAAGAGCTCTTGAAGTTGCTGGAGCTATAGGAATAATGCTATGTGGTGCTTTCCCTATGGTATATTTAATTAAAAAATATCTAGCAAAACCTTTAAATGTAATAGGTAAAAAGTTCGGTCTTTCTACAGATGCTACTACTGGCTTACTTGCAGCAGCTGCAAATGTACTAGCCTTATTCGCTATGATTAAAGACATGAATGCAGAAGATAAAGTTAAAACTATTGCTTTTTCAGTATGTGGTGCCTTCCTTATAGGTGATCATTTAGCATTTACTGCAAACTTCCAACCTAATTTAATATTACCTATTATGATTGGAAAATTAGTAGCTGGAGTTTGTGCAGTTATTATAGCAGTTAAAATTGCAGTTCCAAAAGCAAAAAAATTAGAAGAACTTTCCACTGAAGTTTAAAAAATGTAATCAAAAGCCTATAGAAATTTTCTATAGGCTTTTTCAGGCCTGCTGACAAAGTATCAACAGTCTTCAGTTTTATACATAAAAGTATAACTTCAGTTGTTTCTTTAGTAACTACTTATGCATCAACTTTTTAATAAATCTTACCTCTAATAACTGTATCAATTATATTAAACTCATCATCAATTACTAATAGATCAGCATCTTTGTTTACAGCTATACTTCCCTTTCTATCAAATACATTTATATATTTTGCTGGGTTTATACTAGCCATCTTCACAATATCGAAGATATCCACCTTAGAATGTTTTACAACATTTTTTACTGAATTAATATAACTCATTTCTAAGTCTTTAACGTTTTCATATTGACTATTATCTATTATTTCTTCTCTTCCATCATCATGCTTAATCATTATGCCTTTTTCATGAGGAATGAGAGTTATTTTCCTAACGTAATGATGCCAAGGCTTATCTGTTTTAGCTAGTCCACAACAGTCTGTAGTTAAAATTATTTTATCGCTAGTTTTAATTCTTAAGGCTATATCAAAAATCTCATGTTTTACTGTTAATCCAGTTTGTTTAGCAAATTCACAATACATATCCTCAAAATACAGAGCTGCTCCAGCTACACCAAGCTCTCTATGGTGCATACCCCTCATTCCACTAAAGGTATGAGTAAATCCTCCAAACCCATATCCTCTCATTTCTTTAATTTTATCAAAGGTAGATGCAGAATGGCCAATTGAAAGTTGTATTCCCTTCTCATTGCAGAATTCAGCAACCTCTCTAGCCCCTTCTAATTCTGGTGCCATTGTCATTAATTTTATTAAATCATGTGACTTTTGCCTATTGTAAAAGGACTTCATAAGTTCAATATTAGGTGATATACAATTTTCTTCCTTTTGCATTCCCTTGTATTCCTTATTTATAAATGGCCCCTCTAAGTGAACTCCTACCATTTCTGCCCCTATTTGTTTTGATTCATATACTTCATTAGCTTCATTAATCTGTTTTAAAATATCTTCTATAGCATCTGCTCCAGTTGTTGCAAGAAAAGATGTTACACCTTCTTTTGGTAAATTCTTTTGCATTTCTAATATTGATTCTTTTGACTTTTCAATCCAAAAAGACCCTGTTCCCCATCCATGAACATGATTGTCTATAAAACCTGGAATAATATTAAAATCTGAATAATCAAGAACTTCATTATGATTATCCCATTTCAATGCATTTAAAATATAATTTTTTAAATCCCCCTCTATTAGTTCATCTTTACATTCTACTATATCTATAATTTTCTCTTCATGAATTTTAATAAAACCACTTATTTTTTTATCTTCTAGATATATATTTTTAGAATAAATTATCATACTACTTCTCCATTTCATCAGCTTTTTTAATATTTTGCCTATATTAGGCATCTGAAAATAAATAATAAGTCAAAGATGGGAAGTATATTTTGAGTTAGACAAGGAAACAGGTTCCGCAGATAGTAGTACTATCTAAGGGCTCTGTTGACGCAGTATAACACAAAATAGACGAGCATTCTGACTTATTTATTTTTTGAAGATGCCTTATTTATATCATTCTCCTAATTGCTTCAATGCATCATCTACGGCATTTTTTACAGCTTCTACATGTGGGCCAAAAACTACATGTATATGCTTTTCTGATGGTAAGAATATACCTAAGCATCCACTTTCTCTTATTCTATCTTTATTAATTAATTCCGGCTTATCAACATCTACACGCAAACGGCTTACACAGTTTTCTACAGTTAGAATATTAATTGCACCACCTAAACCATCTATAACAATTTCAGCAATTTCTTTATATCTCTTTTCTTTTAATAAAAGACTTGCACCTTCATCTAGTTCAAAGTCTTCTCTACCAGGAGTAACTAAATTAAACTTCTTAATCATAAATTTAAATCCATAATAGAATATTACAAAATTTATAATCCCTAGTATCACTAGATTAATCCAATTTGTATTTTCATAAAGAAGTCCAAATACTCCAAAGTCAAATATTGTACCTCTTATATAACCCATCTTTACTCCTAAAAATCCTAAAGGAATAGTTGTTATGCCTGCAAGAATTGAATAGGTAACAAATAACATTGGACTAACAAGTAATAAAGTAAACTCTAAAGGTTCTGTAATATTTCCTAGGAAAGCTGTTAAGCAAACTGTAATAATAACGCCTTTTGCTACTTTTTTATTCTTTGTAAATGCCGTATGGTACATAGCTAGTCCAATAGCTGGAACTCTAAATAAAGTAGTCAACATTTGAGCCGGAGCCATATAGCTTGATAAAGTTGGCATATACTCGTTCCATGCTGGATGTGTTGGCCCTAAATTAAATAATATTTCATTCATAGCATTCATTATTCCAACATATTGCTCTCCATTTATCATATAAACTCCACCAGCTTCTGTAAATCTTACTATTGAAGATAAAACGTGGTGCAATCCAAATGGAATCAACAATCTATTAAGTGCCACATATATACCAGGTCCTACGTATTTATTCATAAAAATTACAGATCCACTTATAAGCACCTTGGTTATTATTCCCCAGAAAAATGGAATTACTAATCCTATAGGAATCATTAATGCAAAGCTTATTATAGGAACAGATTTCTTACCACTAAAGAAAGCAAAGGCAAGTGGCAACTGTAATTTATAAAATCTATCTGTACACTTAGCTGCTACTATACCAGCAATAATTCCTCCTAGAGCCTCAATTTTCAATGTTTGTACACCTAATACCATTCCTTGTCCTAATTGAGTCATAGTTTCTTGAGGAGCTAAGGTTTTTGTCACTATTAGATAAACATTCATAACTATATTTAATGTTAAATATGCAACAACAGAAGAAAATACAGCTATGCCTTTTTCCTTTTTGCTTAATCCATAAGCTACTCCCATTGCAAATAATAAAGGAATATTATTGAATATGATGCTTGTTATGGACTTTAAACTATTTAAAATAGTTTGCAATGTTTCATTTGATAGCCAGCTAAACTGTTCTATCATATAACTTTGTGTAAATGCATTACAGATCCCCATTACCATACCAATTGGTGCCATAAGAGCAACTGGTAATAATAAGCTTCGTCCAAAGGTTTGTACGGATTGCCAAAACTTATCTTTTTTCTTCATAATTTAAATTCCCCCATTATAATTTTTGCACAATAAATTTCTTAGATAATCCCCAAATACGTTTATTGTGTATAGATACCCTCATACTCTTTATATGAAAATTTATGATATTTTATAACTGGTTTTTAGTAATTTTTTCTTGATCTACACCAATAGCTATTAGATTTTTATTTCTAGTTTCTTTTATAATTTTCGTTTTATAATATTTTATATAATGTTAGTCATTTAGTTACTCTTTGACATTTATCTATGTAATATCCTGTAGATGGTGTTTTCATAGTGTTAGTTATATAGTTATTGTTTGACAAAGACTTACTTATAAAAAGATAAAAATAGGCTGTATCAATTTTTTTTGATACAGCCTATTTGTTAATTCTATTTACTTTTAATTGTTAATATTGAGGCTAATAATTTTTATGATTTTTTATTAAATCTAATTATTTTCTATCCATGGAATAATAACCTGATTAAAAGCTACATTATCTATTAAGTATCTATTTTGATAATATGGATCTGAATCAGGTGTTATAGGTGATGGACTAAGGATAAAAGCTTCTTCGAAACCTGCTTCCTTTACAATATTAGTTACTTCATCCGAAGTTTCTCCAAATGGATACGCTATAGCTTTAACTTCCACTTGTAAGTTATTTTCTATTACTTCTTTACTTTTTATTATATCTTCTTTAAACTCTGTATATTTAGTCTCCTCTAAGAAAACTGCTTTATCATCTTCTAAATAATGCATATCATAAGAATGAGAACCAAAGGATACTAGTCCACTATCTTTCATTTCTCTTAAATCATCCCAAGTTGCCATTTGTAAGTTATTAAAATCATTATTTCCTACTTGTCCAGCTATAACAAATAAAGTAAATGGAATATTCATTTCTTTTAAAATTGGAAATGCATTTTCATACACACTTTTATCCACATCATCAAAAGAAATCCATACACACTTTTCCGGGAAATTCCCTTCTTCTCTAAATTTAATCATTTCATCTAATGTTGCAAAATATGCACCTTGTTCTTTTAACATAGTCATTTGCTTTTTAAAATCATCTTCATATACATTATATTTAGATAATTCTTTAGAATTAGTTATAGCTTCTATACTTTTAAACCATATTTTAGGCTTCTTCACTCTATGATAATTTAATGCAACACAAATATTTTCTGAAGTTATTTCTTTCAAAGTTTCATCTTCTTTAGAATCTAAAATAATCATTTGATAACATTTAAAAGCTACTAATAATATTACTAACCCTATTAAAATAATCTTATTTCTTTTTTTCAAGTTTCTTACCTCGTTCTAATTCTTTTATTGGATTCTCTTCAAAAATTAGAACTCCATGTTCTTGTAGCTTATTGAAGTTTTTCTCAGATATTAAATTTAAACTGAGCATTTCCTCTTTTGTTGTATTTTTAGGATATACTCTTCTATTTAACTTTCCAAATTTTTTTTTGTTATATGTTCTCCAAATAATCAATATTAAAAAGCTCATAATTAGTAATAAAAATACAATTATTAAAAATCCATTAATATCATTATTTGTCATTTTTAAAGCTTCCTTTACAGCAGATATGTACTTATCATTTTCATTAAACACAGCACTTATAAAAAAATAAAAAACTACAATAGAGTAAATCCACATAACTAATGTTAATATTATAGTTAATAATTTTTTAAAAGGATTTTGTTTCGATTTAATTATAAAATTATTCATTAAATACTACTTCTATGCCCCCTATCTGGCGAGGTCCACACAGCATATCCTCCCCTTATTCTCGACTTTATTGCTTTCGGTGTTGCAGCAATTACAACAAAAGTATTTATCATCCAATAAATAGCTGGATACCATGCTGCCCAAATATAGTATCTTGCCACTTTATCATATCTTGAGTCATTTATTATGGATATTATTAATTGGACATGGCTTAACATTACTAATGCAAAAGAATTAAATGCAAACCACATCATAATTTCTTGAAAATCTTTAGCTTTTAATATGTAAATAACAGTAATAATTAACCACATAAATGCCCATATAATACTAAGAATTTGCTCAATATATATTGGCCAAAGTCTCCTCTGTCTCCAATCTTTAAATATATCCCAATGTCTAAGGACTACTTCTTGTCCACCTTGAGACCATCTAACTCTTTGTTTCCATATTCCCTTTAAAGTCTCAGGAACTAACATCCAGCATAAAGCCCTTGGTTCGTATCTTATATCCCAAAATCTTTTTTGCAGTTTCCATGAAATAGCTATATCTTCTGTAATCATATCTCTATCCCACATTCCTACATCTATTAATGCCTTTTTTCTAAAAGCTACAATGACACCTGATACCGTCATAACCTTTCCTAGTATTCTTTGAGTTCTTTTAATAGATCCAATAATAGAAGAATATTCAACAATTTGCATACGAGATAATAAAGTATCTCTATTTCTTATTCTTGGATTTCCTGTAACAGCACCTACTCTTTCACCTTTATTAATAAAATGGTTAATTAAATAGTAAGGGGCACTGTCTTCTATTAAAGCATCAGAATCTATACATAATAAATATTCTGATGTTGAAGCAAAAGCACCAATATGCAAAGCATTTGCCTTACCTTTATTTTGCACTGAATGGATAACTTTTAACTTTTTTTCATTTTTAGCTATATCCTTTAAAATTTCTATTGTACCATCTGTGCTTCCATCATTAATAGCAATAATCTCATAATCTGGATATGATAAATTTAAGAGATTTTCTATTGTTTCTCTTATAGTTTCTTCTTCATTAAAACATGGTACTAAAATGCTAATTTTAGGCCATGATATTCCTTCTATATTTAACTCAATATGTTTTTCTCTATAAAATGAAAATATTACTGCTCCAGAAATCCAAAACAGAGACATTATTAACGGATACCAAAAAACAAATGCTCCTAGTATAGATAAATTATTATAAATAAAATCTATCATTATCCACAACCTTTCTAAAAAATAATATTAATAAAACATTCATACTAAAGTACTAATGTAGATATTTGAATAATTATATCATATTTTTTTATTCATTCATTTACAATAGTATCTATTTACATATTGTTCATATTATTTCTTATTCCAGATATATTACCTAAATTCAGTTGGAGTACAATTTGTATATTTCTTAAATACATTAATAAAATATCTATAATCCTTAAAGCCAACTTCTGATGCAATATTATATATTTTTTCATCACCTTCCTTCATTAATATTATTGCTTTATTTATCCTATACCTATTTAAATAGTCATTAAAGGTATATGTTGTTTCCTTTTTGAATTCATTATTTAAAAAGGTTGAACTTGCACATAGTATTTCAACTAAATCTTGAATGCTTATTTTTTCTTTATAATTTTCATTAACATAATCTATCATCTTCAAAACATATTTAGATGTTTTCTTTTTATCTTTTATTAAATTTGGTTTTAAACATGAAAATTCATCTATATCTTTATATTCTTCCTTTATAATCTTAGCTTGTTTTCTAAGCTCTACTTGTTCCTTAGCTTTTTCTAAAGCTATTTTTAATTGTTCTGTATCTACTGGCTTTAAAAGATATTCCGCTACATCTAGATGAACAGCCTTTTTAGCTAAAGAAAATTCTGCATAGCCTGAAAGTATTATTGCACTAAATATATATTTATCTACTGATTTTTCAAGCATTTCTATTCCAGTCATTATAGGCATATTCACATCTACTATAACTATATCTGGCTTTAAGCTTTCTATTTTTTCTAACCCTTCTATTCCATTTGCAGCTTCTCCTACTACTATTAAATCCTGCTCTTCCCATTCATAAGTATAAATTAACCCTTTTCTTATCATTTCTTCATCTTCTATAATTAAAACCTTATACATAGTTATTCCTCCGTTCATTGTTCATACTTTTATCTTCAAAGTATTCTTACTATAAAATCATAATTCATAGGGTAATTCTATTTTTATACTAGTACCTACCCCAAAAGTACTAGAAATTTCAAAGCTTTTATTTTCTCCATAAAATAGCTCAAGTCTTCTATATAAATTATGTAATCCTATATGATTAGAATTATTTTCAACCTTTGATATTATTTCTTGAATCTCTTTTAATGTTTCTTCATTTATTCCTGATCCATTATCTTTCACTTCTATTATTAGTTTATCTTCCTTATTTTCACATATAATATCTATCTTTAGGCTGTCCTTTGTTATATAACCATATTTTATTGAGTTTTCTACTAAAGTTTGTATTAATAACTTTGGCACTAAAGCCTCTTTTGCTTTATCAGTTATAAAAAAATTATAATTAAGCATGTCCTTAAACCTAAATTTATTTAACTCTAAAAAATCTTCTATATAACAAATATCCTTATCTAAAGTTACTCTATCAGCCTCATAATTTATGCTATACCTTAATAAACTCGCTAACTTTATTATTATCTTTTCTGTATCCTTTGGTGCTATATATATCGAATACCTTAATGTTTCTAATATATTAAATATAAAATGAGGATTAAATTGTGATTGCAGTAGCTTCATTTCACTTTGATATTTTAATTTAGATAGCTCTTTATTTTTTATCATTAAAGAATTTAATGTGTCTAACATAGAATTATATTCATCCCCAAGGACTTCAAACTCATCCCCAGTTTTTATGTTAACATAATGGGAAGTATCCCCAGTTTTCAACTTATTAACTGCACAAATAAGCTTGTCTATCGACTTAGTATTTTCTTTTGACATCCTATTTGCTAAATGATTTAATAAAAACCAAAATAGAAATCCTACTATCATTAAAAAGGCTCCATAAACAATAAATAATGTATTTTTTATTTCCAAGGAATTTAAAGTGTAAATATTAAAATTAGACTTAGGTAAAGTTGTTTTCTTCATATAATAACTACCTGATTCTAAAGCATCTACATTTTCTATTTTATTTCCTTTTGCAACTTGTGGATTAAACTTATTTACAAGTCCTTTAACTGAATTGTTCGTAGTTACAATAACTCTATTTCTTTTGTCTGTAAAAACTGCAAGCTCATTATTTTTTACAAAGAGCATTTCTTCTAACGGTGACTTAAACACCATTAAAAGAGCATAACCAATTATTTCGTTGTTATCCTTTACAGCTTTAGCAAAGGTAATAGCTGTACTGTCATTTTGATACTTAATAAAATTCTCTTCCACATAAGTCTCATCTGGTTTTTCTTTTAGCTTAGGTATTATATTTCTACGTATATATCCGTCTGCATCAAAATTAGAATCTGAATATGCTGTAGATATTATAAAGTTTCCACTTGTATCTACTACCTCAAATACGCCCTTTACATCTTGATCTTTATTAAATTTATAAAACTCATCAAAAATCAGATTCCCATCTTCTTTAGTTTTAATATACTTTACTAAATTACTAGAAGATGATACATTATTAATTTCATTATAATAATTCTCATATAACTTACTAATGTTCTCATTTATAATTTTATTTGCTTGAGTTGTATTAATAATAATATTTATCTTTAGCATTACAACTACAAATATTGAAAATAATACTAATGCTATAACTATAGACATTAATGAATACCTTAAAAACATGTATCTTATTGAATCTTCAAAATTTCTTACCTTTTTAGCTCCTTTTACCATATTATATTTCTCCTTCGTAAATCTGTTTTCTATTTTACACTATATTTATTTATTTTGACATTTATTTATGAAAACCTTTTTATTAAAATAAAATTGTTACAAATTTTAATTTTAAGGGGGATTTTATGATGAAAAAAATTATTGCTCTTTTAACTGCTACTGTAATAACAGTTGGTTCTTTTGTAGGTTGTAGTGGTGTAAAGGACTCAGCACAAACCAAAGACGGCTCTAAAAAGCTTGTTGTTTACTCACCTAATAGTGAAGATATAGTTAACACTATAGTACCTTTATTCGAAGATGAAACTGGTATAACAGTTGAACTAGTAAGTGCTGGAACAGGCGAATTATTTAAACGTCTACAATCAGAAAAGGATAATTCTTATGCTGACGTAATATTTGGTGGTTCAATGGCTCAATATGTTCAAAACCCTGATCTTTTTGAACCATATGTTGCTAAATATAATGATGATCTAGTTGAAGGTCATAGAAATGTTAATGGTTATGTAACTACTTACGGTTCTGATGGAAGCGTACTATTAGTTAATAAAAATCTAATTGGTAATATAAAAATAAAAGGTTATAAAGATTTATTAAACCCTGAGCTTAAAGGTAAAATAGCTGCTTCAGATCCTGCAACTTCAAGTTCTTCCTTTGCTCAATTAACTAACATATTACTTGCAATGGGTGGTGATTACACATCTGATGCTGGTTGGAATTATGTTAAATCTTTAGTTGCTAATTTAGATGGTAAAGTTGCTAATGGTTCAGGTGCTGTTCACAAAAGTGTTGCTGATGGTGAATTTGTTGTTGGTTTAACTTATGAAGATCCATCTGTAAGCTATGTTAAAAATGGTGGAAACGTTGAAGTTGTTTACCCTGAAGAAGGTGCAGTTTTCCTAGATCCTGGTTCTGCAATAATTAAGGGTGCTAAAAATATGGACAACGCTAAGTTATTTATGGACTTTTTAACTTCAAAGAAAGCTCAAGATGCTTTTGGTACTCAATTAACTATAAGACCTTTAAGAAAAGATGCTGAACTTGCTGATTATATGAAACCATTAAAAGATATTAAATTATTAGAAGAAGATAGAAATTATGTATTTGAACACAAGAAAGAAATAGCTGAAAAATATACTGAAATATTTACAAATACTAAAAATTAATATTAAATAAATTATTTATAGGAGGAATATTCGAAAATGAGTAGATGTATTACATGTGAAAATATAATAAAAAAATATGGTGAAAACATAATTATTCCTAATCTAAATCTTGAAATTAAAAATGGTGAATTTTTCACACTACTAGGCCCTTCTGGTTGTGGAAAAACAACATTATTAAGAATGATTATGGGATTTAATAGCATAGAAGGTGGCACTATAAAATTCAATGATACTATCGTTAACAATGTTCCTCCATCTAAAAGAAATATAGGAATGGTTTTTCAAAACTATGCTATTTTCCCTCACTTAACTGTTAAGGAAAATATAGCTTTTGGACTTGAAAATAGAAAGGTTCCTAAGGATGAAATAGCTAAAAAAGTTGATGAAATAATTGATATTGTAAAAATTAGTGATTATAAAGATAGACTTCCTGAAGCTTTATCAGGAGGTCAACAGCAAAGAGTTGCCTTAGCTCGTGCTATAGTTATTCATCCAGATGTTCTTTTAATGGATGAACCCCTTTCAAACCTAGATGCAAAATTGCGTGTAGATATGCGTAACGCAATTAAAGAAATTCAAAACCAAATTGGTATTACTACTGTTTACGTAACTCACGACCAAGAAGAAGCTATGGCTGTCTCAGATAGAATTGCTGTTATGAATTCTGGAGTTATTCAACAAATTGGAACTCCACAAGAAATTTATCAAAGACCTAGCAATTTATTCGTTGCTTCATTTATTGGAAGCACAAATATAATGAAAAGAAATATTTCTTTAAATAATGGAAAAGTTACTCTTTCATTATCTAAGAATTACAACATCGAAATGGATAATTTATCTAAAGACTTATTAAATAATAATGAGAAGTTAGATGTTACTGTATCTATAAGACCTGAAGAACTTGTAATTTCTAATGAAAATGAAGGAATTAAAGCTACTATTTTATCTAGCATTTTCTTAGGAATAAACACTCACTATTTCGTTGAAATAAAAGATACAAATGAAACCTGTGAAATAATCCAAGAATCAACTATTAATAATATATTAAAACCTGGAACTGAGATTAATCTTACTGTTAAAAAAGAAAAGATTAATGTATTTAGTAATAAAGGTGATGAAAACTATACTAAAAAATATTCTGTTGCAGCTACTGCTTCAAATTAATTGATAAGTGAGTAGGTGATTTTATGAAATTAAATAAATCAAATAAAAATTTAGATATTTGGACATCTTTAACAGGTTTAATCTTTATATTTTATGTAATATTTTTAATTTTCCCTTTATTCTCATTGCTTGCAAAGAGTTTTGTTGATGGAAATACACATGGATTTTCATTAGGATATTTTCAAAAGTTCTTTAGTAAACCTTATTACTACAGTGCGTTATTTAACAGTTTAAAGGTTACAATTAGCGTTACATTCTTATGTGTACTAGTTGCTACCCCTCTTGCTTATATAATGACTACTGTAAAAATTAAAGGTAAGGGACTTATTCAAATATTAATTCTTATATCATCAATGCAAGCCCCTTTTATAGGTGCTTATTCATGGATATTATTACTTGGAAGAAATGGTGCATTAACAAACTTTCTAAAAAACACACTTCATCTTCCTACTCCTGATATATATGGATTTGCTGGAATACTTTTAGTTTTAACACTTCAGCTTACTCCACTTGTATATATGTATGTATCAGGTGCATTAAAGAAGGTGGACAACTCACTTCTAGAAGCAGCTGAAAGTATGGGCTGTACTGGAATTAAAAAAATGCTAAAGGTTCTTATGCCTTTAATTATGCCAACAATTTTAGCTGGGGCACTACTTGTATTTATGAGAGCTTTAGCTGATTTTGGTACTCCAATGCTTATAGGTGAAGGTTATCAAACAGTTCCTGTTTTAATCTTTAACGAATTTATAAGTGAAATGGGTGGCGATGATGGCTTTGCAGCTGCCATAAGTGTTATAGTAATTGTTTTTGCAACAGCAGTATTTTTAATGCAAAAATATATATCAAATAAAAAGTCATTTACTATGAGCGCTCTTAGACCAATAAAAGCTAAAAAAGTAACTGGAATTAGAAATATATTATCACATGCTTACGTTTATATATTCACTTTATTAGCTTTACTACCTCAAATAACAGTTATATATACTTCCTTCCTAAATACATCTGGTAGATTATTTAAAGAAGGTTATTCATTAAATAGTTATAAAAATGCCTTTACTAAAGTTGGTGGTTCAATAAAAAATACTTTTTCACTAGCTATAATAGCATTAATAATTATAATTATATTAGCTGTAATAATAGCATACGTAACTATTAGAAGACGTAACGTTATGACAAACTTATTAGATATTATTACAATGTTCCCTTATATAGTTCCTGGTTCAATTTTAGGTATTTCATTATTAGTTGCCTTTAACAAAAAACCATTACTTTTAAGTGGAACGGCCTTTATAATGATACTGGCCTTTGCAATTAGAAGACTGCCATACACTATAAGATCTAGTGCAGCTATAATACATCAAATTGGTACAAATACAGAAGAAGCAGCTATAAGCCTTGGTGCCTCTAACGTAAAAACCTTTAGTAAAATTACACTACCACTTATGTTACCTGGTGTAATTTCCGGGGCAATCCTTAGTTGGATTACAATTATAACTGAACTTAGTACATCAATTATTCTTTATACTGCAAAGACTAAAACAATGACAATAGCCATATATACTGAAGTTATTAGAGGAAACTACGGTGTTGCAGCAGCACTTGCAACTATACTACTGATAGTTACCGTTATATCCCTATTAATCTTCTTTAAAGTATCAGGACAAAAAGAAGTTACTATGTAACCTCCATTAATTAGTCCTCAGGTGGCTTATTATGGACTTACTATAAATCCTAAAAGGACCTAACGTTTCGTTAGGTCCTTTTAGATATTTTTTATCTTGTTAAAATAATATTTCTTAAATAATTACCTATATAATTCAATATCATATGCATCATATTAGTATCAATATTTGTATTTGTTCCTTTATAAACAATTGATATATCACTATTTTGTTCTATACTTCTAAATTTTATGTTTCCAATATACGCCGTTTTGGCCCCTTTGCTCTTTGCTTTTTTAATTAATCTTTCATTATGATTATCTTGTTGTCGATTATATTGCAAGCAAATTACAAGTGAATCAGCTCCTACCTTATCTACTTCAGAAACTTGATAATTAGGATCTAAAAAAGCACTTGTCCTTTTACCCATAAAAATCAATTCTCTTTGTAGACGCCATACCTCTGAAGTAAGTTGAATCCCGATAAATATAACCTCTTTACTATCTTTAATCATCGATACTAAAGACTCAATTCTATTTTGATCTAACACACTCATAACCTCTGTTATTTCATCACATAAAATTCGTCCATATTCAATAGGAGTAACAATTTTTTCATTTACTCCCGGAAAATATTTGCCATCATAATAATAATTTTCCTCAGACATACTCATATAATTTCTAAAGTCTGAAAAATTACTATAATACATTTGTCTTATGAATCTATTTAATGTTGAAACTGAAATATGTAGAGAATCTGCGCAAGATTGTAAATTTGACATATCAAGATTATTATAATTTTCTAAAATAGATTTAGAAACCTCAAAATATATATCCCCTTGATCATAGGTATTATAACAATCTATTATAGCTCCTAACTCTAGCATAAAATCATCCCCTTAAAATCCTTTAGTAGCCTCTATTATGATAACACAATTTATGCCTTAAATGAAGTTTTATGCCATTTAAGAATGGACATATGTAAATTTACTTATTCCGTCGCTTTCGCTCCAAGTCAACGTAAACTTACATATGTCCACTTACAAACTGAAGGTAATAAAAGCATTATATAATCACATTTTCACGATCTTAAACTTTTATACTTTCCCAAAGATTTAAAAACAGGTCATCTCTAGCTTGGCTATAGATGACCCGTATCTCTTAATAATTATTAATTCTATTAAAAACTAGTTACTCTTAACATATTTTGCAGCATTAATTCCTGCGATTCTACCTGATGTATATGCAAATCCTAAAGTTGCACCTTCAAAATCAACATATGCTTTACCATACATTCCTCCTGCATCAGCACCAGCTGCATATAATCCATCTATAGGCATTCCTTTTTTATTAACTACTTCTATATTTTCATTTATACTAATTCCACCTAAAGTGCCTAAGTTTCTTGCTGAGAACTTAACCGCATAATATGGTGCTTTATCTACTGATATAAATCTAGATGGATTTGAGAAGAATAATTCATCTTTTCCATTTTTTATAGAATCATTATATTGCTTAACTGATGCTACAAATTTTGATTCATCTACACCCATTTCCTTAGCAAGACCTTCTAATGTATCTGATTTAAATACAGCACCAGTACCTAATGCTTTATCTAAAAGTGCAGCATAATCTACCGGAGTATGCTCTTCTTCTAAAAACATAGCTGTATCATTTGGCTCATTAAACTCCATAAAAGATTGTGGATTATCTTTCCATTTACCAAATTGTTCTTCAATAGCTGCAGTACCTGATACTTTAACTTTATCTAACATATTTGAGTCAATAATTACATATTCTGTTTGTTCTGGTTGTGCACTAATTTCTGCACCATGAATTGAATATAATGTTGCTTTTGTTTCATCTGAGAAACGTTGTCCTAATTTATTTACTCTTAAGTTAGGAAATTTACTAAGGTTTGGTAATATATATGAAGCATCACCTATTGCCTCAGCAAGTTTAGCATTTTCTTCATCTGTAAACTTCTCCCAGAAATATTGTGCTACATCTGTTCCATACTTATCAGCGCCTGCATCCCAAGCCATTTTGATTCCATCACCTGTATTTTGAGCAATTTCACCTTTAGTGTAACTATCACCAATATATTCCTTTAACATCTCATCGTTTCCACCAAAACCACCTGTTGCTATTATAACAGCTTTAGCATTAACATTTAAAGTTGATCCATCTGGTTTAGTAGCCTTAACTCCAGTAACTTTTCCATCAGAATCCTTAATTAATTCATTTGCTGGTGTACCAAACCTAACATCTCCACCTTTAGATTTAAATGATTCTATTAATTTATTTATAGCTACTGTTCCACCTTCTTTATATCCATGTAATGTAGCAGGCTTTCCTATATGTTCATATCCTCCACCTGTTCCAGCATCAACAAGATTTAACTCACAGCCATTTTCTTGTAACCAGTCTACAGTAGGACCTGATTCATCAATTATTTTACGAACTAATAATGAGTTCATAAATCCATCAGAAGCTTTAAGATATTCGTTATATAGCCATTCTTTACTTACAGTAGCATTTTTCTCCTTTTGCTCTTTTGAATCAGCAGCAAACATACCACCTGCAAGTGTTCCAGCCCCCATAGGTGTTGCTGTTTTCTCAAGTAAAGTAACTTTTGCCCCATTATCCACAGCTGAAAGAGCCGCTGCTGTTCCAGCCGCACCAGCACCTATTACAACTACATCAGTACTAACTTCTTCATTTTCTTTTTTAGAAGCTGTATCTTTAACTTGCTTTAATTTTTCAACATCACCATTAGCTTGTACAGTACAATCTTCAACAGCTTTTAGTATAGCCTCACTCATTAATGTAGCACCAGAAATAGCATCAACACCTATACTTTGATTTGAAACAATTTTTTCTGGTAACTGGTTAATTGCCGCTTCAGCAATAGTTTCTGTTTCTGAATGACTAACTACTTTAACACTTTTAATTTCTGTATTTGTAAACTCTACTTCAACTGTAACAGGACCATTTTTACCATCGGCAGTTCCTGTATATACTCCTGGTGTAAATTTAACACCTGATTTACCTGAACACCCAACACTAGCAAATAAAAGGGTCATTACAGCAAATAGAGACAAAAACTTCATAAGACATTTTTTCATATTTCCCTCTCCTTCAACTTTATCCTACGTCTCATAGTATAACATGGATAAATTATTAACAAAGTTTCAGAATCAGATTTATTTTTTCTATTCTAGACGTTTACATATATATAATCATTCTTATATCTTTCACATCTAAAAAAGTATGGAACCTTACAAGTAGTTTTTAGTAACCTCGCTATAATTATAAAAGGGGGTCGCGTTTCGCGACCCCCTTTTAGATCCTTAGTAAATATAACCTTATTTAACTTTATCCCCATTAAATATTAATGAACTTGTTTTACTTTGTGAATTAAAGTGTAACTTTAATTGTTTCTTTAGTAACTACCTGTGCAGCAAATTTTTCAGCAATATCTCCTGCTTCTGTTTTTATAAGCTTTTTAGCTATAACAGCATCCATAAGCGCCGAAATATCTGCATCTTGAACATCTTGCTTAACATCTCTAACTATTAGGTTAAGCTTCTTTCCTGAAACATCTTTAAATGCCATAGTAGCAGTTCTTTGAATCATTCCCCTTCCCCCTTTCTTTATTATTTGTAATAACTCCTATTAATCTACTATCCTCTAGTTATTACAAAGGTTTGCTCTTTTTTGATTGTACCAATATTAAAATCTAAAAGTTTTTCTATACCATCAGATAATAATACTAGCTCCTCATCTGTTGCAGTAGCTGATATGTTTTTAAAGCTTTGTTCCTTAAAAACATCTTTCCCCTTAGCATTAACACCTACTTGGTATCTTACTGCTAAATTGTTTCCTACTAATACTGAACTTGCTGCCATATTTATCACCTCCTCATTATCTATATATGCAGATATGAGAGGTTTTTAAAAATTATATAAATTTTTTCATAAAAATAAGGGACTACTGAAACGGTAGCCCCTTTAAAAATATTTGATACTTGTTTTTCTTTGGAGATTAATTAGACTCCAGCTCAGCTTAAAATGTTACCTCGAAGTCCAAAAATAATAAGAAATCTTACTTGTCTTCAAATATATAGTTATGCACACTACTTCTTACTAAATCTCTATCAAAGGTTAAATAATATACTCCATCTATCATTTGACCTTCCCCCTGATTATCTCTTGGGAATCTCTCTTGTGCTAGTCCACCTGATATTAATCCACTAAAATCTTTTCCTAAAGTTAATATCTCATTTGGTGACATATTAGTTTTTACGAAAGGTAAAAACTCACTAACAAGAGCTGGATACTCTGTTAAAGTAGTATCTTTTAATTTATTAAATATTGCATCTACAACAGTTCTTTGTCTTTCTGTTCTCTTATAATCTCCACCACTAGCATATCTAATTCTTGAATATGCTAAAGCTTGTTTGCCATTTAACACTTGATTTCCAGCTGAAGTTATACCTGGTATATGAGATATTTCTTCTGGTATTATGTTAATAGTAACTCCTCCAAGCTTGTCTATAATTGTTGGAAGTGAAGTAAAATCAACTGCCATAAATTCCTTTATATTTAAATCAAAATTTTCATTTAAAGTTCTAACAGCTAGTTCTGGACCACCAAAGGCATATGCATGATTTATTTTATCAAGACCACGTCCTGGAATATTAACATAAGAATCTCTCATAATAGAAGTTAACTTTAATTTATTATGTACACTATCTAAAGTTAAAATCATAATAGAGTCAGATCTACCAACATCACCTTCTGGTGCATCAATACCAAATAAAGCTATATTTCTAATTTCCTTAGATTTTTCTTCTACTTCTGGCTTAATTCCAAGTTCTTCTGAAGATGTGTTAATCTCTACCTTTTCAACTTTATTTAGCATGTTATTAGCATACCAATATCCCCCACCAATTAATCCTAATAAAAGGAATAACACAACTCCTAATGTCCATAGAACTACCTTTTTATTTTTTGACATTTTTCTTTTATTATTTCTTTTAGACATAAATATCTCTCCCTATTAGACTGATTTAATCATAATTTTCTTACTACCTAGTAATATCACCAGATAGTAATTACATTCTATTGTTTAATTTTAATAATTAAACTTAATTTTACTATACAACTTTTATTAATGCAAATATCAATCAATTTGGCCCTAGGGGATGTCGCGAAACGCGCCTCCCCTAAGACCATGCTATTAATTATAAATTTTAATCATGCCCACCCTAAAAGCTGCTTTTCTAAAATGTCATAATCATAATCTCTTCCTATAAAATTATTAAATCTTAATTTCTTATGGGATCTATAATCTTCGTAGTCCCTATTCTTTTTCTCTTCTTTAATAATATTTTGATTTAAATATATTTCAAACTTATCTCCAAATAAAGTTTGTGGATTTAAATATTGCTCAAACTTATTATTTTTCCAAGTCTTCACCTTTTTATCAATAACAGTCTTAAAATCATCAATATTATAGCCTTCCTTGAGCTTATTCTTAATTAACATAATAGTAGCTTTGTTACTTTCTTTATAATTAGTTCCAACCTTTGAATTTAAATATGCAATTATTTCTTTAACTTCTTCTATATATTTATATATATTAGTATCTATAGTAGATGAATTATTTAATAGATTAGTCTTTGATGAACATTTTGATGTACACCCCTTATCATTTTCTGTAGATAGCCTTTTATCATTTTTATAGATAACCTCATCATCACAAGGCTTTTCCTTCTCTAATTTATGAACAGTATCATCATTTTTAAAGACACCATGGGCATTATTTTGCATATTATTATCATCAAAAAGTTCATAAAATCTTTTACCAAGCTTAAAGTAAGAAAAAGTTCCTCCTTCTTTTTTAGTATAATGATCTAATATCTCTAAATCTCTTAGTTTTAACATCCTAGCCATAATTGACCTCTTTTCTAATCCTAAGTAAGGCATTTCCTTTGCAAAACTTTGATAACTAACCCAATAATACTTTTCACCTTCAATAACTTCATAATTCATCCTTCCACTATCTCTAAAATCATCAAAATATCTAAGTATAGCTAAATCTTTAACATCTAAATCAAACTCCATAATCTTTTTAACTGAAAACCCTAAAAATGAATATTGCATAAACCCTATCCCCTTTAAAATAATTATTTTATCCTTCAACTAATAAATATCTTATATTTTAAGTTTTTGAGAAAATTATTTTATAAATTTAAAAAAATTATAAAAATAAAACATCTGCCACCCCATTTCTGGAATTTCAGATGTTTTAATTTTAAGATATATTATTTATATCATTTTACTAAAAATTCTATTATAATTTCTTTGCTAACATAGTTAAATCAAAAATATCTATAATATTATCTAGATTTAAGTCATACTTATCTCTCCAATTAGTATCACCCTTCGATAATCCATATTTTAATGATACATTGCTTAAATCTTCTATATCTACAACACTATCATTATTAAAGTCTTCATTTATTTTTAAAGAAATCCTTTCAATATTATATGAATCTGTATCATATGGATTTATATTCAAAATATTATCTGTTATGTATAGTCCACTTACATTATAATTTAGTTCAAATAATGTTTTAAATTCTTTACTCTTAATGTTGTAACTTTTTACTTTATATCCCTCTAAAAAATTTAATGTATTGTTATAGCTAACCATATACCTAGGATATAACCCCTGAAGCTCTATCCTATTATCTTTTCCTAATAAATCTATAGAATAAATACCACTTCTATTAGATGATACATAATAAATTCTATCGTTAATTCTAGATATGTCATTAGGATTAAAATTTCTTAAGAATTTAAAACTTTCATCACTGCATTCTGGATATTGACTTTTATTCCAAGTATGGCTTGTACTCATTTCATCATTTGATTTATTAAAATAAGTATATATTCTCTCGTTACTTTCTGGAACTGGATCGTTAAAAGTAACATCAAGATTATAGTACTTACCATTTATATTAATATAATTCCAAGCATGATTCATTTCAGAACTAGTAACTATACCACTCTCTATACCCAAAATGTTTGCTAATACCTTTACTGCTTTTGCATATCCATCACAAACAGCTACACCATTTATTAAAGCTCCATAAGCAGTATGCGAAATATCTGGTATCGTATCCTTTAAATAATTATCATAATCATAAGTAGTATTATCTAATAAGTAATCATTTATTATATATTCAAGAGCTAACTTATCATTAGTATTACTTAAATATTCTTCTAGTATATAATTAACCTTATTATTAAACGCATTCGTCATTTCTAATATTTCTGAGTTACTGTACTGATAAGAAACATTCAAGTTACATTTAATTAACTTTTTAGTATTCCTATCATAAGCGTAGCTCATTCCTACTTTATTGGGTGCATAAAAAATATTTGGATTTTCATATATAGCATCAAAATAAGCTGAAAATATATCTTGTGCATCATCATAATATATGTTTGTACACAAATCAGATATATCAATAGTACTTTCAATATTTACTAAAGATTTATATACCCTATCTTTTATCAATTTCTTAATTTCTGAATAGCTTAACGTATTACTGTCTAGTGTATTTGTATCATTATATACTCTGCCCTCCATCAATAATTCTGTTTCTGAAACATTTGCTATCTTGTTTTCTAATCTACTTTTGTCATTATACTCATAATATTGCTTTAGATCCATAGAGGCTTCATTATTATTTATTACCTCTGCATTAACCTTATGGATACTACTACCCAAAATTAAAATAAAAACTAAATTTAATACCCTAATTATTTTTTTCATGACATTTCCCCTTTTAATTATCATATAGTTTTTAAATATTATTTCGAAAATCAATACTTATACTTATTTAATATTCTTAGATACGTATACAATATCAAATAAATAAACTATATTAATTTCTCCATATTTATTAAAATCTGTTTTACTATGACCTCGTATAAAAACTTATTATTATTATTATCTTAAATTTCCATTAAATCTTTAGACTATTTTTATAATTAAATATAATAATATAAATTAATTATGTACTATTTATATTCTTTTTTATAAATACTTTTAGTAAAAAATGCCATTAATAATAAAAAGTAATGGTAACCAATTACCATTACTTTTTATTAATTAAAATATTATCAGCAGTCTATTTAACTCTTTTTATATTTATTTCTCTAACTTAATAATATATTTGCTCTACTTACTATAGTTCATTGCTGCCTTTGCTAAGTCTGCTATATCGATTTTATTATTACTATTATCTAAATTTACTCTTGGATCAAAAGAGCTATCTACTCCCTTTTCCTTATCTATATCTTTTGAAATATATATTAAGTCAAATAAGTCTACATATCCATCTAGATTTATATCTCCAACTAATATATCCTCATTATTATTTATAACTATAGGAATATTTTTAGAAACAATTTTTCCTAATGAATCACTTACTCCACTTATTCTAATTATGCAATCTCCTTTTAATGATTTAGGTATTGTATTTCCAAAAGAAGTCACAACTGAATCTCCATGCATTAAATCTATCTTAATATTACTAAGATTATTGTCCACCAAATATGATTTTATTGCATCATTGTCTTTAAAGTTATTTATTACTCCTCTAACCTCTTCATTGATATTATACTCACTTTTATCTGAGTTAATTTCATAAGATAAATTTTTCCCTATAGGAATTATAACATTACTAGAACCTACTACAATATTCTTTTTATACTTTGAAATACCTAAAGCGTAATTAACTAAATCCATAGTAATTTCATAAGAACCACTTGGTAAGTATAACCCTTTTGATATATCCGAAATCTCGTTTAATTCAAATTTCTTCCCATTTACATATGATAAGGTTAAAATATGTGTAGCTAATTTCCCTTTTGCACTACTTTCAATTGTTACCTTCTTTAATGATGATTTATCAAAATCAATAAGCTTATACTCATAACCTGTCTTCTCAGCAATAAAGTTTTTACTTACTAAATATATTCCTGAATTATCTTCTATTAATGCCTCTATTGTGTAAGCTTGTCCTTTAAGTAGCCTTAATTCAACTTCTGAATCCTCTGCAAGAATATTTTCTACTTTCAATCCTTGCTTTCCATAAACGGATACTCTTTTAGCATTAGTTATCTTATACCAAGATACTTCGTCATTATAAATACTATTAACATGTAGCTTTCCTTCTTTAACATATGCAGTCTCACTATTATCTTCTATTTCTACTACTTCCCTCCTACCTTGTGTATAACCTGAAACTTCAAAATAATTATATCTATAATCCTCTCCATCAATAATATTAGGATTTTGTAATATAACTGGACCAATACTATTATTGAAGCTAGCATCGACTTCTTTACTTCCTTTATATAACTTATATGAAGCCACATTTACACTAGTCTGATATATAATCTTATCTCTTGATATGACTTTTATATTATTTTGAGTTATTTTAATTGGATTATTACTATCTTTATTAATAGTTAATTCTACAGTGTAGACGCCCTCTTTAATACTACTTGGCAATGAATTTATATTATTAATTTCTCCACTATCATAATTATTTCCTTTATATCTAATTGTATAATTAATTGCTCCACTTAATTTATTTCCATATTCATCATTAAAGCTATCACTTTTAATTAAAGTATTATTCTCATTTAAATATAATAGGTCATTTAATTTAACATTATATGTTCTTTCACTTCCTATCATAATTCTTTTACCTTCATTACTGATGAATGAATCCTTAATTTTTATTTCTTCACTTTCAGTACCATTATCATATTCCTTATGAATTGATGCTCTATTTATATAAAAAGTATTTGGCGCTAAAAAAATATTTTTATTAACATCAAGTGAATTAAGTCCATATGAATTACTCTTTAATGAATAATATAGTTCATCTACAGGATATTTAGATGACTTAATTTTCACATTAACTTTTGCATTATTAGCTATATTAGATACTATATTACCTTTTCCTATTTTGCTTGAAGTAAGATATATCGTATCTGAGTTGTTTGATTCAATAACTAAGTCGTAGTTATCTGCCTTTACAAAGTACTTGAAGGATGGTTTTATTTCATCAAAATCTTTTTCGAAGCTATCTGTATTTGAACCGTAATATGAATTACTTTTCTCCATCAAGATAAATTTCATAGTATTTATATTTTTAAAGCTATTTTTATCTAAATTAACTGTATATCCAGCAAGAGAACTATCCATTATTTCCTTAGTATCTTTATTTAAGGAATAATCTTCATATATAACCCTATCTCCATTAGCATTAAATCCTTTAATATCATACTTACGGGATGAATTATTAATTTCATCATTGCTCATGTAAAAATAGCCATCAATTATTTTATATCTACCAACACCACCACTAACCAACGGTTGTCCCAACGGATCTTTCGCTGGAATAATTTTATATTTTGATTCATCAAAAGTATATTTAATAGTATTAGATTCAATTATTCTTCCATTAAAATCTAGACTATAAAATACATCTACATTCTTACCACATTCATATAAAAAATTATTTACTATATAATATCCATTACCTCTGTTAGTATATATCTTACTTTGCTCTTTTTTCTTTCCACCAACTATCTTATTAATGTATTTATCATTAATAAGATTAGAATCTACTAAATTTTCATACTTATCATATAAATATACATTAGCAGTAATTTTCATATTCTGAGTAAATAATAGACTATCTGATGTTTCAGCTACTAACCTTAACGGTTCTCCATATTTAATAGCATAACTATCTGTATTAATTGGACTTGATAGCTTCTTTACATAATTATACCTTTCATAATCTTTAGAGTTATTATTCACTACCTGAAAATTATAATTATCAAATACATTTTTACTTATATAATCTGAATTATCTACTTTTAATGTAGCCCAACTACTACCTAATTTAATGTAATCCACTTTATGACCTTCATGATTTTCTAGTAAAATTTGAGAAACATTATTATAATCCAAGTTTATATTAGTTGTTTTATTATTAACGACTTGTGCTAACATACGTTTATTAGAGTTATTGTAGTCAGTACAATAAGCTTCAATTAAAAACTCGCTTCCATCAATATAAATATTTTTATTGTTATATTTTTCAAGAAAACTATTAATTGAAGAATTTCCAACATAATCTTCAATGGCCATATCCATATCATAATATTCTATTCCACTTTTCTTTTTTAATATTTTAAAATTTAATCTGAATTCTTTATTATTGGGTATAGAAATATTAAATTTAGTCTTATTTAATGATGTTCCTTTAATTTCCACAGTTGAATTATCTATTTTTATATCACCATAAAGGACATATTCATCCTTGCTTGTTTTACCAAAAACACTAAAATTATTCCCTTGTACTAAAGACCTTTTATCAATATAAGTAATTCCTTCTACAATTGGTATTTCCATGGTATCACTTCCAGATCCGCTAGTTATTATAAGTTTACCTGAAATTACATTATCTCCATTTGGAGCCTTTACACTTATTTTTAATGTATTGCTTGAAATACCTTGTGCTGCAGTTTTATATTGAGTTGTATCAGTAACCTCTCCAAGTGCATCCACAGAACTTGTATTAGATATATAATCTTGTTTCCTTACTAATTCTTCTAAAGATACTGTCAGTTTTTCACCACCAGCATTATCTTCTACAAGCTCTACATTTTGATTTAATTTTATTTCCTCTTTAAAATCCTTTATTTCAGAATCATCTAATTCTATTAATAAATAATTATCATAAGATTCTATTTCTTTGCCTTGATACTTTTCTATTATGTCTTTATAACTTGTATCATTTAAATTCTTCACCTTTACAACTACTTGTCCACTAATTGCTTTTAGTTCTAAATTCTCATCATTTAATGTAGTTGCTAATACCTTACAGTCCAAATCGGATAAAGTCATTGTAATTACAAATATATATGTAACAATTAAAGACATTATTTTCTTTACCTTAGCCATTTATCCCCCTCCAAATATTATTATTTACGTTATAATTTTAATATATTTGTAATATTTTATCAATATTTGTATTTTATAATAATTTTTGTATATTTATAGCCATACTTTTTACTTTAACCTAAAATAAGACTGCATCATACTGAATGACTCATCCGATATGATACAGCCTCATCTTTTTCTTATTTTTATAAGTTTATGAACTTACTAAATAATATAAAAATATTTATTATATTATTTTTCTTTATCTAATCAGTACACTTCTTATTAATAAAAGCAAAATCAGCAATCTATTTTATTCTTTTTGTACATAGTACTAAATCAAATATATCAATTATATTATCTTTATTGAAGTCTAATCTAGAATTCCAATTTATTTCATCTTTCTTTTTATTGTATCTTAGTGAAACATCTGATAAATCTAAAATATCTACTATCCCATCATCATTTAAATCACATTTATCCTTAATATTAACTTCAATAGTTTTTTCAATATAATTTCCTGCTAAATCTTTTACTCCTAAAGTTATATTTTGTATTCCTACTTCACTCCATTTAGGTTCACTAGCAAACTCAACATTAACTTGTCCATTATTATCTCTTGCATTTAAAAATTGAGATGCTTCAATTTTTTCATCTTCTATAATTGAACTTATTTTTATTCCATCTATAACTGGTAAAGTTTTATCAATAACAAATCTAATTGCATCATTACTATCAGCATCTGCATTTACTCTAGTAATATTATTAAGAGATACTGCATATTCCCCCTCTTCATATAAAATTCCATCATTGCTTACGTTATATTCTTGACCATCTTTTACTATATTAAGAACTTTGTTATCTATTCCTGAAATATTAACTTCTACATCATTTTTAAAATAAGATAAATTATCTACTGATTCATTATCACAAACTGTTATCCATCTATAGTCTTCATATATATCTCCATTATTGCCTTTTACTAAATATTTAATTAAATATAGACCTTCCTTATTTATGTTTACTTGTCCATAATATTCTAATTTGTTTGTAAGATCCCCTTCTAGGTTATTAGAAAAAATTACTCCCTTAAGCGTATCAAATTCTTCACCCTTTTTTATTACTTTATTTTCTGTGCCTATAAATGAATATTCTACATTAAAATTATATTTCGTTGAATCAGTATTCTCAAAATACTTATAATTCCCTGCTTTATCATATAAACTAATAGATGATATCCACCAATTTCCACTTTTCATGTTTGATGGTATTTTATAATCCACTTCAAAATTTCCTGTATTTATATTATATTTTGCTCTTACAAGTGTTATAACATTGTGTCCATTATACAAATTTAATGAACAAGAAGTCTTTTCATCAAATCCAGATTCTGTATCTGATGCTTCTATACTTACTTTTAAAATATCCCCTGTCTTAACTTCTTTGTTTAATATATTTATCTTATCTATACTTGGCTCTGTAATATCACCATCATTATTTACTACATTAAAATTATATTTCGTTGAATCAGTATTCTCACAATATTTATAATTCCCTGCTTTATCATATAAACTAATAGATGATATCCACCAATTTCCACTTTTCATGTTTGATGGTATTGTGTACTCTACTTCAAAATTTCCTGTATTTATATTATATTTTGCTCTTACAAGTGTTATAACATTGTGTCCATTATACAAATTTAATGAACAAGAAGTCTTTTCATCAAATCCAGATTCTGTATCTGATGCTTCTATACTTACTTTTAAAATATCCCCTGTCTTAACTTCTTTGTTTAATATATTTATCTTGTCTATACTTGGTGCTATAATATCACCATCATTATTTACTACATTAAAATTATATTTTGTTGAATCAGTATTATTAAAATATTTATAATTCCCTGCTTTATCATATAAACTAATAGATGATATCCACCAATTTCCACTTCTCATGTTTGATGGTATTGTATAATCTACTTCAAAATTCCCTGTATTTACATTATATTTCGCTCTTATAAGTGTTATAACATTACGTCCATTATACAAGTTTAATGAACAAGACGTCTTTTCATCAAATCCAGACTCTGTATCTGAAGCTTCTATTATTATTTTCAAAGTATCTCCTGGTTTAAGCTCTTCTTTATTTAATATTGTTATATTATTTATAACTGGTGGTGTAGTATCAGATTGTGCATACGCTGGTAAAGTGTTCATAAAAACTATAATAATAACTAAAAAACAAAGTATTTTCTTTTTCAAGTTAATATACCCCCTATTAATTTCTTATATTTACCTTAATAAGATAATTTTACATTATTTTAGCTAATACTTCTACTGAAATAAACCAAAACCGTTTATAATTTTAGAATTCACTCTATATTTGTTTTGATTTCATTATTTAATAAAACATTAAAACAAAAAAAGTGATGATATTTAGCTACCATCACTTTTTACTATTTTTAATTATCTTTATTTTTATTTCTTCTAAATTTGTAATAATAGTATCCTGCTCCAGCTACAAGAACTACAGGTATTAGTATATAAAATATCATAGAAAAATTACTCTTAGAAGTTTCACTACTTCCGTCTTTATCCTTTGAAGTATTGCTTCCTTTTATTCCATTAGCTTTACTACCAGAATTGCCTTCATCATTTGAAGTATTTCTATCTTTATTATCTTTATTTTCTTCAGTACTTTCTAAATTATTTTTATCATTGGAACTCTTATTATTTGAACTTTTATTATCACTTTCATCATTACTTGAACTATTACTTCCACCATTATTTGAACCAGTATTATATCCATTTGATGAGCTACTACTAGAATCATTCCCTCCATTATAGCCTATAAAATTGTAATCATAATTTTTTACTGTCCCATCAGCTTTTTGAACTAATTTTATTTTCATATTTTCTTTAGTAATTGATACTTTATCATTATTAAGTACATTTGCATTAATTTTCACTAGTGTTCCTGATCCCATAAGTCCATCTACATCTCCTAAAAACGTAAATGAATAAGATGCAGTATCACCATTTTTATCAACTTCTCCTCCGAGCTCCATTATATTATCTATATTCTTTGATATATATTCTGTTGATTTAATACTTTCTACCTCTAGTTGCTTTGTATCGTATGTGAAATCTATTGATGCAGCATATAAATTATCAACATTTTTTACATCAATTAAAATCTCAATATTGAAGCCTTTTTTAATTTCTCCTATTACCTTAGCCTCTACAGATACATTATTTTCTGCAAAAGCTTTTACTGGTGTCATAATCATAAAATATGATAATAATATCATTATTATTTTTCTCATTTAGTTCTCCATTCATTTATCTAACTTTTAATACTTTTTGAGATATATACAATATCAAACAAATCAATTATTCCATCTTCGTTTATATCTATTTGAGGGTAAAAGTCAGTTGTTTTATTATAATTTAAGGCTGCCACTGATATATCTTCAATATCAATTTCCCCATCTTTATTTACATCTTCCTTACTATAACCTGAAATAAAACTATTCTTAGGATTATTTACAAGCTTAACATTATTTGAGTTTATAAATCCATTTTCATTCCAATCATAATTTCCACCATAGGTACCTTCATTAATATTAGTAGTTCTATCTGCAAAAATCTGATATCTTCCTAAGTTATTTTTATAATTAAACTTTAATGCAACTAAATTGCCAGCATAACCACCATATCCACTAACTGTTGGATTAATATTATATAGTAATTCTCCTTTTGAGTTTAAAACATCATTACCGCCAGTAAGCAATCCAATTTGATATCCATCATAATCTCTAAGATTATTTAAATTTTTACCAGATAATTCATAGTCTACAGTAAATACATGTTGAGCTGCTTTTTCTCCCCAATATGGATCAGAAGCATATTTAACATTAGCTCCTAAAGCTTTATTGCCAAGATATCCACCATAATATCTCCAGTCATTTGGATCTGCATATCCACTAGATATATAGTTTTTACAAAATTCTAAAACACTATCTCCTGGGGTTGCAAAAGCGCTTGCTGATTCTCCTGGATTTGAGTCTACTGCTTTAATACCAAAAAGATTATTCTTTTCTTGAGCAATAGGTGATTCGCCCCACTTAGACTCATTAATAGCAACTCCTAATGCCAGTACTGGATTAACTCCATATTTATCTTGACCATCAATCAAAGCTTGTCCTATACCTCTTAACTTGCTGTAATCTACAGTATTACTATTTATAAAAGAATTAAGCTCTTCAGCCGTGTAATTTGATTTAGTTCTAAATGGTAGGTAACCATAATAATTATAATGTGGCTTATCGTAATTTACTGCATTGCTATTTGTACTATTTTTCAAATCAGTAACAAGCTTATTTAATCCATCAACTCTACTATTTCCACTATAGAAATATATACCATCATAACTATAATACTCAACTCCAGGAACTAAAAAATCAGGAGCTTTTCCTATTATAATTTGATGTCCATTAGTATCATTTAAGTCAGTCATATTATAGGATATATAATGATATAAAAATCCATTACTAACATAATAGCAACTTGGATTAGTTACTTGGTTTATTGGAACTACTACTAAATCATAATTTCCTGATGCCGAATCCTTATTTATCCATCCCTTATATCCGCTTACTTGTATCTTTGCTGATTTTCCGGCATCTTCAATAATTGGAACATCATCTATACTTACTTGATTTATATAAGTATATGCATTTGTTAAAGAAGAATCTAAGAATATATTTGTTACTACAGTGTCCCCTTGAAGAGCTTCTCCATTTCTATGATTCCAAATTCTTCCCATTGAATTAGTTGAATAAATAACTTGTCCATCATTATTAATTATTGCTGGAATCACTGTATTATCATTATATGCTTTTTCTAATTCATTGACTTCTACTAAAGCATTTTCAAAATCATTTGTATCTTTCATATATTTATAGCTTCCATCACTATATGCAAGAGCAATTTCATAATTGGATTCTGTCTTAGGTTGTAACATTTTATAGTTACTCATTTCAGCCATCTTTTCTTTAATTTCTAATTTTTCTTCACTAATATTTATACTTCTTTTATTATTATAAGGCATCATTTCTTTTACTCTTACTTCTTCGTACACTTCACCTTCTACGGGTTTCCCTTTTATTTCAGCCTGTACAGGAATTCCTGTAAAAACAAATAAACCAATTGTTAAACATACCAAAAACCTCTTCATATATAATCACTCCCTTATAAGTCTTAAGATAATTATCATTATATTACATAATTACCTATATTAATTATATACTATTTATTCACTTTTTCATAAATATTCCATTAAATTTATTATAAAAAAGTAGACATATATAAATTTACTTATTTCAAAAATTTAATCTAAATCATTACAAGCTTATATATCTATTAGGAAATTAAAGGAGAAACATTGTAAAGAGTATTTCATTGTAACTACTTAATAACTTTCTAAATAATAAAATAAAATTCTGTAAAAATAGTTATATTAATATTTTTACAGAATTTCATATTTAAGTTACATTCTTTTTCCTATGAACACTAAATCATATAAGTCTATTATCATATCCTCATTTAAATCATACTTGTTAAAATTTTCTCTCTCATCTATAGGAAAATTATATTTTTTGTTATTATATTTTAAAGCTACTGCACTTAAATCCAATATATCGACAACTCCATCTTCATTTGTATCTTCTTTTATATATTCTTCTTCTAAAACAATAACTTTTAAATCTACATCCATGCCATCTCTCGAATTACTAAATGTAATTGTAGCCTCACCTGCATTTTGCGCTGTAAGTTTATACTTTTTATCTACAGTAGCTATTCTTGAATTACTACTACTTATAGGTACACTATATATATTTTCATATGTGTTCATTAACCTGCCTAAATCTAATGTTTGTCCCTTTTTAAGTTTAACTTCTTTACTTTTTAAAATAATTGAAGGTTCTTTTCCTATATATATTTTTTTACCAATTAATATTTTATCATTATTATTAAGCCTTGCTGTTATTAACACTTCTCCTTTAGAACAGTTTTTAGGAATTAATAACTTTCCAGTATCATTATCAATTTTTATACCTAAATCATTTTTCTCTACTTGCCAATTTACTTTATAATTTAGTATCTCATTATCATTTTGATCTACCAATCTACTCTTAAATTGTATTTCTCTATCTATATTTTCTATATTAAAATATTGTTCTCCTATTATTTCTAATCTTGAAGGGATTAACTCATTTTTAACTGTCTTAGTAGAAATTACATTAGCATATCCATAAGATGTCCTTCCACGCCCTACTGAGACATATTTAGAACCATTATATGCTATACCTGCTCCTCCAATAGGTTTATCTATTGCTTCAAGAACTTCCCAATCAACTCCATCTTTTGATATTATTGTATACTGATCACTTGCTACTCGAAACTCCTCTCCTGTCCATAATATTTCATTTGAATTATATAAAGAAATTCCAAACTTCTTTACTACATTCCAAGAAATACCATCAATAGAACTTAATATAGAGTCATTTCCAATTGTAAGGCCCTTTCCAATTGCATAGTATTTTCCATCTGCAAATATTACTTCGTTTATACGCCCCTTATACTCATATCTATCCCACTTACTATAATCATCAGTCTTAATAATTATAGTTTCCTCTGTATAATTATTATAATTATATATCCACGTACTGCCATTAGCTCTTACTATATTTTGTATATTTAATTTTCCCCAAGGTATAGGATCAATTTGATATATTTTTTCCCAATTTAATCCGTTAAATGAAGAAAGAACTTCTCCATTTGTAGATACACAAATATATCTATCCCCTACCCACTTGATATCATTTAAAACTGTTCTATTACTTGATAATTCAGGAGTTTCTGCTATCGTCCATAAATCTCCATTCTTTGAAAAATAAATCTTACAATAAGCTCCGCATGCCACATAACCTAAAGGTCCATAATCAGTGGATACAATCTCCCTAAATCCATATTTATCTTTATTCCACTTTACACCATCAAATGATTGAAGTAATTCTCCATTATTTCCAACTACGATAAAATTACCATTTCCCCATTCAGCATCAGTATACATTTCAGCACTTGCAAATTCACGTATATCCTGTAAATTTACCCCATCTTCTGATTTAGATATATTACTATTACCATATGGTTCATTAAATATTATTATAATTTTATCTTTATAATAAATTAAATCACTTGGACGGCCAGATTTTGAAATATTATTACTACGTGTCCAATCTATTCCATCAGTTGAACTGTTTAATCCGTTGTTTGAATACATTAAAAATTTTCCACCACCCCACCTTAGCTTTGAGTTATCATATTCATCTATGAATTTTTTACTCCACACTTTACCATCACTAGTAGTATCAAAATATAAATATATTCCCCTGTATTTTGGATTAACTTCATAGACTCCTTCATCCTTATATGCTATTACTAATTTATCATCATTCGCTTCTATGCTAATATAGCTATGTACACTTTTTATTTTCATAAAATCTTTCATATTAGTTGATTTATATAAATTATTATTGCTTATCATATATATTTCGCCTTTAAAAACCTCCATTTCAAGTATATTTTCGCTTATCTCTACTTCCCTTTTATTCCAAATATATTTATCACTTGAATATAAAACTGTTCCTGAATCTCCTACTAAATAATATGTATCATTATAAAAAATTATATCTTTTAAGTTTGTACTTACTCCAGTATAAACCTCTTCCCAATTTAATCCATCACTTGAAATTAAAAGAGTACCTTTATCTCCTACAATAAAAAAATTATCATTAATATTCCTAACTTTATATAAATTATTTTTATTATTAGTATAAATAATATTCCAGTTATCCCCATCATTTGATCTTTTAATTAGACCTAAATCACCAACAGTGACTAATATATCATCTTTATTTTTGCTAATAGAATTTAAAGGTATTCTACTTGCTTCTAATGATATCTGCCAATCTTCATCCTTTTGATATCCTTCATTATTATCAGCATAAGCTAATAAATTAAAATTCATAAATAATAAAATAGTTAATAAAAAACTTGTCGTTTGCATTATTATTTTTTTCAATATTTATCCCCCGCTCTGTAAAAATTTATAGTATGTAAATCCGCTTTATTTAAATACTTGGTATTAATTAAAAAAATATTAATATTATACCAAATATGCTTTTCTATTATACCAAATATATCTTTTTTAGGAAACATATAGCTAAATATAATATAAACTGTTTAAATTTCACAATTTATGTCTAAGTAAATATCACATAGTTATTTACTTTAATGATCACTTATAGTAAAATTTACATTGTAAAATTATTGTATAAAAGGGGGATAAATGTGAATTTAATGAAAAAAACTAAATTACGAAAACTTTCACTATTAGTTTGTTTAACCTTTATGTTTCAGCTAATAGTTTTAAGTCCCAAAACTACTTTAGCTGCTTCTATTGGAAACGCTAGTACAAGCATTTCCTATGATATAAAAGGTGATCCTAAAGTTGGAAACACTATAGAAATAGCTGTTAATACTTCAAATGTAAGTGACCTATATGGTGCTTCTATCGATTTTGTTTATGATTCTAGTTTAATTGAAGTTCAAAGCATAAACAAAGGTTCTATATGGGGTACGGGTACTAATGTAAAGGAACCAGTTAAAACCATAAAAAATGGACAAGCAAATTTAGCAATTACTTTTACTGGTAATACTCAAGGAATATCTGGTAATGGTACTATTGCTATAATAAAAGCTAAGGTTTTAAAATCTGGAACTGTTAACCTTAAAACTACTAATCTAAATGATAGCTTATCATTGTCTGGATTTACTAGTAGGGTTAAATTAGCTGATAGTGAAGCAACTAAAATTGACTATGTTTGTACAGATAAAACTATAAATTTATATAATTTTAATAATATGGAAGTTATTCAATCTGGTAAATACGAACAAAATAATACTAATATTTCTTACTTAGGTTCTTGGAATTCTCAAAACCATTCTTCTTATTCTGGTGGATCTGCTATGCTTTCTAAAAAGCCTGGTGATTCTATTACGTTTAAGTTTAATGGTACTGGTATTAAGCTTTATTCTTATACTTCTTATATATGCGGTATTTCTAAAATTACTATTGATGATGAAACTTTCACTATCGATAATTACTCAGCTACAGCTACACCAAATAAATTAATTCTTGATAAAAAGGATCTTTCTTCTGGTGTTCATACTGTTCGTATTGAAGTTTCTAACACTAAAAATACTGCTTCTAAAGACTATAACTTTGTATTAGATAATTTTGAAGTTATTGATACTAAACCTTCTATGGAAGTTATTCAACCTGGTAAGTATGAACAAAATAATACTAATATTTCTTACTTAGGTTCTTGGAATTCTCAAAACCATTCTTCTTATTCTGGTGGATCTGCTATGCTTTCTAAAAAGCCTGGTGATTCTATTACGTTTAAGTTTAATGGTACTGGTATTAAGCTTTATTCTTATACTTCTTATATATGCGGTATTTCTAAAATTACTATTGATGATGAAACTTTCACTATCGATAATTACTCAGCTACAGCTACACCAAATAAATTAATTCTTGATAAAAAGGATCTTTCTTCTGGTGTTCATACTGTTCGTATTGAAGTTTCTAATACTAAAAACACTGCTTCTAAAGACTATAACTTTGTATTAGATAATTTTGAAGTTATTGATACTAAACCTTCTATAGAAGTTATTCAACCTGGTAAGTATGAACAAAATAATACTAATATTTCTTACTTAGGTTCTTGGAATTCTCAAAACCATTCTTCTTATTCTGGTGGATCTGCTATGCTTTCTAAAAAGCCTGGTGATTCTATTACGTTTAAGTTTAATGGTACTGGTATTAAGCTTTATTCTTATACTTCTTATATATGCGGTATTTCTAAAATTACTATTGATGATGAAACTTTCACTATCGATAATTACTCAGCTACAGCTACACCAAATAAATTAATTCTTGATAAAAAGGATCTTTCTTCTGGTGTTCATACTGTTCGTATTGAAGTTTCCAACACTAAAAACACTGCTTCTAAAGACTATAACTTTGTATTAGATAATTTTGAAGTTATTGATACTAAACCTTCTATAGAAGTTATTCAACCTGGTAAGTATGAACAAAATAATACTAATATTTCTTACTTAGGTTCTTGGAATTCTCAAAACCATTCTTCTTATTCTGGTGGATCTGCTATGCTTTCTAAAAAGCCTGGTGATTCTATTACGTTTAAGTTTAATGGTACTGGTATTAAGCTTTATTCTTATACTTCTTATATATGCGGTATTTCTAAAATCACTATTGATGATGAAACTTTCACTATAGATAATTATTCGGCTGTACCTACACCTAATAAATTAATCCTTGATAAAAAGGATCTTACTTCTGGTGATCATACCGTTCGTATTGAAGTTGCTAACACTAAGAATCCTGCTTCTAGAGATTACAACTTTGTATTAGATAATTTTGAGATTGTTAAATAAATAAAAAATGAAATTATATCTAAATTAATTTAGATATAATTTCATTTTTATCTTTTTTAATCTATATTAATATAGATTATTGTTTTTATGTTAATGTTATTCCAGCTTCTGAGTTTAATTCTTTTATCTTCTTTGCAGGCACACCTATATATACGCCTAATCTCTCAGTATTTTTTATAATTAAACTTCCAGCCCCTATTAATGACTCATCTTCAATTGTTAAATTATTTATTATAGTTGAACCTATTCCTATAAAACACCCTTTTTTTATTTTTGTAAATCCAGCTATATTATTTCCAATTGATATAATATTATTTTCTCCTAAAATACTATCATGTCCAATAACTGTATTGCTATAAACAATATTATTATTTCCTATCTTTACATTAGGTTCAATAACTACATTAGATAAAATTAAATTGTTCTTCCCTAATTGTATAGGCTTATTTATAATTGCACTTTCATGAATATAATTTATGAAGTCGTACCCCTTTGCTAAAATATCATTATATATCTTATTACGAATTCTCATATTACTGTATCCAATAGCAGTTATAAACTTATATTTATTAACTGGAAATTTTGATTCTATATCTTCAAATGGTATAATATCTTTTCCTAACAAACATTTATCTTTTATATACTTCTCATTCACAGTAAAACAAGCAACATTGAATTCTTCATCATTGTTTAAATAGTAATAAACTTGTTTAGCTAAATCTCCACAGCCAAATATTATCACATCTATCATTTATACATCTTCTCCTAATAATATATCTTCAACTTCTAAATACTCAGAATATGTACCAAATTGAAATAATATATATCCATATCTATTAGAACTATCAGTTACACTTGTAAATATATTATTTATAGGTAAATCCTTCTCAATAATATATTTATTGAGATATTTATAATTCTTTATGATGTTATTTAAATCATCTTCGTTAAAAATAAAATAAACAAAAGAATATTTATTATATTTTTTTTCAATATTGCTAATCTTTCCTAGAGATTTGTTCATTACAGCTTCAGTAAAGTCAATTCCTGTAGACAATCTTACTAATTCACTTCCTATGAAATCTCCACCCATTCTAGCTCCTATTTCAATAATAAATATTGCATCTCTATCAACTTTTATCTCAACATGAGACGCACCATCGCAAATCTCCAATGCATTCAATCCATTAATTGCAACCTCTATAGCTTTCAATAAGGTTTCTTCTTTTATTCTTCCAGGTTGAAGATGAGCTCTCTCAATAAAATTTGGTGCTCCTGTAGTAAATTTTTCCGTTATTGCTAAAAAGCTATGTTTACCATTATCACTAAAAAACTCCATACTATATTCTTTTCCATCAATAAATTCTTCTACAATTACTTCTTTGCAAAAAGACTCATTTTTAGCCTTATTAATAGCTTCTTTTAACTCATTTATGTTGTTAATTTTATTTACTCCTCTACTACCTGACCTATCAGTAGGCTTTACTATTAATGGAGTTATCATATACTCAATATCACTATTATTAAACAAATCTTTAACTTTCTTAAATTTAGGACAAGGAACTTCTTTTTCGGATAAAGCTTTTCTCATTTCATATTTATCCGTAGAAATTTTTGTACAAAATAGTGAATTACCAACAAGATTTAAATTTGCTGCAATATAATTAACTGTTATCATCGCTAAATCTGAGCCAATAGATAATACTGCATCGACTCCTATTTCTATGCACTTTTTTAAGATTTTCTCTTTCTCTGTAATACTTATATCATAAAAAAAATCACAATACTGCTTTCCTACAGCACCATCCTCCCAAGCAAAAACATGGGTCTCTATATTGTTTTCTCTACACTTTAATATTAACTTAGCTTGATATTCATTTGCTCCAATTATCGCTATTTTCATTTATAATCCTCCGGATCATTTTAATTTTTAATCTCATCTCCATATAATTAAGTTCTTGCTCACTATATATTTAAATTATATTAACCTTAGTTATTAAAACTCGTTTAAGAAAAATTTATGTAATTATCTAAAATTACTATCTTTATTTAATAAAAAAATCGTTAATTTTGTCTATTATATATTCAACTTTAGATTTGTCCAATCCATAATACAATGGTAATCTCAATAATCTTTCACTTTCTCTAGTAGTGTATTTATCTTCTCCATGGAATCTTCCAAATTCTAAGCCAGCTTTTGAAGAATGAAGAGGTACATAATGAAACACACTTGATATATTTCTATCTTTTAAATAATTTATTAATTTAGTTCTTTCTTCTAAATCTTTAACTTTTATATAAAACATATGAGCATTATGTTTGCATTCCTTTGGAATATAAGGTAATTCTATCACGCCTTTATTTTCTAAATCTTTTAGACCTGTATAATATAAATTCCAACTATTTAACCTATCTTCATTTATATTATCTGCTTCCTCTAACTGAGCATAAAGATACGCCGCATTAAGTTCACTTGGTAAAAATGATGATCCAACATCCACCCATGAATACTTGTCAACCTGCCCTCTAAAAAATCTACTTCTATCAGTACCTTTTTCTCTTATAATTTCAGCTCTTTCAATAAAATCTTTATTTTGTATTAAAATAGCTCCGCCTTCACCCATACTATAATTCTTTGTTTCATGAAAACTATAACACCCAAAATCTCCTATTGTTCCTAAAGGTTGTCCTTTATAGCTTGCCATAACTCCTTGAGCTGCATCTTCTACAACATATAGATTATACTTTTTAGCGATTTTCATTATTTTATCCATCTCGCAAGAAATTCCTGCATAGTGAACTGGTATTATAACTTTTGTTTTTTCTGTTATAGCATCTTCAATTAACCTTTCATCTATATTCATAGTATCTGGTCTTATATCTACAAATACAATTTTAGCTCCTCTTAATACAAATGCATTTACCGTAGACACAAATGTATATGATGGAGCTATAACCTCATCTCCTGGTTTTATATCACATAATATAGCAGCCATTTCTAAAGCATGTGTACAAGATGTAGTTAATAGTGCCTTAGGTGTACTAAATTTACTTTGAAACCACTCATTACACTTCTTAGTAAAATTGCCATCTCCACACAACTTTCTATATTCCCTAATTGCTTCGCTTATATATTTTTCTTCTTTTCCAACAAAAGGTGGAACATTAAAATTTATCATATCTAATTCCCCAATCTAATATAATTTTTTCTCTAATATATTAGTATAAATCAGTTACCTATACATTTCATTATAGTAATTCAAATACTCACCAGATGTTACATTGTCCATCCATTCTTTATTATCTAAGTACCACTTAATAGTTTTAACTATTCCAACTTCAAATGTAGTTTCTGGGTACCATCCAAGTTCTTCTTTGATCTTAGTTGGATCTATTCCATATCTTCTATCATGACCTTTTCTATCTTCAACAAACTTCTTTAAATACGTATTTACTTTACTATCTACATTTTTATTTATATAGTCTATAACAGTATCAACTATTTGAAGGTTTGTTCTTTCATTATGTCCACCAACGTTGTAAATTTCACCTAATCTACCATTATTTATTACCATATCAATAGCCTTAGCATGATCTTCGACATATAACCAATCTCTTATATTTAATCCATCACCATAAATAGGTAAATCCTTTAATTTAAGGCAGTTATTTATAAGTAGTGGTATTAGTTTTTCTGGAAATTGGAATGGTCCATAGTTATTAGAGCATCTTGTTATGTTAACTGGCATTTTATAAGTATCTCCATATGCCTTAACCATCATATCTGAAGATGCTTTGCTTGCTGAATATGGACTATGTGGATCTAAAGGTGTATTTTCCATAAAATATCCAGTTTTTCCAAGAGATCCATAAACCTCATCAGTTGATACATGAAGAAATTTAACTCCTTTTTTCCAGCCAATTTCAGTTTCCCATGCATTCTTAGCACAGTTTAAAAGATTAACTGTTCCCATTACATTAGTTTTAGCAAAAACCTCTGGCTCTTTTATACTTCTATCAACATGAGATTCTGCTGCAAAATGAGCTACAAAATTAATTTCATACTTTTCAAATAAAGAAGATACTAATTCTGCATCACATATATCTCCTTGAACAAATATGTATCTCTTATCATCTTCAATAGATTTTAAATTTTCTAAATTTCCCGCATAAGTTAATTTATCTAAATTTATTATTCTAATATCTTCATATTTCTTTAGCATATATAAAACAAAATTAGAGCCTATAAATCCTGCTCCACCAGTTACTAGATAAGTCTTCATATAATCACCTACTTTAATCCTCATTAATAATATCAATCAAATATTTTCCGTACCCAGTTTTCATTAGTGGTTCTGCTAACTCTCTAACTTGATCTCTTGATATCCATCCTTTTCTATATGATATTTCCTCTAAACAAGCTATGTAAGTTCCCTGTGTATTTTGAATCACTTCAACAAAGTTAGAAGCCTGTAACATAGAGGTATGGGTTCCTGTATCTAACCATGCCATTCCACGACCAAATATTTCTACCTTTAACCTATTTTCATTCATATATAGCCTATTTAAATCAGTTATTTCTAGCTCTCCTCTTTCAGATGGCTTTAAGCTCTTAACTTTGTTGATAACAGTATTATCATAAAAATATAACCCTGGAACTGCATATTTTGATTTAGGTTTTAATGGCTTTTCTTCTAATGAAATAACATCTCTATTATTATCAAACTCAACTACTCCAAAAGCTCTAGGATCTTGAACATACTGTCCAAAAACTATAGCTCCTTCTTTTAATTTAGCAGCTCTTTCTAAATATCCTACCAATCCTTGTCCATAAAATATATTATCCCCTAAAATCATGGTAACATTATCTTTTCCAATGAAGTCCTCACCAATTAAAAAAGCTTCCGCTAGACCATTTGGTGATTCTTGAATTGCATATTCTATTCTCAATCCTAATTCTAAACCATCTTTAAACAACTCTTTAAAGCTAATAATATCTCTTGGTGTAGATATTATTAATATCTCTCTAATACCAGCTAACATAAGAACTGACATTGGATAATAAATCATAGGCTTATCATAAATAGGCACCATTTGCTTTGACATTGCTTTCGTAACAGGATAAAGTCTAGTACCTGAGCCACCGGCTAATATTATTCCTTTCATAATTCACACCTCTATATTTTTATAATTTAGTTTTTAAATATTTTTTGCAAGTCCAATATTAATTTCTCTTTTGAAAAATACCTTTTTACACTTTCAATATTTTTCACACTATCATTTAAATCTAAAGGAGTTAATAAGTCATTATAACTTGTAGTTGCATCAAATACTGTCAAATCGTGAGCCTTGCAAAAATCCCATGTAGTTACATCACTTCTTATATAAACCTTTTTACCAAATCCAAGTAAAGAAGTTATGTTACCTACTGCTTGCTGTCTTTTATGGTTAAATATTGCTATATCTATTTTGCTCAATATTTCTAGATATTCTTGAAGATCCATAAAGTCTAATAATGGGTTAAATTTATCCCCAAATATTCTTTTACCCTCATTTATTACTTTGTCTTTATAATCTTCATCCCCATAGGATAATGGACAAATTATTTTTATATTTTTATCTAAATAATTTTCTAACTTTTTAAAGATATCCAAGTGGTTATTAGTCGGATCTGCTGAATTTCCTATTTGTATATAAGTTGATCTATTTAAGTCTAAGTTATTTTGGGGTAAATCGTAGCACTTATAAAGATTGCTTGGATACATAAAAGAATACATATACTTACCCTTCGCTCCATACCATTCTTTAGCTAACTCATAATCTCCTTTTATATGAGTTATTAATCCTCCTAAATTACTTATTATTTTTTTTCTAATAACTTCGTTTAAATCAGATTTTAAATTTTTATTTCTTATTTTATATAAATATAAGTCTCCGCCCCAAATAACCCAATTACTTTTTTTTATTATACTTTTATTAATAAATAAATAATACTTAATCCAATTAGGAATAAATAATGAGTGCAATATAATCTTATCTGCTTTATTTACATATCTAATAGATTCTATTAGATTATTTTTACTATCTCTATTAACATATATTATATTATTGTATTGTTCCACTTCATGCTTATTATAATTAACATTTCTGCCATGTACTATAAATAAATGTTCATTTTCATTAAAAGTACTATTTATAAGCTTAATAAATGGAACAGTAAACTTTTCCTGCGGAAATAAATGTACTACCATATTTACCTCTCTAAACTTATTTCTTTATCTTATTTTTAACTATATCTATTAGTTCTAAAAATACATCTTTATATAAAAATATAACTATAATTATGTTGATAAAAGTTAAAATTACTACACCTATATTAAACTTATAGAAACTTGAATATGTAGCTAAAATATATATTGCTATAATAGATACTGCAAATTTCCCTAAGTTATAGTTAATGTAATAAAGCTTTTTTGAAAAATATGTTCTTAACATAAAAAATATTATATATGCGAATCCTGTTGATATAGCTGCTCCAGTAGCACCAAATTTAGGTACAAGAATTAAGTTTCCTATTAAGTTTACTAATGCTGATATAGCTGCTACATATATATGCTTCTTAGGCTGCTTTTTAAAATTAATGCCTATTACTGTAGTTTCCGATATTGTGTACATTATAGGCATAAATACTAAATAAGGAAAAATAAAAACAGCTTCTCTATATTTAGGTCCTAGTAATAAAACTATTATATCCTTGCAAGAAATAAGGCCAATTGCAATAACTAACATTCCAACTGTTACTATTTTGTTTATTTTTTGAAAGAATTCTTTATCACTTGGATTTTTAGAATATTTCTCAAATGCCACTGGTGTCCAAAAAGTAGTAAATGTAGTTTGTACAGCATTTAATAATGCAATTATAGTCATAGCTCCATTATATAACCCCACTTGTTCATATCCTGAAAATTCTTTAATCGTTATTCTATCTATTGATTGGAATATCCAAGTTATTGCCATAGAAAATACTAGTGGTAAACCATACTTTATAATTTCTTTTCTTGATGTATGTAATTTAATTCTACTCTTACTTGTCCACTCTTTATTTTCTATTGCAACAGCTAAAACTGTTATTAATGCATTTGTTAATACTATTGCTAATGTTAATGTCATATAATTATTTTTATAAACAAAAAATATTGCAATAGCAAATAATAAATTAGCTATTTTCATTATTATATTAAGTAAAGAATATAATTTAGCCTTTTGCTTCATTCTGATCTGAAGTAAGGCAAATCTTGAAATTATACTTAATAATAAGTTTATTACTAATAATACTGTAACAGCAAATGATTCTTGCTGAACTATATATATTGATATAGGTTTATAAAAAACTATAATTAAAACTCCTACAAATAAATTTATTATTAAAGGTAGCTTAATACAATTCCTTAAAAGTTTTCCCCTATTCTCCTCTTCTTCATCATAATAATACCTAACATACGCTTGATCTAATCCTAACATTCCTATTACTAATAACAGATTTGTAACAGTATTAAACATTCCAAATTTCCCGTTTTCTTCAGGGCTTATCATTCTAGTTATTATTGGAGATGATATAAAACCTAAGATTAAGGTTATTATACTTCCTATACCAAATTCCATAAACTTTTTAAACAAATTATTTTTCATCTTATCTCCTACATTACTTCACTATTTAAAACTATCTTATATTACTGTTAGATTTGATACTAGCCATAAATTTATAGATTTTTCTTAAATCTAATACTAAAATATAATTTTTCTACTTCTTCTCTAAATCTATAAAGACTTTATATTAAATCTCTATTTATATTACTTCATCTTCTTTGATTAAATGTGATTTAGAAGAGATTAAATAAATATAAATCATAATAACAATATACCTTGTTTGCCTAATTAGGTGAGTTGAAACTAATCCACTTGAGAGCATACTAATTAATAATATTCTTTCTGCTGGTCTATTTTTTAAACTTATATACATTTTTATAATAACTAAACATAAAAATATAATACTAATTATATTTAACTTCCACATAACTGTTATATATGTATTATCTGTAATAGTATACTCAATGATTTCACTATTACTATTTAGTTGAAAATAATAAGTGCTACCTAACCCTGAACCTAAAGGAAAATTATTCTTTATTTCTTTATGAAGTATATCATTAGTATATAGTCTATATTTTATAGATGTATCCATTTTAATATTAATCATATTTTGTATTCTTGGATCATTTGATGTTTTAATAGTATATATACCTAAAATAGCGATAAATGTTAATACATATATCGAAAAAATACGTTTATAATAATTCTTATCAGTAAATATCTTGTAAATAAAAATTAATACTATTGCTAATGAAAACATAACAATTGTTTGCCTATTTTTTAGAATGATAATTGAAGGAATTCCTAAAATTAAAAAACTAAATAATTTAATTTTTCCTTTTTTAAACTTATTAAAAATAAGATCAATTATTACTGGTAACCAAAAAGATAGCTCTGGGCCATATATTCTATTTTGAATTTCTTCTTTTTCTGAAACCATCATCTTATAAAAATTATTTATTTCTCCATTAGGAAAAATATAATTAATTATACATATTACACTACTTACTAAAGCTATATAATAAAATAATTCTAGCATATATGTTTTATTATTATACTTATTTTTATTATTAAATATTATTAAATACCAAAACATATAATTCATTATTATCATTACATCTGAAAATATGTAATTAATTTTGTTTCCGCTAATAATACCAACTAAAAAATCTATTAATAAACTAATGAAAAATATTATATTCGACTTTTTAATGTTATACTCCTTTGTTTTAATTTTATTAAATATAGATATCATTATGTATCCTAATATTATAATATCTAGTAATGAAATACCTTTAACATAGATTAACCTTCTAGTATAATAATTATATCCAAAAAATATTAGTATCCATAATGCAATATCTTTAATATTAATTTTCATCCATTTATAATCCTCGCTATTTATTTTTAATATAATCTTGTTTAGTAATTATTATAGTTACTTACCTTCACTGTTATTATAAAATTACTTCTTACTTTTTTTATATTACGATTAATAAATTTTAATATAAAATATATTTTTCTTATCTAGAAATTATTTTTCCTGCCTTTACAAATGAATTTTTCTTAATTACAACTGGACCAAATATCATACTATTCGGAGCTATTACACAATTTTCTTCTATGACAGGTTGTGATATTTCTTTACCTTCATAAATATCTGTTTTACCATTGTTACCTCCCAATGTAACTCCTTGATATATTTTGACTCTTCTATCTATTCTAACTTCATGCCCAATTACAATTCCTAAACCATGTATAAGCATGACTTCCTCTGAAATTTCAGCTCTATAGTCAATATCAACATTAAAAGTTACTCTATTAATAAACCAAATAACTTTAGCTAATAACTTTAATTTTCTTTTATACATATAATTGCTAATTCTAAATAATACCATACATAAAAAACAAGGGTTTATTATTACTGCCACTCTTGATTTAGATAATGAATTATTTTTATAATATTTAAAGTCTTTAATTATTTTTTTCATTTAATTTCTCCGTAATAATATAAATATTCTTTAATACAATATTCTTTTGAATACTTATTTGAAATAGCCGTTCTATAATTTATATCATAATATGTTTGTATGTTTTCTAGACTTTTTATTTCTTCTTCATCTAAATCCTCTATATTTTCTACAGCTACACCTAGCCTATTGTCATTTTTTATTAAATTGTAAAAATCTCCTATTTTACCTATCATACAAACTGAAAGACCTTTTGAAAAATATTCAGCCACTTTAACCGGACATGCAACTTCATTAAGTACAATATTATCTCTAAATATAACTCCTACATTTGATTTTGAATATATATTATCTAATTTATCTTTACTCAAGTTATACAATATTTGTAACTCAATATTTTTAACTTTTGCTACATTTCCTATTTTATTTTCAAACTCTATATTCCTATTTCCATTAAGGCAAAATATCCATTTAGATCCATCCTTACTTAATCTCATTACTTTATCATATTTTTCTAGCTTCTGATAAAATTGCTGTCCTCCAACATATAAATAAGTTAACTTCTTATCTTTTAAGTTAGTTATATTATTAATATTAGATTCAAATGAAGCAAAACAAGGTATTATAGACTTAAAATTTTCAATGTTATATATCGATTTGTAGTAATAAAATAGCTTCTTTGAAATAAAGTTTAAATATATGTCTTTATTTTCAAATAACTTTCTATCTATTTCTTTAAAGTAAATACTTCTTTTATAATTTAGATTCTTTAATTCTTCCGATGGAACGCTTCTTATATCTGAGTAAATAATTGTTTTATCAGTTTTACATTCTGAAGCTATAAGTCCTGCTTCTTGTCCTCTGCAGTGTACTATACTTTCTCTGATTTCTTTTGATAACTTATCTATTTTATGTTTTATTATCTTTTTTGCTATACTATATGATAGCATATTCTTATATCCTATATATGGAATAATTGTTACTTTAAACGTTTTGTTTTTCTTAACTTTTTTTATCTTATTTAAAATCTTTCTATTCCACCTAATATTTACTGCCTGAAGACATAATAGCTCTACATCATACTCTATACTAATTCTGCTATTTAATAATTCATATACCTGAGAATCAAAAACCGTAGAATTTATTCCCTCAAGTGTTATATATAGAATTTTTTTTTTCATTTTCATGCCTCACTTATTTTAAGTAATTCTAAGTAGTAACTAATATGATTTTTAATCATATTAGTCAAAGTAAATTGACTTAGAACCTTAGACTTCGCTTCTACCCCTAATTCATCTAAAATTTGCTTATTATCTAAAACAAACATCATTTTATTTAATATATCGTCCACCGATTTAGAGCTAACTATATATCCATTGAAATTATTATCTATTATTTCTCTATTTCCTCCTACATCTGTTGCTATTAATGATTTTGAATTAATCATTATCTCCATATTAGTCATTGGAAATCCTTCAAATATTGATGGTAATATATACATATCTAAAGAGGAGATTATGTTTATAATATCATTTCTAAATCCAGTCATAAATATATTTTTTTCTAATTTATTCACTTCAATAAAATTCTTAATTTCTGTTCTTAATTCCCCATCACCTATCAGTACAAGATTACAATCATATTTTTCGTTAACAATAGATTTGAATGCCTCTAACATATATCTTATACCTTTTTGTTCACTTAATCTTCCTATAAATCCAAAAGTAAAGCCCTCTATATTAAGTTCTTTTTTTAAATCTATTTTTTTTGCATTTATATATTTTTTTTCGTCTATACCATTATATATAACAGTTATATTTTTTTCTTTTACGCCATGCTTAATTAAATTATCTTTTACACTCTGTGATACAGAAATAATATTTTTTCCTCTTAAATTAATAAAGTTTTTACTTGGAAACACATTATGTTCTGAATGAACTACTTGTAAATTAGAATTCATTTTTGCCATTCTACATAAAAATGTAGTATATCTATGGTGTGAATGAATTATATTTATTTTCTCTTTTTTTATTATTTCTTTTATCTGAAAAATGGATTTTAATATATTTTTCTTATTATCTATCTTTAAATTATGAATATTTATATTTTTATTAACATACTCTAAAAACTTACCACCATTACAAATTAAATGTATTTCAAATTTATTTTCATCTAAATTATTCATTAAATCTAATATAACTTTTTGTGCTCCACCTATATTTAAATTAGGATATATATATATAATTTTAATCTTATCTTCCATGTAAAATCCCTTTCATTGTAAATTTAAAGTTTATTATATATATAACAAACTTTAAATTACCTATTATATATCTTTTAAACATTCTTCGTGGCTCTTGAATAAATCTGTAAAACCACTCTAGACCATACTTTTGCATCCATTTAGGTGCTCTTTTTGTTTTACCAGCTATAACATCAAAGCTACCTCCAACTCCCATAGCAAATGGCACTTGCATTATTTCCATATGATCTCTTATCCAGAACTCTTTTTTAGGTGAACTAAACGCCACAAATAATATATCAGCATTAGATTTTCTTATATCTTCTGCAATACTTTTAGACTCCTCATCTTTAAAATATCCATTTCTATAACCTGCTATTTTAAGCTTAGGATATTGTTCTTCAAACTTTCTTATTACTTCAGTTACTACTTCTTCTGTAGCTCCAAAAAAATATGGTCTATAACCCTTTTCAGCCGATATTTCAATTAATTCTGTAAATATATCTATACCTGCAACTCTTTCTGGTAAAGTATTTCCTAAAATTTTTGATCCCCAAACTATAGATTGTCCGTCGGCATTTATTATTGGACACTCATTAATTATTTTGGTTAATTCTTCATCCCTTTGCATTAAATTAATTTTACCTGCATTAATAACCACGTGCTGGATACACTTTCTATTCTTAATAGAATCCTCTATTTGTTCTAAAGTTTGCTCCATCGTTAAAGCATCTATATATGTATTTAAAAACCTTACTCTTTTCTTCATAAGAATTCTTAATTAGAATAAAATATTAACCATTAATTCTAATATTTTATCCTAATGTTCCCTTCATAGTTTCTATATCTTATAGATTTTCTTTCCTATATTAATAATATTTCTAGTATCATAAACAACTTTTTCACTCAACAATTCTTGATTATCTTTAATTTCATCATGACTTACTAAAACAATAACTAACTCTGTTTCCGTTAAAAAAGTATCCATATCCATTACTTGATTTTCAAACTTTTTTTCTTTTACAAGAGGATCATAAACTTTGATGTTATCTATATTATACTTATCAAATATAGATAATAATTGTAATGTTGGACTCTCTCTCAAATCATCAACATTTTCCTTATATGTTAGTCCATATAATCCTACTTTAGAATAATCCTTAATATTATTTTCTTTCATTATTCTATGTATCTTATCAAATACATATTTAGGCATTCCATCATTAACTTCTCTTGCACCTAACACAACATTAACTATATCAGGGTAATCTCCAACTAAGAACCATGGATCTACTGATATACAATGTCCTCCAACTCCCGGACCTGGTTGAAGTATATTAACTCTTGGATGCTTATTAGCTATTTTGATTAATTCATAAACATCCATACCTTCTCTATCACACATTTTCGCTAACTCATTGGCGAATGCTATATTTATATCTCTAAAAGTATTTTCTACTACTTTACTCATTTCAGCAGTCTTTATATCTGTAACAACAATCTCATTTTTACAAAACGACTTATACCAGGATTTAACTTCTTCTCCTACTTCTCTTGAATCTGCTCCAATAGTTCTGGAGTTATTTTCCAACTCATAAACCATTTTTCCTGGTATTATTCTTTCAGGGGCATGCACTAAATGTATATCTTGTCCTATTACAAATCCTCTTTCTTCTATTATAGGTCTAACAAATTTATCTATTGTTCCAGGAGATATTGTAGATTCAATAACAAGAATTGTTCCATTTTCACAAACTTCTAATACTTGTTTTACTGCTGAAACAACATAATTTGCATCAATTTGTTTTGTTTTCTTAATATAAGGTGTTGGAACTGTAATTATATATCTATTAGTTTTTTCATATTCAGCTTGAAACTTAATACCATTATTTACAGCTACATTAAATACTTCCTCTAAACCTTCTTCTTCAAAAGTTAATTTCCCCTTATTTAAAGTATCAACTAACTTTTTATTTAAATCAGTACCAACTACTTCTATTCCATTTGATGCAAACATAAGCGCTGTTGGTAATCCTATATATCCTAATCCTATAATATTTAATTTATTCATTTGCACTTCCCCCTTTAATTGTTAATGTCACATTTATGCTTTAATATTTCTAATATTCTTTCACAAGCTTTACCATCACCATAAGGATTAGTAGCTTGTTCCATAATTTTATAAGCTTCATCATTATTTATTAATTCATTTGCAGTACTTACTATTATTTCTTTTTCAATTCCTGCTAGCTTTACAGTACCAGATTCAACAGCTTCTGGTCTTTCTGTTTCTGTTCTTAACACGATGACCGGCTTTCCAAGTGCTGGAGCTTCTTCTTGTATTCCACCAGAGTCAGTCATTATTAAATAAACTTTACTCATTAAATTAGTAAACTCAACATATTCTAAAGGCTCAATTAAATGTACTTTCCCTTTATAACTATCAAAATATTTATGTGCTAATTCTCTAATTGATGGATTTTTATGCATTGGGAATATTATTTCTACCGCTTTATTATTTTCTATTAACTTAATAATAGCTTTAAATATATTTTCCATTGGTTCTCCCCAATTTTCTCTTCTATGAGTAGTTAGTAATATTACCTTTTTATTTTCAAAATCTATCTTATTTAAAGCATTTTCTTCAAATATATGATTCTTATTCACTACACTAAGTAAAGCATCTATAACTGTGTTTCCTGTTACATAAATTTTTTCATTACTTATGCCTTCTGAAAGTAAGTTACTTTCATTTGTTTTAGTTGGTGCAAAATGAAGGTTTGTAATAACTCCTGTTAATTTCCTATTTGCTTCTTCTGGGAAAGGAGAGTATATATCATAACTTCTTAGTCCAGCTTCAACATGTCCTACTGGCACCTTGTTATAAAATGCAGCTAAAGCTCCATTTAAAGTTGTTGATGTATCTCCATGAACAAGTACTATATCTGGACTACATTTTTTAATTACTTCATCTACACCATTAAGGACTTTATTTGAAATATCAACTATCGTTTGTCCATGAGCCATTATATCTAAATCATATTGTGGCTTTATATTAAATATATCTAAAACTGAATCTAGCATTTCCCTATGCTGAGCTGTTACACAAACTATTGATTCAAATATATCATCCTTCTCTAATGCTTTTACTAGAGGAGCCATTTTTATAGCTTCGGGTCTAGTTCCAAAAACACTAAGCACTCTTATTTTTTGCATAGTTTATTTCTCCTTCCCTTAACAAGCATTCTTATCCCCAAACAAAACAAAAAATGTTTGGAATATTAATTTTAAGTCTAGTAAAAAACCTCTATCATTTACATACTGTAAATCAAGATTCATCCAATCGTAAAAATCTATATTGTTTCGCCCTGAAACTTGCCAGTAACATGTTAAACCTGGTTTTACGCTTAATCTTTTTAACATCCACGGTTCAAATTTTTCTACTTCTTTTGGAAGGCTTGGCCTAGGTCCCACTAAACTCATTTCTCCCTTTAATATATTTATTAATTGTGGAAGTTCATCTATACTTGTTTTTCTTATAAACTTGCCTACTTTAGTAACTCTAGGATCATTTTTTATTTTAAACATAGGTCCTGACATTTCATTTTCTTTAGCTAAATTTACTTTTAGCTCTTCCGCATTTTCTACCATAGAACGAAACTTATACATTTTGAATTCTTTTCCATTTAATCCTATACGTTTTTGTGAGAATATAGCCTTGCCTTTAGATTCTAGTTTTATTAAAATAGCCACAATTAACAGGACTGGACTTAGAATAGTCAATCCTAAAAATGAAGCTATAATGTCAATAAATCTTTTTGATATTTCGTATAAAGCACTTTCTTTTTTTTCTATTTCAATTATCTCTTCATTTTCAATCTGAATTCTTTCCATTTTCCATTCTCAACCCCTTCACACCTAATATATAAATTATTTATTTAATTAACCTATACTAAACATACCAAAAAGCCCCTTTTTCTCTTTTATTAAGCTTCCATTAAACTTAACTTCCTCATTCTCTATAAGCTTTTCTCCTGAAGCTTTTAAGTAATTAAAGTAATCTTTATCTAAATTCTTTATAGCTTCAGTTCCACTTCTCATATCTGTGTTTCTTTTTGTATCTCTATGAGCATCAGAACCTATAAAGCTATAAATCTTATTTTTCAAAAACATATCAGCTGTTTTTTTAACATCTTTACCAAAGTCTCCAGTTATGCTTCCCATATTTACTTGAAAAAGAAATCCCTCTTTTATAAACTCATTTATCAAAGAAGGATTTTTTATAAATTTTTGATATCTTTCTGGATGGGCTATAACTGGTACTATTCCCTTAAGTTGTAACTCATATATATTTTCAACTGCTTCTTTAATAGAAAAATCTCTCATATTAAATTCAATTAGCATATATCTTGAATCATTTATGGTTCCTATATATCCATTATAATAATTTTCTAATAAGCTTGATGAGTAATATACTTCTTGTCCATAATATATATCAATATTTAAATTTTCCTCTTTGGCTAAGTTTTTTACATCTTCTATTCTTTTTTTCACTTCTTCTAGGGGAGCCTCGTAATATCCAGGCAGGAAGTGTGGGGTAGAAACTATCTTTGTAGTCCCTCCCTCAATTGCCTTTTTTAACATATTTAAGGTCATTTCCCTAGATTTAGATCCATCATCAATTTCCCAAATTAAATGAGAATGTAAATCTACCATATTTAACCCGCCTTTATAATATTTATTTTTCTCCGTAATAATAATAGTATTTATTTCTTGAGTTATCTACTCCATTTAATACTGTTCCAATAACATGTGCATTTACTTTCTTTAAAAGACTAACTGCATTTTGAACTGAATCTTTTTTTGTTTTTTCTGCTCTTACTACTAAAATTGTTCCATCTGCTTTGGTTGACAAAATTTGTGAATCCGTGACAGCTTGTACTGGTGGTGTATCTAAAATTATATAATCAAAGTTTTCTTTAAGATTTTCTATTAAATTAGTCATTGACTTTGATGAAAGCATTTCTGATGGGTTTGGTGGTATTTTACCAGAAGTTAAAATTACTAAATTTTTATTATATCTATGCATAGCTGTAGTTAAATCTTCTTTTCCTATAATTACATCTGATAAACCTATTATGTTTGAAATTCTAAATTTCTTATGTATTGAAGGCTTTCTTAAATCACAATCTATTAATATAACCTTTTTATCTCCTTGAGCTAAACATAAAGCAAGGTTTCCTGAAGTAGTTGACTTTCCTTCGCCTGGCTCTGAGCTTGTAACCATTATTACTCTGTATTCTTTATCAAAGGATGAGTATTGTATATTTGTTCTTAAAGTTCTATAGGTTTCTGCCGCTATAGATTTTGGTTCTTTTTCTACTATAAACATATTGTCCTCCTAAAGCTCCTTAACGTTAGGTATTACACCAATTACTGGAATATCTAACTCTCTTTCTAATTGTTCTTTAGTTTTAAATGTATTATCTAAAAATTCTAATAAAAATGCTAAGCCTACACTTACCATTAATCCAAGTAAAAATGCTATTGCTATATTGAGCTTTTTATTTGGACTTACTGGCTTTTCTGGGAACTGAACTTCTTCTATTACTTTTATATTTCCATTTGGAACTAAATCTTTAGATGTTTTTATAAATTCATCTGTTATTTCGCTTATAACTTCCTTTGCTTCTTGAGGATTAGTGCTTTTATATTTAATTTGTAGTATTTGTGTATCTGCAACTGGTACTACAGTTAAATTTGCTAAAACTCCTTCTGGCTTTAAATTAAAACTTGTATTATCTATACTTCTTGAAACTAAATCCTTAGTTTTTATTGCTTCAGAATATGTTTTCATAAGCTTTTGATACATAAGAACATCATTTTGATTATAAGCTTGATTTTCTCCTTCTTTACCTATAAACACTTTTGTAGAGGCCTCGTATTTAGGTTTTATTACAAAAAAATTTAACGCAGCTACTATTACTGTAGCTATTATTGTAATTGTAAATATCATTAACCATCTCTTTTTTAAGGCTTCAAATAATTCGTCTAATCTTATTACTTGTTCTTCCAATTAAATTCCTCCTAAACCATAATTACATTACAGGCTTATTATAACATTAAATCGTATATTTTTACACGTTTTAACATTTAAATTAAATATAAAATTTACTATTATTTAATTTTCTATTTAAACTCCCTTATATATCACTTAATTAAATATGTATTTTATCTGATTTATTAATTTAATATTATTTTTTATAATTATACCATTTTTTAACATAATTATTCGCATAAAATTTATTATTCCTTCTATAAACTTATTCAACAATATAAAATTATACCATAAATACACTATTTTGTTATGATTTTTTCATTAAAAATTATCTACATATTTAGATAATTTAAACCTTTCGACATTAATGTAGTTTTTTAATATCACTTTTATTAAATTTTTTATGAATTTTTATTTAATAAAATTATATATTTTGTTGATAAAAATTAAAATTATGTATATTTTTTATGCAAAATCGTGTATTTTCCTTGCTTGTAAACTCTTTTAATTGTAAAAACATTACCTATACTTCATCATACTTAAATTTAGTTTTTAATTTTATTTAATTGATTTTTATTAAATGTATTTTTTTGTCGTATCGCAATTTGTTTTTCTAATAATATAATATTTTTTTAATAAATATACATTTTACAGATGAATATACATTACTTCTATAGTTTTCTAAATTTCATCTATTTTATTGCATAAAAATAAGATATTCAGACCTTTACTGAATATCTTATTAAAAAATCTAACCCTTATTTAAAAAATCCAACCTTTTTTCTTTTTAGAATCTCTTAAAGGTTTTCTAGTTCCTGAACCTTCAGGTTTTAAAATAAATAAACTTTTTTTGCTTAAATCTATTACCTGCCTATCTATAAATTCTTTTTCTATTTTCTCTTCAAATCCAACAAATTGATATACATCTTTTTTTATTAAAGCCTTTGCTGCTTTTTGAACCTTTTTCCCATAAATCCCCTGTAAACTTCCTGGGTCTAATTGAAAAAGACAATCTTCTTCTAAAAGCTTATCTATCTTTTTATTATCTTCTATTATTTCTTCTATTTTTTCTGGACTAACTATTATAGGCACTAAATTACGTAACCTATACTCAAAAACTATTTCTAAAAGCTCATCTATTTTATTAGATTCTTCAACATCAAGCAAAATATAGTTACTATTATTTATACCTCCTGCATCCCCACTTATATAGTCTTTTACATTTTCATAGTTATCTCTTAATAAATTAGCTGAATATAATGTTAAATCTATATTTTTAGCTTTTAAGTAAGCGTTTAACTCTTCTACAATATTATTAACTTCATCTATACTTGTTTTACTTTCTATATCATAATATGCTGGTGCTAAAACTAATCTTTTTATATTACACTTAATTGCTTCATCTATTTTTTTAAGTAAACATGTTGATTTAAATTCTCCTCGTATAACTAAATCCTTAAAAATTAAATTTGCAAATAACATTTTATCCCCCCGCTCCCATATATCATATTTTAATTATAGATTTAAAATTTTCTTTAAACCACAATTTTATTTCTACAGCTTTAGACAGGTTAATAGTAAATTTATATATTTAATGTTAAATATTAGTTCAAATCTAGTTAATATATACTCTATTAGCATATATTTAATTATTTTTATTCCCTTATTTAATATTGTTTATAACTAGATTAATGTATTTGGAGTAAATTTCCATTTTTTTGTATTATTTTAACTAAATATTTTTTTAAAATTTTTTCTCAAAAAATATTTTTTTAGGATATTTATTTAATGAAATAAATTTTTATATTAAAGGAGAGAAGAATTTTATGGAGGATTTATTAAAGAAAGCAAAAAATCAGGATTCTTTTGCAAAGGAAGAAATAATAAAAATGTATTATCCATTAATAATAAAAGAAGCTAAAGGAATTTATCTTAAGAACAAATCCTTTGATGATCTTATTCAAATTGGTATTGTAAATTTACTTAATGCTATAAATAAATTTGATTTATCTAAAAAGGCTAGTAGTTTTCCTTCTTATGCTCTTTGGGCAATTAAAAATGGTTTTAGATATATTTGTAGAAGGGAAATTAAATATAATGATGAGTTTAGTTTAAATAAAACTACTGATGATGGTTATGAGTTAGGGGAAAGTATATTAGATGCAGGCACTAACCCTGAAGAAGATGTAATTAATGATATTTTATATGAAAGGCTATATTTAGCTTTAGATTATTTAGATCCTGAGGAAAGGGAGTTAATTGAATTTCTTTATATATCTAATAAAAAACCAAATCTTTCTAAGTACAGTATTTTAAAGGACAAAGATTATTATTATTGTAGTTGCTTAAAAAAGAGAGCTCTTCATAAATTAAAAAGTATAACGCTTAATGTGTATTAATACAAGTGAGGAGAGTAATTTTCTTTGTTCCGTCGCTTCGCTCCAAGTCACCATAAAATTACTCTCCACACTTGTAATCACATTTTAAAAACTTTAAACTTTTATACTTTCATAAAAATTAAAAAAATTATACTTTAAATAACTACTTCCTTTCTTAATTTTTCTATTATTTTATCCTTCATGTATCTCATTTTATGATATTCAATATTTTGACTTTTTGAGTAATCCTTTAAGGTTATTCCTTTTACATATAGTGAGTTAAGTAAAGCCTTTTCACTGGATTTTAGTTTTTCTATAACATTATATAAACTTTCTCTTAATTCTTTTTTTATATAATCTTCAGTTATATTAGTATTTTTATCTACTATTTCTTTTATATCTATTGAGGAGACTATTTCTTTATTCAATTTATTGTCATAGTATTTTTTAGTAGCCTTTTCTATTTCTTTATACATTTGGTTTCTTATTCCCTTTTGTACATAAGCCGAAAAGGATTCACTTAAGTCAATGTTAAACTTATCTACTAATTTAATTATTGTAAGCCTTGTTATTTGTTTAATATCTTCTGTATCGCAGCCGTATATATAGTAGCTAATTGAAGTTTTGTAAACTAATGGCTCAAAACTATTTAGTATTTCTTCCATTGCTTTTTTATCCCCTTGTTTAGCTTTTTTGATTAATTGATTCATAAATTCATCTCCCTCAAATTTATTACAATTAAATTATATCAAACACACGTTCGTTGTTCCACATATTATTATCGCAATTTATGACAGAATGCTTTATTTTAATAAAATTTTTATTTTTTTGAATTTTAGATTATACTAGTGATAAAGAGTTTTTTAAACTTATATTTTTACTAGGAGGATTTTATATATGAAGCAAAATATTAAACTAATTTGCATAGATATGGATGGTACTTTACTTAATAGTAAACATGAAGTAAGTGAAAAAAATAAGAATGCCCTAAAAAAAGCTAAAGAAATGGGTATTAATATAGCTGTTACTACTGGAAGACTTTTTTGCTCTGCAAGATATTACTCTGATTTACTTGGGATTGATACCCCTGTTATAGCTTCTAATGGTGCTTATATTAAAAATAAGTATGAAGATGACCCTATACTTGAATGTCCTATCCCTAAAGATATGTTAATCGACATTTATAAAATTATTAAAAAACATGATTTAATTGTTAACTCTAATAGTTGGAATACTTTTATTAGAGATGCTGAAATCCCTGAAGGCCATGCTTATAAAACTATGAATAAGGATTTACCTGAAGGAAAAAAGGTTAATTTTATAGTAAGTGAAGATTTTATATCTGCTATAAATGAATTTGAAGGTAACCTTCTCAAGATAATAATCGTCGAAGATGAAAATAAAGAGAAGCTTTGGAGAGCTAAAGAAGAGCTTCAATCAATTTACAAGGATAAACTTCACATAGTTAGCTCTGGTACAAATAATTTTGAAATAATGATTGGAAATGTTTCTAAGGGAAATGCTGTAGCTTACTTAGCTGATTCTCTTCATATACCAAGTGAAGAAATTATGTGCATAGGTGACTCTGAAAATGATATTTCAATGCTTAAGTTTGCTGGACTTGGAGTTGCAATGGGAAATGGGCTTCAAATGGTTAAGGATATAGCAGATTTTGTAACTGATACTAATGATAATGATGGCGTTGCTAAAGCCATTGAAAAGTTTGTTTTAGGACAGTAAGGGATATTAGATAAATTTACATAAAATTTCAAAAAGGCTATATCAACTCTAAGTGATATAGCCTATACTTTTTATTTATTCATATTTTCGTAGTCTTTTAAGAATTTTTCTATTCCTATGTCTGTTAATGTATGTTTTGTCATTTGGACTATTACATTGTATGGAATTGTTGCTATATGTGATCCTGCTAATGCACATTCTAAAACATGCATTGGATTTCTTACACTAGCAGATATTATTTCTGTATTTATATTATGTATTTTAAACATTTCTGCTATTTCTTTAACTATGTTTATTCCTGGGTTTCCTATATCATCCAATCTACCTAAGAATGGGCTTACATAAGATGCACCTGCTCTTGCTGCAAGTAAGGCTTGTAGTGGAGAGAATATTAATGTTACATTTGTTTTTATTCCTTCTTTTGATAAAACACTAACTGCTTTTAATCCTTCTTCACACATAGGAATTTTTATTACTATGTTTTTATGAAGTTTTGATAATTCTCTTCCTTCTTTAATCATAGCTTCATGCTCTAAAGATATAACTTCTCCACTTATAGGGCCATCTACTATTTCACATATTTCCTCTATTACTTCTTTTAGATCTCTTCCCTCCTTTGCTATTAAAGATGGATTAGTTGTAACTCCTGCTAGTACTCCTAGCTTACTTGCTTTTCTTATTTCGTCAACATTAGCTGTATCTATAAAAATTTTCATATATTAACTCCTCCTAAGGCTTTGCCATTTTTATTTTGTAGATTAATCATCTTATACTCTAGCTATGTTATGGCAATTTATAATGTTAATTATACTGTTTTATTAAACATGTTATTTTATAATATTTCTTTAGCTCTTGAAGCTATTTCTTCTGCTGTTAGTTTATATTTTTCCATTAATTCATCTGGAGTTCCTGACTCTCCAAAAACATCATTTATTCCTACTTTTTCTACTCTTGCTGGAGAGTTCTTACAAACTACTGCACTTACTGTATCTCCAAGTCCACCTATAATAGAATGTTCTTCAGCTGTTATTATTCCTTTTGTTTCTTTAGCTGCTTTTATAATTATTTCTTCATCTATTGGCTTTATAGTTGCCATATTTATAACCCTTGCATTTATTCCTTCTTCTTCTAGGATTTTAGCTGCATCTAAAGCTTTTGCAACCATCATACCTGTAGCAATAATAGTTATATCATTACCTTCTTTTAAAAGTGATCCTTTTCCTATTTCAAATTTATAATTTTCATCATATAAGTCTGGTGTTGTACATCTACCAAATCTTAAGTATACTGGTCCATTCATTTTTGCTGCTGCTTTTACTGCTTCCATTGCTTCTTTATCATCAGCTGGTACTATTACTGTCATATTAGGTAGTGAAGTCATTAATGCTATATCTTCTATAGATTGATGAGAGCCTCCATCTTCTCCAACTGTTATTCCTGCATGAGTTGCTGCTATTTTAACATTCATCTTTGGATAACAAATTGAATTTCTTATTATTTCAAAAGCCCGTCCCGTTGCAAATACAGCAAAGGTACTTGCAAATGGTATTTTTCCTACATTAGCTAATCCTGCTGCTACTCCCATTAAATTTTGCTCTGCTATTCCTACATTAAAAAATCTATCTGGAAATTCATTTAAGAATATATTTGTTTTTGTTGATTTTGAAAGGTCAGCATCTAAAACCACTATATTTTCGTTTTTTCTGCCTATAGCTGCCAGTGCTGCTCCATAAGATTCTCTAGTTGCTTTTCCCATATTAACCTCCTAGTTACCTAGCTCTTTTATAGCTAATTGTTGTTGTTCATCATTAGGTGCTTGTCCATGCCATCCTGCTTGGTTTTCCATAAAGCTTACGCCTTTACCTTTAACTGTTTTAGCTATAATCATAGCTGGTCCATTTACTTCATTTGCTTTTTTAAAAGCTTCATCTATAGAATCATAGTCATGTCCATCACATGGAATTACAGTCCATCCAAAGCTTTCAAATTTTTCTTTTACTGGAGAAATAGTCATTACATCATCATTTTTACCATCAATTTGTAAGCCATTATAATCTAATATAGCTACTAAATTATTTAATTTATAATGAGCTGCACACATTGAAGCTTCCCATACTAAACCTTCTTGTATTTCTCCATCTCCTAACAAGCAATAAACTTTGCTTTCTTGGTTGCTTAATTTTAAACCTAAAGCCATTCCAACTGCATTTGATATACCTTGACCAAGAGATCCCGTTGAAACATCTACTCCTGGGATATGCTTAGAATCTGGATGTCCTTGAAGGAGTCTTCCTATTTTTCTAAGTCCAGTAAATTCACTTTTATCAAAGAAACCTTTTTCTCCAAGTACACTATATAAAGCTGGTGCTCCATGACCTTTTGATAAAACAAATCTATCTCTATTTACCATCTTCGGATTTTCAGGATCTATGCTCATTTCTTCAAAGAATAAGTATGTCATTATATCTGCACAGGATAAGGAACCACCTGGATGTCCTGATTTTGCACTGTGAATCATATTAATAATATTTTTTCTTACTTCTTTAGATACTTCTATTAAATAATCTTTATTCAAGTTACTTTCCCCCTTTGTTACTTAGAGCACTTTTGAATTTTATATCCATAAATTTTCTTGTGTTCTTTATAACTTCTTTCCAATCTTCATTTCCTACATACCAAAATTCTGCTGTAAATTTTCTAACTCCTAGGTTTAATGAAGTTTCTATTATATCTTCAAAATTTACGTGACCTGTTCCAAATGGTATTTCTCTAAACTTTCCTGGAACTGTTTCTTTAAGATGTACTGCTGCTAAATGTCCTGCTCCTATTTTAAAGTCATCACTAGCTGTTCTTTCTGTATTTAACACAGCATTAGTTACGTTACCACAATCAGGATAAACTTGAAGATACGGTGAGTTTACTAAATTTACGTATTCCATTGCTTTTTCTACAGTATTTAAGAAATCTGTTTCCATAGTTTCAAAGGCTAGAATTACTCCTTTTTTTGATGCCATTTCTACTGATTTTTCTAGATTTTTTATGAAAAGCTCTTTTGTTTCTTCGTTGCTTTCTTCATAGTAAACATCATAGCCAGCTATTTGAATTACTCTTATTCCAAGGTCATAAGCTAGGTCTATTGCTTTCTCCATTATTTCTAAGGCTCTATTTCTTGTTTCTTCATTTAAACTTCCTAAAGGATATTTTCTATGTCCACTTAAGCACATTGTTCTTATCGGAAGTCCAACTTCAAACATAGCCTTTACTATTTCAAATCTTTCTTCTTTAGTCATATCAAGTCTTGCTAGTTTTTCATCAGTTTCATCTATACTTATTTCCATATAATCGAATCCACATTCTCTAGCACATTGTAATTTTTCTTTGAAGCTTAATGTATTAGGCATTGATTTTTCGTATAAGCCTAATGTATATTCAAAGCTCATATATATACCTCCTTAGCTTTTAGTTAGAAGTTTGTCCATAATATGCATTAGGGCCATGTTTTCTCATAAAGTGTTTATCAATAAGCTCTTGAGGCATTTTCTTTATATAGGTTCCACCTAAGATTTCAGTGTTCCATGCCATCATTGCAATTTCTTCTAAAACTACTGCATTATGAACTGCTTCATTTGCATTTTTTCCCCAAGTAAATGGTCCATGATTTTTAACTAAAACTCCTGGTATAAAATCTGGGTTTAGGTTTTTGAATGTTTCTACTATAACTTCTCCTGTGTTGTATTCGTAGTTATTAGCTATTTCTTCAGAAGTCATATCTCTAGTACATGGAACTTCATTATAGAAGTAATCTGCTTGAGTAGTTCCATATGGTATTACGCTCTTTCCAGCTTGTGCAAAAATAGTTGCCCATCTTGAATGTGTATGAACTACTCCTCCTATATTTTTAAACTCTTTGTAAAGTCTTATATGTGTTGGAGTATCTGATGAAGGCTTGTACTTTCCTTCTACAACATTTCCATCTAAGTCAACTACAACCATATCTTCCGGACTCATTTCGTCATATTCAACACCTGATGGTTTTATTACTATCAAGCCTTTTTCTCTATCTATTGCTGATACATTTCCCCATGTGAATGTAATTAATTCATATTTTGGCAAAAGCATATTTGCTTTATAAACTTCTTTTTTTAGTTCTTCTAGCATAAATATTCCTCCTCTTTATGATGTAGTTATAAGATTTGATAGAACACTACATCCATTTCTAACGAATATTAAGACACATCATTTATTTTATTATTCTTATTTTAATATTTTTCCCCTAAATTTAGAGGTATAGAACTTTTTAATTCGTATACCTCCTAAGATGTCTTTATTCTTCTGTTACAAAGTAAAGTGCAGCTTCTCCAAGTTCTCTGTTTGCTGAAATTATTATATCTCTATCTTCTTCATTTATTACTGCAACGTTACTTGGTCCTACCCCTGCTTCAATAACTTGTGTTTTAAATGTAAGCTTTTCTTTATCATCACATTGGATAATAAATAATTCTTTTTCATTTCTTCTGTATCCACCAATTATAGTTGGGATTCCTCTTAATTTTCCACCCCATACTACATGTCCAAAATCCATTTCTTTTGGATATTTATATATAGTTTTGTATTCGCCATCTATTTTTTTATTTATTAAGAAGTTTCCTCCATGGAAGTCTTCAATTGTAACTAATTCGTCTTCTCCATCTTCATCGATATCTACAACAGCAATATCACTTGTTGGTCTATTCATTATTTGTTCTACTGACCACTCGTCTCCATCTTTTTGAGGTGGAGTTACTACAAATACTCCTTCTTCAGATGTTACAAGTCCTGCCATTTTTCCATTCCATGTAGTTCTACAGTATCCATGATTTTTAGTTAATCCTTCTTTTATAATTTTAAATTCAAAAGGAGTATTTAAATCTTCTGGAATTTCTGCTATATATATTTTTCCTGGATTACTCCAGTCATCTTTAAATTCTTTTGTTGTGCATAAAGTAGCTCCTATAAAATAGTGCTTATCTCCAGCTGATAATATATCAAATCTATGAACATATGGCATTTTAAATAAAGTTTTTACTTCAAATTTGCCATCTTCAACTGGTTTTGCCCATACTATAGTTGCATTTTCTGATTGGAAAGTTGGGAAGAAATTTTGTACTGCTAAAAAATCTCCATTTTTTCCTGGTACAGGTATCATAGACATTGTTCCACCTGGTCCATCCCAAACTGTATTTTGCTCAAACTCTTCTCCTCTATAGCTATAGCAAGGACCTTCTCCTTCTGTCGCTAATAATATATGTCTTTCTCCATCGATTACAGTGCTACTTGTTGCATAACATCTATGCAAGTTTGTAAGAAATTTCTTTTCAAATTTCATATCCTTCTCCCCCTGATACTACTTTTTTTGTTACTATTGTTAACTATTCTTATCTCAAAATTGTTAATATAAATTAACTTATTTATTTTCTTTATCAATTTGTAGATAAACTATTTTTTGTTTACTACATTTTCCATAATCTTTTGCTCTATTTCTTGCTCTGATAATAAATTTCTAAGTCCTATAACTATCGTTCCTGCTTCTTCCGCTCTCTTAAAATTGCTTTTTAAGGCATCTGAGCAAAATACTACATCATAGTTTGATGCTTGAGTTTTAGCTTCTCCAACGCTTGAATGCTTTATAGTAACTTGAATATTTAATTTTTTAAATATCTTCTCTATTTTCATTTTTATAATTTGACTTGACCCCATTCCACTTCCACATGCTGCTATTACTTTTAACATATTAATCCCTCCAAAATTTTCATATAGATTTTATTTATTTTAATGTTTAAAGATCCTATTTCTTTTGATGCTTAAATTTATTTATGTAAATTTTTAATTGCTTTCGATTCAATATTTTTTCTTTGTTTATATTATTTGTATTGGTTACATTTATTTTTATTTGTTGGCATTAGCTATTTATATTAGCTAACCACAATTTTAACAAAGTGCCAAAAATGTTAAGGAGTATATTATTATAGTGCATAATATATTGTGGTTAGCTAATTTTAAGCTATTTATTATTTTAATATGAGTGTTATTACTTAATATATTTTTACTAAATAGTAAGTTATTTAGTTATGGTTTACTTATTTTTAATCAGTTATAAATTATTAAATTTCTCCTGCTGCTTTCTCAGCGATATATTCATCATAATTTTCTGCTAACTTGAAGTATCCTTTTTTGTTCTTCATATATTGAAGTTGTGGAATAGCTAGTAATGCTATTATAGCGATACCTACTCCTACGTATTGTAATTTGTTCATTAATATACCAATTACTGGCCAAACTGTTGCAAAGTCGAAGTTTCCATGCCATCCTCCAAATTGTGCTAATTGGAAGTAGTATGCTGCAAAAGCTCCACCTATAACTTGGATTACTCCTGATGCAAATGGTATAATCATAGCTGCTCTTAAACCACCTTTTTTGTTTGCAAATACTGCAAAAGTAGCATTATCAAAGAATACTGGTACGAAACCTGTTATTATTAATACTGGGCTCTTAAATACGATTAACCCTAAAATTGCTATGAACTGTCCTATAGCTCCAAATATAAATCCTATAGTTACTGCATTTGGATGTCCAAATCCATATACTGCTGCACAGTCTACAGCTGGTACTGAACCTGGAAGTAATTTGTTTGATATACCTTGGAATGACTCAGTAAGTTCTGATACGAACATTCTAACTCCAAGTTGTAATATACTTAAATAAACTGCAAAGTTAAGTGATTTTTCCATAATGTAGAATATAAAGTTTCTATCTGCTTTAAATCCTGCATCTATTTTGTGTAATAGATCTGGTCCTAATATAAGCATTATTGCTCCAAAGAATAACATCATTAATGTACCAGTTGCGACAACGTTATCATTGAATATTGATAAGAACCCTGGTAATTCTAAATCTTCAATAGACTTTTCTTTATTACCAACTTTTCCTGCAATTTTGTCTGTTAACCAAACTCCAAACATTTGTTGATGTCCTATTGCAAATCCACCACCTTCAGTAAGCTCTTGACATGCTTCAACTGTAAGGTTAGAAGAAACTGCCCAATATGTTCCTAGAAGTAATCCTAGCATAGCTACTACTTTTGTATCTTGTAATTGTGGGAAACAGAAAAGTACTAACCATAAAACTGTTGATGATTGCTGAACCATTATATGTCCTGTTATAAATACTGTTCTAACTTTTGTTACTTTTCTAAATAATACCAATATTATGTTAAACATGAATGCTACAAGTAGAACAAGCATCATCATTGAGAATGATCTGCCTACGCTTTCAACAGCTGACTGTGCTGCTGTTTGACCAAAGTAAGGGTCAATAACTGCTGCTGTTAAATTAAAACGATCTTTAAGTCCTGCTAATATAGGTCTAAAGTTATTTACAAGTCCCCCCGCTGCTACATTTAAGATTAAATAACCAACTGTTGCTTTTATAAATCCAGCAAATGCTTCATATATAGGTCTCTTTAATAATAAGTAACCAATAAGTACTATAAATCCGACAAAGAATGCTGGCTGTGTTAAAATATTAACTTGGAAAAATTGCCATATAGAAACTATAAAATCCATTTAAAATCCCCCTTAAACTTTTGATTTTAATTTTTTAATAAAGCTTTTAGATCTTGTGCTGAATTTGAGTTTAGTAATTTTTCTACAACTTGTTGGTCTTCTACTAATTCACATAGTCCTACTAAATTTTGCATATGTTTTTCATTGTCTGTTGATGCTAATACAAAGAATAACCTTGCATCATGCTCTGCCGTCTCTCCAAAGTGAACAGGTTTTTCTGTTCTCATGAAACAAATTGCAGTATCCTTTACCCCCTTTCCTTCTTGTGCATGTGGAATACATATATTAGGAGCAATAACTATGTAAGGCCCAAAGCTTTTTACATTTTCTATTATTGAATCTACATAGCTTGTTTCAATTACCCCTTCTTCAATTAAAGGTTTACACGCAGCCTGAACTGCATCTTCCCAATTATCAAATTCTTTATGGAATGAATATCTTTTATTATCTATTAGCTCTTTTAACATATAGATTACTCCCCTTCTTCATGTACTTCTTTAGTTTTTACTTTGCAAGCTAGATATATACCTAGCTTGCAAAATGTTTACTTTTATAGGAATGAGTTGTATGGAGTATTAATTTCAACTGAGAAACAATCATCAAATCCTCTTGGATAATGATATTCTCTATTATTTTTATCTGCTGGGTAAACAAATTTACCGCCAACTTGCCAAATATATGGGTTGAATTTATATTGTAATCTGTGTTTTTTCATATCATATAGCGCTAATATTTCATTTGTATCAGCTTGGAAGTTTGACCATATATCATGGTGGAATGGAATTACAACTTGAGTATTTAAGCATTCTGCCATTCTTAATATATCCACAGATGTCATCTTATCTGTTATACCTCTTGGATTTTCACCGTAAGATCCTAATGCAACATCTATTTTGTGGTCATTTCCATGTTTCGCATAATAGTTTGAATAATGAGAGTCTCCTGAGTGATATATATTTCCACCTGGTGTTTTAATTAAGTAGTTAACAGCTTTTATATCCATATTTATTGGCATTGTTCCTACTAAATTTCCCTTTGGTGGAGCTGTAATTAATGCTGTTCTATCAAAAGATTCTAATGCAACTAATTCTATATCTTTTACTTTTACTGTATCTCCAGGTTTAACTACTATACATCTTTCTTTTGGAACTCCCCAAGATACCCATTTATCTACGCAAGCTTGTGGTCCTATAAATGGAATTGATGAATCACAGTTTTGCATAACTGCTGCAGCAACGTTTACATCAATATGATCATTGTGGTCATGTGTTGAAATTACAGCGTCTATTTCCTTTATTGCAAATGGATCTAGAACGAAAGGAGTAACTCTTAAATTCGGTTGTAATTTCTTTCCTCCACACATTCTTGCCATTTGATGTTCTGGATCTATGTAAGGGTTCTTTCTAGTCTTCTTTCCAGTTCCACACCAGAAATCTACACATATATTCGTATTTCCTTCTGTTTTAACCCAAATTCCTGTGCAACCTAACCACCACATAGCGAAAGTTCCAGGTGCAACCTTTTCTTCTTGGATTTCTTCATTTAACCATGTTCCCCATTCAGGAAATGTATTTAAAACCCATGATTCTCTTGTAATTTTTTCTACTTGTGACATTGCTATACCTCCTAAAATATATGCATTCTTAATTTATTACTTTGTAAATTTGTTATTTTATTTCTTTATTATTTTATATTTTTGTTTTTTTGTTTCTTTGCTCATTAAATTTAATTAAATGTTCTTTTTTTATTGTTACTTTTCACTTTATCTTTAATTTTTATTATTATTTTTGTTCTTTTTGTTCTTTTAGTTTGTTTTTCTTGTTTATATTTTTATAATAATCTATTTTTTCACAAAAATCAACACCTTTTTTATATTATTTTTATCTTTTCTTATTTTAATTGATTTTTATGTTCTTTTCTTTTATAATAAAGATGCAAACAATCATAATTAAACTTTAATTTGTTCATTTTATATTTTCAAGTAGTATATAATGATTTTTTTATTACAATCATGAAGAGATTCTAGTTTGTTCATCTTTAATTTTTTATACTTATAATAAGTAATAAAATTTTCTTAACAATTTATAAGAGGGGGAACTTTCATGGGTAAAAAGGGTTGGTATTCTTTAAGTAAGAAAAATAAACAGTATTTAGATTATTTAGTTTATATATTATTTGTAATATATATGATCTATTTAATTTCTACTTCTACTGATATTAGACTAAAACTTGTTTATTTATTATTTTCATTAATAATGATATGTTTTGTATTTTTACATGAATATTTGGATAAGCTTTATAAAAAAGCTATTAATGAGCTTACTGTAAGCTGTAATCCTGTTAATGGTTTAGAAACTTTATCTAAGCTAGAAAAGTATGACTTACTTAAAAGCTATAGAAAATCTATTTTAGTTTATAAACTTTTAGCTTTTAGTGATTTGAATAAGTACAATGAAATAATTGAATTACTAGAAAAGGTTACAATAAAGCCTTTTAAAGCATCTTATGATTTACTATTAATTTATTACTATAGTTTATTTCTATCTTATATAAGCCTTGATAATAGTAAAAAGGTTAAGGAATATTATAATAAATGTATGGACTTGAAAGATAGAAAAGATGTAAGAAAAAAGATTGCTCCTATTTTATCCTGGAATGAAATTTCTGGCATATATAACCTTTATCAAAAGGATTATGTGTTAGCTAAAAAGTATTTTAAAAAGGTAAATGTGACCTTACTAAATAATCGTGAGAAATATTTACATTTTTTCAATTTATCTTTGCTAAAAATCTATGATAATGATTTTATTAGTGCTAAAATCTATTTAGATGATATAAAGAATAATACTACTTCAATGTATATAACATACAAATCTGAAGTTATTTTTAAAATAAAACCTAAAAGATCGGAGGACATCTATAATGGGATTGTATAATTCACTTTCACCAAGACAACAAAAGATAATTGATTATTTGACTCAAAATAAAGAAGCTAAAACTGAAGAGTTATCTGAGTTATTTAATACAGCTCCTATTACAATAAGAAGAGATTTTAAAGAACTTGAATCTATGGGTTTGGTTCTTAGATATTACGGCGGAGCTAAAATATTAGAAGATGAGGTTTCTAATGAAACTGACATTGTTAAGATAAAAAAACAATCTATTGCTAAATATGCAGCTTCTTTAGTTGAGGATGGAGATACAATTTTTATAAATTCTAGTTCTACTGCTATTTCTATACTAGATTATTTAGAAGATAAGAGAGTTACAGTTGTAACTAATAATGGTAGAGCTCTTGAAAAGAATTTACCATCTAATATATATTTAATATTAACCGGTGGAGAAGTTTATGGTAGAAAGCATTCTATGGTTGGGGATTTAGCAATGCAAGTACTTTCAAACATAACATCTACTAAATGCTTTATGGGAGTTTCCGGAATAAAGCCTGATTACGGAATAAGTACTTCTGTTATACAAGAAACTACAATAAATAAAGAAATGATAAAGCGTTGCACTGGCCCTGTATATATACTCGCTACAAGCAACAAAATTGGAATTCATCATAATTTTTCTAGTGGTAAAATATCTGATGTTGATTATTTAATTACTGACTCAGATGCAGATCCTAAAAAAATATCTGAACTTAACTCTGCTGGAGTTAAATCAATCATAATTGATTATAATGAAAATTAATTAAGATTTAATTATTCTAGATTTAATAGATAAATTAAACTTCAAATAATTAAAGATATTGCTGACTATAAACAGATAGTAATAATAATGATGGAATTGCTAAAGCAATCGAATATTTTGTTTTAAATAAAAAATCATATGACTTAAAAATTAACTGAGGCTATATTATTTATATTACTATAAATAATATAGCCTCAGTTTTTTGCTTATATTAATTATTCATCACTCTTACCAACGCCAGATAATACTAATCCTTTATTATGGTCTAATGCCCAACTAATACCCCAATCATTTTGGAATATAAGGATATTTCTATCTTTAAAGTCTTTAACCTTTTTAGTATCTGAAGTTAGATTTAATTTATCCATATCAATATCTTTGTTTTCTATCCATCTTACATATCTAAATGAAAGTCTATCCATCTTTATATCAACGTTATATTCATTCTTCAATCTATATTCTAGAACTTCAAATTGAAGTACACCAACAACTCCAACTATTATTTCTTCCATTCCTATAAATAGTTCTCTAAATACTTGAATTGCTCCTTCTTGAGCTATTTGAGTAACACCTTTTACGAATTGTTTTCTCTTCATAGTATCTACTGGTCTTACTCTTGCAAAGTGTTCTGGCGCAAAGGTTGGAATTCCTTCAAATTTAAACTTCTTTGATGGTGCACACAATGTATCTCCTATTGCGAATATACCTGGGTCAAATACCCCAATTATGTCTCCTGCATATGCTTCTTCAACTATTTCTCTATCTTGAGCCATAAATTGTTGTGGTTGTGCTAATTTTATCTTTTTACCACCTTGCATATGGTAAACATCTTCACCCTTTTCAAATTTACCTGAACATATTCTCATAAATGCAATTCTATCTCTATGAGCTTTATTCATATTTGCTTGTATTTTAAATACAAAGGCTGAGAAGTTATCATCAAATGGATTTATTTCTCCTATGCTTGAATTTCTTGGTAGTGGTGATGTAGTCATTTCTAAGAAATGCTCTAAGAATGGCTCAACACCAAAGTTTGTTAAAGCTGATCCAAAGAATACTGGTGTTAATTCTCCTGATTTAACTTTTTCTAAATCAAGCTCATCTCCAGCTATATCTAAAAGTTCTATATCTTCCATTAACTTATCATGAAGGGCATCTCCTAATATTTCTCTAAACTTAGGATCGTCTACTGAACCTTCTACTGCATCTACTTCACTTTGACCGTGATTTCCTGCTGAAAAGGCTATAATTCTATTGTTATCTCTTTCATATACACCTTTAAACTCTTTACCTGAGCCTATTGGCCAGTTCATTGGGTATGTTTTTATTCCAAGTTCATTTTCTATTTCTTCTAATAATTCAAATGGATCTTTAGATTCTCTATCCATCTTATTAACGAATGTAAATATAGGCATTTCTCTAAGAGATGCAACATGGAATAGCTTTCTTGTTTGATCCTCTATACCTTTTGCTCCATCTACTACCATAACAGCACTATCTGCTGCCATAAGAGTCCTATATGTATCTTCTGAGAAGTCTTGGTGACCTGGTGTATCTAATATGTTAATACAATGTCCTTTATAATTAAATTGCATTACTGAGGAAGTAACTGAAATCCCTCTTTGCTTTTCTATTTCCATCCAGTCTGATACTGCATGAGTAGAAGCCTTTCTTGCTTTAACTGAACCTGCAAGCCTTATAGCTCCTCCATATAACAAGAACTTTTCTGTTAATGTTGTTTTACCTGCATCTGGGTGAGATATAATAGCAAAGGTTCTTCTTTTTTCTATTTCATTTATATAATCTGCCAAAGTAGCTTCCTCCTTAAAATTAAGTTAAGTTTTATCTCTATTTCTCTAGTTATTCATTATACCCTAAAGTTTAATAATTTAAAATGTATTTTTTTAGATTAAAAGAACTTGATATATATTCATGTAAAAATCGACTTAGAGCCTGCGACGGAGAATTTAACATAATATCTATCAAGTCCTATTTTAAAATTTTATTTACTATACACCCAATATTCAATACATTGCTCTAAGAACAGGCTTGATTTTACTTTTATAATTTCGTCCTTAGGATTACTATAAATTATGTTTCCGTTATTCTTATAATTTTTATTATCTTTATTACTATCTAAGGTATTAAAATAATTAACTCCATTTATTGTTTCTACTCCATATAGAACTAAATAATGGCCTTCTGTTGTAAAGTCTCCTTGTCTCATTAATGCAACTGCTATATGCTTCCCATCACTTACAAGTCTTTTTACCTTTAATATTTCATCTTCATTGAATTTTTCCAAATTTAGCTTATATCTTTCATCTTTCACTACATTATCAAAAAACTCTATTTCAGTGTTATTATTACAATACTCATTTTCTATTGAAAACTCTGCCATTTCAATCGGAGTTATTGCTCTATCTTTCATAGTTGATTCTATCATTGCCATAGCTGTGACTCCACAACCTGTCTTCCCTAATAAGTTATCATTAGTTTTATAAGGAAAACTTGCCCACTTTTCGTCCTCTTGATTAAAGTATTTTACTTTATTTTCGTATTTCCCATTTAATAATATATTGTAATCAATGTTTTTATCTCTAATATCATCAAAGTTTTCTTGTAGCTGGTTATTCATATATTTAGCTCTTTTATTTAAATTTTCATAGTTTTTATAATAAGTAGATTCCAAATCTTTAATTTTATCTTCATATTTTTTATCACCAGTTTCTCCATAAAGCCTCATTAAATAATCATATTGCTTTACATATACCTCTGGGTAAAACCTCTCTCTATCTATTACCTCTTCCCCATAACTTAAAGCTTTTTCATCTTCTCCTAAGGCTTCATATAAATATGATAAATTCCATATTACCATTGGATCATAAGGATTTATTTCTTTACTAATTTCTAGTAATTCAATACCTTCTTTTAAATATTCATAATTATTATTTTCATCATATTGATTTTTCTTTACCTGAGCCTTATAGAAATATCCTCTATAATCTCTTTTAAGGGAAATACTATTTGAAAAACCTAATATTTTATCTGATAAATTACTATTAACATCTATTAAATACTTCCCTAAAACTATGCTTCCTTCATAAAGGATAAAATAAATAGAAATAGTAGCTAGAACAATATATAAACCCTTATGAATTTTTATTGAGCCTTGATTAATATCATTTTCACATAAAACAACTAGAAACATAAGAAGTATTGTCATTGTACTAAAGGAAAAATCAAAATCAAGTGCAGAATGAATCATTATTGTTATATAAGCTAATAATAAATAATTTCTATTTTTCCCTTTGCTTTTAAATATAATAACTAGTCCTATAATTATTACTGCTATAAATATAATTGCATTAATAATCCCAGTATCACAAGCTATTTGTAAATAAGAATTATGTAAATACTTAACATCGTAGAAAGCTGTTGCTGTTTCAAACTGTTTATACTGAAACATATTTATCCCATTACCTAAAGGATCTGCAAATACTTCTTTAACTGAATCTCCATAATAAACAAATCTTTCTTGGAGAGTTCCTGTATATAATGAAATCTCTTTAAATCTACTAATTGTACTACTATTAGTAATAAATAATAATATTACTAATACTCCTCCAAAAGCATAGTATAGCTTATCTCTAGATTTGATATCTTTTATAAAGTAATAAATTATTATAAGCACAGGTACTATTAAGATAGAATAAATCTTAAACTTATCCATTACTATGTATAAAACAGTACCAAACCCTATTGACTCTAAAGATAAAATAAATTTAATATTATTATATCTGTACTCTACATACAATTTATAAACTATGTATAATGGCGATAATATAATAGTTGTTCTTGATCCTGTAAATAATAAAGCTAAGAATAAAATTGTTTCTATAATTCCATTAAACTTATCTTTTTCTCTAATTTGATTTAAATATAGTCCAACTAATATAAGTAAAGCATAACTATTTGCATATCCTATATTACCGAAAATTCTAATTCCTTGGTATATACCATGGTAACATATATAAAATAGGCAAGATGCTGTAATTGATAAAACTATGTACTTTAAAATGTCATCTTTATTTTCTTCAATTAAATATCTATAAATTAAATAATAAAGTGGAATATTTAGAAATAAAAATACTCCTGAAATACTTTCTATATAAGGTGAAATTATTAATTGTGATAATAAGATTAATAAACTCATTATCCCTAATGCATAGAAATACTTATTTTCTTTAAGCTTATCTTTATTCTTTATTATAAAAATACTACCCAATAAAAATAATACTAAAGAACCTAGATTTTCTTTTAATACAGAAAACATCATTATAAAAGGCAATATCCCTATTAGTATTTTAAAAATCATATTATCTCCTTAAATCTAATAATTTTAAGTTTTACACTTTAATTATCGTAAAGATTTATTTTAATTTAATTAACTCTTTTATAACCTCAATTTATAATTTAAAAATATGTTATTCATTATAATTAAAACCCATGCACTAAATTCTTAATGCATGGATTTATTATTTCATATAGTTAGATTAATTCTCAACTTCTAATTAATCTATTTTTATGCATGTTTCTTTCTTCTGATTAATAAAGTTCCACCAAATACTAAGGCAACTAATCCTAATGCGAATACTACTGAACTTGATACCACTGCACCTGTATTAGGTAAGTTTCCTTTTTCAGCTTCAATGTTACTGTTAGTATTTGATGAATTAGTATTACCTTCTGGCTTAGTTGTATTTTCATTCTTATCAATTACAAGGATATCATCTAACTTTTCAGCTATAACATATTTTGAGAAATGTGAAGTTTTAAATGTAACTTTATTTCCATCAACCTTAGTTTCCATAGCTTCAAATTTCTTTTCACCATCATTATAATAGTAAACTACAATCTTATCCTTATTTAAACCTTCTAAATCTTTATCAGTTAAGTTAATAGTTACTTCAGCTTGTCCATCCTTAAAATTATGAACAAAAGTACTTCCATTTTCCTTATTTATAACTAAATTAAAGTCAAATACTTTATTAACTCCTTTTATATCTTTAACTATATCAGAGTTTTCTATTACATCTAAACTAATAGTAACATCCTTTGCACCTTCTAAAAGGTTCTTATCTATTGTAGATAATGGTAAGTTTAATTGAACTCCATTATTTACAGTAATATTTAAAGATCCTGTTCCATTCTTTATTGACTCAACATCTTTAATAGCTACTTCTATCTTCTTAGCTGAAGATTCTGTATTAACCTTAATTTCATTCTTTTCGTTAGGATTAATCTTAGATACCTCTGCAACAACCTTATCTTCTGAAGGTTTAATTACTACATTATCGTTATTATCTGGATTTTCAGGCTTTGACGGCTCATCTGGATTGTTATTATCTTGTCCATCTTTATTAAATAATATAGTTTTTAATCCAACCCCTGTTATAATCATATTATTCTCATCATGTACATATGTTTGCATATCATAGTATGGCGATTGTGATATAAATGGTAGTTCAACTTTATCTTTAAGTTCACCATTTTCTAATTTACTTAATATTATTTTATTATCTTTTACATGTGAAACCCATGCATTTTTATTTACATCTATAGCTAAATTATCCATAACTGAGCTTAATAAATATTCTCCGGACTTTTTATATACATTATTATTTAATGTATATGAAACTAAGCTTTTTTGATTTTTATCCCAATCCATTTTTATTCCATAAATAGAATTATCATTAATTTCTTTAATTTCTCCAAGCCATCCATCTTCAACGACTATTTCCTTAGGTATTGATATTTTACCATCCTTTAGTTCATAAAGCTTATGTTTATTATCTTCATCATTTTTACTCTCAAGTATATAAAGCTTATCATCAGAATAATTTACACTTAAAATACTAAATAAATCTCTATTATTATTTCCATCTCTTATAAAATCAAAGTTATCATTATAAATTCCACTATATTTTCTAACAATACTGTGCTTTTCATTTCTAACTATAACATCAAAATTCACAGTAGAATAAGAATCTTTTAAAACTTGAGCTTTAATATCAATATTTCTTGATCCATATTCATCTACTAATATTTTATAATCTGTATTATACTTTTTATTAATTATTTCTAAAATTTGATTTTCTAAATTAGAATCCATCGGTTTCCATTCCCTACCAGAAAAGCTCCAATCTGAAAAATCTAAAGCAAAATTATCTGATAAATTTTGGTATTCAATTTTATAGATTTTATTAGTATTAATATCATATTCATAAGCATCAACTAATTTATAATCTCCATTTATTCTTTCGGATATTACAAATTGAGCCTTTACCCCGTCAATATTATACTGCTCAACCCTATCTGCACTTTCTATTTCTTTTAATACTGTTTCTTGACCATTTTCAAATAGTGAAATATAAACTTTCCCATTTGAATTATATGAAGTTACAGTTTTATTACCATATTGTAATACTTTTCTTAAATAATAATCACTTTCTACTATAGCTGATTTATTATTCTCTGCAGCATTAGCAACTGTTTGTAAAAGTTTCACAGGTAATAGCGAAATTACCATAAAGTAAGTTAAAACACTTGCTATAAATAGTTTAAACTTTTTCATTTTACCCCTCCATTGATGTATAAATTATTTGCAAATTTCATTATAATATACAAATTTTACATATTCAACTAAATTATTCATTTATTTTTTCAATTTTCCTTTAATTTGTATAATTTTATATTTTATTTTTTAATTTTATTTAATAATTAAACTCTTAAGATTATCTATTTTCATATAAACATAAGAAATACTACATAAATCTAGTTAATATATATTCATATAGTTTTTACATTAATATTAACACCAAAAAATCCAATGCTTTTTTCATAAGCATTGGATTTCTCTATTTTATCTAACTTTTTAATTCTCTCACATTCCACTTAATAAACAATATAAGTCCAAAATTAATTATAGCTGTTATAAATAAAATTATTCCTAGCGGTATTCCAAAATCTATGACTTGTCCATATAGAAATTGTCCTGGTGCTACGCTTATTGTTGCTACTGCAGTTGAAAAAGCTGAAACTCTTCCTAGCATTTCTAGTGGCACTTCTTTTTGTATAAATGTTAGCGTTAAAACATTTGACAATGAAAGAGACATCATTATCGCAAGTCCACCTATTGCAAACAAGAAAGCTATAGTATAGTTATTTGCTTTTATTCTACCTAATGTTGACATTAATATAACACCTGCAACCATTGGAAAATATGTATAATGAACCTTCTTTATTTTAAACATATTTGGTTTTACACTTATCCAAAGTCCACCTAAGATCATTCCTAAGACACATATACCTTCCACTATTCCATATACTTCTGAAGGTAAACCTAAGAAAATGTTTATAAAATATGGTGCTAGTATTGTTAATACTGGAACTAAGAATATATTACATAATGCATATGAAGCTATGATTCCAAGAATAACCTTTTTCTCTTTCGATAGATACTTGAAGGTTTTTCCCATATCTATAAAGGAATTTTTTATAAACTCCATTGATAGTATCTTGTCTTTCTTCTTTATATTTTCCTTAACTTCTGTAGATGCTGCTCCTATTTCTTCTAATTCTGAAGCTTGTGAATCTAATACTGTTGCTGCTACTTCTGTAGTTACTGTATTTTTTTCTAAAGTAACTACACCACTTGATTCTAGTTTCTCTTCCTTTACTACTACATCTGGAATATCTAAGAATAATTCCATTATTGCAGAAGCAAAAAAGCTTATGGCATTTATTATAACTATTAATTTTATTCCAACTATTCCATAAAGAATACCTGCAAGTATTGGTCCTGCAAAGTTTACTATTGACCCTACTTGATTTATTATACCATTTGCACTTGTAAGCTTATCTTCTTCAACTATTTGAGGAATTGATGCTGTAACTGCTGGTCCATATAATGTAAAGCAAATTGATAGCATAAACATTACTATAGCAACTATTACTTCATGATCTCTACCATTAAGTAATATTATTGCATATCCTCCAATTAAGAATGAGCAGAAGAAATCTAAGTAAACCATTATCTTTTTCTTATTTACACGATCTGATAACATTCCAGCAATAGGTGCAAATAAGATATATGGTATTGTTGATATTGCTAATATATTTGCAAAGGCAGCTGTACTACCTGTAAATTCTAGTAAGTATAGAGACATACTAAATCTTTGAATAGCATTACCAAACAAAGATATAATTTGCCCTATAACTATTATTATAAAGTTTTTATTTTTCATGCTCCCCCCTCAGAAGTTCGTATTCCATACATATTGGGTATTCACCATTTTCACTTGTTTGAAGGTTTGCTCCTACCCCATATATTTCTTTTAATGATTCTTTTGTTATTACATCTATTGGTCTTCCCTCACAAATAATCTTTCCCTTTTTAAGACCAATAATATTATCTGCGAATCTACAAGCATTGTTAAGCTCATGAAGAACTATTACTACTGTAATTTGCTTCTCTTTATTTAATTTTTGTAATACTTCTAAAACCTCAAGTTGATATGACATATCTAAGTAAGTTGTAGGCTCATCAAGCATGATAATATCTGTTTCTTGAGCTAAAGTCATTGCTATCCATGCTCTTTGTCTTTGTCCTCCAGATAGGTTTTCAACTTCTCTTTCTGCAAATTCTTTAAGGCCTGTTTCTTCTATTGCCCAATCAATAACTTCTTTATCATGGCTATTTAATCCACCTATCATTTTCTGGTGTGGAAATCTTCCATAGGCTACAAGTTCTCTTACTGTAAGTCCAGTAGGACATACTGGTCCTTGAGGAAGAAATGCTACTTCTTTTGCTATATCTTTTTCTTTTACCTTCTTTATATTTTTATTATTTATAAAGATATCGCCAGACTTTGGTTTATTAATTCTTGATATAGTCTTAAGAAGTGTTGACTTTCCACATCCATTTGCTCCAATTATTATACTGATTTTTCCCTTTGGTATTGATAAGCTCATATTTTCAATTATAGTATTGCTTTCATATGCAACTGATAAATTCTTTACACTAATAGCTTCCATAATTATTTCTCCTTCATCATTAAATAAATAAAATATGGTACTCCAAATATTGATACAGTAATTCCAACTGGAATTTCAATTGGAGAAAATAGATTTCTTGAAACTGCGTCTGCAAGAAGAATTATTATAATACTTATTATTGCCGAAATTGAAACAAAGTGCTTATGATAAGGACCAACTAATTTCCTCGCAATATGAGGAGATACAAGTCCTAAAAATCCAATGTTTCCTGCAAAAGCTGTTGCAGTTCCTGCTAATATAACTACATAGCTTAAAAACTTTTTTCTTTCTTTTTCTATGTTTAATCCAAGAGATATTGAAAGCTCATCTGAAAGATTTAAAACATCTAGTTTTTTATGGTTTAGTAAAACTAATATAAACATAAAAGTCACTATTGGAATTATTACTTTAGCATAACTCCATCCAGATCCCCAAAGGCTTCCTGATGTCCAAACTAACACTCTATTATAATCTCCAACTCCACCTCTAAATGTAAAGAAGGTAATAAAAGCATTAAATGCTGCATTCATTCCTATACCAATTAAAAGTAGTCTTTTTGGTCTTATTCCATTTTTGCTAGATAGCACATACATTATAAATGAAGAAATTGCAGCTCCAACTATAGCCATGAAAGGAAGAACAAAAATAGATAATGATCCAAGATCGCTATAGTAATTTGCAGTTTTGTATGTAATAAATAAAACTGCTGCAACTGCTGCTCCTGCATTTATCCCTATTATTCCTGTATCAGCTAGATCATTTTTTGTTATAGTCTGAAGTATAGATCCTGCTGTTGATAACGCAATTGCTACAAATACCCCAACTAACATCCTTGGAAGTCTTATATTTAAAACTGCTGTATTTTGAAGTTTTGTTCCATTTCCAAGTAAAGTATTTATAACTTCTAAAGGAGTTACTTTAAATGTCCCCCAGCATAATGTAACAAAAAAGGAGATAAGCAATAAGATTAGTAAAATAATTAAAACTAGTTTAAATCTTTTTTTCTTCATTATCCTCTCTCCTTTCTTGCCACTGCTATGAAAAATGGTATTCCTATAAGGGCTGTAAATACTCCAATTGGAGTTTCATATGGGTCAAATAACATTCTTGCTGCTATATCTGCATATGTTAAAAGGGTTGCCCCTAATAAAAAAGCACAAGGTATATTTCTTCTGTAATCTTCTCCTAATGTTTTTCTAACTATTTGAGGTACAATAAGCCCAACAAAAGCTATATTTTTTCCAACTGCTACTGCTGCTGCACTCATTGGTATCATAACCATAAGTGTTGTAAATCTTATTTTTTCTGGATTCTCTCCAAGGCCAATTGCAACGTCATCTCCAAGATTTAAAATATTGATTTTAGGTGATAAAAAAATTGCTATTATAAGTCCTATAACTCCTACAAAAAATACTAATTTAAAATCTGACCAGCTTGCATTTCTAAAGCCTCCAGATACCCAAAATCCTATCATTTGAGATTGATTTGATAAAAGTCCAACTATAGTTGTTAATGAAATAAAAAATGTACTCATAGCTGTTCCTGCTAAAAGTATCTTTGCAATTGAATTATTATTTGCTTTTTTAGATATAAAGGCTAAAACTATAAGACCTGTTATAAGTGCTCCTATTAAAGATGCTATCATAACATTTTTTGTATTTATTGTTATTCCTAATGCATAAAAAATTGATATTACTAAAGTTGCTCCTTGGCTAACCCCTAAAATTGATGGTTCAGCTATTGGATTTCTAGTAACACCTTGTATCATTGCACCTGTCACTCCTAAAATCCCTCCTGTAAATAATACAGAAAGTGCTCTTGGAATACGAACATCTCTAACTAACATAAGCTCAAGAGTTTCACTATAATTAAAGATACTATCCCAAATTTCTGAAAAACCAATATGGACAGATCCTAGCCTTATGGCTAGAACCATTCCTATTATTAGAAGTAACATACTACAAATTGTAAAAGCTATTGTATGTTTCTTACTTTGTTCCATTTAACATTTCACCTATTTCGTTTACTAATAGTTCTCTACCTACTGAGCTATAACCTTGGTTAAAGTATGGTGAAGCTCCTAATTTAACTACTTTACCTTCTTTAACTGCAGGTAAGCTATTCCAAATTGCATTGCTTTCAAGTTGAGCTAAGTCTTCATCAGTTGCCATTAAGAATATATAATCTGATTTAATTGATGCTAAACCTTCATATGTAACAACTGGAAGGCTAATATCACTTTGTTCTGGCATTCCTTCTGGTTTCTTAAGTCCCATGTCTTCATATAATACACTACCAAATCCTGCACCATCAAATATAAAGAATTGTCCACCACTTGCTAAGAATGAAAGATATGTTGTATCTTCACCGTACTCTTTCTTAATATTATCTCCTGCTGCTTTTGCTTTTGCTTCATAATCTTCAAGCCATTTATTTGCTACATCTTCTTTATTAAATACTTTTGCAAATGCCTTAACATCCTCTTTCCAATTTAATGCTTCTAATTTAATCATAACTGTTGGAGCAATTTCGCTTAATTGATCATACATCTTTTCTTGAACTGTTGATATAACTATTAAGTCTGGTTTTAAGTTCATAACTGCTTCTATATCCATAGTATCTTGCATGCTATATCCTAAAATTTCTGCTCCTTTTAATGTTTCTTCTAAATATGAAGGAAATTTAGTGTAATCATAAGCATCACTATTAGCAGTTCCAGTTACTTTATATCCTAATATTGATAAAATATCACTATTTCCACTTAAGTCTACTATTCTTTGAGGATTTTCTGGTATTTCTACTTCTCCTCTTACATCTGTTACTGTTATAGTCTTTTCTGATGTCTTATTCTCTGTTGTACCACCATTTGCACTACATCCTACAAGCATAATTGCAGTAACACAAGAAGCTACTATTGTTTTTAATAAATTTTTCTTCATAATTTACCTCCATACATTTCCATAACTATTTTATTTACTACTTAATCTCTGTAGTGATTGTATATGATACTCATTCTCAATTCAATACTTGCAACCAATTTAATAATTTTATCATCTATTATGATAATTTTTTATTTATAAATAATCTGTTTCTTTGATATAATAATTATAAAATTAAGTTACAAATGCTATTTTTTATTAAAAATAGTATTACCAAAACTATTATTTTTATTATAACTTCATAAATCTAAACAGAAGGAAATAATATTTATTACTATAAACTGCTAGTTCTAAACAGGAGGAAAAATGATATCAAAATCAACACAAGAGTTTCAAGATACAGTTTTAAATAAGATGACATTTTCAGCATATCCTATGGAAAACTACACTATATACAAAAATGAAAATAGACCTGATCTTGGTTATTTTATTAAATACAGTCGTGAAGGATATTATGATTTTGGAATTGGTGACTACACTATTGCTGAAGATTTTTCACTTTCTTTTGACCATCAAGATGAAATAATGCGCTTTGGAACTGTTTATACTGGAGTTACAAAATTTAAAATAGAAAATAACCCTATTTCTTCATTTACTCCCTCTTCCTTTTTTGTTGTAGAAAAGAACTTAAAAGGGACACAGGTTTGGAAAAAGAGACAGCACTTTCATGGAGCAGAAATAACAATTTATAAGAAGTATTTTGATGAAATTATTAAGCCAAACTTTTCTAATATTGTTGATTTTAATAGTTTCATTTTTAATTATACTTATCATTATCTTCCCCTTGAAATTGCTACTATTATTCAGCAATTAAGAAACTTAGCTCAAGCTGATGCTTTAACCCCGCTATATTTAGAAAGTAAGATTTTAGAAGCAATTGCCTTAATATCAAAAGAAATTCATTCTTCACCTGAAAACACTTTTACTAATCAATTAAATTATGGCGATATTATGATTGGAAAAAATAGAAAAGTTACATTAACAGCCTCAGATGCTAATGCAATACAAAATGCCTATGAAATTTTGACAATGGAAGCTTGTAATCCTCCCACCATAAAAGCTTTAAGCAAGATGGTATATTTAAATGAACAAAAATTAAAGGCAGGATTTTCAGCAAAATATCATATGTCAATTAGTCAATATACAAACTCAATTCGTATGACAATTGCCGAGAACTTATTATCAACAACCGACTTAAGCATTGAAGAAATTTCTAAAATGATTGGTTATAATTATTGTGGAAACTTTGTAAAAATGTTTAAAAAAGTACATGGAAAAACACCTCTAGCTTTTAGAAAAATCAAAGAATGAAAAAGAGGGAATTAAAAGTATATCATTCAAGCTTTTAATTCCCTTTACATAATTCAATTTTTTCTTTATATTTTTAACTTAAAAACAAATTATTGCTTTATATATAACTTTTTAGTGTAAATTAATAACTCTTTTATATATTAAAAACTTTTACTTAAACTCATTAAATTCTTTTCTAGCATATTCATGATGTTCCATGCAAGCCACTAATGGCATATCGTATCCATCCTCTGTAAAGTTTATTTCCGTTAGGCTTGTCTGCTTTATAAATGGTGGATCCCATAAAGTATCTATATCTCTTTTTTCTAATTCACATAAATAAGATTTTAAAGTTATTGTATGGGTTACTACTAAAACAGTTTTACCTTTCTCTTTTTCTAAGATCTCATTTATGGCTTTAAAAGCCCTGTCTTTTACTTCATAGAAGTTTTCTCCATCTCCTGTTGGTACATATTTTGATGGAACATTCCAAAAGTTGTAGTAATTTTCTTCTCCCATACTTTTCATTTCTTCTTGGTTTAAGCCTTCCCAACTACCTATTTTAATTTCTTTTAATCCATCATGAGTTTTAAGAAGTATGTCTCTTTCACCTTTTACTATTTTAGCTGTATCATAAGCTCTTCCTATTGGACTTGAATATATTACATCTATATGTAAATCTTTCATCCTATCGCCAAGCCACTTTGCTTGTTTTCTTCCAAGATCAGTTAGTGGTGAATTTCCCCATCCTTGCATTATTCCTTTTTCATTCCATTCTGTTTCTCCATGTCTTGTTAAATATAATTTAGTCATATGCCCTCCGTAAATTCTTATAATTATTGATTTATATAAATAGTAAAATAATTCATTTTTATATTAATTTAAAAAAATCTGAAAATTATCAACAATTAATATTTAATTATTCACAGTTTCCAGTTGATAAGTTTTCTTTTAGTGTTGATAATTTGTTAATATTTCATTTTTATAGTTTATATTTTCTAAACTTTGTCCAATAAGCTCGTCTTACTATTATATATTAATATAATTTATAATTAAATAAAATCTCATTATAAAAAAGTGTATATATGTAAGTTTACTTATTCCACCCTTTCACTCCAAGTTAACGTAAACTTACATATATACACTTGAAAACTGAAGGAAGAAAAGTATAAAATAAATCTACTCTTAAGCATTGAGACACTAACAGCATTATATAATTACTTTTTTTAAATTTTACACTTTTCTAAACATAAAAAAGGAGCTACTTAAACGTTAGCCCCTTTTTAATTATTTTTTATTTCGCCATATCTAGATTTATTTCCTGAGAAATTCCTACAATTTGTAGTATTTTTTCTGCTCTTTCTTTTGTTGGTCCTGTTATTAATGTATAGTTAACATTTTCTGCTTCTAAAAAGCTTAGTATAGCCTTGTCCACAGCTTGTGCAACTTCTTCGTCTTGCCATCTTACACCATCTTTTGAATAACCAAATTCTCTTGGTACAAAGAATATATGGTCATACTTTGGTAAATCTCTTAAAGCTAACACATAAAGATCTTTTAATATTTCTATTTCTTTTGTTGTTCTTTTTTTATCACCAAGCATGAATCTAGCATATATGTATGGCACAAATGTAGCATAATCTGTAATAGCATAATCAAAATCATTTAAGCTTTCTTCTAAGTGAAGTTGTCCTAAATATATTCCATATTGTTCAGCTATATTTTCTATCATGCCTTTATCTCTTAAGTAATCCGTGCTATATTCTGTTGCTACACCTACATTTAAATCTTTTATTTTCATTTCTACATAAAGTTGTTGTATTAATGTAGTTTTTCCACATCTTGGCCCACCTAAAATGGCAATTCTCTTTGGCATTGCAAACCCTCCAAAAACTTCTATATGAAATTAAATTATTTTTCAAAACAGATTTTAATTATATCAATAATCTAAGTTAATTTCAATGTATATTGGAGGGAATCTTGATTTTGATTTAATTTTGCTAAGTTATATTAATTTATTAAACCTTCAGCTTGTAAAAATTCTTTTGCAACTGCTTTTGCATCCCTTTTATTTACATCTACTTCATAGTTTAACTTTCTCATTTTTTCGTCTGTTAATTTTCCATCTAATTCACCTAAAACTTCTCTAAGCTCTGGGAACTTTTCTAAAGTTTTTTCATTTATAATTGGAACTGCATAATATGGTGGGAAGAAGTTCTTATCATCCTCTAAAACAGTTAATTTAAATTGTTCTATTAATCCATCTGTTGTAAATGCATCAATAACTTGAGTTTCATTACTATTTAATGCTGTATATCTTAAACCACCATCTATAGGCTTAACGGTTTTAAAGCCCATATTATAAGCCTTGTTAATTCCTAATAACCCATCTTCTCTATTAGCAAATTCTATCGTAGGCCCTGCTACTAATTCACTTGATATCTTAGCTAAATCTGATACTGTCTTTAAGTTATATTTATCTGCAGTTTCTTTTGTAACTGCCATTGCATAAGTATTATTAAATCCCATTGGATTTAACACTTCAATTCCATAGTCTTCCTTAAATCTATCTTTCATTACGTTATAAACTTCATCTGTATTTGAATTAGGCTCTTTTATGTTTAGTATATTTACATAACCAGTACCTGTATATTCAACATACATATCTATTGACCCAGATTTTAACGCATTAAATGCAACTTGTGTTCCACCTAAGTTTAGTTTAGTTTCTACATCTATATCTGTCTTATTTTCAATTAATTCTTCTAACATATTTCCTAATATAAGCTGCTCTGTATAATTTTTAGATCCTATAGTTATCTTGTTATCACTTCTTGATAATATACTTGAAGCTAATGCTCCTCCTATAACAACAACAGCTACCACAGATGCTATAATTATATTTCCCTTTTTATTTTTATTAGAACCATTTCTTTTAACCTTCATAGTTCCATCTGATTTTTTTATACCATTTGGCATTGTTGCTTCTTCTATTTTTCCTGTTATCCAATCTATTATTAAAGCTAATATAGCTGCTGGAATTGCTCCAAATAGTATAAGGTTATTATCAACTGTTTGAATACCTGAGAATACTAGGTATCCAAGACCACCTGCCCCTACAAAGGCTGCTATTGTCATAAGTCCAACTGCTGTAACAGCTGCCATTCTTATACCTGCCATCATAACCGGCATTGCTAGAGGTATTTTTATAAGCTCAAGTGTTTGTCCACTAGTCATACCTAATCCCTTTGCAGCTTCCAACATATCTGGGTTTATATTTGTAACTCCTGTATAGGTATTTTTAATTATAGGTAACATTGAATACAATACTACCATAGTTATAGCTGGTGCTGATCCTATTCCTATAACTGGTATTAAGAAACCTAAAATAGCTAAACTTGGTATAGCTTGAGTTAAATTTGCAAATCCAATTACACCCTTAGCTAGCTTTTTATTCTTAGTTATAAATATACCTAGTGGTACACCAATTACAACTGCTATCAATACAGCTATAACTGTAAGTTGTATATGCTCTAGTAGAAGAGATAGGATTTCTGATTTTTTCGATATTAGTTGTTCCATAAAAGCATTCATTAATTATCTCCTCCCATCTCGATATATTGACTACTTAAAACTGATATTAAACTACTTCTAGTTACTAATCCTAGTAATCTACCAACTTCATCACAAACCGGCAAGTATCCTTTCTTTAAATTATTAAATACTTCTAGTAATTCTGGTAGACTCTTATCTCCTGAAACCCACTTAGGTTCTTTATTCATAACTTCTTCAACTAATTTATTTTTCTCTGATATTTTTTGAATATCTTCTAATGTAATATATCCTAATAAGGTTCCTAATTTATTTATTACAAGTAGACTATCTACTTTCTTTTCTCTCATTATTTCTCTTGCTTGTAGCAAGTTTCTCTTCGGACTAACTGTTACTGGTTTTGATATCATAACATCTTCTGCTTTTATCATTTCAGGCTTAGTCCAAATTTTATTTTTACCAACAAATTCTTCAACATATTCTCCTGCTGGATTTTTTAATATATTTTCTGGAGTATCATATTGAAGTATTTTACCGCCCTTTAATATACATATTTTATCTGCTAAATTTATAGCTTCATCCATATCATGAGTTACGAAAACTATAGTCTTTCTATATTCTTTTTGAATATTGAAAAGTTCTTCTTGAAGCTCTGTTCTTGTTATTGGATCTAGAGCACTAAAAGGCTCGTCCATAAGTATTATCTCAGCATCTGCTGCAAAAGCTCTTGCAACTCCAACTCTTTGTTGCTGACCTCCGCTTAGTTCTACTGGATATCGTTCGCTATATTTTTCTGGCTCTAGTCCAACCATATTTAATAGCTCAACTGTCTTTTCATCAATTTCCTCTTGGCTCTTCCCCATAAGCTTAGGTATTATTTCTATATTTTCTTTTACTGTCATATGTGGAAATAAACCTGTTTGCTGAATTACATAACCAATACTTCTTCTTAGCTTTATAGGATCCATATCTTTTATATTTTTCCCATTAACTAATATTTCTCCAGATGTAGATTCTATTAATCTGTTTATCATTTTTAATAAGGTTGTTTTACCACAACCACTTGAACCTATTAATACAACTAAATTTCCGTCTTCTATATTTAAATTAAAATCTTCTAATATAATGTTATTTTTATAGCTTTTTTTAACATTTCTAAACTCTATCATAAATTACCTCCCTTTCTCAGTAACAACTCAATACTATCACTAAGTTGTCAGTTTGTCAAATTACAACCCTGAAATTTTACATTTACTGTATTTTTTTTAACATTAAATTATTAAAAATTTAGATTTTCCTTTAAGCCAGTGTTGTAATTGACCTAAATAATAAAGGACAAGTCTACACTTGTCCTTTATTATTTATTAGTTATATCTTTTTCTGCATCGTCATTATTATTATTTTTAGAATCATATATAGATCCAAGTGTTAGTCCAACACCAGTTCCAATGATTATTCCCCAAAGAAGCTCATTAAATATGATCCCTAATGCTATACCTAATCCACTACCAAATACGATTCCTAAGCTTACTCCTGAATTTTTTCTTTCATTATTACCCATAAATTTCCCCCAATTATGCTTTTAATAATATATTATAACTATTTGTTAGTTTATATAGTATTATTATATCTATAATTTGGATAAATAACCCATAAATGCCAAGTAAATTATTATATTCATACAAATATTGTTTGTATATGCTTAAAATCACTTATTTTAGTGTAACTATATAGGCTTATTACTATCTTCAGCTAGCTTTATTTCATTATTTATTATTAACTTTTAATTACTATCCTTTAATTTTACTCATTTTCTACAATATAATTCACTATATCTTCACATAATTTATGTGTAATTATAGAATCACTAATTGATGGATTTGGAGCTGTATCTTCTTTTATAGAGTTTATAAAATGATCTATTATATCTTCAAAACCTCTTTTATATAGTGTTGAATCCCATCCACCAAAACTAGTTTTTGTTTTGCCTTTGTTATTAACTTCCAATGTATCAACTAAATCCTCAATAATGTATTTATTTCCCTTAACCATGTATTCTATATTTTCTTCAGTAATACCTGCTGTTCTATTCATTACTCCAATTGTAGTTACCTTATTTCCCTTTAAAGTAACTACTACATTATTGAGATTATTTCCATCCTTTGAATAATTAATATCAACCGCTGTAGCTTCCTCCCCCATTAAAAACCTTAATGTATCCACAACATGAATAAAGTCTTCCACAACAAATCTTCTAATATCACCAGGTGGGTATTCTCTATTTTTTTGCATTATAATTATATCTGCTTTTCCTCTACCCTTAAGCTCTCTAACCCTTGGACAAAATCTTCTATTAAATCCAACCATAGCAATCACATTATTTTCTATAGCTAATTTTTCAATTTCTTTGCTCTCTTCAAAGTTAAAACTAAGTGGCTTGTCTATATATACATTAACACCTTTTTCTATTAACTTTTTAGATATTTCAAAATGACCATCTGCATGTGTGGAAACTATTGCTCCATCTATTTCTTCCTTAAGCAAATCATCTATGTTATTATATGCTCTATCTATTTTATATTTATTTGATACTTCTTCTAATACGTCTTTATTTCTAGTACAGATTAAAAGCTCTACTCCTTCTTTAACAGCTAAAATAGGTAAATAAGCCTTTTTAGCTATTGAGCCTAAGCCAATTATAGCAATTTTCATAATATCACTCCTATAATTAATATATATTAATCTTATTTTATCACTTTTAGATTATAGTTGTTATATTAATCCTAACTTTTTAAGCCCTTTAGTTATTCCTTCATTTTCTACATCCTCAGTGAAATCATAAGCATGTTCTTCTAGTAACTCATGATATCCTCCCATAGCTATCCCATGCTTTACAGCTTGAAACATTTCTATGTCATTTTCTCCATCTCCAAAAGCATATGTATTTTCCATGTTTATTTGTAGTCTATCAGCTAATTCAGTAACTCCATATCCTTTAGTGTATTCACTTTTATATATTTCGAATGAAATTCCATATGGATGTTTCATAAATGCAAATTCTTCGCTATACTTTTCTACTGTTTTATTATAGTCATCTTCTGTATTAATAATTGCTATTATTTTATTACACTCTATATCATTTATATCCCATTTATCTGTTAAAACATCCTGTCCAATATTTGCTCCCTTTAATAAGTCATTTAGTTTTTCATTATTACTTGAGGAAAGATAATTTAATTCTTGTCCCTCTAGAATATAATCCATATTATTTTCATTTAAGTACTCTACAATTTCAACTAGCTTTTCTTTATTAATTGGATAGCTAAAAATTATTTTATCATCTATATCTGCATATGATCCATTAGATGTTATATATCCATCTAGCCCTAATGACAATAATCCTTCATCTAAGCAGCTTTTAGATCTACCAGTTGCTAACATTGTTAAATAACCATTTTCTTTTAATTTTTTAATAGACTCCCTAGTTTTCTCTGTTGGTTTTGTAATCCCTTTAAAGCAATCTATTAGTGTTCCATCTACATCAAAAAATACTATTCCTTTATTGCTCATTGTGCTTCTCCCCTATTCTATTAAATATTCACTTTATATTATTACAGTATAATAGTAATATGTAAAATTCAATAAAAAAGTGGACATATGTAAATTTGCTTATTCCGTCGCTTCGTTCCAAGTCAACGCAAACTTACATATGTCCACTTGAAAACTGAAGGAAGGAAATTATAAAAAAATGAATATATGTAAGTAGTTACTGCGTTGATTAATCCAGTACCTACAACTAATTTAAGTTCATATTCATGTTGCCAAACTTCATAGGGCCAGTCCCTCCATCTTTCTTGATAAAATCTATTCATTTTTTTATTTCTTGTTCCTCATTATATATGTATATATTTCTACTGTTAATAGTGTTTTTGCTTTATTATTTGGCTATCTTCTACTTTATGTTTTAAAACAAAATCAAATAAGAGAAGAAAACTACCAAAATATAACAAAGCAACTTAGTAATACACTTCCTGAAATTGGAGTTCATATACAATTTGTTAAGTCTAAAACAGAAATTTTTAACTATATAAATACGGGGAAAATTTCAAGTGTTGGTAAAAGAATGTATCCAATAAGCGACTTCACTTTATTTGGTCATGGTGAAGTAGGAAAATTATTATTTGGTTCTAATTACAATATTGAAATAGCTGATTTGAGCCAAATTAATAGCTCTGCATTCCAAAATACACATAGTATTTTCTATTCTTGTAATACAGCTACTGGTGGAAATAATAGTTTCGCATATGCATGGAAGCTTAAAACTAATGGAGTAACAGAAGCTGTTGTATACAGAACAGAATATGCTTTCACAACTTACACAGAAAATGCTTCTATAGTTGAAAAAGCTGCAGTAAGAGCTTTAAGAGCTCAAACTGGGTACATCCCGGCTGGATCTTCTAGATATCCAATTCCAGCTAAAGAAGATAATGCATACTGGGTTACTTTTTAATTTTTAAACTGGCTAATATTAAAAAAATAATTATAATAATTATAATAGGATATATCTTTAATTCATAAAAAATCATACTATCATATAGTGTTACGTATTGGTTCTTAGGATACCATTCTTTAATATCAAAACTAACCTCATTAAATCTTGAATAACCTTCTTTAAATTCTCCATAAACAACAAATTCCCTATATGAAGGAATTCCCTGCCTAAATGTTGATATACTTTCATATGGAGTATTTCCAATTAAATTTACAGTATCTCTTGAAATAGTTTTGTCAGGTAAAGTGTCTAGAAATCTATCTAAATGTTCTTGGCCACCAATAACTTTAGGCCCACCACTCCACTCATGACATTGGATCTCTAATCTTATCAAATTATCATATTCATATCTATCTCTTTCTGGCATTTTATATGGTAAACAAGGAATTACAATTAAAATAATTAAAATAAAAATTAATAATAACTTTAATCTATATAATTTCATAAATACCCCCCAATTTTTATTTAATATTATATTACATTTAAATTTATTTTTTAAAAGTTGTATTCTAACATCCAACCTCTAACTTATAAAAAGAAGCTACTACTATTGGAAATATATTTACACTATCTAGTTTTGTCGATATGATTCCTAATACAGGATATGGAGCTGGATTATCAAGAATGCCTTGTAATTATTATACTAATTACAGTAAAGTAGAAGCTTATTTTTCAAATGCAAGTCTTATTACTTATAATCTCGAAAATTTTAGAATCTATTTTAATTTTGATGTCAAAATAATTAAAGAGCTTGATAAAATTCCTTATTATATATATATGATTGCTGATAGTTGTGAATTAATAATTTATAAAACATAAACATTCTAATTTCGTTAAAAGTATCTTTAATGAATAACAAAAGCCAATGCTCAATGATCATTGGCTTTAAAATTACGTTAAGTTCAACTTTAGCGAATTTAGATTTAATAAAAATAATAGTTTACTATTTTATAAGAAAAACTCTTTATATATATTGAAAGGAGTGATTTTATGAATAGTTAACTATTTAATTTTTTAACTACTCAAGGTGTTTTCGCTCTATTATTTGGCTATCTTCTACTTTATGTTTTAAAACAAAATCAAATAAGAGAAGAAAATTACCAAAATATAATAAAGCAGCTTAGTAATACACGTCCCGAAATTCAGAGTGATTTTAAAAAATAATAGAAATAAAAAAACTTCATGATTATGTTGACAATCCTAATAAAAAGAAGATAACATCGCTTATTGCAAGAAAAAAGTACTCAGCAACAGATTTAGAAAAATTCAAAGACTCTGCTAAAAGATTGGGAGTTAACATTGAATTTTTTAGCACTACAGATGAGTTTACAAACTATTTAAATACTGGTAGGAATAATGTGAAAATAACATCTCTTATATTTTATTCACACGGCTATCCTGGATGGGTTGCACTCGGAGCAGACAGTTCTGCTAGTTGTGAATTAGCATTAAAACCTTCTGATATAGTTAAAATAAATAAAAATTCATTCCAGTCTGTAGTTACAGAGTTTTATTCATGTAATACAGGCGTACCATCTACTCCTATGAATACTATAAGTTTTGCTGAGCAGTGGCAAAATCATATTGGTGGATACACTAAAGCCGCCATGTGCAAAACTGACTATACAGTAATATTTGGATTTGGAAAGGAACAACAAGATGAACATATAGCTAAACGTTCTTATAAAGGTTACGTTGAAGAAGGTGCTAGATTTTATCCAGAATTAGACCTTGATGCACCTTCTTCAGATCGTAAATGGCTGTATTTACCTTAATAATTATTTATACGTAACATAAACTATAAAACACTATTCAACTTCCTATAGGCTTAGGGAGTTGAATTTACTTAAGTCAATTAAGTTTATTTTTAATAATATTAATAAACTTAATTGACACTCTATGCAGAATACTTAAAGTAATAAAATATGATAACATTATTAAAAAACTATACTGTGTTAAGCTTTTTAATACAATCCAATTTATTAAATAATAACTAAAGGGGTTCGTAAGTATAGACATAAAAGGATTTCTTGATTTAACATTAAAACCAAAAATTCTTGAATTCATAAATATTATAATACACATAATTAGTAGAATTATTAAATATATATTTACAGCATTATTTTCTACTTTAAATAATATAATTAATATCAAAAACATAATGGAAGAAATCATCAAATGTTTCCCTATATAAGTAGAATATTGTGATCCACCAATATACATATCACCAGTATGATCAATTCTAGATATTATCACTGTAGAAACAAACATAGTTATATATATAGCTACAATTTTTAGGAAATTTTTGACACTATTACCTCTTAACATAAAATTATCACTCCCCATAAGCTTTTATTTCTATTTTCTAATTTTTTAATGCTAATATTTAAATTATTTCAAGTTAAATTATACCATATTATTGAAAATGTCTTTAATTAATTTCGCTAAAAGGAATTTTCACGAAGAAATAAAAAAGTACGATTTTAAGCCATTTGCAAGGTATGATATAATACAAAAATTGTAGTTAACTGTTTAGTGTGCCTAAACAAAAATAAAAAAAGCTATTATTTCGCATTGATAGATGCGAAATAATAGCTTTTTTATATTTATTCTTATATTCTACTCTTTCAACTCTTCGCTCATTGGTGGAAGTTCACCACTCTTTATATTTATTAACCCATAATAGCTACATTTATAGGTAAAATTCAAGGACTATTTTGTCGGAAGGGTGCATCATTACGAGCAACTAGATTTTTATAATCCACCGTTTCAAATTACCATTAAGAACTGGCACTGTTTGAGCCTATGCGAGTTGTGCCATGTTTAGATGATTCGAATAAGGTGAATTATAAAAAATCTTTGCCAATAATTCAAAACTTTAATATTCTCTCTTCTTCTGCCTTTAACTTATACTCATCATGTACCTCTGCTCCCCAGCTATCATCTCCTCCAACCCCTGATTGTTTTAGGAATATCTTTAAAACTGTATGATATATTGGTGGTAGCTCATAGGCATGGTATGCATTTTCTAGTTCATGTGGAGTATATGGTAATACACTCATTTCTATATTATCTCCAGTTATTTTTATTCCTTCATTGTTATTATCAATTATCTCTGCCCATCTAACTCATGTTCTGTTTCCACACTCTTGCGGATTTACATATCACTTCTTAATGCATGGGAATCAGATGTTATTATTTTTATGTATTTGCTATATGTTTCATTATCATAATATTTGTTATTTACAAAATAATAAATAATTAAAGCTAAACCTATAATTACAAATGGTAAACTAAATGTTATTTTTCCTAGTATTTCATTAGTAATAACAATGTATATTAAAATAAATATTCCTAAGTATAAAGTAAATTTATTATTTTTATTAAACATATTCCCTCCCTATTTATTTATATTAAAAACATTATATAAATCTATTAATAAACTTTAAAACATTATATACTATTGTTTCCTAAATATTCTATATTTATTATATACCACAAGTTCTTACTTATAAATTTATCATATAATCCTTATATTGAAACCTATATAATACAATACTATCTATAATAAAAAAATAGTAGATAGATTAGCTCTCACCATTCTATCTACTATCTAAAATTTACTTAATGTGTTAAATTTCCATCTACTATTACTATAAATAAGTTCTATTTCTTATTTATCACAAAACCAAATTGTTTCAGCGCTCCATTAATAGTATTGTTTTCATATAATGTTTTAAAGTTATTATTATAAGTATAAACATCTTCACCATAATTTATTATAACCTCTACCTCTTTACTTCCTAATTGTCTAGTAAAAGATAAAACATTGTTATTAAATGATATTTCTTTATATATGCCATACATTAAAACTTCATTATTATATCTTAATTTTATTAAATCTTTATACAACTTTAATATACTATTATTATCTTGTAAACACTTTTCAACATTAGTATCGTCTAGTTTGTCTTCTATGTTTATCCATGGCTCAACACTGCTAAAGCCATAGTATTTTGAGTTATTCCATTGCATTGGGCTTCTTGATTTATCCCTTGAACTTTTATTTGCACTAATTAATGCTTCACTTTCAGTTTTACCTTTTTCTAGCTCAAGCTTATATTTAGTAATACCTTGTATATCATTCATCTTTTTAATATCAAAACATAATAAATCTTTCATACCTATTTCTTCACCAAAATACATAAATGGAACACCATATGAAGTTAAAAGTAAAGCTGCCATTGCTTTTTCTATTCCATTTAAATCTCCTTTTGGATTAAACCTTGATATGCTTCTACCCATATCATGACTATTAAAGAATATTGTAGGTATTTGATTTTCCTCATACACTTCATCCATAGATTTAATTTCTTTATATATTTTTTCTGAAGAAAACTCTTCCATACTTCCTAAGTTAAAATTAAATACTACATCTAATAAATCTTTCCCTAAGTAATTCTTTAACTCATTTATGTCTTCTGAACCAACTTCTCCAACTAAAAAAGCATCTTCCTTAATTGCTTTTATATCAGATACTAGTCTGCTAATTATATCTAATACACCATCTTGATCCTTGTCAAACTTATGTATTTGTTCTCCTTTTTCATCAAAAGGATTGTCTTTGCTTAAATCATTTTGAACTGTTAAGAAGTTTATTACATCAAATCTAAATCCATCAACACCAAAGTCTAACCAATATTTTAATACATCTTTCATTGCATCATATACCTTAGGATTAGACCAGTTTAGATCTACTTGTTCCTTTGCAAAAGCATGATAATAATATTCCTTAGTTTCTTTGTCAAACTCCCAAGCATCTCCCCCAAAGAAAGACTCCCAATTGTTTGGAACTTCTTTTTTCCATATATAAAAATCTCTTTTATCATTATCTTTAGAACTTCTTGATTCTATAAACCATGGATGCATACTTGATGTATGATTTAAAACTATATCAACTATTACTTTTATCCCTAAGTTATGTGCTTTATTAATAAAGCTTTTAAAGTCTTCTAAAGTACCATAATCTTTATCTACATTATAATAATCTGAAATATCGTATCCATTATCTACTCTAGGGGATGGATAAAATGGTGTTAACCATATTCCCTTTACTCCTAAATCTGATAAATAATCAAGTTTAGATGTAATTCCTTTAAAATCACCAATACCATCATTGTTTCCGTCCATAAAGCTAGACATATATATCTCATAAAATACGCTTTCTTTCCACCATATTTTATTCATTTAAATACCTCCTACTTAAATGGATTATCTATTTCTATAAATTGAGCTTCTGCATCACTAATTCCTGAATATAATCTTGCCTTATTACCTTCTATTATTAAACCACCACTAAATACAACATCTTCTAGGTCTGGTCTTTTAGCTTCTCCTGGTTTAAAATCTTTTCTTATTGCTATAAGCTTTTGTTCTGATACTTTTAAAGTATTAATATCTAATTTGAAAGTCATTGGATAATAATGTCTATTTCCATCATTATCAAAGCATGCTATATGACCTAATATTCCTAATGTTGATGAATCCAAGGGCCTTGCTTCATTAGCTCCTCCCCATTCTTCATCTATAAATAATCCATTTAATAATGGAGATTCATTAACTACTTCTATAGTTAATTCATTTAAAGAATTTATTATAGTAAATCCAATTTTACCTCTACCACCTTTTTCACCTTGTGGTCTTGTTAAAACTGCTATTTTTCCATCTAATAATTGTGCTAATCTTAAATCCTTCATTCCATCAGGGCCAACAAAAAATCTTTCTAATGATTGTATATTCTTTCCTTTATAGAATATAGTTCTCCATTTTAATGTATCTTCTTTTTCCGGGTCAGGGAATATTTCTACCCCTCCAACTATTAACTCATCATTAATTCTAGTATAAAAAGGATCTTGTAATTCTAACACTGGATATCCTTTAGCTGGACTCCAACCTTCACTTATATTTTCAAAGAAATATACTTTTGAATGTTCACTATCTCTAGCTTCTACTCTACCTGCTATTATAGTTTTATCATCATTTTTAAAAGGAGCAGTTATATTATATACATCATTATCCCCTACATTTACAAACTTAATTTTTTCTACATTGTACACTGATGGTTTTGCCTCTAAATATTCCTTTAATAATCCATTACAAGTTTTTATCATGTTCTTTTACCCCACCTTCTTATAATTATCTTTTATGTGAATCTCTCTCAACTACTTCAACGCTCATTACAATATTTTCATTTGGTTCATTTTTATGTTCTAATCTCCAAAGCAATCTATTTACTGCTTTTCTACCCATATAATCCTTTTGAACCCTTACAGTTGTAACCTTTGGTATTACTAGTGAACTTAATACAATATCATCAAAACCTACAACTGCAATATCATCTGGAATTGAATATCCTAATTCCCTTAAAGCAGTAATTACAATTATCGCTGCATTATCATTTGAGCAAACAAATGCTTCTGGAATATTCTCCATTTCAGAAATAATTTTTTGTATTCCTTTTTCATCCTGATTAATTATATACTCCTCTAAATTATGAAGTACAGAATAATTATCTATATATTCTAAAGTTTCATCTTCTGAATTAATACAAACAAACTTCTTTATTGCTTCTTTATAACCAAAATATCTTTCTTTAATACTTAACGAGTATTCTAAATCACCAAAAAAACCTATATTCTTATAACCTTTATCTAAAAGCAGCTTTGTAACTTTAAAGCTACCAAGCTTATTATCTGATAAAATACTATCTGTACTTTCTAATAATGATGTATGGTCTACTAATACAACTGGAAGCTTATAATCTTTAAGTTTAACTAAATATTCATCTTCAATAGCTGCAACTACTATTATTCCACAAACCTTTTTACTTTCTATACAGCTTGGAATACTTTGCTCATTTTCATTAATCATACATGTTATAATATCATATCCCTTTTTTCTAGCCTCTTCATTTATTCCCATTAATATTTTTGAATAAAAAGTACTATCTTCAAAGTGAGATTTTTTTATAAGTGTACATATATTTCGACTTGCATAGGATTGTACAAATCTAGGAGATTTATCTAAATATCCTAATTCTTCTGCCATATCAAGAACTTGCTTTCTTGTTTCTTCGCTAACACCAATTTTATTATTTAATGCAAGGGATACAGCATTAATTGATATATTTAACTTGTTTGCTATTTCTTTCATTGTTACTTTCGCCATACTATATCTCCTAATATTAATTTAGGAAGCAACCAATAAAGACTGCCCCCAAAATATTTTCTATAATTTTAAATTAAACTATTTTATCCATTACTTTAAATATATCTTCTATTTTAATATCTGCTCTGCAAACTTTATCATCTGCTGCACCATAGTAAATTTTAACTATTCCATCTTCAAATAAGCATCCACATGTAAATACTACATTTCCAAAGAATCCTTCTATTTCATAATCTTCTTTTGGTTCTAATATTGCTCTATTTGTTTTAGCTAATATTTTACTTGGATCATCTTTATCTAATAAGAAAGCCCCTAAGCAATATCTATTATCTTTATCTGCTGCATGGTAAATTTTTACCCATCCTTTTTCAGTTAAGAAAGGAACTGCTCCTCCTCCAACTCTTCCATTTTCCCATGAATCATCATTTGACACTCCATAAAAATGCTTTTGTTTTCCCCAGTGAATTAAATCATGTGATTCTGCCATCCACATATCTGGCCCACCAATAGCACTTGGTACTGGTCTATTAAATGTTATATATTTACCATTAATTTTTTCTGGGAATATAGTTACATCCTTATTTTCTGGAGCAAATATAATTCCATGTCTTTCATAGCTTACAAAATCTTTAGTAGATACTAATGAAGTTGCTGCTCCATTTCTTGTAACTGAAGTATAGTTTATATAATAAGTATCATCAATTTGTGTTATTCTTGGGTCTTCTATTCCCCATTCTTCTTCTGAAGCAATTGGCTTTATAAAAGCTTCATCTGCTATTTCAAAGTTCTCTCCATCTTTAGATCTCGCAACTCTTATATGAGATAATGAAGTTAAGTAAGCTATCTTTCTTCCTCCCTTAACATCAGTTATCCATAATGATCTTGAATCTGAATAATCAAACTGTGTATCTACTTTTTTGTTAAAAGATACTATCTCAATAACATCCTCACCATTTTTATTAACTACCACAGGTATCTTAACTTCATTTTCACTTACTACTTTAACCGATTCTGCTACTCTACATAATAAAATATATTCATCATTATATTTACATACTCCACAGTTAAATACACCATCAACCTTAAAGTCTTCCCTACTTGCCTTAACGTCACTTGGCTTTATTAATGGATTTCTTAAACTTCTTTTTACGTCTATATTATTACTCATACTAGTCCTCCTCTTACTTTAACATAAAGTTTATTCCTTCTTTGAAATGCTTAGAGAAGCATAGGAACATAATTACTATTGGAATTGTTAATATAACTGATGCTGCATACATAGGTCCTGGCAAATTCCCCATTGGCTTAAATTGTGTTGATATTAACACGTTAAGTGTTTGCATATCTACCTTTGGTGAAATTAGCATATCCCACATAAGTTCTGACCATCTTGTCATAAATGTTGATAAAAATACTATTGTCGTTACTGATTTTGTTACTGGGAAAGCTATATGACAAAGTATTTTTAGTTCTGAAGCACCATCTATTCTTGCAGCTTCAAAAACAGCATTTGGTAATGATTTAAAATAATTTATATACATAAACACACCCCAAATAGATACTGACAAAGGTAATATCATACCCAAATATGTGTTTGTAAGTGGCTTTGAAATTATATATCTTGGTACCAGTAATATTATTACTGGGAAGAACATTTGAAATAATAATGAGTTCATTATTACTTTTTCTCCTTTAAAGTTCTTCATTTTAGATACTGAATAACCAACTAATAAACCAACTAATACTGAAATTATTGCAGTAGGTAATGATACTATAAATGAGTTTACTAATGATTTAATCCACATGCTAGCATTAGCTGCACCATTTCCGCCTAAAAGATATTCATAACTTTTTAATGTAAAGCCATCTGGCATCATAACCTTATCTACTTGATCCCAAGGTGCTAATGATTGTACTATCATATAAAAGTAAGGAAATAATGAAATTCCTAATATTATAATAGTAGCTACTATTACTAAAATAGTTTTTATATTTAACTTATTTTTCATTTTATTAACCTCCAATTTTATATTTGCGTAAGTACTTTTATTGACCGTATTTCTTATTGAATTTTTCCATTATAAATGTAATTATTTTTATTGTTACAAATACATGAACTGCACTAGCTATTGCAATAGCTGCACCATATCCTGATTGGAAGTTTGTAAATGAAGTATTGTAAATTTCTAATTGCCATGTAGTTGTTGCTAAATTTGGCCCTCCACCTGTTAATAAATAAGGTTCTGTAAAGATACCAAATGCAAGTCCTGCTGCTAATACAATAACTGTTGTTAATGTTGGTATAACCATTGGTAATGTTACACTTTTAAATTTTTTAAAACCAGTAGCTCCATCAATTTTACAAGCGTCATGAACATCATCTGGAATAGACTCTAATGCTGATAATATAAATAATGCATAATATCCTGACATTTTCCAAACTACTATTCCAACTATTATAATAAATGCCCATTTTGGATCTCTAAACCAATCAATATTAATTCCTTTGTCTCTCAAAGATACATTTAAAGCTGAATTAAAGCTAAAGAAATATCTTACTACAACTGATATTGCAACACCTGAAGTTAAATAAGGTATAAAAAATAAAACTGCTGTAATTCCCTTTATTTTCTCTGGTAACTTATGAACTAATAATGCAATTATCATCGCTGCAACAAATGTAAAAATAACTATAGGTATTAAATATTTAAATGAGTTTATAAAAGCAGCTTTAACTCTTGGATCACTGAATAAAGCTGTAAAATTATCAAACCCTACAAAATTCTTATTCTTTGACATTAAGTTCCAGTCTGTCATTGACAACCAAAATGCCCACACTAATGGTATTAAAAAGAAAATAACTGAATATGCAATATATGGCAAATTAAATAGCCATCCTAAAAACCCACCTTTATTTTTTAAGTTCTGTATTTTTTCCTTCATCTAGTGTCACTCCTTTATAAATAAAGCAAAGATAAAGTTTATTCATCTTTGCTTTACTTTAATAAACTATTCTAGTCCGCCAGCTTGTTTCATTGCGTCAAATGCTTGGTTAACAAATTGTGTAGCATCATTTGGTTTAATATTAGTTGATGTTAATGTAGTTTCTAAATATGCTGCTAAACTAGTTCCTAATGCTTCTTGTATTGGTGTCATCTTATCATGAGGCATACAAGGAATAGCATATGGTACATATTTTGCTAAGTCTTTTAATTCTGGATTTTCATTTAAGTATTTAGTGAAAGTTTCATTTGTAACTAAGTCACCTCTAACTGGTAACATTGTAGTAGCTTCTAACCATTCTAAATCTGTTTGCGCTGAATTTTCTTCATTATATAACCACTTAATAAACTCTACTGCGCCTTGATGCATTTCATCAGTAATATTACTATCTTTATATAAAACTAAACCTTTTGCATCTGCATAGTTATAAGTAGTATTACCTTGGTTTTTAACTATCATTGGACCATATTTATAATCTTCACCATATTTTTTTCCACCTTCTCTTAAAGATTGAATTTCCCATGGTGCTGCTATTGTACATAATACTGGTGGATTTTCTTCTGACCATACATTTGGAACTTCTGATGTTAATAATGTATCTCCTAATGATCCAAAGAATTCAAATGTTTCTTTTGTTAATTCCTTATCTAAAACTAATTTATTTCCTTCAACCCATGGCTTACCACCACTAAATGATAAATAAATATTTTGGAAATCAGACCATCTGTCCCACCATTGATCTGGTCTTATTAATGAATTTCTATAGAATACGTGACTTACACCAATTGAAGCCATCTTATCTTTATTTTCTCTGAATTTAGTTATTAAGCTTTCAAATTCTGCTTTAGTTTCTGGAGCTTTATCAACACCTAACTCCTTTAGTGCTTTAGTGTTCCATTGTAATACCATTGGGTTAACATACATTGGTATTACATATTGTTTTCCATCTATTTGCCAACCTGGCATTACTGTTTCAAGTGCTCTATTTTCAACTAAGTCTTTAAACCATTCTTCATTTTCTAGTGAGTATACAGCATCTGATGCTGCTAACGTAGTTGCAAATCCTCTATTTATGTTTTCTGATATAGCTGGAGTAGTATCAGTAGCTAATGCATTTTGAATCCCAGCTTCTGATGATGGTGTTTCTGGCATTTGTTGTACTTCTAATTTAACTTTCTTTCCATTTACCTCAGTATTGGTTGCATTAAATGCTTCTGCCTTCTTTGTCCAAAAATCATACTGAACTTTTTGTGGTGCTGTCCAAAAGTTTACTGTAATAGCATCTCCTGAAGATTTTGAACCTGAATTACCACCTGAACAACCTACTAATGATGTAGCCATAATAGTTGTTAATGTTAATGCAGAAATTATTTTAGTGATTTTGCTCATAAAAATTCCTCCCTAAAAATTTAATTATCATAAGTATCATAGATACACTATAAACTTGAATTTAACTTTAATTTTTTAATACAAGTATTTATATTTTAGCATTTTACTACTTGCTTCGACATATTTTTTATTTTGTAAACCTTTCAATTATCATTTTATAGTTGATTTGCTTGAATTTCAACGCGAATTAACTTTAATTTTTATGTTTTTTAAATTAATTTGTAAATTTTTCTGGTATAAATAGAAAAAGAGGATTCAACATCCTCTTTTTACCATATTTATTGTCCAAAATTTTTCTTTTCTATTTTGCTTAATATCATAATGACTAATGCAATTATTGTAAGTGCTAAATATGTTGCACCAAATATTCCAACACCTAATTTTTCATATAAATTTCCTGTTATTAAATTTAAAATACTAGGTAGCATTGTCCCTAATATAGCTCCTAATAACATAAAGGCTGAAAATTGATACCGAGGCTCTACTATTTCTCCAAAAAGTTTATTTTGTATTTGAAAAATAGCTCCAGCTACAAAACCATGTAAAATTGTTATTAATAAAACTACAATATAAGAATTTGTTATAGTCATTATGCTCCATCTAATAGACCATTAAACCTTACTTTAATAGCCTATTAATCTTAAATTCTATTAATCTAGTATCTATATTATATTTTTTGTTATATTTTCTATAAAATTATATTCATTATCCAAACTTACTCTATAAATTCGTTTTTCTCTGAATTTTTTAACTTAACCCTACAATTATATTTATAAATTGAATTCTGCATCAACTTTTTTGAATTTAAATTTATTCTTTATACTTGTAAATATCATTATAAATATAGCTATTAATGTAAGTACTAAATAACATCCTCCGAATATCCAAATCCCCATATTCTCATATAAACTCCCTGTAATTAAGTTTAATATACTAGGTAGTATTGTATTGGAAAAGGAACTTATTATTATAAATGCTAAGAAGTGCTGATTAGATGGAACAGTTTCTCCAATTAACTTATTTTGAATTTGTAGAACTATTCCTGTAACTATTCCATGAAGTATAGTTATTAATAATATAGTTGAATATGATTTAGCAAAAAGCATTATACCCCATCTTAAAATTAGTATTAATAATGATATTACTAATGCTGTATCAACTTTTTTTAAAATCCTTATTTTATCATAAATTAACAAAAATATAACTTCAAAAATAACCATTATAAAAGGAATTAATCCTATAATTTCTTTTGACGCATTTAAATCAATCATCATTATTTGAATTCCATATCCAGATGCTGCATTTTGAGTTCCCCAAATGATTGATATTATTATTAAATACTTAATATATAGTTTATTTTTTAATAAATTTGCTATAGATTTAATAAGATTACCCTTACTTAATTCATTCTCTTTATAATTTTCTATATCATCATTGGGTATGTCTGGAATTTTGTTTATTAGAATAATACTTATAAATATTAAAACCATCCCCACTGACATAGCTAAATATACATCACCTAATTTAATAGCTATAGAACTTACTATTCCAGCTAATCCATATCCTATAGTAGATCTAACTCTTAAATTTCCATATGAACCTTTATTAATCTTTGATATGTTCAATAGGTACTTATCATTTAATGTTCCACCAGGTTGCAGTAAAATTGATCTTAATAAATTTATAATAAAGAATATTCTAAAATTATCTGTAAATATCAATAGCATCATTGTTATGATATTTGATAAATTTACTAACTTACTAAACCATATAATTTTTTTATATTTATCTAATACACTACCCCATATAAAAAATATGGGAAATATTATCAATGGTGTTGTTCCTATAATTAAGCTTATTTCTTTAGCACTAAATCCTTTAGTAGAACTTAAAAATAGAACAAATAAGCTTCCAATTATATTTCCACCTAAAGACGATATAAGAAGATAATTAGAAAACCTTTTAGATACAGTCTCCACTATTCCTTCCCCCCTTTTTTCAAGAATTCTCCTCACGAAATAGCTTACTATCTATGAAGCTTTAATTAAACAAATATTTACTTTAAATAAAACCAATTAAATCTTGCATTCTTTATTCTCTTTTTTGCTCTATAGAGCTAACTTCAATAACTTATATGCTATAAATAATTTATCCACAGATTTTAAAAATATAATCTCTTATAGGGTAAAAAATGGCTGTGTTAGATATCTTCCTCTAACACAGCCTAAACAATAGAAATAAATATTTTCTCTTTTTCTAATATTATTTTTATCCATTCCCATTAAACTATTTATTCTATTAAGAATCCTGCACCTTTAAGTCCAGCATCATCTCCAATTTCTGCTACCCTTATATTTACTGCTTCCTTATTTATAACCTTTTCCTTAACTTTATTTATTATTATTGGGATAATTGATTGATTATATAAAACTACAGAACCTCCTAAAACTATAATTTCAGGGTCAACTACTGATATTATATTAGAAATTCCTTTAGATAAATTTTCACATAATTCTTCAATTAGCTTAATTGCTACTTCATTATTATTTTTATATAAATCAAAAACTTCTGGTGTTTCTATGTATCTTCCTAGTTTTTCACTTGCTTTTCTTGAAATATTAGGGCCACTACATTGACCTTCTAATCCTCCTTTAACCAATCCTGAATGACTATATTTATCTTCATTTATTATTAAGTTGCATATTTCTCCTGCAAAACTATTTGCACCATTTACTATTTTATTATTAATTATTAAAGCTCCACCTACACCTGTGGATACAGTAATGTAAAAAACGCTTTCAGCACCTTTTGCAGAACCTATCATTGCTTCTGCAAGACCAGCAACATTTGCATCGTTATTAATTTCAGTTTTTAATAATGTGTTTTTTTCAATATATTCTTTCACATTGAAATTATCCCAGCCTTTTAAATTTGGAGCCTTAAGTATTTTACCACTTTTAATATCTAAAGGACCTGGACTTCCAATTCCTATCCCACTTATACCTTTTTCTTTCCAATTAGCATTAATATGATTTATAATTTTATCTAAATTGTATTCAGGCCCCTTGTTCACTTCATTTTCTATTTTAAGTTTTTCTATAATATTTCTTTCTTCATCCATTAAGGCAGTTCTAATATTAGTTCCACCTATATCTATACCTATTATATATTTCATTTTTATAATCTCCATTCTATTATTTTATATAATTTAAACATTTACATTATAATTAATAACAAGCTTAAGCTTGTTATTAATTATATTATGAGGGATTTATTATATAACTGGATAACTTTTTAAAACTGTAACATTACCTTTTATTGAATATTCTCCTAAAGTAGCTGGAATTAAATAACTATCTCCCATTTTTATTTTTTCTGAGAAATCTTTTCCTTCTATTGTTCCTTCACCTTCTACGCAAGTGTACATATCAAATTTTTCAATATCGCTTAGATCCTTATATTCTGAAGTTACAGATATTTTCTCTATTCCAAAGTACTCATTTTTACATAATAAACTTTGACTATATCCTTCATGCTTTATTTCTTCTTTTTCACTAAGATTTTCACATTGAAGGTCAAAGTTTATAACGTCTAATGCTTTTTCAACATGTATTTCCCTTGGCCTTCCATAATCATATACTCTATATGTTACATCACTATTTTGTTGAATCTCTGCTATTATAACTCCTTCGCATATAGCATGAACTAATCCACTATTTATTAAAAAGCAATCGCCTTTTTTAACTTCTATCTTATTTAAATAACTTTCTACTTCATTATTTTTTATAGCTTCTTCAAATTGTTCTTTACTACACTCTTTAGTTCCCACTATTAAACAAGCACCTGGTTTAGCATCCATAACATACCAAGCTTCTGTCTTACCATAATCCCCTTCATACTTTGCTGCATATTCATCACCTGGGTGAACTTGTACTGAAAGTTTTTCTTTTGAGTTTATAAGCTTTATAAGTAATGGGAACTTTTCAAGAGTAATCTTTTCTCCAACAAGTGCATGCCCGTATTTCTTTATTAAATCATTAAATCTAGTTCCTTTTAATGAGCCATTTTCTACTACTCCTGTTCCATTTGGATGGCATGCTATATCCCAGCTTTCACCTATTTCTCCCTCTGGCATATTATTTCTAAAGGCTTCGAAATCTCTACCACCCCATATTTTTTCATAATATAAATTTTCAAATCTAATTGGATACATTAAATCACCGCCTTATTTTAATTCTTCTTAAAGATAACATATTCTTATATAATATAAAGTAATCTTTAAAACAATCTTATAGCTGGATTAATTGAAATTCAATAATAACTCACTTTAATTTTGTATATAATCTAACATCTTATAATTTATTATATAGTGATATTTTTTATTTACTATTCTAATTTTTAGAAAATGAACTAGATAATTCTTAAAACGATTTTCCAAATAAAATTGCTAAAGGCTTTCTATATTAACATTTTCAAAATTTTAGACTTTTATAATTTCCTAAAAAAATTTCCCTAGGAAACAACTGTTTTGAACCTAGGGAAATAATTTTATAATAACTTATTTAATACATAATCTACTTCTATATTTGTAACTACTAATAATCCCGCTTCATCTATATCAAATAAATCATTATGATGTGCTACAGCAGTATTTGAATTACATGAATTTTTAGTTCCTACTTGTATATAGGTACCTGGTACTTCTATTAAGAATTCTGCGAAATCATCTGCTCCTAGTTTCTTTGGATAGTTGGTTATTACATTTTCTTCTCCCACAATATTTTTTGCAATAAGAGCAACTTCCTTACTAACTCTTTCATCATTTATTAAAGGTGATGCATAATCTCTAAACTCAACTATAGCCTCTGCCCCATAGCTTTCTGCTATATTTTTCGCTATTTTTTCTACTGACTTATTTGTCTTTTCTCTTGATTCAAAAGTAAAAGCTCTCGTTGTTCCTTCTAATGTGACTTCTCCTGCTACTGTATTGTAAGTAGTTCCCCCTTTGATTAATCCAACTCCTACAACTACTGTATCAATAGGATCTGTTTGCCTACTTACTATTGATTGTAGATTTACTACTATTTGGCTAGCAATATATAAAGCATCTGTTGATAAATGAGGTGCAGATACATGACCACCTTTGCCTTTAATAGTTATCTTAAAATAATCACAAGATGCACAGCTAGGCCCACTAGTTACTGATACCTTACCTAAGTCTATTCCTGAAGCTACGTGAGCTCCTATTATTTCTTCTACTCCATCTAAGCATCCTTCTTTAAGAAATATTTTAGCTCCTTGTCCAATTTCTTCTGCTTGTTGGAAGAATAATCTTACCTCTCCTACCAGCTCCTCTTCCTTTTCTTTTAATATTTTTGCAGTTCCAAGAAGGCTAGCCGTATGTCCATCATGACCACAAGCATGGTTATATCCATCATTTTCAGATTTATAGTCTTCCTTATTTAAATCTGGAACCTTAAGAGCATCTATATCTGCTCTTACAGCTAAAATTCTATTTGATGCTTTTTTACCTTTTATTATTCCTAAAACCCCAGTTTCCCCAATTCTTTTATGTGGAATATTTAGTTTGTCTAGCTCTTCTTCTATCTTCTTTGCTGTATTATATTCTTTTAAACTTTCTTCTGGATACTTATGAAAATATCTCCTTAATTCAGTAATATAGTCCTTTTCCTTTATTACATAATCTTTTATATTCATAAAAATAGCCCCCTTATATTAATCACTCACAGTATTTTACTTATTTATATTCATATTGTTATAAATAGTTTTATTCTTTAATTTCTATTTCCAAGTTGGTATATAAGCCCCTTTATATACTTCCTCTATAACCTTAGCTACTTCATCTGATCTAAATGCTTCAACAACTTTTTTATAAACTTCATTATCTTTATCTTCAGTTCTTGCAACAATTACGTTTATATAAGGATTGTCACTACCTTCTTTAACTTGTTCTAAGTAAATAGAATCTTCTTTTGGATTAAGTCCTGCATCAACTGCATGTCCACCATTTATTAAAGCTGCAGTTACATCTTCTAATAATCTTGGAGTTTGAGCTGCTTCAACTTCTATAAATTTTATATTTTTAGGGTTTTCAACTATATCATCTAAAGTTGGAGTGTATCCTGCTGCCTCATTTACCTTAATAACTCCTGCTGATTCTAAAACCTTTAAAGCTCTTCCTCCATTAGTTGCATCACTTGGTATAGCAATAGAGTCCCCATCTTTTAGCTCATCAATAGATTTTATTTTATTTGAATATACACCAAGAGGAGCTATTAAAGTTTCTCCTATAACTGATAAATCAAATCCTCTATCTGCAATATCTTTATTTAAGTATGCATAATGTTGGAAAGAGTTTAAATCTATCTCCCCATCTGCTAAAGCCTGGTTTGGCTGACTATAATCTGAGAAAGGAACAAGTTCTACAGTTATCCCTTCTTTTGCAAGATTTTTTATTACAGGATTCCATTGATCACTACTTTCACCAACTACTCCTACCTTAACTACTTTATTTTCTGTTTTTGATTTTCCTCCTTGACATCCTACTAATGAAAAAAGTAATGCCCCTGATAATATTATACTTAGTAAATTTTTAGCTTTCATATTTTAAGTCCCCTTTTTATTTATTTTTTATTTTTGCTTATTGCTTTAATTTTAATGTGTTGTTTTTTTAATTACTCTATCCCCTAGCCCTTGAATTATATTTACTACAATAAGTAATATTATTACTGTTACAAAGGTTATATCTATTTGATTTCTTTGATAGCCATATCTAATTGCTAGATCTCCAAGACCTCCGCCACCTACTGATCCTGCCATAGCTGTTAATCCAACTAAGCTTACAAAGGTTATTGTTGTTGCCCTAACAATATTTGGTATACTTTCTTTTAGATACACTCTAAATATTATTTCTAAAGGTGATGACCCCATTGCCTCTGCTGCCTCTATCACCCCCTTATCTATTTCTGATAAAGCACTTTCTATTTGCCTTGAAAAGAAGGGTATAGTTCCTAAAACTAGTGGTACAAAAGACCCCCTTGTTCCAATGGCTGTTCCTGCTATAGCCCTAGTTAATGGTATTGCTGCTGCTAATAAAATAATAAATGGTATTGATCTTGTTATATTTATTATCTTATCTAAAACATAATAAACTGGTTTATTTTCTAATATACTTCCCTTCTTAGTTACCACTAATATTACTCCTAATATAAGACCTATAACAAATGATATAGCTCCTGATACTAAAAGCATAATCAAGGTTTGTCCAGTTGCTTCATAAATTTCTGATATTTTTTTTACTGCATTAGGCAATAATTTTTGTATTAAGTCTGCCATCTTTAATCACCTCAACTTCCACATTTTTTTCTTTAAGATAGTTTATAACATTATGAATTTGTTCTTCTTGACCTTTAATTATTACAATAAGTCCACCAAGTGGAGATTCTTGAATTATCTCTACATTTCCAAAGATTATATTTGCATCTACATTAAATTCTCTAGATATTATCGAAATTATTGGTTCAGTTGTACTATTTTCTAAGTATTTGAGTTTTAGTATTTTTTCATTTTCCTTAATTTCTACAACTGAAGATTTATCTTCTATTAAGTCATATATATTACTTAATAAAGAAGTACTATCTATAAAATTCTTTGTTATTTTTTCTTTAGGCTCTGAGAATACCTTAAATATATTTCCTTCTTCTACAACTCTTCCATTTTCCATAACAGCAGCTCTTGTACATATTTCTTTAGCTACTTGCATTTCATGAGTTATTATTACTATGGTTATTCCAAATTTTCTATTTACCTCTTTTAAAAGCTTTAGTATTGATTTTGTAGTTTGTGGATCTAAGGCACTGGTTGCTTCATCACAAAGTAATACTTTTGGATCATTGGCTAAAGCCCTTGCAATGCCTACCCTTTGTTTTTGTCCTCCACTTAATTGAGATGGATAAGAATTGGCCTTATCTTCTAATTCAACAAGTTTTAATAATGATGTAACCTTATCTTTTATTTCCTCTTTTGAATATTTACTTCCCTTCAGAGGATAGGCTATATTTTCGAAAACTGTTCTAGACTTCATAAGATTAAAATGTTGAAATATCATTCCTATCTTTTTTCTTTCTTCTCTAAGTTCCTTATTTGATAAATCATTAAGGTCTTTTCCATCTATAAGTACTTGCCCCTTAGTAGGTCTCTCTAAAAAGTTTATGCATCTAACTAGAGTTGATTTTCCAGCTCCACTAAAGCCTATAATTCCATAAATTTCACCTTTGTTAATATTTAATGTTACATCCTTTACCGCTTCTACTTTTTCACCTTCTGTATCATAAGTCTTGTATAAATTTTTTAATTCAATCATGTTGCCCCTCCCTCTACCCTAAAAAAGGTAATAAAAAAACTGCTTTCCTAAAAAATAAGAAAGCAGTGTAATACACTTCTATATTTCATTCTTATCTTTCAGACGCAGTAAACATCTGCAGGATTTAGCACCTTAAATCATAACTAATTTAAGTTCGTAATTCAGGTTGCCAGACTTCACAGGGCCAGTCCCTCCATCTTTCTTGATAAAAATCTATTCATTTTTTTGTTTTTCATTTCTTGTTCCTCATTATATATGTATATATTTCCACTGTCAATAGTATTTTTACTTTTTTATAAAAAGTGGACATATGTAAGAAATCCATTATATTTTGCTAAGTCATTTTAATTTAAAATAAAAAACTAAAATTAAACCTCTAAATAATTAATTACTTAGAGGTTTTTTATTTAACTATATAACTGGATAGCTCTTTAAAACTGTAACATTACCTTTTATTGAATATTCTCCTAAAGTAGCTGGGATTAAATAACTATCTCCAGTCTTTATTTTTTCTGTGAAGTCTTTTCCTTCTATTATTCCTTCTCCATCTACGCAAGTTAACATATCAAACTTTTCTATATCACTTGCATCATTGTATTGTGAATCTATAGTTATTTTTTCTATTCCAAAGTATTCATTTTTACATAGTAAGCTTTGCTTATAGCCTTCATGCTTTATTTCTTCTTTTTCACTAAGGTTTTCACATTGAAGATCAAAGTTTATAACATCTAATGCTTTTTCAACATGAATTTCTCTTGGTCTTCCATAGTCATATACTCTGTATGTTACATCACTATTTTGTTGAATCTCTGCTATTATAACACCTTCGCATATAGCATGAACTAATCCACTATTAATTAAAAAGCAATCACCTTTTTTAACTTCTATTTTATTTAAATAACTTTCCACATTATTATTTTTTATAGCTTCTTCAAATTGTTCTTTACTACAATCTTTAGTTCCCACTATTAAACAAGCACCTGGTTTAGCATCCATAACATACCAAGCTTCTGTTTTACCATAATCCCCTTCATACTTTGCAGCATATTCATCTCCTGGATGTACTTGTACTGAAAGTTTTTCTTTTGAATTAATAAGCTTTATAAGTAATGGAAATTTTTCTAAAGTAACCTTCGCTCCTACAAGTGTATGTCCATACTTTTTAATTAAATCATCGAAGCTAGTTCCTTTTAATGAACCATTTTCTACAATTCCAGTCCCATTTGGATGACATGCTATATCCCATGTTTCACCTATTTCACCTTCTGGCATATTATCTCTAAAGGATTCAAAATCTCTTCCACCCCATATTTTTTCATAATATAAATTCTCAAATCTAATTGGATACATAATCTTTCTCCTTCCTTAACAACACTTCTTAAGTAAAATATATATTTCAATATATAGATTATTAAATTAATTGATTTTCTTCAGTTATTCTATTTTATTTATAATATTTATTTTCTATAATATTTATTTTCCATAATATTTATAATAAATAATTTTCTATACATTCTCCTACGGAGTTAACTAAATATTTAACATGTTTCTTTAGTTCTTCTTCTACATGGTTAAATGTAAATGAATTTTTAGTTATCTTAAACATAGTTACGTCATTCCATGAATCTCCTATGGTATATATATCTTCATTTTCTATTAATTCTTGATCTGCTAGATATTTTACTCCACTTCCTTTTGAGCATCCCACTGGAACTACATCTATATAAATATCATTTCTATATGCTACTACTGCATCACCATATTTTTCATTTATTTCATCTTTTATTTTTTCTATTTCATCCTTCTCTTTATTTGGATTATATATAGAAATTAAACTTAAATCATCTTCTATCTCATATATTGAATTTACCCTTTTTTTATTTGGATATGGTAAATTATCTCCATCTGTTAATAAATATGTGTCAAATCCAGATTCTACTGAAATATATACATCATCTTCACTTATTTCATTTACTATACTTTCTATTATTTTTTTATTAATTACTTCTTGATTTATTTTTCTTCCTAATGAATCTACTATTAATGCTCCATTTAGTAATACATAATAATTTGCAAATATCTTATAGTCATCTTTTAGCATTTCTACTCCATTATATGGTCTTCCCGTTGAAACTACTAATAAATTCTTTTCTCTTTGAAGTCTAAGTATAAACTCTTTATCCTCAATGGTAACCTCATTATCATTTATTAATGTTCCGTCAAGATCTGTTGCTAATAATTTACTCATTTATTCCTCCATTATTATATCGATATTTTTTTCTATTTTGTCACTATAATTTTATCATATAATTGGATAAATATTTACAAATAAATTTATAGACTTAAAAGTATTCTCTTTTAAGTCTATTTTATTGCTTATATTCTTTTTATATTTCAGTTCTTTGTAATAATAACTCTTCTATTACTTTTTTATCATTAGCTTTTTCTATTTCTGCTTTAAAATCATCATCCATTAAGCTTACTGCTAATATTTGAAGAATTTTTAAATGCTCATTTCCTTCACCATCTGGTACTGCTATTAAAAACACCATATTTACTGGTTCATCATCTAAGCTTTCCCATTCTATTCCTTTTTCACTTTTACCAACTATAACTGTTGGTATGTTTACCCATGGTGATTTTGCATGAGGTATCGCAACTCCATCACCTATACCTGTTGTTGATATAGCTTCTCTTCTTTTTACATCTTCAACATACTTATCAACATCTATTAATCTATCTTTTGCTAGTTGTGCTAGATGATTTATTGTTTCAAATTTTTCGTTAGTTTCTAAGTTTAAATCCATGTATTTTACATCAAATAATTTGCTATTCATTGCTATTACCTCTCTTTGAATTTTGAATTTAATATCAAGGAAATTAAAACTGTTAACTCCCTTGATATTATTTATGTTTTTACTATTTATTTTATTATAATATATTTCTTATTAATTTACTTAGCTGCTTTTCTATCTCTTAAAGATTTTAAATAGTTAACCATAAGTGCTGTTACTAATGAGCCTATCGCTATTGCAGCAAGGAACATAACTACTCCATCAACAGCTCCCATTAAAGCAACTATTGGACCTCCATGAGGTACTCTATCAGCTACTTTTGCAAACATTGCTATGTTAGCTCCAACTATTGAACCAACTATTAATGATGGAATAACTCTTAGTGGGTCAACTGATGCAAATGGTATTGCACCTTCTGTTATTCCACAAAGTCCCATTGTAAATGCAGCTTTACCTGCATCAAGCTCATCTTGACTGTAATGTTTCTTTCCTAAGAATGTTGCTAATCCCATTCCTATTGGAGGAATAGCTATTGCTGCTGCTATAGGTCCCATTATTTCTGGTCTACCTTCTGTAATCATTGCAACACCAAATAAGAATGCAACTTTATTTACTGGACCACCCATATCAAATGCAACCATTGCACCTAATACTGTAGCTAAAACTACTGAACTTGCTCCTGATAATCCTGCTAAGAAGTTAGTTAATCCTTCAAATATTGAAGTTATTGGTCCACCTAATACTAATATAAATGCCAATCCTGTAACTAATGTTGTTATTATTGGAATTATGATTATTGGCATTATTGGTTTAATCATATTTGGTACTTTTATTGATTTTAATCCTTTTGCTACATAACCTGCTAAGAAACCAGTTACTATACCACCTAAGAAACCAGCATTTGCTTCAGATCCATAGAATGAACCATTTGCTGCTATATATCCACCGATTAACCCTGGAACTAAACCTGGTCTATCTGCAATTGAATAAGCTATAAATCCTGATAAAACTGGAACCATAAATGTAAATCCTGCTCCACCTATCATCTCTATCTTTTTCCAAAATGAATCTGCTGGTATTGCTAATCCGTTTGCTGTTGGCTCTCCACCGAAAGCTAAAGCTATTGCTATTAAAAGACCTGCAACTACAACTACTGGAATCATGTAAGAAACTCCACCCATTAAGTGCTTATAGAAAGCAGGTTGCTTTGATTTCATTTCTTTCTTAGCTTCATCAACTGATTTTATTTTTGAAGACTTTTTCTTTTCAACTTTTCCATCTAAAAACATTTGAATTAAAACATCTGGCTCCTTTATAGCCTTAGCTATAGGACATTCATAAATTGCCATTCCTTCAAATCTGTCTAAGTTTACAGCTTTGTCTGCTGCTATTATAACACCATCTGCTTCTCTTATATCTTCGTCTGTTATAATATTTTCAGCTCCTGTTGACCCTTGAGTTTCTACCTTTATTTCTACTCCCATTTTCTTTGCCATCTTATTTAGCTTTTCTGCTGCTATATAAGTATGAGCAATTCCTACTGGACATGATGTAACTGCTAATAGTTTCATTTTTTATTTCCTCCTAAAACTCACTTTGAATTTTGTTTGTCATTTGATGATTTAATTATATTGCCTATGAAAACATATTCACAGTTAGATAATTGCACTTAGTAGAGGAAATTTTTTAATTAAATACTTTTATAAATTCATTAAAGCTGTTAACTTTTATTAACTCTAGTATTAAATCACTATCTATAATCTTCTTGTATATTTGCTCTAAAATTGACTTTAATAATTGTTGATCTTTTTGAGCTATACCTACCATAAATACAATTTGAACCTTTTCCTTTTCCCATGTAATTGATTTTTTTAAAATAGCTACTGATATAAATGACTTTTCTATTCCTTCTTGCATAGTATGAGGAATAGCTACTAAATCACCAATTTCAGTGCTAGCTAATTCTTCTCTTTTAAATATCTCATCTTTCACATTTTCTTTTATGTAACTTAAATCTATTAAATGGTTTGTCATCATCTCAAGTACATCATACTTATTTGCTGCATCTACCGACTTTATAAATAATTCCTCTTTAAATATATCTAATATATTTTTACCATCTAGATTTGTATTGTATATACTTTCTTCTATTAATTTCACTTCATTTTTATCTAATAAATTTTTAACATATATTACTTTCTTTGACTCTATACCTAAAGGTATTGTTGTAATTATTAGATCTACGTTTTCAAATAAGTTTTCATTGAATTCATACCAAGGAATAGTATCTACAATATCTAATTTATCTTTAAATCTATCCCCAAGCTTTACTTTTAGTAAAAGAGAAGTTCCAACTCCCGTAGTACATACAAGAATTACTCTCTTTACTTTTCCCTTTTTTCCCTTCATCCTCTCTAGGGATGCTGCAAAGTGTAAAGTCAAAAATCCAATATCATCTTCACTTAAGCTTATTCCTATACTTTTGCTAATTATTTTATTAGCTAAAACGCCTAATTCAAAAGCAAATGGATAATTATTTTTTATTGTTGAAAGCATATTATTTTCAATTTTAATTTCATATTTTGCTCTATTTATAGATGCACTTAAATGACTTCCCAAGAAACTTCTTAAAATATCGTCTTTACTTAAATCAATATAATAAACCTGATAAATTTCTTTTAATATTTCATTTATTAAATTATAATTTGCTTCTTCATTTGTTAACTTGTATTTTTCTACTTCTGTAATTATTAAATTACTTGAAATTATATATTGAGTTATATAATAAACACCACATACCTCTAATTTTATTTTTAATTTTTCTTCTAAATCACTACATATATTTTCTGCTATTTCTATTTTACTTTCTTTATTTAATGAACTGATTATTTCTTCTGTGTAATTTATGTGTTTTCCCATTAAGCTTCTAATAATCATTATATAAGTAAGATTTAATAAATTACTAAAGGCTATATCAGTTAACCTAAGCTTATACTTTAAAAGATTTTCTTTTAATATATTTTCTATAATTAATAATGTATCATTACCTACTTTTTCTTGGAAAATCTTTTTAAATTCATCAAAGAAAAATTTATTATAAGCTTTTAAATATATTGATATACATTTTCTTATATCGTCCTCTTTTCCACTTATTATTATTCCTTTATTTTTATTTTTAACAATATCAAGCTTAATTTCACTTAGTATAGTTTTGCTTAATTTAATATCGTTTTTTAAAGAAGATAAACTAATAAAAAGTTCATCAGCTAAATCTATTTGTGTAACACCATCTAAGCCTTTAATATCATTTAAAAGAAGCTTCATAACTATATATTCTGCTCTTTCTTTTATAGTTAAATTTATATAACCACCTTTTTCATCTACTTTTAAAAAATCTAAAAACTGTTTAAAATCATCTTTATCAGTTATTTCTATACTATAACCTTTACCTTTTTCGGATAAAATAAAAGCTCCGTGCTTTTTTAATACATCATTCAGCTCTTTTATATCGCTTCTTATAGTTCTCGATGAAACCCCTATTGTAGTACATAAATCTTCACCTTTAACAATTTTATTTTTGCTTATTAAGATATTAATAATTTGTTTTTGTCTTTCGCTACTTATCATAAAAAATCACCTTTTAAAATTATATACTTAGTGAAAACATATTCATATATATATAATTGCCTCATACAGAGGAAATTTCATATCTAAATTTTAAAATTTTATATATTTTTATCTGTTTTAGTTTACCCTAAATTTTATAAAATCTTTATGCATTTTTAGAAGATAATACTAGGAATTAAATAAGCTATAATTCAAATAATATAATTATAAGGAGGGATTATTTATGCCAACTAAACTAAACAATAAAAAAATTTATACACCTCATGAAAGAACAGGATATGCTCCAGAAAAACATGCTTTGATTAGTCATGGGAAAATTGAAGCACCATCAAGTCCATTACCTAGTCCAGTGGAAGATGCCATAGTTGCAAATAATATATCTAATGCGGAGTTCGATTATACAGAACAATCTAATATAGATATAGAATTAGATAAATAAATTTTAAGGAGAGATGTAATATGTCTAACAAGAAAAAAAGCAGAACAGACGGAGTAATTCCAATGAAAAATAAAACTGTTGCTACACCTGTGAATCATAGCAATGTAGCCTCTTCATCTTATGAATATACAAGGAAACAAGAAGTAAATAAAACATCAAAAACAAATCAATTATATTAATTATTTATACATCATCATAATATTTATATGGACAACTACTAAATTATTGGATTAATTTTCCGATAATTTAAGTAATTGTCTTTTTTGTTATTTCACTAAATAAATTATTGTATAAATAGGAGAGAATTAAATGAGTACAGAAACTAAATCCCAACTAATTAAAAAAGAAAAAATTCCAAAAGAAAAAGTTAAAAAGGCTAATAAAAAATTACATAAAATATCTCATAGACTTATAAAGTCATATGGATTAATTATAGCTTTACTATTATTTATATGGGGACTTGGTCTTTATAATATGAATAAAGTTAATAAGGCTTCCGAAAACCTTTACTCCAATAATACTTTGGGAGTAATTTATATTAATGAATTAAGTGAAAATACTACTTATAATTATCTAAGTAGCAAATTACTACTTTCAACAACTGATGAATCAGAAAGAAAAACTTTAACTGAAAATATAGCTTATAATATTAAAAGAAACTCACAAATTGTAGAACTCTACGAAAGTTCAATTGTAAAAGAAGAAGATAAACAACGTTTTGATGAAATAGTAAAATCTTTAGATACTATTGATGATTTATCAAATAAAATAATTACATTAGTAAATGAAAATAAAATTAATGAAGCCAAAAACTTTGTATATGATTTAGATAAAACATGTGGATATTTTACAATTAAACTAGATAGATTGGTAGAATTAAATAATACATGGGCAGAAGAATCTCTAAAATCAAATGGAAACATTTATAATAGCTCATTAAAAATTACATCCATAGTTCTAATTTTATCAATAATCCTTGCTCTAGTATCTGCAATTCGTATTATACTTAGAATTAGTAAATCACTAAATAGGATAATGTCTTTATCTAATAGAATAGCTAAATATGACTTATCTGAATCTATAGTGGACAACCATAATGATGAGTTTGCAGTTATAGGTATTTCCCTTAATACAGCTCAAGAAAATTTAAAAGGAATAATTCATACTGTTATAGATAGCACTAACAAGGTTAACTTTGCTACCGAAGATTTAGCTATGGCTATTGAGGAAGTTACATGTCAATTTGATCAAATAAATGATTCTTCAAGTGAAATTAACTCTATAGTTCAAGAAACTAGTGCTATAACAGAAGAGTTATCTGCTTCTATTTTAGAAGTAAGTTCAAGCATAGATGTCCTTTCTGAAAAAGCTACTGATGGAAATATGAATTCAGAAAAGATACAAAAAAGAGCTACTAATATTAAGGAGAATACTGAATATGTAATTGAAAATACAAACAATTTATATAAAGATGTTGAAAGTGACATAAAATCTTCAATTGAAAAAGGTAAAATCGTAAATGAAATAGTTTATATGGCAAATTCTATTGAAGAAATTGCTGAGCAAACTAATCTTCTCGCTTTGAATGCTGCAATAGAAGCTGCTCGTGCTGGAGAGCAAGGCAAAGGATTCGCAGTAGTGGCTGAAGAGGTAAGAAACCTTGCTGAGCAATCTAGAGCCTCAGTTCAAAATGTTAAAGATACTGTTAAACAGGTGCAAATAGCTTTTAATAGTATAACTGATAGTAGTAATACTTTACTGGAATTTATGAATAATGAAATAATGAAAGAATTTAAAAACTTTATTGAAATAGGCAGTAAATATGAAAGTGATGGAGTATTTGTTAGAAAAATGAGTGAAGATATTGCATCTATGTCTGAAGAAGTATCTGCAACAATGTCTCAATTAAGTGATGCTGTTCAATCAGTTGCTTCAATGACTCAAGGTTCATCATCAAATGTTAATGCTGTTAAAGATAGCATTAACGAAACTATAGGTGCCATAACTAAAATTGCTGAAACAGCTCAAAGTCAAGCTGAGCTAGCACAAGAACTTTCAGAAACTCTAACAAAATTTAAATTCTAAAATCAATATAGAACCTTAAATATTATACTTAATGTTCTATTAATCGGAAATTAATAAGATTTTATATAATTTTATATAATTATGATTTTTTTATTAGAAATTACACTAGGTAGTGCCATATAAAAATGATTCTACCTAGTATAATTTTTAAATAAACCTTATTCTCTATAAACTACCAAATCATCTACATAAATATAACTAATAATTATATTCTACTTTTGCATTCCGCCTCTAAAGCCCATTCTTTGACCTGTTCCATCACAGTTTCCTCTTTTTTCACCATTTCCTAAACTTTGATTTCCAGATCCTCCTTGACAATTCCTTCTACCTAATCCTTGCCCATCAGTTCTACATTTTCCAGATCCTTCACAGCCTTCTCCATTATATGGACAATTCTTATTGTATTGGCAGTAAGTATTTGTATCTTGGCTATCTATAGTAGCTTCATCAACTTGTGTTATTGTAGTAGTATTTTCATTTGTAGTTGTTGCTACCTCCCCATCAGCCGCAAATGCAATAGCACCAGTACCTACTGTAAGGGCTGCAATTAATGATAAAGATAAAAATATTTTTTTCATGATTATACCTCCAATTTTAATATAATTTGTCACTTAAAATTATTTTGAAAACTCTCCTCTTAAGCAACTTTAATTATATAATAAAGGTAATATTTAATAGTTTAATGATAAACTTGTGATGAATTTGTGAAAATTTATTGTATTTCTATTAGCTTCTTTGGAATAATAAAATAGAAATCACTCCCAATTCTAACTTCACTTTCAACTCCATATTTAAATCCATGAGCTAATATTATTTCTTTAGAAATAGCTAAGCCTAATCCCATTCCCCCACTTTTTTCTCCTTTATAATATCTATCCCAAATATATTTAAGTTCCTCTGAATCTATTCCTTTTCCATAGTCTCTAATAGATACCTTTATATCTTCATTCAACTCTTCTACTCTAAAAAGTACACTTCCATCCTTTTTTCCTGAATGCTTCATAGCATTAATAAAAAAATTAGATATAACTCTAAACAAATAATTTTTATCTATTAGAATAAAAATATTTCTGTTAATTAAATTATCATCTATTTTTAATTCTAATTTATAACCCAAATTTTCATCATTTTTTAAATAGCAAATTAATCTACTATGACTTTCTTCTATAAACTCTTTTAAGCTACATTTTGAAAGTTTAATTAATTTATTATTATCCTTCAGCCTAGATAAAGTTAATATTTCACTAACAAGCTCTGTTAAGTTATCCACTTCTTTAATTATATTAGAAGCATACTCATTAACCTCTTCTCCAGATACTAATCCATCTTTTATAACTTCACTATTAGCTCTAATTACACTTAAAGGAGTTTTTAAATCATGACTAACATTTGCAATAAATTCTTTTTGCATATTATCTTTTATTTCAAGTTCTTTAGCCATTTCATCTATACTATCATTTAATTCTTGAATTTCATCTCCTGTATTAACCAAAAATTCCCCTTTATATATTCCTTTTGAAATATTGCTAGCTCTTTTTTGTAAAATTATAATTGGCTTTGTAAATTTATTACCTAAATAACTAGCTATCAAAGTTGACACAATTAATGAAAATAAAAATATTGATATAAGAATTAAATTAACGCTTTTTATTAAAGATTTTGTACCTTCATAACTTTTATAAACAACTATATCCCCATAATCTGTAGTCTTTTTAAGTCCTATGTATGTATCTCCATTTCTAGATTTAAATATCTCCTTTCCTCTTATGCTTTCAAAATCTATAGATTTCATCTGAGCCATTTGTCCCATCTGCCCCATCTGCCCCATCTGTCCATGCCCATTTGCTGGTCTACACATATTAGAAATTTTTCCATCATTTATTAACACAGCTGATATATTAGCTAGATCTGTAACAGTATTATTTTGAGCTGCTTCCAAAACATATTCACTTGCTTTTTCTAAATCTTTATACTCATTATTTATGTAAATCTTTGGTAAAATAAAAGAGGTTAAAAGAAATCCTACAAGTGCTACTGCTAGATTCATAGCAAATAGATACTTAACCATTCTTTCAGTTATTTTATTCATTACTCTATTGTAAGGCTATAGCCTACCCTCCATACAGTTTTTAAGTTTTCTTTAAAGAAATCTATTTTTTCTCTAAGCTTTTTAACGTGAGTATCTACAGTTCTTGTATCGCCATAAAAATCATATCCCCATACACTTACTATTAAATCTTCTCTTGTGAAAACTCTATTTTTATTCTTAATTAAAAATATCATTAAGTCATATTCTTTAGGAGTTAAAATAACTTCACTCTCCTTCTCAAATACTCTTCTATTTTCTTCTTCTATTTTTAAATCATTGTACTTAATATCCTTAAAGTATTCTTTCTTATCGCTATTAATTCTTAATGAAACCCTTAATACCAACTCTCTCATACTCAATGGCTTAACCATATAATCATCAGCACCAAGTTCAAATCCAAAAATTCTATCCTCTTCTTCCCCTCTGGCACTGGTTATAATTACTTGTGTTTTGCTATTTAAAAATTTTATTTTCTTTAAAAGATACCATCCATCCTTATTAGGTAGCATTATATCTAATACAACCAAATCATATATATTATCTTCTATTAATCTTTCAGCTATCTTCCCATCATTAGCTAAAGTAATATCATATCCTTCTCTTTCTAGATATAACTTTATAATTTTACTAAGTTGTTTTTCATCTTCCACCACTAATATCTTTTTCATAAAATCCTCCAAGTATTAAATTTCGATCTCTAATCCCTTTTCGTAAATATCTGAATATATAATTAACTAACACTTTTATAAATGTTTACTTATAATATTAATCTCATATTTTCTTAAGATTATCAACTATACATTTACCTGGAGCTATCAGTTTTTTTATTTTTATCTTATTATTTTAACTTTTATATTTCAGTAATAAAGATTAAAAGAGTAAGGATAACTAAAATATTATACTTACTCTTTTAATTTATTTTAACTTTAAGATTTATATTCTGCTCCTGCACCTACTTTAGTTACTTGAACAGCCGTCATTTTATTTTTGCTTCCGTTAGTTATTTCATGCCACTCTCCAGTAGGTATAAATACTGTGCTTCCTTCACTTACATCAAATTCATTTTCTCCAACTTTAATTTTTCCTTCTCCCTTTAAAAATATAAAAATTTGCTCTCCACTTGGATGTCTATGACTTTTCAAAACTTGTCCTGGCTTAAAAAAGTAAACTTCTGAAGTAATATCATTTCCTGTAAAAACTGGGATCTTTGGTACGACCATATCATTGTATTGTTCTAATACTCCATTTAAAAGATGATTGTTAATATCCATCTAAATAACCTCCATATTAATAAAATTTAAATTTACTTAGTTTTACTTAAATTTAGTATTACTTTTTAATCAGATATTATTCTATATAAATACTAGCGTTAAATTTTAAAAATATTATTATTTGATTTTTGTAGATATATAAATATGTTATTTAAATGTAACTTATCAATATTTATATTAAATTAGCTTAACTTTTTATTAAGTATTATTGGCTTATTTAACATTAATATTACATATACTTTATTATATTTTTAACTTTTATACGATATAATTAATATATAATTACTAATTAAAAGGTAGGTAAATATTAAATGAAAACTAAACATTTGATAATTCTATCCTTTGATGCTGTTTCATCTGAGGATGTAGTTAAACTAAGAGAATTTAAAAATTTTAAGTATTTAATTGAAAATGGAAGTTTAATAAATAATATTGAAAGTGTTTATCCTACTTTAACTTATCCTGCACATGCTAGTATCATAACAGGAACGTATCCTAGTAAGCATGGAATTGTTAACAATACTTTAAATAAAGCATTTGATGCTAACCCTGACTGGTATTGGTATAGTAAATATATTAAATCAAAAACTTTATTTGAATTAGCCAGAGAAAATGACTTAACCACAGTATCATTATTATGGCCTGTAACTGGTAGAAGCAATATAGACTATAATCTACCTGAAATTTTCTGCACTAAGCCTTGGCATAATCAATTGGTAATGTCTATCTTATCAGGCTCTTTAAAATACCAGCTTGATTTAAATAAAAGGTTTGGTCATATTAGAAATGGAATTTCTCAACCTCCTCTAGATAATTTTGTCCAAGAGTCTGCAAAGTACACAATCTTAAAATATAAACCTAACTTAATGCTTATCCACTTTACTGATGTTGATGCTCATAGACACTACTATGGATATAATAGTGTTGAAGCAAATGAAGCTCTAAAAAGACATGATATTAGACTAGGTGAGATAATAGATACTTTAAAAAAGGCTAATATACTAGAAGATAGTACAATTATCGCTTTAGGTGATCATAGTACTATTGATGGAAATAATATGATTAATGTTAATGTGCTACTTAAGGAAAATGGATTGCTTGAAGTTGATTCAAAAGGTAAATTAAAAAGTTATAAGGCTATAGCTAAAAGTTGTGATGGTTCTTCTTATATTTATTTAAAAAATAGAAACGATAAAGAAATATTGAATCTTATTTCTACTATATTAAATGACTTCAAAAATACTTCTGACTCACCTATAGAATTTATATTAAACAATGAAGAAGCTGTTAATTGTGGTGCTGATCCGGAATGTAGCTTTATGCTTGAGGCAAAAAGAGGATTTTACTTTGTTGATGAGCTTTGTGGAAATGTTGTTGAAGAAGTTAATGAATGTGATGTTGGAAAATTACCTCATAGAACTAAATCTACTCACGGATACTCTCCTACTAAAGATAACTATGGAACATTTTTAGTTGCCTTTGGAAAAGGAATTAAAAAAGGTATTGTTTTAGAAAGCGGAAAAATAATAAATCATGGACCTACTTTTGCAAAATTATTAGGATTAAATTTAGTAAATACTGATGGTATGGTAGAAGATAGAATTTTAGACTTATAAAAAAGTTCACCTATGTAAATTTTGCTTATTCCGTCGCTTTGCTCCAAGTCATCGCAAAATTACATAGATGAACTTCAAAACCGAAGGATGGAAATTATAAAAAGTTATTCACAGGGTAAACTTTTTATAATTTCCTATATAGTAAATAATTTATATTATAAATTTAATTTAGGAAAATAGATCAATTAATGTTAAGTGTATAAAAGGTTAAAATCTATAAATTATGGGGGATTAATTATGAAATATTTAACCAAACAAGAAAAAAGCTGGGCTCTTTATGACTGGGCTAATTCTGCATACTCAATGACAATAACTTCATCTATACTGCCAATGTATTTTAAGTCTGTAGCTGAGGCTGGAGGTATGTCACCCTCAAACTCTACAGCTCTTTGGGGGTACACAATTTCTCTTTCTACTATGGTAGTATCTCTCCTTGCCCCTATTTTAGGAACTATCGCTGATTATAAGGGGAATAAAAAGAGATTCTTTAAGTACTTTTTCTCTATTGGTGTTATTTTCACTATACTTCTTGCATTTATTCCTGCAAACAACCCTATACTTTTACTTCTTTGCTACGGATTCACTCTTGTTGGATTTTCAGGAACAAATATATTTTATGATTCCTTTTTAGTAGATGTATCTACTAAAGAAAGAATGGATAAGGTTTCATCCTATGGATTTGCACTTGGATATATAGGAAGTACTATTCCTTTTATAATTTCAATAGGAGTTGTTTTGCTTACTCAAATGAAGGTACTACCAATTACACTTCCAGCAGCATGTAAGTTAACATTTTTAATTACAGCTATTTGGTGGCTAATATTTACTATTCCTATACTTAAAAATGTTAATCAAGTATATTATATTGAACCTGAAGATAATCCTATTTCTAATTCCCTTAAAAGACTCTTTTCAACTATAAAAGAAATTAAAAAACATAGAAATATATTTTTATTCTTAATTGCATATTTTTTCTATATTGATGGTGTAGATACTATAATAAGAATGGCTTCTTCCTATGGTACAGATCTTGGAATATCTATGATTTCTTTACTTGTAATACTTCTTCTTACACAATTTGTAGCTTTTCCATTTACAATCTTATATGGTAAGATGTCAGAAAAATATGGTGGGAAAAAGCTTCTTTATATTGGAATAATAACCTATATGATAATTTGTATATATGGATATTTTATTAAAACTGTCTTAGGTTTTTGGATACTTGCAATGGCTGTCGGCTCTGCTCAAGGTGGTATCCAAGCAATATCTAGATCCTTCTATGGCAAAATGGTTCCTAAAGAAAATGCTAATGAATTTTTTGGGTTCTATAATATATTTGGAAAATTTGCAGCAATTATGGGGCCATTCCTTGTTGCAATAACAACTCAAGTAACAGGTCAAACAAAGAATGGTATATTGAGCTTAATAATTTTATTTGCTATAGGATTTTTCTGCTTAACTAAAGTAAAGGATGATAAAAATATTTAATATGTAATACAGGTTTCAATTTAATTTATATAGTCACTATAAAAAAGTTCACCTATGTAAATTTTGCTTATGACCTTGTGACCCTCGAAGTCATCGCAAAATTACATAGGTGAACTTCAAAGCTGAAGGAAGGAAATTGTAAAAATTATTCACAGGGTAAACTTCTTATAATTTCCAAATAATAAAAAAAGATGTAGAAATTATTAAAAACTTCTACATCTTTTTGTTATTGATTTTATAGTAATTATTTATTTAGTTATTAAATTTTAATTTTATAATCTAGTTAATCCTATGCTGTCATTTCTGATTTTCTTCCTTCTATCTTTTCGGCTATCTTTTCTCCAACATTTTTTAGAGCTATAGACATAATTAAAAATACTACTAGTATTACGCCTAAGATTAAGAAGTCTTTTCCTATTATGCTATAGTTAATTACTTCTGCAGATATAACTTCTCTTAAAGCTTCAACTGCATAAGTAAATGGCATAAATGGATTCAATGCTTTAAAGAATCCAGGTACTACTTCTAGTGGGAATGTACCCGCACATGAAGTAAGTTGAAGTATTAATAATACTATACCTAATAATCTTCCTGCATCACCTAATAATGAAATTAGGAATTGAATAATTGAAATAAACACTAGCGATAAGAATATATTTGTTGCTACATAAGCAACCACATTGCTTGTCTTTAATCCAAGCATTAATACTACCACACTTACAAGCACTGCTTGTAAAACACCTACAAATGCGTAAGATAAATATTTACCTGCTACCTTATCAAACTTAGATAAGTTTTCTTCATCTCTAACATTTGCTGGTATTACAAAGAACATCATTATTGCACCTATCCATAATGAAAGTGGTATAAAGTATGGTGCAAATCCTGTTCCGTAATTTGGAATTTTATTTATTGACTCTAAATTCATATTAATTGGTTCTGATACAAATTCACCCATTGTATCTGATGGATTTACTAAACCTTTTTCCATCTCATCTGCACCTTCATTAAGCTTAGTTGCTAATTCATTACTTCCATCATGAAGCTGTTTAACTCCATCGCTTAACTCTGGTACCTTTGATGTTAATTGAGATACTCCATCATTTAATGCCTTTTGTCCGGTTACTAATTGATTTGAACCATCATTAATTGCAGTTATTCCTGAGCTTAATGTTGGTATACTTGAATTTATCTCACTAGCACCTGCATTCACCTTTGAAGCACCTGCATTTATCTGAGTTAAACCAACGCTTAAACTTCCATTTCCATCTGATACAGTTTTTAGTCCTAAACCAAACTCACTAGCATTAGGATCTAAGCTAGCATATAATCCATTTAATCCATTATTTAATTCTGAAACTCCTGCTGATACTTCTCCAACTTTTGAAGTTAATTTAGTTGTACCTGCTGCTAAAGCCTTTGATCCTGTTGTATAATCATTTAAGGATTTTCTAAAGAATTCCTTTCCATCTGTTAATTCCTTAACTTTTGGTGTATTTTTTGCTGCTTCAGCTTGTATTTTTTGAGTTATTTGCATTGCTTGCTGTATCAATTGATTTTTTTCATCAATATCTTTTGAATTTGATGCTTTATTTAAAATATCTTGTATCATTGCTGTTGCTTTTGTTGAATCTGATACCCCTGCTATTAACTCATTTATTCCATCATTTATTTCTGAATATCCTGCTACTAAAGGATCTGAATTATTAGTTACTAAAGCAGCTCCCCCATTTAATTTAGCTATATCTTCTTGTCCTGATGCCAATCCTTGATTTAGCTGATTTGCTCCCGTCTTTAATTTACCAATACCTGGATATATTATACCTATATAAGAATTATATAAATTTTTATTTCCATCAGCTAATTTCTTTGATACATCTGTTGCTTGAGAAATTTTTTCACTTATTTGTCCTGTTCCTTTTGCTAACTCATTCATGCCACCACTTAATGTTGGAACTTTTCCATATAATTGTCCAATACCATCATTAAGTGCAACTTGTCCATTTACTAGTTTACCTGAACCATCGCCTAATTTGTTTGCTCCATCAACTAATTCTGGCACTTTTTCGTTCATTGTACTTAAACCATCATAAATTTGTTTACTTCCATCAGCAGCTTGAGTTAATCCGTCCTTAGCTTCGTATAAACTATCAAATGCTACTTCTACATAATTATTTGTTATTGTTTTAGTTATGTTTGCCTTAAGTTCACCTTCTACTTTTGAGTTTATTTGTGATGCTAAGAAGTTCTTTTTATCATTTGTTATAAACTCAATCTTTGCAACCTTTGGCGCTCCATCCTTAGCTGCTATAACTTTTGATGAAAAATCCTTTGGAATAACTACTTTTGCATAGTATGCTTTGCCTTCTAGGCCTTCTTTAGCATCTTCTTCTGATGTTATAACCCATCCGATTTCGTTATTTCCCCTTAATTCTTCTTCAATATCCTTACCATAGTTAACCTTGTCCCCATCTAAGATGGTACCTTCATCTTTATTTACTACCGCAACGTTGACATCACTAAGTTTTGCATATGGATCCCAGAAAGCATATAAGTATAATAATGAATATAATAGTGGTACTATAATAATTGCAATTATCGATACTCGTATGAATCGGTTTTTAAATATGCTCTTGATGTCTTCCCCTGCAATCTTTAGGAAATTCATACAATCACCCTCTGTTTAATTTTTTGTACTGATTAGTCAGTTAATCAGTATGATATATTTATACTACTTTTGTACTGGCTAGTCAATATAATTTTTTAAAATTTTTTTAGGTTTTTTCATTAATTTTTAGAATAGTATAATGAAAACATTTACCAATAAATTCGAAATAAAAAAGTGAAAATATGTAAATTTGCTTCTTCCGTCGCCCTGCTCCAAGTCAACGCAAACTTACATATTTCCACTTACAAACTGAAGATAAGAAAAGTATAAAAAAAGACTAGTCTATAGCTTTAAGTGCTTATAACTAACCTTTTTAAGAAGTATTTTTAAATTTTTTGTATATTTATCACTTATATTATAAATTGATTATTTTTTAATTCTATGTTTTTTATTATTTTAGCAGGATTTCCTCCCACTACAACATTATCTGGAACATCTTTAGTTACAACTGATCCTGAAGCTATTACAACATTATTTCCTATTGTGACTCCTGGATTTATAGTTGAATGTCCTCCTATCCAAACATTATCTCCTATAGTAACACTTTTCCCAAATTCATACTTTAGCCTTTCAGTTGGATCTATTGGATGAGTTGCTGTATATATATGTACTCCTGGTGCAATAAAGCAATTTTTACCTATCTTTATTTCACATACATCAAGCATTATACAATCAAAATTTGCATAGAATCCTTCTCCGACATGTATGTTATATCCATAATCACATTTGAAATTGGGCTCTATATAAATATTTTCTCCTGTTGAACCGAAAAGCTCCTTTAATATTTTTTTACGCTCATCCAATTCTGTTTCTATAGTTGAATTAAATAATCTAGTTAGCTTTCTGGCTCTTAATCTTCCATTTACTAATTCTTCATCATTAGGATCATACGGTAATCCTTTAAGCATTTTTTCTTTTTCTTTCATGTCATACTCTCTCCTAAATCAAAATAACTATTTCAATCTCTTTTTACATTTATTCCATATTGAAAATACTTCATAAATTTCTCAACTATTTCTTCATGGTCGTATTTATCTTCATTTAAAATTTCATAAAGAGCTGAAGACACTAATACCCCAATTAAACCGTAGCTCAAGAAAGCTGGATCATCATTTTCAATAAATCCTCCATCCATTACAGCTCTAAACTTAAGTGAACTTCTATCTATAAGAGTTTTTATTTCTTCTCTTAACATATTATTTCTATCACCAGTTCCCCAAAGCTGGCTAACTATTACCTTAAATAAATCTTTGTTTTCATAAACATATTTAAGTTGAACCTTTGCAGAAACTTTTATTATTTCATATGGATTATCAATATCTTTTGTTGCTTCTTCTATTTCTTCATTTATAAGATTTATTCCTTCTTTAATTATAAACATAAAGAGTTCTTCTTTACTTTTAAAGTGATAATACAAGCTACCCTTAGCTACTCCAGCTCTAGCTACAACTTCATCCATTGTTGCTCCAGTATAACCATAACTAGAAAAAACCTTTATAGCTGATTCAAAAATAGCTCTTTTAGTTTTATTCATTAAGATCTCCACCTTCTTAGAAATTATCTTTTCTTATTTTATCATAATAATCTACAATATTTTTCTCATACTCTTCATTAAACCTATCTGAACTTAGAAGAAAATCTGCTGCAGATTTATTCATTGCAATTGCTACATCATATAGTACCCCTATTCTAAGTAGTGCTTTTACATCTGGATCATGAGGTTGAGATGTTAATGGATCCCAAAAGAAAATCATTAAATCTATTTCTCCATTTACTATGGCTGCTCCAATTTGTTGATCTCCTCCCATTGGTCCACTTTCAAAACCATGTACACTTAATCCAGTTTTCTCACTAATAAGCTTAGCAGTTGTTCCAGTTCCACAAAGTATATGTTTTTCTAATAACTCTTTATTTTCATACACCCATTCAATTAAAGCAGATTTTCTATTATCATGAGCTACAAGTGCTATTTTTTTTCTTTCACCCATTTTATATTTACTCATATCTCTCCCCCTAATCAACCAAAGGTTTATTTTTTATTTAAAACTAAGAATAAATTTGTATCATCTCAGTTATTACTAAAATTATACATAACTAAATATTAATTTACAATGGTATATAACTTTTAATATTTTTTAAATATTCTGTAGTTTCATTATAAAATTATAGTTTACTAATAAAAATATAATCTTCTAAAGAGTTAAGAACATTTAAAATAAAGCTATATTACCGATAAGGAAAATTTCAGTAATATAGCTTTTTATAATTTTATATGAAATTTTTTACTCTTTAGGAAATTATAAAAAGTTTACCCTGCAAATAACTTTTTATAATCTCTTCCTTTAGCTTTGAAGTTCACCTATGTAATTTTGCGATGACTTGGAAGGTCACTACGGAATAAGTAAAATTTACATAGGTGAACTTTTTTATATTGTAACTTCTATATTTAGGTTTCCTTTATCTTTAGGAATTAAATCATCTTTAACCTTTTCTCCATTTATAATAAGACCTCTATTTTCACCTCTTTTTACTTTTATACTATATTGTTCTTTTTCATTTTTAATGTTTATTTCGTATTCATTCCACGCCTCAGGAATACACGGTTTTATTTTATATCCTTTTCCTTCTATTTTCTTTAACCCTAATATATCCTCAAGTCCTACTTTATACATCCATCCTGATGCTCCTGTATACCAGCTCCATCCACCTCTTCCACCATGAGGCTCTTTTATGTATACATCTGCTGCCATTACATATGGTTCTACTTTATAATTTCTTGCTTCAAGCTCTGTATTAGAGTGATTTATTGGATTTATCATATTGTAATATCTCCATGCTTTATCACCTAATCCCAGCTTAGTTAAGGCTAAAATAACCCATACTGCTGCATGCGTATATTGACCACCATTTTCTCTAACTCCTGGTACATAACCTTTTATATATCCTGGTTCTAAAGTAGATTTATCAAAAGGTGGTGCTAGTAATTTTATAAGCCCCTTATCCTTATCTACAAGATGTTTATCAACTGCTTCCATAGCTTCTTTTACCCTTGTAGACTTTCCTGCATTAGAAATTATTGACCAACTTTGTGCTATTGCATCTATTTTACATTCATCATTTTCTCTTGATCCAAGAGGCTTTCCATCATCAAAATATGCTCTTCTGTACCATCCTCCATCCCAAGCATTTTTCTCTAAGTTCTCTTGTATAAAGCTTTGGAATGTATTATATTCTTCTTCTTTTTCATTGTCTTTTCTATAATTACAAATTTCTTTAAATCCATCTAATATTTTATATAAGAACCAGCCTACCCAAACACTTTCTCCTTCTCCTTTATTTCCTACAGTACTCATTCCATCATTCCAATCTCCACTACCCATAAGAGGAATATTATGTTTTCCAAATCTTAACCCTTTATCTATAGCTTTTAAGCAGTGTTCATATATGTTTCCACTTTTTCTTGACTGATTTACTATTGTGTACCTTTCATCTTCTCCATCTCTTAATGGTTCATCCTCTAAATAAGGTACCTCTTCATCTAAAATACTATAATCACCTGTTGACTTTATATATTCAATTGTTACATAAGGTAACCATAATAAATCATCTGAAAATCTAGTTCTTATACCAGAATTAATTATTGGATGCCACCAGTGTTGGACATCTCCTTCAATATATTGTCTTGAAGCACTCCTTAAAATTTGTTCTCTTGTTATATTTGGATCTAGTACTCCTATTGCCATTGAGTCTTGAAGTTGATCTCTAAAGCCATAGGCTCCACCACTTTGATAAAATGCTGTTCTTGATAAATATCTACAAGCTAATGTTTGATACATAAGCCATCCATTTAACATATAATCCATAGATAAATCTGGTGTCTTTACTTGTATATTTCCTAGGAAATTTGACCAATATTCTTTTATATTAGCTAATTCTTTATGAACATTCGCCATATTGCTATATTTATTTATTTTTTCTTCGATTAATTTCTCATCCTCTTCTTCACCAAAAATTATTACAATTTCCTTTTCTTCTCCAGCATTTAAATCTATATTTAATTGAGCTGCTAAACAAGGATCATAGACACTTCCATACACACTATTTAATTTATCTAAGGATAATGCCTTAGGAGCACTTAAGTCTTCACCTACACCTATAAAACTTTTTCTATCTCCTGTAAAGCTTTGCTCTTTATCACCATTAATAGATAAATAAGCCTTTAACTTGCCAAAATATTTTGAATAAGGATTTTGGCCATATATATATTTGCCTTGGGCATGGGTACTTATATATTTAGCACTTCCATAATTATATACACCAAGTACTAATTGAGCGTAGTAAAATATAGATAAGCTTTTATTTGCATTTGATAAATTTTTAAGAGAAACCTTGCATAATTTTAACTTTTCTTCTTGTGGACAGAAAATCTTCATTTCACCACTAATGTTATATGCAGTATGTTTAAATGTTGAAACTCCAAAGCTATGTTCAACAATATACTCTCCACCGTCCCTTATTGGCATAGGAGTAATTGTAAAATATGCTCCTGTATTGTTATCTCTTATATATAAAGCTTCTCCTGTTGGATCAACAACCCAATCATTGCTCCAAGGCGTTATTTTATTTTCCCTACTGTTTCCACACCAGGTATAAGTTGAACCCACCTCGGAAATATGGAATCCAAAATCCTTATTAGAAATTACATTTATCCATGGTGCCGGAGTGTTTTCATAATCTTTAAGCCTTATAACATAACTTTTATCGATTTTATTAAAGCCTCCATAACCATTGAAGAAATCTAATTCTTCTATGTTTAAATGTTCATTCATAAGTTCAGTATTTCTTAATTCGCCTAATTTATTCTTATTAAATTCTCTTAAACCATACTCTTTTAATCCTTTATTTGAAGTCTTATCTTTTTTATTTATTTCCTTATCTACAAAGCTCTTTATATAATCACTTTCGTTTATATTTACCCTTATTCTATTAATATGTGATAACTCTTCTTTATTTTTATAATCATCATATTTGTACTCTATTGATTCTATTAATTGCTTTGCTAAAGTGCCTTCAGATGAATTTATATAAATCTTTGCTATTCCTATTATAAATTTTTTTACATTATCATCCATTGTTGATTTGTTATGAATAAAAATTCCACCTGATTTATTTAAGCTTTCTCTTTCAACAGAATTTTTCACTGTAGACATAATATTTTTTTGTAATGGCTCTTCATATGATACTTCTTCTTCATTGTAAATTATTAAATCTGATTTTATTCCTTTATTTCTAAAGTAATAATGCATATTAATAACTTGCCTTAATAAATCAATGTCGTCTTCTGTTTCTAATACTAAAAATATTATAGGTAAATCTCCTGATATTCCATAAGACCATAAATTTTCTTGATTCATACTAATATTCTTTATATAATATTCTCTATTTTTTCTTCCACTGTGTAAGTATAAAATATAAGATGCCAAGCTTTGATATATATTAGCTTGAGCAGATCTAATACCCATATGCTTAATCTCTAATTGATTAGCATAATTATAAGCTTCATATGCTTTTTCTATCCTTGGAATATCCTTATATTTTTTAATAATATCTATTACTTCTTCCTTTGATTCTCCAACCCCTGTTAAATAGTAAATCTCTTTTTCTTCTCCTGCTTTAAGAGTAACTGCGCTTCTTATACTCATTATAGGGTCTAGTACTATTCCAACTGTATTTTGAAGTGGTGTATCATTATCCATAACTTCTGGAGATTTTAAACTTCTATTTCTTCCTATAAAGTTTAGCCTTGATGTTTCATAAGTTAAGTCTCCATCTAACTCATAATTTGTAGCTACAGTATGGAATATGTATGGAGTAACTGCTCCTTTAGCTCTAGGTCTTCTATTACCTATTAAGCTTTTGGTTTCTTCATCATATTCTGTGCTTATGAAAAGATTTGAGAAACTTGGATGAACTGCATCTCCTTCAAAGGATTGTAAAGTTACTTCTAAATAACTTGTTACTTCTAAACATCTTGATTTATCACCAGTATTTTTTAATGTTAATTTCCTTATTTCTAAATTATCTTCACATGCTAAAGTGATTTCATAATTAGTTTTTATGCTTCCATCTTTTCTTTCATATTTTGCTTTATCTAGAGTAAATTCAACTAAATAATCATCATTCTCTTCCTTACAAGGTTCATAAGTAGCACTCCAGTAATCATTTGAGTTTAAGTTCTTTATATAAAAGAACATTCCACTTGAATCAGATGTACTATCACCTTTCCATCTGTATACTGTCATATCATCTTTTCTAGAATATCCACTACCACTATCTGCAATCATAGTAGAATATGTACCATTTGATAACAATAATACTTCTGAATTTTCTCTTTTAGTCCCTTTAAATATTCTTGGAATGAAATCTTCTTTTTCTATCTTTACATTATTTTTATTAGTAATATCTACTTCTCTTTCAAAGGTTATATTTTGAGGAACCTTTTCTTTTAGAAGAATTTCAACTGCTTTTATTTCTGGTATATTATGAAACCTCTTCTTTAATATATCATTATTTAATATATTATCTAAAGCCAAAAGGGACATTCCTAAATGGTGCACCATATAACACCTTACTTGTTTTGCTTCGTCTTTAGATTTTTCATCACTATAATCAATTGATTCTATAAATCCATATCTACCAAATGCTTTAATTTCATATAATTTTTTAAGATTCTCTATTGATCCTTTTCTATCATAAGGTAACGTCATTATTGAAGAATATGGAGATATAACAACATCCTCTTCTAGCCCTCTCTTTAAACCTATTCCAGGTACTCCAAAGGCTTTATATTGATAATTTTGGTTTATATCAAATTCATAATAAGCTGACTCTGATATTCCCCATGGAATGTTTTTCTTTTCGCCATAATTTTTTTGAGCATTTATTACTGAGGAATATGTTAAATCCCATATAGTCTTTCTGAAACTTTTCATTATTTGGAATGGCATGAAATACTCAAACATAGTACCACTCCATGAAGCCAAGCTTTTTTCACCAAAGGCCTTTGTCATATTTCTACTTAAGTTATACCAATGTTCTTTTGGAATCTCACCTCTTGCTATAGCTAAAAATGAGGATATTCTTGCTTCTGATGCCATTAAATCATAATAAGAATTTCCTAAGGATTTTTCCTCAACATTATATCCTATAGCAAAAAGACCTCTGTTTTTGCTGTATAAGAAACTGAAGTTCATATCTTCCATTATGCTATCTATTTCTGAATAAATAAGCTTAAGTCTTTCATCAAATTCTCTTAAATTATTTATTTTTTTAGATAATATTTCTCTAAACTCTTCACCTGAAGAATTCTTTATATCTTCTAATCTATCTATTAACTCTATTAATGTTGGTGATTTATAATTTTCAAAAGAATCTATAACTATTTTTTCTATACCATCAAATATATAATCATAAAAATCTATTTTTATTTCTATTTCTCTTTTCAACTTTTTTAGCCAATAATATTCACTCTTGTCTTTTTCATTATTTTCTTTATTTTTCTCTAATTTATCATTTACTCTCTTTAGCTCATCTAATAAAATATTTTTATAATCCTTCAAATCTATATTATCAGGTAAACCATCATAAAATTCTTCTTTTTCGTCTTTTCTAATTAAGCTATAGGTATCTTTTATTGCAAAAATTTCTTTTTCTCTAACTATTGGATCATTATTGAAATCCTTTATAGTTTCTTTAATTATCCACAGGTATCCTAAAAGATTTCCACTATCTACTGTTGATACATATCTAGGCCAAAGTGGTTCTTTTGTTTTTGTATCATACCAATTTAAGTAATGACCTTTAAACTTTTCTAATCCCCTCATGCCATCTAGTATTAATTCTGTTCTGTAAACAACTTCTCCTATTGATATATATCCTAAGTCATAAGCTGTTAGATTAGTAATCAATCCCATACCTATATTAGTAGGTGATGTTCTATGAGCTAATCCTTTAAATGGCTTTTCTTGATAATTGTCTGGTGCTAAATAATTATTTTCTTCGTTTATAAAATCTTCATAATAAGCCCATATTCTTCTGCTACTTTCTCTTAAAAATTCTTCATCCTCTAACTCTATCCTATCCTCTACAAATATCGCTTCTTTTGATATTTTGCATGCTATTGCAGGCGCTATAGCCCAAAGGATAAAAATTACTATTGTTGCTATTAAAACTTCTATAGAATTATCTAAGCTAAGTAATAATACTACTAAAGATACGCCTACTGATATCCACATTTTTTGATAATACCACATATATGTATTTTTTACTGACTTCTCAACTCTATCAGCAGTTTTCCATTGAAGTAAATTCTTTTTAGATATAAGTAATCTATAGATTGTTCTAAATATAGCATCAAACATTAACCACGCTTGATATGGGATAAAACTTAATATCAATATTATTTGTTTTGAATTTTTAAAGGTTCCCATAAGCTTATTTTTAGGGGTTACAACAAAATCTGTTACTGTAAATACTAATGGTGTTATTAAAGCTAAGAATAGCAATATGGATATTTGCACTGCTCCATTTAATACTGTTAAGACTGCTAGTAAAGCTATTAGTAAGCTTGGTGCTAATAAACTTCTTCTAAGATTATCTATAATCTTCCACTTAGATATTGCTGATAGTTTCCTTGAAAATATCCAACCTGATATTTGCCAGTCTCCTCTTACCCATCTATGAAGTCTTAAAGCACTTGAAATATAACTAGATGGATATCCATCTATGACTTCAACATCTGTTATTAGTGCACATCTTGTTAAGACACCTTCTATTAAATCGTGAGATAAAACCTTATTCTCTGGAATTTCATCTTTTAGAACATCATAGAAAGTATCTATTTCTATAATTCCCTTTCCGGTAAATATTCCTTCTCCAAAAAGATCCTGATATGTATCTGATGAAGCTGTAGAATAAGCATCTACCCCTGCTTCACCTGCAAAAACTTCTGAAAAATATGTTTTATGTTTATCTTCTAAATGTACACCTACTTTTGGTTGCATTATTCCATATCCTCTAACTACAACCTGATTTTCTATGCAAGGAGTATTTAATATATGGCTCATAGCTCCTATAAGTTTTTTAGCTGCTCCTATAGGTAAAAATGTATCACTATCTAAAGTTATAACATATTTGGCACTTTTTAATGAGTCTATCTTACCGCTCATCACATTATATGTAGTTTCTTCACTACCTCTTACAAGTGCCATAAATTCCATGAGCTTTCCTCTTTTTCTTTCATAGCCCATGAAAACTCCTTCTGCCTTATTGTATAATCTCTTTCTGTTGAAGAAGAAAAATCTATCTTCTCCATCTATTGAATATTTTTTATTTAATTCTTTTGTAAACTTTATTGCTTCATCATTTATAGATTTATCTACAGGTTCACTTTCATTATTACTGTCACATAAATCTCCAAGTAAAGCAAAAAATATATTTTTATCTCTATTAGCTAAATAATAAATTTCTAATTTTTTTAATAACTCAACTGCACCTTTTCCTGAGCTTAATATTGCAGGAATAACTACTATAGTTCTTTGACTTTCTGGAACTCCCTTTGAGTAATCAATTTTAGGTATAAAGCTAACAGGAGTTACCTTTGCTATAAACCAATTAAATAATGATATTACAACCTCACTTGATGGAATTATCATTAATATAAATGCTAATATATATTGTCCTATGTTAAAATTTAATGGTATTAAGTATGTTAATAGTAAGACTACTAGATCTACTAACATTGTTCCAAAAAATATTGTTGATAAATATGTTGCTCTTGAAATTTTTCTATCTATATTCTTATTAATATTAAATCTTTTTAATACATCCTTTATTCCTTCATCTACTATGTAATAACCTATATGCCTTTTATATGGATCTTTACCTTCAAGATACAAAGTACTAAGCTCTAACGCTGTTTTAACTAACTCTAGTTCTTTTATATCTATCTTTCTTGAAATTTCTTCTATCTTATGTCTATAATAATCTTTTGTTTCAAAATCCATTTTTTCATAAATTTCTGCTGGGTCTTGTTGTAATATTTTCTCCACATTTGATGTTTCTGAAAAGAATCTCTTCCAATTTACAGAATCCATTATTCTTAACGAACTTATAATCCGTCCTATTGTTGTAGCTATATTCCCTTCTCTTATATGATCTTTTATTATTTCCTTTTCAAAGCTTGTATTTTCCTTCTCCTTTAATCTATCTAGAGCAAATTTATATATTCTTTCATCATCTATTGAGTTATTTCTTAAAATATTAAAAAACTTATCTAAAAATTCCGGCGAAAATAGGCCATCATGGAGAATATCCTCATCTCCCATATAATTAATTTCAGAAATATCTTTTGTAGTATCTTCTACTTCTATTGGATATTTACTTTCTAACTTAGATAATAATATATCTAACTTTTGATTATTGTAAGAATCTATAACTGTATTTGCTAAGTCCTTTGCTCCTAATCGTTGTTTTTGAAGAACTACCATATCATTGGTTATAATCGCTAAGTTTGTAATTAATGCAATTCTAAGCATTAACGGAAAAGCCCAAAGTTCTCCTATTGTAAATATTTCTCCTTGCTCATTTATAAATTTTATTATTTCACTTTCTTCTATTGTATTTTGATTTTTTTCAATATAATTTTTTGCTAAAATATATACTCTTGGATATTCTATATCTTCCATTGTAACAGTTGGTAAGTTATCAAAATAATTAATTGGTAAATTGAATTTTATTGCTTTATATTCCTTTTCTATTAAATATATATTATCTAATAACCATTCAGCTGAAGAAATTACATCTTCACCATGCTTTGCAAGCTTATTTAAATATTTATGATTATGAATTATACCTTTAAAGGCTTCATTTAACTCCATTAAGACTGTTTTTCTGCCACTTTTTAAAACCTCTTCCTTCATAAATAAATACTCCTCTACTCTTTAATTTAAATAAATTTATTGTTATAGTAAAATGAATTTTTCTTGTTAAAAATATACTTAAACTTATTCATTTTAGATTTTTCTATAATTTCTTTTATTAAAAAATCTTCTTTAAGAATTATACCCATAGGATAAGTTTATTATTTGCAGAATTAAGGATTTTTACTCATGAAGAAAAAGAAAGTCTAGTGAAAATTAGATAAATAAAAAAGTGGACATAAAAATTGGCTTCTGCACAATGAACTAATTTAGTTCATTGTGCAGAAGCCAATTTTATTAGTAAAGTATTTATTAACTCTTTAATTTTTTAACTCTTCTACAGCTTTTCTTGTTATTCTAAGCTTTTCTTCTACTTCTCTCAAATTATTTCTTGCCATTCCTATAAACAGCATATCTATTATTGCAAGCTGTGATATTCTTGAACTCATAGCACCTTCTCTTAAAGATTTTTCTACAAATGGGACATGTAGAACTATATCTGATATACTTGCTAATGTATTATTTATACTAGCCTTTGTAATCGATATAACAGGAACGTCACTTTTTTTAGCATTTTCAATGCATCTAATAACTTCTTTTGTTTCTCCAGAATAAGATATAGCTATTGCCACATCTCCTTTTTCCATAAGAGCAGAAGAAGTCATCTGAAGATGAGTATCAGTATGAGAAATACATCTCTTATTTATTCTACTTAACTTATAATAAAAATCCAAACCTACTAAATTAGAAACACCTACACTAAAAATATAGATATTTTTAGCTTTATTAAGTACATTTATAGCTTTTTCTAGTTGGTCTTCTTTTAAAGTCCCCACTGTTTGATTTACTATTGAATCTATAGATCTTTTTATTCCATGGATTATATTTTTTGTAGATAAGTCACCCTCTAAATATTCAAAATCTGAAGCCTTCTCATGATTTTTTATATTTAATGACAATTGCAACTTCATTTCATTTAAAGTATCAAAACCTATTTTTTTAGAAAATCTAACAACTGTTGGAGCTGATGTATTTGTAATATCTCCAATCTCCTTTGCTGACATACCTATAATACTTTTTTTATTACTAAGTAAATATTCAGCTATTAGCTTTTCCCTATCTGTAAAACTATCATAATTTTGTTTAATATACTGCAATACGTTCATCATTAACACCTTACTACTCTTTCATCAGCTTATTTATTGACTATATTAAAGTTAAATTTTTTACCACCATGTATATATTTTAATAAATAAATATCTTTTTGTAAAACAGAAGCTACTATATTTGTTCTAAAATCTTCACTTTGATTTATTTTTAATATTTGAAGTTCTCCCATATATCTCATATAGTTCTTGTTGTCTATTGAAATATCTCCATATTCTTTACTAGTTGTATTAAAAGGTTCTATAGTGTTACCATTTAACAGCAATCTACTTTCACTTGCCCTTATAGCATCTCTAGCTTCATCTGTTCTTGCTGTGTAGGTTTCACTTAGAAGTCTAATTATAACTTCACTATTAGTCTTTACATTTATATCTAATTCTATAACTTTAGGATCTAAATTTGCTAAGTCTTTTAGTTCATCTATACTTGGAAGAGAATCTCCTATAAACACTGATTTGTTTCCTAGTGAAAATAAGTGATTAGCAGCATCCCTTACCCCTACTCCTCTATGATCTTCAAGAGTTGGTAAGCCATCTTTTAATGGACTTCTTTTTCTATTATTTGACTGTACAAATGCACAAGGTTTTATTCCTCTTTTGCTAAGAATACTATTCTTATCTACCATACACTCTTCAGAAATGCCTGTTCCAATTCTTGGATAAAAGTTATGCAATGCATCTACATTACTGTAATTTGGAGAATATTTATCAAGTTCATAAAAAAATTCTTCAGTTATAGTTGATGCATTTAATTGAATTTTAATTCCATATTTATTATTACTCATTTTAGCTATTTCTTCTTCACTGTAGCCAAAGTCTATCCTTATAGTTTTAACTCCCAGACCCCTTAGTCCTTTTAAGTCCATATCTTCCAAATCTAAAAATTTAAAAGTGTTAGGTGATATATCACTTATTATATCCATGTCATAGTTTTTAGCTATATCGAAAAATTCTTTAACTTCTTTTTTTAAAACCTCATAATTAGCTTCTGGTATATGAAGAGATGTAAATATTCTAGTAAATCCAAGTTCATGTGCATCTTTTAATAATTGAATATTTTCTTCTTTAGTATTATCAAGTCCAAAATAAACTGAAAATCCATAACTCATATTAATCCTCTCCTTAATTAACTTATTTTTATAATTAATGTTATTTTTTAATGTAAATATCTCTTAAAATTAACTTATAAAAAATCAGGCATATTAAGAAACCTATCCTAATATGCCTACTATTTTATATAAATACAAACATTTTATTTATTAAAATTATTGCTTATATCCTTTAGCACTTTAGGATACATTTCTCGCCATGTTGGCCAAGAGTGAGTTCCTTGATTTTGTAGCTCATATTTAACATCAAATCCAGAATCTCTAGCATAAGAAACAAAATTTTCAATATTATCATAAGATATTACTTGATCATCTTCTCCATGATATAAAAAAATATTTATATCCTTTGATTCAACTTCTCTAATTAAGTTTTTATAAGAATTTTCATAATACTTTTCTACTAATGGACTTCCATAAATGATATTATTTTCTTCTATAGTATCCCAAATAGCTGGTGACATTAATCCAACTGAATCAAATTTATTACTATTGCTTAATGCTATATTTAATGATCCAAAACCTCCCATAGAAATCCCAGCTATCGCTCTATTACTCTTATTATTTAACGTTCTATATTTAGAATCTATTAATGGAATTAAATCATTGACTATTGCACTTTTCATTTTGAATGTTGGCCCATCTACATAAAAACTATTAAATCCATCTACAAACACAACTATCATAGGTTTAATCTCTTTATTAGTTATTAAATTATCTAATATTGATTTTGAATCTATTCTAGTTTCATCAATTGTATTAGTAACATTTCCACCCCATCCATGTAAAACATAAAGTACAGGATACTTTTTATCTAAATTTTCCACATATTCTTCAGGAAGGTAAACTCCATAGTTCCAATGTACTTTCATTGTATTAGACCATTGAGTATCTGCTATTACCTGAGATGTCTTATCCTCAACTTTTATTTGATCTGCTTCTTTTACTTGTTCTTCGGCTTTTAGATTATTATTCATTTCACACCTTCCTTTTCACTTTTCTTAAAGTAAAGTGTAGAAATTAAGTAATACCCAATTACCCTTAGTAACTAAGACTCACATAATATCTACACTTATTGTTTAATTATTTATATATTATTCTACTGGATCTTCAAACCCAAGCATTTCTGTAAATAAATATCCTGCTACATATGATGTAATTACTCCAATTAAGAATACAAACATTTTTCCATCTGCTATTAATAATGCTAGAGGTAATCCTGATACTCCCATAGCCACTGCTCCAACCTTGAAGATTGCCATTACTGCTCCACCAACTCCAGCTCCTAAACAAGCTCCTAAGAATGGTTTTCCTAGTGGTAATGTTACACCATATATTAATGGTTCCCCAATTCCTAAGAATCCTGGAACTAGTCCATTTTTAGCAGTTTTCTTTAATCTTTCATTTTTTGTTCTTCTAAGAACTGCTATAGTTGCTCCAACTTGAGCCATACCTGCTGTTGCTAATATAGGAAGTAATACTGTATATCCTGCAGTAGCTATTAAATCTGCATGTATTGGAGTTAATGCTTGGTGCATTCCTGTCATAACTAATGGTAAGAATAATGCCCCTGAAACTGCTCCTGAAATAACTGAAACAAATGTATTATCTGATGCTATTGTTTGTGCAACTACCATACCAATTGTATCTGAAATAAATCCACCTACTGGTTGAAGTATAAATAATGCTGCTAACACTGATAATGTTAAAGTTACTAAAGGTGTTACAAATAAATCTAATACATCTGGTACAACCTTTCTACAAGCTTTTTCAATGAAAACAGCTAGTAAAACTACTAATATAACTGAAATAACTCCTCCACGACCTGGTGTTAAAGCTTTTCCAAATAAATTAATATTTGCTAGTGCTCCTGATGAAAGAATACCACCTAGTACTCCACCCATCATAGGCATTTGTGAGCCAAATTCTTTAGCTGCATTTACACCAACTAAAACTGATAATACTGAGAATACTCCACCACCTATAAGTCCAATTATTTGAGATGCTGTAGTTGTTTTATAAACATCACCAAAATAAACATTACAAATATTATTAACTGCAAGAACTAAACCGCATGCTACGAATAAAGGTATTAATGGAATAAATATATTTCCAAGCTTTCTAAGCCCATTTTTAAAACCTGTATTATTTTTTTCTTTTAATTTTGCTTTTGTAGCTTTAAGTGCATCTTCGCCTAAAAGTATAGGCTTTCCAACAATTTTACTTACTTCATCAGTTACTTTATTAACTTTTCCTGGTCCATATATTACTTGTAGTTGACCGTCTGCTTTAACTACTCCTAAAGATCCTTCTAACTTTTTAATTTTTTCTATATCAGCCTTTGAATAATCTTTAAGTTCTAATCTACAACGAGTCATACAATTAGCTACAGACTGTATATTGTCTTTTCCACCTACTAATTCTACCAAATTTTGAGCAATTTCTTGATTTGTCATTCTCAATTCCTCCCACATTTTTTAATTTTAACTTATTCTTCTAAATACCCTTTAATTGTTGTTCTAAATACCCTTTAATTATTGCTTTAAATACCCTTTAATGCTTCAGCTATATATCCGTTTTTATCATCCAATATATTCTTAGCTTGGTTTTTATCAAGCTTTGATAATATCATAAATATTGAAAGTTTAACATCAAAATCCGTTTCATTTAATATTTTTTCTACTGCTTCCCTATCTTCCCCAGTAGCTTCACAAACTATTCTCTTTGATCTTTCAACTAGTTTTTCATTAGTAGCTTTTACATCTACCATTAAGTTACCGTAAACTTTTCCAAGTTTTATCATGGCTCCTGTAGATAACATATTTAAAACTAACTTTTGAGCTGTTCCAGATTTTAATCTAGTTGAACCTGTAATTACTTCAGGTCCTACTACTGGTGCTATTGAAATCTTAGCTGCTTTTGAAACTTCTGAATTTGCATTACATGTAACTGATACTGTTAAAGCACCTATTTCATTTGCATAATTTAATCCACCTATTACATAAGGTGTTCTACCTGATGCAGCTAGTCCAACTACTGTATCATTTTCGTTTAGTTTCTTTAACTTTAAATCCTCAACAGCTAATTCCTTAGAATCTTCTGCTCCTTCTTTTGCTCTAAATATAGCTTCTGTTCCCCCTGCTATAATCCCTTGAACTACTTCTTCTGAAACTCCATATGTTGGAGGACATTCAGACGCATCTAATATTCCAAGTCTTCCTGAGGTTCCAGCTCCTATATAAATTAATCTTCCTCCTTTATGCATTCCTTCTACTATTCCATTTATAGCTTCTGCTATTTTAGGTAATTCCTTTTCAACAGCTTCTGCAACTTTTTTATCTTCATCGTTAATCTTTTTAAGCATTTCTAAGGTTGAAACCTTGTCTATGTCTATGGTATTTGGGTTTCTACTCTCTGTTGTTAAATTTTCTAAGTCTATTTTATTCATATAAATACCTCCAAAATAAAGTATGCCTACCAGTCCATTTGACTACGTTTTCACTTTAATATTATATTACCATATTTGAAACAATATTTCAACGCCTTTATTCAAATTCCTTATTTCATTTCATTGGATTTGTTTTATTCTTATTAGTTATTTCATTAATTCAATATTTCTATGTTAAATTTATAACTTATTACTTTATATCTTTAATTTGCAAATAATTTTGAACAGTAAAAGAGACTGTTCAAAATCAACTAACCAAGTCAATTTTATAACAGTCTCTTTTATTCTTATTATAAAATTTAAATATCTATTCTTTTACTACATAAGTATCTGCAATAGTACACTTGCTACTATTAACATCAAAGCTCCACATATACGAGTTGCTATTTGTGCAAATGGTATTAATTCCATTCTATTAGCTGCTGATAGTACTGCTACGTCTCCTGTACCTCCCATATTAGTTGTACAAAGACCTGCAGTTAGTGATGATTCTATTGGATAGAATCCAACTAGCTTTCCACCTACTCCTGCTCCTATAGTTACACCTGCAATAACTACAAATACAAGAACTAAATATAAAGGACTTATTGATTCAGCAACAGCTTTTAAATCTATCATTGAAATACCTATTCCAACTAGAAGAGCACTTGTTAAATTTGTCATTACAAATTGTCCCCATTGCTGAGCTGCTTGCTCAAATTTCTTTGGCAATATTCCAAGTATCTTAGCTGCCGCAACACCTATTATCATCCAAGCATATGCATGAATTGAAGGAATTAACTTACCAACCATTGTACCAAAAGTAAAGAAAGTCATTGCTAATAATAATCCCATTCCTAACATTTTAAGATCTAGTTTATTCTCTGTCTTTTCTTCTAAATCTCCTGAATCACTTTTCATTAGTTTTCCATTACCAGTCCAATTTGGTTTTACTGTAGCTACTCTTCCTAATACACCAGCCATTATTATAGCCATAACATTTCCTAATGTTGATGCAGGTATCATTACAGAAAGCATCTGTGAAACATCAGTTCCTAATGCTTGTGAATACATATTAGATAAAGGTATAACACCAGCACCCATTCCGCCACCCATCATAGGTATTGCAATAAACATTATAGCTTCTTTAAATCCATATCCTAAAAGTGCTCCAGCTGTTCCAACTAATAATAATGCAACTGTTATAGAAGCTACTGCTACTGGTAAGAATCTAACAGATGCCTTTATTAATAGTTTTCTTCCCATTCCTAATATACTACCTGTTATTAAGGCAGCTATATAAAAATTTAAAAATCCAAAATCATTCATAAAACTGTTTACATTTGATATAACGCTTTCAGGTATTAGGTTAAAAGTTACTAATGCAGCTGATGCAAATATAGCAACTATTGCACCTCCACCTAAATAAGTCCTAACAATAGGAGTCCTATTTCCTATTTCATTGAATAGAGCACCTAAAACCATCATTATAGATAGAGCTCCAACTATTCCACTTGGTAAGTACCCCATAACTGTAGCCCCTAGTATTACTGTTGCTACCCCTAAAAATGCTAGTAATGGCATTCCCATTATTTCTATTTTCTTTTTTTCAGTAGCTTGACTTGAGTTTTTATTTAATATGCCTTGCATAATATATCCCCCTAATTGTTGTTATATTCTAGCTATTCCTGTTTCTTTAGCAACTCTAGCAACCTCTTTTGCCACAACTTCAGCTACTCTACTATCAAAAGCTCCTGGAATTATATACTCTTCATTTAGCTCTTCATCAGTTATAATGCTTGCTATAGCCTTTGCAGCTGCTATTTTCATTTCTTCTGTTATATCTGTAGCTCTAACATCTAAAGCTCCTCTAAATATTCCTGGAAATACAAGAACATTATTAATTTGATTAGGGAAATCTGATCTTCCTGTTGCTATTACTCTAGCTCCACCTTTTTTAGCTTCTTCTGGCATAATTTCTGGAATTGGATTTGCCATAGCAAATACTATTGCATCTTTATTCATTGTTGAAACCATTTCTGCATCCATAACATTTGGTGCTGAAACTCCTATAAATACATCTTTCCCCTTTATTATTTCCTTTAATGGTCCTTTTTCATTATTCTTATTTGTAACTAAAGCCATTTGAGCTTGTGCTTCATTCATCCATTCTTCTCCAACAGCAACGGCTCCTTGAATATTTACAAGAACAGCATTACCTACTCCTAATTGTAGAAGTAATTTACATATAGATATACCTGCTGAACCTGCACCATTTATAACTACTTCTGTATCTTTAATATCTTTTCCTACAAGCTTTAAAGCATTTATTAATCCTGCAGCTACTACTATTGCAGTTCCATGCTGATCATCATGAAAAACTGGTATATCTAATTCTTCCTTTAATCTTCTTTCTATTTCAAAACACCTTGGTGCTGATATATCTTCTAAATTTATTCCTCCAAATGTAGGTGCTAAATATTTAACTGTCTTAATTATTTCTTCTACATCCTTTGTATCTAAACAAATAGGAAAAGCATCAACCCCAGCAAATTCTTTGAATAATATAGCTTTACCTTCCATAACTGGCATTGCCGCTTCTGGTCCAATATCTCCTAAGCCTAAAACTGCTGTTCCATCTGAAACTACTGCAACTAAATTTCCTTTTGCTGTATATCTATATACATCTTCTTTATTTGCACTTATCTTTCTACATGGCTCTGCAACTCCTGGTGTATAAGCCGTACTTAACTCTTCTCTATTAGTTACTCTTACCTTTGAAAGTACACCCACCTTACCTTTGTTATTTTCATGCATTTCTAAACTTAATTTGTTATAATCCATAATATTCATCTCCTAAAGGTTAATTTGTTTTCTTGATATTATTCTACTGCTAACGTTTTCAAATTTATACTTTTAATAAGTATTGAAAACCTTTTGTAAGTAAAGTACATGTTAAAGATTTAACTAAAATTTATAGATTTTGAAATAATTTTACTATTTTTTATATAATAAATGAACTTGTTAACATTAATTATGTTTTCACTTTAACAATAATATATGTATCTAAAATATATTTTTTTAATTTTTTAAGTTATAATAACTAAATTATTGCCCTTATGGAAACTAAAAAGAGTGGATTATTACACCACTCTAATAAATCATCCTACATATTCCACTTATACTTTATACTAGGTCTTCCCCCTGTTTCGTAGTCTATTTCACTAGTTATTTCTTTTATTTCCATCATGTAATTCATATACCTTCTTATTGTAACTCTTGATAATCCTAAGCTATCAGCTATTTCCTCACTGGTATATAGTTTATTTTTATTATTCTCCATAAAGCTTCTAACATTTTTTAATGTTTTTTCTTGAAGTCCTTTTTTTATATTACAACTGTTTAAATTTATACTATTGCCAATAATTTTATCTATTTCCCCTTGATTTAATTTATTATTGGTATTAAACATTTTATACTTTTCAAGAAACTTATTTATTGCTTCAATAAATCTGTTATATTCAAATGGCTTTATTAAGTAATCTATAATTCCTAGTCTTAAAACTTCATCTATATTTTTGCTTTCATGTTCTGCTGTAACCATTATTACTTCTGTATTAATTTCTCTTCTTCTTATTTCTTTTAATAACTCTATGCCTGTTAATTTTGGCATATAAACATCTAGAATAACAAGATCTATATTATTTCTATTTAAAATTTCTAGTGCGTCTTTTCCGTTATTACATATCCTTGCAACTGTAAGCTCTTGAAAGTCTTGTATATATCTTTTATTAATATCAGCAACCATTGGATCATCTTCTACTATCAAAACCTTAATCATATTATTTCTCCCCACCTATTCTTATAGTAAAACAAGTTCCTACTCCTTCTTCAGTTTCTAAATTTATTTCTCCACCAACACTATCTACTATTTCTTTTATTAAATACATACCTATTCCAGTATTTCTTTTCTTTGTAGAGAATCCTCTTTTATATAAAGATAGTTTATGTTCTTCTTTAATCCCCATACCTGTATCATCAACCATTATTATTAATGATTTAGCATCTTCTGAAATAAGTAAATTTATTTCTTTTATTTCATCATCTTTTTCATTTATTGAGTCTATAGAATTTTCTAGTAAATTTCCTATTATAGTCACTAATGAATTACGATTTAAAAGCTTATTATCTCTATTTAAGCAACTATTATTATACAGTCTTAGCTTTATTCCTAGTTCTTTAGCTCTACTCATTTTTCCTAGTATTAATGCTGCTACTGTAGGCTCTTCTATTTGGTTCATAACAAGGCTTACTACTTCTCTCTGATCTTCTGTTATATCAACTATGTATCTTTTCGCATCTTCTATTCTATCTATTTGTATAAGTCCTAATATTATATGAAGCTTATTCATAAATTCATGAGTATTAGCTCTTAAAGCATCTATTATTTGATTTACTCCTGTTAGTTGTTCTGCAAGCCTAGTTACCTCAGTTTTATTTCTAAATATAGCTACAGCTCCCATAACTTTATCATTTTCTCTTATTAATATTCTATTACTTATAATTACCTTGTCATTTATTATCATATCCTTATTGTATTGACTTTCCTTATCTTTAATAACGTTTATTAACTCTGTCTTAGGAAATACATCAATTATATATTTTCCTTCTGGATTCTTTTCTTCTATATCTAGCATGTTAATAGCAGCACTATTAAAAAGCGTTACTATTCCTTCATGATTAATTGCTATTATCCCTTCTTCTAGGGTAGATAAAACTTCTTCTCTTTGTAAATACATTTTAGCAAATTCCTCTGGCTCGTGACCAAGTAATGACATCTTTATATTTCTAGAAAGATACATAGATACTATTATAGTTATACTGCATAAAAACCCAGCTACCATTATATATATACTAAGTATATCTATCTTAAGCTTATTTAAATTTTTAAGAAGAGTACTAGTCATAACAAAGCCTATTTGATTACCATTTTTATCTTTTATTGGAGCGAAAGCTCTTTTTTGATTTCCTAAAGTCCCTTTAGCTTCAGATATATAACTTTCCCCATTAGTTAATACTCTCTCCTCATCACCTCCAGTAAATGACTGCCCTATCTTTTCTTTATCTGGGTGATAATATCGTTTACCATTATTATCTGCAATAACAATAATATCAACATCATTTAACTTTGGTATTAAATCATCTATATATGTAATCAAATTATCCTTTACTTCATTATTTATTAAAGAATCTCTAACCATGTCTGATTTAGAAAGCATTTCAGAAACATTTTTTATATTGCTTGTAATATTTCTTTCTAATATGTTTACACTTAACATCAATGTTATGATTACTGTTACTGTTATTGCAATAGTTATTAATGTAACATTTATAAATGTTATTTTTCCTTTAAGAGATGCACTTTTCTTCTTATTTATTTGCATATTCTCCCCTCTTTAACATATTTTATTTCATTTTAAATACCCTATGATGTAGACTTTACTATAGTATTGTCTAAATTCATAGGGTAACTTTTAAATATTAATATCTATCATTATTCTTAATTTCGATATTAAATATTAAAGAATTCTGTAAATAATTTTATAGTGTAGTAGTTATCTTCTACTGCTGCTAATTCTCTTATTGAATGCATTGAAAGTAATGGTGCGCCCATATCCATAACTGGAATAGTTAAGTTAGCTGAAGTTATTGGACCTATAGTTGTTCCACCTCTTATGTCAGATCTATTAAAGAACTTTTGATATGGAACTTCTGCAGATGCACAAAGGCCTTCAAAAATAGCTGCATTATAGCTATCTGTACTATAGCTTCCAGATGCTGCACTCTTTAATACTGGGCCTCCTCCTAAAACTGGTCTGTTAGTTGGGTCATGCTTTTCTTCTGCATTTGGATGAACTGCATGAGCTAGATCTGCTGATATCATTATTGAGTTTGATAAAGCTCTATGGAATCCTTGTCTATCTTTTCCTAATGCTAGAGTTATTCTTTCTAAAATATTTAATAATAGCATTGAATTAGCTCCTTGAGCTGTAAGACTTCCTGTTTCTTCATTATCTATACAAACCATAACTTTAGTAAAGTTATTTACTTTACTATCTATTAACGCTTGAATACCTGTATAAACCATCCACATATCATCAAGTCTTCCTGAGGATATGAATTCTTCATTTAATCCTGTTAAGCATCCCTTTTCAATTTCATATAACCCTAAATCAAATCCTAATATTTCTTCTGAAGAAACATTTAGCTCTTCTGCTAAGAGCTTAACTAAATATCCATTTTTCTCAAACTTTTCATTTATTAAGCTTAATAATGGCAATGTATCCTTTTGTCTATTTATATTAAAGCCTTCGTTTACTGTTCTATTCATATGAATTGCAACACTTGGTATTATAAGAATTGGTTTATTAATATTTACAAGCTTTGTCTCTGGCTTAATAGCCGATTTTCCTTTTACTGTTACTTTTCCTGCTAATCCTAAAGGTCTATCAAACCATGTATAAAGAATTGGTCCACCGTAAACTTCAGTATTTAACTTTAAATACTTTCCTTCTGAAACCATCTCTGGATTTGCTTTTATTCTAAATCCTGGTGAATCAGTATGTGCTCCTATTAATCTAAATCCGTCTTTATCAATCTCTCCATTACCAGCTGTAAAAGCAATAAGAGCAGAATCATTTTTTATAACATAATACTTACCTTCTTTTTGTAAGTTCCATTCTTCACTTTCTTTTATTTCACTAAAACCATTTAAATCTAATCTTTCTTTAATAGTTTTAACTGAATGATATGCTGTTGGACTTTTATATAAAAAGTCTATTAAATCTAATGCTAATTCTTTTTTCATTTCAATTCCTCCTAAATTAAGACTATTAATATTATACCATATTTTTTAAATTTTCTTATGATTTATAAAATTAATTATAATTGAATTTAGTAAATTTTAGTATATAATAGTGATTATATCTATTTTGAATAGATCAATACTTTCCATGAAACAATATTAAATAGATAGGAGTGATACGGTGATTGCTAATTTTTTAGTTAAATCTTTCATAAAAAATAATGAAGATACAAAAAATCAAAAAGTTCGTAATGCTTATGGAACCTTAGGTGGAATTATAGGAGTTATAATAAACGTTATTTTATTTTTAATTAAATTTTCAGTAGGTATGTTGGTTGGATCAATTGCTGTTTCAGCTGATGCATTTAACAATTTATCTGATGCAGCTTCTTCAATAATAACCATAGTTGGATTTAAAATGGCAAGTAAACCTGCTGATGCTGAACATCCTTTTGGACATGGTAGAATAGAATATTTATCTGCACTATTAGTTGCCTTCATGGTAATGCTTGTTGGATTACAGTTTATAAAATCTTCAATAGAAAGAATTTTAAACCCTCAAGCAATAACCTTTGAAATAGTTCCATTTATACTACTTTTAGTATCAATTGGATTTAAAATATGGTTATCATCTTTTAATAAATTTATAGGTAATAAAATAAATTCTTCTGCTTTAAAAGCTTCTGCTGCAGATGCAATGGGTGATGTTTTCACATCTAGTACAGTTGTAATATCATTTTTAATTGCTAAATTTACAACACTTCCTATAGATGGATATATAGGTGTGTTTGTTGCATTAGCAATCTTATATGCAGGTTTTCAAATAGTAAAAGAAACATTAAATCCATTGCTTGGAGAGGCTCCAGATCCTGAACTTGTAAATGAGATATGTGAAAAAGTATTATCTTATCCTAATATTTCAGGAGTACACGATCTTATAGTTCATAATTATGGTCCCGGTAGAATAATTGCTTCTTTACATGCTGAAATCCCTTCAGATATAGATATAATGGAAATTCATAATGTAATAGATAAAGCTGAAAGAGAAATTTCTAAAGATCTTAATTTACATTTAGTAATACACATGGATCCTATTTGTGTTATTACAGATGAAATTAAAGAAACTTGGGACTTCGTAGAAAAAGTTCTTAGAAAATATCCAGAAATAAAATCAATGCATGATTTTAGAATAGTTGGTGAAGGTGAGATTAAAAACCTAATATTTGATATAGTTTTATCTTCAGCTGATTCTGGTAATAAAAAAGATCAAGAAAAAATGCTATCAAGCATTAAATCTTCTATAAAGAAAGAACATCCACAATATAACTGTGTTATAACAGTTGATTATGACTTTATGTAATACAATAAATTTTAAAGAGTTAAAGAATTAAAGAATTTGATAAATTCTTTTATAATTCTTTAACTCTTTCATTTTTTAACCCTTTAACTATTCTTCCTCATGTTTTCTATAAACTCTTCTGTTTTTTCATTTCCTGACTTTATAAATGCTAGTAGGCAAGCTCCTAAGTCTGGTGATAATTGTGGTTCCACTAGTTTAACATTGTATCCCTTTAATATGTTTCTCAATGGATTAAGTATTAAATCCCCACAATTAAATACTCCACCTGTATAAGAAACTTTTATCTCATCTTTTTTATCATAGTTCTTTAATAAGGCTTTTATCATTTCTCCAATTTCTATTGCTGCTTCATTAAATATTGCTATTGCTCCTTCATCCCCGCTTTGGGCTGCATCTGAGCATAATTTAGCGAGCTTAGCTATCCCGCCTCTATCACCTTTTATCTTTTCATTTACATAAGAAACTATTTCATAATCACTATTTAAGCTTAAATTAGTTTTAAATATTTCATATAAAGGAGCCTTATCTAACCTTCCATCACTTTCTTTGCTAAATAATGCTAGTGACTTTTTACCTATCCAATAAGCAGATCCTTCATCCCCTATTGAATATCCCCATCCACCGCATCTTAACACTTTCTCATCTTTTAAAGCCAACACTATGGATCCTGTTCCTGAAACAACATTTATTCCATCTTCTCCAACTAAAGCTCCTGCTATTGCAACTCTTACATCATTATTTAGAATATAATCCATTCCAGCAAATACTTTAGAAACAACTTCACTTATTTTATCTGCAATTTCTTTAACTATCCCATATCCAGCTAGCCCTAAATAACTTTTTGAAATTTGCTCTTTAGAAATATTACTAGACTCTATTATTTCTTTTAGTCCATTTCTTAATAATATTTCCAAATTATCAAAGCCTATTTGAGTTGGGTGAGAGGTTCCTTTTATAACTCTACTAATAACATTTCCATCTTTATTTATTAAAGTGAAACAGGTTTTAGTCCCTCCTCCATCTATCCCTAAAAAATACATAAATTGTCCTCCAATTATTTAATTAAGTTGAAGTTGAATTTTTGCCATGGTTTTATATAGTCTAGAATAAATATTTCCTCTTCCTTAATATGTCCTACTACATTTGATTTGCCACTGTTAACCATATCTGATAAAGCAATTTGTAGTTCTCCAGCATAATGTCCATATTCACTACTTTCTATTACTATATCACCTTTCTTAATTATTTCTGGTGCATTAAATAATTTAAAGTCATGTCCCTTATACTTAACTCTACTTTGAGTAGATCTAATTAAATTATCTGAGAAATCTCCACGATTAAAGTGTCTTTCTTCAAATAATATTTTTCTCTCTATTTCTGGAGTTGATTCTTCAAGATAAATATCGAAAGTAACCATATCTTTTCTCATAGAACCTAGCTTTTTCATTTCTTCTTCTGTTGGATAACAATTTGATATTATTATATCGTTTATATTGCCTAATGCTATTAAGTGCTTAGCTTGAACTTCTATTGGTAAATTACGGTGTAATTCTAAAGTTGGAAGTCCATCTGCAACAGGCCATGGACCAAATGTTCCTTCATTTTGACTTGTTATAAATGCTGCTGTTCTTAAACCATGCTTATTAAATTTTTCTGTACATTTCATAAAATGATCAAAATTTAATCCACTATATCTATGAGGATAAAAATTATGACAAGCAATTAAGTTATCTTTATTAGGCATAAAATCCATTATTGTATCTATATAATGAGTATTAATACTCATATTGATTTCAATTTTAAGATTTTCATCATTAAATGTCATTAATGATTCTTCTGAACCTGTGAATCCCATATCTAGTCTTAAGCCATCTGCTCCAATTTCCTTAAAGAAACTTAGGTCTTTATAACTTATACCTAACTCATTAAAGACTCTTGGACTAACATCAACTATTATTTCAAAGCCCTTTGATTTTGCGTATTCATTTGTCTTTCTAAATTTATTAGCTATATTTTCTTTAGTATCATTTACTGAAAGTAGACAGGAAAATATTCTGCTAAATCCGTTTTCACTTGCTGTATCTATATATTTATATATTTCTTCCTCTGTAGTTTTTTCTTGATAAATTGATATTCCTAATTTCCCCATAATATTCACCTCTAACTTTAGTTTAAAATAAAGTGGTGAATTTCTTCACCACTCTAAAAATTATTAATTTTATTAAGCTTGTTCACCTTGTTCTTCTTGTAATAATTTCTTATCATACATCATAGCAAATGGATAGTACATTGCTATTGATATTAAAATACAAATTATATTTAATACTGCAGCTCTCCAGTCTCCTCCTGTAGCTAGATAAGCTCCAATTGGTCCTGGTAACGTCCAAGGGGCAATCAATTGAACTCTATTGACTAATCCCCATGATGTAGCAAACCATGCTAAAGTACCTGTTACTAAAGGTGTAGTTATAAATGGTATAATTAATGTTGGATTTAATACTATTGGAGCACCAAATACTATTGGTTCATTTATATTAAATATACCTGGTACTAAAGCAGCTCTACCTATTGTCTTACCATAAGTAGATTTACTAAATATTGATAAAACTGTAATTAAACCTATAGTACATCCTGAACCCCCAATATATAAGAACCATTGGAAGAAAGGTTCTGCTGCTATTGCTGTTAAAGGAGCTCCAGCAGCTGCTGCAGCTGAGTTTTGTTCCAATAAAATTAACCATATTGGTCTTGCAATAGATCCAACTACTGATGCACCGTGAATACCAAATGACCAGAAGAAATCTTGTAAAATTGCTAATATCCAAACACTTGGTAAACTATCACTTGCAGATACAAGTGGAGCAACTATTTTTCCAATAAATCCATGCCAATCGAAATGAAGGTAATATGTTATAGATCCTATTAATAAAACTATAATTGCAGCTGGTGTTAAAGCTTCAAAACTTCTTGCAACAGATGCTGGAACTTGTTCAGGCATTGTAATCTTAAATCCACTCTTATTAGTAAATCTAAATATTTCAACTGCTAGTATTGATACTATAATACCAACGAACATTCCGCCTCCACCCATGTTTGCCATAGGCATTTGGAAACCTTGTGGTACTCCTTGATACCATTTTAAAAGATCTGCATTTCCTTTAACTATTTCCATTAATTCTGGAGTTAATGCAGCTGCACTCTTAGGAACAAGAGTTAAGAAAAATGCTGCTGCTGATAATGTACCACCAGTAACTCCATCAAGTTTATATGATCTAGCTAAACTATATCCTATACCCCAACATGCATATATTGTCATTATATACATTGTCATTCTAAACGGAAGCACTATAGTTGCCGCATTAGCTTTAAGAGTTTTGTAAATCCCCCAACTTTGTGGTAATGGTGGATTTGCAAGTATTAAGAAAAATGATCCTACAATAATTAATGGTAATGTAGCTATAATACCATCACGCACAGCACGTAAATGACGTTGCTCTGCCAATTTTGCCATTGGAGTAGATAACTTCTTGTCCAAGAAATCAGCAAAATGATTCATAATTTAATTCCCCCTTAGATAATAAAATAAAAAATAATTATTATTTCAAACTTACATTTAGTTTAAATTAACTTTCTGCAAGTTCTTTAACTTGTTTAAGTAGTTTTGGACCACCTAGTGGACTATATGCTTGAGGTTGTATTAAAGCACATGGAACCTTTGCTTCATCTGCATATGCTTTTAAATAATCAAAACGGTGTCTTACTTGAGGAGCAACCATTGCTACATCATATCCAGCTTTAACTTCTTCCTCAAACTCTTGTGTACTTACAGCTTTTACTTCCATATCTACACCATTTTTTTCAGCTTCTTTTTTAAGTGCATTTACTGCTATAGCACTTGACATACCTTGTGAACATACAAATAATACTTTCATCATAAATAATACCTCCAATTTTTTATTAATAATTTCAACAATCATTAATATTTTTTTATAATATCTTTCTTAATTAATATTATAAATCGTTTTCAAGAAATATTCAATGTTTTCTTTCATTTTTTTTAAAATTTTATGAAATATAATTTCATTTTTATATGAAAAACTTTAAATACAGCCATAGATAAGACATAATTCCCAATGAAAATGCAAAGAAAGCATAGCTTAACCAAAAAGACTTACAATATCCTTTTTTTGTTTCTATAAAATATCTTGAGTATGCAATAACAAAACTTGTTATAAATGTATTTCCTATTAACACCCCAAAATTAGTATTTACACCAAATATACTTAAAAACATTGGAAATATTATAGTTCCAACTACTCCACCTAAAAGTATCACTAAAGCACTTTTAAATCCAAAGGTTGGTATATTATAATCTGTTTTCTTAGCTCGCAACTCACTTGTAACAGAATTTCTTTTCATAAGCTTTAATACCTCCTTTTACTATAGACTTCATATATTTAAATTAATTACTTATCTGCTATCTTCTTATGTAACTTTATAATATGTTCTATTAATGTCTTAGCTTCAATAGCTGTCATTAAATGATCTTGAGCATGTACAAATAATACTGATACTTCAGTTTTTTCTCCTCTTGCTTCTGCTTGGATTATATCTGTTTGAATTTTATGAGCCTCTCCTAAACATACATCAGCTTCTTTTAATAATTCTTCTGCCTTTTCAAAATCACCATTTTCAGCTGCCATTAAAGCTTCATATGCTAATCCCTTAGCTGTACCACCTTGACTTATTATTTCGAAAATTATTAGTTCCATATTTTGTGCCATATATATTACCTCCTAATATAAGTTTTACGTTTACACTTAATCTTTTTCTTAGTATAATTATATTATACACTATTATTTTTTTATTTCAATATTTTTTTTATTTTTTGAAATTTTATTTTACAAAATAGGTATATTAATAAAAGAGTATAGAAATTCTACACTCTTTTATTCAAATTAATTATCAATACCATAGTACACTAATTTTTCTTTATACTTGTATAACTCTATTAAGTTTTTACTGTTTTTTTCAGCTTCCTCATAGTATGAGATTATATCTCTTACCCCCTCATAAAATCCTAAATGCACACTTTTTTTTAGCTTCCTTAATCCTTCATTTATAGTTTCTTCATTATTATCTATTTTTCCCTCTATAATTTCAATTTTTCCTTTTATAAATACACTTTTACCCTGTTCTAACAAATAATTTTTTCCGCATATATTATCTATTAAATTTTTAAATTCACTTATATCTCTTCCTCTTTTATATAGATAATACTCTAAATTAGAATAAGCTTTAATATATCCTGTAGAAATTGACTTTAAATAATATTCAACTGCCTCTTCTTCATTTTTATTAATTAGACCTTCTTCTGCTAATTCACCTAATAAATTAAGAGCTTTACCTTTATTTAATACTAACAATTCTTCTATATATTTGTTTACAGTTTCATTACACACTTCTACACCAATTCCCTTAGCATGATAATATGCTAACTTTATGTTTCCTTCAACTATGTTAATATCTCTTAATAAATAAGCTCCTTCTAAAGCTTTTTTATAATCTTTATCTATTCCTATTCCTTTTTCATGAATTTCTATTATATTTAACAACGCTTCTGTATTATACTTTTCAGCAGCTTTCCTATACCAAATTATAGCTTCTTTTGAATTTGCTTTAACAAATACCCCATGCTTGTACCAGTTTCCTAGCTTTATCATCGCCTTTTCAGATCCCTTTTCTGCAGCTTTTATGAAATATTTGAATGCTTCTTCATTGTTCTTTTCTACACACACTCCATAAACATGGAGCAATCCATAATAATATATTGCTTCTGTAACTTCATTATCCATAGCTTTAGTTATATATTGTAATAATTCTTCTTCATTTATATCTTTTTCATTTAATAAATCTAATAAATATTCACTTGCAAGAGCTTCTGCTGCATAATGAGATCCCTTTCTATAAGCTTTCTTCAAGTACTCTAAACCTTTTTCTCTATTCTCATTTAAATATGCAACCCCTATAACATATAAAGAATGTGGATCTTCTCCTTCTGTAGCTAACTTCATATAGTATAATGCTTTTTTCTTATCCATCTCTACTCCTTCACCATTATAGTAGATTATACCTAGCCTTTGAGTAGATTTTAAATCCCCGTTATTATGACCTTTTAAATAATTCAATAATGCCATTTCAAAATTATTATCTTCTTCATATAATTTTCCTACTTTATAATACAGTGCTATATTTCCTTCTTCTATGCTTTTAAAGTATAGTGAAAATGCCTTTTCTTTATCTTCATCTACATATAAACCCCAATAATACATATCTCCTAGACTGTCTAAACAATTTAGATCATTTTTTTCTGTTCCCTTTGATAAATAAAAGAAAGCTTTCTTATAGTCAGTTTCTATATGAGTTCCTTCTAAATATGATTGTCCTAAAACATAATAAGCGTCCTCAAAATCATTTTCTGCTGACTCCTCTAGCCAATAGTACGCTTTAAATATATTTTTTTCGCAACCCTCTCCGTTTTTATATAAATATGAAAGAGCATACTGAGCTGGTGCAAACCCATTTTCTGCGGCCTCTTTATACCACTTAAATGAACATTCTAAATTTTGCTCTACCTCTTCCCCTGAAAAGTACATATATCCTAAAGAATATTGAGAAAATGGATTTCCTTTTAAAGCTGCTTTTTTATACCAATATAGTGCCTTGTCTATATCCTTATCTCCACCATATCCTTTTTCAAAAAATAGTCCTAAATAACTTTCTGCATATTCACTTCCCTCTTCTGCTGCCTTTTCGAAATATTCTTTTGCTTTATAATAGTTCTTTCTAACATTTCTACCTAAATAATATAGTTCTCCAGCTAACAAATACTCTTCAGCTGAACTAGTTTCTTCTTCGCAACTTCCTTCTTCATATTCAGCTTCATCTAATAAATTTAATTCATCAAAATCGTCTACATGCTCTTCAACTTCATTATAATTTAAATATTTATCAAATATCTTTCTTTCATATTCACCTAGCCTATCATAAAATAATGAATAGTCTTCTTCACCACAATTTATAACTAACCAAACAGAAGCCTCATAAATTGCCTTTTGATCATATAATAATTCTGATAAATCTTTCTTTTTATCAACGTTTATTTCATAATCATTTAGCATATCTCCAATATAATATAAATCTTCTACATAATTTACTAGGTATTTCATAAGTTCATATGGAATTACGTCTTTTCTTGAAAGATATTTAATATTTTCTACTAATGAATTTTCACTGTTGTAAAATAACTTATTATTTAAATGTATTGTTATTATTATTTCCTTTATTGTTTTAATTAGTTTTAAGCATATATCTTCTAGATTTGTTTCTTCGTTTATTTTGTTTAAAATATAATATAAATCTTTAAATTCAAGTAATAAAAAACTAAAGTCAAATTTAAGTTTCATCATTCCCCCACAAACTCTATCTATTTAATTTCTTATTACTATTTTATTTAATTGAAATTTATATAGAACATTTAATTAACTATAAAATTCCTAAAAATGAAAGTGCTATCGCCATTATAAAGGTTATAAATATTAGCACTACTGGACTTATTTTTTTGTTTTTTATTAAGAAATACATTAATAGTGTGTACCCTAAAAAATAAAACCGGTCTTACTATAAAGCAAAACTGGTTTTATTTTTATAATTTCATTCCTTCAGTTTTCAAGTGGACATATGTAGGTTTGCGTTGACTTGGAGCAAAGCGACGAAATAAGCAAACTTACATATGTCCAATTTTTATTAAAGCACCTTAGATAAGAAATCTATAGTTCTTGGATTTTTAGAATTCGTAAATACTTCTTCAGGAGTTCCTTGTTCTACTATATTTCCTCCATCCATAAATAATATTCTATCTCCAACTTCCTTAGCAAAACCCATTTCATGAGTTACTACAACCATAGTCATTCCTTCTTTTGCTAAACTTTTCATAACATTTAATACTTCCCCGACCATTTCTGGATCTAATGCTGATGTAGGTTCATCAAACAACATAACATCTGGCTCCATAGCTAAAGCTCTTGCTATTGCTATTCTTTGTTTTTGTCCTCCAGATAAAGAAGCTGGATAAGCATCAGCTTTTTCTAATAGTCCTACTTTTGTTAATAAATCCTTTGCCTTTTTTTCTGCTTCATTCTTGGACATATTTTTAACTTTAATAGGTGCTATTGTTAGGTTTTCTAAGACAGTTTTGTGTGGGAATAAATTAAATTGTTGAAACACCATTCCCATTTTTTCTCTTATCTTATTTATATCAGTTTTTTTATCTGTAATACTTTTGCCTTCAAAAATTATTTCCCCATCAGTTGGTTCTTCTAATAAATTTAAGCATCTTAGAAAAGTACTTTTACCTGATCCTGAAGGTCCTATAACAACTACAACTTCACCCTTTTGTATATTTTCATTAATTCCCTTTAATACTTCATTGTTCCCAAAATATTTGTGTAAATTATTAACGTGAATCACCGGCCTTCATTCTCCTTTCTATATAATTCATAAGTCTTCCTAGTGAAAATGTCATAATAAAATAGAATACTGCTGCAACTATTAATGGTTCAAATCCTCTAAAAGTTACTCCTCTAACTACTTGTGCACCATACATAAGTTCACTAACACCTATTACAGATGCCATTGAAGACTCTTTAATTACAGTAACAAATTCATTACCTATTGCAGGTAATATATTTCTAACTGCTTGTGGCATTATTATAAGCTTCATTGCCGTAAATTGACTCATTCCTAAGCTTCTTGCAGCTTCTAACTGCCCCTTATCAACAGCTTCAATACCAGCTCTTATTATTTCTGAAACATAAGCTGCTGAATTTATAGATACTGCTATTATACCGGCTGTTAAAGCTGGTATATTAACACCTAAAAGTTCATCAAATCCATAATAAACTATCATGATTTGTAGAAGCATCGGAGTTCCTCTAATTATTTCAATATATATAGTTGCAATAGCGTTTAAAGGATTGATTTTCCATATTTGAAATTTTGATCTTTTCATAAAACATAATAAAGATCCTAAAATAACACCCATAAGTACGCTTATTAATGATATCAATAAAGTCCATTTAACACCATTTACAAAATATGGCATATATTCAGATAAGAAACTAAAATCTAAAGTCAAATTTTACACCCTTTCTCTTAACTTAAATTTAAAATTGACAATTGATAATTATTTTTACAATTCCATAAATTAAATTGCTTAACTTAATAAGAATATAATTCGTAATTGAAACATTATCAATTGTCAATAATTAATTAGTTTGCTTGCCCTGCTAAATCATTAGCATCTATTATAAATTTATCTAATAATTTTTCTTCTTTTATTCTTTTTATTGTGCTATTTAATTGTTCTGCAAATTCTGGTGAATCTTTCTTAATAGCAATAGCTGATCCACCTTCTGTATCTTTTAATTTTTCTTGTCCTACAACTAATTCTGGATTATTTTTAACTAGCATTTCAGCTACTGGTAATTCAACAACTAAAGCATCTATTTTTCCTGATTTCAATTCAAGAATTAAATCATTAACATTTGATAGTAATTGCATTTGAGCATCTGAAATTTTTTCTTTAGCTAAATCGGCTTGAATTGATCCCATTTGAGCTCCAACTTTTTTACCTTTTAGATCTTCAAATGTCTTATATTTATCTTTATCTTCAGCTCTTACCACCATTCCATGTTCTGCAACATAGTATATATCTGAAAAGTCTACAGCTTTTTTTCTTTCTTCAGTAGGACTCATTCCTGATATAACCATATCTATTTTCCCTGCTGGAACAGCTGCTACTAAAGAATCAAATTTCATATCTTTTATTTCTAATTCAACTCCCATATCTTTAGCTATTTCTTTAGCTATCTCGACATCAAAGCCTACTATTTCATCTTTTCCATCTTTCATAATATGAAACTCATATGGAGCGTAATCCGCACTTAGTCCAACAACTAATTTTCCTTTTTCCTTAACTTCTTCTAGCTTATTTGCAGATTTAGAATTTTTTCCCCCACAGCTTATTAAACCAAATGACATAACCCCAACTACAGTTACAGCTAATATTTTTTTTATTATTCCCTTTTTCATTTTTTAATCCCCCTCTTTATGATTAAATATGCAAATTGTCTTTCAAATAAACTAGCATAATTATACACCATATTTTTATTTTTATGCAATACTTTTTTTAAAATTTTTTTATATTTTTCATGAACCATGTTATTTCAGTAAACCCTCCTTACTTCTATACTTTTCTTATTAATAAAAATAAATTTCATAATATTTATTATTTTTCAAAACCTGAAAATTCATGTATTTTTATAAGTTGTTAGTTGTAAATTATACATAATATATAAGTTTGTAACACTTAATTACTGAAGCTATAGAAAATTGTATCTACTTTAACTAAATGAATGCACTTTATTAGAACCTATATATAAATTCAAATTTATTGTTTCACTTTTTTAATATAAGCATACATTATTATTGGAACTTAAATAAAAGAAGCAATAATTAGGAGTGATATAGTTGATTTACCAAAAAGAAAGGCATCTTTTTCCAGGGGGTAATACTTATAAAGGCTTTTACTCTTTTTATAAGTATATATTGACACAAGAAGATGCAAATAGAATTATATGCATAAAAGGTGGGCCTGGAACAGGGAAATCTTTTTTGATGAAAAAGGTTGGAGCTCATTTTAAGAATATGGGTTATTCAATCGAATATCACCACTGCTCTTCTGATAACAATTCCCTAGATGGAGTTGTTATAAAAGAACTTGGCCTTGCAATTCTAGATGGTACATCACCTCATATGGTTGATCCTATTCACCCAGGTGCTGTAGATGAAATTCTTAATATGGGGGATGCCCTTAACATTGATGCTCTTTCTTTAAACAAGAGAGAAATTATCGATGTTTGTAAGATTATTAGCAATAACTTTAAAAGGGCTTATACATTCTTAGCTTCAGCTAAGTATATCCATGATGATTGGAGTAGATTAAATTCTGAGGCTTTAGATTATAGTAAAATAGTAACAATTTCTGAGAGTTTAAAAGAAGAAATATTTACTAAGCAAAAGTCTGGTTTTGGTGATGAGAGACATTTATTTGCAACGGCATTTACACCTAATGGAATAATCACCTTTGCTAAAGATCTCACTTCTGAACTTAAGCGCAAATTCATATTAAAAGGCGGTCCTGGATTTAGCAAAAGCACTATTTTATTAGAAATAGGTAAGCTTGCTCAAAAGAAAGGCTACTTCGTGGAATATATGCATGATCCTTTTATACCCGAAAGAATTGAACACATTTTAATACCTGAAATATCTACTTGTGTATTAACTGAAAATGAAATTAGCCAAGCTTCTTTTAATGGTAAGACTTATAATATTGAAGATTTCTGTAATGCATCTATACTTTCAAGTAATAAAAGTGATGTAGATTATGATAAGCAAATTTTCTATGAGCTTACAAACAAAGCTTTATCTTACATCTCTGAGGCTCATAGAATTCATGATGAATTAGAAGCTTATTATATAAATGCTTTAGATTTTAATATGCTAGATAATATTTATGCTAATGTAATTAAAAAATTTGAAAAGTATATACCTCTATAAAATTTATAAATTAACTATATAGTAAAAGGAGTAGAACTGTAAAAACCCTACTCCTTTACTAATATATACTATTTCACTAAATTTACTATAAAAAATAAACTTATAATTGATATTATTATACATATTAATGAATACATATACTTTTCTCTACCTATCCTATAAAGAAAAAATCTTATTGCCCATAGCATCATAGTTACGCATATACCTATTTGTAATGGTAAGTATGAATTAAACATATGCATATTAATGAAATGGTATGTTGTTAAGAATGTAAGAACTATAATCACACTAGTTGCTATTGAAGCTAAAGTACATATTAGTGTAAAAAAATCCTTAAATCTAAATTTACTCATTTCTAATTACTCCTTTATTATCCCCTCAAAGTCCTCTTCACTTAGAACCTTTACTCCAAATTCAATTGCTTTATCTAACTTTGATCCTGCTTCTTCACCAGCTATTACAAAATCAGTTTTTTTGCTTACACTTCCTGAAACCTTAGCACCTAATAGTTCTAGTTTTGCTTTTATTTCTCCTCTAGAGTAATTTTTTAAAGTTCCTGTTACAACAACTGTTTTACCTTCAAAAGGACTGGCTATTATTTCTTGTTCTTCAAAACTTGTAGATACGCCAATCTCTAAAAGCTCATTTATTGTATTTAATGTCTTTTCTTCCTTAAAAAATTCTAAAACACATTTAGCAACTATTCCACCTACATCTTGAACAGATACTAAATCATCAAAGCTAGCATTTTTTAATCCTTCCAAAGATTTAAATTTATTAACTAAATCCTTAGCAGTTTTTACTCCAACATTAGGAATGCCTAATGAATATATAAATCTGTATAATTCACAATCTTTACTTTTTTCAACTGCCTCTAATAAATTTTGTGCTTTTTTAGGTCCAAACTTTTCTAACTGTACAAGCTCCTCTTTTTTAAGATTATATAAATCTGCAATTGATTTAATATCTAGCTTTTCAAATAACTGTTCAGCTGTCTTTTCTGAGAAACCTTCTATATTCATAGCATCTCTTGATGCAAAATGAACTATCGTTTTAACCATTTGAGGTTTGCATGAAAGAGTGTTTTCACAGAAATAATGAACTCCATTTTGTACTAAATGAGCTCCACAAGCTGGGCAAATTTCAGGAACATTTATTTCTTCTGTACTTTCTAAGGATTCTTCTACTACTCCCATTATTTCAGGAATAACATCATTAGATCTTCTTACAAAAACTTCTGCTCCTATTCTTACACCTTTTCTTCTTATATCATCTATATTATTTAAAGTTGCTCTTTTTACAGTTACTCCAGCAAGTTCTATAGGTTCTAAAATAGCTGTAGGACCAACCCTGCCACTTCTACCAACATTCCATTCTACATCTAAAAGCTTTGTTGTGGCTTCTTGTGCTTCAAATTTATAAGCTATTGCCCACTTAGGAAATTTCACTGTATATCCGATAAGCTCTCTTGTTCTTATATCATCTATTGCAATAACAACACCATCAATATCATAATTTAAGTCAAATCTACTATCATTTATATAGTTAATTTCCTTTTCTATTTCTTCAACTGTAGTACAGTATTTAACATAGCTATCCATAGGTAAGCCTTTTCCCTTTATGAAATTTAACATTTCTTCATAAGTCTTAAAGGGTTCCCCTTCTTTATAACCTACATCATAGAAAAAAGCTGAAAGATTTCTCTTAGCGGTTTCTTTTAAATTAAGGTTTCTTAAAGCTCCTGCAGCACCATTTCTTAAATTCTTAAGAGGAACATCAGCATTTTTATTGTAATTTTCAAAGGCCTCTGTAGTCATTATAGCTTCACCATGAACTTCAAACAAATCCTCTGAGGATATTTTTAATGGTACTGATTTTATAGTTTTAACTTGAGCTGAAACCTCTTCTCCAACTTCTCCATTACCTCTTGTAGCAGCAGATACTAATATTCCATTTTCATCATAAGTTAAGTTAACTGTTAATCCATCAAATTTCTTTGTTAATACATATCTTGGTTCTGGTAAATTTTCACCTCTAGAATTCATTTCTTTTATAAATTTAAGATTTCTATTATGCCAATCTTTTAATTCTTCTAAACTTTGAGCCTTATCTAAGCTCCAAAGCCTTGATTTATGAGTGTATTTATTAAATCCTTCTAATATTCTATCTCCAACTCTTAAAGTAGGTGAATATGAAAGAATATAGTTTGTTTCTTCCTCTAGTTTTCTAAGTTCATCATACTTTTTGTCATAATCTTTATCAGATATTGATGAATTGTCTAAGGAATAATACTCATAAGCATATCTATTTAATTCTTCTACTAATTCCTCTATTCTTTGCTTTTTATCCAAATAGAACACCCCTTTTTATAAAATTTCCAATTTAATACATATAATTAATGAGGCTAATTCATCATTTAATAATTTTAAGTGAAGAAATATAAGTTGGCGAAGATAAATAGAATATGTGAAATAAGCCTAGTACTTCTTCGCACAGCTATTTAGCTTATGGAACATATCTATTTATCGTAGCCTTTATATTCACAATTTATTACATTAGTTCTAGGTTTGCTAATGATAACATTAATATCTTTATTCCTTGATTATCAAAAGCTATTGTAAGCTTTTTATCATTTCCTGTATTAGCTATTGATACTACTGTTCCAATTCCAAACTTGCTATGTTTTACTTTTCTTCCTATAGTTATCTCATCATCTGAAAGAGATGATTCTATATTTTGTGACTTAGGTTTTGTCATTTGTACTGAATTACCTCTTAAGCTATGTGGATTATTATATCTATTATCTCTTGGAAACATTGTAGCTCTAGCTGTTTGTGCTGAATTATTTCCTGAAACATATTCCTTTAAATCGCCTTTTATTTCTGCTATAAAATCTGATTGAGGGTAGGCAACTGTTCTACCAAATTGTCTTCTAACCTCTGCTGAAGTCATAAATAGTTGTTCTTTTGCTCTTGTTATCCCAACATAACATAATCTTCTTGATTCTTCCATTTCTGCTTCACTTTCAAAGGATGCATTACCTGGGAATATTCCATTTTCCATTCCAACCATGAAAACTACTGGAAACTCTAGCCCCTTAGCACTATGAACAGTCATTAAAACTATAGTGTCATCTTCCGCTTCTAGCTTATCTGTGTCTTGAACCAAGGAAACTTTTTCTAAGTATGCTGACAAACTCTTATCTTCACTACTTCTTTCAAAATCAACAGCATCAGAAACTAATTCTTTTAAGTTTTCTATTCTACTTTTATCTTCTATTTCCTTTGATTTTTCTAGCTCTAATATATACCCTGTTTCCTTCAATATAGTTTCTATTAAAGTAGATACAGGCATTACTTCGCTCATTTCCATTAATTTATCCATCATTTCCATAAACACTTCTATTCCTCCGCAATTTCTTGCAGTTAATGTAGGAATATTTCTTACGGTACTTAAAGCATCCCATAATGGCAATTCATAATCATCAGCGAAATCTACAACTTTATTTACTGTAGCATCTCCAATCCCTCTCTTTGGAACATTTATAATTCTTCTTAAGCTTACACTGTCAGTTGGATTAACTAGAACTTTTAAATATGAAAGCATATCCTTAATTTCTTTTCTATCATAGAATCTAGTTCCACCTAAAATTTTATAAGGGATTTCTTTTCTTCTTAGGCCTTCTTCAAATATACGTGACTGAGCGTTAGTTCTATAGAGAATTGCAAAATCCTTATATTTCTTATCTTCAGCTTCTTTTATTTTATTTATTTGGGTTGCAACAAAATCACCTTCATCACTATCTGAATAGGCTCTATATACCTTAATTTTGTTTCCTGATTCTTGCTCTGTTCTTAATACCTTACTTTTTCTATTTGCATTATTTACTATAACTACATTAGCAGCATCTAATATATTACCTTTTGAACGATAATTTTGCTCAAGCTTAATTACTTTAGCATCAGGATAATCTTTTTCAAAGTCTAATATATTTCTTATATCTGCTCCTCTCCACTGATAAATACATTGATCATCATCTCCAACAACACATATGTTCTTATATTTATCTGCTAGAAGTCTAATCAACTCATATTGAACCTTATTAGTATCTTGATACTCATCTACCATAATATATTGGAATTTTCTTTGATAAAACTCCAATGTTTCTTTATCATTTTTAAATAACTCTACAGTTTTAAATATTAAATCATCAAAATCTAAAGCGTTATTTTCCTTTAATCTCTTTTGATACATTTCATAAACATCTGCTATTTTCTTTTCTCTAAAATTACTTTCATTCTCTCTCATAAAACTTGCAGGGCTTTGCATATTATCCTTAGCCTTACCTATTTTACTCATGATTTCTTGTTCAGTTATATCTTTATCATTTATATTTAAAGCTTTCATACACTCTTTTATAAGTGTCTTTTGATCTGAAGTATCATATATTGTAAAACTCTTTTTATATCCAAGCTTTTCTATTTCTCTTCTAAGTATTCTTACACAAGTTGAGTGGAATGTAGAAATCCACATATCCTCTGCTCTTTCTCCTATTAAAGCCTTGACTCTATCCTTCATTTCCTTTGCTGCTTTATTAGTAAAAGTAATAGCTAGTATCTTATATGGTAAAACTCCTAAATCTTCTATCATATGGGCCATTCTGTGTGTCAAAACTCTGGTTTTTCCTGAACCAGCTCCTGCTAATATTAGCACTTGACCATCTATAGTAGTAGCCCCTTCATATTGTTCTTTGTTAAGTAATGACTTTAAATCCATCTATACAGACTCCTTTCATATTACCAACATATTATAACATACATATCATTTATATTGTTGCCTAAAAGCACTAAATAGATTATATCAAATATATTATCCTAATCATAAAAAATAGATATACCATTTAAAAATCACAGTATATCTACTTTACTATTTATTTAATTTATAAACACTTTAATTTCATAATAAAATCTATATATAATTTCTAATAACTAAGAAATTATAGCATTTACACTTTTTATTTTTTCTTGATTTAATTTATTAAACCACCATATAGTATATACTACACCAAATACTAAGTTTAATATACCTATTATAGGAATTATACTTTCATTTCTCCATGCTTCTGAACCCATTATAGGTGCAAACACATCTCCAAATGTTCCTCTTATAAACATATGAATTGCTAATGTGTAAATTCTTGCATGCAACCATAAATCTGACCTTTTTCTAATTAAAGAATAAATTTCTGGAACTATTAATATACAAATAGAGCTTGCAAAGAATCCTGTATTTTCTGCATAAACGAATCCAGCATTCCAAGTAGTATAGAATAAGCACCACATTAATGGAAGATCACTAATAAGTTCTGCAAAGCCTTCTTTAGATCCAAATCTCCAATGCTTTGGTGGAAATGGTATTGTTATGGCACATAGAATACCTGCTCCAAAGTTAAAATAATTTCCTAATGTAAGGTCTTTAATAGAAGCCTCTAATATGTTTAGAAAAAGTACTACATAAAAAAACCATAATACCCAATTCTTTTTTAAAAAACTTAAACCTTTGTCTTTATATTTATTACTCATTCTACAAATATTAACAAAGCATGTTGGAATAATAACTATTAATACTTTACCTAATCTAAACCAATCATTTCCGAAGGTCTTAATCCAAAAAGGAAAAGCTAATATTGCTAGAACACCTACAACTGTAGTAGTTTTAAGATACTTTCTAGCTAATTCTACTAATAAGTATAAAACAGCAATATATGCAGTCATAGAAATTAAATATTGCCACCATGGTATAATTTTCATAATAATCCTCCATAAGTTTATTATTGTATATTTTTCCTATTTAATTATACTACGTTTAACTAGCTAGTCAATAAATTTTAAATGTGATTCCAAACTTGCAATTATGATAGATCTAGGAATTTTATATTTCATATATTTTTTTAAAATATATACATATTGCAATTTTTTTGGTTTCATAAACTCATTTTCCATCTTATTATACATTTTCATTCAAATTTTATTATGATTTAACACTTAAATTTTAATCGTTTTCTATTATTAAAATAGTAAATCCTCCACATCAGTAAGCGATTTCATCTGTTTTTTTCCAAACAAAAAACGCAACCCTTGGGGCCAGGTTGCGCTTTAGCAATAAGCAATAAATAAAAAGGGGGCTATTTATTCCTTTTATTTATCCTTGCAGAATTATTATAGTGTATCTTTTTCTAAAATGCAAGATATTTTGAAAATATTACTGTAAACCCGATTCATTTATGAATGTTTAAGCTTCATTTTAATTAAATATTCGCTAAAAACTCTTTAAAATAGAGACTTCTTCTTCTGTTAACTCTCTATATTCGCCTTCTTCCAGATCATCATCCAGCTTTAAAGTTCCAAATTCAACCCTTTGTAGATAGGTAACACTTTTATCGACAGCTTCAAACATTCTCTTTACTTGATGATACTTTCCTTCTTGAATAGTAATCATAACCTCTGAACCTTCTTCAGATGCTTCTATAATTTCAAGCTTAGCTTCTTTACAAGTGTATCCATCATCTAAAGTTATACCACTTTTAAATTTCTTTATATCTTCATCAGTAACTTTTTTATTTATCTTAGCATAATAAATCTTGTCAACTTTCCATTTTGGAGATATTAATCTATGATTCAGATCACCATCATTAGTTAATAGTAGCAATCCTACAGTATCTTTATCTAATCTTCCAACTGGAAAAGGATTAAATACTTGATGTTCTATTTCTAATAAATCAATAACTGTTTCATCTCTATTATCATGAGTTGCAGAGACTACTCCATCTGGCTTATTCATCATTAAATATATGTATTTTCTATAAAATATTTCTTCTCCATTAACACAAATCTTATCTTTCTCTGGATCTACTTGCATTCCATTATCTTTAACTAATTCCCCATTTACCTCTATAAGACCTTTTCTTATCGCTTGCTTAAGTTCTTTTCTTGTTCCATATCCTAAATTAGCTAAAACTTTATCTAATCTTTCCATTTAAGCACCTTCCTTCTCAATTAATATGTTGAGCCTTTACGATTTATTTTATTACTTTAATAGGAGATAAACAAGTGGAAATAGTCAAAATTAAAAAAAGTAGATAAACTTATAAGAATTTATCTACTTTCTTCCTTTATACTTTAAGTAATCTTAATTATTTAATAAGGACCTAACGTTTTGTTAGGTCCTTATTACTTAAAATTAATTTAATTTAATAAATCCATAACTAAGTATTGTTTATTAGTCATATCTTACTTCTTTTATTCATTACTACTATAATGTCTATAATTATCTAATATTTTCGGAACATAGTTTTGAGTTTCTTGTGGCATCTTATATAAATCACTAGGTGACTTTACTCCTCTTCTTTCCATTGTTCCTGGCCCACCATTATATGCCATAAGAGCCATCTCTAAATTTCCACCGAACATATCTAAGTATTCTTTAATGTGTCTTACTCCAGCTTCTACATTTTGATTTATATCAAATGGGTTTGTTACTCCATAAGCTTCTGAGTTAAAGTCCATTAATTGCATAAGTCCTTTTGCTCCTGCATATGAAACTGCATTAGGATTAAAGTTTGATTCTTGCTTTATTATTGAAAGAACTAAAGCTCTATCCACTCCATATTTACTGCAATATTTATCAACAGCTTCATATATTTTTTCCACATCATTTCCTGATTCTTTACTTATATCTTTACTTAACTCATTAAAGCTTATGTTAGAACTTGTATTATTATTTCCTACTCCTTCTAACAATTCTTCTTCTTTTTGTACTGTCTCAGACCTAAATCTAAGGGGTATTTCTTCAAGCTTCTGTCCTGCCCCTGTAGGTGTATAACTTCTTGTATTTTCTTCATTATCACTAGCTGAAGCCTTAGCTTCATTATTCTTTAATAAAGCTTCATATACTATCTCAAATTCCGGGCCATCACCCATAGCTTTTTTTAAAACTTCTTTACTAATCATGTTTCCCATAAATTCTTCTACTTTAGGAATATTCACTTTTGTTCCCTCCGAAATTACACTTTTGCTATTAATATCGTACAATTTTTAATATACTTAAGGCTCAACTTCAAATTCTATACTTGTATAATCTTCATAATTAACCTTTTTGTAATAGCTTTTACTTAAAACTAATACTCTATAGTTACCGGGCGAAAATGGTACAAATGTATAGTAGTTCTTTCTACTATAAGCTTGTACTCTTATCCAATTTCTTTTTTCCATGATATAAAATTCATAGCAAACTTCTTTTCCACCTTCACTACTTGCTTCGAAAGTTATTTCACTATTCACCTGAAGATTTTCATTTTTAACTCTAATTTTTGTATTCGTAACTGGTGTAGCTTCATTTACATAAAGAGATACTTCCTTTTTCGCATCATAGTCCTCAGTACATAATACATTTTTCCCATAAATCTCAAAAGTATATTTTCCTGAACACTTAGGCTTAAACCTAATTCTTTTGCTTTCTATATAACCTGTATCTTCTATTTCACGTCCATTTATTTTTGTTATATATCTTAGTAAAACGTTTTTAGTATTTTGTACTATAGTTTCTAAATCTATTATATCTCCTACTAAATAAATTTCATTTTGAGATAATAATACATAATCTATTTCTGCTTCTTGATAATCTTTAACTTTAAAATATATAAAGCTATGGGAATCATATTCTTTAGATGAGTACTTATCTAAAACTCTTACCTCAACCTCATACTCCCCACTTTCTTCTGGAGTAAAGTTTATCCAATTAGTAATTCCATAACTACTTCTTTCCTTTTCCTTTTTGTCTTTATAGACTATAAATGAATATTTAAGTTCTGTTCCACCCTCTGCTTTAACCTTTATGTTTATAGGCTCATTTTTTATACAACCTCTTGTTTTGCTTGCTAAAACATCTATTATCTTTACTGGCTTTTCACCTTTTTTATCTATTTTAAAGTCTAGTTCCCTTATATCCTCATAATCTCCATCAAAAGAAATATCCTTTGTTTTAAGGATTATTTTATATTCACCTTCAATTTTTGTTTCCCAATTAAAGTTTCTTGATCTTATATAACCTGTATCTTCTGCAACTGGACCTTCAACTATATATCTATACAAAATTTCTTTTCCACCTATAACAAATGATTTAAAGTTTATATTAGTTCCAGAAACTTGAGGCGAATTTAAATCTGATGAAAAATTCCTTATTTTTATTTCATTATAAGGATTAATAGAATAAATCATGCATGCTCTATCATCATATTGCTTGTTGGAAAATATATCTCTTACATAACATAAAAGCTTATAATCTCCCTTTTTCTTTTCATAAAGTGATACTATATTTTTAGTTGAATAGTCTTGAATACATGTTATTCTTCCATTAGTATCTACTCTTAAAAATTTATATAGTATAGTTCTACTATTATCGTAATTTACACCAACTTTAAATATTAACTCTTCATTTACTAAAAGATTTTCTGATAAACACTTAAATGAATTTATCTCTATAAGTGGTTGTTCTTTTACTTTAAATATTACAGTTATAAAATCTTCAACATTTTCTTGGGATGATGGTCTTTTACACTCAATAAGCAATTCACCATCTACAGCTTTTGTAGTAGTATATGTTAACTTATTTTCTGTACTGTAATCTTTAAGAGGCTCCCATCCTTGTGTTCCTTTTATCCAAAATCTATATAATAAAATTTCTTCATCTTCTGCTGCTAGTACTTCTATATTTAGTTTTTCCCCTATAATTAAAGAAGTCTTATCTATTATTACATCCTTGATTAACTTACTACTTCTATGATTTAGTTCTAATGCATCACTTTCTTCTATCCCTTTAATTTCATAATTTGCTTTGGCATTGCCTTGCTTATTTGAATCTTTATGTTTATATTGAACCATTATCATATATTCTCCAGATTTATTAGGCCTCCACAGACACTCATTCTTAGGTGAATAATCTTGAATTGGTTTCCAAGTCAAATGCCTCTCCACTGGAATCCCTTCTAAGAACTTATATTCCATACAATCATTACCATATGAAATTGCTTTTATATTTATTTTCTCATCTATTAATGATGGACTTTCTTTATCAAAAGTTATTAATAATTCGCTCATACCCTCACACCCTATTTTTTCTCAATTCTACCTAATATTATTATACAGTTTACATAATGAAATATAAAACGAAATTTGTCACCAAAATAAAAAAATAAGAATAAACTATATTTGATATTTCTACAGTTTATTCTTTAAAATTACATTCTATCGTCCTTATTAAGTTTTTTTCTAAGCGTAAATCATCTTCTGCAGTTCTTTTTTTAGGATTAGATGTTCTTCCACCAGCTCTTCTGATTTTTTGAGAAATATGTCTTTCCTCTAGCATTCTATCTATATTTTCTTCTGTGTACAAATATCCTTTTGGATTCAATATATGAGCTTTTTTTCCTAAACAAATTGCTGCAACTCCGTAATCTTGACTAATTACTACATCATTTGACTTACAAGTATTTACTACATACATATCCACACTTTGAAATCCGCTATCCACAACTTTAACTTCACCATAATCTAAACTTATAAAATGATGAATATCGCAAAAAACTATTAGCTCTAATTTATACTTTTTGGCTATACTTTTAATAATAGAGATGCCTGGACAGGCATCTCCATCTACTATAATTCTCATTATTTTAATTTAGCTTCTAGTTTAGCTTTTAATTCTTCATATCCAGGCTTTCCAAGTAAAGCAAACATATTTTTCTTGTAAGCTTCAACACCTGGTTGATCAAATGGATTAACTCCTAAAATATATCCACTTATTGCACAAGCTTTTTCAAAGAAATAAACCATATATCCAAAGTAGTATGGGCTAAGCTCCGGAATATTTAATACCATATTTGGAACTCCACCATCATTATGAGCTAATAAAGTTCCGTTAAATGCTTGCTTATTAACGAAATCCATAGTTTTTCCAGCTAAGAAGTTTAATCCATCTAAATCACCCTTAGCTTCTTCTATAACAACTTCTCTCTTTGCTTTTTCTACATTAAGAACTGTTTCAAATAAGCTTCTTCTTCCTTCTTGAATGTATTGTCCCATTGAGTGTAAGTCTGTTGAAAAATCAACTGCCGCTGTGAATATTCCCTTTTGATCTTTTCCTTCTGACTCCCCAAATAATTGCTTCCACCATTCATTGAAATAGTGTAGACCTGGTTCGTAGTTAACTAATATTTCTATTTCTTTTCCTTTATTATATAACGCATTTCTCATTGCAGCATACTTGTAGCAATCATTATTCTTAAAATCTGGAGTTGAATATGCTTCTCTTGCATCTGCAGCTCCTTGCATCATTTCATCTATACTAATTCCAGCAACAGCTATTGGTAATAAACCAACTGCAGTTAAAACAGAGAATCTTCCTCCAACGTCATCTGGAATTACAAACGTTTCATATCCCATTTCATCAGCTAGTGATTTTAATGCTCCTCTACTCTTATCAGTAGTTGCAAAAATTCTTTCTTTAGCTCCATCTACACCATATTTATTTTCCATGTAATCTTTAAATACTCTAAATGCTATTGCAGGTTCTGTTGTAGTTCCTGACTTTGAAATAACATTTACACTTATATCAATTCCTTCAATTGCATCTAAAAGATCAGCTAAATATGTTGAACTTATGTTGTTTCCAACAAAGAACACCTTTGGAGTGTTTCTCTTATCATTGCCTAACACATTATAAAAATTACTATTTAGCATTTCTATAGCAGCTCTAGGTCCTAGGTATGAACCACCAATTCCTATAACTATTAATGCTTCTGAATTCTTTTTAATTTTTTCAGCTGCATTCTTTATTCTTGAAAATTCTTCTTTATCATAGTTAACAGGTAAATCTAACCACCCTAAAAAGTCATTACCTGCGCCACTTTTATTATGAAGAGTTTCATGAGCTCCTTTTACCATTGCTTCCATGTAGTCTAATTCATGTAGTTTCGCATATGGTTCTACCTTAGATAAGTCTAATCTTAAACCTTTATTCATAATCATACCTCCGAATCTTTCTGGGAATTTTTGCTGATTTAATCAACATCTATTATAACATATTTTAAATTATATGACTTAAATTTTTTATAACGCCATTTTATTTTGTTATTTTATATAAAAATTCATATATTATTTTTTGTTATTATTTTAATAATATGTGCTTAATTCTTAATTTAAAATTAAACATTGAAAATTTAGGTTAAATCTTTTCCTAATTTTCTTATATAGAAATAGGTAGTTAAATTTTTTAAATTTAACTACCCTTCTTTTAATAATTCAACATGTTTGAATTATTTTCCCCAATTTTAAGTTTTAAATTCTAAACTTAATTTTTATTATGCTAACTTTAAATCTTTAAGATATACCCAACTTGTTATCTCTTCTAGCAATGCTTTATTATCAGTTATTTTGCTAACTGTGTACACATTAGCCTTAACCCAATCTGGAATTATTTCTCCTGTAGCATAGTTAGTACCTATAACTTTTACTTTTGAACCTACTACTATAGATACAGGATATACTTTAACTCCACTACTATTAAATACACTATAGCCTGGATTTTGATCTGCGCAAATCTTAGCATTTTCTAGGCTACTAAAGGCTCCTATCTGTGAAGCTGCATCTTCCCAGGTTTTTCTCACTCTATACAATTCTGTTGGTGGATTTAAGTTATCTAATTCTGCTTTAATCATATCTAAAAATCTTTGCCATCCCATATCTAAAGTTCTATGAGGGCAATATTTCCCACTAAAGTCTTGATGCTTTCTAATTTGTGCAATTCCCCATCCGTATTGTTTTAATAATGCTGCAACTTCTTTGGCAGCTCTTTTTTCTGCATTTATAAATCTAGTTCCACCTGATTTTGAATAACAAATTTCAACTGCTATATAATTTCTGTTACCATCACCAGTTGATCCATCTCCTGCATGCCAAGCATTACGATTAAATGGTATTGCCTGAATTGCTTCCACATCGTCTATTGCAATGTGGTAGGATACACTGTTAGTGTTAGAAACCATATAAGATATTTCATTATTTGCACTTGCATCATTATATGTGTTATGAATGCAAATCCCCTTTGGTGTCATAGAATATGGACATTTTATACTGTATTTGTCTGAAGATATAAGTCTTTGTACTAAAGCCATTTTAAAAATCCTCCCTTTTAATTTATTTTTTATTATTTTTTGAAGCTAGCTCCTTACAACTATTACATATGCACTAATTATAGTTTTTTAAAATTTTTTCAAAATTTTTTTAAAAATTTTATTTATTTAGTTGAAAATAATAAATAATGCTAAACCCTTAAAAGAAACTACTGATGGATATTTTATTGAAAAAGATTCTAGAGATAGCTTTAGTACTAAAGAAACTGTAAGATATGGTGAGGAAAAGATGCTGACGATTTATGAAAGGTTAATCCTTGGAAAGCTCAGAACAGAAATAGGTTTATTTACAAACATAGAAAGAATGAAAAATAGAGGATTTATTGAATAAATAAAATTTGTAATCAACTAAAAAAATAAAATAATTAAGGTAGTTATGATTCTATTTCTACTTTTATAAAAATCATAACTACCTATTAACTCTATTTTTTAGTTAATTAACTTTAACATTTCTTAATTTTTCCTATAGGATTTTCTATTAAAGTTGCAACTATAAATGCATGCCTATGACCATCGCTCTCTTCTGTACATGCATAAACAAAATGAACATGTCTTCCAGCACCTACTGGTATTGCTGGTCCTGTAATTACATTAATTTCATGAAAGTGATCATTAAAGAAATCTGTTCTTGTACATAGACGGTGTACATGTCCACAACCTGATGGAATAACTTGTCCAGAAACTCCTGCAAAACGGTGATTATGAGGATCTTCCCCAAGTTCAGCTAACCTTACACTTCCAACAAATTCATGAACGTGAGTTTGTTTTTTTTCATTACATGACATTGACATAACTTAAATTCCTCCTCTTTTGTTTCATAATATATAGTATTGAAGATAGGTTAATTTTGTTACTATATATGTATATATGTTTAAAATTCTTTATTTTTGAATTAAAGTTAAGTCTATTAAGTTTTATCTGTATATTATTAAACTCTAACTAAATTTTTCATAAATAATTAAGTAATATAGTATTATATGAAAGCAACGATTTGTTGTTTCTAAAAACTTTATTGAAGAAGTCACAAATATTCCAAAATCAGAGTTTTCTATTATTATCGGTTCTGAATATGCTGGAATGTTTTGAAGTAAATTTCACCTATTAATTCTTTATGTTTATAAATAGCTAGGTTTTGGACAATTAAAGACAGGTATAAGTCTATTTACAAATATGGAAAGAATGAAAAATAGAGGTTTTGTAAAATAATATTATTGAAAGTTATAAATTATAATACAAAAAGAACCTATAAATAATATTAATATTATTTATAGGTTCTTTTAAATCCTAAAATTACACTACCTTAACCATGATAAATATTAACTAAATATATTTATAAATAATGTAATTATTGCGGAATTTATAAAGTCAATAAATAATCCACCTACAATTGGAACTACAAGATAAGGAGTTTGACTAAATCCATACTTATTCGTAAGTGCATCCATATTTGCTATTGCATTTGCTGTTGAACCCATACCAAATCCACACATGGCTGATGAGAAAACTGCTGCTTCATAATTTCTTCCCATAGTTCTAAATACAACTATATATGCAAAAACCCCCATAAGAATTGTTTGTGAAACAAGCATAACAATCATAGGAAGTGCTAAGTAAAATAACTCCCATAACTTTAATCCCATTAATGCTAATGAAAGATAGAAAGAAAGACTAATTCCTCCTATAGTTTCTATTTCTTTATCTTCAATCTCGAAATTCTTATAATCACTTATATTTTTAATAATAGCTGCTGAAATCATCGCACCTATATATGATGGAAAAGTTAGTCCTAAACTTTGTATATAATTAGTTATAATTGACCCAATCCCCATTGCAATAAAAATCCAGGAAGCAGCCTTCATAAGCCTATTATAATTTAGTATTGCAGACTCATCATGATGAAAATCACTTAAAGGAATATCTTTGTCATGATACTCCTTGATAGTCTTAATATTATTCCTTTCTATTAATGACTTTGCAAGAAATCCCCCTAAAATACTTCCCATTACTAATCCAAAAGTTGCTGATGCAAAAGAAACCGTTGTAGCTCCCTTAACCCCAATGTTCTCCAATAAAGGACCAAAGGATCCTGATGTTCCATGTCCTCCTACTAAGGGAATTGAGCCTGTTGCTAATCCTAATAATGGATCAAGATTAAATAATTTAGCTAGTGATACTCCAATTAAATCTTGGAATGTTACTAGTAGTATTGATAGTGTTAAAAAAAATGCTACTTTTACTCCTCCATTTTTTAATACTTTAATACTAGCTGTATATCCTATACTAGTAAAAAATGCAGTCATAAAAACATTTTGAAGTGTTGTATCTAATGTTATTGTTGCTACATTAGTTATTTTTAAAATTAGCATTATTAATGCAAAAGTCATTCCCCCAACTACAGCCGACGGTATACAATATTTGTCTAATATTTTTACCTTTTTTCTTAAGTATACTCCAAAGTAAAATACAGCTGTCGCTAATGCCATTGTTTGAAATATATCTAATTTAAATTCCATGTATTCACTTCTCTCCTCTTTAGTTTATATTTAATAGTATGATACATTATTTTAATTTTTATTAAAATGTAAAATTACTATAAAATATTCATTTTGTCAACACACTATTATTTTCCATATCTTCTTACGATGAATGCAGCAGTTTAAACATCTTTTAATCCTTCTTCTTTAACTAAATCATTTATTTTATCTTTCTCTGTAATATTACCATACTAAATTTTCACCTTTTTCAATAACATTTTCATTTTCTTAACAATGCAATCTTTTATACATTTTTATAATAGTAATATATTACTATGATGATTTTTATAATGATAAAGATAAGTACGGTAACGATTATTATAAGAAACCTTGTAAAAAGCATGATGATGACTATTATGATAATAAAGATAACTTTAATGACTATTATTCTTATGAAAAGCATTCTAGCTGGTATAAATCTGAGCATGAGCGCCCTAAAAAGTGCAGATAAAATATACGTTATGAACTATGGTATTTAGTTTAAAAATTTAGGAGTAACTTTTATTTAGTTACTCCTTTTATAAGCTTAAATTTTAAGAAATATATTATAAATGATTTAAGTTACATACATAGATAAATATAGTATATTACTAAACTTATAATACTTACCGCATTAAATTTCTTACTTTAAATCAATTTACACCTAATTTTTTGAATGTTTGTTCGTAAATTGATAAACCAACATTTTGCTTAATAATTTTAATTAAACTTCCAATCCCTTTTAAATGAATATGTAGCTTAATCCTTGTTGTTTTTGATTTTAAAATTATTTCCTTCGAAGACGTATTAAAGGATATAGCTTCAACTTGATTCCATGCTATTTCTTTTCTTTTACCGGTAAGTCCAACATATACAATCTTATCAGAAGTTGCTTCAACCATTGTATTCCTTGTATATAATACTAATAATAATCCAAGCAAAAAAAAGAACGCAATCATTCCCACAGCATAAATTACGTCATCCCCAAGGAAAGAGCCCCTTGAAAATGCTAAAATAGTAATTATCAAAGAAATAACCACTGATAAAGTTCCTATAATTCCATATACTTTACTCATTTTTAATACTATCTTTCCATCTTCTGAAGGATTAATCTCTTGATTTATACCGTTATCCAATATCTTCATTAATTTTCTTATTAAAAAACCCATAATCTCCCCCCATTCATTTTATATAATTTAATTATACGTATTAAATACCTTTATACAAAATATACCATTTATTGTAATTATTATATTATTTAAAATAGACCTTGTCTATATAAAACTGATATTTTAGAAATTCATATCTTAGTTGATATGGGATTTCTTAGTTCATCATATAAGAAATATATTAATTAGAACTCCAGTTCAAATGAATATATCAATATTTTATTTAGCCGAATTTTCAAGAATGTATCTACTAAATATGATATGTATTCTGTTTCTAAAAGAATTAGAGTATCTCCAAGCCTAGTAATATAAAATACTTCGTTCACATAAAAAAACAATACCAATTATTTTTTTGAACCTTATCACCCGAGCTAAAGTAGTCTCTCATTATTTCTTAATCCTTCAAAATCATATCAAAGTTCTATTTTATCAATTTACTTTATTCATATTACAATATATGGTGTATCATTAAAATGTACTCTAGAAACATTTTAGAAGTTGAGGAAAATGGATTTGTTTGATATTATTGAACTCCAAATATAAAAATAAAGTAGTGTATGACATTCAACTTTTTAGTTAAAAATCATACACTACTCTAAATTTACAAATGCCTTAAACCTTTGATTTTTCTATTCAAACTCTATAGTTGCTGGTGGTTTTCCTGTGCAATCATACATTACACGGTTAACACCTTTAACTTCATTTACAATTCTAGTTGTTACTTTTCCAAGTACTTCCCATGGAAGATCTGCTGATTCTGCTGTCATAAAGTCACTTGTAGTTACTGCACGAAGCACTACTGCATAGTCATAAGTTCTTTCATCTCCCATTACACCTACTGAACGCATATTAGTCAGTGCTGCAAAGTATTGACCTAATTCCTTATCAACTCCAGCCTTTGCAATTTCTTCTCTATAAATTGCATCTGCCTCTTGAACTATTTTAACTTTTTCAGCTGTTACTTCACCTATGATACGTATTCCAAGACCTGGTCCTGGGAATGGCTGTCTGTAAACTAACTTCTTAGGAATACCAAGTTCTAAACCTGCTTTACGTACCTCATCTTTAAATAATAATCTTAATGGTTCTATTATTTCTTTAAAATCTACATAATCTGGAAGTCCTCCAACATTATGATGTGATTTTATAACTGCAGATTTTCCAAGTCCGCTTTCAATTACATCCGGATAAATAGTTCCTTGTACTAAGAAATCCACTGCACCTATCTTTTTAGCTTCCTCTTCAAATACTCTAATAAACTCTTCACCGATTATTTTTCTCTTTTGCTCTGGCTCTTCTACTCCTGCTAATTTTTCATAGAATCTTTCTTGAGCATTTACACGAATAAAGTTTAAGTTGTATTGTCCATTAGGTCCAAATACTTCTTCAACTTCATCTCCTTCATTTTTACGAAGTAAACCATGATCAACAAATACACATGTTAATTGGTTTCCAACAGCTTTTGAAAGTAATACTGCTGCTACAGATGAATCAACACCACCTGATAATGCACATAATACTTTACCATTTCCAACTTTTTCACGGATTTCTTCAATTGTTTTTTCTACAAACGAATCCATTTTCCAGTCACCGGAGCATTCACAAACATTATATAAGAAGTTTGATATCATCTTTGTTCCTTCTTGTGTATGCATAACTTCTGGATGGAATTGAACTGCATATAAATTCTTTTCTGAACATTCCATAGCAGCAACTGGACATACTGGAGTATTGGCTACTGTTTTGAATCCTTCTGGTGCTTTTTCTATGTAATCTGTATGGCTCATCCAACAAATAGTAGATGATGATATTCCCTCAAAGATTTTTGAATCTGAATTTACATCAACTTTTGTCTTTCCATATTCACTTACAGGAGCAGTAGCAACCTTACCTCCAAGCATATGAGCCATTAATTGCGAACCATAACAAATTCCAAGTATAGGTATTCCAGCTTCAAATAACGTTTTATCACATAAAGGAGAATCTTCACCATAAACACTGTTTGGTCCTCCTGTAAATATTATTCCCTTTGGATTCATTTCTTTTATTTCATCAACACTTAAAGTATGTGGGTGAACTTCACAATAAACACCACATTCTCTAACTCTTCTAGCTATTAATTGGTTATATTGCCCACCGAAGTCAACAACTAAAACTAATTCTTTATTCATGAACTACCTCCAACTTTCGTTAATATAAGTTTCTAATTTAGGTATAGTTTAGTATATCATAATTTATAATTAGTAGTTAAGAGTTAAAAAGTTATTAAATTAATTTGAAACTCTTAACTTTTTTTACTTTTTAAATCTTCTATTTAATAAACTATATAATAGCTTATTAGTTAATTCTATATTGTTTTTTATTTACTGTAGTTTGGTGCTTCCTTAGTTATATTAACATCATGTGGATGACTTTCTCTTATTCCTGATGATGTTTGAACTACGAATTTCGCAGTTTCATATAATGTATCTAAATCAGCTGACCCTAGGTATCCCATTCCTGATCTTATTCCACCCAGTAATTGGTATATTGTATCTGCAACATATCCTTTGTAAGCAACTCTTCCTTCAACACCTTCTGGTACAAACTTCTTAGTTCCATTTTGGAAGTATCTATCACTTGATCCCTTTTCCATAGCTCCAAGTGATCCCATTCCTCTATAAACCTTATAGCTTCTTCCTTGATATATCTCCATTTCTCCTGGTGCTTCTTCACAACCTGCAAACATTGATCCCATCATTGCAACAGATGCTCCACCTGCTAATGCTTTTACTATATCTCCTGAATATTTTAATCCACCATCTGCTATTACTGGAACTCCATATTTTCTACCTTCTTCTGCACAATCCATAACTGCAGTTAATTGAGGTACTCCAACTCCTGCTACTATTCTTGTTGTACATATTGATCCTGGTCCTATCCCAATCTTAACACAATCTGCCCCTGCTTCTATTAAATCTCTTGTAGCTTCTGCTGTTGCAATGTTACCAGCTATTATTTGAAGGTCTGGATACTTAGCTTTTATTTTTCTTACTCCATCCATAACGCCTTTTGAATGTCCATGTGCTGTATCCAGTGTTATAACATCAACATTAGCTTTAACTAAAGCATCTACTCTATCCATCATATCTTTAGTTATACCAACTGAAGCTCCACATAACAATCTACCTTTTTCATCTTTTGCTGCATTTGGGAAAGCCTTTGCTTTTTCAATATCTTTAATAGTTATTAATCCCTTTAAGTTATTATCACTATCTACTAAAGGAAGTTTTTCTATTTTATGCTTCTTTAATATTTCAAGTGCTTCTTCTAATGTAGTTCCTTCTGCTGATGTTATTAATGGACTTTTTGTCATAACTTCTGATACTAATCTATCATAGTTTGTTTCAAACACTATATCTCTATTAGTTATTATACCAACTAATTTATTTCCTCTTGTTATTGGAACTCCTGATATTCTATATTGAGCCATAAGTTCTTGAGCCTGTCTTATTGTGTGATTTTCTGATAAAAATATTGGATCTGTTATTACTCCATTTTCTTGTCTTTTTACTCTATCAACTTCTTTTGCTTGCTCTTCTATTGTCATGTTCTTATGTATTATTCCTATTCCGCCCTCTCTAGCCATTGCAATAGCCATTTTGGATTCTGTTACAGTATCCATACTCGCACTCATTAATGGAATATTTAAAGTTATCTTTTTTGTTAATTTAGTTTTTAAGCTAACCTCATTAGGTAAAATCTCTGATTTATTAGGTACTAATAATACATCATCAAAAGTATAAGCAGTTTTAATTATTGTTGCCATTTGTCTTCCCCCTTGAAAAATGATTTTTCTCTTGCATATTTATTATATTATGATGTTATTTATTCTTTTTTCTTTCTATTTTTGAGTATAAAAAAAGACATACTAATCTTCTAAGTGAAGTTAATATGCCTAAAACCCTATATAAATAACTATAGGTGTAGTATATCAAAATCACTCATAGTCGGAAATTTAAGGTTTCCGGTAGATACTCCCTGCCATATTCAGGGGATATACGAGTACTAGACGTATGACTAATTTAAATTTATAGTTATTATATATCTATGCCTTATACTTGTCAATAAGTTTGCAATTTATAATTCAAATATTTTTTATATTTTGATTTATATCATTCTCCTAAATCAATTTTATAAATTCCACTATTATATAATGAAGTTCTCTTTAAATTATTTTCAACAGTATTTCTTGTAATTAGCTACTCATTATCACCATCTTGTATTCTAACAAGTCTATATCCCACTCCTATATGAGTTTGTATATAACTACTTTTAGTTCTATTTTTTTCTATCTTTTTTCTTAATGTAGCCATAAATACCCTTAAAGAAGGTATATCTCCCTCATAGGTGGCTCCCCATATTTCTTTTAAAATGTAGGTATGAGTTAAAACTTTACCAACATTTTTAGCTAATAAACAAAGTAATTTGTATTCTATAGGAGTTAAGTGTATTTCTTCTCCATCTATAAAGGCACACCCTGAGATGTAATCTATTTTTAGTCCACCATTTATAAATTCAGTGCTTTCTTCTTTTTTGCTATTATCATAGTTCATTTTACGAATAGCAACTCTTATTCTAGCTAAAAGCTCATCTACACTAAATGGCTTTGTAAGATAATCATCTGCGCCAGAATCTAATGCCTCTATTTTATCTCTATCTTCACTTCTTGCACTAACAACTATTATTGGGCAATTAGACCACATTCTTATTTTTTTTATTATTTCTATACCTACTATATCAGGTAATCCTAAATCTAATATAATTATGTCTGGTCTATGAGATGTTGCAAACAAAATTGCTTGCTCTCCATTTTCTGCTGTAAAGCAACTATATGAATGAACTTCTAAAGTAGCAGATATAAAATTTCTTATCGCTTTATCATCTTCAACTACTAAAATTGACACTGCCATTATTTACCTCCACTTGTAATAAAGTAAATCCGATCACTGTTCCATGAGGTTTGTTATTTCTAACATAAATTTCTCCTCCATGAGCATTTATTATTGATTTGCATAGTGCAAGCCCTAATCCAAGACCTCTTCTGCTGTCTCCCTTATTATCATTTGCTGTAAAGAACATATCAAAAATACACTCTTGATTACTCTTATTAATTCCAATCCCATTATCAGCTATTTCTACTATTACCTTTTTCCCTTTCGTAAATACATTTATTTGAATTTCCGTTCCTTGTTTTGTATATTTTATTGCGTTATCTAATATATTTATCATTACTTGAACTATTAGCCTTACATCTACATCAACCATTAAAAGTTCATTTCTTAAATTAACTTTTACTTTATATTCTGAAATTTTACGATTAACATGTTCAAGAGCTTCATTAATTATCTCATCTATTAATTGTGGCTCTGTATTTAACTTTACATTACCATTATCTAATCTAGATACTGACAATAAATTCTCCACTAGATTTATTAACCAAAGAGAATCATCATATATATCTAATATTAGTTTTCTCTTTACTTCTTCATCAAACTCATTATTTAATATCGAACTAGCACTTCCTGAAATACTTGTAAGTGGTGTTCTAAGATCATGCGAAACTGCTCTTAAAAGGTTAGCCCTAAACCTTTCATTCTCAGCTTGCATCAAAGCATTCTTTTTAGACTCATTTAATAAATACTTTTCTATTGCAAATGAAATTTGACTTAGCATTGCCTCTAGTAAAGATTTTTCACTACTATCTATGCTTTCATTTTCTCTCATTACTATTCCTATTACAACCATAACATTATTTTGCCCTATTAATGGTATATACATTGCCTTTGAGCCTGGAAGTGTATCAGTACTAACACCTGCCCTTTTCTTATTTCTTATTACCCAGCTTACTACTGCCTTTTCTTCCTCACTTATATACTTTTTATCTATCTCACTTCCATCATCAAATTTATAATTATATACACTTTTTATATTTTCATCTATGGCTTCATACACTATAATAGGCTTTTTTAAAAACTTATATAACTGTATTTGTGCAGTAAATATAATATCTTCTAAATTACTTGTTCTCTCTAAATCCCTACTTGATTCTAATAAAATATTGGTTCTATTTGCAGTTACAGCTGATAAATTTGCTTGATATTTAACCTTATTAGTTAATGTGCTTGTAACTAATGCAGATGTAAGCATTGTAATAAATGTGACCAAATATCCAGGATCATAAAAATTCAGTGAAAACCTTGGTACTGTAAAAAAGAAATTAAAAATCAATACACTTGCTAATGATGATATCGCCCCATAAACCATACCTTCAGTATTATTAGAAATAAGTAACACTCCTAATATAAATACAGTTATTATATTAGCTTCACTAAATCCAAGAGTATATAAAAGACCACTTATTACTAAAGACAATAGCAATATTAAGATTGTCTTAGCTATGTCTTTAGATGAAAGCTGTATATTTTTTACTGGATATTTCCTTTTAGCAACAATATCTTCATTATCTGGTATAACATAAAGATCTATTTCTGGAGCAAGCTCTACTATTCTATCTACATATCCAATTTTATACCAAAGAAGAACCTTTCTTCTTTTTGTTCTTCCAATAATTATTTTTGATATACCACTTAATTTTGCAAACTCTGCTACTTGGTATGGTATATCATCTCCATAAACAGTTTCTACATTTGCTCCTAAATCTTCAGCAAGCTTTAAATTTTCTCTTAGTTTATCAATACTTTTTTCACTTAAATCTTTTGAAGATATAGTTTCAACAAAAAGTGCTGTAAATTCAGCATGAAAAGCTTCTGCCATCCTTGCTGCTGCTCTTATCACCTTTGCATTAGATGGTGATGAGCTTAAGCAAACTAAAATGTGTTCATTTGTATGGTACATACCTTTGCTATAACTTTTATTAATTGCGACTTCTTTATTTACCCTATCTGCAGTTTCTCTTAAGGCTATTTCACGTAATGCTACTAGATTTTCTCTTATAAAAAAATTATTTAAAGCTTTTTTAGCTTGTTTTTCTTTATATATTTTACCTGAATTCAGCCTATCCATAAGATCTGATGGTTCAATATCTATTATTTCTACTTGAGATGCCTCATTAAAGAATCTATCCGGAACTCGCTCTTTTACTACAACATTAGTAATTGATGCAATTATATCATTTAAACTTTCTATATGCTGAACATTTACTGTAGTATAAACATCGATTCCAGCATTTAATAATTCTTCTATATCACTATATCTTTTCTTATGCCTTAAACCTATTGCATTTGTATGAGCTAATTCATCTACAATTATAAGCTCTGGCTTCCTTTTTAAAGCCCCATCCAAATCGAATTCATTTAATGTTATTCCTTTATATTTAACTTCAAGTTTTGGTAAAAGTTCTAATCCATCTAAAAGAGCTAAAGTTTCTGGTCTTGTATGAGGTTCTATATACCCTACCACTACATCTACTCCTGCCTTTTTTGCGGCATGAGCAGCATCTAGCATAGCGTAGGTTTTACCTACGCCTGCTGCATAACCAAAAAATATTTTAAGCTTACCTTTTTTATTCTCTTTTTCTTCATCTTTTATTTTTTTCAGTAACTCTTCTGGATTAGGACGAGTTTCATTCATTTTGACACCTCATTATTTTAATATTCCATCTAAAGCAAGGTTAACTTGTAATACATTTACCCTTTCTTCTCCAAAGACTCCAAAAGTTCTTCCTTCAGTGTATTTTTCTATTACTTTTTCTACTTCATCAGTACTCATATTACGTGCTTTTGCAATTCTATCTACTTGATAATTTGCTGCTGCCACTGATATATGAGGATCAAGGCCACTTCCTGATGATGTAACTAAATCTACTGGAATAGGCTCATCCTTTTTGTCTTGATTTGCTGCTTTAATCTTATCCACTCTTTCACTTACTATCTTTTCATATTCCTCACTTGCAGGACTTAAGTTTGAAGGAGATGCATACATTAATACTTTCCCATTGTCGTCTTTAAATGTATCTGTATCTATATTCATTATACGTCCCCATAAATAATCATTTCCTGTAAATTCTTGAGCAAGTAATACGCTACCGTACTTCTTTCCATCAATTTCTATAATACTACCATTTGCCTTATCTTTAAATAGTAATTGGGAAATACCTGTTATAAAAACTGGATATACTAATCCACATATTATTGTAAATATTAGTATAAATTTAAATGCCTTATTTATAACTTTCATAATTTATACCTCCTAAACTAATCCTATTGCTGTTATTAGTATATCTATAATCTTTATTGCTATAAATGGAGCTATTATACCTCCAAGTCCATATACTAAAAGATTTCTTGACAATAACTTACTAGCTGGAACTTCTCTATATTTTACACCTTTTAATGCTAATGGAATAAGTGCTACTATAATTAAGGCATTATATATAACAGCTGAATATATTGCACTTTCTGGGCTCCTTAAACCCATTATATTTAACTTTGATAATTCTGGATAAAGCCCTATAAATAATGGTGGTATTATAGCAAAATACTTTGCTATATCATTTGCGATGCTAAAAGTTGTTAATGCACCTCTCGTCATTAAAAGTTGCTTACCTATACGAACAATTTCTATAAGCTTTGTTGGTGATGAATCTAAATCTACCATATTACCAGCTTCTTTAGCTGCTTGAGTTCCTGTGTTCATAGCAACTGCTACATCTGCTTGAGCTAAGGCTGGAGCATCATTTGTTCCATCACCTGTCATAGCTACTAAATGACCCTTCTTTTGAAAATCTCTAATCATATCTAGCTTTCCTTCTGGAGTTGCCTCTGCAAGAAAATCATCTACACCAGCTTCTGCTGCAATAGCTGCTGCTGTAAGTGGATTATCTCCAGTTATCATTATTGTTTTAATTCCCATTTTTCTAAGGTCTGCAAATTTTTCCTTTACACCTTTTTTAACTATATCTTTTAAGTGTATTACTCCAAGTACTCTGCCGTTTTTGGCTACAACTAATGGGGTTCCCCCTAGGTTGGCTACTGATTTTACTTTTTCTTCACATTCATTAGAAAAAACTCCACCTTTTTCTACAACATATTTCTTTACAGCATCTGCTGCGCCCTTTCTTATTTCATTTCCTTTAAAGTCTACCCCACTCATTCTCGTTTTAGCTGTAAATTCTATAAAAGTTGCATTTAAGCTTCCCATATCTCTTCCTCTAATGCCAAATTGCTCTTTAGCTAAAACTACTATACTTCTTCCTTCAGGAGTTTCATCTGCAAGTGAAGATAATTGAGCTGCATCTGCAAGTTCTTTTATATCTACTCCATCTACAGGAATAAATTCACTAGCTTGACGATTTCCAAGTGTTATTGTACCTGTCTTATCTAGCATTAATATATCAACATCCCCTGCTGCCTCTATAGCTCTACCACTCATAGCAAGTACATTTGCTTGATTTAATCTACTCATACCAGCTATCCCTATAGATGATAAAAGAGCTCCTATAGTTGTTGGTGCTAAGCAAACTAATAATGCTATTAATGAAGTTATTGATGTGCTATTTACCATACCTGCTTCATTAGAAATAAACTCTGAATAAGTGTATAAAGAAACTGTTACTATAAGAAATATTATTGTCAGTGAAACCAATAATATTTCAAGTGCTTTTTCATTTGGTGTTTTCTTTCTAGCTGCACCTTCTACCATTGCTATCATCTTATCCATAAAGCTTTCACCGGGATCATTACTTACTTTAATTATAAGCCAATCTGAAATTACTGTTGTACCACCTGTTACTGCACTTCTGTCTCCACCACTTTCACGAATAACTGGCGCTGATTCCCCAGTTATAGCACTTTCATCTACTGATGCTGCACCTTCTATTACATCCCCATCTGCTGGAATTTGTTCTCCTGCAGAAACAATAACTATATCACCTTTTCTAAGCTCTGTAGAACTTACTTTTATCAATTTATCTTTTTCTTCTAAAGAATTTATTTTATTCGCCATAACATCTTTTTTAGCAGAACGTAATGCATCGGCTTGAGCTTTACCACGTCCCTCTGCTATTGCTTCTGCAAAGTTTGCAAATAGAACTGTGAACCATAATAAAATAGTTATACCTAATATAAAGCTTGATGAATTATCTTTTATTCCAAATAAAGATATAAAATATAGAATAGTTGTTATAATTGAAGCTATATATACTATAAACATTACAGGATTCTCTTTTTGTGTTTTAGGATTTAATTTTATAAAAGAATCCTTTACTGCTCTTTTTACCATTTTTTTATCAGATAGAAAACTACTATTACCCTTCATATATTATTCCCCCTATCCTATCATTTTAAGAAACTCAGCTATTGGTCCTAATGCAAGTGCTGGGAAAAAGCTTAATGCTCCAACTAAAAGTATTACAAATACTAAAAGCCCTATAAACAAAGCATTATGTGTTGGCAGTGTTCCTGCACTTACTGCTACTTTTTTCTTTTGAACTAATGATCCTGCAATAGCAAGTGTAGCCATCATAGGAACAAACCTAGCAAATAACATTACTAACCCTATGCTTATATTTATAAATGGTTTATTTGCTGCAAAACCTGCAAAGGCTGATCCATTATTTCCACCTGCTGAAGAATATGCATAAAGCATTTCTGAAAATCCATGTGCTCCTGGATTAGCAATGCTTTCCGCTACACTTGGTACTAAGGCTGCTATAGCACTTCCGACTAATGTAGCTATTGGTGTTGCAAGACATACTAACATTGCCATCTTCATTTCAAATGGTTCTATTTTCTTTCCTAAATATTCTGGCGTTCTTCCTACCATTAATCCTGCAATAAATACTGCTATTATTGCAAATGCAATCATTCCATATAATCCACATCCAACTCCACCAAATATAACTTCACCTAATTGCATTAATAACATTGGAATCATACCACCTAAAGGAGTATAACTACTATGCATTGAGTTTACTGAACCATTAGATGCTGCTGTTGTAAATGCTGCCCATGTAGAAGATGCTGCAATACCAAATCTTGCTTCTTTTCCTTCCATATTTCCACCAGCCTGATGGATAGTTGATATATCTACAGCTCCATTTTGAGCAAGTTGTGGAGTAGCATTTGCTTCATTTACTGCTATTATTGCAAGAGCTATAAGTAAAATACTAAACATTGCAATAAATATAGCTCGTCCTTGTTTTTTATCTTTTATATTTCTACCAAATGTAAAACATAATGCTGCTGGTATTATTAATATTGAAAGCATTTCTACTGTATTTGTAAAAGGTGTAGGATTTTCTAGTGGATAAGCTGAGTTAACTCCAAAGAATCCTCCTCCATTAGTACCTAATTGTTTTATTGCTATTTGGCTTGCTGCTGGTCCTTGTGGTACCACTTGTTTTGTTATGACAGTTCCATCTTCAAGAGTTATTGGCTCTAAAAGCTCAACTTCTTGATAAGATGAAAAGTTTTGCACAACTCCTTGAGATGCTATTAATATTGATACTACTATTGAAAGAGGTATTAATACATAAACTATACTTCTTGTAGCATCTACCCAAAAACTACCTACTGTCTTTTCTTTAACTCTTGTAAAACCTCTTATAAGTGCAAATAAAACTGCAATTCCTGCAGCTGCTGATACAAAGTTTTGAACTGTAAGCCCTAACATTTGTGTTAAATAACTTAATTGGCTTTCACCTGAATAAGCTTGCCAATTTGTATTGGTTACAAAACTTGAAGTTGTATTAAAACTTAAATCTAGACTTACACCTTTAACTCCTTCTGGATTTAAAGGTAATACACCTTGTACAATTTGTAATAAAAATAAAATTACGAATCCTATAATACTAAAAACAGCTACTGATAAGGCGTATTTTTTCCAATTCATTTCCTCATTTTTATCTATCTTTAATACTTTATATATAAAGTTTTCAACTGGACTTAATATTTTAGTTAAGAAAACTTTTTCTCCATTCATTACTTTGCCAATATACTTCCCCAAAGGAATAGCTAGTACAACTAAAATTATCAAGTATAATGAGTACTGTATTATTGAGTTAATCATTCATTATCACCTCTTAGTAAAATGTAACTTAAATAAACAAATAGCACTAAGGCTACTAAACCAATAAGACTTATAATAACTGACATTATTTTCTTCCCCCTTCTATCTAAAATTATATAAAATTACATATAAAGATAGTGTTAGGATTATATATGTAGACATTAAGATTGTATAAAGATTTTATATTTTCCTTACACAATAAAAAAGCAGGAGCTTTTAGGTTTAAGCTCCTGCTTTTTATATAATTTAAATTTAATTTTAGAATAGGTCTGGTAATTCTCCATTCCTTGAGTTATGAGTAAAAATGCTTACCTTTGATGAAGCATTTGTAAACTGAATGGTGTTTTCAAACCTTTCATTTTTACTATCTTCTTTAATCTTTCCTTTATATACAACAACCACTTCATTTTCTAATACTGAACTACCATTATTTTCATTTAAGTTTTCTAACTTTATATTAAAGTTATTATTATTTGGTGATGTTTTTGTTTTAATTACATCTAATAGTTCAACTAAAGAAATATTCTCACCATTCTTAACAACTTTATAAATCTTTATGTCATCATTATTTAATTGCTCAAATTTAGAATCTATATTTAAATTAAATTCTGATTTATTACTTGTTAAAGTAAACTTACCTCCAAAGGTCACTGTTGATCCTGTAGCTATTTCGAATCCATTAGCATTAGTTTGAATATCTACTAAGTTATTTCTAATTCCATTATACAGGCCATGAGTTAAGCTTTTTATTTCCTCTCTTACTGTAACTTTTGGTGTTTCTAGTAAAACTTCTGCAATTCCACCTTTTAACTTATTATAGATCATTATGTTTTTCTTAGCTTCACCGAAATTTAGTTCTCCTATCTTTCCCTCTTTCACTGATATAGTAAACTCCACTAAAACCTTATCTGATGAATATTTTCCATCTCTTACAGGATTATAAGTAATTTCTGGTACTGCTATTGTTGCTACTCCTCCATTTACACTTTGTATTCCGCTTATAGCATTAAAATTCTCACCTAAATTTATCTTTAATGATGGTTTAAACCTATAAGATTTATACTTAGTGGTAGAAATTATTCTATCAGCTATAAGATTCATTAGAGTTTCTTCTATACTACTATAATTATTATTATCTACATTAAAATAGTCTTCATCTTTTCCTGATAAATCTTTATGCAACCTATATAAGCTATTATTATCCTTACTATTATCCATAGACAAACTTAATATATTATATCCTTGTTTTTTTAACAATTCTAAGGAATCAGTATTATATGATACTTTTCCCATGGATATAAATATTATATTTTTTCTTGCTTCTCGTCTACCTCTTGATAAAATATCTACTGCTTCATCAAAAGCCTGTCCTATATTACTAGCATTAGAATTATCAAACTCTATATTTTTTATATATTCTTCATTAAGATTAGCTATATTCTTAGTTAAATCAACCTTTTGTTTTGCTTGACTACTAAATGTTACTAATCCATATTGTGTTTGACTACTTATTAAAGTATCATTATTTAAAAGCTTACTCCATAGTGAGTTTTTTATTGGTATTAATTTGTCCTTCATATCTTTAGACACATCTAAAACAATAACAAAATCATTTGATACTGTATTTGTTACATCTTTAAAAATAAAGTCATCTGGCTTAATTTCATACTGAAGTTTAAATTCTTCATTTTTATTAACCTGAACTTCCTTAGAGCTAATAAGTTTCGCTTCTATAGATGGTAGCTCATTATCCTTTATTGTTATAGATATATTATTTATAGGATTTATTGTAATAGTATCATTTTTCCATGGGAATTTAATATCTATTTTATTATAGATTTTTTGAACACCTGGTATTCTTCCCTTTACCGTAAATTTAAATGATTGTGGATTAGCTTCATACCTTGCCTTACCATTACTTTCTGAAACTTTCTTATAAATAACATTATCTAATCTTACAGTATTTCCTCCTGCATTTAATGTAAAACCTTCTGTAAAGTTTATATTTAAATCTATATTATTAACAGGATAACTATCTAATATTTTATCTGCAATTTTATTAAAAACACTATCTATTGCATTATCACTTGTTGGAAAGAATCCTTTTGCTTCATCCGTAGTACTTTGGTCATTCATATTTAACCCGGTCATAGCTCCTTGTATTTCTCTCATTTTGCTATTTCCTGTATCGTTCATACCATATCCTATTGAAAAGGCATTATATCCTTTACTATTAATAATTTTACCGATTTCTTTTGCATATTCTGTATTTAAGCTACCATCATCTGAACTACCTGCGCCACCAATACGGGCATCCCTAGGATTTTCAATACTAGTATCCCTATAATAATCCCAATATCGACCATAGTTCCAGTATTCATAAATTGTTCTATAAGTTGGAATTCCATCAGACATTACTACTATGGATTTATTAGCATTTGAATTACTTTCACCACTGCTATCTAATAAATAAGTTGCCTTTCTCATTCCTTCTCCTGTATTAGTTCCTCCATCAGGTCTTAATCCATCTATTATTGAGTTTAACTTATAAATTTCATTTGAAGGTATTAATGCAACATCCTTATTATTAATTCTAACTCTTCTAATATCTGCACTTGTAGAGTACGTAACAATACCAATCTTAAGATTAGGTACATTTTTCATTTTCTCAACAAAATTTTTTGCAGCCTTTTTTAGCTCATACATTTTTGTTGTATAATGCCTATTATATGAATTATGCTCTTCACAATATCCTGTATTATTACATATAACTCCTCTAATTTGATCTTTCATACTTCCAGACACATCTAAAACTAATACTATTTCCTTTGGAGGTATTTCTGTTTCAAATGGCTTTGGTATTATTTTCCCACTAACTACTATATCCTCACCTACCATGGCTGGGTTTGGAGAAGCTGAAATTTCCATATCAAAATCTGGTCTATCTGGAACTTTTGCCTTTACATCTAAACTTTTAAGGGATATTAAGGTTCCTATAACAAAAAATATTGTTATTAAACTTATTATTTTAAATTTATTTTTCTTAATCATTTTATCCCCCTTTTTTAAATATTAGTTTTATTTCTAAATTTAACTATTACACTTACAGGAATAGTTACATCTGAATAGCCCTTTTTCTTATTTAGAACTAATGAAATTTCTAATCCTGGAGCATCTTTAAAATTTCCTGTTGGGTTCATCCTATAATCTAAAGGTCTAACTTTAAATTCAGAAACATTATTTGATAACTCTTTTGGTAAATTTAACTTTGAGTCTATAACTTCTCTATCTTCTTCATTTACTTTTCTTATAGTTAACGTATTATTAATTTCGTTGTATAAAAACGTAAAATAATCTGCCTCAACTTTTAGCTTTATTTCTGTAACATCAAATTTTCCATCGCTAGCTGCTATAGATCTATACTCCATGTCCTTAGGAGTTATTAACTCTACTCCATTAATTTTACTTATTCCCTCAGCTTGAGTTCCATACATTAACAAATCTTTTTGAATTGCTTCAGCTTCTAATTGCAGGTCAGAATTAATTTCTGTGGTAGTTAAGGTTTTGCTATTACTAAAGAAAAATGTATAAACTACTCCTAAAACTAAAACTGTTAAGCTTAAGGTTATTATAAGTTCTAGTAAAGTAAATCCTTTTGCTTTTGTTTTCAATAATTCCACCTCTTTTATTTAACAATTCTCCATAAAGATTTTTTTAGAAAACTATCTGTATTATATAACTCTGAAGATGTATTAACTTTTATCTCCTCACCCTTACTTATACTTTCTTTAGTTTTAAATATATCCTTTAAAACATCATAATTACTAGATAGTACATTTCTTATAATTTGAGGACTATAAGTAATTTTCTTAGTTCCATTGTCTTTAAAATTAATATTTCCTGTAGTTATTATGTTTCCAGTGAAATCAAATTCACCTTCTATGGTTATATCTCCATTTGTTACTATTAAACCTTTGTTTATTTTTTGTGATGCTTGTCCATTTATTTTATTATTTTCTATTACGAGATTTTGTTTATCTCCTATTAAAATAACTAATCCTTCCTTTTCATCAAATGCATTATTTTGAATATCTCTTACTTTATTAAAATCTATTTGATTACTAACAGTTCTAACAACGGTTTGCCCGTCATATAAATCCTTAAAACCTGTAGAATCCCCCATAGCAAATACATTTCTTGCAAACTCACTTTTTTGATTATTTATTACTTCTAAATCTTCTTTACTTATATTTGCTTTTTGAATAGTACCATCCATCTTAATGCTTGCCCCTACTGAATGTATATTTCCATTAAGATTTACTCCCCCTTGTTTTAAAGAATAATCATTAGACTTAGAATAATAGTCTTCAAAATATTTAGCCTTCATATTTGCTGACTTATCTCCATTGATACTTTCTAATAAATGAAGTGGGTTATAATATTTTAAAGTAACATTACTACCTAAATTATTTACATCTGTATAAGCTAAATAGTTCCCTTTTACTGCTACAGATTCACCAGTTTGATATTTATTTCCTTTGTCATCAGTTGCATTTAAATATGCAACCCCCATAATATAAGAATCTTTATCTACTGTTATTTTAGATGTGTTACTTAGATCATTTACGATAATACTACTTGAATTTAATGCTTTTTCAGCTGTATCCACCTCTGTTGTCTTATCATTAATTCCATAAAAATTATTTTTAATCAATATACTACTTTTCATAGCATTTAATGCTAAATCATTATTTACAATAACATCTTTTTCAAAAGAAATATTATTACTCTCTGAAATGGTTGAATTTGTAGATTTTCCTACATAAATATTTGTTGCATATATATTTTCATTTACAGATGATTCTTTTTCTACTTTATTTTTTAAATGAAAAGTATTAGCAGTATATATGTTTCCATCAATATTAAACTTTGTATTTTCTAAGCTTATTCCTCCATTATATTTATCAAAAGTAAATGCAGGGTTTGTCCCTAAATTATTATCTCCTTTTATCCATATATCCCCTTTTATATCAAGATTTCCATCTGAAACAGTCATATTTCCATCTGCTGTTATCGTTTTACCATCAAATACAGGGTATATATTTATACTAGTTATTTCTGAATTATAATCTGGTGCCTGTACTGTAAATTCTGTAGAAACTGTTTTTTTGTTTCTAAGTGTTCCTTCCTTTGTTTCAAAAGTGGAATTAACCTTTACTTTAATATTATCTATAATATTTCCATTCTTATTTACAACATACCCGCCTTCAGGTATTTCTATTATTATATTAGGATCTATTCCACTTGTAGTGTACTCCATAATACCATTAGCTATAGATTTTATATATTTCTTACTTGTTATTAAATATTCTAAAATATACACTTCCTTTGGGTTACCTTTTAAATTTAAAGTCTCTTTTTTAGATAAAAATTCATAGAATTTTTCTTTAAATAATTTATTTAAATTTTCCTTTCTTCTATCTTCTTCCTTTGTATTAGTGAATTCTTTTTTAACTTCATTATCTGCATATTTTATGGCTTCTTGTGAGGTTTTTATTATTATGTTTTCTACTATATCTAGACCTGAATCTGCTTCATAAAGATTTTGAAGCTTCTTACTTTCATTTATTCTCATTTTATAGTCATTGGCTGTAACAGCTAATATTGTTGTTCCTGTTGTAAAAATAATTGCCATAACTATAACTACTATCATAAAGGTTGAACCTTTTTTCTTTTTTCTTTTTTTCACCTCTTATTCACCACCAATAAATTTATTTTATATTTATGTTTTTGCTTGAGTTACCTTCAAATAAGACTTTATTACTTTTGTCTTTAACTGTTACATTGTACTTATACATATCCGCAATTAAGCTTTTTTCTATTTCATTTTCTTCATATAGCATCACATTGCCTTTACTTGATGTTACATTTAACTTACCAAAAGAATTATTTTCCTTAACTACATGTATTTCTATAAACTCTTCTGTATTATTTTTTATATCAACATTGATATTTTCACTAAAACTATTTCTAATATATAAAAGAACCTTATTATTAATCGCTTCTTTCTTTGTAGTATCTATTATTGGACTTTTATTATTTTTACTATAAACCCTTAAATTTAGGTTGTTCGAACCTTTATTTAATTCAACTATTAAATCTCCACTAACTGATGGAACACTATTTTTATCAGAATCTAATTCTATTTTATTTACATTATCTTTTTTAAAAAAATTAAGCTTAAAGTCTGCATCACTATTTTTATCTAAATTATCTGTGTCGCTATATTTAAAATTAGAATCTTGAGTTATCTCAACATCAACATTATAAACTTCTTCATTTTTACTTGAGTCTTCTGAAGTAGCTCCATACATAGTTCTTTTAAAGCTTCCTGTAAACTTATTCTCTGATAAGCTATTTTTTTCTATTTTATCTCCATCTAAAAGCTGAAAATACTTTACTCCAGTATCATCTTTTAATGTTATTTCATCATAAGCTTTAATCTCTTCTAAAACCTTTTGCCCTATGTAACTGGCTTTTTGTTTATGTTCCGCACCTTTATTAGTTTTTAAGCTTGAAATTACCAAGCCTGATAAAGGTACTACTAATATTGATAAAAGGGTAACACTAATGATTACCTCAATTAATGTCATCCCTTTTTTTGCTTTTAGTTTTTCTTTTTTCATATTAAACACCTACTTTTTAGTAACATTTACAGTGTTACCTTCACTTGTTACTGCAACTCTAGGATTTGAAGAATCGTCATCTTTAACTATTATTTCAACCTTTTTAGATGTATTATTTATAACCTTTAATTTTATTCCTGAATTATCTGAACTTCCTACTCTTTTTTCACTTAATATTTCAAGAACTATATTTTCTGATTTTGACTTAAACTCTTTACCGGTTTCTGAATTTTCTTTAGGATAATATGAAGATGAAGTTTTATATTTATAATAAGTTTTTCCTCCTTCTTCATTAAAGACTATTTCTACTTCTTCAGTTTTATCATTATCTGAGTATATATAACTTTCCCTTGAATCATCTTTAGACTTTCCTATTGTTACTGTAGGTAATTCTGAAGATGATGATCTAAGCATCATAGCAAAATCATTAATATCTTTTTTATCTTTTTGCTCTTCTATAGTTGAAGAGTATGCTCCACTTGCTGCTCCATTACTAAATAAAATTTCTTTTCCATATACATTGTTTAATGTCCATATTAGATATTCCATATCTGTATCTGAGAGCTTAGGAACTGCATGGAATTCTAAATTCATAACTCCAGTTAACTCTTCTTGAGATTTTGATGATATTGATATATTTGTAATTACAACTTTTCTTTCATAGTTTTGTACTAACTCAATGAATTTTTTTAAATTTCCATAGCTTCCTGAGAAGTTTATTGCAACCTTAAGTTGTTCTGATGTTGCTCCACCTTCTTGATTTTTAACCTCTTGCTGATCTTGTCCAGAATTTTCTGTTGTATTACTTGTATTGTTATTAGAATTACTATTTTCAATGTTTTTAACTTCTTTTCCATCATATTCATCAGCTATTGGCTTTAACGAGCTTTCTGGCTTTTTTACTTCTTTAGATATCATCTTTTCTACTGGTGATACTTCTATTGGACTAAAAGCTATATTTCCTTTAAGTCCACTATCACTTAAAAGCTTGTCTATCTCAATTATTATCTTCTCTTGTAAAATAGTTGGATATAACTTTTGTGATTTATCTAAAACAGTCGATTTTAATATTTTTAGTTCCTCTTCTTTTGAATCTAACTTTGATATTGCTGCCATTACTTCATTATATCTTTGCTCAGCTTGATTTTTTTCATTTCTTTTTACATTTAGCTTTTCAACTTGATTTTTATAAATAAACTGATAGTAAACAAAGCACACTAATACAGTTATTAAAATACCTAATAAATATTTTTCTCTCTTACTTATATTCATATTACTCAACATCCTTTAATACGCATTTTATATCAAAGGTATACTGTTCATCCCCTGATATTCCACCAATATATACATCTTGTATATTATTTAGCTTCTTTAAATTATGCTCTATTTCCCCTATCGCAACCCTACTTGTTGAAACAGCCTGAATAGAAATTTCTGTATTAGTTATGTTTATGCTATTAAAAGTTACTTCTGTTGGTAAGCTAGAACTTAGTTTATCTAATAAATTAGTAGTTACTACTTCTCTAGTTTTTAAAGCACCAACTATTTTGCTTAACTCTATATCATATCTCTTTAAGACATCACTTTTTCTACTTATATCATCCCATTTAGTAATTTTCTCTTTTATATCTTCTTGTTCTAATTTTTCATTATAACTCTTAATTTTTCTATTAAGTAAAAATAAGCTTGTACTGTTCCAAGCTAAGGTTCCTAATATAACAACTGCTAAAAAGCCTGTTAAGGAGTAAACATAAATATTTTTATTTTTTTGTTCCTTTTTTTGCCCTTGGTAAGGGGTAAAAAAATTCATATCTTTTCCCATATAATGTTCCTCCTTATAATCTTATAATTGCGCCTATGGCATTTAAGTATTCTCCAAGATTTTCATTAGTTAATTCCTTGGATGTAAATTCTATATTTCTAATTTCTTCAATTTTATGAACATTAGTATTTAACCTATTTTGAATATATGTACTTATATTAGTTAAATTAGAAGTCCCACCATATAAATATATTTTATTTATTCCATTACCAGATTTGTTGCTATAGAACTGAAGTATTCTTTCCAACTCTTCTAATATATCATCAACAGCTTTTTTTATAGTTAAATTGGAAATATCATCTTCTTTAATGTTTAATAAATTTCCATCCCTTATCTTTATAGATTCTGTTGATTTTATTGACATATTTAAGCTTTGGCTTAAGGCATAATCTATATTATCCCCACCGGACTTTATCATTCTTGTAAAATCTAATTTGCCATTTTTAAATATTGCCACACTAATAGAGGTCGCTCCCATATCAATAAAAGCAACAGTACCTCCTATAACTTGTCCATCATTTGATGTATACTCTGAATAATTAGCTAATTTATTTATTGAATTATAAGTAACATCTAATGCATATGGATTTAAATCTAAAGAATTTATTATATTATAATAAGCAAGAGCCATTCTTTCTGGGAAAGAAGTTACATTAACCTTTAGCTTTGCTCCTGAATCCTCAACAATTTTGTCTAAAACTATAAATTGGATTATATAATCATCTAAGTTTATAGGTAAGTATTGTTGTATTTCATATCTAATTACAGTCTCCATTTCCTCTTCTTGAACTAAAGGTATTAAAACATCTCTATTTATTACTGAAGAAGAGTTAGTTGTAAAAATAACATCCTTAGCCTTTATGTTATTTTCCTTTATTAAAAAATCTAATACGTCTATAACACCTTGAGAATTTATTATCTTACCATCAGCTATACATCCTTCTGGAGTTGGAATTTCAATAGCTTTGTTTAAACTAAGCTTATTTCTTTGATACTTTCCTTCTACTAGCTTTATATAATTAGTTCCTAAATCTATAGACAAAACTAATTTTGCTTTTTCCTTAAGCCTTATTCTTTTTTCAACTTTATTTACTACTTCATAAGAAGAATTTACATCATTAGACTTTTCCTTTTTAAAAAGCTTACCAATATCTTTTACATCCATACTTCCTATATCTTTTAGTTTTGATAAATTGAATTTACTTTTTTCCTGTGACATTTTCTCACCTCCGGAGTTTAGTTGAAAGTCGATAGTTGAGAGTTGATAATTAATAGAAGTAAAATGCAGAGGTTATCTACATTTTACTTTTAGTTAATATTAGTTACTTTGGTTATAAAAATTGCTTTGTTTGACCATTATAATTATTAATTAAACAAACTTTTTTTTATTCTGCATATACTCCTTCTCCTGTTGGATAAACTTTAAGATCCCCTGCTTTAATAGTTGTTTTTCCTTCTTTGCTAACTATAACAGTAAAGTTAGTAGCTTTATCATTCTTAACCTTAAGTTTAGGAATAGAATCTTGTAATTGTTCTTTTAATGCAGTCTCTATTTTATCGCTCCCCTCAGCTGTACCATCAAAAGTAAATGTAAGTTCATTAGCTGGTAACTCAACAGTTCCATCTGCTATTACTGTTGAAACTGCACCTTGAATTTGTTTAGCATTGGCAATATCTGCACTTATATTTGCTTTCTTCCTAACATCTCCAAATTTAGGAATAGCAATTGCTGCTAATATAGCTATAATAGCTATAACTATAATAAGTTCAATTAAAGTAAACCCTCTCTTTTTCTTTTTGTTGTTAGCATTTTTAATCATAATAAAATCCTCCTTTTATTTTTGTTTTATATTAATTTTTAAATATAAACCCATTTATATTTTGCGAAGCAAAATAATGAAGAATTAAGAAAAAAATTTTTAAACTAAAATCACTTTGTGATTATATGACCCTAAGTTTTGCATAGCAAAACATCATCATTTTTCATTCTCCTTCTTCATATTTTTCCCAATTTTTGTATAAATATACTGTAGCTAATAAATAGAATATGTGTAGTAAGCATATAGCGAGCAGCTAGAAGTGCTTGCTGAAGGAAGAACTACCAGGCCTTAGAGTCGTTGGTTTGTTTGAGCGTAGCGAGTTTACCCAAAACTCTTGGAATATCAGTTTTTCCAAGCCTAGCACTTCTTTGCATAGCTATTTAGCTTATGAAATATATCTATTTATCGTAGCCTTTATATTCGCAAAATCCTATATTTGTGCGTACATATCAAACATTGGAAGCATTATTGAAATTACTATACCTCCAATAACTATCCCCATAACTACTATTAATAGTGGTTCTATAAGAGCTGTTGTTGTTTGAATAGATTGTTCAACTTCATCGTCGTAAAAGTCTGCGGTTTTATTTAGTATGTCATCTAAGGAACCTGACTCTTCCCCTATTTTTATCATTGAAGATAGCATTTTAGGAAAAATATCATTTTCTCTTATTGGTGAACTTAATCCATCTCCTCTTACAACTCTTTCTCTAACTTTCAAAATGGCATCTTCTGCTACTTTATTTTCTAGTACTCCTGCAACTATTGGAAGGGCATGTACTAAAGACACTCCCGATGCTATTAAAGTAGATAAGGTTCTTGTAAATCTTGAAACTATTATTTTTTTATTTAATGTCCCTATTATAGGAAGCTTTAACTTTAAATAGCTAATTCTTAAAATCCCACTTGAACTTTTTTTGTAAATATTAAATATTAACACTATAATGATTATCGATATCAATATTAGAAATAAATTATTACTTAAAAACCTACTTGTCCCAAGCATTATCCTAGTTATTAAAGGAAGTGCTATTCCTTCCCCTTCAAACATCTCTATAAAGGTTGGCATTACAAATGTCATTATAAAAACAACAGCTGCTATAGCAATTACACTTAATATAGCTGGATATGTCATTGCTGATTTTATCTTGTTATTAATTTTATTTTCTTTTTCAAAATGCACCGACATTCTAAGCATCATTTCATCTATATTACCACTAACTTCTCCTGACTCTACCATACTTATTAAAAGCTGTGGAAAAACCTTATTGCGCTTTGCCATTGATTCTGATAAAAGCTCTCCCTTTTTAACATCATCTTCAATTTTTGATAGTATGCCTCTTAATTTTTTATTTGGAATTTCATTAGATAAAATATTCAAACAATTAGTTATAGAAACTCCTGCATCTAGCATGGTATAAAACTGCCTGCATAAAATAGCTAAATCTTTTGTTGTTATTCTATCTAAAAATTTAAACTCTATAGACTTACTTTCAACTACCTCTTCAATCTTTAAAGGATAATATCCACTTGAAGCTATCATATTTATTACTTCTTCTTTTGAACTACCTTCAAACTTCCCCTCTATCTTAGTTCCATCTGTTTTCATAGCTCTATATTTAAAAATTTTCATAACTTCTTATCACCCCTTATATATCTTTTAGTAGTGTTATAGTAGCAAGCTCCTCTATAGTAGTTACTCCCTCTAAAACTAGCCTTTTACACTCTTGTGCAAGAGTTGTCATTCCATGCTTAATTGATATATCTTTAAGAATATTAGAATCTCTAGTTTTATTTATTATGTCTCTATGCTCTCTTGTTATTTCCATTATTTCATATATACCGATTCTTCCAATGTATCCAGTATTATTGCAATGTCCACAACCTTTACCCCTATATAATTTTAAATGCTCATTATCTTTTCCATTAAATATCATCTTTTCATAATCAGAAGCTATGTATTCTTCTTTGCAATTAGGACATATTTTCTTTACTAGCCTTTGAGCTATTATCCCTGATATAGATGTTGCCACTAAGTAAGGTTCAACTCCCATATCAACTAATCTAGTTATTGAAGATGGTGAGTCATTAGTATGAAGAGTACTTAAAACTAAGTGACCAGTTATAGCTGCTTTAATTGCTATTTGTGCAGTTTCTTCATCTCTAACTTCCCCTATCATCACTATATCTGGGTCTTGTCTTAATATACTTCTAAGACCATTTGCAAAGGTTAATCCAGCTTTGGTATTCACATTAACTTGATTTACACCACTTAATGTATATTCAACTGGATCCTCTATTGTAACTATGTTTACATTATTTGAATTAAGTTCACTTAAAATTGTATAAAGTGTTGTTGACTTTCCACTTCCTGTAGGACCAGTTACTAGGACTATTCCATTAGGGCTAGCTATTATATTTTCTAGCTTTTTAAGATTTTCTTTACTTAAACCAAGCTTTTCTTTGCTAACCTTATAATTATCTCTATTTAAAATTCTTATAACTATTTTTTCACCACTTACAATTGGAAGGATAGATACTCTAAGATCTACTTCAGCATTTCCAACTTTAGTTATTATTCTTCCATCTTGTGGAAGTCTTTTCTCAGCTATATTTAGTCCTGCAAGAATTTTTATTCTAGTCACTAATGGTGCTAAGCTTTCTATTCCTAAAGTATTTATTGTGGTAAGTTCTCCATCTATTCTATATCTTATTCTTATTTCCTTTTCATATGGTTCTATATGTATATCTGATGCTCTCATTTCAACTGAGTTTCTAAATAATTGCTCTATCATCTTTACAACTGGAGCATTTTTTACATCATCAAGTTCTTCTACATCTAAAGTTATACTTTTTGACTCTAATGCTTCTTTTAGAAGTTCTTCTGCTGCTTTGCTTACTTCTTCGCTACTATAGTTTATTTGAACAAATTTTTTTATATCATTTTTTGGTGCAATAAATACCTTTACATCTAAGCCTGTAGATATAGAAATATCATCTATAGCAAAAATATTCAATGGATCAGAAAGCGCTACTGTTATTTTATCTTCTTCAAATCCAAATGCTATTAAATTATACTTATCACATAAATTTTGAGGTACTATCTTAATAGCTTTTTTGTCGAAATTTATACCATTTAAATCGACTTTTTTTATTCCAGTTTGTGTTTCTATAGCATCTATAATGTCTTCTTCGGAAACAATTCCACCTTCAATTAAAACTTCTCCTAATTTTCTTCCTAAAATTTTCTGAGATTTTAGCGCACTTTGAAGTTGAAAAGGAGTTATCTTATCTGCTGCTACTAAAATATCCCCTAATCTTTTCTTTTCAACTATAGCCATAAGCTCCCCCTAAATTTAATTTCCCTCTAAAAAAAATTTCCTTTTTTGTCCATTTACCTCGCTTTATTAATATTAATATAGCTTTATTATTTTTGCAATCAGAATATTTTTTTTAATTTAACTTACTTTTTCACCAAAAAAACCTTAAATATAACAACAATAACTCATTCCCTAAAAACATATATATAATAGTGGCAATAGCTATATATGGTCCAAAGGCAATTTCTGCTTTCTTATCTTTCAACTTAAACAAAAGTATTAGTGAAGCCACTATTCCTCCTAATAATATAGCTATAAATAATGTTGTTAAAATACCTTTTACTCCTAGAAATAAGCCACAAACTCCTGCTATTTCAGCATCTCCTTCTCCCATGCCCTTGGTAATTATAACTATTAGATATATAATTCCAAAGCCTAAAATACCTCCAAATAAATTATTTAAAATATTTATATGGCCAATATACCACCCTATTAATATATAAATAGCTCCTAATACTACACCAAATATTGTTGTAGATGAATATACATATTTACTTTCTAAATCTATAAATGAAATAACAATTAGCAGAGAAACTAACAAACTAAAAAATATAAAATTTAAGCCTAATCCATATTTAATAAATAATAAAATATATAAAAAACCATTTAATAGCTCTACTAAAGGATATTTTAATGATATTTTTTCACTACACTTTCTACATTTTCCCTTTAAAAATAAATAACTAACTATAGGAATTAAATCACTCCATTTTAGTTCATATCCACAATTGGTACAATGAGAAGGTGGAAAAGCTATAGACTCCTCTCTTTGAATTCTATATATGCATACATTTAAAAAGCTCCCTATACATAACCCTATTATAAATACAAATAACTCCATAATTATCCTCCTTAAATTTGTAAAGTTGACCTAGTTTTAATTCTACATAATGTTAATATATTCCTTTAGATATATAAATTTATAAAAAATAAATTAAGCCAAGATATTTTAATCTCGGCTTTAATCATTTTTCTATTATTCTTAAAAAATTCCCTTTTTTATCTATCTCAAAATCCTTTTCATAATTAGCTATCTTTTTTGAATCCTCTATATTTAAGTTATTTATTCTATTTAAGTCATCTGAATTGCTTATGTACTTATTTATAGATTTTGCCTTTTCTCCACCTTCACTTAGTATACTTGCTACAGAATCACTATTTGAAAATTTAATTTTATCACTTATTTCAGCTGTTTCTACTGCCATAACAAACTCTCTTATAATTGATTTTACTTCCACCTTTTTAGAGTCAACTATATATTTATTAAAATTAGGTACTAATATACCCGCTAATATTCCTATTACAACTAGTACTGTTATTATTTCAATTATAGTAAAACCATATTTTTTCTTCTTTTTCCTCGTATTATAATTATTATTCATATCAGTACCTCCAAGTATGATTTTAAAAACTATTATAATATTATTTACTTTAAGATTTTTTTAATTCATATAATTAATTCCTACTGTATAGATTATAATATTATAATACACTTAAAATCAATAAAAAAGTGGATATATATAAGTTTACTTATTCCGCCGCTTCTCTTCAATTCAAGGCAAACTTACATATGTCCACTTGAAAACTGAAGAAAGGAGATTATAAAAAATAGAGAACTTAGAAATCTAAGTTCTCTATAGATTAGAATTTTAATACATTCCGTCCATTCCCATTCCTGGTGCTCCTGGCATTGGAGTTTCTTTTTGAGGAATGTCAACTACTGCAGCTTCTGTAGTTAAGAATGTTGATGCTACTGATGCTGCATTTTGAAGAGCTGATCTTGTAACCTTAGTTGGATCTACTATACCAGCTTTAATCATATTAGTGTAATTTCCTTGTAATGCATCATAGCCCATTCCAACTTCTTTATTTTTAACATTTTCTATAATAACTGAACCTTCAACTCCTGCATTAGCTGCTATTTGTCTCATTGGTTCTTCTAAAGATCTTACTATTATATTTATACCAACTTGTGTATCTGATACATCTGAAGTTATCTCTGCCACTTTATTTATTATATTTACATAAGCAGCTCCACCACCTGGTACTATACCTTCTTCAACAGCTGCCTTTGTTGCTGCTAAAGCATCTTCAATTCTTAATTTCTTTTCTTTTAACTCTGTTTCTGTTGCTGCTCCAACCTTAATTACTGCAACTCCACCTGCAAGCTTTGCTAATCTTTCAGTTAATTTTTCTTTATCAAATTCTGAAGTTGTTTCTTCAACCTGAGCTTTTATTTGCGCTACTCTTTCTTTAATAGCTTCGCTACTTCCTTTTCCATTAACTATTGTAGTATTTTCCTTTGTAACCTTAATACTTTCGCATTGTCCAAGCATATCAACAGTTACTTCTTTTATGTCTATACCAAGTTCTTCTGATATAACTGTTCCACCTGTTAATATAGCTATATCTTGAAGCATCTCTTTTCTTCTATCTCCAAAACCTGGTGCTTTTACAGCTACACATGTGAAGGTTCCTCTTAATCTATTAACTACTAATGTAGTCATTGCATCGCCTTCAACATCTTCAGCTATAATAAGTAGTTTTCTTCCTGATTGAACTATTTGTTCTAAGATTGGAAGTAACTCTTGAATGTTTGAAATCTTTTTATCCGCTATAAGAATTAATGGGTTATCTAAAACGGCTTCCATTTTTTCAGTATCTGTTACCATGTATGCTGATACATATCCTCTATCAAATTGCATACCTTCAACTACATCTAATTCTGTTCCCATTGACTTTGATTCTTCAACAGTTATAACGCCTTCATTTCCTACTTTTTCCATAGCATCAGAAATTAATTTACCTACTTCTTCATCATCTGCTGATATTGCTGCGACTCTAGCTATATCTTCTTTTCCATTAACTGGCTTTGAAATGTTTTTTATTTCTTCAACAGCTTTATCTACTGCCATTCTTATACCATTTCTAATTAGTATTGGATTTGCTCCTGCTGTTACATTTTTTAAACCTTCTCTTATTATAGCTTGTGCTAAAAGAGTTGCTGTTGTAGTACCATCCCCTGCAACATCATTAGTTTTAGTTGCTACTTCCTTAACTAATTGAGCTCCCATGTTTTCATATGGATCTTCAAGCTCTATTTCTCTTGCTATAGAAACTCCATCGTTAGTAATAAGTGGTGATCCAAATTTTTTATCTAAAACTACGTTTCTTCCCTTTGGTCCTAAAGTTACCTTAACTGTATCTGCTAGTGTATCAACACCAATTTGCATTGATCTTCTTGCATCTTCACTAAACTTAATCATTTTTGCCATAATTAATTCCTCCCTTATTCAACTATTGCCAAGATATCATCTTGTTTTAAAATAGTATATTCTTCTCCATCAACTTTAACTTCTGTACCTGCATATTTTGAATAAAGTACTTTATCTCCAACTCTTACTTCCATAGCTATTCTATTTCCATCTACTATAGCTCCTGGTCCGACTGCTACAACTTCTGCTTCTTGTGGTCTTTCTTTTGCAGTTCCTGTTAAAACTATTCCACTCTTAGTTGTTTCTTCTGCTTCTAACTTCTTTATTACTACTCTATCTGCTAGTGGTTTAATGTTCATAAAAAAATCCCTCCTATTTATACCTCTAATAATAATTCTCTTTATTAGCACTCATCATATTCAAGTGCTAATAACTTTATAATAATATTTTGCTTTGATTTTTTCAAACGCTACTTCATATATTATTACCCTGTATATAATAAATATTACCACTTTCCATTAATTATTTTATATTTCCTCACTCTTTTACTTATTTTCTTTTAATTTCATATATGTCCATATATTATTTAATAATGATTATATTTGAATTTGTTTCTTTTACATAATACTCCAAAAACATCCAATAAATTTGAGCTACAATCATTACACTTATATTGAAAATGTATTAAGAAAAACTACTAATAAAAACACTAATGCTATCTTATGCTCAATATTAAAATCTGTGAATTTTAGCTTTACTAGTTAGAATATAGCTACCACTCTCGTAATATATCTTATAAGTACATAATATTTTAAAATATAATATAACGAGGTTTATATCATATAACGTAAAATGTTATTATCATATAAAAACCTCGTATATATTAACTAATTTATATTTTTATATTTAATTTATCTTTCTAAGTCTATATTCTTATACTCATCAAGATTATCATTATCTATAACTGACTTTTTAGTTGCTTGTGCATTTATTTTATTAAAAATACCTTTGGATTTAAAAGGAGTAACTAGTGCTCCTGCACCATTTATACATCCTCCTTCGCACATCATACCTTCAATAAAGTTTCCTTGCAGTTTTCCTATTTTAGCCATAGTCATAGTTTTCTTTATTTCTATTCCACCAGATACTTTAACAGGATTAAAGTTAACTTCTAATCCTTGACTTCTTATATAATTTTCTATAGCAGCTGTTAACCCACCATGAGCTCCAAATCCTCTTCCATATATTGATGCATCATCAACTATAGTATCTTCACACTTTTCAACTTCTATGTCAAAGGCACTAAATAAAGCTAAAAGTTCTTCAAAGGTTATAACATAGTCAACAGCATCCTTTACCGACTCTCTAACTGCTTCACTTTTTTTAGCAGTACATGGTCCTATAAATACGACCTTTGCATCTGGATCATTATGTTTTATAAACCTTGCTGTTGCAATCATTGGTGACACGGTTCCCGATATCTTTTCAACTTCTGATGAGAACATCTTTTCAACATAGCTTAAAAACCCTGGGCAACATGAATTAGTCATGTAATTTTGACCTTCTTCTAATCGTTCTACAAATTCACTACTTTCATGTACAGTTACTGCATCTGCTCCACAAGCTGCTTCTATCATATCTACAAATCCTAGCTTTTTAATTGCATTTTTAATTTGTCCATATGATATTTTCGCCCCAAATTGTCCTGTTATAGCTGGAGCAACTACAGCATACATCTTTCTACCTCTTGCTAGTCTCTTTGATATTGGAACTATCAAACTCTTATCTGAAATAGCACCAAAGGGGCATGCACTCATGCAGCTTCCACAATTAACACATGTTTCTTCTTTTATCATAGCTCTTCTATCATCTGGATCTATATCTAAAGCACCCGTAGGACATACTCTTTTACATGGTCTCATAACTTCTGCAATAGCATTATAAGGGCATGCTTTTTTACACATTCCACATTCCTTGCAAATTTCTTGATTTATATATGCTCTTCCAGCTACGTAAGTTATCGCATTAAAATTACAAGCTTCATTACATTTGTGAGCTAAACAGTTTCTACAAGAATCTGTAACACTATATTTATTTATAGGGCATCTATCACAGGCAGCTTCAATAACGTATATTATTTGATCGTCCTCTTTAATATCAACAAATTCATCATCTATATTATCTCCATTAGCTAAATAGCCTGCTGCTAATTTTGCTCTCTCTAAAACAATAGCTCTTTCCTTATATACACAGCATCTATACATAGCTGTTTCCCCTTTTATAATCTCATAAGGAATTTTTTCTATTGATTCTGTTGTTAGATTACCTTCCTTAGCCAACTTAGCTACTTCTGTCAAAACCTCATGCTTAAGCTTTTTTAACTGAGTTTCAAATTGAAACATACCAAAATCCTCCTATATAAATAAATTTAAACCAATATTCCCCAATACTATTATAACAGTTAATTAATTCCAATTAGCTTTATTCTAAATATTCAGAAAACTGTTTTGATAATTATAAAGGACATGTCTAAGTGCATGTCCTTTATTAAAAATAATTTATATTAGAAAGTCTTTTTCTTATTCTTCAACAGCATATAAATAGTCGTCTATATATTCACCTATTCTATCTTTTAATAAATCCTCTGCTGTTGGATTTAATATTCCATCCCTAACCTTTTTATATTGTTCATGCATAAATTGACTTATAATAGTCATAGGTATTTCTATACCTTCTAAATTGCTCATTAATTTTTCTAAAGCAAAGTTTACCTCATCCTTTGGCATATAGTATCTAGCTCTATCAGATAAACTATATTTTCTTTCTAGCTTAATTTTATCTCCTGTTCCTGAATAGTGATTTATCCAGTCTTTAGGTTCTTTAAGCATACTAAAGTCTAATATTTCAATAAAATTAGACAACTCTACATCTGGATTATATCTTAATAATTCATTTTCTATAAGATTTAATGCAAATATACCTTCTCTAAAACCAAAAGTTAATGCTGGTCCAACTTTTAATATTATAAATCCATCCTCTACCATTTCTCTTAATGCTTTTGGAGTTTGATAATCTGTTGAGTGAGCTTCAAATATTAATTGAGGATAATCCTTTAGTGCATCTATTAGCTCTTTAGCTTCTTCCCTATTATATTTCCATACATAATCACTACTAAACTCAACTCCTGGTTGAACAACAACACCTATTACATATTGCCATGCTTCTCCTACTCCAAAGCTTTCAAAAGCTACTTTAAATGTTTCTACAGTGTTCTTAAAGCCTTCTACGCTAGTTACTTTAGGACCTTCTTCCTCTTCTTCTACTTGCGCTCCACCTGGTATAGGAACTTCACTACCTATTATATAAACTGGGTGAATAGCATCTTCATCCTTTTCTTTTAACTCTAAATATGCTTCTTCTGCTATTTTACATAATACAGATGCTCTATTTGCTATTAAACTATCGTCAAATAAACCATTTTCAATATCACCTTTTAAAGGCATACTAGTGTCTAGGTGAATTTTAGTAAATCCAGCCAAAACATATTCTCTAATTAAATTTTTAGCATTTTCCATAGCTTCTCTTGGATCTATATTTTTCCAAGTTAATGGTCCTAAATGATCCCCACCTAAAATTATTCTTTCTTTTGGAAATCCTACTTCTTCAGCTATTTTATAAATATATTTAACGTAATCTTTTGGCTTCATTCCTGTATATCCACCAAATTGGTCAACTTGATTTGCAGTTGCTTCTACTAGTAAAGGTATATTTTTGTTTAAAAGTTTTTCCATTGAAGCTTCAATTACATGCTTATTTGAACAACAAACTGAAAATATTCCAACATTTTCTCCACTTTTATATCTTTTTACAATTTCTTTCATAGGATGTACCATCTTATCACCTCTTAAAATTTTTGAATATAAACCCTACCCATATATGAAAGAAAATAATATTCTAGCTCTTGCTTTCATATTATCTTCTTTCGTATTTACTATATTATTTTCTTTTAAATATTTAAATTAAGCTTTTCCATTACTTCCACAAACCATTATTTTGTGAGCAACTATTTTTTTCATAGCTTCTTTACCAGGAGCCATATATTTTCTTGGATCATTAGCATCTGGATTTTCAATAAAGTATTTCTTTACTGCATCAGAAAATGGTATTTTTAAATCTGTTGCTACATTAACTTTGCATATTCCAAGTGAAATAGCCTTTTTAACTAATTCATCTGGTACATCTGATGCTCCATGTAAAACTAGTGGTACATCTACCATATCTCTTATTTCCTTTAATCTATCAAAGTCAAGCTTTGCTTCACCTTTATATAATCCATGAGCTGTTCCAATAGCTACTGCTAATGAATCTATTCCTGTTCTTTCTACAAATTCTTTTGCTTGTTTTGGATTAGTGTACATAGCATCTTTTTCATCTACTACTAAGTCATCTTCTTGCCCACCTAGTCTTCCAAGTTCAGCTTCTACTGTTGCATCAAATTTATGTGCATATTCAACTACTTCTTTTACTGTTTTTACATTGTTTTCAAAATCTGAATGTGATGCATCTATCATTGTAGATTTAAAGCCTAAGTCTACGAAATGCTTAATTTCTTCAACTACTTCATAGTGATCTAAATGTATTGCTATTGGAATGTTATGCATTTTGGCTGCAACTTCTGCCATAGCTACTATATACTCTCCACCTGCATAAGCTATTGTTGATGGTGTACCTGCTAAAATTACTGGTGATTTTAATTCAGCTGCTGTATCTACCACTACTTGTAATGTTTCTAAGTTATGAATATTAAATGCTGGTACAGCATATCCTTCTCTTTGAGCTTTCTTTAACATTTCTCTTGTTGATAATATTTTCATAATTTACTTCAACTCCTTATGTATTTTTTATATTCCATTTTTCATATCAAGTTCAATTTGTTTATTTAATATATTCTTTTACTTATTATATTTGTGAATTATTACACCTTTAACAACTCTGTTAACTGTACCGTCCGGTCTTGGATTATCAGGAGAAATTCCTAATTTTAAAGAACTAAACAATCCAAACACTTGCCCAAATAACATATAGTTAAATACTGTATAAACTTCTGGAATTTCTTCACCATCAATATTTAAATATTTATCACATAAACCATTTAATTCATCATTCTTTTTATAGCTAATAACAGCTAATTTATGCTTACCTGTATCTCCATGTATTTCTTTTATAAGATCCATATCATAAAGATTAGTATACTTATTATTAGAATTCATAAATATTACTAATGTATCATCGTTTATTATTGATTTTGGACCGTGTCTAAATCCTAATACAGATTCACAAACAGTAACTACTTTTCCACTTGTAAGTTCTAAATTCTTAAGTGCCATTTCCTGACATAATCCCTTTAGTACTCCTGATCCTAAGTAAACTACTCTTGAAGCATTGTAATCAACTAAATCCTTTATATCTTTCCACTTGTTATCTAAGATGTTGTTTCCTTGATTAACTACTATATCAACATACTTTTTATTTTCGTCTAAGTTATTAATATCAAATACTAATAATGAAGCTAATAACATACAGCTAAATGAACTTGTCATAGCAAAACTTTTATCATTTGATAGTTCTGGCATTAATAAGCAAAGGTTATTATCACTTTTAGCTGCCTTTTTCGCAAGTTCTCCATCTTTATTACACGTAATTACCAGTTGAGATATGTCTTTTACATTTTCTCCGAATATATCATAAGCTCCAACACTCTCTGGACTATTTCCTGATCTTGCATAAGAAACTAAAATTGTTGGTGTGTCTTCTTCTATAAATTCTGCTGGATTTGATACTAAATCTGTTGTAGCAATAGCCTCTACTCTTAAATTTAATTTCTTTGCTAAATGTAAGTAAATCGTATCTCCAACATAGTCAGAAGTTCCTGCACCAGTTAATATTATTCTTGTATTACTCTTTAGTTTTCTATCTAAGAAGCTTTTTATTGCTTCTTCATTTTCCTTTACTATATTATAAGTTTCTCCCCATAATTTAGGCTGCTGTCTTATTTCTGTAGCTGTGTACATTGCCCCTAATTCATTAATTCTTTCCATTTCCATTCCAAAAAACATCTTAATACCTCCTACATCTGTTAATGTCATCATTACCAGTTTAATTAAAAAATTTTTGTTTTTAATTGTTATTTAATTTCACTCTATACTTAAATTTGTCCCCTCTAGCTACTCCAACAGTATATTCTATTATATCTTTATTTTCATATGTTAGTCTCTCTATTTTTAAACTTGGAGCACCTTCTTTAATATCTAAGTATATGCTTTCTAACTTATTAGTTAATATAGGTTGAAAAAATTCTTCTGCTGCTGTTAGCTTAACATTAAACTCCTTAACAAGTACATCATACATAGGTTTTTCTATTAATTGATTTTTTGTTAAGTCTTTAAACCTATTAAAGGGAAGATAAGTAGTTTCATATATCATATGAATACCATCAGCCATTCTTATTCTTGATATCTTGTAAAGCAAATCCTCACTATCCATTTTGAAAATGGATCCAACTTTCTCTTCAGCTTGGACTATTTCAAATCCAGTTACTTCTGAGCTAGGCTTTTTCCCAAGCTTTTTCATTTCTTCTGTAAATGAATAAAAAGAAATTAAATCTTGATTAACTCTTTTGGGAGATACAAAGGTTCCTTTACCATGAACTTTATATATATATCCCTCTTTTTCAAGCTCATCTAAAGCCTGCCTAACTGTAGTTCTACTTACATCATACTTTTCACAGATTTCTCTTTCAGAAAGTATTCTTTCATTTTCCTGTAGAGTGTTCTCTATCATTTCTATAAGTATTTCCATCAATTGTAAATATAGCGGTATTCTAGAGCTTTTATCAACAATATTCATTTTTTCACCTCATTGATCATATTCTAATTATACCATAGTTTATTATATTAAAAAACATATTTAATTTAAATACTTCTTTAATATAATTTCTGATTTCAAAAAAATATATATTTCTCTTATTCAATCTACATTGTAAACGCTAAAATAAAACATGTCAAATATCTATTTCGATATAAATTAGTTTTTACCAAATATAATTTAAAGCTCTAATAAGCAAATAGTCTGTGTTTGCTCTTACGGTAATTTATTCCATAATCATAAGAGCTCTCACAGACTATAACTCATTTTATTATCACCTATTATTTATTTCTTTTTCTCATAATAGATATTCCTACTGCTGTTGTTAATGTTCCAAGTAATGCCATTGCACTAGCTGGTGTTCCCCCTGTACTTGGTAATTTCCCTCCATTATTGCTGTTGTTATTATTGTTATTTCCGTTGCCATTACCATTGTTATTTCCATTTCCGTTACCATTACCATTATTATTTCCATTACCGTTGCCGTTGTTGTTTCCATTGCCTTCATTATTAGTGTTTCCACCGTTTCCGTTACTTGCAATTAAACCTTCTAAAGCTAACTTTAATCCATTGGCTGCTTCATCTACTTCACTTTGGCTAGCTTCTTCATTGTTAAAAACAGATCTAACATTAGCTAATTCTAAACTAACCTTATTAGCACTTTCCTTAGTATATTTAGATAAGTCTATTGCTTCAGCCTTCCTTATTAAATCTTCAAGAATAGATTTATCTGGGATTAATCTTAAATCAAGGTAAGCTTTTATTAACTTATTATAAGCTTCATTTATTTCTTCTTGGCTTGCATCCTTATTGCTTAAGATTCTCTTAGCATAATCTAATTCTGCCTTGAACTTATTAACACTTCCTGTTGTATACTTAGATAAATCTTTAGCTTCTAATTCTGCTACTAATTTTCCAAGTTTAGAATTATCAGCAACTAATTCTAATTCAGAGAATGTCTTATTTAAGCTTTCATAAGTTTTAGCAACTTCTTCTTCCATTGCATTTTCATCTGCAATTACTTTGTTAGCTTTTTCAAGCTCAACTTGCAATGCATTCCAAGTTGAAGTTGTATATTTACTTTCATCTAAAACTTTAATTATTTCAACAAGTTCTTTAAGCTTTGTCTTATCTCCTTTTTTGAACTCTAGCATATGAATTACATTTACTAATCTCTTTTCAGCTATATCTACTTGAGCTTGTGTGGCATTTACATTAGCTAAAACTTCTTTAGCTTCTTCTAACGCAGCTTCAAGTTCTTTAATTACTGCTGGAACAACATTTTCAAGTTCTCCATTTTCCTTTAAGTTTTGAACATATTCTATAGCCATTGCTAGAACTGTTTTATTAACTTCTTCAACATCGTCTTTCTTAACAAGATTATCAATTGCATCACTTAAAATATTAATTGCTTCATTAACTCGTTCTTGAGTTGCTGAATTATCATTTAATATTTCCTTAGCTGCATCAATTGCTACCTTAACTGCATTAAAGCTTTCTGCTGTGTAATCAGCTTCAACTAATGCCTCTGCCTCGCTAATCTTATTACTTAAGTTTGATTTATCTACTTCTGACTGTCCATAGAATTTAAGTTCAGCAACACTAGCATATTTATCACGAGTATCACCTAAAGTTTTTAATGCAGTAAATCTAACGTATTGAGCTTTAGTAGTATTGAAACGTATTGGATTATATCCCTTATTTTCCAATCCTGAACCATTACCTGCTTCTTTAAAGGTTCCTTTTCTAGCTTCTGTCCAATTTTCGTTATCTAAACTAGTTTCAACAATATATTCAGTTACATGTCCATTTTTACTGTTTTGTCTTGGTAAATAATCAATTTGATTAAGGTTATAAGGTTTGTCTAACTTAACTACTATTGAAACTGGTAGCTTATGACTACTTTGATAACCCGAATGCCATATTGTATTTTCATCACCATCTACAGCATTTTCCATAAAGTCACTATCTGCTTCAGAAGTTGCAAATATAGCTTCTAATTTACTAAAGTCAATTACATTTAAGTTAGCATCGTCACGTTCTTTTAATCCATTTATAGCTACTCTTATTGATATAATCGCAGAACTTAATTCTGATTCTGTCTTTGCTGTTTCTAATACTTTTTCAGCATTTTCTATAGCTTTTAGTAATTCTGAATAAGTTTCCTCTGTATAAATTTCACTATTCTTTGAGTATGACTTACCCTTTTCAATAGCTTCAATTAATATAGATTTATCAAATCCATCAAGTACTGTAACTTCATGCTCAACGCTAAGCTTTCCATCAGCAGTTGTAGCTTTTACCTTTGCTGTACCAGGCTTAACCCCTCTTAAATAATAAGTAGCCGAATTATCATTATCTACACGTATAACCTTTACTACCTCTTCATTTTCTGAAGTAAGTTTATAATTTAAATTTGCAGTTTCAGGTAATACTTTTGCAAATATAGGCGCTATCTTATTTACATAAAGATTTGTTGGTGCATTTTCTAAGAATTCTATTGATGATGGTGCTTGTTGCTTTTCTTCATAGAATTCTATTTCATTTATTGCTAAGGTATTAATGTCCTTATTTGACTCTAGTGCTGTAATAACAATTTTATCAAAAGTTTGATTATTTAATTCATAGATAGTTTTTGAAGTCGTAATATTAGATTTTTCACCTAAATCAGTTGCAACACCATTTAAGTAACCCACTGCCTTTACTTTCTTTAATGCTGCACTATTATTTGTACCATTTGAATTAGTGCGATTGTATATAGTAAAATTATTAAGTTTCTTAGCTTCGTTAAATGTAAATGTCATTTCAAATGGAAGCTTTCCTTTATCTACTTGATCAGCAGAATATACCCATTTTAAATCCATACGAGAAGTATCATCACTACTTGTAGTTCCATCTATTAACCTGCTTAATCCCATTCCTGTTTGTAATTGTGACTCATCACCAGTTACAGTAATACTTTCTTTTCCAACCTTCACTACTGAATCTTTATCCCCTGGTAATGGATCTTCTGGATTAGTAATATTAGCAACTGCATTTTTAGAATTTAGGTTACTATCAACTACTAATGCATTGGTTGCTGCTAAATCAAAATTTATATCACTCTTTGCTTTTAAAGTAACTCTTGCAAGTGTATCTGTTCCATTAAGCCTACTGTTTTCACCAGTATTAGCAAATACCACATATATATCTTGATTATTATCACTGTGCATTCTAAGCTTTGATAAGTTTTTCATAGAAGCTGTTGCAACTGCACATTCTGGCGTATTAACTAACTCGTACTTACTTGAATCTAAAGGAATCTCTACACTAAATGCATTAACATCTGATAACCCAGTACCCACAACATCAACAGTAAAGGTTTCATTTGCAGAAATACTTGTTTTGCTAGGAACTAACATAACTTCTCCAGCAATATTTCCACCTTCTGTTGGCACTATACCACCTTCTAATTTACTTGTAACATAGTTAATATCATAAGCATCAATAATATTATTAAAGTTTAAATCAGCCATTGAAACGTAATTCCAATCAGCATCTACTGATGATAATCCTGTGTAATTTTGAAGGAATGTTAAATCTCCTTCTTCTATAGTCCCTCCATTATTCCAATCTCCAACAACTTGTCCATTGCTTCCATCTACTTTATATGGACGGAATTCTCTCATAGCTAAGAAATTACCAATTGATTCTTTTGTTACAACTTTAAAGTAACGAGCTTTAACTGGAGAACTAAAGTTTATAATCTTTACTTGTCCATCTGTAGCCCAAGCTGCATTTCCTGAATCACTTGCATTACTAAATACTTTTTGATAAGTTACTCCATCTAAACTACTATATATTTCAGCACGTTTTACAGATCCGTTTCCTGCATTTCTAAATAGTAAATCTAATTTTTCAATTTGATAAGCTTTTTGCATATCAATCATAAATGGCTTACCAATTGCATTTCCTGCTGAATGGAATTGAGAGCTATCATTACCATCTATAGCATTAGAAGCTACTTCATTACTATAGTTTCCTTCTGTCCACTTAACAGTCATGTCCTTAGGAACATTGCGATATGGGTCTAAATCTGTTTTAACTATTAATTTTTCACTCCAGTTTGAATAACCATCCTTATTTACACTACGAATACGATAGCTGTAATCAGTATCAAAATCTAAATTTTTATGAGCATATTGTGTTGCTGTTATATTTTTTTGTATTATTCCATCAATTTCAATTTCATAAGATTCTGCTCCTTCTACTTTATCCCAAGTTAAATTTATTGAATTTGAAGTTATTGAATCTTCTGGAGCAATGAAATTTGTAGGAACACTTAACTTTGTATTAACTTCATTTTTAGAAATGTCTTGAGTATTTATAAAGTCGTTAATAGTTAATTCAACTTCATTTTCTTTCACATTTGTCTTTTCTGTTTTTATATAAAGCTTAGGTGTAGTATTTATTTTTACATTCGCAAATTCTGATCCTTCTGTTGAGTATTTATTTAAATTTGGAGTTTCATCATAAAAATAAATATTTGTTCCCTTTTCAAACTCTTCTAAAGATGCTGCTTCTTTTAGTGAAACATTTCTATTTCCAATCTTTAATGCCAAATCTGTTGGCTTTTCACTAACATTTACTATGAATTCTGTTGATCTATCATTTACAATTCCTTCATAATCTCCAGTTAGTAAACCTGCTTTAATTACAGCTTTTCCTTTTCCTTCCTTAGGAGCTGATGAAGTTATCATTGTTGTTGCTGATTTTCCTTCTTTATAGTCTGTAGTTAATCCATCATCTTCATAAATTTCAAAATTAGTGTCTCCACTTGGATATACTTCAAATTTTCTTTGTGAACGATCTATCTTTTCTGGAGTATTGTTTTCATTATTCATAGGAATAATAGCTCCGTTTTTAACAAATAGAGGAAGCTTCCAAATAGGTGCATCAAAGTTATTTAATACTCCGCCACCTCTATATTGCTTTCCTGTAAAGTAATCAATCCATATCTGATCTTCGTCTGGAAGATATATATCATTACGTATATCATTACCCTTTGCATCAGCTGCAGTATTTTGATATACAGGTGCTACCAATAGGTTTGGTCCCCACATATATTGATATTGAGTATTTGCTCCATAAGTGTATGCATTAGGATATTCTAACATCATTGCACGTATCATAGGAGTTCCTTTAGTAGTCGCTTCATTTGCAATAGTATAGTTATAAGCCATCATTTCTGCTTTTAATTTTAAATACATACGGTTAATTGAAGTAGTTGGCTCACCAAATTGATAAGGTTTCTTAGGGTATTTTCCCCAACCATCCATGTCTATTTCAATTGGAGTAAATGCCTTCCATTGAATATCACGAGTTTGAATTAAACTATCTCCACCAAATATTCCATCTATATCTGAACCTACGTTAGGTTGTCCTGATAATCCTGAACCTATATAAGTTGGAATATGGAAACGAATATATTCCCAGTTACCCCCTGTTTGGTCTCCAGACCATATACCCGCATAACGTTGGGTACCAGCCCATCCATCTAATGATATAATAAAAGGTCTAGCACGATCCTTGGAGTTATTTACTATTCCTTCTGCTGCTTGTCTTACCGCATTAAGTGCAAAAGAATATCCTGCTCCTACCCATGCAACGTCTGTTTTAACTGCATTTGTTCCAGCAACTCCAACTTCTTTATCTATATCACGTTGTAAATAAACTTCTCCAACACCAGTTGGCTTTAGATCACTTTGTGTCCAAAGTCCAGTTTGTATTCCTTTACTTCTTGTATAATCAACAAACTCTTTTAAAAGAGCTATATTCCCATCAATAGTATTTGCACGCCCATATCCAGCACCATATCCATCGTTAGGTAAGAACCATCCGATAGGCATATCATTGTCAACATGTTCATCTACAACTTTTTTAGCATCTACCATTAAGGTTTCTTGACGGTCAAATCCTGGTTTTTGAGTTTGAGATTCTTGCCCTGTTTCATCATTAATCCAGTCACGAGCATATGCATTTGCATGTCCTATATAAAATGCATACTCTGGTAATAATGCAGGTTTACCTGTTAAATCAGTAAATTTATTTATAATCTTCGTTGGAGTATCATCTACAAAATAATAGGCATCAAAACGTTTTTCTTCATGTTTTGTAATAACTTTTCCTTTTTCAGTTGAACTAAAAGCGTATTGTCCAGGTTTAAATGTATGACGCATTACTCCATATCCATTAGTTGATAAGTAAAATGGCGTTGGACTTGATACACCTCCATCAACCCAATTATTTTCATTCTTTATATTTATAGTCTTACCTTTATGGGAGAAACGTCCGTTTTGTTGACCTCCACCATAGAAATATTCTTCATCGTTAGTTTCTAGAGTTTGAACCGTTTCATTAGCTTTATATTTTAGTGGCTCTGCTTCTTTCCAAATTGTCTTATTTGTTTTTTTGTTGAAAAGTTCCATTTTACCTGTTTCTTTTTCTACTTTTAATTCAATACTATCAGTAGAAACCTTTATAATATCGACATTTTCTACTGTTGGAGTTATCTTACTATATTCATCCTCCGCTTTATCAATAATCTTTGTTATGTGATCCTTAGAATTTGGAGTTGGATCCTCTTGGAATTTACCTTCAGGATCCATGTATAGTCTAAATATATCATTTTCTAAGAATGATACTCTGACTTTTTCACCAGTAGTCATTTCAAAAGTAACCTTATTACCTAACTTATCGAAGCTCTTAACTCCTCCAATTGTATTGTAGTCACTTGTTCTTGATTGTATAGATAAGTTTTCTTCATTAGAATTATCTGTTATTGAGTACGCATAAGCTGATGCTGTTTGAATTGTAAGACTTGATGCCAAAGCAGTGGTTAATGCAAGTGCAGTTAGCCTTGCTATTATCATTTTTCTCTTCATAATTCCTCCTCAAATTTTTTCATTTTATTTTCTAATTAGTTTTATATAATAAAAATAAATTTAATAGTATAAACATATTGTTTATACTTATGTACTACTAACTGATTTTATCTTTAGGAATTAACTTTTTATGAATTTGAGATCCACATACTATGAAGTCTATTATTACTTATATTTATGTTTATAAGATATGAGCTTAGATGTCATGTCAATTAGATATGATTAACAATTATTTTTCTTAAGATTCAAATTATCCATTATTTTCATTACATTAATTTTTGAATGTTTCTACGTCTTTGTCATCTACTGCAACAGAACCAGCAACTTATCCATGAATTAATCTGTTGTCTATTCTTGTTAGTAAAATATTGTACATATCATCACTTTACTTTTTTGTGAAAACATTCGATTTTACTAATATAGGAAAATTATACAATTAATATAAATATTAATCTTTACACTTTTTAGTATTTGTTTTATTTTTTTTAACAACGTTTACAAATTAAAGTTAATTTTAGTTTCGTAAAAATATGATTTTAGTATTAATATAATTATATATACTATATTAATATCTGCTGCTAAGTTCTCTTTTAAATTCAAAACAAACTAGGAGCTGTCACATTAACGGATTCTAATCCGTTAATGTGACAGCTCCTTTTCTTATTTTCTAAATTATATTTTATATATACTATTTCTTTGATTGTAAATTCTTATAAATATTTATACCTAAATTATTTTTAGACTATGATTCTTTTATTATAATCTATATTATAAATAATATTTCATACTGTACATAAAATAGAAACTTTAAAAATTTAAAATATCTATTTTATTAGTTTTTTTATTTTACTAAAAGCAATAATATTAATAGTTCCTATATAAAAGCTATATATTGCACCCAATATGCTTACGGTTAAAAATAATACATTAAAATTTTGTTGTATTGCATTTATAATAATAAGAACACCTAACAAAACATAAGCACATGCTTTCATTATTGTCTTTTCTTTTTCCTTACTATTAATTATACTTTCTAACATCGATGTCTTACGTTCTCTTTTAAAGTCCTTAATTACTTTTAGCCTCTTTAAAAAGCTAAGTCTAAAGTATAGTTCTACTAAGACTATAGCTCCAACTCCAACTAAAAACGTATTTTGCAAAGATTTAAAATAATCTCCTAATAAAATCATAACAATAAATATAGTCAAATATCTATGATAAAATATTCTAAATTTTTGTTCCATTTGCTTAGATACAATGTATCCATTTTTATCAAAAACATTATAATAGACTGTATCTCCATACCTATCCAAGTATATGTTATTTCCGGCTAAATTTATAATATTCTTTTTCACTATAACATCGCCTTTCCTAAACAATATGTTTGATGTACTGAATAGTCACTATTAAGAATTACTAAATCACTATCATATCCAACTCCTATCCTTCCCTTACGTTTATCAACACCTAAACACTTAGCCGGATTAATAGTGCATGAATTAACGGCATAGTTAAACGGTACCATAGCCTCTTCAACTAATATCCTAAGTCCATCATTCATCTTTAATGTAGAACCTGCTAATCCTTTTGTTTCTACTAAGTGAGCACTTCCATCCTCATAAATTTCTATTTCATTTCCTCCAAACATAAATTTAGAACCTGGCTTATACCCCTTTGCCATTAAGGCATCTGTAATCATAATTCCATAATCTGATCCCTTTGCATTAAAGAAATTATATAGAGCTGTGGTAGTAGAATGATTTCCATCACAAATTATTTCACCATACATTCCCTTAACCCTCAGTGCAACTCCAACTAATCCATTTTTTCTATGATTAAACGGTGTCATGCCATTATATACATGAGTTTGTGATCTAGCCCCATGTGCAAAAGCAAATATTGCATCTTCATATGTGGAAGCTGAATGTCCTATGCTTACTACTATATTATTGTTAAATAAATATTCTGTAAGTGAGTAGTCTTCATCTATTTCAGTTGCCAAAGTTACATATTTTATTAACCCTTTTGCTGCTTTTTGGTAACTTTGAAATTCCTTAATAGTAGGCTTAACTATATATTCTTTTGGTTGAGCCCCCTTATATTCCATATCAAGATAAGGTCCCTCAAAGTGAATTCCTAATATTTCTGCTCCTTCATATCCCTCTTCTACTACCTTTGCAACATTGCTTAAAGCTTTAATAAGCACTTCTTTGCTTTGAGTTATAGTAGTAGGTAATATTGAAGTAACCCCTTCACTTGCTATCATCTTTGTCCAATTTCTTAATCCTTGCTCATTTGCATCGTTTGTATCAAACCCATAAGCTCCATGACAATGGATATCTATAAATCCTGGTAAAATTCTCTTATCAGCATAATCGTAAGCATCTTGCTTTTCATTATAAGCATAAATATTAACTATTTTATTATCATCTATCTCGATTTGAGCTGGAATAAATTGATCAGCAATCCAGACTCTCTTACTTTGTATTAACATGATATACCTCCTAATTAAACTTATATATAATTATACCTAAGTTTACTTGTCTAATATTTGCACTTTTAAACATATATTTTATATCTTTCACCAAGCTTATTGAATTTAAGCTACTCTTCATTATAATTATAATTATTAAACATTGTATAATCTATTTTAGGAGATGATGAAATGATAGGATTAATAATTAGTGGACATGGTAACTTTGCATCAGGATTACGTACATCTTTAAAGCTAATTGCAGGAGAACCTTGCAACGTAGAATATGTCGACTTTGAGGAAACAGATTCAACAGAAGATTTAAAGAAGAAATATTATGCCTCATTAGAAAATTTAGATAATTGTGACAGTATTTTAGCTCTTAGTGATTTAGCTGGGGGATCACCATTTAAAACTTTAGTTGAAGTTAAAACAGAAATAGAAAAAACAATGGAAGTAATTGGTGGCACAAATTTGCCTATGCTTCTTGAAATATCTATGACTAAAGATATTATAGATGATTTGCATTCCCTATCTGAGTCAGCAATTGAAGTAGGTAAAAGCGGAGTTGTAAAATTTGAATTTATAGTTCATGAAGATGATGAAAGCGAGGATGGTATCTAGCAATGATAAATTGGGAAGTAGTTATATGGACATGCATCACTGTTGCAGTATTATTAGGAATAGGTGCCTTAATATTACTATTTATATCAGCTAGAAACATAAAAAAAAGAACCTCTACACTTAAGGATGTTCATGTTGAATTAAAGCCAGGTATGAAAGTAATGTTCTGTGGTGGAGTTTATGGTAAAGTAATATCTGTAGGAGAAGAAAAGATAGAAATTGAAATTGCTAAAAACACAGTAATAAATGTATCTAGATATTCAATTCAAAATATTTTATAAATAATAGAAAGAGCTTCCGAAAAGGTAGCTCTTATTTTATGATTTAAATAAGCTTTGCGCATATTCACTAGGGCTTATTTCATAATGTTGTGTGAAAGCTCTTGAAAAATAATGTATTGAGTTAAAACCTAACATAAATGCTATTTCACTAATAGTATATTTATTTTCTTTAATCAATTTCTTACTCTTAGATAATTTCAAATCATTAATATATTTCTTTGGTGATGTATTTAAATTATTTTTAAACATCATTTGCAAGGATGATCTTGAAATTGAAAATTTAATACAAAGCTCTTCTATACTTATTGGAGAAGAAATCTTCTCTTCAATATATGCTAATATCCCTTCTAATAATTCATCTTGGAAATGCTGATATGACTCTTTATGTAACTTGCTATCATCAATCTCTAAATAATCATATTGTAATAATCTAATTATAATTTCATGAAAATTGCTCAAAATAAGATTTTCTGAGTAGGGTATTGTACTTGATATATTTTTTGCAAAAGTTCTTACAGCCTTGTATAATTCCTTTCTGCAATGAAACACCCTATTGCATATTAAACTAGAATCATCACATTCCATATCAAACATAATTGTTAAATATGAACAAGCTGAATCAATATTTACAGATTGTGTGTGAAATTGATTTTTACCGTATACAATTAGATCAGATGAGTTTAATGTGTAATCAACACCATCAATAGATGTATTTAAAGTTCCATTATCAACAAATGTCAATTCAAATAAACTGTGACTTTCTCCTTTAAAATTGTAATTTGGACTTTTAATTGTATAATAATAAGCTATTATTTCAGGGATATTTATAGTAGGCAATATTCTATTATAAACATATGGTGGATTTAAAAATTCAAGTTTAAGGTTATATCCTGATGGTATTATTAAATTAAAAGTGACTTGATCTGTCATTGAAACAATATTAAAATACATATTAGGCTTAATTTCTAATTTTCTATGAACTGCAAACAGTTTAAAATCACCATTACTTGAATCACTTATTAATATAGATGCCATTCCTTTAACAATTTCTATATATGTTGGCTCTGAGAAATTGTATAGGCTAGAAATAACTTTATCACTAGTTACAATTTGCTTTAATATTAAATCATCCTTATGTATATCCTTAGCTTCATCATAAACAGAACCATACTTTCTAAATTGAGCACTAGTTGTTTTATCATACATAAAAATCACCTCAATATAAATTACTAATATTACTTTCTAATAAGACTTTCGCTAATCTTTAATTAATATTAATTTTATTTTGCTTATATACTTTTATATCATAAAGATTAATTCATTAATTAATCTTTAAATTAAAGTTATTAATATATTATATCATAGTTTTTTTTGAATTTAAAAGAGAACTTAACCGTAGCTTTAATATACTATATTAATACTAAAATCATATTTTTATAAAACTAAATTTAACTCTATTCTGTAAACGTTGTTAAAAAAAATAAAACAAATACTAAAAAGTGTAAAGATTATCATTTATATTAAGTATATAATGTTCTCATAAGTGAAAATAAAATGTTTTCACAAAAAGGAGGTGATATTATGCCAAATATTGTATTAACAAGAATAGACAACAGATTAATTCACGGACAAGTTGCAACTCAATGGTGTGGTTCTATTGGTGCAAACTTAATCCTAGTTGCAAATGATGTTGTAGCTGGAGACAAACTAAGACAAGGTCTAATGGATATGGCTGCACCAGCTTATGCTTCAACTCGTTATTGGACAGTAGAAAAAACTATAAGTACAATTCATAAAGCTAGTGCTAAACAACTTATATTTATAGTTTGCGAAACTCCTACTGATGTGTTAAGACTTGTTGAAGGTGGAGTTCCAATAAAAAAAGTTAATATTGGAAATATGCACATGGCAGAAGGAAAAAGACAAGTTGCTGGCTCTGTTGCAGTAGATGACAAGGATGTAGAAGCATTCAAAAAATTAAAGGAATTAGGAGTAGAGCTTGAAATAAGAAGAGTTCCTACCGAAAATTCAGAAAGTATTGATAAGATTTTTAAATAAAATAATACGGGGGGAATACTAAATGGATTTTAATATTATACAAATTCTCTTGGTTGCAGTATTTGCATTCATTGCAGGTATTGATCAATTTAGTTTCTTAGAATCATTGTATCAGCCGATCGTATCCGGAGCTGTTATTGGTGCAATTCTTGGAGATTTACAAACTGGACTTATTGTAGGTGGTACTTATCAATTAATGACAATCGGTAACATGCCTGTTGGAGGAGCTCAGCCTCCAAATGCTGTTATCGGAGGAATAATGGCAGTAATATTTGCTATTTCTTCTAAATTAGAGCCAACTGCTGCAGTTGGATTAGCAGTTCCATTTGCGTTAATAGGACAATATTGTGTTACTTTATTATTCACAGTTATGTCACCATTAATGTCAAAAGCTGATAAACATGCTGAAGCTGCAAATCCAAAAGGTATTGAAAGACTTAACTATGGAGCAATGGCTGCTTTAGGATTATTCTTTGCATTTGTAGTTGTTCTAGGTTTAATAGGTGGTAGCGCTGTAGGTTCTACATTGCAAGCTTTATCAGATAAATATGCTTGGATCATGAATGGACTTGGTGCTGCTGGTGGAATGATGCGTTATGTTGGATTTGCAATTTTATTACGTATTATGTTATCAAAAGATTTATGGGGAGTTTACTTTGCTGGTTTTGCACTTGCAACTATCATAGGTAAAATAGAAGGTTTAGCTGGATCTGCATTATTATTAATTGCATTTATTGGAATTGCAGTATGCATTTACGACTTCCAAACTAATGTAAAAATGAAATCTGCTACAGCAAATATAGGAATAGGAGGAGATGACGAAGATGGAATCTAATGCTACACAATATAAAGATTTGACTCCTGCCAAACAACTTGACAAAAAAACTTTAAACAAGATGGTTTGGCGTTCATTATTCTTACAAGCTTCATTTAACTATGAAAGAATGCAAGCTGCTGGATGGCTATATGGAATATTACCTGGACTTGAGAAAATTCATACTGATAAAGATGATCTTTCAAAATCCATGAAACACAACTTAGAGTTCTTTAATACTCACCCATTCCTTGTAACTTTTGTTATGGGTATAATTTTATCATTAGAGCAACAAAAAGCTGATACTAATACTATCCGTGCTGTCCGTGTTGCTGCAATGGGACCTTTAGGTGGAATTGGAGATGCTATTTTCTGGTTCACATTAGTTCCAATTACTGCTGGTATCACTGCCAATATGGCTATTAATGGATCTTTAGCTGGTCCAATATTATTCTTATTAATATTTAATGCTGTTCAATTTGGAATTAGATATTGGTTAATGCATTGGTCATATAACTTAGGTTCAAAAGCAATTGATATCTTAACTCAGAATGCAAAAGAATTTACACGTTCAGCTTCTATGCTAGGTGTATTCATAGTTGGTGCACTTACTTCAAACTATGGTGCAACAAGATTAGCTATTGAAATACCAAATGGAGAAGCTCCAATTAATATACAAAAAATATTAGATGGTGTTCTTCCTCAAATGATTCCACTAGCTCTAACATTAATGTTATACTACTTAATTAAGAAAAGACAATGGTCTCCTGTTAAATGTATAGGTTTATTACTTATAATAGGTTTAGTTGGTGGATTCTTTAATATATGGGCTAAATAAAACTTAAAAGATTGAGGACATACTATTTACTAGCAGTCCTCTTTTTTTATTAATTTAATTTTAGTATTATTTAACTTATTCAACATATAAGCTATTTTATCTAATTTATTATTGACTACAGAAACGAAACGAGGCTATCTCAGACAGCCTCGTTTTATTTATATTCTTTTACTTAAATATTTCCTTAACGTTATCTGGAACTTTATTTCCTGCTAAAGTATATGCTAATAATACTGAACCATTCCATGGGTCTAATGCTGGTTCTTGTAATTTGCATTTCAGTTTTGAATTATTTATCATTTCTTGTAAAGGCTCTAAAACGTATTTTCCAGACTTAAATACCCCACCTGTATATGATACTACAAATTCGTCTTTAAAATTTAATTCCTTTGATATAGCATTTATATGCTCAAATATAGCCTCTGCAACATCCCTAAATATTTTTTTACAATCTGGACATCCTTCTTCCGCTGCAAGGAAACATATTTTAGAGAATTTAGCTAATTCCGTTCTATTAAACTTCAATCTATTAAATACTACGTCAACTATTTCATATTGGTATGTTATATTATACTCTTTTTCTAATATATCGTATAAAGCAGTTTTTTCTTTTCTTCCATCTTTTTGCTTTGTATATTCATTTATAGTCCTTAAGGCAATCCAATATGCACTACCATCATCGCCTATTCCTGGTCCAAACCCACCACATCTAGCAAGCTTACCTTCTGCATTTCTTCCATAAGCTATACTACCTGTACCAGCAACTACATTTATTCCTGGCTTGCAAGCAGTTCCTCCCGCCCATCCATTAACAGCATCATTATCAATAGAATATGGTATTTCCATAACTTCTTTTATAGCTTTATCAATCTTTTCCATGTCATCTAGACTTTCTCCATATCCAGGAACTCCTGCAAATGCATAGGCTATATCCTTAAATTCTATATTGGCTTCTTCACATACCTTTGAAATATTTTCTCTTAACTCTTTTTTTATACCATCCACACCAACTTGATGAATGTGTATAGTCGAACCCTCTCTTTCGGATACCTTTTCAAGCTTGTCATTAACTAATAGATACTTTGTTTTAGTTCCGCCTCCATCAATACCTAAATAATACATTTTTCCTTCCCCCTATACGCCTTGTCTTATATAATTCTTTTTACTATATAACATATTCTAAACCTTACTAATTTTAAGCTATGTCTAGTACATTATTAATAACTTTATCTACTATATAATTATATCTTTATTATTATTAAATTCCAATATTATACTTTATTAAAACTAATAGATATCTCATATTAATTTTTAATACATATCTTTTCTTAACTTCTATATACTTCTATCATTTATGCCATCTTTCAACTGATAAAAAAACATTCTTGAATAAATTAATTAGCTTTGGAAAACATAAATTAAGTTATTATAGATGCAAAAGTTATTTTTTATTCTTATTGTCTTGAAAATTCATATTTTTAGAGGAGATGTTTAATATGAATATAGGAAATACAGACGTACTTAATTTATTATTCAGAACAACTGTTATATTTATTGTATTGTTAACATCAACAAGAGTACTTGGAAAAAAGCAAATGAGTCATCTAACATTTTTTAATTATGTTACTGGAATTACAATTGGTTCTATTGCTGCCAATGTAGTTAGTGATATTCATAGACCCATTACGGATGAAGTTATTGGTTTGATTTGGTGGTGCGTACTAAGTAGCCTTGCTTCATACATAAGCTTAAAATCAGGAAAAATAAGACATATATTAGACGGACAACCAACTATCTTGATAAAAAAAGGTAAAATTATGAAAGATTCTTTATTTTCAACCGGTCTTAATATTGATGATCTTTCAATGTTACTTAGAAAGAATAGTGTTTTCTCTATTTTAGAAGTGGAATATGCTATATTAGAGCCAAACGGAAGCTTAAGTGTAATGAAAAAGCCTGAGCATCATCAACCAAATAAGTCAGATATGAAAATACCTGTTTCCGAGATAAAATATATTCCTTCTGAAATAATTAGTGATGGTAAAATAATAAAGCATAATTTAAAAGAATTTAATTTAGATGAGAAGTGGGTAAAAGCTGAACTCGCTAAGCAAAATATAAATTCAATTAAGGATGTCTTTTATGCTGAAATTCAAAGTGATGGAACTTTATTTATTGATAAAAATTCATAATAAAGTAAAATAAGGTTGGATGCATCCTTGCTATTCCAACCCTATTTTTTTATACTTCTATTTTGTTTTCCCTTGCATAGTAGAACAAATATTGTTGTGCCATTCCTGATAAAGCACCAAATTTATCTCTAGCAAATACTCTCATTTTATTTAAAGATACATCTGGAGCAACATAAAAATGAATCATTGCTCTTTTAACCCATACATCTACAGGAAAAGATGAATGTTTTGCCATTGAAAATAACATTATACAATCAGCAACTTTTGCTCCTACTCCCATAAACTTTTGAAGTGCTATATGACATTCATCATCATTTAATGATTTTATGTACTCTAAATCAAAATCTAATACTTCTGGTCTTTCTTCATACTTAGTAGGATTTAATTCTATATCCTCTTTAATTACTAGAGCTTCATTAACTTTTTTAATAGTATCAACTATATACTTACTTCTAAAAGATGCACCTGTTTCTTGTATTTCCTCTAGTGTGGATTCCTTAATTGCTTTTGGAGTTGGGAATGTATAATATTCATTTCCTTTGTATTCTACTTTTTCTCCCCATTTTTCACATATCTTTTTAACTGTTTTCTTTATTGATGGAATACTATTTCTAGCTGATATTATAAAACTTATAAGCATTTCAAAAGGATCTTGATTTAATATTCTGATTCCATACCCAAACTCAACACTTTTTCTAAGTATTTCATCCTTTGCAAGAACATCCTTTATATCATCATAGCTTCTTTCTAAGTCAAAATAATTTAACCATATGTTATTAAAGTCTTTTTCATTAGTATTATATATTGTAACTTCATCATCTTTTTGAATTACTTCTATAACTTTTCCATAGGCAACAATTATGTAATTACAATCATTTATCTTATCCCATCTAAAACATTGCCCACACTCTAATATTTGCTTTATATTAAAGTTTTTAACTCCTTGTATTATAGCTTTATCTTCTTCAAATATAACATTTTTAAAATCCATTTCTTCACCTCTATATATCTCATTAATATATTATTTATCCCCGAGACATAAACGAACTATTCCCCTCTTCTTTTAATTAATTATAACACAATATAAATTAAAATAAAAAATTGCAAATTGATAATTTTAAAATAAACCTTATTTAGTTTAAAAAAAATAGAGAAATTCAATGAACTTCCCTATAAATTTAATTTTATAAACATTTTACTATTTTTGATTGTCAATATGATCACTCTTTAAATTAAATAATTTAATAATAAGGTAGCTAATCCTAAGAAGAAGAAGAAACCTAATACATCTGTAAATGTTGTTACAAATATGGATGAAGCTAATGCTGGGTCTATATTAAGCTTTTTAAGCACTATTGGTACTACATAACCTGACATTGTAGCAACAACCATATTTAAAACCATGGCTACGCCTATAACTATTCCAAAAACAATATTTCTTTCCCACATATATCCTAATATAGATATTATAATAGCTATTACAGAACCTGTTATAAGTCCAATTCCGACCTCTTTAAAGAATGTATGCTTAATATTGTTAAAGTTTAATTCCCCTAATGCTAATCCTCTAACAATTATAGTTAATGTTTGTGTACCCGCATTTCCGCCCATTCCTGCAACTATTGGCATAAATGTAGCTAAAGAAACTACTCGTCCTATTGTACCTTCAAACATCCCTACAACTGCTGATGCTAAAATAGCTGTAACTAAATTAATAACAAGCCAAGGTAATCTACTTTTTACTGACTCTCCTAATGTTCCATTAATCTTTTCTTCCTTGTCTATTCCCCCAAGACGATGAATATCTTCTGTACTTTCATCCCTTAATATTTGCATCACATCATCAAAGGTTATTATACCAAGTAATCTTTTTGCATTATCTACTACAGGCATAGTTAAATATCCATATTTCTCAAACCTATGTCCAACTTCTTCTTGATCCATATTATAGGGAATCCATTCTACATTAGTATTTAAAATATCTGATATCTTAGTATTAAACCCTGAGACTACTAAATCTTTTAATGGAACTATTCCTTTAAGCTTATCAAAATTATCTATTACATATAAGTCATATATATTTTGAATCTCTTCTCCATATTGTTGTAAATATTTTAAAGTTTCCTCTACAGTCATATTCTCTTTTACTGATATAAATTCCGTAGCCATTATCCCTGCGGCAGTGTCTGGATCATAGCTTAATAATTGCCTAACTTTTCTAGCATCTGCATCAGTCATCTTTGCTAAAATCTTATTCGCTTGTCCTTCATCTAAAATCCCTAGTAAATCTGTTAATTCATCTGAAGACATTTCTTCAATAATATTTTTTTGTTTGTTCTCTGAAAACTGACTAAGTATTTCATACTTTTCCTCATTTTCAGCTTCATCTATTATTGATGCTATAAATTCCTCTGGTAATCTATATAAAATATCAGTTATATCTTCTTTATTATCACGTAATACATCTAATATATCTACTGGATGTATATCTTCTATATACTTAATAATTTTATCTTGTGGAGCATGAAGTAAAAATCTTCTTAACTCTTCCTTATTCATATCTAACTTCATAAATTTTCCTCCTAAAATTAGATAGGAGAAAATCCTTCAATAGAGATTACTACTATTAAGACTTTCCTATCTTTTTTATATCTAAATCTATTCAATTCATACATTGTCCCCAGATACGAGTCCATAGTAACATCTCCCTTCAAAATAAAAAACTTTTGCCCTCTACGACAAAAGTTAATAACATTAGCTTTATAATCGTAGAGCTTTAGCACTATAAAGCGTAGACACAATGTCAGCTACATTAAAAATCACCTTAGCGATGATTCTTGCTAACCCATTGGAATCTCTAGATTTTTCTGGGTAGTAGCATTTTTCTTTATAGGAACCTCACCTAACAATTTGTATTATATATTTATTCCTAATAATATACTATGCAATAAAAATCTACATGTCAATAAAATGAATATTATTTTATAACAAACTATACTTTAAACTATTATGAACCTCTAATATTATATACAATATATTAAATAAAAAAAAGTGAAAGAGCTTAGGAATTTATTCCTTTACTCTCCCACTAGTTTTAATTCTTTATTATTAAATTCTAATAGTTATAGAATCCTTTTCCTGTTTTTCTTCCAAGGTATCCAGCTCTAACATATTTTCTTAGAAGACTGCTTGCTCTATATTTACTGTCTCCTGTTTCATTATATAAAACATCCATAATAGCTAGGCAAACATCTAACCCTATAAGATCCCCTAAAGCTAAAGGTCCCATTGGATGATTTGCTCCATATTTCATTGAAGTATCTATATCTTCAACTGAAGCTATTCCTTCTTGTAGTATAAATGTAGCTTCATTTATCATTGGAATAAGTATTCTATTAACTACAAATCCTGGAGCTTCTGCAACTTCTACAGGCTCTTTTCCGATTGCAACTGATAAATTTTTAACAGAATCAAAAGTTTCTTGAGATGTAGCTATACCTCTTATAACTTCTACTAGCTTCATTATTGGAGCCGGGTTAAAAAAGTGCATTCCTATAACTTTATCTGGTCTTTTTGTTGCTGATGCAACTTCTGTTATTGATAATGATGAAGTATTAGAAGCTAAGATTGCTGATTCCTTACAAATTGAATCTAGTTCAGCAAATATAGTCTTTTTAATTTCCATATTTTCTACTGCTGCTTCTATCACTAAATCACAATCCTCAGCAAGAGATAAATCAGTAGTTCCCGTTATTCTTGAAAGTATAGCTTCCTTATCTTCTTCAGTCATTTTTCCCTTAGAAACTAATTTGCTTAAGCCTTTATTTATTCCAGCTATTCCTCTTTCAACAAATTCATCTTTGATATCTCTAACTATAACTTCATATCCTTTTTGAGCGAAAGCTTGAACTATTCCAGCACCCATTGTTCCTGCGCCTATTACAAAAATCTTTTCCATTTTTACTAAACACCCCTTTATAATTGATAGTTGTCAATTAATAATTAACAATTCAAAAAACTAAATTAATAAATATTAAATTTACTCTTTAATTGTCTATTTTCTATTGCTAATTGTCAATTATATTTATTGTATGTTAATTCTATTTCTCTTCTTTTAACTCTTTTACTTGTGCTGTCATTTCTGGCACAACTTTTAATAAATCTCCAACTATTCCATAGTCTGCTGACTTCATTATTGGAGCTGATGAATCTTTATTTATAGCTATTATCATATCAGAGTCTTGCATACCTGCAACGTGTTGTATTGCTCCTGAAATACCACATGCTATATATATATTTGGTCTTACTGTTTTACCTGTTTGACCAACTTGATAATCCCTTTCTATCCAACCATTTTCCACAGCTGCTCTTGATCCTGCAACAGTTCCTCCTAAGGCTTCTGCTAATTCTTCTAGTATAGCAAAGTTTTCCTTAGAACCAACTCCTCTACCTCCAGCTACTATAAAGTTAGCTTCACTTATATCAACTATATCCTTAGCTTCCTTTACAATTTCAACTATTTTAGTTCTAATATCTGCTTCTTCTAGCTTAACTTCAACATTTTCTACAGTAAACTCTCTATCTTCATCTGGAAGCTTTGAGAACACTCCCGGTCTTACTGTAGCCATTTGTGGTCTATGATCAGGGCAAGCTATTGTTGCCATTAAGTTTCCACCAAAAGCTGGTCTTGTAGCTAGTAAATCTGCTTTTTCAACATCAACATCTAAAACTGTACAGTCTGCTGTTAACCCTGTTGATAATCTAGCTGCTACTCTAGGCCCTAAATCTCTTCCAATGAAAGTAGCTCCTATAAATAATATTCCTGGTTTTCTTTCATTAGCTATATCGCAAATAACTTTTGTGTATCCATCAGTTGTATAATGCTTTAACAACTCATTTTCAGCAACGATAACCTCATCTGCTCCATGTCTTCCTAATGTGTCTGCTAATCCATTAACTTTATCTCCTAATAGCAATGCTGTTAGTTTTACTCCTAACTTATCAGCAATCATTCTACCTTCACCTAATAATTCTAGAGAAACCTTTTGAAGTTCCCCTTCTCTTTGCTCAGCAAATACCCAAACTCCATTGTAATCTGCCATACTCATATTTTTTACCTCCCATATATCTTAGATATAGTGCTTTTCCTTTAATTTTCCTAATACATGCTTTACAGCTTCTTGTGGAACTTCATTTATTATTTCTCCAGCTCCTTTAGCTTCTTTAGTCATACTCTTTTTAACCTTAGTCGGCGATCCTTTAAGTCCTAATTCATCTTTATTCACATCTATATCATCAGCTGACCAAATCTTTATTTCCTTATTAGCTGTGTCAAAGATATACTTAACATTCATATATCTTGGCTCATTTAATTCCTTTATAGCTGTTAAAAGAACTGGTGCCTTAACTTTTATTAATTCATATCCATCTTCTAATGCTCTATTTACTAATAATCCATCTTCTTCTACTTTAACATCTTGAACATATGTTACTTGAGGTATATTTAAATGTTCTGCAATTTCTGGACCTACTTGAGCAGTATCTCCATCGATTGCTTGTCTTCCTGCAAATACTATATCATACTCTAACTTTTTTAAAGCTCCTGCTAAAGCCTTTGAAGTTGCTAATGTATCTGCTCCTGCAAAAGCCCTATCAGTTATAAGAATAGCTTCATCAGCTCCCATACATAAAGCTTCTCTTAAAGCATTTTGTGCTTGAGGAGGTCCCATACTTATTACTGTAACTTTCGCTCCTGTATTGTCTTTTATTGTTAATGCTTCTTCTAAAGCATGTTTATCCTCTGGATTTATTATTGATGGAACTCCATCTCTTATAAGTGTTCCTGTTTTTGGATCAATCTTAACAGCTGTTGTATCTGGAACTTGTTTTAAACAAACTACTATATTCATCTATAAATCCTCCCTTATTATCTTAATGCATTTCCTGAAATAACCATTTTTTGAACTTCTGATGTTCCTTCATAGATTTCAGTTATCTTAGCATCTCTCATCATTCTTTCAACTGGATATTCCCTAGTATATCCGTATCCACCGAATATTTGAACAGCCTTAGTTGTTACATCCATAGCAACTTCTGCTGCATAAAGTTTAGCTCTTGCTGCTTCTACTGAATATGGAAGTTTAGCATCCTTTAAGCATGCTGCTTTATAAACTAAGTGTCTTGCAGCTTCTATTTTTGTATCCATTTCTGCAATCATCCATTGTAAACCTTGGAATGCTGCTAATGGTCTTCCAAATTGTTTTCTTTCCTTCATATAAGCAACTGCTTCGTCAAATGCGCCTTCTGCTATTCCTAAAGCTTGAGCTGCTATACCTATTCTTCCTCCATCTAAAGTTTTCATAGCTATACCAAAACCTTTACCCTCTTGTCCAATTAAGTTATCTTTTGGAACAATACAATTACTCATAACTAATTCTGTTGTTGAAGAAGCTCTAATTCCTAGTTTCTCTTCTTTCTTTCCTATTGAGAATCCTGAAAAATCCTTTTCAACTATAAATGCTGATATTCCCTTTGTTCCTTTACTTCTATCTGTCATAGCAAATATTATAAATGTTTCTGCTACTCCTCCATTAGTTATAAATATTTTTGATCCGTTTAATATATAATTATCTCCATCTAATACTGCTACTGTTTGTTGACCTGCTGCATCTGTACCTGCTCCTGGTTCTGTTAAACCAAAAGCACCAAGTTTTTTACCTGTTGCAAGATCTTTTAAATATCTTTCTTTTTGATATTTAGTTCCAAACTGCTCTATTAAAGATGCACAAAGAGAAGTGTGGGCAGACACTATAACCCCTGTAGTTCCACAAGCCTTTGATAGCTCCTCTACAGTTAATATATAAGAAAGCGTGTCTCCACCTGCTCCACCGTACTCTTTAGAAAAAGGAATTCCTAACATTCCAAGCTTGGCCATTTTTTCAACGTTTTCCATTGGAAATCTTTCAGTTTCATCAATTTCAGCAGCAATTGGTTTTACTTCATTTATAGTGAATTCTCTAGCCATTTGTCTCACTAATTCTTGCTCTCTAGTTAATTGAAAATTCATTTAATATACCTCCTTGATATTGAACCTTTTTTAATTATATGAATTTACTTAATTTAAATATTTTTAATTATTTTAATTTGAATTTTTTTTATATTTTATTTTTTCTGACTATTTGTTAGAAAAATTTTTGGCTCTCTTTTCCATAAATGCTTCCATGCCCTCTTTTTGATCTTCTGTAGAAAAGCATTTACCAAAATCTTCGGCTTCAATTTCTATAGCTTTATCTATATCTACTTGCATCCCCCTATTTATAGCATCTTTACATAACCTTACTGCTATAGGAGCATTTGCTATTATAGTCTTTGCCATATTTTTAGCTTCTTCCATTAAACTTTCTAGTGCTACAACTTTATTAACTAAGCCTATTTTTAAAGCTTCATCTGCCTTTACAGTTGCACAAGTATAAATAAGCTCTTTGGCCTTTCCTTCACCAACTAATCTTGGTAATCTTTGAGTTCCTCCAAATCCTGGTGTTATTCCAAGACCAACCTCTGGTTGAGCAAATCTAGCCTTTTCTGAAGCTATTCTTATATCACAAGCCATAGCTAATTCACATCCACCACCTAAAGCAAATCCTGATATAGCCGCAATAACAGGCTTGTCTAATTTTTCTAATCTTCTGAAAACTTTGTTTCCTAAAAGACCAAATTCTCTTCCTTCATCTTCAGTTAAGTCCTTCATTTCAGAAATATCTGCTCCAGCAACAAAAGCTTTTTCCCCAGATCCTGTTAGTATGACACAGTAAATATTTTGATCATTTTCTAAATCATCTAAAACTGCATCTAAATCTTTTAAAGTCCCTGAATTTAAAGCATTTAAAGCTTTAGGTCTATTAATTGTAACAATAGCTAGATTTCCCTCTTTTTCAAGAATTACATTCTTTAACTCCATAATAAAGTCCTCCCTTTAACTATACTTATATAAAATTATTCAATTTTTCATTAATCTTTAATTATATAAGCTTCTCAAACCTATACTTTATACCCTTTAATGTGACATATTTAACTAAACATATCAAAAATTCTTTAATAATCTATATGTTTAATAAATAAACCATTTGTTAATATTGTAACAATTAACAAAAAAAATAATTGAAGCCCCCGCTTCAATTATTATTATAAACTCTTAAATTTTCTTTTGCAATAAATATTTCTAATTTTAGGCAATTTTTTAATGTAACTACTTACTTTCATCTTTATCATGAAGTAAATATATTAATGTTAGTAAACTTTCTGATAAATGAACATTTTCAACTGTTACTTCTTCAGGTACAGATAAATCAACTGGAGCAAAATTCCATATGCCCGTTACCCCACCTTCTACTAAAGTATCACTAACCTTTTGTGCATTTATTCTAGGAACACAAATTATTCCTATATCTATACTATTATCTCCTAAATAATATTTTAAGTTATCAATATCTTGTATTTCTATATCTCTTATTTTCATTCCAATAAGCTTAGGATTTGCATCAAATATAGCTTCTATAGTTAACCCTATTTGAGAAAATCTACTGTAATTTGCTATTGCCTGACCTATATTTCCTGCTCCAACTATTATTCCTTTGTATTCTTTATTTAATCCCAATATTAGACTTATTTGATTATATAAATCTTTTACATTATATCCATAACCCTGTTGGCCAAAGTCTCCAAAACAATTTAAGTCTTGGCGTATTTGTGACGCTGTAAAGCCTATCTTTTCTCCTAACTCTTTTGAAGAAATTCTATCTACATCATTTCTTAACAACTCTTGTAAGTATCTATGATATTTTGGCAGTCTTTTAATTACAGCCATAGAAATATTCTTTTTCTTATCCATAACCTTCATTCTCCTAATCAAATTTATTTTCATATATTAAAACTTTATTATTACCAAATTTATAATATATATTTTAACACTTTTATTAAAATTTTAAAACAACTTGAGTTACGTATTTAACAAAGTTTCAAAATTTTCTTTTATTTTTCTTAAAATCTAAAAATAGATTATATACTTAATAAACATTTAATAAAATATTTTCCAATAAAAATTAATTTAATTATATTTAGTTATAAAAAATAGACTTATGTATAACGTAGCAGATCCGTTATACATAAGTCTCAAATTTATACAAAGCTTCTCAAAGCTTTGTAAACAAGATAATGATCTTGTATGCTTCCCTTACGCCTGAAAATTTTCAACCTAATTCATTATATTTAATATGATGAAATTTGTCAATAAAATAGTTATAAAATTATTTTAAACATCTAGTTGAATTTAGAACTGCTATTAAAGTTACTCCTACATCTGCAAATACTGCTTCCCACATTGTTGCTACTCCAAAAGCACTTAAAATCAATACTAATACTTTTACTCCTAATGAGAATATTATATTTTGCCATAAAACTTTATTTGTCTTTCTTGCAACTTTAATGGCTGTAACTAAAGCTTCTGGATCATCTTTCATTAAAACTACATCTGCGGCTTCAATAGCTGCATCTGAACCTATTCCTCCCATAGCAACTCCTATATCAGCTCTTGCTAAAACTGGTGCATCATTTATTCCATCTCCAACAAATATAACTTTTCCTTGAGTTGAATTATCTTTTATTAAACCTTCTACCTTTTCAACTTTATCTCCTGGTAATAATTCTGAAAATACCTTATCAACGCCTACTAGTGATGCTACCTTTTCTGCCACGGATTTATTATCACCTGTTAACATAACAGTTTGAGAAACCCCGGCTTCCTTCAAGCCTTCTATGGCTTTCTTAGCACCTTCTTTTATTTCATCGGATATAACTATATTACCTTTATATTCATTATTTATAGCAATATGAACTATTGTTCCAATTGATGCTATATCATTATAACTTATATTAAACTTTTCCATTAATTTATAGTTACCTACTAAAACTTCTGCTCCGTTAATTAAGGCTTTAATTCCATGTCCTGATATTTCTTCATAATCACTTAACTCTTCATTTTTTATATCTTTTCCATATTCCTTTATAATAGATTGAGCTATTGGATGATTTGATAAGCTTTCTGCTATAGCCGCAACCTCTATTAATTCTTCTTTTGAAATATTATTATTATTATTATTTATTTCTGTTACCTTAAAAACTCCTTTAGTTAAAGTTCCTGTTTTATCAAAAACAACTGTATTAACATCTTTAAGAGCTTCTAGGTAATTTCCACCCTTAACTAATATACCTTTTTTAGATGCTCCTCCAATCCCTGCAAATAATCCAAGAGGAATAGAAACTACTAATGCACAAGGACAAGATACAACTAAGAATATTAAAGCTCTATAAATCCAATCTGAAAAACTTGCATCCTTTATAACTAATGGAGGTATTATAGCTAACGCTAAAGCTGAAAATACAACTATTGGAGTATATACTCTTGCAAATTTAGTTATAAACTTTTCAGTTGGTGCTTTTTTATTAGATGCATTTTCTACTAATTCTAAAATTCTTGATACTGTTGATTCTTTAAAGTTTTTAGATACCTTAACTTTTAAAACACCATTTGTATTTATAAATCCTGCTAAGATATCTTCTCCCACAGAAACTTCCCTTGGAACTGATTCACCAGTAAGTGCTGATGTATCTACAAAGCTTGTTCCATCTAATACAACACCATCTAAAGGTACTCTTTCACCTGGCTTAATAACTATTATATCATCTATATTGACTGTTTCTGGTTTAACTTTTTCTTCTTTTCCATCTACTAAAATATTAGCATATTCAGCTCTTATATTCATAAGAGATGTTATTGATTTTCTAGATCTATTTACTGCATAAGATTGGAATACCTCTCCTATTTCATAAAATAACATAACTGCTACCCCTTCTTTAAAGTCACCTACGAAGAAGGCTCCTAAAGTAGCAACTGTCATTAAGAAGTTTTCATCAAATACTTCTCCTCTGAATATATTCTTTATAGCTGTTAAAACTACTTCTCCTCCAATTAAAACATAACTAAGAGCAAAAAGTATTATTGATATCATTGAATTTTCTTTTGAAATGATAGCAACTATATATATTATTGCACCTATTATTAACCTAATGTTCTCCTTTATACCAACTTTTCCTCCATGTGAATGATCATGAGAGTGTCCGTGTGAATCATCATGAGAATGTCCATGATCTTCTCCTCTTAAATGGGTATGAGAATGTTCCTTCCCATGATTATGATTTTCTTTATCACTATCGCTTTCTATAGAACAGCAACTACTTGTACATCTATTAACATTTTCAGTAATGTTATTATTATCATTTTTATCAAATACCTTAACTCCTGGCTCTAGCTTTTTAATTATTGATTTTGTTTCTTCTATTACTTCTTCTGTTGGTTTCTCTCCATTTAATTCTATAATTAAATTTGAAGTTGTAAAATTCAAAGTGGCTTCTTTAACTCCATTTAAATTATTAACTCTAGTCTCAATTTTATTTGCACAATTCGCACAAGTTAATCCAGATAAAATCAATTTTATTTCATTACTACTCATTTCTATCCCCACTTTCTTATTCAATAATATGCTTAAATCCTTCATTAAATATATGCTCAATATGATCATCTGCTAATGAATAATATATTACTTTTCCAGCTCTTCTAAACTTAACTAATCTATTTGATTTTAATACTCTAAGTTGATGTGAAATCGCTGATTGAGTCATATTTAATAAAGCAGCTAAATCGCATACACATAACTCTTCTTGAAATAAAGCACATAATATTTTTATTCTTGTAGAATCGCTGAAAGCCTTAAATAAATCAGCTAAATCATATAAAGTTTCTTCATTTGGTATAGAACCTTTTACTTTTTCAACTACATCTTTATGAATTATAGTACAATTACAACTTTCCAATTTATTTTCTTCCATAATTCCCCTCCAAACTCATATGAACAATTGTTCATATGTTTATTTAATAATATTATATGCTATTCTTATTAAATGTGTCAACTTTAAATAAAAATCTTTTGTAAAAAAGTGGACATATGTAATCATATTTTCAAAACTTTAAGCTTTTATACTCGCCTAAACCTAAAAAAGAGAGCTTTACAGCTCTCTATATTACCAATGCAATATGCTCTTTTAATTTTTGATTTAAAACAACTTCATTCAAAACCATATTTACAACAGTACTGCAAATATGACTAGCATAAATTAGATCTTTTTCATATGAGGATTTTCCATTATATTCTTCCTGTAGCTTCATTATATATTTTCTTATTTCTTCTGAAGTCAAATGTAAATTTATATCTTTTTTAATATTATAATTCTTTGTAAATTTATTTAATTCATTTTCATATAATACATGTTCTTTCATAGCATTAGCACTTTTAAATTCCCATCTTTGAAAATGTGGAATACAGAAATAATCACATAAAAAGTGACATACAACTCCTAATTCCTGATTAAACTTATTAGGTGAATATCTAGTATAGATATCATCTAAAGTTAGAGAAGATAAAAATTCTATTTTTTTTACAATCATTTCAAAACTTTCATCAATATAATGTTTTTTAAACTTATATTTTGATACAGAATCAGGTTTTAAATTTCCCCAAATAAAATGACCATCATTTATTATAAAAACTTTATCTTCTTCAACATTGTTTATAAATTGTTGTGCTAAAGCTTTGTGAGTATTCATCATCATAATTTCCTCACCTCGCTTTTATTTTTATATCTTTATAATAATACTATAGATGATAAAAAACAAATATGTTTTTTTGTTTATATCTCCATTTATTATCATATTAACTTTTAATTCTCTTTATTAAACATTATAAATTTATATCCATTTTTTGTTAATGTTTTTATTTAATTCCCTTTATTTCTTTTATTTTCTTAATTAATAAAGGTTGTATTGAAGGATATGTTAATTCCTTTGGCTCTCTTTCAAATAACTTAACTTCTCCTATTTCAAAATTTGGTAACTCTCCTAAAGAGTTTATTTCTGCATAGAATAAAGAAGCAAAACTTTTTTCGCCTTCTATTATTAAAGAATAATCATTTATATATGTTATTTTAAATTCTTCTGCTCCTGTTTCTTCTCTTAACTCCCTTTTAGCAGTAAAATTTATATCTTCTCCAACTTCTCTATGTCCTGCTGGTATTTCCCAAGTTCTTCTTTTTTTGTGCTTTACATAAACCCATTTATCTCTATACCTAGAAACTATTATTGCATAAAGTAATTTTTCATTTTCTATTGTATTTTTTTCATAAAATTCAATTTTCATATGTTTCTCCAATTTTAAAATATAAGTTAATTTAATTTTTATTCAATTTATTTAAATATATGTATTTTTCCACTATCATTTAAATTTTTCAAAATAATAACTATAATTGGTAAAATAAATAATCCAAGGAATCCAAATATTCTAGCACCCATAAACATACATACTAACATTACTAAAGGATGTAATCCTACTTGCTGACCAACAATCTTTGGCTCTAATATATTTCTTATTACAGTAATAGTTACATATAATATCGCAAGTCCTATTGCTAATCCAAAATTTCCTTTAATAGCTTCTATTATAACCCAAGGTATCACTACTCCACCTGTTCCCAGCACTGGAAGTATATCTACTAATGCTATTAATGCTGCTATTGTTATAGCACCCTCTACTTTTAAAATAGACAGCCCTATTGATAATTCAATAAAAGTTATACTTATAATTATTGCGTATGCCTTTATAAGTTTAAATAAAGTTCCTACTATATAATCCTTAATATCTAATATTATACTAGAAACTTTATCCGGAAATTGTCTAGTTATGAAACTTGTAATATTTGTATAGTCCATTGCACAAAAGAATGATGAAATAATAGATAATATAACTATAATAAAAAATGTTGGAACTGATGATACTGTAGAAGATACAAATTTAACAACTCCTGATGATATGTTAGTAATTATACTTCCTAATGACTCAACAAGTGAGGAAGTTATATCATTAATTCCCTGTACTAATGCAGGATCAAGTTTTGCTATTAAAACCTCTATTCCATCAAGTAAATCATATACAGCTGGTTCTATATTGGTTAAATAAATATTAGGCAAACTAATAAATACTGATTTTAAAGCTACAAACAATTTAACAACAAGTAAAGCAAAAAGTGCACCAACAGTTGCATAAAAAATTAGAACTGTTATTCCAGCTACTAACTTTCTATTTATTCTAAACTTACTTGATATGAAATTAATTAGCGGCTTTAATATAAATGCTATCCCAAACCCTATAACAAAAGGCATAAACCATCCAAGCCCATATTTAATAGTAATGTATATTATTGCTCCAACTATTATTAAGTATATAGTATTTATAATAAACTCTCTTTTTTTCTCTACTCCCATTTTTTATCTCCTTAATTTTTTATTTAAATTATACAATAAAAAATTTGTATTTTAAATTTCTAACTTTAATATTAAGCTAAAATTCAGAATTTAATTTCAATTTATTTTTACTTTCTAGAACAATAAGAGTTTTCTATATTCTAACTAATCTAATTTTAATAATACACATATAATAATTTCTAATTCAATGTATTACTGTTACTAGCTATTACTTTAAAATTTCTTTATTATATATTTTTATATAATAAAATAGAGAAGACACTTCTTCTCTACTTATAATTAGCAATCGATACTTAATAATTAATGAAATAATCTAACTAGACCAAACTAAAAAATATATTTATGAACTTCATTTGGAATTTCTATCTTAACTTTTAAATATAGTCTTCATATTCTGGCCTATTGGTTAAGTCACCCAATAAATGTTTTATTTCTTGATCTTTATTTTTATCCATTATTAATATTACATCTCCAGAATCCACTATAACTAAATCCTTTATTCCCAATCCAATTATTAAATTTTTATCTCCAAAAATAGCACAATTCTCACTATCTTGAAGATATACATTATTACTTATTTTATTATTTTTCTCTTCTTCTAAATATCTGCTTAAAGCTGAAAAGCTTCCTATATCATCCCATATAAAATCACTTTTTATTACAAAAGCTTTTCTAGTTTTTTGCATAATTCCAAAGTCTATTGATATTCCATCTATTAAAGGATATTGTTCATTTATAACTTCTTCTTCATCCTCTTCGCCAATGTGTTTGTATATTTCCATTAATGATTTATATAATTGAGGTAAATATTTTTCTATCTCTCTTAATATTACATCTGCTCTAAATACAAACATTCCAGAGTTCCATAAATAAGTTCCTTTTAATAAAAAGTCTTTTGCAACTTCTATATTAGGCTTTTCTGTGAACCTAGCTACTTTATAAGTGGGTATCTCTGATTGTATTCTTTGTCCCATTTCAATATATCCATAACCTGTTTCCGCTCTAGTTGGTGTTATTCCAAGGGTTACTATTCCTCTTCTCTTATTTGCAATATCCACAGCTTGTGATAATGTTTCTATATAAACCTTCTCAGATTCTATATGGTGATCTGAGGGTAAAACAACCATAACAGCATCCCCATCTTTTTTTAAAAGCTTAACAGCTGATAGACCTATACAAGTCGCTGTTTCTTTATTTTGTGGTTCTGTGAAAATATTATTTACGTTTATGCTATTTAATTCTGTTTTTATTTTATCCTCATAACCTTTATTAGTAACCACATAAATATTTTCCTTCTTAATTAAAGGAGTTATTCTATCTACAGTATTTTGTAAAAAACTTTTGTTATTTATAACCTTCAAAAATTGTTTAGGCTTACTTGACCTTGACAAAGGATAAAGTCTAGTTCCTTTTCCTCCTGCTAATATTAGCCCGTATATCAATAACTTTCAACTCCATGTAATACTATAATACATTCTATGCTATTTATTTTTATTTTGTGAAATTTTTAATATTTATAAAAGTTTTTTCTATTTAGTATCCCCTCTTTAGACAAATTTTATGTATTGACATTTTTCTAAAATAAGTTTAAAATTAGTCTATAATTTAATATTTCCATTAAGAGGGAGTAGTAAAAAATATAACGTCAACATTCGCGACCTTATGGTCTGGTGTTATATACCAATTTGGTTACGAGACTTTTAATACAGTTTTTCATAACTTGAAAATTGTATTAAGAGTCTCTTTTTGTTTATAGGCTCATATATTTCTAGGCTAATTTTTATATAAAAACACAAAATATTAATACTAAATAGTTTGGAGGAATTATTATGGAAAAATTTTTTTCTAAGCCATATGAAGAAGTGTTAAAACAGTTTAATGTATCTAAAAGTGGTTTAAGTGAAAATCAAGTAAAAGAAAATTTAGAGAAATTCGGGTACAACCAATTAACTGAAAAGAAAAAACAAACTATGCTACAGGTTTTTTTAAGCCAATTTAAGGATTTACTTGTAATAATATTAATTGTAGCTGCTATTATATCAATGGCTACAGGTAATGTTGAAAGTACTTTAGTTATTTTTGCTGTTATAATTTTAAATGCTATATTAGGTACAGTTCAACATTTTAAAGCAGAACAGTCATTAGATAGTTTAAAAGCACTTTCTTCCCCTTCTGCAAAAGTTTATAGATCTGGTAAAAAGGTTGAGATTCAATCTAAGGAAATTGTTCTAGGAGATATTTTAATATTAGAAGCTGGAGATATGGTCGTTGCAGATGGTAGAATAATTGAAAACTTCTCACTTCAGATTAATGAAAGTTCTTTAACTGGAGAATCTGAAAGTGTAAATAAATTTGTTGATTTAATTGAAAGTGAAGAAATAGCTTTAGGTGATCAAAAAAATATGGTTTTCTCTGGCTCTTTAGTTACTTATGGTAGAGCTTTAGTTGTTATAACTGGAACTGGAATGAATACTGAAATAGGTAAAATAGCTCATTTAATGGAAGAAACTCAAGAAAAACAAACTCCATTACAAGCTAGCTTAGATGATTTTAGTAAAAAATTAGCTATAGGAATATTAATAATCTGTGCTTTAGTTTTTGGTCTTAGTCTTTATAGGGGCACTAATATGTTAGATTCTCTTATGTTTGCTGTTGCCTTAGCTGTTGCTGCTATACCTGAAGCATTAAGTTCTATAGTTACAATTGTACTAGCCTTAGGAACTCAAAAGATGGCTAAGGAAAATGCTATTATTAAAAAACTTAGAGCTGTTGAAGGCTTAGGTTCAGTATCTGTAATCTGTTCTGATAAAACAGGTACTCTTACTCAAAATAAAATGACTGTAAAAAAAGTTTATATTGATAATAAATTAATTGATGGTGAAGAAATAGATTTAAATGACGAAGTTTCAAATTATTTAATTAATAGTTCAATTTTATGTAATGACTCTACTTCTAAAGAAGGTGTTGAAATTGGAGATCCTACTGAAGTAGCTCTTGTTAACTTAGGTCATAAATTATCATTGGACGAACTGTCTATAAGAAAATCTTATGCTAGATTATCTGAATTACCTTTTGATTCTGATAGAAAGCTTATGAGCACACTTCATCACTTTAATGATAAGTACTTAATGTTTACTAAAGGTGCTTTTGATGTATTACTAGATAGAGTTAAAACTATTAAAACTTCTGAAGGTGTAAGAGAAATTACTTATGAGGATAAACAAAATATAATTAATTCAAATAAACAATTATCTCAAAGTGGATTAAGAGTTTTAGCATTTGCTTATAGAGAATTTGAATCTTCTCAAGAATTAACATTAGATGATGAAAATAATTATACATTTATAGGTCTTATTTCAATGATAGATCCTCCAAGAGAAGAATCTGCTGAAGCTGTTAAGGATTGTATCACTGCTGGAATAAAGCCTGTTATGATTACGGGAGACCATAAGATTACAGCATCTGCCATTGCAAAACAAATAGGGATTTTTAAAGATGGCGATAGAGCTATTGAAGGAATAGAACTTGATAAAATGTCAGATGAAGAATTAAAAAATAACATAGAGAAAATTTCAGTTTATGCAAGAGTTTCTCCTGAACATAAGATACGAATAGTTAGAGCATGGCAAGAAAAGAATCAAATAGTTGCAATGACTGGAGATGGAGTTAATGATGCTCCTGCTCTTAAACAAGCCGATATTGGAATCGCAATGGGAATTACAGGAACAGAAGTATCTAAAGATGCAGCTTCTGTAATATTAACAGATGACAACTTTGCTACAATAGTTAAATCTGTAGCTAATGGTAGAAATATATATAAGAATATAAAAAATTCTATTAAATTCTTACTATCAGGTAACGCATCTGGTATATTATCTGTTTTATATACTTCATTAATGGCTTTACCGATGCCATTTGCAGCAGTACATTTATTATTTATAAACCTTTTAACAGATAGTTTACCTGCTATTGCAATAGGAATGGAAAAATCACAAAAAGATTTATTAAAAGAAAAACCTAGATCAAGAAATTCATCTATATTATCAAAAGATTTTATATATGAAATAGCAAGTGAAGGATTAGTTATTGCAATATTTACTTTAATAGCCTTTTATATTGGATTAAGAACAGATAAATATGTTGCATCTACAATGGCTTTTGCAACACTTTGTTTAGCAAGATTATTTCATGGATTTAATTGTAGAGGAGATAGATCAATATTTTCAATTGGATTATTTTCAAATAGATATAGTTGGATGGCATTTGGTATAGGATTAGTATTATTAAACTGTGTACTATTTGTTCCATTCTTAGAAAACTTATTTGAAGTTGCTAATTTAACAGGTGCACAAATTGGATATATTTACTTGTTAGCATTTATACCTACTTTAATAATACAAGTTGTTAAAGTAATTAGAGATTCAATAAATGATAGAAAGCATACTAATCATACTTCTTCACAAGAAAAAGAAAATGTAGAAAAAGTAGCTTAATAAAAAGTTTCATAAAAAGCAGTTTGTACTACGTACAGACTGCTTTTTTTAATAAACTTCATATGGTATTTCAAATTCTGGCATTCCTCCTGCATAAGGCGCTATTTCATAATAAGGAAAATGAATTATAAGCTTTCCATTATCTATATAAAAGCTTTGATCATCTTTTATCCCATTAAATCCATCTTTACCAGTGAAATAATACTCTGGATTTTTATTTATTTCCTTTTGTATAGCTTCATTTATAAATTTCTTATAGTCATATCCTTTTTTAAATAAATCTTTTAGTTCTAATTTTTCTCCTGTAGAAATATCTACATTATATGTTTTTCTAGTAGTAATTCCATGTGCCCCACCACTAAACTGATAGTAATCTATAAAGAAGCTTAATATTTTCTTATCATTAGTTAAAGTATATCTTGCATTTAATTGATATGGAATTGTTGGATTAAATTCTTGGCTAACATCTTTTACATCTTTTATCCACATGTCAGTCCAATCCAAAATTTCCTTGTTGATAACTTTTTCTTTATCTTTATTAGCTAATCCTACTATTTGTGGGATTTCGACATCTATATTTATGAAGTTTGTATTTTCTTTTATAACCTTATCCACAAGCATTGGATTTTCGACAATATTACTATTAAAATTTATTAACAATGCTTGTGGATAAATGTGGACAACCTTTAACAATAACACTGTAATTAATAACCCTCTACAAACTTTTCTCATATGACTATATCTCCTGTTTTTATAAATTATAATAATTTTCTGCATTTTCAATAATTATATCTACAATATATTATCTACAATAGTGTTAATAATTATTAACACTATTTTCAACATAGTTTGCACAACTTATCCACAGGGACATGTGGATTATGTGTGTAACATACAGATTTTTACTGTAATTTATTTCTATACAAATCTATAAAGTTCGCAAACCTTCCTATTATAGCCATTTACACGTCTGTGGATAACTTTTTAATATTTTAATAAATATACTAAAAAAGCGGACATATGTAAATTTACTTATTCCGTCGTCCAACTCCAAGTCAACGCAAACTTACATATGTCCACTTACAAACTCAAGATAAGGAAAAGCTATAAGCTGCAATAATTTAACAGCTTATAGCTTTCTAATCATCAAAATCCTTTGTTCTTCCTGAATTACCAATTAATAAATTTAACTTTTTTAACTCTGTATATGTTAAATCTCTCCACTCTCCAATTTTTAAATTATCTAATTTTATATTCATAATCCGTATTCTATTTAACTTAACTACATTATAACCCAAAGCTTCACACATTCTTCTTATTTGTCTATTCATACCTTGAGTTAAAATTATTCTAAATGTATTTTTATTTTCTTTTGTGACATAGCATTTTTTAGTTACTGTACCTAATATTCTTACACCATTTGCCATGGAGTCTATAAACTTTTCATCAATAGCTTTATCAACAGTAACTATATATTCTTTTTCATGATTATTTCCAGCTCTTAATATCTTATTTACTATATCACCATCATTTGTTAGCAATATTAATCCTTGAGAATCTTTATCTAATCTTCCTATTGGAAAAATTCTCTTTTTATGATTTACAAAGTCAACTATATTTCCCTTAACCTTTTTTTCTGTAGTACATGTAATTCCTACTGGTTTATTTAATGCTATATAAACTAAATCATCAATTTTCTTTATAGATTTACCATCTACTCTAACATCTGCTTCTTCTGTTACCTTCGTACCCATAACTGCTTTTATTCCATTTATAGTAACTCTACCGCTTTCTATAAGCTTATCTGCTTCTCTTCTGGAACATATTCCTGTTTCACTTATAAATTTATTTAATCTTATTTCATTTCCTCTATCATTATGTACTATTACATACTTTTTCTCACTATTCTTTTGCTTCATAATTTATCACCTTTTACAGATTTTATGGACTTACCTTATGTTCATCTCCTGAATTATTTAACATAACTTTAAGTTTCTCTTCTTCAATAAAATTTTCTGTTTTCTCTAAAACTCCATATTTTAAAGGATTCCCAGCTACAGTAACTATTACTCCTGATTCAGGAAACATTTCATTGTTAGCAGCATAATTTAATATATTTTTTATTGAATCATCTATTTCAGAGTTATTTACATTTAATTCTTTTAGCATATTTCCGCCTTTTTCTGTTTTACTATAAGAATCTATAACTCTATTAAAGCTGTTTACCTCTAATGTAATTTCAGAAGTAGTTTCTATTACTACAGTTTTATCAATGGATCTATACTTAAATATTGATATCATAAGTATAACTACAATTAAGCTAATTAATATTGAAAATTGTAATTTATACTTCTTAATAGAAATAGCTTCAGTACTAATTAAATCTTCTCCAACTTTATTTTCCTTACCGCACTTAACCTTTACAAACTCACCTTTAAAAGTTAATACTATAGCCTTCCTAATACTCTTTTCTAGTATAATCCCCCTATGCTCTGTTGACTTTATAAGCTCAGAAACCTCATCTACTCCCATTATGTTAATAGCTTCAACTATTTGTATATATTCTTGTAGATACTTGTAATTAGGATTTGATAATATAACAACATATGTTATTATATGCTCTTTCCAATTGTGAAAAAATTCTTTTTCTATTGGTGTTCTTTTGAAAAGTCTATTTATCGGAAATTTCTTTGTTGTATTTAAGTATTCAAAAAGTTCTACATCTTCTATCATAAAATAGGCTATATTTAAAATTTTGTTTCTTACATTATATGATGGCTCTTCATGTGTTAAATCTTTAATAAGTATTTTATAAGTTAAAAGTTCATTTTTTAGCCTTTCTATTTCTTCTGACCTTTTCTCAACAACCTCTTCTAAAGCTAAATTTGATGGAGCCTTAGTTGAGAATTTATATTTATCACTTTGAAAATTGCTCATTATTCTCCTCCACTTTGTAGATCCTTTGTTTCTATAAGCTTACCTTTTACTATAACTCTCTCCTTAGCTCCAACAGTACAAGTTATTAAGGTAATTGTTGCATCATCTGTTTTATCTAAAACATCAACCCTACTTGGATCAACTATAAAATTTTCATCTATTTTGTATATATACTCTTTCTTATTTGCCTTAACTATAATATCGTCTCCTGCTTCAACTTTGTACAAGTTTACAAATGCTTCTGAATAATCTGATACCCTGTGACCAGCTACCACGAAATTTCCTTTTTCTCCTGGTTTTGCTGAATCTTCAAAATGACCTAAGTAATACTGAAGTACATTATCAGACATTCCTTCCACTAAGCCTTGAGATAAGTTTATACTTGGAATTTCAATTAAAGCAATAGGTTTATATCCATTAATTGATTTATCACCATTATCAGATCCCTCACTTTTCGGATCTTCATTTATTACTTGTTCTAAAATATTTTGAAGCTCTTTTTGTTTCTTTGAAGTTTCCATTTTTTTATAAACAATTGATATTATCAATGCTAGTCCAACTATTATTAAAATAATCCCTATTACTCTTCTAATCTTTTCTTTCAAATTCATCATCTCCCATTAAACATTTATACCACTCTATCATATATTATATCATAAACATTATGGACTTTTATAATATATATGTTCTAATTATTAATTTACATTACATTTTGTATTATTTATTTTATAGTAAAATCTCATTAGCAGTATATGAAGAAAATTTAAAAGCATATATATTTTTGAATTTTATATATAAGTTCCTGTAATACCGAATTACTTATACTATAACAAAGTGTATTTACTTTAATTAAATTAATGCAATTTATTAGAACTTATATATGCTTTTTATAGTCTATTAATATTTTAGGAGCAACTTATGAATAGAAAAATAATTTATGTAGATTTCGTCCTTAAACGTAAGAAACTTTCATCTAGGACCATTCACTTTATTTACAAGCTTAATATTAAATTAAATCATCTTATTAATAAAATATTTAAGAAAAAATATGTAAAAAATAATTCTAAAGTCTATCCCTTTAAAAAAGTATTATAGTTCTAAAAAATAAATTTTAAATATATCTTCTATATTTATGGTAAAATAATTCTATAATTAATTTAGAGGTGATAAAGTGAGGATAGGATTAGGATACGATGTACATCGTTTAGTTGAAGAAAGAGACTTAATAATAGGAGGAGTTAAAATTCCTTATAAGCACGGTTTACTTGGACATTCAGATGCTGATGTATTACTTCATGCAATTATGGATTCATTGCTTGGTGCTTCAGCTCTAGGTGATATAGGCAAGCATTTTCCTGATACAGATGAAAGATTCAAAGGTATTTCAAGTTTAAAACTTTTAAAACAAGTAGGATTACTTCTTTCAGATAATGGTTATTCCATAAACAATATAGATGCAACTATTATTGCTCAAAAACCAAAAATGTCTCCTTATATACAACAAATGAGAGAAAACATAGCACAAGCTTTAGAAATTGATTTAAGTCAAATTAATGTTAAGGCAACTACTGAAGAAGGACTTGGATTTACTGGCAGTGGTGAGGGTATATCCTCTCAAAGTATATGCCTTCTTACAATGGATAATAAATAATTAAAAAGTTAAGAATTAAATTAAAGCTTATAAAAAGCAAGGAGATAACTAAAAAGTTATCTCCTTGTTTTTTGGTTTATATATTTAAATTTTTACAACAGCCTTATTTATTTCTCCAATGAATATATATAGCTATTATAGCACATATCCCCATAAGATATGGATAAAATAAAAATTTCATTATTGCAAATGGTGATAAAGCTGCAAGACCTGCCGCTGATATTAGTTGAGCTCCATATGGTATTATACCCTGAAATACACATGAAAACATGTCCATTATTCCTGCAACTCTCTTTGGTTCTAATTCAAATTCATTTGAAATATTTTTAGCTATTGGTCCAACAGTTACTATTGCTACTGTATTATTAGCAGTACAAATATCTACTAAACTTACTAGGGTTGCAATACCATACTCAGCCCCTCTTTTACTTTTAAAATTCTTCAGTCCTTTGTTAAGTATAAAGTCTATTCCACCATTAAACTTTATTATCTCTATTGTTCCAGCTATAAGTAATGAGATTATTATTAGCTCACTCATACCAGCTATTCCATCAGATATAGAATTAAATAATCCCAATAAGTCAAAGCTTCCAAATATAAATCCTATTATACCTGAAGACAAGATTCCAAGTAATAAAACTATTATTACATCAACTCCAAGTAAAGCTGTTATTATAACTATTATATAAGGTAAAATTTTGAATATATTAAAACTTAAAGAATCTAAACTAACTACATTTGCATTTCTTGTTAATACCATGAATATTAACGCAGTTATTATTGCTGCTGGAAGAACTATTATAAAATTCATTTTAAATTTATCTTTCATTTCACAACCTTGAGTTCTTGTTGCTGCTATAGTTGTATCAGATATTATTGAAAGATTATCTCCAAACATAGCACCACTAACTACTGCTCCAACTGCCAATGCTGTTGCTATTCCTGTCTTGTCTGCTATTCCAACTGCAATTGGAACTAATGCAACTATTGTTCCCATTGATGTTCCTATAGATAAAGCTATAAAGCAACCTATAATAAACATTCCAGGTATTAATAGACTACTTGGTAATAAAGATAATCCTAAATTTACAGTTGAGTCTACTGCTCCCATATTTTTAGCAACTTCAGCAAAGGCTCCTGCTAATATAAATATTAATATCATTAATAAAATATTAGTGTTTCCTGCTCCCCTGCAAAAAACTTCTACTTTTTCATCAAACTTTACTTTTCTATTCATAATTAATGCTGTTAGAGCTGCTACTAAAAAAGGAACAATAACTGATACAGCATAAAAATCTTTTGCTATTATAGATGTACCTAAATACACTAATAAGAATACTCCTAATGGAATTAAAGCTAGTCCATTACCTTTGTTTTTCAAAATTTCTTCCTCTCCTTTAAAATATAAATTATTTCTAATAACAAAATTAAAAAAGTCGCAAAGGCGAGCTTGTCGAGCCGTCGACTTTTTTTAGCGCATGTGCATTTCCGAATCTTGCCTGAGGAAAATCTTGCACGCGCACTATATTCACATTTTTTACTCTTTAGGATATAACTTTAATAACTAAATATCTTACAATAATTATGCAAAATAAATATAAAAATATAATTTTCTAAAGAGTAAAAAAAGCTCCTGTAGAAATACAGAAGCTTTACTCACACATATAAAAAATTATAGTTCGCCTCTTATCTACCAGGTTTACCTGCAGGATTTAGCACCTTAAGAATTAATTAAAATTCTTGGTTGCTGGGTTTCATAGGGCCAGTCCCTCCACCACTCTTGATAAGACTTTTAAATTTTGCACTATAATAGTATCAATTTAATATACTATTGTCAATATGAAAAATATTCCTAACACCTTATATAAGTCTTTTATTTTTAAAGTTACTATTAACAATAAAGTATTTAGTGTTAAATGTTCTATAAATAGAAAAAAAGAGATTACATAAAATTAATCTCTCTTTTAATGGTGCGTTATCAGGGGATCGAACCCGGGACACCCTGATTAAGAGTCAGGTGCTCTACCAACTGAGCTAATAACGCATATGGAGCGGGTGATGAGAATCGAACTCACGTAACTTGCTTGGAAGGCAAGGGCTCTACCATTGAGCTACACCCGCAAATATTATTGACAGTAATATTATATATTTAGTAATTATTACTGTCAATAATTAGTTTTACCTTTAAATTATTTCTGTAAGGGATTTTAATAAAATATCTCTAAATCGCTCTCCATGGCTCTTATTTTTATCAGCTTTTTCACATACTTCTTTCCAATCTGAAATAATTAAGCTAGTTCTCTCTTGAAATTCTCTTTCACTTGTTGTCATATAGCTTGAATTTATAACAAATTCCCCTAATTCTTTTGGTGTATTAAAAATTTTTAAATATAAAAATTCTCTATTGTCTCCGTACCAAGTTCTATTAAAGTCTCTAGCAAACTTTTGAAGTGCCCTAATTAATTTATCTTTAGGTAAAGCCCAACACTCCTTTATCATTTTTACATGTCTTCTCATATTATCTGCTTCTTCTTTAGATATTTTTTTATTTTTTTCTCCATCTGAAATTATTATTTCTACTGGAATGTTTGGGACATTAACAACTAACCTTTCCTTTCCATATATCCATTTATAAAAGGCTTCTTGTAAAAATGAATATTGAATATATCCTAACAATATTTTTTCATTTGGAAAGTATGCCCATGTATTATTAAGTCCGTTATTCTTGCAAAAAACTAAGCTATGGATATATATACTTTTTTCATTAGGTAACTTATCCATAAACATATGTCCTCTTATAGTTTTATTTTCATTAATTAATTCTTCCCAGTAATCAAATGAATCATAACTATGTCTCACTGTATCACCTTTCCTTCAGTCTCGTAATATAATATACTATATATATATTATATAGTATATTATACCACCTTTACAAGTATTTTTTAAGAATATAACAAAGTAAATATAAACACTTTATTATAACAATATAATTCTATGTATTAGGATGCACGTATTTTTAGCGTAAAATACCTACTCACCCAATGATATACTTTTATATCTAATTTGAAATAAAAATAAATTTATTTTATAATATTATTAAAGATATAAAAAGGAGGCATGACTTTGTACCACTGTGAAATTTGTGGATCAAAAGCGGATATTCATCATATAGTTCATAAACACGAAGGTGGCTACGATATTAAGTTAAACTATAAATATCTTTGCAACTACCACCATAGAGGGAAACATGGTCCTCATAACTGTATAGAAACTGATTTAAAGTATAAACTTGAATTACAAGATAAGCTTTTTAAGCTCTTACCAAAAGATTACTATACAGCTAAGGAACTTTACAATATTTTAGAAATATCTCATTCTTCTTTAAAAAAGTTAATCAAAAACCTTAAACTATTTAAAGAAGGATACTCTAAAAAAGAAATAATAAAGAACCTCATGGGTGGTAAACTCTACTCCTATGCTATGCTTCAAGAGCTTGAGTTAGAACGTCTTTTCCATAATATTAATATTAGCTAAAATTTAACTTTATATTCAAGTTACCATTTATTTGTATATGTAATTAAATTATAGATATTTTTAATGAATTTTAATAACTTTATATAAATTTTTTCCAATTAAAAAAGCTTCTTAAAGATTATACATTTCTTTAGAAGCTTTTATTTTATTCAATACCTAAAATTTCTAATATGTTCTTTTTCTTAAATAATATTCTAGATCTTTAGTACAACAATACCTTTTCTAATTTAATAGGCTACCCTTAAAGTTCTTTAGCAACCTTATTTATTTTTTCCTTTAGGCTCATTAAATTTTTTCTAATTTCTGTGAATTCCTCACTTAACAAAATCTTATCTCTAACAACAACCTTTCCATCAACTACTACCGTATCTACATTACTAGGATTAGCCGAATAAACTATAGTAGCATAATAATCATATATTGGTTGCATATTAACAGATTTTGTCTCTATTAAAACTAAATCTGCCTTTTTTCCTATTTCTATGGATCCAACATCTTCACTCATTCCTAATACTCTAGCTCCACCTATGGTAGCCATCTCTACTAATTCTATTGATGGTAGTAACGTTCTATCCTTATTAAATAACTTATGTATCTTACCTACTTGTGACATTTGAGTTATTATATCTAAAGTATTTCCACTCATAGGCCCATCCGTTCCAAGCCCTATGCTTATTCCTTCTTCTTTCATCTTGACAATAGGCGCTACACCTTTTGCCCCCTTAGAATTTGCACCTATGTTATGGGATACACCTACTCCTCTTTCTTTTAATATTTTTATATCTTCATCATTAACTAACACTGTATGTGCTGATATAAAATTAGAATCTAATATACCCAAGCTATCTAAATATTGAACTGGAGTTAGATTATACTTTTCTCTATATTCACTTATTTCATAATCCATTTCAGCTACGTGTATAGTTATAGGAACATTATATTCTTTACTTATTTTATATGCTTCTTTTAATGATTCATCTGTATTAGTATATGGTGCATGTGGTGCTATTCCTGGAGTTATTAAAGTATCATTCCTCCATTTTTCAATAAAACGCCTTGAATAATCTAATCCCCCAAAAGGCTCTTTAGTATCTGGCGCGACGAAGTTTACTATGGTTTCACACAATACTCCCCTTATATTTAGTTCTTTAGCAGCCTTTGCAACTTCATCTTCAAAGTAGTACATATCACAAAAAGTAGTTACTCCCCCTAATAACATTTCAGCTATAGCATATTTAGCACCTATATAAGTTAACTTTTCATCAACTAACTTTTGCTCTAATGGAAATAAATATCTTTTTAATCTATCCTTATAATCATCTGCCAAACTTCTAAAAGGAACCATTGATGAATGAGTATGACAATTTATCATTCCTGGCATTAAAATTCCTTCTTTTCCATCTATAACCTCAAATTCACATTCATTTGAGCCTCTATTTTTATTTATATATCTCTCTAGAGAATCATCCTCTAAACTAGCATCTCCAATATATGTTATTTTATTTCCTTCAAAAGCAACTACTCCATTTTCTATAATGTCTTTATTTTCATTCATAGTAATTATAGTAACATTCTTAAATATAGTTACCTTACTTTTTACTTTCATATTGTCCTCCAAGTTATATTTTTATATTAAATTAGACTATGCATAACATAGTCTAATAATTTATTACTTAAATAACGAAACAAACTTCTGAGCCTTTACATCTATTAATCCTTTATCTGTAATTTTAAGAGCTGGGCTAACAGGTAATGACAATGTACTAAATGACATTATTTCATTCATATGAGTATAGCCTAAATCCTTCATCCCTTGCCTTACTTTTTCTAGATTTTTCCCTACTACCTCAATTGGCTCATCACTAACTATTCCACCTATAGGTAAGCTTAACTCAGCTAATACACTACCCTTATTTACAACAACATATCCTCCTCCAGAAGATATAACTTGATTTACAGCTAAAACCATATCCTCAACAGTTCTTCCCATCACCATAAGATTATGGTGATCATGTGCCCACGTAGTTGCTATTGCACCTTCTTTTATAATTCCACCTTCTACTAAGCCAAAAGCTACATTATTGTTTTTACCATATCTTTCAAATACAGCTATTAAGCAGCAGTCTTTATTTTCCCACTCTAAAATGTTATTAGCTATATTTAGTGTAATTTCACCTTCTTCTGTAAAGGTCGTATTCTCAAATACTTTAATAGTCCTACATGTAACTTTATTATTGTATAATTTAGGCACTTTAATTAGTAAATCTTCTTTAGTAATTGGTTTTACTTTTATACTGTTATAAAATCTTTCACTAAATCTGCTCTTTGTTTTAAAATACTCTTCTTTTATTCCTTCTGATTTACTAAATACAACTTCTCCATTTTTATAAACTTCTTCAATCTCAAAGCTATCTAAATCACTAAGTAGAATAAAGTCTGCAATTTTTCCCGGTGCTATTATTCCTATATCTAGAAGTCCCATTCTCATAGATGGAGTATAAGTAGCTACATATACTGCATTTTCTAGTGACATTCCTAATTTCATGGCTTTTTTGACTAATTCATTAAGATGTCCTTTTTTTAACGTATCTGCCATTACATCGTCTGTAGCTAAGCAAAAATGCTCATATAAATTATTCTCTATTAAAAAATTTATATTTTCACTAGTCATTGATTTATGTTGCATTTCTATAAACATACCATTTCTTATTTTTTCTTCAAGAGATGATACGCTTTGTTGAGTATGGTCTCCATTTACACCTCTATAAATATACAAAGATAAATCTACTCCATCAATTTTAGGACAATGTCCCTCTAACGGAAAGTTTCTTTTTTTATTTTTACTAATATTGATTATCTTATTTATAGTAGAATTTTCATCCTCTATTAAATCCTTAAAGTTCATTACTTCTCCGAGACAAAGAACTCTATCACAGGATAATAGTTCCTCTACCTCTCTCACACCAATTTTCCCTCCAGTAGTCTCTAAATCACTTGAGGTTGAAGGTACAGAGCTTGGTATGCCATAAAATATATCTACTTTTTCCTCAGACTTCATAAATTCCTTTATTCCTTCGATTCCAAAAACATTTGCAATCTCATGAGGATCAGCTACAACTGTAGTGACCCCATGTTTTATTACAGCCTTTGAAAATTCGCTCGGAATGGTCATTGAGCTTTCTATATGCATATGTATATCTATTAATCCTGGAATCATGTACTTATTATTACCGTCTATAACATTTTTAGATGTTAACCTGTTCTCATAATTATGTCCTATATGAACAAATTTACAATCATGTATTACAACATCACCTTTTATGAATTTTTTAAAATAACTGTTATATACATTTAAATTTTTTATAATTAATTGTACTTCCATTCTCTCACCCATTTAATACTAGTTCATTATTCTGTTCCAAGTATTAATCCATTGCTCCATTAATGGATTTACAAATTTGAAATCTATTATTTTTGCATTATCAACTACTGCTCCATATGTTAAATTCTTAGAATCTTCTTCGGTTAATTTAACTTCTGTATTAACTGGTGCTTCCTTTAAAGCTTTAGCTGTTTTCTCTTGAACTTCTGGACTTAAAGCATAATTTATAAACTCATACGCTAATTCTTTGTTCTTTGAATTCTTATTTATATTAATTGTGTTGAAGTTTAAGTAAGTTCCTGATTCTGGAACTATATTTTTAACTCCTGGCTTAGCTTTTGCAATTGTATCATATGCGAAATCTGATGCTACAGCTGCAACTATTTCTCCACTTGAGAACATATTAGCTAAATCTGATGATTTGCTATAAGTCTTAACAACATTTGGCTTTAAAGCCTCTAGTTCTTTAAAGGCTGCCTCACCTTTATCTGATTTGATATCAACCCCTGCTTTAGTTGCCGCAATATCTACTATTGCTGGCCCATTAGTAGTAGTTATATCGGGTATAGCTATTTTATTTTTTAATTCCGGTTTCCATAAATCTTCCCATGAATTTATCTCTATTCCAGCCGATGGATCTACTACTATTCCTATACTGTTTAATGTATAAGCTGGCCCATATCCTCTTTCTACAGTAGCTTTAGCTTTTTCATTTATATTTTCAGCATTTGGTATTTTTGAGTAATCTATTTTTTCAAATATACCTGCTTCTATACCTTGTTCAGCAAATGACTCTGCTAAATAAGTTATATCTATATTAGAATTAGGATTGTTCTTCATTTTAGTTAGTCTTTCAGAATTATTTCCAACCTCTAAAACAATCTCTACTCCATGTTCCTTAGCAAAAGGTTCAAACACTGTTTCTTTTAATACATCTTCATTTAGTCCCCATGTTGAAATTACAAGTTTTTTGTTTGATGCAGCATCTCCAGATTTGTTACATCCTACTAAAGCTGTTGATAAAATTAATCCTGTTAATAATAATGCTAAAATTCTCTTCTTCATAAATATTCTCCTTTATCTTATGCAAATTTTATAATATAACTATTTTATTTGATGGTAATTGAATCTTTACTTTATCTCCTTTTTCATATATAAGGCTATTTTCACTATTCACAATTATGCTACCCACAGATGTTTTAACATCATATTGGTATGCTTTCCCTAAGAATGTTCTTATTTCTATGATACCATCTATTGTATTTTCTAGCTCTTCATTAACTATCTTTATATCATCTGGTCTTATAGTTGCTTTAACATCTATTTGATCCTTTGATTTGTCCACCTTAAATTCAGCTCCACATTCACTACAATAAGTATCCTTTGAAACCTTTTTTAAATTAATGAAGTTTTCAAATCCTACAAACCTTGCAACAAACTCTGTAGCTGGATTTGAATAAATATTTTCCGGAGTATCAAATTGTTCTATGACTCCTTTATTAAGTACTGCTACTCTATCTGAGATTGAGAAGCACTCTTCTTGATCATGAGTAACAAATAATGTTGTTATTCCTAGTTTTTGTTGAAGTTTTCTTATCTCAACTCTCATCTTAAGCCTTAACTTTGCATCAAGATTACTTAAGGGTTCATCTAAGAGTAAAAGTCTTGGTTCTATAACTAATGCCCTTGCTATAGCTACTCTTTGTTTTTGTCCCCCAGATAATTCTTTAGGATACCTCTTTGCTAAGTGAGTCATATCTACAGTTTCTAATATTTCATCTACCTTTACTTTTATTTTATCCTTAGGCATATTTTTCATCTTTAAGCCAAAGGCTACATTTTCTTCAACTGTTAAATGTGGAAATAATGCGTAACTTTGGAACACTAGTCCAAAATTTCTATTATGAACAGGTATCTTTGTATAATCTTCATTCTCTAATAAAAACTTACCTGCAGTTGGCTCTATAAATCCTGCAACAACTCTTAAAGTTGTAGTCTTTCCACATCCACTTGGCCCAAGAAGAGATACCAGCTCTCCCTTTTTAACTTTTAGATTTAAATTTTCTAATATATTATTTTTTTTATCATATGAAACATTTATGCTTTGTAAATTTATTAAATCCATTTTACTTGTCCTCCAACTCTTTATTAGTCATAACTTTATCCTGCAAAATTATTAAGACCTAGGGTCTTTTCTAATATGTACATAATTCCAATAGTTAATATCATTAATATTACTGACAATGCTGATACTGTTGGATCATAATTATACTCAACATAGTTCATCATTGTTATAGGTAATGTACTTACCCCTGGTCCAGTTAAAAACATAGATACTGGAACATTATTAAATGAATTTATAAAAGCTAACATAAATGCTGCCATTACTCCTGATGTTATATTAGGTAATACTACTTTAAAGAAAGTTAATGATTTTTTGCATCCTAAGCTCATAGCTGCTTCTTCTATTGAATAGTCAAATACTTCTAAACTAGATCCAATAACTCTTATTATGTAAGGAATAATTACTAATGTATGTCCAATAAATAAACTAATATGTACTGAAAGACTTAACTTTACTAATAAGAATTGGAATAGTGAAAATCCAACTACTATACCAGGTATTATTAGCGGTGAGAAGAAGAAGCTTTTAATAGCAGCTTTTCCTCTAAAGTCATATCTACTTAATCCATAAGCTGCAGGAGTACCTATAATTAAAGCCGCTAATGTAGCTACTCCCGATATTACAAAACTGGTAATCATACTGCTTATAAAAGCTTCTGATTTAAATACTGTTAAAAACCATTTTAAAGTGAATCCTTTTGGTGGGAATGCTATATAGTTTTCTGTTCCTATACTTGTCATAGCAATAATAACTAATGGCGCAAATAAGAATATATATACTAATACAACAAAAGCTGTTAGAAATTTATTTTTTTTCATCTTATGAAACACCCCTCTTATCTAGTTTTGACGCTAGGAAGTTGATTCCCTTTATAACTATTAATGTAACTACAATCATTATAGTGGCTACTACTGCAGCTCCTTGCCAATCTCCCAATGTCATGGTTTTTTGATATATTAATGTGGCCAAAACTGTATTTTTGTTTCCACCTAATAGTTGTGGAGTCGTATATGCAGTTAAAGAGCCTGTAAATACTAAAACTGTTCCAACTATTAATCCTGGTAAACTAAGTGGAAATATAACCTTGAAAAATGCCTTTAATTTACTTGCTCCCAGACTTTCTGCTGCTTCTAATAAATCATTTTCTACATTTTCCATAACCCCAACAAGAGAAATAATCATTAAAGGTAAGAAAATATATACTGTACCAACTATAATTGCGCCTTCTGTATACAAAAGTGATAGTGGTTCATTTATCATATTTAACTTTATAAGTAAGCTATTAATAACACCATTTTTCCCTAAAATGCTCATCCAAGCAAATGAACGAACAACTGAATTTGTTAAAACAGGAAATACTGTTAATGCAATAAGTAAACCTCTTAACTTTTTAGATATTCTTGATATGTAATACGCTACTGGTACACCTATAATCATACAAATTGCAGATGATATTAATGATACCTTAATGGTCCTCCAGAATATTAACATCATATATGAATCTTTAAAGAAATTTGTATATTGGCTAAACATTCCTCCAGCTGTATTTGTCAATGTAGGAATTATCGTGCCTAATAGTGGAACTATCATAAAGTATGCTACCAATACTACACAGGGTATAAATAGTATATAATGACTTTTTCGCTTCATTTTTTCATTTCCCCTCTAAATAATTCGTTAATATACGAATATTTTAACATTTTTTATTCATATTATAAGTTTATTTTACTTTTTTATACGAACAATGTCAACTTTTTATTTTTTATATTTCGTTTTAAGTCTATTTTTAATATTAATTTTAACTAAAATTATGTTTCATAATCACATATTTATGATTTAATTCAATTTCTACATTTTCTTTCCATAGCCAAATCACGAATATTCTTTTCTTATATATAGATTAAAATATCTTTATACTACTTTTTTATAAAAAATTTTAAGTTTAATTCTTTTTTGTTGACATTAGCATATTATATAACTATAATAATTAGTAATAAATATTTAAACACGTTGAAGAGAAGAGTAAACTACGTTTCATTTTCAGAGAGAGATATGTTTGGTGAAATTATCTTACTTGAATTTAGTTGAAGACCACCTCTGAGTGACTCTAATAAAGTCCGTTTATATCACGTTACGATATTCTTAAGAGGCCTTATTGTAGGCAATTAAGGGTGGAACCGCGGGAAAATTAGAATTTATACTCTCGTCCCTTCTATTTATATAGAAGAGACGGGAGTTTTTTTATTTACTTTTTAAATTTGTATTACGAAGGGAGAAATAAATATGATTAAAATTACTTTAAAAGATGGATCAGTAAAAGAATTTGAAGCTAGTATTTCTGTTTTAGATATAGCTAAATCAATTAGTGAAGGCTTAGCTAGAAATGCTTGTTGTGGAATAGTTAATGGAGAGGTTGTAGATTTACGTTATGTTGTAAATCAAGATAGCGAACTTGCAATTTGCACATTTGATTCTCAAGAAGGAAAAGATGCATTAAGACACAGTATATCTCACGTTTTAGCTTATGCAGTTAAAAGATTATATCCTAATGCAAAACTAGCTATAGGACCTGCTATAAGTGATGGTTTCTATTATGATTTTGATGTAGAAAATTCATTTACAGCTGAAGACTTAGTTAAAATAGAAGATGAAATGAAAAAAATAATAAAAGAAAATCCTTCTATCGAAAGATTTGAATTACCAAGAGTTGAAGCAATAAAGCTTATGGAAGAAGCTAATGAACCATATAAGGTTGAATTAATAAATGACTTAGACGAAAATGAAGTTATATCTTTCTATAAAATGGGTGACTTTGTTGACTTATGTGCAGGTCCTCATTTAATATCATTAAAATCAGTTAAAGCTATTAAACTTATTAGAAGTGCAGGTGCTTACTGGAAAGGTAATGAAAAGAATAAAATGCTTTCAAGAGTATATGGAACAGCCTTCTTAAAGAAAGCTGATTTAGATGCTCACTTAGAAGCATTAGAAGAAGCTAAAAAGAGAGATCATAATAAGTTAGGTAGAGAACTTAAAATATTTACAACTGATGAAAATGTAGGTCAAGGATTACCATTAATAATGCCTAAGGGAGCAAAAATGATACAACTTCTTCAAAGATGGGTTGAGGATGAAGAAGAAAAAAGAGGTTATGTATTTACTAAAACTCCTTCTATGTCTAAAAATGACTTATTTAAGGTTTCAGGACACTGGGATCACTATAAAGACGGTATGTTTGTTTTAGGTGATGAAGACCATGATCCAGAAGTTATGGCATTAAGACCTATGACTTGTCCATTCCAATATACTATTTATAATGCTGAGCAACACAGCTATAGAGAGTTACCAATAAGATATGCTGAAACTTCTACTTTATATAGAAATGAATCATCAGGTGAAATGCATGGATTAATTCGTGTAAGACAATTTACTTTATCTGATGGTCATATAGTTTGTAGACCTGATCAAATTGAAGAAGAATTCAAGGGTTGTGTTGAGTTAATAAATCATATAATGTCTACTTTAGGAATTGATGAAGATATTTCATTTAGATTCTCTAAATGGGATCCAAAGAACACTGAAAAGTATATAAATAACCCTGAAGCCTGGGAAGATACTCAAGTGTTAATGAAAGGAATATTAGATCATCTTGGCATTAACTACGTAGAAGCTGAAGGTGAGGCTGCATTCTACGGACCTAAACTTGACATTCAATTTAAAAATGTTCATGGAAAAGAAGATACAATAATCACTATTCAAATCGACTTTGCTCTTGCAGAAAGATTTGGTATGACTTATATAGATAAAGACGGTAATAAGAAACGTCCATATATAATTCATAGATCTTCAATTGGATGTTATGAAAGAACTTTAGCTATGCTTATTGAAAAATATGCTGGTGCATTCCCAACTTGGCTTGCTCCTGCTCAAGCAATAGTTCTTCCTATTTCTGATAAATATAATGACTATGCTGAGTCTATAGTTAAAGATTTCAAAAATGCAGGAATAAGAATTTCTGGAGACTACAGAGCAGAAAAGATCGGCTATAAAATTAGAGAAGCTAGACTTGAAAGAATCCCTTACATTTTAGTTGTTGGTGAAAAAGAAGCTACTAACAATGAGGCTTCAGTAAGAAGCAGAAAAAATGGCGAAGAAGGTGCAATTCCAGTTTCAGAATTGAAGAATAGATTAATCTTAGAAATAGCAAATAAAGAAAAATAATATAAAGCAGGTATTTGAAGTTAATCAAATACCTGCTTTTTTCATTATTTATTTTCTTCAATAAGTTTTTTCATCTTATTTTGAAGTAACCATATCTTCTTTTGCTTTCTATTATAAGATACCATTCTATCTTTATTATTTGTACTTGATTCTAATAATTTTGTACAATTTTCTTCAGCCATCTTTAAAGCATCATTAAGAATTTGAAGTTCTTCCTTTGTAAACATAACAAACCACTCCCTATAATTAATTTGTATTCTATATTTAATAATTAAATCAATTAGAATTTTATTTATTATCACTAATAACTTTCATTGCTTTTTCTTATTTAATATTATTTATTATATCAAAAGTATTGCGAAATTTAAAATATAAAACTTTAAAGAACTAAATAAGAAAAAGTTAGATTGTTCTGTATTATATAATCTAACTTGTATGAACCGCTTTATTATATCTTTAATTTATAAAAAGGGGTGCACGTTTCGTTACCCCCATTCATATTGTGAACTTGTTTCAAGGTATGAATAATTTTAACCTACTTTATTTTAGGATGTTTTTCTAGACATTTAGCTAATTCTAAAGCATTTTGAGAATACATTTCCGTTCTTAAATGAGAAGTTTCTAAAACCTAAATTTGTTAAGTAAGCATTAAATAGACTTTGACAAGTCCCAAGATCTCATCCTAATGTAACTTTTACCTTTATTATATATGCATCATTCTCAAAATTTTCAACTACTAATTAAAATTTATCTATGATTTTGCTATTAGTAACTATATAGTCTATCTTAACATCGTGTGCCTCGGCATCTATACTTTCAACTATTTGAATATCATAAGCTAAGGCCACTTTATTATTTTTATATTTTATATCTTCTAAATACCTATCGTAATAACCTCCGCCATATCCTATCCTATTTCCTTTATTATCAAAGACTACTCCTGGGACTATTATTAAATCTATATTTGTTTTTTCTATAAAATTAGAATCATCGTATGGCTCCAATATTCCCATGGAGTTTTTCTTTAATTCATTAAATGAATTTAACTTTATTGCTTTCATAGATTTATCACCCTTATATATTTTAGGAATGAAAACTTCTTTTCTATCATTTAATGATTTTTCTATTATATTTATTGTATTTATTTCATTACTAAAATTTATATAAATAAAAATACTCTTGGCATTTTTATATAGTTCACTATTTACTAACTTATTAAATATATTATTATCCATATATTCTTTTTCGTTCCTAACTAAAGCATCTCTTATTGATAATATTTCATTTCTTAATTTTCTTTTATCTTCTTTATTCATAATATTCTCCTTAAGTCAGATAGTTTATAAATATTTTCTCAACTATACTTTCTAATTCCCTTTATAATATAGGATAATCCAAGTCCCAAAAATGCCGCTACTGTTCCAAACATAAGATTACCTGTAAGCAATCCAATTGCAGTACCTGCAATAAATCCTCCTACCATTATAAATTCATCCTTTTCTTCAGAATCTTCATTAATCTCATTTTCTAATTTAGTTCCATCATTATCTTTATTCTCACATGTAATATCCCCATCTCTTACTAAATCATCTAATGTTATTTTAAACAAATCACTTAACACTATTAATTTATCTATTTCAGGATATGTTTGACCAGACTCCCATTTTGAAACTGCCTGCCGAGATACAGATAATATTTCTGCTAATTTTTCTTGAGATAATCCCTTTTCCTTTCTTAAAACTTGTAATTTTTCTGAAAATTTCAATCTTATCACCTCTATTAAAACATACCTAATTATAAACTTTCATACTACCAATTAACACTTGCTTTTTGTCAACCTAAAGTTGCCATTCTGTTAAAATACATAAGTTTTCTATATTTATAACTCATGCACATTATATTATTATAATATATATTGACACTATTTAATCAAGTTCACTAATTAACAATCTCTGTACTAAATATCCATTGTTTTTCTTCTATATTCCTACCCTTAATAGTAACATTATTACCATTTACTTCTATATAAACTCCTTTGATATAGTCTGCTTCTCTCCTATAACCCTTTTCTTCATTTGGATCAGGTATAATAGTATAATGAACAGCCCCTGTATTAACTATTGTAAATGGTTTGTTTAAAATTACACTGTTTTCATTCAAGTCACTATGAGTGTGAGATGCAAACATTATTACTTCTGGATATTGTGCTAATATCTCTTTAATTTCTTCACTTTGTTTAACACCAATCCATGAATTATTTCCATAATCTAAGTGTTGATGTAGAAATACAAATATCGGCTTTCCTTTTTGGTGATTTTCAGCTAGTTTTTCTTTAAACCATTCTAATTGTTTATTAGATATAAATGCTGTTACTGAATTTAAAGTTTCAGAATTACCATCTTCAGATCCTAGTGATATAAAATGATAATCTTTTATCCATTTATCATGATATACCTTTTCTTCTCCGGAAAACTCAAGATATTTATTCATAAATATTTGAACTTGCTCTGGGGCATTCGTTTCAGTATTATAATCAAAAAATTCATGATTCCCAATATTTTTAATAATTGTTCCAGGTAAGAACTCTTTATTTTTCTCTAAAGCTTTTTGTACTGAATCATATTGTTCATCTAATCCTTGATCTACAACATCACCATTTAACACTAATGCATCCATATTAGGATTTATTGTATATAAATCATTAATAGCCTTTTGAAAATGATCAATATTCTCATGAACATCTCCTAACACAGCAAAAGTAAGATCTGAATTTGATGTTGTTGTTGCTGTTGTAATCTTAGGAATTGCTTTAGATTTATTTATATATGTAACTGATATTACTCCTAAAAAGATTATTATAATTGTACTAATGATTAATTTAAATTTTTTCATTTTTAATCACCTCTACTTTAAAATTAGTTCTGAATATAAAATCTTAATTAAATTTATTTTTTTCTATAACTTATATAATATTCACTTCTATTTCTTAAAAGTTTGCTAATTTAATATATCTATAATATAATTTCAACTTATCTTTATCACTAATTTAGCATTTAACCCCAATTATGTCTAATACTTAAATTCAATATATAATGTTTAAAAAGTATTATATATATTGAATTTAAGCAAATCAAAATCATCTAACTACAATTTATTATAAAAAGTCCATCATAAATTTAATATTCTATATAAAAAAAATCGTTAATTCTATTTATAAGAATTAACGATTTTTTACTCTTTATTTGAAAGCCATATGCACTAACTATTAATCAAGATCTAAGATATTTTTAATTTCATTTTTATAAGCATCTGCTTTAGCCCCAAATATAGCTTGAATTCCATTTCCAACTTCAACTACACCTGCTGCTCCTAAAGATTTTAATTCATCTTTATTTACATTTGCTTTATCTTTAACTTCAACTCTTAATCTAGTTATACAAGCATCAACACTAACTATATTTTCTTCTCCACCTAAAGCTGCTAATACTGCTGGAGCTTTTTCAACTATTTCGTTGTTTTTACCCTTAGCATTTTCCTTTATATCAGCTTGAGGGATTCCAGCTTTAGCTTGGTAATCCGCTTTAGTGTAAAGCTTAGTTTCTTCTTCACTTTCATCTCTACCTGGAGTCTTTAAGTTGAATTTCTTAATCATGAATAAGAATAAGAAGTAATAAACTACTGCATATACTGCACCAACAATTATAACCATTATCCAGTTAGTTGGTACTCCAGCTCCTGCTGGTAATAAACCGAATAAAGTAAAGTCTATTAGACCACCTGAGAATGTCATACCTATAAATACATTTAATATATCCATTAACATAAATGATAAACCTGCTAATATACAGTGTACTCCGTACAATACTGGAGCAACGAATAAGAATGTAAATTCAATCGGTTCAGTAATACCTGTTAACATTGATGTTACTGCTGCTGAAATTAATAGTGATCCAACAATTTTCTTCTTGCTTGGAGCTGCTGCCTTATACATTGCTAAAGCTGCTGCTGGAAGACCAAATATCATAAATGGGAACTTACCAGCCATAAATCTTGTAGTACCTGCAACTACTGTTGCCATATCTGCTGATGAAGCACCAACTAAACTACCCATATTTGATAATTGAGCAAAGTAAGCTGTATTAGCTCCTGCAACTGTTTGCCATGTTCCATTTACTAAAATATTTCCTTCAACAAATGATCCAAACCAGAATGGTGTATAGAATACATGGTGTAATCCAAATGGAACTAATGCTCTTTCAATAACTCCATAGAAGAATGTTCCAACTGCTCCTGCATTTCTAACTAATTCTGAAAGTCCTACTATACCATTTTGTACTACTGGCCATGCGAAAGCTAAAAGTGCTCCAACTAAAGCCATAACTAATGATGTTATTATCGGTACAAATCTTGATCCTGAGAAGAATCCAATAACTTGTGGTAATTGTATTGTGTGATATTTATTATGTAATAATGCTGTAACTATACCTGCTATAATACCACCAAATACTGACATATTTAATGTGAATATACCTAAGTTAGTAGTTACATAAGTTCCATATGCACCAACCTCTTTCGCAGTAACAACGCCTAATTGAGTTAATCCTAAAGTTAACATTGAAGAGATAACTTGGTTCATTACTATGAATCCAAATACTGATGCTAATGCTGCTGTTCCTTTATCTTTTTTAGCTAGTCCAACAGCAACACCTACTGCAAATAATAATGGTAAATTTCCAAATATTATATCCCCAACATTTTTCATTATTGTTAATACTGCTGTAACAGCTGGAATACTAACAAAAGCTATAAGTGGTTGATAAACTGCTGGTGGATTGTTTAATCCTGATATTCCTAATAATGCACCACCAACTCCTAGTAAAATACCTGCTATTGGTAAAGCTGCTATTGGAAGCATGATTGCTTTACCGATTCTTTGTAAAAATTGTAGCATTTATAATTCCTCCTTAAATAAATTTTATATAAATATAAAAATAAGCTGCTAAGTAGTTTTTGCTACTATGGATTTATTGTTTCCATTTTGCCATAAAGTTATGAAGCCTTTTTAAAATAGTATTATAAAAAATAAAAAAAGGACCAAAACCTTATAGATATAGCTATATCTATAATATTTTTAGTCCTTGCCTGCATAACCAGTAACACACTACTTATTTAATTACGGTTTTATAGTATCACAACTTTTTTATAATGTAAATGTTTTTTTATTATTTTTTTCTAATTTATTTTTATTTATTAAATTATTTATCATATTATTTAGTAACTTATATTGATTTAAATCTTTTGTTTCCTTCTTCATAAAATCAGCTCCCTGTTACTTTATTATTATATATTGTACATAATAAAAACACTAGTTTTATTATAAGCAGAATATATTTCTTTTAGTCAATTATTACATGTGACTATTTAACACAACCATTAATCTCATTTTTTCTTTCAATACATGATTCTTTCTAAGAAATAGATATTTTATTTAAATATTTAAAATTCCCAATATATATTATATGTTTACGCACTCTAAAATAGTTCCTAATTTTCTATTTTAAGTTTAGCTTAATATACTAATACTAAGAATCATCATAGTCAAAATCACAAATTTTCACCTTTTTCTATAGATTTTTTACAAAATAAATTGTATAATTATAAGAAATATTTAATTTATAACAAATTAATTTAATTAATTATAAATTTCGAAAGGATTCGATAAATATGGCATTAATAGGAATATTAATAATAATTGTAGGATTTGCTCTAAGGTTTAATACGATAGCAGTTGTAATTGTTTCTGGTATTGTAACTGGTTTAATTGCTGATATGAGTATTTCTGAAATACTTACAACTTTAGGTCAAACCTTCGTACAAAAAAGAGAAATGAGTTTATTTCTTTTAACATTACCTGTAATAGGATTATGTGAAAGATACGGACTAAAAGAAAAAGCAATTATGCTAATAAAGAAAGTAAAAGGCTTATCCACTGGTAAACTTATCTCTGGATATTTATTGATTAGAGAAGTATCTGCTGCCCTTGCAGTTAAACTTGGTGGACATCCTCAATTTGTAAGACCACTAATTAATCCTATGGCTCAAGGAGCTGCTATCTCTAAATATGGTGAACTTGATGATGAAGATGAAGATTTAATTAAAGCTCATTCAGCAGCCGCTGATAACTATGGTAATTTCTTTGGACAAAATGTATTTTTAGCAAACTCAGGAGTTCTTCTTATAGCTGGTACATTAGAGACTTTAGGCTATAATGTTGATGCATTACAAGTTGCTAAAGCTTCAATTCCTATAGCTGTAATAGCTTTTATTTTAGGAGTTATACAAAACTATTTACTAGATAAGAAACTAGCTAAAAAATATAAAAATAGGTAGGAAAAATTTATGGATATTAAGATGTTTTCAAATATACTATTAGAAATATTCTACATTATAGTAGGTTTGTTTTTTATCCTTACTATGATGTTTACTTTAAAAGACAAGAATCATAAAACTAAATATGGTACTGCTTTATTTTGGGGAATACTTGGTGTTATATTTATACTAGGCAAATACATTCCCTCAGTTGTAACAGGATTCCTTATTGTAATAATAGGTATCCTAGCTGCCTTTAATCAAATTAATATTGGAAGCGTAAAAGAATTAGACAGTACCTTTGCAAACTTAAAAGCAAATGAGATAGGTATAAAAATATTTATCCCTTCATTAATAATTGCTTTAGTTGCTTTAATTATTGCTCAATTTACATCAATTTCAGGTGTAGCTGCTGTAGGTATTTCAGCAATAGTTGCTTTAATATCTACCTTCTTAATAACTAAGGCTAAACCTAGTGAGTTTATAGAAGATAGTGATAGAATGTTCCAAGCTGTTGGAGCTACTGCAATATTACCTCAACTTCTAGCTGCTCTTGGAGCGTTATTTACCGTTGCTGGTGTTGGAGACATTATATCAAATATGATTTCAAGCGTTATTCCTGAAGGTAACATATTAATAGGAATAACAGCTTACTGCCTTGGTATGGCTATATTTACTGCTATTATGGGTAATGCATTTGCTGCCTTCTCAGTTATAACAGTTGGTATAGGAGTTCCTTTTGTATTTGCTCAAGGCGGAGATCCTATAGTTGCATCAGCGTTAGCTATGACAGCTGGTTTCTGTGGAACACTATTAACACCTATGGCTGCAAACTTTAATGTATTGCCAGTAGCTTTATTAGAAACTAAAGATAAAAATGCTGTTATAAAAGCACAAGCTGTATTTGCAATTGTCTTACTTGCAATTCATATACCACTTATGTACTTCTTAGCATTTTAGATTTTAAAGGAGGCTTTTATATGAAAATATTAATTACAGGATTTGATCCTTTTGGTGGAGAAAATATAAATCCAGCTTTAGAAGCTGTAAAAAAATTACCTGATACTCTTTTAGGGAGTGAAATAATAAAATTAGAAATCCCAACTGTATTTAGAAAATCATTAGAAACAATTGAAAAAAATATAATTAAGCATAACCCAGATGTAGTAATATCTATAGGACAAGCTGGAGGAAGATTTGGAATTACTCCAGAAAGAGTTGCTATAAATATGGATGATGCAAGAATTAAAGATAATGAAGGCAACCAACCAATAGATATATCTATTTACGAAGATGGTGAATCAGCATATTTCTCAAACCTACCTATTAAAGCTATGGTTAAAGAAATGAATGATAATGGTATTCCTGCTTCTATTTCTAATAGCGCTGGAACTTTTGTTTGTAATCACGTTATGTATGGAGTTTTGTACTTAATAGATAAAAAATATCCAAATATAAGAGGTGGATTTATACACGTACCATATATTCCATCTCAAGTAACTACAAAGCCTAATATGCCATCTATGTCAATAGATGATATAGCTAAAGGCTTAGAACTTAGCATAAAAGCAGTTATAGAAAATTCATCAGATATAAAAACTATAGGTGGAACTATTTGCTAATGAATCAAAATGTAAATATTTTTGTTTATGGTAGCTTAAGAGAAGGCTTTTTTAACTATGACCTTTACTTAAAAGGAAAAGTTAAATCTATACGACCTGCTGAGATAAGTGGCTTTGAATTATACCATATGCCTTATAAAGGTTATCCAGCAGTATTGCCTGGTGACACTACTATAGTAGGAGAAGTTGTTGAATTTGAAGATTATGATTCAACACTAAAAGCTATTGATGAAATGGAAGGATTTTCAGATGAGAATAATCCAAATAATGAATACTCAAGAAACCTTGTAAAGGTTAAATTAAATGATGATGAAAGCTATGAAAATTGTTATTCTTATTTTTATAATGAGAATATAGATCCAAAATTCCAAGATGAAGCTATTTATATTGAGAATGGTGATTGGAAAAAATATATGCTAAGAGAAACAACTGATAATTAAGAATTACTAATGAATAATTAAAAATAAAACTCAGCTATATCGCTGAGTTTTTTATTTTGAGGACATACTTTTCCCTTATAAAATCTAATATAATCACCTAATTATAACGATTATCTTTTTAAATACTCTTCTAATGTCAAGCCATTGTCAGTTATTTCTTTTGCTGGTCCTACACCTACATATCTTAAATGCCATGGTTCATAATTATATCCAGTTATATCCTCTTTCCCCTTAGGATATCTAATTATAAAACCATAGTTACTCATATTTTGTGAAAGCCATCTAAATGCATCTGACTCTTCAAAGTTACTATCTAAAGAAAAATAACCTTCTGATGCTACATCCATAGCTAATCCAGTTTGATGTTCACTAGTTCCAGGTATTGCTACATATTTATTCGTATAATCTTGTCCTTGTGTAGCTACACTATTATCATATACACTCTGTTGATACTCATAAGATCTATATCCTGAAACTCCAAAAAGAACTATTCCATCTCTCTCAGCATCATTAAACATATTTTCTAATGCATTAGCTGCCTCTAACCTCATATTCTTATCCATATCACTAGAAGCATTAAATCTAATATATGGCACAGTTAAATCATTTGGTGTATGTTTATAACCAACTTTATTCTGCTTATTTACTAAAATTAAATATTGATTTTTATCATTATATAATTTAGTCATCGCTATGGTAAGCAATGCTAATCCACACAAAATAGAAACTATTAATTTAACTTTTCTTCTTTTTTTTCTCTTTATTCTCAAATTTAAATTTCTCTTACTTATATTTCTCTTTTTAGTATTCATATAAAACATCACCTAATTTCTAAATCTTAAATTCTAAAAGTTATATTATTAATGAACTTATCGAAAGTATATCCTGATTGTTTCAAAGTTGTAAATTAATTAATCTACTATAGAGTTTAGCATGTCTTAAAATATACATTATGTAAAAAAACTAATCAATAGAAGTAATAAAGAAATCAGAAAAACACAAGAAATTTTTAAGAAAATAAACTAAATGTAATAACGAAGCTGTGTAGTTTTTTATTCTAATACAAAATATTGATAGTTGAATATCTGAATGTATTTTAATATGGTAAACATGACCAACAATCAGTTGATTATTAATTTAAATAATAGCAACTTTAGAAAATTTGCATACTTTGTTTAAAATGCTTTAAATTGGATATAAATTAAATGAGGTGATATATTTGGAAACTAATAACAGTAGTTCCCTAAGAATAGATTTATCAGTTATTTTATTATTAATTAGCATATTATTTTCTTTAATATATTGTATAAGCTTGTAATAAAATTTTATAAATAAAAAAGATAGTATATAGGATTATTTAAAATCCTATTACTATCTTTTTTGTATTTGTTTTATTTAGATTATTAAATATCAATAAGCTAATATAAAAATTATTCAAAATTATTAAAACTTAAAAATACTAAAATTAATTTTTACTATTTATTAATTTATAAACTCTGTAACTAAGTCTGTAAATAGAATTCCATCTAAATGATCTATTTCATGGCAAAAACATTTTGCTAAATCTCCTGTAGCTGTTATTTCTATTTTTTCTCCATTTTCATTTAATGCTTGCAAAGTAACTTTTGCTGGTCTTTTTAATTTTCCCCATACATTTGGAGAACTTAAACATCCTTCTATAACTTCTTGCTCTCCTTCTCTTTTTACTATTTTAGGATTAATTAATTTTATAAGACCTTGCCCCATATCTATAACTACTAATCTTTTTAATATACCTACTTGTGGAGCTGCTAATCCACCACCATTTTCAGTATTATACATAGTATCTGCCATGTCATTTAATATTTGTCTTATTCTTTCATCTATAACTTCAACTTCTCTACTCTTTTTTCTTAATATTTCATCTTCAAAAGTTCTGATTTGTCTTATAGCCATTAAACAACACCTCTACTTTGCTGAGATCTAGATTTTTTTTCACTTTCTTCAAAAAGAAATACTTCTTCAATAGTGCAATTAAAAACTTTAGATAAATCATAAGCAATCCATATTGATGGCTCATATTTTTCTGTCTCAATTGCATTAATAGCTTGCCTTGATACTCCAACAAGATTTCCTAACTGTTCTTGAGTTAACCCTAAAGTTTCTCTTAATTCTTTTAATCTATTTTTCATAAAAACCTCCATAAAGTTTACCTTACATCAATTTTAAACTATTGGCTCTAAATGTCAAGTTAACATTACTAAATATATTCTTAAATAATTTATTTTATATATTTAGTAACAAAAAAATGTAGCTATTATTTATAGCTACATCTTTTTTTATTTTCCGTATCTAAACCCTTTATATAAAGATGTTAATATATCTATAACTGTAGTAATTACTATAATGATTATAGTAATTAAAATAACTCTATCCCATGGTACTTTAATAAATTCCTCTACTTTTTGTATTATATCATTATTCCAAATTAAATCATTTGATATTATTTTTATTAATAATATTGAGGTTAAAGTTGTTAATAATGAATATATAACAGATAACTTAATTGTCCATTTTCCTATAATCAATTTAATTAATTCTTTAACTATTCCTATTATAAATATTATTAAAATTATTATCTTAATAGATTCAAAAGTATCTAAATTAAATATTGGATTTATAACCCATCCATTTTTCTTATAATATATTCCAAAATATTGAGGTTGAAAATATAATAAAGAGAAAAATATAGTTGAAAATATAATTCCAAAAATAGGCTCGCTTTTTGGTATTACTGACTTTTTATTTGGCACATCCGGCAATTCAGATGGATTCCATTTTTCTTTGCCTATAACATTATCTATAGATACTCCATTATATTCTAAAAGAGCAAAAATACCTGTTACCCATGCAGCTCCTTGCAATAAAGCTGACATTAAAGTAGCTATATAACTTCCTATAATTCCTCCAATACTATCTCTAGATGATATTCCACCTACTACTGTAGATATGGATATGCCTATAAATATAGAAACTAGAACTATTTTCATAACAAATATATACTTATTAAAATAATTTGGTCCAATTAAATATCTTTCTTTTCCCCTATATTTATTAGCTAATACATCAGGATCTCCTAACTTTTCTAATGCCTTATATATTCTTTGTTCCTCTGAATTAAAGTCATTAATATCTTCCATCATATCGTATATTAATTCTCTAATTTCATCCCCAACTTCTTTTCTTACGTTCTTAGGTAACTTGCTTGTAACTGCATAGATATACCTATCTATCATCTTTTCCCTCCTTTATTTATAATAAATATTTATATGTATTATTAATTAAAATTTCGTTAAAAACTCATTACACTCTTTTCTATTTTTAAAAATATATATTTTTTTATTTTCTATCTCTTTAAGTAATTGATAATACTTATCTCTATGCTCCTTATTGAAGTTCCATATCCATTTTAAGAATTCAAAATCAAATTTTTCTGGACATCCTTCTCCCATATCGGGACGAACTTTCCCATAATTACTTATTACCCTCTTTATTGCACTAATTAAACAAGTTCTTCTCGGATAATCTAAGAAAATAACAGTATCACATCTATTAAGACGTTCTTCTATAGTTCTATCAAAATTTCCATCAATTATCCACTTATCTTCTTTTAATTTTATTTGCAATAATTTATTAAATTCTTCCCTTGATATTGATTGCCATCCTTTTCGCCAAAACAATTTATCAAGATGAACTATTGGTAAATTTGTTTTTTCATATAATTTTCTTGCAAGAGTTGATTTTCCACTTCCTCCGCATCCAATAATTATTATCCTATTAAAATTCATTACAAACTCCTTTCAAGATAATATTTTTTACAATTTTAAATTTGAATTATAATATTCTTAAATAATAAAGATATACTGAAAGTCTACTTACTAAAACCTTTTGTATATCTTTATATGAATTATTATAATTTAAATTTTCCTAATAATATAAACTCTTTTAATCTAACACTCTCTCAAAAAGTATGCTATCATGCCATTTATCTCCTTGATAAATATACTTATTATATTTACCAACAAATTGAAATCCATTTTTTATTAATACTATTTGAGAACCTATATTGTCAGAGCTTGTTCCTGCTTCTATCCTGTGTAGTTTATGTTCTTTTAGTGATTTTTCTAATACTATTTTTGCTGCATTTGTTGCAACTCCCTTACCTTGATAATCCTTACCTATTCTATATCCCAATTCAGCTTTATTAAAACTACCCCTTTGTATTGATGTAATATTTATTCTTCCTATTACTTTTCCTTTTAAATCTTTTATTAAATACATATATACAATATCATTTTTTTGTTCTTCAACTAATTCCTTTATTATTTCCTTGAAATTTTCCATCTCATAATACTCATCACCTCTTGGTGGAAGTGTTTCCTCAAAAAAAGCTTTATTTTCTATTTCAAAAGCTAATAACTCATTTAAATCAGATTCTTCAAGTAATTTAACTATAATCTCCATATTTTTCTCCTTATAAAATACAATTAATCTTTATTAATATAATACCATATGTTATTCCAATATTATCCTTTTTATTTTTACTTAATTTATATAATTGTTTATGCCATAATGCAACTAATGATAGTAATTAGAAGATGTTAATAATTAGTGTGAAAATTTATCTTAAATAAGAATATTATTATTTTCTTTATAGATGTTAATACATTAATAGAATCTCATTGAAAACTTCACACTATAAAATAAAGACATACAGAATATTTTAAAATTCATGCATGTCTATAACTTAATTCTAGATTGTACAGATAGTCTAATATATAAATTTTTATGATGGAAAACCATAAAATATAAAATATACAATAATTGAAATGAAATCAATCACAAAAATTATTCCTATAATTATCAGCACTACTTTAGATATTTTCTTCGTAGATATCTTAACTTTTTCTCTATCAATACTATCAATTATTGTTTCTAAATTACTCTTTCTTGATGAATCTATTTTTGTACTCTCTCTTTCTTTTGCATCCATTACTAATTCATCTAGAGATATTTGAAAAAAATCACCTACCGCTATTAATTTCTCTAACTCCGGTGTAGTTTCTCCAAGCTCCCACTTAGAAATTGTCTGCCTTGAAACATTTAACTTACTACCTAATTCATCTTGAGACAAACCTTTCTGCTTCCTCAAGGAATATAATTTATTGCTAAATGCCATATCTCTCCCCTTTACCCTTTCTTAATAACATTATAATGAATAAGCTTAATACCACTGTACAAATTAATCCGGCTTCAAATCCATATTGACCACCACTTAATAACTCTATACTTTTGTTAACATTAAAGTTAAAAACTGACGATGTTTTATTTGAGCCGCTTACATTAATACCTATTATAATTGCAAGCACAAAATTCCAAACACTATGAACAGCGCATGACACCCATATATTATTATACTTAATCATCAATAAAGATACCATAATTGAAAATAATAATAAATTAACTATTCCTATTATTCTAACTAATATACTAAATTGAAAAAGCGTTGATAAATGCGGAAAAGTAAACATAAAAGAACTAATTAGTATTGCTATTTGTATAGATACTTTACATCTAAGTGAATTCATTAAAAAACCTCTACACATAACTTCTTCCATTGCTCCTTGAATACCAAATCCTCCAAGATACAATAAAATTAAAATAACACTTATATCATTGTTTTCTCCATTATAGAAAATAGAACCACTTATTAAGCATAAAGTAAATATAATACTAAGTAGCATCATTGCTATTCCTGTACCTAAAAAATATGACTTTACTATGTTAGCTTTTACAATCCCCATACTTTCTACGTCTCTATTTTCTATAAACTTACAATATAAAATTGTTATTATTAGATGAATTGAAAATCCATAATACTTAATTAACATCATAACATCATCATTAGGCATTTCACCTTGTAAAAAATCATATCCTGCTAGATTTAATCCAAATACTACTATAACTTCTCCAATAATCATAGATGATATATATACTAAAAAAAATCCAAGTAACTTCTTAATCACATATAATCCTTTACTAATATCACCCTCATCTTTTTTAAAAGGATTAATCCTAATTATAATTTTTTTCATAAATTCTGTCCCCCAATTCTTTTTTAAGAAAATAATATATCTTCTCTTACAACAAAGTTTATATTTTATCTTTAAAACTTGCGACCAATTATACTTGGAAATTTGTCAACCAAACTTAACATTCTTGATTTTTCAAGGACTTAAGGGATATATCAGTAATGAATACCATACCATTTACTCTAACCAGTATCCCATCAGTATTTTATAAAGACATGCAAAGTATTCTTTAAAACTCTTATATGTCTTTAAAATCTATATATAAACCTCACTTCACAAATTATTTTATATATATTTAAAGGGGTACGCGTTTTGGTCTTACCCCCATTATGTAGACAGTAGACAAAGGGTTATGTACAATCTACATAATGGGGTGATTTTTTATGTCAATAAAACACAAAACTTATAGTACAGAATTTAAAATAAATGCAATTGAAGAATATATAAAAACAGGAAAAAGTCAAAAGAAAATATGTGAGGATTTAAATATAACAAGCACATCAGCATTTAGTAGATGGGTAATTCAATATAATGAAAAAGGTCCAGATAGCTTTTATGAAAATGAAAAGCCTCGTCGCGAAGCGGCTAAAGAAAATAAAAATGACGAATTAACAAGACTAAGAGCAGAGAATGAAGTTTTAAAAAAGTTATTAGAGAAAATAAGGGGGAATGCATAAAGTCCTATAAATTTGAAGTGATAAATGAATTTAAAAGTAAATATTCGATATCTCTTCTATGCAATATTTTAAAAGTATCAAGAAGTGGATTCTATAAATGGTTAAATAAAAGAAAAATAGCCGATATGCGAAGCGAGGACGTAAATTCAGTAGAGCTTCTTATTCGTGATGTTTTTAATAAACATAGAGGAATTTATGGATATAGAAGAATAACTACATTCATTAAAATAAACCGTAATATAAATATTAACCATAAAAAAGTTTATAGAATTATGAAATCATTAGGATTAAGATCAAAAGTTAGAGCAAAGAAGAAGTTTTTCGCTCCGCTTGTCGAAGGGATAATTATAGAAGAAAATATACTAAATAGAGATTTTAAAGCTATTACTCCTAGCTCTAAGCTAGTAACGGATATAACAACAATTAAATATAAGAACAATAAAAAACTATACTTATCAGCAATTATGGATTTATATAACAATGAAATACTAACTTATAAAATAGGTTCAAATAACAACAATGATTTAGTAATCAATACAATTACAGATATACTAGCCCAAAATAAGTTAGATGGCGCAGTATTGCATAGCGATAGAGGTATTCAATATACTTCAAGATTATATAATACTATACTAAAGGAAAATAAAATAATTCAAAGTATGTCTAGAAAAGGAAATTGTCATGATAATGCCTGCATAGAATCATTTTTTAGCCACTTAAAAAGTGAATGTATTTACTTAAATAACTATAATTCAGAGGAAGAAGTAATTAACTCTATAGATGAATATATAAATTTTTATAATAATATTAGATTTCAAAAAAAGTTAAAAAATATGGCTCCAATTAAGTATCGAAGCCATTCTTGTAATTCCTGAATTTATATCCCTTTATTCATTGTCTACTTTTTGGGGTTCAGACCATTTCGTTACCCCCTTTGTAAACCCTTGATTTTACTGATTTTATCAATAATTTTATTAAGCAAAAAAATTTCTATCTACTATTTAAATATGCAGAAAGTTATATGTTTTTAAAATTTTTCTTATTTCATGCACCTCATATAATATAAAGCATATTACTTAATTCATTATAAATTACATTGTATTTTTTCCATTCAATACCATCTTTTTTTAATTTCCCTTTCTATTATCTTATGTCATAATAAAACTAATAAATATAATTTGGAGATGATTTAATGTACGATAATATAGAGAAGCTAACACAAATTTTAAAAGAAAGTAACAATATAGTTTTCTTTGGTGGTGCAGGTGTGTCCACTGAATCAGGAATTCCCGATTTTAGAAGTTCCAATGGATTATTTAATGAAAAGCTTAATATAACTTTTACTCCTGAGCAATTAGTATCTCATAGCTTTTATATGAGATATCCTAAAGAGTTTTTTAACTTCTATAAAGCTAAGCTTATTTACCCTGAGGCTAAACCTAATGGTGCACATATCGCATTGGCTAAGCTAGAGGAAATGGGAAAATTAAAAGCTGTAATAACTCAAAATATAGATGGACTTCATCAAGCTGCTGGAAGTAAAAATGTTTATGAACTTCATGGATCAGTTCATAGAAACTACTGTGTTAAATGTAATGCTTTTTATGATGCTGACTTTATTTTAAATTCTAAAGAAGTGCCAACTTGCACTAAATGTGATGGAACTGTTAAGCCTGATGTAGTTCTTTATGAAGAAGGCTTAGATGATGATGTAATTAGATGTGCAGTTAATGCTATTTCTCATGCTGATACTTTAATTATTGGTGGAACATCCCTTGTTGTTTATCCAGCTGCTGGACTTATAGACTATTTTAGGGGTAAGAATCTTATTTTAATAAATAAAAGTTCTACATCTGCTGATAATAAAGCTAATTTAGTAATTAACTATTCTCTTGGAAAAATTTTAAGTGAAGCCCTAGAACTCCTTTAAAAACAATTATCGTATTTATTTATAATTAAGTTTACTTAAAAAGGCTTATTCAATTTATATTATTGATATAAATTAAATAAGCCTTTTTAACTATTCATTTTGTTCTTTTTTAAATGCAAAAAATTTTAACAATATAAAAGTTACTGGAATTCCTAATATTGCTGCTAGTATATATGCTATAAGCTTATCCAAACCCATAATGTTAAAGGTTATTATTACTACTATGTTTTGAATTATAAAATTAGGTATATATGATATTGCAAATTTTACAAACTTCTTAAAAGCCAGCTTTTCTTTAAAAGTTAGATAGCTATTTAGTATATATGCTACGATTAATCCTGAAATATATCCAAATACAAAAGCCATATTTTCATTTAACATATTTGAATATATGTAAGAAAAAATTACTCCATTAAAAGTATTAATAACACCTATTATTAAAAACATTATAAACTCTTTAGTTATAAATATTTTTTTAATTTTATCTATTAAACTATTCAATTAATTGCACCTACTACTCTTCTTTATCATCAATTAATATATCTTTTATAATATATCTTGGTCTACTCTTAGTTTCATTATATATCTTTCCAATATACTCACCTATAACCCCTAGTGAAAGAAGCTGTATTCCTCCTATCATCCAAATTGAAATTGTTAATGATGTCCAACCAGCTTGAGTTTTTCCCATAAATTTTACTACTAAAGAATATACTAATGCTATTAAACTAAGTATAAATATAGAAAACCCTAAGCTTGTAATTATCCTTATTGGTTTTATGCTAAAAGATGTTATTCCATCCCATGCAAAAGCTAACATCTTTTTTAATGGATACTTAGATTCCCCTGCAAATCTTTCATGTCTTTCATACTCTACAATAGAATACTTATACCCAATTAAAGGAACTATCCCCCTTAAAAACAAATTTACTTCTTTAAATTCACTTAAACCTTCAATAGCTCTTTTGCTCATTAATCTATAGTCAGCATGATTATAAATTAAATCTACACCTAACCTATTCATAACTTTATAATATCCTAAAGCTGTTGTTCTTTTAAAAAAAGTATCTGTTTTTCTTGAGCTTCTAACACCATATACTATATCACTTCCAGAATAATATTCTTTAACAAATTCATCTATTACATTAATATCATCTTGTAAATCTGCATCTAGTGATATAACCATATCTGCATGTTCTTTTGCAACCATAAGTCCTGCTAATAGTGCATTTTGATGCCCTTTATTTCTTGAAAGGTTAACTCCGCTAAATATACTATTCTTATTATATAAACCTTCAATTATATCCCAAGTCTTATCCTTTGATCCATCATTTACAAATAGTATTTTGCTTTCTTTTGATATATCTTCATTGTTAATCATTGTATTTATCTTGTCTAGAAGTCTCGTACTTGTCTCAGACAAAACTTCTTCTTCGTTATAACAAGGAATAACTAAATATAATATCTTATCCATAAAAATCCTCCGCTCAAAGTATAAACTATATATTTTAGTTTACAGCATAATCTAATTATTTTACTTTATTGGTATTTACATAGTAATTATTTTTTATAATTTTATCAGCTATATCATAAGCCTGCTCTAATCTTACTTCTTCTTCTTTAGATGGATTACCAACTACTATTCCACCTTTTATAACTGTTGCATTTCTTTTGGTTGTTAATAAATTTCTTCCCATATAATAATCCTTTGTATCAATACCTAATAAATATGAAACTGTTGGCACTATATCTATTTGTCCTCCATAAGTACTTATAGTTTTACTTGGCATATCTTTTCCATATATTATAAGAGGAACTTCGTTATCTTTTGCTTGCCACCAATCTCCTGGCATATCTGTACTTTCAACATCTTCCATATAGTATTTATGCACTCCACCATGATCGCCATATATCACAACTATTGTGTTGTCTAACATGTTATTTTGTTCTAATAACTTAAAAAATAATCCTATTTGCTTATCTGCATAATTAACACTTTGAAAATATCCACCTAACTTATTTTTATCTAACTCTTTTGGTAGATTTAGCTCTCTATATTTTTCATCTATATCAAAAGGCCCATGGCTTGTTAACGTTGGTACAACTGCTAAAAAAGGCTCTTCTAATTTTGAAATCTTTCCACTAAATTGAGTATATAAACTTCTATCTGATAAACCAAATCCTGCATACTCATCTATCTTATATTTCTTTATATCCCAAACTTCATTATAACCTGCTGCTGATTTTCCAGCCTCTGCCCAATTCCAATCTCCAGCTCTTTCAGCATGAGTTAAAATAGTATTATATCCTTCTTCTTCCAAAAGCCTTGGAAAGGACTTATACTTTACTTCTGGATATTCTAAATATGTTATAACATCTCCTAAAGGTAATACCCCTGATGCAGCCATCATATCCATATCAATACTATTTCCAGCATTATTTTGCTCATGAATATTATTGAAATATAATCCTTTTTTTATAATTTCATTCATATTAGGTGTTATCTCTTGGTCATATACCTTTTGATTTATAACGAAGTTTTCTAAAGATTCAATTTGAAGAAACACAACATTCTTACCTTTTGCTATGCCCTTATATTTATTGTCTTCAACTGTTTCCTTATTCCATGCTAACCATTCATCAATTTCTTTTATTTCATCATAATCAACTTTTTTATTAACTTTTTTTAAGGTTTTATAAGATTCATATATATGATGTCCAAGAGGTGATCTATTAGAAAGCCTTTGAGCTGGACTCCAGGAAGCCTGCCAATCCTCTTGAAAAAATCTTATTTTCCCATTTAAAACTCCTTTTATATCAAATAAATAATGAGATGAACATATTATTGTTATGCAAGTAATTAACCCTAATATCGATCCCTTAAAGTTTCTTTTAAAATTAACGCTTCCCTTTAACCTTTTACAATAAAATATCATTATTGGAATATCTATTATATAAACTATATCTATAAATCCTGGATTAATAATACTCCCATTTAAAGGGTTAAACCCATCTTTGAAAAATAAATACTTTAACTCTAACAAATACCCTGTGCCCCTATATGACCATATATCAAAAAGCATAAAAATAGAGTATATTAAATTTATAGCAATTAGATATCTTATTGAAGCCTTACCTTTAAATATTAAGCTAGGAAATATAATTATTCCTAATATAGCTAAATGAGCTATCATAAGCCTTATATCAAAAGGGATACCATAGAAACTAAAACCACTATTTGAAGCACTCATAAATGTTAAAATCAAGCTTTTTATATATAAAATACTAAATGTTATACTTATCCATAATATTCTTTTATTAATTTTTTTCATTTAAGCAACTTTCTCCAATTTCTCTTCTTTCTCAAACTTTTCATTAGGTTTTTTATTAAATATTTTTAATAAAAAGTTTATTCCTTCTACTTCTAAAATTATAAATACCCATGAAATAATATAAGAATATCTTCCTTGTGATTCTGTTACTAAATACATAACACCATACCCACATAATATTATGTAAAATAAATTCATCTCTTGATTTTCTCTATTATTCTTTCTATTTAAAATTCCTAAAAATATAAGAATCATCATAATTAAATAAATAATTTGTGGAGCTTCTAATGAAACATCTACTATTATATCTTCCTCTGGAACATCTAATTTTGTCCAATAGATTCCTCCGAAGTCCCCCTCATTCCATTGCAATGCAAATTTCTTAATATAAAATTTTACTAACTCTATAGGCGGAGTTGTAGTTAATCTATCTTTAATAATTTGAGCACTAGCTTCCTTCACCTTTTCATAATCATAATTATATTTTTCAGGAACAGATGCATCTTCTTCATTCCATCTTCCACCACTTTCAATGTTAGTTCCCTTTAATATGTTTGTTATTTTAGGTTCACTGCCTTTCCATAATGGAAATTCTGTAATTTTTAAGCTTTGTAATGTAAAGCTTACTAAAAATAAAAGCATAAAGTAAGGAACACTATATAATACTACATTTCTTATTTTATTAACTATTTTATCTTTAGAATAAATTATTATATACATTCCATATGCAACTATCATTATTAGTGCTACCATTCTAAATAAATTCCCAAAAGATAATATTAACCCTGATAGGACTAGATAATATTTATTTTTCTTTCCTTTAAGAACAAGTATAAATATATATGCACTAAGCAAATATAATGGTATTGCTATATTTTCTGTACAAAAGACAGCTGGATAAGCTACAAATGGTGGAAATACTGACGCTAATGCAGCTGCATATATCCCTTTTTTATTTGAATTAAATATTTCTTTAACTATTAAATATATAATGTATATTGTTAAAACACTTAATGATAAGTTAACAACTTTCATCATTAATATATTATTAATTGGAAATATTTTAATCATTAAAGCCATATAGAGTACCATTGCTGTTAAATGTGGAAACCTGGCTATATATGAATCTCCCCAAAACATACTTGTACTGCCATTTAAAAAATCTTGTGCAGATTCATAAATAACTCTAAAATCTGATACTGGAAAGCTATTTACATTTAATAACCATAAGCTTCTTAAAATAAATCCACAAAATAATATTAATAATATTTGTTTTTTATAACTTATATTCTTTTTTATAATATAAAACTCTATAGCTATTATGCTTAATAAAAAAATTCCTATCATCATAGAATTTTTATTAAAATCTTTAATATATATAGCGCTAGCTACTATAACTATTATCATTAATACTTTTAGTATAGTTAAAAAGAATTTAGTAAATCTCCCCTTAATTTTCTCCAAACCCGTATCCCCCTCTAAATTTTTATAAATGTATTATTTTTACTAATATAATCATAAATATTATTTTTACCAAAAAATAAATCTTTAATATTATATTAAGATACACTTATTAAGAATTTATTAAGGATTATCTAAGATATAATTAAAGGTTTCTTTCATATTTACTAATATCTCTTTTACTAAAACCCTTTTTAATATCTATATCAAACTTATTTAATATAAAGTTTATTCCTTCTACTGCTAGAATTATAAATACCCATGAAATAATGTAAGAATATCTTCCTTGTGCTTCTGTTACTAAATACATAACACCATATCCACATAGCATTATGTAAAATAAATTAATTTCTTCATTTTCTTTATTATTCTTTCTATTTAAAATTCCTAGAAATACAAGAATCATCATAATTGAATATATGGTTTGTGAAACTTCTAAGGAAACATCTAATACTATATCTTCCTGTGGAACAAATGATTTTGTCCAGTGAGTCCCTTCAAAATCCCCAATACCCCATTGCATTGCAAATTTTTTAACATAAAAACTTATTAACTTTAAAGGGGGAGTTGTTGTTAGCCTTTCTTTAATAATTTCAACACTAGCTTCCTTTATTTCTTCATAATCGTAATTATATTTTTCAGGAATAGATGCGTCTTCTTCATTCCATCTTCCTATACTTTCTATATTAGTTCCCTTTAATACATTTGTTATCTTAGGCTCACTACCTTCCCATAATGGAAATTCTGTAATTTTTAAGCTTTGCAATGTAAAGCTTACTAAAAATAAAAGCATAAAATAAGGAATACTATATAATGCTATATTTCTTATTTTATGGACTATTTTATCTTTAGAATAAATTATTATATATATTGCATATGCAACTATCATTATTGTTGCTACCATTCTAAATAAATTCCCAAGAGATAACATTAATCCTGATAAAATAAGATAATATTTATTTTTCTTTCCTCTAAGCACAAGTATAAATATATATACACTAAGCAAATATAATGGTATTGCTATATTTTCCGTGCAAAAAACCCCTGTATAAGTTACAAGTGGTGGAAATATTGTTGCTAATGAAGCTGCATATATACCTTTTTTATTTGAATTAAATATTTCTTTAACTATTAAATATATAATGTATATCGTTAAAACACCTAATGCCAGATTAACAAGCTTAATCATTAATATATTATTAGCAGGAAATATCTTAATCATTAAAGCCATATAAAAAACCATTATTGTTAAATGTGGAAATCTAGCTATATATGAGCTTCCCCAAAACATACTTGTACTACCATTTAAAAAATCTTGTGCAGATTCATAAATAATCATATAATCTGATGTTGGAAAGCTATTTATGTTTAATAACCATAAAGCTCTTATAATAAATCCACAAAATAATATTAGATATATCTGCTTCTTATAACTAAAATTCTTTCTTATTATATAAAATTCTATTAATATGATACCTATCATAATTAATGTTACTATTATAATGCTCCTAATTAAATTCTCAGCACTAAGAAAAATATGAGCAAAAAATATAGCACCAAAACTAGCAGGTATAAGTATTATCATTAAAAATTTTAATACTGTTAAAAAGAATATAGTAAACTTCTCTTTAAAGCTTTGCAAATTATGCACCTCCTAAAACTATATAAATATACTTAATCTAAATTATATATTTATATGTATGCCAATGTTTGAGTAATATTAAGTCAAATTCACATCATACATATTTTAACATTTAAACCTAAAATACTAACTTTTAATATATACCTCCCAGTTTAATAAGTCTACCTTTTTTCACTAAACTTAACCAAATCTTTAATAATATAGTAATGTATACTTCTTAATTATATCTTATATCTATCTTATATTTTTCTAAAAAGTAAAAAAAGCTATTTGTTTAACTTTTATACTTAAACAAATAGCTTTTTAATTATTATATATAATTTATTTACTATATTAATTTATAGTTTTTCTTATAATCTTAATTTATTTATATATTAATTTTAAATTTTACAATATTGAATTTTCAGATAAACTCTTATATCTTTGGTATCTTTCTTTAGCATTTTCTTCTGTCTTTTGGAATAACTCTTCTGCTAATTCTGGGAAAGCTTTTGCTAATGATGAGTATCTTACTTCTCCCATTAAGAAATCTCTAAGACTTGAACTAGGCTCTTTCGAATCTAATGCAAAAGTATTCTTTCCTTGTATCTTTAAATCAGGATTATATCTGTATAAATGCCAATATCCAGAATCTACAGCTCTCTTTTCTTCATAAGGAGTATTTCCCATTCCAATCTTTATTCCATGACTTATGCAAGTTGAATATGCTATTATCAATGATGGTCCATTATAGGCCTCAGCTTCCGCTATAGCCTTAAGGGTTTGATTTAAATTAGCACCCATACATACTTGAGCTACATATACATAGCCATAAGTCATAGCCATTAATCCTAAATCTTTCTTCTTTGTTCTCTTTCCTGTTGCAGCAAATTTTGCTACTGCTGCTTCTGGAGTTGATTTTGATGATTGACCACCTGTATTTGAATAAATTTCTGTATCAAACACAAGGACATTAACATTTTCACCTGATGATAATACATGATCTAAACCACCATAGCCTATGTCGTAAGCCCATCCATCTCCACCAAATATCCATTGAGATCTATTTACAAAGAATTCTTTATCTTTTAATATTTCTTTTGCAATTTCAGAGTTATCCTCTTCTAAAACTCTTCTTAAGTTATCTGCCCTTTGTCTTGTTCCATCTCCAGTATCTTTATGATCTAACCAATCCTTTAATACAATCTTTGTATCTTCTGACATTTCACCTTCTAATGCTATTTTAATGTTATCTGCAACTCTATCTCTAATTGTTCTAACACCTAAGTACATTCCTAATCCATATTCTGCATTATCTTCAAATAAGGAGTTTCCCCAAGCTGGTCCATGCCCATTATAATTAGCTGTATAAGCAGTTGATGCTCCTGATGCTGCCCAAATTGATGAACAACCTGTTGCATTTGCAATCATCATTCTGTCTCCAAATAACTGAGTAACTAGCTTAGCATATGCAGTTTCTCCACAACCTGCACACGCTCCTGAAAACTCAAGTAAAGGTTGTTCAAATTGGCTTCCTTTAACTGTATTTTTATTCATAGGATTCTCTTTTGGCGTAACTGATTCAATTGCATAATTCCATGCTTCTATTTGCTCACTTTGACTATCCATAGGCTTCATAACTAGTGCTTTCCCAGGTGCTGGACAAATTTGAGCACAGTTTCCGCATCCAGTACAATCTAAAGGAGTTATTCCTATTGTATAAAAATATTCTTCTTTTCCCTTTATACCATTTGCTTTTACGCTTTTATAACTACTTGGTGCATTTTTTATTTCGTTAGATGTAGCTAAAAACGGTCTAATAACAGCATGTGGGCAGACAAATGAACACTGATTACATTGAATACAGTTTTCTTGTATCCATTCTGGCACATTAACTGCAATTCCTCTTTTCTCAAAAGCTGTAGTACCAGCCATAAATGTTCCATCTTCTGCTCCTGAATCAACAAAACTTGAAACAGGTAAATGATTACCTTCTAATTTATTTATTGGAATACAAATTTCTTCAACAAATTTTGGAACATTCATTTTTTCATCTAGTTTATCATCTTCAGCATTTATCCAATCTTCTTTTGGATTTATTTTAACTAATGATTCTATTCCTCTATCTATTGCCTCAAAGTTCATATTTATAACTTTTTCACCTTTTTTACCATAGGAAGTAACTACAGCTTCTTTTAAATACTTAACAGCATCTTCAGGAGGTATAATATTTGCTAATTTAAAGAAAGCTGCTTGCATTATCATATTTATTCTTCCACCAAGTCCTATTTGTTGAGCTATTTTTATTGCATTTATAGTATAAAACTCTATATTATTTTCTACTATATACCTTTTAATACTTGCTGGTAATTTCTTATCTAATTCTTCTTCACTCCAAATTGTATTTAAAACAAATATTCCATTTTTTCTTAATCCCTTTGCTACATTATAAGTATAAACATAAGATTGATTATGACATGCCACAAAATCAGCTTGATCTATTTCATAATGTGATTTTATTGGAGTTTTACCAAATCTTAAATGAGAAATTGTTATTCCACCTGATTTTTTAGAATCATAAGCAAAATAACCCTGTGCATACATATCTGTATGATCACCAATTATTTTTATTGCACTTTTATTTGCCCCTACAGTTCCATCTGATCCTAATCCCCAGAATTTACAAGCTCTTATTCCTTCTGGTGTGGCATCAATTTCTTCTTTTGGTGAAATAGATAAATTAGTAACATCATCTTCTATACCAATAGTAAATCTATTTTTAGGTTTATCTTGAGCTAAATTTTCGTAAACAGCAACAATATGTGATGGATATGGATCCTTTGAGCCAAGCCCAAATCTTCCTCCATATACTTTAGGTGGATTATCCATTTCAGATACAGCTCTAACGATATCTAAATATAATGGTTCACCAATTGATCCTGGTTCCTTTGTTCTATCAAGAACTGCAATTTTTTTAACGGTTTTTGGCATAACTTTTAATAGCTTTTCTATTGAAAATGGTCTATAAAGTCTTACCTTTATAAGTCCTACCTTTTCTCCTTTTGCTCTTAAATAATCTATAGTTTCTTCTATAACTTCCATTACAGATCCCATTGCTACAATAATTCTATCTGCATCTTTATCTCCATAATAGTCAAAGCAATGATATTCTCTTCCCGTTAATTTTGTTATTTTTGACATATATTCTTCAACAATTTCTGGAATATCATCATAATATTTATTTAATGATTCAGTTAATTGAAAATATGTATCTGGATTTTGTGATGTTCCTCTTACAACGGGATGATCTGGATTCATGGAATTTTTTCTAAAGTCACTAAGTGCTCTATAATCAATTAATTCAGCTAATTCTTCATATTCTAAAACTTCTATTTTTTGTATTTCATGAGATATTCTAAATCCATCAAAGAAATTAACAAATGGCATTCTTGCTTTAATTGCTGTTAAATGCGCAACTGGTGCTAAGTCCATAACTTCTTGTACTGAACCTTCTGAAAGCATAGCAAAACCTGCTTGTCTTGTAGCCATAACATCTTGATGATCGCCGAAAATACTTAATGATGATGTAGCAAGAGCTCTCGCTGCTACATGAATAACTGCTGGTAACCTTTCACCTACCATTTTATACATATTAGGTATCATTAATAATAATCCTTGAGATGCTGTAAAAGTTGTAGTTAATGCTCCTGCTTGCAAAGATCCATGTACAGCACCTGCTGCTCCTGCTTCTGATTGCATTTCTACTATTCTAACCGGCTTCCCAAAGATATTTTTTCTTCCTTGAGCAACCCATTCATCCATATGTTCTGCCATAGGTGAAGATGGAGTTATTGGAAAAATTGCACTTACTTCTGTAAATGCATATGAAATATGTGCTGCAGCTGTATTCCCATCCATTGTTTTTGTCTTTCTCATATCTATTCTTATGCCTCCTTTGTAAAATTAAAAATTATTTCATTTTATATAATTAACTTATAATACTCTAAGTATTTGCATAGACATACTCTATTATTCAATCAATAAAAATATCTATTAAATTACTATACCAAAATTTTCATTATTTTTAAAGTTAATTGATTATAATTATCATACTCAAATATAATTAAATAAAAAAAAACAAGCATAATAACTCCGCTTGTTCTTTTTATTATATATGAATATCTTTACCATCTTGTTGATTTCTTCATCTCAATTACTAATATATGTGATTTTGTATTAGCCTTAATTAAAATATTCTCTTCTACTACTTCTAATCCATCTCTTTCATCTAATTCCACATCATTTATTATAGAACTTCCTTCTATTTGAACTAAATAAGCTTGTCTTCCAGATTCTACTGAAAAATCTATTTCTTTTCCCTCATCTAATTCTACCACATAAAAGTTTGCATCTTGATTTATTTTAATTGGTGCATCACCATCTTTGCTTGATACTATATTAAGCCATTTGTTTTTTCTATCTTCTGCATTAAATCTGTAATCTCCATAAGCTGGCTTATAATCTTTTTTATCTGGAACAACCCATATTTGTAATAGCCTTGTTATGCTATCCCCTAAATTATGTTCACTATGATATACTCCTGTACCAGCACTCATATATTGAACATGGCCTCTTGAAATAGTATTTTTATTTCCCATTGTATCTCCATGAGTTAATTCTCCATCAACTACATAAGATACAATTTCCATGTCTTTATGGGGATGTAAATCAAAACCTGTTTTACCTTCTATTAAATCATCATTTATAACTCTTAATACTCCAAAATTCATGTTATCTATATTAAAATATTCTGCAAAGGAAAAATGAAATGTACTCTTTAGCCATCCTAAATTACTTTTTCCCATATTTTTATGATCTAATTTTCTTAACATAATAATTTTCTCCTTTCATTAATAATTACTATTTACTTAAACATTTAAAATTCACTATATTACGATATTATAATTAGTAGATATATATATCCTTAACATATATCTACTTAATGAAAATACAAGAAATTTTTTATTCTATTTTACTATCTTTACTCTATCTTCTATCGGCATAAATTCTTTTTCTCCTGCCGGTGCAACACCTTTACCAAAAGGCATTTGTGCAATCATCTTCCAGCCGCTTGGAATATTAAATTCTTTTTTAACTTCTTCTTCTATTAATTCAGTATAATGTTGTAATGTTGCTCCAAGACCTTCTATAGATAAAGCAGTCCAAATAGCAAATTGTAACATTCCTGAAGTTTGCTGTGCCCAAACTGGGAAATTATCTTTATATAATTCAAATTGCTTTTGCAATGATTCAACTACATTGAAATCTTCAAAATATAATACTGTTCCATATCCTGCTTTAAATGAATTTATCTTTTCTTCAGTAGAAGAGAAATTATTTGCTGGAACTATTTTTCTTAAAGTCTCCATTGTAATATCCCATAGCTTATTATGATTTTCCCCAAATAATACAACTACTCTTGAACCTTGTGAATTAAATGCAGATGGGACATGCTTTACTGCTTCTTCTACTACTTCTTGAATTCTTTCATCTGATACTGGTGACTCCTTGCTTATTGCATATATGCTTCTTCTTTCCTTTATAGCATTATAAAAATCTTTATTCATATTAAATCATTCTCCTATCATATTTTTAATTTTTCTAAATTTTAATATTAATATATACATCTTATATATTATTTAATTAGTCACTTTAATACTTTTCTTAATTGAATCAAATTATCTAGTAATTCTTTTTTAGTTTTCTCATCTAAATTGATGAATAAACTATCCAAAAACCCCTTATGTTTTGGGAATATATGTGCAATAAAATCCTTTCCCTTTTCTGTTAAAGAAACGTAAAATATTCGTTTATCCTTCTCACATTTTCTACGAATAACAAGCTCTTTCTTTTCTAACTTATTTATTACATAGGTTATTGTTCCACTTGTAACTAAAATTTTCTCAGCTACTTTTTGTACAGGTTGATCTCCTTTGTGGTATAGCATTTCTAAAACACCAAATTCACTAATATTTAATCCAAACTCTTGTACATTTTTTTCTATTTCAAAAAATAAATCATCATAAGTTCTAGCCATTGCAATTACTAATTTTAAATTTATATCACTCATAATTTCACCTACATTATCTTGATTTCAAGATAATTATATATCTAAAATATCTTTAAGTCAAGATAATTTTTGATATTAATTATCAATCCCCTTCCCCCTCTGTATTTATACAATTTTTCAATATAATCCTCTATTCTCTCTCCATATTAATAAAATTATTCTTAATTATTAATTCAAATTCTTTAATAGTATAAAATAATAAGTTTTACACAAAATAAAATTGGAGGTGTAGTAATATGGAAATAACATTAACACAAAAGGAAAGATTATTACTTGAAGACCAAAAAAGCCATGAACAAATTTGCATAGAGAAATATATAAATTATGCAAATCAAGCACAAGACCCTCAATTAAAGCAAATATTTAATTTACATGCTCAAGATGAAAGAACTCATCTTGATAGCATTAATCAATTATTAAGTGGTAAAATCCCTCAAATGGGTCAACAACAAAACCAAAACTCAAGTCAGAATATGACTAATCAAAATTCAGTTTCTACTATGAATAATACACAGTCAAATGTAGGAAATGTATCAGATGCTGATATGTGTAAAGACTTAATAATGACAGAAAAATATGTTTCAGGAACTTATGATACTACAATTTTCGAATTTAGAGATACTAGGGTTCGTGATGTATTAAACCATATACAAAAAGAAGAACAAAAACATGGGGAGACCATATTTCAATATATGGAAAGCAAAGGGATGTATACTCCTCAATAATGGTATATAATATAAAAAAGCTATACATCTATTTTAATTAAGATGTATAGCTTTTTATTTCATATCGCTGACCTTTTCCTATTATTTTATACTTATTACTAGCTCTTAACAAAAGGTAGGTAAACTTATGAATAACTTTAAAATAAAATTAAAAGCTTTAATAAAAAATTTTGTATTCATTCAATAAGTCTCTTTGAATAATTATTTTATATGTGGAAAAATAAACTTTATAGAAAATCCTTCATTTATAACCGAATCAATTTCTATACCTATTTTCATTAAGTCACAATATTTCTTAACTAAATATAGCCCTATTCCTGTTGATTTCTTTACATTATTATAATTTCCTGTAAACCCTTTATCAAAAATAAATGGTATATCTTGTTTTTCTACACCAACTCCATTATCTTTAATTTCAAGATACACTTTCTCATTTTCTTTGCATATTCCTGATTTTATACAAATATATTTTTCTTTATCTTTTGAATATTTTAAAGCATTTTCTATAACTTGAGATAAAATAAATTTCATAGTTCTTTCATCTGTAACTACACTTTTATTTTCAATTTCAATTTCTAAATTCACATTATTTTCTTTAATTAAGCTATTTAAATCCATTATTACATCGCTTGTAATTTCATTAATATTACTTTTTTTAAGTTGAAAATTTATATGTGAAGATTGAAGTCTTGCATAATATAAAATAAGGTCTAAATTAGAACTAATTCTATGAATGATATGGCTAAATCTAGCATGCACTAAAGACGACATTTCATCCTTTCTATTTTCAAGTAATAAGGTTCCTAAATGAATTGGAGTTTTTATCTCATGAATCCAGCCATCTATTAAATCTTCATACTCCAAATATCTTTCTTCATTTTCTTTTATAGATTTTTCTAAGCTTCTTAATCTATCCCCAATATTTTTTATTGTATTTATATAATTTTCATTAAAAATATTTAAGAGCTTTCCTTCATTTTCTTCACTTGGTTCATATAAAAACTTTTCAAAATAAACCTTTTGTTTATTTATTTTATTTCCCTCAAAAAGTAATCCAATTAAAATAACTATTAAAGTAAAAAGAATCATTACACCAACTAGGATTTTAAAGTTCTTTGGAGAAACTAGCCATATCATAAAAATAAAAAATAAGTTTGTTAATATTAAAAGAAAAATCCATATTTCTGATTCTATAAAACTTTCCTTAAATTTATTCTTCATTTAATTCCTCCATTTTATATCCAATCCCTCTAATCGTTGTAATTATATTATCTAATTTAATTTTAGATAAACTTTTTCGTAGTCTTGTCATATTAACCTGAAGAATATTTTCATCAACAAACTCTTTTGTTCCCCAAAGCTCAATGAATAACTCTTCCTTTTTTACTATATTAGGATAATTAATCATAAGAGCTCGAAGTATTTTTCCTTCATTCTCTGGAAGTATTATAGAATTATCTACGTATTTAGCTTCATAAATTCTCTCATCTAAAATCAAATTACCAACAGAAATAATATTCATAATTTTTCCATACATCTTAATTATTTTTTCTGCTCTTGCAATTATCCTATCTGGGTGACAAGGTTTAGTTAAATAATCATCTGCACCTAAATCTAATGCATTTAATTCATCTTTCACTTGATTTCTAGATGTAAGTATAAGAACTGGAAAAGATGTTCTTTGCTTTACTGATTTACATATTTCAAACCCAGACATTCCTGGTAAATTCAAATCTAAAACTATTAAATCTGGATTAGATTTTTTTATATCTTCTAAAGTATTATTAAAATTTGTTATGCTTTCTACTACATATCCTCTCTTTTCAAAAATACTTTCAAGTTCTTCTCTAATATATAAATCATCTTCTATTATTAGCACCTTTTCCAAGTAACTTACCCCCTATTGAATGAATTTAATGAATTTATTTCTTTATAACTTGTTTTATCAATTATTTTTATATAAATTAATTCTACTATCAGTAACATAATAATTATAACAGAAGCTATTGGTCCAATATATACCAAAAGTTTTTTACTTTCCTCATTTAAAAAACTATTAAACATTGCCCATATTCCAAATATTGAACTTATTAAGGATACTCCTATAACTAATCCAAAGAATATTCTTATTTGTGCTTTTGCAGATTTAAATACTTCTGATTTTTCTGCTCCTAAATTTAATAAAGTTTTATATCTACTTTTAGTAGAGGTAAATTGAATTAAAAACTTAATTCCAATCATTGTATTTCCTATGATTAAAAAGATAATTCCTAGATATAAAGTTAAATAACTACCTGTTACAATATAAAACAGATTTCTTCCCATCCCTTGCAGATAACTCTCATATTGTAATCCACTTACAGATAAAATTTCATTTACTTCACTTATAGCTTGCATTAACCCCTTCTCTTCAACCAAATTATTATTTATATTTAAATTCCAAATAGAAGGCTCCGCATTTCCTATAAGACGCTTATATAAATCCGCTGAAACAATAAGAGCATTTGAAAGAGTTATAGTTCTATCAGCTACAATATTATCTATATAATACTCATTAGCTAAATCATATTTTTCACCTTGAATCATAATATATGGATTGCCTTTTAAAACTTCATTTATAAAATCTTCTGAGTAAAATCCTGCATTAGAATAAAATGCAACTTCATTATTTTCTAAAACAACTTCTTCCTTTCCTGATGCTTTTCTCATATTATTAAAAGATTCTAAAGAAATTAGATAAGGATAATTATCAGGTGTTAAATACTGCAATATTGAATACTTACTCTTAGATTCTGGCATTTTTTCTATTTCTTTTCTAAATCCTTCCCAAGAAAATTCTAATGCTTTGCTATCATCCGAATGAAGTGATGTTCTCATGTTTTCTAAATAAACAGAATAATAATTTTCTACATAAGAATTTAAATCTAAAGAATTTATAGTTTCCTTAACTTCCTCTTCAGAAGCTGTTATTGAAAAATCTACTGTTCTATTAGTATTATCTTGCCTTGATATAGCTACAGATGAACCAAAAGCAATACATATCATTGATAACAAAACTAGTAAAGAAGAAAAGGCTAAAGTATTTGATTCAAAAAATATATTTTCTTGAATTTGTCTCATTGTAAATGTGAATAATCCACTAGATTTCTCTGACTTTTTATTTAATCCATTTCCAATTAAAGTACTAATTCCTTTAAAGAACATAAAAGTCCCAGTAATTCCTGTAACTAAAACTATAAGAGCAACAACTAAATTTAAAGATTTTAAAAGTAAAATAGCAACTAAGTAAGCTATTACTAATAAAATGCTTCCTATAATTAAATAAATCCATCTAGATTTTTCAGAGGAAATAACTTGTTTTTTAGAACTATCCTTCTTTATTAAATCAAGGGGTTCTTTCTTAGCTATAGATATACTTAATAAAAGCATAGCTATAATTTGTACTAACAAAAACCCTATAAAAGTTCCTATAATTCCCATATATGAAAATTTGAATTGATGTCCTATAATACCTATTCCAATTATCTTTATAGTAGCTAAACTTATTAGTTCAGTTAAAAATAAAGCTATTGGTATTCCTATTAAAAGAGAAATTAAACTATTGTATATTGTTTCACCCATAAGCAATCCAAATATTTTTCCTCTTCTCATACCTAACATTTGATACATTCCAAACTCTCTTTTTCTTCTTTCTAAATGATATCTACTAGAAAAATATATTAAGAAAAATAGGAAAAATAAAGATACTACATATACAAGCTTAATTAAAATCATTAACTTTTGAATTGCATCACTCTCCATAGTTTTTAAAAAGCTAATTACATCTTGATCTTCTAAAGAAAGTAAAACATAAAAAGATACTATAGCTACAATTAAAGAACCAAAATACAATCCATTTTCTTTTCTACTCTTTTTTGCATTTTTTAAAATATGCTTAAAGAACATTTGCACTTCCTCCTCCTAATTGAGCCATTACCATCAAAATCCTTTCATAGAAGTCCTCTTGACTCTCTTTTTCTTTATTTCTTCTAAGTTCATGAAAAATAACTCCATCTTGTATAAATAAAATTCTTGAACAAAAACTTGCTGCATTAGCATCATGAGTAACCATTAAAATAGTTGATTCATTTTCTTTATTTATAAGTTCAAGCTTACTCATTAGTGATTTAGCATTTTTAGAATCCAAAGCTCCTGTTGGCTCATCAGCTAATACAATTTCAGGATTAGTAATTAAAGCTCTAGCTGCTGCAACCCTTTGTTTTTGTCCTCCTGACATTTCATTTGGATATTTATTCAAAACAGATTCAATATCTAATTGACTAACTATTTTTAATAACTTTTCCTTCGCTACTTCATAACTAATATTGTGAATAGACAAAGGTAAAATAATATTCTCTCTGGCTGTTAAATTATCTAATAGCTCGAAATCTTGAAATAAATAACCAATTTTATTTCCTCTAAAATCAGCTAATTTACTTCCCTTAAAAGAACAAATATCTTCTCCATTTAATAAAACCTCACCAGAAGTAGGCTTTAACATAGTTGAAATACAATTAAGCAAAGTTGTTTTGCCAGATCCACTTGCTCCCATTATTCCTAAAAACTCACCCTTTAAAACATCAAAAGTAATTCCCCTTAAAGCTTCAGTCTTGCTTTCATTACTTCCATATACCTTCTTAATATTTTCAACCTTTAATAATTTATCATTAATATTCATTTATTTTCCCTCCCACTCTTCTTATATATAATTCTAATAAAGAGTAGTTTAAATTTAAACTTACACTTAGTGTAAGGTTCTAGTTTTAAAGCAAAAACCATAAAAAAACTAGAGAATAATCTCTAGTCTTTATATTTTTCTAAAATTTGAAGTCCTTTATTTGTTAAGGTTGAGCTCTTTAAAGAATAGGAATCAGATAATATTATTCCTCTCTTTATATAGTCATTATCATATAAATATCTTAATAATTGCCTAAATTCATACTCTTGCATAGCATATAATTTTTCACCATTATCTAAAGTTTTATTGTTTATTTCTTTTAATAAGCTATATAAAATTTTCATCCCCCCCTTTACAAATTTAGTAAAATGTTATAGTGTGTTGCTACTATACATTAAACAAAAATATTTTTCAATTTAATTATTATAACTATTTTCATACTTATTTGTGATATGGTTCTCCTTATCACAAATAAGTGATAGTTTTATATTATTTAGCTCTAAGGATTAAAAGTGTTAGGTTTTCCCACTCTCCTTGTATATATCCCAAAATCCTACTGCCCATACCTTAAAGTTAATATTTTGAAGCATTCTATATTTACCAAACCGGTCTTAACTTCGATGGCAATTTACCTCCACTCGCTTCATAAACTAATTTAGTTAAATCTTCTTTAATCATTTGCATTCGCTCGGTACCTATATTCTCACTCCAACGTTGCTCAATTTCATTTAATATCTCATCTTTTACCTTCATTACTGCGGAGCCTCGTTCCGTCAAAACAATAATTTTTCCTCTCTTATCAGTAGGGTGAGTTTTGCGTATTACATAATTATTTTTTTCAAGATAATCTATTATTTTACTCACAGCTTGCTTTGTAATTCCTAAATACTCAGCTAATTCTATACCTGTTGCCCCATCAGGGCTGATACAACTAAAAATAAAACCATGTACAGGTCTAATATCTTCAAATCCCAATTCCATCAATCTGTCATGTAATTCGTTAATAGCTGTACTAAAAGATAATAAAAAAAGTGATGTAAGATCTAATCCACTAAATATTTGATGATTCATACATAAAACCTCCTTAAAAGTCAATTAAGTTGACTTTTTCTTATTTTTATTATACTATATTCAATATAGTCAATCAAATTGACTATATTACTTTTGCTATGAAAGAACTAGACTAACTTTAAATGATTCATATAGCAACGTAATATGAATTAACAGGAGGAAAAGAAAATGACAACAGTTTTATTTGTAAAAGCAAATAATCGTCCTGCAGATCAGGCGGTTAGTGTAAAATTATATGAGGCTTTTTTAGCCAGCTATAAAGAATCACATCCAGAGGATACAGTGGTAGAACTTGATTTATACAATGAAGAATTACCATATGTAGGAGTAGATATGATTAACGGTACTTTTAAGGCTAGCAGAGGACTTGAGTTAACAGAAAATGAAGCAAAAGTAGTTGCTGTTGCTGATAAATATTTAAATCAATTCCTTGCGGCTGATAAAGTTATATTTGGGTTCCCACTATGGAATTTAACAATTCCAGCGGTACTACATACATATATTGACTACTTAAACCGTGCTGGAAAAACATTCAAATATACGCCTGAAGGTCCAGTAGGTCTTATTTCTGATAAGAAAATTGTATTATTAAACGCAAGTGGTGGTGTATATTCTAAAGGGCCAACAGCTGAAATGGAAATGGCAGTTAGATATGTATCAAACATGATGGGCTTCTTTGGAGTAAAAGATATAGAGACAGTAGTAATTGAAGGACACAACCAATCACCTGATAAAGCAGAAGAAATTATTTCTTCTGGACTTAACAAAGCTATTAAACTAGCAAGTACATTCTAAGTAAGAAAATACTTGTCAATCTCTATAGCAGTACTAATACTTTTATAAAGTATGTACTGCCTTTTTATTTGCTTACCATGCTATTTGGGAGTAATAATAACCCAATTACTGTGAGCTTTTCATTTTCAATTTATTAAAATAAAAGAAAGCGAGGTTTCAATATAATGGAACGTTTATGGACAAAAAGCTATATAAAGCTGACAATCACAGCACTACTGCTATTTAGTGGTTTTTATTTACTAATGCCAACACTACCTATGTTTATTAAAGAATTAGGTGGAAGTGAATCTCAGGTTGGATTTATTATTGGAGTATTTACAATTTCTGCAGTAATTATTCGTCCTCTTATTGGAGGATTAATGGATAAATATGGCCGACGAGTATTTATAATAAGTGGGCTATTATTTTTTGCAATTACAATGTATTTTTATAATTTAGTGATAGGAATTGTTTTCTTAGTGATTTTACGTATCCTACATGGAGTTAGTTGGGCAATGGCTACTACTTCTATAGGAACAGCTGTAACTGATGTTATTCCAGAATCCCGTCGTGGAGAAGGAATGGGATGGTATGGACTTTCAATGACTTTAGGTATGGCCCTTGGACCAATACTAGGCCTTTGGGTAGCAGAATCATTTTCATTCAATTATCTGTTTGTACTATGTACAATATTAGCACTTATTGCATTTATTCTTGCATTTAGTACAAAAATCCCAGTAATTGAACATACACATAAAAGTAAAATATCATTTTTTGGAAAAGAGTTTTTACCAATGGCTGTCGTTACATTTTTCCTATCAATAACTTTTGGTGGAATTACAACATTTTTACCATTGTTTGCAGCAAAAATTCAAGTTAATGCTGGTACATTTTTCTTAGTCTATGCTGTCACACTAGCATTAATTAGACCAATTACCGGAAAAATATCTGATAAATATGGAGAAGATGTAATTATTATTCCTGCACTTTTCACTCTAATTATCGCACTATTAGTCTTACCATTCACAAATGGAATTGTTGGACTAGTTATTACAGCTATTTTATACGGAATTGGATTTGGATCAGCACAACCTGCTCTTCAAGTAGCTATTCTAAGATTAGCTAAACCTGAAAAAATAGGAGTAGCTAATGCCACATTTTTTACTGCCTTTGATTTAGGAATTGGGTTTGGATCTATTATTCTAGGACTTGTTTTACAACTTATAGGATATAAACTGTTATTTATTGTTTGTGCTACATCCGGTTTTATCAGTCTATTAATTTTTATTTTCTTTGTAAAAAAGACATTAAAATAGTTACGGTTCATTATTTATAATTCTAAAATAATAACCCTCGACAATACATTTCTGTACTTTCGAGGGTTTCATGGTAAAGGTAAAGTAATTATCTTTTATTTTCTATGATATTTGATATAATACCTTGACATCTTCCACAACCTGTACCTGCTTTAGTAACTTCTCCAACTTTTTCAACAGTATCTGCTCCATTTTTTACTGCTTCTACAACTGTATCTATTGATACAGATTTACATTTGCATACGGTTTTTATAAGAACTTCTACTTCTTTAAGCTCTTCTTCATTTTCAATAACTATATCAGATATTTTTTTAAGTTCTTCAACAGTTCTAGCTCCTTGTACTTGAGCTTTTCTAACTTGTAAGTATTTACTCATTTCTAGTGTCATATATATTTCTCCTCATGTTTAAATTTATTGTTTAATATATTAATTCCATAATCTCATTATGTAACAATATATTTTAATGCTATATAATATACTTAACATTAATATTTTATAAATATTAATATTATAATCAACTTAATTGACTATATTATATATAATACAATATAATTCACATGAGGTCAACTTAATTGACTTTATTTAAGAAGGTGTTATGTATGAATCTTTCTTTGATTTTGCTTTCTCATATTATTTATTTTTAATTTCATAACTTGAATTATCTACCGTCCCTAACACTATCAACTTTTTCTGATATATCTTCTTATAATTAAAACTTCTGTTAAATAAAAATTTTTTTAAAACTATGCTTAAATTTATATACATTCTCCATATCTAAATATGCTTTATTATCTCTCGTAACTATTAATACGCCTTCTCTAATTAGTATTTTAGTAGTACGTGAGTATTTAATTTTTAACTCATTGTAATCTATAGCTTTTTCTTCGGATACCGCATTAGCCTTTATAAACTTATTGATACATATATTTTGTTTTAATGTAATAGTTTCAGCTCCAAATGCCATTTTACTTCTCCTTTTAAATTATATTGCTATTGATTCTTCAAATAACTGAATTAATGAATTTTCTTGAACTTTAATATCATAAAATTTTATATCTTTATTAATTAAAAAACTTATTATCTCGTAGAGTTGACTCTCATATTCAAAACTAATAGTTTTATCATTTATAAAAAATAGAGAATAGATATAATGAAATTAGAGAAAGCATCCATTTACCTTGGATGCTTTCTCTAATTTCATTATAATAATTCATAATTTAAACATAAAGGAACATTATAATTCTCATTTGTTATAAGTTCCGCATCTATATTATAAATATCTTTTAATACTTTCTTATTCATTATTAAATTTGGCTTATCTTTATAAAGTATTTCTCCATCCTTCATTGCTACAATAAAATCAGAATACTTTGCTGCATGATTTATATCATGTAAAACCATAACTATTGTACATTGATGTCTTTCATTTAGGTTTTTTACAATATTAAGCACCTCAAGTTGATGAGACATATCTAAAAAAGTAGTTGGTTCATCTAATAATAATATATCTGTTTCTTGAGCCAATGCCATAGCTAACCAAACTCTTTGTCTTTGCCCTCCTGACAAATCAGATAATTCTCTATCTCTAAAATCAATAGTATTTGTTACTTTTAGTGCCCATTCAATTTTATCTTTATCTTTACTAGATAATTTATTTATATTAGTTCTATGAGGATATCTTCCATAAGAAACTAACTCTTCAACTTTTAACTGAGAAGGCGCAGTAGGATTTTGAGATAATATAGCTAATTTTTCTGCTATTTCTTTACTATTCATATCATTCATATTTTTATCTAGAAGAAATATTTCTCCTTTTTCTTTTTTAAGTATCCTACCTATGCTTTTTAAAAGAGTTGATTTCCCACATCCATTAGAACCAATAATACTAGTTATTTTTCCTTTTTCAAGACTAAGGTTTAACTCTTCTATTATTATTTTTTTATCATATCCTATTTTTAAATCCTTTATATTAATAGCATTTTTCATATCTTACCTCTTATGATTTGTATAATAAATATATAAAATAAGGAATTCCGATTATAGATATCACTATTCCTACAGCTAATTCTGATGGTGCAAAAACAGTTTTAGCAATAAAATCTGATAATATTAAAAGAAAAACTCCAACTAAAGCAGTTACTGGCATAAGTTTTCTATGCTTTATACCTACTAATTGCCTAGCTATGTGAGGTGCCATTAACCCAATGAATCCAATATTTCCAGCAACACACACACAAGAACTAATTAGCCCAACACATGCAAATAATAATTTTCTTTTTTCTTTCTCTAAATTTATACCTAAACTAACTATACTACTTTCTTCTAATTGAAAATAATCTAGTAAATGAACTTTCTTATAAAGATAGATTCCTAAAATTATTATCCAAGGAAGCATCATATAAATAAAGCTCCAATTTGCATTATATATGGATCCTGCTTGCCAAATAGCTGCAAACTCAAAATCTGAAGCATTCATTTTCATAGAAAAAAGCATTGAAACAGCTGAAAATCCACTGTTTACTGCTATACCAGTTAAGATAAGTCTTTGCATATCCATCTTACTATTATTTCTTGAAAATAATAGTATTAATATTGCTGCTAAAATACCACCTATGAACCCAAATATAGGCATAGCTAAGACACTAAAAAAATTACTTCCATCAGATGCTGATGAATTAAAATTAACAAAATACATATATATAATTACTGCTGCACTTGCACCAGAATTTATTCCTAATATTCCTGGATCAGCTAATTCATTTTTTGTAATTCCTTGAAGAAAAAGACCAGCTATTGATAATCCTATTCCGATTAATACAGATATAATTATTCTTGGAAGTCTAAATTCAAATACTACTAACCTGAATTTTTCATTATCATTTAAATTAAATAGTGTTTCAAATACTTCAATTACACTTATATTAAACATCCCATTAGTTAAATGTAAATAAAAAGCAAATAATATTAGCAAGAGTAGTGCTATTATCACAAAAGAATATTTAAGCTTTTTCTTATGCATTTTTTGAACCTCCCTTAGTTTTTATCATATATAAAAAGAAAGGCACTCCTATAATAGCTGTTACAGTTCCAATAGGTGTTTCAAATGGATATTCTATGTATCTACTTAATAAATCACATAATCCTAAAAAGAAAGCTCCTCCAATTAAGGAATAGAAAATAATATATTTATAATCATGTCCTACTAAAAGTCTTATTATATTAGGTATTACTAACCCAACAAAAGCAATCTTTCCAACTAATGCAACAGAAGTAGATGTAAGTAGTACTACTGATCCCATAGATAAATATTTCACTATATTTGTTCTTTGCCCTAAGCTAATAGCTATATCTTCTCCTAGTGAGCTTATAGTAATATCCCTAGCTATTATTATTGCTATTAAAATTCCAATAACGCCTATTGGAATTATCATTTTTAATAAATCATTATTTACAGTATGAACTTTTGTATTATACCAAGCTGAAATAGTTTGAGACACTTGAAAATACATTGCAATGGTAGATCCTAAACTACTTAAAAAACTACCTACTATTGTTCCTATAATGGCAAGCCTAACAGGTGATAGACCATTTTTTATTGATGAACCTATTCCTAATACTAATAAGGCTCCAAATATAGATCCGATTATTGAAACTAAAATTAAACTTCCATTTGAAAGCCCTGGATAAAAAACCATAGCTATAGTAATAAAAAAAGCTGATCCATCATTTACTCCCATTAATGAAGGAGAGGCTAAATAATTCCTTGTTATTCCTTGCATAATTGCTCCAGCAACTGCTAAAAATCCTCCAACAACTAATACAGCAATGGCTCTTGGTAACCTATTATTCTTTATTATTAAATGATCTACATTATTTTCATCAAATTCAAATATAGCATCATAAACCACTTCTTTTGGTATATCTTTAGTTCCCATCCTAACAGATAAAATAGTCACGCTAATTATTCCTACTATACATATTATAAATATTAATAAAAACTTTTTATTAAAACCCTTCATATTTGTCCCCTTAAAAAATTATCCAGTCATAATTATATGACTGGCATAATTTTGTTATTTTAATAAATTATCTACAACTGCATCCAGGAACCTAACTTTTGACCAAGCTGTTCCTCCTTGAGCTAAAGGATCAATAGTATTAACAAATACTTTATTATTTTTAGAAGCTTCTATACCTTTAAATATAGGATTTTCTAATAACTCACTTAAAGCTTTAGGTGCATCTGAATTCTCTGAATCATCAAATTGTAGAAAAATTGCATCTGGATTCATTTCTGCTAAAGTCTCTAAAGTTAATTCAGCTTGTGCTTTTGCCTGAGTAACTACTTCGGGAACCTTTAAACCTAAATCATTATATAAAACTGGATTTAAATATACATCTGCCGGATATACATACATTAATCCACGTCTAATCCTAATAACTAAAACATCTTTATCTTTATATTCATTTGAAAGTTTTTCTTTAGTCTTTGAAGCCTTTTCTTCATAACCTGAAATTATTTTATTACCTTCTTCAACTTTACCTGTTATTTCTGCTAATGCTAAAAGATTATCTTTCCAGTTAGCTGATATGTGTGAATATGGCAATGTTACTGCTATCTTATTTAATTTAGTCATCGTTTCCTCTCCAAATTTTGAAGTTCCCACAATAACATCAGGATTTAAGCCTAAGATAACTTCTGAATTAGGATTCATTTTATCTCCTATTAAAGTTGCATCTTTAAAGTCTTCTTCTAAATATTTAGGTACCTTGCCAGCAACATCTAATACTCCTACTGCTTCAACCCCTAAAGTTGCTGCATCTTCCATTCCTTCTAAGCTTGCAAGAACTACATTCTCAACCCTTTTATCAAAAGAATATTCTTTACCTAAATAATTTATTGTAAATGCTGTATCTTTATTTTCTGCATCATTTTTTTCTGAAGAACCTTTTGCAGTACAAGCAGTTAAGCTTACTAATAAAACTGTTGATAATAATAATGTTAAATATTTTTTCATAGCAATCCCCCATCGTTATTGATAATCATTTTCAATTCATAATTATTTTAGCAAAATCTAATGAAATGTAAAATGGACTTTCGGGATATTTTTTTGTACTTTTGCCGAATCTACTTCTTAATTATTATACTTGTAACAACATTATTATTAATCTCTCTATATTTTCTAGGGCATATTCCTACATTTTTTTTAAAAGTTTTACTAAAATAAAAACAATCATTATATCCAGTCATATCAGCTATCTCAGAAATTGTATAAGAAGAAAATTTTAATAATCTTTTAGCTTCTTTTAATCTATATTCTGTTAAGTATTTTACAGGCGACAATCCTGTAACCTCTTTAAAAACATCACTAAACCTTCTTCTATCTATTTCTAAAATATCTGATATCTCACTTACTGTTATTAATTTATTAAAATTTTTATTTATATATTCAACTCCCTTATTTACTAGCTTTAATTTATTACTATATTGTGACACTCTTACATTCTTTATTAGTGAATTTATTAAATTTATAAAATCTACTTTACAGGAAAATTTTGAGTAGTTATCTGGACTTAATGATTTATCAGTAATAGTTTCACAATACTTTAGTAAAGACAGCCTGTCCTCAATTTCTAAATAAAAAGATTCTTTTTCTATGTTTTCGAACTTTTCTGTAGTCAAAATATTTTTATAATGAACTACGTAGTATTCTATACCTAAATCCTCTGTTTCAACTTTTATATTCATATTTGATCCACAGTGCAGTATTGTATTTTTATTTAAACTATATTTTTTATCATTTACAGAAAATGAACATTCTCCTCGTATAGGTATTACTATTCCACATAAATTTTTTGCAGTTTTTCTATTAATATCTTTTTCTTTAGGCGGTAAACTGCTCTTAAAAATATCAACAAACTCCATAGAATTTTCAGAAAAATATTCAATTAACCAATTAATACTTCGTTTCATAATCGTTGACCTTTTCCTTTTGTTATTTTATACTTATTACTAAATCTTAGCACAAGGGGGTAAATTTATGAATAATTTTAAGATAAAATCGAATTATACTAATAGCTTTTATGATATTAATTTCTATATTCCGGAAGAATCAGAAACTGATAATTTACCGTTAATAATAGTCCTAGACGGTGGAAATTGTTTTGAAATAGTAAAATCTTGTGTAAAACAACAAGGTCCAGTACACGTTAAAACTGGAGTTAAACCTTCAATAGTTGTAGGTATATCTCATCAAGAATTTGAAAAAAAAGAAAAAAGATTTTTAGACTTTACAGCTCCAGCAGAAGAATACTTCATAGATGAAAAAAGAAAATTTATGATACCTGATAATCTTGGAGGTAGTGAGAATTTTAATTCTTTTATAGAAAAAGAACTTCTACCAATAATTGAACCTAATATTAACTTCGATAAAAATAATATTACTATAATTGGTCATTCTTTAAGTGGTTATTATGTATTATGGAATTTATTAAAAGGATCAAATATATATAAAAATATAATTTCTTTTAGTCCTTCAGTGTGGTGGAATGACTATGAACTTTTAAGCTTCCCTAACCTAGAAAATAGCGAAAAGAATATATTTATAGGTGTTGGAGAAAAAGAAGGTTATATGGTTGACGGAGCTCAAAAAATATACAATAAAATTAAAAGCTTTAATAATAACTGTGATATCTATATTGCACCAGAAGAAAATCATGGTTCTGTAGTAGTTACTAGTATAAGTAGGGCTCTTAGATATATTTTTTCACTTTAATAAAAAAACTGCACACTCATCCACTAATGTTGAGAGTGTGCAGCCTTATATTATACTTATTACTAAATTTCTTTAGACAGCTTTTCTAAATCATCTATTATAACTTTTACTAAATCTAATTTTCCTTTAGCATAATCTTTATCATCTAGCCAATCCATTCCTAATTCTAATGCTTTTTCAGTTTCTTTGTATTCATTTAATAAAGTATTAATTAATTCTTGACTCATAATTATTTATCTCCTTTATAATAAATTTATTCAACAGTAACTGATTTTGCTAAGTTACGAGGTTTATCTACGTCACAGCCCTTTTGCTTAGCCATATAATATGATATTAATTGAAGTGGAACTACTGATAATACTGGTGTTAATAAAGAGTTTGTCTTTGGAATGTATATTACATCATTACAAACTTCTTTAGCATCATCATCTCCTTCATTTGCTATTGCTAAAACTCTTGCCCCTCTTGTAATTACTTCTCTGATGTTGCTTATCATCTTATCTTTTAATCTGTCTTCTGTTAATAAAGCTATTACTGGAGTTCCTTTTTCTATTAATGCTATTGGACCATGCTTTAATTCTCCACCAGCATAAGCTTCTGAATGAATATATGATATTTCTTTTAATTTTAAAGATCCTTCTAATGCTACTGCATAATCTAATCCTCTTCCTAAGAAGAAAAGATCTTTATCCATATAATTTTTTGAAGCAAACTTTTGAAGTTCATCTTTTCTTTCTATTATTTCTTTTACCTTTTCTGGTAAGTTTAATAACTCTTCTTTAATACTTTCTGATAAATCATTATTTAATGTTCCCTTAACTTCTCCAAAGTATATTCCTAAAATATACATAGCTATTAATTGCGTTTCATAAGCCTTTGTTGAAGCAACTGCTATTTCTGGACCAGCCCAAGTATAAACAACATGATTAGCTTCTCTTGAGACTGAACTTCCAACAACATTTGTAACTGCAAGAACCTTTGCTCCTATTTTCTTAGCATCTCTAAGAACTGCTAATGTGTCAGCTGTTTCTCCTGATTGACTTACAACTATTAATAATGATTTTTCTGTTATTAATGGATCTCTATATCTAAATTCTGAAGCTATATCAACTTCAACTGGTATTTTAGCTAATTTTTCTATAATAGTTTTTCCAACTAAACCTGCATGGTAAGCTGTTCCACATGCTACTATAAATACTCTATCAAAAGCTTCAAGTTCTTCTTTTGTAAGATTTATATTCTCTAATTGTATAGGTGAATTCTTTAAAACTCTTGATGTTAATGTATCTTTTATTGCCTTTGGTTGTTCATGGATTTCTTTTAACATGAAATCTTCATATCCACCTTTTTCAGCTGCATCAACATCCCAAGTAACATGGTAAATTTCTTTATTTATAGCTTCTCCATCTTCTGTTTTTATTTCTATTCCATCTCTATTTATTATTACAAACTCTTTGTCCTCTAATAAATAAATATCTCTGGTATGGTTAAGAACTGCAGGTATATCTGAAGCTATAAAGAATTCTTCTTTACCTAATCCAACTATTAATGGACTGTCTTTTCTAACTGCAATTAGTTTATCAGGTTCATTTTTGCAGATAACACCTATAGCATAGCTTCCTTCCATTTTAGTTGTTGCCTTTGTTACAGCTTCAAATAAATCACCTTTGTAATAGTAATCTATTAAATTAGGAATAACTTCTGTATCAGTTTCTGAATAAAATTCATATCCCTTTGTTTTAAGCCATTCTCTTAATCTCATATAATTCTCTATTATTCCATTATGAACAACACTTATTGTTACATTCTCATTTGTATGAGGATGTGAATTTATATCAGACGGTTCTCCATGAGTCGCCCATCTTGTATGTCCTATTCCTATAGTTCCATTTAAAGGACTCTGCTTTAAATTATCGTCTAAATTCTTTAAACGTCCTTTAAACTTTCTTACTTTAATATCTCCATCTTCTAATATAGCTACGCCTGCTGAGTCATATCCTCTATATTCAAGTTTTGATAATCCTTCAACTAATATTTCAGATGCTTGTTTCTTTCCTACAAATCCAACTATTCCACACATATATTTTCTTCCTTCCTTTTCTTCAACTGTATTTTTAATTATTAATGCTAATAAAGAATTTACTTCTTTATTGAAGGTTTTAACACCAAGCTAATGTTGTCCTGCAAATCACTTTACAGTTTTATTAGCTGTTAACGGTAGTGTGCATACCGTGGGGCACCCGCCGAAGTATCGATACTCCCCAACCTCGTCAACTTAAGTGAGCCTCCAAATTTTACATTTGGCAAGGTGAACTTACTCCTTGGAATGAATATGAGAAGGAGTTTCCTTTTTCCCTTTAAATCTAAAATATTATTAAATCTATTTTAAACAGGAAACTCAACTCCTTTTAGTCGTTGAGTAAGTTCCACCAACCAAATCGTAGATTTGGGGTGTCACTTAAGTTCTGGCGCTTTAATATTATTAATTAATTTCATCTCCTTTAATATCAATTTTTAACACTATATTTTATGCATATAAAATTAAAAGCTACACTAATTCTATCATATTTTTTCCTAAAATCAATGATTTTTATTTAAATTCAATTAATTTTAGCTATTTATTCAAATTACTTTATTATTTCTTTAGTTTACTCCTGTTTACTCCTATTAATAACTATACATGTAGATGTCTAGACATATATCTTTATACTATTTGTAATTTCTAATATAAAAATAGCAATATAAGACTCATTAACATAGTTTTATATTGCTACACTTTTATTAAAATATTCTATTAAATTTAACTTCTCTTTTCTAGACAACTTCTTTATTTCACATTCTCTTTTCATTGCATCTTTTTTATTATCAAATTCTTCAAAATATACAATCTCTACCGGAAGCCTAGCTCTTGTATATTTGGCTCCTTTTCCATTATTATGAGTTTTAAGTCTTTTATCTAAATTGGTTGTCCACCCTGTATATAAAGTATTATCTGAACATCTTAATATATATACGTAATTCATTTTCTTCTCCTAATATTATTTAATGTTATTATCAGCTAAGTTATATAAACGTACTCATATAAGTAAATTATACATTGAATAATATTATTTATATACTATAAATGTATTTCTGGATTATCTAAAATTTCTTGAATTGTGTTAAAGTATTGTCCAACATGCATACCATCAGCTAAAGCATGATGCAACTGAATAGACAATGGCATTTTAATTTTTCCGTTTTCCTCAAAATATTTACCCCATGCTATTCTTGGAATACTATCAACAGGATTCATATGAATTGGAAGAGTTATATTAGTAAATGAAACCCAAGGAATACTTGTAATATATAAGACATTATCACAACCTGGCTCGTCTTCCATAACTACAGTCTTCTTTATTCTCTCCATTTCCATTAATGTACTAGTTTTAAAATCATTAAATCCTTCTATAAATTTTACCGTGCAAAAACTAAATACTTCACTTTCAGTCATTAAAGTAAAGGATGGGTTTACAGTTTCATGTTCAATTACCTTATCTTCTCTTATCCTAAATCGAAATTCTTTTATGTTATTTGCTGTTTTTGTGGCCACATACAAAAATGATATAAAAAACGGTATTTCATTTTCTTTAATATATCTATAAAATTTTGTAATATCAATATTTGCACAAATACTAAAATGTGGATAATTAAGTTCCTTAAAATGATTATAGTGCTTTTTTCTATTCCAAGTTTCCATATCTATAAACTTCATTATATATCACTCTCCATAAAAATATTAATATGTATATCTCTTAATATTATCGTATGGTTACTAAATTTACATTACATTTTATGTAAATTATAACATAAATATATTCTTACTGGTTAATTATTTCTATAAAAGTAATTTTTTAATAAGATGTAAAACTTACATTAAAAAAGCTACTAATTAATATTCATCCATACATAATAATAAAACAATAGGGCTACCCCAATTTAGAAATTGCTTTCTATTTTAGAATAGCCCCTTGACTTATTTCTTTAGTGTTTCTTCTATTTTATTTTTCATTTCTGTAATTTTTTCTTTGCTTACATCAACACCTTGTCTAATTGCAGTATCATATTCATTAGATAATTTCTCTAAATTATCTACAGCTTCATTTAAATAATTGTCCTCTACTGAGCCTTTTACAGAATTTAATTTATTATTAAAGTCAGTTTTAAATTTTTCCCACTCCTCAGGATTAAGTTTTTCCTTTTGCTTTTCTACCTCATCCTTTAAACTTACATATAACTCATTTATATAAATTTTACCAGATTGCAACTTACTATCTGTATCTGATTGTGGTGTAGTTTGATCAGGATTTGATTGGTCACTTGATTGTGGTTTTGTATTATCTATTGCTGGCTTATCTATATTTTTCTGTTTACATGAAACTAATCCTATACTAAAAACTATCATTAATCCAATTATTATTTTCTTCATATAAATCTCTCCTTTCTAGCTTTAATTTTATTTTTCCTTTAAATTTATAAATTATGCTATGAAAAGTTTTATATGGATTAATCACTATATTTTTATTTAGATCCTGTTATGCAGTTTTCTCTAATGCATCTTTTAATTTAAAATGAAGGCAATAACATTTAAGTTACTGCCTTTTTATTATAAGTTTTTGATATGCATTTTAGAATAATTTCATATTATTCTAAATATAAGATAATAGTAATCCTAATATTATGGTTACTAAATATACTACATTAGTAACCACAAAGTTCTTTACTGCTAATATAAAAGTATCCTTCTTAGTTTGAATTTTATTAAACTTATTTATATTTTCTTGTACAACTTTTAAGACTAATAAAGTAACTATTGAAACTATAGGTAATACTTTAAGTAATACCCCTATTATTATTGCTATAAAACCAATATAATAAAGCCATTTAAATACCTTTAACGCATTCTCTTTACCAATATATATTGGAAGCGTGTACCTTTCATTTACTATATCTTCCTCTATATCACAAATATTATTTGCAAGCATTATATTTGATATTCCCATAATAGCTGGTAAGCTTATTAATAATATATAAATTAATTCAATTACATTAAAGCTAAGACTTATATTTTTAAAATTTGAAATATTAATTGATAATATTCCTAAATCAAATATATGTATATATATAGTTAAAAATGTTATTATAAATCCCATTGTTAATCCTGAGAATATTTCTCCAAATGGTGTTCTTGATATAGGAATTGGGCCAAATGAATATGTAATCCCTATAATAAAAGAAACTATTCCAATTAATAAAACTATTATATTAGTGTTTTTTACTAATAATAATCCTAATCCAGAAGCTACAACAAGCATAATATAAATAGTTAATCTAACTATTCTTGGATTTAATTTATCTCTAACTATAGCGTTATGAGTTTCATATCCATAGCCTTCTTTTTTAATAGCTTTTTTATAATCCATATAATTGTTAATTGCAGTAGTAGTCATATCGAATATAATCATTGATAAGAACATTATAATTGCATTTTTAATATTAAAATTATCGTATCTGTACATAGTGTAAAAAGTTCCTAATAAAAATGGAATTACACTTGCTACTTTAGTTTGTATTTCTACTAACTTTAAAAAGCTTTTTATATTCAAAAATATTCCTCCTTAAAAGCATTTTAAATATAGGACTTTTTAATTTATTTAAAAAATAAAAAGGGGCTATGCCTCCTTTTTACTTCAAAAATGCTTGTGCTTCTAATCTAACTGCTTCTTGATTTTCTTCATCGTATTCTGAATGCTTATAAAAATATTCTGCCATTTGGAATCTCTTAACTCTTGAGATGTTAAGTTCTTCTGCTAAGCTATCTAAAAATCTAACTTCTGACATTTCATATTCTGCATCTGCTAATGCAACTCTAGTTAACTCAAAAAATACTATATTTATTATTCTCTCACCAGCATTTTTTAAAGTTTGTATAGTTTCTTCATGTGTAACCTCTTCTAACTCAAAGTCTTCTAGGCTCATTTCTTTTAAAGCTCTCTCAATTAACTCTCTTTCCTGTTTCTCTATTTTATCATCAACTAAAGCAAATTCTATAAGTAAGTTGATATATGCTGTTCCTATCTCTTTATTAAGTTCATTTAAAAACATATCCCCATCCTCCTTTGTTTTTGTTATATGTATTATATCACACTTTAATTGTGTAGAAAATAAACTTATTGTTAACCTATCTTTATGCACCTCATAGACATAGAACCATGTTGTATACTTTCATGAATAAACTCTACTTTATCATTTTCTTCTTGTAATCCTGCTATATATAGTAATGGTAAATAGTGTTCATCTGTTGGAACTGATAATTCAGCTTCGACTCCATTTTTTTTATAGTCTATCAAGCTCTTATGATCTCTATTTTTAATTGCTTCTGCAATATCATTGTCAAACTTTATAGCCCAATCAAAAGGTTCTGAATACATATCATAATTCATTTCTCTTAAGTTATGAACTATATTTCCACTAGCTATTATAAGAATTCCCATATCTCTAAATTTTGATAATTTCTTTCCTATTTCATAATGTTGTTCTTCATTTAATAATCCATTTATGCTTATTTCAAATGTTGGTATATTAGCATTAGGATACATATATTTTAATATCCCCCATGCAGCATGGTCCAATCCCCATTCATCTGTAAGCATTGCTTTATTATCAGCTAATTCTTTAGCAACTAACTCAGCATACTCTTTGCCTCCATCAGGATTATATTTTATATTATATAATTCATCTGGGAATCCATAAAAATCATAGATTTGCTTTGGTTTATTACTGTAGGTTAAATAAGTTCCTCTTGTCTTCCAATGTGCTGAAATTATCATTATTGCCTTTGGTACTTCTAAACTCTTTCCTAATACTTTTAATGCTTCTGTATAATCATTATCTAATATTACATTCATAGGGCTTCCATGTGAAAGAAATAGAACGGGCATTTTCTTACTCATATTATTTTCCTCCTTATTTATAATTTTATTAATGAGATCTAAGTTAGATCATCTTTTATTTATCATCTATATAGATAGTATTTTGTCTAATTCTTCAAAGCTACTGTAACCTTGTGCTATTATTGTTCCTTTATTACCTTCTACCATAATAACAGTTGGGAAACTCATTGCTCCCATTGAAGCTACCATATTAAAAACTGAGTAAGTTTCATTTATCAGCTCCTCTGATAAAAACTTCTTTTCAAACTCATCTTTATCTATTCCAGACTCTTCTGCTATTGTAGTGTAAGTTTCTAAGTTGTTAGGATCTTTTCCATCAACAAAAAACGCTTCTTGAAGCTTTTTAAGAAAGTCAAATGCAGTATCCTTCTTTAGCTTTTGTGCTAAAACTAAAGCCTTTGCTCCAGGTAAACTATCTAAAACTATATTTTTATTACCTAACACATTTTTGTTAAATCCTTCTCCGAACTTTCTTCCTGTTAATCGCTCTATATTTATATTATGACTCTTTATATAATTTCCTAAATCATCATTAATAACCTTAACATTTTCGTCTATCCACATTCCTCCTGGTAAAATTACAAAATCATATTTATCATTGTATTTTTCTTGTATTTCAGTTATTACGTTACTAAAACCATAACACCAACCACACATTGTATCCATAATATAATATATTTTTTTCTTCATATTTACTTATTCCTCCTAAATTCAAATAATTTTTAAATAGTAACTATAAACTTTGAATATTCTTTATATAATCTCTTAAACAATTTCGTTGTAACTACAGAAGTTACAACTACTATAAAAAAATAGAATATATTTATTCCATCTTTTTAATTAGTCCTTCAACTATATCTTTCATAGTGACGCCTTTTAAAACATTTTCCATGGCATCTTGAGCTTTAAAAAGTATAACTTCTAATACAAGCTGAATATTAGCACCGATTGGACACTTAGGATTAGGATTTTCATGCATTTGAAAAAGCTGACCTTCTTCAACAACATCAACTGCTCTATATACATCTAATAAAGAAATTTCTTCTATATCTTTTAAAAGATATGCTCCTCCACTTCCCTGATTTACACTAACTATACCAGCTTTTTTTAACATACCCGTAACTCTTCTAATAATTACTGGATTAGTATTTACGCTTTCAGAAATCCATTCTGAAGTACATAATCTATCTTTTTCCATAGATATTACTGATAGTATATGAACAGCTACAGAAAATCTGCTACTTATTTTCATAATAATCCCTCCCGTTGTAACTATTATAGTTACAACCAAATTAAATGTCAATATATTATTTACAATCAAAAAAATGGGGCTGTCACACTAAATAATTAGTGCGACAGCCCCTTCATTAATTGTACCTTCTTAATTTTTATATTTTATTTCAGTATCCATACATCTTTTGCTTTAATTTTCATTCTTCCCTCTAATGACTTTTTAGTTATTAATTCTATATATTTCCTTTCACCTAAATCTATTTCTACATCTACATCTTTATGATTTAGTATAAATATATATTCTACCCCATCCTTCGTTCTTTTAGTTATTTCTAAATCCATTATTCCTTCTAAAATACCATTAATATTATTTTCTTTTAAATATTTTTTCATTAACATTTTAATAAAATTGTCTTCAATATTTGAAGCCAAATAAATAGCTTTACCATTACCAAAATCATTTTCTGTTATCACTGGAGTATTTTTATAGAAGTCTGTTTCATAAGTAGCTATTTCTTTTGCTCCTTCTAAATGAACAACATCACAAATTAAATTACATTTATAACTTCCATCTAAATTTTCAAATCCTTTAATTTTAGTGTTTACCTTTATATAATTTTGCATATCAGGATATAACGCATCTGTTTCTTCAACCCATATACCTAGTAAATCTCTGAAAGCGCCTGGATATCCACCTAATATTACCAAATCATTTTCATCAACTATTCCACTAAAGAACGTTGTTATAAAAGTGCCTCCATCTCTTACAAAACTTTCTATATTTTTTTTGTTTTTTTCTGAAACCATATATAATATTGGCGCAATTACTATTTTATACTCTGATAAATCGCTATCTGGTTGCACTATATCTACAGGAGTATTTAATCCATGTAATATTCCGTAGTACTTTTGAATTTGTTCTAAGTATTTTAAATCTACGCTTGGACCACTAGAGTACTCTACTGCCCACCAATTATCCCAATCCATAATTATTGCAACCTTTGATTCTATATTTGAACCAATAATTATATCACTTAAGCTATTAAGCTCATTCCCTAGCTCCATTAACTCTCTACCAATTCTTGTATTTTCATTCCCAACATGTGGTATAATGGCTGCATGGTATTTTTCACAAGCACCTCTTGATTGCCTTATCTGAAAGAACATTACACCATCACTGCCTTGTGCAATACCTTGGTAACTTAATAATCTCATAACACCTGGTCTTTTTAAAGCATTATAATCTTGCCAGTTTTGTTGATTTGGCGTTTGTTCCATAATTAAAAATGGTTGCTTCTTTAATCCTCTTACAACGCTATGCCTAAAAGCTACATCACTCGGCTTGTCTAAATTAGATGGATAATTATCCCACGAAGCTATATCATAGTGCTTAGCCCATTCAAACAAATTAATATTTGTTGAAATTCCCCATATGTTTGTTGTAACAGGTGTATCAGGCATATGTTCTCTTATTGCTTCTTTTTCATTAATAAAACAACCTAGAATACTATTTGACATAAATCTTTTATAATCTATTGCCATTCCTTGAAAATTAGTACCATCTCGACCTGCTAATCTGCCTGGTAATATTTCACTTAAAGCCGATGGAACTTCTATTTCATCCCATTCATAATAAGTATGACTCCAGAAAGTAGTGTTCCATTTATCATTTAAATTTTCTAAAGTTTTGTACTTTTCTTTAAGCCATAATATAAATGCTTTCCTACAATTTTCACAATAGCAATATGTTCCATATTCATTATTTATATGCCATAATACTATAGCTTTATTTTCCTTATAATGCTCTGCCATCTTACTTGCTATAATACTTGATAACCTTCTATAATCTGAGCTGTTTGGACAGAAATTGCTTCTACCTCCATGATGTCTTTTATTCCCATAAGTATCTACAGGCAATATATCTTTATACTTTTTTGATGCCCAGGCTGGTTGTGCAGCTGTCGGCGTTGCCATTACTACACTAATTCCGTTCTTATATAATCTGTCAATTATTTCATCTAACCATTTAAAATCAAAGGTATCTTCATTTGGTTGTAATTTTGCCCAAGAAAACACAGGTAATGTAACTATATTCATCTTCATTTTTTTTAAAATCCTTATATCTTCGTCCCAAATTTCTTCAGTCCATTGATCTGGATTATAATCGCCACCATAAAATAAAAATGGTACTTTTTTCCTAATCACTTATATCCCTCCCTAATCGTCCTTAAAAATACTTATATCTAAATTCATATTAATTACATATAGACTTATCATTTTAATAGACTATCTTTAAAATATTAAAGATAGTCTATTAATAAATTTTTAAAATACACTAATTTGAATATACTTTTACATAATCTAATGTAATATAATTATCAAAATAACTTTGCTTCCTTTCTCCTAAGCATTTAATTACTACTTCATGTTCACCGTTTAACAATTCCCCACTATCAAAAATTAAAGCTCCATCTAACCTACTAGGATTATAGTAATCTATTATGCCTTTATCTAATCCATCAATCATTATTGATGCAATCCCCATACCTGAATCCTTTGCTCCATATATCTGTACTCTATTCCCATTAAACTTAAATGATACAGTGTTTTCTTTAGTGCTAGTATAGTGATTATCTTTCATATAGGCACCTTGTTGCTCATTATAATAACTCCACCCATTAGAATAGTTGAATTCATTTATTCCACTACCTTTTTTATTATCATTTAATAAAATTGTATATGGTAGATTATCATCTTTAAATACTCTAAGCTCATTTATGCTAGCCCAATATTTCGCTGGCGGTTCTAGTATTGTTAATTTTACATATCTTGCTTTAATCGTATTAAATCTATCAGACTGAATTTTATTATAATCACTTAAATTATTCACTACCTCTATCCAATTTGTATTATCACTAGAAACCTCTATTTTATATTTATATTGCTTGTCCTTTTCTTCCCATATAATTTCTGTAGAATTTATATCATATGTTTCCATTAAGTCAATGGTTACCCAATGATTTTTATTACCATCATTAGCACCCCATCTTGTAATACCATTACCATCATTTATATTTTTCACTACATTTCCTTTAGATATCTCTTCATTATCTGTATACGCATTTTTACCTAATGCAATATTTTCTCTCTCTTTATATGAAATATTGGAAATAATATAAGTTGTTATTGAATTTGCCTTAGAATCAACATATAGACTATCACTTGTAATATTAATATCTTCTAATTGAGCTAAATTTTCATTATCTGAAGTTCTATAAGACTTTGCTATTTTCTCTCCTCCAGAAAATTCAGATAAATCAAAGTTATATGGAATATTACTATTACTATCATTAGTAACTACTAAAACTAATTCATCAGTAGATTCATTATAGGCTGCTAGAGTTTTGGAATTGTTTGACTCAATTACTTTAAACCCTGGTTTAACAAATTTAGCATAATTAGCCATGCTGTAATACTGTTTAGTTATATAATACTCCTCTTCTCCTTGAAAATTTGCATGTATTAGCCCGTGATTATGTCCACCCGCTTCATCTTCTACAGCCTGCCAATAACACCAAGTTGTTGTTCCCATATCTACTATATCTGTTCTTATTTTATTTGCTTGTTCAATTGCGCTAGTCATATCATTATGATTGTGTCCTGAACTTCCTCCTAAAGATACCTCTGAATTCCAAAGACTCTTGTTTTGATTTGCTGCAAGTTCTTTTAACTCTTTTCTTTTATCTCCCGCATAAGTATGTGTATGAATAGAAGTTATATAATCCTTAGATTGTTGTTCATATGAAAGATATGATGCTATTGTATCATTAATGTTATATTCTTCTGGTGCACTTATTGTTGTATTTAACCCAGCTTCTTGTAACTGTCTTCCTAATTCTTTTATAACAAGATTTTGTTTATCTCTATCGAAATGACATCCTTCTTGATTATTGTAGCTAGTCCACCAAATAGAATTGGGTTCATTTAACGCAGCTACCGTATCAAATTCAATCCCAAAATTATCTTTAAAATACTTTATTACTTCAGTTAAATAATTAGCGAAATCGTCATACATATCATCTTTTAAGTTATTACTTCCATTCCAGTTTCCTGCTGGAGAACCACTTTTTGTCATCCAATAAGGTGGTGAATTTGAAAAAGCTTCATAGAAATCCACTCCAAGTTCTTTTGATTTCTGAAGTATTAACCTTTGTCCTTTGTCTGCATTCCAATCCCACACTCCTGCTGATGGCTGATAACTCTCAATCGATGCTCCTATCCTTGGTTGTTTACCTAATGATGGGGTCAATGTTCCACCTGCTCCAATATTGTATCTAACAGCATTTAATCCCAACCCTTCACTTTGACTAAATAACTTCTTTGTAACTTCATCAATTTTTGATTGATCCTTCCAATTTCCTAGTACATTTGCCCACCATGCTAGCGAAGTTCCCCATCCCTCTATTGTTTGGTAATTAATTTTAGGATCAATATAAACGCGAGTCCCTTGATCAATTGATTTAGAATCCGCTTTTACAGATACTCCAAAATTGCTAACCAATATTGAAGTCATCAACGCAATAGATGTCACTAAACTTACTACAGATTTCATAAATATCCTCCATATATAATTATTTTAATGAGCTATTACCTACTATGTTTGTTTGATAAATATACTTTTGCCCTAAGAAATAAACTGCTACCATTGGTATTGTTAACAATAATGATGCTACCATAACTATATTCCATTCTGGTGTTGCACCAGCATTATATGTAGCACTCATAACTTGTACTCCTAATGCCAAAGGCATTTTTTCAATATCATTTATATATATCAAAGGTTCCATAAAAGCCCCCCAGTTATAATTAAATGTAAATATTGCTACAGTAACTAAAATCGGCCTAAGTAATGGCAACATTATCTTTCTGTATATACCAAAGTACCCTAACCCTTCAAGTTGTGCCGCCTCATCATAAGCAACCGGTATGCCAGTTATGAACTGTCTAATTAAAAATATATTAAAAGCTCCACCGAATAAATTTGGTATTATTATCGGAAGAAGTGTATTTATCCACCCTAATTTACTAAATATTATAAACTGAGGTATCATTGTTATTTGTGAAGGTATCATCATTGTAGCTAAAAGAATAATAAATAATATATTTTTCCCTCTTGCTCTTATTCTAGCAAATCCATAGGCTACGAAGGAACTTGCAAAAACTTGCCCAATAACACAAAATACAACAAGAATAATACTATTTAACAAATATTTAAGTATTCTTTCATTAGTAAGCACATCAAAATAGTTTTGCCAATTGAACTCTTTGGGTATTAATGTAAAAGCCATTTTTGTCGTAGTTTCTGGTGTAGATAATGATATTGATATCATATAAATAAAAGGAGTTACTAATACCATTCCTATTACACATAACACCATATATAATATGATTCTTCTTAGTAAAGAAATTTTTGTATTCATTACTCTTTTACCTCACTTTCGTAATATACCCATAAATCAGATGACTTGTATACAATTAATGAAAAAACTATAATTATAATAAACAAAATCCATGAAATACTTGATGCATATCCCATCTTATAAAACTTAAATGCATTATCAAATAAATATGGTACCATCATATTACTAGCGTTATTTGGCCCTCCTGCAGTCATAATATAAATTTCCGAAAATGCTTGAAGTCCTTTTATTATTCCCATTATTAAGTTAAAGAAAATAACTGGACTTATCATAGGTACTGTAATACTCATAAACTTTCTAAATTCTCCTGCTCCATCTAAGCTAGCTGATTCATATAAATCATTTGAAACACCTTGCATAGCAGAAAGTATTAAAACCATATTAATACCAACACCCCAAACTGCTAAAAACACAAATGATAGTTTTACCCATTTAGGATCTAATAGCCATGCCGGACCATTCACTCCGAATATAGATAAAAATTTATTTAAAAGCCCTGTATCTGGTGCTAATATCCATTTAAATACCATTGATGAAACTACAATAGGAACTACTGCTGGCAAATAGAATATAGTCCTGAAAAACTTTATTCCTCTTAGCTTTATGCTTAGCAAATATGCTAATAATAATGAAAATGCCATATTTAATACAACAGAAATAATAGCATAATAAAATGTATTATATATAACTTGTCTAAATATCTTATCCTGTGTTAATAATTTTATATAATTATCCAATCCCACAAAATTAGGTTTTGTAAATAAGTCCCAATCAGTTAAACTAATAGCTAATGATGCTATTATAGGTCCCAAAGTTAAAAATAAAAAACCTAAAATCCATGGTGATACAAAAATATAAAACCATTTTTCTTCTTTTTTTTCTCTGTTAGTACGCTTTCTCCTAATTTTTTTCTTATATTTATTTTTAAGCTTACTTTCCTCTACAATAATATTACCCTCCATACCTTTTCTCCTATTTAAGTATTTTTCTAAATTATTTTATATTTTTTAAGATAATCCTAACCATTTTTTACACTTTAAGTGGAGCTTTATACTCCACTTAAAGTGTAAAATTATATATTTTATTTGTCATATATAATTTTAAGATTATTATTTAAACATTTCCTCTAATTGTACTTGAATATTATTTAATACTTTTTCTGCACTTTGTTCTGTTCCATTAAAGTATTCTGCTAGTCCGTCTTCAAATACCTTTAGCATTTCATTCCAGTGTTCAGAAAGTGGTGTATTAAAAGCCATTTCAGCTGAATCTTTACATGCTTGAATATTAATAGGATTTTTACTCCATTCTGCCTTACTAAATTCATCACTATTTAAAACTTGTAAGTTAGCAGGTGCATCTTCTTTATTTGTCACTATTGGCATTTGACCTTTTTCACTTGTTAAATATTCAATTACTTTATAAGCTTCTTCTGGATGTTTAGATTTACTAGAAATCGCTAGTCCAGAACCAAATGAGGCTGTTGCACTTACTTTATTCTTCCATAATGGAGCTATATCCCAATTTAATGCTTCTACCTTGCTTAATGAATTGACATTCCAGAAACCTGTTATTACAAAAGCAGCTTTTCCTTGAGCAAATAATTGGTCTGGCTTAACGTCTCCTAAGTTTGCAAAGTCACTAGGTGATGGGGCTACCTTATATTTATATACTAAATCATTATAGAACTGTAATGCTTCAATATTTTCCTTGCTATTTACTATTGGCTTACCATTATCATCTAGAATTTTTCCTCCATTTTGATACATAAAACTCATCCACCATGGCCACCATGCACCTGCTGCGAAACCATATTGTTTAACTTTATCCCCTTCTTTAATTGTAAGTTTTTGTGCTGCATTTAACATATCATCCCAAGTCCAATCAGCAGTTGGATATTTAACACCTGCTGCATCAAATAAATCTTTATTGTAATAAACTAACATATTACCACCTCTATCTGGTAATGCATAAGTTTTTCCATCTCTAGTATATTGTTCATAAGTAGTTCCAAAACGCTCTTCTAGATTTATGCCATCTTTATTTAAGTAATCATTTAGTGGAACTAATTGATTTTTGCTTGAATATACATGTATTTCATCTGAAAGCTCCATTATATCTGGTGCTGTATTACCTGCTATCATTGTTTGTAATTTTTGATTATACTCCTTTGGTATATATACCAAATTAACTGAGATTTCAGGATATAGTTCTTTTGCTGCATCTAATCTCTCTTGATAAATTTTTTGATCTTCTTCACTCCCCCACATAGTCATTGTTAACTCAACATTTTCTTTTGCTTCACTATTTTTTTTATCCTTAGCACCGCAACCTGTTAATAATCCAACAGTAAATACTGAACATAATAGAATTGATAAAATTTTCTTTTTCATAACTCTCCCTACCCTTTAAATTTATTTTAATTTTAAATTTTAAACTTTTTAATTATTCTGTTAAGCTGATTTTATTTATTTATCTTAAAATTAATTAATTATTACCGTAGTAACACTTTTTCCAGGCACAACAAATTTATCACAATATTCTCCATGGTAAATATTCTCTAAATTATTTCTATTACTCGTCTCGTATATAATTAAATTTTTATATTTGTTTTCCTCATTAAACTTCAAATTAATTTCTTCATTACAGTCCGCATTATTAATAATAACTAGCTTGTATCCTTTATCTGTAATAAAAGCTAAAGTCATTATTTCATCACTACTACTTTCACAACGTATTCTGCAATCACCTTTTTTTACAAATTTACTATAATTCCCCATTACCCATAATCTCTTTGTTTCTTCAATATCTTCTGTTCCTTCATTTGTATAAATTAATCCATCTCTATAATTATATTTTGATACAGCTATCCAATATTGCCAGGATACAACCTGTGGAATGGTGAGATCTTCATATATTTCATTAGCTAATTTTAGGGCTGAGTCCATTCCATAATCTCTACCATCCTGCATTTCAGTCCACTCACTCATATGAAGTTTTATATCTGGATAATTTCTCTTTATAAATTCTGTGGCCTTTTCCTTGTCCTCAGTTGTTGAAAAATATGAGTGGACATGAAATTCCTTTAATTCTTCCTTTAACTCCTCATCATCAAATATATCTTTAATATATTCTTCTGCTCCCTGCCAATGTCCAGCCTCAATAGCGGCAATTTTCAAACCACTATTACTCTCTTTTATTTTTTTGCTTAATATTTTTATAAGTTTTACACATTCAGAAGTAGAATAATGACATCCTTCTTGACCTTTTATTTTCTTCCAATCCCAATGCGGCTCATTAATAGGGCTTATCCACTCTATTGGTATATTTCTTTCTTTAGTTAAATACTCACAAACATTGATTAAATATTCCGAAAATTCTTTATAGCACTCATCTTTTAAGTTAGATGTACCATCTATGTTACCTGATACATATCCTGATTTTGTCATTGATGCCACTGGGCTATTTGCAAACGCCACTATTCTATTGACACCAATTTTATTTATTTCATCTAAAACCTTTAAAGCATTTTTATCTTTTTCCCAATTATACGAACCATCTTCTACTTTAAAAGATTCTGTTCTTCTCCATCTATCTTTTATCTCTTCCCCATTCCCAGCTCCAATGTTGTATCTATAAATAGCCATTCCTATACCTTTATCTTTGTGAAATAGCAATTCAATAATTTTTTTTCTGTTTTCATCGCTCCATCCACCAATAATCTGTGACCACCAAGCACCCGAAACCCCAAATCCCTCCATTGTTTGATATTTATCACTAGGTAATATACTTACTTTCACCATTTCTCTCTCTCCCCTAACATTACTAAGAACTTTGTAAATTTTATTTTTAAGTTATTTTATTTGTTTAATAGAATTTCTTTTTACTAACTTAACATCAATTTTTTTATGATAATCACATTTAATAAAATTATTATCTTTTATTATATCCATGATAGCATTTCCCATTTCCTCATAATTTTGATTGACAGTAGTCAACTTAGGGTTTATCAATTCACACATATATGTGTCATCAAACCCTGCAATTGAAATATCATTCGGAACATTTATATTATTATCCTGACAATAAGTAATTGCGCCTAAAGCAATTAAGTCATTTATACATATTACAGCTGTTGGTCTTTTATTATTTTCTAGAAGTTTTTCCATACCTAGCTTTCCTTCATTCACTGAAAATCCACAAGGAATTGTCCATGATTTATTATATTTTAAATTTTTTTCTTTTAAAGCTTCTTTAAAATATTCAATTTTTAAGTCTGTTGAACTTATGCCTCTAATACCACCTACAACTCCAATTTTTGTATGCCCTGATTCATAAAGATGATCTACTAAAGCAAATATTCCACTTCTTTCATCAGTGCTTACTATGCTACAATCTATACCTTCTACATATCCATTTACCATAATTATAGGTGTATGCTTTATTATACCTTCAATTAACTCCCGATTTTTTTTATTTGAAGTTGTTTTATTTATTATTCCTCCTATTAAAACAATCGCCTTTACTTGCTTTTGAGATAATGTTTTAAGATATAATTCTTCATTTTTATAATTATTCATAGAATTACATAAAAAGGTTACTAGACCTTCTTCTATTGCCCTCTTCTCAATTTCAATAAATATTCTTGAAAAAAATGGACTTGTTATATCTGGTAATATTACTCCAATAGTGCTTGTATCTTTTTTATATAAACTTATAGCAAGAGAATTAGGTTGGTAATTTAATTCTTTAATTTTACTTAAAACCTTCTTTTTATTGCTCTCCTTTACCTTTCCATTATTATTAATTACTCTTGAAACAGTTGCAACTGATAAATTGCATTCTCTTGCTACATCATATATTGTTATATTTTTACTTTTCATATTTCCTCCTAAATTTTTTCTGCAATTATTCCTCAATTTGTAACTCATTACTTTTATAAGTGTAATTCATTACTTTAGTAATTATAATCTATTGCTTTCATGAATGTAACCCGTTACTTTTATGAGTATAATTCATTGTTTTTATAATGTAACCCGTTACTTTTACAAGTATAATTCATTGCTTTTATAAGTGTAACCTGTTACTTTCATAAGTATAATTTATTGCTTTTATAAATGTAACCCGTTACTTTTATAGGTATAATTCATCGCTTTTATAAATGTAACCCGTTACTTTTATTTGTTCATATGCCTTATATATTTATAGTATCTTTCCATTAATTGAAAATGATTACAGTTTAATTCTATATTTTTTGTTTTTTTTTGTCAATACCCTCTTTAAAAATATCTTTATTTACACTAAAAAAGGGCTGAACTTAATCAACCCTTTACTTTTATATTTTACTTAATATTAAATCTACTAAGCCATGTGCCATTTTATCTATTTCTTCTTGGTTTTCGCCTTCTAACATAACTCTAACTAATGGCTCTGTTCCTGAAGGTCTTATTAAAACTCTTCCTTCTCCATGTAAAGTTTCTTCTATTTTCTTTATTTCATTTACTATTTCTTCATCTTCTAAATATATGTTTTTCTTATCATTTGGAACTTCGGCATTAACTAATACTTGTGGAAGTTCTTTCATTATTCCTGCAAGTTCACTTAAAGTTTTTCCACTTCTTTTTCTTATTGCTGAAACTTGAAGTGCTGTAACTAATCCATCTCCAGTTGTATTATAGTTTAAGAATATTATATGTCCTGATTGTTCTCCGCCTAAAATATAACCATCCTTAACCATTTCTTCTAACACATATCTGTCTCCAACTTTAGTCTTTATTGTATTTATATTTTCCTTTTTACAAGCAATGTCTAACCCTAAGTTACTCATTACTGTTACAACTAAAGTATCATCTTTAAGCTTTCCTAAATCTTTAAGGTGTTTCGCGCATAGCATTAATATGAAGTCCCCATTTATAAGATTTCCTTTTTCATCTACGGCTAAACATCTATCTGCATCACCATCAAAAGCAAAGCCTAAATCACATTTCTTTCTTACAACGTAATCTTGTAACTCTTCTGGATGAGTTGATCCACAGTTTTCATTTATATTAGTTCCATCTGGATTGTCGTTTATAACATAAACTTCTGCACCAAGTTCTCTAAATGCTTTAACAGCAGCTTTATAACAAGCTCCATTTGCGCAGTCTAAAGCAACTCTTAAGCCTTTTAAATCTACTGGAATTGTTGATAAAGCATAATCAGTGTACTCATCAAGAGCTCCAACTTCAATAGATGATCTACCTAAGTCGTGTCCTGTTGGGCTTGGTACTCCTTCGAATCCACTTTCTATAACTCTTTGTATTTCATCTTCTAATTCATCTTGCAGCTTGTATCCTTTGTTATCAAAAAACTTTATTCCATTATATTCAACAGGGTTATGTGATGCTGAAATCATTATACCTGCATCAGCATTATATTCTCTTATTAAATGAGCTACCGCTGGAGTTGGTACAACATCTAAAATAACAGCTTCTGCTCCTACTGATAGTATTCCTGATACTAGTGCAGCTTCTAGCATATCTCCTGATATTCTAGTGTCTTTACCTACTAATATCTTTGGTTTATGAGTTCCTTCTGTTAGTACATAAGCTCCTGCTCTACCTAACCCATACGCTAAGTTAGCTGTTAACTCTGTATTAGCAATACCTCTAACTCCATCAGTCCCAAATATTCTACCCATATTTTTTTACCTCACTTTTTCTACTAGTTTATTGATTTCACATAATATCATAGTAATAGTATACATTTTTCAATTATATATTACAACTTTTATATATTACAATTTTTATAATTTCTATTTCTCATTTAGTCTATCTAATATTAAGTTATATCCTCCAGTTCCATAGTTTAAGCACTTGTTGACTCTACTTATAGTTGCTGTGCTAGCCCCTGTTTTTTCTGCTATTTCTGTATATACTTTTTTTTGTTTTAACATTTTAGCAACATACATTCTTTGTGCTAATGACTTAATCTCATTTATAGTTGCAACATCTTCAAAGAAGTTATAACATTCATCTATATTTTCAAGCTTTAATACAGCTTCAAAAAACAAATCTAGTTCAGGATTCTTAAGTTTACTTTCAACTATTCCCAAATATCTCACTCCTTGTTTTATTTCAAATAATTATTACAAATTAAATTATAACTATCTTTTTAGCAGTTTACAACTTTATTAATATGAAGTGAAAGTTATTTTAAATTTCTGTATCAATTCTTCCTTCAGGAGATTTTAAATCCTTTAGCCCTGTTTCTTTAAGCTCTTCATATATAGCCTTAGTTGGTACTAGCCACACTTCTCCCGTTCCCTTATAAACATTAAGTAATCCTTCTCCATTAAAGGCTGTTCCTATTAATGTTGTTCCTGATTTCTCTACTGAAAATTCTATATTTCCACTTCTTAAAATAGCAAAGTTTCCATCAACCTTTAAAGTATCTCTAAACATTTTACATCTTAATATTTCTTTATCTGGTACTGGTATTTCTAATACTACTATTCCACTACCTCTTAGTCTTGTTTGATAAACTCCTTCATTTCCAAAAAGCATTGAAGATACAGTTTTTTGCATTGCTGGCTCTACTTCTATTCCTTCTTCACAAGCATAAAACAAACCATCATCTACTATTATTTCTTCATCTTCTAACTCTATTAATGTAAAATGTCCAAACCTTGGCTCTAGAAAAACTTCACCAGTTCCTTTAAGAGTTGGCTTAAACATTGGCTCTCCTGTTACTTTACTGGAAAAAAACTTTTTTCCAATTCCTAAGATCCCCCCAGTTTTATTTTCTATTTCTACATTTCCTTTCATATAGCTTAATGCTCCTGACTCTATTTTAACTGCACTATCATCTAATATTATTCTTACTTGTCTCAGTTTAACTGTGGATTCTTTCATAAAACTAAGATATATTGATAAGTTTAGATCATCTGATCCTTCTAGATCATCATATTCTAATATCTGAAATATACTATCATTTCTCATTTCTGATAGCATTGTCATTTTATTATTTGTATTAAACGAAGTTCTCATAAAACCCCTCCCTTATCTATATTTTACCATAAATTTATATTTGTAAACTACTATGTAAATTTAGGTATATTATATATAAAGTTAATACTAAAGCCTTAATAAAAAGCTACTATAAATATCAAATGTTAATATTCATAGTAGCTTTGTTCCTTTAGTTATATTCCTTTGCTTCTTCTTCTCCAGTCATTACTCTTATTGCTCCCTGTGCTAAAGCTAATAATTCATCTTCTCCTGGATATACTGTAATATCTGCTATCCAACCTATTCTCTTTTTTAATTCTTCTACAACTTTTTCTGAGTAAGCTATTCCTCCTGTAAAAATTATTCTATCAACTTTTCCTCCTAAAACTGTCGCCATTTCACCAACTGATTTAGAAATTTGATATATAAATGCATCAAAGCATAACTTCGCTTCTTTATTTCCTTCTGCTGCTAATTTTAGTACATCTCTTGCATCATTTGTATTTAAGTATGCTACAAATCCACCTTTTCCAAGTATCTTATTGTATACTTCTTGTTCTGTGAATTCTCCACTATAGCACATTTTTATAAGAGCTCCTACTGGTATTGATCCCGCTCTTTCTGGTGAAAATGGCCCTTCTCCATCTAATGCATTATTTACATCTACTACTCTTCCATTTTTATGGGCTCCTACTGAAACTCCGCCCCCCATATGAACAACTATTAAATTTAAATCTGAATATTTAGTTCCTGATTCCTTTGCATATCTTTTTGCTACAGCTTTTTGATTTAAAGCATGAAACTTACTAACTCTTGGTAACTCAGGAACGCCTGAAACTCTTGCTATATCATTAAGTTCATCTACAACAACTGGATCTACTATAAAAGATGGTATGTTCAGTTCATTACCTATTTGACTTGCAATTATTCCTCCTAAATTTGATGCATGCTGTCCTTGAATACCTTCTTTTAAATCTTCTATCATCTTTTCATTAACCTTATAAGTACCACTTTCCATTGGCTTTAGCATTCCACCTCTACCAACTATCGCATCTAAAGTTTTTAAATCAATATTATTTTGCTTTAGTACTTTTATAATTATCTCTTTTCTAAATAGAAACTGATCATAAATACTTTCATACTCTCCTATTTCTTCTGCAGAGTGTCTTAAGGTTTCTATAAAAACCTCTTTTTCATCTTGGTAAACACCAATTTTAGTTGAAGTTGATCCTGGATTGATGATTAATAATTTGTAAGACATAACAAAGCTTCCTCCATTCCTTATTTTACTTTTTAGCTTCTGCAACTAATGCTGCTAAAGCAATGGAGTTTACCTTCGTTTCAAAACTATCGGCTCTTGATGTTAAAATTACAGGTGCAGATGTTCCAACCAAAAGTCCTCCATTTCTTGATTTTGATGTATATGTTAAAGTTTTATACATAACATTAGCTGTATCAATATTTGGAAGTAATATTATATCTGCCTTTCCTGCTACTTTTCCTGTTATTCCTTTATGATGTGCTGCTTCTTCTGATAGCGCATTATCAAGAGCTAAAGGCCCGTCTACTACACACCCTTTAATTTGTCCCCTATCATTCATCTTTGATAATAATGCTGCATCTACTGTTGCTGGCATATCTGAATTTACAACTTCTACAGCGCATACAGGTGCTACTTTAGGAACTTCTATTCCACAAGCATGTGCTACATCTACTGCATTATTTAATATTTGAACCTTTGCCCTTAAATCTGGATAAGTATTAAATGCTGCATCTGTTAGTAAAATTAATCTATCTACTCCTTGTATTTCAAATACAGAAACATGTGACATAAGCTTTCCTGTTCTTAATCCTATTTCTTTGTTGAGAACACTTCTTAAAAATGTGGCTGTATCTACTAATCCTTTCATAACCATATCAGCTTTACCAGTTGATACTAACCTTATTGCTTCTAAAGTCGCTTTCTTTATATCTGTTTCGTGAACAACCTCAAATTGTGAAAGATCCATATCAATCTTTTCTGCTATTTCTTTTACCTTATTGGAATCTCCTACTAAAATGGCATCTGCAATTCCTCTTTCTTTAGCTGCTTTAACTGCTTCTAAAACTGGTTCATCTTGAGCTACAGCAACTGCCACCCTTTTCTTAGTACAACCATTAATCTTCTGTAATAAATCATCAAAATTCTTACTCATTTTAGCACCCCTCATACTCATTATGTAAATTTTTATTTTAATAATTAATGACTATTCTAAAAATTGAGAATTTTCTTTCTTTAATGCTTATTATAGTCCTTAATTAATCTTTACCCTCAACCCTTTTTTGTTAAAATTATATCAATTAGTGATATAAACTACAAATATTTCCTTTTCTCTTTTATATTGTATCAAAAAAAATTCTGAAAACTTGAATTTTCAGAATTTTCTCTAATATTTATTTTATTGGCTTATATTCTTCCATTATTTTTTCTGCAACCTTTAATCCATCAACTGCTGCTGATATTATTCCGCCTGCAAACCCAGCGCCTTCCCCTGCTGGGAATAGACCTTTTATTGATATACTTTGAAGCTTTTCATCTCTAGTTATTCTTACAGGAGCAGATGTTCTTGTTTCTATACCTGTTAAAACTGAATCGAAATCTCCATATCCTTTTATTTTCTTATCAAAATCAGCTATTCCTTCTTTTAATGCTTCTATTACATAATCAGGAAGACACTCTCTTAAATCCTTAAATACATAACCTGCTGTATAGCTAGGAATAACTTTTCCTAATTTTGTGCTTACTCTGTCTTCCATAAAATCTCCAACTAATTGTACTGGAGCTTTATATTTTCCTCCACCTACTTTAAATGTTAAGCTTTCATAGTGTCTTTGGAACTCCATTCCTCTAAGCGGTGAATCTCCTTCAAAATCATCTGGTCCTACAGTTACCACTAGAGCTGAATTTGCATTAGCTAAATCTCTTGCATGATAACTCATTCCATTTGATACTAATCTTTCATTTTCTGAAGCTGCTGCAACTACAACACCACCAGGACACATGCAAAATGAATAAACTGCTCTTTTTAACTTTTCACTTTGATAAGTTAATCTATACTCTGCTGCTTTAAGCTTTGGATGTTCATGCATATCTCCATATTGGCTTTTATTTATAAGTTCTTGAGGATGCTCTATTCTAACTCCAACTGCAAAGGCTTTTGGTTCCATAAACACTCCTGTTTTATGTAACATTTCATATGTATCTCTGGAACTATGTCCAATTGCTAATATAAGATTTTCACATTCTATTTCTTTTCCATTAACTATAATTGATTTTAGTTCACCAGCTTCACTTTTTATCTCTTCTAATTTTGATGAAAATAATACCTCTCCACCTAATTCTTTAATTCTCTCTCTTATATTTTTAACTACACCCTTTAAAATATCGGTTCCAACATGAGGCTTTCCTACATAGGTTATATCTTCTGGTGCACCAGCTCTAACTAACCCTCTTAATACATAGTCACATCTTCTATCTTTGATTCTTGTAGTTAATTTACCATCTGAAAAGGCCCCTGCTCCCCCTTCTCCAAATTGAACATTAGACTCTGTATTTAATTCACCTGTTTTCCAGAACTTATCAACAGTCTCTGTTCTCTTATCTACATCTTCTCCACGTTCTATTACCAAAGGCTTATATCCTTTTTCTGCTAATAATAAAGCTGCAAATATTCCTGCCGGTCCAAATCCAACTACTACTGGCCTATTTTTTAGTTCTTTTCCACCAAAAACTATATCGGCATCATAATGAGGCTCTTCTAGCTTTACATCTTTATCTCTTAATTTATTGACCAATTTCTCTTCATTTTTGTGCTCTACTTCTACGCAATATATATACTTTATATCATTTTTCTTTCTTGCATCTAGGCTTTCTTTTACTATTTTGAAATTTTGGATTTCATCTATAGAAATTTTTAGTTTTTTAGCTACTTTTTTTATTAATAAATTTTTATCTTCATCTATTTTTAAGGCCATATTATTAACTCTAATTGCCATAATTAAATCTCCTCTCTATTGGATATTTATAATATATCTATCAATTATAATACTCATTTGATAGCACCTTATTTTAACATATATTCATTCTTATTAGAATTATTTTTATATGTATTATCTACTACTATTTCAAAACTTTAAACTTTTATACTTTCCTCGATATTAAAAAGATACATAACCAAATTAGCTATGTATCTCTTTATTTAGATTATTAATTATTTTCTGAATTATTATTGTTCTCTGGCGGCTTTTGAGCTACTTCCTTAGAGACAGTAAATGTTGCATTCTCAAAAGATACTATACTAAAATTATTATTTAGCTCTTGTAACGTAACCTTTGGAGTTTGTTCAAAAGTCCCATCTTCTTTAAAGGAGCTTACATCTAATGTTGCTTTAATATTATCTGGAGTAACATTAGTCATTTCGTCTTCATATCCCCTTATTGTAACCCTTATGGTATCTTTATTTAATTTAATTTTCAAACCTTGAACAGCTCCAAGTAAATCATATTTTACATTAAAGTCCTTTGTTATAAGTTTTATTACACTTACTTTAGCTGTTAAATACTCATCTCCCTGAGCTAATTTTACTCCATCTGGAACTATTATTCCAAGTGAAACATCTTTATTTTCTGTTATTGAGCTTAAATCTAAAGGGGTTGTTGTTACTTCATTTATAGTATCTAATATCTCTTTAGGTCCTAATATTTCTACTGCTTTCTTATCGCTTTCTATTGATTTCATTTTAAATTGATTAGGTAGCTGTCCACTGGTAGCAATATTAACTTTTACAGCTTTCCCTTTGCTTACCTTTATTTCTACATTAGCTACTTTATCCGATGTAGAAATATCTGTTACTTCTTTTCCACTTTCATCTATGGCTTTTATATCATAACTCTCAAGGATACTCTCATAAACATCTTCCTTTGTTCCCGATACTACTAATTTAGAAACTCTGCTAACAGCAGATTCTGCTCCACTAATTTTAACCTCATTTGGCTTTATTGTTGCTTCAGATGCAAAGTATCCTTCACGTGTATTAACTTTAATATTTGAAGTTACTGGCATAGATTTTTCCACCATATCTTCTATTCTAATTGACACTGTTAAGGCGTTATTATTTTTTAGGCTTACAGTAATAGGATAATCTACTATAGTAACCGGCACCTTATTTTCACCCTTTTTCCAAGCATATTCGCTTAAGTCAACTTGAACTTTAAAATCACTTTTCTTTATTTTATTTATATCGCTTGTGTTTCCTTCAACCTTTAAAGTTACATATAGTTCTTGATTTGGAGTTAATGCTAACTTAGAGTTAGTTAAAGCTTCTGTATTAATTAATTCAACTGGTATTTTACTTATTTCTGTAGTTCTTATTTTATTTTCTACATTGGTTACATAAACCCATAAGCCTATAGATAATAAGAGGCATATTATTGGTACTACTAATTTGGTTTTTTCCTTCTTATCCAAGCCTTCACCTTCTCCCCAGCTGATTTTACATTCTTTTTATCATTATGCTGCATCATTTTCAATAAAATTACTCTTAATTTCTCTTTATCATAATTTCTTGTTAATCTACCATTTATAGCTAGCGATACAATACCAGTTTCTTCTGAAACAACTAATACCATAGAATCTGAAACTTCGGATAGTCCAATCGCTGCTCTATGCCTAGTTCCAAGCTTTTTATTTATAGTATTATTATTAGTTAATGGAAGAACACATCCTGATGCTAGTATTCTATCCTTTCTTATTATTGTTGCTCCATCATGAAGTGGTGTGTTAACTACAAATATATTTTCTAATAAATTTGAAGATACTTTTGCATCTAAGATAGTTCCTGAATTTAATATCTCACCTAATCTTGTTGCTTGTTCTATAACTATTAATGCTCCTGTTTTAGACTCTGCTAGGTTACTTATAGCATTAATTATTTCATTTACAGTTATATTTCTTTTTTCCTCATCTTGAATATTGTGTATTTCTTCAAATGCACTTCTCCCTATATGTTCCAACGCCCTTCTTATTTCTGGTTGAAATATTATAACAACAGATAAAAGTCCAATTGTTAAAGTCTTGTTTAAAATAAAATTAAGCATTTCTAGTTTTAAGATATAGCTTATAGGTATTAATGCTATCATCAATATAATACCCTTTAAAAGTTGCTCTGCCCTTGTTTCTTTTATTAATATATACCCCTTATAGAATATATAAGCAACTACTATTATATCTAAAACTGACCATATAGATATGTTTTTTATTGTGTTTGTTATTAACGTACTGATCTCCTGCACAAAGGGCACCCCCCTAACTTTCATATACTTTAATTATACACCAATTAGTAAAATCTTAGTATAATACTTTAAAATTTTTTAATTATATAATATTTTCCACTTTACTATAATATAAATTTATGTAAAGAGATTAATATGGAGGGATGGTTTTATGAAAGAAAAATTTACTATCTTAATAAAGGAGCATAAGTTTTTGTTTGTATCTTTAATATCAGCATTATTACTTTTATCAATTGTGTTCTTTTTTCTTATATACAATTCAGATTCAAATAAAACTAAAAGAAATTTAAAACATATGATTGTTGAACTAAATGAAGTCAATGCAAGTCTTGAGTATGGCATAAAAGATATGACAATTGATACAAATAAATCTTATGAACTTTTAATTTCTGGTTCAAATAAACTTAAAGAGCTTTTGTCATCTCTTTCTGAAGTAGAAAATGTAAATGCAGAAGTTTCTTCTATGAAAAATGATTTAAATAATGCTTTATTATCAACAATAAATTTATATGATAATTGTATATATATATTATCTAATCCTAAAGATATAAGATCTAGCAGTGATTTAGATACCTTTAATAATCTTAAAGAAAAATGTCTAAAAGATTATTCTATTGTAAATGAAAGCAAAATACGTATAGAACTTTCAGATAAAACTCTTGAATTTTTTAATAATACTTATAATTATGTAAATACTCTTATTAAATTAAATAGAGATTCTGAATTTCAAAATACAAAACAACGTGAATTTATTATTAAACTTGAATCTTTTAAATCAACAATAGATACACTTAATGAAGACTTAATACCTGCTATAAATAAAATAAGGGAAGATAAGAGAGACTTACAGGTTATTATTGACGATTTATATAAAAAAGAAAAATCTTATGAGGGTTTGAAAAAAGAAGTTATATCTTTATCTATACCAGATGGTTTTATGAACATATATAACTCTTTAGATGAATATTTAAAAATATATCAAATTTATTTAAAATCAATTAAAGAAGCTGTAATATATGAAAAAACTTGTTCTGATATAAGTAAATATTCTAAAGAGATAGATAAAAATTATCAAAATGCTTCTTCTAAGAGAAATGATGTCTTAGATGCTTATTCTTCTTATAAAAATAATCTACAAAAAAATTAGTATTATATTTTTTCTTTTGGCAATACTAATTTTGGATTATATATTATCCAAAAGGAGGTTATTTATGAAATATTTAAAAACAATACCTATTTTATTTTTAACCTTTTTATTTTCAGCAGAAATACCTGTGTTTGGTTATAGAACTACTACCACATCCACCAGTGCTAAAATTAGTTCTAATAACCTAATAAGCAATGACTTAAATGTAGCATTCAATAGTACTTTTATAAATATTCCAGAAGAAAAGGTGGTTGAGGTTTTCAATCACAACGACAACCAAATATATCTAACACAAGATGACTTAAATTTAATGGCTAAAATTGTTTATGCTGAAAGTAAAGGTGAGCCCTATGAAGGCAAAGTTGCCGTAGCGTCGGTTATTCTAAATAGGGTACTAAGTCCAGGATTCCCAAATAGCATTAGAGATGTTATTCTTCAACCAAATGCTTTTTCATGTGTGGTAAATGGTGAAATATCAGTTACTCCAACTGAAGAATGCTATAATGCTGTTTACGAAGCTATAAAAGGTAATGATCCAACAAATGAAGCTTTATTCTTCTATAATCCTTCTATAGCGACTTGTTCTTGGATGCAAGGTGTTGAAAAAACTGATAGCAAAGCTATAGGGCAACATTTATTTTTTAAAACAAATTAAATAGGTAGATAGTTTAAAAGAGTTTCTAGAAAAATTCCTGGTTTTTAAATAGGGAGTTTTCAGTAAACTAAAACAAAAAAAGAAGTGATATTTTATCATATCACTTCTTTTTTGTTACTCAAAAGTACCTTTCGCTATCGGCTCACCATTTTTAACCATTATTTTACCCTTAGCTATAACTGTATCTATTTCTAATGAATTTTCATTTACTAAAACTAAATCTGCATCTTTTCCTGCATCTATTGACCCCTTATTTGAAAGCTTTAATACGCTTGCTACATTAGATGTAATAACTTTAATTGCATCCTCTATTTTTAAATTATGAGTTTTTATACATTCTTTTACCTCTCCATATAGAGTTGATACAGAACATATTCCAAGCCCAGTTAAGTTACCATTATTATCAAAAATAGGCATACTTCCATTTCCATCTGATGAAAAAGTAACATTAGATATATTTACTCCATTCTCTAATAAAAGCTTTAATGCTTCACTCGCTCTTAATTCTTCTGGTTCTAAAAATTTAGGATCAGAACTTGTAGTAAGATCTATGAATCCACCTTCTTTTGCATAATTCTCTCCAACCTTAAATAACTTTCTACTTCTATTTATATGAGTTGGTAGCAATTGAGTTGGCGGAATCTCTGTTTCTTCAATTAAAGAAAATAAATAATCTAGTTTTCTTGCTCCATCACCTAAATGAATATTAACTATTCCAGCTTTTCCTGATAGCAATCCTCCTACCCTGGCTTGAGCAACTGTATTTGCAAACTCATTATATGTAGCTTGAGAGCTTCTATGATCAGATAAAGCTACTTCACCTACTCCAATAACTTTATCCATTAGCATTATATCACCTTTTATATTACCAGTTATAGTTTTTACTGGTATATCATAAGAGCCTGTATAGCAATATGTAGTTATTCCTTCTTCTTCTAAAGCTTTTGCTTTTGCTAGTAAACTTCTCATATCTCTGCAAATTGCATCTGTACCTATACATCCTACTACAGTAGTTATTCCTGCTCTTGTTAAATCTGTTAGCTTTATCTCAGGGGTTCTAGTTTTAAATCCCCCTTCACCTCCGCCTCCATTAATATGTACATGACAATCTATAAATCCAGGAAAAAGTAGCTTCCCTTTCCCTTCTATAACATTTATATTTATAAAATTCTCAGGAATTTTTAAATTTTCATATATTCCTTCAATTTTATCTGAAGATATTACTACATCCTTTTCTCCTTGATATTCAGGAGAGTAAACTTTAATTCCTTTTATTACTGTTAGCATATTGGTCACTCCTATAGTTAAATATTTAAAATACCTTTTATAATATTATTATTATAAATTGAATTTTGATACTTATTTACTAAAGCCTGTGCATAAAATTTACTTTTTTCTATATTTATCTCTTTATACAATAGGGCTATTTTATAATAAGCTTCTTCTATATAGTTCCCATTTTCATATTTATATATATATTGCTCAAAATATTTTATTGCCTCTTCATTCTTTTCTATCTTTTCGCTTGCAGAGGCTAGTAAAAATAATATATCATCATTTAGATGACTTTTCTCGGAATAAATAATAGTTTTTTCTAATAATACTTTTGCATCATTATACTTTTCTTGTGAAAAGAGATTTGTTGCATTTATATAATTACTAGTTATCTCACCTTCTGTTAATGGATTTTCTATTTTCTCATTGTTTTTATCTTGTATATTATTTTGCTTCGCTTCATCCTTTGAGCTGGAATTTTCACTTTCATTAATTGTATTAGAATTCTCTATATTATTTGAAGCGCTTAAATTATCACTTAACAGCTTTTCTTCAACTAAAGGTGTATTTTTAAGCTTTCCCATAACAATTGCTCCTGTTGATACAATCATAAATATAATAAATGTTATTATTATAGACTTAAAAACTATTTTATTATTGTCTTTTATATCTAAAATTTCATTTATCTCTTTATTTATGCTCTTTGCAGTAATATTATTTTTATCTACTGCAAATACTTTCTTAATATAAAATTTACTATTATCATAAAGCCCCTTTTTCATATAGCATATAGCTAAATTATTGTTTACTCCTATTAAGTTAAAATCACTTTCATTACATGTATTTAAAATCTCTATGGCTTCATCTATATTAAGATTTCTTATTAATTCTTCGGCTTCTTCAAATAATTCTTTTCTACGGAAATCTTTTTCTATATCTATTAGATATGATTTTGAAATATTGTCGCCATTATAATCTTTATTTATTTTCCATAATGAAACTGCTTCTTCTATATTTCCCTTTAAATATAAAAGTAGTCCCTTTAAATTTAATAAATTTGAATCTTTTAAATTTCTTGATATTCCTATCTCACATTGCTCTATAGCTTTATCTATATAACCTTTATTATATAAATCAAGTGCCTTTTCATAGACCTTTTTATCTTTATTCTTCATACTTTCGTTACCTCATTAGATTTATGAATAAAATATTAATCCTATAATTGCGGCTATTACTATAACTAATATAGGATGAACCTTTTTACTTAATAGTACTAATCCTATTATCGTAGTTATTATAATACTCTTTAAATCTAAATAAGATTCTTTTGCTAAGTCTAGAAAAGCTTTTAGTATTAATGCAATTAATACAGGCCTCATTCCCATTAAGGCTGATTTTACTATTGTAGATTCTTTAAACTTTTCTAATGTTTTACTTATAATTGATACTAATATAAATGACGTTATTACAACTCCTAAAGTGGCCATAATACTACCTACAACTCCTGAAACCTTATAACCTACAAATGTGGCAGAATTTATTGCAACTGGTCCAGGAGTCATTTGAGATATACCGATTATATCCATGAATTCATTTATATTAAGCCAATTATTATTTTCCACTATTTCTCTTTGAATAAAGGGAAGCATAGCATATCCCCCTCCAAAACTAAATGCACCTATTTTGAAGAAAGAAAAAAATAATTTTATTAAAAGCTGCATTAGCTCACCTTCTTTCTTAAAAATATAGCTCCATATATAGCCGCTAATAATATTACTATAACTGGATGAATATTAAAGAAAGTTAATGCTATAAGTGCAATTATAATTGTAATTACAGTCCTTGTGTTTTTTGGCAAGCCCTTGCTCAAACTTACTGCTCCAACTAATACTAGCATCGGAACTGCAGCTGTTATACCCTTAAAAGCCGCATTTACATAATAATTATCTCTAAATTGCATAAAGAAAGCTGCAATTATAATTATTATTAAGAAGGATGGTAATACTACTGCTAAAAGAGCCATTATTCCCCCTATAACTCCTCCTATTTTATATCCCAAAAATATAGAACAATTAACTGCTAATGCCCCTGGAAGACTTTGTGAAACTACTAATATATCTATGAACTCTTCTTTTTCAATCCACTTTTTATTTTTTACAACCTCTTCCTCTATTAAAGGTATCATTGCATAACCTCCACCGAAGGTGAAAGCTCCTATTTTAAAAAAAGAAATAAACATTTCTAAAATTTTTCTCATTTGCTCCTCCTCTTATTAAAAATAACTCTTATATACATAATTTTAATATAGCTTTTACAATATTAGTTTACTTTTAATTATATGCTTTTATTAAAAAAAGTCGATATATATAGGTTTACTTATTCCGTCGCTTTGCTCCAAGTCATCGCAAACCTATATATATCGACTTGAAAACTGAAGGAAGGAAATTATAAAAAGTTATTGATAGGGTAAACTTTTTATAATTTCCTAAAGAGTAAAAATAAAAAGCCGCATTTATATGATGCGACTTTTCATAAGTTTAATTATTCTTGTTCTAATATTATCTTCTTAGCTGTTAACATTGATGTAGCACTCATTGAGAACTCATCTAATCCATATTCAACTAATGTTGGGATAGCAGTTTCGTCTCCTGCCATTTCTCCACACATTCCTACCCACTTGCCATGCTTGTGAGCTCCATCTATAGTCATCTTGATTAATCTTAATACAGCTGGGTGCATTGGGTTGTAAAGGTATGATACCTTTTCACTCATTCTATCAGCAGCTAATGTGTATTGGATTAAGTCATTTGTTCCTATAGAGAAGAAATCAACATACTTAGCTAATTCATCAGCATATACAGCTGCAGCAGGAATTTCTACCATTATACCCCATTGGATTTTTTCTGAGTATTCTTTTCCTTCTGCTTTTAATTCAGCCTTACATTCTTCAACGAATTCTTTAGCAGCTTGGAATTCTTCTAAGCCTGAAATCATTGGGAACATTACTGCAAGGTTTCCATAAACAGAAGCTCTTAATAAAGCTCTAATTTGAACCTTGAATATGTCTTTTCTATCTAAACATAATCTAATAGCTCTATATCCTAAGAATGGATTCATTTCTTGTGGTAATGGTAAGTATGGAAGTGTCTTATCTCCACCGATATCTAGTGTTCTTATAACAACTTGCTTTCCATCCATTATTTCAAGAACTCTTTTATAAGATTCGAATTGTTCTTCTTCAGTTGGAGCAGAATCTCTGTCCATATATAAGAATTCAGTTCTAAATAAACCAACACCATCTCCACCATTTGCAACAACTGCTTCAGCATCTGCAGGTGATCCTATGTTTCCACAAACTTCAACTCTTCTTCCTGACTTAGTAACTGTTTTAACAGTTATTAATTTCTTTAATTCTTCTTGTTCTGCTAAGAATTTTTCTCTCTTTGCAGTATATTCATCTATAACTGATTGTTCTGGGTTTATTATACATATTCCTTCAATACCATCAACTATAACCATATCTCCGTTTTTAACTGATGTAGTTATATCTTTTAATCCAACTATTGCAGGAATTTCTAATGTTCTTGCCATAATAGCAGAGTGAGAAGTTCTTCCTCCAATGTTAGTTAAGAAACCAACTACCTTACTTCTATCTAATTGAGCTGTGTCTGATGGAGTTAAGTCATGAGCTACAACTACAGTGTTTGCTTCTGTAATTGCAAAAGCATCTCCGCCTTTACCTGCTAAGTTAGCTATGATTCTCTTTGAAACGTCCTTTATATCAGCAGCTCTTTCCTTCATATATTCATCTTCCATTGAATCAAAAATCATTACAAATGTATTTGTAACGCCTTCAACTGCTCTCATTGCATTTATACTATTTGACTCTATTTCTAATAACATTCCGCCAGTAAATTCTGGGTCATCTAATAAAGTTAAGTGAGCTTCGAAAACTTGAGCTTCATGTTCTCCAATCTCTGCTAAAGCTTTATCTCTAATTGCAGTTAATTGAACCTTTGCTTGCTCTAAAGCTTTTTGTAGTACTGCCTTTTCTGCTTCTACATCAGAAACCTTTGTGTCTGTTATTACTATTTCTTCGTGTTCTTGTAAAAATACTTTTCCTATTGCATAACCTTTAGACGCAGCTATACCTTTTTTCATTTCCGAGATTCCTCCTTAATAATGGCTATAAATTCAAATTAATATATGAAATTTATAGAAGTACTAATCTGTTTTATAAATTACAACTACAATGTATTATATCATATTTTTTCTGTATGTTAATAATAATGCACATAATTTTTATTATTTTCTCTTACTAATTTTAATTTTCTGTTTATTTTCTTTTGCTATTTTCTATATGAGTATAATTATACTAAAAATTTTTACAATAATTTCAAACCGCTTCATTTTTTATACTTTTGTATCTGCAAATTTTATAAATATAAAAGCTATCTATAAACTAAATTTAAAAATTTATAGACAGCTTTTGTTTTTTATAAATCGTCAATAAGTGCTCCAGCTTTTGCATAAGCAGTTGATTTTGCTTCAAAAAAATCTGTTTTAACAGAATTTGCATCTGCTAATATATCTACCCATGCAGCTGGATTGTTATCATATCCAGGATAAATTTCTTCTAATCCAATAGCTTTCATTCTTAAATTTCCTAAGTACTTTATATAATCATTTATTAGATCTTTATTTATACCTTGAATATTATCGCCAATAACATAATTTCCCCATGCTATTTCATGTTCTACTGCAGTTCTCATCATTTCCTTCAATTGATTCTTTATATCTTTAGTAAACATTGCTGGTTCTTCTACTTGTAACTCTTTTAATATATTTCTAAATAACCAAAGATGAGTATTTTCATCTCTATTTATATATCTAATTTCTTGAGCTGAACCAGGCATTTTACCATTTCTTTCTAAATTATAGAAAAACATGAATCCTGAATAAAAATATATTCCTTCTAATATATAGTTAGCCATTATAGTTTTTATAAGATTTTCTTGAGTTGGTGCTTCTAAAAAGTTATTATACAATTCACCTATAAATTTATTTCTCTCTAATAATATCTTATCATCTTTCCATTGATATAATATTTCATTTCTCTTTTCTGGAGAACATATTGTATCTAGCATATAACTATAACTTTGGGAATGTACTGCTTCTTGAAAAGCTTGTATTGTTAAACATAAATTCACTTCACTAGCTGTTATGTAGTTATTTATATTTGATAAATTCGCTGTCTGTATTGAATCTAAAAATATTAAAAATGACAGTATTTTATCATAAGCTGTTCGTTCTTCATTAGCTAACTTATTATAATCCTTTAAATCTTGAGCTAGATTTATTTCCTCTGGTATCCAGAAATTATTCATTGCTTGCCTATACCAATCTGAAACCCAAGTATATTTCATATTATTAAAGTCATTTAAGTTAGTAGTATTTCCATTTATCATTCTCTTTTTAGATGTTTCAATATCACCAAACTCATTAAAAAGAGGTTTTTTATTTATAAGCATTTTCTTTCCTCCAAGACTCTATTCCTATTATGCTGAGCAACTTTCACAATCATTTACTGTTAATGACTTTGAACGCACATAGTATATTGATTTAACTCCTGATTTACATGCTTCTATATATAGATTCATGATTTGTCTCATAGTATAGTTTGTTGTTATATATAAATTAAATGATTGCCCTTGATCTATATGTCTTTGTCTTATTCCGTTAATTTGGACACACCATTTTTGATCAATATTATAAGCTGAATTATAATACCAATAGTTTTCTTCATTTAAGTTTGGTGCTGTCTTAGGTATTATGCTACCTTTCTTCTCTTCAAGCCAAAATCTAGCCATTACTGGATCTATGCCTTCAGAAGTTCCTGCTATAGTTGCCGTTGAACCATTTGGAGCTACAGCTATTAAGTAACCATTTCTCATTCCATAAGTATTTACTTCTTCTCTTAATAAGTTCCACTTCTCTGATTTATATTCTCTAAGTTCAAAGTAGTTTCCATTATCCCAATCTGACCCTTCAAAGCATGAATATCTTCCTTTTTCTTTTGATATAGTCATACTTGCCTTTATTGCATGATAGTTTATTCTTTCATAAACATCATCTGCAAATTCCTTGTGCTCATCTTCTGTCCAATGTATTAAATTATTTGCAAGCATATGATGATATCCACTTGTTCCAAGTCCAATAGCTCTGTACTTTTTATTAGTAACTTCAGCAAATGGTACTGAATAATAGTTTAAATCTATAACATTATCCATAGCTCTTATTTGTGTTTCTACAACATATCCAAGTTCTTCATCATTTTTGACATCAACATTTCCTAAAACTACTGATGATAAATTACACACCACAAAGTCTCCTGGCTTTGTTCTTTCAACTATTATTGTATCTCCATTTTCATCTGTTATTTCTGATTTTTGAATATCCATTGCACTCATGTTTTGCATTATTTCAGTACAAAGGTTTGATGAGTAAATCATTCCCTTATGCTTATTTGGGTTCATTCTATTTACTGTATCTCTATAAAAAGCAAATGGAGTTCCCGTTTCAGCAGCACTTTTTATTATTAATCTAACAATTTCTTTAACTGTCATAACTCTTTTGCTTATTCTTTCATCTTCAACACATTCATAGTATCTCTTTTCCCATTCTTCTCCATAGGAATCTTCTAGTGAGTACCCCTTTATTAATCTAATTTCATGTGGGCACATCATATACCAATTTGAATCTATATCATTTTCTGCAAGCTTCCAGAACAAATCTGGATAACAAAGACCTGGGAAAACATCATGAGCTTTTTTTCTATCATCGCCATTATTAGTTTTTAGTTGAAGAAACTCTGGTAAATCTTTATGCCAAGCATCTAGCCATATAGCAACTGATCCATTTCTTACACCTAATTGATCAACCGCTATTGCTGTATCATTAAATAGCTTAACCCAAGGGATTACACCTCCTGAAGCACCTTTAAATCCTCTTATTGGTGACTCTAAAGCTCTAATCTTACCAATATATATTCCCATTCCACCACCAAACTTTGAAACTTCTGCAAAGTTATCTAATGATTTATATATCCCCTTCAAACTATCTTCTACTGTATCTATAAAGCATGAACTTAATTGATAAAATGGCTTTCTAGCATTTGACATTGTTGGAGTTGCCATGGTCGCCTTAAGTGAGCTTAGAACATCATAAAATCTTTTTGCCCAATTTACTCTAGCTTCCTTTTTCTCTGGAATTGCTAAATGCATAGCGATTCCCATAAACATTTGTTGAGGTAACTCTAATGTACTTCTATCAAAATCTTGAATTAAGTATCTTTTTGCTAAAAGATTTATACCACTATACGTAAATAAAAAATCTCTTTCAGGTTTAATTTCCTTTTCTAATTCTAAAATTTCTTCTTTAGTATAATTTTCTAGTATGTACTTACCATAAAGTCCTTTATCAGTTAGTTCACTTATAAATCCATATAAATTACCATATAAATTTTCTTCCTTTTTAAGATCCCTGTTTTTTCTTATTTTATCATAAAGCTTAAATACATAAAGTCTTGCTGCAACATATTGCCATGCTGGTTCTAAATCAGATGTAAGCTCTAATGCTACTTGTATTATTGAATCTCTAATTTCTTCTTCTTTTACATTAGGTCTAATTATATGTTTTAATGCATCTAAAAGTCTTTCCTCAGTATAAATTCCCTGACTATTATCTATTCCATCTAAAGCTAACTTGCAAATATTAAACAAATCTATCATACTTATCCCCTTCCACTATATATGGTATATAACCTTACGTCTCTTTCCATAATATACAACATATAGTTAATTATAATTTCAATTCTTACCTTTGTAAAATTTAATAATCTAATATTAAGCAAAGAAAAATGGAGATATTCATTTAATATCTCCTTATTTCACCTCTAATAATAGTTTTTATCAATAATTTTTATTATCTACAATTAATAATCAAATACTATTTATTACTTCAACTTTTCTATCCATTCTGCTTCTTTAAATCCTACTAATACAGTATCATCTTTCACTATTATTGGTCTTTTAACTAACATTCCATTAGATGCTAAAATATCTAGAAGTTCATCTTCTGGCAGTACCTTAACCTTATCCTTTAATTGCATTTCTCTATATAATACACCTGATGTATTAAAGAATTTATTAATTCCTAAACCACTTTTAGATATCCAATTTTTTAATTCATCTTTTGTTGGATTTTCTTCTGCTATATGCCTATCTATAAATTCTATATTGTTTTCAGTTAAAAACTTTTTTGCCTTTTTACATGTAGTACATTTTGGATATTCAATAAATAAAACTGACATTTTATCACTCCTACGTCTAATTATTATTATTTACTTAATACTATTATAACATATTATTTCTTAGGTATGATTAAATATATTTTAAACATGTCACCTTCTACTTCAATGTTTATCTTTCCACTATGAAGTTCAACTATACTTTTAGTAATAGCTAATCCCATTCCAGAACCTTCTATTGATGAATTTCTCGATTTATCAGCTCTTGTAAATCTTTCAAATATATCTTCAGTATTAAAATCCATTTCATAATTTGATATGTTTTTAAAGGATACTTCAACTGAATTTTCTCTAGAATTTATATCTATGTAAACTCTAGTATTATTTAAAGAATATTTTAAAGAATTTACTATTATATTTTCAAAAACTCTTGACATTAATTTGCCATCTAACTCAACAAATATTTCGTCTTCATTTGAGCTTACTTTAAACTCTAGGTTCTTTTCTTCATATAAATTTGAATACTCTCCAACCCCTTGATGTACTAATGAAACTATATCTATTTCTGTTTTTTCTATTTTCATCTTGCCACTATTTAATTTAGACACTTCGAATAAATCCTCTATAAGAGTTTTTAATCTTTTTGAGTTCCTGTCTAATATAGTTAAATAGTCTTTTCTTTCCTCTTCTGTTATATTAGGATCATTTAATATATTTACATAATTTATTATTGATGTAAGTGGTGTTTTTAAATCATGAGAAACATTAGATATAAGCTCTGTTTTTAACTTTTCATTTCTTACTTTTTCGTTTAAAGCTATTCTATATCCATCTTTTATTTGGTTTATATTATCTACTAATTCTTTAACTTCTCTTTCACCAATATTTTTTAAACTGTATTCTAAATCTCCTGAATTAATTTTCTTTAAACCATCATTGATTACCGATATATCCAAACTCTTCTTTAATGAATATAGTACACAAACTAATGGTATTAACACTAAAATTAATGTTCCTTTAAATGGATATCTAGTTAAAAATGTTACTAATACATTTTGATTTCTTATTCCTGCAACTAAATATAAATAAACAAGTATTACTGCTATTGCCCCACTAAAGGAAAATATTATTTTATTTCTTGTATTCTTGTACTTAAATCCATATCTTAATACATAGAAAAGTCTTTTTAATATTTTAATTTCTAAATAAATCTTATCACTATTAAATATTGAATTAACTATTATCTTTAATAAAAGAAGTAATGTTAATATAGTTGACAATATCATAATCTTTGCTGTTAGTGATTCTGTTTTTATAAGATATGTATACATGCTAGGATGCTTATAGTATATTTCTATATAATTATCAATGTTTTGACTATTTACCTTATCAGTAGTACTTTTAACATAGTAATTATATTTATCTTTATTATCTATTCTAACTGATGAAAATCCAAGTTCTTTAAGATATGCATTTATTTTATCTTCTAACAATGCCACATTATTATCATACTTTTGTATAAATTTATATAAATTTATATCACTTGTTGTAAAATCGCCTGTTTCTTTATTTATTAAAACATAGAATAAGTTACCATAAAAATAAGCATTTTCTGATAAATGCTCGTTTTCATATTCTATAGAACTAATATCATTTAAATTATTTGTACTCTTATATATATATTTAGATATATCTCTACTTTCATAATATATCATTGAATCTATATACTTTTCTTTATTTAATAGTGCATCAAAGGTACCTGCACCTAATTCAGCAAATACATTATTAAAAGATTGATAATACCCTATAGTTAAGGTTACTAATAAGACACATACTGTTAAAATTTCTATTCCCCATACTCCGGTTATATAGTCTTTAATCTTCTCTTTCAATTTTATATCCAACTCCCCACACTACCTTTATATATTCAGGGTCCTTTGTATTAATTTCTATTTTTTCTCTTATTCTTCTAATATGAACAGTTACAGTATTTTCGCTTCTATAAAATGGTTCTTCCCAGACCTTTTCATAAATCTCCTTTATAGAAAAAACTCTACCTAAGCTTGAAGCTAGTAATTGAAGTATTTTAAATTCTGTAGCTGTAGCTTTTATTTCTTCTCCTCTTAAGAATATCGTCTTTTCTTTATTATTTATTACTAAATCTTTTACCTCTATTATATCAGGACTTTCCCCTTCTAGCTCTAATGGCTTTTGATATCTTCTAAGTTGAGATTTTACCCTTGCTACAAGCTCTAAATGATTGAATGGCTTAGCTATATAATCATCAGCACCAACATTTAAGCCTAATATTTTATCACTATCTTCTCCTTTGGCTGATAACATTACTATAGGTAAATTTCTTTTTTCTCTAATTTTTAGACAGGTTTTTATTCCATCCATTCTAGGCATCATTATATCTAATACAATCAAATGTATCTTTTCTTTATCTAGAACTTCTAAGGCTTCAACTCCATCTTTAGCTTTGAAAACCTTCATTCCTTCTCCTCTTAAATATATATCAATGGCATCTCTGATTTCTTTTTCATCATCAACAACTAAAACGTTAAACATACTTTCACCTCTTAATTTATAATACCTTATAACTATAATATCTTATATTATGAACTTTTACTAATTATAAAAATTACATTTTTATTAAAATAATTAAATATCTTATAAGTTATTATTAACATATCTACCTATTTGATATATAATTTTAGTGATATAATTTTTAACGTATATTTTTAACAGATGAATTTAAGGAGTTTGATATGTTACACAAGTTCACGATCAACAAGCATATGATTCTAGATTTTTTTATAATTTTTATTGGGTGCTTAATTGCATCTCTTGGTGTTAATTTATTCTTAGTTAATGCCAGACTTCTTAGTGGTGGGGCTACTGGAGTTGCACTTATATTACAATACTTATTTGAAGTTCCTTCAGGTATAACTGTTTTTGTAATAAATATACCATTATTTTTTGTAAGTTATAGGATGTTAAATAAAAGATTTACTCTATATTCAGCAGTTGGTATGGTATCTTTATCCCTTTCTCTTATCTTAACTAAAAGATTTTCTCACTTAGTTAAAGTAGATGATATATTACTTTACTGTATCTATGGAGGAGTATTATGCGGACTTGGATATGGATTAGTATTTTCACGAAATGGCTCAACTGGTGGTACTGATATAATTGCAATGATACTTAGAAAGAAGTATTCAAATTTTGAAATAGGTAAGCTAAGCTTTGGAATTAACTGTATAATAGTTTTTATAGGTGCTTTGATATTTGGGCTTCCTAAAGCATTATATACCTTAATTTCTATGTTTGTTCAAGGAACTATAGTAGATAAAGTTATTAATGGATTTAACAGTAAAAAACTACTATTAATTTTAACAGAAAAAGAACAAGATATAATTGAATATGTTATTAAAGATATGAATAGAGGAGTTACCTCGCTTATTGCTGAAGGTGAATATACTCATGAATTAAAGAAAATGCTTTATATAGCTGTAACTTCTTCTCAAATGGTGCATTTAAAAAATAAAATATTAAGAATAGATCCTAAGGCATTTATTACAATAATAGACGTTTCTGAAGTTAATGGAAAGGGATTCCATAAAATATAACCTAATTTATTTTAATAAGTATATTATTATGCAAAAAGAAACAAGATATATTATTTTTTATAAAATATATCTTGTTTCTTTAGTTTATTATAGAATTGAAATATCTTCGACAATAAGTTTTGATATATTTCCCCGGAAATTTACCTATTAACTATTTTGCTTATTAATTTCTTCAAAATATTTTTCTATTCCAAGGAATATTCCTTGAACTATTAAATTTTGATGTTCTTCTGTTCGTAACTTTTGTTCTTCTTCAGGATTAGATAAAAATCCACATTCAACTAATACTGAGGCTCCTTCATAATTATCTCTTAAAATTAAATAAGAATCTCCTGCTGGCTTTGATACTCTTTTATTATTATCTTTAACAGTTTCCTTTAATGATTCTTGTATATTGTCTGCTAACTTTTTACTTACATCATTTGATGAATGCCATACCTGTGCACCAAAACACTTTGATTGTGGGAACATATTTTGATGAATTGAAATAAAAACATCACATTTTGTTTCCTGTTTAAGATCTCTTCTCTTTTTCAAGTCTTCTCTTTTCTTTTCTTTTATAGTTGAACCTTTTTCCTCTAAACCTGTATCACTATCTCTAGTTAAATAAACCTTATATCCTTTACCCTCTAAGACACCTTTAAGCTTTAAGCTTATTTGTAAATTTATATCCTTTTCTATAATACCTGTTTTTGATTTAGCTCCACCATCAAATCCACCATGCCCTGGATCTATTAAAATAATTTTTTGATCTGTTTCTTCTGCCAAAACTCTAATAGATGTAAAACATAAAAGTGACATAATGATAGATAAAAATATTAAGTTAAATTTCTTCATTAGTATGCCTCCATAATATTTATAAAATTGATTATAAAAATATTATGTCCAATTTATTTATTTTTCTTACTAATAAAAAAATCTCTAGTTTAGGAACTTATATCCTTTACTAGAGATTTTTTTATATTTTTAACTATTTTCTATAACACTTTCTGCTATATTAGTTGAATGGTCACCTATTCTTTCTAAGTTACTTAATAAATCTAAGAATATAGCTCCTGCATATGCATTGCATGTACCATCATAAAGTCTTTTTATATGAAGCTCTCTATATTTCTTTTGTAATCTATCTACTTCTGCTTCTATAGACTCTATACTTTTAGCTTTCTCTACATCCTTTTTAGCATAACTGTCTATTGCTACATCTAAACATTCAGTAGCCTTATTATACATATTATGTAATTGTTCTATTGCTTGATTACTATATTCAAACTTCTTAGAAATTTTTTGTTCTGTTAAATCAGCTATATTTTTAGCATGATCTCCTATTCTTTCTATATCATTTATAACATGGAAGGTCGCTGCTACAATACTTAATTCTTTATCAGATAAATCACATTTTGAAAGCTTAACTAGGTAAGTTGTAATTGCTTCATTTAAAGTATTTACAACAACTTCATTATCATATACTTTCTTAATTAACTTTTCATCATTACTTTCAAAAGCTTCTATAGCTAAAGCTAACCCTTTTTTAGCTTTATTAGCCATTCTTAGTGTTTCTTTTGCAACTTGTCCAGCAGCAATAACTGGAGTTTCTAATAATCTATCGTCTATATACTTTGGTCCTGGTTTATCTTCCTCATCATCTCCTGGTATTATTCTATTTACTATTTTAATTAATAGTCCAGTAAGAGGTAGCATTATAGCAGTATTTACTATATTGAATACTGTGTGAGCATTAGCAATTTGTCTACTAACATCTCCTGGGCTTAATGTAGATACAAAATTACCTAAAATTCCACTTAATAATACTGGTATAAATATTAATGTTCCACCTAAATTAAATATTAAATGCATTATCGCAGCTTTATGTGCTGTTTTATTTGTTCCAACAGATGCTATCATAGCTGTAATACATGTACCAATATTACATCCAAATACTATTGGAAGTGCATTATGTATATTTATTGCCCCAGCAGATGCTAAAGCTACTAAAATTCCTGTAGTTGCTGATGAGCTTTGAAGTACAGCAGTTATAACTGCTCCTGCAATTATCCCTAAATACCACTTATCACCTACTGTTGCTAATATTTCTTGGAATATAGGTGAAGCTGTTAAAGGTTTCATTGAATCACTCATTTGTCCCATACCAACAAATAAGATACCAAATCCTAATATTATGTTTCCTATATCTTTTCTCTTTTTGCCCTTTGCAAACATAACCATAAATGCCCCTACAAAAACAAATAGAGGAGCAATTTCATCTAACTTAAAGGCAACTAATTGTGCAGTAATTGTTGTACCAATGTTAGCTCCCATTATAATTCCTGCTGCTTGCGCTAAGTTCATTAATCCAGCATTTACAAATCCTACCACCATTACAGTTGTAGCACTACTGCTTTGTATTACGGCTGTAACTATTGCACCTACTAATACAGCAACTATTGGATTTCTAGTTACTTTTTCAAGTATTGACTTTAATCCATCTCCAGCTGCATTTTCTAGGCCATCTCCCATTAACTTCATTCCATAAATGAACAGCCCTAATCCACCAACTAACTTTATAATAACCATTAATGATTCCAAAGTTATTCTCCTTTTCAACATTATTTTTACAAGTTTAGTTTACATTATTTTTTAACATTTGTTAAGTAATTAAACATATTTTTAACCTAAATTTAATATAACTACTAAACTTATTAAATTAATATAATTAAAAAAGATGTTTATTATAAATTACTATGCTTTATAATTTAAGAAATTATAGTCATCTGTTAGCTATCGTTAAAAAACATAAGTTTCTATAACTTTTTATAAAAAAATAAATCCCACAACCATGCGGTTTGTGGGATTTGTGAAGTTCCATATATTATCTCTTTGAGAATTGTGGAGCTCTTCTTGCCTTTTTAAGACCATATTTCTTTCTTTCTTTCATTCTTGGATCTCTAGTTACGAAACCTGCCTTCTTTAATTCTGACTTTAAGTTTTCGTCAGCTTTTATTAAAGCTCTAGTTATTCCGTGTCTTATTGCTCCAGCTTGACCTGTGAATCCACCACCATGAACGTTAACTAAAACGTCGAATCTATCTTTAGATTCAGTTAAAACTAATGGTTGATTAACTATCATTCTTAAAGTTTCTAAACCGAAATAGTTTTCTATTTCTCTGTTATTTATAACTACTTTACCATTTCCTGGTACAAGTCTAACTCTTGCAATTGATTTTTTTCTTCTTCCAGTACCCATGTATTGAACTTTTGCCATTTTTATTCCTCCTCCCGAGCTTGTATTAGTACTTTAATTCAAGTACTTCTGGTTTTTGAGCATCATGTCCGTGCTCAGTACCTCTATATACTTTTAGCTTCTTAAGCATTTTTCTTCCTAAAACGCCTGTTGGAAGCATTCTTCTTACAGCTTCTTCGAAAGCGAATTCAGGCTTCTTAGCTAATACTTCTCTATATGGAGTTTCCTTTAATCCACCTGGATATAAGCTGTGTTTTCTCATTAATTTTTGATCTAACTTCTTACCAGTTAAAACAACTTGTTCTGCATTGATTACTATAACGAAATCTCCACAGTCAACATTTGGTGTAAATGTTGGTTTATTTTTTCCTCTTAAAATTGAAGCAACTTGGCTAGCAACTCTTCCTAGTGGCTTTCCAGCAGCGTCAACAACATACCATTTTCTTTCAACTTCTTGTGCCTTAGCAATGTATGATTTCATGTTTTTCCCTCCCTGAACTTACATTTGTGCTTTACTTATTAAGTACTGCTTTTATGTCAAGACCCGGGGCTAGTGGATCTTATATACATAAATTATTCTAACAAACATACATTATTATAATACACGCTTACGGGCGTGTCAACATGTTTTTTAATTTATTATTGTTAATTTTAATAATAAACTTTTTCTAATACTAAACCTGTTGCTGGAACACATATTCCAGCTTTTGTTCTATCTTTATCATATATTATATTTTGTATATCTTCAGGATTTATTTTATTAGTTCCTGCCATTAACAATGTTCCAACTATTATTCTAACCATATTATATAAAAAACCATCACCGGTTACATAAATTTTTATTATGTCGTTACTTTCTTCAATATATAATTCTGTTATTGTTCTAATAGTTGTTTTTGTAGAGCTTCCACTACTTCTAAATGCAATGAAGTCATGAGTCCCAATAAAATATTTACAAGATTCTTTCATTGATTCTACACTTAGCTTTCTTTTTACATGATATAAATAATCTTTTCCTATTGCAGATGGAACCTCTCTGTTTAATATAGAGTAAGAATAAGTTTTTCCATCTGAACTATATCTTGAATGAAAATCTTCATTTACCTCTTCAGATTTTAAAATAACTATATCATCAGGCAATCTATAGTTAATTGCTTCTCTAAATTTTTCTGATGGTATTTTGCTTTCTGTTTTAAAATTTGCAACAAATCCTTTTGCATGTACACCAGCATCAGTTCTTGAGCTTCCTATAACCTCAATATCCTCATTAGTTAAGAGGCTTATGGCTTCTTCTAATGTTTTTTGTATAGTACTTCCTACTTTTTGTTTTTGCCATCCCAAATAATTAGTACCATCATATTCTAAAGTAAGCTTAATATTTCTCATAACTTAAATCACTTTTACTCATTTTTTCTAAATAACAAATCTCACTGCTAAGCTTCCGATAAATAAAATAGAAAATAAAGCAAATGCAATAGTGTCCTTTCTTGTAAACTTTAATTGTTTCATTCTAGTTCTACCATTTCCACCCCTATATGCTCTAGCTTCCATGGCCATAGCAAGTTCATCAGCTCTTCTAAAGGAACTTATAAATAATGGTACTAATAATGGTATGAGACTTTTAGCTTTTTGAATCATTCCCCCTGTTTCAAAATCTGCTCCTCTTGCTTTTTGTGCCATCATTATTTTATCTGTTTCATCCATTAATGTTGGTATAAATCTTAGTGCTATAGTCATCATCATAGCTAATTCATGTGCAGTTTCTTTTCCAATAGGTTTTAATAATCTTTCAATTCCATCAGTTAGCTCAATAGGTGATGTAGTTAATGTTAATACTGATGTACCCATTATCAAAAATATTAACCTTAAAGCCATAAATGCAGCAGTTCTTAATCCCTCTTGATATATTTTTACAAATCCAAATTCAAATATTAATGTACTTGAAGTACCTTTTATCATAAAAATATTTAAAATAGCTGTGAAAATAATAAGGAAAAATACTGGTTTTAAACCTTTGTATAAGTACCTAGGTGGCAATTTAGCAACATATACAGTTAATGCTAAAAATGCAACTATTAATATATATCCAATAAACTTATCTACTACAAATAGACAAATTATAAATAGTATTGATAATAATATCTTTGTTCTAGGATCCAGCTTATGAACAAAAGTTTCACCTGGTATATACTGACCTATAGTTATATCTTTTATCATTTTTGTTCCCCCTAGTTTTTAACTTCCTTTAATATTCTTAGTAATTCTTCTTTTCCCTGACTTATAGTATAAACTTCATCTGAAACATTAAATCCCTTATTTTTTAATTCTCTCATAAGATAGGTTACTTGTGGAACTGCAAGCCCTATACTTTCTAAAGTATCCACTTCTTTAAATACCCTAGATGGGGTTCCCTCTAAAGCCACTTCTCCCTTATTCATTACTATTATTCGTTCTGCAAGTTTACCCACATCTTCCATACTATGGCTTACAAGTATAATTGTCATTTTATACTCATTATGTAAAACCTTTATTTGAGCTAAAATATCATCTCTTCCTTTTGGGTCTAGTCCTGCAGTTGGTTCATCTAGTATAAGTATTTTAGGTTCCATAGCAATTACACCAGCTATAGCTACTCTTCTCTTTTGTCCCCCACTTAAATCGAATGGAGATTTATTCTTATATTTATCATAATCTAGGCCAACCATTTCCATTGCTCTTTTTACTCTTTTTGTTATTTCTTCATCAGATAATCCTAAATTTCTTGGCCCGAACTCTATATCTTTTTCTATAGTTTCTTCAAATAATTGATACTCTGGGTATTGAAATACAAGTCCAACCTTTTTTCTTATATCAGTAAGTTTTATACCTTCTTTTGTAATGTCCTCTCCATCAACTATTATTCTACCTGAACTTGGCTTAAGCAGCCCATTCATGTGTTGTATTAATGTTGATTTTCCTGACCCTGTATGGCCTATAAGTGCTACAAACTCACCTTCATTTATTTCAATATTAACATTATTTAATGCCATTTTCTCAAAAGGTGATTTGGGCATGTATACATGTACTAAGTTTTCTATTTTAATTGACATAACGCATTCACCATCTCATCTACATTTAAAATATTTGTATCTATATCTATACCATCTTTTTTAAGTTCATAACATAATTCTGTAACTTGAGGAACATCTAATCCTATTTCTTTCATTTCTTTAACATTAGAAAACACTTCTCTTGGATTTCCTTGTAATATTATTTTTCCATTATCCATTACAATAACTCTATCTGCTTGTGCTGCTTCATCCATATAATGAGTGATAAGAACTATTGTAATCCCATATTTTTTATTTATTTCTTTTATATTATTTAATACTTCTCTTCTACCAGAAGGATCTAGCATAGCTGTTGGCTCATCAAAAATAATACATTGAGGCTTCATTGCTAAAATCCCAGCTATTGCGATTCTTTGTTTTTGCCCACCCGAAAGCAAGTGTGGTGCATGTCTTTTATATTCATACATTCCAACCTTCTTTAAGCTCTCATCTACTCTTTTCCTTATTTCTTCTGGTGGTACTCCTAGATTCTCTGGTCCAAAAGCAACGTCTTCTTCAACTATAGTAGCTACTAACTGGTTATCAGGGTTTTGAAATACCATTCCAGCCTTAGCTCTTATTTGCCATAAATTATTAGGATCTGAAGTATCAAGTTCATCTACTATAACAGTTCCTTCTGATGGTACTAAAAGTGCATTAATATGTTTTGCTATAGTTGATTTACCAGATCCATTATGTCCTAAAACAACTAAAAATTCTCCTTTTTCAACCTCAAAATTTACGCCATTAACTGCGTATCGTTCCTCTTCTCCCTCATGTACTCTATATTTAAAAGATACATTATCACATTTAATCATTGTTTCTTTCATATATAGTCCCCTCCTTTTATCGCTTAACTTCTGCTCTTAAGTACTATATAAAAATTCATAGTGTATATACATTCAGCATAATAATATTATAATATACATTCATTTAATTACAATTACTTTAATATTAAATTTATGAATTCTTATATACTAGTTAAATTTTAATATGTAAAAATGGGGACTAAGTTTTTAACTTAATCCCCTTTATATTATACTAATTCAAGTATAACAACTTCCGCTCCGTCCCCTCTTCTTGGGCCTTTTTTGTACATTCTAGTGTATCCACCATTTCTTTCTGCGTACTTTGGAGCAACATTGTCAAATAGGTTTTGAACTACTTCTTCTTCGTTAACAAAAGCTAAAACTTGTCTTCTAGCGTGAAGGTCACCTCTTTTTGCTAAAGTGATCATCTTTTCAGCTAATCTTCTAGTTTCTTTTGCTCTTGTTTCAGTTGTTTCGATTTTACCATGCTTTAAAAAGCTTGTAACAAGGCTTCTAAGCATAGCTCTTCTTTGGTCAGTAGGACGACCTAATTTACGATAACCTGCCATGTGGATTTACCTCCTTACTCATCGTTTAGTCTTAATCCTAAGCCTAATTCCTTAAGCTTTCTTTCGACTTCCTCTAAAGATTTCTTTCCTAGATTTCTTACCTTCATCATGTCATCCATTGATTTTCCAGCAAGTTCTTGAACTGTATTTATTCCAGCTCTCTTTAAACAGTTATATGATCTAACTGATAAATCCAACTCTTCTACAGTCATTTCTAGTACTTTCTCTTTTTTATCTTCTTCTTTTTCTATCATAATCTCTACATCATTAGTACTATCTCCTAATGACATAAATAATTTAAAATGTTCTATAAGAATTTTTGCTGATAAGCTTATTGCTTCATCAATCTTAATAGTTCCATTAGTCCAGATTTCTAAAGTTAATTTATCATAGTCAGTAATTTGACCTACTCTTGTATTTTCTACAGTGAAATTAACTCTTTTAACTGGCGTATAAATTGAGTCTACAGCAATTGCTGATAATGGAAGATCTTCACTCTTATTTTTATTTTGAGTTACGTATCCTCTTCCTCTATTAACTGTTATCTCCATATATAACTTACCATTATCATCTAATGTTGCAATATGAAGATCTTTGCTTACAACTTCAACATCTCCATCAGTTTTTATATCTGCACCTGTAACTACTCCTGGTCCTTGAGCATCTATATATATAGTCTTTGGACCTTCACCATTCATTATTAAAGCTAAAGATTTAATGTTTAATATTATTTCTGTAACATCTTCTTTAACTCCCTGTACAGTTGAAAATTCATGTAGTACTCCGTCTATTTTTACTGATGTAGGAGCAGCACCTGGAAGTGATGATAAAAGTATTCTTCTTAAAGCATTTCCAAGAGTTATACCATATCCTCTTTCTAGTGGTTCAACTACATATTTCCCGTAAGTACCATTTTCATTTGACTCTATACATTCTATTATTGGCTTTTCTATTTCTAACATGCACAAACCCTCCTTAAATTTTAAATGGCAACCTTATTCTGAGGGCAACTGCTTATATATTTGTATTGTAAGATTGCTCTTACAAATACAAATATTAAACTATTACTTGCTGTATAACTCAACGATAAGAGTTTCATTAACTGGAACGTCAATATCTTCTCTTGCTGGTTCAGCAACTACTTTACCTGAATAATTTTCAACGTTTGCTTCTAACCATTTTGGTAATGTCTTTGGATTTTCAACAAATGTCTTGAATTTTTCAGTTCCTCTACTCTTTTCTGTAACTGTAATTTCATCATTAACAGAAACTTTAAATGAAGGAATGTCAACTTTCTTACCATTAACTAAGAAATGTCCATGATTAACTAATTGTCTAGCTTCATTTCTTGAAGCACCATAACCTAGTCTGTAAACAACGTTATCTAATCTCATTTCTAATAATTTAAGTAAATTTTCACCAGTAATACCCTTCATATGATCAGCCTTTTCATAATAAGTTCTGAATTGGCTTTCTAATACTCCGTATATTCTTCTAGCTTTTTGCTTTTCTCTTAATTGTACACCGTAGTTAGATATTTTTTTCTTAGCTGCTCCATGTTGTCCTGGCGCATAACTTCTTCTAACAAAAGCACATTTATCTGTATAACATCTATCCCCTTTAAGGAATAATTTCATACCTTCTCTTCTACATAATCTACATGTAGCTCCAGTATATCTTGCCATTAATTACACCTCCTATATGAATACTAGACTCTTCTTCTCTTTGGTGGTCTACATCCGTTATGTGGGATTGGAGTAACGTCTTTAATTAAAGTTACTTCTAATCCTGCTGCTTGTAAAGATCTTATAGCCGCTTCTCTTCCTGCGCCTGGTCCCTTTACATATACTTCTATACTCTTTAATCCGTGTTCCATAGCCGCTTTAGCTGCTGTTTCTGCTGCCATTTGAGCTGCGAATGGAGTGCTCTTTCTTGATCCTCTGAAGCCTAAAGCTCCTGCACTTGACCATGATAAAGCATTTCCTGTAGCATCAGTTAAAGTAACTATTGAGTTATTGAAAGTTGATTTGATGTGTGCAGCACCATGCTCAACGTTCTTTCTTTCTTTTCTTCTTCTAGTTTTTTTAACTTTTTGAGCCATCGAATTCCCTCCTCACTACTTCTTCTTATTTGCGATAGTTTTCTTTGGACCTTTTCTAGTTCTTGCGTTAGTTTTAGTCTTTTGACCTCTAACTGGAAGACCTTTTCTATGTCTAATTCCTCTATAACATCCAATTTCTACTAATCTTTTAATATTTAAAGCAACTTCTCTTCTTAAGTCACCTTCAATTGTTAAAGTTTTTACATATTCTCTAATTTTTGTTACTTCTTCTTCAGTAAGATCTTTAACTCTTGTATCAGGATTAACTCCTGTTTGTGCTAAAATCTTATGTGAAGTAGAAAGTCCTATACCATATATATATGTTAGACCTATTTCAACTCTTTTTTCTCTTGGTAGGTCTACTCCTGAAATTCTTGCCATTAAAACTTACACCTCCTGATATTGAAATGCATACAACTTAATTATATGTGTATTTTATATAATAAAATCATAGGTCAATAGAGATTCCCTCTACTGTCAGCCGTACCTAAAATTTATCTACTTAATTAAATGCCTATATAATCATATTTGACTTTAAGTTAAAAGTCAATAAGTTTTACATAGTTAAATAATACTTTTTTTGCCTATACTTTGATTGTATTAGCCTTGTTTTTGCTTGTGCTTAGGATTTTCACAGATAACCATTACTTTTCCTTTTCTTCTTATAATCTTGCACTTTTCGCAAATAGGCTTAACTGATGGTCTTACTTTCATCGCTAACCCTCCTTGTAATACTTGACGGTAATCTCTACCTTTATTTAGCTCTCCATGTAATTCTACCTCTTGATAAATCGTATGGAGAAAGTTCAATTGTAACCTTATCTCCCGGTAGAATTCTTATGAAATTCATTCTTAATTTTCCTGATATATGTGCTAGAATTTTGTGACCACTCTCTAGTTCAACTTGGAACATAGCATTTGGTAATGATTCTAGTACTATACCTTGCATTTCTATTACATCATCTTTTGACATAAGGTAATCAACCCTCCTTAACAATGCCTTTAAGTTTTAGAAATCTTTTTATTTTTAAATCAGTACCTCTATCTTTTGATATGATAGATTCTTTAATCTCATCATCTACATCATCTAAAACATTTATATGTTTTAAATTCTTTTTTTTAGGCATCTGAACTGTTTTAGTGCTCCCATTACTAAGAATTGCATAATTATCACTTAAATGGCCTATTATTACATATAAATGATTTTTATCTCTTCCTGTTTTTGAAAGAACCACTTTCCCAATTAAGTCATTGTTTTGCAAACTTTTCACCTCGATGATTACCTTAGTCATAAATCTACAAGCCACCTTTTGGTATCATGCGAATTTATAACTAAGCAACACTTATTTAATTAGTGTTAATATTTCGGGTCCATCTGGTAAAATTACAATAGTATTTTCGTAGTGTGCAGATAGACTTCCATCACTAGTTACTACAGTCCAGTCATCATTTAATGTTTTAACTTTATAGCTTCCTACGTTAACCATAGGCTCAATAGCTAGTGCCATTCCTGAAGCTAACTTTGGGCCTCTGCCAGGCTTACCAAAATTAGGCACTTCTGGATCTTCGTGTACAACTCTACCTATACCGTGTCCTACGAAATCTCTTACTACAGAGAAACCTGAGGCTTCAATGTAGTTTTGTATTTCATGTGATATATCAGTAAGCCTGTTACCGATCTTAGCATATTCAATTCCTTTAAAGAAACTTTCTTCTGTTACTTTAATTAACTTAGTAGCTTCCTCTGTTACGTTTCCCACTGCAAAAGTTCTTGCAGCATCTCCGTGAAAGCCATTAAGTAAAGCACCACAGTCTACACTAATTATATCTCCATCTTTTAATACATAACCTCCTGGGATCCCATGAACTACTTGCTCGTTAACAGATATACATAGTGAAGCTGGAAAACCATATAGCCCTTTAAATGAAGGCTTTGCTCCATGCTTAGTTATAAATTCTTCTGCTATTCTATCTAATTCAGCAGTAGTTATTCCTGGTCTTACTTTTTCTTCAACTAGTAGTAATGTTTCAGCTACTATTTTACCTGATAATCTCATTAGGTCAATTTCTTTGTTATTTTTAATGATTATCATTATTTAACTCTCCCTAAGATATTACAGATACCTTCGAATACTTCGTTAATAGCTTTTGTTCCATTCACAATTGAAAGTAAGTTTCTTTCTTTATAAAAATCAATCAGTGGTTGTGTCTGTCTCTCATACACATCAAGTCTTTCAGATACAGTTTCTTCTGTATCATCTTTTCTTTGGATTATATCACTTCCACAAACATCACATTTGCTTGTAACAGTTGGTGGATTAAACTTTATATGATAGCTAGCTCCACATGATGGGCACACTCTTCTACCTGTCATTCTTTCTAATATAAATCCAGTAGGTACTTCAATTAGTAAAGCGGTATCAAGCTTTTCATTTCTTTCAGAAAGAAAATCTTGAAGTGCTTCTGCTTGAGCGACTGTTCTTGGGAATCCATCTAATAAATACCCATTTTTACAATCTTCTTTCTGCAGTCTATCTTTTACCATATCAATAGTAACTTCATCTGGTACTAACTGTCCTTTATCGATGTGCTTCTTAGCTTCTATTCCTAATGGAGTGTTTTCAGAAATATTTTTTCTAAATATATCTCCTGTAGAAATATGTGGTATTGAGTATCTATTACTAATTGATTTTGCCTGTGTTCCCTTTCCTGCTCCAGGAGGACCTAATAATACTATCTTCACGGGCATCATCTCCATTACTAATCTATTTTAAGAATCCTTGATAATGTCTCATTACTAATTGTGAATCTAATTGTCTTGAGAAATCAAGTCCAACACCAACCATAATTAATAATGATGTACCACCAAATTGAACTCCTTGTAACTGTGTATTTGAAATTAGTATTGGTAGTATCGCTAGTAAAGCTGCAAATACTCCTCCAACTAATGATACTTTAGTAAGTACTTTTTCAAAATACTTTTCAGTTGCATCTCCAGGTCTTATTCCTGGCACAAACCCTGCTGATTTATGCAGATTCTCTGCCATTTCATCTGGCTTAAATGTAATTTGTGTATAGAACCAAGTAAAGAATATAGTTAATATTGAATACATTACAGGATACATCCATGTTTTTTCATTAAATACACTATACTTACTTCCTGTTATCCATACAGCCCAGTCATGACCTGGGAAAAATTCTGCAATTGTTTTAGGAAACATCATAACTGACATAGCAAATATTATTGCTATAACAGCAGATCCTATTATGCTTAAAGGTATGTGAGTACTTTGGCCTCTCATAACTTTATTTCCAACAGCTTTACCAGCATATTGAACTGGAATTCTTCTTTCTGCTAATGAGAAGAATATTACTACTCCTAATAAAGCAATTGCAAAAACTACAAATAATAAAATTTCAACTATAGTAATTTTTCCTTGATCCTTTAATGTAAATAATGACATTAAAGTTACAGGTAACTGAGATACTATATTTACAAATATTAATATGGATATACCATTTCCAAAGCCTTTAGCTGTAATTTGATCACCTAGCCACATACAGAATGTTGAACCTGCAACTAATGCTACTAATACAACGATTATTCCAGTCCATTGCATTCCTTGCGCTGCACCTCTTGCTGCAACCATACTATATGTTCCGAAAGCAAGAATAAATCCTATAAATATTGATAATATTCTAGTTATCTTTTGTATCTTCTTTCTTCCTTCTTCACCTTCTTTAGATAATTGCTCTAGAGAAGGAATTGCTATAGTCAATAATTGAACTATGATTGAAGCATTAATATATGGTGTTACGCTTAAAGCAAATATACTAAACTGTCTAAATGCTCCACCAGATAACAAATCGTAGAAACCAAATATAGTTCCGCTACTAGCTAAATCATTTAGAACTTCTGTGCTAATTCCAGGAACAGGAATATGTATTCCTATCCTGAAGATTGCAACTAAAAATATAGTCCATAAAAATCTTTTCTTTAATTCGGGAACCTTCCAGGCATTACGTAGGGTTGATAGCATACTAAATCACCTCAACTTTTCCTCCAGCTGCTTCTATCTTTTCAGCCGCTGATTTTGAGAACTTACATCCTTTAACAGTTAGGCTCTTCTCTAATGTCCCATTTCCTAAAATCTTAACTCCGTCTTTTACCTTACTTATAACTCTTCTTTCAAGTAAAACTTCTGGTGTTATTTCTGTTCCATTTTCAAATATATTTAATCTATCTACGTTTATGCTAACATATTGTTTAGCAAATATATTTGTAAATCCTCTCTTAGGAAGTCTTCTATATAGTGGCATTTGACCGCCTTCAAATCCTGGTCTTACTCCACCGCCTGATCTAGAATTTTGGCCTTTTTCACCTTTTCCGGCATTTCTACCTAATCCTGAACCAGTACCTCTACCAACTCTCTTTGGAGCTTTCTTACTTCCTGCTGCTGGTTTTAATTCATGAAGTTTCATTACTCAATGCACCTCCTCTTATTAAACTTCTTCTACTTTTAGTAGATAGTCAACTTTGTTGATCATTCCTCTGATTTGAGGAGTTTCTTCATGTTCTACTGTCTTACCGATCTTTTTTAGTCCAAGGGCATGTGCAGTAGCAATATGGTCTTTCTTTCTTCCAATTAAACTCTTCATTAGAGTAACTTTAATTTTTGCCATTGCTTTTCCCTCCTAACCTAAAATTTCTTCTACAGTTTTGCCTCTTAATTTAGCTATATCTTCAGCTGTTTTTAAGCTTGCTAAACCGTTAATTGTAGCATTCACCATATTTTTAGGATTGTTTGAACCTAATGACTTAGCTCTAACATCCTTTAATCCTGCTAATTCTAATACAGATCTTGCTGGACCTCCAGCGATAACTCCTGTACCTTCTTTTGCTGGCATTATAAGAACATTACCAGTTCCGAATTTTCCATATATTTGATGAGGAACAGTAGTTCCAACTATTGCAACACTTACTAAATTTTTCTTAGCGTCTTCTATTCCTTTTTTAATTGCTTCTGGGATTTCTATTGACTTACCCATACCAACGCCTACGTGTCCGTTTTCGTCACCTACAACTACTAAAGCGCTGAATCTGAAGTTTCTACCACCCTTAACAACCTTAGTTACTCTGTTTATGTTAACAACCTTTTCTTTAAGGTCTAGTGTGCTAGGATCGATTCTCATGTATTTCCCTCCTTATTTATTAGAATTTTAGGCCTGCTTCTCTAGCAGCTTCAGCTAAAGTTTGAACTCTTCCGTGATATACGTATCCACCTCTGTCGAATACTACTTCTGAAATTCCTTTTTCTAAAGCTTTTTTAGCTATTAATTCACCAACCATTTTAGCTGCTTCTTTATTTCCACCTGATTTTTCATCAAATGCTTTATCTAAGCTTGAAGCTGAAACTAAAGTTACTGAATTAACATCATCTATAATTTGAGCATATATATTTTTTTCACTTCTATATACTGAAAGTCTTGGTCTTTCAGGAGTACCAGAAATTTTCTTACGTACTCTTAGGTGACGTCTTTCTCTACTAGCTTTTCTGTCTACCTTCTTGAACATAAAGGTTTCACTCCTTTCTATTATTTCTTACCAGTTTTACCTTCTTTACGTCTGATCACTTCGTTATCATACTTAATTCCTTTACCCTTATATGGTTCAGGCTTTCTCCATGATCTTATATCAGCCGCAGCTGCTCCAACCTTTTCCTTGTCGATTCCCTTTACTACAACCTTAGTTGCAGCTGGAGTTTCGAAAGTTACACCTTCGATTGGTTCTATTTCAACTGGATGTGAATATCCTAAGTTCATTACAAGCTTCTTACCTTGTAATTGAGCTCTGTAACCAACACCTATTAGTTCTAAGTTCTTTTCAAATCCCTTTTCAACTCCGATTATCATGTTGTTGATTAATGCTCTAGTTAAACCATGAAGAGCTCTGTGCTCTTTTTGATCGCTAGGTCTAGTTACAACAACTTGGTTGTTTTCAACTGCTATATTCATGTCTGTATTCATAGCTTTAACAAGTTCGCCCTTTGGACCCTTAACTGTAACAACATTGTCTGCTGAAACAGTTACAGTTACGCCTGCAGGTATAGCTATAGGTAATCTACCTACTCTTGACATAATCGCACCTCCTGTTTTACTTGTTCTATATGTTAATTTAGTTACTTTCTATTTTGAAAATTACCAAACGTAGCAAACTACTTCTCCGCCTAATCCAGCTTTTCTTGCATCTCTATCAACTAATAAACCTGTTGAAGTTGATATTATAGCAATTCCTAGTCCACTTAGTACCTTTGGAATTTCATCTTTCTTGCAGTAAACTCTTAGTCCTGGTTTAGATATTCTCTTTATACCAGTTATAACTCTTTCTTTATCTGCGCCATATTTAAGAGATATTCTTAACATTGGAACAACACCATCGTTATATTCCTCTAACTCTTTAATATATCCCTCTTGTAATAATATATTTGCAACAGCCTTCTTCATATTTGATGAAGGAACTTCTACTACTTCATGTCTTACAGCATTTGCGTTTCTAATACGTGTTAGCAAATCTGCGATAGGATCTGTCATAACCATTTAATGTGCCTCCTTTCACTACATCAGTTTTTTACCAACTTGCTTTCTTACAACCAGGTATTTGACCTTTATAAGCAAGTTCTCTAAAACATATACGGCAAATACCGAACTTCTTTAATACTGAATGTGGTCTTCCACATATTCTGCATCTTGTATAAGCTCTTGTTTTATATTTAGGTTCTTTTTTCCACTTTTCAATAATAGCCTTACGTGCCACAGTTTTCCCTCCTTATTATTGAGCAAATGGCATACCAAGGAATCTTAATAATTCTCTTGCTTCTTCGTCAGTGTTTGCTGATGTAACGAAGATAATATCCATTCCTCTAACCTTATCGATTTTATCGTATTCAATTTCTGGGAATATTAATTGCTCTTTTACTCCTAGTGAGTAGTTTCCTCTACCATCAAAAGCTTTGCTTGAAACTCCTCTGAAATCTCTAACTCTTGGAAGAGCAATAGCCATTAATTTGTCAGCAAATTCGTACATTTTTGCTTTTCTTAATGTAACCTTACATCCTAAAGCCATATTCTCTCTTATCTTAAAGTTAGCAACAGATTTCTTTGCTCTAGTTAAAATTGGCTTTTGACCTGCAATTATGCTTAAATCGTTAACTGCAGCTTCTAATATTTTTTGATTGTCCTTAGCTTCACCAACTCCCATGTTGATAACTACCTTTTCAAGCTTTGGAACTTCCATTATATTTTTATATCCGAACTTTTCAATCATAGCTGGAATTACTTCTTTTTGATACTTTTCTTGAAGTCTTGTTGTCATAATTAGTACCTCCTTTCAGATTCTAGAATGTTTCTCCGCACTTCTTACAAACTCTAACCTTAGTACCATCTTCTAAGATTTTACTGCTTATTCTTGTAGCATTTTTACATTTTGTGCAGTATAACATAACTTTTGAGCTATAAATAGCTCCTTCTCTTTCAATTATTCCACCTTGAGCATTAGCTCTAGTTGGCTTTTGGTGTTTTTTAATTATATTAACTCCTTGAACAATAACTTTACCTGTTTTAGGATATACCTTTAAAACTTCACCAGTTTTCCCTTTATCTTTACCTGAAACAACTACAACTGTGTCGTTCTTTCTAACATGTACCTTCAAATGAGACACCTCCTCTATTATAGAACTTCAGGCGCTAATGATAAAATCTTGTTAAATTCGTTATCTCTTAGCTCCCTAGCAACTGGTCCGAAGATACGAGTTCCTCTTGGTTGCTTATCATCCTTTATAATAACAGCTGAATTTTCATCAAACTTAATGTATGAACCATCAGCTCTTCTTAATCCTCTAACTGATCTAACTATAACAGCTTTTACAACGTCTCCTTTTTTAACAACTCCGCCTGGTGTTGCACTTTTAACGCTAGCAACTATTACATCTCCAATGTTACCGAACTTTCTTTTTGATCCGCCTAAAACTCTTATGCACATTATTTCCTTTGCGCCTGAGTTATCTGCTACCTTTAGTAAGGTTTGTTGTTGTATCATTGAATTACCCTCCTTTCAGTCTTAAAGCCTATTTAGCTTTTTCAACTATTTCAACAAGTCTCCATCTCTTATCTTTAGATAATGGTCTAGTTTCCATAATTAAAACTCTATCATTTATTTTAGCTTCATTGTTTTCATCATGAGCTTTAAACTTAGTTGTTCTATTAACTGTTTTACCATATAATGGGTGTCTAACCTTAGTTTCAACAGCAACAACGATAGTTTTATCCATTTTATCTGAAACAACTCTACCTATTTTTTTCTTTCTTAATCCTCTTTCCATTAAGAGTTACCTCCTTTCAGATTTACTGCTCGAAAGCCCTGATCTCTTCTTCTCTTATGATGGTTTTGATTTGGGCTATAGATTTTTTTACTTCTTTTATTCTCATAGGATTTTCTAATTGACCTGTAGCTAATTGGAATCTCAAGTTGAATAACTCAGCCTTAAGGTCATTTAATTTAACCTTTAAATCTTGAGGATTATTTGCTCTTAATTCTTTTAATTCTCTAGCCTTCATTATTCTTCACCACCCATTTCCTCAAAATCTCTTCTTGTAACGAATTTACACTTTACAGGAAGCTTGTGTGATGCAAGTCTCATAGCTTCTCTTGCAACTTCTTCATTAACTCCTGATAGTTCGAATAAAACTCTACCAGGTTTAACTACTGCTACCCAATATTCTGGTGAACCTTTACCTGAACCCATTCTTGTTTCAGCTGGCTTCTCAGTTACTGGCTTATCTGGGAAAATCTTTATCCAAAGTTTTCCACCTCTTCTGATATATCTGTTTATAGCAATTCTGGCAGATTCTATTTGGTTACTAGTTATCCAACCACAAGTTGTAGCTTGAATACCAAAATCTCCGTATGCAAGGAAATTACCTCTAGTAGCTTTCCCTTTCATTCTACCACGTTGTACCTTACGATGCTTAACTCTTTTAGGCATTAACATGACTAATTCCTCCTTTCTTACGCGTTAACTTCTTCCTTCTTTTCAACTTTTTTAGTTGGAAGAACTTCTCCATTATAAACCCAAACCTTTACGCCGATTTTTCCGTAAGTTGTATCAGCTTCAGCAAATCCATAATCTATATCTGCTCTTAAAGTTTGTAGTGGAATTGTTCCTTCATGATATTGTTCAGTTCTAGCTATTTCAGCTCCACCTAATCTACCTGAGCAAGCTGTCTTAACACCTTTAGCTCCAAGTCTCATAGCTCTTTGAATGCTTTGTTTCATAGCTCTTCTGAATGATACTCTCTTTTCTAATTGTGCAGCTATATTTTCTGCCATTAATTGAGCATTTGCCTCAGCATTTTTAACTTCTACTATATTGATTAATAAGTTCTTTCTATCAACTAAGTTAGCTAATTTACCTTTTAATGCTTCTATTCCTGATCCACCTTTTCCAATTATAACTCCTGGTTTAGCAGTATATATATTTAACTTAACTCTTTTAGAAGCTCTTTCAATTTCAATCTTTGAAATACCAGCTGAGAAAAGTTCTTTCTTTACGAATTCTCTGATTTTGTTATCTTCTATTAGATTGTCTGCAAAATTCTTCTTTGAAGCATACCATTTAGCATCCCAATCTTTGATAACTCCTACTCTAAGTCCGTGAGGATGTACTTTTTGACCCACTTGATTTCCCTCCTTCTTTCTAAGCTCTTTCTTTAACCACAAGTGTTATATTACTTGTTCTTTTGTTAATTCTAAATGCTTTTCCGTGATCCATCGGTCTAAATCTCTTTAGTGTTGGACCTGCACCAACGAATGCTTCTGCTACATATAATCTTTCTACGTCCATTTCATGATTATTTTCTGCATTAGCAACAGCTGATTTTAAAACTTTGTTTATAGCAACAGCTGCATCTTTCGGAGTATATTGTAAAATAGCGAAAGCCTCTTGAATATTTTTTCCTCTTATTAAATCAAGAACTACTCCTACTTTTGTTGGAGACATTCTAACATATTTAGCTATAGCTCTAGCTTCCATTTATGTTCCTCCTTTCCGGGATTACTTTCTTTTTCTTGCTGCTTTTTCGTCATAATCGTGTCCTCTGTAAGTTCTTGTTAAAGCGAACTCACCAAGCTTGTGTCCTACCATGTCTTCGCTAACGAAAACTGGAACATGCTTTCTTCCATCGTGAACAGCAATTGTATGACCAATCATTTGTGGGAAGATAGTTGAACTTCTTGACCAAGTTTTAACAACCTTCTTATCTCCACTAGCATTCATTTCTTCAATTTTCTTTAAAAGTCCTTCATGTACAAAAGGCCCTTTTTTTGTTGATCTACTCACTATAATTTGCCTCCCTTCATAATCTATAGGCTGACAAGCCATGAAGAGAAATTTAGATTCTCTTCATACTACTTATCGTTTCTTCTCTTTATTATGAATCTGTCAGAATACTTCTTATTCTTTCTTGTCTTGTATCCAAGTGCTGGTTTACCCCATGGAGTAACTGGACTCGGTCTACCGATTGGTGATCTACCTTCACCACCACCATGAGGGTGATCGCAAGGATTCATTACAGAACCTCTAACTGTAGGTCTCCATCCCATGTGTCTCTTTCTACCTGCTTTACCGATATTGATTATATCGTTAGTAGTATTTGATACAGTACCGATTGTAGCTCTACATTCGATTCTTACATATCTCATTTCTCCTGAAGGTAATCTTAATGTTGCATAGTTACCTTCTTTAGCCATTAATTGAGCTGTAGTTCCAGCTGATCTTACCATTTGAGCTCCCTTACCAACTTGTAACTCAACGTTGTGAACGAAAGTACCTACTGGTATATTCTTTAATGGAAGAGCATTTCCTGCTTTAATATCAGAATCTGGACCTGAAACTATAACATCTCCAACTTTTAATCCTACTGGAGCTATTATATATCTCTTTTCACCATCAGCATATACTACTAATGCAATGTATGCTGTTCTGTTTGGATCGTATTCTATTGTAGCAACCTTTGCTGGAACACCATCCTTATTTCTCTTGAAATCTATTATTCTATATTTTCTCTTAGCTCCACCACCGTGGTGTCTAACAGTTATTTTACCTTGAGCATTTCTACCACCACTTTTGTTTAATGATACAAGAAGTGATTTTTCTGGTGTACTTGTTGTTATTTCTTCAAAAGTAGCCATTGTCATTTCTCTTCTTGATGGGGTAGTTGGTCTAAACTTTTTAACTGCCATGTAAATTCCCTCCTTACTTTAAGCTTCTCTGGTATTTTCATACCAATAATACGCTTTATTTGCGTTATTGCATTCCTTCAAAGAATTCTATGTTCTTGCTATCTCCTGCTAAAGTAATGATAGCTTTTTTGAAGTCTGCTCTCTTTCCTACATGTACGCCCATTCTCTTTGTTTTTCCCATAGTTCTTACTGTTTGAACTTTTTCAACTTTAACGCCGAATATTTCTTCTACAGCTCTCTTAATTTGAACTTTGTTTGCATTAATTTGAACTATGAAAGTGTACTTTTTGTCTGCCATAGCAGTCATAGTCTTTTCAGTGATAACAGGCTTTCTTATAATATCATAGCTTGTCATTATGCGTACACCTCCTCAATTTTTGATACAGCATCCTTAGTTATGATTAATTTCTCAAATTTTAATAAATCATAAACATTGATGTTGTTAACTGGCATTATTTCAATATCAGCAATATTTCTAGCTGACTTGTAAAGAACTTCATTAGCTTCTCCAGTTATTATTAAAGTTTTCTTAGCTTCAAATGCTTTTAAAACTTCAACCATTTTCTTAGTTTTTGGAGCTTCAAATGCTAATGTTTCAAGTACTACCATTTGTCCGTCTTGAACTTTGCTAGTTAATGCAGACTTCATAGCTACTCTTCTCATGCTCTTTGGCACTGACATTCTATAATCTCTTGGTTTTGGTGCGAATACAACTCCACCTTTGATCCATTGTGGAGCTCTAATAGAACCTTGTCTTGCTCTACCAGTTCCTTTTTGTCTCCAAGGCTTAATTCCGCCTCCTCTAACCTCAGCTCTTGTCTTAGCTGATTGAGTTCCTTGTCTCTTGTTTGCTAATAAAGCAACTACAACTTGATGCATAGCATCAGTGTTAACTTCAACTCCGAACACATTATCATTTAATTGGATATCTCCAACTTGTTTTCCTTCTTGATTAAATAATCCTACTGTAGGCATCCTGTTTCCTCCTTTCTACAGAAATTAAGCTTTAACTGCGTTTCTTATTACTACTGTACCTTTATTAGGTCCTGGGATACCACCCTTGATTAGTATTAAGTTCTTTTCAGTTATAACCTTAACTACTTCTAAGTTTAATACTGTTGTGTTAACAGCTCCCATATGTCCTGGCATGTTCTTGTTCTTGAAAGTTCTTGATGGATCTGATGAAGCACCCATAGAACCTACTGCTCTGTGGAATTTAGAACCGTGACTCATTGGTCCTCTGCTAGCATTCCATCTTTTGATAACCCCTTGGAATCCCTTTCCTTTAGAAACTCCAGATACATCAATTTTATCTCCAGCTACGAATAAATCAGCTTTGATTTCTTGACCAACTTCATAAGCTGAACAATCTTCTAATCTGAATTCTTTTAGCTTTCTTCTTAAAGAAACACCTGCTTTAGCAAAATGTCCCTTCTTTGGTTTGTTAACTAATTTTTCTCTAACATCTCCAAAGCCTACTTGTATTGCTTCATAACCATCTTTCTCGATAGTTTTCTTTTGAACAACAACACATGGACCAGCTTCTACTACTGTTACAGGAACAACTTTTCCATTTTCATCGAAAATTTGAGTCATACCTATTTTTTTTCCTAATATAGCTTTTTTCATGTATTTACACCTCCTAAACGTATTAGCGGACTGCTTAGCAATCATAACCGTTCAAACTGTTTATTTAATAAGTATCAACTATAGCTTGATTTCGATATCAACACCAGCTGGTAAGTTTAATCTCATTAATGCATCAACTGTTTTTGGTGATGGATTAACGATATCGATTAATCTCTTGTGTGTTCTGATTTCGAATTGTTCTCTAGAATCTTTGTATTTATGAACAGCTCTTAATACAGTAACAATATCTTTTTCAGTTGGTAGTGGTACTGGACCTGCAACCTTAGCTCCTGTTGATTTAGCTGTTTCAACAATTTTTTCAGCTGATTGATCTAATATTGTGTGATCAAAAGCCTTTAATCTGATTCTTATTTTTTGTTTTGACATCTTGGTTTCCCTCCTTTTCATGTACGCTTTACTTCTAACGCACAACAGCGGATGTTCTATAAACTGTTCCTGGTGTTTCATATTTGAAAACACACTTTTATAAAACCCCTGTCGTTGGATTCTAGATCCTAACATACTCATCAAGAATTAACCCGGAAGTCCGGCAACCTCTTGATTCATCGCTGTTTGCTATACAACTTCTTTATTATACTATCTTTACATAGCATTTTCAAGAGTTTTTTAGCCTTTTTTGATAATTTTTAAAGTATGCTTTTTTATACCTTCAAAACATATTTTATTTTGCAAATATATTTTATATGTGTTTTCGATATTTATCAATATATTTTTTTATAGTATTATTTTACATATTAATATAAATTAAAATTTATATTAATATTATTGACTATTCAACATATATTAATCCTTTACAATAAAAAGAAAATATTTTTATAAATTTCTTTAATTATATTATCTACATATTATAAAAATATATATGCAATAGCATTTATTTATCATGCATATTCTATCTATTAACTCTTTTCTATATTATTATAAAAAAAGAGAGCAAGGGCGTCCCCTTACTCTCTAAATGTGATCACACTTAATATTTAAATTTACATTCAAATCTATTTTATAAGAAATTATTACTCTATTATGCTAGTAACAACTCCTGAACCTACAGTTCTTCCACCTTCTCTGATAGCGAATCTTAATCCTTCATCCATAGCTATTTGATTGATTAATTCAACGTTCATATCGATGTGGTCTCCTGGCATAACCATTTCCATTCCGTCTGGTAACTTAATTGAACCAGTAACGTCTGTTGTTCTGAAATAGAATTGTGGTCTGTATCCATCGAAGAATGGAGTATGTCTTCCACCTTCTTCTTTTTTAAGTACGTAAACTTGACCTACGAACTTTTTGTGTGGCTTAACCGTTCCAGCTTTTGCTAAAACTTGACCTCTTTCGATGTCTGTTCTTTGAACTCCTCTTAAAAGAACTCCAACATTGTCTCCAGCTTGCGCTTCGTCTAGTAACTTTCTGAACATTTCTATTCCTGTTACTACTACTTTTCTGCTTTCTTCTTGTAATCCAACGATTTCTACTTCGTCTCCTACCTTAAGAATTCCTCTTTCAACTCTTCCTGTTGCAACTGTTCCTCTACCAGTGATCGTAAATACATCTTCTACTGGCATTAAGAATGGCTTATCTGTTGCTCTTTCTGGAGTTGGAATGTAGCTATCTACAGCATCCATTAACTCAAGTATTGGAGCGATTGCTTTTTCGTCTGTTGGGTTTTCTAATGCTACTAAAGCTGATCCCTTAACTACTGGAATATCGTCTCCTGGGAAGTTGTATTCTGATAATAATTCTCTAACTTCCATTTCAACTAATTCTAATAATTCTTCGTCGTCTACCATATCTGCTTTATTTAAGAAAACAACTATGTAGTCAACTCCAACTCTTGATGCAAGAAGAATGTGCTCTCTTGTTTGAGGCATTGGACCATCTGCAGCTGAACAAACTAAGATTGCTCCATCCATTTGTGCTGCACCTGTAATCATGTTCTTAACATAGTCAGCATGTCCTGGACAGTCAACGTGAGCATAGTGTCTGTTTTCTGTTTGATATTCAACGTGAGAAGTATTGATTGTAATACCTCTTTCCTTTTCTTCTGGAGCCTTATCTATTGCAGCATAATCAAATGCTTCTGCAAATCCCTTTTTTGATAAAACAGTTGTGATTGCAGCTGTTAAAGTTGTCTTACCGTGGTCAACGTGACCGATTGTTCCAATGTTTACGTGTGGTTTACTTCTTTCGAATTTTTGCTTTGCCATTGTAAAATCCTCCTTTATGGAAATTAATTATATGAACCTTCTTAATTATTATATCTAATTTACTTCTAATTTTCTAGAGTTATATAAATTTTCATCATATTATTTCATAATACTAAAATTTATATAATGTAACGTTGCTCATACTTTAATTATCAGCAACATTACCTAAATTTATTACTAAAGTGAATTAATTTCTTTCACTCTTAATTTTTTCTTGAACACTCTTTGGAACTTCTTCGAAGTGATCGAATACCATTGAGTAAGTACCTCTACCTTGAGTTCTTGATCTTAAAGTAGTTGCATATCCAAACATTTCTGAAAGTGGAACGAATGCTCTTATTATTTGTGCACCGTTAATAGCTTCCATACCTTCGATTCTTCCTCTTCTTGAGTTAAGATCTCCCATTACGTCTCCCATGTATTCTTCTGGAACTGTAACTTCAACCTTTTCCATTGGCTCAAGTAATACTGGATCTGCTTTAGCCATAGCGTTTTTAAATGCCATAGAACCAGCAATCTTAAATGCCATTTCTGATGAGTCAACTTCATGATATGAACCATGAACAACTTTAACTTTGAAGTTAATAGTTTCATAACCAGCTATAATACCATTCTTAGCTGCTTCTTTAATACCATTATCTATAGCTGGAATATATTCTCTTGGAATAGCCCCTCCAACTACAGCATTTTCAAATGTGTATTCTCCTTCAGTAGGTTCCATTTCAATAACACAGTGACCGTATTGTCCTTTACCACCTGATTGCTTAGCATACTTAGCTTCAGCTTTAACAGCTGTTCTAATTGTTTCTTTGTAAGCAACTTGAGGAGCTCCAACATTACACTCAACTTTGAATTCTCTTGTTAATCTATCAACAATGATTTCTAAGTGAAGTTCTCCCATACCAGCAATAATTGTTTGACCAGTTTCTTGATCAGTATGAGTTTTGAAAGTAGGATCTTCTTCAGCAAGTTTAGCTAATGCTAAGCCCATCTTTTCTTGACCAGCTTTTGTCTTTGGCTCTATAGCTACAGATATAACTGGTTCTGGGAATTCCATTGATTCTAATACTATTGGATTACTTTCTAAACAAAGAGTATCTCCTGTTGTAGTATTTTTTAATCCAATAATTGCTCCTAATTCACCTGCTTCTAATGCTTCTACTTCTTCTCTTGAATTAGCATGCATCTTAACAAGCCTTCCTATTCTTTCTTTTTTACCCTTTGTTGAGTTTAGTACGTATGTTCCACTTTCCATAATACCTGAATAAATTCTTGTAAATGCAAGTTTTCCAACGAATGGGTCAGTTGCTATTTTGAATGCTAAAGCTGCCATTGGAGCTTCATCAGACGCTTCTCTTGAATCTTCTTCACCTTCTAAAGTAGTTCCTTTAATAGCTGGAATATCTAACGGTGATGGTAAGAAAGCAACAACTCCATTAATCATTTGCTGAACACCTTTATTTTTATAAGATGAACCACATATACATGGAACTATTTCATTAGCTATAGTAGCTTTTCTCAATCCAATCATTAACTCTTCTTCAGTTAACTCTTCACCTTCAAGATATTTTTCCATTAAATCTTCGTTATTTTCAGCTATAGCTTCTAATAAAGCCATTCTGTATTCTTCAGCTTGATCAGCTAAATCAGCTGGTATTTCTTCAATTCTAACGTCTTTTCCTAAATCATCATAGAACATAATAGCTTTATTAGTTATTAAGTCTATCATTCCCTTAAATTGGTCTTCTGATCCAACAGGAATTTGAATTGGAACTGCATTAGCTTTTAATCTATCTCTTACAGTGTTTATACATCTGAAGAAGTCTGCACCTGTAGCATCCATCTTATTAACATATATCATTCTTGGAACACCGTATTTGTCTGCCTGTCTCCATACAGTTTCAGTTTGTGGTTCAACCCCACTCTTTGCATCTAGAACTGTAACAGCTCCATCAAGTACTCTTAATGATCTTTCAACTTCAACTGTGAAATCTACGTGACCTGGAGTATCTATAATATTTAATTCATGTCCTTGCCATTCACATGTTGTTGCAGCAGAAGTAATTGTTATACCTCTTTCTTGTTCTTGAACCATCCAGTCCATTGTAGCTGCCCCTTCATGAACTTCTCCAATTTTGTGGCTTCTTCCTGTATAGAATAATATACGCTCAGTAGTTGTAGTTTTACCAGCATCTATATGAGCCATTATTCCAAAGTTACGGAATTTATCTAACGAATATTTTCTAGCCATTTGTATGTCCTCCTCTCAACGAGTAATTTTAAATTCGACAAAACTGTTTTGGCAAAAGCCAAAACAGTTTGTATATTAGTATCTGTAATGAGCAAATGCTTTGTTTGCTTCAGCCATTTTGTGAGTATCTTCTCTTTTCTTAACAGCTGCTCCAGTGTTATTAGCTGCATCCATTAATTCCCCAGCTAATCTTTGAGCCATTACTTTTTCGCCTCTTTTTCTTGAAGCATCTAAAAGCCATCTTAATCCTAATGTCTGTCTTCTTTCTGGTCTAACTTCGATAGGAACTTGGTAGTTAGCACCACCTATTCTTCTAGCTTTAACCTCTAATAAAGGCATTACATTGTTCATAGCTTCTTCAAAAACTTCTAAAGCATCTTTTCCTGTTTTTTGCGCCATTATTTCAAACGCGTCGTAGCATATTTTTTGTGCTACTCCTCTTTTACCATCTTCCATTACATTGTTTATTAACTTTGTAACAACTTTTGAGTTATATATTGGATCTGGTAATACATCTCTTTTTGCGATATGTCCTTTTCTTGGCACTTTTCTTCCCTCCTTAACATTGTAAATTTAAGTTCATTGGTACTCTGCAATTAAACATTGCCGTAAAGTGCTTCGCCTTTTCATCTATATAAACTTAATTTATAAATCTATGTAAATGCTGAAGACAAGCACTACTGTAGTTTAGTTTAAACTACTTTTTTGCCTTCGGCTTTTTAGCACCGTATTTTGATCTTCCTTGCATTCTGTTAGCTACTCCAGCACAGTCAAGTGCTCCTCTTACGATATGGTATCTAACACCAGGAAGGTCCTTTACTCTACCACCTCTTATAAGAACAACACTGTGCTCTTGTAAGTTGTGTCCTACACCACCAATGTATGCAGTTACTTCGAATCCATTTGTAAGTCTTACTCTCGCTACTTTTCTTAAAGCTGAGTTAGGCTTCTTTGGAGTAGTTGTTTTAACAACTGTACAAACTCCTCTTCTTTGTGGACACTCGTTAAGTGCTGGTGACGCTGACTTGTTGATAATAGTTTTTCTGCCTTTTCTTACTAATTGGCTAATAGTTGGCATTTTTTCACCTCCTGAAAATTTTTATCTATATATCTAATATTTAAGATAAAAGCTTATTAATGAATTAGTCTAATATAAGTACTGAAGATGCTTTAACATCTATACCACACATTTTTCCTAATTCTTTCATAGTATTAATAATAATAATTTTAACTTTTTTTTCATTCGCTAATTCTATTAACGGATTAGTTAAATTACTGTCTGCATCTTTAGCTACATATAAAATAGTACCTTTTCCATTTAGTATAGATTTAGTACATTGTTTTATTCCAATTACTTTATTACCTACAATTCTATCTATCATGAAATCACTCCCTATATAAAAGTTCATAGAGGCTAAGTTCATAACTTTGCCTCCATGAATTCATGTAGACAATTATACTGTAGTGTAGCTTTTAAAATCACACATCTCGTATTTTATCATTTAAGCATACACATGTCAATAAAATTGCAATGTATTATTCAATTGATTCTAATGCTTCATTTTCTACTAAAACATCGTCAACATCTAGTTTTACATCTCTATATCTCATCATTCCAGTACCTGCTGGTATTAACTTACCAATAATAACATTTTCTTTCAGTCCTACTAATGGATCTATCTTTCCTTTAATAGCAGCTTCTGTAAGAACTCTTGTAGTTTCTTGGAATGATGCAGCTGATAAGAAACTATCTGTTGCTAAAGCAGCCTTAGTTATACCAAGTAATGCTTGCTCCCCTTTAGCTTCTTCTCCACCAAATTCTCTTACTCTTGCATTTTCTTCTTCGAAGTCAAACATATCTATCATAGTTCCTGGTAATAGCTCAGTATCTCCTGAATCCGAAACTTTTATTTTTCTAGTCATTTGTCTAACAACAACTTCTAAATGTTTATCATTAATATCAACACCTTGAAGTCTATAAACTTTTTGAACTTCAGATAGTAGATATTTTCTAGCTCCATCTATGCCTTTAATTGCTGCTATATCATGTGGATTTACTGAACCTTCAGTAATTTCATCACCAGCTTCTATAAAGTCATCGTCTGATACCTTTAATCTTGAACCAAATGGTATTTCATAACTACGTTCTTCACCATCATTTGAAGTAACAAATACAGTTCTCTTTTTCTTAGTTTCTTCAATTTTTACTGTACCTGTAATTTCACTTACTATAGCTAAACCTTTAGGTTTTCTAGCTTCAAATAATTCTTCAACTCTAGGAAGACCTTGTGTTATATCGGCTCCAACAACTCCCCCTGTATGGAAGGTTCTCATTGTAAGCTGAGTTCCTGGTTCTCCTATTGATTGAGCTGCTATAATACCAACAGCTTCACCTATATTTATCTTTTGTGCAGTGGCCATATTCATACCATAACATTTAGAACACACACCAACTTTACACTTACATGTAAATACAGATCTAATTTTAACTTTCTTAACTCCTGACGCTGCAACTTTTTCTGCAACATCTAGTTCCATATATTGATCAGCTTCAACCATAACTTCTCCTGTTGTTGGATTAATTATTGGTTCTGCTGTATATCTTCCGTATAGTCTTTCTGCTAATCCTTCGATTGCTTCGTTTCCTTCTTTTATTTCAGAAACATATATACCTTCTGTTGTTCCACAATCTATCTCTCTTACAATAACATCCTGTGATACATCAACAAGTCTTCTTGTTAAGTAACCAGAGTCAGCAGTTTTAAGAGCTGTATCGGCATTACCTTTTCTAGCTCCATGAGTAGATATAAAGTATTCTAGAACTTCAAGTCCTTCTCTAAAGGATGCTCTAATAGGTAACTCTATAATCTTACCTGTTGGACTCGCCATAAGACCTCTCATACCAGCTAATTGCTTAATTTGAGACTTAGATCCTCTGGCTCCAGAGTCTGCCATCATGAATATTGGATTAAACTTATCCAAACTTTCCATTAACGCGTCGGCAACATCTTCTGTTGTCTTAGTCCATTTTTCTATAACTCTTTCATATCTTTCATCTTCTGATATGAATCCTCTTTTATACATCTTTTCTATTTTATCAACAGTTTCATCAGCTTCTTTTAATAGTGTGTACTTAGCTTCAGGTACTATCATATCAGAAGCTGCTACTGTTACAGCTCCAATAGATGAATAATGATATCCTAATGCTTTAATTTTATCAAGCATTATTGATGTATTAGTTGGACCATGTACAGTGTAACATTTATCTATAATTGTTCCTAAAGACTTTTTAGTTATTAAGAAATCTACTTCTAAGTTGAACTCTTCCTCTTCCTTAGTTCTATCTACAAAACCTAAATTTTGAGGTATTGATTCATTGAATATTATCTTTCCAACTGTTGTCTTTATTATTCCTGATTTCTTTTCTCCATTTACTTCTTTAAACATTCTTACATTAATTAATGCATGAATTGCTATTTCACCAACTTGGTAAGCCATTATAGCTTCATCCTTAGAAGCAAATATCTTACCTTCTCCCTTAGCATCACTTTTATCCATAGTTAAATAATATGATCCTAAAACCATATCTTGTGTAGGTACACAAACTGGTTTACCATCAGAAGGCTTCATAATATTTCCTGCTGCAAGCATTAAGAATCTTGCTTCTGCTTGTGCTTCAACTGATAGTGGAACGTGAACAGCCATTTGGTCTCCATCAAAGTCAGCATTATAAGCCGTACATACAAGTGGATGTAGCTTTATTGCTCTACCTTCTACTAAAATCGGTTGGAATGCTTGAATTCCAAGCCTATGTAGTGTAGGTGCACGGTTTAATAAAACTGGATGATCTGTAATAACTTCTTCAAGTACATCCCATACTTGATTATTTACTCTTTCAACCATTCTCTTAGCACTCTTTATATTATGTGCTACACCATCTTCTACTAACTTCTTCATAACAAATGGTTTGAATAATTCTAAAGCCATTTCTTTTGGAAGTCCACATTGGTACATTTTCAACTCTGGACCTACAACTATAACTGATCTACCTGAGTAGTCAACTCTTTTACCAAGTAGGTTTTGTCTAAATCTACCTTGTTTACCTTTAAGCATATCTGATAAAGATTTAAGAGGTCTATTTCCTGGTCCTGTAACAGGTCTTCCTCTTCTACCATTATCTATAAGCGCATCTACAGCTTCTTGAAGCATTCTCTTTTCATTTCTAACAATTATATCTGGTGCTCCTAAATCTAAAAGCTTCTTTAATCTATTATTTCTATTTATAACTCTTCTGTATAGATCATTTAAGTCTGAAGTTGCGAATCTTCCTCCATCTAATTGAACCATTGGTCTTAAATCTGGTGGAATTACAGGTATTACATTAATAACCATCCATCTTGGGTCGTTTCCTGATTTTCTAAAAGATTCAACTACTTCTAATCTTCTTATGATTCTAACTTTCTTTTGACCAGTGCTTGTTTTTAGTTCTTCTTTGAGGTCTCTTGATTGGCCTTCTAAGTCAATTTCTCTAAGTAACTCTTGAACTGCTTCAGCACCCATTCCAGCTACAAAGCTTTCTTCACCATACTTATCAACAGCTTCTCTATATTCTTTTTCATTTAAAAGTTGTTTCTTTAATAATGGTGTTTCCTTAGGATCTATTACAACATATGATGCAAAGTATAATATTTTCTCTAAAGCTCTTGGTGACATATCTAAAAGTAATCCCATTCTTGATGGAATCCCTTTAAAGTACCAAATGTGAGAAACTGGGGCAGCCAGTTCAATATGCCCCATTCTTTCTCTTCTTACTTTAGCTTTAGTAACTTCAACTCCACATCTGTCACAAACTATTCCCTTATATCTAACTCTCTTATATTTACCACAATGACATTCCCAGTCTTTAATAGGTCCAAATATTCTTTCACAGAATAAACCATCTCTTTCTGGTTTTAAAGTTCTATAGTTTATAGTTTCAGGCTTTTTGACTTCTCCTCTTGACCATTCTCTTATTTGATCAGGTGAAGCTAAACCTATTTGTATAGCATCAAAATTATTGAATTCAAACAAGGGTATATCCTCCCTTCAAATTTAGTGTTCATCATTTACAAAATCATCAAGTTCTAAATCTTCTTCTTGGAATCCATCTAATGCAAAGTTATCAAACTCAACATCTTCCTCAACTTCTTCCTCTGATATTGTATAACTATCATCTACATTTATATCATCAGATACAACATCTTCTGTACCCTCAATATTAACTTCTAACTCTTCCATATCTTCTTCAGCGAATTCTTTAAGTCTAACTTCTTGATTCTCATCATTTAATACTTTAACGTCTAAGCATAAAGCTTGAAGTTCTTTAATCAGAACTTTAAATGATTCTGGAACTCCTGGCTCAGGTATGTTTTCTCCCTTAACGATAGCTTCATATGTTTTAACTCTACCTACTACATCATCTGATTTAACAGTTAATATTTCTTGTAGTGTATGAGCAGCACCATATGCTTCTAACGCCCAAACTTCCATTTCTCCAAATCTTTGACCACCGAATTGTGCCTTACCACCAAGTGGTTGTTGAGTTACTAATGAATATGGTCCTGTTGATCTTGCGTGAATCTTATCATCAACTAAGTGAGCTAGCTTTAAGATATACATTATACCAACAGTTACTTCGTTATCAAATGCTTCTCCTGTTCTACCATCATATAAAACAGTTTTTCCATTTGCATTATATCCCGCTTTTTCTAAGCATTCTTCAATATCTTCTTCAGTAGCTCCATCAAATACAGGAGTAGCTATATGCCATCCTAATTGACTTGCTGCCCATCCTAAATGAACTTCAAGTACCTGCCCGATGTTCATACGAGATGGAACCCCAAGTGGGTTCAAGCATATTTGTAATGGTCTACCATCAGGTAAGAATGGCATATCTTCTTCTGGTAATACTCTTGAGATAACCCCCTTATTACCGTGACGTCCAGCCATCTTATCTCCAACAGAAATCTTTCTCTTTTGAGCTATATAACATCTAACTAGTTCATTAACTCCTGGATTTAATTCATCGCCATTTTCTCTAGTAAATACCTTAACATCTACTATGATTCCAGCTTCTCCATGAGGTACTCTTAATGAAGTATCTCTTACTTCTCTAGCTTTCTCTCCAAATATAGCTCTTAGTAATCTTTCTTCTGCAGTTAATTCAGTTTCTCCTTTAGGCGTTACTTTACCTACAAGAATATCTCCTGATCTAACCTCAGCTCCAATTCTTATTATTCCTCTATCATCTATATCTTTTAATGTATCTTCACTTACATTAGGAATATCCCTAGTTATTTCTTCTGGTCCTAGTTTTGTATCTCTTGCCTCACATTCGTATTCTTCTATATGAATTGAAGTAAAGACATCTTCTCTAACTAGTTCTTCAGAAATAAGCATGGCATCTTCATAGTTATAGCCTTCCCAAGTTATGAATCCCATTCTAATGTTTTTACCTAGTGCTATTTCGCCTAAATCAGTTGATGGACCATCAGCTAAAACTTGGTTCTTAAACACTATTTCACCCTTATCTACTAAAGGTCTTTGGTTTATACATGTACCTTGGTTACTTCTCTTAAACTTCAGAAGTCTATAAGTATCTATACCACCGTCTACGTCTCTCTTAATTCTTATTTCATTAGAGCTTACGTAAACTACTTTCCCTGCATTTTTAGCCTTTGGAAGAACTCCAGAGTCTACAGCTGCTTTAAATTCTATCCCAGTACCTACTATTGGCGCCTGAGGTTTTAATAAAGGAACAGCTTGACGTTGCATGTTAGATCCCATAAGTGCTCTTGAAGCATCGTCATTTTCAAGGAATGGTATCATAGCAGTAGCTACTGAAACTATTTGTCTTGGTGAAACATCAATTAAATCAACTTCTTCAGCATTTACTACTAATACTTCATCTAGGTATCTAACTGTTACTCTTTTATCAACAAACTTTCTGTCCTCACTAATAGGCTCTTTAGCTTGTGCTATAAGATATTGGTCCTCTACATCAGCTGTAAAGTATTCTATTTCATCAGTTATTATACCTTTTTCCTTATCTACAACTCTATAAGGAGTTTCTATAAATCCATATTCATTAACCTTAGCATATGTTGCTAAAGAGTTAATAAGCCCTATGTTTGGTCCTTCTGGAGTTTCTATAGGACACATTCTACCATAATGGGAGTGGTGAACGTCTCTAACTTCAAAACCTGCTCTTTCTCTCGAAAGACCTCCAGGTCCTAAAGCTGATAACCTTCTTTTATGTGTTAATTCTGATAATGGATTTGTTTGATCCATGAATTGTGATAATTGTGAACTACCAAAGAATTCTTTTATAGCAGCTGCAACAGGTCTTATGTTAATTAACATTTGAGGTGTTATAGCTTCTTGGTCTTGAATAGTCATTCTTTCTTTAACTACTCTTTCCATTCTTGATAAACCGATTCTAAATTGGTTTTGTAATAGCTCTCCAACTGATCTTAATCTTCTATTTCCTAAGTGGTCTATATCATCAACATAGCCAACATTATATGGTAAACCCAATTCGTAGCTTATTGTCGCAAATATATCATCCCTTATTATATGTTTAGGAATAAGTCTGTTTATGTTTTTCTTTATTTCTTCTTTTATAACATCTTCATCTTCATAATTATCTAATATCTCTTTTAATGTTGGGTAGTGAACAAGCTCTCTAACATTTAAATCATCAATATTAAATGATATAAATTTCTTAATGTCTACAAAATGGTTACCAATTACTCTAACCACTTTATCTTCTACTAGTATGTCTGCTGAGTTAATACCAACATTTTGAATTTCTTCTGCAACAGATCTGCTAATCTTTTCACCTTGCTCAACCATAATTTCCCCTGTTTGAGGATTAATTATGTCTGTAGCTGCTACTTGATTAACTAATCTTAAATTTAAAGCTAACTTCTTGTTAAATTTATATCTACCAACTCTTGATAAATCATATCTCTTCGCATCGAAGAATAATGAATCTATAAGAGATATAGCACTATCTACTGTAGGTGGTTCACCAGGTCTTAATCTCTTATATATTTCTAATAAAGCTTCTTCTTTAGTCTTAGTATTATCTTTTTCTATTGTAGCTTTAAATCTTTCATCTTCTCCAAAATAGTCTAAAAGTTCTTGATCACTTCCAAATCCCATAGCTCTTGCTAATATAGATATAGGAAGCTTTCTTGTCTTATCTATTCTTACATAGATAATATCGTTAGAATCTGTTTCATATTCTAACCATGCTCCTCTATTTGGAATTACTGTTGATGAATATAATTTTTTACCAGTTTTATCAACATTAAAATTGTAATAAACGCCTGGTGATCTTACTAATTGACTTACAATAACTCTTTCAGCACCATTTATGATGAAAGTACCTTGCTCTGTCATTAATGGGAAGTCTCCCATAAATACTTCTTGTTCTTTAATTTCTCCAGTTTCATTATTTTGTAATCTTACTGAAACTTTTAATGGTGCAGCATAAGTAGAGTCTCTCTCCTTACACTCTTCCACTGAATACTTAATATTATCCATATCAAGCTTATAATCAATGAATTCAAGCACAAGATTACCAGTAAAGTTTGTAATAGGATTGATATCATCAAAAACTTCATGAAGTCCTTCCTTTAAAAACCACTGATATGAATCTAATTGTACCTCAATAAGATTTGGCATTTCAGTTACATCTTTAACTTTACCAAAACTCATTCTAGTTCTTTTTCCGACTTGGACAGGATGTACCATGAATTTTCACCCCTTGTATAAAACTAAAATAACCAAAAGCACACTTTCCCTAAGGACTTATGCTTTCGGACAGCATCACTTATTAGTATAACCATCTTCTGTTCGATTATACATTTTTTTCATATGAATATATAGCTATCCATATTGAATAGTACATTTAATGATACTATCATACTATTCTTTTAATGTCAATTAATTTATTGTATAACTTATGTTAATCTATAATAAATTACATTTCAAGTAATTTTTATATAAAACTATATAAAGTATCCCAGGATTTTGATATTTTATATAGTTTTATTTGAGCAATTAAAAAGGTGCCTTTAACAGCACCTTTTCAATTTAAAAGTTAATTACTTAACTTCTACTTCAGCTCCAACTTCAGCTAATTTAGCTTTCATGTCTTCAGCTTCTTCTTTTGATACAGCTTCTTTTATTGTCTTAGGAGCTCCATCAACTATTTCCTTAGCTTCTTTTAATCCTAATCCAGTTAATTCTCTAACAACTTTGATAACTTTGATCTTTTGTGATCCAGCGCTAGCTAATACTACGTCGAATTCAGTCTTTTCTTCTGCAGCTGCAGCACCTGCAACAGCTCCTGCAGCAGCTACTGGAGCAGCCGCACTTACACCAAATTCTTCTTCACAAGCTGTAACTAGCTCGTTTAATTCTAAAACAGTCATTTCTTTTATAGCTTGAATTATATCTTCTCTTGTCATTTTAATTGCACCTCCAAATTTTTATCAGTTATTATTCAGCTGACTCTGATTCTTTTTTTTCTTTAATTGCATTTAATAAATATGCAACGTTTGATAATGGAGCTTTGAAGCTTCCAAGAAGTTTTGCGATAAGAACTTCTTTTGATGGTATTGTAGCAAGTTTTTCAACTTCTTCTTTATTGTATAAAGTTCCTTCTACCATACCAGCCTTTAATTCTATCTTCTTATGATCCTTAGCAAATGTATGTAATACTCTTGCTGGAGCAGTAGCATCTTCATATCCGAACGCTATAGAAACTGGTCCTTCTAAATATTCATCAAGACCTTCGATTCCTAATTCTTTAGCTGCTAATGTTACTAGGTTGTTCTTATAAACCTTATATTCAACACCAGCTTCTCTTAAAGATTTTCTTAAAGCTGTATCTTCTTCAACTGTTAAACCTTGATAGTCTGCTAAAACGATCGCTTGAGCTTTTTCTAATTTTTCTTTAATCTCAGCAACTTTAGCTTCTTTAATTTGTCTATTCTTGTTCATTACTGTGTGTCCACCTCCTCACAGTTTTCAACTGCAAATTTATATTAAGAAAGGCCTTCCCATAGACATAGGAAGACCAAATAATTACTTACCTTGGTATTCCTCGGTAGGCAATTATTTTAAACCTTTCGGCACCTACTGTCTTTGGAATCAGTATTCTCTTTAACAACAGATAAAATTATATTACACAACTATCCGTTTGTCAATACTAATCTAAAACTTTTGTTGGGTTAACCTTTGCTCCAGGACCCATAGTGCTTGAAACAGATACTGACTTAACGTATTGTCCCTTAGCAGCTGCTGGTTTAGCTTTTATTAAAGCATCCATTAAAGCACGGAAGTTTTCTTGTAATTTTTCTACACCAAATGATTTCTTTCCAATTGGGCAGTGAACTATAGCAGTTTTATCTACTCTATATTCAACTTTACCAGCTTTTATTTCAGCAATTGCTTTAGCAACATCAAATGTAACTGTTCCTGATTTTGGGTTTGGCATTAATCCTTTAGGTCCTAAAACTCTACCGATTCTACCAACAACACCCATCATATCTGGCGTAGCAACTACTACATCGTAGTCAAACCAGTTTTCGCTTTGGATCTTTTGAACTAATTCTTCCGCTCCTACGAAATCTGCACCAGCTTCTTGAGCTTCTTTAGCTTTTTCTCCCTTTGCAAACACTAAAACTCTTACAGTTCTACCTGTTCCATTTGGAAGAACAACAGCTCCTCTAACTTGTTGATCTGCATGTCTTGGGTCAACCCCTAATCTAACATGTAGTTCTATAGTTTCATCAAATTTTGCCTTAGCAGTCTTTACTGCTAAATCTAAAGCTTCAGATGGAGTGTATAATGCACTCTTATCTATTAATTTTGCGCTTTCAATATAATTCTTTCCCATAATTTGCCTCCTTTGTGGTATTAGCGGTTTTTACCTCCCACTTTTTTACGAATTACTCTTCAATAGTTACTCCCATACTTCTTGCAGTACCTTCGATCATGCTCATAGCAGTTTCGATTGTAGCTGCATTTAAGTCAGGCATCTTTAACTCAGCAATTTTTCTAACTTGATCCTTAGTTAATTTTCCAACTTTAGTTCTGTTTGGAACTCCTGAACCACTTTCGATTCCTAATTCCTTCTTTATAAGAACTGCTGCTGGTGGAGTTTTTAGTATAAAACTAAAAGATCTATCTTGGTAAACTGTTATAACAACTGGTATTATTAATCCAGCTTGGTTAGCAGTTTTTGCGTTGAACTCCTTACAGAATCCCATGATGTTAACACCGTGTTGACCTAATGCTGGTCCTACTGGTGGTGCTGGTGTTGCCTTACCTGCAGGAAGTTGAAGTTTAATCATTCCTGTTACTTTCTTAGCCATGTATTATTCCTCCTATACTGTGGTAATACGGACCTTAGTCCTCCCACTTTATTAAAACATTAGCTTATATTAAACTAATTTTTCAACTTGTGTAAATTCTAGTTCAGCTAAAGTTTCTCTGCCAAACATATCAATTAACGCTTTTATTTTGCGTTTTTCTAGATTTATCTCTTGGATTATAGCAATAAATTCTTTTAATGGTCCAGAGATAACTCTTACACTTTCCCCTACCTCCAAATCTATTTCTACCGGAGTTTCTTGAACTCCCATAGACTCAACTTCTTCATCGGTAAGAGGAACTGGTTTAGAAGCTGGGCCAACAAACCCAGTTACGCCTCTAGTGTTTCTAACCACATACCATGACTCATCAGTCATTAGCATTTTTACTAACACATATCCAGGAAACTTCTTTTTAAGAGAAATCTTTTGTTTCCCATCTTTCTCTTCTATCACTTCTTCCATAGGCACTTGAATGTCTTGAAGTAAGCTTTGAAGATTTCTATTTTCAATGGTTTTTTCAAGATTTACTTTAACTTTGTTTTCGTAGCCTGAGTATGTATGTACAACATACCATCTTGCTTTTTCGCTCATATTTCCTTATAGGTGGTTACCACCTAAACCTCCTTACTTTAGTTTTAAAATGAATTTAAAGAGGTTTTGAAAAATATAATCTAACCCGCCTACTAATACTATATATATCAGTACGACTACGCCAACTGCAATTAACGCTTTTTTAGTATCATTTTTAGAAGGCCAAGTTATTCTTTTAACTTCTGCCTTAACCTCTCTAAAAAATTTAAATACGCCACCTTTATCAGGTGAATTTTTAGTTAAATTTACATTTTCCTTAACAGCCATTACTTCACATCCTTAATTTTTGTGAGTATATGTCATCACTATATCAGCTAACTATTTAGTTTCTTTATGAAGTGTATGTTTTTTACAGAACTTGCAGTATTTATGCATTTCTAATCTGTCTGGGTTATTTTTCTTGTTCTTCATTGAATTGTAGTTTCTTTGCTTACACTCTGTGCATGCTAAAGTTATCTTTACTCTCACAGTCTGCACCTCCAGTTTACCGTAAATAATATAAAACCTTATTACTTTATGTTAATTTAATTTCGTTAATTACCTAAACACATTATCACAAAACATGCATTATGTCAATATATAAGCCTTTGTAAAGGACTAGGTAATCCCACCCAGCCCTAAACTATATACTAATAATACATATTACTCTATTATGCTAGTAACAACTCCTGAACCTACAGTTCTTCCACCTTCTCTGATAGCGAATCTTAATCCTTCATCCATAGCTATTTGATTGATTAATTCAACGTTCATATCGATGTGGTCTCCTGGCATAACCATTTCCATTCCGTCTGGTAACTTAATTGAACCAGTAACATCAGTTGTTCTGAAATAGAATTGTGGTCTATATCCATCGAAGAATGGAGTGTGTCTTCCACCTTCTTCTTTTTTAAGTACATAAACTTGACCTACAAACTTTTTATGTGGCTTAACTGTTCCAGCTTTCGCTAAAACTTGACCTCTTTCGATGTCTGTTCTTTGAACTCCTCTTAAAAGAACTCCAACATTGTCTCCAGCTTGCGCTTCGTCTAGTAACTTTCTGAACATTTCTATTCCCGTTACTACTACTTTTCTGCTTTCTTCTTGTAATCCAACGATTTCTACTTCGTCTCCTACCTTAAGAATTCCTCTTTCAACTCTTCCTGTTGCAACTGTTCCTCTACCAGTGATCGTAAATACATCTTCTACTGGCATTAAGAATGGCTTATCTGTTGCTCTTTCTGGAGTTGGAATGTAGCTATCTACAGCATCCATTAACTCAAGTATTGGAGCGATTGCTTTTTCGTCTGTTGGGTTTTCTAATGCTACTAAAGCTGATCCCTTAACTACTGGAATATCGTCTCCTGGGAAGTTGTATTCTGATAATAATTCTCTAACTTCCATTTCAACTAGTTCTAATAATTCTTCGTCGTCTACCATATCTGCTTTATTTAAGAAAACAACTATGTAGTCAACTCCAACTCTTGATGCAAGAAGAATGTGCTCTCTTGTTTGAGGCATTGGACCATCTGCAGCTGAACAAACTAATATTGCTCCATCCATTTGTGCAGCACCTGTGATCATGTTCTTAACATAGTCAGCATGTCCTGGACAGTCAACGTGAGCATAGTGTCTGTTTTCTGTTTGATATTCAACGTGAGAAGTATTGATTGTAATACCTCTTTCCTTTTCTTCTGGAGCTTTATCTATTGCAGCATAATCAAATGCTTCTGCAAATCCCTTTTTTGATAAAACAGTTGTGATTGCAGCTGTTAAAGTTGTCTTACCGTGGTCAACGTGACCGATTGTTCCAATGTTTACGTGTGGTTTACTTCTTTCGAATTTTTGCTTTGCCATTGTAAAATCCTCCTTTAATCTTTGTAATAAACTTTGCCTAGCGTTTTGTATCGTTTTGCTTAATATATTGAGCTTACTACAAAGATTTAAGTAATTTATAAATTACAACAATCATTATTAGTAAGCACTCAACTATACTGGAGCTCACGATCGGGATTGAACCGACGACCTCCGCCTTACCAAGGCGACGCTCTACCTACTGAGCTACGTGAGCATTTCCATATAATGCTTCTATAGTTTAATATACCAATTATAAAGTTTACTATTGTTCAAAAAATTTGTCAATAAAAATTTAGCGACTTATTTTTCTGTATATAGACATTTTTCAAGCTTTCGCTTTACTCTTTGTAAGGCATTATCTATAGACTTAGCTTGCCTATCTAAATCACATGCTATTTCTTGATATGATTTACCATCTAGATAGGATTGAAGCACTTCCATTTCTAAGTCTGATAAAACTTTAGCCATTTCACCTTCTATATGCTTTAGCTGCTCTTTTCCTATTAAAAGCTCTTCTGGGTCTGTTATTTTTAATTCTGATAAAACATCTATTAGTGTTCTATCTGATTCTTCTTCATATATGGGCTTATTTAAAGATATATATGTGTTTAAGGGAATATGTTTTTGTCTTGTTGCTGTCTTTATAGCCGTTATTATTTGTCTAGTAACACATAGCTCTGCAAAAGCCTTAAAGCTTGTTAATTTATCAGATTTAAAATCCCTTATAGCTTTATATAATCCTATCATTCCTTCTTGATAAATATCTTCTTTATCTGCCCCAATAAGAAAATATGATTTCGCTTTAGCTTTTACAAAGTTTTCATACTTAGATATTAAGTATTCTTGTGCTCTGCTATTTCCTCTTTTTGCTTCATCAACTACTTCTTCATCTAGTTTGTTTTGAAATTCCACAAACGGACTAGTATCTTTTTTGGTATTCTCCACCATATATCACCCCTTTAAGCCCTCTATTATGATAAATATATTAATCAAAATTATTAATCACTTCGTCTTATAGCTTCTAATTTTTTAAATATGTCTTCATCAACATTATCTCCCAAGTGATTTTTAGATAATGACATATTTTTTTGTGCCTTTTTGTTAATTCTATTTTGAGTTTCTAAAACTTCATTATAGAACTCAAGAGCAGATATTCTTACTGCACCTCTTTGGAATATAGTTTGTTGTTCAAGCCAATCTGATGTAACAACATAAACTTCAAATCTTCTACCTAAGTTATGTACTTCTCTTTCTATATAAGAATCTGCTGTTTCACCATCTTTTGTAAAAACTATACTTATGTTTTTATTTATATCTTGCTTTTTTTCAATGCTCCTATTAACCTTATGAGCATCAAATACTATTATTATTTTGCATCCTTCATAAACTGAGTAGTTATGTAAACTATCTATTAAACTCTGTCTTGCTCCATCAAAGCTATAGTCTTTTTGTTTCTTCAAATTAGGCCAGCTGTTTATTACGTTATATCCATCAACAAATATAATTTTCACATGTTACCTCTTTGATTTTGTTATTTTATTAGTCTTCCCTTTAATATTTCATACATCATTATACCACCTGCAACTGAAGCATTTAAAGAGTTAATTTTACCTATCATAGGAATTTTAACTAGTTTATCACATTTTTTCAAAGTAAGCTTAGATATTCCTCTTCCCTCACTTCCTATAACTACTGCGCATGGTCCACTAAAGTTAGCTTGATAACTATATTCTTCTCCGTCTATATCTGCACCATAAATCCATAATCCTGCTTCTTTTAATTCATCTATTGCTGAATTTATATTAGTTACTTTTGTTATTTTCATATGTTCAATAGCTCCAACTGAGCATTTATAAACAGTAGAAGTTATTCCTACATTTCTTCTTTTTGGTATTATTATTCCATGAACTCCACATAGCTCAGCTGTTCTTATTATAGATCCTAGGTTATGAGGATCTTCTATTTCATCTAATATTACAACAAATGGATCTTCTTTCTTCTCTTTTGCTAAATTTAGTATATCTGCAATTTGGCAATATTTAAACGGAGTAACTAAAGCTACAACCCCTTGATGGTTTGTTCCATTAGTCATTATATCAAGTTTCTTTCTATCAACTTCTTTTAATACTAAACCTTTTTCTTTTGCTATATTTATTATAACTTTAATTGATCCTTCCATGTTACCATTAGCAATATAAAGACATTCTATTGTTCTATCACTTTTTAATACTTCCATGACAGCATTTCTACCGATAATTAGATCTTCTCTCGCTTCTACTTCTACTGCATTATTAATATTTTCTCTTGAATAATCTTTTGCTTTTCTATTTTCTTTTACATCATACTTTTTACCTTGTGATGAATTGTTTTCAAGCATTTGTCTTTCCATTCTAGCTTTCATTCTAGACTCTCTATTTCCCTTTGTCATCTTAAATCACTCCTTACGTCTATTATATACTTTTCCTTAGTTATGTTAACTGTAATTCTGTAGATTTTTCTAATATAATATATAGCCTTTCTTTATTTCCTGTTAAATATAAATATCCTACTAAAGCTTCAAATCCAGTAGCATTTCTATAGTCTATTACCTCTGCATTTTTAGGTATTGTTGCAGATTTTGTATTTCTTCCTCTTTTGTAAATATATAATTCATCTTCTGTTAAGGTATCTTCTATACTATGCATTATAGTTGATTGACTCTTAGCTTTAACATAACCTATTGCTTTTACATGTATTTTATGAGCTGATAATTCAGTATTGTTAGAAAGTATATGATTTCTTATATATATTTCATATACACCATCACCTATCAGTGCTAACTGCAAAGGATTTAATCTCCTAGCTTCTTCTTTACTAAATTCTCTCACTCTTAAATCCTCTAACATATTTTTTCTCTCCTTTAAATAAAGGCTGCACTAATGCAGCCCTTTAACCTTAATTTACCTTTTTCCACCTTACTCCTTGAGGTGTGTCTTCTAAGATTATATTTCTAGCTTTTAAATCATCTCTAATTTTATCTGCTAATGCAAAATCCTTATTTTTTCTAGCCTGTTGTCTTTGCTCTATTAGATTTTCTATTTCTTCTTCTAAACTTCCTTTAGTAGAATTTTGAAGTATTCCTAATGGTTCCCCTAATTCTCTTATTAAGCTTAGCACACTTTCACAAAGCTCCTTTGATGAATCTATTGATACATTAGTATTTATATCTTTTATAAGATCAAAAATAGCTGTAATAGCATCAGCTGTATTAAAGTCATCATCCATTTTTTCTATATATCTTTGTCTATAAACATCTAAAAATTCTAGATAAGCCTTTTCTTTATCACCCATAGACTCTTTTTTAACTTCATCTATTAAGTTTTCTAAATTAGAGATTGCATTATATAACCTTTCTGTTGATGACTTTGCAGATTCAAGAAGTTCATCGCTAAAGTTTAATTGTACTCTATAATGTCCTGATAACATTAAAAACCTTACTACATCAGCATCATATTGTTTTAATATATCTCTTGCTGTTAAAAAGTTATTTAGTGATTTTGACATTTTTTGATTATTTATATTTAAGAAAGCTCCATGTAACCAATATCTAGCGAATGTCTTTCCAGTTAAAGCCTCACTTTGTGCAATTTCATTTTCATGATGAGGGAAAGCTAAATCCATCCCACCAGCATGTATATCTATGGTATCTCCTAATATTTTCTTTGCCATACATGAGCATTCTATATGCCATCCTGGTCTTCCCATGCCCCATGGACTTTCCCAAGCTGGTTCACCCGGCTTTTGCGCCTTCCATAATGCAAAATCCATAGGATCTTCTTTTCTTTCATCTACATTTATTCTTGCTCCAGCCTGTAGATCTTCTAAATTTTGACCAATTAACTTTCCGTATCCTTGGAATTCCTTTGTTCTAAAATAAACATCTCCATCTACTTCATATGCATAGCCTTTCTCAATTAAGCCTTCTACAAACTCTATAATATCAATAATATATTCAGTTGCTCTTGGATTTACTGATGCTCTTTTTATGTTTAATCCATCAGCATCTTTATAATATTCATCTATATATTTGTCTCCAACATTACTAACTGTTGTACCCTCTTCATTTGCCTTTTTTATCATTTTGTCATCTATATCTGTAAAATTTTGAACAAATCTAACCTTATATCCTCTGTACTCTAAATATCTTCTTATAGTATCAAAGATTATGAAAGTTCTACCATTTCCTATATGAAAATAGTTATACACAGTAGGTCCACATACATACATCTTAACCTCGCCTGGTGTTAATGGTACAAATTCTTCTTTTTTTCTAGTTATGCTATTGTAAATCCTCATCTAATTACCTCCTATCTCACAGATAATTTATTTTTCTTAAACTCTTCTCTTACTCTATCTATAACTTCTTCAAATTTTATATTTTCCATATCTGATGATCTTAACTTAAATTCAACTTCTCCATCAACAATTTTCTTACCAACTGTTATTCTCATTGGTATTCCCATAAGATCTGAATCTTTAAATTTAACTCCTGCCCTTTCGTTTCTATCATCTAGTATTGCATCAAAACCTATGGCTTTTAACTCTTCATAGATATTGTTAGCAACTTTCATTTGTTCCTCATCTTTGATATTTACTGGAATAATATTAACATGGTACGGTGCTACAGATAAAGGCCATACTATTCCATTCTCATCATTATGTTGTTCAATTATTGATGCCATTGTTCTTGTTACACCAATTCCATAACACCCCATCATAAATGGTTTTTCCTTACCACTTTCATCTATAAAATTAGCATTCATAGCTTCTGAATATTTTGTTCCTAATTTAAATATATGACCAACTTCTGTTCCTCTTGATATAGTTACTTTACCACCACAAACCGGACAATTTTCACCTTCAGTTATATTTCTGTAATCTCCAACTACACCTTCAAAATCTCTTCCGTAATTTACACCTTCAATGTGGTATCCTGTTTCATTAGCTCCTACAATGAAATTGTACATATTAACAATTTCTTCATCAACTAATAAAGTATCTACTTTTATATTTATAGGACCAGCAAATCCAACTTGTGCATTAGTAGCCTTAAAGACTTCTTCTGGAGTAGCCATATTTAAATTTACTGCTCCACCTAAAGCATTTGAAACTTTAACTTCATTTACTTCTCTATCTCCTCTAACAATTACTGCTACTATTTTACCATCAGCATTATATATTAGAGTTTTTGCAAATTTCTTTTCTGTTGTATTAAAGAATTTAACAAGTTCTTCTATTGTTTTTACATTTGGAGTCTCAGTTTTTATTAATCCCTTTAATTCTTCTGCTTCAGCTCTTTCAACTGTTGCTGGAGCCTTTTCTATATTTGCAGCATAATCACAAGCTGTACAGAATACAACATCGTCTTCTCCTACTTCTGATTTAACCATAAATTCTGCTGAGTTTGAACCTCCAATCGCACCTGAATCAGCTTCAACGCATTTTGCATCTATTCCACATCTATTAAATATTTTTATATATGCTTCGTGCATTTTATTATATGATAAATCTAATCCTTCTTGATTCTTGTCAAAGCTATATGCATCCTTCATTATGAATTCCCTTGATCTCATAACTCCAAATCTTGGTCTTCTTTCATCTCTATACTTAGTTTGTATTTGATAAAGATTTACTGGTAATTGTTTGTATGATTTAATCTCATTTCTTGCAATGTCAGTAAATACTTCTTCATGAGTTGGTCCAAGACAGAAATCTCTGTTATTTCTATCTTTAAGTCTGAACATTTCCTCTCCATAAACATCCCATCTTCCAGACTCTTGCCAAAGTTCTGCTGGTAATACTGCTGAAGCTAAAAATTCTTGTGCTCCTGCACTATTCATTTCCTCTCTTATTATATCTTCCACATTTTTTAAAACCTTTAATCCTAAAGGCATGTAATTATAAATACCTGACGCCATCTTTCTTATCATTCCAGCTCTTAGCATTAACTTATGACTATCTATCTCAGCTTCTGCTGGAACCTCTCTTAATGTTGATATTAACATATTGGACATTTTCATTTCTGCTTCCTCCTATTATTGTTATTAATTTATATTTATTTTCTAATTCATATTGAATATTATTTATTTTAAAATAATAAAAAAAGCCCACCCTAATTAATTAGGGCGAACTTATATCGCGGTACCACCTAAATTTGTTCTCTAAAATGATAACGGTATTAAACCGATAGTTTTTGCCTACAACTCCAAAGCTGGTTCAAATCCTGTTGAAAATCTTACAGCCTATGAATTTTCTCTCTGATTGGCGGATTTTACTATTCTTCTTCACTGTTTTAAGTCTATTAAATTTTAGCTTAATTAATTATATATTCTACTAAAACTTATGTCAATATAGCAAGTTCTGTATTATAATAGCTTTTCTGCAAGTATCAAATCTTCAGGAGTAGTGACTTTTATATTAGTATAATCTCCATTATACAAATATACTTTATTGTTGTAGTGCTCTACTACCATAGTATCATCTGTAACACTTATATTTTCTTCTTTGATTTTCTTATGGCACTCCTTTATAACTTCCAGCTTAAAAACTTGCGGAGTTTGAATTGCAAATAAATCTTTCCTATCTGGAGTATGTTTAGAAAATCCATTTTCGTCTACAACTTTTATTGTGTCCTTTGGCGTGACTCCTGGTGCTGCTGCTCCATAAAGCTTTGCATATTTTATTCCATCTTTAATTATTTTTTCAGATGTAAATGGTCTTGCACCATCATGAATCAATATAATTTCAGAATCATTAATCTCCATTAAAGCATTAAACACTGAATCTTGTCTCTCTTTTCCACCCTCAACTATCATGTCAACCTTTAAGGAGTATATTTCCAATATCTCCCTTTTGCAAAACTCTATTTCATCCTTTGGTAAAACTAAAATTATATTATCTACTTCTTTACAGTTAATAAATTTAGTTAAGGTATAATATAAAATAGGCTTGCCTTTCAACTCTATATATTGCTTACTAATTTTAGAACTCATTCTTTTGCCTTTTCCACCAGCTAAAATTATAGCACTTATCATATTAACACCTACTAACTATTCTTTTGGTTTTGCAAATATCATTCTTCCTGCTGCTGTTTGTAATACTGATGTTACTAGAACAATTATTTGTTCTCCCATGAACTTTCTTCCACCTTCTACAACGATCATTGTCCCATCATCTAAGTACCCAATTCCTTGTGTTGCTTCCTTACCATCTTTAACAACGATAACCTTCATTTCTTCTCCTGGAAGTACAACTGGTTTTATTGCATTTGCTAATTCATTAATATTAAGAACAGGTACACCCTGAAATTCTGCAACTTTATTTAAATTAAAATCATTGGTTACAACTTTTCCCTTAAGAGTTTGAGCAAGTTTTAATAGCTTACTATCAACCTCTTGTATTTCTGGAAAATCTCCCTCCCAAATTTGTGTCTCTATTTCTAGTTCCTTTTGTATCTTATTTAATATATCAAGTCCTCTTCTTCCCCTATTTCTCTTAAGAGAATCTGCTGAATCTGAAATATGCCTAAGTTCGTCTAGTACAAAATTTGGTATAACTAAAGGACCTTCAACAAATCCTGTTTGACATATATCAAATATTCTACCATCAATTATTACAGATGTATCTAACACCTTAGGATTAACTTTGGCTGCTCCTTTTGACTTTTTTTCTTTAATATTATTTTTTCTTAAATTTACAAGAAGATTTGATATATCATCTTTCTTCTCAATAAATATACTTGCAAATATTATTGCAAATATTAGATTTAATAATACAAACAGTATTGGTCCTAACCCATAAAGGCTTATACTATTTAATGGTAGTCCTACAAGAGACGTTAATATTAAAGATATTAAAGCTCCTAAGCCACCATAAAGAAGTTCTGCCGCTGTAAGTCTTTGAATGTTTTTTTCAATATACTCTATAATTTTAACGATAGAGTCATAAATACGTGGTGAAACAAAGTATAGTATAAGTCCAAATAATATAGTTAAAAAAATACGTAATGATATAATTCCAATTGGTTTAGATAAAAAAGATACGTTACTTAAAAAAGTAATAGTTTGTATTAACCCACTAATAATATATCCGCTTATGAAGCCTATTATAGTAAATATAACTCTTATAATCTTTTTTAACATAATGTCACCTCCCTATTATTTTTGTTTTATTTTTAATATCATTTGTGCCTTCTTAAGAAGTTTATATTATTATACCATATAAAGGTATTATCTAAAATGAATAATTATTAAAATCTTATTAATTTAAAATACCCCCTATAAAATAAGATATTTATTAGATATCATTATATTAAAGTTGATTCACTAAATCATTTTAAATTTTATAAGAATAACTATATTTTATAAACAGCCATAAATTTTCTAAGGAGTTGAAGCATATGAAGGACATAATTTTTGATAATTTTCAAAACGATGTTAACGAATCATTACTAAGACATAAAAGTATTTTAGATATAATAACTAAATATAGTGAATCGAGTGCTAGAGTTAACAGAGCCATAGCTAAAGCTGTAACTAATTGTGGTTGTATTAAAATTTCTGCTCAAAAACAAGATATTCCTTCCGAAAATAATGAAGATGATTTTAGCTATACATTAAGTAATCATATTGAAGGAAAACTTTGTAATAATTGTCTTGAAATTATTGAAAGTGAAATTGGAAATAATCTTTTTTATCTTACTTCTTTATGTAATTGTTTAGAGTTAAACTTGTATGATATCTTATTAAAAGAAGAGGATAAAATGAATATTCTAGGTAAATTTACACTTAGATAAACTCAAAGCAGGTTTTTTTAACCTGCTTTTCTATTATCGGCTATTTCCATTAAATTTATACATAATTTTGTTAAATTTCGTTTTTTAAGTATATTTGTTCTTTTATTCTTCTTAATCCATTTCTTATTGCTTTTGCTCTAGCTTCACCTATTCCATCAACTTTATCTAAATCATCAGTATCAGCCTCTATTACATATTTAAGCTCTTTAAAATGTTTTATCAAATTCTCAATTACAGAAACTGGTATCCTTGGAACTTTAAATAATATTCTAAATCCCTTTGGTGAAATTAAAGAGTCAACTAAAGACATCCCTGAGTACCCCAATATTTTAGCTATTAAATCTAAGTCAACTAATTCTTCAGAACTCATTCTCTGAATTTCATTATATATTTCATTAAAGTCCATTCCTTCTTTACAGTAATCTCTTATTAATAAAATTCCATCTCTCTCTATAAACTTTATTAACTCGCTAAGTTGCATTGAAATAAGTCTTCCTTCATTCCCAAGTTCAACTATATATCGTTGTATTTCTTCTACAACCCTCATTACCATTTCGGTTCTTTGTATTGCTGTTACAACATCAAAAATGGTAGTTAAATCCTGAAACTCTAATAGATTCAGATTATTTATTACTCTTTCTAATACATTTACATATTTTTCCAACGTCTGTATTGCTTGATTAGCTCTTGCTAATATAACACTGCTTTCTTGTAATACATATTTTAAATCGCCTTTATAAACAGTAATTATATTTCTTCTTTGAGAAATTGCAACAACTATATTGCCTGTTTGCTTTGCTACTCTATTAGCTGTTCTATGCCTAGTACCAGTTTCATATGTAGTAAGTGTATGATCTGGTACAAGTTGAGCATTAGCACAAATAATTCTTTTTAAATCCCCACTTAAAACTATAGCTCCATCCATCTTAGCTAATTCATAAACATATGCTGGTGAATATTCCGAATTAATATTAAATCCACCATCAACAAGCTTCATTGAGTCTTCACCATCACCAATAACTACTAAGCCACCAGTCTTAGCTCTTAATATGTTTTCTAAACCTTCTCTTAATGCTGTTCCTGGACTCATAAGTTTTAAAATATTTTTTATTTCTTCATCATCTTTTATTCTCATACACTCACCTATTCTGTTAGAATATCTTACTAATAGCCTCTCTTAAATTGCTTACTCCTATTATATTAATAGAATTACTATTAACTTTATCCTTATTTCTTTCTGGAATAATAGCATTCTTAAAGCCCATCTTCTCAGCTTCTTTAATTAGCCTATCGCAAGATGAAACGGGTCTTATCTCACCAGTAAGACCAACCTCTCCAACTATGACCATTCTTTCTAATTTAAATCCAGTATTTTTTACACTTGATAAAAGTGCTAACGCAAGCCCTAAGTCTCCTGTTGTTCCATCTAAACTAAGACCACCAACTACATTTACATATACATCATACTTATAAAATGGCACTCTTAGTTTTTTCTCTAAAACTGCTAATATAAGTCTTAACCTTTGATTATCTATTCCAACAGCGGTTCTACTAGCCATATGCATATTTGTTTCACTAACTAGAGCTTGCATTTCAACAAGAATTGGTCTAGTTCCTTCCATTATGCCTATAACAGCTGATCCCTCTTGATTAAAGTTAGTATCTTCTAAGAATATTCTCGAAGGATCATATATTTCCTTTAATCCTTCTTCAGCCATTTCAAATACACCTATTTCGCTAGTTGTTCCAAAACGATTTTTCATAGTTCTAAGAACTCTAAACTCTTCTGTACGTTCTCCTTCAAAATATAATACCGTATCTACCATATGCTCTAGTACTCTTGGCCCAGCAAGTTCTCCTTGTTTAGTTACATGAGCAACTATAAACAATGGTATATTTTGGTTTTTGCCTATTCTCATTATAGCATTAGAGCATTCCTTTACCTGAGACACACTTCCTGGAGCTGATGTAACAGACTCTTTATAAACAGTTTGTATTGAATCTATTATTACGAAAACAGGCTTTAACTCATTTATGTATGCTTCTATTAAGTCAAGATTAGTTTCTGATAATATATATAGTTGCTCTGCATTAGCTCCTAATCTATCTCCTCTTATTTTAATTTGTTCTTCAGATTCTTCACCAGAAACATATAATACTTTTCCATATGTCCTTGATATTGAATTTGCTGTTTGTAGTAACAATGTTGACTTACCTATTCCAGGATCTCCTGATATTAATGTTAATGACCCTCTTACTAAGCCTCCACCCAAAACCCTATTTAACTCTTTTAAGCCAGTATTATATCGTTGTTTTTCTCCAGATTTAATTTGTCCTATACTCTTTGGCATATTATCTAAAACTCTTATATTATTTACTTTGCTTTTAATTTCTTTTTGAGTTTCTTTTATTTCTTCTACTAAGGTATTCCATTTGTTACAATCTGGACATTTCCCTAACCATTTAGGAGATTCATATCCGCATTCTTGACAAACAAACATGGATTTAATCTTAGCCATAGCATATTACCTACCGATCTTGTTTATTTTTGTATAATAAATAATATTTATTAAAATTACTATAATTAATATATCATAACAATATTATAAAAAACAATTTTTATAAAAAAAAGAATTGTAATTTATAGTATTACAATTCTTTTGTATTCTTATTATTTTAAAATTTAATTTTATAATAATTTTGCTGCTGCTTCATCAATTATAACTACGACATCTCTGTGCATTTGTAACATTGATGCTGGCATATTAGTGCTTATTTTTCCACTTACCATTTCTTTTACAGCTTCTGCTTTTCCTTCTCCACTTGCTATAACTATTATCTTTCTTGATTTCATTATTCCACCAAGTCCCATTGTTAAAGCTTTTGTAGGAACCTCATCTATTGAATTAAAGAATCTAGCATTAGCTTTTATTGTATCTTCTGTTAATCCTGTTAAGTGAGTTCCAGATATTAATACTTCATCTGGCTCATTAAACGCTATATGTCCATTGTTACCTATTCCTAATAATTGAATATCAGTTCCACCTAATTCTGCTATTTTAGTATCATATCTTTTGCATTCCTCTTCTATATTTTCCGCTAATCCATTTGGAACATAAGTTTTAGTTTTATCTATGTTAATATGATTAAATAAATTCTCATTCATGAAATATCTGTAACTTTGAGAATGTTCACCTGATAATCCTATATACTCATCTAAGTTAACAGTGGTGATTTTAGAAAAATCTATTTTTCCTTCTTTATTCATTCTTATTAATTCATTATACATTCCTATTGGAGATCCACCAGTTGCTAAACCTAATACAGCCTTAGGATTGATCTTTATTATCTCTGCCATTTCATCAGCAGCTCTTTTACTTAATTCTTCGTAATTTTTAGTTATTATCACTTTCATCGTATTTTTCCCTCTCTCCTAGATATATTAACTTGCAATATAAATTTATCTGATCTATAAATCGCTTCTTCTAAAAAAATCATTTTGTTATTATGATCATAAGTTTTGCTTACAATCTTTAACATAGGTACTTGTTCATCTACCTCAAATGTATTCTTTAACTCATCATTCATTATTACAGACGCTATTGATGACTTAGAATAATCAACTATGTATCCAAAGCCTTCTAGTATTTTAAATAATGACCCATTAAGCATTTCCTCATCCATGTATCCACAATAATCTACAGGTATAAATACTGTTTCTAAAGCAACGCACTCATCATCAACTATACGCTTTCTTTTTATTTTATATAGTTCATCTAAAGAGAATATATCCGATAAATGCTCTGGAGTATTTATTTTGCAAAATTCAACAACTTCAGATCTTAAATCTTTACCTATTTGCTTTATTATTTCAGTAAAACTCATCATATCTTGTTGTTTAAATGTTTGTTCACATACAAAAGTTCCTTTACCTTTAATTCTTAAAAGAACACCTTCTTGAACTAATTCTCCAATCGCTTGTCTTATGGTCATTCTACTTACACCATAAATTTCACATAACTCTCTTTCACTTGCTATACATTCTCCAGGTTTCCATACACCTTCAGATATTTTTGATATTAAATCATTCTTTAATTGATAATAAACCGGAATCGGACTACTTTTATCTATCATTATTAAGCCTCCTATTAATATTATACAAAATATAGTTATAGATGTCTAGACCAGTTGTATAATTTATTTAAACTGTTATAAAAATAATTTTTTTGCAAAAAATAAGTTTATAAATATCAAGGAGTTGATTCTATGATTAATAAAACTTATTTTTCTAATGTTCAATCTAGGAACATAGTTCGGGATACTACTAAGAAAAATTTATCAGAAGAGTTCTCATCTAGCTATATAGATGTCTCTTTAGATAACATTGTTCTAAATTCTAACCTAGAAGATCAAAATATTATTAAGTAGATTTAATTTATATTTTCCCATTGATATAATACCATATTCTTTATTTTAATAAAATATATGTTAGTTATTGTATTTACCATCAAAATGGTGTAAAATTTATATTAAATAATATTAATTATCTATTGATAATAGCAAAGGAGTGTTTGACTAATGGTTAAAGTTTATAGTACAAATTCTTGTCCATGGTGCGTAAAAGCAAAAAATTATTTAAAATCAGTTAATATTGAATTTGAAGATTTAAATGTACAAGAAGATATGACTGCAAGAGATGAAATGATTAATAAATCAAAGCAAATGGGAGTTCCTGTTTTAGATATAAATGGAACAATTATAGTAGGCTTTGATAAAAAAGCTATAGATTCAGCTTTAAATATCTAATATTAAACATAAAAGAAGATATTTTATTATCTTCCTTTTAAATAAAATAGAGAAGTGAAATTTCACTTCTCTATTTTAATTTATCTTACTAAATTAATTACTGTTGCTTTTGGTCTAGACATAGACTCTATTGAATATCTAATTCCTTGAGTACCAATTCCAGAAGCCTTAACTCCTAGGAATGGGAAATGGTCTGGTCCTCTTTCAGTCTTATTGTTTACTTGTACTGTACCAACCTCTAATCTATCTGCCACATAAAATGCTTCGTTTATATTCTCTGTAAATACAGATGATTGTAATCCATATTCTGACTTATTAGCAATTTCAATAGCTTCATCCTTATCTTTAACTCTTATTATAGGTAAAACTGGTCCAAATGGTTCTTCCCAAGCTAATCTCATATCTGTTGTTACATTATCAAAAAGAGTTGGATAAATCATATTTTCTTCTCTCTTTCCCCCAACAAGTAAATGAGCACCCTTTTCCCTAGCATCATCTATAAGTTCCCAAACAAAATCTGCTGATTTACTATCAATTAGCGGAACTATATCAACATCTTCTTCTAATGGGTTTCCTATTTTTAGCTTTTCAACTCTTTCTTTAACTTTTTCAACTAGTTTATCTGCAACTTCATTTACAACTAGTATTCTTTTCACTGCTGTACATCTTTGTCCTGAATAAGAATATGCTCCTGAAACTATATTAGATGCTGCAAGATCTAAATCAGCATCCTTTAATACTATAGCTGCATCTTTTCCACCAAGCTCCATAAGTAATGGAACCATTGTTGTTATTCTTGATATTCTAGTACCTATTTCTGTACTACCTGTAAAGTTTATAAAATCTATTCCAGGATGTGTAACAATATAGTCACCTATTTCGCTCCCTCTTCCTGTAACAGTATTTAAAACTCCTGCTGGTACTCCAGCTTGCTCAAATACTTTAGCTAGATATAATCCACATAAGCTACCTTGAGTTGCTGGTTTTAAAACTACTGAATTTCCTGCAACTAAAGCTGGTGCTATTTTTGATGCTGCTAAATTTATAGGATAGTTAAATGGAGATATAGCTAAAACTACTCCTAGCGGTTCTCTTGTTACTAAAGATATTTTATTTCTTTTGAAACCAGGGAAGCTATCTCCTGGAATACTTTCTCCAGATAAGTTCTTTGCTGTATCAGCTGTAAATTTTATATAATCTGCAGATCTTAATATTTCTGACTCAGCACTTTTCCTATCTTTTCCAGTTTCTCTCATCATTATATCTGATAATTCTGCTACTCTTTCTACTAGTATATCAGCCGCTTTATAAAGTATTTCTGATCTTTTACTTACAGGGATATTTCTCCAATTCTTTTGCGCCTCTTTTGCACTTTTAATAGCAAAATCAACTTCTTCAGTAGTCATTTCTGGAACCTTTCCAACTAAGCAATTTCCTATTGGTGAATATATCTCTATGAACTTTTCATTTTGGCTAGTAGTCCACTCACCATTTACTAAATTTCTAAATGTTCTTTCCTTACCTTTTATACAACTAAACATCATATCACCTACTTCTTCTTAGCTAGTTCTATCTTATTCTTATCAAAACCAACTATTATTTCACCATCTATATTAATTACAGGTACAGTTCTTTGACCTGAAACTTTAAATACTTCTTCTCTATCTTCATGCTTATCTGCTACATTAATTTCGCTATATTCCCATCCTTTCATTTCAAAAAATCTTTTAGCTTTTATACATGATGGGCACCATGATGTTGAATATATTTTTATCATAATATCTCTCCTTTAATCTTTCTTAATTATTTTTTCTTTTCTACAACATATTTTTCTGCTTGTAATGCTGCTATAGTTCCATCTGCAACAGCAGTTGTTATTTGTCTATATTCCTTTTCTCTAACATCTCCAGCTGCATATATTCCTTCAACATTAGTTCTCATTCCTTCATCAGTCTTAATATATCCATTATGAGTTAAATTTATATAATCTTTAAAATGATCTGTTTTAGGTTCTGTTCCTATGAATCCAAATACCGCATCCATAGGAATTTCTTTTTCAGAGCCATCTTTAGAATTTTTTATTATAGCTTTTTCTACAAAATCATTTCCATCAACATTAACTAAATCTTCATTAAATAAAACTTCTATCTTAGGATGATTCATAACTTCTTCAATTGTTGCTTTTTCACCATTAAAGTAATCATGTCTTCTTATCATAACTACTTTAGTAGCAAATTTAGTTAAAAACAGAGCTTCTTCTAAAGCAGAGTTTCCTCCACCTACAACTCCGACTATTTTTCCTTCGTACATTGCTCCATCACATACCGCACAGTAGTGAACTCCTTTTCCTGAGAACTCTCCTTCATTCGGAATAGGTAACTTCTTCGGAGTAGCCCCAGTTGCTATTATTACTGTTTTGGTTTTATATATATAACTATTTGTTTCAATTATTTTTTCTTCTCTACTGAAATCAACTTTTTCAACCATATCAAATTCATCAATTTCAGCTCCAAGTTCTTCTGCTTGTTGTTGCATTAAATCAGCTAGTTCAGTACCAGAAACCTTTTTGAATCCAGGGTAATTTTCTATTGTATAACTATTCCTAACCTGTCCCCCTAATATTTGATCTTCCAATAAAAGCATATCTAACTTAGCTCTTGTTGCGTATATAGCAGCAGTTAGACCCGCTGGACCACCACCTATTATAATTAACTCTTTATGTTTAATTTCCTTACTCATAGCTCGCTCCTTCTACCCCCCAGGGGTATATTCTTTAATTTAATTATATGCTTCTCTAACCTAAAATGCAACTATTTTTAAATAATAATTTTTATTAATTACTATTTTAAACTTTATTTCTCTTAATATTATTGCTTTTTCTATAGAAATTATTAATAAAAATAAAAAGAAGAGAAGATCTTCCATTTTAAAAATCCCCTCATCTATACTATGATATATGCTTAAAATAAAGTTCCTCTCCATTACAATATACTTCTAAATTGTCTCCACCCTTTATGCATCCTTTTAGCATTTCTTCACTCAATTTATCTTCTAATTCTTTTGTTATTATTCTTCTCAAAGGCCTAGCACCATAATTTATATCTACACCTTTATTTACTAAGAACTCTTTACTTTCTTTATTTAAATTTATTGTTATTTTTCTTTCTTTTAATTTATCTATTGTGTTATTTAGCATTAAATTTACTATTTTTAATATATCACTATTTTTTAATTGATGGAAAACTATAATATCATCAATTCTATTTATAAATTCTGGTTTAAATTGTCTTTTTATTTCTTCCATTATATTTTTTTTCATTTTCTCATATTCATTATCTTCTAAAGTAGCCGAAGTAGAAAATCCAACTATACTTTGCTTTTTAATATCATGAGCTCCTATATTAGATGTCATTATTACAATAGTATTTTTGAAATTTACTACTTTTCCTTTACTGTCCGTTAATCTTCCATCCTCCATTATTTGTAGTAATATATTAAATACATCTTGATGAGCTTTTTCAATTTCATCTAGTAAAATTACTGAATAAGGATTTCTTCTAACAGCCTCTGTTAATTGACCACCATCATCATGTCCTATATATCCTGGTGGAGCTCCAATTAATCTTGAAACTGAATGCTTCTCCATATATTCAGACATATCTATTCTAATTAAATTTTTTTTGTCTCCAAACATTGTTTCTGCCAATGCATTAGACAATTCAGTTTTTCCAACTCCTGTAGGTCCACAAAATATAAATGTTCCTATTGGCCTGTTAGGATCCTTTAATCCTACCCTTGCTCTTCTTACAGCTTTAGCAACAGCCATTACCGCTTCCTTTTGTCCTATTACTCTCTCATGTAATGCCTCTTCTAACCTTAGTAGCTTTTCTGATTCTTGCTCTGTAAGTTTTTCTAATGGAATTTTAGACCAAACAGATACTACCTTTGCTATCTTTTCCCTGTCAACTATATACTTAACATTCTCATTACTATTCCAGTTAATTCTCAAGTTATCTACTTTGTCTTTTAATTCTCTCTCTTTATCTCTTAAATAAGCTGCCTTTTCAAAATCCTGATTTTTTATTGATTCTTCCTTTTCTCTTGCAACTTCTTCTATTTTTATTTGTGTTTCCTTAACATCAGGTGGTGAAGTTAGGTTTTCTATTCTAACTTTTGCAGAAGCTTCATCAATTAAATCTATTGCTTTATCTGGCATAAATCTATCTGTTATATATCTATCTGATAATTCTACTGCCGCCTCTAAAGCTTCATCTTCTATCTGCACCCTATGATGTGATTCATATCTTTCTCTAAGGCCCTTTAATATCTCTAAAGTCTCTTCCTTTGATGGTTCTTCTATATTAACCGGTTGAAATCTTCGTTCTAAAGCTGAATCTTTTTCTATATATTTTCTATATTCATCTATTGTTGTTGCACCTATACATTTTATTTCACCTCTTGCTAAAGCAGGTTTTAAAATGTTAGACGCATCTATGGCACCTTCCGCACCTCCAGCACCAACGATAGTATGAATTTCATCAATAAATATTATTATATTCTGTGAGTTTCTTATCTCATCCATTACTCTTTTTAATCGGTCTTCAAATTCTCCTCTATATTTTGCTCCTGCTATCATTGAAGTCAAATCAAGAGAAATTAATATTTTGTCTTTTAGTATTTCTGGAACATTACCACTTATTATTCTTTGAGCTAACCCCTCTATAACAGCTGTTTTACCTACTCCCGGCTCACCTATTAGACAAGGATTATTTTTAACTCTTCTACACAATATTTCTAATATTCTTTTGTTTTCATCTTCTCTACCTATAACCGGATCTAAATTACCTTCCTTAGCCATAGTAGTAAGATTTCTACCATATTGATTTAGTAGAGGAGTTTTTATATTTTTTTTCTTATCTTTATCATCATTTTTTATATTATCTAACCTTTTTTCATATAAGTAGTTACTTATTTCATTTTTTATTAGATTTAAATTTAGTTTTAAATTTGTAAATATAGTATATGCTACACCTTCAGTATCATCTATTAATGCTAGTAAAATATGTTCTGGGTTTATACAGTTATGATCATATATCCTAGCTTTAATTAGACTATCATCAAATAACCTTTTTGTTTTTGGATTTAGTAGCATTTCTCCTACAGATATATCTATATCTCCAAAACCTAGATAGTCTTCTATAACTTTTCTTACTTTCTCAACTGTAACCCCATTGCTGTACAGTAGTTGTTTTGCATATCCACCTTCTCTTAAAACCCCTAAAAGAACATGCTCAGTTCCTATATATCCATGTTTGAAATATTGTGACTCTTTTTGAGCCTCTACTAATACTAATTGTGCCCTCTCTGTAAATTTCCCAAAAATCATATATACCTCCATACCCTATTGCTAATATTAACAACTATCAGATAAATTTTGGTTTTTAAGTTTATATTACGATAATATAACTGTTATAATTCCCTTAAGTATGTCAGCCCTTAATTTGTTTTTGTATTCACTAGATGATAAAGTTCTATCATTTAAAGATATTTTTATTATTTCATATTCTTTTTCTGTAATATTATTAGTATCTTTTAAATGTTCTAATATAGAAAGGGCATTTCCATATGTTATTGTTTCACCGATGGAATTATTAATTAAAGCTAATCTTTCATCTTTATTATCGTATGTTACTTTCTTTATTACTATGCAACCTCCACCACCTCTTTTACTTTCTATAATATAACCCTTTTCGTAAGTAAATCTTGTGGTTAATACATAATTAATTTGTGATGGTGCACATGAAAATTTATCTGCTAATTCATTTCTTTGAATTAAGACTTGTCTTTTATTTTCTTCACTTATCATATCTTTTATAAAATTCTCTATTGTATCTGAAATTCTTGCCATATTTTCACCTTCTTAAACCATTTTTCAAATTGACCTTCTTTGACTTTTATTATATATTATAAATTTTAATATGTCCATTTTATGATTTTATATATTAAATCAAAAAAGAGAATTATATCGCATATTTTACTTAAACTATATATTAGAGGTGATGGAATATGGAAATTAAGTGGATAGGCAATACTAGCTTTTTAATAAAGAACTCTCTCGGTAAAAGAATTCTTTTAGATCCAATGCAAATATATCCCTATATAGAAAAATATGATTTAAAACCAGATATAATTACATTTAGTCATACTCATAATAATGAAATTATTAATAAGTATATTGATAAGAACTGTACAGTAATAAATTCTTCCTGTTCATTTTCTAATAGTTTTATAAACTTAGAAGGATTTAAAACATTTAAAGATAATATGAATGGATTTAAACGTGGTGAGAACATAATTTATTATTTAAATATTGATAATTTTAAAATTTGTCACTTAGGTTCTTTAGGACATAAATTAGACGACGAATTAATAAATAAATTATCTGAAGTAGATTTTTTATTTATTCCAATAGGTGGCCACTTTTGTTTAGATGGATATTCTGCTGCTAAATTGGCTTTAACTTTAAAACCAAAGTACATAATTCCAATGTGTTTTAAAACTTCATCTGAGTATTTTTATTTGGATGGTCCATATAAATTTTTATCCTCTTTAAAAAATATTTTATCTTATAAATCTAATACAATATATTCTGATGATATGTCATTTAAGGATAAATGCTCCGTTATATTGTTGTCTAACTAAAAAATAAAGAACCGCTAATTTAGCGGTTCTTTATGTAAATTATGCTTGAACTGGAGCTCCTACTGGACAAACATTTGCACAGTTTCCACAATCTATGCAAGTATCCTCATCGATAACGAATTGAGTATCTCCTTGACTTATAGCATCAACTGGACATTCTGCAGCGCAAGCACCACAGTTTACACATGAATCTTCAATTTTAAATGCCATAAAAAGCACCTCCTAGTATTATGAATTTATTTCACAATCTATTTTATCATAAGGACTTAAAATTTAAAAGCCTTAAGAAGAATTTATCTAATATTAGTACTAGACTTTATATTATGCTATATCCTATCTCTTCAATTGAGCTTATTATTTTATCTATAGTTACACTTTTATCATCATATACAATATTTACTTCTTTTTTAGATAAACTTACCTCACAAGCAATTACACCTGCATTTTGTGCTATAGCCTCTCTTACGTTAATTATATCCTCATTTGTATTAATATTAGAAACCTTTAATAAGGATTTCATTTAACTTCCCCCTTTTAATTATCTTTAATAAGATCTTTAATTAAATTTTTGTCCTCTGGTAACTCAATCTCTAATTTTATGTCTGACTCATCTATAGAATCCTCATAACTACCTTCAATAAGTTCAATATCATCTATTTTGAACTCTTCTACTACCTCTTCATCACCTCTTCTATACTTAACCTTTACGCTTTCCTTAACTGTATTATTACTTACTACCTCACCCTTAGCTTCTCCTAAGCTGACAATTGATCCAGCCTTAGGTAGTCTCTTTCTTATATCTTCATACGTACTTTGCTCATAGTTTAAACAGCACATAAGCCTTCCGCATATTCCTGATATCTTAGTTGGGTTTAATGATAAGTTTTGTTCCTTTGCCATCTTTATAGAAACAGATGCAAAGTCTCCTAAGAATGTAGAACAACAAAGTGGTCTTCCACAAGGTCCTAATCCTCCTAACATCTTAGCTTCATCTCTAACACCAATTTGTCTTAATTCTATTCTAGTTTTAAATATAGTAGCTAAATCTTTAACTAGCTCTCTAAAATCTACTCTACCATCTGCTGTAAAATAGAATATAACTTTATTATTATCAAAAGTATACTCTACATCGATTAATTTCATATTTAATCTATGTTCTTCTATTTTCTTTAAACAAATTTCTAAAGCATCTTTTTCCTTTACCTTATTTTCTTTATGTTTATCTATATCTTCTTTTTCAGCAACTCTTATAACACTTTTTAATGGTGCTACTATATCAGTTTCTGGTATTTCTTTAATTCCTATTACACATTCTCCAAACTCTATACCTCTTGCTGTTTCTACAACAACAAAATTACCTTTTTTTACATCAAGTTCACTTGGATCAAAATAGTATATTTTACCGGCTTTCTTAAATCTTACACCTACAACTTTTATCATTATTAAACCTCCATAAATCCTATAAGCATAACTCTAATAGTTAATGAGAAATTTGAATTGCTTAAAAAAGCTTCTCTAGCCTCTCCAATTTTATCAATAATCTTATTGAGTTTCTTATAAGACATTTCAATAGCTAATTCCTTTATATTTTCTATTTTATCCCCATTTATTACTCCATTAATATTACTTACTTCTTTATAGATAATGATATCTCTTATAAAGGAGGCTAAAATGTTTAATATCTCTTCTTTTTTGTCCTTATATAATAATATTTTATCTTCGAAATCTAATAGATTTTTTATATTTCCCTTCACTAATACATATAATAAATCAATTAACATATTTCTTAAATCTTTTAATGAGGAATTTTTTAAAAAATCTTCTGCTTTGCCAGGAATTCCTTCACTATATGCAACAGCAGCATTTATTTCATCATTACTATAGTTTTCAAGTTCCATGCCCTCTATATAAAGTCTCACTTCATCTTTTTTTAATGGAGTAAGCTTATATATTTGACACCTTGATTTTACAGTATCTAATATCAATTCTAAACTTTCGCATAATAAAATAATAAAAACACCCTTTGGTGGTTCCTCTATAGTTTTTAAAAGAGCATTTTGAGCTTGAACCGTTAACTTATTTCCATTATAAATTATAATTATCTTTTTATCGCCTTCAAATGGTTTTTTATTTATCTCATCAACCATTTCTCTTATATCATCTACCCCAAAAGAAGCCTTTTTACACCTATAATTTATAATATCAACATAATTTCTATCTTCATTTCCACCTAAAATATTTATAGCTAATGTTCTAGCTAATTTACTCTTTCCAATACCATCTTCTCCAACTATTATATGTGCATGGGAAATTTCTCCTGATTCTATTCTTTTTTTAAAACTATTAATTATGTTTTTATGTCCGACAAATTGCCCCATTACACCCTCCAATATAATTATATCTTAATGAATTGATCTACATCTATAACAAATATAGTGGCTCCCCCAACTTCAATTTCTATAGGGTATGACATGTACATATCAACATTTCCTGTAATAGGTGTTGGTGTTGTTATGATTTGTTTTCTCGTTTTACAAACTTCTTCTACAACATCTATAACACTTTGAACTTTATCTTTTTCAACTCCTATGATTAAGGTTGTGTTTCCTGCTTTTAAAAAGCCCCCAGTTGACGCTAACTTAGTAACTCTAAACCCAGCTTCTGTAATTGCATCTACTAAATCTAATGCATCATCGTCTTGTACCATAGCTATTACTAATTTCATATTAACCCCTCCCAATAAAATTATACTCCTCTAATAATATTCTATCATAAAAGAGTTCTAATTGAGTAAAAATTTGTCCTATATTATTAATTTTATTCAATGAAATTAATAATTATATCTTTTACAGAGCTAAAAACTTCCTCTATAGATTTTTCCGCATCTACCTTTACAAACTTATCTTTATTAGCTTCATATAGATTATTATATCCTTCTCTAACTCTATAATGAAAATCCATTTTTTCTAAATCTAATCTATTAACTTCTCTATCTTCATTTTTAGTTATTCTTCCCAACCCAACTTCTGGAGATACATCAAATAGTATATTTAAATCTGGCATATATTCTCCTATTGCGAACTTATTTATTTGATATATATCTTCTATACCTATATTTCTAGCATAACCTTGATATGCTAGAGAAGAATATATAAATCTATCGCAAAGAACTATTTTTCCTTTTTCAATTTCTACTATGACTTTTTCTACTAAGTGTTGCCTTCTTGCTGCAGTATATAATAAAGCTTCTGTTTTACTATCCATTTCCGTATTTTTAGTATCTAATATTATTTTTCTTATATCTTCAGATATCTTTATTCCGCCCGGCTCTCTTGTTTTAATACATTCTACATTATTTTGAATTAAATAGTCATACACCATGTCCAAAATTGTGCTTTTACCAGATCCTTCTCCACCTTCAAATACTATAAATTTTCCTCTGTTCATCTGTTATACCTCATACTATTTAAAATTATATTTACTACAAAGCCCTTCTTTAACCTTATCTTTATAATAGTCATATTCAAAATCATCTACAGTTATTGTAGATATCTTTCTATGACAACATTGGCATAATAAGCTCTTTTCTATAATTATATCACTATATATTTCTTTTCTACAAATAATACACTTATTTTCATTTATATCTATTCCCTTTATTAATAGATCCATGTAATCCCATCCTTCTTATAATAATTTTATTATAATTCTCACCTAATAATTGTATTTTTATACTTATTTAAAAAGTTCCATTTAATAAATAATTATTTAAGTTTAAGGGAAAATTAAGAATAAGATAATTTGGGAGGAAGATATTATGAAACAAGAAATGATTTCTTATTTATCAAAATGTAAAGATGATATAAAAAAGTTAAATGATTATTTATATAATAATCCAGAAGATAGCTATAATGAGTACAATAGTTACAATTATATTTGTAAACTACTAACTAATTATGGTTTTGATGTAAAAAAAGAATTTTTAGAAATAAAAACATCATTCTATGCCTCAAAGGGTAATGGACACCCTAAAATATGCTTTTTATGCGAATATGATGCTGTTCCAAATGAAGGCCATTTAACTGGCCATAATTTATTAACATCAACATCAGTTGCAGCAGCTATTTCATTAAGTAATATAATAGATAAAATAGGAGGCTCTGTTGTATTAATAGGCTGTCCTGGTGAGTATCTTGGCGGAACAAAATCAGTAATGGTTAAACAAGGCGTCTTTGACGATATAGATGTAGTTTTGCTTGCACACCCAGATATAATAACATCAGAAAGTGGAAGTTCTTCTGCAGTAGTACCATTAAGTATAAAATTTATAGGCCATGATGGATTAAGCTTTTTGAATAAAGGAGCCTATACATCTTTAGACGGAATTCTTTTAACTTTTAATATATTAAATTCACTACTAAGGGGTTTTCCTGAAGATGTAGAAGTAAACTCTATCTTGTCTAATGGAGGCTTTACTCCTTTATTGTTACCTATAGAATCTGAAGCTAAATTTTATATAAGAAGCAAAGAAATGGATTTAGCCAAAATAGCAGAAAATAAATTAAGAGAAATTGCAATTTATGTTTCAAAACTTATAAGATTGCAATATTCTATTTCATTATATGAACCTGAAAATGAAGAGCTAATAACTAATAGAACATTAAATAGGTTATTTAGTCATAATTTAAAAGAAAGTGGAATAATAAATATCTCTGGTCCTAGAGATATTTATTCAGGATTAAGTTTAGGTATCGTTAGTAAAAGAGTTCCTTGTATTCATCCATATATATCTATAGTTAATAATGATAATATAAAATATGGAACAAAAGAATTTTGCAATGCTACAATATCTGATTATGCTTTTGAAGAAGCTATGAAAGCAGCCTTGTCATTGTCATTTACTGGATATGATATTATACTTAATGAAAATCTTCTTTCAGAAGTAAAAAATGAATTCTATAAAAAATAGGCTGTATCCCAGCCTATTTTTTATATTATTTCTCTTCTAATTAATCTACATTTTAATTCACCATGTTTTATTATCCTACTAATAAATTTATCACTTGGTTGAAATTTTATTCTTTCTATATTATTACCACTTTTATAAACACAATAGTATGATTTTGAAAAAATTCTATTACATAAATACCTTTTAGATCTTCTTAAAAATTGATACTCTTTAGGCATTAATGACTTTTCACCTATGTACAATATATCAGACATCTTTATGCTCTCTAGATTTTTTTCTTCCTTATTCCTTATTAAATTTATTATTAGCTTGTCTGCTATAATAGCATACTTATATGATACTGAGCAGCTTTTAATTTCTTTAATAATTAAAATTATAGTTATTAATACTAAAGCAATATTAACGATATGACCAATGATATGTCTATTATATTTTGATCTCTCTATAGCCTCAGCTAAATATAACATAGCTGTAACTGTAAATAAAACAACTACAATTGCTGGCACTCTTTTTTTAGCAATAATTTCTCTATGCATCATTTCTTTATTAATCCCCCGTTACGACATTACTTCTATTCATTAAAGCAATACTGAGATTATACTAATTATTTAAGTTTTTATCCACATTAAAATTTATTAATTAATGATTATATTTTTATCATTATTTTAATTTGTGTTGAATTATTTAATTCATATGCACTTTTACTATGAATATCTTCAATTATCTATATTATCAAATATTTAAAATAAAAATTTACTTATTATGTTACAAAAACATATATTAATAGTATAATTAGTTTTGTAATCTACTTAAGGAGGTCCTTTATGATACAAATTTATAAAAGTATTAGTGAACAAAATCCTTCATTAAAAGTTCTAGATAATTTAGAACCTGGTTGTTGGATTAACATTGTAGCTCCTTCTGATGAAGAATTAATTCTAATTTCAAAAAAGACTGGAGTTCCATTATCATTTTTAAAAGCTCCATTAGACGATGAAGAAACTTCTCGTATAGATATAGAAGATGATTGTTTACTAGTAGTTGTGGATATACCTTTTACTGAAATGGAAGATAATTCTCTTACATATGATACATATCCACTAGCTATAATTCATACAGAGAAACAAATTATCACTGTGTGCTTAAAGAACAGTCGTATTTTGACAGATTTCGTAAATGGTAGAGTGAAATCATTTTATTCTTTTAAAAAATCTAGATTTATATTGCAAATATTAAGTAAAATATCAACTGCATATTTAATTTACTTAAGACAAATTGATAAGAAAAGCTTAATGATAGAGAAAAGGCTACATAAATCAATGAAAAATAGAGAGCTTATTCAACTACACTCTCTAGAAAAATCTCTAGTTTACTTTTCTACATCACTTAAAGCAAATGAAATTACCTTAGAAAAAATGCTGAAATTAGATATAATGCAAAAATATGAGGAAGATCAAGATGTATTAGAGGATGTTATTATTGAAAATAAACAAGCTATAGAAATGACAGAGATATACAGTAACATACTTGCAAGTACCATGGACTTTTTCGCTTCTGTTATTTCAAATAACTTAAATATAGTTATGAAAGTTTTAGCCTCTGTTACAATACTAATGGCTATCCCAACCGTTATAGGTGGAATATTTGGAATGAACTTTATAAAAATGCCACTTATAAATAATACTTATGGTTTTGAAATAACAATGATTATAACCTTAGTATTAACTTTTGGAACTGCTTACATATTATATAGAAAAGATATGTTTTCTTAAAAATAAAGCTAGCTTTAAGTCACTAGCTTTATTTTTTTATAGTATATTAAGTATATAAATAATTTTAAGCAGGTGTTTTTTATTGTCAAAATTAAAACCATTAAATATTTCATCTACAATAGGAATTATAGCTCCAGCATCCCCCGAAGACAAAGAGTTTATAGATGAAAAAATAAGCAACTTTCAAAAACTAGGCTTTAGAATAAAAAAGGGAAAACATTTATATAGCTCTTATGGATATTTAGCCGGTAACGATAAAGATCGTGCAGAAGATTTAAACTTAATGTTTGCAGATAAAGATATAGACGCAATAGTTTGTCTTAGAGGTGGATATGGTTCCATACGAATGGCTCCATATTTAGATTTAAATCTTATAAAAAATAATCCTAAACCCTTTTGTGGATATAGTGATATAACATTACTATTAAACTATCTTGCAAAAGCTTGCAAATTAACTACATTTCATAGCCCAATGATAACTTCAAATTTTAATGACATTATAACAAAAGAGTATTTTATAAAAGTACTTACAAATAAAGACCCTAAAATTATCTATAATCTAAAAGAGATTTGTTCTGATAATTATTTTGTATGGAATGAAAAAAATTTTGAAGGTAATTTAGTAGGAGGTAATTTATCAATAATTTGCTCAACTATTGGAACACCTTATGAGATAGATTTCAAAGGTAATATTCTTTTTATTGAAGATGTTGATGAAAGTCCTTATTCTGTAGATAGAATGTTATCTCAACTTATCTCTTGTGGAAAACTTCAAAAGGTTTGTGGAATAATATTAGGACATTTTACAGATTGTACTAATAAAGATAGCGATTTCTCTATAAACGATATTATTAAACAAAAATTAGTGCCATTAAATATACCAATTATTGAAAGCTTCCCCCTTGGGCATGATTATCCTAATATAACAATACCAATAGGTGCAAAATTTGAATTTTTATCTAGCAGTAATTTACTTATGCAAAAAAAATTGTTTTTCAAATAAAAAAATCCTACAAGTAAAACTTGTAGGATTTTTTTGGAGGCGCCACCCGGATTTGAACCGGGGAATAAAGGTTTTGCAGACCTCTGCCTTACCACTTGGCTATAGCGCCATACCTGGTGGCTCGACCAGGAATCGAACCAGGGACACGAGGATTTTCAGTCCTCTGCTCTACCGACTGAGCTATCGAGCCATATATAACCTGGCGACGTTCTACTCTCCCACACAGTTTCCCATGCAGTACCATCGACGCTGTAGAGCTTAACTTTCCTGTTCGGAATGGAAAGGAGTGTTTCCTCTACGCCATCATCACCAGATATCAGAGTGTTCTCTGAAAATTGCACATGAATTATTGCCAAAATCTTTTAATTATTGGTCAAGCCCTCGACCTATTAGTATCAGTCAGCTAAATATGTTACCACACTTACACCTCTGACCTATCAACCTTGTGTTCTTCAAGGGGTCTTACTAGCTTATGCTATGGGAAATCTCATCTTGAGGGGGGCTTCACGCTTAGATGCTTTCAGCGTTTATCCCTTCCCGACTTAGCTACCCAGCCATGCTCTTGGCAGAACAACTGGTGCACCATAGGTCAGTCCATCCCGGTCCTCTCGTACTAAGGACAGCTCCTCTCAAATTTCCTACGCCCGCGACGGATAGGGACCGAACTGTCTCACGACGTTCTGAACCCAGCTCGCGTGCCGCTTTAATGGGCGAACAGCCCAACCCTTGGGACCTACTACAGCCCCAGGATGCGACGAGCCGACATCGAGGTGCCAAACCTCCCCGTCGATGTGGACTCTTGGGGGAGATCAGCCTGTTATCCCCGAGGTAGCTTTTATCCGTTGAGCGATGGCCCTCCCACGAGGTACCACCGGATCACTAAGCCCGACTTTCGTCCCTGCTCCACTTGTGGGTGTCGCAGTCAGGCTCCCTTCTGCCTTTGCACTCTTCGAACGATTTCCGACCGTTCTGAGGGAACCTTTGGGCGCCTCCGTTACTTTTT